>MSHJ01000001.1 GCA_001941065.1 Alistipes sp. Zagget8
GAATCTGAAGCGCAATGCGGCCTTGCGCGGTGCCGATCTTCGCGTCGGTGATGTCCACCATCTCCTCGCCGTTGAGCCACGTCTGCACGCGGTCGCCCTGGACCTTCAGCCGCAGCGTATTCCAATCTCCCTCCTTGAGAATCGACTCCTTCTCATCGGGAATCTGCACCAGCCATCCGCAGCCGTAGGACTCGTAGATGCCCGCCGTGTCGTAACCCTTTGGAGCCACCTCGCACTGCCAGCCGTGAACCTTCACGGGCGGCTCGATGAACGAGCGGAAGAAGACGCCCGAATTACCGTTCGAGAGCTGTTTGAACTCTACCGTGAGGTCGAAATCGTCGTAATATTCCCGCGTGGCGAGGTAGCCGTACTGCTTGTCGGGACCGCTCTCGCAGACGAGGTTGCCCTGCTTGTCGACATACCATTTCTCGGTGCCGTAAGCCTCCCAGCCCGTGAGGTCCTTGCCGTTGAAGAGCTCGACCTCCCGGCCGGCCTTGCGCGGCAGCTCCTTGATTTTCAGGTTGCGGAACGACGCGGGGTAGCCGTGGTCCTGCAGGCAGATGACGCCGCGCTGCGCCAGACCGTATTCGGGAGCCGTCTCCCATTTGCCGCTGTTCTTGCGGGCGAACCAGTCGTCGGTCCAGGCGTCGAATTCGAGAATCTTATGGCCGTTGAGCCAGTGCTCGACATGGCCGTTGTCGCAGACGATGCGCGACGTGTTCCACTCGCCCTGCGGATTCACGAACAGCGAATCGGCATTCGGCAGGTGCATGGCGTAATCCACGCCCAGCCGCTGCCACGGCTCGAGTTTCGTCGGGGCGTTCTGCGCCTCCCAGCCGTCGTTGTCGATCAGCTGATATTCCGGTCCGGTGACGTAGGGAACCGCGAAATAGGGATTTTCTACCACGTGGTAGAGCATACCGCTGTTACCGCCCGGGGAGAGTTTCCAATCCCAGTCGAGGATAAAGTTTTCGTATTGTTTCTTGGTGACGATGTATCCCGAGAGGTCGCTGCCGTCGCCCGCGGCCTGAATGCAGCCGTCCACGACGTGCCACGGCTGCGTGAGCGAGTCGCCGTTGAAATCTTTCCATTGGTCGAGCGTTTTGCCGTCGAAGAGCAGCTGCCAGCCGTCGGCGATCTCGGCTTCGGTGAGGGTGTTGTGTTTGGGCCCGCAGGAGCAGAGGCAGGCCGCAATGAGTCCCGGTCCGAACAACGTGCGGAACAGGTTTCGAGATAAGTTGGGTTTCATGGGGTGTAGTTTTATGTGGTTTTTCTGTTTTTCGGTAATCTTAACCGGGTAAGTTGGCGGTTTATCTCCGAATTGCAATTTACAAATATAACTTTTTTTGTGCGTATTGCCAGCCGAAAAGAGAAAAATGTCGTTTGGCATGTAAAAAAACGCCGCAGTGTGCTGATAAAGCACCTGCGGCGTTGTGTCCGTCGGTCCGGAAATCCGGTGCCGGGGAAGGTCAGGAGTGGCGGCGGGCCAGCTCCTTTTCGAGGTCGGCGATCGAACAGCCCGTGGCTTCGAGCAGCACGAGCAGGTGGTAGACGAGGTCCGAAGCCTCGTAGATCATCGCTTCGCGGTTCTGGGCCACGGCCTCGATGACGGTCTCCACGGCCTCCTCGCCGACCTTCTGCGCGATCTTGTTCACGCCCCGGTTGAAGAGCTTGGTGGTGTAGGAGCCTTCGGGCATCTCGGCGTGACGGCCCTGGATGACGCTCTGCAGGTAGCGGATGAAGCCTTCGGTCTCGGGTACGGCCTCCCCGAAGCAGGTCTTCGATCCCGTGTGGCAGGTCGGGCCGTGGGGAATGACGCGCACGAGCAGCGTGTCGTCGTCGCAGTCGGCGGCCACGGATACAATGTCGAGCCAGTTGCCGCTGGTTTCGCCTTTGGTCCAGAGACACTGGCGCGAACGGCTGTAAAAGGTGACGCGCCCTTCGGCGAGGCTTTTATTGTAAGCCTCTTCGTTCATGTAGCCCAGCATGAGCACCTGCAGCGTGCGGGCGTCCTGGATGACGGCGGGGACGAGTCCGCCGGGGAGTTTCGCGGCGTCGAACGCCGAAAACGGTTTTCCTTCGATTTTCATAATGATTTTATAATCTGACGTTTATATTGCGTTCGTTCAAGGCCCGCTTCAATACGGGGATCGGAATTTCGTTGTAGTGAAAGATGCTGGCGGCCAATGCCGCGTCGGCGCGTCCCAGCGTGAGCACGTCGGCGATGTGGTCCACGGTGCCGGCGCCGCCCGAGGCGATGATCGGGACGGGCAGTTCCGAGAGCCGCGCGAAGGTGTCGCACGGATAGCCGTTCTTGGTGCCGTCGTGGTCCATCGAGGTGAAGAGTATCTCGCCCGCGCCGCGGTCGGCGGCCTCGCGGGCCCAGGCGAAAAGTTCGCGGTCGGTGGGGCGCTTGCCGCCGTGGGTCGTGACGACCCAGCGGCCGTCGACGGTCCGGGCGTCGATCGCAGCCACGACGAACTGCGAGCCGTATTTGGCGGCAATGGCGTCGATCAGCGCGGGGTTGGCCACGGCGGCGCTGTTGAGCGTGATCTTGTCGGCCCCGGCGTCGAGAAGCCGCCCGGCGTCGTCGACCGAAGAGATGCCGCCCCCGACGGTGAAGGGGATGTCGATGCGTGCGGCGATGCGCGAGACCAGTTCGGTGAAGGTCCGGCGGCCCTCCTCCGAGGCGCTGATGTCGAGGTAGACCAGCTCGTCGGCCCCTTCGGCGGCGTATTTCGCACCGAGTTCCACCGGGTCGCCGACCTGCTTGAGCCCCACGAAATTGATTCCCTTGACGGTCTGGCCATCGCGGATGTCGAGGCAGGGGATTATGCGTTTCGCAAGCATCGTTCGAGTTCTTTGAGGGTGATGCGCCCTTCGTAGAGGGCTTTGCCGACGATGACGCTGCGCAGGCCCTGCCGGTCCAGTTCTTCGATGTCGCCCATCGCCGAGATGCCGCCGCTGACGGTGATTTCCACCGCCGGGAAGCGGCTCTGCAACTCGGCATAGAACGCTGCCGAAGGGCCGCACAGCATGCCATCGCGTGAAATATCGGTGCAGATAACCTGTGCAAGTCCCTGCGGGATAAATTGTTCAATGAGCTGTGGGGCCGTGAGGGCGGAACTTTCGAGCCAGCCCTGGATGGCCACCGCGCCGTCGCGGATGTCGGCGCCGAGAATCAGCCGTTCGGGTCCGAATTCCGTGAGCCATTCGGCGAAAAGTCCGGGTTCACGCACGGCGATGCTGCCGCAGATGGCCCGGCTGGCTCCGGCGTCGAAGACGCTGCGCAGCGCCTCGCGGCTCTTGATGCCGCCGCCGTACTGCACCTCGAGCCCCGTTCGCGTCGCCACACGCTCCAGCACCGCGAGGTTGCGGGGCTCTGCGGCCTTCGCGCCGTCGAGGTCGACCATGTGCAGGCGGCGGATGCCCGCCTCCTCGAAGCGCAGGGCCGCTTCCAGCGGGTCGCGGTAGTAGGTTTTCTGGCTGGCATAGTCGCCCTGCGTAAGGCGGACGCATTCGCCGTTTATAAGGTCTGTTGCGGGAATTATCTCAATCATAGGTTCAAAAAATTATGTAAAATCCGGGCCCCTGCCGAGCCGCTCTTTTCGGGGTGGAACTGCGTGCCGAAGAAATTGCCGCGGGAGAGCGCCGCGCTGAACGGAACGCCGTAGCAGGTCGTGGCGACGGTCGCTTCGCACGGCTCCGCGGCGAAGGAGTGGACGTAATAGACATAAGTGTCTTCGGCCATGCCGTCGAACAGCGGGGTGCGGAGCCCCGAGATCGTGTCCCAGCCCACGTGGGGGACTTTGAGCCGTTCGTCCGCCTCCGTGACTTTCGGCAGCCGCAGGACCTGCGTCGGAAAGATGCCCATGCAGCCGACGCCGCCTTCCTCGCTCCCGAGGCACATCAGCTGCATGCCGATGCAGATGCCCAGCACGGGCTGCGTAAGCGAGGGAATCACCGTGTCGAGACCCCGCTCGCGGAGCTTCGACATCGCCGACGAGGCTTCGCCGACTCCCGGAAGGATTACCCGGTCGGCCCGGCGCAGCAGCGCGGGGTCGGCCGTAAGGGTAAATTCGGCCCCGGCGCGGTGCAGGGCGTCGGCAACCGAACGCAGGTTGCCCGTATCGTAATCGACGACCGCTATCATAAGACTCCTTTGCTGCTGGGTATGTCGTATCCGAAGCCCTGCCGGCCCACGGCCATGCGCAGGGCGCGGGCGAAGGCTTTGAAGATCGCTTCGGCCTTGTGGTGGTCGTTGTCGCCGCGGGCCGAGATTTGAAGATTGCACCGCGCGGCGCTGCAGAGCGAGTGGAAGAAATGGCGGAACATTTCGGTCGGAACGTCACCGACCCGCTCGCGGCGGAATTCGGCGTCCCACTCGAAATCGATGCGGCCCCCGAAGTCGAGCAGCACCAGCGCCCGGCAGTCGTCCATCGGCAGGGCGAAGCCGTAGCGGGCGATTCCCGCCTTCGAGCCCAATGCGCGGTCGATGGCCTCGCCCAGCGTGATGGCCACGTCCTCCATCGTGTGGTGTTCGTCGATGTCGAGGTCGCCCCGGGCATCCACGGCCAGCGACACGCCGCCGTGGTGGGCGATCTGCGCGAGCATGTGGTCCAGAAAGCGCAGTCCCGTGGAGATTTCGCCGTTGAAATCGCCGCGTCCGTCGAGGTCGAGGCGCACGGTGATCTGCGTTTCGCGGGTCTCGCGCCGGACCTCCACCCGGCGTTCGCCGCGGCGGATGAACTCGGCGGCCTCGGCCCACGAATCGGTGACCAATGCGCAGGCGTCGGCGGCTCCGGCCTCCTCCAGCATCCGGAGTCCCTCGGTGACGGGCGCCAGCAGGATGCCCCGCGCCCCGAGGTTGCGGGCCAGCAGGATGTCGGTCACGCGGTCGCCGATGACGTAACTCCCCGAAAGGTCATACGTGCCGTCCATGTAGCGGCCGAACATGCCGGTCCCGGGCTTGCGGGTGGGGGCGTTGTCGTGGGGGAAGGTGCGGTCGATCAGTTGGTCGTCGAACGCGACGCCCTCGCCCCGCAGCGTCGAGAGCATCTTTTCATGCGCCGGCCAAAAGGTTTCTTCGGGGAAGGATTCGGTGCCCAGGCCATCCTGGTTGGTGGCCAGCACGAGGTCGAACCCGAGGCCCGTGAGGGCTTTCAGCGCGGAGATGGCTCCGGGCACGAAGGCGAGTTTTTCGAGGCTGTCGATCTGTTCGTCGGCGGGTTCGGCGATAACGGTGCCGTCACGGTCGATGAAGAGGGCTTTTTTCATAGGGTGAAATTTTTGACGGTTTCCAGCATCCGGGCGTTCTTGTCGGGACGCCCGACGGTGATGCGCAGGCACCCTTCGCATCCCGGAATGTGCGAGCGGTTGCGGACGATGACCCCCGCGGCGATCAGCGCGTCGTAGAGCCGGTCGGGGGCGGGGGTGCGGACCAGCACGAAATTGGCCTCGGAGGGGTAGACCCGTTCGATTGCGGGGCACGCGGCGAGGGCCCGGGCGATGGCTTCGCGCTCGGCGCGGAGCTGCGCCACCTGCCCTGCGATGTCGAACGAGAGCCGTTCGGCGACTGCCGCCTGTGCCAGGCAGTTGATGTTGTAGGGATATTTCACGCGGGCGAAGAGCGCCGCGACGGGTGCCGATGCGAAGGCCAGTCCGAGGCGCAGTCCCGCCATGCCCCACGCTTTGGAGAGGGTTTGCAGGACGATGAGGTTTTCGAACTCGCCGAGCCGTGCGAGGAATCCCGGTCCGGAGGCGAAATCGATGTAGGCTTCGTCGAGCACGACCATACCGTCGAAACGGCGGATGAGCCGTTCGATGTCGGCTGCCGGGAAGGCGTTGCCCGTGGGGTTGTTCGGGGAGCAGAGCCACAGCAGCTTGGTGCGCTCGTCGGCAGCGGCCAGCAGGGCTTCGACCGGGAGTGCGTAATCCGTGCCGAGGGGCACCTCGCGCATTTCGACATCGTTGACATCGGCGGCGACGCGGTACATGCCGTAGGTCGGGGCGATCGAAACGGCGTTGTCGATGCCCGGGCGGCAGAAGATGCGGTAGGCGAGGTCGATGGCCTCGTCGCTGCCGTTGCCGATGAAGATCTGCTCTTCGCGCACGCCTTTCAGCGCGGCTATTTTTGCTTTGAGGGTCTTCTGGTGCGGGTCGGGGTAGCGGTTGACGCCGTTTTCATAGGGATTTTCGTTGGCGTCGAGCCACGTTGAGATTTCACCGCCGGCGTATTCGTCGCGGGCCGTGGAGTAGGGGCGCAGCGCCCGGATGTTGGGGCGCACCAGTTGTTCGAGGGTTTTCATGGGCGGTCTTTTTTCAGGCGGATGCGGACGGCGGCGGCGTGTGCCCCGAGCCCTTCGGCCTCGGCCATGGCGATAATCGCCGGGGAGAGCGTCGAAAGTCCGTCACGGGTAAGTTCCTGATAGGTGATTTTGCGCAGGAAGGAGTCGGTGTTGACGCCGCTGTAAGCCCGCGCCCAGCCGCCCGTGGGCAGCGTGTGGTTGGTGCCCGAGGCGTAGTCGCCGGCGCTTTCGGGCGACCAGGGGCCGATGAAGACGCTGCCGGCGGCGGTGATTTCGGCGGCGGCCTTCCAGGCGTCGCGCATCGAGACGATCAGGTGCTCGGGGGCGTAGGCGTTGGCGAAATCGAGCATCTTTTCGCGGCTGTCGAGCACGACGATGCGGCTCTGGCGAAGCGCCTCGCGGATGGTGTCGCCGCGCCGGAGCTGTTGCAGCTGCTCCTCGACGGCGCGTCGGGTGTCGCGGGCGAAGCGTTCCGAAGCGCAGACCAGCACCGCCTGACTGTCGCCTCCGTGTTCGGCCTGCGAAAGGAGGTCGGCGGCGGCGAAGGCGGGCGACGCTTCGTCGTCGGCCAGCACCAGCACCTCCGAGGGGCCTGCCGGGAGATCGACGGCCACGTCGTTGGCCCCGACCAGTTGTTTGGCCTTGGTGACGTAGCGGTTGCCCGGGCCGAAAATCTTGTCCACGCGCGGGATGCTTTCGGTGCCGTAGGCCAGGGCCGCCACGGCCTGCGCCCCGCCCACGGCATAGACGCGGTCCACGCCGCAGAGGTCGGCGGCATAGAGGATTTCGGGGGCCACGGTGCCGTCGGGACGCGCGGGGGTGCAGAGCACGACCTCGCGGCATCCGGCGACGCGGGCCGGAACGGCCAGCATCAGCACCGTGGAGAACAGCGGGGCCTTGCCGCCGGGGATGTAGAGCCCCACGCGGCGGATGGGCAGTGCCCGCTGGACGCACCGCACGCCCGGCATCGGCTCGATGTCGACCTCGGGGGGCAGCTGGGCCCGGTGGAAGGCTTCGATATTGGACTTGGCGGCGGCGAGGGCCTCTTTCAGCGCAGCGGGGACGAGTGCGGAGGCTGCACGGCGGATGTCGGCTGAGATTTCGAACGTTTCGGGGTCGCGCCCTTCGATGCGGCGGGTGATTTCGCGCAGGGCCCGGTCGCCGCCGGTGCGCACCTCGTCGAGGATCGAGGCCACCTGCCGGGTGATCTCCTCCTCCTGGCGTGTGCAGCGTTCGGTGAGGGACGCCCAGTCGGCGCGGTCGGGGTTGGGGTAGATTTTGAGGATTTCCATAGCGGTTCGGAATTTTAGCGAATCATGTTTTCGAGGGCCAGAATCAGGATGCCCTCGGCGCCGATCTCCTTCAGCCGTTCGATGCGTTCCCAGAGCTGGTCCTGGGCGATTACGGCGTGGATGGAGCACCATCCCTCCTGCGCCAGCGGCAGCACCGTCGGACTGCGCATTCCGGGGAGTATCTGGATGGCGTCGTCGAGCCGTTCCTTCGGGAGGTTCATCAGCACGTATTTCATCCCGCGGCTGTCGAGAATCGAGTTGAGACGGAACGTCAGCTGCTCGATTTCGCGGCGCTTGTCGCTGTCGAGACCGGGGTTGGCGATGAGCACCGCCTCGGAAAAGAAGACCTTTTCGACCTCCGTGAGCCCGTTCGAAATCAGCGTGCCGCCCGAGGAGACGATGTCGAAGATGGCGTCGGCCATGCCCACGGCCGGGGCGATCTCCACGGAACCTTCGATGGTGTGGATTTCGGCTTCGATACCCCGCTCGGCGAAATAGCGGGCGAGGATGTTGGGGTAGGAGGTGGCCACGCGCTTGCCGCGGAAGAAATCGGGACCTTCGTACGTCGTCGTCTTGGGTACGGCCAGCGAGATGCGGCAGCCCCCGAATCCGAGGTCCATGACCTGCTCGACGGGAAATCCCTTCTCGGCGACCTCGTTCAGCCCCACGATGCCCACGTCGGCGACGCCCATGGCCACGGCCTGCGGGATGTCGTCGTCGCGCAGGTAGAGGACCTCCAGCGGAAATCCCTCGGCACGGGAGATGAGTTTGCGTTTGCTTTCGGCAACGCGGATGCCCGCTTCGGAAAGCAGGTCGATGCTCTGTTCGTTCAGGCGGCCTTTGGCCTGGATGGCTATTCTCAGCATATTCGGTGTGTGTTGATTGTTCCGTTTCGGGACACCCACCTGCGGCACGGCACACAAAAAAGCCCACCCGCAGGGGGTGAGCTTCATATAATTGCGTTGTTTCACATATACATGATCGACCTACCCCTCGGTAAAGTGGTGATGGTGATGATGGATATGGTTGAAAATTGTCATTTTTGTTGTCGTTGGGGACAAATATAGGACTTTCATTCGGAAAAAACAAAATTCGGACCGTTTTTTTAATCCCCGGGCAACGTACCGATATATAATAGGTTTTGTCCCGGAAATTGTCGTTTTTGATATTTTTTAGTATATTTACCGCGGACTTGCAGCCGTGGTTAGGGCGGCCCGGGTTCATTCAAACAAACGATACAACCATGTGTGACGATCCTATTCAATCGATCGCGACCCGTCTGCGCGGGCTGCGCGAGGTGCTCGAATTGTCGGAGCAGGAGGTGGCCGAAAGCTGCCACCTGACCCTCGAACAGTACCGGGCCATGGAGAGCGGTCAGACCGACTTTTCGGTTAATGTGCTGCAGACCATATCCCGCCATTACGGGATCAGCCTCGACGTGCTGATGTTCGGCGAGGAACCCCGGATGAACTCCTATTTCATCACCCGCGCCGGAAAAGGCGTGTCGGTGGAACGCCGCAAGGCGTACAGGTACGAGGCGCTGGCCTCGGGATTCCGCGGGCGGAAGATCGATCCCTTCATCGTGACGGTGGAGCCGGCTCCGGCCGACGCCCCGATGCACCTGAACGCCCACGACGGGCAGGAGATGAACTACGTGCTGGAGGGCCGCCTGCTCATCAGCCTGAACGGCCGCGAGTTCGAACTCGAACCGGGCGACAGCCTCTATTTCGACTCCGCGCAGCCCCACGGAATGAAAGCCCTCGATGGAAAAACGGTCCGCTTTCTGGCCATAATCATGTAATGCGATGGTAGAACGATTTTTGACCCAGACCTCCTTCACGTCGCAGGAGGATTACCGGAAGAACCTGCACATCCGCGTTCCCGAAAATTTCAATTTCGCCTACGATGTCGTCGATGCCTATGCTGCGGAGCAACCCGACAAGAAGGCGCTGCTGTGGACCAACGACCGGGGCGAGGAGATTCAGTTTACCTTCGCCGACCTCAAGCGCGAGAGCGACCGCACGGCCTCGTGGTTCCGGAGCCTCGGCATCGGCAAGGGCGATGCGGTGATGCTGATCCTCAAACGCCGTTACGAGTTCTGGTTCTCGATTCTGGCGCTGCACAAGCTGGGGGCCGTGGCGATTCCCGCGACGCACCTGCTGACCAAGAAGGATGTCGTTTACCGGTGCAACTCGGCCTCGATCAAGGCGATCGTCGCCGCGGGCGAGGCGGTCATTACCGACCATATCACGGCGGCCATGCCCGAAAGCCCCACCACGAAGGTGCTGGTGAGCGTGGGTCCCGAGGTTCCCGCAGGTTTTCTCGACTTTCACAAGGGCATTGCCGGGGCTGAACCCTTCGTGCGTCCGGAGCGGGCGAACGCCAACGACGACATCATGATGATGTATTTCACCTCGGGCACGACGGGTGAACCCAAGATGGTGGCCCACGATTTCACCTATCCGCTGGGGCACATCACCACGGGACTGCTGTGGCACAACCTCCACGAAGGAAGCCTGCACCTGACGATTGCCGACACGGGGTGGGCCAAGGCCGCGTGGGGCAAGCTGTACGGGCAGTGGCTGGCCGGGGCGAATATCTTCGTCTACGACCACGAGAAATTCACGCCCGCGGAGATTCTGCACAAGATCGAACAGTACCGCATCACGTCGTTGTGCGCACCTCCGACGATCTATCGGTTCCTCATCCGCGAGGACCTCACGAAATACGACCTTTCGTCGCTGGAGTACTGCACGACGGCCGGCGAGGCGCTGAACGGCGCCGTGTACGACACGTTCCAGCGTCTGACGGGCATCCGTCTGATGGAGGGCTTCGGGCAGACCGAGACCACGCTGACGCTGGCGACCTTCCCGTGGATGGAGCCCAAGCCCGGAAGCATGGGGCAGCCCAATCCCCAGTACCGGATCGACCTGGTGACCTCCGACGGCCGTTCGGCCGAGGACGGCGAGCAGGGGCAGATCGTGATCCGCACCGACGGAGGCAAGCCGCTGGGGCTTTTCAAGGAGTATTACCTCAACGAGGAGCTGACGCACGAAGCGTGGCGCGACGGGGTTTACTACACGGGCGACATGGCGTGGCGCGACGAGGACGGTTATTACTGGTTCGTGGGACGCGCCGACGACGTGATCAAGAGTTCGGGCTACCGCATCGGGCCCTTCGAGGTCGAGAGTGCGCTGATGACCCATCCCGCCGTCGTGGAGTGCGCCATCACGGGTGTCCCCGACGAGATTCGCGGACAGGTGGTCAAGGCGACGATCATTCTCTCGGAAAAATACCGCGCACAGGCCGGAGAGGCCCTCGTCAAAGAGTTGCAGGACCATGTGAAGCGTATCACGGCGCCTTATAAATATCCGTGGGTGATCGAATTCGTGGAGTCGCTGCCCAAGACCATCAGCGGTAAAATCCGCCGCAAGGAGATCCGGGCCGCGGACAGCAAACAATAAGCAAAAAGGGCTGCACGTCGTGCAGCCCTTTTTCATTCGGCGAAGACGAGGCCCGGAAGCCGGTCCCACTCGCCGCGGGTGAAATCGGGAACCTCGACCGGTGCGTTGCCGTGCTCGAGCGATTTGGCGCTCAGCTCCCCGATACAACTCCATTCGGCGGCGTCGTAGACGTCCTGATCAAGCGGAAGCCCCTTTTGCAGGCAGTGGATCAGCCGGTAATCCATGATGAAATCCATGCCGCCGTGGCCGCCGACCTCTTTGGCCTTCTCGGTCAGCTGCCGCTGGATCGGATGCTCGTACTGCCGCATCAGCTCGGCTTTCCGCTCCCCGGAGACGAAGCCGTGGGTGTCGAGCGCCTCGAGGTCGGGGCGGTCGCCGCCCGCGAGTTCCGGGTTCCCGAAGGCGTATCCCTCGACCGGGTATTTGGAGGCATAACCGGCGGTTCCCACCAGCTGGTAGAGGCGGTCGTAGGGCCGGGGCGTCATGACGTTGTGCTGGAGCAGGATGGTCTTGCCCTTTTCGGTCGTGATGAGCGTGGAGGTCTGGTCGCCGTTGCGGAAATCCGCGCCGCTGCCGGACCGCTTGCCCAGCTTCCGGCCGTTGAAACTCCCGGTGGAGACCGAAACGAGGGTGTTCATCTTGTCGCCGCGGTGGATGTTCAGCGCCTGGCAGACGGGGCCGAGGCCGTGTGTGGCGTAGATGTCCCCGGAGTGATGCCTGTTGAAATCGAGACGCCAGTCGCCCTGATAGGAGGACCAATATTGTTCGAGGCAGTGGATGTAGCCGCCTTGTGCGTGGATGATCTCCCCGAAGAGGCCCTGCTGCGCCATGTTGAGCGTCGTGAGTTCGAAAAAGTCGTAGACGCAGTTCTCGAGCATCATGCAGTGGCGGCGCGTCCGTTCGGAGGTGTCGACCAGCTGCCAGCACTCGGCGATGCTTTGGGCGGCGGGAACCTCGAGGGCGACGTGTTTGCCGTGTTCCATGGCGTAGACGGCCATCGGGACGTGCTGAAGCCACGGTGTGACGATGTACACCAGGTCGAGGTCGTTGCGTTCGCAGAGCTGTTTCCAACCCTCCTCGCCGCTGTATTCGTCGGCCCGGGGTGCGCCCGCCTTTTCGAGGATCTGCTGGTTCTCCTCGATCCGTTCGGGGTAGAGGTCGCACAGCGCCCGGATCTCCACGTTGTCGATGAATCCCAGCCGGGTGACGGCGCCGGGGCCCCGCATGCCCAGCCCGATGATGCCGACCCGGACCACCGGAATCGGCGCGGCGGCGAAGCCCAGCATCGACTGCTGGCCTTTCGCGCGTTTCGGCGCGTCGAAGACGATGCGGCCCTTTTTGACCGTGTATTTGCTGTTATGGACCGTCTGTCCGCAGAGCGCGGAGCCGATCAGCAGGCATGTCAAAAGAAAAAATAAACGTTTCATGGTGTCAGTTCTTTATTTGTCCGTCGAGGTCTATCTCCACCCGGTCGAAGGGATTCGCCGCGTGGTCGAAGAGCACGGCGAGTTCGCCGCGCGTGATGTTGCGTGATAGGTCGAAATCCGTGAGCGATAGCGCCTCCCACGTCTTCGCATCGACCGTTGCGTCGGGGACGATCCGCCGGAGGAGTTCGCCGGCTTCGGCGACGGTCACGGTGTCGGACAGGGGGCCGAAATCGATCGAAGGGTAGAGTTCCCGCAGTCCTTCGGCGAGTTCGCCGCCCGCGACGTTTTTGCTGGTATGGAACCACGTCTGGTTCGACCACCCGACGTTCGTCCCCACGCCCCGGAGCAGTCCCGTCGCGCCGATGCGCTGCAGGGCGGCGAAATGGACGTCGTCGCGCGACAGGTCGAGGTAGGGCAGCAGGTAGCATCCCTGCGCCAGCAGTTCCCGCTGGACATCGCGCACGGGAATCAGCTCCGGAAGGGTGTTCCGGGCGGCGGCCAGCGAGCCGAGCACGCCCGCGGCCTGTCCGAGTTCGAGCGTGACGGGCTGGAGGCGCGTGGTGCCGTTGACCAGGTTGCTGACGGAGATCGACTTCTCGGCGACGATCAGGTTCGACGTCTCCCGGGGCAGCATCACTCCCAGGGGGATCGTGTAGGAGGGAATCGGGTGGAAATGCAGTTCGGGAAGGCTTTGCCACTGCGGGTGCCGCTGGTGATGGTGGTCGACGGGATAGTCGCCCACGGCGATGCCCGTGCGGTAGAGCGTGTTGCGGTAGGGGGTCTTCGCATCCTCGACCGTGAAGCGCACCCGGCCGTGGATGCGCCGCGATTCGCGGTGGTAGGGGATCAGCGGGAAACCGTCTCCGGTGGGGAATTCACCCTTGGCGGGGCCGATGTTCCGGAAGCCCAGTTCGTGCTGGATGTAGTAGATGAAACAGCGGGTGAATTGCTTGGCCTTCTCCAGCTCCGCGGCGCGTTCCGACGGCGACAGCTCGATGATGTTGGCGTAGTAGTCGTTGCCCTCGATGGGCCAGTTGAGCATATACTTGCCGTTCGGGAGTTTTCCGTAATCGAGCATCTCGCGCGGGCTCCAGAGCACCCGTCCGTGGGTCGGGGCGACGCAGTTGTCCGACCGGCAGCTGCATGCAAAGGCCGATTTGTCGTACCCTTCGGGCTCGGGGATCGAAACGTCGTGGTCGTATTCCCGGAGAATCGCCACGTAGGTCAGGTCCTGGACGATGTCGTTCGCCTCCTCGGGGGCGATCTTCTCGCCGCTTTCCGTCCGGGCGTCCATGCCGATGTCGTAGCCCACGCCTGCCAGCGCCGCGACGTCGCCCAGTTCGGTGGCGTCGACGAGGACCTTCGTGCGGACCGTGAGGGTGTCGCGGCCCTGCACCAGCGTCGCGCTCCAGCCGCCGGACTCTTTCGCGAGGGAGAGCAGCCGGGTGTTGAAGCGGATTTTTAGCGATTTTTGTTGTGCGGCAATCTCCTGCAGGATGGCGTTTCCGACCGAAGGTTCGAAGAGCACATTGCTGACCCATCCCGTGCGGAGGCTGTCGGGACCTCCGTAATGGGCGGCCAGCGAGTCGCAGAACTCCCCGAAAAATCCGCCCTGGAGCCGGTGGTTGCCGTCCACGGCGCTTACGCCCGCCGCGGTGAGCATGCCCCCGAGCCAGGGGGTCTCCTCGACGAGCAGCACGCGCGAGCCCATGCGGGCGGCGATGATGCCCGCGGCCGTTCCGGAGGCTCCGCCCCCGACGATCAGCAGGTCGTAACGGGTGTCCGTCCCACAGCCGGCGAGCAGCGCGACGGCGCCCAGTATCGGTAATATTCGTTTCAGCATAATGGCGGTTTTCAGGCTTTCTCCTCCCAGTATTGTTCGATCTGTTCCAGGGTTTTGCCCGTGGTCTCGGGGACGAGGAAGCGGATGATGAGGATGTAGGGAACGCACATGACGGCGAAGAGCAGGAAGGTGCCCTGCGGCAGCAGGCTCTCCAGCAGCCAGGGGGTGAGCTGTCCGATGAGGTAGGTGCCGATCCAGAGCGAAAGCCCCGCGATGGACATGGCCAGCCCCCGCACCTTGGTGGGGTACATCTCGGAGAGCAGGACGAAGATGACCGCGCTGATGGAGATGGCGCAGAAGAAAATGTAGAGCAGGAAGAAGACCAGCAGGAAGATGCTCGACATCCCCGCGCCGAAGGTGAAATACCAGCTGATGGCCAGCAGGGTGAGGATCATGCCGCTGACGCCGAAATAGACCAGTTTCTTGCGCCCCACCTTGTCGATAATCACGAGTGCCACCACCGTGGTAAGCATGTTCACCAGTCCGACGAGCACCTGGTAGAAGAGCGAATCGCCGGCCGAGAGGCCGCTCTGCTCGAAGATCGAGGGGCCGTAGTAAAGCACGGCGTTGACCCCCATGAACTGCCCGAGGATGGCGATGGCGGCGCCTATCGCCACGGCTTTCAGCATGTTCGGGCGCAGCAGGAATTTCCATTCCGAGCCCTTGTCGCGTTCGATCCGTTCGATCGTCTGGCTCAGCTCGCCGCGGGCATCCGCCTCGCTGCCGCTGATGCGGGTCTGGATCAGGAGGGCCCGGCCGGTCCGGCCCCGGGCCACCAGCCACCGCGGGCTTTCGGGAATGAAGAAGAGGATCACGAGAAACAGCAGTGCCGGAAGGGTTTCGGCCCCCAGCATCCCGCGCCACGGTTCGGTGACGAAGACTTTGCTCCAGAGCGACGCCGACGGCTCGGCCTGGTGGGCGTAGTTCAGCAGGGCGAAATTGACGATGTAGGCCGCGAGGAACCCGATGGTGATGGCCAGCTGGTAGAGCGACACGAGGCGCCCCCGGTGTTTGGCCACGGCGATCTCGCTGATATACATAGGTGAGATGATCGAGGCCACGCCGATGCCGACGCCCCCGATGATGCGGTAGACGATCAGCTGCGTGATGTCGGCCGAGAGGGCGCAGCCCGCGGCCGAGACCGTGAAGAACAGCGCCGCCAGCGAGAGCGAAATCTTCCGGCCGAAGCGGTCGGAAAGCATGCCGGCGAACGACACGCCCGCGATGGAGCCCACGAGGGCGCACCCCACATACCAACCCTGGAGCGTTACGTTGAGCCCGAACTGGGCGGTGACCATCGAGATGGTCCCCGAGATCACGGCCGTGTCGTAGCCGAAGAGAAATCCGCCGAGCGCAGCTGCCGCCGACAGGAACAGGATGTATCCGATGCCTTTCATGAGTTATTCGATTTCGAAATATTCCTTGTAGCGGTCGTAGAGGTGCCCGGCCTGCCGGTAGGCCGACTGCGGCGACATGAAATGCGAGAACTCGAAGGTGATCGCCTTGTCGTAACCGGCGCGTTGGGCCGCTTCGAGCTTCATGCGCAGTTTGTCGAACTTGATGGGCAGGAACTTGATCGGCATGTCGCGGTCGAACGACTCGGCGTTGGTCCAGCATTGCATGCCGTATTTGTCGGCGAGCCGCTTGTTGACGGCGAAGAACGTGTCCAGCTCGTCGTAGTCGATATGCCCGTCCTGAAACGCCACGGCGTCGACGGCCCCGGCGATGCCGGCGAAGATCTCGTCCCACTCCTTTTCGTGCTGTTCCACCGAGACGGCGTCCTCGCGGGTGAGTTTGCCGCCCGAGGCCATGACGGCTTTTTTGCCGTCGATCCACGGGGAGATGAAGACCGGCAGCCCGCCCGAAACGCGCTTGCACTGCATGCCCATCTCGCGGAAGGCGTGGATGGCGCCTTTCGTCGCGCGGGAAATCTCGCCGCTCAGGTACCAGCCGCCGAAGCTGTCGTACTTCTCGCCGTACATCTTCCACACCTCGTCGATGACGTGGCGGTTGGCCTCGATCTCCGAGGTCATGTCGCCCGTGTCCCAGTATTCGCCCGAATCGTAGAGCCCGAAATAGAATTTCATGCCGTATTTTTCGGCCAGCCGCAGGTACATGTCCACCAGGTCGACCGAAGGCATGTAACACCCCCGCGAGAGGAGGTACTCGGACGGGTAGGTGATGAATTTGCGGTAGCCGCAGCGGATCAGGATGACGGTGTTGATGCCGACGGCCTTCATGTAGCGGAAATCCTGGTCCCACTCCTTTTCGCCCCAGTTCTGGTGGGGGATGTCGTGGGAAATTTCGTCGAGGAAGGTGCCGGTGATCGGCAGGGCGTTCTTCGTGGGCACGATCAGCCGGGACGTCGTGTCCGCGGAGCGGCTGCCGCCGCACGCCGTGAGCGTGAGCACTGCCAGGAGCAGGAGGGTGATCTGTTTCATTCGGGTCGGTTAATGGTTGAACTGATGGGGACAAATATAATAAAAAATATTATTTGAAAACGGATTGTTGATAATTATTTTTAATTGTTGCCGATTCCGGAGTTTCGCCCCGTTTGCATGCCGTCTTTGCGTGTCGTTCAGCTCCCGAGGTTCCGGGACGGACGGAGGCGCTGTTTTTGTGGTTTGGAAAAATATTTTAATCGGCAGAGATTTCATTCTGATAAATTTTAATTATATTTACGCAAAATATAGCGTCATGAAACAGTCTTTTCTCAAACTCGCAACCGAAGGAAATAAGAATGCAATTCTCAAACAGCACATTATCAGGCATTTCGTTTTTGAAGGCGATTCGAGCATCGCAGACCTGAGCAAAGCTGTCAACCTGAGCGTTCCGACGGTCACCAAGCTGCTCGGCGAACTGATCGAAGAGGAATTCGTTCACAATTTCGGCGAACAGCAGACCGCTGGAGGCCGGAAACCCAATATCTACGGGCTGAATCCCTACACGGGGCTGATTATCGGCGCCGACATCAAGAAGGATTCCGTGATCATGGGCGCCATGAATTTCAAGGGCAACCTGATTCACCGCGAGGTGGTGGAGTTCAACCTGGAGGGTCCGCAGGCGCTCGACGACCTCTGCAGCGTCATCCTCGGCTTTATCAAGCGGCACAAGATCGATCCGACGAAGATACTCGCCGTCGGCGTGAACATCTCCGGGCGGGTGAATTCCCGGACGGGGTACAGTTACAGCTACTTTTTCGTCGAGGAACAGCCCCTGTCGATGCTCCTCGAGGAGCGGCTCGGCTACACGGTTTTCATCGAGAACGACACCCGCGCCGCGGCCTACGGAGAGTATATGAACAACGAAAGTTACGCCCAGCAGACGCTCCTCTACGTCAATGCCAGCTGGGGGCTGGGCATCGGGATCATCATCGACGGCAAACTCTTTTACGGCCATTCGGGATTCTCCGGCGAGTACGGCCATTTCCCGTTCAACGACGAGGAGATCATCTGCCGCTGCGGAAAACGGGGGTGTCTGGAGACGGTGGCGTCGGGGTCGGCGCTCTACCGCATGTTCCTCGAAAAACTGGAGGCCGGAAGCGTCTCCGTGCTGTCGGACAAATTCAAGAGCACCGGAAAAATCACGATGGAGGATATTCTGTCGGCGATCGAGAGCGAGGATGTCCTCGCCATCGAGATTCTCGAGACCGTCGGCCACAACCTCGGCAAGGCCATCGCGGGGCTGATCAATATCTTCAATCCCGAGCTGATCGTCATCGGCGGGTCGCTCTCCACGGCCAAGGAGTACATCATGCTCCCCGTGCGGAACGCCGTCAACAAATACTCCCTGATGCTGGTGAACAAAGACACCCGCATCTGTCTCTCGGCGTTGGGAGAAAATGCGGGTGTCACGGGCGCCTGCCTGCTGGCACGCAACAAACTTATCGGACTGTAACCTCCAGGTCGGAGATCCGGCCGTCGAATTTCCCGACCTTTTCCAGCGGGAATACCAGCGTTTGCACATAGCTCATAATCATCGCCGGGCGGGTCACCGACACGCGGTAGGGGTAGACGATGTCGAGCGTCCGGGTCAGCTCTCCGTCGACGTAGAGCCGCGTGGACTTGTTGTCGCCTTCGACGGCGATGCGCACCGGTTTGCCGACGGGAGGGGCGTAGCCGAGCGAATAGGTGTAACCGTCGCGGGAGAAGCCGAGCCGGCCGTCGAGCGGGTTGTTGAGGTAGAACGTCGAATAGGGGCCTGCGAAAAGCACCGTGCCGCCGGGATTTCGGCCCGCGGTCAGCGTGAACTCCACGCGGTAGTTCCAGCCGATCTGTTTCAGGGGCAGCCGGTCTCCCTGCGAGACCTCCTTCCGGGACAGCACCACTCCTTTCTCCGGGTGCAGCGAGAGGATGTCCACGCCGGGCGCTTCGCCGATCCGCGGACGCAGGGCCGTGAATTCGTCGTAAGTCAGCGAGGTCCGGGCCCCGTTCCACATCTTGACCGACAGCGGCGCTACGGCGTCGAAAATCCGGTGGTGTACGTCCTGGACACTGATGCCGTTGCCGGCGTGGTCGTTCCACAGTGCGAACAGGCCGCCCTTGAGCCGCGGGTCCGCCGGGTCGAAGGTCTGGTTGCCGACGTTGGCCGGGGTCCAGCTCTCGTAGAGCATTCTGGTGTCGAGGTAGTCGTGGTAGTAACCGGCCGCAGGGACGATGTAGACCTGGTCGTCGGGGACGCTCAGGATGTCGTAGCCCAGCGCGTACATCTCCTGCGGATCGGCATAGCCGTTATACCAGCAGTTCATCAGGATGCCGTCCGACTTGACCGGGGTGGCGCCCCTGGCATGGGTCAGTGCGCCCCAGAGCATCGGCTCCTTGCCGAACGACTCGACGTAGCGGAGGTAGCGGTCGGTGAATGCGCGGAACTGCTCGACCACGAGCGAATCCTTGTTGCTGTACTCGTCGGTGCCGATGTGCACCTTTTTTCCGACGAACACGGGGTCGTCGCCCGTGAGGTATTCACGCCAGAGAGCATCCAGAAATTCATAACCTTCGGGGTTGAAGAGGTCCATGTGGTCCTTGCCGTAGATGTCGCTGCCCAGCGAAGGCTTGTAATGCGAGAAGGAGAGGGTGTGTGCCGGGGTGTCGATCTCGGGAATGATGGTGACGCCCTGCCGGAGCGCCTCTTTCTGGAACTCGCGGAAAGCCTCGTGCGTATAATAACCGTCCTTCGAGGCCAGTCCGGGGAAGGTCTTGCTCTCGATCCGGAAGCCCGAAGGGGTCTTGGTCCAGTCGTTCTCGAAGAGTTCCTGCATGCCGTTGTCGTTCAGGTGGACCTGGAAGGTGTTCATCTTGTAGTAGGCGAGCACCCGGACGAGGTCTTCGAGGTAGGAGAGGTCGAAATACTTGCGGGCCACGTCGAGCATGAAGCCGCGTATCGGGAACGCGGGGTAGTCGACCATCGATCCGCAGGGCAGCGAGAGCGACTGCCCGGCCAGCTGAAGAAGCGTCTTCGTGGCCCAGATAACTCCCTGGGGCTCGTTGGCGCACACCTTGACGTTCCTGCCGATCGAGACGGCATAGCCTTCGGCGTTGTCCGTGCCGCACTTTCCGGGGGCGACGCTCAGCGAGATGACGCCGGATTTGGTCCGGTTCTGACGCGCCGGAACCACCTTCGGGGTGAAGCCCAGCAGCTCCCCGCATTCGGCGGCGAAACGTTCGGCGACGGCCGTGGTCGCCTCGTCGTGGGCGATGACCGTGGCCGGCGTGAGCGTGAAATGGCCGCTGCCGCCTTCCCAGCTGACGAGCTCGGGGATGACGAACGGTTTGGGGTTCCCGGCCGCAGCCGCCAGCGTGCAGAACAGGGCGCAGAGGGTTACAGCAAATTTTCGTTGCATAAGGTTTCGGTTTTGGGGGTTATCAGGGTTGTCTTTCGGTCGATCCGTTCGAGGGTCTGCCAGCATTGGTACAGCCCGCGCGGGACGTGGAAACAGCCTTTCCATTTGCCGCCCTTGAGGTCGATCAGCACCTCGCCCCGGCGGTTGAGGTAGCCGAACCATTCGGGGTATTCCGGGTCCTTGAAGTGTTCCCAGGTGTAGGCGTGGACCCGCTCGAACCACTCCATGCACCGCCGGTCGCCGGTCAGTTCATAGCCCTTGAGCAGCGAGATGAGCGTCTCGATATGCACCCACCACAGTTTCTGGTCCCACTCCAGCTGGAGCGGCGGGCAGCCCTTGCGGTCGAGAAAATAGAAGATGCCGCCGTAGGTCTTGTCCCAGCCGTATTCGATCATCCGCAGGGTGATCTCCTTGGCCTGTTCGATCAGCTCGGGGCGCTGGAGCCGCCGGCCGATATCCATCACGAACCACATCGCCTCGATGGCATGGCCGGGATTGACGGAACGTCCCTCGAAGGTGTCCGAAAGCTGGTTGTCGGCGGTGAGGTTCTCGACCACGATGCCCAGTTCGGGACGGTAGAAGATGTCCATTACCTGGTGTACGCACTCCTCCATGCGGGCGCGGAGCGCCTTTTCGCCCAACAGGTGCTCGATTTCCATCGCCAGGTTGCAGAGGATCATCGGCAGCGCGAAGCCCTTGAGCGACCGGCTGCCGGGCGAAGCCTTGCTCCATTTGCCCTTGGGGTTGGAGGCCTTGGAGAGGATGATCTCGAAGGTCCGCCGGGCGATGTCGGCGTAGCGGGGATTCCCGGTGGCCTTGTTCAACTGCCCGAAAGCCATGGTGGCGAAGGTGTAGGAGAAGATGTTGTAGGGCTCGACCAGCGGTGCGCCCCGGCGGTCGAGGGCGAAATACCAGTTGAGGGCGCCGTCGTGGCCGTGCTTTTCGAGGAAATCGGCGCCGTGGATGGCGGCATCGAGCCACTCTTTGCGCGGCTCCACCTTATTATATAACATCGAGAAGAGCCAGACCTCCCGCGCCTGCAGCCAGATGAATTTGTCGGTGTCGTACACTTTGCCTTTGCGGCCGAGGCAGGTGAAATAGCCGCCGCACTCCCGGTCGAGGGAGTGTTCGAGCCAGAAAGGTATCACATTTTCAAGCAGTTCCGTCTTGTAAAGTGCAGCCAGTGAGTTGAAATTCATGGTTAGTCGCTGTTAATTTTCAACAAAATAAGTAATAAAATTCAACATTATCAATTTTTAGAGTAAAAATAATTACTAAAATATTCTTTGTGCATAAATTATTTTATTTATATTTGTGCAGGCAATAATTGTTTTGGGTATCATGAAACTGAATAAAACCATTTTTCGGACTCTCGCCGCCCTTATTATTATAGGTGCGTTCGCCGGATGCGATTCCGACGACGACGGAGGTCCGCAAATTCCCCCCCCCTCCACGGGCGGCGATCCTGTCGATGCTCCTTATGAGGACCCTGAAGGTCTGACCGTTACAAATCGTTACGACGGCTATCCCGAAGGGGTTTACGTCCGTTCGTTCGAAATGCCGCTCTCCGGCGGCCAGAAGATCGTCGGCTATTATGCCGTGCTGGATTTCGTCGAAAATCCCGATCTGCTGTTCCTTCCCCAGTTCTCTGCGGGGAAAAAGCCTACCAAATATTTCAGCGACTGCCTCGCCGAAGGTGCGGAAGATCCGTTCCTGGCGGTGAACGGCGGTTTCTTCGTCATGCAGTCACCGCCCCGGTCCTACTGCCTGCTGGTCAGCGACGGCGTGGTGCAGTCGCGTCCCGATCCCTATGAGTGGACCGGGCCGTCGTCGTCGCCTTATCAGTTCTTCCCCGTACGTGCGGCCATGGGTCTCATGGACGACGGCAAGTTCGAGGCGGCGTGGGTGTATTGTGTCGCCGACGATGCGCAGCGTCCCTATGCGTTCCCCTCGCCGCTGGACAACGACGAGCGCATTCCCTCCTTTCTGCCTTCCGCACCGACCTCGAAAACCCCGGGCGCCGAACTTTGGGAGCCGCAGCAGGCCATCGGCGCCGGGCCGATGCTCGTCAGGGACAGCCTGAATGTGGCGGAGGACTCCTATTACAAGGAGGTGCTCCACTATATGGGGCAGGGGATCAACGGCATGGGGCGCCGTCCCCGCACGGCGCTCGGAATCACCCGTTCGCAGCGCCGGATGGTGGTCATCGTCTGCAACGGCGACAAGGTGCAGTCGAGCGCCGGAATCACACTCCCCGAGCTGGGCGACCTGTTCCTGCGGTTCGGCTGCGTGATGGCCGTGAACCTCGACGGCGGAGGCTCTTCGGCCTTCGTGGGACGCGAGGGAACCCTGCTGAACGGCATTTCTGCGGAGCGGACCATGCCGACAGCGGTGGTTTTCGCCGAGAAAAAGTGATTCAACACACTTAAAACTACGCGATAAACGAACATGAAACTGAACAACCCTGCCGGCATTTCCGGACTGATGTGCAAACTGTTGCTGGTATTCGTGCTTTGCATCACAGCCTGCAAGGGTGAGGAAACGAAAGGCGTCACTCCTGGAGTTCCTCCGACCGACGAGCCTGAGCCCTATGGGAAGGCTTACATTTCCGACCTGGCGCTGATCTACGGAGGCGGCCATCACCGACAGGTCGTGTGGAACGAGGCGAGCTTCGAACCGCACGTGGTCTACACCGACCGCAACGACAACAAGTACTGGTTATTCGACTCGTTCCTGCTGATCGAGTTCACGCTGGGCAAAGGCGGCCAGACGACGAACCAGATTTTCGCCACGGGGTATTACGGGCTTCCGGCGCGGAAGACCGAGTGGCAGGAGCTGCTGGACTACTATTTTTCGAAGGATGTGAGCATCGATGCGCTGGACAAGACCGTCGGCAGGCAGATCGAAACGATCGGGCGTCCGGCCTACAAGCGGCAGGTGGTGCTGACGCTTCCCGAACCGATCGTGGGCGGTGCAGGCTCGAGCTACCCGGCCGTTGCGAAGGACTACTGGGGCGTGGTGGAAGGAAAGCGGCTGGATTTCACCAGTCCGGCGGACCGGCTGACGGCCTGCAAATGGTACATTGACAAAGCCTGCGAAATGTTCGATGCGGGCGGCTATGAAAACGTCGAGCTGGCGGGTTTCTACTGGGTCGCCGAAGAGATGTACCACTCGTCGGGCATCATCGAGGGCGTCGCCGAGTACCTGCATTCGAAGGGGCTGCGGTTCGAGTGGATTCCCTATTGGAAAGGCGAGAAGGACTGGCAAGGCAACGATCCCGACTATTTCACCTGGAAGGATTACGGTTTCGACCAGGCCTATCTCCAGCCCAACTATTTCTTCAACGAGTCGGTGCCGGTCAGCCGGTTGACGGATGCCGTGAAGGTGATTAACAAATACGACCTGGGCTACGAAGTCGAATTCGACGAGAACGTCATCGAGGGGCAGGGAGGAACCAAACGGTCGCGGCTGTACGACTACATGAAGGCCTTTAAGGAGAGCGGAGTCTATGCGAAACAGCCGCTGGCCTACTACATGGGCGAGAACGCTTTCTGCCAGCTTTCCAAAGCTGGGCTGAGCGTCGACCGCAAGACTTTCGACGACCTCTGTACGTTTGTCATCGCCCATCAGCAGGCCTACCTGAACGAACGGAATAAAACGGAATAAGATGAAAAAGAACCTTTTGCTGAAAACCTTCGCAGCGCTGTTCCTGCTGCTGGCGACGACCGCGGCGGACGCGGCGGATGCTCCCCGGCAGCTGCTGGCGCTGGAGAAATATACGGTGCCCGTCGGGGTGCCGGGGGCCGTGGTGGGGCGTTTCACGACGGAGGCGGCGGTGACGCTCGCCGACGATCCTTCGGGGCTCTTCGAGATCGTGAACAACGAGCTGAAGCTCCGCAAAAAGGCGGTCGTGACGGCTTCGTCGCCCATGCTGTTTGAGATCGGGGTGGCCTGCGGCGATGCGCAGAAGCGGTTTACCATCGTCAAGGACGAGTTTATCCGCAACAAGGTGGTGGCTCACCGCGGAGCGTGGAAGGGATACGGATACCACCAGAATTCGCGCCATTCGCTGCGCAAGGCCATCGAGCTGGGGTGCGAAGCCTCGGAATTCGATGTCTGGCTCACGAAGGACAAGTACATCGCCCTCAACCATGACTACGAGTACGACGGCATGATCGTCGAGTTGTCGAAACTGGCCGACATGCGGCGCGTGATTCTGGAGCAGGGCGAGGTGATGGCGACGCTGGACGAGTATTTGGACATCATCCGCGGACAGAACCGGACGCGTCTGGTACTGGAGCTGAAATCCACGCCGGCGAACAAGATCGGGCTCGAACTGGCCGACGCCGCCGTGGCGATGGTGCACGAAATGGGTGCGCAGGCATGGGTCGATTACATCAGCTTCGATTACGAGGTGCTGAAACGTGTGCGGGCCCTCGACCCCACGGCGCATATCGCCTACCTGGGAGCCGTCGTGCCGATGGACCAGCAGAAGATCGAGGGAATGAGCGGCATCGACTACCATTTTTCACAGTTCGACAACATGCCGCGGCTTTACGACCGGGCGCGGATGCTGGGGCTGACGATCAACGTCTGGACGGTCGACGACCCGAAGATCATGGAGCGCATGATCGACATGGGGGTCGATTTCATCACCACGGACGAGCCCGCGATGCTGCTGGAAATGATTGAAAAACGGAACGAACGATAAGCAACACGTAACACAACAACCAAATAACCTTAAAAAAAGAATGATTATGAAGCGATTGTTTTTAACCCTGGCGCTTGGTGCGCTGGCCGTTTTCGGACTGAATTCGTGCTCGGACGACGACTCCGACGGAGGAGGCGAAAAGCGTCCGTATTGTGAGATCGAGAAATTCTCGGTTTCCGTTCCCAACGTCGAGGCCAAGATCGACAAGGACAAGGCCCTCGTGGAACTCTACGTGGCTCCCGATTTGCTGGACCTGCTCTCCGATGTGACGCCTACGGGAGAACTCTCCATCGGCGCTACCGTGGTTCCTGCGTTCAGCGTGAAGCAGGATTTCACCAAGGAGGTGACTTATCTCGTGACTGCCGAGGACGGCAAAACGCAGAAAACATGGACCGTGAAACCCGTTGTCAGCAAGTATGTAGCCTCGGGTATCGGTACGGTGACGCGTCTCTGGGCGAAAACGGCGACTGAAGTGGGGCTCACGGTCAACGAGCCTACGATCGCCTCGTTCGAGGACAAGGTGGTCGTTTCCCGGCCGGGTATGATCATCGACGGAAAGACCGGCGAGAATACCGGCGAGAAGCTCAACATTCAGGGAATCGAGTGCAATCCTGCCAATGAGGCCACGTTGCTGCCTTTCGTTGTGGCTAACGACAGTAAGGGTAACCTGCTGGGTGCGACCCTGGGTGCCTGGGCATTGAACAACAGTCCTTGGAAAGTCTACAAGTGGACTGCGCTGAACGCCGCTCCCGTCGAGGTCATCAGCCATGAGCAAATGGCAACGGAGAGCTTCGGCCGCCGTCTGACGGCTGTCGGTGATGTCAACGGCAATGCGATTGTTACGTCGCTCAGTGTGAGTGATTATAACCTTAAACCTGATAATAATCCGGCAGCTGCTCCCGCAGCCCACTATTGCTGGAAGATAACCAACGGTGTTGTAGCTGCGAAGCCGGAACTGGTCGCCGTACCTGCCGGATACCGTTCGGGCAATATGTATCAGGTGCTCTGGCCCGCCAGCGAACTGGCTGTCAAGCCGTTCTATTTCAGCGATCCGGGTGCTTCGAACGCTGTGCCCGTGACCCGTCTGGGCTATGTGGGCCTCGACGATCAGATCGTTTATTTCAAGGGCGGCGTAAACCCGAGCGACATCATGGGCGGCGGCGACGAAATGTTCAAGGAGACCGGTTACGGCCGCAAGGTGCTGCACAGCCAGCCGTTCACCTTCAACGGCGTGAACTACCTGGCGGTATGCGCATTCTACAGCACCGAGATCGGTACGAACGGAGCTACCGAGGATAAGGTTTACCTCTACACCCAGCTGCTCGAGGTTTCGGGCAAGGACTACAAGGTTGCCTATGTAGGTAAGGATATTTTCGACGGCAAGGTGTCGACGCTCAACCCCAACGGAACGGGCGGTCTGGCCATCAGCGTGATCGCCGAGGGCAGCGGTGACGACGAAGGCAAGCTGAGCTGCCGCGTCTACAACCTCCTGTCGGGTGTCGGTCTGGTCGGCTACGAGATCAACAACGTCAAGGAGTAACCTCCTCTCGATTGCCGGAGGAGTGGCCGCAGAGGCGGGCTCCTCCGGTTTTTTCAGTTAATCGCCGCTGTAAAAAGCTGAGACAACATTTTTGTATGAAGAAATTAGCACTCCTAATCCTGCTGTCGGTCGGCTGCATATCGCTGCAGGCGCAGACCGCGTCGACGCCGGCCTCCAAAAAGCTGACCCTGACGGGTAAGGTCGTCTCCACTACCGGGGAGCCCGTGATCGGTGCGACGATCGTCGTCGAAGGATCGAAACCGATGATCGCGACGGCTGCGGGTGTGGACGGTTCCTACTCCATCGCGCTGCCTTCCGGATCGGTTTCGCTGACCGTCAGCTGCATCGGTTACGACAGCCGTACCGTTCCGGTGAACAACCGGACCAAACTCGACATCACCCTTGAAACCGAGGACCAGCAGATCGACGACGTCGTCGTGGTCGGATACCAGGTTCAGAAGAAGGTCACACTCACCGGCTCCGTCTCGGCGATCTCCGGAAAGGACATCGTCAAGCGCGATGCCCCCAACCTTTCGTCGGCCCTCCAGGGTCTGATGCCGGGTGTCAGCGTCGTGCAGGCTTCGGGTCGTCCCGGCGCCGACGGCGGCGAAATCACCATCCGCGGTATCGGTTCGATCAACTCCCGGACCAGCCCCCTCGTGCTGATCGACGGCGTCGAGGGCGACCTCAATCAGGTCGATATGAACACTGTGGAGAGCGTGTCGGCCCTCAAGGATGCATCGGCTGCCATCTACGGTTCGCGTGCCTCGAACGGCGTCATCCTCGTCACGACCAAACGCGGCAAGAGTGAAGTGCCCCAGTTCACCTACACGGGTTACTACGCCGTCACCGCTCCCACCGAAATGCCGACGCCGGTTTCCGGTGCCGAGTACATGGAATACATGAACGTCGCCGCCCTGAATTCTGGGCAGAGTATCCGTTTCGACCCCGCCTACATCGCCGAGTACAAGCGGTACGGCGCCGACAACTGGACGACGTTCGATACCGACTGGAAGAAGGAGATGCTCAAGAGCAGCTCGTATATGCACCGCCATGCCCTGAGCGTTTCGGGCAAGGGCAACATCTGCTCCTACTACGTCGACGGTTCGTACCAGTTCCAGGACGGACTGATCGAAAACAACAACTTTTCCCGCAAGACCTTCCGGGTGAACACCGACATGAACCTCGCCAAGTGGGCCACCTTCAGCGTCGATTTCGACGCCTTCGGCACCAACGAGAAGGTTCCGTCGATCACCACGCCCGAAAAACTGATCGGCGAGGCCCTGACCTACTCTCCGGTGATGGCCGGTATCAACCGCGACGGCACCTGGGGCGAGGGTCTCAACGGCTATAATCCCATTGCCATCCTCCGCGCGGGCGGTACGCAGAAGAACAGCGTGACCGGATTCGGAACCAAGGGCAACCTCGTGGTCAAGCTACCTTACGGCTTCGAGCTCAAGACGCTGTTCAGCTACCGCTACCAGCACGACAACCAGAAGATCGTGACCACGCCCTACGACACCTATACGCAGGGTATGTTCAAGTATACCTATCCCGAGACCACTCCCGACGGAAAGGTTTCGATGTACTGGAAGAAGAACCAGCAGATCCAGTTCAATGCCAGCCTCTCCTACAAAAAGACGTTCCGGGAGGATCACAATTTCAGCGCACTGGCCGGCGTGCAGCTCGAAACCCTCACTTCGCAGAGCCTCTCGGGTTCGCGCGAGGGATTCTTCATCCCCGGATACGATGATATGGGCAACGGCTCGAAGAACCAGACCAGCGCGTCGGCACTGGACGAGTGGGCGATGCTTTCGTATTACGGTGTGTTCAACTACAACTACAAGGAGAAATACCTCATCGAACTCACCGGGCGTCTCGACGGTTCGTCGCGCTTCACGCCCGACAACCGCTGGGGATTCTTCCCCGGAGGCTCGGTGGCTTACCGTATTTCGCAGGAGCCGTTCTGGAAGCCGGTGGAGAAATACGTCTCCTCGCTGAAGATCCGCGCTTCGTATGCGCATTTCGGCAACCAGTGGCTCAACGACTACTATCCGTTCACGAGCCAGATGGTGACGAACCTTTGGAACGGTTATTTCTTCAACGGCGGGCAGCTGCTCGGCAGTATCCAGTCCAAACTCTTCAATGCCGACATCACGTGGGAGACCTCCAAGCAGACCAATGTCGGACTGGACGTGGGATTCCTGAGTGACAAGCTCACGCTGACGTTCGACTTTTTCAACCGCGACATTTCGGACCTGATCCAGGTACCTCCGATTCCGACCTACGTCGTTTACGACGCCCCTTATTTCAACATCGGCAAGATGCGGGCACGCGGTTACGACATCTCGCTTACCTACCGCAACTCGTCGAAGAACGGCAACTGGCGCTACTCGTTCACGGCCAATTTCTCCGATGCCAAAAGTACGATCCTCGAGGTGGCGGATATCGCTTCGAGCAATGACCTGAGCGCCCTGCGTCCGGGCGAGCTCCGCAACGCCATCCGCGGCTGGAAGACCGACGGTTTCTACCGTGACCAGGCCGACATCGACGCTTCGCCGGCGTTCAACGACGACAAGACGAACCTCAAGCCCGGCGACGTGAAATATCACGACAAGGACGGCAACGGCTCGATCGACTATAACGATGTCTACGTGCTGGGCGACGCGAGCCCCCGCTATCTTTACAGCCTGACGGCCAACGTTTCGTGGAAGAATTTCGACCTCTCGGTCTTCATCCAGGGTGTCGGCGAGCGGATGAAACGCTACAACGGCGCCGGCATCATCCCGTTCGACAACGGACGCTCGATGTTCGAGAGCCAGACCGACTATTGGCGCGAGGATAACCTCGATGCCAAGTTCCCCCGGCTGTCGATCAACAACAAGAACAACTACTATGCGTCGGACATTTGGGTGAAGAATGCCGGTTACGTGCGTCTGAAGAACGTTTCGCTGAGCTACCGCATTCCCAAGAAGATCATCTCGAAGCTCCGCCTCCAGACGGCACGCGTCTATGTCAGCGGGCAGAATCTCTTTACACTCTCCGATGCGTTCGAAGGCTTCGATCCCGAGGCGAACAACGCCTACGGTTCCGAGTTCTATCCGATTATGCGTGTATTTACTGTCGGTCTTGATTTACGCTTCTGATTATGAAAAAGTTCATTAAATATCCGATCCTGCTGCTCTGCGTGCTGTCGATGACATCCTGCGCGGAGGATTTCCTGAACCGTTACCCGTCGAAACCCACCACGGGCGATTTCTTCAAAAGCGAGGAGGCCGCCAAACTGGCGCTGACGGGAATCTACAACGGCCTCTATCTCTGGTCGAGCGGCGCCGCCATCGGCTATATGCTGCCCGGATACGCCTCCTACGACGCCCTGACCGGACTGGTGATGACCCGCGATGAAAACGAGACGCTCGGAGCCGGACGAATCTGGCCCGACGACAGCACGATCCTCGCTTACTGGAAATCGTGGTATGTCATCATCCAGCGTGCCAACACCATGCTGGTCAATGCCGATCCCTCGCAGTCCGAGAATATGGCGCATTACACTGCCGAGGCGCGGGTGCTCCGGGCCATGGCCTACTACTACCTGATTTCGATGTTCGGCGACGTGCCTTTCATGACCGAACCTCCGAAATTCGAGGATTTCAAGTGCCAGCGTACGTCGAAGGTCACGATCCTCGATTTCGTGCTCCGGGAGCTCGACGAGGCGGCCAATATCCTGCCCGAATGGACCGCCACCGACCGGGGGCGCGTGGACAAGGCGGCGGCCTACGGCATTATGTCGCGTGCCGCGCTGATGGGCGGCAGTTTCAACTACAACGATGATGCGGCCCACTATTTCAAGATCGCCGCCGAAGCGGCCGAAAAGGTGATTGGCAAGCGCGAACTGAGCAAGGATTTCGGCTCGCTCTTCACCACGAAGGGGCAGGCGCAGGCGCACAGCGAATTGATCATGGAAGCCTGTTTCTATGATACGGACGAGGCGAAATTCCACTATGTGGGCTATACCGAGACGAGCCGTTTCGTCGGGCAGACCAGCCGTTATCCGACCCAGACGCTCTTCGACACCTTCGAGTGCATCGACGGCAAGCGGATCGACGAATCGCCGCTGTACGATCCCACCGATCCGAAAAAGAACCGCGATCCGCGGCTTCACGCCACGATCTTCATCACGGGAGACACCATTACGGTCAACACGGGCGGCGGCAAAGTGAAGGCGGTGCTCAACGCCTATCAGGGCGATCCGAACGACAGGGCCAACTACCGCAAGACCATGAGCTACAACTACACCACGCAGGTGTGGGATAAGGTGGACAACCTGGATTTCACCGATCCCTCGGCGTTCACCAGTTTCGCCAATGCGGGCAAGGGCTACATGTGCGCCAAGTTCCAGCGCGACAGCACGGAGAACATCAACCAGTCGACCGTCAATTTTCCGATCCTGCGTTATGCGGAGGTGCTGCTGAATTTCGCCGAGGCGAAGATCGAGCTCTGGGCTCTGGGAGCCGAGGCCGAGGACGACCGCATCTATACGGCGATCAACGAGGTTCGCAACCGCGTCGGCATGCCCGACGTATCGAGCGACCGGGTCGGCAACGTGGAGAAGATGCGCCAGCTGGTACGCCGCGAGCGCAAGGTGGAATTCGCTTTCGAGGGGCTTCACCTGATCGATCTGCGCCGCTGGGACATCGGCGACCTGGAGAACTCGCAGCCGGTTTACGGCATGCCCGAGGAGAAATACGGCGGTTTCAAGGCTCCGTATCCTTCGGTGCAGAAGCTTCCGGTGTTCAATAAGACCGCCCGTCACGACCTGAACGACATCGCGACCTATCCGGATGCCGAAATCCGTCTCGTGCGCGACAAGAACCGCAAATGGGAGTCGCACTATCGCTTGTGGCCCATTCCGCAGTCGGAGGTCAGCAAGACCGGCATGAGTCAGAACCCCGGATACGCCGGATCGTGATGAAACGGCCGTAACCGGACAGCAGGCAAGGGGAGTTTTCGGCGGAGGACTCCTTTTGCCTGATTTTTTAACCCGAATTTTCAACTGTATGAAATCATTTTTTGCAACCCTCGTGCTGTTTGCCGCGGCCTTGTCGGCGGCGTGCGGCAGCACGGACGCCGATGTCGCGGCGGCGCAGGGGCTGGCCGGGCGCATCGTTCCCGGCTATGCGTCGAAGATCCGTTTCGAGAAACTGGCGCCTGCAGCCGACTCTGCGGACCGGTTCGAACTGGAGACCGTCGGCCGGAAGCTGGTCGTCCGGGGCAACAACGCCAACTCGATGGCCGTGGGCCTGAACCACTTTCTGAAATATTACGCCCGCACGAGCGTTTCGTGGTTCGCCGACCAGCCGGTCGAGGTGCCCGCCCAAATGCCGCAGGTAGCGGAAAAGGTCGCCCACCGCGCCCTGCTCGACGACCGGTTCTTTCTGAATTACTGTACGTTCGGATACACGATGGTGTGGTGGCAGTGGCGCGACTGGGAGCGGCTGATCGACTGGATGGCGCTCAACGGCGTGACCCTGCCGCTTGCGATCACGGGCCAGGAGGCCGTATGGGCGCGGGTGTGGCAGAAGCTCGGGCTCACCGACGAGCAGATACGCAGCTATTTCACCGGCCCGGCCCATCTGCCGTGGCACCGGATGTCGAATCTCGACTACTGGCAGTCGCCGCTGCCCCAGAGCTGGCTCGACGCACAGGTGGAGCTGCAGCAGCGGATCGTGGCCCGCGAGCGGGAACTGAACATGAAACCCGTGCTGCCGGCCTTTGCCGGGCATGTCCCTGCGGAGCTGGGGACGATTTATCCGGAAGCCAAAATCTCGCGGATGAGCAAGTGGGGCGGTTTCGAGGATCGTTACCGCAGTCATTTCCTCGATCCGCTCGATCCGCTCTTCGCCCGGATTCAGCGGGAGTTCCTTGCCGAGCAGACCGCGCTTTTCGGTACGGACCACATCTACGGAGCCGATCCCTTCAACGAGGTCGATCCGCCGAGCTGGGAGCCGGAGTTTCTCGCCCGGGTTTCCCGGACGATCTACGACACGATGGCCGCGGCCGATCCGGAGGCCGAATGGCTCCAGATGACCTGGCTGTTCTATCTCGACCGCCACAAGTGGCACGACGACCGGATCGAGGCGTTCGTCAAGGCCGTGCCGCAGGACAAGATGCTGCTGCTGGACTACTATTGCGAGAATACGGAGGTATGGCGGCAGACTCACAGTTACCACGGGCAGCCCTATTTCTGGTGCTACCTCGGCAATTTCGGCGGCAACACGATGCTGGTGGGGAATTTCGACGAGGTTTCGAAGCGCCTCGACGGCGTGCTGGCCGAAGGCGGGAAGAACCTGCGGGGCCTCGGCTCGACGCTCGAGGGGCTCGATTCGAACCCTTTCATGTACGATTACGTCTTCGAGCGTGCCTGGGATTTTCCGGTCGACGATGACCGGTGGTTCGACGCCCTTGCAGACCGTTATCTGGGGCGCGAAGATGCGGACTACCGCCGGGCCTGGGACGCGCTGCGCAGGAATGTCTACATCACCTCTTCGAAATACGGACACTGTCCGCTGCTGAATGCCCGGCCTACGTTCGAGGGCCTGCTGACGGGCACCACCGATGCGGAGATCAAATACGACAACGACGAATTGTTCGACATCTGGGGCACGATGATCGATGCCGGCGGCTCCGATCGCGATACCTATCGCTATTGGCTGGTGAATGTCGGCCGGCAGGCGCTGGGCAACCTTTTCCTGCCGATGCGCGACGAGTTCACGGCGGCCTACCGGGCGAAGGACCTCGTGCGGATGAAAGAACTGCGGACCCAAATGCTGGAGCTGGCCGCAGATATGGAGACGCTGGCGGCGCAGCACGGCGCGTTCTCGATGCAGCAATGGATCGACAACTCGCGCTCCTTCGGCAAGACCCCCGAGGAGCAGGATTACTACGAGGTGAACGGCCGCACGCTCCTCACGACGTGGGGCGACCGGGCGCAGAGCATCAACGACTACGCCAACCGCACCTGGTCGGGGTTGGTGGCGGATTACTACGCCGTGCGCTGGCGGATGTTTCTCGATGCGGCGGTCAGGGCCGTCGAGGAGGGCCGGGAACTCGATGAGGAGGCGATCTTCAACGCTATGGCCGATTTCGAAAAGGAGTTCGCCGACAGCACGCAGCCGCTGACGCAGACTCCTGCGGGCGATGTCGGCGAAATCGTCCGGGAACTTTACCTGAAATACAAACCCGAATCCGGAAAATAAGTGATGAAAAAGAGTCTTGTTTTTGCGTTGCTGGCGTTGCTGTGCTGCACGCAGTTATTGGCGCAGGGGAGTGCCCAGACCCCGATGGTCAAGGTGCGCATCACGCCGACGAACGGTTCCTGGGATTACCGCGTCGGGGAGCGGATCAAAATGGCGGTGAGCGTCGAGCTGAACGAGCTCCCGCTCCGCGACGTCGCCTTCACGTATGAGGCGGGGCCGGAGCTGGTCGAACCGACGGTGAAGGGCCGTGCGACGACCAAAGACGGTTCCGTGGTGCTGGACCTCGGGCGGATGGACCGGCCCGGGTTCTTCAATCTCGATGTCCGCGTCGAGGTGGACGGGGTGGATTACCGCCAATGGAAGACCGTGGCCGTGGACAAGGAACGGATCGAACCGACGGTGACGATGCCGGCCGATTTCGGGTCTTACTGGCAGTCGCAGCTCGACGCCGATGCGGCCATGCCCCTCCGGCCCCGGATGGAGCTGCTTCCCGAGCGCTGCACCGACCGGACCGATGTCTACGAGGTGAGCTACATCTATACGCCCCAGGGCGGACGTTTTTACGGCATTCTGTGTGTGCCGAAGGCCGAAGGGAAATATCCGGCCATCCTGCGCGTGCCCGGAGCGGGCGTGCGGAGCTATCGGGGGAGCGCCTGGCAGGCTGACAAAGGCTTCATAACGCTCGATGTCGGCATCCACGGCATTCCGGTCACGCTCGATCCGGTCGTCTACGAACGGCTCTTTGCGGGGATTCTCAACCGATATTACACGATGAACCTCGAAAGCCGCGACGATTACTATTACAACCGGGTGATCCGGGGCTGCAAACGGGCCGTCGATCTCATCTTCACGCTCGATAAATTCAACGGCAAAATAGGCGTTCAGGGCAGCAGTCAGGGCGGCGCCCTGACGGTGATGGTCGCGGCGCTCGATCCGCGGGTCTGTTGCGCGGCGGCGGCCCTGCCGGCGATGAGCGACATGACGGGCTATCTCCACGGCCGTGCCGGAGGATGGCCCCAGATCCTGAAAAATCCCGCGGAGTGCATCTATAACCGAAAGGAGATCGTCAATACGCTGCTGTACTACGATACGGTCAATTTCGCACGCCTGCTGAAGATACCGATTTACTATATGCTGAGTTACAACGACAAGGTGTGCCCTCCGACCTCGACTTTCTCGGTCTACAACGCGACCCCGTCGCCCAAGCAGATGCAGCTCACCCACGAGACCGGACATTGGTACTATCCCGAGCAGGCCGGGCAGATGGACTCCTACATCGAGAAAGCCCTGCGGTGATCCGGATAAAAAAAGAGTTGTACGTTTTCGTACAACTCTTTTTTTCTGTGGGCCCAGAGGGGCATGATCCCACGACCTTCGGATTATGAGTCCGCTGCTCTGACCGACTGAGCTATGGGCCCGGTCCAGCGCCTGCGGGGCGCTTTTGTGGCGCAAAGATAGAAAAACTATTCAGATTGTGCAACCCTGCGGTCCCCTGCCGATGAAAAAAAGTCTGCCGGGACTTGTTTGTTGCGAATTAATTCGTACCTTTGTCGCGCTTAAGCATTAATTAAAAACAAAAACGACGAAATGAAAAAGGGTATTCATCCGGAGAATTATCGTTTAGTGGCGTTCAAGGACATGTCCAACGACGTCGTGTTTTTGTGTCGGTCCGCCGTTTCGACAAAAGAGACCATCGAAGTGAACGGCGAAACCTATCCCGTGTATAAGATGGAAATTTCCAACACGTCGCACCCGTTCTACACCGGTAAGATGAAGTTGGTTGACACCGCCGGTCGCGTCGATAAGTTTATGAGCCGCTACGCAAAACGCTACGATAAGAAGGGCGCAAAGTAATCACGCTGCGCATCTTGATCCCAAAACGGGCCGTAACCGAGAGTTGCGGCCCGTTGTTTTTTGCCCACCGGCGGGCGCACGGAGAAAAATTTGAGGCTGGCGGCCGGAGAGGTGAACAACCTGCTGATTTTTACCATATATTTGCAGTACAGGCGAACAAGATTTTAAATCTTATCGAAATTATGAAAAACTGCATGAAACATATTGCATTCGCTGCGGCGCTGGGCGTCGTGGCAGCCCTTACGTCGTGCGTAAGCCGGCAGGTCGTCGTCGAGGCCGAGAGCCAGCGGGATTCGCTGGCGACGGTCGTCAGTGAGAAGGATTCGCTCATCAACGCCGTCTTTGCCGACATCAATGCCATTTCGGAGAACCTCGCGCTGATCAAGTCGCGCGAAAACCTCATCTCCGTGGCCGGGGAGGCCGAGGGCGGGCGCCGTCCCGTCCAAGAGATCAACAACGACATCGCCGCCATCGACCGGTTGCTGCAGGAGAACAAGTCGAAGATCGCGTCGCTGCAGCGTTCGGCAGCCCTGCTGCGCAAGGCCAACCTGCGCATCGACGGGCTGGAGAAGATGATCGCCGACATGAACACGCAGCTCGCGGAGAAGTCGGGCGAGGTGGAGCAGCTGCGCGAAAATCTGGCGCAGATGGGTATCAAGGTCGAGAACCTTTCCCAGGAGGTGGCCGTTCGGAGCGCCGAGGTCGAGAACCTCAGCGGCGAGAAGATCGAGCTGCAGAACCAGCTCAATACGGTCTATTACATCGTGGGGCCCGAGAAGGAGCTGCGCGACGCGCAGATTATCAACAAACAGGGATTCATCGGCCGCACGCTGACGGTGGGGAAGAACGGCAATCTGGACAGTTTCACGTCGGCCGATTCGCGCCTGCTGTCGGAAATCCCCGTCGGGCAGAAAAAAGCCGTTGTCGTCACGCCGCATCCCGAGGATTCGTATGAGCTGGTGACCGGTGCCGACAAGGTCGTCGAGAAATTGCTCATCACCGATCCCGTGCGCTTTTGGGAATCGTCGAAAGTGCTGATAATAAGTTACAAATAAGCCTCTCGGGGCCTCTTTGCAACGTCTTTTGGAGTCCCTGCCGACGACGGCGGGGATTTTTTTTGCCATTCGCCGCGCCCGCAGGCTTGCCGTTCCGATTTTTTTTGTACTTTTGTTCCAAATATCATATTGGTTACTAAATTATGGATTATCAACCCCAACCGCAGTTTGTGGAGTCGTCACTGAAAGAGAGCTGTACTGCGGATTGTAGTAGTTGTCCCACATTTCCTGCGCCGTTTCGCCGTATCGGCGACTCGACCTACTGCCGGTTTTCGCAGTTGACCTTTGCGGCCGGGGAGGGTGTGTCCTTTCCGGCGGACCGCATGGTGCGTATCCTTTTCATCATGTCGGGATCGCTCAAACTGGAGCACGGCACCGATACGGTGCGGCTGGTCACCTCGAAGCAATGCGTGTGCCTTGCCCGTAACGAGAATTTTTCGGCCACCGCTCAGGATGACGAGACGCATGTGGTCGTGCTGTCGCTCATTCACCGGATCGAGTTCTGCGAGCAGGATATTTTCGACAAGGTGATGCCTTACGATTCGGTGATCCCGACCGAATGCGTTCCGACACTTTCGATGCATCCCTCCATCGAGCACCTCCTGGGTTCCTTTTTCACCATCCGGCAGATGTTCAACTGCGTTCGGTTCCACCGGATGAAGGCCACGGAGCTCTTTATGATGATCAAGGTGCTCTACACGCCGACCGAGCATGCCTATTTCTTCCAGTCGATGATTCAGCCGCAGGACAATTTCCGCGTCTTTGTCTGCAACAACTACGACAAGGCGCAGGGTGTGGCCGAACTGGCTTCGCTGGCGGGCATGAGCCTTTCGGTCTTCAAACGCCGCTTCGCCGAGCATTTCAACGACAGCGTCTACCACTGGATGATGCGGCAGAAGGCCCTCAAGGTCTTTTCCGACATCCGCGACGGCGAGGACAGCACCAAGGCCCTGATGAACAAGTACGGATTCCGCCACTACACGCAGTTCAGCCGTTTCTGTAAGAATTACCTGCAGGCGACGCCCGCCCAGCTGATCAGTTCGATCAAAAAGAAATAAGACCGGCTGCCGTTTCGACAGGAGGAGGCTTCCCGCGGGAAGCCTCCTCGTTTTTTACCGCTCGAGCACGTAGACGTTCAGGTCGATCCACTCCCCGCCGGAGAGCTCTTCGCCCTGCAGTTCCACATGGCTGCACCGGAATCCGAGCCGTTGGGGAATGCGGTTGCTCGGCAGGTTGCCCACGCCGCAGCGGATTTCAATGCGCCGCATGCCCATCTGCGCGAAGGCTGTGTCGCAGAGCGCCCGCACGGCGGCCGTCATGATTCCTTTGCCCTGCTGCTCCTCGCGGAGCCAGTAGCCGATCTCGATGCTGTGTTTTTCGGCATCGGCCGATTTGAACCCGATCAGTCCGGCGAAGGTTCTGCCGTCGCGGATCGTGTAGACCGGGTTGGCCGTGTCGGCGAGCATGCCGGCCACTACGGCCTCGCTCTGTTCGATGCGGTGGGTCTCGGCGACGAAGGGAAGCCAGCGGCCGAGGTGCCGGCGCTGGGTGTCGATGGAGTGGAAGATGTCCGCGGCGTCTTCGGGGCGGAGCCGCCGGAGTGCGTAAGGGCCGAAAAGGGGGATTGTATCCATGTCGTGCAAGGTTTCTGGTGAATAAACGGGTCGTTCCGAGACCAAAGATACGAGTAAGCGAGGGCAATGTCAAATTTGTTTGAACATTGCCGAGCAGAAATATCTAAGGCAAAGCCAAAGATACGAAATTCCGCGTATATTAAAAATAGGTGTGCCGGGTCCGGAAATGGGCCGTCCGGAAATGGCGCGGATGCCGGTCGGGCCGGCGGATGATATAGTTGGCCGCGAAAGACGATATTTTTTCGGGAAGCTGTTGTGTTATCCAAAACTTTTCCTATCTTTGCACCCGATTTCGCCCGTGAACCAACGGCGTCCGGGCGCGGTTCTTTGAGAAGAGTTAAAAAGTAGAAAATTTATCCGGATTTATTTGGCTGATAAATTTTTTATGCCTACTTTTGCAATCCAAAACGGTGAATACTGCCGATGTAGCTCAGTTGGCCAGAGCAGCTGATTTGTAATCAGCTGGTCGGGGGTTCGAATCCCTCCATCGGCTCGGAAAGCCGACGTGAGGAGGAGCTAAAAAGACCCTGCCGAAGGCAGCAGTCGAGAAAGAGTTTGACGGTCAGACTTGTTTGAAACGACAAACTATTTTGAGGCTGGGAGTTCCGAAGGAACGAGGGCTTTTTACGACGACGAGCGGCGGTAGAACGAAAGCCTCCCCGAAACGGGATCGGCGAAATGGAACGAGGTGTAAGCCGAGTGAAATGAGCCAATTCTCACGGGAGAAAAGCAAAACAAGGGAAGTTACCAGAGTGGCCAAATGGGGCAGACTGTAAATCTGCTGGCTTACGCCTTCGGTGGTTCGAATCCATCACTTCCCACAAGAGAAGAGTGCCGGTTGGAGTTGCAAGGTCCTGAACGTCGACGCGAGTCGGCGCAAGGGGAAGGATGACTCTGATACGGTCTGTTTTTGCGGAAGTAGCTCAGTTGATAGAGCATTAGCCTTCCAAGCTAAGGGTCGCGAGTTTGAGCCTCGTCTTCCGCTCCACTACGCAGCAGCGTGTGATGCGAACGCCTCCGTTGAACGATGGGGAGTTTGCGTCGCCCGCTTGTTCTGCGAAATGAATTTTAAAACTTTAGGACAATTTTTAACAATACTTTAAATACTTAATACTATGGCAAAAGAAAAATTCGACCGGTCGAAACCGCACGTAAACATCGGTACCATCGGTCACGTTGACCACGGTAAGACTACCCTTACCGCAGCTATCACGACCGTTCTGGCTAAGAACGGCCTGTCGGAGCTCCGTTCGTTCGACTCGATCGACAACGCTCCCGAGGAGAAAGAGCGTGGTATCACGATCAACACCTCGCACGTTGAGTACCAGACTGCCAACCGCCACTACGCGCACGTAGACTGCCCGGGCCACGCCGACTATGTGAAGAACATGGTTACGGGTGCCGCTCAGATGGACGGTGCCATCCTGGTCGTTGCCGCTACCGACGGTCCGATGCCCCAGACCAACGAGCACGTACTGCTCGCCCGTCAGGTGAACGTGCCGAAGATCGTTGTTTTCCTGAACAAGTGCGACATGGTGGACGACCCCGAAATGCTCGACCTCGTCGAGATGGAGGTTCGCGACCTGCTGTCGAAATATGAGTACGATGGTGACAACGCTCCCATCATCCGTGGTTCCGCACTCGGCGGCCTGAACGGCGAGCCGAAATGGGAGGAGAAGATCATGGAGCTGATGAACGCTGTCGACGAGTACATTCCCATTCCCCCGCGCGAGAATGAGAAGCCGTTCCTGATGCCTGTCGAGGACGTGTTCTCGATCACCGGCCGCGGTACCGTGGTAACGGGCCGTATCGAGACCGGTATCATCCACGTAGGTGATCCCGTTGAGATCGTAGGTCTCGAGGAGAAGACCCTGACGTCGACCTGTACGGGTGTCGAGATGTTCCGCAAGCTGCTCGACGAGGGCGAGGCCGGCGACAACGTAGGTCTGCTGCTCCGCGGTATCGACAAGAAGGACGTTAAGCGCGGTATGGTAGTCGCTAAACCCGGCTCGATTACCCCGCACACCGAGTTCGAGGCTGAGGTCTACATCCTGAAGAAAGAGGAGGGTGGCCGTCACACGCCGTTCCACAACAACTATCGTCCCCAGTTCTACCTGCGTACGATGGACGTAACGGGTGAGGTTCACCTGCCCGCAGGCGTCGACATGGTTATGCCGGGCGACCACGTGACCATCACCGTGAAGCTGATCTACCCCGTAGCTCTCAATGAAGGTCTGCGTTTCGCAATCCGCGAGGGTGGCCGTACGGTAGGTGCAGGTCAGATCCTGAAGGTTATCAAATAAATGACCCCGATAGAGAAGCGGTCTTCGGTACCGCTTCTCATTTTAGGAGCATAGTTCAAGGGTAGAATAGCGGTCTCCAAAACCGTTGATGGGAGTTCGAATCTCTCTGCTCCTGCCAAAATAAAGGAAGAAGATATGTTGAATTACATTAAAGAATCCTACAACGAGCTTGTAAACAAGGTGACGTGGCCCACGTTCCCGCAGCTCCAGAACTCGACGATCGTCGTGATGGTGGCTTCGGCCATTTTTGCCGTTGTCGTACTGGCGATGGACCTGACGTTCGAGAACATGATGGCTGTCATCTACAAGACCCTGGGTAATCTCGGTCGTTAATTTCTGCTGAAACGATGAGCGAGATTAAGAAACAGTGGTATGTTGTCCGTGCCATCGGTGGCAAGGAGGCGAAGGTCAAAGAGTATATCGAAGCCGAAATTCGCCACAACCACCTCGAGGACTACATCTCCCAGGTGCTGATCCCTACCGAAAAAGTCTATACCATCCGCAACGGTAAGAAAGTCTCGAAAGAGAAGGTCTCTTATCCGGGTTACGTGTTGGTGGAGGCCGCTTTCGTAGGCCAGATTCCGATTATAATTCGTAATACTCCCAATGTGCTGGGCTTCTTGGGCGACACCAAAGAGGACAGCCGCAAGATGAATGCCACGCCCCTGCGTCCGCAGGAGGTAGCGCGTATCCTGGGCCGCGTCGACGAGATGAACGCACAGGAGGAGGAGAACGAAATACCATTCTTTGTCGGCGAGACCGTAAAAGTTACGGACGGTCCTTTCTCGAGCTTCCAAGGTACTATCGAGGCTGTCGACAACGAGCGCAAGAAACTCACGGTATCGGTGAAGATATTCGGGCGCAAAACTCCTATGGAGTTGGGTTTCACTCAAGTAGAAAAAGAATAATTAACCAAGGAAAACTATGGCAAAAGAGGTTGCTGCATTTATTAAATTGCAGATCAAAGGTGGTGCCGCCAATCCTTCGCCCCCGGTTGGTCCCGCATTGGGTTCTAAGGGAGTCAATATCATGGACTTCTGCAAGCAGTTCAATGCACGTACACAGGACAAGGCGGGAAAGGTTCTTCCGGTCATCATCACGGTTTACAGCGACAAATCGTTTGATTTCGTTGTAAAACAGCCGCCCGTAGCCGTTCAGCTCAAGGAAGCAGCCAAAGTGCAGAAAGGTTCCGCACAGCCCAACCGCGACAAGGTGGGACAGGTGACGTGGGATCAGGTTCGCGAGATCGCTCAGGACAAGATGCCTGACATGAACTGCTTTACGCTGGAGGCCGCGATGCGCATGGTTGCCGGTACTGCCCGCAGTATGGGTATCAATGTCGTCGGAGAATTTCCTAATATGTAATTGCGAAGAAGATGAGTAAGTTGACAAAAAATCAAAAGATCGCCTACGCTAAGGTGGAAGCCGGTAAGGCTTACAAGCTCTCGGAGGCTGCCGCTCTTCTGAAGGAAATTACGTTCACGAAATTCGACGCTTCGGTGGATATCGATGTGCGTTTGGGCGTAGACCCGCGCAAGGCGAACCAAATGGTCCGCGGCGTGGTGACGCTGCCCCACGGAACCGGCAAAACGGTGCGTGTGCTGGTGCTCTGTACTCCCGAGAAGGAGGCCGAGGCACAGGCCGCAGGCGCCGACTATGTAGGTCTGGACGAGTATGTTGACAAGATCAAGGCCGGTTGGACCGACGTTGACGTGATCATCTGTACTCCCAATGTGATGGGCAAGGTAGGTGCGCTGGGCCGTATTCTAGGTCCCCGCGGCCTGATGCCGAACCCCAAGACCGGTACGGTGACGATGGAAGTCGGCAAAGCCGTAAGCGAGGTGAAGGCCGGTAAGATCGATTTCAAGGTCGACAAATTCGGTATCATCCACACGACGGTGGGCAAGGTGTCGTTCTCGGCAGATCAGATCGTGGAAAACGCGAAAGAGGTGCTGAATATGATCATCAAGCTCAAACCGGCTGCTGCCAAAGGTTCTTATGTGAAGAGTATCTATCTCTCGACCACCATGAGCCCCGGCGTGCAGATTGATTCCAAATCAGTAGAAACCAAATAAGAAGGAGGAGAGAAGAGATGACTAAGGAAGAAAAACTGGTTGTAATTGACAACCTCGCCGAGCAGCTCCAGGCTTATCCTCACTTCTACATCGCCGACATCGAGTCGCTGAACGCCGAGCAGACCGCTGCCCTGCGCCGCAAGTGCTTCGAGAGCGATGTGAAACTGGTGGTGGCCAAGAACACCCTTCTGGGCAAAGCCCTCGAGAAGGTGGAGAAGGCCGATGCTGAGCTGGTAAAAGTATTGGAGGGTCCTACCTCTGTTATGTTCACCCATGTTGCGAAGGCTCCCGCTGTGCTTATCAAGGAGTTCCGCAAGAAATCGGACAAACCCGTCCTGAAAGCGGCTTTCGCCGAAGGATGCGTTTACGTGGGCGACAATCAGCTGGACGCTCTGTGTAACATCAAGTCGAAGGAGGAGCTTATCGGCGATATCATCGCTCTGCTGCAGTCCCCGGCGAAGAATGTTATCTCTGCATTGCAGGCTAATGCAGGCCAAAAGATTGCGGGTATCGTGAAGACGCTCGAATCGAGAAACAATTAATTTCACAAACAAGAATCAAAAACAAATTAATAAGCTTACAACTATGGCAGACGTAAAGAAACTTGCTGAAGAACTGGTTAACCTGAAGGTTACCGAGGTAAACGAACTCGCTCAGATCCTCAAGGAGGAGTATGGCATTGAGCCGGCTGCTGCCGCTGTTGCCGTTGCAGCTCCCGCTGCAGGCGCAGGCGAGGCTGCCGTTGCCGAGAAATCGACGTTCGACGTGATCCTGAAGACCGCCGGCCAGGCCAAGCTCCAGGTTATCAAGGTCGTGAAGGACATCGCAGGTCTTTCGCTGGGCGACGCCAAGGCTCTCGTTGACGGTGCTCCCAAGGCTGTTAAAGAGGGTATCTCCAAAGAGGAGGCTGAGTCGATCAAGGGCCAGCTCGAGGAGGCAGGTGCAGAAGTTGAGCTCAAGTAGCATTGCTGCTTAAGTCTCAGCAGACAATCAGGTATAGGGCTAACCGGAGGTGTTAGCTCTATGCCTTTTCTTGGTCTAAAGACTGGAAGTGCCGATCAGGAGCTGTGTCCGGTTTTTGGAAGAAAATGCTCCCGGGGCGAAGGACGCCTGAATACGGGGGCATTGGCGGGATAGAAGGCCCGCAATTTTGGGGAGCGTAACCCATTACACTTCAACTAATTTGGATTTTACGATGTCCGCAGCAAAAACACAACAGAGAATTAGCTTTTCGACAGTCAAGAACCGGGTTCCCTATCCGGATCTGCTGGAGGTACAGCTTAAATCATTCCGGGACTTTTTCCAGATGGATACTACGGCTGAAAACCGTAAGAGCGAGGGCCTGTACAAGGTCTTCCAGGAAAATTTCCCCATCACGGATACCCGGAACAACTTCGTTCTGGAGTTCATCGACTATTATATCGACCCGCCCCGCTACTCGATCGAGGAGTGCCTGGAGCGTGGTCTGACGTACAGCGTTCCGCTGAAAGCCAAACTGAAACTTTATTGCACGGACGACGAGCATGAAGATTTCGGCGTGGTCGTTCAGGACGTTTACTTCGGTACGATCCCCTATATGACCGAGCGCGGAACGTTCGTCATCAACGGCGCGGAGCGTGTTATCGTGTCCCAGCTGCATCGTTCGCCGGGCGTGTTCTTCGGACAGAGCATGCACACCAACGGCACCAAGTTATACTCGGCGCGAATCATTCCGTTCAAGGGTTCGTGGATCGAGTTCGCTACGGACATCAACAACGTGATGTACGCCTACATCGACCGTAAGAAGAAGCTGCCCGTCACCACGCTGCTGCGTGCCATCGGTTACGAGGCGGACCAGCAGATTCTCGAGATCTTCGACCTGGCGGACGAGGTGAAGGTCAACAAGGCCAACCTGAAGAAGGCCGTAGGCCGCAAACTGGCCGCGAGGGTGCTCTCGACATGGGTCGAGGATTTCGTGGACGAGGATACGGGCGAGGTGGTTTCCATCGAACGAAACAACGTCATCGTGGACCGCGAGACGGTCCTCGAGGAAGAGCATGTCGAGCAAATTCTCGAGAGCGGCGCCAAGACGATCCTCCTGCACAAGGAGAACCTTTCGGGCATCGATTTCTCGATCATCTATAACACGCTGCAGAAGGACCCCTGCAACTCCGAGAAGGAGGCCGTGGTCTATATCTACAGGCAGCTGCGTGCTTCGGAGCCGCCCGATGAGGCTACGGCTCGCGACGTTATCGAGAAGCTTTTCTTCTCGGACAAACGCTACGACCTGGGCGACGTGGGCCGTTACCGCATCAACAAGAAGCTGGACCTGGACATCGACCCGGCTATCCGTACGCTGACGCGCGAGGACATCATCGCCATCATCAAATACCTGATTCAGCTGATCAACTCGAAGGCCGACGTCGACGACATCGACCACCTGTCGAACCGCCGTGTCCGCACGGTGGGCGAGCAGCTGTCGAATCAGTTCTCGGTAGGTTTCGTGCGCATGGCGCGTACGATCCGCGAGCGCATGAACGTACGTGACAACGAGGTGTTCACACCGGTGGACCTGATCAACGCCAAGACCCTTTCGTCGGTGATCAACTCGTTCTTCGGCACCTCGCAGCTCTCGCAGTTCATGGACCAGATCAACCCGCTGGCCGAGATCACCCACAAGCGCCGTCTGTCGGCCCTCGGCCCCGGCGGTCTGTCGCGCGACCGTGCCGGTTTCGAGGTGCGAGACGTGCACTACACGCACTACGGACGCCTCTGCCCGATCGAGTCGCCGGAAGGCCCGAACATCGGTCTGATCTCGTCGCTGTGCGTCTATGCGAAGATTTCCCCGATGGGATTCATCGAGACGCCGTACCGCCGTGTCGAGAACGGCAAGGTGGACATGGACAATTCGCACATCCACTACTACTCGGCCGAAGAGGAGGAGGATTTGGTTGCCGCACAGGCCAACACCCCGATCGACGGGGAGGGCAATTTCCTGGAGCCCGACCGTATCAAGGCGCGTGAAGGCGCCGATTTCCCGGTGGTTACGGCCAGCGAGGTGGACCTGATGGACGTGGCTCCGAACCAGATCGCTTCGATCGCCGCGAGCCTCATTCCGTTCCTCGAGCACGACGATGCCAACCGTGCGCTGATGGGCTCGAACATGATGCGCCAGGCCGTGCCCCTGGTGACCTCGGAAGCCCCGATCGTCGGCACGGGTATCGAGAAGGACATGATTACCGACAGCCGCATCCAGATTGTGGCTGAGGGCGACGGCGAGGTGACTTTCGCCGACGCGACGAAGATACAGATCAAGTACGAGCGCACGGAGGACGAGATTCTCGCTTCGTTCGCTCCCGAAATCACGACCTACGAACTGCCGCGCTACCGCCGGACGAACCAGAACACCTCGGTGACGCTGAAGCCCGCGGTGCTGACGGGCGACAAAGTCGTGAAGGGGCAGATTCTGACCGAGGGCTACTCGACGCAGCACGGCGAGCTGGCTCTGGGCCGCAACCTGAAGGTGGCGTTCATGCCCTGGAAGGGATACAATTTCGAGGACGCCATCGTGATTTCGGAGCGTATCCAGCGCGAGGACATCTTCACCTCGGTGCATGTCGACGAGTACATCATGGAGGTTCGCGACACCAAACGCGGTGTTGAGGAACTGACCTCGGATATTCCCAACGTTTCGGAGGACGCCACGAAGGACCTTGATGCCAACGGTATCGTCCGTATCGGCGCCAACATCCATCCGGGCGATATTCTGATCGGTAAGATCACCCCGAAGGGCGAGAGCGATCCTTCGCCCGAGGAGAAGCTGCTCCGCGCGATCTTCGGCGACAAGGCCGGCGACGTGAAGGACGCTTCGCTGAAGGCCCAGCCGTCGCTGCACGGCGTGGTGATCGATACCAAGCTCTACAGCCGCGCCAACAAGGAGGGCAAGAAGGGCAAGAGCGCCGAGAAGGCGCAGCTGGACAAGCTCGACGAGAAATTCGCAGCCGAAATTTCGGAGCTTACGAAGCGCCTGGTTTCGAAGCTGTGGACCCTGCTCCAGGGCAAGACCGCGACGGGTGTGACCGACTATTTCGGCGTGGAGCTGTATCCCGCGGGTACGAAATTCTCGCAGAAGATGCTGGAGGAGATCGCCCGCAAATCGACGGACGAAAAGACCGGCGTGGTGATGGGGTATCTCAACCTCGGTTCATGCAACTGGACGGGCGACGCCCACACCGATGCGCTGATTGAGGCCACGATCAACAACTACACCATCGAGTGGAAGAAGGCCGACGCCGCCATCAAGCGTGAGAAATACAACATCACCAACGGCGACGAGCTCCCGCAGACGGGCGTCATCCAGATGGCCAAGGTCTACATCGCCAAGAAGCGTAAGCTGAAGGTGGGTGACAAGATGGCCGGACGTCACGGTAACAAGGGTATCGTAGCGCGTATCGTGCGCGACGAGGATATGCCTTTCCTCGAGGACGGAACCATCGTCGACATCTGCCTGAACCCGCTGGGTGTGCCTTCGCGAATGAACCTCGGCCAGATTTACGAGACCGTCCTGGGATGGGCCGGCCGCGAGCTGGGGTTGAAATTCGCAACGCCGATTTTCGACGGCGCTTCGCTCGACCAGATCAACGAGTACACGGCGCAGGCGGGCATTCCGCACAGCGGCCGCACGTATCTCTACGATGGCGGCACGGGCGAGATGTTCGACCAGCCGGCCACGGTGGGCGTGATCTACATGCTCAAGCTGGGCCACATGATCGACGACAAGATGCACGCGCGTTCGATCGGTCCCTACTCGCTCATCACCCAGCAGCCGCTCGGCGGTAAGGCGCAGTTCGGCGGTCAGCGTTTCGGTGAGATGGAGGTTTGGGCGCTCGAAGGTTTCGGCGCCGCCAACATCCTGCAGGAGATTCTGACCATCAAGTCCGACGACGTGATGGGCCGCGCCAAGGCGTACGAGGCCATCGTCAAGGGCGAGAACCTGCCCAAGCCGGGTATTCCCGAGGCTATGAACGTGCTGCTGCACGAGCTGCGCGGTCTGGCCCTGTCGGTGAAACTCGAGTAAGGTGTATTTAAGAGGAAAAGAAAAACGAGAACAATATGTCAATTACCAAAGACAATAAACCGAATAATGGTTACAGCCAGATTTCGATCGGCCTGGCCTCCCCCGAGGAGATTCTGGCCCAGTCGAGCGGCGAGGTGCTGAAGCCCGAGACCATTAACTACCGTACCTACAAGCCCGAGCGCGACGGTCTGTTCTGCGAACGCATCTTCGGCCCGGTGAAGGATTACGAGTGCCACTGCGGTAAGTACAAGCGTATCCGTTACAAGGGCATCGTCTGCGACCGCTGCGGCGTGGAGGTGACCGAGAAGAAGGTGCGCCGCGAACGTATGGGACACATCTCGCTGGTGGTTCCGGTGGTGCATATCTGGTATTTCCGCTCGCTGCCTTCGAAGATCGGTTACCTGCTGGGCATTCCGTCGAAGAAGCTCGAGGCCATCGTCTATTACGAACGTTACGTCGTGATTAACGCCGGCGCTGCTTCCGAGCAGGGCATCGAGCGTCTGGCCACGCTCTCGGAGAAGGAGTATCTCGACGTCGTGGCTGCGCTGCCGAAGGGCAACCAGTCGCTGGACGATTCGGACCCCAACAAGTTCGTCGCCATGATGGGCGCCGAGGCGATTTATACGCTGTTACAGCAGGTGGACCTCGACACGATGTCCTACGCCCTGCGCCACAAGGCCTCGACCGAGACCTCGCAGCAGCGTAAGTCGGAGGCGCTGAAATGCCTGAATGTCATCGAGTCGTTCCGCGCTTCGGAGGGCAAGAACAAGCCCGAATGGATGGTGCTGAACGTGATTCCGGTGATTCCGCCCGAGCTGCGCCCGCTGGTGCCGCTGGACGGCGGACGTTTCGCCACGTCGGACCTGAACGACCTCTATCGCCGCGTCATCATCCGCAACAACCGTCTGAAACGCCTGATCGAGATCAAGGCTCCGGAGGTGATTCTGCGCAACGAGAAGCGTATGCTGCAGGAGGCTGTCGACTCGCTTTTCGACAACTCGCGCAAGTCGAACGCCGTGAAGAACGAGTCGAACCGCCCGCTCAAGTCGCTGTCGGATTCGCTCAAGGGTAAGCAGGGCCGTTTCCGCCAGAACCTGCTGGGTAAGCGTGTAGACTACTCGGCCCGTTCGGTCATCGTCGTCGGCCCCGAGCTGAAGATGCACGAGATGGGTATTCCGAAGGATATGGCTGCCGAGCTGTATAAGCCGTTCGTGATCCGCAAGCTCATCGAGCGCGGCATCGTGAAGACGGTGAAATCCGCGAAGAAGATCATCGACCGCAAGGACCCCGTGATCTGGGGCATTCTGGAGAACGTCATCAAGGGACACCCCGTGCTGATGAACCGCGCCCCGACGCTGCACCGACTGGGTATCCAGGCGTTCCAGCCCAAGCTGATCGAGGGTAAGGCCATGCAGCTGCACCCGCTGGCATGTACGGCGTTCAACGCCGACTTCGACGGCGACCAGATGGCCGTGCACCTGCCGCTGGGCAATGCCGCCATCCTGGAGGCCCAGTTGCTGATGCTGGGTTCGCACAACGTCCTCAACCCCGCGAACGGTGCGCCTATCACGGTGCCTTCGCAGGACATGGTGCTCGGTCTCTACTACATCACCAAGCCCCGCAAGGGCGTGAAGGGGGAAGGCCGGGTGTTCTACGGCGCCGAGGAGGCGATCATCGCCTACAACGAGGGCCGTGCCGACCTGCATGCCATCGTGAAATGCATGGTCGACGATCTGGACGAGCAGGGCAACGACGTGCGCGTACTGAAGGAGACGACCATCGGCCGAATCCTCTTCAACCAGGTGGTTCCCCGGGAGGTGGGCTATATCAACGAGATTCTGACGAAGCGTTCGCTGCGCGATATCATTGCCGTCGTGATGAAGAAGGCCGGTGCTGACAAGGTGGCCGCATTCCTCGACGACATCAAGAATATGGGTTATCAGATGGCCTTCAAGGGCGGTCTGTCGTTCAACCTCGATGCCGTGATTATCCCCGAAGAGAAGGAGAAGCTCGTGCAGGAGGGTTACGAACGTTCGGACGCCATCATGGAGGACTACAACATGGGTCTGATTACCAACAACGAGCGTTATAACCAGATCATCGACGTCTGGACGAACATCAACACCAAACTGACGAAGGTCGTGATCGAAACGCTGATCAAGGACAACGACGGTTTCAATCCGGTGTACATGATGCTCGACTCCGGAGCCCGTGGTTCGAAGGAGCAGATTCGTCAGCTGAGCGGTATGCGCGGTCTGATGGCCAAGCCGCAGAAATCGGGTGTCGAGGGTGGCCAGCAGGTCATCGAGAACTCGATCCTCTCGAATTTCAAGGAGGGACTTTCGGTGCTCGAGTATTTCATCTCGACCCACGGTGCCCGTAAGGGTCTTGCCGATACCGCCCTGAAGACGGCCGACGCCGGTTATCTGACGCGTCGTCTGGTGGATGTGGCGCAGGACGTGATTATCAACGAGAAGGACTGCGGCACGCTGCGCGGCCTGACGGCTACGGCCATCAAGCGCAACGACGACGTGGTGCAGACCCTCTACGACCGTATCCTGGGGCGTGTGGCCCTGAACGACGTGATCCATCCGCTGACCGGCGAGGTGATCTGCAAAGCCGGTGAGGAGATCACCGAGCCGATTGCCGAGGCCATCGAAAAGTCGCCGCTGGAGTCCGTCGAGATCCGTTCGGTGCTGACCTGCGAGTCGCGCCGCGGTGTCTGCGCGAAATGCTACGGCCGCAACCTGGCTACGGCCCGCATGGTCCAGAAGGGCGAGGTGGTCGGCGTGATCGCCGCACAGTCCATCGGCGAGCCGGGTACGCAGCTGACCCTGCGTACGTTCCACGTCGGCGGTGTGGCCGGCGGCACGGCTGTCGAGACCAACGTCGTTTCGAAATACGAAGGACGCCTGGAGATCGACGAGCTGCGTACCGTCAAGGGCAAAAACGCCTCCGGTGAGGCGATCGACATCGTGATCTCGCGCCAGTCGGAGTTCCGCATTGTCGATCCCAAGACCGAGATCGTACTCTATACGCACAACCTGCCCTACGGTTCGACGCTCTTCATGGCGGACGGTGCCGAGGTCAAGAAGGGCGACCTGATCTGCGAGTGGGACCCCTACAACGCCGTTATCATTTCGGAGTACGAGGGCCGCGCCGTCTACGACAGCGTCATCGAGGGTATCACCTACCGCGACGAACGCGACGAGCAGACGGGTCTTTCGGAGAAGGTCGTGATCGAGTCGAAGGACAAGACCAAGAACCCCGTCATCAAGATTGTCGACAAGGAGGGTCTCGAGGTCAAGCAGTACAACCTCCCCGTGGGCGCCCACGTCGTGGTGAAGGACAACGCCAAGATCAAGGCCGGCGATATCCTGATTAAAATCCCGCGTGCCGTCGGCAAGTCGGGCGGCGACATCACCGGTGGTCTGCCGCGTGTTACGGAGCTCTTCGAGGCCCGCAACCCGTCGAATCCCGCCATCGTCTCGGAGATCGACGGCGAGGTGGCGTTCGGCAAGATCAAGCGCGGTAACCGCGAGATCATCATCACTTCGAAGCAGGGGGACGTGAAGCGTTACCTGGTGCCCCTGTCGCGCCAGATCATCGTGCAGGAGAACGACTACGTGAAGGCCGGCAGTCCGCTGTCGGACGGCGCGATCACTCCGAGCGACATCCTCAATATCCTCGGCCCGACGAAGGTACAGGAGTACATCGTCAACGAGGTGCAGGAGGTGTACCGCATGCAGGGTGTGAAGATCAACGACAAGCATTTCGAGGTTATCGTCCGCCAGATGATGAACAAGGTGGAGATCGAGGACCCGGGAGACACCCGTTTCTTCGAGGATCAGATCATCGACAAGTGGGAGTTCATGGATGTGAACGACGAATTGTACGACAAGGTGGTCGTGACCGACGCCGGCGACTCGACGTCGCTGCAGCCCGGACAGATCGTTTCGCTGCGTAAGCTGCGCGACGAGAATTCGAGCCTCCGCCGCCGCGACCAGCGTCCGGTTCAGGTGCGCGACATCGTGCCCGCGACCTCGACCCAGGTGCTGCAGGGTATCACCCGCGCCGCACTGCAGACCTCGAGCTTCATCTCGGCGGCTTCCTTCCAGGAGACCACCAAGGTCTTGAACGAGGCGGCCATCCAGGCCAAGGTCGATCCGCTGGAGAACCTAAAGGAGAACGTGATCTGCGGTCACCTGATCCCCGGCGGTACGGGCCTTCGCGACTACGACGACCTCGTGGTCGGCTCGAAGGCCGAGCTGGAGGGTCTTCAGCAGGCGCAGTAAACCGAAGTTACATAGATGATTCGAAAGAGGCCGTTCCGGAAAGAACGGTCTCTTTTTTTGCCCTGCCGGGGCTTTTTTCCCTATCTTTGCGCTGTCACTATTTTACAATTATGCAGAAATTGAATGGATTCGTAGTGCCGGCGCTTGTGCTGACCGCACTTTTCTTATTGGCCGGATGCGGCGGCCGTCCGAAACAGCGTGCAGCGGCACAGGCGGAGACGGCCGGCAACGGTTCTCCTGCGGGCCGCAGCGAAAAACCGTTGCGGCTCAACGAAGCGTGTCTGGCGCTGTTCGAACTCACGGGGCCGGTAAAAAACTGCCAGGCAGAGTGCTGGCAGACCGGAACGGCCGAAAGGGAGTACGACATGCCCGACATGATGTGGAGCCGGGATTATGGATTCAACCGCCGGGGGTATCTGGAGATCGATGGATGCGTCGAATACACCTATCGGGCCGATACGGCCTTTCTGTATGGAGAGGATGCGCAGGCCCGGATGTCGGCATCGCTGACCTATGATGCCGCAGGGCGTATCGTTGCGCAGAAACTCGAATACGAGGGGGATGCGGTAGGCGACGGTGAGCGGGCAACCGAATATTCATACGATGACGCCGGACGATTGGCTAAGACCAATACGCTTCTGTGGGAGACCGACGTGGAGACCGTCTATACCTACGATGCCGAGGGACGGCTTGCGACCCGTCTGGAGACAGCTTTTGATTACGATGGAAATACGGAGCAGACCTATACCTACGAATATGTGAAATTCGACGACCGCGGTAACTGGACGGAGCGTAAGTCGACGGTGAAAAGCACCGTTACGCAACCGGTGGAGGGGGCCGAACATGAGCGTTCGGAGATCGTGCACGAACCGGACGCTTATCAGCTGGAGTTTCGGAAAATCACCTATTACGAATAACGAAAATCCCGGGGCCCGCCGGAGGTCCCGGGATTTTCGTTGCGGAGGGCGTTCCGGATTATTACTTGTGTTCGTAACGTTTGGCCAGTCCGCCTTCGGAGGTCTCGCGGTAGAGGCTCGGCAGGTTGTGCCCCGTTTCGTTCATCACCTCCACGACCTTGTCATAGGAGACCAGATGGCGGCCGTCGGAGAGCGTGGCGTAAATATTGGCGTCGAGGGCGCGGGCTGCGGCGATGGCGTTGCGCTCGATGCAGGGAACCTGCACCAGTCCGCAGACGGGGTCGCACGTGAGGCCCAGATGGTGTTCGAGACCCATTTCGGCGGCGTATTCGATCTGCGAAGGAGTTCCGCCGAAGAGCTGGCACGCGGCGGCCGCCGCCATAGCGCAGGCCACGCCGACCTCGCCCTGACAGCCGACCTCGGCGCCCGAGATCGAGGAGTTGGTCTTGGCGACGTTGCCGAACAGTCCGGCCGTGGCCAGCGCCCGCAGGATGCGGATGCGCAGGAAATCGCGCGAGGTGGCCAGGTGGTAGAGCACCGCCGGCACGACGCCGCTCGACCCGCAGGTCGGGGCCGTCACCACGGTGCCGCCCGAGGCGTTCTCCTCGGAGGTGGCCAGCGCATAGGCGTAAATCTTGGCGCGTGAGTTCAGTGAATCGGTATAGCTTTTCGACTTGACCCAGTAGGTCGAAGCCTTGCGGGCGACCTTCAGCCCGCCGGGTAGTACGCCGTCGTTGTTGAGTCCCCGCTGGATGGTTTCGCACATCACGGTCCATATCTGATCGAGATAATCCCAGATTTCAGGGCCTTCGCAGTCGTTCACATACTCCCAGTAGGTCTTGCCTTCGCGGGAGCACCACTCCTCGATCTCCGAAATGGTGGACATGGGGTAGATGCTTGCGGGCACATCGAGGCGCGAGGCCTCGTTGGCCAGCGCTCCGCCGCCGATGCTGTATATCGTCCACGCATCGACGACCGTGCCCTCTTTGAACCCTTCGAACAGCATGCCGTTGGGGTGGAAAGGGAGTACGACCTCGGGTTTCCAGACGATTTCGGTCGGGGCGACGGGTTCGAGCACCGAAAGAATCGCCACGTCCGTGAGGTGTCCCTTGCCCGTGGCCGCCAGCGAGCCGTAGAGCGTCACGCGGTAGGCATCCACGTCACGGCACCGCTCCGCGAAGCGTTCCGCGGCGCGTTTGGGTCCCATCGTGTGGCTGCTCGAAGGGCCGCTGCCGATCTTATAGAGTTCTTTGAGCGATTCCATAGTTTTTGTTTTCGGAGATTTATCCGTTGCAAAGATAGGTAAAATTGTACAAGAAAAGGGAGGAATTAATATTCCTCCCTTTTTTCTTGTAGCCCCACCGCGACTCGAACGCGAATTTAGGGTTTAGGAAACCCTCGTTCTATCCCTTGAACTATGGAGCCGATAAAACAATGCGGTGCGTCTGTCTCCAAACGCACCGCAAAGATAATAAAAATCCGGAATTTTTAGAAGCTGAAACCTACGCCGATGGAAAATACGTTGGCGTGGAGCTTGTAGTTGCCCGAGAAAACCTCGGTCAGGTTTTCCGGTTTTCCGTATTCGTAAAGCGGGTAGGAACCCGTGCGCTCGGGGTCGGCCGACGAGACATAGCAGTAAGCCAGGTCGATCGACATGAACTTGGTGGGACGCAGGCTCAGACCGGCCGTATAGGAAACCTTGGTCATCGACGGGGTTTCGGGGTTGAGGTAGCTGCTGCTCACGGGGCTTTCATCCACATACATACCCATGCGGGCTGTGATGAAATCGGTGGCGCGGTACTGGGCGCCGAAGCGGAAGGCCAGCGTGTTCGAGTAATTCTTCACCGAATAGATGTCATCGATTCCCAGTTCCTTTTCATTGAAGGATACGTTCAGGGCTTTGTAGGCCGACCATCCGGTCCATTGCAGGTCTACGGCCAGTTCCCATTTCACGGCCGGGCGGAACGATACGGCCCACGTTACGGTCGTCGGGAGCGGCAGTTCGGCGTTGAAAGTGCCCTTGTCGAGCCCCGGGATCAGTTCGGTGCCCGGGGAGAGCTGTCCGAGTTTGGCGATAAGTTCCGCAGCCTGCGGGTCTATGTTCATCGTCGCGTGTCCCTTGCCCACTTTCATGTTCAGGCGCGACCGATAGGTCATGCCGACCGACCATTCGTCGGTAATGTCCCACAGGAACCCGGCGTTCACACCCACGGCAACGTCGGCGTCGCCTTTGAGTTTAGCCGATACGATCGACTGATTCATGGTGCTGTTGAGGTAGCCTTTGGCGCCCTCGAACGTCTGGAGGGTTGCGGTTGCCTGGGCGAGTGCTTCGCCGGTGAGCATGCCGCTGTTGATCGCCCCCTGAAGCTGGGCGATGTTCGGGTCGATCATGCCGGAGATGAGTCCGTTCCGCGTTGTGGGCGAAAGCAGCGAACGTGACAGGTCGAAATTACCCCACGAAACCATCAGGCCTGCGCCGATCGAAAGGCGGTCGCAAATCTTGTACGACACGGTGGGCTGGAAGGTGTAGGACGTGAGGTTGATCTCCTGTACGAGGTGTGCGCCCGACCAGTTGTCGCCCCAGTTCATCGCAGAACCGTAGGGGGTGTAGAAACCCAGTCCGACGGCCAGCCGTTCGGTGGGTTTGTAGTTGAAATAGATGTGAAGCGGGGTGGAGAGTTTATTGTCGGATTTCTCGGCCGGACCGCTTACGTAGTTATTGTCCATCGTCGGCAGCGAACGGTAGCTGACATTCGAGAGGATGCCCGTCATGCCGGCCGAGATATCGAATTTCGAGGTCTGGAAAGCCGTGGCTGCGGGGTTGAAATAGATCGACTCCGAATTGAGTTTCATAGCCGTACCCACGTGACCCATACCGGTCTGCTTGGCCGACATGTTGTTTACCTGGTAACCCTCGGCGTATGCGCCGGAGGCGATGGCTGCGGCGGCCAGAACGAGGAAAAGTTTTTTCATAACGAATTGGTTTGGTTTATACTCGGCGTGTCTCGCGACACACAAAATCGGGGCAAAAGTAGGAAAACTATCCCCATGACCCAAACATTTTGGCCGAAAATTCCCGAAAACTCTACTAAAATGCATAAGATTGGAGGATTTGTCGGGTCTGTATATACAATAAAGGTGCAGCGCCTTGCGGGACGCTGCACCTTGTTTCGGATCGCCGGCGGTGTTTATGGACGGCTGTTGTAGGCTTCGAGCGCTTTGCCCAGAATGATGAGGGCCCGTTCGAGGTCCTCTTTTTTCAGGACATAGGCGATGCGGACCTCGTTGCGGCCGCATTCGGGGTCGGAATAGAAGCCCGACGCCGGGGCCAGCATGACGGTTTCGCCTTCGTATTCGAACTCCGAGAGGCACCATGCGCAGAATTTGTCGCTGTCGTCGACCGGGAGCCGGGCTACGGTGTAGAACGCTCCCATCGGGATCGGCGAATAGACCCCGGGGATGCGGTTCAGACCGTCGATCAGGCACTTGCGGCGTTCGATATACTCTTCGTAGACCTCCGTGCTGTATGACCGCGGAGCGTCGATCGAGGCTTCGGCGACGATCTGCCCGAGCAGCGGCGGCGAGAGGCGTGCCTGACAGAATTTCATCACGGCATTGCGCAGTTTCTTGTTTTTGGTGATCAGCGCTCCGATGCGGATGCCGCATTCGGAGTAACGTTTCGAGACCGAGTCGATCAGCACGACATTCTGTTCGATGCCTTCGAGGTGGCAGGCCGAAATATAGGGCGAACCGGTGTAGATAAATTCGCGGTAAACCTCGTCGGAGAAGAGGAACAGGTCGTATTTTTGGACCATGTCGCGGATGCGGTCCATCTCGCGGCGCGTGTAGAGATAACCCGTGGGGTTGTTGGGGTTGCAGATCAGGATGCCGCGCGTCCGCTCGTTGATCAGCTTCTCGAACTCCTCGATGGGCGGCAGTGCGAATCCGTTCTCAATCGACGAAACGACAGGCCGGATCACGGCGCCGGCCGAGATGGCGAAGGCCATGTAGTTGGCGTAGGCCGGTTCGGGAACGATGATTTCGTCGCCGGGGTTGAGGCACGACATGAAAGCGAACAGCACGGCCTCGGAACCGCCCGTGGTGACGATGATCTCCTCGGGGGTGAGTTTGATCTGATACTGCGCGTAGTAGGACACGAGCTTCTCGCGCAGCGAGCGGTAGCCGTCGCTGGGACTGTATTCCAGCACTTTGCGGTCGATATGCTTCAGGGCGTCGAGACCCACCTGCGGCGTGGGCAAGTCGGGCTGTCCGATGTTCAGGTGGTAGATTTTGACGCCCCGGGCACGTGCGGCGTCGGCCAGCGGGACGAGTTTGCGTATCGGGGAGGCCGGCATCTGCTCGGCGCGGAGTGAAATTTCAGGCATGTGTGCGGATTTGGCGGGCCGGGTCATTCGACCTCGACCGTGGGATGGAACTTGATGACCTTGCGGGGCGGAATCTTCACGGCGGCGCCCGTGCGCGGATTGCGGCCTATGCGCTCGGACCGCTGCTGTACGCTGAAGGAGCCGAGACCGGTCAGGGTCAGCCGTTCGCCTTCGCGCAGCGATTGTACCGTTACACGGATTACGGAATCGACGGCCTTACGGGCCTCCACCTTCGAGATGTTCGCGTCAAGAGCAATGGCCTCGACAAACTGCGCTTTGTTCATGGCTTCGCTGCGTGAAAAAGATTAACCTTCGGGTCCTAACTTATTTACAAAGATAGGCAAATTTCGGAAAAGACGAAAATTATCTCTGGAATTTGATTTTCGGAGCGGTGTGTCGGGAATAAAAACGGGGTGTGGATTTGGCAGAATGGAAAATCGGTACTACTTTTGTCACCGGAAAGTTGGCGGAGTGGTCGATCGCGGCGGTCTTGAAAACCGTTGAACCGCAAGGTTCCGGGGGTTCGAATCCCTCACTTTCCGCCAGCACGGGAAACGGGTTGCAAATTTAGTTTGCAACCCGTTTTGTTTTCCGCGCGGGCTGAATTTATTCGGGACCGTGCGGAAAATAAAACGAAATGCGGCGAAGCCGCCGTTTTCCGGGCTGGCAGGGATGCCCCCGGCAGGGCAGGGAACGACGAGCGGCACGAAGCGTAAGCGGAGTGGAACGAAGTCAATCCCTCACTTTCCGGCAAAGTACTAAGAGGAGCTTTCAATAGCCCCTCTTAGTTTGTCTTTGGGATACGGCTATTGTCCGTTCAACTCTTTGTAAAGTTCCAGCTGTAGGCTGCAGTAGTTTTCGATTATTTCAGCCGCTTTTTGAACACGATCCATGTGCGTTTCCAATTCTTGCGGAGCCATGTAAAACTCGGCGCTGTAAGGTGTTTTTAACAATACTTGTTTCAGACATGGTAGCGTAAAGATGTTTCCGATGTGGTTGTCGTCGAATACCAGCATCAGTTTTGTCGAAAGCGTCCGCATTCGGTCGTGCATTACTACCGGATCATGGATGCCGAACTCCATACCGTGATAGACGTAATACAGCGTGTGGTAGAAATAGACCATGGCCTGCGCCGTGAACTGTGCCGCCAGACGCACGTTGCGCCCTCGGCAAAAGCATCCTGCGCTTGTTCCAACAGATCGTTCCCGAGCGTGCGGAAGGTATCGAAATGAAATTTGGCATCGGCATAGGCTTTGGCAAAGTCGATCGGATGCTTCGGACGGCGGAAATGGCAGTGGTCGCTGTGATAGAGTAATTCGCCCTCGGCGTGGGCAAAGTAGAGAAAGGGCGTCCGATTCGATTCGACATAGTTCAAAGGCAGGATGTAGAGATTGATGTAGGCGATCTTTCGGTGGCGGGGCGGCATTTTGTACCGCAGAATGCGTTTTGCCTGAATCCAGTCGTATTTCGGTGTTTCGCGCACGACCATCAGCAGGTCGTAGGCCGTGGCGTCGCTGTGGTGTGTGCCTCCTGCCAACTTGCCGAATAGCAGGATATATTCCGGGTTGAAATAACCGTCGGTCAGGACGCAGACGATCTGTGCCGCTTCATTCGGATCGTAAAGCTGTTCGGCAGGTTGTTCCTGCACGGGATTTTGATTCGTTTCCATTTGATTGATTGTTACGGATTTGACAATAGTGTGGCTGTCCTTATCGTGCGCAGGGACACAACAAAGAGAATAAAGTTTTGGTTAGCAAATACTTGCTAATCGGGCGGATGGAAATGGAAACAAAACGGGATGTTGCACGGCGGGAACCGCCTGCGGCTGGCCTTACGGCTTGTCTGTACCGGGGTACGGACGATAGATAGTGTTCGCATAAATAAAAAAAGAATGTGCAGCTGCGAACACTATCTATCGACCTTGCGGATTCAGGAAAGGTGTCGTTCGCGGGATTGCTCCCCAACGGCCCTGCACATAATTTTAGCATGTGGCTTCTTTCCTGAAAGCCGGATCACAAGATTATTCAATAAATAATGTTCGCAGGGGCAAAGATAAGAAAATTAATACACTCTTTGTTGATATGGAAATTTCTTTTTTAGGTAGGCAAAAATGGATATTGACACTATGTACCCCGGTACGGGATGAAATCATCCGCGGATTCGTGGTGGATATTCCGACGCGGAGCATCCGCACGGCAATGACCGTGACGTTCGGCCGGGTTCAGGACGACCGATAAAATTCCCTGGAAACGGTTACGCCCCGGATCGCTTTCATGCAGCGATCCGGGGCGTTGTTTTGCAGGGGGGGGCGGGGGACGACCGCTCCCCGTTCGTTATACGTCGGCGATATGCAGTTTGATGTTCATGGATTTGAGCTGTGTGCGGATGTTCGCCGGCAGGTTGCTGTCGGTGACGATGACGTCGATCTTGTCGACCGGGGCGATGAAGGCGAACCTGCGTTTGTTGACCTTGCTCGAATCGAAAACGGCGACTACTTTGCTGGCCATCGAAAGCATCACCTGGTTGATGTTCGCCTCCTCGATGTTCGGGGTCGAAAGTCCGCACTCGATGTTGAAACTGTCCACCCCGAGAAAGAGTTTGTCGCAGTAGAAAATCTTGAGGTTCGATTCGGCGACGGGCCCGACGGTCGACAGCGACGGTTCGCGCAGGTTGCCGCCCAGCAGGATGACGTTGAAACGTTTGTATTTGAGCAGTTCGGTGGCGACGTTGAGGGCGTTGGTGATGATCGTCAGCCGTTGGAACCGTCCCAGGTTGCGGGCGATCTCCAGCGTCGTGGTTCCCGAGTCGAGCATGATGGTGTTGCCCTCCTCGATGAGCGAGGCGGCCAGCCGTCCGATGGCCTGTTTTTCCCGGATATTGAAAAAACGCTTGTTGTTGATCGGCATGTCGTCCTTGTTCGCGCTGCTCGAACAGGAGATGGCCCCGCCGCGTGTGCGGATGAGCAGGTTGCGGTCGAAAAGGTCGTTCAGGTCTTTCCGGATCGTAACTTCCGAAACTCCGAACTCTTCGTGCAGCTCCGTAACGGATACGGAAGCCTGCTTTTTCAACTTCTGGAGGATCAGCGCGCGGCGTCCCTTCGTCGTCTTCACGATTTCCGTTATCCCTTCTGTTTGCATTGATAATAAGGTGTATATGGTTGTTTTACTTTTTGCACTTTCGGCCTCTGCCGATGAATTTTGTACAAACTTAGTAAAAATAACCGCATCGAACAAGAAAAAGCGTGTCGATTTTTCGAAAGGTTGCGAAATGTTTTCTGCGATATTGAAATTTTTGGTTAAAAATCTGTTTTTTAGTTTGTTAAATGTAGTATCGAAATTTTTTTATTTTCGAATCTCGAAAAAAATGTCCCGAAATGTAATTACGAAGCCTGCGAAATAAATTAAGTTTGTAATGCTTCGATGAAAATAACGGATATTAACCTATTCTATATGGAAACACGCGGACATTATACCTATTCCGAAATCATGCAGCAGCCGCTCATGTGGCAGCGTGAGTTCGACCGGATCAAGGCCGATCGAAAGCAAATCGAAACTTTTGTAAGCCGTTACATAGACGGCGGCTACGAGGTGATCTTCACCGGAGCCGGGACCTCGGCCTATATCGGCGACGTGCTGGAGGTGGCCGTGGCCGACACGATTTTCCGCGGCGCACGCTCCGTGGCCACGACCGACCTGATCACCCATCCGACCGCCTATTTCTCGCCCGAGAAAAAGGTGCTGCTCATCTCCTTCGCCCGCTCGGGCAACAGCCCCGAGAGCATGGGTGCCGTGACGCTGGCCGACAGCATCTGCGGCGACAACATCGCCCACATCTTCATCACCTGCAACGAAAAAGGGCGTCTGGCGCAGATTGCCGGACGCGAAAACTGCCTGTTGCTGCTGCTGCCGCCCGAGACCGACGATAAGAGCCTGGCGATGACGAGCAGTTTCTCGACGATGCTGCTGACGGCGCTGCTGCTGGCCAACATCCGCGACCTGGAGGCTCAGGAAGCTCCGATTCGCAATCTCGTTGCGCATGCCTCCGGGGTGCTGGAGAAGTACGATTCGGCGATTTGCGGAATTGCGGCGCGGGATTTCTCGCGGGCGATTTTCCTCGGTTCGGGCGAGCTGAAGGGCATCGCCGAGGAGTCGCACCTCAAACTGCAGGAGCTGACCGACGGCGGGGTGGTGTGCAGTTTCGACTCGTTCCTCGGGTTTCGCCACGGCCCCAAGGCGGTTGTCAACGGCCAGTCGCTGCTGGTGTACCTGCTGTCGGGCGACCCTGCCGTGGCCCGTTACGAAGCCGATTTGATCCGCCAGATCAATTCGAACAACCATGTGGTGGCCATGGTCGCCGTGTCGCCCGGACCGGTCGGGATTCCCGGCGTCGATTTCGACCTGAACGTCGTGCTGGGCGACGCCTCCGCGCAGGGCATCTACCGCTGCATCCCCTATGTTTTCGCGGCCCAGCTGCTGGGTTACTACAAATCGCTGGCCCGGGGGCTCGACCCCGACGCTCCCTCCGTGTCGGGCAACATCTCGCGCGTGGTCGAAGGGGTGACGATCTATCTTCAATAGCAAATTCTGAAAGAAACCGATATGGCAAAGACTGAAAACTTACTCGAACAGATCGCACGCATCGAATCGGAAACGGGGATTCCCCGGACGATTTTCGCCGCGTGCCCCAATTCCGTTTCGGTGGTCCGCGCGGCCTTCCGTGCGGCGAAGCGCAACAACGCGCCGATCTATTTCGCCGCGACGCTCAACCAGATCGACTGCGACGGCGGCTACACGGGCCTCACGCCCGCGGAGTTCGTCCGTCTGGCCCGCATCGAGGCCGAGGCCGTCAATTTCACGGGTCCGGCGATCATCGCCATCGACCACGGCGGTCCGTGGCTCAAGGACAAGCAGTCGATCGAACGCTGGTCGGCGGAGGATGCCATGGAGGGGGTGAAAAAGTCGTTCGAAGCGGCCGTCGAGGCCGGTTACGACCTGATCCATGTCGATCCCACGGTGGACATCTACGTTCCGAAGGGGGAGATCATCGACATCCGCGTGGTCGTCGAGCGCACGGTGGAGCTGATTGCGCACGTCGAGCGTTTCCGCCGCGCGAAAGGGCTTCCGGCCATCTCCTACGAGGTGGGTACCGAGGAGGTGCACGGGGGACTGGCCGACGAGACCACCTTCGACCGCTTCCTGACGGGACTGAAGGAGGGGCTGGCGAAGGCCGGACTGGCCGACGTGTGGCCCTGCTTCATCGTGGGCAAGGTCGGCACCGACCTGCATACCGCGACTTTCGACCCCGCGGTGGCACGGGCCCTCACGGCCCGGGTGCGGCCCTACGGCAGTTATATCAAGGGGCACTATACCGACGGGGTGAGCAATCCCGAACAGTATCCGCTGTGCGGTATGGGCGCCGCGAACGTGGGCCCCGAGTTCACGATGAGCGAGTACGACGCGCTGGCCGAACTGGAGGTCCGGGAGCGGGAGATGGACCGCGAAGGCCGCGTGGCGCAGCTCTCGCACATCACCGACGTGCTGAAACGGCTCGTCTGCGAATCGAACCGCTGGCGCAAGTGGCTCCACGGCGAGGAGGTCGGCTGGGAATTCGACGCCCTGACTCCCGAACGGCAGATGTGGCTCGTGAAGACCGGCTGCCGCTACATCTGGCAGTCGCCCGAGGCGCTGGTGGCCCGGCAGACGCTCTACGCCAATCTCCGCCGTGCGGGTTACGACCCCGAGGAGGTGGTGCTGGGACGCATCGAGCGCGACATGGACAAATATTTCCACGCCTTCAACCTGATCAATCTCAACGACCTCCTGCGATGAAACCATACGACGTCATAGCGATCGGCGAACTGAATGTGGACCTGCTCCTGAACCGGATCGACGGGTTTCCCGAGATCGGCAAGGAGAAATTTGCCGGAGACATGCTGCTCACGCTGGGCAGTTCGACGGCCATCTTCGCCGCGAACTCCGCGGCGCTGGGTGTCCGCACGGGATTTGCCGGGATGATCGGACGCGACACGTTCGGCGAGTTGGTGAAGCGCAGCCTCCGCGACAAGGGGGTCGACACGCGCTTCGTGATCGAATCGGACGCCTGCGCCACGGGCGCCACGATCGTGATGAACTACGGCGAGGACCGCGCCAACCTGACCTATCAGGGAGCCATGGACCGGATGCGTTTCGCCGATGTCGACAAGGAGCTTTTCGCCCTCACGCGGCACATCCACCTCTCGTCGGTCTTCATGCAGAGCGGACTGATGCAGGACCTCGGGGAGCTGCTCCGCTACGCCCGGTCGCAGGGGGTGACCGTCTCGCTCGACACCCAGTGGGACCCCGCCGAGACGTGGAATTTCGACTGCCGGACGCTGCTGCCGCTGATCGATGTCTTCCTGCCCAACGAAAAGGAACTGATGGCGCTGACGCGCCGTGCGACCGTTGACGAGGCGATCCGCGAGGTCGTGCCTTACCTGGGAAATGCCGCGGTGGTCAAATGCGGCAGCCGGGGATCGCTCCTCGTGCGGCGCGACGGTTCGGTCCATGCGCTGGATGCCTGCCTGAACCGGCATGTGGTCGATGCCATCGGCGCCGGCGACAGCTTCAACGCCGGGTTTGTCCGCTGTTTCGTGCAGGGACGCCCGTTGGAGGAGTGCCAGCGGCTGGGCAACCTGATCGGGGCCGTCAGCACCACGGCGGCGGGCGGCACGGGGGCTTTTGCGAGCCGCGAAGCCGTCGTCCGCACGGCCCGGGAGGTATTCGGACAGGAGATAGACCTTTAAAAAAGGATGCGTATGCGAGTACAGGATTTTCTGAAATCGTGCCAGCGGGAGCACAAAGCGGTGCTGGCGACCAACTTTTACAATTTCGAAACGCTGACCGCCGTGCTTCGGGCCGCTTCGGCCGTCGGGGCTCCGGTCATGCTGCAGCTGACGCGCAGTTCGATCGACTACCTCGGACTGAAGGAGGCCGTCGGAATGGCCCGTCAGGGGTTGGCCGACTACGGTCTGGAAGGGTGGGTGCACCTCGACCACGGCGATTCGGCCGAACTGGCCGCGCAGTGCCTCGACGCCGGGTTCGACTCGGTGATGATCGACGGCAGCGAACGGCCTCTGGAGGAGAACATCGCCCTGACGCAGCGCGTCGTGGAGATGGCCCGTCCCTACGGGGCCAACGTCGAGGCCGAGCTGGGCTATGTCGCCAAGTTGGGCCAGACGCAGGGCGGCGGCTTCACCACGCCCGAAGATGCCGCGCGGTTCGTCGCCGCGACGGGTGTCGATGCGCTGGCCGTGGCGATCGGCTCGGCGCACGGATTCTACAAACAGCCCCCGAAGCTCGATATCGAACGGCTGAAGGCCATCCATGCCGCCACGGATGTGGTGCTGGTGCTGCACGGCAGTTCGGGGATTCCCCATCCGATGGTGCAGGAGGCCATTGCCAACGGCATCGCCAAGGTCAACCTCGCCACGGAGATCAAGGACACCTTCATGCGGGCCCTGAAACAGCGGCTCGCGGATTCGGACGAGATAGACCTGCGCAAGGTCTTTCCCAAGGCGGTGGCCCCGGTGGTCGCGCTGCTCGAAGAGAAATACCGCATGACCGGGAGCGCCACCCGCTGAACAAGAACCTAAAACCTGAAACCTCGATGAAACCTGCTTATTGTTTGCTGCTGACTGTGCTTTTCGCAGCCGGATGCGCCCCGACCCCCCCCCCTCCGGACGGACGCCGCTAAGGGTCCGGAGGCCGCCAAAGCCGCCGTACAGGAGCTGAAGCTCCGCGACTACGCCCCGAAATCCATCTTCAAAATCCCCGAGACCCGGGTGCTGAAGGCCCGGTTCCCGGTCATCGACGCCCATTCGCACGATTATGCCGCCACCGACGCCGAGATCCGCACATGGGTCGCGACGCTCGACAGCGTGGGCGTCGAGCGGGCCAACCTGATGCACTGCAACTGGATTGGCCGCCCGTTCGAGGAGGTCGTGGCCAAATACGCCCCCTATAAGGACAAATTCTCCTTCTGGTGCTGTTTCGACTACACGGATTTCGGCAAACCCGGATGGGCCGAACGTTCAGTCGCGCGGCTCGAGGAGTGCCGGCGGCTGGGCGCCGTCGGCGTCGGCGAACTGGTGGACAAAGGTCTCGGCGACGTCTACGCCAGTCCGGCTTCGGGCGAAGGCATCCACATGGACGATCCACAGATGAAACCCCTGCTCGAACGCTGCGGCGAACTGGGTATGCCCGTCAGCATCCACATCGCCGAGCCGATCTGGATGTACGAGCCGCTCGACGCCTCGAACGACGGGCTGATGAACGGCGCCAACTGGGCCGTCGACACCTCGGCCGAGGGCTGCCGCGGCTACGAGGAGCTGATCGCCGCGTTCGAACGCACCGTGGCGGCTTATCCCCGCACGACCTTCATCGCCTGCCACTACCTCAATATGAACCAGGACCTCGGCCGGCTGGGGGCCCTGCTGGACAAATATCCCAATCTCTATGTCGACCTGGCGGGCCGCATGGGCGAATCGGCCGTGACGCCGCGGGCCACCCGGCGTTTCCTCCTGAAATACGCCGACCGGGTGCTGTACGGCACCGACAACGGCATGGACAAGGCGATGTACCGCATGACCTTCCGCCTGCTGGAGACCGACGACGAACACATCTACTGCCCCGACTACGGTTACCATTGGGCTTACAGTGGATTCGACCTGCCCGACGACGTGCTGAAAAAGATTTACCACGACAACGCCGCCCGGCTGCTGCATCAATAACCTAAACAACGACCCCGATGAAAACTTTCCGATTGCTTACCCTTCCCCTGCTGGCCGCGGCAGTCGCCTGCGGCAGCGCGACGACCGTCGTGAACGGCGACCTCGAAGTGGCCGTCGACGAGCGGATGCACCTGCGTGTCCGTTCGCTCGACCCGGCCGTGCGACCCTTCTGCGACGAATTCGTCGCCGCCGACGCCCTGGTGGCCGACGAGGCCGAGATGACCGATTTCCGCCTCTCTTCCAAAGAGCGCACGAACGATGGATATGTGCTGACAGGCGTTTATGACAAAGAGGGCGTTCGTGTCGAAAAACATCAGAAGATCACGGCTCCCGCGGAGTTTCCGGGGATGCTGGTCGTCGATACCTATTACGTCAACCGGGGTATTCCCGTGACGGTCTCGGCCCTCGTGTCGAACTCGCTGCGCGTGGAGGCCGATTCGCTCGTCTGGTCGTTCGAACCCTCGTCGACCTCGGCGCGGGCGGACTGGATACTGCCCGTGCGCCCCGGCTTCGAGCAGCGCAACTACCTGGGCATGAACAACAGCGATTACGGCGGCGGAATCCCGATGGTGACGCTCTGGCGTCCCGACGGCGGTATCAGCGTAGGGCTCACGGAGAAGACCCTCAAGCCGGTCTCGATGCCCGTGCAGTGGCGGTCGAACGACCGTTACGCCACGCTGGGGCTGCGCCGCGATTTCGACGATAAAGTGCGCATGGAACCCGGCGACACGCTGGCGGCCTACTCGGGTTTCATCTCGACCCACCGGGGCGATTTCTACAACCCGCTCCACCGGTTCTCGGAGTATATGCAGCGTGAGAGCGGCGTGGAGTTCGCCGCCTCGGAGCCCGGGGCCTTCGAGCCCGTGTGGTGCGCCTGGGGCTATGAGCGGACCTTCACGGCCGACGAGGTGATCGGCACGCTGCCCAAGGTGGCGGAGTTGGGCTTTAAATGGGTCGATGTCGACGACGGATTCCAGATCGCCGAAGGCGATTGGGAGCCCAACAAACGCTTCCCCGGCGGCGACCGCGACATGCGGCGCATCACCGACGCCATCCACGCCCGCGGCCTGAAGGCCAAGCTGTGGTGGGCCCCGATGGCCGCCGATCCCGGGACGAAGATCCTGCGCGAGCATCCCGAGATGCAGCTCGTGACCGAAGAGGGGGCGCCCGAATACATCACCTGGTGGGACAGCTACTACCTCTCGCCGGTGAACCCCGCGACGCGGGAATACACGCTGGGACTGGTCGACCGCTTTATCCGCACGTGGAATTTCGACGGCCTGAAGCTCGACGGCCAGCACCTGAACTGTTGTCTTCCCGACCACAATCCCCACAGCGGGCTCAACGCGCCCGAAGAGGCTGTCGAGCAGTTCCCGACCTTCTTCAAGGCGATTTTCGACCGCGCCCGGGCGCTGAAACCGTATGCCGTGGTGCAGCTGTGCCCCTGCGGATGCGCCATGAATTTCTTTAACATGCCCTACATGAACCAGGCCGTGGCCTCCGACCCCACGTCGAGCTGGCAGATACGCCTGAAGGGCAAGGCTTACAAGGCGATCAACGACCGGCTGGCCTATTATGCCGACCATGTCGAACTGAGCGACGGCGGGTGCGATTTCCCCACGCAGCTGGGCATCGGAGGCGTCGTGGGATCGAAATTCACCTGGCCGAAGAACAACCCGAACGTCAAGGAAGACTACCTGCTCACCCCCGAAAAGGAGCGTCTTTACAAACATTGGGTGGGGCTGTACAATGCGAAGATGCTCTCCACGGGCGACTACCTCAATCTCTACGACATCGCCTGGGACAAGCCCGAGACGCACGTCATTGCCAAGGATGGCCGGATGTACTACGCCTTCTACGCCGACGAATGGCAGGGCGGGGCGATCGAACTCCGGGGGCTGGACCCCGCGAAGCGCTACACGGTCTGCGAGTACACGGCCGAAAAGCCCGCCTCCTACCCGCTCGACGGGGCCGATCCCTTCATCCGGCCCGCGTTCGAAGGGAGCTACCTGATCGAAGTGATTCCGAACGAACAGTAAACAGATAACCAACTTAAGACCAAACATTATGAACATGAGATTACTCAAAAAGACGCAACTCGTCTGCGCCGTGCTGCTGCTCTGGACCGTCGGGGCCTACGCGCAGAATGTTGTCAAAGGCAAGGTCGTCTCCGCGGAGACCAACCAGCCGATGGTCGGCGTGAGCGTGTTTGTCAAGGGCGACAACCTGCGCGGAACCTCGACCGACGCATCCGGTAACTACTCGATCAAGGCTTCGGCGAACGAAGTGCTGGTTTTCAGTTTTATAGGCTGTGAAACGGCCAGCGAGGCCGTCAATCAGCGGACGGTGATCGACGTCCGGCTCAAGACGCAGGCCAACCAGCTGGACGACGTGGTGGTGATGGGTTACTCGACGCAGACCAAGGCCGAGTTGTCCAGTTCGGTGGTCACGCTCAAGGGCGAGAACCTCACCGACGTGACCTCGCCCGACGTGGGCAACATGCTGCAGGGCAAGGCCCCGGGCGTGCTGGTTTACAACACCAGCGGCCAGCCGGGCTCGCAGGCCACGATCCGCGTGCGCGGTACGGGCTCGATTTCCGCGGCTTCCGACCCGCTCTATGTGGTCGACGGCATCATCGGCGGCTCGTTCAACCCCAACGATATCGAGACCCTGACGGTGCTCAAGGACGCCGGAGCCACGGCGCTCTACGGTTCGGAGGGAGCCGGCGGCGTCATCGTCATCACGACCAAGTCGGCCAAGACGGGACAGAAGACCACCGTCAATTTCAAACTCTCGGCCGGCGTGAAGTCGGTGCTGAGCGGCCGTCTGAAGATGATGGATTCCCGCGAGCTCTACGACACGCAGAAGACCTTCATGCCCGAGGTGCTGTTCAACGCCCAGCGTCCCGAATCGCTCCTGGAACGGAATTTCGACTGGACGGACGCCATCTTCCGCACGGGCGTCGTGCAGAACTGCTACGCTTCGGTGGCCGGATCGTCGGGCAAGACCAACTATTTCGTCAGCATCGACCACTACAACGAGGAGGGTACGCTCATCAACACCAAGTATGCCCGCACCTCGGCCCGCGTGAACCTGAGCACCGAGCTCTACAAGTCCCTGCGGATGAACACCCGCGTGGCCTACACCAATTCGCGCGATTACAGCGCCTCGGCCTACCAGACCCTCGAATTTGCTTACGGACTGCTGCCGTGGGACAACCCCTACAACGCCGACGGTTCGGCCAAGGACCTCATGCACGACAGCTCGCTGGAGTGGCTTTCGCAGAACCGCTACAACATCTTCTATAACGAGCAGTACAACTACGCCAAGTCGCACGGCAACGACCTTTCGGCCGACCTGCAGCTGATCTGGCAGATCACCCCGTGGCTGTCGTTCACCACGTCGAACCGCTTCAACACGGCCAATTCGAAATACGTCGTCTACAACGACCCGCGCACCGTCTCGGAGTCGGAGAGCGTGCAGGGCAGCCTTTCCCACAACCTGAGCGAAGGGTGGGGAATCTCGACCTCCAACCTGCTGAAAGCCTCCCAGAGCTGGGGCAGCCACACCCTCACCGGTCTCGTCGGCTATGAATACGGCATCAACAAGGAGGAGTACACCGACGTCGAGGGTATCAACATGCCGCAGGGCATGGACGCCATGAACGCCACGCTGCCCTACACCAACGGCGGTTACGACATCTGGGGCGAGGGCTATTCGTTCTTCGCGCAGGCCCAGTACAGCTATGCCAACAAGTATGTGATGACGGCCTCGTTCCGCGCCGACGCCTCGTCGAAATTCGCGCCCAAGAACCGCACGGGCTATTTCCCCTCGGTCTCGGGTTCGTGGATCATCAGCAAGGAGAACTGGTTCGCGGACAGCCGTGCGCTGCGTCTGCTGAAGCTGCGTGCTTCGTGGGGTCAGACCGGTAACTCGTCGATCGGCTCCTACATGTACCTCGATTCCTATTCGCTTTCGGCCAAATACCAGAACAACGTGGCCGCCATTCCCGTCCGCAAGGCCAATCCGACGCTGGGCTGGGAGACCGCCGACATGACCAACCTCGGTCTGGACGTCAACCTCTGGGACCGCCTCGAGGTGACCCTCGACCTCTACCACATCGTCAACAAGGGACTGCTGCTGAACGTGCCGACGGCACCCAGCACCGGATTCTTCGAATTCACGGACAACGCCGGCAAGGTTCGCAACCGCGGCTTCGAAGTGATGGTCTCCTCGACCAACATCCGCCACAAGAATTTCGAGTGGTCGACCTCGGTGAACCTCGGCCTGAACCGCAACAAGGTGCTCACCACGCCGACGCCCGAAGGCTTCCTGCAGTCGAACACCAACGGTTCGGTGACGCAGATCGTCAAGCCCGGGCACGACATCTACAGCTGGTACATGCCCAAATGGCTGGGCGTCGATCCGTCGAACGGCGATCCCGTCTGGGAGAAACTGCTCTACGACGACAAGGGCAAGGTCGTCGGCAGCGAGCCTACGAACGTCTACAACGACGCCCAGAAGCAGATCGTGGGTTCGGCGACCCCGAAATTCAGCGGCGGATTTTTCAACAATTTCCGGCTTTACAATTTCTCGCTCAACGTGGCCTGCAATTTCGTCTACGGCAACAAGATCTTCAACCTCGACCGCACGATCATGGACAACGACGGCGCCTTCACCAACTACAATATGGTGTCGTTCGACAACGGCCTGAAATGGAAGCGCTGGGAGAAGCCCGGTGACGCCGCCACGCACCCGAAGGCCGTCTCGTTCGGCAACAAGAACTCCAACGCCGTGTCGTCGCGCTACCTGGAGGACGGCAGTTTCTTCCGCATCAAGAACATCACGCTGGCCTACAATTTCCCGAAGAAACTCCTCAGCAAGCTGCGCATGCAGGGGCTGAAGGTCTACGCTTCGGTCGACAACCTGGCGACGTTCACCAAATTCTCGGGCATGGACCCCGAGATCGACCTGCAGGGATCGTCCTATAACCTCGCGGGCATGTATTCGAGCCCCTATCCCGTGGGACGCACCTTTATGTTCGGCGTCGACCTGACCTTCTAAACCAACCAACCCGAAAAATTCCGAAACGATGAAAAATATCCTATTGATTCTCGCCCTGCCGCTGCTCGCCGTGTCCTGCGACCTGGATTACTTCCCCTCGGACGCCATGACCTCGGACCAGCTCGCCAACAATCCCGCTTCGGCGGTTTACAGCACCGACGGCAACTATTCGATGTTCAAGGACGTGCTGGCTTACAAGGGCACCGAATACACGGGCAACACCTATGTCCGCCACTATTTCCAGATGGCCGAGTTCCGCGGCGACAACGTTTCGCTGGCCCACAAGACTGAAGACCCGCTCTACAATGAGATGTGTTACAGCGACCTGGTGACCGACCAGCCCAACTCCTACCTCTGGTGGTGCGCCTACCACATCATCTACTCGGCCAACTCGATCATCGAGTCGCTTCCCGAGGGCAAGTCGGGCGAATACGACCATATCCTGGGTGAGAACTATTTCATGCGGGCCCTCTGTCACCTGCATCTGGTGACGCTCTACGCCAAGCCCTATTCGTTCGGCCGCGACAACCTGGGCGTCGTGCTCCGGACCTCGACCGAGACCAATTCGACCGTGCGGGCCACCGTGGGACAGGTCTACGACCAGATTCGCGACGACCTCGTCAAGGCCGCGTCGCTGATGGCCGCCGACGAGAGCCGCGTGACGAACAACAACCACGGCTACATCTCGCGCGACGCCGCGCTGGGGCTGCTGAGCCGCGTCTACCTCTACCGCGAGGAGAACGACAAGGTGATCTCCACGGTCAACGACATGCTCGGCGGCGAGGGTGTGGACCCCTCGTCGAAGCTCGATCCTGATTGTGAGAACTATTTCGCCAACGCCCTCAAATCCCCCGAGACGCTCTGGGCCGTGGCGCACGTCGCCACGCTCGAGAACCGCGGCCGCGGATCCATCGGTTCGATGTACTACACGGTGTCGGAAAAGGGCGTCGAAGGCTGGGCCGAAATGTACTACTCCGATCCGTTGGTGAAGCTCTTCCAGCGTCATCCCGAAGACCGTCGTTATACGGGCTTCGTCGTGCCCCTGAAACCCGTCGAGGGAGCCCTGCAGGCCCGCTGGGCCGTCGAGAGCGCCGGCGATTCGTTCCGCCTGAACGAAATCCGCGACGTCACCGTCGAGGAGGGCACCGGCAAATACTACATCACCAACGACGGTGCGAAAATCTACCTGACGACGGAGGTGAAGAACGGCTTCACGCACTACTACATCCAGTGGAACGGCGCCAGAACGGAGGTTTACGTCGACCAGAAGATGTTCTGCTTCAACACCTGCCCGGCGTTCATGTGCGCCAAGTTCACGGGACAGGACGGCGAGGCGATGCTTTCGTCGCCGGTGATGATCCGCTGGGCCGAGGTGATCCTGAACCGCGCCGAAGCCTATGCCAAGTCCAACAATCCGGGCAAGGCGCTCGCCGACGTGAACGTCATCCGCAGCCGTGCGGGACTTTCGGGCGACGCACTCTGGACCGAGAGCAACTATGCGCAGGCGGGCTACGGGAGCGTGCTCGAGGTCGTACTCGACGAACGCCGTCTGGAGCTCTGCTACGAGGGGCACCGCGCCTTCGACGTCTACCGCAACAAGCTCCAGATGGACCGCCGTTTTGCCGGCGTGCAGGCCTGGGAGGTGGTCGAACCGACCGACAAACGCATCCTTTACCGGATTCCCTACGACGAGATTTCAGTGAGCGGCATTCCGCAGAACGACTAATGTTAACGACCTTAAAACAGCGAATCCATGAAAAAGAACCTTTTTGATAAGCTATTTCTGTTGGCGGGCGTCACGATGCTGGCTTCGGCCTGCATCATCGACGACCCCGTGGCCGGCCCGGTCATCGGCGGCGACGACCCGGACGATCCCGACGAACCTTCGGTCGAGGTGTTCATCACCCCCGACGGCGATTTCTCCGACTGGAATGCCATTCCCGAGGACGAACTGACGGTGAGCGAGGTTCCCGCCGATGCGTTCTATCCCACGGGGCGCAAGGTGATGGCCTATGCGGGCGACACGTTCATCAACCTCTACGTGGAGTTCAAGGACCAGCCCGCGATGCCGGTGCAGATCATGCACCTCTACATCGACAGCGACCTGGCTTTCGACGGCGAGGGCAACCCGACGACGGGCATGGGCAATCCGGCCTGGACGAACGACGGTTCGGACCTGCTTTTCGAGGGATATGTCGTCGACGAGGAGTCGGGCGAGGCCTGCGAATACGATCCCACGATCTTCACTTTCTCCGGTACGCCCCTCTCGGGCGACTGGGAGTGGACCGAGACCGTTTCGCCGGGACTGGGCGTCTGCAAGAAATCCCCGCACACGGTGCTGCCCAACGGCAACACGGCCTTCGAGATGACCATCGTGCGCAGCGCGGTTCCCAACCTGGGCAGGAAATTCCGTCTCGGCGTGGGGCTCCAGTACGACTGGAACGACATCGCCTACCTTCCGGCCGGGAGTGCCGTGGATAAGAGCGGTACGCTGGAGCACGGCCCTGTGCAGAACCTGCTGGTGGGTGAGAAAAAGACGGTCGGGGCGGCCGACATCGCCCTCGACGGAGATTTCGCCGACTGGGAGGCGCTCGGCGAGTCGGACGTGAATGTGGCCGAAATGCCTGCCGATGCCTTCTACCCGGGCGGCAAGGTCCTGAAGGTGGCCAGCAACGCCGATTATCTCTACCTCTACGTCGAGTACGACGCTTCGCCCGAGGTCGGCGTGGGCATCCTCGACCTGTTCCTCGACACCGATATGGCCTTCGACGGCGACGGAAACGCCACGACGGGTACGGGCAACTGGGCCTGGACCAACAACGGCTGCGACCTGATGTTCCAGGGCGCGATCGAGGGCTGGAACCCCGAAGGCTTCATGTACTCGGGCACCCCGATGGGCAACGAATGGGAGTGGACATCGGTTGTGGCGCCAAGTTCGGGTGCCGTGACCACGTCGGCCACGGTGACGCTGGCCAACGGCCACAAGGCCGTCGAGATCGGCATCCTGCGCTCGGCGATTCCCAACCTGGACAAGAAGACCAAGCTGGGCATAATACTCGAGAAGAGCGACTGGAGCGGCGAATGCGGCGTTCTGCCGGCGCTGCCCACCAAGCACAGCGATGCGGGCGACGAGTTCGATCCCGCCGGGCTGATGAGCGTCACGCTGTTCTGACAGGCGGCTTCTGCGGCAAACGCCTGCCGCATAGACGGATAAAAGAGAGAAACGGATACCGGCGTTGTGGCGTTGCAATGCCGGTATCTTTTTAGCAACATGAAAACCATGAAAAGACCGGTATTCTATACAAGGGTTCTGCTGCTGGCCCTGCCGCTGCTGGCGGCCCGCTGTTCGGACGGCGGCGGCAGCGACGGCCCGCAGGACGATCCTTCGCTGACGAAGGTCGTCTACGAGGAGCTGACGACGGCAATTCCCAACCCCGAGCGGGGATTCTACTATCCCTACGATTTCAAATTCGAAAACGGCGAGGTGCCCAAGGCGATCAACACGCAGGCATTGGCCGTCAACCGCACGCAGAACCGCACGCTCTTCCTGCTGGAGTATTTCCTGCGTGATTTCATCGACAAACCGCTTTCGGACGAGTGTCTCGCGCTGATCCGGGCGAACATGCAGGTCCTGCGCGACGGCGGCGGCAAATGCATCCTCCGTTTCGCCTACTGCGATTCCGACGCCGAGAGCGCCAAACCGTGGGACGCCGAAGAGTCGGTCGTGATGCAGCACATCGCCCAGCTGAAACCCCTCTTCCGGGAGTATGCCGACGTGATCTACGTGCTGCAGGCCGGATTCGTGGGCGTGTGGGGCGAGTGGTACTACACCGACCATTTCGGGTTCAATCCGCAGACCGCCGAGGAGTTCGCGCCCCGCCGCCGTGTCGTGGAGGCGCTGCTCGGCGCCCTGCCCGAAAACCGCATGGTGGCCCTGCGCACCCCGCAGGCCAAGATGATGTGCCTCGGACTCTCGGGCGCCGATTCGATCGGCTCGGACAATGCCTACGGCAAGACGGACCGGGCCCGCATCGCGTCGCACAACGACTGCTTCCTGGCCGACGGCAACGACGTCGGGACGTTCACCAGCAAGGCCGAGCGGGAGCTCTGGATGGCCGATTCGCGCTATACGAGCATGGGCGGCGAGACGTGCGGCGTGTCGTCGTTCTGCGCCTGCGCCAATTCGCTCTCCGACATGGCGAAATACCACTGGTCCTACCTGAACATCGCCTACCATCAGGACGTTATCAAGGGGTGGCGCGACGACGACTGCTTCGACGATGTCGAGTGCCGTCTGGGCTACCGCCTGGTGCTGACCGAAGGGGCTTTCACCCGGGAGGTGAAGGCCGGGGAGCCGTTCAGGGCGTCGGTGACGCTGAAGAATGTCGGTTTTGCGGCTCCCGTCAATCCGCGCGGTGCCGAACTGGTGTTCGTGTCGGCCGACGGTAAGGAGCGTTTCGTGCAGCAGCTCAAGGACGATCCGCGCCGCTGGTTCGGCGGCGAAACCCATACCGTCGAGGCGTCGTTCGACGCTCCGGCCCTCAAAGCGGGTACGCGCTACACGCTCTGCCTGAACCTGCCCGACCCCGAACCGACGCTCGCCGCCGATCCGTTGTTCAGCATCCGCACGGCCAACGCCGGCGTGTGGGACGAAACGACGGGCTATAACCGACTCTACACCTTCACCGCCAAATAAGCCGCCCGATGAATTGGATAAAAAAGCATAAATGGCTCGTCTTCGCCCTTGTGACGACCCTTACGTGGGGTGTGTGGGGCGAATTCAGCGAACTGATTCAGCAGGAGGGTTTTCCTGCCAGCATGGTCTACATCGTGTGGGCCTTCTCGATGGTTCCGTGCGCCGTCGCGGCGCTCTGGATCGGGGGCTGGAAACTCGACCGTTCGTGGAAGTCGCTCCTGCTGGGACTGAGCGCCGGACTGCTCGGCGCGGGCGGTCAGCTGGTGCTGTTCGAGGCGCTGCGCTTCGGCCCGGCATACATCGTATTTCCCTTCGTCTCGATGTCGCCCATCGTGACGATCGCCCTCTCGCTGGCCTTCCTGCGCGAACGGGCCAACCGGGTGCAGACCTTCGGCATCGTCGTCGCCCTGGCGGCCATCTTCTTCCTCTCGTGGCAGGACGGCAGCGACACGCACGTTTCGGGTTATGTCTGGCTGGTGCTCGCGGCGCTGGTATTCATCGCCTGGGGCATTCAGGGCTACATCATGAAATTCGCCAACGGCTCGATGAGTGCCGAGAGCATCTTCTTCTACATGGCGCTGACGGGCGTGATGCTGGTTCCCCTGGCGTGGACGATGACCGGTCCCGAGATCGCCGCCGTTGAACCGGGACTTTATGTGAAGGGCTTCTTTACCCAGCTGCTCAATTCGATAGGTGCGCTGACGCTGGTTTATGCCTACCGTTACGGCAAGGCGATCATCGTATCGCCCATGCAGGGGCTTGCACCGCTGATCACGGTAGTCCTTTCGCTGGTGATCTTCGCCGTCGTGCCGGGGCCGATGCTGCTCATCGGGCTGGTGCTGGCGACTGTCGCCCTCGTTGCACTTTCACTCGAGTAGGGCCATGAAACGCCTTGTTTTCTGCTGTCTGGTCGTCGTATGCTGCGCGGTGCTGACGGGTTCCTGCGGCCGCTCCTCGGCCGGGATTGCGGAACGGGCGGCGCATTGGTGGGATGGGGTGGATTTCGCGGATACGACGCTGACGGGGCATCCCGAGGCCCTCGAAGAACGCTTTGCGGCGTATGTCGCCCTGCTCGAAGACGAACGGATGGACCCCGCGGCGGCCGGGCCGCTGCTGCGGGCGCTGCTCGGACGCGCCGAGGCGAACGAGGAGGCGTTTTATCTTTTCGGGGAGCTGTGCGAGAAATACCTCTATGCGCCCGACTCGCCCTGCCGCGACGAGGAGCTGTACCGTTACGCCCTGTTGGCGGTGGTGGAGAGCGACCGTCTCGACGATTACCGCAAACTGCGGCCTCGCTACCAGCTCAACATGATCGGCCGCAACCGGGTCGGGGAGCCGGCGACGGACCTGACCTTCGTCTTGCCGGACGGCGGACGGTCATCGCTGTATGCCGTCGGGGCGGAGTTCACGATTCTCTGCTTCGTCGATCCCGGATGTCCGGAGTGCGGCGAGGTGCGCCGGGCGCTGGTCCGGCAGCGGGTGGTGAACCGCCTTGCGGAGCAGGGACGGCTGCGGGTGGTGGCGCTTTACAGTTCGCCCGAGGAGGACGAGGCGGCGTGGCGAGCTTCGCTCGGGGAGTATCCCGACGGCTGGATCGCCGCTTACGATGCCGGAGCGCAGGTGCATTACCGGGGCCTTTACGACCTGCGTCGCGTGCCGTGCCTCTACCTGCTGGACGCTCGCAAACGGGTCCTGTGCAAAGGGGCCGTGACGGCGGAACAGATCGCCGGGGCATTGGAAAAAGCCATTTCCCGCTGACGGCGACACAAGCCGCGGACTTTCGGTTCGCGGCTTTTTCGTGCCGGGCGGCAGGGCCTTTGCAGGGCGCCGGAAGGGCGATTGGTCGTCCAAATGAAAAAAAAGTGTTATATTTGCCCGAATTTTTAAACCAAAATACGATGGGATATAATTTATTGAAAGGAAAGAAGGGACTTATTTTCGGAGCCCTGAACGAGCAATCCATCGCCTGGAAGGTGGCGGAGCGTGCCGTGGAGGAGGGTGCCGAAATCGTCCTCACCAATACAGCCGTATCTATCCGCATGGGAACCATCTCGCAGCTGGCCGAGAAATGCAACACGATCGTCGTTCCGGCAGACGCCACGAGCGTCGAAGACCTCGAGAACCTGATCGACAAGACGATGGAGCATTTCGGCGGCAAGTTCGATTTCATGCTCCACTCGATCGGCATGTCGCCCAACGTCCGCAAGGGCCGCACCTACGACGACCTGGATTACGATTTCCTCTCGAAGACGCTCGATATTTCGGCCGTTTCATTCCATAAGGCCATTCAGGTGGCCCGCAAGAAGGACGCCATCAACGACTGGGGTTCGATTGTGGCCCTTTCTTACATCGCCGCCCAGCGCACGCTCTACGGCTACAACGACATGGCCGACGCCAAGGCGCTGCTGGAGTCGATTGCCCGGAGTTTCGGCTATATCTACGGCCGTGAGAAGAACGTGCGCATCAACACCGTGTCGCAGTCGCCGACGCCGACCACCGCGGGAAGCGGCGTGCTGGGACTGGGCGACCTGATGGGGTTTGCCGAGAACATGTCGCCGCTGGGCAACGCCTCGGCCGAAGATTGCGCGAACTATGTGCTGACGCTCTTTTCGGACCTCACGCGCAAGGTGACGATGCAGAATCTCTACCACGACGGCGGATTCTCGTCGATGGGTATGTCGCGCCGCGCCATGAAGACCTACGAGAACGGCATGCGCTTCGAAGATGTGCACCAGAATCAGTATCCGTTTGAAAATAAAGAGAAGAAATAGACCGGAAACGGGTGAATGAAAGAGCGGAGGCCGAAGCCTCCGCTCTTTTTGTTTTGGTTAGGCTGTTTACAACAGGGCATCGCCCGTGTTGTTGCAATATTCGATAATCTTGAAATTGTGGATGGATGCGGCAGGCGTTGCGAAATGCCGGCCATTATCGTCGGTGATCCGATAAAGCTGCCGTTCAGGGTCGAGCAGTTCAATCCGGAGCGAATTCTCCTGACCATACCGGATTTGCAGGCCGTCGGACAATGGTTTCGCGTCCCGGATTGGATGGGGATAGCCTTCCATGAAATATTCGGTATACAAGCTGTCCGTCAGGCAGAAGGTGGACTGGCACATCCAGTTGTCGAGGTAGTAGTCTCCATCGTGCTCCGTCAGATTGGCCCAATATCCGCAAAATTCCCGGATCTTCGGATCGATACGCTCCGCGCGGAGCGTATCGGGAAGCCTGCTGAGCGAGTTGTAAGCAGCATAGCATTCCTTATATGTCGAATCGAGCAACGAAGCTTCGAAATGGCGGTGTCCCGGGCTATGGTGAGAGTGGTTGATGAATGCGTATTCGCGGTAGGGGGATTCGTCTCCGGACGAGGGCAGATGCGTGGTCCGGATGACCGTGATCGAACTCGAATCGGTCGGCACGAAATCAAGGAAATAGAGCTTTCCTCCGATTTGGCAGAGCACCGTGTCCTCGACTGTCGGCGGCGGGGTTATCTGCTCGTTTGGAGACGGTTGCGAATCGGTGGCGGAGACTTTCTCTGGTGCGGAAGCCGGACGACCCGTCCGAGAACTGCAGGCGTAAAGCGTCAATACGAACAAAGAAAGCAGATACCGTTTCATTGCAGAATCTTTCGAATTAATAAGTTAGTACTGGTGATCGTCGCCGCGAATCTCCTCGCGGGTGATCGGACGGCGGTTCATGGCCCGCCAGGCGTACCAGATGTAGGCCGCGACGAACGGCACGAACAGCGACACCCACGCCATGGTCTTGAGCGTGAAGAGACTCGACGAGGAGTTGTAGATCGTCAGCGACGACTGCATGTCCGTGAGCGAAGGGTAGTAGGCGGTGTTGTTCCACCCGGCCAAAAGCAGCAGCGACAGCACCGTGAGCACCGTGCCGGCGCCTCCGAACCACACCGCATGGCGGCTGCCGCGCCATCCCAGCCAGATGCTCCACAGCGCCGAGACCACGCCGATGAGCAGCACGGCCGTGACGTAGGGCATCTCCAGCAGGTTGTGGAGGTATTTGTAGGGTTCGACGGAGATTGTGCCCGCAGCATCGACAGCCATGCCGTCGGCCAGCACGAGGGCGAGGAGCCACACCACGAAGCAGACGACGAACAGCGGACCGAACGTTCGCAGGCGGTTTTGTGCCCGGCGGAAAATCACCTCGTCGTCGATGTTGTTCATAAAATACTGGCACGCGAGGGTCATGGCCAGCAGGACCACCGCCACGCCCAGCAGCACGTTGCGCCACTCGGCGACGGCTTCCAGTCCGTGCCACGGCGTCGCCCACTGCGAGATGACTGCCGCGCCGCCCTGGTTGGCGAGGTTGAGGCGGTCGACGGTGAATTCCGCCCCCGTGAAGAAAGTCCCCACGGCGGTGCCTATGAGCAGCGGGCCCAGAATGCCGTTTATCAGCAGGAAGGCGTTGAAGGTGCGTTCGCCGAAGACGTTGGCGGGTTTACGGCGGTATTCGTAGGCCACGGCCTGCAGCACGAAGCAGAACAGAATGGCCATCCAGACGTAGAACGCCCCGCCGAACGATGTGGAGTAAAAGAGCGGGAACGAGGCGAAGAAGGCTCCGCCGAAGGTCACGAGCGTCGTGAAGGTGAATTCCCACTTGCGGCCCAGCGAGTTGACGAGCATGTTGCGCTCCTCCTCCGTGCGGCCGATGTTGTACAACAGCGCCTGCCCGCCCTGCACGAACATCAGGAAGACCAGCAGGGCCCCCAAAAGCGAAATGATGAACCACCAGTAGTGTTGGAGTAGTGTCAGCGTATCCATGGCTTAGTCGTTTTTAGGGCCTATTTTAATTTGTCGGAACATGATGCTCAGTTCGGCGATGAGCAGCGCCGTGAAAAGCGTCAGGAAGAGGAAGAAGGTCACGGAGACCGATCCGCTGGGGATTTTCGAGGCCGCGACGCCCACGGGCATCAGGTCCTGGATGGCCCACGGCTGGCGTCCCACCTCAGCCACGATCCAGCCGGCCTGCGAGGCGAGGTAGGCCAGCGGGACGGTCCACACGGCCACCCACAGCAGCCAGCGTTTGTCGGCGAGGCGGTCTTTGCGGTTGAGCCACCAGACGAGTCCCAGCAGCAGGATGAAGAAGCACCCGGCGCCGACCATCACGCGGAACGAGTAGAACAGCAGCGGCACGTTGGGCACGATCTGTTCGGGGCGGTCGAGGTATCCGTAGCCGAAGTAGGCGAAATGTTCGCGCAGGAACGCTTCGCCCTCGGGGGTCGAACGGTCGAATTTGGACTGTATTTCGGCGATGGCCGCCGTATCGCCCGCCTCGCGTGCGGCGCGGTAGCGGCCCAGTTCGTCCACGGCCACGCGTCCGCGCTCCATCTTCTCGGCGGCGGACATGATGCCGCGCTCCTCGTTGCCGTAAACCAGGTCGTTGATGCCCGGCACGAAGGCGTCGAGCTCGCGGAAACTCATCAGCGAGAGCATCTTCGGAATGTCGATTTTGAAATAGAAGGCGTCGTCGTTATTCGTCCGTTCCGCCTCGGGACGCAGGACGCCGACGGCGGTGAGCGGCGCTCCCTCCTGCCCGTCGTAGAGCGCCTCCATGGCGGCCAGCTTCATGGGCTGCACGCGGGCCACGATGGCCCCCGAACGGTCGCCCGTGAAGGCCGTGACCAGGGCGAAGACGAATCCGAAGGCCGAGGCGATGGCGATGCTCTTGCGGGCCATCTTCTGCTCGCGCCGGCGCAGCAGGTACCACGCGCTGACGCCCACGACGAACAGCGCCGCGAGGACGAACGACGAGGTGACGGTGTGGAAGAACTTGTTGACGGCCACGGGCGACAATGCCACGGCCGAGAACGAGGTCATCTCGTTGCGCACGGTCTCGAGGTTGAAATCGCACCCCACGGGGTACTGCATCCACGAGTTGGCCACCAGAATCCACCACGCCGAGAGGTTGGCCCCGAAGGCCGTGAGCCACGTGGCCGTGAGGTGGAATCCGCTCGAGACCTTGCGCCAGCCGAAGAACATCACGGCGATGAAGGTCGATTCGAGGAAGAAGGCGAAGATGCCCTCGATGGCCAGCGGGGCGCCGAAGATGTCGCCCACGAAATGGGAGTAGTTGGACCAGTTGGTGCCGAACTCGAATTCGAGAATCAGCCCCGTGGCCACGCCGATGGCGAAGTTGATGCCGAACAGGCGCATCCAGAACTTGGTGGTCCGGAGCCAGAAGGGGTCTTTCGTGCGGACGTAGAGGGTCTCCATGATGGCGATCATGAATCCCAGCCCGAGCGTCAGCGGCACGAACAGCCAGTGGTAGATGGCCGTCATGGCGAATTGCGCACGCGACCAGTCGACGGTCGATAGGTAGTCGGAAAGCATGGCGGGTTATTATTGGTTTGAGGGATTTTCCTGCGGAGACGGCGGCGCGAGGTTTTCGAGCACGAAATCGGCTTTTTCTTCGGGACTCTTGCCCGCGAGCAGGTCGGGGAAGAAAAAGACCTTCAGCACGGCGAACATGATGAATAGTTTCACGAGGATGATGGCCCACAGGGTCCGTCCCACGGTCATTTCGCGGAACCCTTCGACATAGAACCGGACCACTCTGCGGAATACGTTCATCTGTTTGCGCGTTTGATGTTCTACCAAAGTTAAGCAGAAAAATGGAAAAACGAAAGCCTTCACCCCGAAAAAACGCATCCGGCGTACGATAAGGCCTGAATCGCCCACCTAAGAGGTGGGTTTTAGGGGCTGCGGAGGAATTTTGCAGATTGGAGCCGGATTTCCGCTACGATCGGCTAAGAGGCGGGATTTGGGACGGAGGTAGCGGAAATCCGGTTTGGAAACGGTGAGACTTTCCGCAGCCCATAAATCGGGCTTCTTAAGCCCGCAAAAGTACAAATTTTTCTGTACTTTTGTCCCCACGTAAAAGTCAACCGATGAAGCAAAATACTGAAAAACTGCCGTCGCCGTGGGTGTCGGTCATTCCGCTGGCGGTGCTGACGGGACTGTTGTATGTGGTGATCCGCGCCTTCGGGGGCGACGCCATCAACGGCGGCAGCCAGATCGCCCTGCTGTCGGCCACGTCGGTCTGCGTGATGCTCTCCATCGGCGTCTACCGCTGCCGCTGGGCCGTGCTGGAAGAGGCCATCATCGACAACATCCGCGCCTCGGCCTCGGCCATCGTCATCCTGCTGCTCATCGGCGCCATCGCCGGAACGTGGATGATCTCGGACGTGGTGCCGACGATGATCTATTACGGACTGCAGATACTCCATCCGTCGTTCTTCCTCGTGGCCTCGTGCGTGATCTGCGCCGTCGTGTCGCTGATGACCGGCAGTTCGTGGACCACCATCGCCACCATCGGCGTCGCGCTGATGGGCATCGGACAGGCCATGGGATTCCCCGAAGGGTGGATCGCCGGAGCCATCATCTCGGGGGCCTATTTCGGCGACAAACTCTCGCTGCTGTCCGACACCACGGTGCTGGCCTCCTCGACGGTCGGCGTACCGGTCTTCACCCACATCCGCTACATGCTCTATACCACCGTGCCGTCGATGCTCATCGCGTTGGGGGGCTTCACCGTCGCGGGACTCTCGCTCGACCACAGCGCCTCGACCCACGCCGAAATGTATGCCGCGACGCTGGCCGCGACGTTCCGCATCACGCCGTGGCTTCTCGTGGTGCCGCTGGCCACGGGGATACTTATTGCCCGGAAACTCCCGGCCATCGTGACGCTGTTCTGCGCCGTGGTATTCGCCTGCGCGGCGATGCTCCTCGCCCAGCCCGAAATAGTGGCCCGGGTGGCGGGCGTCGGGGGACTGGATTTCATGTCGGGGTTCAAAGGGGTGCTGATGACCTGCTTCGGCCCCACGGCCATCCCGACGGGGAGCGCACCGCTGGACGAACTGGTCGCCACGCGGGGCATGGCCGGGATGCTCAACACCGTGTGGCTGATTATCTGCGCCATGTGCTTCGGCGGGGTGATGACCGGCAGCGGGATGCTGCGGTCGCTGACGGCGATCTTCCTGCGGTGGGTGCGCAGGACCTTTTCGGCCGTGGCCTCGACCGTCGGCGCGGGCATCTTCTTCAACCTCTGCACCGCCGACCAGTATATCTCGATCATTCTTTCGGGGCGCCTCTTCAAGGACCTCTATGCCGAGCGGGGGCTGGAACCGAAACTGCTGAGCCGTTCGGTGGAGGATTCGGCCACGGTCTGCTCGGTGCTGATTTCGTGGAACTCGTGCGGCATGACGCAGGCCACGGTGCTCGGCGTCTCGACCTTCGTCTACATGCCTTACTGCATTTTCAATATCGTCTCGCCGCTGATGTCGCTGCTCGTGGCGGCGATAGGCTGGAAAATAAAACGGAAAAAATGAAAACCCAACTCGTCATCTTCGATCTCGACGGCACGCTGCTGAACACCATCGGCGACCTGGCCGTGGCCTGCAACGCCGTGCTGGCCCTGCGGGAGCTTCCCGAGCATACTTATGCGGAATACTGCCATTTCGTCGGCAACGGCATCATGCGGCTCGTCGAACGCGCCCTGCCCGAAGAGCTGCGCACGGCGGAAAATGTTGCGGCGGTGCGTGCGGATTTCGTGAAATACTACACCGAGCATATCGACATCCATACCAAACCTTATGCGGGGATTCCCGAATTGATTGCCGAGCTGGTGCACCGGGGCGTGTCGCTGGCCGTGGCGTCGAACAAGTTCCAGGCCGGGACCGAGAAGCTCATCCGGCTGTTCTTTCCCGGGGTGGAGTTCGCCGCGGTCTTCGGACAGCGGCCCGATGTGCCCCTGAAGCCCTCGCCGGCGGTCGTGGAGGAGATTCTGGCGCTGACGGGCGTGGCGAGGGAGCGTGTATTGTACGTCGGCGATTCGGGGGTGGACATCGAGACTGCGGCGGCCGCGGGCGTCCGCTCGGCAGGCGTGACGTGGGGATTCCGCGACCGCGGGGAGCTCGTCGCCGCCGGGGCCCGGCATATCGTCGACAAACCCGCCGAACTGCTCGAATTGTTGTAACGCGGTAACTGGGGCGGGTGCCCCTGCTGCCCGTGCATACGAAATAATTGCGCGAAAGTATTGCATATACCGGATTCATTCCATATATTTGCAATAGAATATATGTAGAGGTTAAGACAAACCTTTATGCCTATAGTAAACTTGCGACCGCCGTAGCGATTGCGGCGGGTTTAAATTTGGTGTAAAATTTGTCTGAAACCTGAGTCGTGTCCCTGCCTTCCGGTGGGAGACCGGCTTGGGCGTAGGGAAAACTACCAAATTGGGCTCGCAAGGCCTGCTATAGGAGTGAGTACTTGCGTCCTTGCTTTTTTAGGGCGTGAGGAACCTGCTGCAAGACAACAATGTGCGGAAGGGACCGTAAGCCCGGTTTGGATTCGATTCTTCATAGTCACTTGAATCCATTTTCTGAATGAGGCGTCACGAAAGGTGCCGGGTGGTCCCTCCGCACTTCTTTATTTCTGCATGGAACGATTTCCGGCAGCCCCCCCCCGAAAATCCCGAAAAAATTTGCTGCTTTCGGAAAAACCCGTATATTTGTTCCCGAATGGTAACAAAAGGCAAAATAACTGTGGCGGCGGAGCGTGACCGCGAGGCGACCGAAGGGCGCCTGATCGAGACGATCGGCGCGATGATCCGCGAGAGCGGCTTCGAGAAGATCGGGGTGAATGCCGTTGCTGAACGCGCAGGGGTTTCGAAAATCCTGATATACCGTTATTTCGGGTCGGTGGACGGGCTCGTGGCGGCCTATGTTCGGCAGCACGATTTCTGGATCAACTTTCCGCAGGAGATGCCCGGCCGGGAGGCGTTGCCGGCATGGTTGAAACGGATATTCCGCGGCCATATCGCACAACTGCGGGCCGATCCCACGCTGCGGAGGGTCTGCCGCTGGGAGCTCTCGTCGGACAACGCGCTGATTGCGGAACTGCGTGCCCAGCGGGAGCGGACTGGGGTGGAGCTGGTCCGGCAGGTCAGCCGGATTGCGGGGCGTCCCGAGGCCGAGGTGGCGGCGGTGGCCTCTCTGGTGACGGCGTCGGTGACTTATCTGGTGATGCTGGAGGAGTTCTGCCCGGTCTACAACGGCATCGCCATCGACACGGACGGCGGCTGGGAGCAGATTGCGCAGGGTATCGACCGGCTGATCGACCGGTTTTTCGGGGAATAGTCTCTTTTTTTGCCCACAATGTTACCGATTAGTAACAGTTAAATGTATGAAAACAATGGGATGGATGTGGATTTTGCCCCTTGTGGGGCTTTGCTCGTGCCAGCAGGAGTTGGTCGGGTATGAGCGCGGCAGCGTGAAGGTCGTTGTCGAACAGGGCGAGGCGTGGCTGCACGACTTTTCGCTGTTTCTGGGCCTCAAAAAGAAGAATGCGCCGCAGATTGCCGTGTGGATCGAGGACCCTGAGGGGCGTTATCTGGAGACGGTCTATGCGACGCACAAGATCGCCACGCAGTCGTGGACGGCGGCAGGTGGAAACCGTCGCCGGGAGGCGCTGCCGCACTGGTGCCACCGCCGCGGGGTGCGGTATGCCGACGGACTCTACCTGCCGACGAAAAAGGAGCCGCTCGCGGACGGCATTTCGGGCGCTACGCCGCGCGGTTCGTTCGACCTGAAACTCGCACCCGCCGAAGGGCTGACGCGCTTTGTGGTGAAAGTCGAGGTGAACCATTCGACCGATTTCAACGACGCATGGCCCGAATCGGCCCGCGAGGGCGAGGCCGGTTATTCGGGCGGGAAGCTCGGCAGCGGACAGCCTGCGGTGGTCTATGCCGCGGAGGTGGACCTGTCGTCGGGAGAGCGGGAGTTCGAGGCGGTGCTGGTGGGCCACAGTTCGCCGGACGGCAGTTCCGGGGAGTTGTTTGCGGACGTTTCGAAGCTGACCTCGGCGCTGCGCATTGTCAAACGCATCACGGTCCGGGTGCAATGAGAAAGTTTGTTTTGGCGGTTGCCGGCATGTTCGCCGTCTGCGCGGCGTGGGGGCAGGAGGGCTCCCGTTTTCACGTTTCGACGGCTCTGGGAACGGGCGTTTCTCTGAGCGAACCCGCATCGGTGCCCGTCGTGTGGCGGGTCACGGGGAGTTACGCTGTCAGCCCCCGGTTTTCGGTCGGCATCGGCTCCGGAGTCTCCGTTTATGAAAAGGCGCTCGTTCCGCTCTTTGCCGAGGCGGGGATGCTGCTGACGCGGCCCCGGCGGGTTACGCCCTATGTCGGGTTTGCGGGCGGTTACGCCTTTGCGCCGTCCCGGGAGGCGAAGGGCGGGGCGATGCTCTCGTCGGCTGTCGGGGTGCGCTGCACCCTGCGCGGAAGGGGTGCGCTGTTTTTCGAGGCCGGCTGCGAGTGGCAGCGGCTGGAGCGTCTCCGGGAGTATGAAGGGCGTTATCTCTCGGCAGCCTTTGCCGAAAAACTCCGCCACACGACCCTCCTGCTGAAAATCGGATTCCTGCTCTAACCCGCCCGCGTAAGACGCGGGTTTTAGGGGGCGACGGCCTGCCGGGACGCTCTCCATCCGGATTTGCGCCCGCCTAAGAGGCGGGTTTTAGGGGCGACGGATGGATTTCGCGTATCGGAGCCTGGCAGGCGCTCCCGGGCCGGGTAACAGAGTGATACGAAGCACCTACTCGTGTCACTCTGTTACCCGCCGTCCGAAGCGTACGCCATCTCCCTCCCTGGGGGAGGGTCGGGGTGGGGTCGGATTTGTATACGACGCCAAAGGCGGCGACAACGACTGGGAATAGCAACGAGAGGTATAAAGAAATATTCGATCCATACCGAATCCTTAATAATACTCTTTCACGTCGCGGGCGGTGATGCGCTCTTCGGAGAGGACGATCAGCCGCTCGATGACGTTGCGCAGTTCGCGGATGTTGCCCGTCCACGGCATCTGCCGCAGCGCCGCAAGGGCCTCGGGGTCGATGGACTTGGGCCGCGTGCCGTATTCGGCCGAGATGGTGCGGATGAAATGATCGACCAGCGTCGGGATGTCTGCGGCGTGCTCCCGAAGCGCCGGAACCCGCACCACGATAACCCCGATACGGTGGTAGAGGTCCTCGCGAAAATTCCCTTTTTTGATCTCTTCGCGCAGGTTCTTGTTCGTGGCGGCGATCACCCGCACGTCCACCTCGATGTCCTTGTCGCTGCCTACGCGGCTGATCCGGCTCTCCTGCAAAGCCCGCAGCACCTTGGCCTGCGCCGCCAGCGACATGTCGCCGATTTCGTCCATGAAGAGCGTGCCGCCGTCGGCCTGCTCGAACTTGCCCTTGCGCTGTTTGACGGCCGAGGTGAAGGCGCCCCGTTCGTGGCCGAAAAGCTCGCTCTCGATCAGCTCCGAGGGGATGGCCGCGCAGTTGACCTCGACGAACGGCGCCGCAGCGCGTGAACTCTTGGCGTGGAGCCACCGGGCCACCAACTCCTTGCCCGTGCCGTTCTCGCCGGTGATGAGCACCCGGGCCTCGCACGGCGCAACCTTGTCGATCAGCTGGCGGACATGCTCGATTTCGGGCGAGATGCCGATGATATTTTCCGCCTGCGCGGGATGTGCGCGGCGGCTGCGGCGCACGACGGGCGCGGGGGCGGCAGGTGCGGGCGCGGGGTTTTCGATGGTGCGGTGGATGGATTGCAACAGCCGGTTCATGTCGATCGGTTTGGTGAGAAAGTCCTGCGCTCCGTTGCGCACGGCCTCCACCGCCGAGTCGATCGAAGCGTCGGTCGAGAGGGCTATGAACGGTATGCCGGCATCGGGGACCCTGCATCCGGTGTCCGAAATGATCAGGTCGAACGGAACCTTCTCACACATATCCGAGGCTGTCGCCTCGTCTTCAACGGCTTCCGCCGAGAACCCCTCATACTCCAACCGCTCGCGCAGGATGTTTCGCACGCTTTTTGATTGATCCAAAATTAAAACCTTTGCCATAGCTTGTTTTTCCTGAAATTTTACCTACTTTTGCGAAGTTAATCTTCGGCCTGAGCAGGCGGCGTCCCGGCAATAAAATCGGAAAAAGTCCGTTTTATCCACGTCCGGTCTGCACTGCTTCTGTCCCAAAGTTAGGACTTTCCGCGGTGTAAACCCAATCCCGAGGGGTCTCGCCAACGGGTGCGGAAGGCCCTGAAAAACATCTTGAATCGGTCTATTGCGAAGGCCCTGCCGGAGGTTCCGGCGGACGAATCGGAGCAACGGAAAAGACCGCAAATACAATTTATGAGAAAGAACTACAATTACACGCGACGCAAGCTGTACCTGCCCGAATACGGGCGCCATATCCAGGAGATGGTCGATTCGCTGCTGGAGATCGAAGACCGCCGCGAACGCAACCGCCAGACCCGCGCCGTGATCGCCGTCATGGGCAACCTGAATCCCCTGCTGCGCGACACGGCCGATTTCACGCACAAGCTGTGGGACCACCTCTTCATTATGTCTGATTTTCAGCTGGATGTGGACTCTCCTTACCCGCAGCCGTCGCGTCAGGAACTGACCGTCACGCCCCGGCGTATGGCCTATTCGCAGGGGCGGATCACCTATAAGCATTACGGCAAATATGTCGAGCGGATGATCCGCGGGCTGGCCGACGAGCACAACCCCCAGACGGTGGCCCGCACGGTGGACAATCTGGCCCGTTACATGCGTACCAAAAGCTACGAGTACAACCAGGAGCATCCGAACAACGAGGTGATTGTAAAAGACATCAAGCGGATGTCCGGCGGAGCGATTCAAATCGATGAAGTTGCTTTAAATAATCTCCGAAGCGACTATAAACAGCCCTTTTCGGCACGTCCCCAGAAGGCCGGTCAGTCGCATCGCCAGCCCCACCAGCAGCAGCGGCAGCAGAAAAACCGCGGACAGCAGCAGCACCGGAATTTTACGAAAAACAACGGCGCGCACCGCAATTCGTCGAAGTAGAGGGCGCGGATTTATGAAAATTTGCTATCTTTGATCTCTATTAACTGCGAAAAC
>MSHJ01000002.1 GCA_001941065.1 Alistipes sp. Zagget8
GCTTGTCGAACAGGCTCTCTAAACCAACTGAACTATTACATTAAAAAAGACAAACTTTGTAAGGGGTATTAAGCATTAAATCGTTGAAAACTTAATATTTACACAAGGTTTCTCTTTTGGGGAGTACCAAGCATAATAAGGTAATTCCAGACGAGGTTACGGTTTTCCAATCGTTTCCTCGTCTTTTTTGCTGTATCTTGCATAAGATATTCAGTTGTAATTTTTTGAATCGTTCTTCATCTTGACAAATGACTCTGTGGAAATTAATTTTAATCCCTTAATTTCATCGGAATATGCGCAGCACATTCAAGTTCTGTTCTACCTTAAAAGGGACAAAAACGCTCGCTCTGCAAGGCCGGGGCGTTCACCCGAGTCGAATGCCTTTCCAGTTTCAGAAACTTGGCAACAACTATAATCAGGTTGTCAAAGTCATTAACGCCCACTTTTCCAACATCGCGATTCCGCATCAGATCGCTCTGCCGGAGCAACGAACACGTGAGTTGGAAGCCCTCAGTATCGGAATTCCGAGCCCTGCAAAACGAACCGCGGAGTGGTTGCGAATATAGGATCCGGAGCATCGCCCGGCGGAACAGTGCTAACGCGAAATGTCTCGCTAAACGACTGGTGTTAAATACTGAGCAACCAAGGGTTTTCATAAGACTGAAAATCCCCTAAAATGGGTATTGTTGTGCACGAAAGAATCTCGTTTCTTTGTGGAAACTTATTGCTCGTTAGATAATCATCCCACATTTACGACAAAGTCACATTTTTTATAAACAACAAATGAAAAGAATCCTTATTTTAGCAGCTATGTTCTCGGCGACGTTGGCTTTCACGGCCTGCGGCGGAGGGAACTCCCGCAACAAGCAAGCAGCCCAGACTGAAACGACGGCGACAGAAGTCGCCGAAGTCGACGCTATCCTCGCCCAAGCAGAAACATTGGTCGGACAAGAGGTCTCCGTAGAAGGTATCTGTACGCATATCTGCAGTCATGGGGGTCGGAAACTCTTTCTGATGGGGACCGACGACAAACAGGTTATTCGCGTCGAAGCCGGGGAAAAGATCGGCAGTTTCGGTCCCGAATGCGCCAACAGCCTCGTCCGTATCAAGGGGCGGCTGGTCGAAGATCGTATCGACGAAGCCTATCTCGCCGAATGGGAACAGGAATTGAAAGACCAAACGGTCGAACAGCACGGCAACGGGGAAACCGGATGCAGCGCCGAACAACAGGCCCACGGCGAGACCGTTGCAAACAGTGAAGAGAAACGTATCGCCGCGTTCCGGACCCGTATCGCTGACCGGAAAGCCAAGGAGGGCAAGGAATACCTTTCATTCTACCACATTGACGGAGACAGCTACGAGATCCAGAAATAAATATCCAATTTTAAAAGATACAGCCATCAGGAATATTCGCCACAAGAAAATGGAGCAAGCCAATTACTTGAACACACGACTTTCCCTAAAACGGAACTGAATATCTTCCTCCGGGGCGGCATCGAATTTTCCTCTCCGAAATCATGTTCCGCCGTTGTTTATTTTCCTGAGTAAAAAAAGAAGCGCCCTTTACGGGGCGCTTCTTCCGTTTATTCACGGCCGGTCAGCAGCAGCGGGACCAGCAGGTAAATTCCCAGCACCAAAATTCCCAATATGCGGACCGCCCGGCAACGCCGCCTTTTTCGGCTGTACACGGCCCAGCCGATAGCCAGCAGGAGATTCAGTCCGAGGGCCAGGTACGAGAAATCGTGGAAACGCGGCTTGACGTATTTATCGGACGAAGCAGTGAAGACCAGCCGGAATGGAAAAAGGTATTTCCGGGCCTGCTCCCATTTCGCGGCGGGGAAATCGGTCTCGTGCTCCGCAGCGAGGGAATAGTCACGGGCATTAACGGCTGTGAGGCGTTCGAAACCCTGTCGTTCAGTGATCGCCGTCCAATAAAAATGGTCGCCCACGATGATCAGGCGTTCGCGTCGGAGATCGACGGGACGCAGCGGCAGGCGGTGCAGGGAATAGTCCGCTTCGAGCGCATGGATATCACCGCGGTCGTCTCCGAGGAATCCCAGCAGTCGCTTGTCGGGGAACTCCGTGACGAAAGCATGCGTGAATACCACCGAATCGGGCTGTTCGATCCGTCGCACGAAGGGCCGTCCGTGAAATTGCTTCAGCTGGAACGGCACCCCAGCGGCATCGATCAGCAGATAGCCGTTATCGTACACCTTACGGGTCGAGGCATTGCCAGCCACAGCGCGTGCCGGAAAGACGAAGCCTTTGTCCGTCATCACGCGGGTAAAACGTTCGCTTTTCGGAATGTCGATGCAGTTGCCCTCCATCTTCACGAACTCGATACCTGTGTGCGTAATGCGGAACACGTCGTCGGGCGTCCGGAAACCCTCTCGGCCAGGAGCCGCGTCAAGCAGTTGGTAAAGCCCCGTGCAGGGGCGGTTCAGGTCCGAGGGCGAGGAGCGAAACACGAAATTGCTCCGCTCGACCTCGTGCAGATCGAACCCGATCCCGTCTATCTGCGCTGGCAGGCGATCGTCCTCAGCCAGCCGGCGGTAAAAGAAGGTCGGCATGATACTGTCGAACTGTTTCTCGTCGAAGCTGTTTCCCGCAAGGTCATAACCTGCCGTGTCGTCCTTGCCCTCGAAGGAGAAGGTGACGAAATCGTGCGTCACGCAACTATAAAGCGTCAGCGGCGATTCCGACGGCGACGAACAGATGAAATTGTAGCACCAAGGCAGCAGCCATGCCAACAGCAGGGCCGCCAGTAGGATAATGATCGTTCGGATTGTTCGCATCATATGGAATCGGCATTAGTCCTGGCATCCCCGCCGGAAGCGGTCTGCCGAATAAATCGGGAAAAAGAGTGCGCAGGCGGCCAACAACGCGATCCACGGCAGCAGCGTGTCGTAGGTGCGGGGGTAGTCCGACATAAAGAGCAGGCGCATCACCCCGGCGGCGACCAGCGCATCGAAGAGCCTCCGGCGCCAAGTCGGTTCGACTGCGATCCACGCGGTGAACAGATAGAGCAGCACGCCCGCAGCGTACCACGGCAGGGCTGTCATGAGAATCCGGGCGACCAGCTCCGGAGCCAGCAGCCACCTCAAACAGATCCAGATCGCCGCAGCTTGTGCGATGAAGAGCACAGCCAGCAACGCAAGTCCGCAGCCGAGCATCCAGAGAAGCATGCGGCTTTGCAGGAAAGGCAGGTGGAGCGTCAGTTTCAGGCGGTTCTGCTGCATCTCGGGAACGAATTGCACCAGCCCCAGCAGCAGTCCCAGCAGGGCGGGCAGGTATTTGAGGTTGTCGATCAGCACCGCATTCCGGTCGAGTACGGCCAGCCAGACCGACCCGGCGCCGTTGAACGCATACATACGGCCGATACGCAGCAGGGCGTAGGCCGTGAATCCGGCCAGCACGGACACGGCCAGTGGTGTGAACAGGCGGACCTTGATCCACTCTTTGTAGATTATCGCTTTTCTCATGGTCAGTATTTTCCGGTAAGGCCGATAAAGGCGTCTTCGAGGTTCAGCGTCTCGGCTTGCAAGTCACCGCAGGGCACTCCGGCACGTTCCAGCACGCCCTGCACCGTTGCCGGGGATTCGAACGAATAGAGTTCGGCCTGCGCACCGACGACTGCAGTGCTGTAAAACTCCGGGATTTCGGGAATCTGGGCGCCGCCCGGCGTGAAGGTGTAGCGGCGAAAGGTTTCGAGCAGTTCGCCGACCGGCATCTGGACCAGAATGTGCCCGTAATCCATGACGATGCAGTCGTCGACGAGTTTTTCCATGTCCTGAATGATGTGCGACGTGAGGAAAATCGTCTTCTCCTCGCTGCGGGCATAGTCGCGCAGGTACTCCACGAACAGACGCCGATAGCCGGGATCGAGCCCCATCGAAAAGTCGTCGAGCACCAGCAGGTCGGCGTTCTGGGCCAGAATAAGCCCCAGCGCCACCTGCGAGCGCTGGCCGCAGGACATGCGCGAAATGCGCTGCCGCGGCGCGACTTTCAGTTTTTCCATCAGTCCGTAGTAGGCGTCGCGGTTCCAGCGGGGATAGAACCGGGCGTAAAAGCGTTCGATCTCCTCGATGGTCATGAAGGCGTACTGTACGTGCCCCTCGATCAGCAAGGCGATTCGGGTGCGGGTTTCGGGACGCATCGAACGGATCTCCTCGCCGAAGATCAGGCATTGCCCGGCACTCGGTTCCAGATAACCGCCCAGGATGTTGATGGTCGTGGTTTTGCCCGTGCCGTTTTTACCCAAAAGTCCGAGGACCCGCCCGCGCGGGACCTCGAAGCTCAGGTTTTCATAAATCAGCCGCTCGCCGTAATGGTGGGAAAGATTCCGGCATTCGATGACAGGATCGGACATGGTTAACGGATGATTTTTTTCAGCAACGACTGCCCGCTCGCAGAAATCGACTCATACTCCTTGCCGTTGCCCTTATAGATCAACTGCTTAACAGAGCCGCCGGCCTGATGGTCCTCGAAAAGCTTTTTGGCCGAGGTGTTGTCCGACACGTCGTAGACGAATACCGAGGCTTTCATCTCGCCCGCCTCGCCGAGGTTATCCGCTGCGATATAGACCGTGTTGGCATCGAAAGGGTTGAAAACGATCTGCTTCACGTCGAAATCGCCGCCCAGCGAGATATAGGGCGAGGCGTCGAAATTCTCGCCGTCATAGTTGAGCCGGTAAATGTCGCCCCCGCGCGAGTAATAGAGCATAGGTTTGATGGGGTTGACACCTGTGGCCGAAGTCGGCAGAATATGTCCAGAAGCATCTATCTCGCTGAGTTTCTCCTCGGCATCGGCAATGCCGACCGACGTTGCAAAGCGGAACACCTTCACGCTGTTGCCGTTCGAGCCGACCAGCATCACATGCCCCGGATCGTAACGCTTGTTGTAGTATACGCCGTCGCAGGCCATCAGGTTCATCGGTTCGATGTCGCAGACCGTGCTGCCTTCCTCCACTTCGAGACCGAACACGGCTGATACATAGAGCAGTTTTTTGGTGCTTTTGTTGAAATAGACGCGCACACGGTCGTCGTATTCGGTTATCAGCGAGCAGGTGTAATCGGCGATCTGTGCTCCGTCGGGCAATTTTTCGTCCTCTTCGGGCAGTACGAAAGTTTTCTCTCCGGTCATGATGTAATCGCGGCCTCCGCCGACGAAATAGAGCGCTCCCTGCCATAAAGCCTCCTGCACACCCAGTGGGCAAAGGATGCGGTCGGGATGAAATTCACCCTCCCCGTCGTAGACGATCGTATTCTTAACCTCCAGCGTGTTCGAATTGAGCGTGTAGACCGTGGTCGGGTCGCCCGTGCTGATCACTACCTCGTAATCTTCATCGGTCAGCGATGCTGCATTTGGTGAGGTGATACCTTCGCCTTTCCAGCAGAGCGCCAGCGGAGTCTTACCCAGCGAGAGCGTGGGATTATTATCCCTAAAAGCAGAAGAGCTGACCGGAGTTTCCATCACGTCGAGGCGCTTGAACGAGAGCATCGACCCTTCGGAGGTTTCGCTCAGCAGCAGCAGTCCCCGGTCGTAGGGAGAGGAGACGCGGAGCGTGAATTCGACGATCTTGGCGCCCGTCGCGCTGGAAGCTTTGAAATAGCCGTTGAAATCGCCCAGTTTGCTGCACTTGTACGAGAGCGTCTTTTCGGTTCCGACAACCTCGTAACCGATGTTCCACTCGTAAGTCACGCCCTGTTCGTTGTCGTTCGAAAGCGACACGTCGGGCGTTATTTCGAGGTATTCGTGCTGGCCTTTGGCATAGCTCGCCTCGATGCCCGCCACGGATTCGACATCGGGCGGAACGACCTTTTCTTCGGGATCGTCGCTACAGGATACGGTGCCCAGGGCCATGAGGGCAGCGCCCAGGAAAAAGAGACAGAATCTTTTCATACAATTGTTTTTATGGGATTTGACATAGGTTTCGTTCACGTCAGACGATCCACTCTACGTCGGGGAAGATCACGCCGTATTCGGGATTTTCGTCGAAATAGGCCTTCACCTGCTTGAAAATGCGTAGGATGCCATACCGGTTTTCCGCAATGTCCTTGTCAGTGATCGGCCTGCCGTAGAGTTCTATGAATTTCTGATATTTGCGGACATTGTACTCCCCGAGCCATTTGGAGAGTTCGTTCCACCAGCCGGGGCAGTCGAGCCGGTTGGTGAAGCAGATCTTGACGGCCCGGTTTTCAACTACACCTAACCGAAAATCCTCGGTTTCGACCAGTTGCAATCTCACGGTATAGACCGTTTCATCGTCAAGATTCAACCGGTGAATATGCACCGGAACGTCCGCCGAGGAGGCGTTCGCCGGCAGCGGATAAAACTCCTGAAGGGCGTCGTAATGGTCGCCCAAGCGGGCTGTCGTATGCTCAGTGTCAAGTGTAATGCGATACTCCCGATCATATTCGCGCGGAAGACCGATGATCTCAACTCCGATAAGCAAGGTGGTGTCGACTACTGAAAACGGTTCCGCCCCGAAGGAGAAATAGAGCGAGTCGTTCGCAAAATTGATCTTGTCGTCGCCCGAATAGGGGAAACTCTCCTTGCGGTCACAGGCTGCCGCAATCAGCACGGCGGCGGCAAAAAACAGGATCGTATAGGTTGTCTTCATCGTCGTCAATTTATGCCTTCCGAATTTTCACTTTCCGGCAGCGGCAGGATGTAGGTCTCATCGCTCGCCGGATGGCGCTTGCCGTTCACGCCCTCCATCGCCAGCCAGAACCGCTTGTTGGTGAAAAAAATCTGACCCTCGCCCCAGAACTCCTTGGTGATCTCGTTGATCAGCTCATCGCGGAACTTTTCGGAGGTGTCGATGTCCCCGGCTTCGAGCGGCAGCAGGCCGCGGGCCGTGACGACCCAGTTCAGGTAGTCCAGCGCTGCCGCAGGATCGCGGTCGTAGACCGATTCGGCGAGGATGTAGCAGAGTTCCGGCAGACGTATGAGATTGATGCCCGGCGTACGGCCGCTCGGCACGGTCTGCTCTTCGTCGTAGTTCTTGTCGTAGAGTTTGGTCAGCGTGACGACCGAATGTTCCCACTTGGTGCGGGTGAAATAAGCCTGGTAACGGTAATCGTTGTTGACCGAGGTGAACGAGGAGACCCGAAAAATCGTCTGGTAATTGTCGCGCACCATATTGAAAGTCTCGGTCAGCCGTGTCGGATAGAGGCGGCTACGGACGTCGAGGTATATTTTGGGGGCATGCAATCCCCAAATACACTCTGTTTGGGCGGTGTAGCCCATGAACAGGTTTTTCACTTGCTCCTCGCGGATAAAGGCGAAGCCGCCTTTCAGGGCTTCGAGGGCATAGTGTTCGGCCGTTTCGCGGTCGCCGCCCCAGTTCGAGACGCGGGCCAGCAGGGCCGCAGCGGCATACTGCGTTACGTAAAGTTCTTCGGGCGTACGCCCTGCTGCGGGTTCGGCCTGCCGCAGCAGATCGTAGGCCTCGGTCAGGTCGCCGACGATGTGCGCATAGACCTCGCGCACCGTTCCCCGCCGGACAGGGTCGATCGAAAAGTGCTCGACATAGGGAATTGCCTTTTCATCGCCGCGCCCGATGTTCGGGGCGAAGAGCCGCAGCAGGTCGAAATGCACGAAAGCCCGGATGGCCAGCGCTTCGCCGCGGATGCGGGGCAGGATCGCAAAGTCCCGTCCGGCGGCATTGTCGAGTACGCTGTTCACCGAGGCGATGACATTGTAGGCTTGCGACCAGACGACATCGACCTTCGCACGCACATCCTCGTCACGGTATTTGAGGTCGTAAGTGCGGTTAAGCACTGTTTCGCTGGCCTCGTAGTCGTTGTAGTAAAGCTGGGCGATCTCGTCGACGAAGCCGAACGAGAGCTGCTCGCCGTAGAGATCGCCGTCGGCCAACGAAGCGTAGACGCCGTTCATGGCGTCGATGAATCCCTGCTCGTTCTCGAACATCTTGTCCTTATTGACGATGCCCGGGGTGTCGATGTCGAGGAAATCGCACGACACGAATCCCAGGGACAGAAGGGACGCGAAAAAGGGGATGATGCTTTTTTTCATCGGTCAGAGGTTTACAGTCAACGACGCTTGGAAGACGCGTGCAAAAGGATAGTCCAGACCGCGTTCACGGCGGATGGTCGAGATATTGAACAAATCACCCGTCGAGGCCGCCACGCGGATACGCCGCAGGTGCAGGCGGCGGCAGAAGCTGTCAGGCAGCGAATAGGACAGTTTGAGCGACGAGCCTTCGAGAGCGTACTCCGCAGCGACAAAACGGTCGGTCGGGGGCGTGGTCTCCCGGCTGGCGATATTCTTGTAGAGCGCCCGGTCTCCGGGAGATTTCCAGCGGTCGTAGAAAACCCGGCGGTCGGCGTTGGCCGTGGGGTCCGTCCCCTCGACCTTCGTAGCGAGGGTCTGGTTGTAGACCGTGGCCCCGAGGCGGTAGGCGAAACTCACCGAGAGGTCGAACGCCCGCCAGCTGAACGAGAATCCGAACGATCCCTGTACCTTGGGCGTAGTGTCGCCCACAACCTGCTTTTCGCGGTAGTCGTACTCGTAGGTCAGCTGGCCGTCCCTGCGGATGAAAACCTCGCGTCCGTTAGTCGGATTGATCCCCGCCGAACGCATCACTTTAAGCGCCGTCATCGACTCGCCCTCCTCGTAAAAGGCCGCCGGAAGCGACGAAGCAGCATTCTCCTCATTCTCCTTGTTCTTATTTTTCAGGTAGTCGCTGATCTCCACGATCCGGTTGCGGTTGTGACTCATATTGAGATAGAGGTTCAGGTTCGAATCCCTGCGCCGGAGCACGTTGCCACGCAACGACAATTCTACGCCGCTGTTACGAATCTTACCCAAATTCTCCTTGGCGTTCGAAAACCCGATGTGGTCGGGCTTGGCAATGGTCATCACCAAATCGTTGGTCGTGTCGTAATAAACGTCTGCGCTGCCGTTCACGCGATCGTTCCAGAACCCGAAATCGACACCGAAATTCCGTTTAAGACTGCGCTCCCATTTCAGGCGGGGGTTGACCATCGATATGGGCACGGCGCCGATGCCGCCGTTATAAACCAGATCCGAACTGTATTGGTAGGCCAGCTGCGCCTGGTAGGAGCTGAATCCGGCATTGCCGACATAGCCGATGCTGGCGCGCAATTTGAGCAAGGAAACTGCTGTGCCTTGCATGAAACGCTCCTTGTGGATGTTCCAGCCGAGGCCCAGCGCACCGAAAGGGGCGTATTTGTTGTCGTCGCCGAATTTCGAAGAGCCTTCGTAACGGAACGAGACATCGGCGAAATAACGGTTGCCCCAGATATAGTTGGCATTGACATAACAGCCCAGCATGCGCGAACGGTCCTCGCCGCCGCCGGGATGGCTGCTCTCGGCGAATCCCGTGGCCATGGAGGGGTGTTCGAGTTTGTCCGAGAGCACGCCTAATGCACTGAATGAATGGCTTTCAGACTGCGTCGACTCGATGTTGACGCCCGCCGTAAAACTCAGCAGGTTCGCATTGTCGCGGCCCCAGGCCTTGTTGAATACCACAAAGGCATTGCCCGAAAGGGTGTTGGTCGTGCCGTTCGACACGTCGAAACTGCCCCGCTTGGCCGCATCCTTGTCGTAAAAGCGTTTCGAAAGCGGAGAATAGAAGGTTTCGCCCTCGCTCTTGGTCTGCGTGTAGGAGAAGGAGGCTTCGACGCGCAACGAGGAGAGGATCGTCCACCGAATGCGGAACGTGTCGATAAAACTACCCGAACGGCTTTTGATGTAACTGCTCAGGCTTTTTTCGTAAAGCGGATTGGCGGCATAGAACGCCAGGTCGTTATTCAGCGATCCGTCGGCATTGTACGGACGGTCGTAGGGGTTGAGCTTGACGTAATCCGAGAAGCTCCCATAAGGCACGTCATCTGAGGCGTTGCGGCTCAGCGAAGTGATATTTTGGAAAAACAGTTTGTTCATGTCGCCGTAAGTGAGGTTGATGCGCAGCGACGCTACCTCCTTGTCCGATTTCTCCATGACCCCCGTCGTGGAGTTGTAACTGCCCGAAACATTGTAACGGAAATCCTGACTGCCACCCGAAAGCATCAGATTGTGGATGTGATTGAATCCCGTGCGCAGGGCCATCCGCTTCCAGTCGGTGTTGACTCCGGCATTGGCCCGTTCGAGTCGCTCGTAATACTGTTTCTGACGTTCGACATCGCTGCTGCTGCTTCCCGAAAAATCGCCGTAGACGCCCGCCTGCCGCTCATATTCGAGTTTTTCGTGTGCATCGAGCAAGCGATAGTCCGACAGGTCGGGAACGCTGATCTGGAAATTCCCGGTATAGCTGACTTGCAGCCGCCCGGCCTGTGTCGGGCGCGTAGTGATGACCACCACGCCATTGGCAGCTTTCGAGCCGTAGAACGAGGTCGCCGCGGCATCTTTCAGCACCGAGATCGATTCGATGTCATCCGAAGGCATATCGAAAACATAGGAGATGTCCACCTCCGTTCCGTCGAGGATGAAAAGCGGGACATTGGTCTGGTCGCCCTCGATGAAACTGCTGCGGCCGCGCAACACCATATCGGGAATCTTGTTGGGGTCGGAGCCGTTGGCGATGTCATCGAAGATTTCGAATCCCGGCGTGCGCAGCTGAATGATGTTCAGCACGTTGGTATGAACCATGTTTTCGATCTCCTCCCGGCGGATGACGTGCGTGGCGCCTGTGTAACTTTCCTTTTTCTTGTCCACATAACCGGTGACCACGACATTGTCGACGTTTTCGGAGCTCTCCGCCAGGCGAACGTCGTAAGAGGTCTTCCCGGCGACGAGCTTCACCACCTGTTCGCGGTAACCCAGCATGCGGACCCGGAACTCCGAAGCCCCGGCCGGACAGTCGAAGACGAAGCGACCAGTGGCGTCGGCCACCGTGCCGTGCGGCTTGCGCCCGGTGTCGTAGGCGACGATGTTGGCTCCGACCACGGGCCGGCCCTGCTCGTCGGTCACCGAACCGCCGAGCCGTACCGCAGCGACGCGCTGCTGTCCCGTGACACGGCCCGTAACCGCCAGGATACATAACAGAATACAAACACCTTTATAGATATACATCATATCGGAATCACACGAGAGGAAGATAACGGCGCAAAATTAGGACAAGAAACCAGGCATTCCTATCGGTACAATTCGGTATTTCACAGATACAATATACCGACAAATAGGGAGTGCGCGAAAGGGAGGAAGACCTTAATTTTGAAGCTTCAAAATCAAACGTTATGCACTGGTTCAAAATGGCTCTCTGTGCGGCAGCGTTGCTTTCCGCCTGCACCTCGGAGCAACTCCGGGACACACCCGACGGCACGGAGCCGTCCGTTCCGCAATTCGAAACGACCGCTGTCCGCGGCGGCCGCATGCGTCTTAAATTCCGAGAGGGCGAGGAGCCCGAAGCTGTTACCACGACCCGCAGCGGCATCCGCACCGGATTTGCGAAACTCGACCGCGCTGCGGCCAGCCTCGGCGTTACACGCATGCAACGTGTCTTCCCGCCCGCGGGACGCTTCGAGGAACGCACACGCCATGAAGGGCTTCACCGCTGGTACGACGTCTGGTTCGACTCGGTGACGCCCGTAACACGGGCGGCTTCCGACTTCTCGCAACTGCCGGGCATCGAACGTGTGGAGCCTGTCTATACGACTTCTTATATCGGTTCCTCTCGTACTGCCGTTCCGGCCCCTGTATCTCGCGCAACAGATGTTCCATTCGACGACCCCGGGCTGGCTCTGCAATGGCATTACGACAACGATGGCACGCTGACCGATGCCGTGGCCGGAGCGGACATTAATCTGTTTCGGGCCTGGGAGGTGACCTCCGGGGCACCGGAAGTGGTCGTGGCAGTAGTGGACGGGGGTATCGACTTTCAACACGAAGACCTGGTGGGCAATGTCGGCAATTGGGCAGAACTCTACGGACAGGAGGGCGTGGACGACGACGGCAACGGCTACGTGGACGACATCTACGGCTGGAATTTCATCTACTCGTCAGCCTATCCTTACGGTTCGAACAAAATCACCCCGGTAGAGCATGGCACGCATGTCGCTGGAACGATCGGTGCCGAGAACAACAACGGGAAGGGTGGCTGCGGTGTGGCCGGAGGTCGTGGAGGTCATACGGGCGTGCGCCTTATCAGTTGTCAGATGTTCACCGAGAACAAGAACGACAACGGCGACGAGATCGCCGCGATCAAATACGGCGCCGACGCGGGTGCGGTCATCAGTCAGAACAGCTGGGGTTATACCAACGTCTATTCGATGCCCGAAATCACCAAGGAGGCCATCGACTATTTCATCAAATACGCCGGTATGGACGAAAACGGCGAACAGGTCGGCCCGATGAAGGGAGGCATCGTGATCTTCGCCGCCGGCAACGACGAAAGGGACTATATGAGTTATCCGGCCTGTTATGAAAAGGTAGTCGCCGTATCGGCCCTTGCTCCTGACTACAAAAAAAGCTGGTATTCGAATTTCTCGTCATGGATAGATGTGGCCGCCCCCGGTGGAACTTACCGGAAAAACGGCCGCTATTCGGACGAGTGCGCCGTTTACAGCACGCTTCCCGACAATAAGTACGGCTACATGCAGGGAACTTCGATGGCTTGTCCCCATGTCTCGGGCGTCGCCGCTCTGGCCGTGGCGAAATACGGCGGACCGGGCTTCACTCCCGACAAACTGCGCACCTACCTCGAACGCAGCGTGCACGAGGTCGACAGCTACAACCCCGAGTACAAGGGCCGCCTGGGGGCGGGGCTGATCGACGCCTACCTCGCCGTGTCGATGGACCGAGGTATCAATCCCGACCCAGTCACCGACCTGCGGCACAGCGATACGGCAGGCGAGGTCGAGCTGACGTGGACCGTTCCCGAAGACGGGGACGACGGACGCGCCGACTCGTTTATCCTGATGTGGCGGGTCGGGACGCTCGAAAACCCTGATCCCGACAACCTGCCCGAAGGAACCTTCACGGCTACTGTCCCGGTACGCGACAAACAAGCAGGGGAGAAGATCTCTTACATATTGACCGACATTGCCGAGCAAACCCGCTATGTCGTGGCCATTATCGCCGTCGATCCCTGGGGCAACCGTTCCACGACGAGTGTTATCTCGTTCGGAACCCCGGCGAACACCCCACCGACACTCGTCCGGGAAGGCGATCCAACGGTAAGCATCCCTTACAACGAAACCCGCACGGTCACGTTCCTCGTCACCGACCCCGACAGCCACGGATTCACATATGAGTTGCAGGACCCTTCGGGCGCCGTCACGCCCCGCAAGGACGACGAACGTCTCTATCTCGACATCCGTAACTACAAACGCACGCCGGGCAGCTACTCGGTTCGGATAACCGTCTCCGACAGTTTCGGCGCCTCTGACGCGGCCGCATTCGACTTCACGCTCCAGCCCAACCTGCCGCCCGTTCCCAACGGCGCTCTCGCACCCGTGTACCTCGGCTCGATGCAGGAAACCGCAGAATTCATCCCCTCCGCAGGCTTCGGCGACGAAATTCCCGAGACAGTTGCCTATGCGCTCGAATACGACACCGACGCACTCTACCTGCAGGCCGTGAGCGGAGGATACCGAATCATGCCCCTGCGCTACGGCCGCTCGGAAATAACCGTCACGGCGACCGACGAGGAGGGGCTCTCGGCCCGGGATTCGTTCGCCGTGCTGTGCCGCGACGACACCCGCGAAGCAGACCTCTATCCCAATCCGGTCAAAGACCGCCTGACGATCCGCATGGGGCGCAGTGTCCGGGGACAGCTTAGCGTAACGCTTTACGATGCTGCAGGACGTATGGCGCTACACCGCATTGCACAGATTGCCCCTACGGAACCCGCCGAGGTCGACCTCTCAGCGCTCGGCGGCGGGACCTACACTGTCCGACTCGAACACGCCGGCGGTTCGCTCATACGCTCCATCGTCAAACTCTGAAAACCGCAACGCTATGCAGCCATTTTTCCGCACACTACTCGCTGCGATCCTCTTTCTTGCGCCGCACGCCGTTGCGGCACAGGGAGCCGCAGCCTTTCTCGACATTCCCACCGATGCCCGCAGCGCAGCGATGGGCGGCGCCGGCACGGCACTCTCCGCCGATGCCTTCTCCGCATTCCGCAACACGGCTCAACTGCCCTTCGCCGAAATGCGTGTCGGCGGCGGCTACACCTATCTGCCGTGGATGCGCAATCTTATTCCCGAAACGACCCTACACGCTTCAGCACTCTATTTTAAGCCCAATGAAAGACAGGCCGTTTCACTCGGATTCCGCCATTTCACCCAATATGGTTCGGAACGCACCGACGACAATGGCAATGTGCTCGGAAGGCTACGTCCCCGCGACATGGCCTTTGACATCGGCTACTCCCGAATTGTTGCCAAAGGGCTGTCCATAGCCCTTACGGGACGTTATATCCGCTCGGACGCAGGAACGGGCCATGCGGAAAATACCTTTGCCTTCGACGCAGGGCTTTTCTACCGACGGGCACTGTTCCGGTCGCATGTGCTGACCTTCGGGTTCCAGGCGGCGAATTTCGGCGGCGACATCGACTACGGGGGCGGCAAGCACTCGCTGCCGTGGCAGCTGAAAGCGGGCACCGCCGTAGATTTCGCTCTGGTGCAGGCGCACCACCTGACACTGACCGCAGAGGCGGGCTACCGGCTTCGGCCTACGGAAGCGCGGGCGTGGTCGGGCCGTTTCGGCACCGAATACCGGTGCTACGGAATTGCAACCCTGCGGGGCGGCTACTGCCTGGGCGACCGTTCCGCGGGTGAACAGCGTTACGGCTCGGTCGGTGCGGGCGTCCGCTGGAAATACGTCGCAGCCGATGCGGCCTGTCTACTCGCCGGAAAGGACTCTCCATTGCACAAAACCTGGATGCTCACCGTATTGTTCAACTGGTAACGTGTGCTTCAGAAGCTGTATTGTCTATCATCATAAGTGACGTTATGCTCGCGGTCGGCTTGAGATAGAGATTTCCCAAAGGGTTCCCGAGAAAAATGGCTACGTCAAGGTTGTAATGTGTGTACTGAATGGAACGTTTATCTTTGTAATTCTGATAGCCGTGACGGAGTGGCTTGAACCTGTTCCATCGACTGACGGGATTTGTATGCAACTCAACCATTAGCCTCATATAGCGTGTTCGGGTATCCCGAACGGTTTTTTCTCTCTTATTTTTCCTGTGCGCTGCCTGCAGAGAACTTTTCGCCGAACGACTTGAGCCGTGTCTATACCGTGGCAGAATCTTCTACAGGAATTGCGGATTATAAGCGAAATGTGTGATATTGACTGTGTCTGGACGTTTGATGCTTTTGCAATAAATGTCCGATACATGAATAGAGTTGTAACTTTTTCAGTTACAACTCTATCTAAAAATGAATGGATAGTACTCAAGTACGTCCCATCCGGGGATTTAAGGGATGTGCGGCAGGTGCGCCGCAATCATCATCGAAAACTACAGGTCTACCAATGCCTTGCCCGTCATCTCCGCAGGCTGTTCCAGCCCCATCATCTTCAGCACCGTGGGAGCCACATCGGCCAGGATGCCGTTGTGCACGGCCTTCACACGGTCCGAAACCACCACAATAGGCACGGGATTCAGCGAATGCGCCGTATTGGGCGTACCGTCGGGATTCACGGCGTTGTCGGCATTGCCGTGGTCGGCGATCATCACTACCTCGTAACCGTTGGCCTTGGCGGCCTCGACAACCTCGGATACGCACTTGTCGACAGCCTTCACGGCCTTTTCGATAGCCTCGTAAATACCCGTATGGCCCACCATGTCGCCGTTGGCGAAATTCAGGCAGATGAAATCGAATTTCTTCTCACCCAGCGCCGCAACCAGTTTCTCGGCAACCTCCGGGGCCGACATCTCGGGCTGGAGGTCGTAGGTCGCCACCTTGGGCGAAGCGACGAGGATACGCTCCTCGCCCGCGAATTTCTCCTCGCGGCCGCCGTTCAGGAAGAACGTCACGTGGGCGTATTTCTCGGTCTCGGCGATACGCAGCTGGCTGAGGCCCTGCTTCGAAACATACTCACCGATCGTATTGGGCACATTCTCCTTATCGAAAAGGATGTGCAGGCCCGTGAACTTGGCGTCGTAAGGCGTCATGCAGCAGTAGTAGAGCGGCAGCGTGTGCATCCCTTCGGCGGGCATATCCTCCTGCGTCAGCACGATCGTCAACTCCTTGGCGCGGTCGTTGCGGTAGTTGAAGAAAATCACCAGGTCGTTCGGGCGAATCATACCGACGGGCTGTCCGTTCTCGTCGATGCGCACGAACGGCTTGATAAACTCGTCCGTCACGCCTTCATCATACGATTTCTGCACAGCCTCGACCATGTCCGACGAACGCTCGCCGACGCCGTTCACCAGCGCGTCGTAAGCGATTTTCACCCGCTCCCAGCGCTTGTCGCGGTCCATGGCGTAATAGCGGCCGATCACCGTGGCGATCTTACCCGTCGATGCGGCCATGTGCTTTTCGAGGTCGGCGATGAATCCCTTACCGCTGCGCGGGTCGGTGTCGCGGCCGTCCATGAAGCAGTGCACGAACGTATTCTCGATCTTGTATTCGGCGGCGATGTCGCAGAGTTTGAAGAGATGCTCCAGCGACGAGTGCACGCCGCCGTCCGACACGAGGCCCATGAAATGCACGTTCACACCGTTCTTTTTGGCATATTCGAACGCGGCCTTCACCTCGGGGTTCTGCATAATCGAGTTGTCACGGCAGGCGCGGTTGATCTTCACGAGGTCCTGATACACGACGCGTCCGGCGCCGATATTGAGGTGTCCGACCTCCGAATTGCCCATCTGTCCGTCGGGCAGACCGACGTTCTCGCCGTCGGTGCGCAGTTCGGCATGGGGGTATTTCGCGGTCATGGCCGAAATGTATTCGGGATGGACGGTCGAAATCACGTCCGCCTTATCGTGATGGCCGTTTCCCCAGCCATCGAGGATCATAAGTAATACCTTGTTATTCATATCTGAGTCTGTTTTAATTATTACCGTTTCATGGCTTCCGAAAGCCGTATTCGTCGCCTGCGGCGCCGTTTACAAATTGGACCCACCCCCAACCCCCGCCTTGGCGGGGGCTTAGTCGCAACGCGACCGGGATTTCGACCGGGATTTCGGCCGAAATGCGGATGGGATGCGGACGAGTGCGGGCGATTATTTCATCTGCGCCCCGATCAGCTCCACGGCTTTGTCGATGGCGGCCTGCAGTCCGTCGGGGTTTTTACCGCCGGCGGTAGCAAAGAAATTCTGACCGCCGCCGCCGCCCTGCATCAGCTTCGCGGCTTCACGTATGACGGCTCCGGCATTCACGCCCTGAGCCGTGATCTCGTCGCCCAGCATGATCGTCAGCGTCGGTTTGCCCCCGTTGACGGCTCCCTGCACGAAGACCAGCTTCTGAGAACGCTGGCGCAGGTTATAGGCCAGGTCCTTGACGAATTCCGGAGAACGGTCCGTCTGCATGGCGATCAGCTGCATCCCGCGGCGCTCGGGCGTCGATGCGATGATCTTGTCGGCCCACTGCGCCACCTGCTCGCGGCGCATGGTCTCGACCTCCTTCGACAGTATCTCGTTGCTTTCGAACATCTTCTTCACGGCCTGCAACACCTGCGGATTGTGGAAATATTCGGCCAGGTCGCGCATCGTATCTTCGGCGGCATAAATTATCTTCTCGGCCTGCTCGCCCGTGACGGCCTCGATGCGACGCACGCCGGCCGAAATGGCGCTCTCCGAAATGATCTTGAAGAACCCGATGTTACCCGTGGCGCTGGTATGCGTACCGCCGCACAGCTCGACCGAAGAGCCAAAACGCACCATGCGGACCTTGTCGCCGTATTTTTCGCCGAAGAGCATCATCGCGCCGCATTTCTCGGCCTCCTCCTTCGTCGCCTCGCGGTTCTCCACGAGCGGGTAGTTGGCACGCACGGCCCGGTTGACCGCCTGCTCCACCTCGCGCAGCTCCTCGGGCGTCACCTTCTGGAAATGCGAGAAATCGAAGCGCAGGATTTCGGGCGTCACCATCGAACCCTTCTGCTCGACGTGCGACCCCAGCACCTTGCGCAGCGCCTCGTGCATGAGGTGCGTGGCGGTGTGGTTATTAGCCGCCGCCTGCCGCTTCTCGGGATCGACCTTGGCCGTGAATTCGGCCGCAGGGTTTTCCGGAAGCTGCCCGACGATATGGATAATCAATCCGTTCTCCTTTTCGGTGGCCACGACCGGGATACGCTCGTTGGCGCTCTCGACGAAGCCGATGTCGCCGATCTGACCGCCCGAATTGCCGTAGAACGGCGTGCGGTCGAAGACCAGCTGATACGACGTCTTGCCTTTCGACGTCACGCGGCGGTAACGGGCGATGCGGACCTTCTCGGTCAGCGTATCGTAACCCGTGAAAACGCTCTCCTTGATGGGAATCAGCTCCACCCAGTCGTCGGTATCGACGGCGGCAGCGTTGCGCGAACGCTCCTTCTGGGCCTGCAGCTCCTTCTCGAAGGCGGCAAGGTCCACGCCGACGCCCTGTTCGCGGGCAATCAGCTCCGTGAGGTCGATCGGGAATCCGAACGTGTCGTACAGTTCGAAGGCGTCCTTGCCGGAGATCAGCTCGCGGCCCTCCTTCCGGGTGCGCTCGACGACTCCGTCCAGCAGGTTGATACCCGTGGCCAGCGTCCGCAGGAACGACGATTCCTCCTCTTCGATCACCTTCTCGATCAGTCCCTGCTGCGCTTTCAGCTCGGGGAACTGTCCGCCCATCTGCCCGACCAGTCCGGGGACCAGTTTGCAGAGCGTCGGCTCGGTGAACCCGAGGTAGGTGTAGCCGTAACGCACGGCGCGGCGCAGGATGCGGCGAATGACATATCCGGCCTTGACGTTCGACGGCAGCTGGCCGTCGGCAATCGAAAAGGCAATGGCACGCAGGTGGTCGGCGATCACGCGCATGGCCACGTCGGCTTTCAGGTCCTCGCCGTATTTCTTGCCCGACATCGCGGCTATACGGCCGATCGTGGGCTGGAAAACATCGGTGTCGTAATTCGATTTCTTGCCCTGCAGGATCATGCACAAGCGCTCGAAGCCCATGCCCGTGTCGACATTGCGTGCCGGAAGCTCCTCCAGCGAACCGTTGGCCTTGCGGTTGAACTGCATGAAAACGAGGTTCCAGATTTCGATCACCTGCGGATGGCTCATATTGACCATCTCGCGGCCCGGCTTCAGGGCGATCTCCGACTCGTCGCGCAGGTCGAAATGAATCTCCGAGCAGGGGCCGCAAGGACCCGTCTCACCCATCTCCCAGAAATTGTCGTGCTTGTTGCCGCGGATGATGTGGTCTTCGGGAAGGAACTGCTTCCAATAGTCGTAAGCCTCCTGGTCGAACGGCACGCCGTCCTCGTCCGAACCCTCGAACACCGTGGCGTACATCCGCTCGGCGGGCAGCCCGTAGACATCGTGCAGCAGCTCCCAGGCCCACTCGATCGCCTCCTTCTTGAAATAGTCGCCGTAGGACCAGTTGCCCAGCATTTCGAACATCGTATGGTGATAGGTGTCGTGGCCGACCTCCTCCAGGTCATTGTGCTTGCCCGAGACGCGCAGGCATTTCTGCGTATCGGCCGCACGCGGGTATTTGCGGGGCGCGTTGCCCAGGAAAATATCCTTGAACTGGTTCATGCCCGCATTGGTGAACATCAGCGTGGGGTCGCCCTTGACGACCATCGGGGCCGAAGGCACGATAACGTGGCCTTTCGATTCGAAAAAGTCGAGAAAAGCCTGCCGGATTTTATTTGACTCCATTGGGTATATTATTTTATCCTGTTTTTACGTTCTTGATTTCGGGTTGCAAAATTACACATTTTAAACTAAATTTGCACCTTATTAAAGAGTTTTTTCCGCGATGGGGCAAAAAGGACACAGATTCGATACCGGGGCGCTGCGGGCCGGTGCGGGGGAGCTGACGCACGAAGCGCAGGTCCTCACGCACGACGTGATGACGGCCCCGTTCCGGCTGCGCACCTACCGCCTGATCCGCAAAATCCTGATCGGGTTCATCCTCGTGTCTATCGCCAACGTCGTATTCTCCTATTTTTTCTACACCCCCAAGATGTACCGCATCTTGCGCGACAACCGCGAGACGGTCATCAAATACCGCATCCTCCAGGACCGCATCCGCACCGCTCAGCGGCGTGTCGATGAAATCCGCCACCGCGACAGCTACGTCTACCGGTCGCTCTTCTCGACCGACACGCTCTCGATTCCGGGCGTGTGGCAGCCCTACCCCGATTCGAAATACGCCGCACTGGCCGAGGACGAATACGCCCCGCTGATGGTCGGGACGTGGCAGCAGCTCGACGCCCTGGCCCGCACGATCTACCTCGAATCGGTGTCGTTCGACGAACTGCAGCAGCTCTCCAAGAACAAGGAACAGCTTTCGGCGGCCGTTCCGGCCATCTGGCCCATCGAGCGCAACGCACTGCACAACAACCATATCGGCGCCTTCAACATGCGGCGCATGCACCCCGTGCTGGGGTATATCCGCCCCCACAAGGGCATCGACCTGGGATGCGACCGCGGTACGCCGGTCTACGCCACGGGCGACGCCGTGGTGGAGATCGCCTCCGCCGGCGGCAACGGCGGTTACGGGCACATGGTGCTGCTGAACCACGAATTCGGATACAAGACCCGCTATGCGCACCTGAGCAAAGTCCTCGTGCAGCCGGGCGAACGGGTCACCCGCGGGCAGATCATCGCCGAGACGGGCAACACGGGCATCTCCTCGGGTCCCCACCTCCACTACGAGGTGATTCACAAGGGCGTGCCCGTCAATCCGGTCAACTATTTCAACCGCAACATGACCTCCGCAGAGTACGAACAGCTCATGGAGAACATGCGCGAAACCAATTTCGAAAAGCTGTAAAATGGCAGGGAAAAAGGATCTCGAAAAGCTCCGCCGGCGCAAACGCCGCAAGCAGCGCATCATCCGCGCCACGGTCCACGCTTTCGTGTGGCTGGGTATGGCGGTGCTCTACTACGTGGGGTTCTCGATCTTCTTCGACACGCCGTTCGAATACCAGCTCAAGCACTCGACCGACCGTCTGCACCGCGAATACAAGGCGCTGTCGGAACGGTACGATTCGCTTCAGACGGTCCTCGGCAACCTCTCAGACCGCGACCGCAACGTCTTCCGCATCCTCTTCGAATCGGAGCCCTACGATTTCGACTCGGAGTCCGACCGGCGCCAGTCGGCGACCTACGAGAAGATCATCGGCCGCTCGACACGCCAGCTCAAGCGCGAACTGCGCGAAGGGGTCGCCTCGATGGAGAGGCAGCTGGACGAACTCAACGGCACCTACCTCGAACTACAGGGCCTCATCGACTCGGCAGGCCGCGGATGCAACAACATTCCCGCAATCCAGCCGGTCATCAACAAACAGCTGACGCTGCTCACGGCCTCCTACGGCATGCGCATACACCCGTTCTACAAGACCTTGCAGTCGCATCAGGGCGTCGACTACACCATTCCCGAGGGTTCGCGCGTCTTCGCCACGGCCGACGGCGTGGTCCGCGACGTGGCGCTGCGCAATTCGACGCAGGGACAGACCGTGGTGATCGACCACGGCAACGGTTACGAGACCTCGTACAGCCACCTTTCGAAAACCAACGTCCGCAAAGGTCAGACCGTGCGGCGCGGCGACATCATCGCTCTTTCGGGTGATACGGGACTCTCACTGGCTCCCCACCTCCACTACGAGGTGCGGCTCGACGGCATGCGCGTGGACCCGATCCACTATTTCTTCATGGAGCTGTCGCCCACGGAATACCAACGCCTGATGCGCATCGCCCAAACGGGTATGCAGTCTTTCGACTAACCCAGCTGAGCGCATGGAAAATTCTGAAATCCGCCTTCTCCTGCTCGATTTCGACGGCACGCTGGCCGACACCCGGCGGGCCAACACGCTGGCCTATGTCGCGGCTTTGGGCGAAGCGGGCTATAAGCTCACCGAGGAAGAGTACGCGGCCCGTTATTTCGGCATGCGGTGCAACGAGTTCCTGACGCAGTTCGGGATAGCCGACCCCGCCGAGCGCGAACGGATACGCCTGCGCAAAATCGCCCTCTACCCCACGTTTTTCGACACCGTGCGGCTCAACGAACCCTTGTGGGAGTTCTGCCGGCAGTTCCGGACGCAGGGCGGCCGCGTGTGGGTAGTCTCGACGGGCAGCCGCGACAATATCGACAACGTAATCGCCCACCTGGGCATCGGCGGCGGCCTCGACGGCATCCTCTCGGGCGCCGACGTGGAACACGCGAAACCCGCCCCGGATTGCTTTCTGGAAGCCATGCGCCGCGAAGGATGCACGCCGCGCGAGACGCTGATCTTCGAAGATTCGCCGATCGGCATCGAGGCGGCACGCCGCAGCGGCGCGTCGTATTTTGTGGTAAGGCTGTAAACTCAGAAAGGATGGCAGCGGAAATCGGTTTCCGATGTGCAAAATGCCGCCGCAGCCCCTAAATCCGGCGTCTTACGCCGGCACTACCGCTTACATATGATATTGAAATCGCAGAACTTGCACGTATCGGCGTCCTCGCACTGGCGGAACGGCACCGACGGGTCGTACAACTCGGCGAGGGTCTCGCGCACAAGCTCTTCGAAACGCCCGGCATAGAGCGTGTAGCCGGCACCGCGGACGCCCGTTTCGCGGTCGTCGAGCGTCGGCAGGTAGTCGGGGCGGTTCATGGCCCGCACATAATAGAGCGCCGGCACGGCATCGGCCCCGCGCGTGCGGTAGAGCATCATGGCATAGAGCAACGTCTGGAGGATGTTCGAAAGGCGCTGCTTACCCTCGCCGCGGAAGAGGCTCTCCACCCCGGCGAACTCCAGATGCGGCGCCCCGGTTTTGTAATCGACCACGCGCAGGGTTCCGTCGTCCAGCGCATCGATACGGTCGGCGATGCCCGCGAACTTCATGCAAAGGGGTCGGCCCGCCGCCGTGAAATCGAATCCGTATGCCACCTCCTGCTCCAGTCCCGTAACCGTGAAGGCATCGTGTGCGGCATCGTAAGGCATCACCCCGCCCCGCAGGTAGCGCGTGACGATGTCCTTCACCAGCAGGAGGTTTCCCGTATAATCTTCGGTTGTGGCCGCAGCGTCCTTCAGGTAGTTTTCGTTGATCGCGGCCTCGACCGCTCCGGCGACCTCGCCCGTGCGGAGCATCGCCCGCAGGGTCTCGCCGGGATGTGCCTCCCCCACGATCCGGGCGTAGAGTTTCTGCACCGCGGCATGGAGGATAGTTCCGAACATCGGGGCATCGACCTCCTCGGCAATCTCGTCGTCGGCCTGGAGCCGTGCCACGGAATGAAAATAGAACCGCAGAGGGCACGCCACATAACGGAAAAAGGCCGTCGGCGACAAGGTGGCCTTCGATCCAGGATCGGTGAAACGTTCGAGCCGGGCCATCACCCCTTCGTCCTTCGCGACCTCGATAGGAGCCGTCTCGGCCAGATTGACATCAACGCCCACCTCGACCTTCTTCACCGGAAAACCGCTTTCATAGTCCAGTTGGTAGATGTAGCGGCTGGGCTCGCCCGTCGATTTGTCGTCGGCGTGCGAGCAGTAGAGCATCCACACCCGCCGGGCGCGTTGCACGAGGCGGTAGAAATAGTAGGCATAGACGCCTTCGTGGTGTTCGGGCGTGGGCAGTCCGTAGGCCGCACGCAGGTTGTAGGGCACGAACGACGCCTGGGCCATGTGGTTGCCCGGGAAATTGTCGTCGTTCATCGAGAGCAGGACGACGTTGTCGAAATCGAGGTTGCGGGTCTCGAGGATACCCATGACCTGCACCCCTTCGAGCGGCTCGCCCTCATAGGGGATGCGCAGAGTCTGCAAATGGCGTCGCAGCAACGAGGCATAGACCTCGGAGGTCAGAGCGATGTCGCATTGGTCCAGCGAATTGCGCAGCTTGGTGAGTTCTTCGGCAATCACGGCCAGAAACTCCACCCGCTGACGGGCATCATCGCCCTCGTAAGGCATCCGGGCCACGGCGGCCGTGACCTTCAGCAGCCAGTCCGAGAGGTCGCGCCACTCGGCGGCAGGCGAAAAGACCATCTCCAGCAGTTCGTTGCCCGCCAGCCACCGGGCATCGACCGAAATGCGCCGTTCGCGCACGATCTCCTCCTGCATCCGGCGCGTCAGGACGGCGTCGCAGTCCGAAATATAGGGATGCGCGAGGATGCCCACGGCGTCGGCGTGGTAGAAGGTGCACCCCGCCCCTTTCGTGCGGCGGTGGGCCTGCAACTCCACAAGGCGTTCGATAAACGTGTAGGCCAGGCTGGCCCGCAGGGGATAACCCATCGTGACGTTGACCTTCCCGATCTCGGGCGGCAGGGCGTACAACAGCGGCAGGAGCAGGTTCTCGTCGGTCAGCACCACCGCCGTGCGCTTGTCCAGCGGCCCCGCGGCGGCCAGTTCGCGCAGAATCGCGGCGGCATGCTTGCACTGCACGGCGTTCGACGCCGCAGCCACGGCAGTCAGCTCCTTCGGTCGCTCCATGTTGTCGTGCGACACGGCGCCGCGCGGCGGAAACTGCGCGACATTCCCGCGCACGAACATCCCGGCCTCCTGCTCGGGGCGGTCCTTATAATAGGAGTCGTAATCCCAGTAGAAATCGGTTTCGGCGGCGGTCGAAAGGAATTTGAAAAGGATCTTTTCGCACTCCGACAAGGCGTTGAAGCCCGCCACGACATACTGCCGGGGCTCGGGGAAAGCATATCCACCTTCGCGGATACGGTCGGCGGCGGCCCGCTGGACCATGCCGTTGTAGGCGATGCCCAATTCGGCGAGACGTTCGCGGAAGCGGCCGTAAATGGGGCCCAGCGTCTTCCAGACGGCCAGGAACTTGCGTTTCTCGGCCGAAAGGTCGGTCTCGTCGGCGAGCGTCGACCAGAAGCGCAGTATCTGCAGCTGCGCGGGGGGCAGGTACGAAATATCGGCCTCGATCTCCTTGATCTCCGAGATGTTGCGGAACAGCATCGCAGCGTCGATCCGGTATTTGTCCACGGTGTCGAAATCCGTCAGGAGCATATCGCCCCAGAAATAGAACTTATCGAAAGGCTCGGTGTGGTATTCCGAATAGATTTTGTAGAGCTCGGTGATAAGCCGTATGCGGTCGCCCGCCGCGAGTCCCGAAATTTCGGACATCAGGTCGTCGACCGTCACCCATTGCGGCTGCCACATGGGCCGCCCGGCGATGCCCGTCAGGGCGTCGACGAAAAACAGCCGCGCACGCCGCGACGGAAAGAGCATCGCCCTGTCGGACAGCCCCTCGCCGTAACGGGCATAGAGGTCTTCGGCAACTTCGTGGAGAAAGGTTTTCATACAATGCAAAATTCATAATTCATAATTCATAATTTCGACTTTGCTGAAATCTATTTCAAACCTCTGCAAACTCAATAATTGTGAATTATGAATTATGAATTGTGAATTACTCCACCCGCGTGATGTCTCCGCCCATGAATTTCGAGCCGCCGCGGACGATGGGCGGCACACCCTTGTAGGTGATCTTGCCTCCGGTCGAGGTCTTGCCCTGGAAACGGTCGGTCACCCACAGCGAGGCGGTTCCCGAACTGGTGACGTTGACCTCGGCGGACATCGTCTCCAGCCCCGCGGCTTCGACCTTGCCGGTCGAGACGAACAGCGAAAGGTAACGCACGGCACCCGTCAGCGTCGCCGAGCTCTTGCCCGAAAGCTCCATCTTGAGGTCCTTGACATCCATCCGGGCCTTCACCTGCGCCATGCCGCCCACCGTCAGGTCGAGCACCGTGGCCACCAGCGTGCTGTCGAACGTCGCCACGGCATCGGCGATGGCGATGCGCTCCAGCGAGTTGTAATAGACCGTCACGGAGGTGCGGTCGGGACGGCGTGCGTCGGAACGCTCCGAAATGCGCAGCACCTTATCCTTCACCTCGGCGCGGAACCGCGTCGTATAGGAGCCCTTGGTGTCGTAGATAATCTTGGGAGCCTCGGTGTCGGGCACCGGGACGAATTTGATGTCGAGCGGGGCCGTCACCTCGACGGCGGTGAACGATGTGAGCCATTCGCGGCGTTCTCCGGCTTCGGCCGGCTGCTGGGCGCGGCAGAGAGCAACGGCGGCCAGCATCACGGCCGTCAGAATCATTTTCTTCATAACAAGGTCTTGTTTTACCTCCGCTAAATTACAAAATTATTGCGAAGTTCGGGATTTGTTTTGTATTTTTACCCATTAAAACGAAATTTCGGACAGTGAGAGCGAAGATTCTGAATGCAAGCGCCGGATCGGGAAAGACCTACCAGCTGGCCTACAAATACGTCCGCGACGTGATCGGCCAACCCGGTCTCTACCGGCACATCCTCGCCGTGACCTTCACGAACAAGGCCACCGAGGAGATGAAATCGCGCATCCTGAAGGAGATCCACGCGCTGGCGTCCGGAGCCGCAAGCCCCTATCTGAACGACCTCTGCCGCGAACTGTCGCTCGACGGGCATTCGGTGCGCAAACGCGCCGCCGAGGTGCGTTCGAAAATCCTCCACGACTATTCGCGCTTCACGGTGCTCACCATCGACACCTTTTTCCAACGCATCCTGCGTGCCTTCATCAAGGAGTTGGGCATCGATCTCAATTACAACGTCGAGATCGAAACATCGTCGGTGCTGTCGAAGAGCGCCGACACGCTCATCGAGCAGATCACCGTCGACCGCGACCTGCAGCGGTGGCTCACGGATTTCGTGCAGGAGCGCATCGACGAAGGCCGCAAATGGGACATCCGCGACGGCATCCTCTCGCTGGGCGGCGAACTGTTCAAGGAGAAAAACAAGGCCGCACTGGGCCGGGCGCGTTCGCGCGAGGAGCTGGCTAAGATCGTCGCACGCGCCACGGCGCATGCCGAGGCGACCAAGAAACGGATGCAGGAGGCGGCCGCGCAGGCCGTCGGCATCATCACCGGGGCCGGACTCTCGGCAGCCGATTTTTCGGGCAAAAGCCGCAGTTTCGCCAACTGGTTCTTCACCGTCGCCGCGGGCGAACTGAAGCCCTACGGCGCGACGGCAGCCAAAATAGCCGCCTCGACCGACGGCTGGGCCGCCAAAGGATCGCCCGCGCAGGCGCTCGCCCCCGAACTGCAACCCCTGCTGCGGGAGATGTGCGACCTGTACGACGCGAATGTCCGAAGCTGGAACACCTGCGACCTGCTGCGCGAGAACTACCGCAGCTTCGCCCTGCTGTCGGACCTCTACGAACGGGTGCAGCAGTTATGCGACGAACAGAACACGATGCTCCTTTCGGAGACCAAATACGTCCTCTCGGAATTTATCGGCCACAACGACGCGCCGTTCATCTACGAGAAGGTCGGCAACCGTTTCGAACGCTTCATGATCGACGAGTTTCAGGACACCTCGGTCAAGGAGTGGGAGAATTTCCTGCCCCTGCTGCAAAACGCCATGGCGCAGACGGAGGAGACCTCGGTGCTGATTGTGGGCGACATCAAACAGTCGATCTACCGCTGGCGCGGCGGCGACTGGCGCATCCTCCACGAGAACGCCCGGGAGGCGCTGGGAAACGACGACACCGTCGTCGAAAACCTCCAGGAGAACTGGCGAAGCCTGCCGCAGATCGTGGATTTCAACAACCGCATCATCGAGCGGATCGTCGCGGCGGACAACCTCCAGCTCAACGAAACCCTCTCGAAAGCCTCCGACGAAGGGGCCATCGACCCCGCCGAGGCTGCGTCGCTGCGCGACACGCTCGCCGACGCCTACCGCGGGCACGCCCAGACACCGCGCCGCAAGGCCGAGCATCCGGGCTATGTTTCGGTCGAGACCTTCGCCGAGCGGCCTCCCGTCGTAGAGCGCATCTGCGAACTGCTCGACCGGGGATTCCGGCCCTGCGACATCATGATCCTCGTGCGCGGAGCCACCGACGGCGCGAAGGTCGCCGCCGAACTGCTCGACTTCAAACGCCGCAACGAAGAGCCCCGCTACCGCTTCGACGTGATGACGCAGGAGGCGCTGATCGTGGGCAACGCCCCCGTCAGTTCGTTCATCGCCGCCGCCCTGCGGCTGGCGCTCAACCCCGACGACTCGCTTTCGCGGGCCGTCTACAACCACTACCTCGGCCACGCCTTCGACCGGACGCTGACCGACGGCGAACGCGAATTTTTCCGTTCGATCCGCCTGCTGTCGCCCGAGGAGGCGTTCGAACGGATCGTCATGGAGCACTCCCTCGAGGTCGACCGCCGCCAGACGGCCTACCTGCAGGCCATCCACGAACAGATCATCGCCTTCTGCGCGACGAAGATCGCCGACATCGCGCTGTTCCTGCGCTGGTGGGACGAAACGGGCCAGAACCGTTCGCTGTCGGTCGACGAGAGCGCCACGACGGTCGAAATCACCACCATCCACAAAGCCAAGGGTCTCGAAAAACGGGCCGTGGTGGTCCCCTACTGTTCGTGGGCGCTGGACCCCAAGTCGAGCGGCATGGTGCAGAACATCGTCTGGGCCGAGGCCCGCGGCGAAGGAACCGCGGAGATAGGACGCTTCCCGGTCCGCTACAAGCGGGCGATGGCCGAATCGGATTTCTCGGCGGAGTACTACCGCGAACTGGTCTTCGCCCATGTCGACAACGTGAATCTGTTGTACGTGGCCCTCACACGCGCCGCCGAGTCGCTGCACGTCTTCATTCCCCAGAAAGGCGGCCGCACGGTCGGGAGTCTGCTGCTGCAAAGCATCCGCACAGACGGCGACAAAGCCCTGCTGGGCGACACCGAAGGGCGGTACACGGCCGACGAGACCGGCGAACACTTTGCCTTCGGGGAGTTTGCAGGACCCGTCGCCGGGGGCTCGAAACGCTCCGAAACGGAGCACCTCATTCTGGAAAACTATCCCACGGCACGTCCCGACCTGCGGCTGCGACTCCCCTCGCAGCGTTATTTCGAGGACGGAGCCGACATCGAACTTTCGCCCCGCAACTTCGGCATCCTGATGCACAAAGCCTTCGAACAGGCCGGCGACGAAGCGCAGATTTACGACGCCGTGCGGCGCATGGAGGCCGGAGGCACGCTTTCGCCCGACGATGCCGCGACGCTGCGGCAGATGATCGCCCGGGCGCTGGAACACCCCGAGGTGCGCGAATGGTTCGGCGGCAGCTGGCGGCAGGTCCGCAACGAGAGCGAGATCATCCTCCCCGGGAGCTCGTCGACACGGCGTCCCGACCGCGTGATGATCGGCGACGGACGGGTCGTGGCCGTCGATTACAAGTTCGGCGAACGCGATGCCGAACGCTACCGCCGCCAGATGCGCGAATACCTCCGCCTGCTCACGGAGATGGGCTACACGGGGGTCGAGGGATACCTGTGGTATGTGAAACTGGGGACGATCGAAAAAGTGGAACCATGAGAAGCATCCTTCAAATACTTCCCGCGGCATTCCGCCGCCGGGGCGTCCGGATTGCCGGAACGCTGCTGCTGCGTGCGGTCCTGAACCTCGCGGGACTGGCGGCCCTGCTGCCCGCGCTGACGCTGGTCCTCGACCCCGCGGGATTCGCGGGCGACGGCCCGCTGGCGCACATCTACAACTGGTCGGGATTCGCCTCGCCGCGCACGTTCGCGCTGGCCGTCTGCGGGAGCGTCGTAGCGTTCATGATCGTAAAATGCGGCATCAACTTTCTGCTCGCACGCGCCGAACGCCGCTACATCTACGACCTCTACCGCACCCTCTCGCGCCGCCTCTACATCGCCTACCACGACCGGGGACTGGCCTTCATCAACAGCTCCAACTCCTCAGTGCTGGCCCGCAACGTCAATGTCGTCTGCCTGGCTTTCGCCGCCGGAGTTCTGCGGCCCGCCGCCGGAATCATCGCCGAAGCGATGCTCCTCATCCTGCTGTTCGTCTCACTGGCCCTCTACACACCCCTCGCGGCCCTGCTCGCCGCCGTGATCTTCCTGCCCGCCGTGTGGCTCTACTACCTGCTGGTCCGCAACCGCATCAACCGCTACGGGGAGTTGGAAAACCGCGCCCAGCGCGAAAAGGCGCGGCTCGTGGCCGAGACCTTCCGCGGCTATGCCGACATCGAACTGAGCAACGCCTTTCCGGGAATGCTCCGGGCCTTCGACCGCACGATGGACGAGGTGGTGCGCACCCGTTCGCGCGAGGCTGACATCGGCCAGCTGCCCCAGATGCTGACCGAGATCGGACTGGCTGTAGGCATGGCCCTCTTCGCGGCCCTCAGCTTCGGACACGGGCAGGCCCAGCTGCTCTTCGGCGTCTTCGCCGTGGCGGCCCTGCGGCTGATGCCCTCGGTGCGCGGCATCATGTCGGGGTGGGCCACGATTCGCTACAACCGCTACACCATTCCGATCCTGCGCGACGCGGCCGCCCTCGAAACGACGCCTCCCGAAACGTCGGCCCTCGGCACGGAAATCCTCCCCTTCGAACGCGAAATCGCCATCCGCGACCTCACGTTCCGCTTCCCGGACAAAGGCCGGGAGCTTTTCGGAGGGCTCTCGCTGACGATCCGCAAGGGCGAACGCATCGGCTTCCGCGGAGCCTCCGGAGCGGGAAAAACGACGCTTTTCAACCTTCTGCTGGGGCTTTACGAACCCTCGTCGGGCGAAATCGCCGTCGACGGCGTGCCCCTCACCGCGGCCAACCGCCGGGCGTGGCAGAACCGCATCGGCTACGTCTCCCAGCACCTGTTCCTCAGCGACGGGAGCTTTGCGGCGAACGTCGCGCCGGGAATCCCAGCCGGCGAGATCGACCGCCAGCGGGTCGCCGAAGCGCTCGATGCAGCCCAGCTGGGCGAATTCGTCGCCTCCCTGCCCCGGGGCATCGACACCCCCGTGGGCGAATGCGGATGCCGCCTCTCGGGCGGACAGCGCCAGCGCATCGGCATCGCCCGGGCCCTCTACCGCCGGGCCGACGTGCTCTTTTTCGACGAGGCGACCTCGGCGCTGGACAGCCGCACCGAGGGCGAGATCAACCGCTCGATCGCCGCAATCGCCGCACGCAATCCGGGGCTGACGCTGCTCGTCATCGCCCACCGCGAAACCTCGCTCGAATACTGCGACCGAATCATAACGCTTGAAGAATAGATGGATTACAAAATAGCCAATATCCGCGTCTCCCTGCCCGACGCCTGCACGGGAGAACATTTCACCCGGGCCCTGCGCCCGTTCCTGACACTCGACACCGGCCCGGCGGACCTCGCGCTGGAGATCGTCCCCCGGCTTCCGGACGAAGCCGGCTACCGCGAACTCTACCGCTTCGATTTCACCGATGCCGACGCCGACTGCCGCTTCGGGCGCGACGACGCAGGCTACCTGCTCGAAATAGCCCCCCGCGACGGCTCCGCCCCGGCCCGGTTCCGTAGTGGATACGAGGCCGTGCGGGGGGGGGCCGCGAGTGATTTCACCCTGCACCACAACCCCGCGCTGCTGCGTTTCGGACTATGGACGCTCTACAACATCGCCGCCGTCCGCCGCGGAGCCGTGGCCATCCACTCGTCGGTGATTCGCTACGGCGGCAAAGGGGTTCTGTTCCTCGGGGAATCGGGCACCGGAAAAAGCACCCACACCCGGCTGTGGCGGGAACACATCCCCGGGGCCGAACTGCTCAACGACGACAGCCCGATTATCAGCGCCGGCGGCGACACGGCCCCGCAGGTCTGGGGCTCGCCGTGGAGCGGTAAAACGCCCTGCTACCGCAACGAGAACCTCCCCATCGCGGCCATCGTGCGGCTCTCGCAGGCCCCGCACAACCGCATCCGCCGCCTGCGTCCGATCGAAGCCATCGGGGCCCTGCTGCCCTCGGCGCCTCCGGCTTTCAGCCACGACGAGCGGTTGCAGGACGACGTGTGCGCCCTGCTCTCGCGGGTGATCGAAAGCGTCCCGGTCTACCACCTCGAATGCCTGCCCGACGCCGACGCGGCGCGGCTCTCCTGCCAAACGATTTTCGGGGAATGAGCATCACGGACAATACGACCGTCTTCGGATTCGTCCGCAATCTGCTGCTCGAAGGGCAGGCGGTCGACGTGCGCGTGATGGGCCAGAGCATGCTCCCCTTCTTCCGCAGCGGCAGCCGCATCCGCCTGCGTCCGGTGCGGCCCGGCGACCTCATCCGCGGACACGTCGTGCTGGGCGAAACCGACGCCGGGACCTTCGTCGTGCACCGCATCACCCGTGTCGAGGCGTCGCACATCGTCCTGCTGGGCGACGGCAATGTGGCCGGAACGGAGACAATCCCCCGGGAACGTATCTACGGAATCGTGGACTGCGGCCGTCTCCACCTGCAGCTGGCACGCATCTGGCTGTGGATGCGCCCCGTGCGGAAATACCCGCTGTGGATTCTGCGGAAAATATGCCGCAAGTAGGCACAAAAACAAGAATCGCGAGGACGCAGGACAATTTCCGATCAGTGTGGTGCAGATGTCGTGCATCGTGAAAAATCCCCGGATGGGTAGTACCTAAGTACGTCCCATTCGGGGATTTAAGCGATGTGCGGCAGGTGCGCCGCAATCATCGGAAATTATTCGCCCAGGGCGAAACGCTTGTAGGCAACAACCGTGGCGTCCTTGTCGGCCTTGTGGATGAACTCGGCAATCGACTCCTTCTCGCCTACCACCGGCTGGGCCAGCAGCGTGTTCTCCTCGAAGAACTTGCGCATCTTGCCTTCGGCGATCTTTTCCAGAATGGCCTCGGGTTTGTTGGCGTTCTTGGGGTCCTGCTTCATGCTCTCCAGGGCGATCTTGCGCTCGTGCTCCACAACCTCTGCGGGGCAGTCTGCCTCGGAGATCGAAACGGGAGCCATAGCCGTGGCCTGCATGGTCACGGTGTGTGCCACCTCGGCGGGAACCTCCTTGCTGAAGCCCAGGATCGTACCCAGCTTCTTGTTGAAATGCACGTATGCAGCGCAGTAGGGAGCCTCGATGCGGGCATAGTAAGCCAGCTCGATCTTCTCACCCGTCTGGCCCGACTTCTCGGTCACCATCTCCTCGACAGTATGGCCTTCGTCGTTCTTCGTAGCCAGCAGTGCATCGCGGTCGGCAGCATCGTTCTTCACGGCAACCTCCAGCATGCCCTCAGCCGAAGCGGTATACTCGGCATTCTGGGCCACAAAGTCGGTTTCGCACGCCAGGCAGAGGATGTAAGCCTTCTGTCCTTCAACCTTCGTCACGACGACACCCTCGGTAGCGGTGCGGTCGGCACGCTTGGCGACGACGAGCTTACCCTTCTCGCGGATAATGTCCTGAGCACGCGCAAAGTCACCTTCAGCCTCGATGAGTGCATTTTTGCAATCCATCATACCGGCGCCGGTCATCTTGCGGAGCTTCATTACATCTGCAGCTTTGATTTCCATAATCTTTTCCTTTCTCTTACGGTGAGTAATACAATTATTCTGCCTTTTCCTCGGCAACGGCCTCTGCGACCTCGGCAACCTCGGCGACAGCCTCGACTGCTTCGGCCACCTCAGCAGCCTCCTCGGCAGGAGCGGCAGCGGGCTCCTCATAGGGAGTTTCGACAGCGGCAACCACCTCTGCCACGGCAGCCTCCTCGGCATCCACCGAAGCCCTCACGGCTTTCTTGATGCGGGGCTTGCCCTCCTTCTTGACTGCAGCACCTTCGGCATCGGCCTCCTGTGCTTCCTTCTCCTTCTCGAGTTTGCGCTCCTCGGAGCCCTCGGCGATAGCGGCGCACATGGCTTCGAGAACCACGGCGATCGATTTCGTAGCATCGTCATTTGCAGGGATAACGTAATCAATGTCGGTCGGATCACAACAAGTGTCTACCATTGCAAATACGGGGATGCTGAGGCGCTTGGCCTCCTTCACGGCGTTGGATTCCTTCTGTACGTCGACGACGAACAGGGCGGCCGGAAGACGCGTCAGGTCGGCAATCGAGCCGAGGTTCTTCTCCAGCTTCGCACGCTGGCGGGAGATCTGGAGTTTCTCGCGCTTGGAGAAATTATCGAACGTGCCGTCCACGGTCATCTTGTCGATGGTGGCCATTTTCTTGACGGCTTTACGTATGGTGGGAAAGTTTGTCAGCATGCCGCCAGCCCAACGCTCGGTGACGTAAGGCATACCTACGGCTGCCACCTTTTCGGCAACAACGTCCTTGGCTTGTTTTTTGGTGGCTACGAACAGCACGCGACGACCGCTCTTGGCGATCTGCTTGATGGCCGCAGCAGCCTCATCGATCTTGAGCACGGTTTTGTGCAGGTCGATGATATGGATGCCGTTCTTCTCCATGAAGATGTAAGGAGCCATTTTAGGGTTCCATTTGCGCTTCAGGTGACCGAAATGCGCACCGGCTTCCAGTAATGTATTAAAATCTGTACGTGACATTTTAATTCAATTCGTTGGTTTAATTTTAATTCTCTTTTCATCAACTCAGGCGGGTAGCGGCCTTGCCGGTCCCCTGAGTTTTCCGCGGCGCGGCAACCTCGAGGTAGTACCGTAATATATATAGGTAATCCGAAAGGTTTGAAAACCGTCGCCGTGCGTTGCCGAAATTCCGGTCGTGCGTATTAACGCTTGCTGAACTGGAACTTGCGACGTGCTCCGGGCTGACCGGGCTTCTTACGCTCAACCTCGCGGGGATCGCGCGTGAGGAATCCGGCTTTCTTCAGTACCGGACGCATCTCGGCGTCGATCTCGCACAGTGCACGTGCGATGCCCAGACGAGCGGCCGAAGCCTGTCCCGTGATACCACCGCCATCGAGGTTGATGACGATGTCGTAATTCTCCATGGTGTTGGTAGCCAGCAGGGGCTGCTTCACCTGATACTGGAGAATTTCGAGCGGGAAGTAAACTTCAAGCGCTTTGCGGTTGATTGTAATCTGACCCTTGCCCGGCTTCACGTATACGCGAGCCACAGCGGCCTTACGACGACCTACGGTGTTTACAACTTCCATAACTCTTACTTAATCTCGTTTAATTTAATGGTCTTCGGGCTCTGTGCGGCATGGGGATGCTCCTCGCCGGCATAGACCTTCAGGTTCATGAGCAGCTTGTCGCCCAGACGTGTTTTGGGCAGCATGCCTTTGACGGCCTTCTCGATGAGGAAGGTCGGTTTCTTTGCCAGGTAGTCGGCAGGGGTAGCGAAACGCTGACCGCCGGGGTACCCGGTGTGACGCGTGTAGACCTTGTCGGTCATTTTGTTGCCCGTGAGCTTCACCTTCTCCGCGTTGATGACGATGACGTAGTCACCGCAGTCGACGTGGGGCGTGTAGCTGGGCTTGTTCTTGCCTCGAAGGATCTTCGCGATCTGCGATGCAAGACGTCCCAATACCTCGTTCGTAGCGTCGATGACAACCCACTCCTTGGTTACCGTCGATGCATTGGCCGAGATAGTCTTGTAGCTTAATGAATCCACTTTTTGTTTACGTTTAATTTAACTTATTGTAATCCGTTTCCCGCACTTTGCGGGTGCGCAAAGGTACGCAAAAGTTTTCGAACTGCAAAACCAAATGAAAACCAAAATCGAAAACGGCCGAAAAAAAGCCGCAACCGCCCCGTATTCAGGGGAGTTGCGGCATTCGTATGCGTCCAAAAATACGGTCAGGGCCGGACTCTATAGCGGCCCGACGACGGGTCGAACTCCATTTTCCGCTCCCCCGCCGGCTTCACCGGAGCCCGGAAATCGACCGGAAGCGTGTATTTCACCCGCACGGGTTCGCCGCCCTTGCTGCCGGGCGTCCATTTGGGCGACTCGGCCAGCACCCGCACCACCTCCCGTGAGAGGATCGGGTCCGGCGACTGAATGATCCGCACCGACGACACCGTGCCGTCGGCCTCGACGACGAACGAAGCCACCACACGGCCCTGAATGCCCGCCTCGAGGGCTTCGGCCGGAAATTTCACCGTCTGCGCGATCCACCGGCGGAACTCCGGCAGACTGCCTCCCTGAAATTGGGGTATCACGTCGAGCGAATCGGGATTTTCCTGAAGCTCCCCTTCCTGTCCGAAAGCCAGCATCTGCGAAATCCGGAAGCGGACCTTTTCACCGCCCGCCACGGCCGGAGTCCACAGCGGGGTTTTATCGACGGCCAGCCGGACCAGCTTGGCAAATCCCGACTGCTCCTTCGGGGCGCTCACCTTGATGCCGCTCATCGTCCCGTCGGGTTCGATGATGAACCGCACGTTGACCCGCACTTTGGGAACGGCGGCGCCGGGGTCCAGCAGACTGTCCACCTGCCGGAACACCCACTCCCGGAACACCCCGGGCGTACCGCCGCAGAACCGCGGCAGGCTGTCGGCTTCGGTGTAGGCCGTCTTGTCCTCGGAATAAAGCCCCTTGGGGCCGTGCTGCAACAGCAGGTCGAAACGCAGTTTAAACGCAACGTCGCGCCTCTTGTCGTCGGTCTCCGCCGGGGTCCACAAGGGAGACGACGCAATGGTGCGCTGAATCTGATAGGCAAAATCCTCGTCGCTGAAACGGGTCGCCTCCACTCCGCGCACCTTGCCTTTCCCGTTCACCGAGAACGACACCTCGACCCACCCTTCGTCACCGGGATAGAAGATTTTGTCGGAGAATTCGACATTCCGGAGCACCCAGTGTTTGAAATCGATCAGTCCCCCGCCCTGGAATTTCGGCAGCAGCGCGTCGATGCGAGGCTCCGTCCCCGGCAGCTGGAGGTTGAAATCGATCGGGATGGAAAGCCGCACCCGCACGGGCTGACCGTTCAGCTTTCCGGGCTCCCAGCGGGGCGACCGGCGCACGACGAGCAACGCCGCCTCGGAGAGCGACGGATCGGGCGACGTCAGCACCTCGGCGTTCGAGACCCTGCCGTCGGCCTCGACGACGAAGCTGACCGCGACATGTCCCTCGATGCCGTAAATGACCGCTTCGAGGGGATAGCGCAGCCGCTCCTGCACCCAGCGGCAAAAATCGAGCGTTCCGCCGCCATTGAACGAGGGCATCGGATCGGCCAGCAGGTAAGGTTCATTGGAGAGGGTGTCGATCAGCGGCAGACCCTCCGGCGCCGGCGCTGCCGGAGATTCGGCAGCCGCCGCATGGAGCGACACAAAGCCCGCTATCAGCAGGATGAGCCTTTTCATCGCAAAAGAGGTTTAGTGATACATGTGTGTAAATATAGCAAAAAAAGCCGCCACCGCCAATTTACGGCGCAAAAAAACAGGGCCCCGGAGAATCCCGGAGCCCGAATCGTCAGAATCGGTCGATTCAAAGCACAGCACCCGGCCGCTGCCCAGCTGCCTCTTTCCTACAAACAGACAGGAACGTTATTCAAATATCAGGGTGTCGCCCGTCTCCTTTATATCCTCCAGCGTATAGTAGAATTTTCGGAGGATTGCGCGCCCATCCACCAACTCTTCAGGCGTACTTTCTGCAACTATCAGAGGATCTAAAATGAAAAAGATGATGTCAGCGGACTCCAAGTAGTACTCCAGACACGTAGAACTATTCAATACATCAAAAACGGTGGATGTTTGACCCGGCTTTATATAATAACTCCATCTGTCATCATTCTTAATCCGCTTATACCGTTCGAGAGTAAGAGTCGCATCCGTAATCGGCATTTCCCGGATATGTTTATATTCGACTACAATAATGTCCGCAGTAGAATTATTGGTCATATCGATATGCTGATGACAATTTTCGTTTTCATCTTTGGTGCAGGTAATTGCCATCAATGGAAACATTGCCAGAACAAATAGTATCCGAATCAACCATTTCATAATTTCAACAATTTAATGCTCTGCCCCGGCCCTGTTTGGCGTGCATAGAGACCATTATAAAATTAATAAATTATTCCCCTGAAAACAAAAAAAGCCGGAATAAATCCGGCTTTTTGCAAAAATAAGTCTCTTTTATCCGAGGAACGAGAGCAGGATACCCGCGGCAACCGCCGAACCGACCACGCCGGCCACGTTGGGCCCCATGGCGTGCATCAGCAGGAAATTCGAAGGATCGGCCTTCTGGCCCTCGGTCTGCGACACGCGGGCGGCCATCGGCACAGCCGAAACACCGGCCGAACCGATCAGCGGATTGATCTTGTTGCCCTCTTTCGAGAAGCAGTTCATCACCTTGGCCAGCAGTACGCCGCCGGCGGTTCCCATCGCAAAGGCGATCACGCCCAGCACGAGGATGAACAGCGTCCGGGGATTGAGGAACGCCTCGGCCGTGGCCGTAGCGCCCACCGTGAGACCCAGGAAGATCACGACGATATTCATCAGTTCGTTCTGCACGGTCTTCGACAGACGGTCCACCACCCCGCACTCCTTCATCAGGTTGCCCAGCATCAGGCAGCCCACGAGCGGCGTGGCCGACGGCAGCAACAGCGCGATAATCACGGTGATGATCAGCGGGAAGAGAATCTTCTCGGTCTTCGACACCGGACGCAGCTGGCGCATCTTGATCTTACGCTCCTTCTCCGTGGTCAGCAGCCGCATGATCGGCGGCTGGATAACCGGCACGAGGGCCATGTAGGAGTAGGCCGCCACGGCAATCGGGCCGAGCAGTTCGGGAGCCAGGATGGCCGTGAGGTAGATCGACGTAGGACCGTCCGCACCGCCGATGATACCGATCGAACCGGCCTCGGCAGGCGAGAATCCGAGCGCATAGGCGCCGATGAAGGTCAGGAAAATACCGATCTGCGCAGCAGCGCCCAGCAGGAAGCTCTTGGGATTGGCGATCAGCGGACCGAAATCGGTCATGGCGCCCACGCCCACGAAAATCAGGCAGGGATAGACGCCGAGTTTCACACCCAGATAGAGGTAGTCCAACAGTCCGGCATTCGCCACGAAGATGTCCCAATGGACATGGCCTCCGGCAAACAGCTCGGTGTGGTAGAGGTTGGCTCCGGGAAGGTTGGTCAGCAGCATGCCGAACGCAATGGTCAGCAGCAGCAGCGGTTCGAACTTATGCTTGATGGCCAGATACAGCAGGAAGAAGGCCACGCAGATCATGATCAGGCTGCCCCATCCCATGTTGGCGAAGAGCCCTGCTACGCCGGTCGACTCGGCAAAGGTTTCCAGACTCTCCAGCACGAAATTGGAACTGGAAGTCAATGCACTCCACATAAGCCTATTCGATTACGATTAAAACGTCGCCTTCCATGACCGTAGCGCCCTGCTGCACGAGGACCTGCTTGACAACACCACCGCGGTCCGCGTCGATGTTGTTCTCCATCTTCATGGCTTCGAGCACCACGAGGGTCTGCCCTGCGGCGATCGTGTCGCCGGCGGCGACCTTCACGCTCAGCACGGTGCCCGGCAGGGGGCATTTCACGCTGTAACCCGACGAAGGGGCGGCAGCGGCGATGCGCGGCGAAGGGGTTGCCGAACTGGGGGTGATCATGGCGCTGTTGGCCGATTTGGGGGCCGGAGCCACCTGCGGCTTGGAGACCGTGGTGGTTTTGGCGCCTTCGATTTCGACTTCGTAATCCACGCCGTTCACCACGACGTGCGCCACCGTCGAGGTCTCGTTCACGTTGTCGATCTGGACGTTATAATTATGTCCGTTAATTTTCAGTGAGTAATCTTTCATTTTCTTTTTTGGGTTGTCATGCTCCAACGAAAAGGTCTATTTCCGGTCGGGAAGCTGGGTTAAACCGTGAATTTTCGAATTCCAGGGCGAATAGGCCCGCTTGATGTTGAGAATGGTCAGCACCTCGGATTCGCGGTCGTGCAGGGCGCCCTTGTAGATTTTGAGCGCCGTGGCGATGGCCGCGATCTCCTCGGGGCTGATCATCGGCGGAGCATCGACCTTCTTGCCGACGGAAGGACGCACCCGGAAGCAGGCGCCGAAGGCCTTCATGATGAAGATCAGCGCCACCAGCAGGACGACCACCAGGCTGAAACCGATCAGCGACACCCAGAGTATTTCCGACCATCCCCAGCTCATTGCTTGCAGTATCATAGGCTTTCAGTCTTTACAGGGGAATGTTCGAATGTTTCTTGGCCGGGTTCTGCAGACGCTTGGTAGCCAGCGACTGCAGGGCGCGGATCACGCGGAAACGCGTGTTGCGCGGCTCGATCACGTCGTCGATATAGCCGTAGCGAGCGGCGTTGTAGGGGTTGGAGAACTTGTCGTTGTACTCCTTCTCCTTCTCGGCCACGAACTTGGCTTTCTCCTCGGGATCGGCAATCGCTGCGACCTCTTTGCCGTAGAGCACCTCGACGGCGCCGCTGGCGCCCATCACGGCGATCTCGGCCGTCGGCCATGCGTAGTTGATGTCGCCGCGGATGTGCTTCGACGACATCACGATATAGGCGCCTCCGTAAGCCTTGCGCAGCGTCACGGTGACTTTCGGCACCGTGGCCTCGCAGTAAGCGAACAGCAGCTTCGCGCCGTGGGTGATCATGCCGCCGTACTCCTGCGTCGTGCCCGGCAGGAAGCCCGGAACGTCCACGAGGGTGACGATCGCGATGTTGAAGGCGTCGCAGAAACGGATGAAACGTGCGGCCTTGCGGCTGGCGTTGATGTCCAGCACGCCGGCCATGAACTTGGGCTGGTTGGCGATGATGCCCACCGACTGTCCGTTGAAACGGGCGAAGCAGGTGATGATGTTCTTGGCATAGCCTGCGGCCGATTCGAGGTACTCGCCGTTGTCGACGATGGCGCGGATGACCTCGCCCATGTCGTAGGGCTTGTTGGCGCTGTCGGGAATGATGTCGTTCAACGAATCCTCCAGACGGGTGATTTTATCCGTGCAGACGGCCAGCGGAGCGTCCTCCATATTGTTCTGCGGCATGTAGGAGATCAGTTTCTTGATCAGCTCCACGCCCTCCTCCTCGGTGTCGACGGCGAACTGCGCCACGCCCGACTTGGTGGTGTGCATCGTAGCGCCTCCGAGCTGCTCCTGCGTCACGTCCTCGCCGGTCACGGTCTTCACGACCTTCGGACCCGTGAGGAACATGTTCGAGGTCTCCTTCTTCATGATGATGAAGTCGGTCAGCGCGGGCGAATAGACCGCACCGCCGGCGCAGGGGCCGAAGATGGCCGAAATCTGCGGGATGACACCCGACGACATCACGTTGCGCTGGAAGATGTTGGCATATCCGGCCAGGGCGTTGACGCCCTCCTGGATACGTGCGCCGCCCGAGTCGTTCATGCCGATGCAGGGAGCGCCGTTGCGCAGGGCCATGTCCATGACCTTACAGATCTTGTCGGACATCGACATCGACAGCGAACCGGCCGTCACGGTGAAATCCTGTGCGAAGACATAGACCAGACGTCCGTCGATCGTTCCGTAACCCGTCACCACGCCGTCGCCGAAGGTGTGCTTCTTCTCCATGCCGAAATCGTAGCAGCGGTGGGTCACAAACATATCGAACTCCTCGAACGAGCCTTCGTCGAGGAGCATCTGGATACGTTCGCGGGCCGTGTACTTGCCCTTGTCGTGCTGTTTGTCGATCGCCTTCTGTCCGCCGCCCATGCGGGCCGTCTCGCGGTTCTCGATCAGTTGGTTGATCTTATCCTGAATTTCGCTCATAATCCTATTTGTTTTTGTTTTCGCAGAGTTCAGTCAGAATTCCCTGGGTCGATTTGGGGTGCAGGAAGGCGATGGTCATGCCTTCGGCGCCCTTGCGCGGGGTCTTGTCGATCAGGCGGATGCCCTTGGCTTCGGCATCGGCGAGCTGCTCCTCGATGTTCTCACAGGCCAGCGCCATGTGGTGAATGCCGACACCGCGGTTCTCGATGAACTTGGCGATCGTGGACTCCTCCGAGGTGGGCTCCAGCAGTTCGATCTTGGTCTGTCCCAGCATGAGGAACGCCGTGCGGACCTTCTGGTCGGGGACCTCCTCGATGGCGTAGCATTTCAGCCCCAATACGTTCTCCCAATAGGGAATTGCCTCGTCGAGACTCTTCACGGCGATGCCAAGATGCTCGATATGAGAAACTTTCATAGCAACAATTAAATTTAAGTTAGTGAATATTTATGTGTAATTTCGTTCGTTGTTATTTTGCGAACACAAAGATAGACGAATCTTTCAGAACCGCCAAAATTCGGCGGACTTTTTTTGGCAATAACTTTGGGTTTGAAATTCGCCTGATGTGTCCGAAAAGGCGATTCGGACTCCGGCCGCCCCCGGGCAGTTGCGGTTCGAAACAAAATGCCGGACAAAAACACCGTTTTTACACCCCGCCGCTTGGTTTTCACGAATAAAACGCTATCTTTACCCATGACACGCATTATTCATTTTTAAATGTTTACAACTATGAGAAAATTTTTCGCCCTGCGAAGCGGACCGCCCCGGCTGTCCCGGTTCGCAGCCGTGGCCGCGTGCTGCTTCGCCCTGCCGCTGGCCTCCTGCTCGGCCGACCCGGCCGGCCGGCTACCGGAAACAGAACCGGGGGGGGGATTTCGAAAGTCGGCATCGTCTTCGGAGCATCCCCGATAACCCGCACCGAATTAGGCCCCGACGGGCGCACGGTCACCTGGCACGCCGACGACCGGATCAACGTCTACATGCTGCCTGAGGGCTCCGGAAGCCCGGTCTACGCCCCCTACTCCATCCGGGCCGGAAGCATCGGCGACGACGGCCGCACCGCCCTTTTCGAAGGCGGCCTGAGCTGGCAGAGCCCGGCAGCCACACACACTTTTTACGCCTATTATGCAGGAGCCGCATCCGGCATCGAACTGGACGGTATGACCGGACACCTGCTGCTGCCCGACATCTCGTCGCAGGAGCAGTCCGGAACGGAAAGCGCCCATGTGGGCAAGGCCAACGTGATGATCGCCCACCCGCTGACAGTCACCTCCCCGGCCGAAGGCGAAACCGCCTTTTTCAATTTTTCATTCTCCCATCTTTACCCGCTGCTCGAGTTCCGCATCGCGGATTTCGGCAACCCCAACAATTCCATACTGGAGAGCATCACGCTGGAAAGCCTGAAAGCGGGCGAATCCCCGGCGTGGGAATCCGCCTCGGTGAACGTGAAACTGACCTCGCAGGACGAGGGCTACCTGACGCTCACGCCCGGCGGAGCGCCGCAGACGATTACGCTGTCGGTCACGGGCGACGAGACGGCACGTGCAATCCCCACCGCCGCCACGGAAGATTTCCGGTCCGACCCCGCACTGGCATCCGATGCTCCGGAGGTCTCCGGAGCGGTCTTTATCGCCCGCATGGCCATCCAGCCCTGCGACCTGAGCCGCACGCCCGAACAGACCGCCGCCGACACGCGCAACCTGCGAATCGTCGTGAAGACCCGCGAAGGGGAAATCCCCTATGAATACGAATTCCGCAATGCCGGAGTGCTTTTCGAAAGCGGCAAAAGATACGTCTCGACACTCGTGCTGAAAGCATCCGAGGGACAGCCGGTCATCCACCTCGAGGAACCGGGCACGCTGGCGAACAACTTCGGGGCCGACGCCCGGCAAACCCCGTCGCTGGAAATCACGGGGACCATGAACGTATTGGATTTCTTCACGATAGGCCCGATGTCCCACCTTCGACACCTGGACCTCGCGGAAGCCAATATCGCCGAGCAGGAGGACATCGGCTTCGGCTATTTCCCGGCCAACACGATTCCCGAAAGTTCCCTGAACGGCGTTCAACTCCAGACCATCGTCCTGCCGAACAGCCTGACGGCCATCGGCAACGAAGCCTTCTCGGTCTGCACCAACCTGACGGGCGACCTCACGATTCCGCCCGGCGTGACCTCGATCGGTAACGGGGCGTTTCTCGCCTGTTCCGGACTGACCGGTACGCTTACGATTCCCGAAAGCGTCGTCTCGATCGGCGAAATGGCTTTCGTCGACTGCCAGTTCTCGACCATCCGCCTGCTGAATCCCGTTCCGACCGCGTACGGCACGAATATGTTCAATTCCGGTTCGACGATCCACATCCCGGCAGGCTCGCGCACCACCTATGAACGGGACTGGGCCGAAGGCAATTTTACATTCATCGAGGAATAACCTCCCAAATCAACCCTGCCATGAACGACAAGGACAACACATACCAGCCCCCCGCAATAGCGGTATACGAGATTGCCGCCGAGCGCGGATTCGCCGGCAGCGGCGAGGTCAACGATTACGACGACGGAGGCGAATTTTAAATTTCCTCCGCATACGAAAGAATCCGGCCCGGGAGCATCTCCCGAGGCCGGATTCCATTTCACCCCGGGCGCAGAACCGGACGAAAAGCATTATGACCAACCATTCGCCCCCTAAAACCCACCTCTTAGGTGGGCGGGCGCAGAACCGGACGGAAAGCATTATGACCAACCGTCCGCCCCCTAAAACCCACCTCTTAGGTGGGCGAGCTCTTAGCCGGGTTATAGCGACGTGTAAATCTGCATGAGACGTTCGGCCACGGCGTATTCGGAGAACAGTTCCGCGCGGCGGCGTTCGCGCTGGCGCATGGTCTGCCGCCACGACTCGTCGCAAAGGGCGTTCTCCAACGCCGCGACGACCTCGCCCGGCACCCCGGGATTCACATAAGCTGCGGCATTGCCGGCGGCTTCGCGGTTGACCGGCGTGTCGCTCAGCACCATCGGAAGCCCCGCACGCAGGGCCTCGACCACCGGGACAATCGATGCCTCGGCCTCCGCATCGGGCAGGTAGGCAAAGACCCGCGCCAGCCGGAACAACGCCGGAAGGTCCGCAGGAGTCAGTTCGTAGATGAAATCCACGCACGTCGCCAGATGGCGTTCGCGGGCATACCCCAGCAGGAAATCCGAATAAGCCGTGCGGCGGCCGCAGACGACCACCCCGGCCGCAGATTCCATCGCCGACAGCGCCTCGAGCACCGCCTCGTGGTTGTGACGCGGTTCGACGGTTCCGAGCATCAGGATAAAACGCTCAGGCAGACCGTACTTACGCCGCGTGTGTTCAAGTTCCGCTTGATGTGGCGGTTCCTGCGGCACACGGGCTGCAAGGGGCATCAGAACCTCGATTTTCGCGGGGTCGATGCTGAGGCGTTCCGACAGTTCCTCACGGGCCGGCGAGCTGACGGTGATGACCCGGTGCGCCTGCCGCAGGGCCCGGCGGTAGAGCCGCAGGGCGATGAGCCGCTCGGAAAGGGGGTAAAGCCGGGGATAACGCAGGAAATTGAGGTTGGGGACGGTCATCACCGCCGGGACGCGCCCCAAATGGACGGAGAGCGGCAACGAGGACCTGAAGCCGTGGTAGAGGTCAATGCGTCCACGGTGCTTTGCATCAACGACATACTCATGCTCCGGAGCATAGTGCGCCAGCACGTCGGCAAGGTCTTGGAAATAACTGCCCCGGGCCGAAACCGGAGCCGTGTCGAGTCCTATTTTCATAACTTATCTCTGAAAAATTGTTCTATATGGCAAATAATCGTTATCTTTGGTGTCGTGACGACACGTTTGTCAGCTGCGACGTTTTGCCGAGCCGCCTGCTGTCTGGCTTTGACGTTGTCCGTTCTTTTTCGTATCTTTGAATTACAAAACAAGCCTCTCCTATGAAGAAAGCGCTACTCATTCTGTCGTTCGCACTGGCATCGGCCGCCGGCAGCGCCACTGCCCAGAACGTCGTGCTCGGCGACCGTGTCCCTGATCTCAAGGCCCCGAAATGGCTCGACGACCGCCAGCCGGCAGCGCCACTGCCCAGAACGTCGTGCTCGGCGACCGTGTCCCTGATCTCAAGGCCCCGAAATGGCTCGACGACCGCCAGCCGGCAGCG
>MSHJ01000003.1 GCA_001941065.1 Alistipes sp. Zagget8
ACCGCTCTTCGCCCGGGTTCAACTCCACCTTGTCAAAGGCATGTAATTTTCTCGATAGGCCGTATTCAGTATAACTCGATAAATTCGTAGGAGTTGCCGACGGCGGCGAGGTATCGCAGGAACTCCTCGCGCGGGATGACCACCGTTGCGCGGTTGTCGTTGGGGTGGAACGAGTAGGAGGGGAACTGCCGCAGGTTGGCGTCGAGGAACAGGTGGACGTGGTTCGCGGGGTCGTTGATCAGTCCGAAAGGCGACACCGAGCCGGGACGCAGTCCCAGCCAGCGTTCCATGCGCTGTTCCGAGGCGAACGACAGCTTGCCCTGCCGCAGGCGATGTTCGAGGTCGTGAATGGCCATCGACTGCTCCGAATCGAAGCATACGAGGTAGTGGCGGTCGCCCTTGTGGTTGCGGAAAAAGAGGTTCTTGCAGTGCTTCGACCCGTCGTCGCGCCACCATTGGCGGGCGATTTCGATGGTCGGGGCCTCGGGGTGTTCGTACCATGTGTAACGGATGCCGCGGGCGTCGAGGAACTCGAACACCCGCTGGCGGCGTTCATCGGCCGTGAGGGACGGTGTTTCCATTTCAGTCTATTTTGTAAAACTCTTTGATGTTGCGTGCGATGCACTCCACCAGCACTTCGACTGCCTCCACGGGCGACCAGGCGTTGTGGGGCGAGAGCAGCAGACGGTCGGGCTCGCGGACCGTGAGCAGCGGATTGCCCGGTTCGAGGGGCTCGTGGGCGAAGACGTCGAGACCCGCCCCGGCCAGCTTCCCGGCGTCGAGGGCTGCGGCCAGCGCCGCTTCGTCGACGATACTGCCGCGGGCGACGTTGATGAGTATGGCCGAGGGTTTCATCAGGGCCAGTTCCCGCGCACCGATCAGTCCGCGCGTGCGGTCCGTCAGCGGGGCGTGGATCGACACCACGTCGGACCCGGCCAGCAGTTCGTCGAGCGGCAGGGCGGGGTAGGGCTCCTCGCGCACGATGCCCGACACGGAGGTGTAGGCGACCTCGCATCCCAGCGCTTCGGCGACTTTGGCGACATTGCGCCCGATGTTGCCCAGTCCGACGATGCCCCATTTCGATCCGTAGAGCTGGTGGGTCGTGCGGCCGAAATGGTATTGCAGGGGCGATCCTGCGTATGCGGTCTTGACGTAATGGTCGTAATAGACCACCTGCCGCAGCAGTCCGATGGCCGCGCCGATGGTGGTTTCCGTCACGGCGTGGGTCGAGTAACCCACGGCGTTCTTTACCGCAATGCCCTGGTCGGCGGCCGTGTCGAGGTCGATGTGGTTCATGCCCGTCGCCGCCACGCAGATCAGCCGCAGGCGGGGAAGCTGTTGCAGCGTCTCGCGGCGGAAAACCACTTTGTTGGTAATCACTACGTCGGCTTCGCAGCAGCGTTCCACGGTCTCTTCGCGGGCCGTCGTTTCATAACCCGTGTAATTGCCCAATGCGCGGATGGCCGTCAGATCGGCGCCTCCGAGCGAGTATTCGTCCAAAAATACGATGTTCGGTTGCATATCCTTTGTTTTTGTAAGTTTTCGTTGGCAGCGCGGATCTGGTTTCCGAACGCGGATTCGGTCCGCCGCCCCTGGAAGAGGGCCCTTAGCCCTCCAATTCGTCGATTAAGTCTCTGACGACCACCGAGGCGCATCCGATGCCGAACAGCGCCGGGATGTAGGAGATGGTCCCGACGTTCGACTTCTTGTTCTGCTCCTCGCAGAGGATCATCGCCCCCTCGCGCATCGGCTCGGGCGAAAAGACGGCCCGGAACCCCCGTCGGATGCCGATCTTGTGGAGCCGCTTGCGCAGCATGTGGGCCAGCGGGCAGTGGTGGGTCTTCGCGATGTCGGTGATTTCCAGTCGCGTGGGGTCGGTCTTGGCCCCGGCACCCATCGAGCTCACCAGCGGCAAACCCCGTTCCAGAGCGGCGGCTATCAGCGCCAGTTTGGGCGAAAGGGTGTCGATGGCGTCCACCACATAGTCGTACCGCGCGGCGTCCAATAAGATATAGGTCTCCTCGTCCCTGATATATTTGTTCACCACCGTGAGTCCGATCCCGGGGTTGATGTCGCGCAGACGTTCGGCCAGCACGTCGGCCTTCTGACGGCCGACGGTCGAATGCAGCGCCACCAGCTGGCGGTTGATATTCGTGGTGTTCACCGTGTCGGCGTCGGCAATGGTCATGCGGCCCACGCCCGCCCGGGCGATCATCTCTGCGGCGTAGGCTCCCACGCCGCCCAGTCCGACCACCAGCACATGGGCGTTTTTCAATACCTCCAGCTTTTCGGGTCCTAATAGTAATTCGGTTCGTTCCAGCCAGTTATCCATTGTTCGTTTCGAATATTCTTTTGTAATTATCCAGCGTCGCCAGTTGCAGTTCCTCCACCGGAATGCCTTTCGCTTCGGCTGCCCGGGCGTAAATCTCCGCGATCGGCACGGGACTGTCGTCGGTTTCGAGAAACAGCTGCGACAGGGGCGTTTCGCGCAGCGCGGCGAGGGTTTTGGGCGATGCGAAGGTCCGTTCGCCGAACGAGAGACAGTATCCCCTGGCCAGCGCCTGCCGGGCCTGTTCGGGCGAGCCGATAAAGCCGTGGAAGATCACCGCCCGCGGTTCGCACTCCGCCAGTTCGCGCATCAGGGGTTCGAAGGCCTTCACGCAGTGGAGCACCACCGGAAGCCCTCGTTCGCGGGCCAGCCGCAGCTGGGTGCGCAGGGCCTCGAACTGCGTTTCCCGGGCGGGTCCGTGTACGAAATCGAGCCCCGTTTCACCGACGGCCTGCGTGTTGCCGAGCCGTTCGCCGAGCGTTGCAACCTCTTGCATATCAGCATTCCACGGATGTACACCCTCCGTGCGGAGCTCGATTCCGGAGCCGGTCGGGCGGTGGGTGTGTATGTTGACATAAGGAAGCATGGCGACGACAAATGTAGGAATTTAACGGGAGCATTGCGAATTTGGAGCCAATTTTTTCATGCTTTTCCCGACTGTCGGACGTCGCCGTGCGGCGTTTGTTTTTGTTTCGGCGGCTTCCGATATTATTTCGAAATGCAAGCATTCGAAAGTGTTGGATTTTGACCCGAAAGCGGACCGTTCGAATGTTAAGTTTATTTAGGAAATAATGGTTTGCGCATAGGGATTTTTCGGAAAAATTTTGTACTTTCGCACGCGATTTAAGTGTTAGCACGCTAACAATGCGGAGTAACTAATTCCAAACACATACAACAAATCAAAATTTTAACCATGTCGAAAATCATTACACTACGCAAGGGTTTAGACATCAATCTGGTGGGCAAACCCCAGGAGTCGCTCGCGGATGCACCGCAGGCTTCGGAGTATGCCCTCTCGCCCCTCGATTTCGAGGGTGTGACTCCCAAGCTGCTGGTTAAGGTGGGCGACCGGGTGAAGGCCGGCACGCCGTTGTTCTTCAACAAGGCCAACGAGCGTATCCTCTTCACGTCGCCCGTCAGCGGCACGGTGGCCGCCGTCAACCGCGGTGAGAAACGCAAGATTCTCAACGTGACGGTGACTCCCGACGCCCAGCAGGAGTACGAGGAGTTCGCAAAGCCCGACCTGAAATCGGCTTCGCGCGAGCAGATCGTCGAACTGCTGCTCCGGTCGGGCCTCTGGCCGATGATCGTGCAGCGTCCTTACGGCATTATCGCCGATCCCAGCGACACGCCGAAAGCGGTCTTTGTCTCCGCCTTCGACTCCGCACCGCTGGCCCCGGACTACAACTACGTCCTCAAGGCCGAACAGAAGAACCTCCAGACGGGCATCGAGGTGATGCAGAAACTCACGGCGGGCAAGGTGCACCTCTCGGTTCGTGCCAAGGCCGAAGGGCAGATGCCGTCGCTCAAGGGCGCCGAACTGCACACTTTCGCCGGCAAACATCCCGTCGGCAACGTCGGCGTGCAGATTCACCACATCGACCCGGTGAACAAGGGCGAGGTCGTGTGGACGGTCAACGTGCAGGACCTGGCCATCATCGGCCGCCTGTTCGGCGAGGGCCGTGTCGACATGACGAAGATCGTCGCTGTGACCGGCTCGGAGATCGAGAAACCGCAGTACGTCCGCATCGTGGGCGGCGCGAAGGTCGATTCCGTGGTCAAGGGCAACGTGAAGAAACAGCAGGAGGGCGACAGCGTCCGTTTCATCTCGGGCAACGTGCTCACGGGCACCAAAACCGCGCAGGACGGATTCATGGGCTTCTATGCCAATCAGCTGACGGCCATCCCCGAGGGCGACAAATACGAGCTGCTGGGCTGGGCGCTGCCCCGTTTCAACAAGTTCTCGGTGTCGCGTGCCTATTTCTCGTGGATCTGTCCCAAAAAGGCTTACGACCTCGATACCAACATGAACGGCGGCGAACGTCCGTTCGTCGTGACGGGACTCTACGAGCAGTATCTGCCGATGGACATCTATCCGATGTACCTCCTGAAGGCCTGCCTCGCGGGCGACATCGAAAAGATGGAGAACCTCGGCATCTACGAGGTCACGGAGGAGGATTTCGCGCTGTGCGAGTTCGTCGATCCCTCGAAAATCGAGATTCAGCAGATCATCCGTGACGGTATTAACTTAATGATCAGGGAGGCTTAAAGATGGGACTTCGTAAATTCATGGACAATATCAAGCCCACGTTCTCGAAAGGCGGGAAACTGGGCTTTCTGGAATCGACGTTCGATGCGTTCGAAACGTTCCTCTTCGTACCTAACACCACGACCCGGAAAGGTGCGCACATCCGCGACTGCAACGACATGAAACGCACGATGATTATAGTCGTCGTGGCGCTTATGCCGGCATTCCTCTTCGGCTGCTACAACACGGGTATCCAGGTCGGGCTGGAGGGCTTCACGGCCTTCTTCTACGGACTGGTCCGCATCCTGCCGATGGTCTGCGTCTCGTATATCGTAGGTCTGGGCATCGAGTTCGGATTCGCGCAGGCGCGTGGCCACGAGGTCAACGAGGGTTTCCTCGTCTCGGGTCTGCTGATTCCGATGATCATGCCGGTGAGCACCCCGCTCTGGATGGTGGGACTGGCGACGGCTTTCGCCGTGGTCTTCGGCAAGGAGGTCTTCGGCGGTACGGGTATGAACGTCTTCAACCCCGCGCTGCTGGCGCGTGCCTTCGCGTTCTTCGCCTACACCCCCTCGATGTCGGGTGAGACGGTCTGGTATTCCGACTGGACGATGATGGGTGCCCATGTCGACGGCATTACCGGCGCCACGGCCCTCGAGCAGCTCTCGACGACCGGCGCAATGGCTTACTCGCCGCTGGATGCTTTTCTGGGCTTCATTCCCGGATCGTTCGCCGAGACCTCGACGCTGGCCATTCTGATCGGCGCCGCGATCCTCCTGTTCACGGGCATCGCCTCGTGGCGCACGATGGTTTCGGTGTTCGTCGGCGGACTGGCGATGGGCTATCTGTTCCAGGCGCTCGGCGTGACGGAATATCCCGCCTGGTGGCACCTGATTGTCGGCGGCTTCGCCTTCGGTGCGGTCTTCATGGCCACGGACCCCGTGACCTCGTCGCAGACCAATGCCGGCAAGTACATCGTGGGGCTGATGACCGGTGCGCTGGCGGTGCTGATCCGCGTGGTGAACCCGGCCTATCCCGAGGGTATGATGCTTTCGATCCTCTTTATGAATGCGCTGGCGCCGCTGGTGGACTACTACGTGGTCGAAGCCAACATTTCGCGCCGCCGCAAACGTGTCAAACTCGCAAAATAGGGGAGATAAGTTATGGCAACGAAAAAATTCAAATGCAATGTCTGCGGCTACATCCATGAAGGTGACGCCGCACCCGCTAACTGCCCTGTCTGCGGAGTTCCCGCGTCGGAATTCACCGAACTGAAGCAGGAGAAGAAGGGCCTGTTCAGCGACAAGAACGGCAACGCCTATATTATTATGTACTCGACGGTGATGGTCGTCATCGTGGCCGTACTGCTGGCCGTGGCGGCTATGGGGCTCCAGAAGCGCCAGTACGAGAACGAACTCAACGAGAAGAAAAAGTCGATCCTGCTTTCGCTCTACGCGGGCGACGCCGTGAAACAGGGCGTTCCGGCCGAGGAGCTTATCAAATCGATCCGATACGACGACATGATCGACGCTTATGTGGTCGGCGAAGACGGTAAACGGATCGACGGCGAGGATGTCTTCGCACTGCTGAACGACCTGCCGGGTGCTTTCGCCGCCGGCAAATATCCGCTCTTCGAAGCCAAGGACGGCCGCGTGGTCATTCCCGTCACGGGTATGGGCCTCTGGGGACCTATCTGGGGCTATGTGGCGCTCGACAAGGACATGGATACCGTGGCCGGTATCATCATGGCCCACAAGGGCGAGACTCCGGGCCTCGGCGCGGAAATCTCCACGGCCAAATACCAGACGAATTTCGTCGGCAAGAAGATTTTCGAGGGCGACGAGTTCGTCTCGGTGAAGCTCCGCAAGGGCGGCGCCAAGGACCCCGCACACGAGGTGGACGCCATCTCGGGCGGTACGAAGACCTCCGATGGTGTGACGGCGATGCTCTACAACAGCATCGAAAACTACCTGCCCCTGCTGGAGGCCAAGCGCAACGCTGCGGCTCCCGCTCCGGCCGAAGTGTCTAACGAAGAAAATGTAGAAAACAATGAGTAAGATGGAAAAAGAGCCTTTGTTTTCGGCTAAGAACCTGAAATTCCTGACGGGCCCGTTTTCGGCGAACAACCCCGTTATCGTGCAGATACTCGGTATTTGCTCGGCGCTGGCCGTCACCGTACAGCTCAAGCCCGCCATCGTTATGGCACTCTCCGTGACGGTCGTTACGGGATTCGCAAACCTCGTGATGTCGCTGCTGCGCAACGGCGTTCCCTCGCGCATCCGCATCATCGTCCAGCTCGTGGTCATCGCCGCGCTGGTGATTCTCGTCGACCAGGTGCTCAAAGCCTTCGTCTACGAGGTCTCCAAGCAGCTGTCGGTCTACGTCGGACTCATCATCACCAACTGTATCGTCATGGGCCGCATCGAGGCCTTCGCGCTGGCCAACAAGCCCTGGGTGTCGTTCCTCGACGGTATCGGCAACGGACTGGGCTACGGCCTGATTCTGGTCATCGTGGCCTTCTTCCGCGAATTGTTCGGTTCGGGCAGCCTGATGGGCTTCCGTATCATTCCCGAAAGCTGGTACATGGCCGAAGGCGGTTTCTATTCGAACTGCGGACTGATGCTCTTCCCGCCGATGGCGCTGATTATCGTGGGCTGCATCATCTGGGTGCACCGTTCGCGCAACAAGGACTTACAGGAAAAATAGGAGGATAACGTATGGAATCATTGAATATCTTTATCCGGTCGATCTTTATCGACAACATGGTCTTCGCCTTCTTCTTCGGCATGTGCTCCTACATCGCCGTGTCGAAGAGCGTGAAGACGGCCCTCGGACTGGGCGCCGCCGTTACGTTCGTAATGGTGATGACCGTTCCGCTGAACTACCTCTTGTACGAATACGTGCTGAAGGCCAATGCGCTCGTCGAAGGCGTGGACCTGAATTTCCTGTCGTTCATCGTCTTCATCGCCACCATCGCGGCCTTCGTGCAGCTGGTGGAGATGATCGTCGAGAAATTCTCGCCGACGCTCTACAACCAGCTGGGTATCTTCCTGCCGCTGATCGCCGTGAACTGTGCCATCATGGGCGGCTCGCTCTTCATGCAGCAGAAGGTCGACGGCGGCGAGCTCACCTCGCTCTGGCAGTCGATCGTCTACGGCCTGGGCTCGGGTCTGGGCTGGTGGCTGGCGATCGTGATGATGGCCGCCATCCGCGAGAAGACGACCTATTCGCACATTCCCGCGGCGCTGAAAGGCCCCGGCATCGCCTTTATCATTACCGGACTGATGGGTATTGCCTTCATGATCTTCTCGGGCATCCAGTTCTAACCTTTAAAAAGAGATTCTGAAGAAATGACTACAACGATTTTAATAGCGATCGCGGCCTTTTTGGCCATCACGCTCGTACTGGTCGCACTGCTTCTCTATGCGAAGGCGAAACTGACCTCTTCGGGCGACGTGACGATCGACATCAACAACGGCGAGAAGGTCATCACGACCGAGAGCGGCTCGACGCTGCTCGCGACGTTGGCCAACAACAAGGTGTTCCTGCCTTCGGCCTGCGGCGGCGGCGGCTCGTGCGGCATGTGCAAGTGCCAGGTGCTCGAGGGCGGCGGCGACATCCTGCCCACCGAAACGGGCTTCATCACGCGCAAGATGGCCAAGGACCACTGGCGTCTGGGCTGTCAGGTGAAGGTGAAGGAGAACCTCAAAATCAAGGTGCCCGAAGCCGTTCTGGGCGTCAAGAAATGGGAGTGCACGGTGGTCTCGAACCGCAATATCTCGACCTTCCTCAAAGAGTTCGTCGTGAAGCTGCCCGAGGGCGAGAACCTCAAGTTCCGCAGCGGCGGTTACATCCAGATCGACATCCCGAAATACGACGCCATCAAGTTCTCGGACATGGATGTAGAGGAGAAATACCGCGGCGACTGGGACAAGTTCAAGATGTGGGACCTCGTCGCGACCAATCCCGAACCGACGTTCCGCGCCTACTCGATGGCCAACCACCCGGCCGAGGGCAATATCATCATGCTCAACATCCGTATCGCCACGCCTCCGTTCGACAAGGCTACGGGCGGCTTCATGAAGGTCAATCCGGGTATCTGCTCGTCGTATGTCTTCTCGCGCAAGCCGGGTGACAAGATCACGATTTCGGGTCCTTACGGCGAGTTCTTCCTGCCGGACAACCTGCCCGACACGCAGGAGCTGATCTTCATCGGCGGCGGCGCGGGTATGGCTCCGATGCGCAGCCACCTGATGCATCTGTTCAAGACCGAAAAGACCAACCGTCCCGTGTCGTTCTGGTACGGAGCGCGTGCCCTGAAGGAGGTTCCCTACCTCGACGAGTTCCACCAGATCGAGCAGGATTTCCCCAATTTCAAGTTCAACCTGGCCCTCGACCGTCCCGATCCCGAGGCGGACGCCGCCGGAGTGAAATACACGCCGGGCTTCGTGCACAACGTGCTGTATGAGAATTACCTGAAGAACCACCAGGCTCCCGAAGACTGCATCTACCTCATGTGCGGTCCTCCGATGATGATCGCCTCGGTGGTGAAGATGCTCGACAACCTCGGCGTGCCGCCGGAGAATATTCTCTACGACAATTTCGGATCATAGCGAGAGCGACGATCCGCAAAACGCCGCAGGCGTGTAAATAACGGAGAGGGAAAGCCCGGATTTATTCGGAGTTTCCCTCTCTTTTATTTGCGGGTATCCGCAGGCGTTGCGCCGTTGCCGGGTGACGCCCGGCAGTCCCGGAGTGCGGTGATGGTTCGATCGGCCTATTCGGCAGCCTTTGCGGCAAGCCTTATTTCGGCGATCTTTTGCTCCCTGTATATTTTCGGGGTGCAGCCGTAGCGGGCCGAGAAATTCCGGAAAAAGGTGCTGCGGTTGACAAATCCCGATTTGTAGATGATCTCGTCGATCGAAAGCCGGGTCTGCACCAGCAGGCGTTCGGCATACCCGAGCCGGAATTCCTTGATGATGCTAACGGGCGAGTGGCTGGTTATGGTCCCGATCCGGTTGTAGAAGGTCGTTTTGCTGACTCCCATTTGCGCCGCGATAAAGTGGGTCGAGAGTTCCGGCTTGAAAATATGCTGCTGGATGATCTCCAGCATTTTGTTGAGAAAGTCCCGGTCCTCCTTCTGCAGCATCCGGCCCTGAACCATGTCGAACGATCCATATACGGAGTCGTCGATGTCCCGGAACGAATCGTAACGTCGCATTTGCCGGTTCACGGCATTGCGCAGGTGCCCGATATTGAACGGCAGGGACAGGCACAGGTCCACATCCACGCCCGACTCCATGAGTTTCAGTTCCGGATGCGGTGTGGCCGTCAGCAGGATGACCGGAACCAGCTTGAACCGTTTGGCCTGCCGGATGGTGCGAATGATTCCGAGCATTCCGTCGTTGAGTACGATCGGGTTGCAGAGCACGATGCGCCAGGACGCCTCGTCCAGTGAATCGGGACCGTGGTAAAAGTGCACGTCGTATTCCTCTTTGAACAGCGAGGCGATAAATGTCTCCATCTCCCGGTCCTCGCTGATAATAAGCATCGAAGGCAGCAGCTGGTCGAGGCGCAGCGTTTCGTCCGGCAAAGGAGCCGTTTCCGGCGACGGTTCCTGGACGGTGTCCGGTACAGCCTGCGTAATCGGCAGCTGCGGCAGCGACACCACGAGCGCCGACCCGTCGTCGCCGATGTCGAATTCGCCGTGCAGTTTCGCGACGAGATTGTGGCAGATCGCCAGTTCCATGTCGTTTCGGATGGGACGGACATGGCGGTCGCTGCCGAGATAATCGAGGAACCGGTGCAGGTCGGAGATCAGGAACAGCTGGTCCCGGTCGAGTTTCCGGCCCTGTGCGGAGACGGCCAGCCGGAGCCGGTCGCCCTGCATGCCGGCTGAGAACGACACACTCCCGTGCCGGAACGGATCGCTGCGTCCGAATGCGTTGGTGATCATCAGGTTGATGATCGTCGTCAGCAGGTGGGGGACGCTCGGAAACAGCAGTTTCGGAGCGATGGACACCCGGTATTCGACTTCGGCGATTTCGGCCCGGTCGAAGAATGTCTGGGAGATATTTTCCGCCAGCCGGGAGACATCGACCCATTCGGCCTTGTCGTCGCATTCCTGATCGAGGTCCCGCGTCAGGGAGTGGATCAGATAGACCAGGTCGTTGATTTTGCACGCATTCGCCCGGATGAGTTCGGCCCATTGCCGCACGACTCCGTCCGTCGTGCGGTGGTCCAGAATCTGCTGGCACGGGCCGTTGATGAGCGTGAGCGGAAGCGCCAGGTCGGTCGTCAGGTTGGTGAAGGTGTTGATCCGCGATTTGTAAAGTATGTCGTGGTACTGGCGCTCATAGATTGCGTGTTTGCGCTGTTCGCGGACCTTGTGGCGGATGCGCAGGTAGCGGACCAGCAGCAGCGAACAGCCTGCAAAGGCCGCGAGGTAGATTGCAACGGCCCACCACGAGGCGTAGACGGGCGGGCGTATCCGGATTTTCAGCGTGCTCACGGGGCTCAGCTCGCTCGTGGTGTCGTTGCGGTAGCGTACCCGCAGCGTGTGCACTCCGGGCGGCAGGTTGACGAAGATGAGCTGGGAGTTCCGCGAGTTGTCCACCCATGCGTGCTCGTCGTCTTCCAGATTGTAGAGATAGGAATAATTGCCTCCGTGGATGTAGTCGAGCGCTATGAGCGACAGGGCGAACGACGCCTGCCGGTGGGGGAGTGTCAGACAGCCCTGCCGCATCAGTCCGGCGAGGCTGTACTCCTTTCCGCCGATGAGCAGGCTGCGGAACAAAATGGGCGGTTTGTAGGATTCGGCCGCAACGGGATGCTGCGTGCCCGATATGACGACGAATCCGTTGTTGCCCCCGAAGAGCAGGCGGCCCGTGCGGCGGTCGTAGAATTCGGCGCCGTCGCTGAACTCCACGACATCCAGCCCGTAGGAGCTGTCGTAGGATACCGAGCGGTTCGTGGCGGGCGTATAACGGACGATCCCGGCATTGGTGCTTACCCACAGGTTGTCGAGCGTGTCGGCGATGATTCCGTGGATCACCCCGGAGCGCAGCAGTTCGTTCCCGTACCGGGGCGTAGGCTTCTCCTTTCCGGCGGCGTTGTCGTAGCAGGTGATGCCGTATCCCGTTCCGAACCAGAGCGTGTTGTCGGAGCAGGCCGCCATGGCGGTCACGTCGTTAACCGGAAGCCCGCGCTGCGGATCGAATGCGATCTCCTCGGCGCGGTCGTTTTTCCGGTTGTATCGGAATACCCCGAATCCGTGGTTGCAGAACCAGAGACTCTCGTCGTCGGTCTCCTTGATGGAGAAGAAGAAATTCATCTTCAGGGCCTCTTCGCCCAGGTTCAGCGACCGGAGCTCCGCGACGCGCAGGGTCCCGCCCGACTCCGCGATGCGGAGCCGGTAGACGCCGTTTCCGACCGTCGCCGCCCACAGAACGCCTTCGGCATCTTCGTAAAGCGCATGCACGGATTGTAGTTGGTTCCGGTCGGTCAGCGGGACGATCCGTCCGGCGGCATACGAATAATAGCTGATGCCGCCGTCGGTGGCGATCCACAGCACGTTCCGGCTGCTGCGGGCGAAAGCATAGACGGCATTGTGCCGGAGTGCCGAGTTTGCAGTGGTATAGCTGAGCGTATTTTTCCGGGTGTAGGTCTCGCAGTCGTAGAAATCGCGGATGCGCAGGATGCCGTCGTTCTTGGTTCCGATCCACAGATCGTCCCCGTCGTCGATATGGAGCGCCTTGATCGGCTTGGACAGGGGATAGGGCAGCGATTCGTAAACCACGGAGTTGATCCGGACCCCTTCGTTATACTGGCGCAGCAGCCCGTTGCCGTCGGTGCCGATCCACACGATGTCCTGATTCCGGTCTTTCAGCAGCGAGAAGATGCTGCCATTCACGGGAATCCGGTGCGATTCATACCCCCCCCTCCGGCCGGGCCGCGGGGACTCAGCCGCCAGAGTCCGTTGCGGAATGCGAGCAGCCAGTCGTTCCCGTCGCGTTCGATGGCCGTCAGTCCGTCGTTATTGAAGCCTTCGAAGCCTTTCAGGTCGAAGAGCATGGAAAGGCTTCCGGTTTCGGGGTCGAAGCGGTACAGGACGCGGTTTCGGTCGAGGAAACAGATGGACTCGCCGAGACCGCGTGAAAAGACGATGCCCTTGTGTACAGGGATGAATTCGGCTTCGTGCGCTGAACAGCGCCCCTCTGCCGATCGCTTTATTTCGTAACGGTATAAACCCTCCGGGCGCACGATCCACAGCGAACTGCGGCGGTCGATGAACAGCCGTGTTTTCCGGTCCAGCGTGATTTCACGGCCCGTCATTTCGACCGGTTCGAACTCCGCCGCCATGGGATTGTAGCCGTATAGCCGCCCTTCGTGTACCAGAAAGGCCTCCTCGCGGCTGCGGGCCGTTACGGTGTAGGGACGGTTGAACCGGGCGTGCCGTTCGCTGATTTTTTCCCGGGGATCGAACAAGTCGAATCCGTAATTGGTGCGCACCCAGAACATCCCGTCCCGGGTCGGGATGATTTCGTGGATCAGGTTTCCCGAGAGTTTGTAATTGCGGACCTGCTTTCCGTCCCACAGATTGAGCCCTTCGCAGCTCCCGGCCCAGATGTATCCGTCGGCATCCTGCGCCACCGAGAGTATCGAGCTGTTGGACATCCCTTCCCGGGAGGAGATGCGCACGATATTCTGGCACGCTCCCGAAAGCGGAGCTGCCAGAGACAGGCCGAGTATGATGAGAAATTTCAGTTGCATGTGGGTGTACGCTTCTTCAAAGGTAGCAAAAAAATCGAACTTTCCGAATCCGCCCTTCCGTATTTCATGCGGATGAATTTCACCCTTTTCGCGGGGCTGTTGGAAGAAATCATACTATATACGGACTAATTGAAACTGAATTCCGGCAGGAAGCGGTTTTATTTGTAATACCGAAAAATCAATCGGACCAACCTTAAATCAAAAATTAACCTTTAAACGACAAGTAACATGGAGAATTCTACTTGTTTGCAGTGCGGACGGTTTCTGCGGACCCTATGCGGCACCTTGCTTTTAATGGCAGTCGTGCTCTGTCTTCCGGGGACCGTCGCTGCACAAACTGCGAAAACCCTCAAGCTCACGGGGCAGGTTTTCGACGAACAGAAGCAGCCGGTCGCAGGCGCTTCGGTCATCGTGAAAGGCACCGCGCAGGGCATCCAGACCGACGCTGCCGGAAAGTTCTCGTTTTCGGCCGAGGTGACGCCCAAATCCATCCTCCTGGTGCAGTTCCTGGGTATGGAGCCCGCCGAGCAGGTCATCGGACAACGCACCTCTTTCCAGTTCACGCTGAAGGAGGACAACGCCCAGATCGAGAACGTGGTGGTCACGGGTTTCCAGACCATCAGCAAGACGACCTTCACGGGTTCGGCCACCAAACTCAAGATCGAGGACATGAATATAAAGGGTGTGACCGATGTCAGCCGTATGCTCGAGGGTGCGGCGGCCGGTGTGGCCATCCAGAACGTTTCGGGAACGTTCGGCGCGGCGCCCAAGGTGCGAGTGCGCGGTGTGACGTCGATCAACGGTGAAAACAAGCCCCTCTGGGTGATCGACGGCGTCGTGCAGGAGGACATCGTGACGGTTTCGAACGACGATCTGACCAGCGGCGACCCCACGACCCTGCTGGGATCGGCCGTAGCCGGCATCAGCGCCAGCGACATCGAGTCGATAGACATCCTGAAAGACGCCTCGGCGACGGCCCTTTACGGAGCCCGCGCCATGAACGGCGTGGTGGTCGTCACGACCAAGAAAGGCCGCGAAGGGGCTCCCGTGGTGAACTACAACGGCACCTTCACCATCCAGCTCCGCCCGTCGTATGCCAATTACGACATCATGAACTCCTACGACCAGATGTCGGTATACGCCGAACTGGAGCGCAAGGGATACCTGAATTCGGATATTGTCAATGCTTCGAATTCGGGTGTCTACGGAAAGATGTACAAACAGATCAACACCTATAATGAAAAAACGGGCCGGTTCGAACTGGAGAATACCCCCGAAGCCAAGCGCGACTTTCTGATGCGCTATGCCCGGGCCAATACCGATTGGTTCAAGGTGCTTTTCCGCAACTCCCTGCAGCAGGAACACGCCCTCAGCATTTCGGCCGGCGGTGCCAAGTCCCGCACCTATGCTTCGGTCAGCTTCCTCCACGACGACGGCTGGTCCGTGGCCGACCGGGTCAACCGCTATACGGCCAATCTGCGCAATAACTTCAAGGTGGCCCGCTGGCTCGACCTGGGATTCCAGCTGACCGGTTCGCTGCGCCAGCAGCGTGCCCCGGGGTCGCTGGCCCGCAATGCGAATGTCGTGTCGGGCAACTATGACCGCGATTTCGACATCAATCCCTTCAGCTTCGCGCTCAATACGAGCCGTGCGCTGACGCCTTATGACGAAAACGGCAACCGGGAGTATTTCACCCGCAATTTCGCGCCCTTCAACATCCTCTCCGAACTGGAGAACAACTACATCGACCTGACGGTCGCCGACCTGAAGGTGCAGTTCGACCTCGGGGCGCAGATCTGCAAGGGGCTTCGCTGGGAGTTCACCGCCGCAGGCCGTTACGCCAAGTCGGACCGCGAACACCAGATCACCGAACACGCGAACATGGCCGAGGCTTACCGCGCCGACTATACGTCGACGATCCGTGCGGCCAACAAATTCCTGTGGCAGGACCCCGACAACCCCAGTGCCGAGAAGATTTCCGTGCTTCCCTACGGCGGTTTCTACAACCGCTCCGAGGATATGCTGCTCAGTTACGACATGCGCAACAGCCTCAAGTACACGACGAATTTCAACGAAAGCAAACACACGCTCAACGCCATCGGCGGCGTCCAGATCAAATACGCCGACCGCCAGCGCTATTCGAACACGGGTTACGGCTACCAGTACGACGAAGGCGGCACCGTGGCGACCGACTGGCACATCATGCGCTGGATGATCGAGGGTAATTTCCCCTATTACGCGATGAGCACCACGCGCGACCGTTTTGCGGCCTTCTATGCCAACTTCGATTACAGCTACGACGCGCGTTACGTCGTTTCGGCCACGGTCCGTTACGACGGTTCGAACGCCCTGGGTCGCAATGCCTCGGCCCGCTGGCTGCCTACCTACAACTTCGGCGGCAAGTGGAACATCATGAACGAGCCGTTCCTCAAGGAGAAAGCCCGCTGGATCGACCAGCTGTCGCTGCGTGCCAGCTACGGCCTGACGGCCACGATGCCCCCTTCGGCCAGCGCTGCGGCGATTTTCAGGAACTACAACTCCACGCGTCCCTCGTCCAGCGAGATCGAATCGGTCATCCGGCTCGAGTCGCTCGCCAACAACGAACTGACCTGGGAGAAAGCCTACCAGACCAACGTCGGCGCCGACATCAGCCTCTTCAGACACCGCCTGAATTTCGTGTTCGACTACTGGTGGCGCAACAGCTTCGATCTGATCAGCTCGATCACCACGGCCGGCATCGGCGGGCAGATGACCAAGCGGGCCAACTATGCCGACATGGAGTCGCACGGCTACGACATCACCGTGAGCGGCGCTCCCGTCCGGATGAAGGATTTCTCGTGGAATTCGAATTTCACGTTCGGCTTCTCGACCAACAAGATCACCAACGCCAAGCACGTGCCCAACATCTACAACCTGATCAAGTCGACGGGCGGCAATATCGAGGGATACCCCGTGGGCAGCCTCTTCTCCATCGTCTATAAGGGCCTCGACCACGAAACGGGCATTCCGACCTTCATCAACGAGAAAGGGGAGCAGAGCAGCAAAGTCTATTTCCAGAGCACCGACACCCAATACCTGAAATACGAGGGTCCGGTCGATCCGAAGATCACGGGCGGATGGTCCAACACGTTCCGCTACAAGAATCTTTCGCTCAATGTCTTCCTCACGTTCCAGGGCGGCAACAAGATTCGTCTCGACCCGGTGTTCAAGATGACGTACAGCGACCTGGACGCCATGCCCGACAAGTTCTTCGATCGCTGGGTGCAGCCCGGCGACGAGCGCAACTCCTCGGTCGGCGCCATCGCCGGACTCCAGATCAAGAATGCCGAGAATGCCAATTACCCGTACAGTTCCTACAACTACTCGACCGAACGCACGGTCGACGGAGGATTCATCCGGCTGAAGACAATTTCGCTCACCTATACGCTTCCCGAAGACTGGATGAAGAGATCGCGTGTCTTCAAGAAAATAGCGCTCACGGCAGCTATGTCGAATGTCTGCCTGCTCTATGCCGACAAACGGCTCAACGGCCAGGACCCCGAATTCTTCAATACGGGAGGCGTCGCCTCGCCGCTGCCCCGGCAAATTACGTTCGCTTTAAATCTCGGCTTCTAAAACCTGTGAACCATGAAAACCGTAAAATATATCTATCGGCTGCTCGCTGTCGGGGGATTGCTGCTCGGCGCCTCGTGTAACGATTATCTCGACACCGTACCCGACAACCGCACGGAGATCGACACCCCCGAAAAAGTCGGCAAACTCGTCGCATCGGCCTATCCGAAAGCCTGCTATGCGATCAACTTCAACGCCCGTGTCGATTATGTGACCGACTCCGAGCTGAGCAACAAGGAGAAACTCTCGAATACCGATCCTTTCTTCTGGCGCGGACCCAACTCCACGGCGCAGGATTCGCCCAACTACCTCTGGTCGCAGTGCTACCGGGCCATTTCGCACGCCAACGCCGCCATCGAGGCCGGTGCCCGGTTCGACGACGAACTCACCGCAGCCTACATTGCTGAGGCCCGTCTGGCGCGTGCGTTCTCCCATTTCCTGCTTGTCACGACTTTCGCGCAGATGTACGACCCGACGGCTCCGGAGGCGAATGACGAGCATCCGGGTGTTCCCTATGTCGACGAGTCGGAGGATGTCTCCATCAAGCAGTACGACCGGGAAACCGTCGCCAAGACCTACGAGCGCATCGGGACGGACCTGACTTACGGACTCGAACACCTCGGAAGCGATGCCGTGCACCGCGTGCCGCGCTATCATTTCAACTACGCCGCCGCCCACACGTTCGCTTCGCGTTACTACGCTTTCCGGGGCGAATGGGAGAAGGTCGTGGAGGAGGCCTCGAAGGTCATCCCCAAACCCACGGACATCAAAGAGGTGGCGCCCGGCATCCGGAACGTCTCGGCCACCGATCCCGCGGCCATCTTTGCGCTCGACAATTTCCAGCCCTGGACGACCGACTATGCGAAGAACGGTGTCAAGGACGTTCGCCCCTGGTACTGGCGTATGACCACCAAGTCGAACCTGCTGCTCTGCGAGATGATCTCCTCGGTGGCCAGCTGCGGCACGATGCGCTACGCCTGCTCGCTCGCCGACACCAACAACACCGTCAATTCGGCCAATCCGACCGGCGGCAAATGGGCCTATATGTGCTCGGGGGATAACAAACCCTTCTCGTGGGTGGGCAAGTACGAAAACCAGTTCACGAAGAACAACATTTACAGCACCACCGGCAACAACTACTCCATCTATATGCTGCTGCACGCCGAGGAGGCGCTCTTCAACCGGATCGAGGCATACATCCACCTCGGCCAGTTAGACGAAGCCGTGGCCGACCTGAACATCTTCTGCCGCACGCGCATCTTCGACCATGTTACCAAGGATGCCTACGACGAGGTGGAGCACTGCCTCACGCTGGACCGCATCTACGATTTTTACGCCAAATACAAGCCGGCGAACGGAACGCCTTACGAGGTGTTGCTGGCCGACGGAGGCAGCAAGAATCCGGATTATTTCATGAATAAATACAACGCTTACGACACCTCGTCGTGGGATGTGAAGCGTCAGGCGCTGCTGCATTTCCTGCTCGACTGCCGCCGTAACGAGTTCCTTTTCGAGGGAATCCGTTACTGGGATATGTGGCGTTACCGCATTCCGATTTACCACGTGACCCAGCTCGACCAGCAGGGGCCTTCGAACTGGCTCATGCCCGGCGACGACCGCTGGGTGCTGCAAATCCCCGAGGAGTCGGTGCTCTCGGGCGTGGAACTCAACCCGCGCGAGCGTCTGCTCACCCCCGAATGGTAATTGATAAAACACGAAAGAGATGAAAACGATAAAACTGTTTCTGACACTCGCCGCGGGTCTCTTCCTGGCCGCGTGCAGCGAGGACAATATCGGCGAACAATACGAAATCCTGGGTCTCGGCGGCGACACGGAGGCGCAGACGGAACTCGACCGGTGGCTTTACGATAATATCACCAGCCCTTACAATATGGAGGTGAAATACCGCTGGGACCGTTCGGAGGTCGACCTCACCTACACGCTCGTTCCGGTTAAGGAGGAGGTCGTGCGTCCGATCATGAGCGCCGTGGTCAAAGGCTGGATCAAACCCTATGAGAAGGTGACCGAGGGCACGAACAACGAAGCCTTCGTCTACAAACTCTCGCCCAAGAAATTCATGCTGGTCGGCAGCGCCAAGTACACCGGCTCGACGATCGTCACCGGCGAGGCCGAGGGCGGCCGCAAAGTGGTTATCTTCCGGGCCAACGACTACACCAAGGACCCCGAGGTGCTGATCTCGATGCTGAAGACCTGCCACCACGAGTTTGCCCACACCATCTCGCAGGCGCAGCGCTATCCCGAGGAGTTCGAGAAAGTCACCGCCGAGAGCTATACGACCAAGTGGACTTCGGTTTCGACCGTTCAGGCCCGTCACAACGGCTATGTGAGCAACTACGCCTGCAAGTCCCCGGGCGAGGATTTTGCCGAAACGCTGGCTTTCCTCTGCATGTACGGACGGGAGTGGTACGAAGACCTCATCACCCAGGAGAGCGACTGGTATGCCAAGCCCGAGAACCAGAAGACGAGCTACGATCCCGGAGCGGCCCTGCGGACGAAGCAGTCGCTGGTCGAGACCTACCTCAAGTCGACGTGGAACGTGGAACTCTACGATTCCCATTCGAAAAAGGGACTTATCACCCTCGTGCAGGAGGCGATCGAGGAGATCCGCGCCGACATCGAAGACGCGAAAAACAACCACTAAACAGCAGAATTTCTATGAAACGATCGATAAAATACATCGCCCTGATTGCCTGCGTCGGGCTTTTGGGCGCCTGCGACCTGAAGGAAGACCGGACCTACGACGAACCGACGGACATCCGTCTCGCCCGTGCGCTGGACGAGTATTCCCGTGCGCTGACGAGCGCCGCCAACGGCTGGATTCTGCTCGTCGATTCCAATTTCGGCGTTTTTCGCCACTATCTGTCGTTCGACGAGAACGACCGGGTCATCATGCTGAGCGACCTTTCGGCCAATTATACTGTCAAGGACGGCACCGACACGACGACCGCTCCGCGGCAAAGCTCCTACCAGCTCAAGGCGCTGCACATGCCGTCGCTGATCTTCAACACCTACAACTACATCCACATGCTCTGCGACCCGACGTACAGCGTTATGGATGTGCCGACCCATTATGCCCTCTATTCCGATTTCGAATACAGCATTCTCTCATTCGACAGCGGTGTCTTCACCCTGCGCGGAACGCTCAATAAAACCACGGCCTACCTGCGGCGTGCCACGAAGGACGAAGCCGACGCTGTTTTCGCAGAGCATGCGCTGATGAACGACTACACCCGTATCGAGGGGCATACCGGGAGCACGCTTTCAATCGGCGGACGGGAGGTTTCGGTCTCGTTCCTCGAGGCGTTCCATGCCGCTGCAACGGCCAACCGCAACCGCTTCGTCGACCTGACGTGGCAGGATGAGGCCGGCGCGGAGCAGCGCGTTCAGGGACACATGTGGATCGAACTGGAGACGGCGGCTTCCGGCAGCGGGGTTCCGACGCGCATCGGGCTGATCGCTCCGGTCAGCGTGGGCGACGTGCTGATCGCCTCTTTCCGCTGGAATGCCGATACGGGGGCTTACGACGCCGTCGGGCAGGACGGCACCGTCTACACCAAACCCGCCGGGAACATAGAGTAACACTTAACACAGAATTACGATGAAACGATTCAAATACGGATTATCATTGCTCGCATTGGCGGCCTGCGCACTCTTCGCTGCCGCCTGCAACGACGACGAAACCGAAGGCGTCGATGTCGTGGAAACGACCCGCATCAAGGAGATCGGCTACCAGAGTGCCGTGTGCGTCGGTTATGTCAAAGGTGCCTGTTCGGAACGCGGGGTTTGTTATTTCGACGCGGCCGCACCCGACCAGCTCCGCACGGTGAAAGCTCCGCACGACGGCGATACGTTCGAAGCGGCCCTTTCCGACCTGGAAACGGGACGCGACTATTCGTGCTATGTCTATGCCTGGGTCAACGGGCAGGTCGTGAAGGGCGAGACCAAGACCTTCCGCATGCTCGAAGAGGGGCAGCCCTACCTGCTGGCCGGCGAGGTCCGCAATGTGGAGCACACCTCGGCGACGCTCGACGGTTATGTCTTCACCAGCGGCGGTTCGGAGATTCTCGAGCGGGGGTTCTGTTACGGCACCGCCGACGAACCGACCCTCGACGACGAGCGATGCACGGTCGTCCCCGTCGAGGGCGGGCTGGGGCAGATGACCGCCGACCTGACCGGCCTGACGGACAAGACCGACTATTTCGTCCGCATCTACCTGCGGAGCGACGAGGGGCTTTATTACAGCCCTGCGGCTTCGTTCCGGACCCGGCAGTACAACAAACCGCTGGTTTCGATCGTCGGTTTCGAGCGCCGGGGCGACAAGATCGTCGTTCGTGCGAAGACGGGCGTGCAGGATGCCGCCGACGAAGAGCTGGAGACCAGCCGGGGCATTTGCGTCGGCGATACCGACAGTTACGAGCAGGGAACGGAATACACTGCTTCGACGGCAGGCATCGGTGAATACGAGGTCGAGATTCCGGCCGACGGAAACGTAGGCTTTATCTGGGCCTGGGCCGGCAACAAGGAGGGCAAGGAGATCAGCAACGTCGCCACCTCGCGGGCCAGCGTTCGGCTGGAGGCGGGGATGGATGTCCGCAGCCGCTGGATGGCCCCGTCGTTCACGATCGAGAACCTCGGTATCTTCGACGCCGAAATTCTGGAAGCGGGCGTCTGCTGGAGCGAAACGGGTGCGGACCCGACCGTGGAGAACGACCACAGGGTCTACGACGCGAAGGACGCGCTTGTTCCCGCCGCCTATGAGATGCCGCTGTTCTTCGGGCTGAAGACCGCCACGGCCTACCGGGTCCGTGCCTACGTCACCAACCAGTACGGCACCTCGTACAGCAAACCGGTGGAGATCACCACGCGCGGGGACCTCTACGATGCACATATCCGCGTCAAAGCGGGCGAAGGGGCGAAGCTCCCCTATATGAACGGCTGGCAGATCATTCTGAACGATGTCACGAGCGCCGCCAATGCGAATGTTCCCGAAGGGTTGCTTTCGCCCGCGTTCCGTGCGGTATATGCCGGGTGGGATACGGCTTGTGAAGCGGGAGCGTCGCACATGAACGGAATCATTTACCGTGTGCGGGAAACGACCGACGGCGGTGCGTACCTGGAGATCATGTTCTACTACCGTACCGGCGCGGCAAATTCGTTGAAATCATTCACGAACAAGATTTCATACCAGCGCAACGACGACGGTACGTTCCGCTTCAAGGACTATATACGGGTGTCCAATGCGATGTATAATGGTCTCAGCGAGGAGAACAAGGCTGCAATAGATCAGGTGTTCACCTATTTCCGCGATCACGATTTTTATCTGGAATGGGGCGCCCGGGATTACGAGTTCGCCCAGTCCGGTACGGCGGTGGATTCGAAAAACGGCCCTATCTGGATGGTGCCTGTCGACGAACCGGACAACTACTGGACCTTTACCAATAAACATTATACGCAGTCGCAGTTACCAGCCGTAGCAAATCCCTTTTAATTCGAACTTATGAACAGATTGCTGATTCTCACAGCCGCTCTTGCCGGCCTGCACCTCGGAGTGCAGGCCGGGGAGCTGCCTGCCGCCAACCCGATCGTGGTCGGCAATACGCGCGTCACGGTCATCACGCCGTCGCTGTTCCGCATGGAATACGCCATGCAGGGCCGTTTCGTCGATGACCAGACCCTCTTTGCCTGCGATAGGAGCGTGCTTTGCCGGGATTTCACGTTTTCGAAGGTCGGACCGAACCGCTACCAGATCGAAACCGACTATTTCCGGATGCAGTTCGAAGACGACGGCTACCCGGCCGTGGGCCGGTATAACATGGGCCTGTATCTGAAAAAGGCCGACGGAACCGAGACCGAAATCAAGGGCCGGGCCAATTCGGGCAAAAACCTCGGCGGCGCCATCTCCACGCTCGACATGGTGAAGGACCGTGTCTCCACGCAGAGTGGCCTGCTGAGCCGCGAAGGCTGGTATGTGATCGACGACACGGGCAAGGATCTGGTCATCGACGGCGGATTGAAGCTGCGCGACCGCACGCACGTCACGGACCGTTACTATTTCATGTACGGAACGGACTACAAAGCCGCATTCGCCTCGCTGGGTGCGGTCAGCGGGCATGTTCCCATGACGCGCAAATACATGCACGGCATGTGGTACTGCCGCTGGTGGGACTACACGGCCGACGAATACCTGCAACTGATCGACGACTACGACGAACACGATTTTCCGATCGACAATATCGTCTTCGACATGGGCTGGCACCTGCAGAAGGAGGCGACGGTCGGGACGGGAGCTTCCCTCTCGCGCGGCTGGACCGGCTATACGTGGAATCCCCGCTATATCCCCGATCCCGAGGGCCTGATGCGGAAGATGCACGAACGGCGCCTGTCGGTCTCCATCAACGACCATCCGCACGACGGTATCCGTCCCCACGAGGCCGGTTATGCCGATTTTCTGGCGGAGATGCGCCGGGAAAAGCCCGAATCGATCATCAACGACAGTGTTGTGATGTTCGACCTGGGCGACAAGACCTACATGAAGTATTTCTTCAAATACACGCATGAACCCAGCGAACGGATGGGCGTCGATTTCTGGTGGCTCGACTGGCAGCAGAGTTCGACCTATCCCCGGGTGCTGGGTACGACGACCTCGTCGCTGGCCTGGATCAACAAACTCTACTACGACCGTTCGAAGCGCGACGGCCTGCGCGGGGCCAGTTACAGCCGTTGGGCGGGGTGGGGCGATCACCGTTATCCCATCCAGTTCTCGGGCGACTCGTTCGCCAACTGGAACCTGCTGGCGTTCGAGGTCGAACTGACGGCTACCAGCAGCAACGCGGGCTGTTACTACTGGGCGCACGACATCGGCGGCTTCTACGGCGGTTCCGGCCCCGAATACCCCGAGCTGTATGCGCGTTGGAGCCAGTTCGGCGCCCTGTCGGCCTCGCTGAAGATTCACTGCACGCGCGATCCGAAACTCGACCGCCGTCCCTGGATGCAGGGCGAAGCGGCCACGCGGTCGCTCCGCGCTTCCTACCATCTGCGGTCCCGGTTGTTTCCCTACATCTATACAAGCGTCCGGCAGACGCATGAAACGATGGTGCCGCTTATCCGCCAGATGTATATCGACTATCCCGAGGCCGACGAAGCCTATGAGAATCCGCAGCAATACCTTTTCGGCGATCTGCTGCTCGTGGCACCTATCACGACCCCGGGCAAGGGCGACAACAAAATCGCCGCGCAGACCGTCTGGTTTCCCGAGGGCGACATGTGGTACGACTGGTTCAGCAGCAAGGCCTATCCGGGCGGTCAGAAACCCGGTGTGGCAAAGGGGCTCGACGAATTTCCGCTCTTCGCCCGCGGCGGCTGGATCATTCCCATGCAGCCCTATACACCGCGGCCCGCGACCGAACCGCTCGACGAACTGGTGCTGCGCTGCTATCCGGGGGCGGACGGAGCCGACAACACCTATACGCTTTACGAGGACGACGGCATCAGCGACGCCTGCGACCGGGGCGGTTATGCCAAAACGGCCCTCAATTACCGCCGCGAGGGCAGCCGGGTGACGATCGGCATTGCGGCAGCGAAAGGCTCCTATGAAGGACAGCCTCAGCAACGCAGTTACCGCATCGAACTGCCGGCCGTGCGTTCCGTAGGCGCGGTCCGTGTCGGCACGAAACGAATCTCCCCGGTGCGGGATGAAACCATTCGCGGTTACGTGCTGGAAATTCCTGCACGGAGCATCCGCACGACAGTGACCGTAACGGTCGAACAGCTTCAGGCCGACGGCTCGGGAGTCTGACGAACCCTGCCTGCCGAAGAACCGTTTCACACCCCGGATTGCACCGCAACGAGCAGTCCGGGGTGTTCTTTATCGACCGCAAAGATTCGATAATCCTAAAAATTAGGCGGATTCGGAACATTCAGTCGCGATTTTTTTTATCTTTGGTGTCGTAACGACATTTTGGAGGTTTTACCGAGTCGCATGCAATCCGGGTTTGCATACGTTTGGCTTTTTTGTATATTTGTTTTTCAGTAAACCTAAATAATTGCTATGATATGAACATTCCTTCGATTTTTTGGATCGTACCTGCCGCGTCGGTCATCGCCTTGGTCTTCGCCTGGGTGTTCTACCGACTGATGAAGCGCGAGGACGAGGGTACGGAGCGCATGCGTGAGATCGCCGGGCATGTGCGCAAGGGTGCCATGGCCTACCTGCGTCAGCAGTACAAGGTCGTCGGCATCGTTTTCGTCGTGCTGGCGCTGTTCTTCGCCTACCTGGCCTACGGCGCCGGGGTGCAGAACGGCTGGGTGCCCTTCGCCTTCATCACGGGCGGATTTTTCTCGGGTCTGGCCGGTTATTTCGGCATGAAGACCGCCACCTATGCTTCGGCCCGCACGGCCAATGCTGCGCGGCAGTCGCTGGACCGCGGCCTGAAAGTCGCTTTCCGCAGCGGCGCGGTGATGGGTCTGGTGGTCGTGGGCCTCGGTCTGCTCGACATCTCGTTCTGGTACGTGATCCTGACCTATTTTGTCGATGCCGCAGGGCCGCAGAAACTCGTGGTCATCACCACGACGATGCTGACCTTCGGGATGGGTGCCTCGACGCAGGCGCTGTTCGCGCGTGTCGGCGGCGGTATCTACACCAAGGCGGCCGATGTGGGCGCAGACCTGGTGGGCAAGGTCGAGGCGGGGATTCCCGAGGACGACCCGCGCAACCCCGCGACCATCGCCGACAACGTGGGCGACAACGTGGGCGACGTGGCCGGCATGGGTGCCGACCTCTACGAAAGCTATTGCGGTTCGGTGCTGGCCACGGCGGCGCTGGGCGCTGCGGCCTTCGCGTCGGCCGGTTCCGAGGCGTTGCAGATGAAAGCCGTGTTGGCCCCGATGCTGATTGCTGCGGTGGGCATCCTGCTGTCGATCATCGGCATTTTCCTCGTGCGCACGAAGGAGGGGGCCACGATGCGCGAACTGCTGCGCTCGCTGGGCGTGGGGGTGAATTTCAGCTCGCTGCTGATCGCCGTCGCCACCTTCGGCATTCTCTACCTGCTGGGCGTCGAGAACTGGGTAGGGTTGTCCTTCTCGGTCATCACGGGTCTCGTGGCGGGCATCATCATCGGTCAGGCCACGGAATATTATACCTCGCACTCCTACAAACCGACGCAGAAGATTGCCGGAAGCGCCCAGACGGGTCCCGCCACGGTCATCATCGCGGGTATCGGCTCGGGCATGATTTCCACGGCCATTCCCGTCGTGACAATCGGCGTGGCGATCATCCTGGCTTATCTCTGCGCCATCGGCTTCGATATGCAGAACATGATGGCCCCGCAGAATATGTCGCTGGGGCTCTACGGCATCGGCATCGCCGCCGTGGGCATGCTCTCGACGCTGGGCATCACCCTCGCCACCGACGCCTACGGACCTATCGCCGACAACGCGGGCGGCAATGCCGAGATGAGCGGCCTCGGCCCCGAGGTCCGCAAACGCACCGACGCCCTCGACGCGCTGGGCAATACCACGGCCGCCACGGGCATAGGCTTTGCCATCGGTTCGGCGGCCCTGACGGCCCTCGCGCTGCTGGCTTCGTATGTCGAGGAGATCCGCATCGGACTGATGCACAACGGGGTGACGATGCTCGAAATGTCCGATGGGTCGATGCGGTTCATTCAGGACGCCTCGATTCTCGATTTCATGGAGTATTACCGCGTTTCGCTGATGAATCCCACGGTGTTGGTCGGCATGTTCATCGGCGCCATGATGTCGTTCCTCTTCTGCGGTCTGACGATGAATGCCGTGGGCCGCGCGGCCCAGAGCATGGTCAACGAGGTGCGCCGCCAGTTCCGGGAGATCAAGGGCATCCTCACGGGCGAGGGAACTCCCGATTATGCCCGCTGCGTCGAGATTTCGACCCGCGGTGCGCAGCGTGAGATGCTGTTCCCGAGCCTCCTGGCCATCATCGTTCCGGTCGCCGTCGGACTGATCTTCGGCGTGGCGGGTGTCATGGGACTGCTCGTGGGCGGCCTGAGCTCGGGATTCGTGCTGGCGGTCTTCATGGCCAATGCCGGCGGAGCCTGGGACAATGCCAAAAAGATGATCGAGGAGGGCCACTACGGCGGCAAAGGCTCCGACTGCCACCGGGCTACGGTTGTGGGTGACACCGTGGGCGACCCCTTCAAGGACACCTCGGGTCCGTCGCTCAATATCCTTATCAAACTGATGTCGATGGTTTCGATCGTGATGGCGGGGCTGACCGTCGCATTCCACCTCTTCTGATTTCCTGTGCGCGGCTGTTTCCGTCCGTCCTCCGGGCGGGGCGGAAACAGCCTGCACGCCGGATCGTTGCTTTCAGTCATGGACAAATCGTCGGAAACCATTTCCCCCCCCCGCGGATTCGAGGAGGTATATGCGAAATACAGAACGTATTTCGTGGGAATCGCCATGTCCTATGTGCGTGACCGGATGGCCGCCGAGGACATTGTGACCGACAGTTTCGTCTCCTACTGGGAAAACCGGGCCGCGACGGAGGTCCAGCATGCTCCGGCCTATATCTTCACGGCGGTGAAGAACCGCTGCCTGAACTGGCTGGAGGCATCCCGCCAGCACGCGCAGGCCCGGCAGGACATCCATTCGACGACCTACCGGCTGACGGTGCAGAGCATCGCGTCGTGCGAAGCGAACGAACCGCAGTCGCTGCTCATGGCGGAGGTCGGGGCGATCGTCGAGCGCGAAATCCTCCGGATGCCCGAACGCATGCGCCGGGTCTTCATCGCGCACCGCTACGAGGAGATGTCCTACCGGGAGATCGCCCGACTCTACGAACTCTCCGAAGGGCAGGTGCAGTATGAAATCCGCACGGCGAAGCAGCTGCTGAAAGTCGCGCTGAAAGACTACATCCCGGCCCTCGTGACGCTGTTCCTACATTGAGGTTTCCGAAGCGCGAAAACCGTCATACACCTGCCTGCGGGCAGGTGTTTTTTTGTGGTTTCCGGTCCGTAAACCGAGGCTCTGATTTTTTAAAAATATTTATTTGCAGTTTTTTACGATTTTTTTGTCCATTCGGCTCCGCCCGTCTGTCTATTGAGTAGTTATGGACAAAGAATTATTATACAAGTACCTCAAATGTCTGACTTCTCCGCAGGAGGAGGAGCGGATTGCGGCGTGGCTGGAAGCCTCTGCCGAAAACCGTGCGGAACTGAACCGAATCCGGCTGCAGCTGGAAACCCTGGCTTTCGCCGCTCCGGCGATCGACGCCTGCTACGAACAGGACCGGCGACGGAATCTCACGATCAGGCTGCGGCGGTGGTGTACGGCGGCCGCTGCGGCGGTGGTCCTTGCGGCCGGCGTCTCCTATTTCACCGCACAGCACGTTCGCACGTCGATAGGCGGGGCCATGCAGACCCTTACGGCGCAGGACGGGCCGGTGCGCCTGACGCTTGCGGACGGCACCTCCGTATGGCTCAATGCCCGCACGACGCTGGAATATCCGGCGGTTTTCGCAGGCCGGCAGCGGACGGTGCGGATTTCGGGCGAGGCGATGTTCGACGTCGCGCACGATGAGACGCAGCCTTTCGTCGTCGAGACCTACGCCTGCGATGTCCGCGTGCTGGGCACGAAATTCAATGTTTCGGCGAGCGAGTCCGAGGGGAGTTTCGAGACGGCCCTGATCCGTGGGCGCGTCGAAATCCGGAACCGGACGACGCACGAGACCGTCACACTGCACCCCGATGAAACCGTGATGCTGAAGAACGACCGCCTGGTCCGTTCGACCATTGCCGATCCCGACGACTATCTCTGGACGGACGGATACGTCAACCTCAAAGGACATACGTTCGAGGAGCTGATCGCCCGTTACCGGAAGGTTTTCGACGTGCGGATCGAGCTCGACGGCGTGCGGATGCCCGACACGCGCTTCAAATGGGGTAAGATATGCGTCAAGGACGGCGTCGACAACGCCATGAAGGTCCTTCAGAACGCCTATCCGATTACCTATACCTTCGATACGGACACGCGGACGATTGTCGTGCGCGGCCAATGACAACAAAAACCGATAACCCGAAAACCCCGATTGCCTATGATGTAGCCCAAGCCTTATTTGAAACCTGAAACGATATTGCCGAACCCCATGAAAAAGGCCTGCACGGATGGTTGCACATCCTGCAGGCCGGGGGTTCAAGCAGAATTAGACTCAACCTAAACCCTAAATGACAAATTTATGCATAAAAAAGCGTTTACGCAAATCAAAACCCTGATTGCGCTATCATTCACTCTCTTTTTGTGTTGTGCAGCTCCGGCCGTCCGGGCTCAGACGAAACCGATTTCGCTGGCCTTGAAAGACGCGCCCCTGGAGCAGGCGATGAGCGAAATCGAACGGCAGTCGCCCTATCGCTTCGTGCCGAATCACGAGGTCGATATTGCGTTCCGTGTGACGGCCTCCGTGAAATCGGCCTCCATCCGGACCGTGCTCGACGCGCTGCTCAAAGAGACCCCCTACACCTATTCCCTGCTCGAATCGACCACGACGATCCTGTTGTCGAAACGTGCTGAAGTCGAATCCGCTCAGGTTACGGGCCGGGTCCGCGATGCCGCCGGACAGCCGATCATCGGCGCCACGGTCATGGTCAAAGGCACGACGAACGGTATTTCGACCGATGCCGAAGGGCGTTTTACCCTGCTGGTCGGCACGCCGGCCGCGGCGCAGCTGGAAATCAGCTACCTGGGCTATGAGTCCCAGACGCTGGCCGTCGGCAGCCGCACGTCGTTCGATGTGACACTCAAAGAGTCCGCCTCGGAGATAGAATCGGTCGTCGTGACGGCCCTGGGTATCAAACGCGCCGAGAAGGCCCTTTCCTACAACGTCACGGAGGTCAAGGCCGAAGACATCACGATGGTCAAGGACGCGAATTTCATGAACTCGCTTTCGGGCAAGGTCGCGGGACTCCAGATCAACAGCTCGTCGTCGGGTGTCGGCGGCGCGGCGAAGGTGACCCTCCGGGGACAGAAATCCATTTCGCAGAATAACAACGCCCTGTATGTGATCGACGGTATTCCGATGAACAACTACGGCGGTGCCCGCGGCACCAGTTCGGAGTTCGACTCGAAAGGTTCGACGGAAGCCATCGCCGACCTGAACTCCGAGGACATCGAATCGATTTCGGTGCTGAACGGCGCAGCCGCTGCGGCGCTTTACGGTTCGAACGCCGCCAACGGCGCGATCATGATCACCACGAAACGCGGCAAGGCCGGGAAACTGAACGTCTCGTTTTCGACGAACAACGAGTTTCTCAAGCCGTTCGTGATGCCGGAGTTCCAGAACCGCTACGGCACGGGCCTGAACGGGAAGCGCGACGGTTCGCCGATCCAGAGCTGGGGTCCCAAACTCCTGCCCGCGGCGCAGACCGGCTACTCCCCCGAGGATTTCTTCCAGACGGGCTACGTCTCGACCAACTCGGTGACGCTCTCGGGCGGCACGGACAAGAACCAGACCTTCTTTTCGGCCGCCACGGTCAATTCGGAGGGCATTGTTCCCAACAATTACTACGACCGTTACAATTTTACGTTCCGCAACACCTCCTATTTTCTGAATGACAAACTCCGCCTGGATGTCGGTGCGAGCTACATCGTGCAGAAGGACCAGAACATGACCAACCAGGGCGTCTATTCGAACCCGTTGGTTTCTGCCTATCTCTTCCCGCGCGGCGAGGATTTCTCGCTGGCCGAGAATTTTGAACGTTACAACCCCGCCCGGGGCATCTACGAACAGTATTGGCCCTATGGCGAGGGCGGCGACCTGCGCATGCAGAATCCCTACTGGATCGCCTACCGCAACCTGCGCAACAACGAGCGCAACCGTTACATGCTGTCGGCTTCGCTGTCGTATGACATCCTGCCGTGGCTGAACGTCTCCGGACGCGTGCGCGTGGACAACGCCAACAACCTCTATACGCAGAAACTCTACGCTTCGTCGAACCCGACGCTGCTGGAGGGCAGCGACCAGGGATTCTACGCCGAAGCACGCCGCTACGACAAGCAGGTCTACGGCGACATCATGCTCAATATCAACAAGACTTTCGGCGACGACTGGTCGCTCAACGCCAACGTCGGCGCCTCGGTCAACGACACCCGGACCGACGAACTGACCTATCAGGGACCCATCGCCACGAGCGGCATCCCCAACGTCTTCTCGGTGTTCGACCTGGACATCGAAAAGCGCCGTGCCTCGAAATACGGCTGGCGCGAGCAGACGCAGTCCGTTTTCGCCAGCGTCGAGGTGGGGTGGAAGCAGATGCTCTACCTGACCGTCACGGGGCGTAACGACTGGGCTTCGCAGCTGGCCAATTCGCCCGAATCGTCGTTCTTCTATCCGTCGGTGGGCCTTTCATGGATTCCGTCCGCGACGTTCGACCTGCCGGAAGCCATCTCTTATCTCAAGGTGCGCGGTTCGTTCGCCTCGGTGGGCATTCCTTTCCCGCGCCATCTGACGGTCCCGACCTACGAATACGACCAGACGGCCCACGCCTGGAAGCCCAAGACGCACTATCCGATCGGCGAGCTGCATCCCGAGCGCACGAAAACCTGGGAATTCGGTGTGGACCTGCGGTTGTGGAAACACCTGAACCTTTCGGCATCGTGGTACAAGGCCGACACCTACAACCAGACGTTCGATCCGCAGATTTCGGTGTCGTCGGGTTACTCGACAATCTATCTCCAGACGGGCCACGTGCGCAATACGGGCGTCGAGGCCACGCTGGGCTATGACAACAAGTGGCGGGATTTCGGCTGGTCGTCGAATTTCACCTTCTCGTGGAACAAAAACCGGATCATCGAGCTGGTCCACAACTACGTGCATCCCGAGACGGGCGAGCTGATTTCAAAAGACCGTCTGGAGATCAAGGGCCTGGGCCGCGCCAAGTACCTCCTCAAACCGGGCGGCACGATGGGCGACCTCTACACCAACTCGAGCCTCAAGTACAGCGAAAAGGGCTACATCGAACTCGACGACAAGGGCAATGTCTCCACCGTGGACAACCTCACGACGGATATTTACCTGGGTTCGGTGCTTCCCGACTACAACCTGGCCTGGCGCAACGATTTCTCGTGGAAGGGCGTCAACCTCGGATTCCTCATTTCGGCCCGCATCGGCGGCGTCTGCTATTCGGCGACGCAGGCGTGGATGGACCAGTTCGGCGTTTCGGAAGCCTCGGCTGCCGCACGCGATGCCGGCGGGGTAGTGGTCAACGGCCGTTCGACGGTCGATGCCCAGAAATGGTTCCAGACCATTTCGGCCCAGACGGGCCTGCCGCAGTACTACACCTATTCGGCGACGAACGTGCGTTTACAGGAGCTGTCGCTGGGTTACACGCTGCCGCGGCGGTGGTTCCGCGATGTCTGCTCGATTCAGGTGTCGTTCGTGGGGCGCAACCTCTGGATGCTTTACTGCAAGGCTCCGTTCGATCCCGAGGCTACGGCCTACACCGACAATTTCTATCAGGGCATCGACTATTTCATGATGCCGTCGCTGCGCAACATCGGATTCAATGTAAAACTGACTTTCTAAACGACTGCTATGAAAACCATATCACATATCAATAGGAGCGCTTGGATCGCCGGTGTCTTTACCGTTCTGCTCGCTGCGGCCGGCTGTACGGGTAATTTCGAGGAGATCAACCGAAACCCCAACGAGGTTACGGAAGCGGAGATGCAGCGCGAAAATTACAAGACGGGCGCCAACGTGAAGGGCCTCATCAATCTGGTCGTCCCGGCGCAGGAACACATGTACCAGTTCAACGAACTGCTGGTCAGCGGTTCCTATGCGGGCTACACGGAGTTCACCTCGGACAGCAAGTTCGAGAAATTCTCGACGTTCAACCCCACGGTGGACTGGCTCAAGTGGCCGTTCGTGAACGTCATTTCGGAGACCTATCCCTACTACCGGGGCGTGCTGAACGGCACGGACAATCCGGTGATGCGGGCCCTTGCCGACCTGCTGCGCGTGGCGATCATGCACCGCGTGACGGACACCTACGGCCCGATTCCCTATTCGAAGGTCGTCGAAGACAAAAAGGAGTCGCTTTCCGTGGGCTACGACACCCAGAAGGAGGTCTATATGAAGATGTTCGAGGAGCTGGACGCCGCCATTGCCGTGCTGAAGGCCAATACGACGCTTTCGACCGAGGCTTTCGGCAAGTTCGACGGCGTTTACGGCGGCAATGTCGGGAAATGGGTGAAATTCGCCAATTCGCTCAAACTGCGCATGGCGATGCGCCTTTCGAACGTGGAGCCGGAGATTGCCAAGGCGAAGGCCGCCGAGGCCATCGGGAGCGGCGTTATCGAGAGCAACGAGGACAACGCCGAGCTGACGCTGGCCGAGAACCGTTCGGCGCTCTGCTGGACCAACTGGAACGACCACCGCATCGGTGCCGACCTGATCAGCGTGATGAACGGTTATAACGATCCCCGCCGCGAGACGATGTTCACGAAAGTGACCGTCGGCAAGGGCGAGACGGCGACGCAGGGTTTCGCGGGAATCCGTATCGGTGTCTATCCCGGGGATTCCGACGCCGTCAAGGCGGGTTATTCGAACATGATTATCGATTCGAAATCGCCCTACCTGTGGATGAACGCCGCGGAGATCACCTTCCTGCGTGCCGAGTACGAACTCCGCTGGGGCACGGACGCCGCGGCCGGATCGCTCTACGAGCAGGCCGTGAAGCTGTCGTTCGAGGAGCGCGGGGCCAAGGGCGCGGAGGACTACCTCGCCCAGGCGGACGCCGTTCCGGAGAACTACCAGGACAACGTGGGTTCGGACAACTGTTCGGCCGTCAGCAAGATCACCATTCCGTGGGAGACCGGCAATTTCGACCGCAACCTCGAACGCATCATCACCCAGAAGTGGATTGCCATTTTCCCGCTGGGCACCGAGGCGTGGGCCGAGCATCGCCGCACGGGCTACCCGGCTCTTTTCCCGGCTGTCAATGACAAGAGCGGCGGTTCGGTGGACCCGGCTATCGGGCCGCGCCGCCTGAACTACCCGGTCGAGGAGTACACCGAGAATGCCGCGAACGTGGCCGCCGCCGTCGAGATGCTGGGCGGACCGGACACGCAGGGCACGCACCTCTGGTGGGATAAGACAACATCTAAAAACTAACGCCATGAAATTGAAACGAATCATATTGGGAATGCTGATGCTGTGCGCTGCGGCCGCATTCTCCTCGTGCGACGACTGGACCGAGGCGGAGAGCGTGGACATCGACGCCTTGCGTCCCGATGCGAAGGACCCCGCCGCCTGGGCGGCCTACACCGCGACGGTCCGGGCCTACAAGTCTACCGACCATACGCTGGTCTATGCCTGCTTGCTCAATGCCCCCGCCGTTTCGACCTCCGAGCGCGATTTCCTGCGTTCACTGCCCGATTCGGTGGACATCGTGAGCCTGCAGAACGCCCCTTCGGAGGCCGATCTCGCCGACCTTCCGCTTATGCACGAACTCGGCACGCGGGTGCTCTATCCGCTTCGTCCGGGCGATGATGCTTCGCTGGCGGCTTCGGCGGTCTCCCGCCACGGCTTCGACGGCGTTGCCCTGCTGGCCGAACGGCCTTTCGACAACCTCTCCGCCACGCTGCAGACGCTCGGCAAACCGGGACTGCTGGTCTACGAGGGCGATCCTTCGGGACTCGCCGCTGCCGATCTGGCCGCTTTCGACCGGGTGGTGCTGCCCACGGCGCAACTCATCTACCAGAGCGACATGGACTTGCTGCTGGACAATGCGGCCCTTGCGGGACTCGCTCCCGGCAAGCTGATTTTTGCGGTGACTCCGGGCGCCGTACTGCGCGACTACCGGAACCGCAAGCAGGACGCCATGACCTTCGGTACGCAGATCACCACCTCCAACGGGCTGGGCGGCATCGCCCTCTATGACATCGGTCGCGACTATTACCACGTCGGGCTGAATTACCTGCGGACGCGGGAACTGATTGCCCGCCTGAACCTTACGCCTAAAAACTGACGAAAGATGAAACGCATACTGTTACTTACCGCGTGTTTCGCAGCGCTTCTGACGGCCTGCGACCGCAACGAATACGAGGAAAAGACGCCCAACGATGCGGCGCTCTACCTCGACGCCGCTGCCGAGCGTCCCGATGTCAATGTCTTCTTCAAGCGCACGGTCGAGACCCAGCGGCGGAAACTCTCCGCCGTCCTGAGCGGTCCTGTGGGTCACGACGTTACGGCGTCCCTCGCCGTCGACGTTTCGAAAGTAGACCTCTACAACGCCCGCCACGGCACCGACTACAAACTGCTCGACCCCGCGCACTACGACCTTTCGGCCACATCGCTTCCGATTGCCGCCGGGGATGTCACCTCGCCCGAAGCCGACGTCGATTTCAAGGGGCTGACCGAACTGCCGCTGGATGTCACCTATCTGCTTCCGGTTTCCGTCACGAGCGGCGACGTTTCGCTGCTGGGCGGCTCCGCCACGGTGTGGTACCTCGTCAAGCAGACCAGCGCCGTGACCACCGCGGCCAGCCTCACCGACAACTGGATCACCTTCCCGACGCTCGACAAGGCGGGTCCGCAGAGCGACCTTTTCAACGGGCTGAAGGCCGTCACCTATGAAATGATCGTGCGGATCAGCTCCTTTGACAAGGCGGCTTCGATCTCCTCGGTGATGGGTGTCGAGCAATACCTGCTGCTGCGCTTCGGCGACACGGGTTTCCCGCGCCAGCAGCTTCAGGTGCAGGCCGGAGGCAACAAGTTTCCCGATTCGGACGATGTCAAGTCGCTCGAGACGGGCGAGTGGTATCATCTGGCCATGACCTACGACGCGCTGGTCGGTTCGATGTGCATCTATGTCAACGGACAGCTCCAGAGTGAAGGTACGGTCAAATGGTCGGGCGAATCGGTCAATCTCGCCATGCGGGCGCTGTTCGATGCCGACCCCGAGGGCAGCGCTTCGATGGCCGAAGCCTACCAGTTCTTTATCGGCCGTTCCTACGATGACAAACGACCTTTGCAGGGCGATGTCGCCGAAGCGCGTGTCTGGTCGAAGGTCCGCACCGCGAAGGAGATTTGGGACAACATGTACGATGTCGATCCGCAGAGCGACGGCCTTCTGGGCTACTGGAAATTCGACACCCCCGAGGACGGCGATGTGGTGAAGGATGTCACGGGCCACGGCAACGACGGCGTTGCGGCCAAGCCGCTGAAATGGAATACCTCGGTCGAGGTTCCGCAGCTGAATAAGGAGTAACCCTAAATGCAGGAAAACATGAAAAGATTAAATAAAATATTGCACAACTGGTCTGCGGCGGCGTTCGTACTGCTGACGGCATCGCTGGCCGCCTGCACGGCCGACCCCATCGAAATGGAGGTCGGTTCCGGAGCCGCCTTTGACCCTGTGGGCAAGGTGAAACCGGGATTTTACAGTCAGTTGACCACCGACACGCTTATCTGTATTGTGGTCAAACCCGGTGAAAAGTTTGAAGATGTGCTGACTTTCGGATTGACCAAAGAGGCTCCAAAGGATGTAATTGTCTCTTTTTCGAAATTTGCAGATGATGCCGACTGGTTGTATCATTATAATTCTAATGTCGGGAGCTATACGACCTATCAATTCGATGATAAGGTATATAATATGACTTGTGCATTTCTTCCGGATGAGGCTGTCTCTGTTTCTTTGGGAGAAAAGGTTATTCCTGCGGGAAGCTACGGTTTGAATATTCCCGTGTCGATCGATCTGTCGAAAGCGAACGAAGAGCATTGCCAGCATCTTTTGGTTCTCGAAGCGTCCTGCACGGGCGATGATGGAAACCCGGAGGTTCAGCGGTTCTATTATCAGCTCCGTTACGATCCGATTTCTATGCGTACTTTTGACGATTATCGCAAAAAGACGGATATTGCCGATTGTATTGAAAAGCCCCGCTTGCCTTACATTACGGTCCTGATCGACCCGTCATGGATCGACCCGCGCTGTGTTCGTGAATTACCTTTGTCCCGTACTCACCGTGAGCAAGCGGCGGGGATCAATGACCGACGAACCTATGAGGCTAACGATGCTGTGGCGATCTGGGGCGCGAGCGTTCAATACAATGCAGAGGAAAAAATGCCCGAACTGGCCTATGATGGCAACCTGATACAACTGCTTCGCAATAATACCAAATATTTGGTTCCGATTCAGGACGACGGGATCACGGTGTCGGTGATCGTCAGCGGCGGCGGTATGGGTATCGGGTTCTGCAACCTCGATGATGCGCAGCGGGCTTCGCTGGTCGAGCAAATCCGGAAGATGGTCGTGCGCTATGACCTCGACGGGGTGAATCTCTACGACGAAGCCTCGGGTTATGGTCGTGAGGGAATGCCCGCCATCGACCCTGCTTCGTATGCCAAGTTTATCCGCGACCTGCGCACGGCTTTGGGCAGCGATAAACTCATTACGCTGACCGATGTGGGCGAGCCTTCGGCCACGCTCTACCAGCCGCAGGCAGGTATCGAGGCCGGACAGTATCTCGATTATGCCTGGACGGGAATTACTGCCGATATGACCGATCCTTATGCTGACGGGGCTGCCCGCAAGCCGATTGCCGGTCTCGACCGCAGCCGGTACGGTCTGTTTTTTAGCCGTAACAGAGACTATAATGCTGATGAGCTCAATAAAGCATCCGAATTTTATGCAGAAACTTACGAGAATTTGGATATTCCGCGAATTGTTACCGCAGAGGTGCTTCCGGAAATAGAAACGGCAGAAGTCACAACCGGGATTTGGCAGTATTCTAATCTGGTGGGTGCAATTTTACCGCCCTCATATTCGATAGGCTCAGGAGGCGTGCGGAATCGTATTTCTTGGTCCGTAGGAGAATCGAATGTTATGGCCGGGTCTACAAATACTCCGAATGGCAATGCAGGTCTTCCCGGTTACGGCAATATGCTTTACTATCCCGACTGGCTGCGGTTCTAAACCCCGGCCCCGATAAAATGTTCACGGTCCGTAACCACTATGGTTACGGACCGTGTTTTTGTGTATTTACGGGTCTGCTATTTCCCGGGTTCCGGCTGCATTTCGAACCGCACCCTCGCACCTTTCAGGAGCTCGGAATAGTTTAGGAACGGCCGGTCTGACACTTTGCCGTTGAGGCGCATTTTTGCGACATAACGGTTTGCAGGGCTGTTCTCGGGGGCATCGATCTCCACGGTCCTGCCGTTTTCGAGATGAATGACAGCCTTCCGGAACAGCGGCGACCCGACGGCATATTCATCCGCACCGGGGCACACGGGATAGAACCCGAGTGCCGAGAATACATACCACGCCGATGTCTGCCCGTTGTCCTCGTCTCCGCAGTATCCGTCGGGCTTTGCGGAGTAGAGCCGGTCCATCACCTCGCGTGTCCACCATTGCGCCTTGTGGGGCTGTCCGGCATAGTCGTATAGGTAGATTATGTGCTGTGCGGGCTGGTTTCCGTGGGCGTAATTGCCCATATTGGCCACCTGCATCTCGGTGATTTCGTGGATGCGGAATCCGTAGTAGCTGTCGTCGTAAATGGGCGGGACGACGAATACCGAATCGAGCATCTGCGTGAATCCCTCGCGGCCTCCCATCAGGCCGATCAGTCCTTCGACATCGTGGAACACCGACCAGGTGTAGTGCCACGAGTTGCCCTCGGTGAATGCGTCGCCCCACTTGTAGGGACTGAACGGCGCCTGGAACGTCCCGTCGGCATTGCGTCCGCGCATAAGGCGCGTTTCGGGGTCGAAGAGGTTTTTGTAATTTCCGGCGGCCTTTTCCAGCCGTTTCACATCTTCGTTCTTGCCGAGCATCTTCGCTGCCTGTGCGATGCACCAGTCGTCGTAGGCGTATTCGAGCGTTCGTGCGGCATTTTCGTTGATGCCGACATCGCAGGGCACGTAACCCAGCGTGTTGTAATACGCGTGTCCGAGCCTTCCCGTGGAGCTTACCGTGGGGTGCACCTTGCCGCGTCCCGCGAGCATCGCTTCATAGAGCGTTTCGATCTCTTCTTCGGGCGTGATTCCTTTCAGGATGGCGTCCGAAACGACCGACGCCGAGTTGTTTCCGACCATGCATCCGCGGTGTCCGGGCGATGCCCATTCGGGCAGGAATCCGCTTTCGCGATAAGCGTTTGCCAGCCCGGCCTGAATCTCGGCGTTGACCGACGGATAGACCAGATTGAGCAGCGGAAACAGACTGCGGAAGGTGTCCCAGAATCCCGTGTCGGTGTACATATAACCCGGCAGGACCTCACCGTTGTAGGGGCTGTAATGGACGGGGCTGCCGTTTTTGTCGATTTCGTAGAACTTGCGGGGAAATAAGGTCGAACGGTAGAGGCACGAATAGAATGTGCGGTACTGGTCCGTGGTTCCGCCTGCGACCTCGATGCGTCCCAGCGTTCCTGCGCATGGGCTTTCACCGTCTCGAAATCGTCTTTTCCCAGCTCCCCGAGGTTTTGCACGGCCTGCATCTGCGAGATGAACGACGAGGCCGCGCGTGCCGTCACCTGCTCTCCGCGTTGGGTTTCGAAACCTACCCGCACGAGTGCGTGGGCACCGACTAACTGTTCGCCTCCGACGGGCTTCGTACCGTCATAGATCTGGAAATCCCGGATTTTCCGGTCGAAGCGCACGACGAACCAGTTTTTGAAATTGTCGGGCACCCCTCCGCTGTTGCGTGTTGTGTAGCCCACGACGGTCCGTTTGTCGGGCATGACCTTGATGTACGACCCGCGGTCGAAAGCGTCGATCACCACGCCCGACTCGTCCGATTCGGGGAACGTGAAACGCATGATCGCGGCGCGTTCCGTCGGGGCGATCTCCGCCTTGATGTCGTGGTCGGCCAGGTAGACCGCGTAATAGTAGGGGCGTGCCTCCTCCGACTGGTGCGAGAACCAGCTCTGGCGGGCGTTCTCATCGACCTTGTCGCGTCCGCGCACGGGCATGATGGAGAACTGCCCGTAGTCGTTGATCCACGGCGAAGGCTGATGGGTCTGCTTCAGGCCCCGGATGGTGTGGGCGCCATAGGTGTAGGCCCATCCGTCGCCCATCTTGCCCGTCTGGGGCGTCCAGAAATTCATGCCCCACGGCAGGGCGACGGCGGGGTAGGTGTTGCCTGCCGAGAGCAGGTATTCCGACTGCGTTCCCACGAGCGTCGAGACATATTCCGAGGGTCGCGGCTGAGGGTCGTCGCAGGAAGTCGCCGCGGGGCGTTCGGTGCGGCTCCCGCAGCTGCCGCACAGAGCGGCGGCAAGTAACAGAAAAGAAAGGGGTTTTATCATTGTAGTCTGTGTTTTTCGGTCAGTTTATGGCGTTCAGCAGGTCTGTTTTCCCGTCGTTCACGAGCTTGAGAATCAGCTCTCCGAAGAGGGTGTTCTGCCAGGCGAACCACGCGCGGGTGAAATCCGCGGCGTCGTGTCGCGAAAAACTTTCGTGCATGAATCCCGTTCCGGCGTCGGTGGTGATAAGCTGACAGATGCAGTCTCGGATTTCGGCGTCGTCGGTGGCGGTGAAGGCCCGCATCATAATGCTCATGGGCCAAATCATCTCCACGCCGATATGGGGGCCTCCGATGCCTTCTCCGGCAGCTCCGCGCCAGAAATAGGGATTCTCCGTGCTCCACACGAATCGGCGCGTGTTCTCATAGATGGGGTCCGTGCGCTCCACATCGCCCAGGTAGGGCATCGCCAGCAGCGACGGCACATTGGCATCGTCCATCAGGAAGCGGCCTCCGAATCCGTCGACCTCGAAGGCGTAAATCTTCCCGAACTCCGGATGCTCGACTACGGCGTATTCCTGCAATGCCTCGGCCACCTCGTCGGCCAACTGCGAGCACTCCGCGGCCAGCTCCTGCTCGCCGTTCACCGCCGTCAGTATCTCCGTGGCTTTGCGTAGCGACGTGATGGCCATAAAGTTCGACGGGATAAGGAATCCGAAGGTCGTGGCGTCGTCCGAGGGCCGGAACGCCGAGACGATCAGCCCCACGGGTTTCACGGGATTGCCGTGCCCCACATGGCAACGCGTGTCCAGCTGTCGGTCGGTCGTGCGCAGGAAGGTGTAGCTGCCCGGACCCTCCTTCATCTGCTGCTCGCGAAGCGTCTTCACGATATTGCGCATCGCCTCGACCCATTCGGCGTCGAAGACCGATGTATCGCCCGTTGTCGTCCAATAGTGATGGGCTAGACGGATGGGGTAGCAGTGGGAGTCGATCTCCCATTTGCGTTCGAAGACCATCGGGTCCGCCTCCGGAAAATCCGTCTTATTGTGCACTCCCGTAGGGCCGACGTTGAAAGCGTTGGCATAGGGGTCGATGTTGATCAGTTTGAATTGTCGCCGGATCACCCCCGCGATCATCCGCTGCAACTGCGGGTCGCTGCCGCACAACTGCACATAGGGCCATACCTGCGCCCCCGAGTCGCGGAGCCACATGGCCGGAATGTCGCCCGTGTAGATGTAGGTGTCGGGCTTCCCGGCCTCGTCTTCGCGGTAGTGTACGGTGGTGTCGAGCGTGTTGGGGAAGCAGTTGGCGAACATCCACCTGAGGCGTTCATTGGTCAGCAGGCCGCACACGCGGGCGATCTCGGCTTCGACGGCCTCTGACCTGAACAGCCGTTTTTCTTCAGTAGGCCGCTGGTCGGCATATACCTCCGGTTCCTCGGGGCAGTACCAGACCTTGTGTTCGGCGCCCATTTGGAAGATAAGCTCCCCGCCGGCCATCAAATCTTTGTGCCATAGGTAGGGCTTCGTGTAGTGCCGTCCATTGAGCCAGACCCGCTGAATATACTTGTTTTCGGCGGAGTTGTTCTCGGCGACAATCGTGAAGGTCCCGCCCGGGACGGTGATTTCGACCCTGTCGAACAGGGGCGATCCGAACCAGTATCTTCCGCCCGCAGGTTCGACCTCGTACATGCCCAGTGACGAGAGCACATACCAGGCCGACATCTGTCCCACATCTTCGTTGCCCGACAAGCCGTCGGGGCGGTCGTGGTAGAGCGTCGTGAGCACCTCCCTTACTTTGTCTGCTGTCTTCCACGGCTGTCCCAGCATCGTGTAGAGGTAGAGCACGTGGTGACTCGGTTCGTTGCCGTGAGCATACTGTCCGATCAGTCCCGAGATGTCGGGCGAGGTCTCGCCTCCCTCGACAATAGAGCTTACCGTAAAGAGCGAGTCCAGTTTCTCCAGCAGGACCTTTTTGCCTCCGAAGCATCCGACGAGTCCTCCGACGTCGTGCGGCGCCAGCCACGTATACTGCCAGGCGTTGCCCTCGCAGTAGTCGTCGGCGCGGTGCGTTGAGGCGAATGGGCTGAAGGGCGTGCGCCAGCCTCCTTTCGAGTCGCGGCCCCGCATGAAGCGTGTCTGCGGATCGAAATAGTTGCGATAGGAGTGGCTTCGAGTTTCGAAGAACCGCGCATCGTCCTCCCTGCCCAGCGCCTCTGCGGCGCGTGCCGCCGCGCCGTCTGCCAACGCGTACTCCATGTCGTATGCCACGGCCTCGTTCATCCGGTCGCACGGGATGTAGCCGTACTTTTTGCGCAGGTCCCCTCCGCGTCCGTCGTCCATTGCTGTTTTGCGAATCGCCTCGAAAGCCTTTTCGCGGTCGAAGCCCGGAATGTTCTTCACAATGGCGTCCGCCACCACGGGAATCCCCGGATTTCCCACCATGCAGTCGGTCTCGTTGCCCCAGAGGTGCCACACCGGGAGGCGTCCCTGCTCGTCGGAGATCGCCAGCATCGTCTGCACAATGTCGGGCATCCGCTCCGGATGTAGAACGGTCATCAGCGGCATCGCCGCACGGTAGGTGTCCCAGAGCGAGAAGGTCGTATAGTTCGTGAATCCGGATGCGGTATGCACCTTGCCGTCGGCTCCGCGGTAATCACCGTTCACATCGCAGAAGAGCGACGGAGCCACCATCGTATGATACAGCGCCGTATAGAAGATGCGCTTCGACGTTTCATCCTCTGTCTCGATCTTCACCTTCGACAATTCATCGTTCCACGCCTTGTCTGCGGCCGCGACCGTAGCGTCGAAATCCCATCCGGGAAGCTCTGCCGCGAGATTTGCCTTCGCACCCTCGACGCTTACGGGCGAGAGGGCTACTTTCACGAGCAGCTGTTCGCCCTCCGCCGTGTCGAAATCCACACGTGCATAACGGGCCGCGATCCGGGGCATTTTGGAATCGTCCAGTTCGCCCGGCTGCAGGTAGTAAATCCCCTTCGCGGGTTTTGAAAACTCGGCTATGAAATAGACCTTCTGATCTTTGGCCCATCCCGTCGAATAACGCCATCCGGCGATGCACGTGCTGTCGTCCGAGAAGCGGAAGCCCGTATCGGTAGCTTTGTCCCAGCAACCGCCGTTCTCCAGGTCGAAGACCACGGCTGAGGCATCCGACGCCGGGAAGGTGTAGCGATGGAATCCCACACGCTCCGTGGCGGTCATCTCGGCGGTGACACCGTAGCGCACAAGCGGCACCGAGTAGTAGCCCGGGCGCACAATTTCTTTGGTCCGGTCGGCATAGGACCAGAGTCCCGAGGCGGGGTCTTTTTCCTCGCCGCGGGCATAAGTCACCTCACCCACAACGGGCATGACGGTAATGTCGAACAGGTCGCCGATTCCCGTGCCCGAAAGGTGTGTGTGCGAGAATCCGATAACGGTCGAATCGCTGTCGTGGTACCCCGAGGTCCAGTCCCACGCCTGCGGGATGCTCGTAGGGCCGACCTGCACCAGTCCGAAGGGAACGTTGGCTCCCACGAAGACGTGTCCGTGGCCGCCCGTGCCGATCTTCGGGTCCACGAAACGGGTAAAGTCGCCGTCGCCAGCCGCAGATTGCGTGCAGGCGCCCAGCAGAGCCGCGGCGAATAATAATCCGGAAAGTTTCATCTATTTTGCAGTTTGAAGTTCAAAAGTAAGTTTACCGCCTTTGAGCAATTCATCGTGCAAGATACGATAATTTTTCAGCGGTTTATCCCCCAACGTCATCCGCCGGACATAGCCCTCGCCGTGTTTTTCAATGACAAGGGTTCCGCAGCCGGTGTCGATTTCGGCCCTGTCAAAGGTCGGGGCCGTCAGCGTATAATACGGCTCGCCCGGACAATCGGGGTAGAGGCCCAGCATCGTGAACACCGCCCATGCCGACATCGTCCCCGTGTCGTCGTTGCCCGGGATGCCGTCGGGTGCGGTCGTGAAATGGCGCTCCAACAGCCTCCGCGTCTGGAACTGCGTACGCCACTCCTCACCCCGGAAGCGGCTGAAAAGATACGCATAGGCGATGTCAGGTTCGTTCGCCGGGTCGTACAATCCCTCGTCGAAGACCATTTGCAGTTTATCGATGAATTTGCGTTTGCCGTCCATCAGCCGCACGAGTCCCTCCACGTCGTGTGGGACATAGAACGTATAGTTCCAGGCTGACCCTTCGTGGAAGCCCGGAGCGGCCGAGAAATCTGCTCCGGCCTTCGGGTCGAAGGGCGCAAGGAACGTGCCCTCTGCAGTGAGCGGGCGCAGCGTCCCGAACTCCTTGTCGTAGTAGTGCCGGTAGCCCCGCGAGCGTTCGCGGAACAGCGCCGCGTCGTCTTTGTGTCCGAGCGAATCGGCCAACAGCGACAGGGCCGCGTCGGCCATGTAGTATTCCAAAGCGTGTGAAACGGAGGTGTCGCCCGCAAGATCTTTGGCATAAAACCCCAGCGGAATGTAACCCCGTTCGATGTAGGGGTCGATGTCCGGGCGCAGGCGGTTCTCCGCCCCGGGTGTCGTTGCCGACTTGTGCATTGCCTCGTAAGCCTTTGCGACATCGAAATCCCGAAGGCCTTTCATCCACGTATCGACGATTACGGGGATCGACGGGTCGCCCTCCATCGTGAAAGTTTCGCGCCCGTAAAGCTCCCATTTCGGAAGCCATCCCCACTCTTCGTACATCCCCACCATCGAGCGCACCATTTCCGCCTGACGTTCAGGATAGACCAGCGTCAGCAGCTGGTGCACGTTGCGGCAGGTGTCCCACAGCGAGAAGACCGTATAACGCTCCCCGTCCGTGACGCCCGTCTCCCCGCTCCGCTCCATCAACGGATATTCGCCGTTCACGTCGCTCAACAGATTCGGGTGAAGCAGCGCATGGTACAGCGCCGTGTAGAACACGGTCTGCTGTTCATCCGTGCCGCCCTCGACGCGAATGCGTCCCAGCGCATCGTTCCAGCTCCTGCGGGCCTGTTCCCGGATGGCGTCGAACGTCGCGTCCGAAGGCTGTTCGGCATCGAGGTTCTGACGCGCATTCTCCGTCGAGACATACGAGATGCCCATCCGCACCTCCACCTGCTCGCCCGCACGGAGGTCGCCGAAAGAGAACCAGTAACCCACGTCGTCGCCCGACAGCTCGCGGCCGTATTCCGTGTAGAGTTTATACCTGCCGTTGTCCGGGGTCCACTCCGCCTCCACGCCCGTCATCGGGCGCTGTTTCTTCCAGTAGCCCGAAGCCGTCGGCGTCTTCGAAATGCGCAGGACAAAATAGACCGGAAACACCTTTTGCGGATTGTAGCAGAATGTCCCCAGCAGCTTCAGTCCCTCGATCTCCGTGGCGCTCACGCGACGCACCGTCGCACCCGACTCGTTCGTAAGGCCTTCACCCAGATTTAACAGAATATGCCCTTGTCCTCCGGGGAACGTGTAGCGTTCCGCCGAGGTACGCGCCGTGGCCGTGGCTTCGGCAAAGATGCCGTATTTCGTTAGCGTCGCGGCATAATAGCCCGGCGAAGCCGTTTCGTCCTTATACGCCGTGCCGTACTCCCTGTAATCCACTGTCAGCGGACCCGTCGTCGCCATGGTCAGCAGCGAACCCATTTCGGGACATCCCACGCCGCTCAGCGCACCGTGCGCAAAGCCCGTGAAGAATTTGTTATGGTATTCGTAGGGCGTGGACCACCAGCGGGCGTCCTTGTCGTAGAGGTTCTTCGCGGACCCCATGACGTTGAACGGAACCACCGACATCATCCCATGCGGTGTGACAGCCCCCGGGTTCGTCGTCCCGAAGTTCGTCGTCCCGATAAACGGGTCCACATACGCCGCAGGCTCCTGCGCACGTGCTCCCAGACACAGCGTCAGGGCCGCGAGCAGCGTAAGGCTTCTCATAGGATGTTGTTTTTCTTCGTGAACTCGATAATTTCCGGAATATAGCCGAAAGCGAGTCCCGTCACGGTGTCGGCACATCCGTAGTAGACCGCAACGCGCCCCGTCGCGGGGTCGTGCAGCGCCGCGCACGGGAACGTAACGTTCGGAACGTCGCCAGTCAGTTCGTAGATCTCCCGCGGTGAGATCAGGTAGGGACCGCTGCGGGCGATGACCTTCCAGGGCTGGTCGAGGTCCAGCAGCGCAGAGCCGAAGGCATAGACATAGCCGTTGCACGAGCGGAGCACTCCGTGGTAGAACAGCAGCCAGCCTTCGCTCGTTTCGATGGGCACGGGACCCGCACCGATCTTCATGCACTGCCATGCCGATACCTCGAAGGCCGCCGGAGACATTACATGCCGGTGGCGGCCCCAGAACTCCATGTCCGGAGACTCCGAGTAGAAGATGTCCCCGAAAGTCGTATGCCCGTTGTCGCTCGGACGCGAAAGCATCGCAAACTTACCGCCGATCTTGCGCGGGAACAACACCCCGTTGCGGTTGAACGGAATAAAGGCGTTTTCCAACTGGTGGAACGTCTCGAAATCATCCGTCCACGCAATGCCGATCGTCGGGCCGTGGTAGCCGTTGCACCACGTAACGTAGTATTTGTCATCGATCTTCGCAACACGCGGGTCGTAGCCGTAGACCCACTCCGCGATTTCGGGGTCGGCACCCGTCAGGCGGAAATCGGCCTCCTCGATGTCCCACGCGATGCCGTCCACCGAGAAACCCGCATGGATGCGCATCCGGCGGTTCGTGTCGTCGCAGCGGAAGACGCCCGTATAGTTGTATTTGCCTTTCCGGAACGGTACGACCGCCGAATTGAAGACCGAATTCGAGGTCGGAAGCGCGTCGCGCCCGATGATCGGATTGGCGGAATAGCGCCACATCACCTCTTTCGAGCCCGCGGGACGCTCCTCCCAAGGCATATCGGGCAGATTCGTGCCCGTGATTTTCAGATTATTCATAATGTATTGTCGTTTGGTTTGTCGTCATAGGTAAAGGGTACGAACCACGTCACCAGAAATGCCGGGACCGTGGCCAGCATAACTACAATAAAAAACACGCCGTAGCCCAGCGCATCGCTCAGGTAGCCCGAGACGGCGCCCGTCAGCATCACCGAGAGGTTCATGATACCCGAGGCGAAGGCGTAGTGCGCCATGCGGTGTTTGCCGGGAGCTACCTGCTGCATCATAAACAGCGTAAGTCCCACGAATCCGAACCCGTAGCCGAAATACTCCAGCACGATGCCCCCGCCCACGAGCCACATCGACTGAGGCTGGAACCATGCCAACAGCGCATAGACCGCGAACGGGATATTAAAGATGCAGCATAAGGTGAAAAGGGTGCGTTTCAGACCCCGATGGGCGATATAGTAGCCCGCGAGCAGCGAGCCCAGCAGAAAAGCCCCGGCGCCGAACGTCCCGTAGTAAAGGCCGATCTGCTGGTTCGTAAGGCCCAGACCGCCCGAAGCCAGGTCGGCCTTGAGGAACAGCGGAACGATCTTCATTACGAAGCCTTCGCCCAGACGATAGAGGATGATGAACGCGATATAGTACCAGATATGCCGCTTGGTGAAGAATGCCGCGATAACCTCTTTCAGGCCTCCGAGGCCCTCTTTGAGCGAGTGCGCAGCCGTGGGTCGTTCGCTCGAAGGAAGCACCCGGCTGTGGTAGAGCCCCAGCAGAACCAGAATGCAGCATAGAATCGACAGCACGATGCTCCACGAACTCACATAGGCGTCGAACGAAGCGGCCCCCGAGGCGCTGAAGCCTTCGTAGAGAAATCCCGCAAACCACACCAGACCGCCCGTGGCGACTAGTTTCGCCAGGTTATAGAACGCTCCCTGCCAGCCGATGTATTTCGCCTGATCCGTGGTATTGAGTTCCGACATATAGATTCCGTCGGCGGCGATGTCGTGCGTCGCGCCGCTGAAGGCCACGACCGCAAAGACCCCGACCGTGACGGCGAAGAACGTCGGAAGGTGAAGCGACAACGCCGCAACGCCGAACAACACGCCGCTCACGAGCTGCGTCACAACGACGAAGAATTTCTTTGTCCGGAACAATTCCAGAAAAGGACTCCAAAGGAACTTAATCGTCCACGGCCACATAATCAAAGAGGTCCAAAATGCAATTTGAGCATCCGAGATACCCAGGTCCTTGAACAGAACCGCCGAGACCATGTTCAATACCACAAACGGCAAACCCATCGCAAAATAAAGCGACGGAACCCAGCGGAGAGGGGAGGGTGAATGATAAGAATGCATCACTATCAGGCTATTAAATTAAATACCCTTGCCTGACATAGCCTTTATATAGCCTTATTTGAGAGAAATACCAACGATATGATACAAAAATAGTTTTTTGTTTTGGAATAACAAAATATCCACCGAAGAATCTGCCTTTTAGTCCGTGGCGGGACCCGAAATTTCGCTTGTGATTTGGAATTGAATATATTTTACATTACTTTCGATTTTCCAAATCCGGTTGTGTTCCGATGCCCCAGAGTCCGACATCCCTTGTTTTATCATCGCGGCAGTTCGAGGAGGTTTTTCTCGAATACCGGCCTGTTTTTGTCCGGAGGGCGTATCGTTATGTCCGTGACAATGAGATTGCCGAGGACATCGTTTCGGACAGTTTCATGACCTTCTGGGAGGGTAGGGGGATGCTCCCGGAGGATGTGAATGTCCCGGCGTATATCTTCACGATTGTCCGGAACCGATGCCTGAATTACCTGCGGGACAAAGCCGTGCACCTCCAGGCGGCGCATACTATCCATAGTTCCCAGCGCCGGCTGGTCGAGGCCGATATCGCGTCGCTGACAGCGTGCAATCCCGACCGGTTGTTTCAGGAGGAGATTTTCAGCATCCTGCAGCGGGCGCTGGACAAAATGCCGGAAAAGACCCGGACGGTTTTCCTGAAAAGCCGCTTCAGCGGCATGAGTTATAACGATATTTCCGAAGAACTCGGCATTCTGCCTTCGGGCGTACACCTCGAAATTCACCGCGGATTGAATATTCTGCGTTCGGAACTCAAAGATTATCTTCCGGCTTTGTTGTTGATAATCGGCGGTTTGCATAATCAGTAGACATTTTTTTCAAAAAAAGTGCGCCATTTCCTTCACCACATGGCGCACTTGCGTGTTATCTATATAGACAGGAAATAATGCCCTATTCATGGAAGACATCACCTTATTGAAATTCATCCGCAACGAGGCCACTCCGCAGGAGCTGGACGCCGTGTTGGACTGGCTGGACGCCTCTCCGGAGAACCGGAAATACCTGAACAGCCTCGACGATACGGATTTCGCTCTCGACCTTTGGACGCGCCGGCTGAAAGATACGCAGCGGGCCCCGGCGGCCCGGCGGCTTGACTGGCGCCGGATCGTTCGCTGGACGACCTCTGCCGCCGCCGTAATCCTGCTCGGACTGGGCAGCGGATTTTTCCTTTACAAGCATCAGATGGCACAGATCGCCGGCCAGCGTCTGGAGACCACGGCTCCCAAAGGGCAGCGTATGCAGGTGAAGCTGGGCGACGGGACCTCCGTGTGGCTGAATGCCGGGAGTTCGATCGCCTATCCGCCGATCTTCGCCGGTAAGGAGCGGCGGGTGCGGCTGTCGGGAGAGGCCATCTTCGAGGTCGTCCACGATGAGAACTGTCCGTTCGTCGTCGAAACTTTCGCCTGCGATGCGCGGGTCCTCGGCACCCGGTTCGACATTGTGGCCGACGAGGATGCCGGGACGTTTTCCGCAGCGCTTCTGGAGGGTAAACTGCAGCTTGTCAACCGGATGTCCGATGAAACGGTTATGATGACGCCCAACGAGATCGTCCGCTTGCGGCACGGAAAACTCTACCGCCAGCAGTTGTCCGACCACGACGACTACCTGTGGCCCGAAGGCATCATCAGTCTGAAGGGCCTTTCGTTCGGGGAGCTGATGACGAAACTCGAACGGGCTTTCAACGTCCGGATCGTAATCAAACGGGATCAGCTGCCGGATGCGAATTTCGGATGGGGCAAGATTGCCGTATCATCGGGTGTCGAACATGCCCTGGAGGTCCTGCAATGCGCTGCGGATTTCAGGTACGAAATAGACAAGGATTCGGGAGTAATCACCATTCTGTAAATATTTAAAACCAAAAACCACTAACCCTAAAACCGACCAGCCTATGATTTGAAGCCTGAGACCAACCGATATCAATGATACGTATTAGGCTAAAAAAAGCCCGCAGGTGTTTGAGAGCGTCCTGCAGGCCGGGGTCTAATAGAAAATCCACTTCCTAATTAAACCTTAACTTACAAAAGTATGAATAAAAAGTTTATTCAGCAAATCCAATGCCTGGTTACTTTTTTGTTCATGTTGGTTCTGACCGCCGTTCCCAACGAAGCGAGGAGTCAGACGCCTGTGAAAGTGACGTTGTCCCTGAAAAACGTCCGGATGCAGGCCGTGATGAACGAAATCGAGAAACAGACTAAGTATCTATTTGTGACCCAGCAGGATGTAGACCTGAACAGGATTGTCAGCCTCGAGGTCCGGGACCGTGCGTTGAGCGAGGCGCTGGATCAGATGACCGCGGGTTCGGGCGTCGAATATGTCGTCAAGGCCCCGAGCATCATTCTTTCCGTGAAAAAGGCTGCAGAGCCGGCATCCGTTTCGGGCGTTGTCCGCGATGCCGCCGGGCGGCCGATCATCGGGGCCGCGGTGCTGGTCCGTGGCACGACGACGGGCGTTTCGACCGACGGCGACGGTGCCTTCACGTTGCAGGTACCCCCCCCCGCGGAATCCGCGCAGCTTGAAATCAATTACTTAGGCTACGAACCAGTCATCGTGACGGTAGGTCGCCGCACCCGGTTCGACATCACGATGCACGAGTCCGCCTCGGAGATCGAGTCGGTCGTGGTGACGGCGCTGGGTATCAAGCGTTCCGAGAAGGCGCTGGCCTATACCGTCGCCCAGGTGGCTCCGGAAGACGTGACACGGGTCAAGGACGCCAACTTTGTCAACGCCCTTTCGGGCAAGGTGGCCGGTGCGGTCATCAACCCCTCGTCGTCGGGCGTCGGCGGCGTGTCGAAGGTCGTGATGCGCGGTATGAAATCGATCATGCAGTCTTCGAACACGCTGTATGTGATCGACGGTATTCCGATGTTCAACAACTCGTCGAAGGGCGGCATGGAGTACAACTCGAAGGGTTCCACCGAATCTATCGCCGACCTGAACCCCGACGACATCGCATCGATGTCGGTGATGACGGGTGCCGCCGCTGCGGCCCTCTACGGTTCGGAGGCCGCGAACGGCGCCGTGCTGATCACCACCAAGCGTGGCGAAGCCGGGAAACTGCAGGTGACTGTTTCGACCAACATCGAATTCATGGACCCGCTGCAGCTCCCGGAGTTCCAGACCCGCTACGGCACGGGCCGCAAGGGCAAATCCACGGGTTCCACGATCCACAGCTGGGGCGCCTACCTGCCGGGAGCCGCGCGGTATAACTACTCGCCGGAGGATTTCATGGAGACCGGCCACGTCTACACCAACTCGTTCACGCTGTCGGGCGGTTCGGAGAAGAACCAGACCTACTTTTCGGCTGCTTCGGTCAATTCCGACGGCCTGATGCCCAACAACGAGTACAACCGCTATAACTTTACGTTCCGCAATACGTCGCATTTCCTCGACGACCGGCTTACGCTGGACGCTTCGGCGAGCTACATCATCCAGGACGACCGCAACATGACCAACCAGGGCGTCTATTCGAATCCGCTGGTTTCGGCCTACCTCTTCCCGCGGGGCGACAATTTCGATCTGGTCCGGACATTCGAACGCTGGGACCCCGCCCGCAAAATCTACTCGCAGTACTGGCCCCAGGGCTCCGGCGACCTCGAGATGCAGAATCCCTACTGGATCGCCTACCGCAATCCGCGCGAGAACAACCGCCACCGCTATATGCTTTCGGCCTCGGCCAGCTATAAGATTCTCGACTGGCTGGACGTTTCGGGCCGCATCCGCATCGACAATACCGACCGTTCGTTCACGCAGAAACTCTATGCCACGTCGAATCCCACGCTTCTGGAGGGCAGCAGCTACGGCCACTATACCGAGCTTTCGGAAAAGTCGCGCCAGACCTACGGCGACGCGATGGTGAACATCAACAAGACCTTCGGCGAGAAATTCTCGCTTTCGGCGCATGTCGGCGCTTCGCTCAACGACACGAAGCTGCAGGGACTCGAACTGAACGGCCCGCTGCAAAAACCTTCGAACATCTTCCACCCCGAGGCCATCGAACCTACGAAACGCAAGGTCGTCCGTTCCGGATGGCACGAGCAGACGCAGTCTATTTTCGCCTCGCTGGAGCTGGGCTGGAAATCGCAGCTGTTCCTGACGGCGACGGGCCGCAACGACTGGGCCTCGCAGCTGGCCGGATCGCCGCAGTCGTCGTTCTTCTACCCATCGGTGGGCCTTTCGTGGCTTCCTTCGGAGACCTTCGATTTCCCGGAACTGTTTCCTTACCTGAAGATACGCGCTTCGTGGGCTTCGGTGGGTACGCCGTTTCCGCGCGAGCTGACCTACGCCACGCACCCTTACGACCACACGGGCCAGACGTGGGACGACAAGACCAATTATCCGATCGGCGAGTTGCGTCCCGAACGCACCAAGACGTGGGAACTGGGTTTCGACGCCCGTTTCCTGAACGGCTTCACGCTCTCGGCCTCGTGGTACTATGCCGACACCTACAACCAGACCTTCAATCCCGATGTCTCGTCCTCGTCGGGTTATGCCGACATGTACGTGCAGACGGGCCATGTCCGCAATACGGGCGTCGAGGCGAACCTCGGCTATTCGCATACGTGGCGCGATTTTACGTGGGACTCGAACTTTACGGTGTCGAGCAACCGGAACAAGATCGTGGAGCTGATGCGCGACTGGTACAACCCCCTTTCGGGCGAACGGCTCACCAAGGACCGTCTCGAGATCAACAAGCTCGGGCAGGTGCATTTCATCCTCAAGGAGGGCGGTTCGATGGGCGACATCTATTCGAACTCCGACCTGCGGCGTGACGAGAACGGTCAGGTCAAGATAGACAACTCGGGCGGCGTCGCTGTGGAGTACAACCTTCCGGACATGAAGCTGGGCTCGGTCTTCCCGAAGGCCAACCTCGCCTGGCGGAACAATTTCAACTACAAGGGCGTGAACCTCTCGGTGCTCGTTGCCGCGCGTATCGGCGGCGTGGTCTACTCGGCCACGCAGGCCAATCTGGATGTCTACGGCGTGTCGGAGGCTTCGGCTGCGGCGCGTGACGCCGGGGGCGTGCTGGTCAACGGCCGTGCGATGGTCGATCCCGAGATGTGGTACACGACGATCGGCGCCCAGGCGGGCGTTCCGCAGTACTACACCTACGACGCCACGAACGTGCGCCTGCAGGAGCTGTCGCTGGGTTATACGATCCCGCGCAAATGGCTCCGTATCTGCGACATCACCGTGTCGCTCGTGGGCCGCAACCTGTGGATGATGTACTGCAAGGCTCCGTTCGACCCCGAATCGGTCGTTTCGACCGAGAATTTCTATACGGGTATGGACTATTTCATGATGCCTTTGACCCGGAACATCGGTTTCAACGTAAATATCAAATTCTAAACCGCCATGAAGACAAGCTATATTCAGACTATGCTGCGCCTGCTGCTTTCAGCGGCCGTCGTGACGGTTGCAGCCTCCTGCCTCGGCAATTACGACGAGTACAACCGCAATCCCAACGAAACGACGGACGAAGAGCTGGAGCGTGACAACTACAACGTGGGCGCCAAACTGCTTCAGTTGCAGAACGAGGTGATTCCGAGCGAGGAACACCTCTACCAGTTCACGGAGATTCTCGCCGGCATGGCCTACGGAGGCTACTCCGAAGGCACGAAGCCGGACTGGGCGTCGGGTAAATTTTCGACCTTCAATCCTCCCGTCGGCTGGATGAAGGCTCCGTTCGTGGACGTGATGACCGACACCTACGCTCCCTACCGGGGTATCCGGCAGGTTGCCGACGACCCCGTTCCGCTGGCGCTGGCCGACATCCTGCGCGTGGCGATCATGCACCGCGTGACGGACCAGTACGGTCCCATCCCGTATTCGAAAGTGGTGGAGAACAAGGAGGGGCTTCTGGCCGTCGCCTACGACAGCCAGCAGGAGGTCTATACGAAGATGTTCTCGGAGTTGGACGCGGCTGTCGCCGTGCTGGAGGAGAACCGCGACCTCTCGACCGAAGCCTTCGGGGAGTACGACCAGGTCTACGGGGGCGACATGAAGAAATGGATACTCTTCGCCAATTCGCTCAAGCTGCGTATGGCCTTGCGCCTGAGCTATGTGGATGCGACGATGGCCAAAACGAAAGCGCTGGAAGCCATCGACGGCGGGGTTATCGAAGCCAACGCCGACAATGCGAAATTCCAGCCGGCGGTCAACCGCACGGCGATGTGCTTCGCCGACTGGAAGGACCACGTGATTTCCGCCGATCTGGACAGCTATATGAACGGCTACAACGACCCGCGCAACGCGAAGATGTTTACGCTCGTGACCGTTACGGAGACCTCCCGCGATCCCCAGACGGGTGAGACTACCGAGGTGAAAAAGGACCTCGTGCGGGGCCTGCGCGTCGGTGTCACGCCCTTGCAGAAGGACGACGCTATCGCCAAATGTTCGTTCCCGAAGATTTCGGACACCGATCCCATCGTGTGGATGACCGCCGCCGAGGTGGCTTTCCTCCGGGCCGAGTACCAGCTCCGCTGGGGCACGATGTCCGAGGCCGGAGCGCTCTACAAACGGGGCGTCGAACTCTCCTTCGAGCAGTGGAATGCCGGTAAGGCCGACGATTACCTCGCGGCTGCGGCGGCTCCCGGAGCCTATGCGTCGTCTGTCACCTCCGACTGCAGCAATGCCGATTTCAGCGCCCGGAGCACGATCACGCCCGTCTGGAACGACGCCGACGATCCCGAAACGGCCCTCGAACGCATCATCACGCAGAAATGGATAGCCATTTTCCCGCTGGGCAACGAGGCCTGGGCCGAGTACCGGCGCACAGGCTACCCGCGTCTGGCCCCGACGCCCGACGTGTGCAACAAATCGGGCGGCACGGTCAATCCGCAATACGGTGCCCGGCGCCTTCAGTATCCCACGGAGGAGTATGCCGAGAACCGCGCCAACGTCGAAGCGGCCGCCGCGACGATCAGCGGAGGCGACAATGCCGGTTCGCGCGTCTGGTGGGACAAGAAACCCTTGAACTAAAACCGTGAAACTATGAAACTGAAACAACTGATAGGAATCTTCGGTGCGCTGACCCTTGCGGCCTGCGATGCCGACATCGAACCCATCGACCAGCGGTTTGTGGGGCCCGACGGACAGGACCCTGCGACCTATGGCGCCTATATGGATGCGCTCCGCAGTTATAAACAGAGCGCCCACTACGTGGTCTGCGCCCGTTTCGACAATAATCCCGAAAAGGTCACTTCGGAAAAGGAGTGCCTGCGCTCGATGCCCGATTCGCTGGACATCGTCATGCTGGCCAATCCGCTTTCGGCGTTCGACCGGGAGGACCTGCCGGGCGTGCAGCGCAAGAGCACGAAAGTGCTGCTCACGGCCGACTGCTCCGACCCCGCGACGGCTGTTCAGACGGTCGATAAGGCCCTTGCATCGGTCACTGCCGACGGTCTCGACGGCGTGGTGATCTCGTACTCGGGCGCCGTGACCGACGCCGCCCGGACCGCCGAAGCGGCCATCGCCCAGAAACTCGCGGCTCTCAGTGGTAAGACCTTCGTTTTCAACGGCAATGCGGCGTTCGTCGCCTCTGCCAGCCGCGACCGCTACGCCTATTATCTGCTCGACGCGACGACTACGGAGAATGTCTATATCCTCCAGAGCGACATCGACTACCTCACGGGTTATCTCGGCATTCCGGCCGCCAAGGTTATTCCGGCGGTGACTGTTTCTGAGACGATCAATGATGCCCAGTCGCAGCCGCAGCCGGCCACCTCCGAGGTTGCCAAAACGGTGATGAAATCCGCATTGGGCGGGCTCGCCCTTTCCGGCATTTCGAGCGATTACTACGATGTTTCGACGATCTATCCGCGCGTCAAGGCGGCGATCGAATTGTTAAATCCCGCACACGAAAAATAATGCCGACCATGAAACTCAGAATATCGATACTTTGGGTGTTGCTCGCCGTTTTGGCGCTTGCAACGGGCTGTAAGTCGGATGACTACGGCGACGGTTCGACGCCGCTCGACAATGCCGCCTTTATCGACGCCGCGGAGGTTTCGCCCGACGCTGCCGTCGTCATCCGGAAAGACCTCGAGACCTTTCCCCGGGAATTTTCCATAAAACTCGTCTCTCCGGCTCCTGCCGACTCCGAGATTGCCTTCACGGTGGACGAAGGCGCCATCGGCACCTACAACCGCCGCCACGGAACCTCCTATACGCTGCTGCCCAAGACCTACTACGACCTTTCGGAGACCTCGGTGCATATCGGCGCCGGGAAAACCATCTCCGATCCCGTGACCATCGTTTTTAAGGGATTGGACGCTATGGAACTCGACAAGACCTACCTTTTCCCCGTGAGCATCACGCAGACGCCCGGCGGCATCGGCCTTGTCAAAGGCTCCGAAACGGTGTGGTTCGTCGTGAAACGCTCCTCGGCCATCACCACGGCCGCCGACCTTACGGACTGTTACATGTGGATTCCCTCCTACGAAACTCCCGCGGGCTGGGCGGCAATCGAGGGATTCAAGGAACTGACCTTCGAATGTCTGGTCAACATCCGCGATTTCACGCACAAAACCGCGATCGGTTATGAAATCAACGTCACCTCCGTGATGGGCGTTGAGCAGTGGTTGCTGATGCGTGTCGGCGATTCGGGCTACCCGCGCCAGCAGATACAGATGAACATCGGCGGCGCCTACTGGCCCGGCAATGGGCGCGACTGGATCGTTCCGGCCCTCACCCTCGATCCGGGCGAATGGTACCACCTCGCCTATACGTGGGATTTGGCCGCCTCCATCGGTCGGCTCTATGTCAACGGCAAGCTGGCCTACGAAACCACGGCGTCGTGGGCTGAGGATACGTTCAACCTGAATCTCCTCAAGACCGGGGGCCTCGAAGACAAGGGCTACCGTTTCTTCATCGGCTACTCCTACGATCCCGACCGTCCGCTCTACGGCTTGATTTCCGAGGCCCGCGTCTGGTCGAAAGCCCGTACCCAGGAGGAGATTTTCCGCGACATGTATAAGGTGGAGAACCCCGAAACGCTGCCCGAGCTGCGTGGTTACTGGAAATTCGACGAGGGGCGCGGAAACAAGGTCATCGACCATTCGCAGTACCACAACGATGCCGAGTGCCTCGACGGCAAGAACAATTTCGAGAACAAGGAGCGCAACGAGGGAACCCTCAAGTGGAACAATGCCATCGAAATTCCTGTGCTCAACAAGGTTGAATAACCCCAAAAACCGAAAAACGATGAAAACAAGCATAATCATCCGAAAATGGCTCCGCGCCGCAGGCTTCGGCCTGCTGGCGGCGGGAGCCGTCATGCTTACGGCCTGCGATGATCCGGAGTTCGTCCGCGACACGGGCCAGATGCCCGCGGAGGCCGGCAAAACGCCCTCCGGAGCGCTCTATGCTGTTGGCTCTTTCGAACCGCAGTTACAGGATTTCTGCATCAGCGAGGACACGCAGATCGATGTGGTCTACCGCCTCGACTATCCGGCTCCGAGCGACGTGACCGTGACGCTTGCATTGGGTGCCCAAGACGATGTGGACGCCATCAACGATGCCCGGGGACTCAAGGACGGGAACACGGGGATTCCGATGGTTCCGGCGCCCTACAAACGCTACAAACTGCTGCCCGAAAGCAATTACGAACTGCCCGTGTCGCTGACGCTCACCGTTCCCAAAGGCAAGACCGAATCGGCGCCGCTCACTTTCAAGGTCGTCTATGACGATAATCTGCTTCCGTCGGAGGAGTATAATTATGGAAAGCGTATGCTGTGGCCGTGGATGCTGCCGCTTTGCGTCGAGAAAGTCGAAGGAGAGGTCATTCCTCTGGTCGGTCAGATACTCGGCATCGGCATCCGGCCTGCCAATTCCTGGGGCTCTGCGCAGGAGATGATTACATGGGGAGAGATCACCCTCGCCGATTTGAAGCCCAAAGAGGAGGATTTCACCTTTATCACCTATTGCGACTGCCGGGAGTTCGATCCCTCGTGCGCCGCCCTTTATTACTATGCCAAAGCGGATTATAATCTGGTTGAGCAACCCTGGGGTGCGTATGCGGAGTATAAGGAGGGTACGGCTCGCTTTTCCCCGATGTTCGATGTGGAGATTATGCATCCGGCCTTTCTTGTTGCCGATGCGGAAAGCGGAATGCCGGTTATTCAGCCGAGTACCGACCTGCTGTATGTCCTGACCCATCAGGAACGTTATGCCGATCCCCAGCGTAAACTCTGGATGAAGATTTGCGTTTCGCTCGAAACCGAGCGCAAGTCGCCCCTGGGGCTTTGCAACCTCTCGGACGAGGCCCGCGCTTCGCTCGTATGGCAGATCAAAAACTTGCTGGAGACCTACAAGTTGGACGGCATAGCTTTCAACGACGCTCCCGCCGACTATACGGTTGCCGGAGCGCCTGCGGTGGACAAGGCTTCCTACACGAAATTCCTCAAGGAGCTGCGCACGGCGCTGGGTGCAGATAAACTGATTATGGTCAGCTATGACGCCGACGAAAACTCGGCACTCTACGAGGCCCACGACGGCGTGCGGGCGGGTGAATGCATCGATTTTGCGTGGTGGGGCACGACCAACGAGTTCTGCACGCCTTACGACACGGCGCCCACCGTGCAACCCATCGCGGGGCTCGATGCGAAGAAGTTCAGCCCGGTGCTCGCCGATGCCGTCGATACACCTGCTTACAAGGCTTTATGGGTAGATTCCGATCCGGAGACCTTTATTCCCAACGGCGTAGGCAAAGCACAGGAACTCAATGATAAAGGACAGTGTTCGGTACTGGTCTACAAGACCCTGCGCGCCAATATTCAAGGATTCTATGAAGGAGCTTTCTGGAATATCCCGTGGGAGTGTTTCGGCCGCGTCCCGCTTCACGAGGGGGACGGTATGAGCACGGGTGGCTGGTCCAGTCAGGGAGGAGTCTTTGAGAAAGACCTGCGTTATCCAGCACATTTCGCGGGCTACGGCGGTGGTTTGAAAACGTGGTAACCCGTTTGTTCCGATTATTTTCACGGTCCGCAGCCCTGCAACGGCTGCGGACCGTTCTTTGTTGCTTGTCTTATGCCTTTTTCGAAGCTCCGCTTTCGAGAATCGAGACGATGGAGTAGAGCGTGAAACAGATGGCCCCGAAGCCCGACAGCACACGTGCCGGAACGAAGAATTTGGCGTGGAAAAAAGCCTCTTCGTAGAGGAATGCCGCGAGGAACAGACAGGCGAGGGCCGTCAGTACGGGGATGATCGGAATGCGGTTGGCCAGCGGGAAATCGGCGTGCCATATTTTTGCCAGCAGGATCACCTTGCTCGAAATGCTCCAGCAGATCAGCGCCAGTCCGATCAGCACGAATCCCACGAAATTGATCGTCTCGCCCCAGAAGGCGAAAATCAGGATCAGCCCCAGCGTGAACGCCAACGCACCCATCGTCAGCACAAGGCCCATCCATTTGCGCTTTTCGGTCATCGAGTAACTGCCGCGGGCCTGTCGGGCGATGCTGGCGACCAGCGCGATGAGCGACGTGCAGACACAGGCGATGCCGAACATCACGCTGCCCGCGACGATGTGTGCCGGCTGTGTCCCGCATACGTAAAGCAGGATGCACCAGAGCCATGCCACAGCGGCGATTGCCGAGACGATGAATATCAGCAGCGACGACTGTGCGCGGGTGAATCCTGCGGTGTTGATTGAGAAGGTGTCGTCGGCGGAATTCTTGGGGATCAGGATGAAGCGGGTCGACGAGGTTGCCGCCGTGGCCACGCAGGCCGTGATAAGTCCCAGTCCGCAGACGACGTGCCCGGTGACCAGCGCTCCGGGCCAGTGCGACGAGATGATGAAGGCGCCGCTGACGAGCGTCAGCACGGCGAATGCGTAGCCGATTGCCGGGAAAAGGTATTTCGCGGCGGCGGAAAAGGTGCCGATAAGCTGGCGGATGATCGTCGCCGCAGTGCAGTAAAGCGCGATGCAGATTGCCCCGAGGTAAAAGACGACGGGTCCGGCCGTGAGGCGGGCCGCATCGGTCCCGGCCGAGAAGATGTAGGCTCCGTATGCGAAACAGAAGGCGGCCATTGCGAGCGGAATGGCCCGGAAAAGAATGCTTATACCGTGATTCATAGCAATAAAGTTTTCCGGACCGTTGCAAATCCCGCACCAACCGGGATTTTAATTGTTTTCGGCGTCGCAACAACGTTTTTCTTGGCCGGAACGTTTTACCGAACGGCCTTGATCCGGTTTTTTCGTATCTTTGGTGCTGTAACGGCACTTTTAGGGGGGCGGAAGGTTTTGCTGATCCGGATGCAGTTCGGTTTTGGCTTCGACTGACTTTTTTGTATCTTTGCCGACATGAAAAACATCGTTTTCGATCTGGGCGGCGTGTTGTTCGCCCGCGACAAAAGCAAGTGCACCCCCGAATTACTCGAATTTTTCAGCTTTCTCCGCGCTCCGCGGATGCCGCTGTTCTGGGAGGAGTACGACCGCGGCACCTCGACGCTCGCAGAGGTGACCGTGACCATCAGCAAAATGACCGGACGCCCTGTGGAGGTCTGCTCCGCCGTCCTGCAGCTGGCTGTCGACCTGCAGGAACCCGTGAAGGCGACCGAACGCCTCGTCGGCGACCTGAAAGCAGCGGGGTATAAGCTCTACGTGCTTTCGAACATGTCGCGCGAGTTTATCGACTTTCTGCGCCGCTTCCCCGTCTACGGGCTTTTCGACGGCGAGGTCGTTTCGTGCGAGGAGCACACCGTGAAGCCCGAGCCGCGCATCTACGAGATTCTGCTCGAACGCTATGGTCTGACGCCTTCCGAGACGCTCTTCATCGACGACCGTGAAGCTAATATCGAGGCTGCCGCTGCCCTCGGCATTCACGGCTTCGTCTTTAACCACCGTGACCCCGAGGCCGCCTGCGACGCCCTGCGTGCGCAGCTACTGTAAATCCCGATCGCATAATAAAAGAGGAGGCCGGTGTAAACCGGCCTCCTCTTTTTGAGTCTATATCCCGAAGGATTAGTTGAAGGTGTAGCGGATGCTGAACATCGCCGACCAGGTCGAAATCGTGTTGGCATATTTCGACCATGTGGGAGCGGTGAACGTATAATTGGTGCCGTCCCATGCCAGGATCGAGCTGGTATTCATGCGCTTGATGTTACCCCAGTCGCGGTTGAGCATATTGGCCAGATTGGTGACATCGAGGCCGAGGGAGATCGTGTTGCGTTTGCCCTTGACGTTGACATAGAAATCCTGCGAGAAACGGAAATTCAGCGTGTGATACCACGGCATCACAGCCCCTCCACGCTTGGAGTATTCACCGACGTGGTCGGAAAGATAGCTGTCCTTCTGGATAAAGTTCCAGAATGCCTCTTTGTTCTCGTCGCTCGTGAACGGCATCTGATCGAGCTCGCTGCGGGTCGGAATGTAGAGCAGATTCACAGCGCCGCTGTCGTTCGTCACGGCGTTCTGGTAGTTGCCGCTCTGTACGTACATCGTATAGGAGTAGCGCGAGTAGGAGTAGCTGCCGATGTAACCGAGCTGGCTTGCCTCGTAGTAAAGACCGAAATTCGAAGCTCCGTTTTTGTTGGCAAGGCGGTAGCCTACGTTGAGCAGGATACGGTGGGGCGATACATAGGACGAATAACCCAGTTCGGGCACGTTCGAACCGTTCTTATTGAACGTATTGGTGCTGAACGCCGAGGTTACCTGGTCGCCGATACCGTCAATGACGTTTTTGGAGGTCGAATAGGTATAGGTAGCCATCAGCGAGAGACCGAAGCCCCATGTCTTCGACACCTGCGCCGAGATCGAAGCATAGTACCCGTTCACATCGTCGGTATTCTGAATCAGATAGGGGTTGATGGTTTTACCCTCTTTGTTCTTGATATTCTGGCTTTCCCAGTAGACACGCGCTTCGGGTTCGCCCGGGAGCTGGATGCCGCCTTCTTTCTCGACCATGCCGAGTTTGGTCACGGTCACCGAATTGAAATCCTTGTTATAGATACCCTCGATATTGAGGTTGACGTCGCCCGGCAGTTTCAGGTCCAGTGCCAGCGAACTTTTCCATGTCGAAGGCATTTTGAGTTTTTTGTCCAGAATGGTCGGAGCCGTATTGGCTGCCAGGTCTTGTTTCTGGTAAGCTCCGCCGTAAACGTCCTCCAGCATGTCGCTGACATTGGTGTGGAATGACGGCATTTTCGTATTCTGATCATCTCGGTAAAGCGTCAGTCCGTTCTGGATGCAGTTGCTGTTTCCGGCAACCGATACGAGCCAAACGAAGGGCAGACGGCCGTTGAAGACGCCCGTACCACCGCGGAGGATGTACTTGCGCTCGCCGGTCATATCCCAGTTGAAGCCTACGCGGGGAGCTACCGACAGACGTGCCTTGGGCATATCCGAGGTCTTGTAGCCGCCGTAGTCGGCGAAAGCCTGCGTGAAATCCTTGTTCTCGTTGTCGGAGATCGACGGATAGACCGGAACCTCGAAGCGCAGTCCGACCGTAGCTTTGAAACGCTCGCTGAAATTGATCTCATCCTGCAGGTAGATCGAATACTGCATGTAGGTAAACTGGGGATATGCCTGCGCCAAAGCGTCGTTGTTACCGTGGGCAATACGGAACGCCAGCGGAGCTTTGTTATTCTTGAAATCGTCCCAGCTTTCGTAGACGTAGTATCCTGCGCCGCCCTGCTGGTAGCCGTTCGTCGTCAGGTTGTGCTCGAACTGCAGACCTGCCACCAGGCGGTTCTTACCGATCGTGTAGCCGACCTCATCGGTTACGATATGCGTCGATACCTCGCGGAGATTACCCTCGGTGAAGGGGTCGAGGCCGAACGAAGCATACAGGGCGCTCTTGCCGTCTGCGGGATCCAGAATGTCCACCGTCGGGAAGATGCCGCCGTCGTAGCTGCGCGGCTCGTACTGGTACGAGTAGGTGTAACGCAGCGTGTTGGTCAGACGGCTGTCCAGGAAGCGCGAGTTCAACTCGGCAGCTACCGACGTGAAATTCTGCTCCTGATAGTAGCGTGAGTTCTCGAAATACATGGCATAGTTCGAGGTACGACCGTAGGTGTCTTTGTCATACACTTTGCTGGCTTCGAAAGGCGAGATCGACGACGACGGAGCCGACGAATACTTGTTTTGGGTCCGGCTGAAACGCACGTTGAGCGCGTGGTTGCGGGTGATGTTCCAGTCCACGCGGGCCATGAGTTTGTATCCGGGGGTCTTCACCGAGTAGTCTTGGTAGGCACCGGGGTTGTAGCCGTAGGTATCGATCAGGAACTGGCTCATCTCGTCGAGTCGCGAAGCTGTCGGGCGGTTGTATTGCGAGTTGCCGCCGTAAGCCTGGCTCTCGTTGGTACGCGCCAGACGTGACGTGCCCGGGGTGGTGTTCCATTCGCGCTCGAAATTGGCGAACACGAAGAGTTTGTTCTTGATGATCGGGGCGCCGATGCTGAATCCGAGGGTGTTGTCGCGCATCTCGCTCAGCGACAGCTTGCCGCCGTCGTACTTGTCGCCCTGAAGCTGGTCGCTCTTGGAATAGAGGTATGCCGAAACTTTCAGGTCGTTGGTACCCGACTTGGTGACGGCGTTGATGGCGCCGCCCGTGAAGCCGCTCTGACGTACGTCGAAGGGGGTTACCGACACCGACACCTGCTCCAGTGCGTCGAGCGAAATGGGCGAGCCGCCTGCGGGCAGGTTGCCGCCGATACCGAACATATTGTTGAATGCGGCGCCGTCGACCGTCACATACGACTGACGGTAGTTACCGCCACCGATGGCCAGTCCCGACGTGGTCGACGAAGCCTGCGGCGTGAGTTTCATGATGTCGTTCATACTGCGGTTCACCGTAGGCATCAGCTCGATCTGCTCGTTGGAGATGCTGGTGATGGCACCCGCACGGTTGACGTTCATCGAGCTGTTCCGGCCGTCGGCCTTGATGACCACGGCCTCGAGCTCCTGGCTGTCTTTGAGGAATGCGTCGCGCTTGAGGGTTTGTCCCAGCGACAGCATCAGTCCCGGGAATTCGACCGACTGATAACCTACGAACGAGAAGGTCACCGAGTACGGACCTCCCGTGCGCAGTCCCTGCAGGTTGTAGTTACCGTTCTTGTCGGTAACCGCACCGTACTGCGTACCCGAAGGAGTGTGTACGGCCACGACCGTGGCGCCGACGAGCGGTTGTCCGTTCTGGTCGACTACCGTACCGTTCATTCCCGACGTCGTCACCTGCGCATTCACGGCGCAATAGGCGAAAATCGTGAGCATGAGTAGAAAAAGTTTCTTCATACACTTGTGAATTTAATTGATAATAATGGGTTGTTTGTGTTTTATCGTTTGTAAAGATGGACTTGGTTTCTGGATTTTCGCTGTCGGGGAGTGAATTTTAACCGTATTGTAAAAGCATTGAGGGACATCCCTTTTTACAGGAATATCCCTCTTATCTTATACTGTATACCTCCGCTTTCGCCACATAGGAACCATATTGTGATGGTCCCCGGATTTACGATAAGCCGATATCTGGATGATGCCAACCATAATTTTCATGGCACAAATATAAATCAAATATTTTTGCGCCGCAATAGGACACCGGGATTTTTATTCGACAATATTTCAACATTTTGCAGAATCTGCCCCGGAGGCTTGCGGCACGTTCCTTGCGCAGGGGCGGGGTATGCTTTCGACGCGTGAGAAATACTGGCACTATTCGCTTTTTGTGCTCATCGTGGGGTTGGGCGTGACGATTTTCGTCGAGCTGACGCCCTTTCTGGGGGGCCTGCTGGGAGCCGTCACGATCTACGTGCTGCTCCGGCGGCAGATGTGGTTCCTGAGCGAACGGCGGCGGTGGCGGCGGAGCCTGGCGGCCTCGCTGCTGCTGGGCGAGGCGGTGCTCTTCTTCCTCGTTCCGATCAGCCTGATCGTCTGGATGGTCGTCGACCGGATTCAGGGAGTCACGCTCGACCCCGATTCGATCATCGCGCCCGTGAAACATGTCGCCGGGCTGATCCACGAGAAGACCGGCTATGATATGCTTCAGGAGAGCAACGTTCGGTCACTCATGGCCTTCATTCCCCGAATGGGGCAGTGGATCGTGAGCGGGCTTTTCGATTTCGGCGTCAATATCGTCGTACTGCTGTTCGTGCTCTATTTCATGCTCATCGGGGGCCTGCGCATGGAGGCCTACTGCCGCGAGATACTGCCTTTCAACCGCCGCACGGCCCGCAACGTGATGCGCGAAATCCACATGATCGTCCGTTCGAACGCCATCGTTATCCCGCTGCTGGCCGTCTCCCAGGGTATCGTCGCCTATGTCGGCTATTTGGCTTTCGGGGTCCCGGCGCCGCTTTTCTGGGGTGTGCTGACCTGCTTTTCGACGATTCTCCCCATCGTCGGCACGGCGCTCGTGTGGCTGCCGCTGGCGTTCTACATGGGTCTCGACGGCAACTGGGGGCAGGGGATCGGGTTGGCGATGTACGGCGGGCTGGTAATCACGCAGGTGGACAACCTCGTGCGCATGATCATGCAGAAAAAGATGGCCGACACGCATCCGCTCGTCACCATCTTCGGGGTCTTCATCGGCCTGTCGCTCTTCGGCTTTATGGGCGTCATCTTCGGGCCGCTGATGCTGGCGATGTTCATCTTCTGCGTCAACCTCTTCAAATGCAGGTACCTCGACGGCAAACCCGACCACCAGCTGTTCGTTCCGGACGACGGTTCCGGACATTGAGCCGTCTTTTCGGACTTTTTATCACAAAAAGTAAGCAAACGCACCGTTTATTCTGAAAATTCCCCGGAAAAATGTTGCATATTCCTATGGGTTTATTACCTTTGTTATTGAAATAACAATAGATTCGTGCCAAAGAACCCTTAAATTAATAGTACAACAATGGCGAGAAATCTCAAAATCAGAGACCTAACGTTGCGCGACGGCCAGCAGTCGTCGTTCGCGACACGTATGAACCAGGAGCAGATCGACCGCTGCCTGCCGTTCTACAAAGATGCCAATTTCTATGCGATGGAGGTTTGGGGAGGCGCCGTGCCCGACTCGGTGATGCGCTATCTCAACGAGAATCCCTGGACGCGCCTCGAGACGATTTACAAGGCTGTCGGCAGTGTCTCGAAACTTACCGCCCTTTCGCGCGGCCGCAACCTGTTCGGCTATGCGCCCTATACGGACGAGATCATCGACGGCTTCTGCCGCAACTCGATCCAGAGCGGCCTGGGGATCATGCGTATCTTCGACTGCCTGAACGATGTCGACAACGTCAAGTCCACCATCAAGTATGTCAAAAAGTACGGCGGTATCGCCGACTGTTCGGTTTGCTATACGGTGGACCCGAAATATCCCGAGCTGGGCTTCTGGGCCAAGCTGACGGGCAAGTCGAATCCCAAGCCGGTTTTCACCGACGCCTATTTCCTCGACAAGGCCAAACAGATGGCCGCGCTGGGCGCCGACATGATCACTATTAAAGATATGTCGGGACTCATTCCGCCGCGCCGCGTCGCCACGCTCGTGCGGCTGCTGAAGAAGAACCTTTCGATTCCCGTCGATTTCCATACCCACTGCACGCCGGGCTACGGACTGGCTTCGGTGCTCTCGGCCATCATCGCCGGCGTCGACATCGTGGACACCAACTGCTGGTATTTCGCCGAAGGCACCGGTGCTCCGGCCATCGAGCTGGTCCATGTCTTCTGCAAGAAGCTGGGCATCGAGACGGGCGTCAACATGGAAGCCGTCGCCAAGATCAACACCCAGCTGCGGGAGATCCGTAAGGAGCTCAACCAGTCGGTGTTCGGCACGGAGAAACCCGAACCCAAGGCGTTCAACCCGCTGACCGACACGCTGCCCGACGAGATCGACGCGCTGTTCGACAAAGCCATCGCCGCCGCCCAGCGCGACGACGAGGAGGCGACGCTCGACGCCTGCCGCAAAATCGAGGCTTATTTCGGTTTCCCGGCTCCCAACGAGCTGGTCCAGAAGGCCGAAATTCCCGGCGGTATGTATTCGAACATGGTCGCCCAGCTCAAGCAGCTCAAGGCCGAGGAGATTCTGCCCCGCGCCATGGAGCTGATTCCGACGGTGCGTCTGGCCGCAGGCCTGCCGCCGCTGGTGACCCCGACCTCGCAGATCGTGGGTGCCCAGGCCGTCAACTGCGCCCTCGACGAGAAGGCCGGGCGTCCGATGTACACCAACAAGTCGTCGCAGTTCGTGGGACTGGTCAAGGGCGAATACGGCAAGACGCCGGTGAAGATCGACCCCGAATTCCGCTTCAAGATCTGCGGAGTCCGTGAGGAGACTCCCTACGACACGTCGAAATACCAGATGCAGCCCAATCCCGAACTGCCCGAGGCCGGCGGCGTGAAGCTCGCAGCCAACGAGAAGGAGGTACTGCTGCTCGAGCTGTTTCCGCTCGTTGCCAAGACGTTCCTCACCGATATGAAGGTGAAGGCTTACGAGGCTTCGAAGCCCGCAGAACCTGCCGTGAAGGCCGAGGAGAAGCATGCCGAAGAGGCGCAGGCCGCAATCACGGGCAACACCGTGACGGCTCCGCTGCCGGGGCGTGTGATCGAGCTCAAGGTGAAAGTGGGGGATACGGTCAAGGCCGGCGACGAGGTTGTCATCCTCGAAGCCATGAAGATGGAGAACGCCATCACCTCCGACTATGCCGGTACGGTGAAGCAGGTTCTGGTCGCCGAAGGCCAGACGGTCGCCACCGATGCCGTTCTGGTTGAGATCGCGTAATCAGGAACATTCTTTGTGCTTACTTTTCCGTCCGCAACGCCCGAATGCGTTGCGGACGGAACTTTTTTTTCGGTAACTTTGGTATTGATCTTGGACGCTTCCGGGAGTGATGCAAACAGTTGAAAATCCAAATATTATGGGAAAGAAAGTAGCCGACCAGCTGGTCGAGACGATCTGCAGCGCGGGTATCCGCCACATCTATGCGGTTGCGGGCGACAGCCTGAACGAAGTGAACGATGCCGTGCGCCGAGCCGGAACCGTCCGGTGGATACACATGCGCCACGAGGAGAGCGGTGCCTTTGCGGCCGCCGCCGAGGCCGAACTCAACGGACTTGCCTGCTGCGCGGGCAGCAGTGGCCCGGGACACGTACATTTGATAAACGGGCTTTACGACGCCCACCGGAGCAACTGCTCGGTGCTGGCCATCGCTTCGACCTGTCCTTCGGACCAGTTCGGCACGGGCTATTTCCAGGAGACCAGCCCGATCCGCCTTTTTGACGATTGCAGCGGTTATAACCAGCTGGCCGTCACGCCCGCGCAGTTTGCGCAGATGCTTCCTGCCGCTTTGCAGCATGCCCTCCACAAACGCGAAGTCGCCGTAATCGGGCTTCCGGGCGACGTGGCCGCCTGTCCCTGCGCCGAGAGTCCCGGAGCTCCGGGGCCGCTGCCTTCGCACAGCCTTTTCCGGCCGCAGGACGGCGAACTCCGCCAGCTGGCCGACATGATCGGCTCGGCTGAACGCATTACGCTCTTCTGCGGCATCGGGGCCCGCGAGGCCCACGACGAGGTGGTGCAGTTGGCGGGCCTGCTGAAAGCCCCCGTGGCTTACAGCTTCAAATCCAAGATGGAGGTTCAGTACGACAATCCCTTCGAAATCGGCATGACGGGCCTGCTGGGGCTTCCGTCGGCCTATGCCAGCATGCACGAATCGGACTTGCTGATCCTGCTGGGCACCGATTTTCCCTACGACTCTTTCCTGCCGCAGGAGTGCCGCATCGCGCAGGTGGACATCCGTCCCGAGCGCATCGGACGCCGGGCCCGCGTCGAACTGGGGCTGGCCGGCGATGTAAAGGACACCCTGCAGGCGCTGCTCCCGATGCTCGGGGAGCGTTCCGACCGGTCGTTCCTCGACCGCCAGCTGAAAATCTACCGCGAGTTGTGCGACGACATGGCCGCCGTAGCTTCGAAACCGGGCAGCGCAGGCAACCTCGCGCCGGAATATGTGGCGACGCTGATCGACCGGCTGGCTTCCGACGATGCGATCTTTACGGTCGATACGGGTATGTGCTGTGTCTGGGGTGCCCGCTACCTCCACGCCACGGGACGCCGCCGGATGCTCGGGTCGTTCAACCACGGTTCGATGGCCAACGCCCTGCCGATGGCTATCGGTGCGGCCCTCGCACGCCCCGGTCAGGAGGTCGTGGCGCTGTGCGGCGACGGGGGACTCTCGATGCTGCTGGGCGATCTGGCGACGATCGTGGAGTACCGGCTTCCGGTGAAGATTGTGGTTTTCAATAACCGTTCGCTGGGCATGGTGAAATTGGAAATGGAGGTGGCGGGGCTTCCCGACTGCCAGACGGATATGTGCAACCCCGATTTCGAGGCCATCGCCCGGGCCATGGGCATCACGGCATTTTCGGTGGACGACCCTGCGCAGGCCGAGTCCACGCTGCTGAGGGTCTTTGACACCCCGGGGCCGGTCCTTGTGAGCGTCCAGACCGATCCCAACGCATTGGCGATGCCTCCGAAAGTGGAATTCGAACAGATGAAGGGATTTGCCCTGGCCATGACCAAACTAATCCTTTCGGGCCGCACCGACGAGGTCGTCGCCACGGCTAAGAGCAACCTCAAGCACCTTCGCGAACTGGTCTGACCCGCGGGTCGGATCACTCCTTCTGCAGGAGCTCTCCCTCCATCCGGTCGGTGTAGAAGATGCCGTCGAGGTGGTCTGTTTCGTGCTGGAAGATGACGGCCGTGAATCCGCTGATGCGCTCCGTCCGTTCGGCGAACTGTTCGTCGCGGTAGCGCAACGTGATTTGCTGCGCCCGTTTCACGTCGCCGTAGAACCCGGGGATCGAGAGGCATCCCTCGCGTCCCGGGGCGGTCTCCGCGGAGTATTCGACGATTTCGGGGTTCAGGTAGATTTCGAAAGGCTCTCCCGGCTTGTCGAACCGCTGCACGGCGATCATCCGCCGCAGGATTCCCACCTGTGGGGCAGCTATCCCCACACCGGTGTTCTCCGGGTCCCGCACCGTGGCGAGCATCCGGCGGCGGAGCGTCTCGTAGTCGTCCGCACGTTCCATGCCTTCGGCCATCGGGGCCGATTTCCGGCGGAGCGTCAGCGAATCGCTGCGGTCGTTGACCGTCAGCACGCGCATGATTTCCCCTTCGCCGGAGCGAATCGTTTCCCGTTCGGCGGCGCTGAAACCCCGCGAACATCCCGCCAGCGCGAACATGGCGGCCGTACCCAGGCAGATTTTTCCGATTGTTTTCATGGTGTGGCTGTGTTGAGTCCGTAGTAAACAAGTGTCGTTACAACTCCAAATATACGATTTTTTCGTCAATGACCCTGCCCGCCTGCCATATACTCGCGGAAGAATCGTGTACTCTCGGCAATCCATACGTCCATATTGTCATACGCCGCGTGGTGTCCCGACTCCGGATAACAAATCCACCTCTTCGGTGCGCGGATGGGGTTGTAGGCGGCGAAATTGGTGTGCGGCGGGGTGATGATGTCCTGCAGTCCGAATCCCATTAACACCGGGCATTCGACCTGCCGGCACAGATTTTTCAGGTCGAAATAGCTCAGCGTACTGAAAACCGCCTCCCGCGTGACGTGCTGTTTTTCGGCGCCTTCGAACACCAGCGAGGCCGGCCAGGGCACCAGTCGGAAATAGTCGGGAAAGTCGCCCAGGAATGGAACGATGGGCGCTGCGGCCCTGACGCGGCGGTCGAGCGCTGCGGCGACCAGCGTGAGCCCTCCGCCCTGGGAGATTCCCGTTGTGAAGAGGTTCCGCCCGTCGAATCCGGGCTGCGCGAATACGAAATCGATACTGCGGACCGTGTCGGCGAATGCGCCCCGGTAATAATAGTGCCACGGGGAGTCCAGTCCGTAGGACATCCACTCTCCGAATCGGTTCCAGGGCTTGTTCAATCCCTGCCCGCGGGGCGGAATGACCAGCACGCACCAGCCGGGATAATCCGCCGGCCCCGGTATCCAGGTCGTGGCGCCGTACCCCTGATATACCACTACGGCAGGGTGTTTCCCGCCGTCGGCCGGCACGGCCCAGTAGCCGCGCAGGGTCTCGCCCTCGAGCGACTGCATCTGCACCTCGTAAACTGCGCGTTCGGGCGTCGAGGAGTCCGCCAGCGGAACTGCCCGGTATTCGGGTTTCACGCGCTTCAGTTCGGCGAGTGTCCTGCGCCAGAATTGTTTCAGGTCGGCCTTGCCGTCCGGTTCCGATACGATGCGCTCGGGTTCATACCCGAAGAAGATATGCCGCAGGGTATCCGTCCCGGCGATGAAATAGGCCTGATAGAATCCGGGACCGAGATTGTCCGCACGTGTGTTCGCACGGCTGCGAAACCCGCTCTGCGGAGCCACCGAGTCGGACGTAAAGGCGTATGCCGCCTTACCGGACGTTACGGGGGCGCCGAAATCGGTCCGAATGTCGATGCGCAAATCGCCGGCGATTCCTGCTTCCGGGGAGGTCAGCTCCAGCATGAAGCACGCCGGATGTTCCGCATCGAATATCCAGTTGCGGTCTGTAGGGATGTGTAACTGCAGTTTTTTCGATGCCTTCTGTGCGACGGCGGCCGCCGGAGCGGCAGCGAGGAGCCCCGTAACGAGGAAAATAGTTGTTCGGTTCATGAGCCGGGAGTAGGGGTTGGTTTCCTGCAAATATAGCGAAATATCCCGACTTAATCGAGAAAGTTGTGCTGATTTGTCTTACCATACGTCCGTAAACGCAAAAAGGGCCGGTATCTTTCGATACCGACCTCTTTTCGTAGCGGGTCCGAGACTTGAACTCGGGATGTTTGAGTTTATATATCAGTAAGTTATACTTGTTTCTGCAAAGGAAAGTATTCCAGTCGACATTATTTAATTCAATATTTGAACAGATTAATCCCACCATTTCAGCAGGTATCCGAAGAATACCTTGTAGAATCGGCGTATCATATCCAAGCGGTTTTTACTCGACAAACCACCTGTACTCGGATTCCCCTATGAGAGCTTTTGCCACTCCTTCCATGAATACCGTCGCATTCCGGCTTCTTGCGAGGAACGAATCGATGTAGCTGGACTTGTTGGCCCCTGTAAAGAGGTTGAATACCCTCCATAGGTCAATCTCGCGCTTCCTGTCGCATGCAAACGCCGTATCGTTGTAATAGGCCCTTGCAATGGTGTTCAGATGGCAGTCCGTGAATTCGAACTCCGGGAGTTGCTTGCGCTGTACAGGCGGTAGGAACTGATACAACCGAGCCTTTCCCACCATCTGCGCGAACTGACTTTCCGACATGGAGGTATCGAGCAACGCCCGCATCCGCTCCAAATGCCGCTTGGCATTGTAGCTCACGATCAGCTCCGTAATCTTGGCTGTCAGCTCCTGCGTGTTCGTCACCCGCATCTCCCCGGCCAGTCCGTCCGTGGCCACACACATATTGCAACACACCATGTTCTTGAACCCGATAAATACTTTGAATTTCTCGAAGCCTTTCTTACTGTAAAGGTTCTCTTGGTTATAGGCTCTGACACCTCCTACGGTCAGGTTGAGCCTGCATCCGTCGATAACCTCCGTTACAGCGGGTATCTCGATGCAGAACATCATCCGCTCGTAATAGATGGTCTTGTCCTCGTCGGTAAGGTCCTTTACGGCCTTGTGGATGGCTTCGGGTGTCCGTCCCTTGACGATATGGCTCACCCGTATTTCGGGCTCCTCTACCGTACAGCTTCGGAACATCCGTTGCGCACACTCCCACATGGTTTCGATGAACTGATTGTGCGATATGGTCACCTCGTTGTCCTTGGAGAAGACCGGGGTAATGCAGTCGTTCTGGAGGTGGCTGAGTGTAACAGCCTTGGTATTGGCCTCGATGAAAGGCTTGCGTGGCTGTTCTTCGGGAGTTTCCCGGAACGGGGATTCCTCTTCCTCCTCGAACGAGGGCGAGGGGATAATCAACTGTGTTGCGTCCCGTGCATCTTCACGGAGCGTAAAGGGCAGTACGCTGTTACTGTGCGACTCTGCCCGCAGGATAGCTTGTTCCATAGTTTACGGAGGGTTGGGTTCGACATTGGTTGCACCAGTCGAGAATCTGCATCCCGACTTGTTCTGTAAGTGGAAACTCCGCCTTTCCGGCGAAAAGCTCCGTGCGGTCCTTGGAAGCCAAAGCATAGTGTTTCATGTTGACATCGAATACGATGGTGAACTCGTAGTCTACATTATCACGCTGTACGGCTTTAAAACCCACTTTCTCGGGGATCATCTTGCCGTTGCGTTCGTTGAGCACATACTCTTGCTTGCTTCGCATCGTACAGATCACATGGCACGAGGAGTTGAGAATCCGCTGGATAAAGGCATTCTGCCGGGGCGTGACCTTGGCCCAGTTGGCGAAGGAGTTACCTTGCAGATTGGCGTGGAAATCCAGCAGGTAATCCCAGCAATGGGAGATGCTGTCGATGATGATGACCTCCATACCAGCACTTTCGCAGATACCGATGGCGTCGATGTATTTCTCGGGATTGTAAGGCTCCGAGAGGGAGAGCACATTGTAGGCTCCCAGATGGGCATAGAGGTCCGCACTCCCGTTCTCGGTGTCGATGACAGCGATTTTGGACCAGTCGGAGGTCATGCCGTGGGCGATAAGAAGCGACGAATAGGTCTTTCCCGACCCCGAGGCTCCTTGCAGGGCTAACCGCATCTTGGCTGCCCGGCGTTGTGAATGACGTAATTGCATGATGAAATGAATGAATTTGGTTGAACTCGTAATAGCATGATAAAAGGCCGCTCCCCCGGAGTGGAGGAACAGCCTTTCGATGGAGAGATAGACAAGGTTACAGCGTGGCAACCGTGGTGAACTGCGGGTTGTCCCCGGCATTGTGAAGCAGGAGAAACTGCTCGCCGCTCTCCTCGGAGATCACCTCCGAAACGACGGGATGATCGAGCGGTTCTGCGGGATACTTTGAGGTTATGGCGCCCGCCTTATCGCCATAGCCAAAGAAATATTTTCCCGTCTGCTCGTTGCGGATGATACGGATTTGCAGAATACCTTTCCACTCCTTAAACTCGTCGAGGGTGAAGGTCCGCAGGAATTTGAGTGTGTTTGTCATAGCCATAAAATTTGAGATTCGACAATACGCGGGAATAATATGATTATCCCCGGAGGATAGCCGGGGTCGCACCCCAATCCCGCAAAGCGGGGGGGGGTATTCGGGGAATATCCTGCACTTAAACAATTTCGGGGAGTGGCAAAAAATTTTGTGGTAAAAATTTGGCTTGGCTTAACCTTGTAATATCATTAATAACAACATCATATTGCTATTTATCGGTATCTCCACTATACAACAACCGCATTTCTCTCCCATTATGATAGGAAAGTTGAATTTGGGGCAGAATTTATGTCGAAATCGCGCGACTTTTTCACCCCAAAAAGGCAGGATATTGGCAGATGATATTACAGTTAAGAAGCAGATATAGTTACTCCATATTTAATAGTGTGAGTTGAGAATGAAATTTGATGAAGCTGATAAGGGTAGGAAAAGATTGCCTTGTTCTTGGATGCAAGAAAAATCCCCACATTCCGGAGAATGCAGGGATGGGCAAAATAATGAAATTTCATTCTTCAACCTCAATAATATTTTGTCTATTCCATTTTAAGGCTGTTGCATAGCTATCTCCACAACCTTTTGGTACATATATTTTGCATGAAGAAGATACACCAAAAGCGTAATTGTCACATGATGGCGGAATCTGAATTTGGAAGCTAATTTCTGACAACTGGGGACAATTTCGAAATGCTCCATAGACGTATTTTCCAGATGTTCCTCTTATTATTGATAATTTAGAATTTTTGGGAATTGACACTTTTGACAATGAACTGCAATCTTGAAACATTGCGTAATCGAGTTCTTCTACACCTATTGGCAACGTTATTTCTTTCAAATTTGGACAATTTCCAAATGTTCCATACCACTCATACCAGCCTCCAGCTGTATTATAGAAGTGGTATCGATATGATTTGAGAGTTCGTAAAAGTGAGCCTTCTTCAAATACAATGTGACGAGTTGTTGAACCATAAAAAATGGCTCCGGACAAATTTCGAATTTCTTTAGGTATATAAATACATTGTATATCCATATTAGCACATAACGTATCATATGGCTTGCTTTCATCATATATGACAGCGGTAATGTCTTTATTTAATGCTAATGTATCAATATTTCCAGTAGTATGTCCTTGAATCCAAGGTTTTTCAATCGTAAAATATTCAATATGGGCACTAGTAAATGCTGCATTTTCCACAATATTTAGCACTGGTGCATAGAATTTTTTTATTTTTTTACAACTTTGAAATGCACATTGCCCAACCTTTTCTAAATTCGGAGCATATATCTTTCGTAAATTATAACAATCCAGAAATGCATTTTTAGCAATTGAAGTTACGGAATTCAACTCAACATTTAATAAGCAATAACATTGAGCAAAGGCCGATTCTCCAATTGTTTGGCATATATCTGGTAATTTAATAGTCCTTAATTTTTCCTTATTACTAAAAGCGTTATTAGGAATAATTTGGAGGTTTGCTTTGGATAGGTCAATATGCTCTAATGCAGACATATAATACTTAATGAATGAAATGTCTTGGTCGTTTATATCTCCGTCAATAGATAAAGATATAGTTGTTCGCTGTTCTTGTTCTGAAACCAAAGTTTCTAATGTTCCCGGTTCTGAAATATGAACTGTCAACTCTGTTTCCGAATAGAATGGAATCTTAATTTTTGTTGATTCTTTATCATTCAATATAAAGACTACGAAACCATCTGCAATTGACACTTCTTTGAAGAATGCGTCGCCATTCTCGCCATTCAATCCACTATCTCCGGTAGCTTTACCGAGTTGATTCCAACTCTGTTCATTATCATAGGAGATATACCAATATCCTCCGTCAATTTTGAACTTAGGCGTGATTCCATCTTTACCATCCGTACCATCGGTACCGTCATTTCCATCGCTACCATCTGCGCCATCAGTTCCAATAGCCTTTACTTTCTTTCCGTCAACAATGAGCCAATTCCCATTAACGGTCCAATAATAAACGCCATCGCCATCTTGTTTTACACTAATAGTCGGAGTAACACCATTTGTTCCATCAGAGCCATTTTTGCCGTGATAAATTGTGATAGTCTTACCCGAGGTAAACGTTATCGAATAACCGCTACCATCGGAAAGTGTAGAAACATTTGTGATTGACTCTCGTTCTTTAAGAGCTTTAACGATCTCCTGCAATGAAGAGATATTCGTATTCATCTGCTTGCACAATTCCTCCAATTTAGCAACCCGGTTTTCAAGGCCATTAACGCTATCCCATAAGGCGGAATCATCATAATCTTTTGAACAACTTGCCAATAATACGCTTATTACTGATAAGCAAATAAATAGTTTTTTCATAATGCATAAACTTCTTTAATCTTTTGCACTTCATCTTCTGTATAATCACCCCAATGCCAATATGGATTCGCGTGCCTTGAATATTTATTATTTTCAAAACATTCCGAGTATCTATTGTATAAATCCGTAGCGGTCAGAGAATCACCGAAAATATCTGTATTGTATTTCATTGGCGCAGTATCAGATATGCGTTTAAACAGGCTTGAACTGAAATAATCTGCATCCACCTCTTTTTTTAATCCAATGATTTCTGTTTGAAGTTCATCGCATGAGTCTAACACCAACTCACAGTCATTTATGCTGAGAAGATCATTATAAACGATCTGGACATATTCTCTATTAGATAAACTATTATTATCCATCAAGCGATATGCTCCTACGATGAATGGAAAGGTTAGATTCTTTCGAGTTGCTTCTAATAAATTCACGATAAACGGCTTACCATTTTTCCCACAAGAATTAATCATACGATGTCTTTTAATGTACCGTATCAACTCCTCTACGGGGATTACTAAATAAAGAAAGTGTGGAGTTGTTAGTTTATCGTACTGGAGGCTCTGGTAAGCCATTGGACAAATAAACAATACCCCACACTTGGGCAGTATATCGGGAATGATATAGCTACACAAGTGATGAATGTTTGTATTACTTATCCCTGTCCTTAAAATTTACCAGATTTCCAGTACAGGATGAAGCTAAACACTTTCATCAATCAATATGTTACTACCCATCGGATAGCACCACAAAGTTAGAAAATGTTTCTTAAAATACAACCACTCGCGGGGTATTGTAGAAGCAAATTTCGGTTAAAAGTTTCTGAAAATCAAGATTGACCTTATAGAATGTTTATCATAACTTTCGGAGAGATGTTGACTATGATATTTATAAAAAAGCTCGCCATTTCTGACAAGCCTTTCCTTATAAATACTCACTTAATTTGATATATAATTAAAGAATAAGTGAGTGAAATTTTTCATAAAAATCAAGTTTCCTATCATAATGGATAAAGGAATGGATTTATTATATTGTAATATAGGTTGTTATATGGGCTATATGCGATTATGAAAATTTTGGTACATTTTCTTCGCACCATATCTCCACACTCAATTTTGGAGCAGTTCCGATATGCTTTATAAATTCATCCGTCATTATGGCATATACATAGTCCTGATATTCCCGGGTTGTTACGATGGAATCGTGTATCGTGAATATGGGTACGCTCTGTTTCCGTTCCTCCCAAATCCGCAGGCAACACCTGTGCAATATGATTGTGCTTTCGATGGATTGCAAGGCCCGTGACAATCTGCTGTTGGGCTTCTCCATCTCGCAGTCCGGATATTTCCGCTTGATGATTCGGAACAGTTCCGCCACTTTCGGATATAGCCGGGTTGAAAATACCCGCTTCAACTCGTTTATCATGGGGTTATCGTGCTGTCCCTGGTTGCCGGAGAATAGCATGTAGAACATCAGTATCTTGGCATCTTTACGTTCTATGGGTGATTGTCCCTCCTGTAAATTCCGGTTCGCTATGTCCCGGATTTGCTCGTAAATGGTTCCCTCCGATACCAGCCGTATGTACTCTGCAATATCCCTGTCTGCGAGTGTTTCAAAGAATTTTCTAATCCTATCTATCAGTATCGGGGATTGGAACAACTCCCGGATATTTGCAGGCAGGTCATACAAAGTCAGCGGCAACTCTGCGCCCTCCTGCCAAAATCGTGGATTCAGCAGCAGGCAGGATAGATAAGGCTGGCAATTCTTGATGTCTATGCTCACCAATGGCAGACCGTCGTAGGTGATAAAATTCCGCAGGTCTTTTTGAATATTGGTGAGCACGGAATGAAGCCGATGCACGTTTCCATCTATACTCGGCCCATATTCCCGCTCCGTAATCAGGTTGATATTCCGCAGGGCAGCCATATATTGCGTGCAGGGATTCTTGGGGCAGTTCTTATCCCGGTTCCAGTCCCACGATTTGTGCGAATCGTCCTGCATTTTGAACTTGCATATTGTTTCCGCATAATCATAAGCCTGCGGATTGATCCTAAGTTTATGCTGGTCATACCAATAGAACAGGTAGGGATAATTTTTCCGGTCCTCGGCATTGTCCTGCTTGGAATTTCCATAGTTGCCAATCTCTGATTCTATGAAACGAAACGTTTTGCCCGTATATGGGTCCGCCCATTTGTACCATCTCGATTTCTCCCCGATGATATGCTGCCCGTCGCAGACCAATACGCCTGTATTGACCAGATAGTCTATATAGTATTTGCAGTCCTTGACGTGATTGCGAAGCGTCGGAGTATGGATAGGTACAAAGCCGTCCTCACGGATTAAATCCGAGTTCCGGGCGGGAATGTCCGCAAGCAGATTTAAGATGTAGAGAGCCTTGAAATCCCGAAATGCTATGTGCTGGAATCCGTACTCCTGCGGGGGATATTGTTCTTTGTGGCGTTCCAAGTCGAAATTCTCGGGCAGGCTTATATGGCTTTTCTTGATTTTGCCCAGGCACAGCAGGCATAACGATACGCCCTTTTGCAAGGCTTTATTGGGCCTGCGAAACAGATATTTAACCCAATTTACGAATTTTATCCATAATTTCTTCATACCCATTATGATAGGAAATTTGATGCGTTGTATTACATTAGTTCTAAAATACGGTTGACCGTTGTAGTGGCTGCGATTCGTTGTAAGGGCTCGAATCCCATATCCCTGACGGTTCCCACCGTTCGAAAATTCGTCTTGTTATGCGAGCGTTTTTCCTCGAAGAAACAATGATACAGCTTGATAGCTTCACGATTGCTTTTCAACTCCCGGGCTTGGATATTTATCAGTACGGCATTCATCTTTTCCCGGATTTCATCGCTTGTCATACGACTCTCTTGTGGGAAATAATCTCTCAATAGGATTCTGAACGGATGGTCGTCTGCAAGGCATGCGAAGAATATGCTCCTGCGTAAGTTCCGATACCACATTGCGTTCCAATTTATCCCGCCTTTCGTCAGTCGGGGTGTCAGTATATCTATGAGTTTATCCAGCGGAACGTAGGGATATAACTCCTTTACCCGCTTCAAAAACGTGCGGCCATGTCTGTTATCCCGCGGTTTGCGAATCATCCGGTCCAATACATCGTCCGTTATGGGACCCTGCGATTTGGCCTGTAACAGCTCGTTGATCGAGGCTTGCACATATTGTATGATGACATTTTTCCGGTTCTCCCGGTCAGTCTCTTCAATCTGAATCTGCTCGGCATTCTTTTTATGGGAGTGATATGCAGTATTGCAAATCTGGCATGTTTCGCGCAAAGTTGCAAAGAAGCGTTCTTTGGTCGTATAGGTTTCGGTACATAATTGCTGATATTCTCCCAGCGCGTCGATATTCAGATAGGCAGGTACGACCTTGCCATGAATGTTCCGGCGAATGATGCTGATAGGCTGGCTTCCGAATACGCTGTGCTTGCTGCGTTCTACGATGGCGTCTTTAACGTCCAGAAAGTTTGCGGGCAGGACATTCTCGCAGGATTTCTGTATGTCTTCCGAACTATTGGCGAATTGGCTCAGTATTTCGGCTTTGCGCTCGTATTCTTCGAGTGTTATTGCTTTCTCCGGGGTCTTGGGCTTGTAAAAGTCGTATATGATGGTTTCACTCAATAACCCCCGTTCATCCCTGCATCTGCCCGAAATCTGATATATCTTTTCCGGGGATAACAGCGTTTGAATGCGTCGCGGATCGGTAATCGTCAGCAGATGGAACCGCTCCTCAATATCCACTCCTACAAAGTAGGTGCTTGTGATAAAGGTGATCGGGGTTGCCAATTTCCCGGAGTGCAGGGACCGGTAGTATTCTCCGACCATCGTTTGGCTTTGGGAACTGCACGCTACCGAGCAATCCGCCTGCAATTCAACGGGCAATAACCGGATTATGGTGTTGATGGAGCGTATGGAGTTATAGGCTACAACGATTTTATCGTTCGGATAACGCTCCCGGTAACGGATCAGCGTATCCGCGACCTCTCGGTGCATATTATTCGTCCGAATGACATCCACGGGCCGTTGCTTCGGATGCTCGTAGTTGATTTCTAACAAAGGTTCCTCTTTCAACTGCGGATGGGTGAACGGGCGTATCGTCGCAGACACAAGGCATCGTTTGATCGGCGGGAATTCGAGGTAATAGTCGATGACATTCTCCATCGCTTCACGGAACTTGCCATCGGACTGGAACGTGTCTATCTCATCGACCATGATATGCCAGTCCATATGCGGTTCGCATAGTTTCTCGGCGGGGAGGCTCAATAGAAGGCGCATAGGATTTTGCTTCAATTCCTCGGGAGCTTCCTCAAGTTTCTTGTTCCAAAATCTTATGGGGGCTTCTTTGATGTACTTGAACTGCGCCATCACGCGGCCTAAACTGTCTGCTACCACGAGGATTTTCTTGTAAGGGAAAGTACCCGTTCGCTTCTCCGCGATATAGCTGCGGATTTGTTCGTCCGTAGGACTTTTGCAATTCTCCTCCGGAATATCGCTTCCGACATAGAGGAAGCGGTTCGATGTACGGTCCTTGTTATAGCCCCGCAGGTATTTCTGATAGGCCAGCTTTTTGGTCGGGAGGACGATAACCGTATCGCGCGGTTGATGCAGTGCCAAAGTAGTGGCTCCGATACCCGGAACGCTTTTCTTGACGATGCCATAGGGCAGGCTTGTGAAAATTTCGCCCAACTTGGCTCTCGGATAAAGCAGCGTCAGACGCATGCACTCTATGCGCTTATGCGTATCGTCGTGAGAGACGATTTCATACCGGACCGGATTCTTCTCGTCGTCAAATGTGTTTATGAAAGCTCTGTTGTACATGTAGCTCCGGTAATAGCCTATACCATCGCAGTAACCGCTGACATTCGGATAAAAGATTTCATAGCGAGGGTCCTCTATCTTTACGGTATTGGCTGGGAGTTTCTCCCGTGAAGAAAGTTTGGGTTTGACCTTATCGTCATTCATACATGGAACGCCTTTTGGGAAAGACCGCCTATGCTCTCACCACAGGCAGTCATGTAAAGATACGAGATGTTATTGAGATTATCAAGTCCCTATTCACTAATCATTTATTCCCCTAACACCTTTTCCAGCCGTTCGATATGATTGCTGATGTTCTTGTTCAGAACCTGCGCATAGGACTGCTGGGTAACTAAAATATTAGAGTGTCCGAGCAGTTTGCTCACCACCTCGATAGGAACATCGTTGTAGAGCAGGATAGTCGTGGCAAAGGTTTTCCGGGCCGTGTGGTGCGTCAATTTCTTGTCGATACCTACGACATCCGCAATTTTCCGCAGATAGGAATTGACCTTTTGATTGGAGATACGCGGCTGGATATAATCGTCCGTACTACCGAATTCCCGGAACCAGGCTATCAGTTTCTCGGCCTGCGGGAGCAACGGAACGGAAACCTCCCGGTCCGTCTTTTGACGAACAAGCGTGATCCAATTCCTGCCGTCAAATCCTTTCGTGATATGCTTCGGTTGCAGTGCCTGCGCTTCATGGTAGGCAAGCCCCGTATAGACCGAGAAGAGGTAGATGTTCTTCACCGTTTCCAGACGTTTCTGGGCAAAATGATGATGCTCCAGTTTGTGCAGTTCCTCCTGCGTGAGAAATACCAGCCGTTTACGCTCTTTTAAGGGCCTGTATTCGACGAACGGGTCCTGCTGGATATAGTTGCACTTGAAAGCGTAAGTGACCATCTGACGCACCCGCTGCATGATCTTATTGATGGTGATGGCTTTCAGACCTTGCACTATGAGTGCTTCTTCGAACTGCTTCACAAAGCGATAGTCCACGTTCCGAATGGGAATGTCCTGCATGTTATACGAGGTACGGATATACCGCTCTACATGGGCGAAAACCTCCCGGAATTTCTGCAATGTGGCAGGTGAATACTCTTTGCCTACGAGTTGCTCCATCTTGTTCAGACGCTCCCGGAAAATCCCGCACAACGTATGTTCCTCCACCGTCTTGTGCTTGTAGATCGAGTAGATTTCAGCCAGCGAGACATTCCCGTCAGCTTCGTACAATTTACGCTCGATGCCTTTGAGTTCGATGGTGATGTCTTGCAAGCGACGGTTAATCAGCACGGCATCTTCCGAGGTTCCACGGACACATTGAGCGTCTTTGTCCCACAAGTCAGGAGTTACATAAAGTCCCGTCGAAAATTGCTGGCGTTCTGCACCGTCAGTCGTTAACTTGCAGTAAATCGGGGCTGTACCCCGTCGGTTTCTCTTAAATTCATAGAGATAATAAGTGATTCGTAATATTTCAACCATAGTCAGCAGATCGTTTTCATAACCCGCTGGAATACTTTTCATTACAAGTCTGGAATACAACTTTTGCCCGAAAGCGAATTGTATTCCAACGAACCCCCTAAAATGCCCCGATTTTGGATGATTATTAAAATATCTTAAAATATAACAATTTTGTTTAGTTACTGATTATAAGGCATTTAACTATTTTACAGGGCGTAAAATTAGGGGTCAGATTTTGCAATCTAACCCCTTTCGTAGCGGGTCCGAGACTTGAACTCGGGACCTCATGATTATGAATCATGCGCTCTAACCAGCTGAGCTAACCCGCCATTGCTGAAAGCGAGTGCAAAGGTAATAGAAATTTTCAATCGTGCAAAATCTTTCGGCAAAAAATCGCCGTAAAAAATCACCGTGAGGGGCTGTGGCATTGATTTTGAACTCAGTGCGTGAAAATTGCAATCGTATGTTTCTTACCGATACTGCACGCACGAGCCTTCGCGATACGCTCGGCGGCATCAAAGTCGTTGCGGGCCTGGTGCTCCTTGCGGCCATTTCTTGGGAGATCATCGCCGGAGATCATATCCACATGTCCGGAACTTATCTCACCATCCAATTCGTCGTCTGCCTGATTCTCCTGTGCGATTTCTTCGTCCGCTGGGCCGCTGCCGAACGGCGGACCCGTTTTTTTTGGCACAACCTGCCGTTCCTGCTCCTGTCGGTTCCCTACTTGAACATCCTGGCGTGGAGCGGCGTCCGCATGACCCACGATTGGGCCATCCTCGTGGGACTTATTCCGCTGCTGCGGGCTTTTCTGGCCATGGTCATCATCGTGCGGTGGCTGGTCCGCGGCAACAAAATGCGTCGGATATTCTTCGCCTACATCTTCACCGTGGTGGTCTTCACCTATATCTCGGCCCTTGTCTTCTACGACTACGAGGTGCTCGTCAATCCCAAACTCCACGGCTTCGGCAACGCCCTCTGGTGGGCGTGGATGAACGTCACGACTGTCGGAGCAGAGATTTTCCCCGTTACGGCCATCGGCAAGGTCTTCTGCGTGATGCTACCGTCGCTGGGCATGATGTTCTTCCCGATTTTCACGACTTACGTGCTGCAGGAATACGCCCCGGACAAAAAATCCGGCCAGTAGGCCGGACTTTTCGCGTCATTGCTTCGGTTTGGCGTCGTAGAAACTCTTGTAGTCGCCGTGGCGCGGAGCCCCGGGCTTGTCCGGATACCATCCCGGCAGCTCGTCGACCCGGGCTTTCAGTTGCGCATGGAGCGCCTGCACCTCGGGCGTGCAGGTCGCAATGTCGAGCGGCCGCTCCTCCAGCGGGTCCTCGGCGTAGTGGTAGAATCTTCCGTCCCAATAATATTTGTACTCCTTATCGTAGGCGCACCGTGCAGCCCGCGGATAGGCCATGTGGGGCCACAGCGGGTTGAAATGCAGCAGCGAGAACTCCCTTTCGAGCGGCTCCTGTCCGCAGAGTTCCGGGTAGAGCGATATGCCCTCTGCGCCCCACTCTTCGGGAATTTCGATCCCCATGGCGTCGGCCATCGTCGGCATGAAGTCCGTCAGATCCACCAGCCGGTCGCTGACCCGTCCCTCGCGGGTCTTGTCGCCCCATGCGATCAGCAGCGGGACGTGCGTTCCGTAAACCGTCGAAGAGCCTTTACCGCCCTCTATTTGTAGTCCGTCGGCTGTCTGCGACGTGATGAGGTGGCAGGTGCCGTTGTCACCGACGAAGATCAGGATCGTGTTGTCCCAGATGCCGCGCTCTTCGAGTTTCGCCACCAGTTGTCCGACCTGCTTGTCGAGATAGGCGACCATATCCGGAAAATGGCGGGTGTCTTTCTTGAAGCGGGAGTCCACGTCGTCGGTCCAGCACTCCGAATCGGGTGTGGCGACGTGCGGCGTGTGTACCAGCGGGGTGGGATAGTAGAGCAGGAAGGGCTTGCCGGCTTCGGTCTGCCGGTCGATGTAGTCGAAGGCGTAACGCTGGAAATCGTCCGGCGCATAGTAGCTGAATTCGTAATGGCCGTTGTCGTCGACGTATGAGAATGCGTAACGGTCTGTCGCCCGCTCTCCGGCCAGCTCCTTGTAGATTTGCAGCTGGGTGAGGCACCACTCGTCGAATCCGAGCCTGCCGACCATCTCGCGCGACCGTCCGAGCTGCCATTTCCCCACCACGGCCGTCGAATACCCGGCCCGTTGGGCCAGATGGGCGAACGTGTGCTCGTCGTCGTTCATGTATCCGAAATTGACGTAGTTGCGGTCGTTGTAAACGCCTGTCATCAGTTGCACGCGCGACGGGGTGCTGAGCGGTGTCGCGTGCATGTTCTCGTAACGGATGGCCCGTTTGGCCAGTGCGTCGAGGTGCGGTGTGTTGTAACTGGTGCCTCCGTAGCATCCGAGACATTCGGCCCCCATGTCGTCGGCCAGTATCAGGATGATGTTGGGGCGCGTTTCCTGCTTCGGGGCGCATCCTGCGGCGGCAACTGCCAGCAGGCCGAGTCCGGCCGTTCTGAGTTCCCTGTTCATGGTTTGGGTTTCGTTTTTATGGGTTTGTATTTCGCAAAAATAATAATTCCCGACTAAAAAACAACTATTTCTTTCGTTTTTGCATTTCGTTTTGTTTTGAATCCGCCTGCATGCACCCAAAAAATCCGGCTCCCCTCGGGACGCCGGATTGTCGCAGGACTGTGCCGTGCGTTTATTTCTTCTGTTCTTTCAGCAGGTCGCGGATTTCCGTCAGCAGCAACTCCTCTTTCGTCGGAGCGGGCGGTTCGGGAGCAGGTGCGGGTGCGGGCGCCTCCTCCTTTTTCTTCATCAGGCGGTTCATCAGCTTGACCATCAGGAACACGCAGAGCGCCAGGATGGTGAAATCCACACACTGCTGGATGAATGCGCCGTAGTTCCAGTAGATCGGCTCTGCCGCGGCCGCAGCCTGCGCGGCGTCGCCTTTGGCCACGATGCCCTCCACGGATTGCACGGCGCTCGACGTGATGTCGCGCACCTTCGAGATGTCGAGGCGCAGCTGCGAAAAGTCTGTGTTTCCGATCAATGCGCCGATCGGGGGCATGAGGATGTCGTTGACGAGCGACGACACGATCTTGCCGAACGCACCGCCGATGATAACGCCGACGGCCATGTCCATGACGTTGCCTTTGAGGGCGAACTCCTTGAATTCCTTGAGAAAAGCCATATCTGTTACGGTTTTAGTGTTTTAATTGAGAACAAAAATAGGAATTTTTTCCGGTTTTCCAATAAAATATACGATCTTCTGCCGCCACCTCCCCGGAATATATAAAATCGGCCTTGTGCGTCCGCCGTGTTCCTATTTTTTGTATCTTTGGGGGCGTAACGATACTTTTTCCGAATCCGTAATCATGACACCCGCAGCCGTTATTGCCACCGTCCTGGGCTACATAGCCGTCCTGTTCGCCGTTGCGTGGGCTTCGGGCCGCCGTGCCGACAATGCCGGATTCTTCACCGGCAACCGCCGCACGCCGTGGTACATGGCGGCTTTCGCCATGATCGGTGCCGCGATGTCGGGGGTGACGTTCATCTCGGTTCCGGGTTCGGTCGCCGTCGATTCGTTTTCCTACATGCAGATGGTCGCGGGCTTCACGGTGGGGCAGTTCGTCGTGGCCTTCGTGCTGATTCCGACGTTCTACCGCCTGAAGGTTGTCTCGCTCTACGAATACCTCGACGACCGCTTCGGCGTTGCCTCGCACCGCACCGGGGCGTGGTTCTTCTTCATCTCCAAGATGCTGGGGGCCGCGCTGCGGGTCTATGTCGTCTGCGCCGTGATGCAGCTGTTGGTCTTTTCCCACTATGGAATCCCGTTCTGGGCCAACGCCCTGATAACGATGCTTTTCGTGTGGCTTTACACCCAGCAGGGCGGCGTGAAGTCGCTGATCTGGACCGACACGCTCAAAACCGTCTGCCTCGTGGCGAGCCTCGTGCTGTCGATTGTCTTCATCATGCGGGGACTGCATTTTTCGCTGGCCGACACGGTCCGCGAGGTCTCCGCCTCGCCGATGTCGCGGATTTTCTTCTTCGACGACCCCGCTTCGGATCGCTATTTCTGGAAGATGTTCGCCGCGGGCATCGTCCTGCTGATTGCCATGACGGGACTCGATCAGGATATGATGCAGCGCAACCTGAGCTGCGCCACGCCGCGCGACTCGCAGAAAAACATCGTGCTGACGGCCGTGAGCCAGATTTTCGTCATCTTTCTCTTTCTGGTGCTGGGCGTGCTGCTGTACCTCTACATGGAGCGCAGCGGCCTGACGGCGCCCGCCAAGAGCGACCAGGTCTTTTCGCTGGTCGCCGTCGACGGCGGACTGCCGCTTATCGTTGGCATTCTGTTTGTTGTGGGGCTTATTTCAAGTACTTATTCAGCTGCCGGATCGGCCCTGACGGCCCTCACGACCTCCTTCACGGTCGATATACTGGAGGGTACGAAACGTTACGGCGAGAACCGCCTCACGCGCCTCCGCAAGGGGGTGCATGTCGTGATGGCGCTGGGCATGGCTGCCGTGATCCTGGCTTTCGAATACTGGGCCGACGACAGCGTCATCAATCTGGTCTACAAGGTCGCCAGCTATACTTACGGCCCGATTCTGGGCATGTTCGCCTTCGGTATGTTCACGCGCCGCAGGGTCCGCGACCGCTGGATACCGGTGGTCGCCGTCGCGGCTCCCGTGCTGAGTGCGCTGGTGCAGGGATGGGCCCGCGAGGCGTGGGGCTACCAGATCGGTTTCGAATTATTGATCTACAATGCCGCATTCACGATGTTCGGCATGTTGCTATTATCAAAACGCAATGAAAAATAGAATTTTATACCTTCTTATATCAATCTTTGCTTTAAGTAGCGTAACTGCTGCCGAGATCGGAACGGCCACCCGTGCCGAGATTGCCCGGACGCTGTCGCGCATCGTCTCCCGCGAGGTCACGGGCGGTTATCAGAAAGCCGAGCCGACCTATGTGCGGATTCAGGCCGTGAAGGCTTCGCGCAGCCGGGTGCAGATTTACACGACGGTGGGGTTGTCTTACTATCCCTTCCGCGAGGACAACGTGCAGGCCTTGCGCGACTCGGTGCGTGCCCTGCTGCCGCAGGAGTTCCGCAAAGCCCGCATCGAACTTTACTCGGACCAGCGCGAAATCGGCGAACTGGTGCCGCTGGCCTGCCGCAACGCCGCACAGTTGAAGAAGCAGATTGCAAAGCGGCAGATCGTGCCGTTCACCAACCGCTCCGAGCGGCCGCTCGTGACGCGCCTTTCGGCTGCCGCGACTCCTTTGCAGGGGCTTTCGGGGCGTCATATCGCCCTTTGGCAGAGCCACGGACGCTATTTCGACCAAACCGAGAACCGCTGGAAATGGCAGCGTTCGATGCTTTGGCAGACCTGCGAGGACCTCTATACGCAGAGTTACGTGCTGCCGTATCTGGTTCCGATGCTCGAAAATGCCGGGGCCTGCGTGATGCTGCCGCGTGAACGCGACGTGCAGAAATTCGAGGTGCTGGCCGACAACGACGACGCCCGGCAATATGCGGAAGAAGGGGCCTGGGAACCCGGCGGTCCGGGTTTCGCACACCTGCGGCAGGTCTACCATACGGGTGAAAACCCGTTCCGTGACGGTACGACGCGCCGCACGCGCACCGTGACGGGCGACGGTACGGCCCGCGCCGTGTGGCGGGCCGACATCCCCGAACGGGGCGAATATGCGGTCTATGTAAGCTACGAATCGACGCCCGAAAGCGCCGACGACGCGCACTATACGGTGCATCATCTCGGCGGGGAGACCTCGTTCGCCGTCAACCAGACGATGGGCGGTGGCACGTGGATCTATCTGGGGCGTTTCTCTTTCGCTCCGGGACACCGCGAGGTCGTGACCCTTTCGAACGGTTCGCGCACGGCCGGGCGCATCCTCTCGGCCGATGGCGTGAAGATCGGCGGCGGCTACGGCAACATCGCCCGCACGCCCTGCGACTCGCTGCGCTTGCCCGACACGGAGTATATCGAGGAGACGAGCGGTTATCCCCGTTTCTGCGAGGGTTCCCGCTACTGGCTCCAATGGGCCGGATTCCCGGAAGAGGTCTACACGCCGAAGCGCAACACCGACGACTACAAGGACGACTATATGTCGCGTGCCCATTGGGTCAACGCCCTGATGGGCGGTTCGGAGCGTCTGCCCGATTCCGTGGGGCTGCGCATTCCGGTCGATATGGCGCTGGCATTCCACTCGGATGCGGGTGTTCGCGACGGCGACGGCATCGTCGGCACGCTGGGCATCTACTACACCCGCGAGAACCGGGGCAAATTCGCCGGCGGGGCGGACCGTTACCGTTCGCGCGACCTGACGGACCTCGTGCAGGCGCAGGTCGTCGAGGACATTCGCCGCACGTTCGAACCCGGCTGGCAGCGCCGTGGACTGTGGAACCGCGCCTATTACGAAGCGCGTGTCCCGGGCGTCCCGACGATGCTGCTGGAGCTGCTCTCACACCAGAATTTCGCCGATATGCGGCTGGGCAGCGATCCGCGTTTCAAATTCCTCGTGAGCCGCGCTGTCTATAAAGGTATTTTACAGTATATCAGTTCGCAATACGGATTACCTTATGTAGTGCAGCCGCTGCCCGTCGAGGCGTTCGCCGCGGAATTTACCGCCGCGGACCATGTGGCGCTGTCGTGGAGTCCGATGATGGACCCGTTGGAAAAGAGCGCCGCGCCGACGGGTTATGTGGTTTATACGCGCGTGGACGACGGCGGTTTCGACAATGGCCGGCAGGTCGACAAGCCCTACCTGATCGTCGAACAGCAGCCAGGCCGTATATACAGCTACCGGGTGACGGCGGTGAACGAGGGCGGCGAGAGTTTCTCGAGCGAGACCCTTGCCGTGTGCCGGATGCCTGATGAAAAAGGCAGGGTGCTGATCGTCAACGGATTCGACCGCGTGAGCGCCCCGCTGAGCGAGCGTAACGATTCGCTCGCGGGCTTCCGCATGGAGATCGACGGCGGGGTTCCCGACCGGCAGGACATTGCATTCGTCGGGGCGCAGCACGTCTTCGACCTGGCGCAGGCCCGCTGCAATGTGGACAGCCTGGCCCTCGGGGCCTGCGGGTGCGATTTCGAGACCGACGTGATCGGCGGCAACACCTTCGACTACCCGGTCCTGCATGGACGTTCCGCGGCGGCGGCGGGCTACTCCTTCTGTTCGGCGTCGCTGAAAGCCGTTGAACGGGGTGAGGTGGCGCCCGAACAATATCCGGTGGTCGATCTGATCCTCGGCAAACAGCGCACGACGACGATCGGCCGTGGCGTGCAGGAACCCGCGTTCGCGACCTTTTCGCCCGAACTTCAGGGTGTCCTGCGGCGTTATCTGGCCGACGGGGGTGCGTTGTTCGCCTCGGGGGCCTATGTGGTTTCGGACCTCTGGGCCGGGGACGCTCCGGACGAGGGCCGCGCATTCGCCGAAGAGGTCCTGCACTGCACCCTCGACACGGGTCGCGCCGCCGAGCGCGGCCGGGTGCGGGTCGTGACCTCGCACCGGGATTTCTCGCGCGGCGAATACCGTTTCAACAACGAATACCGTCCCGACCGATACATCGTCGAGGCGCCCGACGCGCTGAACCCCGCAGGCGAGGGAGCCTTCTCCGTGATGCGCTACGTCGAGAACGGCCGCACGGCGGGCGTGGCCTGCGAGGCCGAGGGGAGGACCTTCGTCGTGGGATTCCCGTTCGAGTCGATCCTCAGTCGTACGGAACGCGACCGGCTGATGCGTGACGCGCTGAAATTTCTGTTACCTGAAAAATAAGTTACGATGGAGATAAAACTGAGACCCGAAACTCCCGCGGATTACCGCGAGGCGGAGAACGTGACGCGGGAGGCGTTCTGGAACCACTATTCCCCGGGCTGCAACGAACACTACCTGCTGCACGTCATGCGCGGCAGTCCGGCGTTCGTCCCCGAACTGGATTTCGTCGCGGAGCTCGACGGCCGGATCGTCGGCCATGTCGCCTGCACAAGGGCGTTTGTCGAGGGCGACGACGGTCGCCGACACGAGGTGCTGTGCCTAGGGCCCGTTTCGGTCCTGCCGGAGTTTCAGCGCCGGGGAATCGGCGGACGGCTGATCGAATGCACCCGCGAGACGGCCCGCGACATGGGATTCCGGGCCGTGCTGCTCTACGGCGATCCGGATTACTACCTCTACCAGGGTTTCGTTCCGGCCGAACTGCTGGGCATCCGCACGGCGGACAACATGTATGCGATGGCCCTGCATGTCTGCGAACTGTACGACGGGGCGCTTTCGGGCGTTGCGGGGCGTTTTGTCGAGGATGCGATCTTCGACATCGACGAAGCCGCCGCCGGGGTTTTCGACCGGGAGTTTCCCCCGAAAGAGAAGGTCGCCGGCGTGGGGGCGCAAAAGCGTTTCGAAGAGATCGCCGCTGCGCGTAAGCCCGTCGGATGAAAAGGATGTTTAATTTCTAAAAATAAGTTAGTTATGTCATTGGAACAGCAAATCTCGACTGGAATCATGGAGGCCATGAAGGCCAAGGATACGGTGCGCCTGAGCGCACTGCGCAATGCCAAAAAGTATATCATCGAAGCCAAGACCGCGGGTCCGGAAATCGCCGAACTGGCGGATGCCGACGTGCTGAAGATCATCTCGAAGCTCGCCAAGCAGGGCACCGACTCGGCGGCGATTTTCGCGGAGCAGAACCGCGAGGACCTGGCGGCCGAGGAACTGGCTCAGGTGGCCGTTTACCAGGAGTTTCTACCTAAACAGCTGACTCCCGAGGAGTTGACTGCCGAAGTGAAGGCCGTGATCGCCGAGGTCGGCGCCGCGTCGATGAAGGAGATGGGCAAAGTGATGGGCGTGGCTTCGAAGAGGCTCGCGGGCCGCGCCGACGGCAAGGACATTTCGGCCAAGGTGAAGGAACTGCTGTCGTAAGATGCACCTGACAGCGCATTCCTTCCGCAACGTGAAGACCATTGCCATGCCTGCGGCCATGGTGGTCGGGGCGTTGCTGTGCCGTCCGATCTCGGCGCTCGAGGCGTGGACGCACCAGATGATCACCCCGACGCTGATCTTCCTGATGCTCTTCGTCACCTTTTGCCGCGTGAAGCCCAGCCAGATGAAGCCCTCGATGCTGCATATATGGCTGCTTCTGTTCCAGACGGCGGTCTGCATCGGGGTTTACCTCGTGCTGCTGCCCCTGAACGCCATTGTGGCGCAGGGAGCGATGATCTGCGTGTTGGCGCCCGTGGCGATGGCCGCGGTGGTCATCGGCGGCATGCTGGGGGCCAACGTCGCCACGATGGCCACGTACAGCCTGCTGTGCAACATGGCGGTCGCCCTGCTGGCCCCGGTGATTCTCACCTTCACGGGGACCGGGGCATGCTCGTTCACGCAGATACTGGCCCGCATCGCGCCGCTGCTGGTGATGCCTTTCGCCGCCGCGCAGTTCTGCCGCTTCGTCTTCCCGAAGGCGGCGCAGTGGGTCGGCGACCACAGCCAGATTTCGTTCTACATGTGGCTGGCGTCGCTGTTGGTGATTATCGGCCGCACGACGGCCTTTATCATCGACCTGCACGACGCATCGCTCTCCACGGAGCTGTGGCTGGCGTTCGCCGCTCTGGTGATCTGCCTCGTGCAGTTCAAGGTGGGCCGCATGCTGGGCCGCCGCTACGGCGATCCTGCTGCGGGCGGACAGTCGCTCGGCCAGAAGAACACGGTGCTGGCGGTGTGGATGGCGCAGTCGTTCCTGAACCCCATTTCGTCGATCGCCCCGACGGCGTATATCGTCTGGCAGAATTTCGTGAACTCCTATCAGATATGGAAAAAGGACAAAGAAAGTCGAATAAATTGATTGTAAACAACTAATAAGCAATATTTTATATTTATTTGCTCTCTTTTCTCTTGTTTTCGCAGTTTTCCTGTTTTAGCCGATAAATGCCTTTGTTTTGTTGCTATTTTGTTACTCAAAAGCCGTGAGATAACAAAACAAATTGCTATATTTGCCGTTGTATTAAAAACGGAAATAGGGTATGGCGAAGACGAAGCAAACGGTCAAGTTAAAAGCCCCGGTGCAAATCCGGTTCAAGCAGCTTGCCAACGGCAACCAATCTATCTACTTGGATTATTATACGGGTGATGTCATCCGTAAGGAGAATTATGTAGGCGGCAAGCGGCAGTACGAGTTTCTGAAACTCTACCTGATTCCGGAGCGGACACGCGAGGATAAGGCGAAGAACGAAGCGACACTTGCCCTTGCCAAAGCGATCCAAAGTAAGCGCATCGTGGAGATCCAGAACGATGCGCACGGGTTTCAGAACACGAACAAGTCCAAAGTAAACCTGCTCGACTATCTGGAGGGCATCGGGAAACAGTCAGCCGAGCGGGGGAGCGGAAACTATGCGCGAACGGTGCTGAATACCGTCCGTGCGTTGAAGTTGTTTCGGGGTGATTATATCGCGTTTCGCGATGTCGATAAACAGTTTCTTTCGGAGTTTACCGATTTCCTGCGGCAGATGCCCAAGGCCAGTAAATACGGGGTGCGGAAAACCGGAGGCGTGCTGGGGAATAATTCGGTCGTTTCCTATTACGGCACGTTGCGCACGGCGATCAACCGAGCCTATAAAGAGGGTATCATTACGGTCAACCCTACTAAGGAGTTTGATTTTGCAGATAAAGTGCGGCAAGAGCCGAGCCGCCGGGAGTATCTGACTATCGAGGAGTTGAAGTTGCTGATAGCCACCCCGTGTCGGCACGAGATCATTAAACAAGCCTTTCTGTTTAGTTGCCTGTGCGGCTTGCGGGTGAGCGACATCCGGAAACTGACATGGAGCGACTTGCAGCAGAGCGGCGGGCGTGTGCGCATCGAGATCAAAATGCAGAAAACGAAAGAGCCGCTTTACCTGCCGATCTCCGACGAAGCGTTGAAGTGGCTGCCGGAACGCGGCGAAGCGAAAGACGGTGATATAATCTTTCCGTTGACGCACGAGGGGACGGTAAACGATACCCTGCAACATTGGGCAAAGACCGCGAAAATCACCAAACATATCTCTTTCCATGTCGCTCGGCATACCCACGCGACGATGATGTTGACTTTAGGCGCAGATTTATATACAGTAAGTAAATTGCTTGGGCATAAGAATATTGCGACCACTCAAATTTATGCCAAGATCGTCGATAAGAAGAAAGAGGAGGCGATCGGGCTGATTCCAAATCTGACAGATTAAACTTGTATATGCAACGTGCGGACATGTATTCGCACGTTTTTCTTTTTTCATCCGTTTTAGTATCTTTATAGACGGATTAAATCATAAAGACTATGGACGGCATGGAGCTTAAACCGAAATTCGACGGATTGCAGGAACTTTTCAATCGCTGTATCAATCATGTTTTTCGGGTGCTGACGGATCGTATAACGGCGAAATCCGCCTACCTCGATTGCGAGCAGATGCGGGAGTTGGAAAGGCAGGAATACATCCGAACCGCCGACGAGTTGGCACAGTTGTATCTGCGTTATTCCGTATTGTCTGACATTCGGAATTGCTATGCCGATCCTGCCTTTCTTTGGGAAAGCAGTTTCTTCGAGGCATTGAATCCCGGTGAAAAGAAAAAATACCTTGCGTTTTCGGTTGTATCATTCGACTACTCCCGCTATGAGCAGGATAATACGGCTTACGATACCGAGTTGCCTTATTTCTCTGCTGTCGTGAAAGCTGTCGTTCTGGAGCGTTATGCCGCTTACCTGCAAGACCGGAAATCGGAAGATGCCCCGCAGGAAGAGCCGACAGCGGTTGCACTACGTCCGAAAGCCGTGCCGCCTATCGCGGAAACGGATAATCCGTTTGATTCTTCATTGACCGATGAACAGATCGCTTTTCTTACCGAGGGCATTAACGACGTTAGGATGTTCAATGTACCGCTAACGGCCGATGATCTGACAGCGATCTTTGCGGGCAAGCCCCATGCAATCGTGCGGTCGAATAACAACCGCCTTGTCGCTTTCTTTTTTGCCGGATTGAGCGACCGGGGTTTGATAACCCCGAACTGGCAATCCGTAATCGCTAACTGTAAACTCTTTCTTTCCAAAGACCGAAGCCGTGATAAATACATCAATCAAAGCGACTTATCCTCGGCAACAAACTACATCCGCGATATAGGTGTAGTGGGAAAATATGCAACCATCGAAAGGTATCTTAAGCAAGTGAAAAAACTTTGAGAATAGGTTGATACCTCAAAGATAGTCAATCCGCTATCAAGTTTCGCAGCCCTACATTTGCCCCCGTAACTGTTACAAGCACACGGAGGGTCGACACTCCATTTGTTTAATTTTAATCTTCTGAATATATGGAGAAAAGTATTGAAATGCGGGTTACGGAACTCGAAAATCTGGTTTTACATTCCAAAAACGTACTCAGCTTCGAGGAGGCGAGCCGTTTTCTGAATCTATCCAAAAGCTACCTGTATAAACTGACATCGGGTAATCTTATTCCCCATTACAAGCCGCAGGGGAAGATGCTCTATTTCGAGAAAACGGAATTGGAGGCATGGTTGCGTCAGAATCCCATAAGGACACAGGCGCAGACGGAGGCGGAAGCGCAGAAATATGTTCTCGCACGTCCCGCGAGGAAGTAACGATGGAAGCGCAGCACAAAGTTCCGGCGGAAACGACCGCTTCATGGCGCGATGCCCGGTTGCTTGTGACGGACGTGTTTGAGGCTCCGCCCGTGATCCTGCGTGTGGGCGATTCGATTGTGGGGACGCTGGGTAATTTCAGCGCATCGACCGGCAAGGCAAAGAGCAAAAAGACGTTCAACGTCTGTGCGATCGTGGCGGCAGCCATGACGGGCGGCACAGTGTTGAACTATTCGGCCTCTTTGCCGCCGGAGAAGTGCGGAATCCTCTATGTAGATACCGAACAGAGCAAGTTTCATTGCAAGCGGGTATTAAGCCGAATTTTGCGCCTTGCGGGGCTTTCTGCCGACGTGCATCCGGCGGGCTTGGAGTTTCTATGCCTGCGGGGTTTTGCGACCAAAGACCGGCTGAAGAAGATCGAGGAGGCTATCTATGAAATCGACGGCCTCGGACTGGTCGTGATCGACGGCATCCGCGACTTGGCGCACGACATCAATAGTCCCGGTGAATCGACCGACCTTATTACGAAGCTGATGCAATGGACGGACGAACGCAAAATCCATATCCATACCGTCCTGCACCTGAACAAAGGCGACGATAATACGCGCGGACATCTGGGGACGGAATTGAATAACAAAGCCGAAACCGTACTGCAAATTACAAAGGACGATTTCGATCGGGATATAAGTTTCGTTGCAGCAATGCACATTCGGGATTTGGATTTCGAGCCGTTTGCTTTTCGCATCAACGACGATGCGTTGCCGGAGTTGGTCGAGAACTACCAACCCCGGCAGTCGGGCGCGGCCAAAAGTTTCGACTATGCCGAGGTCTGCGAGGCCAAACACCGCGAGGCGTTGCAACTTCTGTTTTCCGAAGCTGACCGGGTTTCTTATTCATCGCTTATTGGGAAGCTCCAAAACAGCTATGCCGCCATCGGCCATTCGTTCGGTATCAACAAGGCGAAGCAACTGAAAGTCTTTCTGGAGAACAAGCGGATGATCGTCAAAGAGGAGAAATTCTACCGCTACAATCCCGATTTTCACTATTGACCCTTTCGGGCGGTTTAGTCCGGGACGGGGGTATATATTATTAAACCATTTTAAACCGGTACGGCGGGTTAAACCCCGAACCGTACCGATTAAACCTAGTGAAAAGAAAAAGATCATGGACGCAAAAACAATCAATAAATTTTCGATAAGAAAATACCTTGCCGGACGGGGCATCCATCCGGCAAAAGACAGAGGTTATTACGGGTTGTATCACTCTCCGTTGCGGGCGGATCGCAATCCGAGTATGAAAGTGGATTATGACAAAAATCTGTGGATCGACTATGGTGCAGGTGAGGGTGGGACGCTGATCGACCTCGTGATGCGCATGGAACGGTGCGATGCAGGGGCGGCCATGCGGCTGTTGGAACAACAGATCGGAGGCGCAATTACTTTCTCTTTTCAAGGGGATTGTCCGGCATTACCGGAACGTACACCCTCGATTATTGTCGAAGACGTGCTGCCGCTGGAAAATCCAGCGTCGCTCTCTTATCTCATGGGGCGAGGCATCGACCTCGATACGGCGCGGTTGCATTGCTCGGAGGTGCATTATCGTGTGGCGGATAAGTCCTATTTCGCCGTCGGATTTCGCAACGATATCGGAGGATGGGAACTGCGCAACCGCTATTTCAAGGGCTGTACGTCGAAGGCTCCGTCGACCCGAAACGACGGTTATCCGACATGCCTCGTCTTCGAGGGGTTTATAGACTTCCTGTCGTACCTGACGCTCAAACACGCCCCGAATCCTTCGCACAATATTATCGTGCTGAACTCCGTGACGAACCTCTCGAAAGCCGCGCCGTTCATCGCCTCGCACGAGCAGGTCTATGCCTACCTCGACAACGACGATGCTGGGCGTAAGGCGACCGCCGAACTGAAACCGGTTTGCCGGAATCTCTCCGACCAATCCGTTCACTATCGTCCGCACAACGATCTGAACGATTACCTGCGAAGTCGCTGGCCCGTGAAAGAATACAAACGGTCGCGTGGTCGCAAGTTATAACGTCGCCTGGATTGTCGCCGGCACAGTCGCCCACAGATCGGCCGCTCCGCGCCCGCGGCTTTTCCTCACGAAAAAGCCATAGCCTATTAGGGCTTTTTCCGAGCCGCATCACTTCGTGCTGCTGAAAAAGTCCCAATAGGCCAAAGGGGACGCCCCTTTGGAAACCCCTTGCGACCGTTCCGGCCGCCGACCGCTTGTGCGGTCGAAGATCCGACGGCCACATTATCAACCGCTAAAACTACCGCTGAATATGGGATATGTCGTATTGCATATAGATAAAGCTCCGGGTAATGAGGCTGCGATGACCGCCCACATTGCCCGAACGCACATGCCGCCGAACGCCGTGCCGGAGCTGACTTACCTGAATGAAGAACTGGTCGAATTTCCGGAGGGCGTGGCCGACCGCACGGACGCGATCAACTATCGCCTCGACCATGCGGGTTTGACCCGCAAGATCGGAACGAACCAAGTTCGCGCCATTCGCATTATGCTGACCGGATCGCACGACGATATGAAACGTATCGCCGCCGAAGGACGGATCAAGGAGTGGTGCGCCGATAATCTTGATTGGCTCCGAAAAACCTACGGCGAAGATAATGTCGTGTCAGCCGTATTGCATCTGGACGAATCGACCCCGCATATTCATGCGTCCGTCGTGCCGATCGTGACGGGTGAGCGGCGCAAAGTCCGTGAGAAGAAAACCGACGAGCCGGGCAAACGAAAATACCGCAAGAAATCGACTGCGCGACCTCGCCTGTGCGCCGACGACGTGATGACACGCGTCAAGCTCAAGGGGTATCAGGACAGTTATGCCGAAGCAATGGCGAAATACGGATTGCAACGCAGTATCGACGGTTCGGAAGCCCGGCATGTCACCACCCAAGAGTTTTACCGCAATGCCATTGCCCAGCAGCAGGGGTTGCAGGACAATATCGGTGAATTGCTCCGTATCGAGGCGGAGAAACGGGAAGCCATTGAACGTGCTTCCAAACAAGAGCAGGTAACCCGCGATGAACTGACCAAAACCGAAGCCGAGTTAAAAGCGGTGAAAGGAGAACTGAAAACTGAACGACTGAAGAATTCCGCCGCCGAGGTCGGCACGACCATTATCGACGGTATCGGAGCAATGATAGGCACGTCGAAAGTCAAGCGGCAGGAGCAACAAATTGCTGAATTTCACGGGCAGATCGGAGAACTGAAACGAGAAAATATTGCTCTCCAAAAAGAGATCGAAACCCAAAAATCCACGCTTGAACAGATAAAGGATGAATCTGAGAAAGTTGTGCAAGGCTTGCGGAACGAGATCGCCCACTTGCACGAACTGATGCCGGAGCTAAAGGGATTGTTACAGGTAGAGAAGATTTGCCAAACGGTGGGATTCGGCGCGGAAATGACAAAGCGGATTGTGCGCGGGGAATCCGTTGGGTTCAAAGGCTCGCTTTATTCGCCGGAACATAAAAAGTGGTTGCATACCGATCATTCGACGGCAAAGACCGAAAACGACCCGCAGGATAAAGCGCGTATGCGCCTGACAGTGGACGGGATCGACGTGTTCGGTTGGCTCAAACGAAAATACGAGGAACAATACCCCCGTCCGCAGGTCAAAGAACCACTGCGACAACCTATCCGCAGAGGGATAAAACGTTAAACGGTAAAAGAGGGCTTTCAGAATGTGTAATGATCCTGAAAGCCCTCTTTCGTTTGGTAGGCGGATTATTGCTGTTCGCTTAACTCCTTATAGAGTTCGAGCCTTAATCCGGCATAGTTTTCGATAATTCCGGCCGCTTTCTGAACGCGATCCATGTGCAGCTCCAACTCCTGCGGTGACATGTAGAACTCGGCGCAATAAGGTGTTTTCATCAATACCTCCTTCAGCCGAGGCAGGGTGAATATGTTTTCGATGTGATTGTCGTCGAATACCAGCATCAATTTCGTGGAAAGTGTCCGCATCCGGTCGTGCATCACCACCGGATCGTGGATGTCGAACTCCATACCGTGGTAGACATAGTAGAGCGTGTGGTAGAAATAGACCACGGCCTGCGCTGTGAACTGCGCCGCCAGCCGCACGTTGCGGCCCTCGACAAAGGCATCCTGCGCCTGTTCCAAAAGGTCATAGCCGAGCATGCGGAACGTGTCGAAATGAAATTTGGCGTCGGCATAGGCTTTGGCGAAATTGGCCGGATGTTTCGGACGACGGAAATGGTAGTGATCGTTGCAGTAGAGTAGTTTGCCCTCGGCGCGGGCAAAATAAAGGAACGGCGTCCAATTCGATTCGATATAGTTCAACGGCAGGATATAGAGATTGATGTAGGTAATTTTCCGGTGGCGGTACGGCATTTTGTAGCGCAGGATGCGTTTTGCCCGCATCCAATCGTATTCGGGTGTTTCGCGCACGACCATCAATAAGTCATAGGCCGTGGTGTCGCTGTGGCGTGTCCCGCCGACCAACTTTCCGAACAGCAGGATGTATTCCGGGTCGAAATAACCGTCGGTCAGGTGGTGGACGATCTGCGCGGCTTCGGCTGGGTCGTAAAGGAGTTCGGCAGGCTGATCGGGTTGTTGCTGCGACGCCGATTCGGTGGGTTCCGAATTGGGAACGGGTTGCGGTTCGGGCTGTGTGGTTACGGTGGTTTCGTGAACTATGGTTTGCGCAGGCTGTTTCTGCGCGAGGTTTTGATTCGTTTCCATGTTGTTGATTGTTTGAATTTGACATAGTGAGGGCTATCCTTATCGTACGCAAGGGCACAACAAAGAGAATAGCGAGTTGATTAGCAATTACTTGCTAATCCGGCGGATGAAAATGAAAACGAATTGAGAGGTTGCACGGCGGGAACCGCCTGCGGCTGGCCTTGCGGCTTATCCGCACCGAAGTACGGACGGGATATGTAGTTCGCATAAAAAGGAAAAAGTGCGCAGCTGCGAACTACATATCCCCCTTTTACAGGTTCAACAAGTGCCCCTCGCGGGATTGCTCCCCAAGGGCTCTGCGCACAATTTTCCAATGTGTGGTTGACTTGTTGAACACCAAACATAATAATAAGGGTTGTAAAAATTAATATGTAATTCGCAGGGACAAAGATAAGACTTTTTCTTTAAAAGAAAAAGAGGGGGTATATTCCTTTTCGTGATTAAGATTACCGATGATTCCACAAAAATTTGCAACGAATGAGAAGATACGCGGTGGGATTTGTTTAATTGCAATAATTCATTTACATTAAACAATGCCTAATTCTGCAAACGGGGGAAAGAAATTCAATGTTTTCGTTATAATTAGGATTATATGGGTTGGATTTTTATTGTAAAATGACTAATTTGCATCAAATTAAGATTCAATATGAATAATTTAATTTCGCAAATAGAAGTAACCAACTTCCGTTCAATCAAATATGCAAAAATAGATTGTTCCGCGTATAATTTGTTTTGTGGGCAGAATGATGTCGGTAAATCAAATATACTCAAAGCTCTCAACCTATTTTTTAATCAAGAAACCGATTTTAAAACACCTTTCAATTTTTCTGCGGATTATAACAAGTATGCTTTGGCCGAAGCGCAAACTTCAAAGAAAAAGAAGCAATTGATAAGGATAAAAATTACATTTAAAAAACCGGACTCTTACAGATCAATACCCACTCCAACTTATTTTATTGAAAAAACCTTTGATCGAAACGATAAAACTGGCTTAGGGATTATAAGATATTCTGAAGAATCAACAAAAGCACGTACCGCCATATCCAAGCTATACAATCAAATGCGGTATGTCTATATTCCTGCTTTGAAGGGGAAGGACGTCATACAGTATTTGTTGGGGTTATTGGGAGAACAACAGTTGATTGGAACGACTCAAATCGGTGATTTAAATAAAAGCATCAACGATACAACAAATGATCTTGCTGGTTTATTAAATGAGTCGAAGATCGGTATTGGAGTATCTTTTGGTTTGCCAACCTTGTTGAGTGATTTTTGGCAACAGTTATCTGTTGGAACAACTTATGAATATACTGAAGCTATAGAGCAATCTCTTATTTTAAAAAAAGGTGAAGAAATAAAATTAAATTCTGCGTCCTATCAAATCCCGCTAAATATGCGTGGAGATGGTATCAAATCTAAATTTTTGCCACCTATCTTAAAATGGTTGCAGAATCATAATGCACAGCAAACATTTGTTTGGGGAATTGATGAGCCTGAGAACTCATTGGAATTTCGAGCAGCAGAGGAATTAAGCTCTTTGTTTGGGAATGAATATGCTTTAACAACACAGATTTTTGCGACATCGCATTCTATGGCATTTATTAACCCTCGCGATACAGATAAAATCAAGCCTGCCATATTTCGGACAATACGATCCTCGTTGGGTGAAACATATTTTAATGATATTAACGACCTATATAAAAGAAAGAATCGAGAAGATCTTTTAGAGGAAATAGGTGCACTCGCCATTCAAAAAGAACTTATCACAAAGTTCAGACAACAAATTGAAGAAGAGAAGAATGCGAAGAAAAAATTAGAGGATTCATTAAATGAACTTCAAGAACAAATAGCCGCACTGAATAAACCATTAGTAATTACAGAAGGTAAAACAGACATAAAGCATATATTAAAAGCCAAAGAGAAACTGGGAATTGTTGATATAGATTTTGAACAGATCGACCAACAATATCAACCAGATGGGGATGGTAATCTACGTAAGTTATTAGAACAATTGAGTAAAGTTCGTCATAGAAATAAAATTATTGGTATTTTTGATAGAGACATTCCTGATACCATCAAAGATATTGAAAAAGGCGGTTTGCCACATAAAGATTATGGAAATGGTGTATATGCGTTCTGTATTTCTTCACCGCAAAGTCGAATTAATAATGGCCAAACCGAAATATCTATTGAGTATTTGTATACGGATCAAGAGATCACAGCTCAATTAGAAAATGGATGTAGATTATTTCTGGGAACCGAATTCACTCGACACTCAATGCGCCATAATACAGATGATGATTTAACCCTAAAGCTACCTAAGGGGAAAGGTGCGAATAAAGTCTTAGAAAACAATGGAGATCAAGCCGTATATGATAAAAACGATAATAATGTACTGGCAAAAAAAGATGATTTTGCAGAAGCTGTTTTAAACGAGCAAATTGGAATATCCGACGAAAGTTGGGAAAATTTCCGACATATATTCGATAAATTAAGAGCAATATGCATTCTATAATGGGCTAACAAATCAGCGAACAAAATGGGCTTATCTGAGATATGATTGATATTGATGACTTCACGCAGGAGATAGACTGCATTTACAAAGACGAAAGATACTCCGTTCGGGATAATGGAGCTATTTTCCGGCATCCTCGTGATGGCAAGCGACCTCGTAAATATGATAACTTTTGGACTTTCGGTAAGGCCAATGATAAACATGGATACATGGAGATTGCGTCCGTTCGTGTTCATATTATTGTGGCTACTGCCTTTCATGGCCAGAAACCGACGAAAGAATACGTCGTCGATCATATAGACACGAATCGCCGCAATAATCGCGCGGACAATCTTCGCTGGTTTACTCGATTAGAGAACGCACTCGAAAACCCGATTACCCGGAAACGTATCATAATGCGGTGCGGTAGTATCGAAGCGTTTTTGGCTAATCCGTCTCTGTTGCGAGAAAGCGATGTTACTCCCGATTTCAGTTGGATGAGAACCGTTACGGATGCCGAAGCTCAAGTCAGTAAAGAACGATTATTGGCATGGGCTGAAAGCGACAAGCAAGCATCTGGCGGTGCTTTGGGCGAATGGATATATGGCCGGCAGCCAATTTCACAAAATGACGGTCAGTTATCAAATGTTGACGAAATAGAGATGTTGCAATCCGATTCCATAAATGGGTGGGGCCAAATTCCACCTCTTGCAAATGAACGTCCCGTTGAGCCGGAACAGAGAAAGTGCAATGTTATGCCTTCGTTAACACCCGGAGCTGTCCAAGCAATCTATTTTTATAATGATAAGCCGAATGAATACCCATGTACCCCGCAGGAATATAGCGGCGATCCTTTGATGGCTTATGCTGCCAATCTGACCGAGAACGCTGTCTTTTGGCGGAACAGCAATAGAGACCGAGGGTATGTGGTTGTTAAGTATGGATTTTCTGAAGATCGAAACTCTCTATATGTAATGACTAAATCCGCATACGTATGGCGAAGTCAAGATGATGGAGAATCTATGCCTGTTCCTATAGCAAACCTTAATAAAGACGAGTTCAGCGAAGATGAGTTACACTATCAGCTCGGAGAGGTTGTATACGAAGATGGTTTGTTCGTACATAAAAGAGTGGAAACCGGCTTTATGCCCAAAGAGTATTTGGAGGAGTTATTCGACGAGTGTATTGGCAAGAAGAATAAAAAGATCGACAAGAATTAAAATTTCGCACGGCTCAATTTTATCCATAATTTTGTTGCTATTTTGTTACTCGGCACAAGGAAACTATTATTCTATTTGCTAATAATCAGATAAATATAAACACAAGTAAATAATATGTGGCAGAACTTCGTGAACTCCTACCAGATTTACCGGCATGACCGGGGCGGAAAACGCTGATCCGGTTATTTCTCCGTTTCCCGTTTGACTGCCTCCCAGCCGATGATGGCGTTTTTGCGCACCGGGCCGTAGCGGTAGTTGCCGATGATGCCGGAGGACTGTATGACGCGGTGGCAGGGGATCAGCAGCACGACCGGATTGTTGCCCAGAGCCGTGCCGACGGCGCGTTGTGCCCGTTCGTGTCCCGCTTTCAGGGCGAGGTCGGAGTAGGTGGTGAGGCCGCCGCTCGGAATCTGGAGCAGGGTGTTCCAGACCTTCAGCTGAAAGTCGGTTCCTTTCAGGTGGAGCCTGATTTCGTCGGGTTTGCTCCAGTCCTGCCTGAAGATCGACAGGGCGTTTTGCTGATTCTGGTCGGTAAGCCTTCGGTAGGCGGCGTTCGGAAAGGAACTTTTCAGCCGTTCGAACGCTTCCTCCTCGCCTTCGTCCGCGAAGGTCATGTGGCAGATGCCTTTTTCGGTCGAGCCGACGATGACTGGCCCGAACAGCGTCCCGGCGAACGAATAGTTGATCGTAAGCGCCGCTCCGCCGTTTTTGTATTCGCCGGGCGTCATGCCTTCGATCCCGACGAACAGATCGTGCAGGCGGCTCGTCGTCGACAGACCGATTTCGTTTGCGGCGTCGAAAAGCGTGGCATGGGTCTCCTCCAATACCTTTTTCGCATGCTCCACGCTCAAATACCGGGCGAACTGCTTCGGCGTAACGCCGACCCGCTCGCGGAACAGCCGCTGGAAATGGAACGGGCTCAGATGCACGTGATCCGCCACATCGTCCAGCCGGGGCTGAAGGGTGTAGTTCCGGATCAGAAACCCGATGGCCGCGGTGATGCGTTGGCTGTCTATCTCCTGTTGGGTTTTCATGGGCGGAGCGTTTGAAATCCGTTTATAAAGGCAGCCGCGTCCCCGACTCCAGCTCCAGCAGAAACTTTTTGGCCGGCAATCCGCCGCCGTAACCCGTCAGCGAACGGTCGCTGCCGACGATCCGGTGGCAGGGTGCGAAGATCGACATGGAGTTGGCCCCGTTGGCGTTGGCCACGGCGCGGACGGCCTTCGGCACGCCCAGCCGCATCGACAGCGCGGCGTAAGAGACCGTCGTGCCGAACGGAACCTTCAGCAGCTCGTTCCATACGGCCTTCTGGAAATCCGTGCCGACGAAAAGCAGCGGAATGTCGAATGCCCGGCGCCCTCCGGCAAAGTATTCGTCGAGTTGCCTGGCGGCCTTCCGGATCACGTCCGACATGCCCTCTTCGAACTCGGCGCACAGGATTCGCTTCAGCCGCTGGTCCACGTGGTTGCGGTGTTTCTCCACCTGCCAGTCGCACAGACAGAGTTTGTCGCCGAAAGACCCGAGCATCAGCACGCCGCACGGCGCCTGGTAGGGTTGTATCCGGATGACCTTTCCGGCGGGACGTTTCGTGCTGTCTGATTTTTCGGTTTCCATTCGTTGTGGATTTTGGTGTTTGCGCATATTCGTCGCGGCCTTATTTGACATTCAGAAATTCGTTGGAATCCTGCGGGGCCTCGTTTCGGTTTTTGTCCGTATATTCACGGATCACTGCGGCAACCGATATTTTGTATTGCTCGAACAGCGTATCGTGCCCTTTTTTCTGGCTCGAGCGGTGGTTTATCCGATTGCGCCAGCCGGCCGCGGCCTCCTCGCTCTCCCAAAATGAGAGCGAAAGGAATTTGCCCGCTTCGTTCAGGCTTGTGAAACGTTCCACGCTGATGAATCCCGGCATCTTTTCGAGTTCCGTTTTCAGCGCGGCGCCCAGCCGGAGATACTCCTCCCGACCTTCTGCCTTGGGCCTGACTTCGAAAAGCACGGCGATCTTTCGTGTGTGCTCCCGTGCTGCATTTTCCGTTTTCATAGACATTAACACTCTGTTTTTCGTTTACAAAGATATATGGAAAATGATTAGGGAACAACCCGAAAATTGCTATCTTTGCCCGACAGAAATAGCTGTGATCCATGAACACTATCGCCACCGCTGTGCGGCCGGGCAGGACGGTCTATCCGATCCTGCTGATGGTCTGCGCCACCCACCTGCTTAACGACATGATGCAGTCCGTCATTCCGGCGGTCTACCCGCTCCTCAAGGAGAAATTCGGATTCACATTTGCCCAGATCGGCCTCATCACGCTGGTCTTCCAGCTCACCTCGTCGCTCCTGCAGCCCGTTGCAGGGCGGCTGGCCGACCTCCATCCGCGGCCCTATTCGCTGGCCGCGGGGATGTGTTTCACGCTGTGCGGACTGCTTGCGCTCGCCGCCGCTCCCGGATTCGCGCTTATTCTGGTGTCGGTCGGGCTGATCGGCTGCGGCTCGTCGGTCTTCCACCCCGAATCCTCGCGTGTGGCCCAGCTCGCCTCGGGAGGCCGCAAGGGACTGGCGCAGTCGATCTTCCAGGTCGGCGGTAATGCCGGAAGCGCCATGGGCCCCCTGCTGGCCGCGCTGATCGTGATTCCGTTCGGACAGGCCTCGATCGGCTGGTTCGCATTGGCGGCGCTGCTGGCCATCTTCATCCTCGTGAAGATCGGAAACTGGTACAAACGCCAGCTGGCCCTGTCGGCCCGCAGGCCCGCCGTCTCGGCAGATGCCGCGGAACCCGGACTCTCGAAACGGAAAATCCGGAACGCGCTCGTCATTCTGGGCGTGCTGGTCTTCTCGAAGTATTTTTACATCGCCTCGATGACCAACTATTTCACCTTTTTTCTGATGGACAAGTTCTCGATGTCGGTGCAGGGGGCGCAGTATGCGCTTTTCGCGTTCCTGGCGGCTTCGGCGGCGGGAACCTTCATCGGCGGTCCGGTCGGCGACCGCATCGGGCGCAAATACGTGATTTGGGGCTCCATCCTCGGTGCGGCGCCCTTCACGCTGATGCTTCCCTATGCCGGGTTGACCGGGACCATCGTGCTGGCCGTCGTCATCGGGCTGGTCATCTCGTCGGCCTTCTCGGCTATTCTGGTCTATGCCACCGACCTGATGCCCGGCAAGGTCGGCATGATCGCCGGGGTGTTCTTCGGGCTGATGTTCGGACTGGGCGGCCTCGGCTCGGCCTTTTTCGGGTGGCTGGCTGACCGGACGAGCATCGAGTTTATTTTCCAGATCAGCACCCTGCTGCCCCTGCTGGGCGTCATCACGGGCTTTTTACCGAACATAGAATTGAAAAAGCATGAAAAATAAGATCTATCCCCGCGAGGGAGACCGGCAGACGGTCTATCTGAAGGAGGTCGTCAGCGACCCGAACATCGAGGTCGGGGAGTGGACGATCTACAACGATTTCGCGGCCGATCCCGTCGATTTCGAACGCAACAACGTGCTGTACCACTATCCGGTGAACCGCGACCGGCTGGTCATCGGAAAGTTCTGCTCGCTGGCCTGCGGCGCACGGTTCCTCTTCAACAGCGCCAACCATACGCTCCGATCGCTGTCCACCTATCCGTTCCCGATTTTCTGGGGCGAGGAGTGGGGTATCGACAAGTCGGAGGTGGCGTCGGCCTGGGACAACCGGGGCGACATCGTCGTCGGTAACGACGTGTGGATCGGTTACGAAGCGGTGGTGATGGCGGGCGTCCGGATCGGCGATGGGGCGATCGTCGCCTCGCGGGCCGTCGTGACGCGCGACGTGCCGCCCTACGCCATTGTCGGAGGCGTTCCGGCCAAGGTCATCAAATACCGCTTCGACCCGGCGACGGTGGAACGCCTGCTTGCAATCAGGTGGTGGGAGTGGCCTGCGGAGACGATCCGCCGGGCCCTGTCGCTGATTCGCGGCGGAAAGGCCGATGAGCTGGCGCTATTTGCGGAAAATGAAATAGACGGCCAGGATCAGGCATAGAAATCCCGCGAGGTGGTTCCAGCGCAGCGTGTCGGATTTCATGAAAACCAGCGCGAAGACCGTGAACACCGAGAGCGACACGACCTCCTGAATGACTTTCAGCTCCCAGATCGAGAACGGACCGCCGAATTCGGCGCTTCCGATGCGGTTGGCCGGGACCTGAAGGCAGTATTCGAACAGCGCGATTCCCCAGCTCAGCAGGACGATGGCGAGTATCCCGAATCGTTCGAGTTTGGATTTGAAGGCGATATGCCCGTACCATGCCAGCGTCATGAAGGCGTTGGAGACCACGAGCAGCAGGATGGTGGCGATTCCCTTGAACATGATGCAGTTAAGCCAGCAGGGCGTCGAGGTCGGTCAGCTCGGCAAAGTTATTGACGATCAGGTCGGCGGCGGTTTCGCGCTCCAGCACCTCGCGTGGCAGGGTGGTCGTCAGGGCCACGATGCGGCCCGCTCCGGCCCGTTGTGCGGCTTCCAGACCCGCTTTGGCATCCTCGAAGATCACGCAGTCGGCAGGTGAGACGCCCAGCGCGGCGGCGGCCGTGAGATAGATTTCCGGATCGGGTTTGCAGCGCGTGACCATGTCGCCCGAAATCTTCACATCGAAATAAGGGCCTATGGCGCACTTTTCGAGCACGAAATCGACGTTCGTTTTGCACCCCGACGAACCCACGGCGCAGCGGATACCCGCCGCACGGAGCCGTTCGAGCAGTTCGACGAGTCCCTCGACGGGATGGATGTCGGGGGCGTATATCTCGCGGTAGATGGCCTCTTTTTCGTCGGCCAGCGCCGCGAGGCCCTTTTCGCGAATCACCTCCTCGGGCATGACCGCCCGCATGATGTCGTCGTTGCCCATGCCGAAGCTGTCGGCAAGTTTCTCTTTCCAGTCGGTGACGCCGTAGCGGTCACAAAATAGCTCGAAGGCACGGATATGCACCGGGGTGTTGTCCACCAATGTACCGTCCATGTCGAACAGGGCTGCTTTTTTCATTTCGATTCGAATTTTCCGGCCGCTAAGATAGTCAAAATCCCCGATACCTCTGCAGGCAGAGGTCAGAATTTGAGCCGCAGGCTGAGGTTGACGGCGAAATTCTGGGTGTCCTGCCCGGGTGTGGGATCACGGTGGGTGAGCCGCCAGATGCAGTCCACGCGGAAGAGCTTGAAGATGTTCTCCACGCCGAATCCCATCTCCACATAGGGGTCCGATACCGAGGTCATGCCCACAGGGAACAGCAGGTCGGCTTCGGTTCCGGCCAACGCGCCGTTGTTCTGCCGCGAAAGCGTACCCCAGACCCCTTTGCAGACCAGCACCTCGCGCCATTTCAGCTTTTTGATGAGCGGCAGGCGTCCCAGCAGGATGCCGTTGAAATGGTGCTCCCAGAACAGGGCCGCCCAGGTGTCGGAGGCGAATTCATAAAAATTCATGCACGAAAAGGCATAGGGATCGTAGAAATAGGTGCCGTTGCCCTCGTGGAGCTTCAGCAGCAGGTAAGGGACCTTGCCGAAGATGCGGCCTCCCTGCACCGTGATGTCCGAATAGCCCAGCGGCGGCAGTTCGGGGCGGTAGCGCAATCCGGCTTCGAGCCGGTAGTATTCGTGACTGCCCGACAGGGCGTCGGGAATTCCGGCCGTGAACCCGAGCGTGAGGATGGGGTAGGTCGAGCCCATGTACTGCTTGTCGAAGGGCATACGGTAGACCGTCTCGTTTTTCGAGAGACGCAGTCCGACGCTCACCGCGGCGTCCGACACCGAGTTGACCGGCGCACCTCCGGGCCGGAGCATCGGGACATACCGGTTGGCGAAGATGCGTTGCATACGCGCCCCGGCGAAAGTGCTCACACCGTGGCACCACTCGTGCTCGTAGACCGCCTCGCCGCGGTTGACCATCGAGAGTCGCTGGTCGCCGCGCGAGAGTATCGACGAGAGGATGTTGCTCTCCGTGAGGGCGTTCTGCCCGGCGCCCAGCTGCATCACGTCGTGCCGGGCCGAGAGGGTCAGCTTGCGCGTCAGCCGGCGGTTGAAGGCCAGTTCGACGCTGCCGCCGCCCTTCACGTCCTCGTCGCGCGTGCCGTAAGCCACATAACCCCCGACGCGCACCGTGCGGCTGACGTTGGTGGTCGTGCGTCCTCCCAGCTGCATGCGGAATCCTTCGAGCTTGTTGAAGCTGGCGAGTTTGTAGTAGGGCCCGATGCCGATGTATTTCGTGTTCCAGTAGCCGACGATCACGGTGTTGATGAAGGTGTAGATGTTACGGTACAGCGGCACGTGCTGCACCGAGTCGACCATCGAATAGATGCCCTTCTCCTTCTCGCTCAGCGAGTAGGGGCGTATTCGCTCCCAGTAGGTTTCGTCGTGCTGCGCGGGCTGTTCGTCGCGGACCACGACGTTGTTGTCCATGCGCAAGACTTCATCGGGGAGCGGTTCGCCGATCCGCACGTCGCTGTACGCCACTTCGCGCGTGCCGATGAACGAGGTGAGCTTCGACGAGTCGGCTTCCGAGATGGAGAACTCCGCCGACACGCGGTCGCGGCTACGGAACCAGCTGCCGCTGTCGGTGGGGCGGTTCTCGTTCTCTAACATCATGTGCTTGATCCAGTTGACGTTGACGCCCTTCGGCATACGCGCCGACGCCGACTGCAGAGCATAGGTCGCCGAGTCGATATTGACCTCGCCGTCGAGCACCGGGGTCGTGAGACGCTTGGGATGGAAGCGTATTTTGTAGATTTTACGGCCTTCGTGCACCACGCTGTCCACGAGAAAATAGTTGTAGAAGGCGCGGCCTCCGTCGGCCAGCGGGCTGGCGAAGCGCACGTTGAAGATGTCGATGAAATTGTCGTAGAAATTCACGTCGCCGTGCATGCCGCCCGTGAACTGGGCCACGGCGAAACTGTTCTCGACGCCCGAGACACGGCTGGCGCGGATTACCTCGCGCTTGAACTCCGGACGGCTGCTGCGGTAGAGGTCGGCCGTCGATTCGGAGATCATTGCCGGCAGGTAGGCCTGCCCTGTGAGCGCCGAGGTGTCCACATAGTCGAACACGAAGCCGAAATTGCGCTGGAGGCGTTTGCTCCGGAACTGCGGCTTGATATTCGTCAGGTCGAGTTCCATTTTAGTGTAGGTGCGGCAACTGTACGTGTCGTACAGGTCGGGGTTGTTGCGGGGCTTGTTGCGGATGACGCCGTCGAGAATCGGGTGTGCGGGGTTTTCGCCGGGGGTGATGACCACCTGCCCGATGCCGAACTCCACGGCTTCGAGGGCGAAATCCACGTGGTTGAACGTCCCGGGCGTCAGCGTCCGGGTCTGGGCGGCGTAACCGACCATCGAGGCCTGCACGCGGCTCACCAAGTCGCGGGTTTCGAGGGCGTAGATGCCCTGTTCGTCGGTGACGATACCCGTCGTGGTTCCGGGGAATACGACACTGACGAATTGCAGGGGCGTTCCGTCGGCGGCGTCGGTCACCCGGCCGCGGACACGGGTGGTTTGTGCCGAGGCGCCGGCTGCCCAGAGCGCTCCGAGCAGGAACGTGATAATCATCCTTTGCGTCATACCGCGGCAAATGTAGCAAAAATGCACACATTCGGGTAATTTAAACTACCTTTGCGGCAGATTAGCCGATAAAAGGAACAATATGGCACACGGGAAAGTCGAGAAGACAAATGCAGCGCGGCTACTCGACCGCGCGAAGATCGCCTACGAACTGATACCTTACCAGGTGGATGAGGAGCACCTCGCCGCCACGCACGTCGCCGAACAGCTGGGCGAGGAGATTGCCTGCGTCTTCAAGACCCTTGTGTTGAAGGGCGACCGCACGGGCTATTTCGTCTGCGTCGTGCCGGGCGACCATGAGGTCGACCTGAAGGCCGCCGCAAAGGTCTCGGGTAACAAGAAAGTCGATTTGATTCCGATGAAGGAGCTGCTGCCCGTGACGGGCTATATCCGCGGCGGCTGTTCGCCGATCGGCATGAAGAAATCCTTCCCGACCTACATCCACGCATCGGCCTCCGAACACCCCTTTATCTATATCAGCGCCGGGGTCCGTGGTCTGCAGCTCAAGCTCGCCCCTGCCGACCTGGCGGCCTATGTGCGGGCGACGTTCGCCGAAATCAGCCGGCCTGCCTAAGACACCGGCCCTTATCGTCCCTGGTACATTTCCTCGTAATAGCGTTCGTATTCCCCGGAGGTGATATTGTCCATCCACGGCTGGTTGTCGAGATACCAGCGGACGGTCTTTTCAATTCCCTCCTCGAATTGCAGCGAGGGTTCCCAGCCCAATTCCTCTTTGAGTTTTCGTGAATCGATGGCGTAGCGCAGGTCGTGTCCCGCGCGGTCGGTGACGTAGGTGATAAGCTTCTCCGAAGCCCCCTCGGGACGCCCCAGCAGCCGGTCGGTGACCCGGATGACAACCCGGATCAGGTCGATATTGCGCCATTCGTTGAATCCCCCGATGTTGTAGGTCTCGCCGTCGCGGCCCCGGTGGAAGATCGTGTCGATGGCCCGGGCGTGGTCCTCGACGTAGAGCCAGTCGCGGACGTTTTCGCCCCTGCCGTAGACCGGCAGCGGCTTGCCGTGGCGGATGTTGTTGATGAACAGCGGAATGAGCTTCTCGGGGAACTGATAGGGGCCGTAGTTGTTCGAACAGTTGGTGATCACAGCGGGCAGCCCGTAGGTGTCGTGAAACGCCCTTACGAAATGGTCCGACGACGCCTTCGACGCCGAATAGGGACTGTGGGGATCGTAACGCGTGGTTTCGGTGAACAGCCCGCCATCCAGCGGGAGCGCTCCGTAGACCTCGTCGGTCGAGATATGGTAGAACCGCTTGCCCTCCCGGGCGTTTCCCCATGCCTCCTTCGCGGCCTGCAGGAGCGCGAGCGTCCCCATAACGTTGGTCCGTGCGAAGGTGAACGGGTCGCGGATCGAACGGTCTACGTGGCTCTCGGCCGCGAGGTGGATCACCCCGTCGACGGCGTATTCCGCAAACAGCGTGCGCATGGCGTCGTAGTCGCAGATGTCGCCCCGGACAAAGGTGTAGTTCGGGGACTTTTCGATGTCGCGGAGGTTGGCGAGGTTGCCCGCATAGGTGAGCTTGTCGAGATTGACGATCCGGTAATCCGGATATTTCGTGACGAACAGCCGCACGACGTGCGAGCCGATGAATCCGGCGCCGCCGGTTATGAGAAGGGTGCGTTTCATGGTTGCATCGTTTTCATGCAGTAGAGCATCGACTCCCGCCAGTGGGGTATCTCGATGCCGAACGTCGTTTTGAACTTGCTTTTGTCGAGTACCGAATAGGCCGGACGGGGGGCCTTGGCGGGGTACTCGGCCGTGTGGCACGGTGTGATGCGGCATTTATCGTGCCCGGCGGCCGCTGCAATCTCCACGGCGAAATCGTACCACGACGCGACGCCTTCGTCCGAGAAATGGTAAAGCCCCTCGTTGCCGCGCAGCTGACCGCCCTCGATCACCGAGAATATCCCTAGTGCGAGGTCTCCGGCGTAGGTCGGGGTTCCGATCTGGTCGAAGACCACGTTCAGCGACTCCCGCTCGGCCGTCAGCCGCAGCATTGTTTTCAGGAAATTGTTCCCGAACGCCGAATAGAGCCATGCCGTGCGCAGGATCAGGTAACTGCATCCCGACGCTTCGACGGCGCGTTCCCCGGCGAGCTTCGTGCGCCCGTAGACGCCCAGCGGCGCGGTCGGAGCCTGCTCGGTGTAGGGTGTGTGGGCTGTTCCGTCGAAAACGTAATCGGTCGAAATATGAATCAGCGTGGCTCCCGTGGCCGCTGCTGCCGCCGCGAGGTTCGCGGGGGCGAGACGGTTCAGGAGGTCGGCGGTCGCTTCGTCCTCTTCGGCACGCTCCACGTTGGTGTAGGCCGCGCAGTTGACGATCACTTCGGCGCGGGTCTGCTCCGCGGCCTGGCGAACGGCCCCGGCGTCGGTGACGTCGAGTTCCGCAACGTCGGTGAAGATGTAATTGTTGGGCGATACGGCGCCCAGACGCTGCATTTCATGTCCCAACTGTCCGTTGGCGCCCGTTACTAATATATTCATGGTTTACGGTATTCGAATAATTCCCCGGCTTCGGCCAGCGCCGGACGGCGGCGGTCCTTCTCCGAGAGCACGATGGCGTCAGCCGGAAGCCGCCAGTCGATGGCGAGTGCGGGATCGTCCCACGCGATGCCTCCTTCGCTCTGCGGGGCGTAATAGTTGTCACATTTGTACTGGAACACGGCTTCGTCGCTCAGCACGGCGAATCCGTGTGCGAATCCGCGGGGAATGAACAACTGGCGGTGGTTTTCGCCTGAGAGCTCCGCCGCGACGTGACGCCCGAAGGTGGGCGATCCGCGGCGGATGTCCACCGCCACGTCGAGCACCCGCCCCGAAACCACGCGCACCAGCTTGGCCTGTGCGGCCTCCCCGTGCTGGAAATGAAGCCCCCGGACCACACCGTAGCGGGATTTCGATTCGTTGTCCTGCACGAAATCCACCGCGCCTGCGGTCTCCTCGAAGCGCTTGCGGGAGAAACTCTCGAAAAAGTAGCCCCGGGTGTCCCCGAACACCTCGGGCTCGAGGATCAGGACCCCTTCGATGTCGGTTCTGTATATTTTCATTTGTGTTCGTCGATGAGTTTGAGCAGATACTGCCCGTACTGGTTTTTGAGCATTGGCCTGGCCAGTTTGCGGACCTTGTCGGCCGTGATCCAGCCGTTGCGGTAGGCGATGCCCTCGAGGCAGGCGATCTTGAGTCCCTGCCGCTTCTCGATAACCTCCACGAAGATCGAGGCTTCGGCCAGCGAGTCGTGCGTGCCCGTGTCGAGCCACGCAAAACCCCGCTGCAAGGTCTGCACCTTCAGTTCCCCGTCGCCGAGGAATGCTTGGTTCACCGAGGTGATTTCCAATTCGCCCCGTGCCGAAGGTTTTATCGCCTTGGCCACCCGGACCACTTTGTTGGGGTAGAAATAGAGCCCCACGACCGCGTAGTTGGATTTCGGATGCGCGGGCTTTTCCTCGATCGAGAGGCAGTTGCCCGCCGCGTCGAACTCCGCGACGCCGTACCGCTCGGGGTCTTCGACGCGGTAGCCGAAGATGGTGGCTTTGGCCTGCTCCTCGGCGTTCCGCACCGCTTCGCGGAGCATTCCCGTGAATCCCGATCCGTGGAAGATGTTGTCGCCCAGTACCAGGCACACCGAGTCGTCGCCGATGAACTCCTCGCCGATTAGGAATGCCTGCGCCAGTCCGTCGGGCGAAGGCTGTTCGGCATAGGAGAACCGCATGCCGTAGTCCGATCCGTCGCCCAGCAGGCGGCGGAACGCCGGCAGGTCGGCCGGTGTCGAGATGATGAGTATGTCGCGGATGCCGGCGAGCATCAGCGCCGACAGCGGGTAATAGACCATCGGTTTGTCGTAGATCGGGAGCAGCTGTTTGCTGACCCCCTTGGTTATCGGATAGAGGCGCGTTCCCGAGCCTCCCGCCAAGACAATGCCTTTCATATCGTTGCGTGTTGATCCCTCCCTGCGGCTTCTGCACGGGGGAATTTCAGTCGAAGGTACGGCTTTTTTGCGAATTTCCGGTATCCCGGGACTGATTTTTTGTAAAGTATCGCTATCTTTACCAACAATTTTTGGGATTATGAAGGATACGGCGACGGACGGATTGTTCGCCCTGCTGCGGGCGGCGCTGCACGGGAAGATGGAGGATACTGCGCTTTTTGCGCAGGGTGACGAGGCGTGGTGGCGCGAGATTTACAGCCGTTCGTCGGCGCAGGGGGTGCTGGCAGTGGCCTGGGACGGACTGCAGATGCTGCCCGGGGAGTTGTGCCCGCCGCGTCAGCTGCTGCTGGAGTGGGCTTTCAACGTCGAGCAGATCGAGAAACGCTATCGCCGTCACGAAGCGGCCGTCACCCGTCTCGCGGCCTTCTACCACAAACACGGCATCCCGATGATGCTCCTCAAAGGCTACGGGCTGAGCCTTTCCTATCCCGTTCCGTCGCACCGCCCGTTCGGGGACATCGACATCTGGCTCTACGGGCGTCAGCCCGAGGCCGACCGGATTGTGACCCGCGAGCTGGGCCTGCAGGTCGACGAGGACAAGGAGCACCACACGACCTTCCTTTTCGACGGCATTATGGTCGAGAACCATTACGACATCGTCAACAACGAGACCCATAGTTCCAACCGCCGGATCGAACAGCCGCTCAAGCGCTTCGCGGCGCAGCCCGGAGAGTCCGTCGAGCTGGGCGGCGTGGCGGTCGGCCTGCCTTCGGTGCCTTTCAACGCGCTGTTCCTGCTGCGCCATGCCGCCGTGCATTTCGCCGCCATCAATATCGGACTGCGCCACGTGCTCGACTGGTATGTCTTTGTCGAACGCAATGTAGGCCGGATCGACTGGGAGGAACTCTGTGCGCTGGCCCGCGAGGCGAATATGGACCGGTTTCTGGAGTGCCTGAACGCCATCTGCGCCGAAGATTTGGGGCTCGATGCCTCGCTGCTGCCGCCGTCCGCCTGCGACCCGAAGCTGAAAGAACGGGTGCTGAACGAAATTCTGTCGCCCGAATTTTCGGACGCCAAGCCGAACGGACTGCTGCCGAATATGTGGTTCAAGACCCGCCGCTGGTGGGCCAACCGCTGGAAGCACCGGATCGTCTACGACGAGAGTCTTGCCGGGGCCTTTGTGAACTCGGTCCGGGCGCACCTCAAACGTCCGAAATCCATCTCCGCATAAAACGACGGGACCGGCTGATGCCGGTCCCGTTCCGTTTACAGTTCGATGACTTTCGTGATGCCGACGGCGTCGGCGAAATGTCCGTCGTGGGAGATCAGCAGCAGCGTGCCCCGATAGCTGCGGATCGTGTCGGTCAGGATGCCGAGGCTCTGCAGGTCGGGGTTGTTCGTCGGCTCGTCGAGGATGAAGAGGTCCGGCACGTGGTTTTCGATCATCAGGCAGCAGAGGCTCAGGCGCATCCGCTCGCCGCCGCTGAGCGTGTCGCACGCCTTGTCCCACGTCTCGGCCGGGAACAACGCCCGGTGGAGCCGCATTTTCAGTTCGTGGTCTTCGAGGTGGTTGCGGTTGCAGGTTTGCGCGGTCTCCAGCACGGTCGCCGGGGTCCCGATGCGGCTGTATTCCTGGTCGAGGCAGACGTGTGAAAAATCGCTCCGTCTAATTTCGCCCTCTGTGGGCTGTAACTCCCCGGTCAGCAGCCGCACGAGGGTGGTTTTCCCCGTTCCGTTGCCGCCCCGCAGGCGGATGCGCTCCCCGCTGCGGATCGCTGCGTCGAGGGGTTCGCTCCAGAGCGGCGTGCCTCCGGGGTAGGCGAAATTGACACCCCGAGCCTCCGCCAGCAATTTGCCGTCGTGGAGCTGCGCATCGTCGAAATCGATTCGCAGCAGGCATTCGCGTGGCTGCATGGCACGCAGCACGGCTATCTTTTCGCGGTCGCGGTCGATGACTCCGGTGTGCTGGTCCCGGAGCCGCGAGGCCGTCCGCTCGCCGCTGTCCTTCAAGCCTTTGCGCAGGATACGCGGTGACTGGTCCTTCTTTTTCTCACCCTGCGCCGCACGTTTCTCCTGCCGTTCGCGAACCTCCTGCGCCTTCCGGCGGGCCTGTTTCAGGGCGCTCTGCGCGGCGTCGATATGCTGTTCGAGGGCCTGCTGTTCGATCTGTTTCTGCTCCCGGTAGAAATCGTAATTCCCGCCGTAGCGTTTCAGTCCCAGCGGTGAGAGTTCGTAGGTCGTTTCCAACAGGTTCAAAAGCGTGATGTCGTGGCTCACGACCACCACGGTGGCCCGGGTGTCGCGGACGAAGGCGTAGAGCTGCCGCCGTCCCGTTTCGTCGAGGTGGTTGGTCGGCTCGTCCAGCAGCACGATTTCCGGTTTGCAGAGCGTCGCTCCCGCCAGCAGGAGCCGGGTCTTCTCGCCGCCGCTCAGGGCGCCGGCTGCGGTGTCCGGCCTGACGTGGTACAGTCCCCAGCCGTCGAGCGCCGCGCGGCATTTCGCTTCGACCTCCCAGTCGTCGCCCAGCGTGTCGTAATGGGCCGGGTCGGTGCTTCCGGCGCAGATGGCACGCAGGGCCGCGCGTTTTTCGGCGATGCCCAGCGCCTCGGCGACGCTCAGCCCCGCCAGACAGGGCTGCTGGGGAACATAACAGGGACGTGCGGCGCAGGCGACGCTGCCCGATGTGGGGGTGAGTTCGCCCGCCAGCAGTTTCAGGAGCGTGGATTTTCCCGCTCCGTTGCTGCCGACGACGGCTGCTTTTCCGCCCGGCGGCACGGAAAGGTCTATCGCTTCGAACAGCGACTGCCGGTTGGTATAGTGATAGGAGAGATCACTGACGATGATATGCATATATACACAATAAATGGGGGTCTTGCGTGAAGACCGGTTAAACCGATGTTTCGTTCCGAGCGGATACGGTGTCGGTTTGACTGAACCCGACCCGTTTATTGTTGTATTCTCATCGCAGTGATTATTGGTGATGGCGCAAAGATACGGATAATTTCGGGATTTCCGCATCTTTGCGCCATCGTTTGTTTCCGAAAGTGCCTTACAGGGCTTTCAATCGGTAGTCGCCGGTTTCGGCGACGGCCCGCTGCAGCTCCTCGTCGGAGTACGTGCGGCCCGTGAACCGGACCTCGGCCGCCGGCGGGTCGAGCGTCACCGACGCCGAGACGCCTTCCAGAGCGTTGAGTGCTTTTTCTACGTGCATGCGGCAATGGTTGCACATCATGCCTTCCACTTGATACTTTTTCATAATCCGTTGTTGTTTTATGGTTTTCTTTTGCTGTAATTTCACACGTTTCAGCCGCAGGCTGTTGCCCACGACGCTGACGCTGCTCATCGCCATCACCGCCCCCGCGATCATCGGGTCGAGCTGAACCCCGAACAGCGGGTAGAGCACGCCGGCCGCCACGGGCACGCCGATCAGGTTGTAGATGAACGCCCAGAAAAGATTCTGGCGAATGGTGCGCACCGTGAGCCGCGACAGGCGGATGGCTTCGGCGATCTTCGTGAGGTCCGACGAGATGATCGTCACCGGGGCCGCCTCCATGGCGATGTCGCTGCCGCGTCCCATGGCAATCCCGAGGTCGGCCCGTGCCAGCGCCGCGCTGTCGTTGATGCCGTCGCCCGCCATGGCCACCGTGTGGCCTTCGGACTGGAGCGTGCGGATAAATTCGGCCTTTTGGTGGGGGAGCACCCCCGCGCGGTAATGGTCGATGCCCGCCTTGCGGGCCACCTCGCGGGCTGCCGCCTCGCCGTCGCCCGTCAGCATCCAGACCGCGATGCCCTGTTCGCGCAGCTCCCGGACAGCCTCCGCCGAATGTTCCTTCAAAGAGTCGGTGATCCCCGCCACGGCCAGCGTCCGCTCCGCGTCGGCGAACCAGATTACGGTCTTGGCCTCCCCGGCCATGCGCTCCGCCGCCGTGCGGAGCTCTTCGCCGGTGGCAATGCCGTGTTCTTGCATCAGGGCTTCGTTTCCGGCATAGTAGGTCCGGCCGCCGACCGCGCCGCTCACGCCCCGTCCGGTGATGCTTTCGAATCCCTCGACCGTCACCGGGACGCCCCCTTCGAGATGCGCGGCGACGGCTCCGGCCAGCGGATGTTCCGACAGTTTTTCGAGACTGTAAAGAACGGCCCGGTGCGTGTCGTCGCCCCCGGCCCACACGAGGTCCGTCACCTCGGGATGCCCTTCGGTCAGCGTTCCGGTCTTGTCCAGCACCACGACATCGACCTTGACGGCCGTTTCGAGGCTCTCGGCATCCTTGATCAGGATGCCGTTCTCGGCCCCCTTGCCGATCCCTGCCATGATGGCCGTGGGCGTCGCCAGCCCCAGGGCGCAGGGGCAGGCGATGATAAGCACCGTGACCAGCGCCAGCAACCCGTGCGAGAATCCGTTCTCCGGGTCCAGCAGCATCCACGCCGCGAAGGCGAGGAGTGCGATGCCGATAATCACGGGCACGAAGATGCCCGCGATGCGGTCCACGAGTTTCTGCACCGGGGCTTTGCTGCCCTGCGCCTCCTGCACCAGGCGGATGATCTGTGCGAGCAGGGTTTCTCCGCCGACCTTTGCGGCCGTGAAGCGGAAACTTCCCCGCTGGTTGACGGTCCCGGCAAACACCTCGTCGCCGGGGCTTTTCGCCGCCGGGACGGGCTCGCCCGTGAGCATGCTCTCGTCCACATACGAACCGCCTTCAGCCACCGTTCCGTCCACGGCAATCCGTTCGCCGGGGCGTGCCAGCAGCAGGTCGCCGGGCTGTACCTCGCCGACCGGGATTTCCTGCTGCCGCCCGTCCGCTCCGATGCGGACGACAGTCGCGGGCTGAAGCCCCATCAATTTGCGGATGGCCTCCGAGGTATTGTCCCGGGCGCGGGCTTCGAGCAGGCGTCCCAGCAGGATGAAGGCGATGATGACGCTCGCCGCTTCGAAATAGACGTGAGGATGAATGCCCCGGGCCTCCCAGAATCCGGGAAAGAGCATGTTCGCCACGCTGAACAGATAGGCGACTCCGGTGCTTCCGGCCACGAGCGTGTCCATGTTGGCCGCGCCGTGTCGGAGCTGCCGCCAGGCGTTGACGAAGAAATCGCGCCCCAGCACGAATACCACCGGCGTGGACAGCAGCCACATGAATTCGTTGGCATAGGGCATCTCCATCCAGAACATCCCCACGACGACCACCGGCACCGACAGGGCGATGGCCCACACCGTGCGTCGTTTCAGCGTGCGGTAACGTTCACCTGCGGCCTTTTCGGCCTCCCGTGCGGCATCCCCGGCCCCGACGATCAGGTCGTAACCCGCCTGCCGCACGGCTTCCCGCAGGGCGGCGGGGGAGCACTGCGCGGGGTCGTACTCCACCAGGGCGGTCGCCGCAGCGAAATTCACCGCGGCGCGGCTCACACCCGGAACGTTGTTCAGGACTTTGTCCACTTTCGCCGCACACGCCGCACAACTCATGTCGGCGATGGGAAAGGTCTGTTTCGTGATCTGATTTTTTGCCATGTCGTTTCGCCTTTTGCTTCGTTGCAAAGGTAACGCCACGGGGCTGTGAAGCCGTTACAGAATTATGGAATAGATTTACAAGATTCCGGGATTACACCTTGTCGAGGGGTTTCCGATGCCCTTCGGCCTGCTCCCGGAAGCGGGTCGGGGTCATTCCCGTCAGGCTCTTGAACTGTGCGCTGAGGTGGGCGGCGCTCGAATAGTTCATCCGGTCGGCTATTTCGCCGATCGTCAGTTCGCCGTAAGCCAGCAGCTCCTTCACCCGTTCGATTTTCTGGGCGATGAAATACTTTTCGACGGTCGTTCCCGTCGTTTCGGAGAAGAGTTTGCTGATCTGGCTGTATTCGTGGTGTGTGGCTTCGGTCAGCCGGTCGGAGAGGTTCACCCGGAGATTCCCGTCGTCGCGGTGCACCAGCCGGATGATCTCGGCCTTCACCAGCTCGACGAGCTGCTGTTTCGGTTCGTCGAGGAGCTCGAATCCCAGCGCCTGCAGCCGTTCGCCGAGCCGCTTCCGCACTTCGCCCTCCACCGGGGTCGCCGTGCGCACCACGCCCAGCTCGACGGAGAGGGTCTCTATCCCGAGCTCCGCGAACAACTCCCGCACGACCATCCGGCAGCGGTCGCACACCATGTTGCGGATATATATGGTTCCGGTCGTCTCCATCACTTGATCGTCAGCTCCTCCGGACGGACCTTGGGGACGTAGTGCGTGCCGTTCTCTCGGTAGTAATTGCGGTCGCCGTCCGCACCGATCGGCACCAGTTCTATTTTTTCGATGCCCCGTCCGATGGCGAGGATCAGCAGCGGCTCCCATTCCAGCCCGAATTCCTGCCGGATGTGCTCTTTGTCGAAAGCCCCGATGCAGATGCCGTTCAGCCCGATCTCCGCGGCCTGCAGCAGCATGCTCTGGGCCGAAATGCCGAGGTCGATGTCCACGTAACGGTTCTCTTCGACCGTCGAGCAGACAATGATAAAGGCGTTGGGTTCGGTTCCCGGCAGGGGTAGGTGCAGGTGGGGCAGGGCGCCTCCGAGGCGGATGTGCGCCAATACTTTCTGCGCTTCGTCGGACAATACGGGCCGGAACCGCAGCACCTGCTGGTTGCGTGCCGAAGGGATTTTGGCGTTCACCTCGATGATGCGCCGGAGTTGATCCTCGCGTACGATGAAATTCGCGTCGTAACCGCGGTGGCTGCGGTTTTTCAGCAGCAGCCGGCCGAGCGTCGCCAGGGGCCTGCGGCCGCCCTGTCCGGCCGCAGGCCGATTCCGGTACTCCTCCATTTTCCGTTCCAGATAGTTGTCTGCCATGTTTGTTCTGTTGGATGTATGTATGCAAAGATAGCGTAATATGGCTGTAAAGACAAAAAAAGCACTCTTTTTAAGAGTGCTTTTTCCGTGATCCCCGTGGGGCTCGAACCCACGACCCCAACATTAAAAGTGTTGTGCTCTACCAGCTGAGCTAGGAGATCTCCGTGTACCAATTCGTGAATCGCTTCCGTTTTGGTGGTGCAAATGTACGGATTTATTTTTAATTTACAACACCCGGCCTGCAAATTTTGCGCAAAACCCGCATTTTATGCTTTCCTGTCGCCGGGGCTGCGAAAATTCCGGCGTCGATTTTGTTTTGCCGAAATAAAAAGATATTTTTGTAGGCGTTAACGCGAAATTAACTTTAAAATACCAATAACTCTATGTGTAAAGCGCTGATTATCGGTGCGGGAGGCGTCGGAACCGTGGTGACCCAGAAGATCGCGGCCAATCCCGTTTTTACGGATGTGATGCTGGCGAGCCGCACCAAATCCAAATGCGACGCCGTGGCGGCCGCCATCGGCGGCAACCGGGTGAAGACCGCCGAGGTCGATGCCGACAACGTGCCGCAGCTCTGCGAACTGTTCCGTTCGTTCAAACCCGACATCGTGGTCAATGTGGCGCTGCCGTATCAGGACTTGACGATTATGGACGCCTGCCTCGAATGCGGCTGCAACTACCTCGACACGGCCAACTACGAGCCCAAGGACGAGGCGCATTTCGAATACTCGTGGCAGTGGGCCTACCAGGACCGCTTCAAGGCTGCGGGCCTCACGGCGATCCTCGGCTGCGGTTTCGACCCGGGCGTGACGGCCATTTTCACGGCCTACGCCGCCAAGCACCATTTCGACGAAATCCACTATCTCGACATCGTCGACTGCAATGCCGGCAACCACGGCATGGCTTTCGCCACGAATTTCAATCCCGAGATCAATATCCGCGAGGTGACCCAGAAGGGTCGTTATTTCGAAAACGGGCAGTGGGTCGTGACCGAGCCGCACGAAATCCACCGTCCGCTCAACTACCCGGGCATCGGCGAACGCGAATCGTATGTCATCTACCACGAGGAGTTGGAGTCGCTGGTGAAGAACTATCCCACGATCCGGCGGGCCCGTTTCTGGATGACCTTCGGGCAGGAGTACCTGACGCACCTGCGCGTGATTCAGAACATCGGCATGGCGCGTATTGATCCGATTATCTACAATGGTGTGGAGATTGTCCCTATTCAGTTCCTCAAGGCGGTGCTTCCCGACCCCAAGTCGCTGGGCGCCAACTACCACGGCCAGACCTCGATCGGCTGCCGCATCAAGGGCCTGAAGGACGGCAAGGAGCGCACCTACTATATTTATAACAACTGCGACCACGAGCAGGCCTTCAAGGAGACCGGCACGCAGGCCGTGTCGTTCACGACGGGCGTTCCGGCTGCACTGGGCGCTTCGATGTGGGCCAAGGGGCTTTGGCGCGGCGCCGGAGTGTTCAACGTCGAGGAGTTCGATCCCGATCCGTTCCTCGCCGAACTGGGCGAACAGGGACTGCCGTGGCACGAGCTGTTCGATGTGAACCTGGAGGTCTGATTCCCGGTTTTCGAATAAAAAATTGCGGATGCGGTTTACGTGTCCGCAATTTTTTTTATCTTTGTCCTGTAACCCAACCTATTCAGCCTATGGTATAACCCAACGAATTTCGATTGCGACGCCCGGACATAGGCGTCGAACATATAAAAGCGCATCGGCTTTTTTTCTTACTCCCGAAAATTGGACACTTTCGCACAACGTAAGGAACAAAGGTTGATGCTCGCGCTGTTTTTCAGCGTGGGCATTGTCTTATATTCTACGTTGTGGGTCGTCCAATACCCCGGGAGTGGATATAATGATATGTCCACGTTTTTTTATTTATTAATCCCATCATTCCTATGAAAAGAAATCTTCTGCTTGTATACTGCGTCGTCCTGACGTTGGTCTTTCTCTTTATACCGCTGCTTCATATCCACAATGTCGGCGGCAACAACCTCGGGTTCGAATTTTATGTCCGGAACAGCAATGCCGAAGGCGACCATGTCAAGGCATGGGGGTATATGACCTCGTTTTTTGCCTGTATCCTGATTTTCATTGCCTTGTTGCTCCGGAGGACAACGGTTGTCAGATGGCTGAGCCCGCTGCTTCTCGTGTCTCCGGTCATGGTACTGGCGAACGTGTCGATGAGCCATCCCCATGCCAGCAGCTCCGGGGCGGTCGTCTATATCCTTCTGAGCATCGTGTTTTTTATCCTTTGCCTGACGCTCAAATCTTCGGAACGCCCGGCTGAGAACAACCTTCCCCGGCCCGATGCAGTCCCGGAATACGATAGCGGCGAAGATGTTGCGCGGAATAAGGGAATCGGCGTATGCGCTTATCTGGGTATTCTGGTATTGGTTCCGCTGTTCAGCGGCCGGGGTTCGAAGTTCGCACGATTCCATGCCAATCAGGGGCTGGTGCTTCTGATTGGCACCGTTGCCTGGTTCATCCTGAAGTCGATTTTGTGGAATCTTTTGGCCATCTGGCTGGTGGCGGCGGATTACGAAACAGGAATGCGATGGCGGCTTCTCATCTTCAACTTACTCTTTACGCTGGGTTACCTGCTGCTGATTGCCCTGGCGGTGGCAGGAGTTGTCAACGTCCTTCGGGGGCGGGAGAAACGGCTGCTGCTGATCGGGAAAATCCGTCTGCTGAAATAGTCCCGTTCTTCGGGCTGAATGTACTCCGTGCTCCGGGATCGTCGAGGTCCCGGAGTTTTCATTCGACGAATAGGTATAAATGCGTATTTTCCCGAAAACCAAGTCCGCTCAGCATGGTTTTCGGGAGGTTTTTACTATTTTTGCAACTGTTTTGGACGTTTTCGCTGAGCGAGGGCAGAGCCGGGCTTGCCCGGATTATGCCGAGCGGAGAAAACGAAGGATGAAATCCAACTAAAAACAATTCGATGATTGACTTTCTGAAACTGCCTTCGCCGTGCTACGTTCTCGACGAGGAACTGCTGGACCGGAATCTGGCTACTGTCGACCGCGTGCGCCGGGAATCGGGCGCCGAAATTATCGTGGCCCTGAAGGCATGCGCCATGTGGAGTATCTTTCCCGAACTGGCGCAGCACTCCGACGGTGCGACTGCAAGTTCCGCTGCCGAGGCTCGTCTGGTTTTCGAGGAGTTCGGAAAGCCCGCCCACACCTATGCCCCGACCTATACGGACCGCAATATCGACGAGATACTGCGATGTAGCGACCATATCACCTTCAATTCCGTCTCCCAGTTCGAACGCTTCGGCCAGCGGGCGCTTATCAGCGGCCTGTCGTGCGGCCTGCGGATTAACCCGCAGTATTCGCCCGTCGAGACGGACCTCTATAACCCCTGTGTCCCCGGCTCGCGGCTGGGCGTCACGGCCGACGAACTCCCGGAACTCCCGGCGGGTGTCGAGGGACTGCATTTCCACGTCCTTTGCGAATCGCGCCCCGAGCACCTGCGGCTGGCTTTGGAGGCTGTCGAAAAGCATTTCGGACATTTCCTCGATCGGATAAAATGGCTCAATATGGGCGGCGGCCACCTGATGACCGCCTCGTGGTACGACTGCGACGCTCTGATCGCCCTCCTTCGGGAGTTCAAGTCCCGGCATCCGCATCTGCGGCTGATTCTCGAACCCGGCAGCGCCTTTACGTGGCGCACGGGCTATCTGGTTTCGACGGTCGAGGACATCGTCGAGAACGGCGGGGTGTATACGGCGATGCTCGACGTGTCGTTCGCCTGCCACATGCCCGACTGCCTCGAAATGCCCTATAAACCGGCCATCGTCGGGGCGCACGATCCCGCCGACGGCGAAAAACGCTGGCGCATGGGCGGCACGAGCTGCCTGGCGGGCGATTACTGCGGCGACTGGGCCTTCGACCACGATCTGAAGGTGGGGGAGTGCATCGTCTTCGAGGACATGATCCATTACACGATGGTCAAGACCACGCTGTTCAACGGTGTCCAGCACCCCGCAATCGTCATCGCGCGCCGCGACGGACGTATCGACGTCATCCGCGAGTTCGGCTATGAAGATTTCAGAAACCGCATGTCGTAAAACAATACAAACAACGATAAATGAAAGATTTTACACCTACTTCCTACACTTTGGAGTGTGTCGCCACGGGGCGCGAATTCGAGGACACCGGCTGGATGCTTGCCGATCCGCAGTACAAGGAGCCGTCGCTCATCCGTGCCAAATACGCCAGCAAACAGCTCGACGTGAAACCCGCCGACTGGGGCCTCTACCGTTTTGCGGACTGGATGCCCGTGCGTCGCATCCTCAAAGGCTCGTCGGCCCCCGTGACCTACAAGAGCAAGGGACTGGCCGAACACCTCGGGCTGGAGAACCTCTGGATCACCTTCAACGGCTGGTATCCGGCTATCGGGGCCACGATGTCTACCTGTTCGTTCAAGGAGACCGAGGCCTACTCGGTCTGCGGCCGCGCCGCTGCCGACGAGCAGCGTGTACTGGTGGTCGCTTCGGCGGGAAATACGGCCCGCGCCTTCGCCAAGGTCTGCTCCGACAACAACATCAAACTGCTGCTGTCGGTTCCCTACGACAATATCGACGCGCTGTGGTTCGACGAGCCGCTGAACCCTTGCGTGAAGCTCATTTCGTGCGATAAGGGCGGCGACTATTTCGACGCCATCTACCTGAGCGACCTGGCGCTGAAGGGCCCGGGCTTCTATGCCGAGGGCGGAGCCAAAAACATCGCCCGCCGCGACGGCATGGCCTGCACGGTTCTTTCGGCCGTGACGACCATCGGCCGCATTCCCGACTACTATTTCCAGGCCGTGGGCAGCGGCACGGGCGCCATCGCCGCCTGGGAGGCTAATATGCGCCTTATCGAAGACGGCCGTTTCGGCACGAACACCATGAAGATCATGGTGTCGCAGAATGCACCGTTCGTCCCGATGTACGACGCCTGGCGGGCCGATTCGCGCAAAATGCTGCCCTACGACGCCGACAAGGCCCGCCGCGATGCGGAGATTATCGATGCCAAGGTGCTGTCGAACCGCCGTCCGCCCTACGCCATCGCCGGCGGACTCTACGACGCGCTGAAAGCTTCCGGCGGCGAGTTCTTCGTGGCCACGAATGCTATGGCCCGCAAGGCCCGCAAGCTCTTCCACGACCTCGAGGGTGTCGACATCTACTCGGCGGCGGGCGTCGCCACGGCGTCGCTCATCAATGCCGTTGCCGCCGGAAAGATCGAGAAGGACGCCACCGTCATGCTCAACATCACGGGCGGCGGCGAGGAGCATTTTAAGGAGGGCAAGGAGCTCTGGTACCTCAAGCCGAGCCACGTCTTTCCGCTCGAACCCGATGCGGACAACGTCGTGGAGACGGTCGAGGCGCTGTTCAACTGATTATTTCGATGATTCGCCTGTCTTGCAGGCGTTCCGATACCTGCGGTTTGAACTCGGGGGCCCTGCAGCCGGACCCGGTTCAGACCGCAGTTTTTTTATCTTTAACCCAAATTTCAAACACATGGAAAACATCCAAGCAAAGCAGTACCCCTGCTTCAAGCGTTGGAACCGCAAGGGCTGGTCGGTCTTTGCGAGTCTCCGCCGCTACGTGACTATCGGGGTCCTCTCTGCCGGGATGTCGATCCTGCTGCTTGCGACGCAAGGTGCGTCCGCGCAGACTGCCGACACGGCCGCCGTCCTCAGGACGCTGCGGATCCGGGAGGTCGGCGTCACCGGGAGCCAGACGGCTCCCACGCGCAACGCCCAGTCGCACACCCCGCTTTTCGACCGGAAAGCCCAGGCCCCGGCGCCTGTCCAGACACTGGAAGCCGCCCTGCGCCTTGCGCCTTCGGTCGATGTCCGCGAACGCGGAGGCAAGGGGACGCAGGCCGACATCTTCATCCGGGGAGGCTCTTTCGACCAGACCATGGTCCTTCTCAACGGCATCGATTTCACCGACGCCCGCACCGGACACCAGTCCCACGCGCTGCCCGTCGATCTCGACTGCATTTCGTCCGTCGAACTGATCGACGGCGTGCCCGGCGTCGGCGCCTATGCCGGAGCGGTGAATGTCCGCACTGCGCCGCTGCGCCCGACTTACCTGCGTTTCGAAGGTTCGGGCGGCCAGTACGGCTATGCCTACGGGAACCTTTCGGGTGCAGTTACCTCGGGCCGCTTCTCGGTGCTCGGCGCGGCTTCGTACCGCCGCAGCGACGGCTACCGGCACAACACCGACTTTTCCAATTACAACGCTTTCGTGCGTGCGACCTGCGACGGCGGGCGTGCCGGGTTTTTCGACCTGCAGGCCGGGTGGCAGGACCGGGATTTCGGTTCCAACGGCTTTTATGCCGCCTACAACCCCGACCAGTGGGAGCACACCGCCACGGCGCTGGCATCGCTGCGGTGGCTGAAGACCGCGGGCCGCTTTTCGCTGGGGGCCGCCGTGAGCTACCGCAAGAATTTCGACCGTTACGACTGGACGCGCGGCACGGCCATGAACCGCCACAACACGGACAACGCCGGAGCGAAGGCGTGGGCCGACTGCGACTGGGCGGCGGGCGTGACCTCGCTGGGCGGCGACTGGGCCTTCAACCATATTTACAGCACGAATCTCGGCGAAAAACTCGCGGTTCCCGAAGGGCACTACACCCACGCCAAGGCACGCCACACGGGCAACCTCTGGCTCCGGCATGCGAAGACGTGGCGGCATTTCGACGCGGCGGCTTCGGCGGGCGTGAGCCTCACGCCTTATGGTACGTCAGCGTTGTGGAGCCTCTCGGCCGGGTGGACGCCCGCCGACGGCCTGCGCATCGGGGCCGGGGTGTGGCAGTCGATGCGCCTGCCGACCTTCACGGACCTCTACTACACCTCTCCGGCACAGATCAACAACCTCGACCTCACGCCGGAACACGCTGTGACATACCGCATAGGAGTCGATTACTTAAAGCATCGCTGGAACATCTCGGCGCAGGTTTACTACCGCTCCGGACGCGACATTATCGACTGGGTGTGGCGCGAAGATATGGGTGACAAATGGCATTCCGAGCAGACGAGCCGCCTCGACACCTTCGGGGCCGAACTTTCGGGCGGCTACACGGCTCCGGAGGGTTTCCTGCGCCGCGTTACGCTCTCCTACGGCTATATCACGACCGACCGGAATGCGAATGTCGTGGCCAGGAGCGCCATGGATTTCATGCGTCACAAGGCCTCGCTGGCCGTGGAGGTGCATTTCCTGCGGCGGATGTCGCTTGCGCTGACCGGCTCGGCCTATGACCGCAACGGCAGCTATACGTACTATCCCGAGCCGGGCAATGCCTCCGTCTCCGAGGTGCGCGGCTATAAGCCCTATTTCCTGCTCGACGGACGCCTCCAGTGGGAAAAGGGCATTTGCCGCTTGTACGTCGATGCCGCGAACATCACCGATGCACGTTACTGCGACATCGGCGGCATCCCCCTGCCGGGCTTCTGGTGTACGGGCGGTGTGGTGCTGACCATCGGCAGGTGATCCTCTCCGGGAGCGGACCGCGCTCCCTGTCCGGCTGCAATCAGGGGTCCGGTGCATCGTGCACCGGACCTTCCTGTTTTTTGGTGAAAAGGGCCTTTTTTGTTACGATTCTATCGGAAAATTCCCGAATGTTTTTTACCTTTGAAGTATAAGAACTCCAAAGCAACGATTCTATGACAAACCGAATCATCGAGTGCGTCCCCAATTTCAGCGAAGGGCGCGATAAGCATGTAATCGGGCAGATTACCGCCGCCATCGAGGCGTCAGGGGGTGTGAAACTGCTGGACGTGGACCCCGGCGAGGCGACCAACCGCACGGTCGTCACCTTCGTCGGCGATCCCGAAGCGGTCGTGGAGGCCGCTTTCGCGGGGGTGAAGCGGGCCGCCGAACTGATCGACATGCGCCGCCACAAGGGTGCGCATCCCCGCATGGGGGCCACTGACGTGCTGCCGCTGATCCCGATTGCGGGCGTCACGCTCGAAGAGTGCGCCGCACTGGCCCGCAGGCTGGCTGAGCGGATTGCCACCGAACTGCGCATCCCGACCTACTGTTACGAAGCCGCTGCCTTTACTCCCGAACGGAAAAACCTCGCGGTCTGCCGTGCCGGGGAGTATGAAGCGCTACCCGAAAAACTGGCCCATAAGGAGTCTGCACCCGATTTCGGGGCCCGGCCTTTCGACGAAAGCGTGGCCCGCACGGGCGCCACGACCGTCGGGGCCCGCGATTTCCTGATTGCCGTGAATTTCAACCTGAACACCACCTCCACGCGCCGCGCCAATGCCATCGCCTTCGATGTGCGCGAAAAGGGGCGTCCCGTGCGCGAGGGCGGTTCCCCCGTGGGCAAGGTGGTGAAGGACGCCGCCGGAAATCCCCTGATGCAGCCCGGAACGCTGAAGGCCACGAAGGCCATTGGCTGGTTCATTGAAGAATACGGCATCGCGCAGGTCTCGATGAACATCACCGACCTGGCCGTGACGCCGCTGCACGTCGCTTTCGACGAGGTGTGCCGCAAGGCGGATGCCCGCGGCGTGCGGGTCACGGGCACGGAGATCGTGGGGCTGGTTCCGAAACGGGCTCTGGTCGAGGCGGGCAAATACTTTTTGAAAAAACAATGCCGTTCGACGGGTATCGCCGAGGAGGAGATCGTCCGCATCGCCGTGAAATCGATGGGGTTGGACGACCTGAAACCCTTCAACCCCGCCGAAAAGGTGATCGAATATCTGCTTGAAGCGGAGGTTGAACAAAAGCGGCTTATCGACATGACCTGCAAGGCGTTCGCCGAGGAGACGGCGAGCGAATCGCCCGCTCCGGGCGGCGGCTCGATCGCGGCCTATATGGGTGCGCTGGGGGCGGCCCTCGGGACGATGGTCGCCAACCTTTCGTCGCACAAGGCAGGGTGGGACGACCGCTGGAAGGAGTTTTCCGACTGGGCCGAAAAAGGACAGGCGGTGCTCACAGAGCTCCTGCTCTTGGTGGACGAGGACACCGCGGCGTTCAACCGCATCATGGCGGTCTTCGCGATGCCCAAGTCCACCGACGAGGAGAAGGCGGCTCGCAGCGCCGCGCTGCAGGAGGCGACGCTCTATGCCACGGAGGTGCCCCTGCGGACGATGAAAGCCGCGTCGCGGGTTTTCGAAATCGTGCGGGCGATGGCCGCCGAAGGCAATCCCAACTCGGTTTCCGATGCGGGAGTGGGGGCTTTGGCCGCCCGCAGCGCCGTGCTGGGGGCCTGCCTCAATGTGAAGATCAACGCCGCAGGGCTGAAAGACCGTGCGAAAGCCGATGCGCTCGTCGGCGAGGCCGATGCGCTGGCCGCCGAAGCCGTGCGCCTCGAAGCCGAGGTGCTGAACATAGTGGAGAGTAAAATTTAAGCGATATGACACGCGAAGAATTTCAGAACGACATCCGTGCGGGTATTCCCGACCGGCTTCCCGCCGCAAAACCTTACGATAAACAGATCAACCATGCGCCCAAGCGCAAGGAGATACTCTCGGAGGAGGAGAAGGCGCTGGCGCTGAAAAACGCCCTGCGTTATTTCCCCGCGAAGCACCACGCCGCGCTGGCGAAGGAGTTTGCCGAGGAGCTGCATCGCTACGGACGTATCTATATGTACCGCCTGCGTCCCGACTACGAGATGTATGCGCGGCCGATCGACGAATATCCCGCCCGGTGCCGGCAGGCGGCGGCCATTATGCTGATGATCCAGAACAACCTCGACCCGCGGGTCGCCCAGCATCCCCATGAACTGATTACTTACGGCGGCAACGGCGCGGTGTTCCAGAACTGGGCGCAGTACCGGCTGGCGATGCAGTACCTTTCGGAGATGACCGAAGACCAGACGCTGGTGATGTACTCGGGGCATCCGCTGGGGCTGTTTCCGTCGCACCCGGACGCTCCGCGCGTGGTGGTGACCAACGGCATGGTGATTCCCAACTATTCGAAACCCGACGACTGGGAGCGGCTGAATGCCCTCGGGGTGTCGCAGTACGGACAGATGACCGCCGGGTCGTATATGTACATCGGGCCGCAGGGCATTGTCCACGGCACGACGATCACGGTGATGAACGCCGCCCGCAAACGCTTCGCGGAGGGCCGCACGGACACGCGCGGCATGCTGTTCGTCACGTCGGGCCTCGGCGGCATGTCAGGAGCCCAGCCCAAGGCGGGCAACATTTCGGGCGTGGTGTCGGTCGTCGCCGAGATCAACCCCAAGGCGGCGCAGAAGCGTTACGAGCAGGGGTGGGTCGATGAACTGCATGAAGCTCTGGATGAACTGGTGCCGCGTATCCGTCAGGCTGTCAAGGCGAAAGAGGTCGTGTCGCTGGCCTACGTGGGCAATGTCGTGGACCTTTGGGAACGGCTCGCCGCGGAGGAGATTGCGGTCGACCTGGGTTCGGACCAGACCTCGCTGCACAATCCCTGGGCGGGCGGTTATTACCCCGTGGGGCTGAGTTACGAGGCTTCGAACAAGATGATGGCCGAAGAGCCCGGGCGCTTCCGCGAATGTGTCCAGGAGTCGCTGCGGCGGCAGGTCGAGGCCATCAACAAACTGACCGCCCGGGGGATGTATTTCTTCGACTACGGCAATGCCTTCCTGCTGGAAGCCTCGCGGGCCGGGGCGGCGGTGACGGGCGAGGGCGGACGTTTCCGCTATCCCTCCTATGTGCAGGATATTATGGGCCCGATGTTCTTCGACTACGGCTTCGGACCTTTCCGCTGGGTCTGCACGTCGGGACGTCCCGAGGACCTCGAGACGACCGACCGGCTGGCCGCCGAGGTGCTGGAGGAGATTCGGAAGACGGCTCCCGACGACATCCGGGGCCAGCTGGACGACAATATCCACTGGATTCGCGAGGCCGGGCGCAACAAACTGGTGGTGGGGTCGCAGGCCCGCATCCTCTATGCCGACTGCGAGGGCCGCACGAAGATCGCCGAGGCTTTCAACCGCGCCATCGCCGAGGGCCGCATCACGGCTCCCGTGGTGCTGGGACGCGACCACCACGACGTTTCGGGCACCGATTCGCCCTACCGCGAGACCTCGAACATCTACGACGGTTCGAACCTGACGGCGGACATGGCTGTGCAGAACGTCATCGGCGATGCTTTCCGCGGCGCCACGTGGGTCTCGATCCACAACGGCGGCGGCGTGGGCTGGGGCGAGGTCATCAACGGCGGCTTCGGGATGGTGATCGACGGTTCGGAGGATGCCGGCCGCCGCATCCGCGAAATGCTGCTGTGGGACGTCAACAACGGCATCGCCCGCCGCAGCTGGGCCCGCAACGAAGGGGCCGTCGAGGCCATCCGCCGCGAGATGGAACGCACGCCGGGACTGCGCGTGACGCTGCCTGTTTTCGCCGACGATGACATCATTTGCAATGCACTGAAAGAGAACGATTAAAAACCCGTTATTTCACATGGAACATCACCATATCACCGCGGACCATCTTTCGATTGACCGGGTCCGCGAAATCCTCGACCGACACCTGCCGCTCGCACTGAGCGACGACGCCCGGGCGCGTATCGTCCGCTGCCGCGAATACCTCGACCGCAAGATGGAGAATCCCGAGCGGCCGATTTACGGCATCACCACCGGCTTCGGGTCGCTGTGCGACATCTCGGTGGGGCGCGACGAACTGTCGCGGCTGCAGCAGAACTTAGTGATGTCGCACGCCTGCGGCACCGGGGAGCGCGTTCCGTCGGAAATCGTGAGACTGATCCTGCTGCTGAAAATACAGTCGCTCTCCTACGGCCATTCGGGCGTGCAGCTGGCGACGGTCGAACGCCTCGTGGAGTTCTTCAACCGCGACATCCTGCCTGTAGTCTACCAGCAGGGTTCGCTGGGCGCCTCGGGCGACCTCGCGCCGCTGGCCCACATGAGCCTGCCGCTGCTGGGGCTGGGCGAGGTGGAGTATAAGGGCCAGGTGCGGCCTTCGGCCGAGGTGCTGGCCGAAACGGGACTGGAACCCCTCGAACTGCATTCGAAAGAGGGACTCGCCCTGCTGAACGGCACGCAGTTTATGAGTGCCTACGGCGTCTGGTCGTTGATCCGGGCCCGGCGGCTGAGCGAGTGGGCCGACCGCATCGGGGCGCTGGCGCTGGATGCCTTCGACGGGCGTATCGAGCCTTTCTGCGACGAGGTGCATCTCATCCGTGCCCACCGGGGACAGCTGGCCACGGCCCGCGCCATCCGCAATCTGCTGGAGGGCAGCGAACTGATCGTCCGTCCGAAGAAACATGTGCAGGACCCTTATTCGTTCCGCTGCATGCCGCAGGTGCATGGCGCAACGAAGGACACCATCGACTATGTGGAGAGTGTGCTGACCACCGAAATCAACTCCACGACCGACAATCCGACGGTCTTCCCCGAGGAGGATATGGTCGTTTCGGCGGGCAATTTTCACGGCCAGCCGATCGCTTTGGCGATGGATTTTCTGGCGATAGCCCTGGCGGAGTTGGGCAACATCTCCGAACGCCGCACCTACAAACTGATCTCGGGAGCCCGCGAGCTGCCGAAATTCCTCGTGGCGAATCCCGGACTGAACAGCGGTTTCATGATCCCGCAGTACACTGCGGCGTCGATCGTGAGCCAGTCCAAAGGGCTCTGCATGCCCGCGTCGGTCGATTCGATTCCCTCGTCGCAGGGGCAGGAGGACCATGTGAGCATGGGTTCCAATGCCGCCACGAAGCTCTGGCGCGTGGTCTGCAACACCGAGCGGGTGCTGGCCATCGAACTGTTCAACGCCGCGCAGGCCATCGAATTCCGCCGCCCGGCGCATACGTCGCCCGCGCTGGAACGCCTGTTGGCCGACTACCGGCGGCAGGTGCCGTTTATCGACAACGACGAGGTGATGTATCCTCATATCGAAGCCTCGATCCGATTCCTGCATACGCTATGAAACTGCTCGTGACGAATATCGGCCGCATCGTCGGCATCGATTCGACGGATCGTCTCCGGGTCTGCGGCGCGGAGATGAACCGGCTGGAAACCTTCACCGATGCCTGGCTGCTGGTCGACAACGGACGTTTCGCAGCCTTCGGGCGTATGGAAGAACTGGGCGAGATCGCCGCCGACAGGGTGGTCGATGCCGAAGGGGGTATGCTCTTTCCGTCGTTCTGCGACTCGCACACCCATCTGGTCTATGCCGGAAGCCGCGAGCGGGAATTTCTGGACAAGATCAACGGACTCTCCTATGAAGAGATCGCCCGGCGGGGCGGGGGAATCCTCAATTCCGCCGACCTGCTGCACGAAACCTCCGAAGACAACCTCTATCTGCAGGCGATGGAGCGGGTGCGCGAGATCACGGCGATGGGTACGGGGTGTGTGGAGATTAAGAGCGGTTACGGCCTTTCGACCGAAGACGAGCTGAAGATGCTGCGGGTCATCCGCCGTATCCGCGAGACGTCGCCGCTGGAGGTGCGTGCCACATTCCTCGGGGCGCATGCCGTGGCCCGGGCTTACCGGGGACGGCAGGGGGAGTATGTCGACCTTATTTGCCGCGAGATGCTGCCCGCCGTGGCTGCCGAAGGGCTGGCCGATTTCGTCGATGTCTTCTGCGACGAAGGGTTTTTCACCGTCGAAGAGACGGCCTGCATCCTCCGGGCCGGGCGCAAGCTGGGCCTGCGGGGGAAGATTCACGCCAACGAACTGGCCGTCTCGGGCGGCGTGCAGGTGGGTGTGGAGTACGACGCCCTCTCGGTCGACCACCTCGAGCGCATGGGGGCGGAGGAGATTGAGGCTCTGCACGGTGCGGTGACCATGCCGACGCTGCTGCCCGGCGCGGCTTTCTTCCTCGGCATGAGCTATCCTCCGGCCCGCGCGATGATTGAAGCGGGGCTGGGTGTGGCGCTGGCCTCGGACTACAATCCCGGGTCGTCGCCTTCGGGCAATATGCGCATGGTCGTGGCGCTGGCCTCGATCCGCATGAAGATGACTCCCGCGGAGGCTATCAACGCCGCGACGCTCAACGGCGCCTACGCCATGGGGCTGAGTCACGACTACGGAAGCATCACTTTAGGTAAAGTCGCCAATTTCTTCATTACGAATCCGATGCCGTCGGTCGAGTTCTTCTCCTACGCCTATCAGACGCCGTTGATCCGGCAGGTGTTCCTGAAAGGCGGCTTAATAAGCCGCTTTTAGGGGCGACGGCAGGTCAGTGCGTTTCTGAGACAAATTTGCGCTTCGGCCATTTTTTTCGGTTTTTGGCAGGATGGTGCGTTTTTTGACTGTTGATACCCATGAAAACGATAGTATGGATAATCTGCCTCGCCGTGTGCGGGGCCGTAAATGCACAGAATATGAAACCGTTGACACCGGAAGAGGAGCGTGTGATCGTGGACAAGGGCACCGAAGCGCCCTTCACGGGACGTTATTACAACCATAAGGAGCCGGGAACCTACGTCTGCCGCCGGTGCGGGGCGCCGTTGTACCGTTCGGCGGACAAGTTCGACGCCGGATGCGGCTGGCCGAGTTTCGACGACGAGATTCCCGGAGCCGTGAAACGCACGCTGGATGCCGACGGATGGCGCACGGAGATCACCTGCGCCAAATGCGGCGGACATCTGGGTCATGTGTTTACGGGCGAGGGGTTTACGCCCCGCAATACCCGCCATTGCGTCAACTCCCTTTCGCTGGAGTTCGTGCCTGCGGCCAAAAAGGAGCAGATCGAGACGGCAATCTTCGCCGGAGGTTGTTTCTGGGGTGTGGAGCACCTGCTGTCGAAGGAGCCGGGGGTGCTCGATGTCGAGTCGGGGTACATCGGCGGCCACACGGAGAATCCCACTTACGAGGAGGTGTGCAGTCACCGCACGGGACACGCCGAGGCGGTGCGCGTGACGTTTGACCCGTCGAAAGTCTCCTACGAGAAGCTGGCACGCCTGTTTTTCGAGATTCACGACCCCACGCAGGTCGGCAGGCAGGGTCCCGACATCGGCGACCAGTACCGTTCGGCGGTTTTCTACACCACGCCCGCCCAGCGCGAGACGGCTGAAAAGCTGATTGCCGAATTGCGTGCGAAAGGGTATGACGTCGTGACGGAGGTCACGCAGGCCACGACTTTCTGGCCCGCCGAGGGGTATCATCAGGATTATTACGACCGCAAGGGCACGCAGCCTTACTGCCACGGTTATACCAAGCGTTTCTGAAATGAAAACTCCCGGCCATGCGGCCAGGAGTTTTCATTTCAATAGATTGTCCTCCTCGTCTTTGTATTCCGATTTCTTGGAAAATATTCCGCCGAGGCCTTTCAGCGCCTTGACGGCCCTTACCCAGAAACTATCCAGCAGCGACCCGTCCTTTGAAACGGTGCCGTAGCCCGTCACGGCGCGTGCCCGGCGTTTGCGGACGAAGGCGATGCGGCCATACTGCTTCAGCCCGAGGGCCAGCGAGCCGTCCTCTCCGCGGATGATGTCGGTGCGGATGCCCACTTTGCGGGCCAGTTCCGTGTTGTAGGCGAAGACCAGTCCGCGGACGCTCAGTTCGGGCCGCTTGAACGACTGGAGCCACAGGTGCGTGTCACGGGCCAATTCATAGAACCAGAGTCCGAAAGCCGAGTGCGAGGCGTCGGGGATATAGCTCCAGAGCGAGCTGACGGCTACGATGTCTTTCCGCTCCAGCGCGTCGACCATCGTTTCGACATAGCGCGGCGGGTACATCGTGTCGGCGTCGATATTGATGTGGTACCTGCCGCGGGCGCGTCCCAGTCCGCAGAGCCGCGCATGGCCGCATCCGGGCGTCGTCTCGCGCTGCCACGGCAGGCCGACGGCCTCGAAAACCTCCGCCGTGCGGTCCTTCGATACGTTGTCCGTGCCGATGATCTCCATCGGATAGCGGCATTGCTGTTCGGCGAGCGACCAGAGGCACGCCAGCAGGCGCCGCTCCTCGTTGTAAGCGATGACGGAGACCGTCACCAGCGGACGGTCCGACTGCCGTTCGGCGAGTTTCGCGCGGACCTCGGCGACGGCCGCCGCAGGGGCTTCGGCGAAGGGCTTCTCATAGACGGGAAGATATTTGGCGTACCATTTCATGCGGATGCGTATTTGATTGTACAAAAGTAACATAAAAATCCGCTCTGCCAAACATTTCCGTCGGGATGCGCCGGCGGTGTGGGCCGGCCCTGCGGAAAAACGGCTCCGGAGGTTGCTTTTCGGCTCCCGGCGGTGTGGAATGCGGATATATTGTTTACTTTTGTCGCCGTAAACGGAAATCGTATGAATCGCGTCAAAGGAATTCTCTGGGCGGCCCTCTCGTCGTCGACCTTCGGACTGGCTCCGCTGTTCACCCTGCTGCTGATCGGGGTGGGGTATTCGTCGTTCGAGGTGCTGACCTACCGCTGGGGCGTGGCGTCGCTCTGCCTGGTGGCCTACGGCCTGACGGCGGGATGTAATTTCCGCCTCGGCAGGCGCGAATTGGCTACGGTGTTCCTGCTGAGCATTTTCCGCGCCGCCACGTCGCTGAGCCTCGTGATTGCCTACCAGAACATCGCCAGCGGAGTGGCCTCCACCATTCATTTCATGTATCCGCTGGTCGTGGCGCTGGTGATGATGTGCTTCTTCCGCGAACGCGGCACGGTGTGGACCTTCGTGGCCATCGGCCTGTCGATTGTCGGGGCCGTGCTGCTTTCGCAGGGCAACGACGGCTTTACGCGCGGGGATACGACGCTGGGCATCGTCTCGTCGGTGGTGTCGGTCGTCGCCTACGGCGGCTATATCGTGGGGGTGCGCAAGAGCCGGGCCGTGGGGATCGACTCCACGGTGCTGACCTGTTACGTGATGGCCTTCGGAGCGCTGTTCTTCATCATCGGCGGGTGTTTCACGGGCGGTATCCGCCTCGAAACCGACCCTCACACATGGCTCTACATCCTCGGCATCGCCCTGCCCGCCACCGCCGTGTCGAACATGGCGCTGGTACGGGCCATCAAGAGTATCGGGCCGACACTGACCTCGGTTTTAGGCGCCATGGAGCCGCTGACGGCCGTCGTGATCGGCGTGTGGGTCTTCGCCGAGCCCCTTACGCTGCAGGGGGCGGGAGGTATCCTGCTGATTGTCGCGGCGGTGTCGGTCGTCGTCCTGCGCGGACGGCGGCAGTAATCCGAAACAGGAAAAATCCCGGAGCGTCGACTCCGGGATTTTTTTATTTTATAACGTGAAGGTCATGGCGATCGGGTAGTGGTCCGAAATGTAGGGAGCCCCGTAGTCGCCGTCGAGAGTGGCGAAGGTCAGGCACTTGAGTTGGCCCCGGTAGTAAAGGTGGTCGATCACGATGGTGTCGGGAGCCGAGCCGAATCCGTTGAAGGTCCCTTTATGATCCGTTTCCGGTGCCTTGGCGCGGACCGACTGCATGTATTTGGTCAGCGGCTTGAAGATCGGACTGTCGACCGGGGTGTTGAAATCCCCGCCCAAAATCACCGCGGATTTTTTGCCCGCGATGCGCTGGATTTCACCGACGATCAGTTTTATGGACTCCTCACGGGCCACCTTGCCGCGGTGGTCGAGGTGGGTGTTGAAATAGAAAAACTCCTTGCCCGAAGCCTTGTCGCGCAGCTCGACCCACGTCATTGTGCGGTTGCAGGCGCCGTCCCAGCCGCGCGACACCTCGGCAGGGGTCTCGCTGAGCCATAGCGTGCCGCTGTTCACCAGCTCGAAACGGTCGCGGAGGTAGTAGACGGCCATGATTTCGCCCTTTTCGGCTCCGTCGTCGCGTCCTGCGCCGACACGCGCATACTGCGGACACTCGGCGTCGATGTACTGCAGCTGGTCGATCAATCCTTCCTGCACGCCGAACACGTCGGGAGCTTCCTGACGAATCATCTGCGGCGTGGCGTGACGGCGTTTCGCCCAGTCGTTGTCGCCGTCCCGGGCGCCGCTGTTGCGCAGGTTGTAGGAGATCAGTTTGATCGGCCGGGCGCCGTCGCCGGCGAATGCCGGCATGGAGAAACAGGCTGCAAGGAGCAGCAGAAGTGCGATTCTTTTCATGGTTATAGAGTTAGTGCTTTTTTGAATCGTTCGAGTCCGTCGGCCAGCAGTTTTCGCGGGCAGGCGATGTTCAGGCGGATGAATGCATTGCCTGCCGGGCCGTAGATCGCTCCGGGATTGACGAAGAGCCGTCCTTCCGTAAGCAGGCGTTCCGCCAATGTTTCCGAGTCCATGCCTGCGGCACGGCAGTCGATCCATGCCAGATAGGTGCCTTCGAGGGGCAGTACCGTGTATTGCGGCAGTTCCCGGGCGAGGTAATCCCGCAGGAAACGGTAGTTTTCAGCAAGATAGGCGTTGAGCGCGTCGAGCCATTCGTCTCCCTCATTGTAAGCCGCCGTGAGGGCCTCGATGGCGAAGGGGCTGATTTCACCCGTCTCGTTTCGGCCGAGCGCCTGATCGATGCGTTCCCGGATTGTGGCATCCGCGGCGAAGATGTTGGCGACCTGCAGTCCCGCGAGGTTGAAAGCCTTGCTGGGGGAGGTGCAGGTGACCGAACGCCGGGCGAACTCTTCCGAAAGCGAGGCGAACGGCGTGTAGCGGAAGCCGGGCATCACCAGCTCGCAGTGAATTTCGTCGGCGACGACGAAGACGTCGTGGCACAGGCAGATTTCGCCGATGCGCCGCAGCTCCTCCGGTGTCCAGACCCGTCCCGCAGGATTGTGGGGATTGCAGAGCAGCATCAGCTTCACGTCCGGATCGGCCGCCGTGCGTTCGAGGGCTTCGAAATCTACCGTGTAGGTGTTGTCGCGGTAGATCAGGTCGCACCCGGCGGCTTCGCAGCCGCTGTTGGCGACGGATATGAAAAAGTGGTTGTAGACGGGTGTCTGCATCAGCACCTTGTCGCCCGGACGGGTCAGCGCCCGGAGAATGGCCGACAAGGCCGGAATCACACCGGTCACGGGGTGTATCCATGCCCGCTCCGGGGCCCAGCCGTGCCGCCGGGAGAACCATCCGATGATTGCCGCATAGTAACTCTCCGGGACTTTCGCATAGCCGAAAATCCCGTGTTCGACCCTGCGGCGAAGGGCCTCGACGACGGGCGGAGCCGTTCTGAAATCCATATCTGCGACCCACATCGGCAGGATGTCGGGTGCAGGTTGTTCGTCCCATTTCACCGAGTTCGTTCCCCGGCGCGGGATCAGCTCATCGAAATCGTATTTCATCATGTTATACAATACGCAAAATGACCGTTGAAAGTTTCGCCGGCAGCCGCTGTATACGACAAATCCCCGCTCCATGGGAGCAGGGATTTGTCGTTGGCTGGCGGTGCGTAGGGGACTCGAACCCCTGACCCCGTGCGTGACAGGCACGTATTCTAACCAGCTGAACTAACGCACCATTCCGGTTATTGCGAGTGCAAAGATACCGTTTTTTCTGAAATCCGCAAATATTTGCGGTGTATTTTTTTGTTTTTACTGCGCCGGAGCCCCTATTTCATGAGCCTTGTCCTCCGTCCAAACGGCCAGATTCCGGATGCAGGCCCGCTGGGCGGCCTGCCGACAGACAGTCGCTTCCTCCTCGGTCAGTTCATGGGACGTTCCCCGTAGGCGGCATCCGTTTTCGACGATGGTCGTGCCGAGTGCCGGGGCCACAAGCGTCTGGAACCAGGTGCAGGCCGCAGTATACCGCCCGGTCCTGAAATTGAGGTGGAAGCCGTCGCGGGTGACTTGCGCCCAGTCTGCCGGCTGCGTGCCGCGCAGGTTCTGGATTGCCGTTCCGGTCGGTACGATGACCTCGATCGAGGTTTCGTCCCTCAGTTGTTTCACCGCTGCGACGATCCCGTCGTACATCAGCTGCTGGTTCCGGTCGTAACGGATGAAATCCCCGTGCTGTGAATCGGGCGAATAGGCCCAGGTCTGCTGCCAGCCGATGCAGGCCCCGGCATTGGGGCAGTGCAGCCGCACGATCTCCACCAGATGCCCGAGCCACGGTTCGTAGGTCAGGTACATGCCGGCCTTTCCGGAGACCTGCTGGATGATGACGATGTCCCACCGTTCATCGGCGATACCCTCCCGCAGGCGGGCCTTTTTCAGAACGGTCTCCCAACGGTTGTGCGTCGATTTGCTGTACGTGTAGTAATCTGTATCGGCGGCGTATTCCCGGCAGTGCCGCTCCAGCGAACAGCCTCCGAGGGTGATGCGGCCCAGGATGACGTTCTCGATTCCGGCCGCGGCCAGCAGGTCGGGCAGGTACTCCATGCCGTCTTCGGTGAAACTGTTGCCGATGCCGAGGATTCGGAGCGTGTCGGGGCGCTGGGGGATCGGGTAGTTGGGGAATTGCCGGGCGAAGGCATCGCTGCAGAGAATGCACAGCCCGAAGAGCAGTAAAAAGCGGAATAGTTGTTTCATAGGAGTGGTAAATTTTCACGAAAATACAGAGTTTTTTCCTGAAATCCAAGCTGTATGAATCCCTGAAACGAAAAAACGGAACGGCTTCGAAGCCATTCCGTTTTCTGCGGGGCGTAGGGGACTCGAATCCCTGACCCCGTGCGTGACAGGCACGTAACAGTTATTAATGTGACCGTTTCGAAACGAAAAGCGCCAGAACGAACGACAGGGCCGAGGCGGCGATCCAGAAAATGATGGCCGTGTCGAAATCGTAGGTCGTGACACCATCCGTAACCGTCTTGCC
>MSHJ01000004.1 GCA_001941065.1 Alistipes sp. Zagget8
GCCGTCAGCGCGTGGCAGACCCACACCACATTGTCCTTCGCGGCGTTCATCGTGCCGTAGGTGTGGTAGGCGATTCGCAGTTCCGGCAGCATGTGGCCCGTTTCCAGTTCGAAAGGCCCGGGGGCTATGTATAGCTGTGGCTCCATTATCCGATCTGTGCAAAGGCCTGTTCGAAATCCTCGATGATGTCGTCGGCGTTCTCCAGTCCGAGCGAGATGCGCAGCAGCGTGGGCGTCACGCCCGCCGCCGCAAGGTCGGCGTCGTTGAGCTGTTTGTGGGTCGTAGAGGCCGGATGGGTCACGACGGTGATCGAATCGCCGATCATGACCATATTGGCTGCCAGCCGGAGCGACTCGACGAAGCGCACGGTGCTTTCGAGCGTGCCCTTGAGTTCGATGGTGAAGACCGCCGAAGAGCCGAAGCGGTAGTATTTGCGGGCGTTCTCATGGCTCGGGTGCGTGTCGAATCCCACGAAGCTGACGCGCTCCACCTTGGGATGGCAGCGGCAGTATTCGGCCAGTTTCCGCGCTGACTCCACCTGGTGCTTCACGCGCAGCGAGAGGGTCTCGAGGCCGATCATCATCAGGTAGGAGTCGAACGGCGAGGGAGCGCAGCCCATGTCGCGGAGTCCGTCCACGCGGCATTTTACGATGAACGCCGCCGGCCCGAACGCCTCGTGGAAATTCAGCCCGTGATACCCTTCCGAGGGTCCGTTTATCTGCGGGAATTTGCCGTTCGCCCAGTTGTAGGTGCCGCCGTCGACGATGACGCCGCCCAGCCCCGTGCCGTGGCCGTTAATCCACTTGGTCGCGGAGTCCACAACGATGTCCGCGCCCCACTCGAAGGGGTTGCAGAGATAACCGGCGGCGCCGAACGTGTTGTCGATGACCAGCGGCACGTCGCGCCGCCGGGCCAGTTTGCCCAGCTCCTCGAGGTCGGGTACGGCGCAGGTCGGGTTGCCCATGCTTTCGGCATAGACTGCCTTGGTGCGTTCGTCGATCAGCGTTTCGAAATCCTCGGGGCGTTCGCTGGCGGCGATGCGACAGTCGATGCCGAATTTGCGCAGCGTGATGCGGAACTGGTTGTAGGTGCCTCCGTAAAGGAACGGCGAAGCGACGATGTTGTCGCCCTCGGAGGCCAGCGAGAGCACCGTGACCAGAATGGCCGACATGCCCGACGATACGGCCAGCGCCCCCACGGCGCCGTACAGCGCGGCGATGCGCTGTTCATAAGCCGTCGTGGTGGGGTTTTGCAGGCGGGTGTAGATGTTGCCCGCCTCGCTCAGGTCGAAGAGCCGGGCCGCGTGGTCGCAGCTTTGGAACCGGTAGGCCGCCGTGGGATAGATCGCCACGCCCCGGGCGCCGGTCGGTTCGTCGGGTTGCAGGCCCGCGTGAATCTGGAGGGTTTCGAATCGATAGTTTTTTGCGTCCATGTATTTATGTCTTTTGAATTTGTTCATAAAAAAATCCGACCTCAGAGAAGCCGGATTGTGTCAGTTCAGTGCATGATCGAGCTACACCCGGCGAGAACGGTTGCACATCATAGTATCCATCATCATACCGCGAAGCATTTCGCGGTCGTGGAGTGCGTATGTTTTCGGTGCATTCATTTCGCTTGTATAACTCTTATGGTGCAAATATATAAAAAATTTTCGAAATCGGCATTTTTCGGCGGGAAATTTGTCTTTTCGTTGAAAGTGGGCTTTTTTGTGGTGTAATATGAGCGGAATTTTGTAGTTCTCGAATAATTGTATATCTTTGCAGGGAAGATAGTACCCTCTATGGGATATATGGGGGTATAATAGGGATATAAATAAGTGACTATGAGAAAAATGTATTTGCTGCTGGCGGCTGCGGCCCTGGCTGTGTCCTCCTGTCAGAAAGATGCTGGCGGCGGAGGAAAATCTCCTACCGATCCTGTCGGAACCATTCCGGCGGACTTTGATTGGAAAACAATTCAGGACGTATCAGTAACGGTTGCGGCTCCGGTTGTGGAAGGCGGGACTCCTGCCTATTCCGTAATCGGGGTATATGCTTCGCCGATTTTGTCGGAGGAGAATGTCGTAGCCAAGGGTGTCGCCACGGCTGCGGCGCCTTTCAGCACGGCGGTGACGATACCTGCCGGCGCCCGGAATCTGTATGTTCAGACTACCCTGCCCGACGGGCGCAAGGCCGTGAAGATGGTCGCTGCCGGAGCGTCGGTCAATGTGCCCGGAGCTGCCATGTCGGCTGCCGCGTCGCCGAAAGTCCGCGTTGCGGCAACGGCGTCGTCCGTGAGCTCGATGCCGGATTATCCGACGATGACCGAGCCTGATGCCGGTTCATTCGCTCCGCAGGCCGTGATCTCCACCACCCCGTCGGTGAATTTCAACCTCGGGGCGTCGACGTCGGCCTATGCGGCTGATGCCTATTACATCCCGGCTGGCGCCGTGATCGACGGGAACATCAACCTGAACGGCAATTACGAACCCAACAAACAGCCCGTGCTGTATGTAAAGGGCAAGCTCAACTTGGCGTCGCCCAACATCGGTTATGCGACGCTGGCGATCCTGCCGGGCGGTGAAGTGACGGTTTCGGGCAAGCTGACCGCACAGAATGTCGCCAAGGACCTTCCGGCGCTGTATGTCTTCCCGGGCGGCAAACTCACGGTTGCCGAGGTGAGCTTCTCCGGCAGGGAGGCAGTGAACCTGGGTACGATCGAGGTTACCGGGAAACTGGACCTGAACAACGCCCTGAAATTCTACAACGGTGCGGGTTCCGTGCTTACGGCCGCTACTTTCAAGTACTCCAACTCGGGAGGCCTGTTCAACGACGGTAAGATTGCCGCCGACGAACTGGAATTCAATTCGACCGCCGCGTTCGAGAACTGCGAGAACGGCGAGTTGACGGTCGGTTACGTGAAATTCGCCAACCGGACGACGAAATTCTACCAGAAGGGTGTTGCCGACATCGACGAGATGTACGTGATCGGCGAGGTGTATGTGAATTGCTATACCTCTGTAAATACGCTGAAAGTCGAGGGCGGAAGCATCTATATTGCTTCGGGCGCGGCTTTAGTGACCGAGACGGCCGATTTCAACAATGCCAAGGCCGAGTTCGCCGCAGGTTCGCTCTTCATCGCACAGGATTTCAGCCCTGCTCAGGGCGGAAAGAATACCTTCACCTCCAAAGCCGGAGAGACGGATGTGACGCCGGTGCTGCGTTTCGAGCAGTCGTCGTTCTACTCCAAGGGCGACCAGTACTGGAGTCAAGCTTATACGGCATTCTCCGGACGGATGGAGGTTGTGGACCCGCATGCCGAGAACAAGTTCTATGTGGCCAAGTGCTTCACCGACGGGGCTTATCTGTCGCTTTCGCAGCTGACGAACATCCCCAAGAGCGATTGCAACGGCGGCAAGGGACAGATTACGCCCGATCCGCAGCCGGAACCCGATCCGTTCGAACTCGTCGAGGGACAGGTTTACACCTACTGCTTCGAGGACAACTGGCCGTGGTTCGGTGACTACGACATGAATGACGTCGTTGTCGTGAGTCGCATCGACCGCATGCTTTCGAAGGATGGCAGCAAGGTTTCCGAACTGACGTTCAACTGGGAGCTGAGGGCCGCCGGAACCACTTACGACATTGCCTACGGTGTGCAGATGGATCGGGTGCCGAGCACGAACATCGCATCGGCGGAGTCGTCGCACAAGGGCTTTGGAAGCGGCCAGTTCGCTTCGCAGAACCCCGAGTCGGGCAAGAATGCCGTGATTCCCTTCTTCAACAAGACGAAGGAACTGCTGAGCACCTCGAACACCTGGAAGGGCCATACCCCGTCACCGACCGAGAAACACACGACGAAGGTCGTATTCTCGCAGCCGGTGGACGCCGCAGCCGTGAAGGATTCGGAAATGAATTTCTTCATCGCCGTGAAGTCGCGCTCGAACGAGGTGCACATGCCGGGTTATGCGCCGACCGAGTCGGGCGTCATCGGCAAGGGTTCCTTCCTGCCGTCTGATCCCTACAAATTCTATGTTGCTGAGGGCGACCAGGCCGAGCACAACTACATGATGTGGGCGCTGATGATTCCCGGGGAGTTCAGCTACCCTGCCGAGACCGAGGACATCCGCAATGTCTATAAGTACTTTATGGACTGGGCGGCGTCGAACGGTACGCAGCATGTCGAGTGGTATCTCGAAGAGGCTGACGGTAGCAAGATTTATTAAGATTCCGATTTGAAAAAGCCGCGGTTTGCACCGCGGCTTTTCTTATGCCCGCTTCCGGTCGGGGCATAAAAAACGATCCGCAGGAAAACCCTGCGGATCGTTTCGGTAGGTGGAATCCGGTATTATCGGCGGTCGATCAGCTCGATACCCTTCCGGGTCGCCGCGCCGCGGAGAATCGTGCGGCAGAAGAGGTAGAGTTCCTCGCGGACCGTACCCCGCAGGCGCAGTTCGTAGAGCGTGTTCATAAGCCGGTCCGCAAAGGCCGGAGCGTCGATCTCCGGAAGCAGCAGCTCTTCGTCGCGGCTGGCTTCGAGACAGCGTGTGATCTCCCGGAGCCAGAATTCCCGGTGTTCGTCGTAATGTTCAGCATAGACGACCTTGTGGCGGATGTCCGACAGAAAGCGCGGGTCCACCATGTAGAGGTTGTCGATGTACTCGTTGGCCAGCTTGAGCACCTTCTGCAGTGCGTTGCCGCCGCGGCGTTTGCTGCAGGCGACGATGCGTTCCCGCTGCTGGTGGCTCATGTAGTCGAGGCAGGCGCCTACCAGGTCGTTCTTGTCGGCGAACATTTCGTAGAGGGTGCGCTTCGAGATACCCAGCGTCTGCGCGATCTCATCGACCCGGACGGTACGGATGCCGTTCCGGGCGATGAGTTCCCGCGTGATGCGGATGATCTCCTCTTTGGTCGCTCCCCGTTTCATTATTTTTCCTCCGTGATGTCACGTCCGCCGCCGAGAGCCTGGTACAGGTTCACAATGCCCTGGATCTCGTCGAAACGGTCGGAAATCTGCGACAGCTGCGCCGAAAGCAGCGACTGCTGTGCGGTCAATACTTCGAGGTACGTCGTCGAGCCGTGCTGCATCAGCAGTTCGGTCGATTCCACGGCACGCTCCATCGCGGCGATCTGGCGGGCCCGGAGGTCCGTCTTCGCGCGGGCCGACTGGCACTGCGTGAGGGCGTTGTTGACCTCGGCACCGGCGTTGAGCAGCGCTTGCTGGAATGACAGCCTCGACTCCTCCTGCTGCGCCTTGGCGATCTTCACGCGGGCACGGTTGGCGTTGGCGTTGAAGATCGGCTGCAGCAGCGATCCGGCAGCGCTCCAGAGCAACTTACCCGGATTAGAGACGATTTCGGCGTTATTGGTCCATCCCACCGATCCGCTCAGCGTGATCGACGGATAGAGGGCCGAACGGGCGCTTGCCGTGGCGTAGTAGGACTGCATGAGCGTGTACTCGGCCGAACGAATGTCGGGACGGTTCGAAAGCATCTGCAGGGGCACGCCGACCGTCAGGTCGTCGGGCAGCTGTTGGCTGTCGAGATTGCCGCGTCCGATGGTGTGCGGGGCCTCGCCCAGCAGCGAGCAGAGCGAATTCTCGATCTGCGTGCGCTGGTATGCGATGTCGTGCAGCGATGCCTCGATCGAAAGCGTATTGCCTTCGTACTGGGCCACGCCGGCCTCGTTGGTCATGCCGGCCTCCTTCATGGCACGCATCGTTTCGACGCTCTGACGCCATTTGGCGGCCGTCTCCTCCGTCACCGCATACTGGCTGTCGAGCATCAGCAGCGTGTAGTAGAGGTTCGCCACGTTCGAGATGAGCTGGGTCTTCACCGCCTGCTCGTACTCCTTGCTCTGGAGATAGAGCGCCTTGGACTTGCGCTTGGCGTTGGTCAGGCTGTTGAAGATGTCGATCTGCCAGCTGGCCGTCACGGGGATGCTGTACGTCTTCGTCGGCGTTGCGCCGTCGAAGCTGCTCAGGCTGCCCTGCGGGGCGAAATTGAACGACGGCAGGTAAGCCAGACGTGCCGATTTCAGCGTCGCCTCGGCCTCCTTCACGCGCCAGCCTGCCGACTGCAGGTCGGTGTTGTTCTCCAGCGCCAGCGCGATCAGCGCCTGCAGCTGGGGATCGGTGAACATCTCCTGCCAGCGGATGTCGCCCAGGGTCGTCGAGTCGGCGGTTTCCGCCGTGCCGTAGAGCCCTGCGGTCGTAACCTCGGGACGGGTGTAGGGTTTATAGATGCCGCAGCCGGTCAGCGCCGCCGCAGCGCATATTATCAGGATCTTTTTCATGTGTTACTCCTCTTTGTCGTTTTTACACTCTTCCAGTTCGGCACGCACGGCCCACTGGGGATCGGGATCGAATTCCAGGGGTTTGATCTTCTCCTGCAGCGTCTGGAAGACGATGAACAGCGTCGGCACGAGGAACAGCAGCGCCAGCGTTCCGACGATCATACCGCCGATGACACCTGCACCGAGGGTCGAGTTGCCGTTGGCGCCTACACCGTGCGAGAGCACCAGCGGAATCATACCGAACACGCAGGTGAGGACGGTCATCAGGATAGGACGCAGACGGGCCTTGGCGGCCGACACGGCGGCCTGCGAGAGGCTCATGCCTGCGGCGCGGCGGTCGGCGGCGTACTCGGTGATCAGAATGGCGGTCTTCGACAGCAGACCGATCAGCATGATGATACCCGTCTGGAGATAGATGTTGTTCTCCAGGCCCATCATCTTGGCCAGCAGGAACGAACCCATCAGACCGCACGGTACCGACAGAATGACGGCGAACGGAATGAGGAAGCTCTCGTACAGGGCGCTCAGGATGAGGTAGATCAGCAGGATACAGATACCGAAGATGATAGCCGTGTTGCTGCCCGTCTGGGCCTCCTCGCGCGTGATGCCGTCGAACTCGTAGCCGTAGCCCTTCGGCAGCACCTGTGCGGCGACCTCCTGAATGGCCTTGATGGCGTCACCCGACGAGTAACCGTCGGCGGCCGTACCGTTCACGGCGATCGAGCTGTACATGTTGAAGCGATTCAGCACCTCGGAACTGTACACGCGCGTCAGGTTCACGAACTGGCCCAGGGGAGCCATCTCGCCGCTGCTCGAACGTACATAGACGTTGTTGAGCGACTCGGTGTCGAGGCGGTATTTCGGATCGGCCTGCAGCGTCACGTAGTACATCTTCGAGAAACGGTTGATGTTCGAGACGTACTGGCCTCCGTAGTAGCCCGCCAGGGTCGAGAGGATCGTGTTCGGCGATACGCCGGCACGCTTGGCCTTCGCAGCGTCGATGTCCACCATGTACTGCGGGAAATTGATGTTGAAGGTCGAGTATGCGCGGGCAATCTCCGGACGCTGGTTCAGCGCTCCGATGAACTGCAGGTAGATGTTGTAGAAATCGGTCAGCTCACCGCCGGCCTTGTCCTGCAGGTTCATCGAGAAACCGGTCGAGGTACCGTAACCTGAGATCATCGGCGGTGCCACCGCGAAAATCTGGGCGTCCTTGATGTCGGCGGTACGTCCGTAAATCTGGCCGATAACGGCATTCACGTCGTCCTCTTTGTTCGGGCGTTCGTCCCAGTCCTTCAGTTTGATGATGGCCATACCGTAGGAGGAGCCCTGTCCGGCGATCATACCGTAACCGGCCACCTGCATGTAGTCCCTGATCTGGGGAACGTCCTTGATGCGAGCCGAAACCTGTTCCATGATCTTGTGGGTCTCGGCGAGCGAGGAGCCCGGGGCTGCGGTGACGTTGACCCTGATGGTACCCTGGTCCTCGTCGGGCACCAGACCCGTCTTGGTGGTGTTCATCAGCAGTACGAGTGCCGCGATGGCGAGTCCGAGCGTCGACCACATCAGCCACTTGTGCTTGATGAAGAGCAGTACGCCGTGCTTGTACTTGTTGACCAGGGCGCTGAACGCCGTGTTGAAGGCCTTGCGGAAGCGGGCCGCAAAGTTGTCGCGCATTTCGCCGTTCTCGTCGAGATACGGTTTCAGGATTATGGCGCAGAGGGCCGGCGACAGCGTAAGGGCGTTGACGGCCGAAATACCCACGGCCACGGCCATCGTGATACCGAACTGCGTATAGAACACACCCGACGTTCCACCCATCATGGAGACGGGAATGAACACGGCCATGAAGACCAGCGTCGAGGTCACGATAGCCGAGGTGATACCCGACATGGCGTCGACGGTAGCCATATAGGAGGACTTATATCCCACGTCGAAACGTGCCTGGACGGCCTCCACCACGATAATAGCGTCGTCGACGACCGTACCGATCGCAAGCACGAGCGCGAAGAGCGTCAGCAGGTTGATCGAGAATCCGGCCAGGGCGAGGAAACCGAACGTACCGACCAGCGAAACGAGAATCGAGGCGATCGGGATGAGCGTCGAGCGGATGTCCTGCAGGAAGACGTACACCACCAGGATTACGAGGAGGATGGCTTCGAACAGGGTTTTGATCACCTCTTTCATCGAGGCGTAGAGGAAATCGTTCACGCTCTGCAGGTGGGCGACGGCGACGCCTTTCGGCAGTTCGGCCTCTACCTCGTCGAGCAGGGCGTTGACATCGTTCACGACCTGCGTGGCGTTCGAACCCGCGGTCTGGTGGATCATCGTGCTGACGCCCGGATGACCGTTCGTATAGCCTTTGTAAGCGTAGGATTCGCTGCCCAGCTCGATGTCGGCGATGTCCTTCAGCCGCAGGATCGTACCGTCGGGCTTCGAAAGCAGCACGATTTCTCCGAATTCTTCGGGGGTCTGGTGGCGTCCGCGGTATTTCATCGTGTACTGGAACGTGTTCTGGGAGTTCTCACCCAGCGTACCGGTTGCCGACTCGATGTTCTGTTCGGCGAGCGCTGCCGTCACATCCGACGGGATGAGCTTGTACTGGGCCATGATGTCGGGCTTCAGCCAGACGCGCATCGAGTAGTCGGCGCCGAGGGTGAACACCTCGCCGACGCCGTGGATACGCTGGATACGCGGCTCGATGTTGATCATCGAGTAGTTCGACAGGAAGGTCTCGTCGTAGGAGTCGTCGGGGCTGTAGAGCGAGAAAATCTTCACCATGGAGGTCTGACGCTTCCTGGTCGTCACACCGATCTGCGTAACCTCCGAGGGCAGCTGGCCGGTGGCACGCGACACTTTGTTCTGCACGTTCACGGCAGCCATGTCGGCATTGATTCCCTGCCGGAAATAGATCGTGACGGAGGCGCTTCCGACGGCTGCACTGGAGGTCATGTAGGTCATGTCCTCCACGCCGTTGATGGCCTGCTCGAGCGGCACGATAACCGATTTCTGAATCGTCTCGGCGCTGGCGCCCGGATACGAGGCGCTAACACTGACCGTCGGGGGTGCGATGTCCGGATACTGCTCGATAGGCAGCGTCGCAAGACCGATGATACCGGCGATTACGATTACGATTGATACGACCGACGCCAGTACGGGTCGTTCGATAAAATGCTTGAGTGTCATAGATTATTCCTCTTTTTCGGTTTGGGACTGAGCGGCAGTCTCATCGGCTGCAGGTGCGGCAGCCTCGGTTTCGGCTGCAGCCTGACCTTTTATGCGGATAGGCGTTCCTTCGCGCAGCAGGCCGACGCCTTCGGCTACGATCACGTCGCCCGGAACGAGGCCCGTGCGGGCGATGTACTCGCGGCCGTTCGAAATCTTCTCGACGTCGATCATCGATGAGGCGGCTTTGCCGTCCACTACCTTATATACATAAACTTTGTCCTGGAGTTCGAACGTTGCGGCCTGCGGAACGACGATGCAATCCTTAAAGATGCTCGGCAGGATGACGTTGCCGGCACCGCCGCTGTGCAGCAGTCCGTTCGGGTTGGGGAACGCCGCACGCAGCGATACGCTGCCCGTCGAGGTGTCGATGACGCCGCTGATCGACTCCACGCGGCCCGGCTGGTCGTAAAGGGTGCCGTCGCTGAGCAGCAGCTGTACGGCCGGCATGCTCTTGAGCGTCTCGGCGATCGAACCGTACTGGCGCGTCAGGCCCAGCAGCTGGTTCTCGGTCATCGAGAAATAGACGTACATTTCCGAGTTGTCCGACACGGTGGTCAGCGGCTGCGGAATCGAAGCGCTCACCAGTGCGCCGACACGGTACGGCAGCGTACCGACCACGCCGTTTGCCGGGGCTTTCACCACCGTATAGGAGAGGTTGTTGGCGGCGTTCACACGCTGTGCCTCGGCCTGTGCGAGCTGTGCCTTGGCCGTCAGCAGGGTGTTGTTGGCCGTCGACAGGTCGTATTGCGATACGACGTTCTTGGCGAAAAGTTCCTTTTTGCTGTCGTAGGTGAGCTGAGCCGTGGCTACGCCGGCCTTGGCGGCCTCGACGTTGGCTTCGGCGGTCTGCAGGGCCGCTTTGTAGGGCACCTGGTCGATGATGAACAGCGTCTGGCCTTTCGATACCTGCTGGCCTTCGTTAACGCGGAGTTCCGAGATCGTACCCGAAACCTGCGGATAGATTGCGATGTCCTGGCGTCCGCGGATGGTCGCCGAGTAGTTGCTCGGGATTTCGCGGTCGGTGGTGGCGACGGTCATCACGGCGTACTCGCCGGGGCCCATTGCCGTGGGCGCCTGCCCGCAGGCAACGGCTGCCATGCAGCATGCCACTAAGGCAGCCTTCACAAATGTTTGCTTCATAACTTTTCCTTAACTTTTTGAACTAAAAAACTTTTTCAGGTGCAAAAGTATTCTAAAAACGGTGCCGATATGCCATTTATTGCGAACAGAATTGGCACTTTTCGGAACAAATGCGCGGCTTTTATCGAATTATTCACTATTTTTGTTCGAAAAAAGAAATAATTATGACTCAGGTAAATCCGATAATCACCACCCCGGAAGAACAGTTCGTCGTCGGAGAGTCCGATTTCGCCTTCTTCGACAACTACGCATGCCGTATCGAAGGCGGAGCGTTCCTGTTTTGCCGCAGCGGCAGTGCGGAGGCGTCCGTCAATCAGTATCAGGGCGAGGTGCGGCGTAATACGATGGTGTTGCTGCTGCCCGGCTCGGTGCTGATGCTCACCGACCGCACGGAGGATTTCCGGGTGACTTTCTGCGCTTTTTCCCGCGATCTCTTCGCCGAGGCGGCCTTCCGGCTCGATCCCTCGTTCTTCCGCGCCCTGCGCGAGCGTCCGATCTCCTACCCGCCGACGCGGATCGTCGAGGGGGCTGCGATCTGGTTCCAGATGGCGGCCTACACCTACCGCGACCGGAGCAACGTGTTCCGCAATACGATCATCAAAAACCGGCTGCAAAACGTCCTGCTGGAGAGTTACGACAAGATGCAGCGTTTCGCCTCCCGGCAGCCGCGGACGCCCGAGATCACCACGCGGCAGACCGATCTTTTCCAGCGTTTCGTGGCCCTCGTCCACGAACATTGTTCGCAGCGGCGCGAAGTTTCGTTCTATGCCGACAAGCTCTGTATTTCGACCCGCTACCTCTCGACCATCGTGCGGAGCGTGGCGCGGAGTTCGGCCAAGGAGTTCATCGACCGTGCGGTGATTCTCGAGATCAAGATGATGCTTCAGTCGACGGACCTTTCGGTGCAGGAGATCGCCTACCGGCTCCGGTTTCCTGATCAGTCTTATCTGGGGCGCTTTTTCAAGAAACGCACCGGGGAGTCGCCCACCGAGTATAGGAATACGCGGAAATAGTTTCCGATGATTGCGGCGCACCTGCCGCATATCCCTATAAATTCCCGAACGGAACGTACTCGGGTACTACCTGTCCGGGGATTTTTCACGATGCATGACATCTGTACCGCACTGATCGAACCCTGTTGGATTTGGGCGTGTTGCTATCTGTTTATGCCTGAATTCGTCCTTTCTGGGTCGAACATCGTCCGCGTCGGAATAATCTTGCGATTTTTTTTGTAACTTTTAGCCATTGAACGGGAGCCGATTGGACCCGGAATTGCATATGGTATTATCACTAAAATCAGATAGCTATGAGCAAGACTGTTGAAATTCTCGGGGAGCAGGCCGGCTACTACCTCTCCCATGTATGCCGCACCATCGACAAGAAATCGTTGTACCTGCCGGGTCCCGACACCGTGGACCGCATCTGGACCGATTCCGACCGCAACATCCGCACGCTGGGAAGCCTCCAGTGGATTCTCTCGAACGGCCGCCTGGGCGGCACGGGCTATGTTTCGATCCTGCCCGTGGACCAGGGCATCGAACACTCCGCGGGGGCCTCGTTCGCCCCGAATCCGGCCTATTTCGATCCGGAAAACATCGTGAAACTGGCTGTCGAGGGCGGCTGCAACGCCGTGGCTTCGACCTTCGGGGTACTCGGCTCCGTGGCCCGGAAATACGCCCACAAGATACCGTTCATCGTCAAACTCAACCACAACGAGCTGCTCTCCTACCCCAATACCTACGACCAGATTCTGTTCGGCACGGTGCGCGATGCCTGGAACATGGGCGCTGCGGCCGTCGGGGCTACGATCTATTTCGGCTCGGAGCAGAGCCGCCGGCAGCTGGTCGAGATTGCTCGTGCATTCGACGAGGCTCACGAACTGGGTATGGCGACGATCCTGTGGTGCTATCTGCGCAACGAGGGCTTCAAGAAAGAGGGCGTCGATTACCACGCTTCGGCCGACCTGACGGGACAGGCCGACCATCTGGGCGTGACGATCAAGGCCGACATCGTGAAGCAGAAACTCCCGTCGAACAACGGCGGCTTCCGGGCCGTCGGCTTCGGTAAGACCAGCGACAAGGTTTACACCGAGCTGACCTCCGACCACCCCATCGACCTCTGCCGCTATCAGGTGGCCAACGGTTACATGGGCCGCGTGGGGCTTATCAACTCGGGCGGCGAGTCGCACGGGGAGTCCGACCTGAAGGAGGCGGTCACCACGGCCGTCATCAACAAACGCGCCGGCGGCATGGGGCTCATCAGCGGCCGCAAGGCCTTCCAGCGCCCGATGAAGGAGGGCATCGGACTGCTGCACGCCATTCAGGATGTTTACCTCGACGACGAGGTGACGATTGCATAATATCGCGTCCGGAAAAACGTTTGTATATAAGTAAAAACGTGCAATTATGAAAATAACGCTTTTCGGAACACAGCCTTATGACAAGGAGTCTTTCGAGCGCATCCGCGACGCTTACGGATTCGATATATGTTACCACCGCAGCCACCTGAACGCCAATAACGTAGCTCTTGCCAAGGGTTCCGATGCGGTCTGCATCTTCGTCAACGACACGGCCGACGCCGAAACCATCCGCCAGTTGGCCGACCTGGACGTGAAACTGATCGCGCTGCGCTGTGCGGGCTTCAACAACGTCGACCTGAAAGCCGCGGCCCGTTACGGCATTCCCGTGGTCCGGGTTCCGGCCTACTCGCCGCACGCCGTGGCCGAACACGCCGTGGCGCTGATGCTGGCGCTCAACCGCAAGGTCCACCGCGCCTACTGGCGTACGCGCGACGGCAATTTCTCGCTCCACGGACTGCTGGGATTCGACATGTACGGTAAGACCGCCGGCATCGTCGGCACGGGCAAGATCGCCCGCGAGTTAATCCGCATCCTCAAGGGCTTCGGCATGGAGGTCCTTGCCTACGACCTCTTTCCCGACCAGCGCTACGCCGCCGAAGCGGGCATCACCTATGTGTCGCTCGACGAACTTTACAGCCGTGCGGACATCATCTCGCTGCACTGTCCCCTGACCGACCAGACGCGCTACATGATCGGCGACGTGGCCATTGCGCACATGAAGCCGGGCGTGATACTTATCAACACGGGCCGCGGCCAGCTGATCCACACCGAGGCGCTGATCGACGGCCTGAAGGAGAAGAAGATCGGGGCCGCGGGGCTGGACGTCTACGAGGAGGAGGCCGCCTATTTTTACGAGGACACCTCGGACCGCATCATGGACGATGACGTGCTGGCACGCCTGTTGTCGTTCAACAACGTGATCGTCACCTCGCACCAGGGATTTTTCACCCGTGAAGCATTGGATAATATCGCGCACACCACCATGCAGAATATCAACGACTTTGCGGAACACCGCGAACTGGCAAACGAGGTGCGTGCCGAACCCGAAAACGCAGTCGTAAAATAGCCATGAAAAAGATCGTTTTGCTCCGCCACGGCGAGAGCGTCTGGAACAAGGAGAACCGGTTCACGGGGTGGACCGATGTGGATTTGAGCGAAAAGGGTGTCGCCGAGGCCGTGAAAGCCGGTGAGACGCTTCGCAAGGAGGGGTTTCATTTCGGATGCGCCTATACCTCCTATTTGAAACGGGCCGTGAAGACCCTCGACGTCGTGCTCGACAAAATGGACCGGGACTGGATTCCGGTGACGAAGACGTGGCGGCTCAACGAGAAGCATTACGGCACGTTGCAGGGGTTGAACAAGCGCGAAACGGCCGAGAAATACGGCGATGAGCAGGTGCACATCTGGCGCCGCAGTTACGACGTGGCCCCCGCGCCGCTGGCCGAGGACGATCCGCGCAATCCGCGTCTCGATCCCCGTTACGCCGGGGTTCCCGACGCCGAATTGCCCCGCACCGAGTCGCTCTGCGACACCGTGGCCCGCACGATGCCCTACTGGGAGTGCGAGATACTCCCGGCGCTGGCCCGTTACGATCAGGTGCTGGTCGTGGCCCACGGCAACAGCCTGCGTGGCATCATCAAGAGCCTGAAGGGTATTTCGGACGAGGCTATTTCGGAATTCAACCTGCCGACGGCCGTGCCCTATGTCTTCGAGTTCGACGAGGGACTGGGCTATGTGAAGGATTATTTCCTGGGCGATCCCGCCGAGATCGCTGCGCTGATGGAGGCTGTCGCCAACCAGAGCAAAGCATAAGACGCCCTTTTCAGGGACATTCGTTTCGGGCCGGTTTCGCGTGTCAGACGTGAGACCGGCCCGAAATGCGTAAAATTGGTATGCCGAACCGTAATCCGGGTACGGATTTATTGCACGGACCGTCTTATTTTTGCATTGTGAAACTAAATCCGTACAAACCGATGCAACGACGATTATTCGCGGCGCTGGTCGCCGCCCTCTTCCTCTTCAGTGGAAACGTACAACCATTAAATGCTCAGAATATGGATGAAGCGAAAAAAATCAGCCCCTTTCCCGTGGGTGATAAACTACCGGAACAGTTTTCGAAATACTTTATCGGACAGGCCTGGCTGGCCCGCCTGACGACCGACGAAGCGCTGAACGTCCCCGTGTCGAACGTCACCTTCTCGCCCGGATGCCGCAATAACTGGCACAGCCACACGGGTGGCCAGCTCCTGATTGCCGTCGGCGGCCGGGGCTACTATCAGGAAAAGGGGCAGCCGGCCCGGGAACTGCTGCCGGGCGATGTGGTGGAAATAGCTCCCGACGTGGTGCACTGGCACGGGGCGGCCCCCGACAGCTGGTTTTCACACCTGGCCGTCGAATGCAACCCGCAGACCAACGTGAACACCTGGCTGGAACCCGTTGACGATGCGCAGTATGCGGCGGCGACGGTCTCCCGTCCGGCCTTTTCGGGCGGAATCCCGGTAGATGGGAAAAAGGACCCCGAATTATTTGAAATTTTTGATAACTTTGCGCTCGGCGAGGTGCTCGGCCACGGCGGGATCGATGCCCGGACGCGGCTGATGTGTATCCTGGCGTCGAACGTCGCTTCGCAGGGGCACGCTGCATTCCGGGCGACGCTGGAGGCGGCTCTCGGGGCGGGTGTCACGCCCACGGAGGTGAAAGAGGTGCTTTATCAGGCGGTTCCCTATGTCGGCATGGCGAAGGCCGCCGACTTTATCGCCACGGCCAACGAGGTGCTGGAGGCCCGCGGCATGGCGCTGCCGCTCGAAGGGCAGTCGACGACGACGCCTGCGGACCGTTTCGAAAAGGGGCTGGCTGTGCAGCGGTCGATTTTCGGAGCGGAGCACATCGACGGGATGCGTGCAGCGGCTCCCGCGAACCAGAAGCATATCCAGCAGTATCTGTCGGACAACTGCTTCGGGGATTTCCTGACCCGCAGGGGGCTGGACGTGAAGATGCGTGAGCTGGTGACCTTTTCGCTGCTCGTGTCGCTCGGGGGCTGCGAATCGCAGGTGAAGGGCCATATTGCGGGCAACGTGAATGTCGGCAACGACAAGGCCACCCTGCTGGCCGTCGTGACGCAGCTGCTGCCCTGGATCGGCTATCCGCGGACGCTGAACGCCATCGGATGCCTGAACGAAGTATTGCCGGAAAATTAAAATACGGAGAATTATGAAATACGTGAAATTGAATAACGGCGTCGAAATGCCGATCCTCGGCTTCGGCGTCTACCAGATCCCGGACCCCGAGGTCTGCGAACAGGCTGTTTACGACGCCCTGATGGCGGGCTACCGCTCGATCGACACCGCCGCGGCCTATGAAAACGAAGAGGCTGTGGGCCGCGCCATTCGTCGCAGCGGCATCCCCCGCGAGGAGCTGTTCATCACCACGAAACTGTGGATTAGCGATGCGGGCTATGAGCCTGCTAAAAAGGCATTTGAGGAGTCCATGTTAAAGTTGGGCTTGAAATACCTCGACCTCTACCTGATTCACCAGCCGTTCGGCGATGTCTACGGTTCGTGGCGTGCAATGGAGGAACTTTACAAAGAGGGCCGCATCCGTGCCATCGGCGTGTCGAATTTCTACCCCGACCGCCTTGCGGACCTGATTCTGCACAACGAAATCGCTCCGGCGGTCAACCAGGTCGAAACCCACCCCTTCCACCAGCAGACCGCCGCTGCGGAGTTCATGCGTTCGAAGGGCGTGCAGATCGAGTCGTGGGCGCCGTTCGCCGAGGGGCGGAACGGGCTGTTCTCAAACGAGTTGTTGCTGAAGATAGCCGCCAAGCACGGTAAAACGGTGGCGCAGGTGGTTCTGCGGTGGCTGATCCAGCGCGATGTGGTCTGCATCCCCAAGTCGGTGCACAAGGAGCGTATAGCCGAGAATTTCGATGTCTTCGGCTTCGAGCTGGGCGACGACGACATGGCGGCTATTGCCGCGCTGGACCGTCCCGAGAGCAGTTTCCTGAATCACCGTGATCCCGAAATCGTCGAATGGCTGAGTAACTTGCATTAGAAAATGGCTAAAAAAGTGCTGATTCTCTCCTCCAGCCCGCGCCGCGGCGGAAATTCCGACCTGCTGTGCGACCGGTTTATGGAGGGCGCCCGCGAGGCGGGCCTCGAGGTCGAGAAAGTGTTTCTCAAGGACCTGAAAATCAATTATTGCATGGGCTGTAACCGCTGTTACAACGGCGAGCATCCCTGCCCCCAGCAGGACGATGCGGCCGGAGTGTTGGAGAAGATGGTCGCCGCGGATGTGATCGTGATGGCCTCGCCGGTCTATTTCTACACGGTGTGCGGCCAGATGAAGACCCTGATCGACCGCGCCTGCGCCCGCTACACCGAGATGACCGACAAGGAGTTTTATTTCATCCTGACGGCCGCCGAGGAGAGCATCCCGATGATGCAGCGCACGGTGGAGTGTTTCCGCGGCTTCCTCGACTGCCTCGAAGGCCCCACGGAGCGGGGTGTGGTCTACGGTGTCGGGGCCTGGCACGTCGGGGAGATCAAATCCTCGCCCGCGATGCAGGAGGCTTACGAACTGGGCCTGCGGGCGTAAAAACGCTGTATAACAAACTTAAATAAAAATGCTGCGAAAAATCCGGATCGCCGCGGCGGTCCTCTTCTTTCTGCTGATTACGCTGTTGTTCCTCGACTTTACGGGGACGCTCCATGCGTGGTTCGGGTGGATGGCGAAAATCCAGTTCCTGCCCGCCCTGCTGGCCGTGAATGTCGGCGTGGTGCTCCTGCTGGTGGTGCTGACGCTGCTTTTTGGCCGAGTCTATTGTTCGGTCATCTGTCCGCTGGGCGTGATGCAGGACATTGTGTCGTGGTTCGCGGGGCGGCGCAAAAAGCACCGCAACCGCTTCAGCTACTCCCCTGCGCTCACGTGGCTGCGCTGGACGATGTTCGTCGTGTTCGTTGCGGCGATGTTCGCAGGCGTCGGCTGGCTGATAGCCCCGTACAGCGCCTATGGCCGGATTGCATCGAACCTTTTTGCGCCGATTTATGCGTGGGGCAACAACGGACTGGCCTGGATTGCCGAACGCATGGACAGCTATGCTTTCTATTCGGTGGACGTGTGGATAAAGAGCCTTGGGATGTTTCTCATCGCTGTTGTGACGTTCGTCGTGCTGGCAATCCTCGCCTGGCGCAGCGGACGCACGTGGTGCAATACGGTCTGCCCGGTGGGAACGCTGCTGGGTGTGTTGTCCCGTTGGTCGCTGTTTAAGCCGCGGTTCGATGTCTCGAAATGCAACGGCTGCAAACTCTGCGCCCGCAACTGCAAGGCGTCGTGCATCGACCCGGCGGCGCACACGATCGATTACAGCCGCTGTGTGGCCTGCATGGACTGTCTCGAAACCTGCCGCCGGGGAGCCATCACCTATACGATGCGGCGGCCGGAACGAGCATCAGCTTCCCAAGCTGAGGGTCTCCGGACCAACGCTTCGCGGCGCCGGTTTTTCGGCGTGCTGGGACTTTTCGCCTACACCGCTCTGCGTGCGCAGGAGAAGAAGGTGGACGGCGGGCTGGCGGTGATCGAGGCGAAGAAGATTCCCGACCGCGCCGAGCCGATCCTGCCTCCGGGAGCGCAGAGCCTGCGCCATTTCACGGCGCACTGCACCTCGTGCCAGCTTTGCGTGTCGGCCTGCCCGAATCAGGTGCTGCGCCCTTCGGGCCGGCTGATGCTGTTGATGAAGCCCGAAATGTCGTATGAGCGCGGCTATTGCCGTCCGGAGTGCGCCCGCTGTGCCGAGGTATGCCCCACGGATGCCATCCGCCTCACGGACCTCGCGGAAAAGTCGGCGACGCAGGTCGGACACGCGGTGTGGATTGCGGACAACTGCGCGGTCAACACCGACGGTGTGACGTGCAACAACTGCGCCCGCCATTGTCCCACGGGGGCGATCCGGATGGTGCCCCGCGATCCCGGCGATCCGCAGTCGCCGAAGATTCCGGCCGTGAACGAGGAGCGCTGTATCGGCTGCGGGGCCTGCGAGAACCTCTGTCCGGCGCGTCCGTTCAGCGCGATTTATGTCGAAGGCCACCGGCGCCAGCGTATCATCTGAAAAACGAAGAGAGAGATGGAGAAGAAAAAGATAGACCGCCGCGAGTTTCTGAAAGTCCTCGGAGTCGGGGCCGCCGCAACGACCGCGGGGCTTTACGGCTGCGGGCAGCGGGGCCCGGCGGCGAATACGGCGGCTGTCGGAGAGGTTCCGACGGACCGGATGACCTACCGCACGACGCCGACGACCGGCGACCGGGTGTCGCTGCTGGGCTACGGCTGTATGCGCTGGCCGCTGTTGGAGACGCCCGCGGCCGACGGTAATCCGATCGATCAGGAGGCCGTCAACGAACTGGTCGACTACGCCATTGCCCACGGGGTGAATTATTTCGACACGGCACCCGTTTACGTGCAGGGCTTTTCCGAAAAATCCACGGGCATCGCCCTCAAGCGGCATCCGCGCGAGAAGGTGTTCATCGCCACGAAGATGTCCAACTTCTCGAATTCCACGCGCGAGAACTCGCTGGCTATGTACCGGCAGTCGCTGGCCGACCTGCAGGTCGATTACCTGGATTATTATCTGCTCCACTCGGTGGGCGGCGGGAAAGGCGTGGAGACCTTCAATGAACGTTTTATCGACAATGGAGTGCTCGATTTCCTCCAGCGCGAACGCGAGGCGGGACGCATCCGCAACCTCGGATGGTCGTTCCACGGCGACCAAAAGGTCTTCGACCACCTGCTGGCGATGCACGACCGGGGTGAAGCCGTGTGGGATTTCGTGCAGATACAGATGAACTACGTCGACTGGAAGCACGCCTCGGGCCGCAACGTCAATGCCGACTACCTTTACGGTGAACTGGAGAAACGCAACATCCCGGCCGTGATTATGGAGCCGCTGCTGGGCGGCCGCCTCTCGCGGCTGAACGACCATCTGGTCGGACGGCTCAAGGAGCTGCGGCCGACGCAGAGCGCCGCTTCGTGGGCGTTCCGCTTCGCAGGCTCCTACCCCGGTGTGCTGACGGCGTTGAGCGGCATGACCTACATGGAGCACCTGCAGGACAATATCCGCACTTATTCGCCGCTCGAGGAACTGACGCCCGAAGAGTTCGAACTGCTGGAGGATACGGCGCAGCTGATGCTGAAATATCCAACCGTGCCCTGCACCGAGTGCCAGTACTGCATGCCCTGCCCTTACGGACTGGACATCCCGGCGATCTTTGCCCACTACAACCGCTGCGTGAACGAGGGCAACGTCCCGAAGGACCAGCAGGACCCCGCGTATCGGGAGGCCCGGCGGGCGTTCCTCATCGGTTACGATCGTTCGGTCCCGAAGCTCCGGCAGGCGAGCCATTGCATCGGCTGTGACCAGTGCGTGTCGCATTGCCCGCAGTCGATCAAGATTCCGCAGCAGCTCCGGCGCATCGACCGGTTCGTCGAGCAGCTCAAACAGGGAACTCTCTGACGCTGCACCTAAAGCCCCTCCCGACGGAGGGGCTTTTTTTACCAAATGTTAACTTTTGCCCGGCCGGAAGCGCCTATCTTTGCAGTCCAAAAAACGGAAGTTATGAAAGACAGTATCGATTTCGGCAGCATGGACATTCCGAAATTGTTCCGGAAACTGCTGATCCCCACCGTGCTGGGGATGGTTTTCTCGGCCGTGTTCGTCATCACGGACGGGATTTTCGTGGGCCGCGGCATCGGCAGCGATGCCCTGGCTGCGGTCAACATCACCGCCCCGCTGTTCCTCATCAGCACGGGCGTCGGGCTGATGTTCGGCGTCGGGGCTTCGGTCGTGGCCTCGATCCACCTCTCGCAGGGGAAGGTCAAGGCCGCACGCATCAACGTCACGCAGGCCGTGGTGGTCTCGTCGCTGCTGCTGGCGGCGTACAGCTTCCTAATCACCTGGTATGCTCCCGGAGTGGCGCGGCTGCTGGGCAGTTCGGAATGCCTGCTGCCGCTGGCCGTGGAGTATATGCACTGGTTCGCGCCGTTCCTGCCCTTCAGCGCCCTGCTCAGCTCGGGGATGTTTTTCATCCGCCTCGACGGATCGCCGAACTACGCCATGCTCTGCAATGCCGTTCCGGCGGTCATCAACATTGCGCTGGACTACGTGTTCATCTTCATCTTCGGCTGGGGTATGATGGGCGCCGCGCTCGCCACGAGCCTGGGGTATATCGTGGGCGCGGGGATGATCCTCGCTTACCTGAGCGACCGCCGGCGGGTCGTGCGCTTCTGCCGGGTGAAACTGAGCCGCAAAAGCATGCGCCTGACCGGGCGCAACGTGGGATATATGTGCCGTCTGGGCCTTTCGACCTTCCTGTGCGAAGGGGCCATTGCGACGATGATGTTTGCCGGAAACTACGTCTTTATCCGCCATCTGGGCGAGGACGGCGTGGCGGCGTTCAGCATCGCCTGCTATTTCTTCCCGATCATTTTCATGGTCTACAACGCCATCGGGCAGTCGGCCCAGCCGATCCTGAGCTACAATTTCGGTGCGGGTAACGGCGTGCGCGTGCGCAAGGCGTTCCGGCTGGCGCTGCTGACGGCGCTGGTGGCCGGGCTGGCCTTCTTCGGCGCAACGGCGTTGTTCAGCCGCGAGATCGTGGCGATGTTCATCGACAGCGCCTACCCCGCTTACGACATCGCTGTGAAGGGGCTTCCGCTGTTCGCATCGGGATTCATATTCTTTGCCGTGAACATCGTGGCGATCAGCTATTTCCAGAGCGTTGAGCGGGCGCGTCCGGCCATGCTGGTCACCGTCCTGCGCGGATTCGTCTTCATGGTGGCCTGCTTCTTCGGACTGCCCCTGCTGCTCGGCGTCGAGGGCATCTGGTTGGCCGTGCCGCTGGCCGAGGCGCTCACCTTCGGGGTCGTCATGGCAATCTACTATCGGACGAGGCGACTTGTGGCGGCTCGATAAATTTTGTTATCTTTACGGCCTCAAACCTGTAGGGCATGGAGGCATTTATCGAAAAATTTAGCCGGAAATACAACCTTCCCACGGAGGACTGCCGGCGGCTCGTGGGCCGGATGGAGCGGCGCACTTTCCGCAAGGGCGAATGTGTGGTCCGCGAGGGCGAACGCAATTCCGATTTCTACGTCGTGAGCCGCGGCATCTGGCTGGGGCACTACTGCAACGACGGTGTGGATGTCTCGGTGTGGTTCGCAGGCGAGGGCGAGGCGCTTTTCTCGACGTGGGGATATGTCGGCAACGCCCCGTCGCAGATTACCATCGAGGCGATGTGCGACGCCGAGCTCTACGGCATCTCCAAAGCCGATCTGGAGGAGTTTTTCGCCTTGTCGGTCGAGGTGGCCAATTTCGGACGCCGGATTTTCGAGGAGCAGTTTCTGGCACTCGAGAACTGGATTCTTTCGGGCGGGGCTCCGCGGGCTGAGGAGCGTTACCGGGCCTTGCTGGAAGAGAGCCCCGAGCTGTTGCAGGTCGTGCCGCTGAAGCATATCGCCTCCTACCTCTGGATCACCCCGCAGTCGCTGAGCCGAATCCGGGCCAAGCTGGGAAAGAAAAAGGGTTGACCGCGAGGTCAACCCTTTTTTTCGGTTGCGGAGGTCTCCCACCCTCCGCCGAGGGCCTTGTAGAGCCCGACCAGCGCCAGATATTCGTTACGCACGGCCTTGCTCTCCTCGACCTGCGCGTCGAAGAATTTCCGCTGGGCGTCGAGTACGTCGATGTAGCGGATCACCCCGTTGATATATTGTAGTTTAGCCAGCACGACATACTGTCGGGCCGCCTCCTTGAGGTTGAATTTCAATTCGGCGCTCCTGCGCATGTTGCGGTAAGCCACCACGGCATCGTTGACCTCCCGGAAAACCTCCAGCACTTTCTGCTCATAGGCCAGCCGCGCCTGGTCGTAGGCCGCCAGCGCCGCGCGGTATTTGGCCCGTTTCGACCCGAAGGCGAACAGCGGCGCCGCGAGATTCCCGACGGCATAGGAGAAAGGCGAATTTATCAGTCCCTTGAGGGCGTCGTTTTCGAGACCTCCCGTCAGCGAGATCGTCAGCCGCGGGAACCGGTCGGCGTAGGCCATGCCGGCGGCGGCCATCGCCGATTTCAGTTTCTGTTCGGACTGCCGCACGTCGGGACGGCGTTGCAGCAGCGTCGAAGGCAGTCCCACGGCCAGCGAGTCGGGCATCGTGACGTTCATGTTCATCTTGCTGCGGGCCACGCGGGCCGGATAACCGCCCGCGAGCACCGAGATCTGGTTCTCCTTCTGGGCGATCTTCAGCTCGAGGTCGGGAATCAGTGCCGAGGCGCTCGCCAGCTCCACTTTCGCCTGCTGGTAGGCCGTTTCGGAGGTCAGGCCGCCCTCGAAACGCAGCTTGGCCAGCTGCATGCTCTCCTGGCGGGTCTCCACCGTGCGGCGTACCACGTCGAGTTCGTGATCCAGGGCCGTCAGTTCGAAATAGGCCGTGGCGACCTCGGCGATGAGCGTCATCTGCAGGGCCCGTGCCGCCTCGACCGAAGCGAGGTATTCCGCTGCGCCCTTGCGCTTGGCCCACCGCAGGCTGCCCCACAGGTCGGCCTCCCAACTCAGGGTCGCCTTGACGCTGAATTCGGCGTCGCTCTTGTGGGCTTCGCCGTAGTAGTCGTTGGTCTCGTTGTCGACGAGCACCAGTCCGCTGAGCGACGGCAGCCGGGCCGCCTTGCTCACGCGGTAGAGCTGTTCCAGTTCACGGACGCGGGCTTCGGCGGAAAGCATATTGCGGTTGCGGTCGAGCGTGCGGCCGATCAGCCGGCAGAGCGTCGTGTCGGTGTAGACCTCCCACCACGCCATGTCGCCGATGGCCAGCGAGTCGGTCTGCCCGGCGACGATTTCGGCGGGGAGGTTCAGCTCCGGGGCCGGGCATTTCTTCTGCACGGAGCAGCCTCCTGCCGCCATCAGCAGCAGGGCTCCGAAGATATATAAGGTGTTTCGTTTCATCGTGATGCCCATTTTTCTTTCAATTTATACACCCAGACGAAGAACAGCGGCACGAAGACGATGCCGACGGTGATGGCCACCAGCATGCCGAAGAAGACGCCCGTACCGATACCCTGCCGGCTGGCCGATCCGGGACCGCTGGCGAAGACCAGCGGCAGCATGCCGAGGATGAAGGCCAGCGAGGTCATGACGATGGGCCGGAAACGCAGGCGTGCGGCCATGATGACGGCCGTGAGGATGTCGCGGCCCTTTTCGACCTCGTCCTTGGCGAACTCGACGATCAGGATGGCGTTTTTGGCCACCAGACCCACCAGCATCACCAGTCCGATCTGGAAATAGATGTTGTTCTCCAGTCCGCAGGCCCAGTTGCCCAGATAGGCGCCGATGCCGGCAATCGGCAGCGAGAGGATCACCGCCACGGGGATCAGCCAGCTCTCGTACTGCGCCGCGAGGAACAGGAAGACGAACAGGAAGGCCAGCGCCAGCACATAGCCCGTCTGGCCGCTGACGTGCTTTTCCTGATAGGAAAGGCCGCTCCATTCGACGCCGATCGACTGCGGCAGGTGCCGGCGGGCGATCTGTTCGAGGATGGCCATGGCCTGTCCCGAACTGTACCCCTGCGCCGCCTCGCCCGAGACGGTCGCCGAATTGAACATGTTGAACCGCCGGATGGTGCCTGGTCCCGTGGTGTAGGAGGTCGTGCCGAGGGCCGTGATGGGGATCATCGCCTTGTCGGCGCCGCGCACGAAGAAGAGCCCCAGGTTCTCTCGCTGGGCGCGGTACGGGGCTTCGGCCTGGATGTAGACGCGGTAGATGCGGTTGAACAGGTTGAAGTCGTTGACGTAAACCGACCCGGTGAAGGTCTTCATCGTCGAGAAGATGTCGGCCATCGGCACGCCCAGCATCTGGGCCTTGTCGCGGTCCACGTCGAAATAGAGCTGGGGAATGTCGCGCTGCATTGACGACGAAAGCCCCGTCAGCTCCTTGCGCTGCGAGGCGTAGTGCAGCAGCGTGTCCACGGCCCGTTGGAGGTCGCCGTACGAGGCGTTCCCGCGGGCTTCGAGGACCATTTCGAAACCGCCCGAGGCGCCCAGTCCCGGAATGACGGGCGGCGTCGAGAGGTAGACCTTGCTTTCGGGATAGCGGCGCATCTCCTCGCGGATGCCGTCCATCAACTTGCGGATGTCCGAGGTTTTGCGCTCGTCCCACGGCTTGAGGATCACCGTTAGCTGGCTGCGCGACTGGTTGGTGCCCACGCGGGGGCTCGATCCGGTGACGTTGAGCACATACTGCACATCTTCGAGCGACATCAGGTACTCCATGGCGCGGTCCGTCACGCGGCGCGTGCGTTCGAGCGTGGCTCCTTCCGGGAGTTCCAGCTCGACGGTGAAATAGCCCTGGTCCTCCTGCGGCATGAAGCTCTGGGGCACGGCCTTGTTGAGTACCCACAGCGCCACTAACGTCAGTCCGAACAGCGCCAGCATGCGTTTCGAATGGCGCACGCCGCCGCGGATCATCCGCTCGTAGAACTTGTTGCCGTTGTTCAGCCAGATGTTGATGCGGCGGAAAATGCGGTTTTTCTTTCGGCCCGAATCGGGACGCAGGATCAGGGCGCAGAGGGCCGGTGAGAGCGTCAGGGCCACGAACGTCGAAATCAGCACCGACACGGCGATGGTGATGGTGAACTGGCGGTATAACTGGCCGGTGATGCCCGATAGGAAGCTCACGGGGACGAACACGGCGCACAGCACCAGCGATGTGGCGATGATGGCGCTGCCCAGTCCGCCCATGGCCTTTTTCGTGGCCTCGTAGGGCGAGAGTCCCTCCTCGTCCATCGTGCGTTCCACGGCTTCGACCACCACGATGGCGTCGTCCACGACGATACCGATGGCGAGGATCAGTCCCAGCAGGGTCATCATGTTGAGCGAGAAGCCGAAGGCGAGCATCACGCCGAACGTTCCGATGAGCGAGATCGGCACGGCGATGGTCGGGATGAGCGTCGCACGCCAGTTCTGCAGCGAGAGGAAGACCACGAGGATTACCAGCAGCAAGGCCTCGAACAGCGTGTGGTAGACCTCCTTGATCGACTGCGAGATGTAGGAGGTCATGTCGAACGGAATCTTGTAGGAGATGCCCTCGGGGAAACTGCGGCTGATCTCCTCCATCGTTTCCCGTACCGAACGCGCCACCTCCATGGCGTTGGCGCCCGGCAGCATGTTGATATTCATCACGGCCGCATTTCCTCCGTTGATACCGCTCTCGGTGCTGTACGACGAGGCTTCGAGCGAGATGCGGGCCACGTCCCGGAGGCGGATGAGCGATCCGTCGGGGTTGGCGCGGACGATGATCTCCTCGAATTCGCGGACCGACGAAAGGCGTCCGCGGGCGGTGATCGGGATCGTGACGTCGAGGTCCGTGATGGGCTGCTGGCCCAGTACGCCCGCCGCCGATTCGCGGTTCTGGTCCTTGAGGGCCTTCTGCAGGTCCTGGACCGTCAGCCCGAGGTTGGCCAGCCGGTCGGGCTGCACCCAGACCTGCATGGCGTAGTAGCGGCTGCCGACGTTCGAGACGCTGCCGACGCCCTTCACGCGGCGCAGCATGTCCAGCACGTTCAGCGTGGCGTAGTTCGACAGGTAGATTTCGTCGAACTTGGGGTCGTTCGACAGCAGCGTGATGGTCATCAGGCGGCTCGAAGCCTGCTTCTCGACCGAAATGCCGTTCTGAATCACCTCGGCCGGGAGACGTGCCTCGGCCTGCTTCACGCGGTTCTGAATTTCGACGGCCGCCAGGTCGGCGTCCGTGTCGATGTCGAAGGTGACGGTGGCCGAAAAACCGCCCGTGTTGCTGCTCGTCGACTCCATGTAGAGCATTCCGGGGGTTCCGTTGAGCTCCTGCTCGATGGGTGTGGCGACGGCCTGCGTCACGGTCTGGGCGCTGGCGCCGGGGTACGAGGCCGAGACTTTCACCACCGGGGGCACGATGCGCGGATACTGGTCCACGGGCAGTAGCACCAGTCCCAGCAGTCCGACGATGACGATGACGATAGAGAGAACGGTCGAGAATACGGGCCGGTCGATAAAGAAATCCGATTTCATGGCTCGTTATTTTTCAGACGTCTCCGTCTCGGTTGCACGCTCCTTTTCCGGGGCGGGTACGGGGTCCACCCTGTCACCGTGGGTGAGTTTATGAAAACCCTCCACGACAATCATTTCGCCGGGAACGACGCCCCGTTCGACGATCACCCGGTTGTTGACCTCGGGGCCGAGTTCGATCATGCGGCGTTCGGCGATGCTGTCGGGGCGTATGACGAAGACATAGGCGCCGCCCTTCTCGATGACGATGGATTTGGTCGGGACGACCGTGGCGTTCTCGCGCACGTCCAGCAGTAGGCGCACCTTGGTGATCTGCCCCGGCAGCAGGATGCGGTCGGGATTGGCCATTTCGGCCCGCACGGAGAAGGTTCCCGTTTCGGGATCTACCTGCGGGTCGGCGAAATCCACGAGTCCGCGCAGCGGGTACTGCGTGTTGTCAGCCAGCGTGATGGTGATGTAGGGGTCCCACTTGCGGCTCGAATCCCGCTGCCCGAGGTTGACGTTGCGGGCCTTGCTCTTGAGGTAGTCGAGGCCCGTCATGCTGAAATCCACGCGCACGGTGTCGCTCTTGACCACCGTCGCCAGCAGCGATTTGCCGTTGGGACCTACGAGCGTGCCGATGTCGACGCTGCGTTCGGAGATATACCCCGAGAGCGGCGAACTGACGGTAGTGTAGCTCAGGGCCGTTTCGGTCTGCGTGAGGTCGGCCTCGCTCATCGCCACGGCGGCCGTGGCGCTTTCGTACGAGGCGATGGCGTTGTCGAGGTCCAGCTGGCTCGCTGCGTTCTGCTCGTAAAGCGGACGGATGCGTTTCAGGTCGCGTTCGGCCTTGAGGGCCATGGCTTTGTCCTTGTTCAGCTGAGCCCTGGCCTTGTTGGCGCGGGCCTGATAGAGTTTGGGGTCGATGATGAACAGGGGCTGTCCCTTGCGGACATAGGTACCCTCTTCGAACATCATCTTTTCGAGGAAGCCCTCGACCCGGGCACGGATTTCGACGAACTGCTGGGCGCGGATGCGTCCGACGTATTCGCCGTAGAGTTCGATATCGTCGGTCTGGACGGGTTCGACTTCGACCACGGGCCAGACGGGTTTTGCGGGTTCGGGACGCAGCCACCACCACAGCCCTCCGGCCGCCACGACGGCGACCGCGGCGATGGCGATCCAGGTGCGCCGGGAAAGACGGAGCACCCTGTCGCCAGCCTTTTTGCCCAGTTCCAGCGTGCGGCGGCCTGTCAGGGCTGCCTGCTGTCTGATTGTATCACGGGATATTTTCATTGCTTGACATCTGTTGTATTGATTGCCTGGTATGGATGTCCGGTATTAGGGTACAAAATTATGTATTTTTTGTCAATCCGCCTTCAGTCCGGGTGTAAATTGGACGAATATGGTGCTGAAACGCCTGTTTTTGTCACAGAAAGGAGGACCGGAACCGTAATTCCGGTAAGAAAATCCGTAATCCGGATACCAAAAGGCCGGAAAAACGGGTTTATATTTGTACACTGATTAAAACGCCTTTACGAATGTCCCGCCGAAAAACAAAACGTGTTATGCTCATATTGCTCGGAATCGTCTGTCTGCTGGCCGCTGCGGTCACGCTGTTCATCAACCAGCCCTCGTTCGGGCGACTGCCCCGCGGTGAGCGGCTGGCGCGGATCGAACGCTCGCCCAACTACCGCGACGGACAGTTCCGCAACCGCGAGCGCACCCCGCAGATCACCTCGGAGCGCAGCCGCGTGCGGACCCTGCTGGGATTTCTGTTCCGCTCGACGGAGAACCTGCGCCCTGCGGCCCCCGTGACGGCTGTCAAAACCGATTTGCAGGCGCTCGATCCCGGGCAGGACCGGCTGGTCTGGTTCGGGCACTCCTCCTACCTGATTCTTTCGGGCGGACGGCGGATTCTCGTCGATCCGGTTTTCCGGAGCGCGGCTCCGCTGGGGTTTCTGAATAAGGCTTTTCCCGGCAGCGATCTCTACCGCCCGGAGGATATGCCCGCGGTCGATGTGCTCGTCATCAGCCACGACCATTGGGACCACCTCGACTACCGTACGGTCCGCGAGTTGAAGGACCGCATCGGAACGGTCATCTGCCCGCTGGGTGTCGGCGAGCATTTCGAACGCTGGGGATTCGCCCCGGACCGGATCGTCGAACTGGACTGGGACGAGGATGCGAGCCCCGTGGAGGGTTTCCGGATCTTCTGCCTGACGTCGCGCCATTTCTCGGGCCGGGGGCTGAATCCCAATAAGTCGCTGTGGGCCTCCTACCTGCTGGAAACCCCATCGCAAACGATCTACATCGGGGGCGACGGCGGTTACGGCAGTCATTTCGCGCAGATCGGAGAGCGGTTCCCGGAGATCGACCTGGCGATCCTCGAAAACGGACAGTACAATGCCGACTGGCGCTATATACATACGTTACCCGACCAGCTTCCGCAAGCCGCCGCCGACCTGCGGGCCCGGAAGGTGCTGACGGTCCACCATTCGAAATACGCCCTGGCGCGGCATCCGTGGGACGAGCCGCTGAAGACCGCTGCGGCGATGGCCGCCCACGAGCCGCCCACGGTTTTGCGGCCCGTTATCGGGGAGGTCGTCGAACTCTGAACGAATGCGCCGCCGGAATTTCCGGCGGCGCATTCCGTCATGCCAGCAGGCGTTTGCGTTTGCAGAAGCGTTCGCACTGCCGGGTGATGTCGTATCCCAGCATGGCGCCGAGCATGAAATCCTCCTCGGGCGTAAGCTCGTTGAGCGGCTTGTGGACGAAGGTTCGCACCGCATTCAGGCACAGCCGGTTGCCGAAGTAAAGATTGACCTTGCTGTCGGTGACGGGCTGGGTGAGGTGTTCGATCCCCAGCCGGTCGAGCCGTTCGCAGACCAGCACGGCGCACGTGCGGCACATCGTGCACAGCACCAGACTGCGCACTCCCTTCTGAAACTCGTAGATGTGGTGCATGAAGAGTTTCATCGAACCGTAGCGGCTGAAATCCTCGGCGCTCATCGTCAGGCGTTTTTGAGGCTTTCGCACCACGCTGCGAGGCGGGCGTCGGTTTTGCCCGGGTCGCTCTCGTCGATGGCCAGTCCCACGAATTTGCCGTCGCTGCACACCAGCGAGTCGGTGACGTCGTAGCCTTCGGGTGCGTAGGCGCCGACGAACGTGCAGCCCGTGCCCTGCAGCCCTTCGTAGATCAGCCCCAAAGCGTCGCAGAAGGTGTCGGGATAGGAGCCGCTGTCGCCGCAGCCGAACAGGGCGACCTGCTTGCCGGCGAGGTCCTTGGCCTTCAGGGCGTCGAGGAAGGGATACCAGTCGTCCTGCAGTTCGCCGCTGCCCCACGTCGGGGAGCCCAGCACCAGCAGGTCGTATTTGTTCGCTTCGTCGGCCGAGGTGTCGGCCACGTTGTGTACGTCGGCGGCTTGTACGCCGAGCTGTTTGGCGATGTCCTGCGCGACGGCCTCCGTCGTGCCGGTCGTGCTTCCGTAAAAAATTCCAGTCATGGTCTTTTCAAAATTTTGGTTTACTGCAAAGGAACGGTTTTCGCCGCTGCGGGGCAATACCTATTTTTCGGGGTTTTCGATCCGGCCGGATACCTTCATCAGGCGATGCACCAGCCTTGTTTTACGGATTGTTTTCAGCGTGGGAGGATTTTATACATGCACAGCGAACTGAATTTGCGGGTGAATTTCGGGAAGAGGCGGAAGAGGACGCCCAAAACGCCCCAGCGGCCGCGGGCAAAATCCATGTAGAGCCATTGGCGGACCAGCTTCAGCTGCGGCACCCACTCCTCGACGATGCGTCCGTCGTCGACGCCGCTGCGGATTTCGGCTGCGTTGTTGCGCAGCGAATCGGGTTTGAGTCCCGTGCCGACCATCTTTGAACCGCAGAAATCGACGCAGACGACTCCGCCCGGAAATCGTTCGGCGAGGCTGTGCAGGATGCTGCATACCTGCTCCTCGCGGAAATACATCACCACGCCCTCGATCGTGAAGATGAATTCGCCGTCGGGATGCCGCTCCCGCAGGCGGTCCATCCAGTCGGTTTCGAGGACCGAGCCGCTCAGGTATTCGTCGCCCTTCGGGGGCGGGATCAGCTTTTCCCGGACGGCGATCACCTCGGGCAGGTCCATTTCATAGAACCGGGCACCGCGGCGGTCGGTGATGCGCTGGTAGCGGGTGTCCAGCCCGCAGCCGACGTTTACGACCACGGGATTCCGCCGGCTGCGGATGAACTCCTGCACTTTGCCGTCGTAGAGGCTGCTGCGGATGACACAGCCGAGGGCGCTCATCGGCGCCCGGCCGAATTTCGAATAGTCGTAGTCGATGCTTGCGACCAGCCGTTCGGCCAGCGGGTCGTGCAGGAGCGCCTTTTTCCACCGCTGGCTCTCCCGGGCCCGCATGGCGAGCGGGATGAGCAGCGTCTCGGCCACCACGTTCTGGAAATCGATTTTTTCTTTCATCTTTCTGTTATTTTTAAAAACGAACAATATTCGGAATCGTTCAAAAAAAGAGAGCTCACAATTTCATGAGCTCTCTCCAACCGGTCGTTTCGAACCGTATGTATTCCGCAACGATCTGCGGGGTATCCTTCGGCTTTATCCGATGCATGATGATCTCCTCGAACAGCGTGAACATCCACACCGTGTGCAGGTGGATGGAGAAATCCGAGACCTCGGCGTTCATCCGGGGATGGCGGCGCTTCATGTTGTCCAGCCACGCCCGGACCAGCGCCGTCGAACGGTCGGTGTAAGTTTCGCGGTAGTTTTCCAGCGAGGAGCCCTGTGCCCGGAAGAAGAGCAGTTCGAGCGTCGTGCGGTGTCTGCCGAGCAGGGCGACGTATTCACCGGTCACCTTTTGCAGGTAGGCTTCCGTGCCGATCGACATCACATCTTCGCCCTGCTGTCCGTGGTGTCCCTGGAGCATCTTTTCGAGCTCGAGGGTCGCCGGACGGACCACGGCCCGGAAGATGGCGTCCTTGCCGGGGAAATAGTTGTAGATGTTGCTCAGGCAGACGTGTGCCGCATCGGCGATCTCGCGCATGGAACTCCCTGCGAAGCCCCGCATGCGGAATATCCGCGCGGCGTGCCGCAGTATCTCGGTCCTTGTCTCCTCCTTGCATCGTTGCATTTTCCGGCTTTTTCGATGGTGCAAAGTTGGGGAAAGACCGTTTATGCTGCAATACCGAGATGTGGCTATTTTGCAGGCTCCGGCCCCTCCCGCCTATGCCGGGAGGAGGATCGAGAAGCGGCTGCCCTTGCCGATGCCGCGGCCGAATTCACGCACATAGATTTCCATCGCTTTTTCGCGCTGTACGGCGCCGATGATAATGCGCGATTTCTCGGGCGAATGGTGGATGGCGTTCGACAGCAGGTTGGTGATGACCCGGGCGATCTTCTCGTTGTCGACGAAGAGTTTCGAAATTTTCTCGGGATAGTCCGTTATTTCACCCCGTAGCTTTCGAGTTTGCGGTAGAGCGTGGCGATGCCGATGCCCAGCAGGCGGGCCGCTTCGGCCTTGTTGCCCGCGGTGTGTTCGAGAACTTTCAGGATGTGGCGGCGTTCGAGGTCCTCGAGGGCCAGCGAACCGGGGGCGGCGCTGCCGGCCGCCGTGTGGAATTCGGGGGCGAGGCAGTCGACCGTGAGGCGGTTGCCGTCGGCCATGATCATGCTGCGCTCCACGGCGTTGCGCAGTTCGCGGACGTTGCCCGGCCAGGGATGGCGTTCGAGGGCCGTGATGTAACGCTCGTCGATGGTGTCGATGCGTTTGCCCATTTTGGCGGCGAACTGCACCGCGAAATGACGGACGTATTCGGGGATGTCGCCCCGCCGTTCGCTGAGCGGCGGCAGCTGGATGCGGAAGACCGAGAGACGGAAGAAGAGGTCTTCGCGGAAACCGCCGGCGGCGATCTCCCGTTCGAGGTCGCGGTTCGTGGCGGCGATCAGGCGCACGTCCACCCGTGTGGGGCGGGTCTCGCCGATCTTGATGAATTCCCCGCTTTCGAGCACCCGTAGCAGCTTGGCCTGCAGTTCGGCAGGCATCTCCCCTATTTCGTCGAGGAACAGCGTGCCTTTGTCGGCCTCCTCGAAAAGTCCTTTTTTGTCCTTGGCGGCTCCCGTGAAGCTACCTGCGCGATGGCCGAAGAGCTCGCTTTCGAGCAGTTCCTTCGAAAAAGCCGAACAGTTGACCGCGACGAAGGCTTCCCGGGCCCGGGGGCTGGCGTGATGGATAGCCTGGGCGAAGACCTCCTTGCCGGTGCCCGTCTCGCCCGTGAGCAGCACCGAGGTATCCGTGACGGCGACCTTGCGGGCCAGTTCCACAGCCCGGCGCAGGGCCTCCGAACGGCCGATGATCCGGTCGAACGAATGCTGTTCGGACAGCGAGTCGTCGATACGCGCCAGCCGCCGCTGCATCCGGGCTTTCTCGACCGCGCGGCTCAGCAGGGGCAGGATCTTATTGTTGTCGTCGCCCTTGGTGATGTAATCGAAGGCGCCGTTCTTGATGGCCTGCACCCCGTCGGGGATGTTGCCGTAGGCTGTCAGCAGGATCACCTCGGCCGACGGAGCGGCCTCCTTGATCTTCGCCACCATGTCGACGCCGTTGCCGTCGGGCAGTTTCACGTCGCACAGCACCACGTCGGGGTCGCAACGGCGCAGCGCTTTCAGTCCCGAGGCGCAGTCCGCGGCCTCCGTCACGTCGTACCCTTCGAGCGAGATGATCCGGGACAACAGTCCGCGGAGTTGTTGTTCGTCGTCGATAATCAGAATCTTTGCCATAGTGTTTACGAGTCGTTTCCGGCACAAATATAGATTATTTCTTCCGGATCGGGTGCCGGCAGGGATGAAAAACGCAAAGAAACAGCCGCCTGCAGGGCGCCTGCGCCTGCGCGGAGAACGTGCAGGCGCAGGTTGCAGCCAGATTGTTTTTTCATCCGTATCGCCTCTTTAGCGTGCCGTGAACGGGATGGGCCGGAGACCTGCGGAACTGCCGCCGATGAAGAGCTCGAACTCCCCGGGATCGGAGACCACCGAGCCGTCGGCCAGGACATATTCCAGGTCGGAGCGCGTGATGTCGAAGGTCACGTTGGCCGATTCGCCCTTTTTGAGGAAAATCTTCCGGAAGCCTTTCAGCTCCTTCACCGGGCGGGTGATCTGCGCTTTGATGTCGCGCAGGTAGAGCTGCACGACCTCTTCGCCGTCGTAATCGCCCGTGTTGGTGACCTTCACCGTCGCCGTGATGGTATCGTCGTCGGCCATCCGGTCGCTGCTGAGCACCGGGTCGCCGTATTCGAACGTCGTATAGCTCAGTCCGTAGCCGAACGGATAGAGCGCGTCGACCGGAGCGTCGATGTAGTGCATCACATAGCGTTGGTTGGGTTCGAACGGGCGTCCCGTGTGTTTGTGGTTGTAGTAGACCGGGATTTGGCCGACGTTGTAGGGGAACGACATGACCAGTTTGCCCGAGGGATTGTATTTGCCGAATAGCACGTCGGCGACGGCGTTTCCGGCCTCGGTGCCCAGGAACCACGTTTCGACGATCGTTTCGATGTTCTCCTTCTCCCATGCCAGCGTCAGCGGACGGCCGTTGCTCAGCACCAGGACGATGGGTTTTCCGGTCTTTTTCAGCTCTTTCAGCAACTCTTGCTGGACGCCGGGCAGCCCCAGCTCCGAGCGGCAGTAGCCCTCGCCGCTCATGGCGGCGCTTTCGCCCAGGCAGGCGATCACCACATCGGCGTTACGCGCCGCGCGGACGGCTTCGGCGAAGCCGTTCCGGTTGCTGCCCGTGACGTCACAGCCTTTGGCGTGGGTGATCCGCGTGCCGGCTCCGGCGGTCTTTTCGATGCCCCGGAGGATCGTCACGACCTCTTTCGGGTCGCCTTTGGCCTTCCATTCGCCCAGCATGTCCACCGGACTGTCGGCCAGCGGCCCGACGACGGCGATGGACCGGGGTTTGCCCAGAGGCAGCACCGACCTGCGGTTTTCGAGCAGTACGATCGATTTGCGGGCCATGTCGCGTGCCGCTTCGCGGTGCGCTGCGGAGAGGGTCACGTCCCTCTCCCGCTGTTCGTCGCAGTAACGGTAGGGATCGTCGAAAAGCCCCAGGTCGTATTTCAGCCGGAGGATGCGGCGGACGGCGCGGTCGATCTCCTTTTCGGAGACCTTGCCCTCCTTCACCAGCTCTTCGAGCGAACTCGCATAGCAGTCGCCCTCCATGTCGATGTCGCACTCGTTCCCGGCGGCCAGCAGCGCAGCCTGTTTCTTGTCCTCGGCGACACCGTGGGGGATCATTTCGGCCACGGAGCCCCAGTCGGAGACGATGACGCCGTCCCAGCCCCACTCGCCGCGCAGGATCTGCTTCACGAGGAACCGGTTTCCGGTCGCCGGGACGCCCGACAGTTCGTTGAACGAGTTCATGAAGGTGGCGGCTCCCGCATCCGCGGCGGCTTTGAACGGAGGCAGGTAGAGTTCGCGCAGCCGCTGGTCGGAGATGTCCACCGTATTGTAGTCGCGGCCCCCTTCGGAGGCTCCGTAACCCGCGAAATGCTTCGCGCAGGCGAGAATGGTGTTCGCCGCCGCGAGATCGTCGCCCTGGAATCCCCGGACGCGGGCCCGGGCGATGAGCGACCCGAGGTAGGGGTCCTCCCCCGCTCCCTCCATGACGCGGCCCCAGCGCGGGTCGCGGGCGATGTCTACCATCGGTGCGAAAGTCCACTGCAGGCCCGCTGCCGAGGCTTCGACGGCGGCCATCCGGGCCGAGGCTTCGATGGTCTCCATATCCCACGAACAGCTCTCGGCGAGGGGTACGGGCGAAATGGTCTTGTAGCCGTGAATCACGTCCAGCGCGAAGATCAGGGGAATGCCCAGCCGGGTCTCCTCGACGGCGATTCGCTGGAGTTCGCGGGTCGTCGCGGCGCCCGTGACGTTGAGCACGGTGCCGATCTTGCCTTCCCGGACGCGCCCTTCGAGCGACGAATATTGTTTCAGGACGCCGGTGGGGTCTTCTGCGCCCGATACCTGGTTCATCTGGCCGATCTTCTCGGCGAGGGTCATGCGGCTCACGAGCCGGTCGATTTCCTTGTCGTAATTCCGGCCGGGAGCCTTGTCTCCGCCGCAGCCTGCGACCGCCAGACAGCAGCCGAGGCACAGGATTTTGTAGGGTTTCATCATTCGGTATGTGTTGTATTTCGTGTTCCGGGGCAGGCCCGGCTGCTAAAGATACAAAAAATCGCATGGTTATTGGATACAACCGCTTTATTTCTTACCTTTGTTTCAGGCAATGGTATCTGCCGTTAATCGCCGCCCGTCCGGGATGTGCTGATGATGCCTGCGTGATAGTGGTTCGGACCATTAAATGCAGGCGTTATGTCGATAAACACGTAAAATAGCGAATTGGAAGTTGCGAACGGAAAAGTTCGTGACGGAATTTGTGTTGTAATTGTTTCATACATTGAAAAACATGATTTATTCACAGGAAGTGCAGCACATGTGCTGTGTCAAGAAAGGAGCCAACCACCCGTCGGCTCCGATCCCCGAAGAGGGCAAATGGGTACGGGCGAAAGAGGTCAGCGATATTTCCGGCCTGACACACGGCGTGGGCTGGTGCGCCCCGCAGCAGGGAGCCTGCAAGCTGACGCTCAACATTAAGGAGGGCATCATTCAGGAGGCGCTCGTCGAAACGCTCGGCTGTTCGGGCATGACCCACTCGGCGGCGATGGCTTCGGAAATCCTGCCGGGCAAGACCATTCTCGAAGCGCTGAACACCGACCTGGTGTGCGACGCGATCAATACGGCGATGCGGGAGTTGTTTCTGCAGATCGTCTACGGCCGCAGCCAGTCGGCTTTCTCCGAGGGCGGGCTTGCCGTCGGAGCGTCGCTCGAAGACCTCGGCAAAGGGCTTCGCAGTCAGGTGGGTACGATGTTCGGAACGCTGGCCAAGGGCACGCGCTACCTCGAAATGGCCGAAGGTTACTGCACCCGCATGGGACTGGATGCCGACGGCGAGGTGATCGGCTATGAATTCGTCCACATGGGCAAGATGATGGATATGGTAAAACAAGGCGTAGATGCCAATGAGGCCCTCGAAAAGGCCAAAGGCTCCTATGGCCGCTTTGCCGAGGCGGTGAAATACATCGATCCCCGCAAAGAGTAAAACCCGAAAAATCGACAGTATTATGGAAAATTTGTTTGAAAGTTACGAGCGCCGTATCGACCGGATCGATGCCGTGCTGGCAAAATACGGAATCAACGGCATCGAAGGCGCGAAAGTGCTCTGCGACGCCAAGGGCATCGACCCCTACAAAATGTGTGAGCAGACGCAGCCGATCTGCTTCGAGAATGCGAAATGGGCGTATGTTGTGGGTGCGGCCATCGCCATCAAAAAGGGCTGCAAAACGGCTGCCGAAGCCGCCGAAGCCATCGGCGAAGGGTTGCAGGCGTTCTGCATCCCCGGATCGGTGGCCGACGACCGCAAGGTCGGTATCGGTCACGGCAATCTGGCTGCCCGCCTGCTGCGCGAGGAGACCGGATGTTTCGCGTTTCTTGCCGGTCACGAATCGTTCGCGGCGGCGGAAGGTGCCATCAAAATTGCGGAGATGGCGAATAAGGTGCGCAAAAGTCCGCTGCGGGTTATCCTGAACGGATTGGGAAAGGACGCCGCGCTGATTATTTCGCGCATCAACGGCTTTACCTACGTGCAGACCGAGTTCGATTATGCGACCGGGGAGTTGAAGATCGTGCGCGAGAAAGCCTATTCCGACGGTCTCCGGGCTAAAGTTCGCTGCTATGGCGTGGACGACGTGCGCGAAGGTGTGGCGGTCATGCACCACGAAAAGGTCGATGTTTCGATCACGGGTAACTCGACCAATCCCACCCGCTTCCAGCATCCCGTGGCCGGTACTTACAAGAAGGAGTGCGGCGAGCAGGGCAAGAAATATTTTTCGGTGGCTTCGGGCGGCGGTACGGGACGCACGCTGCATCCCGACAATATGGCTGCCGGACCGGCATCCTACGGCATGACCGACACGATGGGACGCATGCACTCCGACGCTCAGTTTGCCGGATCGTCGTCGGTGCCTGCGCACGTCGAGATGATGGGTTTTCTGGGGATGGGCAACAATCCGATGGTCGGCGCTACGGTAGCGGTGGCCGTTGCCGTCGAGCAGGCCCTGTGATTTTTGATCATTGAAGGCGGGGCGCACGAGGTTTCATATCTTGTGCGCTCCGTTTTTGCGGTAATAATATATGGAGAGGCAATAGGGAGGCAGAGCTAAGAAAAGGCTGTTTCTACCTTCGTTTTCGCCGTGTATAAACAAAAAAATCAGTAACCTAATTTCTGTAAGTAGCTGATTCTCATAGCGGAAAACGGGATTCGGACCCGCGACCTCAACCTTGGCAAGGTTGCGCTCTACCAACTGAGCTATTTCCGCAAAACGCGGTAACTGGTTGGTTTATCTGATTTTACAGCCATATTTCCGAAGATGTTTTACCTTGGTTTTCGCATTGGTTAAACGGATGGTTAAACATTTGCGTCTGTCTGCTGGTTTGTAAATGATTGTTAATTAGAGAATTGTTTGATAGGCTAAATAAGTTCTGTAACACGTTCTTTCTTCCATTGGCATAGTGAGTTTATGGTTTTCAAATAAAAACCTCCCGACCTAAAAGGCCGAAAGGTCGTATCGTGTCTTACACAGATAATTGCTTAACTATAACTCCACCGAACGCTACTTTGCAAACTGCATCAGATAGTTTTCGCAAAATCCAGCTAACGGGAATCTTTTTGTTTCCTCCCGTCCGTCGGGCGTGGTGTAATGAAATAATATAGCGTTCGCTTTGACAAGGCAGTCGAATAAATTTACCGTTTCGCTCATGCCCTCCATCTTCACCTCGTTAGCGATTATTATTCCTATTGTATCGTCTGTCTCTTTAAGGTCGCTTTTTCACCCGATTATTCATTGTTTGTTCTTTACAAGTGCGATTTCAACGGGTTTATTTATGTCCGCTGTTTCAGGAGAGAAAACAAAGTAAAACATTTCGGGATAAATCTCATTTTGAGGCTTTACGACAATTAAGCCTATTCCCTCTGTCTTGCTCCATTCGACCAACTTGCAAATAGCTTGTTTATCCTCTCATGCGTCGGTCTTTCATTCTGTTTTCGGTTGTTTGTATCTGTTCATTTTAGCTAAAATTTAATTGTTATTTTATCTTTATAAAGATAAGATTATTAGCGGAATAAACAAAATAAGAAAGTGACAAACTCTGTAAAAGGGCCTTATAGATTAACCTTTTCACAAAGTCTGTCACTATGTAGGTAGTATGTTATTTGGGTATCTTACTCACTAAAATCATATCCTATAATGGAATCAGCATAATTGCACCAATTCGTTTTTGTTTTGTATTTATCAACAACAGAATGCGGAACATAAATTTTTACAGGTTTATAAAGTGCGTCATCCCCTAATGTCGGCGGGGTTAAACTTTTACAATAGAAATTCAAATCATAACATGATGCAAATGCAGATTGGCCTATTTCTGTTACCCCATTTCCAATTGTTACATTTACTAAATTGTCACAAAAACTAAATGCTGATTTGCCTATTGTTCCATTTGTGACAGTAACAGATGTTAGTTTCTTACAAGAATGAAATGCAAAATCTTCAATTGTAAGCACGCTTTGAGGTATGGTAATATTGGACAGATTTGCACAGCTGAAAAATGCGTTAGCACCAATAGAAATCAATCCGTCTGGTAAAATTATAGAAGCAAGACTACTATGACTTATGCTTTCGGGACGGCCTGGCCCAGTTCCCGTTATGTTTGGATAGAACGCAGATTTGCCTATCGTTTTTACATTTTTCGGGATAACAATAGACACTAAATTATCACAATGATAGAAGGCATTATCGTCAATTGCCGTTAAGCTTGTGAAATATTCAAGTTCTTTAAATGAAATAATGTCTGTATTTTCCTTAAATAATGTCCCTATGGATGTTACAGCCGCCGCTTCTCCGTATGATAATTCACCATCCCCATCTGTATCCCAGTTTTTCAAACAAACTAACTTTACGTTTATATCTTCAAACGTGATAAAATTTGAGGATTGCCCCGTCTTTGAAATGGTGATTATCGTCCCGTCTGCCAATTCAAAATAAACATTGTTCTCGTCTTGCGTGATTTTAATGCTATCTGCATCCTTGCCATCCTCTCCCGTGGCTTTACCTAACTGCGTCCAATTCGTTCCATTGTCATAGGAAATCCACCAATAGCCCTCTCGAATTTCGAGTTTGGGCGTAACACCATCTGAACCATCCGCGCCATTATTACCGTCTGTCCCTTGTGCTTTTATCTTCTGTCCGTCCACAACGATAAACTCTCCGTCCAGCGTCCAATAATAGATGCCGTCCGTGTCTTTCTTCACGCCGATAACGGGCGTATTTCCATCTGCACCGTCTTTACCGTTATAAATCACAATCGGGTTACTCTTGGCGAACTTAATCGTGTAGCCTACCACCTTGCCGTTCTCGGTCAGCGGGTCTACACTCGTGATATAATCGTTGTTTTGGAGTGCTGTCACAATCGTCTGTAATGCCGAAAGGTTGGTATTCGTTTCGTTGCAAAGACGCTGTAAGGCTTCAAAAGCAGACCATGTAGGCAGTTTGATTTGCGTACCGTCAGCCAATGTAAAGATTACATAGTCGGTGCTGGTTTTATAATCCACGCCCGAAAACATGGAATCCCCACCAACGCCATCTTCTCCATCTTTACCGTCCTCGCCAGTCGCTTTACCTAACTGCGTCCAATTTGTTCCGTTATTGTAGGAAATAAACCAATAATCGTTTTCGATTTTGAATTGCGGGGTTGTGCCGTTTATTCCATTTGTACCGTTTTTGCCCTCGGCTTGGATTTTCTCACCATCGACCACGATATATTCCCCATTCAATGTCCAATAATAAACGCCATCCGCATCTTGTTTGACACCGATAGTTGGAGTTGTACCATCTTCACCGTCCTGCCCGTCTTTACCGTGATAGATGGTAATAGGGTTGCCTTTGCTGAACGTAACCGTATAATCGACCTCTTTACCGTCTTGCATAACGGGTGTTACGCCCGTAACATAATTGTTATTCTGTAATGCTGTTACAATGGTTTGTAACGATGAAACATTTGTGTTCAATTGCTCACACAATTCTTCTAACGTCGTCAAACGAGTATCTATATCCTGCGATTTGTTCCACAATGCTACGTCGTCATAATCCGAGCAGGATGCAAGTGAAAGCATTACGACCGACAAAAGTATAAATAGCTTTTTCATAAGTTGCTGAATTAGAAATTAACACCGACCTTAATAATGATGCTCTTGTTTTTGAGTTGCTTGTAACCTATTTTATTACTGTCTGCCCCATAAATAAGGTCTGTCTTGTCGATGTTGAGCAAACCCATTTCATAGGCTATTCCGAAATGGAATTTATGAATCGAGGTGCTGACGCCGCACGAAAATCCGAAATCGTGACGAGAGGTGCTGCCATCAGTAAACACCGAGGTTTTTGCTCCGTCAAATTCCCGTTTACCGCCAAGCCCTACGGCATAGTAAACACTTACGGTAGGTTCAATCGTTACGGATTTACAAGTGTAGATGTGGTAGTTGATTCCGATGGGAATTTGCAGGTAGTTGAACGTGGTGGTGCTTTCATCGTGGCCGTTGATTTTGTACCCCTTGCTAATGAAATTCAGTCCTGTTTCAAAATAGAACGGCAGGGTTCTGCTTAACAGCACTTGGTCTGACACTCCGACCATGTACGAGGGTTTGGCAGAGGTCGAAACGCCATAAGACGTTACCCACGAGGTGTTGAATCCCGCACGCAGTCCGACAATGTTTTTGGGATAATCTTGGGCGGTAACGCTGCCCGTAGCAAAAACTGCCCCTAAAAAGGCGATTAGTAATTTCTTCATATCATTTTAGATTTAATAAGGTTCGTTGTCACTCTCCATTCACTATTGTTTCAATTTGACGCGATAATTCTCGGATTGCATCATGGCTATTTCTTTCAGATTCGGTTGGATGCAGTTCGTAAATAAGCAATGCACCGATCTCGGCATAAGTTTCTTTGTCATTAGCACGAATTTGAATATTTCCACTTATTGCTGGATAAGCCGTTTCCGTAAATTCTACTAATTTAGTAGCTACGTGGAGAGCGATTCGTCTTTTAGATGGTAAAGATGATTTACTTGTTAATTCGTCCCATAGTTGTTGGTAAAGCTTCTGTGTAAGGGGATTTGTCGAGATCTTCTCACGTAACAAATCAAAACTTGATAACGGCATAATCATAAATGTTGTACCGTATCAACTCCTACTGCGGTGGGTTATATGCAAAAAGAAAGTGTGGAGTTGTTCACTTATTCGATAGGAGGCTCTGGTAAGCCCAAACAGAAATAAGCAACACCCCACACTTGAGCAGATATATCGAAAGGATATAATCTACACAAGGTGAAGAGCGTTTGTAAGCCTATCCCTCTGTTTTGAAATTTACCAGATTTCCTATCGAGGATTCAGCGAAACACTTTCACTAATCAATATGTCTGCCACCTGTTCGGTGACAGCGCAAAGTTAGAAAATGTTTTTGAATTACAATGCTCTCCGCTGGGGTGTTGCCGTTAAATTTTGTTGCAAAGTTCTTGAAAACAAAGTTTCTATCCAATAGTCGGGAGTATGGAATCGAAACTTTGTTAGTTGTAAGTTGGGTTAATCGTTCCCGCAGATTTCTTGTATTACGCCGTCCATGTAAATAGCCTGCCCACTCGTCAGCCGTCCCCACCAGCGACATCCTAATTCGTCGATGATAACCTCGCCCTGCTCTCGGAGGCGTTCGGCCAGCCACGGAGTAACGAGCCACCATTCCAACACCTCGTCTCCGTTAAAGGGATAGAGGTATTCCTCGTCGATTTTCCCCGCTTGGATCAGCTCCTCGATAACCGTACTTTGTCCCCATAAAACATGAATGTCCGTAATTCGTTTGGCTCTCTCTTGTGTTTCGTACATAGCGATTAAGTTTTATTCTTCGGTTATCAGTAGTAATCCAACTTCATGTAATATCAATAATTTTATGCTGTTATATGGTTTCGGATGCAGATAGGGGTGGCTTGTTTTATGTGGAATCCTATTAAATGGGATGGATGAAATTTCGGTTTTCTATCTGAAAAGGGGGAGGGGTGAAAAATAGGGATTGTCTGCTCGGTCGGAGCATATAAACAAAAAAGCTATCCTTTTTAAGGATAGCCATAAACTATGTGAAATAGTAAAATTATCTCAATTAGTCCCTCCCATTAATTTCTTAATTTCATCAATAGTCGAATTCAATATCATAGGCACTCCATTTTCTTTAGGTTGTAAATAGCTTACGTCTTGACCTTTGTAAACATCTACCGCAATGCAATATTGGGGATTTATTATGCGATCTTTTGAAAAATGAGCATTCAGATATAACCAAAGAATATTCGCAAACATGCCTAATTCATCCTTGCTAAACCCGTTCAATTTAGCAATGAACCAAATAGCACCGACTTCTTTTTTGCCGTCTTTTTCAAATTCAAAAACACAATTCGGAGTTACTTGCAGTTGTAGCCCTCTAACCGTTAGTAATTGATTATCTTTGGATTGTTTTAGAAAATCAATTTTGGAATTCGGCCGCCATTTATTTGAATCAATGTCCTCAAAAGAATATAAGATGTTAATATTTCTTTTGTACATTGTTTTTGCAACTTTCGTTGCATCAAATTTCTCCTCTAATTCACTTCTTCTATCCAGAACAGGTTGTAAGTCATTATGTTTAAATGATTGAACAATAGCACTCACCGAACTAACCCAATAATCACCGCCGCCCTCTGCCTCCGATTCCACTCTATTAAGTTTTAAGTTTAGTGCAAAATTTTGTTTTGCTCGGTCTGATTTACGTCTGAAATCAACAAGTTCCTTGATGTTTAATTTTCGCATAATATTCATTTTAAGTTTGTAGGTTTGTTGGCTATTTATGAGCCATCAAATAGCATGCAAATCACTGAAAATAGATATTTTAGATGTAAAATAAGTCATATTGACCTGTTAGATAATTGATGCATGCCAGATTGACACGTGACGAGTAATTTTGTCATGCTTCAAAAAGGCTGAATTTTGTTCCAAATAATTTGCCATAGGGATTATAAATCAAAACGCCCCGACTATAAAATCGGGGCGTCTGAACGAAAGTATATTATGTGAATAGAAAAGATTGCACGTGTAGCTTGTTTGCCTTTATCGGGTCTTGGGTGCATAGCACCTTAACGAAATAAGCCAGCGACACGGATTCGGGAATCATCTTGCACCGTTCATTTAGGGCGTAAGTAACCGACAGCGGATTATCTATTGGCAGATTCGGAATGTTGTATTTCGTAAGAATCCGATTCATTGCCCGTTCATTTCATTGCGGCGGATTCGTTCCCTTTATTATGCAGAATCGGCATATTTCATTATAGACGGCGTGTGCCGTGTCTTTCTGCGGTGGGTTTACAAAGCAATCATCCGTTATTTCGTAGCCGTTCGGCAGGGCCTTAATCAGTCCTAATCCGTTACTCTCTTTAATAAGAGCTGAAACCGTATTGCGGTTCATTCCGACAGCATCGGCAATCTGTCCGATATTTCAAAGGATAGTATTCGTATTATTAAGACATATAGCCTTTAATAAGAGCAGAAAGCCCGCGATTTTCGGCGGGTGTTTTTTTATAAAGAATCGGTTATCCACGAAATAGAAATCCGTTTGGGGATTGGCTATATAATAGGAATTACGGCGTTTGCATCCGTCGATTATGCGGGTTGTAACCTGCATTGCTCCGCACTTCTTTAATCGTTGGACAGACCGTTTGACGGTACGGATATTTACTCCCGTTATTCGGGACAGCCTTTCTTCCGTTATATGGCTTATTTGTGTCTTGTAGTCCGATTTGCATTTAATCGTTGCTCAAACGTAAATGTCGGTCGGTTTGCCGTTGCCCGTCCGAAGCTGGCAAATTGATTTTGGAATCGTTGTGTAATTCATCGTTAGCGACGTAATTAGTAAATAGTATCTCTTTCGTTTTTAGCAGTTTCCGAAAGCAGGCGGAGCCTAACGCGGCTTTGGCGGCTTTTCGGTTATCGAATCATTTGTTTTGCGTTACATAGTACAGCATAGTCTGAAAATCGGGTTTGAGGCTCCCCAGAGCCGAGAGCCTATAATTAGGTGTTGGTTGGGTAGGTAGTGGTATAAGTGCCACTTTTAAGCACAACGCAGGGGACAGATTTAGGCATCGCCCTTATCCCTTTTGTCGGCTACTATAAAGGTACAAAGGTTATTATCGGGAACAAAACGATTCAACGGATTTTTTATCGGGAGCCGAAAAGAGAGCTTTTCAGCGAAATTCGTTAAATTTGGGAATAAAACCAAGACGATGAGTACACCTATCAACAGCTACAATCCGAATCTGGAAGAAGAAGACGCTCAAATCGAATTGTGCGATTATGTATTCCAAATAGCGGACTATCGGGAAGACGGGGAATTTCACCCCTATCGTTTCTGGTATCGCTACTATACGGGCGCAATCGACTATCCGTTCACGAAAGAGCGTTTTCTAAAAAATGACGATATTATCGCCACGCTCAAAGGATTCGGATTGGATGTCGAAAAATTCTGGTTAGCGGTCGTCTTTATTTTCGATTGGACAATCAGCAAGTTTCACGACTGCCTGTCGGTTAAAACCCCGCTCGATTCTTTGCAGGAGATATGCGAATATATCGGTAACGGGGATAAGTTGGCTGTATCCTTTCGAATGAAAGGCCGTAAGGGAAAAGAGGCCGACCTGTCCGTAAAACGAATTATCGTCAAAAGCCTACACGACGCATTGGAACGGGAACGGGCCGCCAATCCGAATTATGTGGTTGTATTGGATTCCGACCGTTTCACGACGAGTTACGATAATATCCTGTGTTACCAGATGTGTTTTGCCACCGAACGATTCAAAGATTTGTTTGCGTCTCTGCGCCTCCCGTCCAAAGTCAAAACGAGAGCCGACAGTTCTCAGCGGGAGGTTTCCTATAACAAACTCTTGCTAATATCCCGCTTGCTTTACTTGATGCGGTTGGCGAGTAACGAGAATTTCAAATATAGCGACGAATCGCTGAAAGGAATCCTAAAATCTTATAAGGGCAAGATTCCGAAAACATATTCCGCAATTTACTTGTAGGGGAGCTGAAAAGCTCCCTTTTTTTACTCCCTGTCGTTGGTAAGCAGATTTCTGACCTTTGCAGTGTCGGATGGTGATAACGACTGCAAGACGAACGGGGCGAGTGACAGAAGCCCAAGTCACGGTGAGAGGTGGCGGCAGGTACTTTGACGTATTTGAGAAATGAAACAAAATAAAGTTAAATTATTAAAAATAAAAGTATTATGAGTTCAAAATATAATAAAACAGTAAAATCAACGTATTATATGTCTAAAAAAAGTTTTCAGCCCGCCAGACGGGCCGCACAAATCAGCCGTGAGGAACTCCTTAAAAAAGTAGATTTGGATGATTTCTTTGACTTCATCACACACCTCACGACCCAAGATGTTTACGGAGACGATAAAGCCCCTCGCTATTTCGCGCAGGTTGTCGGTAAGGTAAACATGGCGGGCTGGGAGAATTACTCCGAACGGGATTTTGTAACCTATCCTGCGGAATATGTATTGGAAGCAGGCGGAAAAATAGAAACCGTATGGGGAGAGGAGATTTCTCCCGAAGATGCCAGCAAGTTCGTAGCCATCACAAGTGGTTTTGAAGTATTCGCACACATGGTCGAGAATGTCTATATCGCCCGCCGTATGTTTGGCCCGATGCGTATAGAACGGATTGTCAGCTTCAAAGATGGATGTATCCAGACTGAATCGGGAGCAGTACTAACACCCATAACATGCTGCGAAATAAAACAATAGAGCTAAAGAGGTGGGGCACAAGTCCCCACCTCTTGCTTTTTATAAAAGATTCTGCATGGCCGCATCTATCTGCGAGTTCTCAAAGCTATCGAGGTAGATTTGGGTGGTCGATAAATCCGAGTGGCCGAGCGATTCGGAAATGATAGCAATGTTCACTCCCGACCTTTTCAACACGGTGGCGAACGTATGCCGAGCGACATAGGTAGTCAATTCGATTTTCAGCCCCAATAATCGGCTCCACTCATGCAGGGCCTTGTTCACGTGTTTCAGCACCTTGCGTACTCGGTCGTAAATCTGTTGCTCGGTCTTGTGTATGCGGCGGTCGAGTATCGGGAAAATATAATCCTCGTCCGCATGGTCGGATTTGGCGTATTTGCCGATAATCGCTTTCGACTGCTCCGAGAGGTGGCAGGTCATCTCCTTGCTGGTTTTGTGGCGGGCATAGTAGATTCTTTCCTCGTCCATGTCGCAATAACGCAGGGTGGCGATGTCTTTGAAATTGATGCCTGCCGAGAGGTACGAAAACAGGAAAATGTCCCGTGCGAAATCCAGATAGGCCGAACCGTCGGCGGGTATCTCCGCCTGCATCAGCCGTTGCACATCCTCCTTGCGGATGGCGCGTTTGCGGGTGGCTGTCCACAACCGTCCGATTTTGAATTGCAGAAACGGACTGTGCGGCGTGGTGAAAATCCCCTCGGCAAGAGCCTTGTTATAGACGGCTTTCAGCACGCTGAATTTCGTGGCTATCGAATTGCTCTTGTTCCCCTTTTTCATTAGGAACAGTTCGAAATCACGCAGGTAGCCGACCGTAATTTCGTCGAAACGGATGTTGGTCGAGCGGAATTGTTGCAGGAGTGAAAACGTGACCTTGTGTTTCGATGCCGAGCCGATTTTACCCACCGATTCCAACTGTGCAATCGTGCGGCGGAAATATTCGGCTATCGTGCAATAGACCCTCCGTCCGTCGGTTTCCAGAACGTTATCCAGCGTTACGGGAACCTCCAACGCTTCGAGCCGTTTGATGCGCTTGTCGTATTTCTCGATTTGCTCGTAAATCCGTAGCTGAACGGCGGGATTCTGCGTTTTAAGCGTTTGGGTGTCGAAATCCCAATCGTCGGCGGGGATATTGATTCCCGTGCTTACATAGCGGCTGCGGCGATTGACGGTAAAACGCAGGTAGATGTTCGTGGTGCGGTTTTGATTGATGCGGTCTTTTCTGCAAATGGCATTGATGCTGACACTCATAATGTTGCGGCATTATGCAGACAGGCGCGAGCGGTGTTTTACCGCCGTGAAACATGGTTAAACAAATGGTAAAACATTCTTCGGAAAACGGCGCGAAAAAGGCATTACGGAGAATTTTATTTCGCACCCGTAAAAAGAAAAACGAGCGATAATTCACTGATTATCACTCGTTTTCGAAGAGCGGAAAACGGGACTCGGACCCGCGACCTCAACCTTGGCAAGGTTGCGCTCTACCAACTGAGCTATTTCCGCATGGCATATTTCGTAATTGCGAATGCAAAGGTAGCTAAAAAATCCGAATCTCCAAATTTTTCAATTCTATTTTGCAAATTCTTTACGATCTGCACCTCGCTTCTTTCCGCTATTTGAAGACACGCAAACGTTCATCCAGCGGTTCGAAGCTCTTCTCCTGGGGTTCGCCGGCCGGAATGCCGAACGGCATCTGGGCGATGAGCCGCCACTGCTCCGGTAGTCCCCACCGCTCGCGGACCTCGTTGTCGATCAGTGGATTGTAGTGCTGAAGCGAAGCTCCGAACCCGGCGTCTTCGAGCATCGTCCATACCGCCAGCTGGTGCATGGCCGAGGTGTGCTCGGACCAAACGGGGAAATTGTCGGCGTATCGCGGAAACTGTTCCTGCAGGCCTTTTACGACCTCCGTATCTTCAAAATAGAGCACTGTGCCGTAGCCCGAAGCAAAACTGCCGTCGATCTTTTTCTCCGTGGCGACGAATGCCTTTTCCGAAACAAGGGCTTTCAGCGTTCGTTTTACCAACTCCCAGAACACCTTGTGGTGTTCGTGCAACAACAGCACGAGACGCGCCGACTGCGAGTTGAATGCCGAGGGGATGTGTTTCACGGCAAAACGCACGATCTCTTCTATCTGCATGTCGTCGATCGGGGATTCGGGTGCCAGTTCGTAATAACTGCGGCGGTGGCGCAGGGCCTCTTTCAGATTTCTCTCCATAGTCGTATGATTTGTCGAATGTTTTCTTACAAAAATAGCACAACTTTGGGAAAATTGTGCGGAATACGTGGTGAAATAGTATCTTTGTGTTCGTGAAAAACGTAATTGATCTCTTTACTCGACTGGGGGCGAACTTGCGCGGATTCGGCGATGACGACGCGACACGGGCTGTTGCGGATGCCGCCTGCCGCGCCAACGGATGGTTTACGGTGGCCGAAATCCGCCGTGCCGTCGGGGCGATTGCCCGGGATATGCTGAGCCGCGACAAACTCGAAACTTGGCTGGCGGCCTACCCCGCTGTCCCGGTCGCTGTGCCGCGCCGCGTGCTGGTGGTCATGGCCGGAAATATCCCGCTCGTCGGATTTTTCGACTTGCTGTGTACGGTGGCCTGCGGCCACCGCTGTCTGCTGAAACCTTCGGCGAAGGATGCCGTGCTGACGGAGTATATCGTCGGCCTGCTTCGGAATATCGACGCTTCGGTGCCTGTGGAATTTTATGACGGAACGTCGCCCGTCGATGCGGTGATCGCCACGGGTAGCGACAATGCCAACCGTTATTTCCGCGCCCGCTACGCCGGGATTCCCTCGCTGCTGCGGGGAAGCCGCCAGTCGGCCGCCGTGCTTTCGGGCGACGAGACGCCGGAACAGTTGGCCGGATTGGCCGATGATATCTGGGCCTACTCCGGACTGGGGTGTCGCAGCGTGTCGCTGCTGTTCCTGCCCGAAGGTTATGAACCGATACTTCAAATGCCGCCTGTAAACGGCAAATATATAAATAATTACCGCCAGATACGGGCACTGCTCGCAATGCAGGGCTGTCCGTTCCGCGACCTGGGTGCGGCCGTGGCTGTCGAACAGCGGGCCTTTCCGACGGCCCTGAGTCAAATCTCCTACACGCATTACAGGACGCCGGACGAGGTCGCCGGATGGCTTGCGACACACGACGACGAATTGCAATGTGTCGTCACCGAATGTCTCCCCCACAGCCGCCGTGCCGCTTTCGGATGCGCCCAGTCCCCTGCTTTGACCGATTACCCCGACGACCGGGATGTAATCGCATGGCTTGCGGCGCTGAATTGAGAAAAAGTATTATATTTGCTATACGGATAAAAAATACATTACTACGATGTCGATGGTTTTCCGATTCCGGATGTTGAGCGACGAAAACGACAATTTCGTGCGCGATTACGAGGTGTTGTACGATACGACGCTGCTCGATTTCCATAATTTCATCCTGCAGTCGCTCGAATACGAGGATTGCATGGCTTCGTTCTTTACGGCCGACGACCGTTGGGAGAAACAGCGCGAATTCACCGTTATGGATATGGACGACGGCACCGAGAACGCTCCCATGGCTATGGATAAGGTGACTTTGGGGCAGATCATCCACGGTCGCCGTGACCGGTTGATCTACCTGTTCGACCTGTTTGGCGACCGGGCCTATTTTCTGGAGCTGACCGGGACTTACGAGGCCGGCGAGGATGCCTCCTATCCGCGCGAGATCTATGCGCAGGCTGATGCCCCGGACCAGTACGACCCTTCGAAAAACCGTGTGGAGGACGAAGGTTCGATTTTCAGCGAGGTGATGAGCGATTTCAGCGATTTTGAGGGAGACGACAATTACGACGATGCCTACTAAACGGCTGCTGGTCGTTGTCGGGCCGACGGGTTCGGGCAAGACGGACCTGAGCATCCGTCTGGCTCTCCATTATGCCGCCCCGATCCTTTCGACCGATTCGCGCCAGGTTTACCGGGGGATGCCGATCGGTACGGCACAGCCTTCGGCTGGTCAACTACAAACGGTTGAACATCATTTTATTGCCTCGCATGACCTCAAGGATAACTTGAGCTGCGGGGAATACGAGGTGCAGGCTTTGGCCCGTCTCGAACAGCTTTTCACGACACACGATTATGTGGTGGCCGTCGGCGGGTCGGGACTTTATGTCCGGGCGTTGTGCGAAGGCATGGACGACTTGCCGCAGGCCGATGAATCCTTGCGGGCCGAACTGAACCGGCGTCTGACGGACGAAGGGATCGAGTCGCTTGCCGCGCAGCTTCGCGAACTCGATCCGGTCTATTACGAGACGGTGGATCGCAGCAATCCGGCGCGTGTCGTGCGGGCGTTGGAGGTGTGCCTCCAGACCGGACGCCCCTACTCCGAGCAGCGCACCGGCGAACGACGGCCGCGGCCGTTTGAAATTGTGAAGATAGGCATCGACCTGCCGCGTGAGGAGCTTTACGACCGCATCGACCGCCGGGTGGATCAGATGCTGGCCGACGGACTGGAAGCCGAGGCCCGGGCGTTATACCCTTACCGGGCGCTGAATGCGCTCCAGACGGTGGGCTATCGTGAGTTTTTCGACTATTTCGACGGACGCATCGGCTATGACGAGGCTGTGGAGCTGATTAAGCGCAATTCGCGGCGTTATGCCAAGCGTCAGCTCACGTGGTTTCGCCGCGATTCGGAGATTCGTTGGTTTGCGCCCGACGATGATGCGGCGATCATCGCCCATATCGATTCGAAATAGGAAAAGCGACGGATTTTGGTCTGCCGCAGCGTTATGTTGCGGATGTTTTGGCAAATTTCAAATTATTTTCGTACTTTTGCGCTCGTCTTTCGCTGAAAGACTGCGCCCGGATGGTGGAATCGGTAGACACGCCGGACTTAAAATCCTGTGGCCAGTAATGGCCGTGCCGGTTCGACCCCGGCTCCGG
>MSHJ01000005.1 GCA_001941065.1 Alistipes sp. Zagget8
CGGAGCTTCTGAAACCCGATTACCTACCGTCGCGCCTAAAACCGCTTTCTTAAAGCGGCGGCGTGCCTAAAACCGGTTTCTTAAACCGGTCAGAATCGGACGATGTGGAGGGAAATACGTTTTATCCGGAAGTTTTCCGATGGGGAGGTGATTTCGAATGCGGGGACGGTATCGAAGACCAGTAACTGGTGGCGGGCACGGCGCGGGGACGCGGTCTCCGGCAGTGCGAAGGTTTGGCTGGCGAGTGTGATCGTGGCCGATCCGCTCCATTCCAGATCGAGGTAGACTGCGCCGAACTCCACTTTCCCCGATGCCGCACTTTCGGAGGCGATTTTTCCCACATCCCGGCCTCTGGATTGGTAGATCGTTTCGCCCTGACCCGTATAGTCCGGGGCAAGCAGGTCGGTCGACACGTAATCGATGTCGGCGTTGTTGATCCGGTCGAAATGCTCGAAATAGTCGGCGTGGGATTCGGTTTCGAGCCCGTCGGCCTTCGCACGCGACACATGGGCGAAATATTCCTCTTCTCCGAACCGGGTCGCACTGATTGCCATCACGGTACCTCCGAGCGATGCGATGTGTTCATAGGTGCTCTGGTAGAGGATGCCCATGAGCGGAATATCCCGGATACCCATCTCGAGGCGGATGCGGTCATTGGCGTCGTTGTTCGAGGTGATGACATAGCCTCCGCGTCCGAACACCCGGTCGGCAGTCGCTATCAGCTGCGGATAGACCCAGTCCGGGGTGACTTTCTTCGGCTCGATGAACGTGCGCAGTCCGCAGTTGCGGCACTCGGTGCAGAACTCCTCGAGGGTGAGCACCCGGGTGCGGTATTCGGGCCTGGCGGCTTTGAGGCGAAAACTGTCGCGGAGCTCCGCATAGCTGATGTCCGAGACGGCTGTTTCTTTGGGTACGGGGCGGCCGTCGTTATAGGTGAACGTGCGTGCCAGGGTGGCGTCGTGCACGGCCACGAGCACGCTGTCGGAGGTCCAGCGCACGTCGGTCTCGATGCAGTCGAACCCGGCCCGTGCGGCATACCGGATGGCCTCGCGGGAGTTTTCCCCCGCGAGGGTACAGCGCATGGTGGCGCCCCGGTGGGCGATGAAATGCCGGACGGTATCTTCTTTGGCTCCGGAACATCCTGCTGCAATCCACGGGAGCAGGAGCAGGATCAGCAACCTGTGTTTTAGCATACTCCTTATTTTGAGCTGTACGGGCCGTGAATGGATGTCACTTTGTAGTCGAAATCGGTGTCGTCGAGCATATAGACGTAGTAATCCGCACCGCCCGGGGCGACTCTTACGACAATATGTCCGTTGTATCCGGCGACGTTCTTGTAAAGCGCCGCATTTTCGGCAAGCGACTCCGGGTGTACGTTGGTGCTGAAAATATCCTTGGTCCAGGTGTAGGGATGTGTGGCGAAACTGCCGTTGACGATGGAGGTCAGCAAGGGGATGTCCGGCTGTTTTTTGTAGAAACTCTGGTTGATGATGACCCGGGGCGAGAATTCGCAGTTTTGCATCTGGCTGCCCCAGGCGTTGCTGCTCAGGTGGTGGTGGGCCTTGAAGACCTCGAGGCCGCCTTTGGGAATGAAATCGCGGTAATAGTAGGCCATCCGGTTCTGCGGCCCCGAGGTGAGGTCGCCGCAGGTGATATAGTCGAATTTTCCGTAGCTGAGGTGGAATCCGCAGGAGGCCGGATTGCCTTTGCCTGCATTGGCGTTGACGACGGCGCCCTGTCCGGTGGCGGAGTCGAGGTTCCAGGCGTAACCGTTGGCGATGATGTTGAAGATCCGGAAATCGGGATACTTGCTCTTGTCTTTCAGCAGCGTGATCTGCTCTTCACCCGCGCGGAACCGGTCGGCCGTCATGCTTTTGTTCGCCACGGCCCACTTGACGAATACCTGCCAGTCGGCGGCGAGCTCCCCGTCCATCTCGGGGATGGTCGAATCCTCCCCGTAGTCGGGATAGCCCATATCCAGCACCCGGCTGAACGGAATCTCGCCGTAGAGGGCCATGAGGCCGGACAACCGGTAGCCGTTCGGAGAGGTCTCCACGGCGGCGGCCGAGCTGCCGATGTGGTCTATATGGAAATGCGACGGGGCGCACCAGTCGATGGCCGAACTGCCTTCGGGCAGGAAATGGCGGATGTATTTCGCGTCCGTGATGTAGGGACGGGTCGATGCGTCGGGTTTCTGCGGCACTCCCGTACCGTCCGTGATGACAATCTCCCCGGCATCGACCAGCAGCGTCGTGCCGTCCGGGAGAATGTAGAACGCGCACTCTCCCCGGCCGCTGTTGATGAAATGGATGTCGAGACATCCTTCGGTCCATTGCGGAAGCGGTTCGCCGACCTTTGCTTCGGGAGTCTCGGTTTCCTGTGGGGGCACCTTGTTGTTCAGGTCGTCCTCCCAGGGCATTTTGGTCCGCTCCTCGCTGCATGCTACGGAAGCGAAGGAGGCGAGCGCACATAAAAGAATGATGGTCTTATTCATGTTTTTCGGTGTTTTTGGGTTGGGGTTTGCAACGGAACGGGCCGTCGGCCTGTTTTACTTTGTAAGTCGTGTCGCTGTCGTCGAGCATATAGACCCGGTACTCCTTTCCGCCCGGGGAGACCCGGATGACGACGTGGCCTCCGATGCCGGCGCAGCGGGCATAGAGCTGCGGATCGGCGTCGGTCAGCGAACGGTCGATGTTGGTGAAATACATTTTTTTGGCTCCGGGAGCTTTGCTCTCCGAGATTCGGCGGATGATTCCCCGGTCGGGCTGGATGTCGCGGATGTAGAAGCTCTGCGTTACGATGACATCCGGTTGGAGCACCTCCAGCATGTCGTCCTGCATGGTGTGGGGCGAGAGGTGGTGGTGCGATTTCATCGCTTCGACAGGGTGTCCGATGGTGAGCGCACACGGATATTCCACGCGGGTATTTCCGCCGGCATCCCCGGCGGTGAAATAGTCTAAATCCCCGTAGCTCAGCAGGATGCCGCAGGATGCCCCGTTCTCCTTCAGCGTGCTGTCGCCGTAGTAGTCCACGACTTTTTCGCCGTCCCACACGCAGCCGTTGGAGCAAATGCCTGTGACGGCGAAATCGGGATACCGTTCCGGATGGTGCCGCAGCGGGAACTGGCGGCTGTCTCCGAGCCGCAGCCTGGCGGCTTTCAGCCCGTTGTGCTCCGTGGCGTGGCCGATGAACCGACGGTAGTTGGCCAGCGAGGCCGTGCTCATCGCCCGGAAGGCGAGGGAGTCGTAGTCCGGATAGGCCCTGTCGACGATCTCCCGGAACGGAATCTCATCGTAGAGGGCCGTCACGCCGCTCAGCACATAGTCCCCGGCGGCTGATCTGCCGTACTCCGGTTCGAGTTGTCCGAGGTGGTCCATGTGGAAATGGGTCAGCAGAAAGTAGTCGAGCGAGTCCTTGTACGGCATGAAATGCCGCATATACCGGGCATAGGTGCGGGTCGGGCGCGTGACGCTGTCCGGCCTTTGCGACATGCTGCGATACTTTTCCGGTTCGCTGCTGAACTCTCCCGCATCCACCGTGAGCGTCGTGCCGTCGGGCAGGATGAAGAAGGTGCACTCTCCGCGGGCCGTGTTGATGGCGTGGATGTCCAGACAGCCTTCGCTCCACGCCGGGAGGGGTTTGCCGACCCGGGCCTTGCCGCCGCCGCATCCGGCGGTCAGAACGACCGCCGGGAGCAGCAGCAAAACGAATATCAACGCTTTTTTCATTATTTCTTGATATAAACGGGGCGAATCATGTATCCGGCTTTCGCGTCGAACGCCTTGTTCCAGTAGGGGAATGTGGCCTTTGCGGAAACGATGTGCAATATCGAGGCGTAGCAAGGCTCCGTGGCGTCGCTTCCGGTCACCGATTTCGACGCCCAGTAGGTTCCCTGGGTACCCTGCACGTTAACCGTGAACGGCTGTGCATTATAGCGTCTTCCGCCCTTGGGGAGGAAGAGGCCCCCGGCAATGTCCTCGGGCGTGAATTCCACCTCCGCATCGTTGTGTGTGGGCGATTCGCCCTCTTTCGGATCGGTGAACAGGATACCCGTTATCACCTTGCCCTCGGCTATCTTGTAACTGCCGTATTGGGAGGAAGCTTCATTCATGAGTTTCTGGAGTTCGGCCGGTGTCGGCATGCGGTACTGCCCTTTGGAGGCCCAGTAGGCGAGGTCTCCGAATTTGGCGGCGGCGAAATCCGTGGTGGCGGCGGTGCAGTCCTGCGAGGTGTACATCCGGCCCGAAATATCCGTTCCGACGGGGGCGAGGGCCGTGGAGGAGCCCGCATTGTCGAACGGATCGGCGATTCCGCCCCAGTTGAAATGGTCGCACTGCGTGTAGTCCGTCGGCGAGAAGGTCACGGCCTTGCCCGACGCTGCGGCATTTTCGCAGTTGACATACTCCCACTGCTCGGGAGCGATCCGCCAGTCGGTCTGGAACCCTTCGTCCGTATTTCCCGCCACATGCTGCAGGTTGCCCAGCGCCCAGTAGATGCCGGCCACCAGGACGGTACCTTCGATCGGCTCCTGGGGTGCGTATTTGGGCAGGGTTGCGCTGATGGTCCTCATGTCCGCGAGTTCGGCGTTTATCGGTGTCGTAAGGCATTCCACCTGACCGATGTCCTTGCCGGAGGCGTCGTATGCGGTGGCGGTGAGGCTGCCGTATTCGCCCACGGGCACGGCGAAGGTGACCGTTACGGTGGATTCCCGTTTTTCCGGAAGCGTGATGACGAGGCCGTTCGACCCTTCCTGCGCAGCGATGCCCGTTGCGAATGCCTCCGGAAGGGCGGCGGAGATTTCGCCGGAAAGGTTGTTGTCGGCTTTCAGCTCGATCTTCACCGCTTCGGTGCTGACGTTGCCGAGCTGCACGGTGAAATAGGACATCAGCTGCCTGAATGTGATTTCGGAGGAGTTTCCGATCTCGGCGGCCATCACCGAGCAGCTTCCTGCCGATGAAGGGGTTATCGCTTGGGGCAATACGGCTTTGAGCGTAGTGCTGGAGAGTGTGGCCGAGGCGGGGTGGAGTGCATAACCGCCCATCTCCTTCCCGGCGGGGATCGTCCCCGTGAAGAATGCCCGGCGGGTTTCGCCCGTGCCGTCGAGGGCGAATGTCACGGCCGAGCCGTCGGTGCAGACGACCGAAACGGCGTCTTCCCGCTGCCAGCGGGCCTCTCCGGTGTTGACGAGCGATGCCCGCGTGGTGCAGTTTTCGATAGAGGCGATGAGCGTGACGTCGCCCGTCCTGGAGAACTTGATGTCGGGGTTGTATTCCTGTTCGGAATCGTCGCATCCTGCGGCGAACATCGCTGCGGCTGCACAGCAGCAAAACAGGTTGAAGGTCTTGTTCATGGTTTTCGTTTTCTAATATCCGGGGTTATTGTTTTCCGTGCCGATGAGCGGGTTGGTCACCATCTCGCTGTAGGGGAACGGCCAAAGTTCGTCCTTGCCCAGCTGGAATTTCCGCTCGGTGTGGACCCGTGCGTCGAATTTCTTTCCGTCGAAGGTGGTGACGCCGTCGTAGGTGACGGTCCAGTTTTCATCGATGACGGGTTTTGCGTTGGAGGTGGTGTGTTCGTAGGCCGGAGCGTACTGGGGACCGTTGATGGCTTTGAGCGCTACGGGGGTGACGCCGTCGCTCTCCTTCCAGCGGCGGATGTCGAACCAGCGGAATCCTTCGGCGCACAGTTCCACTTTCCGTTCATAGCGGAGTGCGCTGCGGAGCGCTTCCCGGGACGAACCTTCCACCGGCGGCATCTTCACCCGGGCGCGGACCCGGTCGATCTGGGATTTGGCGCGTGTGAGGTCGCCGCCCTCCCACTCGATATTGGCCTCGGCGTCGATGAGCAGGAGCTCCGCAAGGCGGATGACGGGAACGTCGAGCTCGTCTTCGTAGTCCGTGCCCGTGATACTGCCGTAGTAGGCCGGGTCGCAGAATTTCCGCCAGAGAAATCCGCCCGGACCCTGAATGCCGTTCGGACCGTACTCGCTCTTGTTACCGGTCACGTCGGAGTTGGTGACGGAGGTGCCGGAGATGTAGTCGTAGACGGTCTTGTCGGCCGGATCGGTGGAGAACTGGATGCCCATCGTCCGCGAGCCCGAACGCACGCAGTAGAGGTCGAGGCGCGGGTCGCGGTTCTTCCACGGATTCTGCCAGTCGTAGAGTTCCGATTCCGAGATCGGTTTGCCGTCGGTGCATTGGAAGGTGTCCATCATCGCCATCGACGGACCTGCTCCGGCGGCTCCGTTGTGAACGCGGGAGGTTCCCGTGTAGATGCCGGTGTGGGTGTTGGAGGCCGCGAGGCGGTTGAACTGGATGGCCCAGATCCACTCCTTCGAACCGGTTTCGGCGGCAAAGCCGAACAGGGGTGTCGGATCGGGCTCCCCTTCCGCATGGGTCGCGTAGTAGGTGCAGTCGAGCGGGGTGAGGTCATAGACCCTGTCGGCGAGTTCGAGGGCCCTTTTCGAGCATCTTGCGGCGCTCTCGTAGAATCCCCATTCCAGGCAGATACGTGCTTTGAGGGCGTATGCGGCCACGCGGCCGATCCGGGCCGTGCCCCAGGTCTGGCTGCCCCACGAGACCGGGAGATGGTCGATCAGCTCGTCGTCCATGTCCTTGATTATGCGGTCGATCACCTCCGCTTTCGGGGTGCGTGCATAGGCGTAGTCGTCGAGCGTGAGGCAGTGGTCGATGAACGGAACGTCGCCGTAGACCTTGCAGGCCCAGTCGTAGAAATAGGCCCGCAGGCAGAGAAGCTCCGCCTTGAACCGGTAGTACTCCTCGTCTTCGATTTTGCCGCGGAGGTTGTCGAGGTTGTCGAGTACGAGGTGGATACGTCCGAGGCTTTTGTAGATCCGGGCGTAGAAATGCTCTACGCCGCTGTATGACGAGGTGATGATGGACTGGGTGTAGTCGGGCCATTTCGAGAGCACCGTGCGCATGGCGCCGATGTCGGTGAGCTGGTCCATCCATCGGTTGGGGAAGGGTTCGTACTGCTCGATGTTGTTGGCGAGGCTCTTGTAGGCGGCGAGTACGCCGGCCTGCGCTTCGTCGAAACTGGCCGGGAAGGTCCCGGTGGAGGGACCCGTGAGCGGAATCCTGTCGAGGGAACAGCCTGCGGTGAGCAGGGCCGTCGCCAAGGCGAAAAATGCGATGTATTTTTTCATGACCGTAATGCGATTAGAATTTGATTTCCACACCGAACGTGTAGGTGCTTACGAGCGGGTAGTTGTTGCCGATGCTTCCCGTGGTCGCTCCCTGCGAACCGCCCTGATAGGCTGTTTCCGGGTCGTAACCGTCGTAGTAGTTGCTGATGGTGAAGAGGTTGGTCGCGTTGGCGTAGACCATGAGCCCGTGAATCCGGAGGGCTTTGGTTACGGACGACGGGAATGTGTAGCTGAGCTGGAGGTTTTTCAGCCGGCAATAGGAGGCGTCGGCCATCCAGAACGTCGAGGGCTTCTTGTTGAGGTCGCTCGTGTAGGAGAGACGCGGGTATTTCGCTCCGGGGTTCTCCGGGGTCCAGTTGTCGAGGTGGGCTTTCTGGAACGTGCCGCCGCTCACGCAGGGCTGGGTGTAGGCGCCGCTGATATAGGCGTCGGCCTTGCCCACTCCCTGAAACTGTGCGCTGAGGTTGATGCCCTTCCATCCGAAATTGAGGGTCAGGCCGTAGGTGTAGCGCGGGATGAGGCTGCCGATGATCTGCTTGTCGCTGTCGTCGATCTTGTTGTCATGGTTGTAATCCTCGTAGACGAGGTCGCCCGGGCGGGTGATCTGGTTGTACTGGGGACATTTCTCATTCATCCAGTCGGCCTGCTCCTGGGTCTGCACCACGCCGAGGCATTTGAGCAGGTAGAGCGAGTTGATCGACGAACCTTCCTGGTTGCGGATAACGCCGCTGGTGCCGTAGGTGCCTTTCATGTCCACGATTTCGTTGACGACGTCGGAGAGGTTGGCCTGCACGCCGAAATTGAAATTGCCCCAGCTGTTGTTGTAGCCGACGGAGACTTCCCAGCCGTCGTTGGTGACGACGCCGGCGTTCTGGTAAGGCGCCCCGAGCCCGATGGAGGAGGGTATGTCGAGCTGCATCAGGATACCGTCGGTCTTCTTGTGGTAGTAGTCGGCGGTGATCGTGAGCCGGTTCCACAGCGTGGCGTCGAAACCGATGTCGGTCATATAGGTGGTCTCCCAGGTGATGTCCTCGTTGGCGAGCGAATTCTGGGCCACGATGGGGTAGATCTTGTTGGCGGCGGAGATGGAACTGATCGTCAGCAGCTGCGACGCGGGGTAGTAGGAGTTGATGTTCTGGTTGCCGAGCGTGCCGTAGGAGGCCCTGATTTTGAATTCGGAGAGCGTTTTCCGGGCTGCCGCCATAAACGGCTCCTCGGTGACGCGCCAGGCGGCGGAGAACGACGGGAATGCACTCCACCGGTTCTTCCGGACGAAGCGCGAGGAACCGTCGTAACGGAGGTTGGCCTCGAAGAGATAGCGCTCCTTGAAATTGTAGTTGATGCGGCCGAAGAACGAGCCCAGAGCCATCTGGGTCCGGCTGCCGGAGTTGTCCTTGAACGCGTTGTCGCCGCCGGCGCTGATGACCTCGTAGTCGGGATAGGCGAACTCCTGCCGGTAGGCCCCCAGACTGTAATAGTCGTACTCTTCGTAGGATGCGCCGAGGAGCAGCTTGAAGCTGTGTCCCCCGAATTGGCGGGCCGCCGCCGCGGTCGCATGGTAATAGCCGTTCCAGGAGGCCGTGACCATCTCGTCGAGCGAGTTGTACTCCGCATTGGAGGTCTTCGAAACCGTGCCGTAGGGGTCGGAGTGATACTCCACGAGGTCCACGAACCGGTGGGTCTTGACGGCCGTGAGCTGGGGCGCGGCCTTCACTTCGAGGGTGAGCCACTGCACCGGCTTGTATTCGAGGGCTGCGGAGGCCTTGAGGGTTCCGTTCTGGCGGATGTTGTTGCCGCCGACGCCCTGTTCGATCATCGGGAGCGGATTGACCGTACCTCCGGTGAACGGGGCATAGCTGCCGTCGGACCATTGGGCGAGCATCAGCGGGTCCTTGGAGTTCATGAATCCGAAGATGTTGCTCTGGTAGGGGTTGGTCGCCCGGCGGGAATAGGTGGCGGCGATGTCGAGCCGGAAATTGAGCCGGTCGTTTAACCGGATGTCCATGTTGTTGCGCAGGTTGTAGCGCTTGAAATTGGCATTCTTGATGATACCGTTCTGGTCGAGGTAGCCCAGCGAGGTCATCACCCGGATGCGTTCGCTGCCGGCGCTCATGTTGAGGGTGTGGTTGTGGGTGAACCCGTTGCCGGTCATCAGGCGGTCCTGCCAGTCGATGATGGGGTAGGCGTCCGGGTCGAGGTAGTTGTTCCGGCGGTAGTTGGCGATATATTCGTCGGTGTAGAGGGAGACGGCGCCGTCGTTCTCCGAGGCCCTGCGCGAAAGGCGCATATACTCCTCGGCGTTGACCACGTCCGGATAGACCACGGGCGTCTGCCAGCCCACATAGCCGCGGTAGGTGACGGCGAATTTGCCTTTGTCGGCACGTTTGGTGGTGATGAGGATGACGCCGTTGGCCGCACGGCTTCCGTAGATGGCCGCCGAGGCGGCGTCCTTGAGCACGGAGATCTGGTCGATCTGCGAGGCGTCCACGGAGTTGAGGTCGCCCTCCACACCGTCGATAAGCACGAGCGGCGAGCTGTCCGAGCCTCCGAACGAACCGATGCCGCGGATCTGGATGTTCCCGGAGTCGGCGCCGGGAGCGCCGCCTGCCGTGGTGACGGTCACACCCGGGGCAATGCCCTGAAGGGCGGTCGACAGCTGCGTGATCGGCCTCCGGGCGAATTCTTTGGTGGAGATGGACGAGACCGAACCGGTCAGGTTGACCTTTTTTTGCGTGTCGTATCCCACCACGACTACGTCTTCGAGGAGATTCTCGTCCGGTTCGAGGGTGATGCTGAGTGCGGTCTGCCTGCCGACTTTCACGTGCTTTTCCTTGAATCCGAGGAAGGTGACCACAAGGGTTTCCCCTTCGGCGACGGAGAGTGTGAATTGCCCCTTGTTGTCGGCAATGGTGCCTTTGGGCGTGCCGCTGACAACGACAGCTGCTCCGGGGAGGGGTTTACCGTCTGCATCCGAGACTGTGCCGGTGATGCGCCCCGATTGGGCCGCGGCGGACAGCAGGTGCAGGATAAACACAACAGAAAGGAGTAGCTTCAGTGAAGTAGAATGTTTACCCATTTTGTTCGTTTTTTTGACAGAGGTCGTTAAAACTCTGCTCCGGTTAATAATGCGTTAAAGGTTGTTTGGTTTCTGGTCTTTGTTCAGGATCGCGAAAGCGGTGTCGCACCTCTCCGCGAGGTATTGTTTCAGGTCGTTCCATCCGCACAGTCCGTCCCGGTCGGTGACGGGGAGCCGCAGCGGCCGTTCGTTGAGGAGCACCCGCACGAGCGGTTCTCCTTCGCCCGCGGCGGGGCGGTAGAATATCCATTGGAGGTTGCAGGCCATCGGAATCTGCGACACGTCCCATGCACGGGCGATCTCTTCCTGGGTCGCGGCTGCCCCGGTCCATCCGTCGGATTCCATGAGCGTCAGCAGCGCCATGATACAGCCGTCGTGCCCGAAGCGGAGGTTGGCCGCCGTGCCGTCGGCGATGTCTGTTTCCGCGTCCGTCAGCATTTTATTCAGAATATGGGCGGAAAGGGCCCAGGTCCGGTCGGAGGTTTCGGCAGCGGGGCCTTTCTCCATGTAGAACGTGTAGGCGTCGCACGCTGCGAGGGTGTAGAGTTCGTCGAGGGTGAACAGCCGCAGCCAGTCGGTGGCGATGCCGCAGCCCCTGAAATGGATGGCCAGGTAGAAGATGCCCCGTTCGAGGTCGGTGAGGTCGCAGAGCCCTGCGGCATAGTCCGTGTCGGAGAAAATCCGTGCGGCGAAATGCTCCGCGTCGATCTCCTGCCGGCAGAACGCCTCGAAATCCGGTCGCCACTCCGCTTCCGGGCCTTTCACCTTCAGGTCGCACTCCGTCGGGATGCCGGAGCCGGCCGAATAGGGGTTGAGCGCGGCGTCCGTGGCGCACGTTATCCGCAGGGAGGGACAGCATGCCTGCAACTGTGTGCAGCATGCCTCCATGCTCTCCTGCGTGCGGGAGGTGGCCGATGTCGAAGCCCTCACCGCGGCTCCCCGGCCGAATGCGGACGGATACCGTTCGGCCATCCTCCGGGCGATAGCCCGGTGCTGGGCCGCTCCGATTCCGGTCAGCATGCCGGCCCGGCCTTCGAACTGCGGATAGATTGCGAGAAAATCCGCATGGGCTTTTTTACCGGATTTCGTGAGTTTTCCGTCGGCAGCCGCCCTGGAGAGGATGTCGTGGACAAAAACATATTGGGAGTCGCAGAGCAGGTATCTCGATCCGTGCCGGCCGTAGTGACTGATGTAGAACGGTTCATAGCTCTCCGGCGTGCCGGGAGCCGAGTCGACCGCCTCCGGATAGGGGAGGTATACGCCCATCACCCGGTCCGGGATGGGCTGTCCGTCGGCTGTTCGTGGGCCGGGCGAGCAGGAAATCGCCGCCGCGAGGGTGCAGACGAATGCGGAGAGGAGCAGGACGGCCCGTTTCATTGCGGCCGGGGAATTGCTCCGTGCACCGTGCAGACCTCAGCGGCTGTTTCCACCGCTTTGCGGTGGCATATGGCTACCGGGTCGCCCTGCAGGAGGGAGGTTATGAAGGCTGCCGTGAACGAATCGCCGGCGCCCACCGTATCGGCGACCTCGACCTGCGGCGTCGGGATGCGGGAGAGAAGCCCCTCTGCACTATGGATTTCGCTGTAGTCGGCCCCCGCGGTGTAGATGACATACCGCAGGGAGAACGTCCGGATAAGTTCCGCAATCGCCTCCGCACCGCTCTTTCCGATGCGGAACAGCGATGCGACGAGCGGCAGTTCGTCTTCGTTGAGTTTCAGCACGTCGGCCTGCCGGAGCGAGGCGGTGACGATCTCCCGGCTGTACCAGTGTTGGCGGATGTTGATGTCGAATACTTTCAGGCTCTCCGGGCGGGTGGCCCCGAGTATTGCGGCGATCGCCCGGCGCGACGCCTCCGACCGCTGGGCGAGCGAGCCCCAGCAGACGGCGTCGGCCTGTGCCGCGAGTTCGAGGGTCCTGGCGTCCGCCTCCAATGCGTCCCAGGCCACCCCTTCGACAATGTCGTACCCGGGAATGCCGTTCCCCGAGAGCGTCACGTTGACCCGCCCGGTCGGCAGGGCGTTGCGCTGCACGTATCCGAGGTCGAGACCCGTTCCGGCCAGCCGGTCGAAAGCCTCCCGCCCGAGGTCGTCGCCGCCGACGGCGCTCACCGGATAACCCTCCGCGCCGAGACGGCCGCACCAGTAGGCGAAATTGACCGGAGCCCCTCCGAGCTGTCTGCCGCCGGGCAGCATGTCCCAGACAAGTTCTCCGATTCCCATTATTTTAGGTCTGCTCATAACAGCTGTCGTTTAGGGGTTATTTTTCGAGGTCTATGATGACCTTCATGCATTTTTCCTGATTTTCGGCGATGAACCGGTAGGCTTCGTCGTACTGTCCGAACGCGAAGCGGTCGGTCACGAGGGGAGCGAGGGAGACCTTGCCGGAGGCTATCTCCTCCACGGCGGTGAGGTAGTCTTCGTGGCGGTACATCATGGTTCCCGCGAGGATGAGTTCGTGCTCCCCGAGGAAGAACATGCTGAGGGCCGGGTCTTTGGCGAAAACCGCCACGACGACGATCGTGCTGCCTTTCTCGGCGCACTCCATCAGCGAACGGATGGAAGACTCCACGCCGGCGACCTCGAATCCCACCTGAAAGCCCTCGTCGCCGAAGACCTCCTTCACACCCTCTTTCAGCGGGGTTTTCGCCACGTTGAGGGTCTCGGCGATGTCGCATCGGCGGGCTGTTTCCAGCCGGTAGTCGCTTACGTCGGTGATGAGGACCTTGCGTGCCCCGCGTGCGAGTACGAACTGCGCCACGAGGTTGCCGATCGTGCCGGCCCCGGACACGACCACATTCTTGCCCGTGAGGTCTCCCGCACGCGAGGCGGCGTGCGCCCCTACGGCGGCCGGTTCGATCATCGCCCCGTATTCGAGCGAGAAGGTTTCGGGCAGTCGGACGAGCCGGTCTTCCGGAACGATGAAATAGTCCTGCGCGGCTCCGTCGGCCTGGAAAGCCTGCACCCGGAGGTTCTCGCAGACGTTGTATTGTCCGCGGCGGCAGGGGGCGCATTGGCCGCAGGCGAGCTGCGGACGGGCCGTCACCTTGTCGCCCGGTTTGCATTTGGTGACTTTGGAACCGATGGCCGTGACGATGCCGGAATATTCGTGGCCCTGCACCACGGGGTAGCATGTCGCCGGGTGCTCGCCGTGGTAGGAGTGAATCTCGCTGCCGCAGATGCCGATTTTTTTGATGCGGATTAGTATTTCGTCCTCACCCAGCCGCTCTGCGGTGAGGTCCGGGACCTCCCGGAATTCGATCTGTTCCGGGGCGGTCAGTACTGCTTGTCTCATATTGCTTGTAGGTTTGTTTTGTTGTCGGATTTGCCGCTGAGGCACACCAGCAGGCTGACGGATACGCCGATGGGGCACCACCAGGGCCAGGCGAGGAACAGTTCGCGTCCGAAGAGGGCCTCGGTCACGGGGCCGAAGATGTAGGGCTGGAGGAAAAGCACGGTGAGCAGCCCGAGGACGAGGGCGGCGATGACGCTCCGCGTGTTGCCCCGTTTGGTGAAGAGGGCCGTGATGAACACGCCCATCATCCCGGCGTAGGAGAAGCACATCACGCCGGTGGCGAAATCTACCAGGTTGAGCCCGCTGGTCTGCTGCATCACGGCCGTGACGATGGCGAACGAGGTCAGCAGGATACCCATCAGCACCACCATCTTGCGCGATGCCGCCATCTGGTCCGCATCGCCGCGGATGGCCTTGCCCCGGCTCTGGCGTATCGGGAGGTAGAGGTCGGAGACGAAACTGCTGGCCATGGCGTTGATCGCCGAGTTGAAACTGGAGAGCGCCGCCGCAAGGAGCCCGACCACCATCAGGCCGCGCACGCCCGTGGGGATGCTGTTGCAGATGAACTGCGGGAAGATGTCGCGGGCGTCGGTGAACACGCCGGCTCCGACGGCTGTGGCCGGGTCGTTGATGTAGCGGACGTACAGCAGGGTTCCTATCAGCAGGAATATCAGCACGATGGGTATTGCCAGAAGCTGGGACCACACGAGCGATACGCCGGCTTTCCGGACGCTCTTGCAGGTGAGCTGCCGCTGGACGAATTCGTGGTCGGTGGAGAATTGGGCCACTTTGAAGAATGCGTATGCGCCGAGTGCGCCGATCAGGTTGTAGGGCACGTCGAACCGGAAACGCGGGTCCACGAGCTGTATCTTGCTGCCCGGAATCCAGCCGCTCAGGGTTCCGTCGGCCGCCATCGCATATTCGGGCTGCGCCGGGGCCTTGACCATGCCGTTTTGCAGGGAGGCGAATATCTCGGAGAGCGACATCGTGTCGTGGACGGCAAGGAACACGACGATGAGGGCGACGAGTCCGGAGCCGATGACCAGCATGATCTGTATCGCGTCGATGTAGAGCAGTCCCTTGATGCCGCCGGCCATGGTGTAGATCGTGCTCACGATGCCGAGGATGAGGATGGAGTACATCAGGAACCGAAAGTGTATCGATCCGAAGATGATGACGCTCACGGCGATCGCCGCGATGAAGAGCCTCGATCCCGAGGTGAACAGTTGTCCGAGGATGAACATCACGCTCGTGGCCCGTTTCGACGTTTCGCCGAAGCGGTCGCCGATATAGCCGTAGATGGTGATGGTCCTGGAGTTGTAGAGTTTCGGCAGGAAAAGCGCGGCCACCACCACGCCTCCGATCACCGCTCCCACGCAGCTCATGATGAAGGTGAGGTTGGTGTTGAACCCGAGTTCGGGCGAGCCCACGAACGTACCGGCGCTGATGGACGTGCCCGTGGCGGCGAATACCACGAGCCAGGTCGGCATCGATTTCCCGGCGAGGAAATAGTCTTTGAGGTCCTTGTTTTTCTTGGAAAAGGCAAATCCGATGGCGATAAGCCCTCCCAGGAAGAGCAGGATGATGATCCAGTCTGTTATACTCATATCGTTGGGTTGTGTTTCAGTCGGTTAGCACTTTTCGCTGCGGGCAGCGGTGGTGTCGATGAGCGTATAGACCTGCAGGTAGGGCACGTCGGTCCGGCCGGCTCCCCTGTTCATCAGCTCCCGGAGTTTGTCGAAGGCTTTTTCGTAGATGTCGCGCGGCAGGAGCCCCTCTTTCTGGCAGACGGAGGCGGCCAGTCCGACGACCTCGCCCATCATCGCCGTGGTGCGCATGACGCGTGTCGTGCCGAGGGCGATGTGGCTGACGGAGATGTTGCGGCCGGCCATGAACAGATTGTCGAGGTCTTTGGAGTAGAAGCACCGGTAGGGGATCGGGTAGAAATCGAGCGGGCGCAGGCATCCGCGCGAGAGGAACGGCTCCCTGAAATGTTTGCTGTTTTCGGGGTCCGGTTCGTGGTTGTCGATGTACCAGGAGGTGCTCACACAACCGTCCGGGTAGATGACGAAATCGGTGAGGTCCTGCTCCCGGAGCACGAATTCGCCCATGAGGCGGCGGCTTTCGCGCTTCCCGGCCACGTGTGCCATCCAGCCGAGGTAGCTGTTGGCGTATTCGTCCCTGAACGATGCGTGGTTCTTGATATAGGCCCAGTTGGAATAGGCGACATACATGCCGTAATCGCGGATACGCTCGGCCTGCGCCATCTGGTCCTCGGTCATTCCCACCTCCCAGTACCACTGGCCGCGGCGCACTTTCTGCACGGTCTCCTCGCTGATCGGAAGACCCCAGTCGATGTCGGGAAACGGCACGGGCCGGTCCGCTTCGAGGCAGTACCACTGCACGGAGGCTCCGAGGGTGATGTCGTCGGCCGTTTCCGGTGCGGAAGGTTCGTCGTACAGGCTCTTCGGGTCGCGGCCCATCCGCCATTCCGCCCCGGCGAGCACCCCGAGCGCTCCGTCTCCGGTGCAGTCGGCGAATAGCCGGCCCTTGATCTCGATCGTTTTGTAATCGTCCACCTGGGTCGCCACGATGGAAGAGATGGTGCGCGGGCCGGACTTGTTGACCCGGGTGACTTTGTAACCGAGGAAAAGGGTGATGTTCTCCTCCGCGAGGACCGCCTTCAGTTTTTTGTCATCCTCATAGACCTCCGCAGGGCGTGCATTGCCCTTGGTGGCGGGACCGAACTCGTTGAGCAGGTAGCCCAGCGAAGGATAGTTGCCGATGTTCAGACGGCCTCCGAGACCGACCCGGACCTCGGAGGAGTTGTTGCCTCCGAGCACCTTCCGGTCCTGTACGAGGGCGACTTTCACCCCTCTCCGTGCCGCCGCGATAGCCGCACACATACCGGCGACTCCGCCGCCTGCGACCACTAATCCGAACGTGCCCTTGTCTTCGGGCCCGGCCGGCAGCCGCATCAGCCGGCTGCGCAGGGCGAAGAGCGTTTCGAGCGAGTCGTCCGGTCGGTGATCGGTAGCGGTGAGGAGGATCGCGTCGCAGCGTCCGTCGAATCCCGTCATGTCGTGTAACGTCAGTAGGTGCGTACCTTTGGTCAGGAAGACGCTCCCGCCCGCCTGCCAGTGCCATTCGCTCGCTCCGTCGCCGAAAAGCGGCTCTGCCTGCCGGTCGTCGATCCGGATGCGGAACACGCCCGGCGTGGGTTTGTCCGACCAGTAGGCGGTCCAGTTACGGGTGCGCACGAAAAGATTGTATGTGCCGTCCTGCGGCACGGTGAAGCGTGTCCGGGCGTCGTTCACGGGCTGTCCGAGCCCGTGGGCGATCAGGTAGCTCGACCCCATCTGCTCCATAAACTGCGGGTCTGCGATCCAGCCTCCCTTGTCTTCGAAGGTCGATGCTGCCACATAGACCGAATTGTCTGTATTCATGGTTAGTTTGGTTGATTCGGACACTAAATTAACAGAATCGTATTACATTCCCGTTAATTCGTCCCCGCAACGATTCCCGCAACCGTTCCCGGCGTCCGCAACCGTTCCCGGAAAAGGGTCACGACATTGAAATTGCAAAACGTCGTAAATTTTTGTACCTTTCAACCACGATAGATGAAGAATCATTATGAGGTATGTGACCATTAAGGATATTGCCAACGCGCTCGGGATCTCGAAGTCTACGGTTTCCAGGGCCTTGTCGGCTGATTCCAGAAACGTTAGCGGGGAGACGATACGCAAAGTGGTGGAAACGGCGGAGAAGATGGGCTACCGGAAAAACGAGATGGCCGTGAACCTGCGCAACCGCAGGGCCAAAACCATCGGCATCGTAGTCCCCGAGGCCGTTACCTCATTCTATCTGCAATTTACCGCCACCGTGCAGCGTATCCTGCAGCCCTATGGCTACCGGATCATCCTGACGCTTTCGGATGAGGATTTTCTGACCGAGCGTTCGAATTTCGAGATTTTCGACAGCTACCGGGTCGACGGCATCCTGATCAGTTCGTGTCACCACCGGGCCAATCTCGAATTCTACAACGGATTCATCCGCCGTTGTATCCCGATGGTGTTTTTCGACCGCACGGTCGCCGGGCTGGAGTGTTCGAGCGTCAGGAGCGACGATTACCATTCGGCGTTTTTCCTGGTCGAGCACTTATATATAAAGGGTATCGCCGGATACTGCATCTTGCGGGGCCCGACTATATCCGCAACACCTCCGAACGGCTGCGGGCCTACCGCGACGTGCTGAAAAAACACGGAATCGACTACCGGCCTGAACTGGTCATTCCGGCGGGGGTGGACGAGAAGGACGGTGCGGAGGCCATGCACCGGATTCTCGATTCGGGCGTGGACTGCAATGCCGTATTCTGTTTTACCGAATTGCAGGCGTTGGGAGCCAAAAAGGTGTTGCAGGAACGCCATATCGCCATTCCTGCCGATATGGCCATCGCCTGTATGTCGGGCACGAAACTGGCGACACTCGTGCATCCGGGCATTACGGCGGTCGAACAGCCGTTGGACCGGATGGCGGAAGAGGCGGTCAGGCTGCTGCTTGCGAAAATTGAAAATCCGATGGCGCCGTCGGAAAACGTGGTGCTTCCGGCGGACATGGTCATACGCTCCTCTACTGAGAAATAGCTGCTTTGCGTCTTGCGGCACACGCACCTGAAAGAATGGGGGCGGATAAGGGGGATTTTTAAAATCCGCAAATAATCGCTACTTTGGGGAAAATTGATAATTCTATCTTGTATGGTTGAATATACGGAAAGCACCCCGGGCGGCGAAGATAGCACGGCCGCCATTATCGCGCTGGAAAAGCACGCTCTCGAACTTTGGAACGACGGGAATCCGGACGGGTTCATCGCCTTGTCGTCCGACGACGTGGTCTATATGGACCCGGCGTTGGAGCATAAACTCGTGGGGAGGGAGGCCCTGAAAGCCTATTACGACCCGATCCGCGGGAAGGTCAAAATTCCCGAATACCGGATGATCGATCCGGTCGTGCAGTCCGTGCCGGATGCCGCCGTCCTGACCTATGATTATGAGGTGTATCGCGACGGTTCGGCATTCAAAATGCACTGCACGGAGGTTTACCGGTTGAATCCCTCCGGGCGGTGGGAAATCATCCATACCCATTGGTCTTTTTTCCAACCCGCCCGATAATCCCTTTCAACCGATGATTGAAATTCCCGAATCACAGACCGTTGCGCGGCAAATCCGCGAAACGCTGGTCGGCCGTGCCATTACGGCCGTGTTCAATGCCTCGCATCCCCACAAATTCACTTGGTATTCGGGTGATCCGCTCGAATATCCCGGCTTGCTGGCGGGGCGGAAAATCGTGGGTGCGGAGGGCCGTGGCGCATTTATCGACGTGCTGCTGGACGATGACATCCACCTGGCCCTTTCGGACGGCATGAACCTGCGGCTGTACGGGCCGGAGGCCGATGTCCCGGCAAAATACCAACTGCTTCTGACGCTCGACGACGGGAGTTTTCTGGTCTTTACGGTGGCGATGTACGGCGGGATTCTCGCTTTCCGGGGCGATCTGGACAATCCCTATTACCGGGGCGCCTGGACGAAATGTTCGCCGCTGGAGGAGCGGTTCGACGCCGTTTATTTCAGGCAGCTTTGGGCCGGGACGAAGCAGAACCTTTCGGCAAAGGCATTTCTGGCCACGGAACAACGGATTCCGGGGCTCGGGAACGGCGTCTTGCAGGATATTTTGTTCCGGTCGGGGATTCATCCCAGGCGCAAACTCGCCACGCTGGGGGATTCGGATGCGGAGCGTCTGTTCACGACGCTGAAAAGCCTGCTGCGGGAGATGACCGACCGCGGCGGGCGCGACACCGAGAAAGACCTCTTCGGGAACGTGGGCGGATATGCCGTGCAGCTCTCGCGCAACACCTATGCGGAGCCGTGTCCGGTTTGCGGCGGACCGATCGTGAAGGAGGCCTATCTGGGCGGCGCCGTCTACTATTGCCTCCACTGTCAGCCGTTGAAATAGGGTCTTTAGCGCTCTTCGGGAGCGTATCTCCAGCTATACCAGCGGTTGTGCAGTCCGCAGTGCGGGCAGTAGAGTTTGTAGAGTCCTTTGCCGCAGCGGTGGATGCGCAGGTTGCGGATATGGCACCGCGGACAGCGCGAGGTGTTGAGCCACCGTTCGTAGCGTTGGAACAAGACGAGGTTGAACAGGCTCAGCAGGAGGCTGAGGCCTCCGGCGGCGGTGCACTCCTGGGAAAAGAGCGGGACGAGGCAGACGGTCAGCACGCCGATCAGGATGACCAGGGCGATGCCTTGTATCGCTTCGTTGGGAAGGGCACGGATGCGCCACATCGGGCGCGTGACGAGGATACCTGCAAGGGCAGGCAGGAAACAGACGGTGAGGAGTTGGACGCAGGCTTGCATGGATGTACGTGTACGCCTGTCCCTCAGCGTTTGGGATATTGAGTTCGGATTGGGTTAGGAGCATAAAAAACGTGGGACAAAACTCTGATTTGCTTTCTGAGGCTCTGGAATAACCCGTGCAACCAAATACAGAATGAAGCCCACGTTGGAAACGTGAGCGTCAAACTTCATTCCTTGGTTGCTCTTAAAATTTTCCAGATTTTCAGAAAGCAAGGTACAAAGCTAACGCTTTTTATAAGTTTGCGCCGGCGCTTTTCGTGCGGGGCGGCGCTTTTTTATCGTATTTCTGCGGCTTTTTGTTTTATTTCATCGGCAGATTCATTTGTGAGTGACGCACAAATATACAAAAACATCCGGAATTTTCCGGATGTTTTCTAAAAATGCGTGACCGAACGGCGGCCGTTCGGAGCGCTCGTTTCCGCGGGTGCGGGCCGGACGCGGGCCGCATCGCTATTTTTGGGCAGCCATGTAGGCGTCGGCTTGCTCCTTCATGCGGGCCGCGCGCTTTTCGCTGTCGGGGTGCGAGGAGAACATCTTCTGCACGGTGGAGGCTTTGGCGCCTTTCGACAGCTCGACCAGCTTGTTGAGCGAGTTGGCCATGCCATAGGGGCTGAAGCCGTTTTTCACGGCGAACTGGAAGCCGTATTCGTCGGCGGCATACTCCTGTTTCTGCGAGAATTGGGCGTCGGTGAAGGCCGTTACGACCTCGCCTAACTGCGAATCGCTGAGTTTGGCCAGCGTGCTGCCTTCGGCGGCTCCGGCGGCATTGCGTGCTGCGGAGGCGAGGTAGGCGTTTTTCATCGCGTGTTTCGTGTCGGCGTGCACCACGTGTCCGATCTCATGGCCGATGATCGACATCAGTTCGTCGTCGTCCATCAGGTCCATCAGGGCTGCAAAGACGCGGATCGAACCGTCGCCGCAGGCGAAGGCGTTGACATCGGTCACGAGGTAAACCTTGAAATTGAGCGGCAGCCCTTCGGCATCGGTGATACCTTCGGTGAGCCGTTTGAGCCGTGCGCCGTAGCTCGTCGAATCATCGGCGACGGGGTTGTTGGCATCCATCCATTCGACCGATTCGCGGCTCAGGCGGGCAATGTCTGCGTCGCTGAGCGTGACGGCCTTGGCAACGTCCTTGCCGGCGTTGAGCAGTTTTCCGGCGTCGAGTTTCCGGCCGCCGAGTTTGAGTTGCGCGGAGCTCTCCGCGGGAAAGGCTGCCGACAGAACCACGGCGGCGCATAAAAAGAGGATTTTCTTCATGACAGGATTGGGTTGTTTACGGCTGCAAAGATACAAAAAATCCAAATTTCGGAGTTATTTTTCGCGGAACATATGTTTGACATCCCGCCAGTCGCCGTCGTTCGGAGCCGGTTCGACGCCCAGCAGGCGGCAGAGGATGAGGTAGATGTTCTGATTCTGGAACGACCGCTGGCGGAAGCCCTCGCGGAAGGCCGGGCCCGAGCCGTAAAAGACCATGTGCATCGCGCGGTCGGCGTTGTCGAAGCCGTGGTTGCCGCGCTTGCGGACCGGATGGTTCTGCGGCGAATAGTCGAGCGTCCAGCCCGTCTCGGGAATCAGGATGAGGTTCGTCAGGCGCGACGGATGCTTGCCGTAGTGGAAGCGCCGGGGCATCTTTTCACGCTCCCAGGCCTTGACGTGCCCCGTGGCGCGGAGTGTGCGGAGCGCCTCGCGGACGTACCCGCTGCGAACCTCGATGCCGAAGGGGATGCCGGGAACGGTGCGCACGACCTGCGCCGAGTCGAGCACTCCGTAGAGGTTCAGGTACCGCTCGGGCGAGAGTTCGGCCATGCCGTGGTCCGCGGTGACGATGAAATTGATACGGTCGAAGACCGGCGAGCGGCGGATCTCGCGGAAGAAATAGCGCAGCACGGAATCGATGCGTTCGGCCTGCGCCACGGCTTCGGGCGACTCGGGGCCGTAGGTGTGCATCGCGGCGTCGGGCTGTTCGAAATACCACATCACCAGTTCCGGGATTTCGGCCTCGGGGCGCGTCATGGCCCCGATGACCCAATCGGCGCGTTCGTAGTAGGAGGGTTTCGACGAATAAGGGGTCCAGACCGTGGCCTGACGTCCGTTTACGGGCACATCGCTGCCGGGCCACATGAAGATATTGGCCGTGAGCCCCTGCCGTTCGACGGTGTTCCAGATCGGTTCGCCGCCCCAGAATCCCGGAGTTTTGACGTCTTCGGCGTCGAAGACCAGCAGCTGGCGGCCCTGCATCTTGTCGAAAAAGGCGTTGTTGACCACTCCGTGGTGGTCGGGATGGAGTCCCGTGGCCATGGCGTAGTGGCTCGGAAAGGTGTTCGACGGGTAGACCGGAAAGACCTCGGCATAGGTGCCGACCCGCGCCAGCGAATCCAGCGTCGGAGTGTGGCTGCGGCCCGCGAGGTCCCAGCGGAAGGCGTCCATCGAGAGAATGACGGCATATTGTTTCTCCCCGGGGGCCGCGGATGCGGGGTAGCGGCCCGCATGGCGGGATGCCGCGCAACTCGTGAGGGCGAAGAGAAGAAGGAAGAGAAGCAGTCTTTTCATGATTCGGTGTATTTTATAGTATAAAGATACGAAAAGAAAAAGCGAGTTCAAAACCGGATTGCGTCTGGTCCGGCAAAACTTTCCGCCTTCCTAAAAGTGCCGTTACGGCACAAAAAAGCGCCCTCGTTCTCCGAGGGCGCTTCGAATCTTCTCCGGGTATTATCCCATGTATCCCTTGATGTAGTGGTGGTGCGATCCCCAGCGCTCGAAAGCAGCCCGGTCGAGCTCCTCGCGGGCCGAAGGGTGCGCCACGGAGATCAGCAGGCGTGCACGCTCCTGCAGGGTCTTGCCGTAGAGGTCCACGGCTCCGAACTCCGTCACGAACCAGTGGATGTGGTTGCGTGTCGTTACCACGCCGGCGCCGTCCAACAGCGTCGGGCAGATTTTCGATACGCCCTTGTTGGTGATCGAAGGCATGGCGATGATGGCCTTGCCGCCCTTCGAGAGCGAGGCTCCGTAGACGAAATCGATCTGACCGCCTACGCCCGACCAGAATTTCGTGCCCAGCGAGTCGGCCGAAACTTGGCCCGTCAGGTCCACCTGAAGCGCCGAGTTGATGGCCACGAAACGGTCGTTCTGCGAAATGATGTAGGGGTCGTTCGTGTAACCCACGTCCATCATCAGCACGCCCGGGTTGTCGTCGATAAAGTCGTAGACGCGCTGCGAACCCATCAGGAAGGTCGAAACCATCTTGCCCGGGTCGGTCTTCTTGGCTTCGCCGTTGATCACGCCCGTCTCCACCAGCGGCAGCACGCCGTCGGCGAACATCTCGGTGTGGATACCCAGGTTCTTGTGGCCTCCCAGCTGGCTGAGCACGGCGTTCGGAATGGCGCCGATACCCATCTGGAGCGTTGCGCCGTCCTCGATCAGGGCTGCACAGTTCCGTCCGATGGCCGTCTCGACCTCGTCCGGTTCCGAGAATTTCGCCTCGATCAGCGGGGTGTCGTCCTGTACGAACAGGTCGATCTTCGACAGCGGAATCATCGCCTGTCCGAAGGCGCGGGGGACGTGTTTGTTCACCACGGCGATCACATAGTCGGCACACTCCACGGCGGCCAGCGTAGCGTCGACCGACGTACCCAGCGACACGTAGCCGTGCTTGTCGGGCGGGCAGACCTGGATCATCGCCACATTGCACGGAACGGCTCCGCAGCGATACAGTTTCTGCGTCTCGCTCAGGAAGATGGGAATGTAGTCGGCATAGCCGCTCTGCGTCACCTTGCGGACGTTCGCGCCGACGAAAAACGAGTCGAGCTGGAACACACCCTCGAATTTGGGATCGGCATAGGGCGCCGGACCCTCGGTGTGCAGGTGATGGACGTGCACGTTTTTCAGTTCGCCGGCTTCGCCGCGCTTGCACATCGCATTGATCAGGCACTGGGGTGCCGATGCCACCGAGCTGAGGTGCACATGATCGCCTGATTTAATGACCTTGACGGCCTCCTCGGGCGTGGTGAAATGGATTGGGTTAGTCATTGCTGCCTAATAATTGTAAGTAGTTGTTAGTTTTATGTATTACTTGCGTTTTACCTCTACCTGTTCGTAGCCCTCGACGATGTCGCCGACGCGGATGTCGTTGAACGATTCGATGTTCAGACCGCAGTCCTGGCCCACGGTGACCTCCTTCACGTCGTCCTTGAAGCGCTTGAGCGAACCCAGCTTGCCCGTGTAGATCACGATACCGTCGCGGATGACGCGAATCGGGGTCGCACGCTGCAGCTTGCCTTCGCGGACGATACATCCGGCCACGGTGCCGACCTTCGTGATCTTGAAGATCTCGAGCACCTCGACCGAAGCCACGATCTCCTCCTTCATCACCGGTTCCAGCATACCCTCGATGGCGTCCTTGATGTCGTTGATGGCGTCGTAGATGATCGAGTAGAGGCGGATTTCGATCTCCTCCTTCTCGGCCAGCCTGCGGGCCGAAGCCGACGGGCGCACCTGGAAACCGACGATGATGGCGTTCGAAGCGGCGGCCAGCAGCACGTCGGATTCGGAAATCTGACCCACGGCGGCGTGGATGACGTTGACCTGCACGGTCTCCTTCGAGAGCTTGATGAGCGATCCCGACATGGCCTCGATCGAACCGTCCACGTCGCCCTTGACGATGATGTTCAACTCCTTGAACGAACCGATGGCGATGCGGCGTCCGATCTCGTCGAGCGTCACGTGCTTCTGGGTCATGATGCCCTGCATGCGCTGCAGCTGCTCGCGCTTGTTGGCGATTTCGCGTGCCGAGCGGTCGTCCTCCATGACGTTGAACGTGTCGCCGGCCTGCGGGGCGCCGTTGAGACCCAGCACCTGCACGGGCGTCGAGGGCCCTGCCTCTTCGACCTTCTTGCCGTTCTCGTTGAACATGGCCTTCACGCGGCCCGTGTAGGTCCCCGAGAGGATCACGTCGCCGACGTGCAGCGTACCGCTTTGCACCAGAATGGTCGAAACGTAGCCACGGCCCTTGTCGAGCGTCGACTCGATCACCGTGCCCTGCGCCTTCTTGTTGGGGTTGGCCTTCAGGTCGAGCATCTCGGCCTCCAGCAGCACCTTCTCGAGCAGTTTGTCGAGGTTCAGGCCCTTCTTGGCCGAAACCTCCTGATCCTGATACTTGCCGCCCCACGACTCCACGAGGTAGTTCATCTGCGAGAGCTGCTCCTTGATGTGGTCGGGGTTGGCGCTGGGTTTGTCGATTTTGTTGATGGCGAAGACCATCGGCACGCCGGCGGCCTGCGCGTGGTTGATCGCCTCGATGGTCTGCGGCATGACGCTGTCGTCGGCTGCCACGATGATGATCGCAACGTCCGTAACGGCCGCGCCGCGGGCACGCATGGCCGTGAAAGCTTCGTGGCCCGGGGTGTCGAGGAACGTGATTTTCTGTCCGTTGAGCACCACGCTGTAGGCACCGATGTGCTGCGTGATACCGCCGGCCTCGCCCTCGATGACGTTGGTTTTGCGGATGTTGTCCAGCAGCGAGGTCTTACCGTGGTCGACGTGACCCATCACGGTAACGATCGGCGGACGCGGCACGAGGTCTTCCTCCTTGTCCTCGTCCTCGTCGGCGATGGCCTCCTGGATTTCGGCCGACACGAATTCGATTTTGTAACCGAACTCTTCGGCGACCACCACCAGGGCCTCGGCGTCGAGACGCTGGTTGATAGACACCATCAGGCCCAGGTTCATGCAGGCCATGATGACCTCCGTCGGCGAGACGTTCATCATCGTCGCCAACTCGCTGACCGTCACGAATTCCGTGACTTTGAGCGTCGAACGCTCCATCTCCTCGCGTTCGAACTCCTCGTTCATGCGCTCGGCCACGGCGTCGCGCTTGTCCTTGCGGTATTTCGAGCTCTTGCTCTTGGCGCCCTTGGCCGTCAGCCGCGCCAGGGTGTCCTTTACCTGCTTCGAAACCTCCTCGTCGCTCACCTCGGGGCGCACGATCGGTTTGGGAGCGTTCTTGCCTTTGTTGCGGCGTCCTTCGCCCGGACGGGGCTGGTTGTTCTGGCCGCCCTGTCCGTTGCGGTTCTGGCCCGGGCCGCCCGGACGGTTGTTCTGGCCGCCGGGACCTCCCTGACCCTGCCGGTTGTTGCCGCCGCCCTGTGCATTGCCCTTCGGGGCCTTGCTGACGTCGACCTTCTCCTTCTGCAGACGCTTGCGCTTGTGCTTGCCGCCGGCCACGAAGCCCGACACGTCCATCGTGCCGAGCACCTGCGGACTCGTGAGGGTCACGGTCTCCGGGCGGAAAATGTTGTCTTTCGGAGCCTCGGGTTTCGGGGCTTCCGCAGCCGGGGCGGCCGTGAGAGCCGGAGCCGATGCCGGAGCCGATGCCGGGGCGGGTGCCGGAGCTGCGGGTTTCGGCGTTTCGGGGGCCTTCGGGGCCTCCTCTGCCTTGGGCTGCGGGGCCGGGGCGGGCGCTGCGGCCTTCACCTCGACGGGAGCCGGGGCGGGTGCCGGAGCTGCGGGTTTCGGCGCTTCGGGGGCCTTCGGGGCCTCCTCCGCTTTGGGCTGCGGAGCCGGGGCGGGCGCTGCGGCCTTCACCTCGGCGGGAGCTGGGGCAGGCGCCGGAGCTGCGGGTTTCGGGGCTTCGGGAGCCTTCGGGGCCTCCTCTTTCGGAGCGGGCGCCGGAGCGGCTTTGGGTTTGGGCGAAAGATCGATCTTGCCGAGGAATTTCGGCTGCTGAATTTCGTCCTTCACACTGATGACATTGCTTTTGATGACAACCTCTTTCTCTTCCTCGCGCTCCTGCTTTTTGGCTTCTTCGAGGGTAATGGTCGTCTGCTTCAGGGAGATGCGTTCACGGATCGAGTTGCGTGCGCTGGCGGCGCTGCGGTTCGCTCCGAACTCCTTCTCCAGAACGGCATAAGTGTCCGAATCGACCAACGTGTTGGGCGATCCGTCGCTCTTGATGCCCTTCTTCTGCAGGAAATCCGTGATCGTGTTCAGACCGACGTTGAACTCCTTTGCAACCTGAATGAGCCTTAATTTTCTTTCGTTACCCATATTTTCTCTGTGTCTCTTTTTTGCGGTTTGGATTATTCGAACTCGGCCTTCAGGATTTCGACGACCTTCTGCGCCTGCTCCATCTCGAGGTCGGCGCGGGCGGCAACCTCCTCCACGGACAGCTCCAGCACGCTCTTGGCGGTGTCGCAGCCGGCGGTCTTCAGGGCGTCGATGATCCATCCGTCGATCTCGTCGGCGAACTCCGTCAGCGCCACGTCTTCCTCCTCGACCTCGCGGTAAACGTCGATGTCGTAACCCGTGAGCATCTTCGACAGGCGGATGTTGAGACCTCCCTTGCCGATGGCCAGCGACACCTGGTCGGGCTTGAGGTAGACCGCTGCGGTCATCTTCTCCTCGTCGATGGTGATCGACGAAACCTTGGCGGGGTTGAGCGAACGCTGGATCATCAGCGACGGGTTGGCCGTGTAGTTCACCACGTCGATGTTCTCGTTGCGCAGCTCCTTGACAATCGAGTAGATACGCGAACCCTTCATGCCGACGCAGGCGCCCACCGGGTCGATACGCTCGTCGTAGGACTCCACGGCGACCTTGGCGCGTTCGCCCGGGATGCGGACGATCTTCTTGATGGTGATCAGTCCGTCGAAAATCTCGGGAACCTCCTGCTCGAACAGCCGCTCGAGGAACTGGTTGGCCGTGCGCGACAGGATGATGCGCGGCTGGTTGTTGTTCATCTCCACCGACTTGACAATCGCCTTGATGGTGTCGCCCTTGCGGTAGAAATCGTTGGGAATCTGCTCGGCTTTCGGGAGAATCAGCTCGTTCTCCTCGTCGTCGAGAATCAGCACCTCCTTTTTCCAAACCTGGTAAACCTCGCCCGTGACGATGTCGCCGACCTTCTCCGAATATTTCTCGTAGAGGCTGGCTTTCTCCAGGTCGAGGATGCGCGACGCGAGGTTCTGGCGCAGCGACAGCACCGCCCGGCGTCCGAACGACTGCAGTTTAATCTCATCGGCATAGTCGTCGCCGATTTCGTAGGTCGGGTCGATGGCCTTCACCTCCGACACGGCTATCTGCGTGTTGGGGTCCTCGACGGCGCCGTCCTCGACGACCGTGCGGTTGCGCCAGATTTCGAGGTCGCCCTTCTCGGGGTTGATGATGACATCGAAATTCTCGTCCGTTTCATACTGCTTCTGCAACGCATGGCGGAAGACGTCCTCCAATACGCCGATCATCGTCGATTTGTCGATGTTCTTCAGCTCTTTGAACTCGGCAAAGTTGCTGATGAGATTGAGATTGTCCATTGTGTCGTTATCTTGTTTTTTAGTTTTGTCCTATTTGAAATCCAGCCACTCTTTCGTCGACTTGATCTCGGCGAAAGGGTAGGGGCGGGTGACTGTCACCAGCTGCTTCTTCTTTTTGCCCTCGACGGACTGTTTCTCCTCGTAGGAGAGGGTGATGTCGTTTTCCGACACCTCGTCCAGCTTGGCCAGTATTTTGACGCCGCTCGTGAGCAGCACCTCCACCGAACGGCCGACGAGCTTGCGGTACTGGCGCAGGGTGCGGAGCTCCGAGCCGATGCCGGCCGACATCACCGTCAGCGAAAAATCCTCCTCCTCGCGGTCGAGCTCCGCCTCCACGGCGCGGCTCAGCTCCGCGCAGGCGTCGATGCCCACCGACGTGTCGCTGTCGATCGTCAGTTCGATTTCGTTGCCCGGCGTCGAGGTGCACTCCACCACGAACAGGTCCGTGCCTTCCAGCTTTCGGGTGACGGCTTCAACTATCTTTTTGGTATCTATCATAGTCAGGTAATAGGTATAAAATAAGGGGACTCCCGTCCCCTTACCTCCTCCACGTTGTCTTTCGACACGCAAATATAGTGATAATTTTCGATATACCAATATTTATATGCAAAATTTACTCCTCTTTGCACTTGTTGGATTCGTAGGGTTTGATAATCCCGCGCTTCGATTCGCGGATGAAAGCGATCAGGTAATCGCGCTCGGGACTTTGCGGAACCTGCCGCTCGACCTCGTCGCAGCCGTTCAGGTAGTTCAGGCCGCTCTGGAACAGGATGCGGCAGGCGTCGTGAATCTCGGCGATGCGCTCGGGCGCGAAGCCGCGGCGCGAAAGCCCGATTTTGTTGATTCCCGCGAAACGCAGCGTGTCGTTGCGCACGATGACGTAGGGCGGAAGGTCCTGACCCAGCAGCGCCCCGCCCTGAACCATCGCATGGGCTCCGATGTGCGTCCACTGGTGTACGGCGGCATGGCCTCCGATAACCACCCAGTCGCCGACGTGAACCTCGCCCGCGAGCGATACGCGGTTGGCGATCACGCAGTTGCTGCCGATGACGCAGTCGTGGCCCACATGGACGTAGGCCATCAGCAGGTTGTTCGAGCCGATGCGGGTGGTGCCGGTCGAGGCCGTTCCGCGGCTGACGGTCACGTATTCGCGGATATCGTTGTCGTCGCCGATCTCGCAGGTGGTGGTCTCACCGGCGAATTTCAGGTCCTGCGGCAGGCACGAGACCGACGCGGCGGTATGGATGCGGCAGCGGTTGCCGATGCGGGCGCCGTCGTGGATGACGGCCCCCGGGCCGATCCAGCAGTCGTCGCCGATTACCACGTCGCCGGCGATATAGGCGAAGGGCTCTACCGTGGCATTCGCCCCGATTTTCGCATCGGGGTGGATGTAGGCAAGGTTGCTTATCATGTCTTACTTTTTGTTTTTGACTACCTGGGCCATCATCACGGCTTCGCAGGCGAGCGTCTCGCCGACGAACGCCTTGCCCTCGACCACGGCGACGCCGCGGCGGATGGGTTCCAGCAGGTGGATTTCGAACTGCAGCGTGTCGCCCGGCACGACCTTGCGCTTGAATTTCACGCCGTCGATCTTCATGAAATACGTCGAGTAGTTCTCGGGGTCCTCCACGCCGCCCAGCACCAGGATGCCGCTGCACTGCGCCATCGCCTCGACGATCAGCACGCCCGGCATCACCGGCTCCTCGGGGAAATGGCCCACGAAGAAGGGTTCGTTCATCGTCACGTTCTTGATGCCCGCCACGTCGGTCGCGTCGCGGTGGAAGATGCGGTCGACCAGCAGGAACGGCGGACGGTGGGGCAGCATCTTGCGGATGTCGTTGATGTCGTACAGCGCCGGTTTGCGGCAGTCGTAGGTGTAGCGGGGTTTCTCGCCGGCCTTGCGGATGGCGTGTTTGAGCTGCTTCATGAACTCCGTGTTGGCGAAATGCCCCGGGCGGGTGGCCCAGACGCGGCCTTTGATACGCACGCCCAGCAGGGCGAAATCGCCCAGCAGGTCCAGCAGTTTGTGACGCGCCAGCTCGTTGTTGCAGCGCAGTTCGAGGTTGTTGAGATAACCCGCCTTGATTTCGATGTCGGGTTTGTTGAAGATTTTCTTCAGGTGTTCCAGCTGTTCATCGGGAACGGGGTTTTCGACCACCACGATGGCGTTGTCAAGGTCGCCGCCCTTGATAAGGTTCATCTTCATCAGCGGCTCCAGTTCGTGCAGGAAGACGAACGTGCGGCAGGGTGCGATCTTATCCGTGAAATTGTCGCCGGGGTTAAACGTGGCGTATTGGTTGCCGATGACCTTCGAGTTGTAGTCCACGTGCACCGAGACCGAGAATTCGTCGTCGGGGTAGAGGATGATCGCCACGCCCTTCTCGGGAATCGTGTAGACCATCTTTTCGGTCACATGGTAGAACGTGCGCTCGGCGTCCTGGTCCACCAGTCCCGTTTCGGCCACGGCCCGGGCATAGGCGCAGGCCGATCCGTCCATGATGGGGGTTTCGGCGGCGTCGATGTCGATCACGGCGTTGTCCACGCCCAGCGTCCAGAGCGCCGACATGATGTGTTCGATGGTCGAGACGCGGTGTCCGCCGGCTTCGATGGTCGTGCCGCGCGAGGTATCCACGACATGGTCGCACAAGGCGGGGATCAGGGGCTGTCCTTCGATATCGGTGCGGCGGAATACGATGCCGGTGCCGGCTTCGGCGGGATTGACGGTCATGGTTACTTTCACGCCCGAATGAAGGCCCTTGCCCGAGAACGAGATCGGAGCCTTCAGCGTTTGTTGTTTGGTAGACATAAGCGGAGTTTCTTGTATATTTCGCGCAAAGATAATACAAGTCGAGCGCAATACCAAATTTATTCGGGATTGCCGAGGTGCAGTTTATTTTCTAAAAAGATATTAAAATTTCGGTAAAAAGCCCTATTTTTGCTCAAAATTCCGAACGACAGCAATGACCGAGAATCCGCGCGACAGCAAACCCCAGGCCCCCCGCCGGCCCCGAATCCGACTCCCTTTCGACAACCGCAGGGAGGATGCCGGAACGTGGGCTTACGACCATCGTATCGGGTTGTGCGTCACGCTGATAGCCTATCTGGTGCTGATGATTGTCTTCGTGTCGTCGAAGATTGTCGTCGGGGCCCGCTCCCACCAGCAGGGGATGTACATCGACCTGCAGTCGCTGGCCGAACTGGAGCAGGAGAAGGCGCGGCTCGAGCGCGAGGTGCGCGAGCGTCAGGCGCAGGAGGAGATCGACTGGCGGAGCATCCGCAACCAGGCGTCGAACGAGAATGCCCTCAACGAAAAACTCCGCGACGACCGCGGGACCAACGCCGCGGAGCTGAACAAGGCGGCTGCCGAGGCCGAGGCGCGGATGCAGGCCAACCGCGAGGCTTACGAGCAGGGGCTGGCCGAGGAACGTGCGATCCGCGAACGCCGCGGTAAGGAGGACGGTTCGGAGCATCAGGACCGCAAGGTCAAGGGGCGGGTGACGGTGTCGTTTTCGTTGACGAATCCGGTGCGCACGTCGCGCTGGCTGGAGGTTCCGGCCTATCAGTGCGAAGGCGGCGGCGATGTGGTGGTTTCGGTCACGGTGGACCGGGCAGGGAAGGTCGTCGGGGCGCGTGTCACCGAGGGCGGTGACGAGTGTATGCGCGAATCGGCCCTGCGGGCGGCCCGCAGTTCGCTGTTCAACATCGACCAGGCGGCTCCCGCCAAGCAGACCGGCACAATCACCTACATCTTCATCCCCCAATAACCCCTCGCCCGCCCGCTTAAGAAGCGGGTTTTAGGGGGCGACGGTTACTTCAGAACGCTCTCCATCCGGTTCTGCGCCTTCGCTGTCATTGCGAGGCATTGCCCGCCTAAGAGGCGGGTTTTAGGGGCGACGGTTACTTCGGGACGCTCTCCATCCGGTTCTGCGCCTTTCCCGTCATTGCGAGGCATTGCAGATGCCGTGGCAATCTGACTGGACGTCGTGGCCTTACAACGTAACCCTCGGATTCCCACGCTCACGTTCGTTCGCTCGGAATGACCTGCTGCCGCCCCTGAACCCCGGCTTCTGTCCGGTTTTGCCTTTTTTATCAACAATTTCGGCCCGGGTGCGGATTTCTCCGGGAAAAAATGTAACTTTGCATCTGACCGGATTCTATTCGTCGTATGCGTAAACTGCTCATCATATTGCTGGCTTTGGCAGGCAGCCTGCTCTTTTCGGAGGGCCGGAGCACCGCACATGCCGCACAGACGGTTCGCACGGCGGTTTTATCGGTCGGCAACGCGCCCGCCGACCAGTGGCAGTGCGAGCGCATCTGCAATTCGGACCTGAACCAACCCCGTGTTCTCCGGGAGGCGGAAGCCTCCCCGGCCGCACCCATGTTCCAGCGCGGCGGCCTGCAAGGGGCCGCGCGTGCTGCATTGCGTTGCGTCGCGTCGTGCGGCGGCACGGGAGTTGCCAAACTTATTTCGACGTACAAATCCAATGATCTTTCCGTCGGCCCGCATGCCGTGGACTACTATGTCTACCGGCTGCGCCGGCTCATTATTTAGCGTTTTTGTGTTTCCCGAACGGTTTCCCCCGCTGGGACGCTGTTTCTCTGACTGAAATACAAACGTTTGATAATGAAATCGATATGGATAAGATTAAAATTTGCGAGGCGATGTACGCCTTGCCCGGGGAGGTCGTGGTTCGTCGCCGCAAATCCCTTTTGGTTCCCGCCGTGCTGTTCGCAGCCGGCGTGGCGATGCTGGTTCTGAATTATATGTACGGCACGGGGCTGTCGAACAACATGCGCTCGGCGCTGGTGTTCCTCGGCGGGTCGCTGGCGCTGGCGGGGATGATACTCCTTGCGGCTCGGTTTTTCAGCGCCGAAGGGGCGCCTTATTACCGTTCGGGACGCAGTTACCTGCGTTACGAAGAGCTTTATTTCGAGCGCAAACTGGCTTCCGAGGTCCGGGAGTGCATTGCGCAGGGCGACGCGGGGCGGCTTTTCGTACTGCCCCATGCGCAGGTGCCCGCGGTCTCCGTGGCCGTCTACCGGACGCCCGACAACCGTTTTGCGGCCATGCAGGCGTTCGAGTACACCGACCTGGAGTACCGGCCGCTGACCGAGCTGCGCATCATGGACCGGCAGGAGCTGCAAACAGCTAAAAACTAAAGATATAGAATGATAGACATCAGTGGTGAAAATGTAGTGTTGGTCGGTGCTTTGCTGCTCTTCGTGGCGGTGATGGCCGGTAAGGTCGCCTATCGTTTCGGCGCCCCGGCGTTGCTGCTCTTCCTGGGAGTGGGTATGTTGTTCGGATTGAATTTCATATCGTTCCGCTCGGTCGAGATGACGCAGTTCGTGGGGATGATAGCCCTCTGTATCATCCTTTTCACGGGAGGTATGGACACCTCGTTCCAGGAGATAAAACCCATCATCGGACCCGGCGTCGTGCTGGCCACGGTGGGGGTGGTGATGACGGCCGCGGTGCTGGCGGGATTCGTCTGGCTCATCGCGCCGTGGATCGGACTGGAAATATCCTTCCCGCTGGCCCTGCTGCTCGCCTCCACGATGTCTTCGACCGACTCCGCGTCGGTGTTCTCCATCCTGCGAAGCAAGAAACAGGGACTCAAACAGCACCTGCGTCCGCTGCTGGAGCTGGAGAGCGGCTCGAACGACCCGATGGCCTACATGCTCACGATTCTGCTGATCGGCGTGGTGACGAACTCCTCGGGCGATGTCGGCATGGGCATGAGCATCGTCTATTTCGTGGTCCAGATGGTCGTCGGAGCCCTGTCGGGCTACCTGATCGGCCGGCTGGCGGTGTGGACCATCAACAAGATCAACCTCGCCAACCATTCGCTCTATTCGGTGCTGCTGCTGGCTTTCATCTTCTTCGCCTTTGCCTTCACCGACCTGATCAAGGGCAACGGCTATCTGGCCGTCTACCTGGCGGGTCTGGTCGTGGGCAACTACAAACTGACGCAGAAACGGTCGCTGACGGTCTTTTTCGACGGTTTCACGTGGCTGATGCAGATCGTGATGTTCCTCACGCTGGGACTGTTCGTCAACAGCGACGAGTTGTTCCGTCCCGAAGTGCTGATTCTGGGAGGTGCCGTCGGTGCGTTCATGATCTTAGTGGCGCGTCCCGTCACGGTCTTCGCGTGCCTGCTGCCTTTCCGGCGCTTCACCACCAAGGCGCGGCTCTATATCTCGTGGGTGGGCCTGCGCGGGGCCGTGCCGATTCTCTTCGCCATCTACCCGATGATGGCGAACGTCGAGCAGGCCGAACTGTTGTTCAACGTGGTCTTTCTGTCGACGATCATCTCGCTCCTGGTGCAGGGCACTACGGTGAGCGGCATGGCCAATATGCTGGGACTGGCCTACGAGGAGCGGGAGTCGGCCTTCAGCGTCGACATTCACGAGGATATGAAATCGGTGCTCACGGAGGTCGAGGTCAACGAGTCGATGCTCGACACCGGGCACACGCTCAAGGACATCACCCTGCCCGAGAATACGCTGGTGATGATGGTCTGCCGCGAGGGGGAGTATTTCGTGCCGCAGGGCAAGACGGAATTGAAGCTGGGCGACAAACTGCTGGTCATTTCGGACCGCGGCGAGGAGCTCGAATCCACCTACAAGGACATGGGCATCGACGACGTCATGAAATTAGGTTAACCCCCGGCTTAAGAAGCCCGCTTAAGAAGCGGGTTTTAGGGGGCGGCGGTCTGCCGGAACGCTCTCTACTCGGTTCTGCGCCTTCCCCGTCATTGCGAGGCCCGCCTAAGAGGCGGGTTTTAGGGGGCGACGGTCTGCCGGAACGCTTTCTATCTGGTTCTACGCCTTCCCTGTCATTGCGAGGCATCGCAGATGCCGTGGCAATCTGATTGCCCCTCCCGGACTTACATAGTTACATAATTACAGCCGTTACATAGGGCACTCACTCTTGTAACGGCTGTAATTGTGTAATTGTTCTGTTTACCGGCTCTTGTTCTTCTTCCACAGGGTGGACATCTCCTCGAGGGTCTTTCCCTTGGTCTCGGGAACCCACCGCCAGACGAAGACCGCCGACAGCAGCGACATCAGGGCGTAGATGCAGTAGGTGCCGCCGACGCTCCAGGCGCTCAGCGACGGGAAGGTCGCCGACACAAGGAAATTCGAAATCCACTGCGCCGCCACGGCGATGGCCACGGCCTGCGAACGGATGGTGTTGGGGAATATCTCCGAGATGAGCACCCAGCAGATCGGCCCCCACGACATCATGAACGATGCGGTGTAGAGGATGATGAAGATGAGCGCCGCCAGTCCGATGGTGTCGGTGAACGACAGCGCCGCGAGGGCGGCCATGCCGATCATCATGCCCGCCGAGCCGATGATGAGCAGCGGTTTGCGGCCCACCTTGTCGACGGTGAAGATCGCCACGACGGTGAAGATGATGTTGACGATGCCCATGACGACGGTCTGAATCATCGACACGTCGCCTGAAGCGCCCATCGTCTCGAAGATGCGCGGCGCGTAGTAGAGCACGACGTTGATGCCGATGGCCTGCTGGAAGAATGACAGCAGGATGCCTATCAGAATTACGGCGGTGCCGTAGGCGAATAGTTTTTCGCGCTTCTCGTGCACCGTGGACTTGATGTCGTCGAGGATCGAGCGGGCCTCGGCCGTGCCGTTGATGCGTTCGAGCACCGAGAAGGCTTTGGCGTCGTTGCCCCTCAGGGCGAGGAACCGCGGGGTCTCGGGGACGAGCATAATCAGCAGGAAAAAGGCGCCTGCCGGGAAGGCCTCCGAGAGGAACATCCGCCGCCAGCCGATTTGGACCATGGCGGCCTGAATGGCTTCGCCCGTGTCGCCGAGGTGGTTGCGGATCAGGTAGTTGACGAAATAGACGACCAGCATGCCGAAGATGATGGCGAACTGGTTGCACGAGACGAGCGTGCCGCGGATTTTCGCCGGGGAGATTTCGGCGATGTACATCGGACAGACGGCCGAGGCCAGTCCGACGCCGATGCCGCCGATGACGCGGTAGATGTTGAATGACACCAGCAGCGGGAACGAAGCCTCGCCGTAGGGCAGGATGCCGCTTTCGGGCCACCACGAGCCGACGGCCGAGACGAAGAAGAGCACCGCAGCCATGATGAGCGAGCGTTTGCGTCCGAATCGCGAGGCCAGCAGGCCCGACAGGGCGCCGCCGATGACGCAGCCGATCAGGGCGCTCGAGGCGGTGAATCCGTGCATCCACGACGTGTAGGTGAAATCTGCGGCGCTCCGGAAGAACTGGTCGAGCGCCTGTTCGGCGCCCGACACGACGGCCGTGTCGTAACCGAAGAGCAGTCCGCCGATGATCGCCACCAGAACGATGGAGAAAAGATAGGCGCGGCTGCCGGTTTGTTGGTTTGAAGTAGTCATCAGGTTGTTGTTTTATTTTTTAGCGTGGTCCCCTGCTCCGGTCGGTCGTAGTCGCCGCCTTCGGCGTCGTTTACAAGTCTGACCCCACCCCAAACCCCTCCCGAGGGAGGGGCTTGGCCTGCGGAGTCGGAATTGCAAACGCGGGGCCGCGTTTAGATATACATATTCACGATCGCTTCGTAGAGCTCCTGCTTGCCGCTCTGCTGTGCGGGTTCGTGCTTGCGGGCGTAGTCGGTGACCTGCTCGAGCGTGAGCTTGCCCTCTTCGAAGGCTTTGCCCTCGCCCTTGTCGTAGGAGGCGTAACGCTCGGCGAGCATCTTGCAGTAGGGCGAGTCGTCGAGAATCTCGGCGGCAATCAGCAGCGCCCGGGCCATGATGTCCATCGCGGCGATGTGTGCGATGAAAATGTCCTCGAGGTCCGTGGAGTTGCGGCGGGTCTTGGCGTCGAAATTCGTGCCGCCGCCCTGGAGGCCGCCGCCGCGGACGATGACCATCATGGCCTGCACCATCTCGTAGAGGTCGATCGGGAACTGGTCGGTGTCCCAGCCGTTCTGGTAGTCGCCGCGGTTGGCGTCGATCGAACCCAGCATGCCGGCATCCACGGCGCACTGGAGCTCGTGCTCGAAGGTGTGTCCGGCGAGCGTGGCGTGGTTGACCTCGATATTGACCTTGAAATCCTTGTCGAGACCGTGGGCACGCAGGAACCCGATCACGGTCTCCGTGTCTACGTCGTACTGGTGCTTCATCGGCTCCATCGGCTTGGGCTCGATCAGGAAATTGCCCTTGAAGCCCTTCGAACGGGCGTAGTCGCGGGCCATGCGGAGCATCATGGCCATGTGCTCCTTTTCGCGCTTCATGTCGGTGTTCAGCAGCGACATGTAACCCTCGCGGCCGCCCCAGAAGACGTAGTTCTCGCCGCCCAGCTCGATTGTGGCGTCGATGGCGTTCTTGATTTGCAGCATGGCGCGGGCCGCGGCGTCGAAGTCGGGGTTGGTCGAGGCGCCGTTCATGTAGCGGGCGTGTCCGAAGACGTTGGCCGTGCCCCACAGCAGTTTGATGCCGGTTTCGGCCTGCTTCTGCTTGGCATAGGCGACGATCTCGCGGAGGTTCTTCTCATACTCTTCGATGGTCGCGGCCTCGTCCACGAGGTCCACGTCGTGGAAGCAGTAGTACTCGATGCCCATTTTCTGCATGAATTCGAATCCGGCGTCCATCTTGGCCTTGGCGCGTGCGACGGGGCATGCCTCGCTGTTCCACGGGAAGGTCTTGGTGCCGCCGCCGAACTGGTCGCCGCCCTCGGCGCAGAGGGTGTGCCACCACGCCATCGAGAATTTGAACCAGTCCTTCATCTTTTTGCCCTTCACGACCTTTTCGGGATCGTAGTAGCGGAAGGCCATCGGGTTTTTCGAATCCTTGCCTTCGAATTTGATCTTTTCCACCGAGGGAAAGTAGTTTGTTGCTGCCATGATTTCGTTGATTTTTTAAGTTGATTTATTTGTTGAGTTTCGATTCTATCTCTGCCACCCATGCGCGGTATCCCGCTTCGAGGGCCTCGCGGTCGGCCTCGGCGGGCTCCACGACCTCCAGCTGCCGGAGCGAGGCGAATACCTCTTCGCGCGTCTTGTAAAGTCCGGCTCCCAGCGCCGCGCCGCGTGCCGCGCCCAGCGCCCCGTCGGTGTTGAACAGCTCGATGCGGGCCCCGGTGAGCGTGGCCAGCGTCTGCCGGAACAGCGGCGAGAGAAACAGGTTGGCCTGCCCGGCGCGGATGACGTCGGGCGAGAGCCCCAGCCCGCGCATGATGTCGATGCCGTAGCGGAACGAGTAGGCGATGCCCTCCTGCGTGGCGCGGAGGATATGCGCCGTGGTGTGGCGGTTGAGGTCGATGTTGACGATCCCGGCCCCCGTGTAACGGTTTCCGAGCACCCGCTCGGCCCCGTTGCCGAACGGGACGACCAGCAGCCCCTCGGACCCCGCCGGGACGCTTGCGGCCAGGCGGTTCATCGCGGCATAGTCCATCGTCTGTTGCGTGACGTTGCGGCGCATCCAGGAGTTCATGATGCCCGTGCCGTTGATGCAGAGCAGGATGCCGTAACGGGGCCGTTCGGGCGTGTGGTTGACGTGGACGAAGGTGTTCACGCGCGACAGCGGATCGGCCTTCGGGGTATCCACGACGCCGTAGACCACGCCGCTCGTGCCGCCCGTCGCGGCGATCTCGCCCGCCTCCATGACGTTGAGCGAAAAGGCGTTGTTGGGCTGGTCGCCCGCGCGGTAGGAGATGGGCGTGCCGGCCGCGATGCCCAGCTCGCGCTCCGTTGCGGCGTCGGTGTGCGACTGGATGCCTATCGAAACGTCGGCGTCGGGGATCATCGCCTGCGGGATGCCGTACCAGTCGGCCACGAAATCCGCGCGGCGCTCCTCCCTGAAATCCCAGAGTATCTGCTCCGAGAGACCGCTGACGGAGGTGGACATCCGCCCCGAGAGGCGGTAGGCGATGTAGTCGCCCGGGAGCATGAATTTGTGGATTTTCGCAAAGGTTTCGGGCTCGTTGCGTTTGACCCACGCCAGCTTCGAGGCGGTGAAATTGCCCGGGGAATTGAGGGCGTGCTCCAGGCAGAATTCCCGGCCGATGCCTTCGAGGGCCTCGGCGCCGAGGCCGACGGCCCGCGAGTCGCACCAGATGATCGATTTACGCAGCGGTTCGCCCTCTTCGGAGAGCGCCACGAGTCCGTGCATCTGGTAGGTGATGCCGATGGCGGCGACCTCGCGCATGGGGTGTTTCACGGCGATCTGCCGGATGCCCTCACGGACGTAGTGCCACCACATTTCGGGGTCCTGCTCGGCCCAGCCGGCCTGCGGGGCGTCGATGGGCATCTCCGCCGCGGGGTTGGTGGCCGAGGCCACGCATTCGCCCGTCGGAACGTCCAGTAACGAGACTTTCACCGATGACGAACCTATATCTATGCCTAAAGTTTTCATTTTGTATTTGTTATGTGGAAATTATCGAAACCGTCCGAAGCGCCGATTTTGCTGCAAAGCAGCACTAAGTCCCTGCCTGAGGCGGTGGGTCGGACTTGTATACGCCGCCACAGGCGGCGACAGCGGCGGTCGAAAGCGGGATGCTGTACATAATCGAATTAATACCTCCAGTTATTTATAAATCCCAGCTTGAGCTTGTCTTTCAGGGCCTTTTTGTAGGCGTTTTTGTTGAAGGTGTAGTACTGTGCGGGTTTGTGGGCCACGCCCTGCTCCTTTTCGGCGGTGGGGGTCAGGAACCCCGAGGCGAGGATTTTCTTGCGGAAATTGCGGTTGTCGATGTCGATGCCCAGCACGGCGCTGTAGAGGTTCTGCAGGGCCCGGATCGTGAATTTGCGCGGCAGCAGCTCGAAAGCCACCGGCGACTGCAGCATCTCACGGCACAGCACCGTGAGGGCCGCCGAAAGGATCGCCTTGTGGTCCATCGCCAGCCGCTGAATCGAATCCACATCGACCCACTGGGCCCCTTTGGCCGTGGTGTAAGTGATGGTGCGGCTGTCGAGCTTCACCAGCGCATAATAGCCGACGGTGACTACGCGGTCGGTCTGGATGCCGTGGTAGCGGTTGATCCACTCCAGCTCTTCGCCGGCCACACGCTTGGGGTCGGAGAAGATGTCCATCTGTTTCAGGTAGACGTTTCTGAGTCCCGTGGCCTCTTCGAGGATGCGGTAGGCGGCTTCGGGCAGCGTCTCGTTGTCGAGGATCATGGCTCCCGGCAGTTTGAGTTTGTCGAGGCGGGTGTCCGGCTTGTAGTAGCGCCGTTCGATGAGCAGCACCTTGAGCGATTTCCCGTTGAAACCGAAGACGGCACAGTCGACCGACAGCGATTGATTCATCTGAATAGACATGGTTGCGGGTTCAGGTTACGATGGTAAAATTACCCATTCGCGGGGGATAATCCAAACTTATCGTCTTTTATACGCTAACTATGCCGCTGCAAAGTGCCTGCCAGAAAGACTGAGGGGCGATTACGGGGCGGCGGTGTTAGGTCCGGAATTACGCTAACCGGAATCCGGCGGGGTTTCCGCGGGATTCCGGTCGGCGCATTTTCCGCAGGCCGGGGCGTCTACTGCTCCGGGTCGTAGTAGGAAGCCAGCCGGTAGAGGTTGGTGTGGAGCTCCCTGGCCAGGGCCAGGTAGTCGGTATAGGGGCTGTACTCCACCGACACGAGGCCCTTGTTCGAATCCGTCCCGTTGCCGTAGCCGTCGTTGTATTCGAAATGCATCCATCCGGCGCAGTTGCGCGTCTCGAGCAGCCGCAGGCAGAAGTTCTGGTAGAATTCGCCGCGGTTTTTCTGCGTGCGCACGAGCCATCCGCCGCCGTCGGTGTTCGTATAGGCGCGGCCCTTGTAGTTGGCGTCGGCGCCTTTGACGTAGAACTCCGTGACGATGAAGGGTTTGTTGCCGCACCACGCGGCGAGGTTGGCCATGAAGTCGGGTTCGGGCTGCCAGCGGGCATAGTAGTTGAGCGACACCACGTCGCAGTAGCGCGAGCAGGCTTCGACGATGCCCTGCGTGTACTTGCTCCAGTCGTGGAGGCGCGATCCGAGGATCAGGTGCTGCGGGTCGGCCTTGCGGACGGCCTCGCTCGTGACCTTGAAATAGTGGTCGGCGACGGCCGAGCGGAATTTTTCGCGGTTGGCCTTGGTGATGGCGTCCGCCGAGGCGATGCCCTCCTGCTTCATAAAGGCTTCGGCGAAATCCCGGGCGCCCTTGTACCGGTCGGGCAGGGCGAGGAAATGCTTCAGCTCGATGCCTTTCACGGCGTCGGCGTTCTCGTAGGCCACGAAGGGCAGTTCGTTGTCGAGGTAGTAGCCGACGAAATGTTTGTCCCCGGCGAACAGGGCGCATTTCTCGCGGGCGAGGTTCTCGACATAGCTCTGGAACGTGGGCTCGAAGGCCAGTACGAGGCGGTTGTAGGTGCCGTCCTCGAAGGCGTAGCCGAGGTTGGCGGTCATGTCCCACATGAAGGTGCGCAGCAGGTAGAGGTTCTCGGCATAGGCCATCTTGCGGCTGCCGGGCAGGAGCAGCCCCTCGCGCATGTCGTCCGGGAAGCGCTCGATGCGGTTCGAACCGTAGGAGATGTAGTTGAAACCGTAGGAGGCGAGCATCGCGCCCGTCTCGGCGCTCCACTTGGCGTTGCCGCCGAATTTGCTGTTGAATGCCGCCGTATGCTCGGCCGAGGCGCCGGGACGCACGTGCTGCGTGCCGCGCAGGATGACGGCGCCGCCGTCCGGATCGAGGAAATACCAGCGTCCGTCGGCCTTGCCCACGCGGAAGTAGCCTTCGGTGCCCGTCACGGAGGTCGCCTCCGTGTAGTCGAGGCGTCCACCCCATGCCGTTTCGACATGGCCGTCCACCGGTGAAAACCAGTTCATGCCCTGGATCGTGCGGGTCTCCGCGGCGTCGGCCGTGGTCCACTCCTTGAAGCTGCCGCTTTGGATTTTGCGGTATTCGACCGCCGTGTAGCTGTATTCGGGTTTGTCGCCGTGACCGGGTTTTCCGGAGGGTTCGCCGCCGGTCGTGTCGTCGGTGCAGGCTGCGGCCGCCGCGAGGCATCCGGCCGCGAAAAGAAAGGGTCTGAAAAGTTTGTTCATTACATGAGTAGGTTAGGATATTGTTTTTATTGGAGTTTCAGCAGGGCTTCGGCATAGCGGCGTCCCAGTTCGCGCTGACTCGGGGCTGAGAAATGCGGATCGGTCTCGTCCTTCATCGGTTCGAGCCCCTCGGCCGTGACGCAGGCCGTGTGCGGGATGCGCAGGCCGCGGAGCATGGTGTTGAAAGGTTCGGTGCCCTCCGCGCGCCGCGTCCAGTTCCAGTGGGCGATCTCGCCGAAGACCACCGGCAGCGCGGGGTTGCCGAGCTCCTTGCGGAGGATGCCGATGAGGCGGCGGAGCTTGGCCTCGTAACGTTCGGGATGTGCCGAGTCGGCCTCGCCCTGATGCCACAGCATGGCCACAACGTCGCCCCAGTCGCCTGCGGCGCGGATGCGTTCGACGGCTTTGGCCAGATAGTCTGTCTCGGAACCCGGCAGCCATTCGTCGATCGACGAACCGCCGCGGGCGTTGACCACGATGCCCACCGGAGCCTCCGTGGCCGCCGCATAGCGTGCTGCGAAGCCGCCTGCGGGACCGACGCGCTGCATCCCGAGCTCCTTGCGGACGGTGGAATAGCGGTTCATCGGTTCCACGGCGCGTTCGAAGCCGTCGCCGTTGAAGAGGTAGACGCCGCGGAGCGTGTCGGCGGCAGCGGCATCCATCGGGCCCCGGCCCGCCATGTTCGACTGCCCGATGCAGAGGACCAGCCGCAGGCGCGGCAGCCGCACGAAGCAGATGCCGTCGGTCGTAAGCGTGTCGTCCGGCATGGGGCGGGATTCGACGGCGCTGCCGCCGGCCCGTTCGACGCGCGGCGTGTGTGCGGCCTTGTGGGCCACGTAGACCGTGTCGGGGCGTGCGCAGGCCGCGGCGGCGAGCCACAGGGCCAGCGCGAGCAGGAGTGTGCGTTTCATCGGCGTCAGTGGTTGCGGTAGATGCGGATGGCGTTCAGCACGGGTTCGCCCTCGATGCGTCCGAAATCGACGCGCAGGCCCTTGCCGTCGCGCACGATGACCTCCACTTTGCGGACCATCGCCCGCGAGAAGCCGACCTCGGCGGCGATCGAGAAGTTTTCGAGCGCTTTCCGGCCGTTCACCGAGACGTCGAAGCGGCGTCCCGTATATTGCTGCTGGGCGCCGTCGGACCCGAGGTTGTAGGCCAGCGCCTCCTGTTTTTCGGCGGCGTCGAGTTCGGCCCAGTAGAGGTAGACCGAGTAGGTGCCGTCGGGGATGTCGGCGCGGAACGACTCGATGCCGACGCGCTGGGTCTGGAACACGGGGTCGTTCTTCGTGCCGAGGATGGCCGACGCGCTGCCGAGCCACCCCGTTCCGGAACGCCGCAGCGCCTTGCCGCCGACGTATCCCCAGCTGCCCGGGGTGTAGGGCTGTTCGGGAATCCATGCCAGACCGGCCTCCCGGTCGTCGAAATAGCGGAGCGAGCCGAGCATGACGTTCAGCTCGGTGAACCGCTCGGGCGACGCCTGCGCCAGCCGGAATCCGACCGTCAGCACATCGGTGAGCGTCCCGGCCCGGGCCACGAGGCGGTTCTCGCCGTCCGCGAAGGGAACGTCGAACATCGCCACGCCCCCTTCGGGACGCCGGGTGCCGACCTTGCGGCCGTTGACCGTCAGGGTCACCGACGACTGGTTGGTGAAGACCGGCACGCGCTGCACGCAGCGGCCCGTGCCGTCGTCCGCGCCGCTGCGGTTCTGCCATTCGCGGTTGCCGATGGCGAGCTGCGGAGTGCGGTTGAGCACGGTCTTGTAGAAAAGATAGGTGTCTTTCAACTCGCGGTCGAGACCCGTGATGCCCTTGTTGTTGACGTGGGGCACGACGTCGGCACGCGGCTCGGAGTAGAAGGCGTTGAGGTTCCAGAGCGACGAACCCGCGATGAAGGGGCGTTTGCGCATCTGTTCCAGATAATGGCGGTTGTAGACCAGTCCGTACTCCTGCGAGAAGTCGAACTGCTCGGGAGCGTAGGAGTGCAGGCGCGGATCGACGTCGGCGCCGTACTCGGTGACCATCAGTACCTTGTCGGGATACTGCGCGTGGAGCCGGTCGAGAATGCGCTCGAAGCCCGTGATGTCCTTTTCGTACCACCCCTGATAGAGGTTCCAGCCCTGAATCATCGGGATTTGCGTCAGGCCGGCGGCGGCGTACCGCTCCGGGGCGTTGTGGAAGGCGATCATCGTGTAGCGCGAGGGGTCCTCGCGGCGCACGGTCTCCTCCAGCGTGCGGGCCACGTGTTCGATGGCCTTGTAATACTCCTTCGTGCGGGCTTCGTCGGTGTAGGGCGGGCGCAGCAGCGTCTCGTTCATGTAGGCCCAGATCATCACCGAAGGGTGGTTGAAATCCTGACGGACCATCTCGTGGACCATCTGCACCGAGTTTTCGAGGAACTCCGCGCTCTCGGTGACGGCGTTGACCACCGGGATTTCGACCGAGGTCACGATGCCCAGCCGGTCGCACATCTCCATCACCACGGGGTCCTGCGGATAGTGCGACACGCGCAGGAAGTTGCCGCCCATCTCCTTGATAAGCCGGATGTCGCGTTCGTGCATCTCGTCGGTCAGTGCCCATCCGCGGCCCAGGTAGTCCTGGTGGCGGCACGTGCCGACGAGCTTGCGCGGGCGGCCGTTGAGCGAGAACCCCTTGTCGGGGTCGAACGAGAACCACCGCAGGCCCAGCGGATTGGACACCTCGTCTAACACGCTGCCGTCCTCGGCCACGATGCGCGTCAGCACGCGGTAGAGGTTCGGTTCGTCGATGTCCCACAGCCGGGGCGAAGCAATCGTGATGCCGCGGCGGAGCTGTTCGGAGACACTCCCGGCGGCGATTTCCGCGGTGTCTTCCGTGCGGGCGGCCTCGCGGCCGTCGGGTCCGACGATGCGGTGTTCGACACGTACCCGGGCGGGTTTCGCGCCGCTGTTGGCCACCAGCGTCCGCACCTCGACCGTGGCCCGTCCGGCCGTGACCTCGGGGGTCGAGAGGTAGACGCCCGGCGATGCGAAATCGGTCGGCGCCACGTGCACCTTGTCGGTCAGCAGCAGGCTCACGTCGCGGTAGATGCCGCCGAAGAAGGTGAAATCGGCCGACAGGGGCGGAATGTCGGGATTGTGGGCGTTGTCCACCTCGACGGCGAAGAGGTTTTCACCGCCCGGAACGATGTATTTCGTGATGTCGAACACGAAGCGCGTATAGCCGCCCGTGTGCTTCCCGGCGTAATGGCCGTTGACATAGAGCCGCACCACCTGGTTGGCCCCCTCGAAACAGAGGTAAACCTGCTTGTCGGCGGCGTCGGTCGGCAGGGCGATGCGCTTGCGGTACCACGCCGGGCCGCGGTAGAATCCCGGCGTGTCGTCGACGGCGTCCTCGGCGTTCCACGTGTGGGGGATGTTCACGGTCTCCCAGGCCGAGTCGTCGGCCGTGGGCAGGAAAGCGTTGTAGGGCGAGCCTTTCGTGAAACGCCAGGCGTCGTTGACCGTGTATTTGACCCGTGCCGCGGCCGAAGCGGCGGTCAGGAGCAGCGTCAGGAACAGGAAAATTCGGATGTGCTTCATCGGTTTTCGGTTGATTGGAATTTACATTCGAGCGGTTCGCCGGTGTAGCGGACCGTGTGTTCTTCGGGTTCGGTGCCGGGGCGGAAGACCCGGATGCGGAGCGTCTGCTCCTGCGCCATGCCGGGGTAGGCGCCTTCGCGGGCGGAGATGCGCAGGGCGGAGTCCGCTTCGGACCAGCCGAGGGTGCAGCGGGCGTATTCGCCCTGCTCATAGCCGTAGCCGTCCCCGGTGTCGTCGTAGAGCGTGAAGCGGGCGTCGGCCCCGGTGTAGACGCGGATTTCCAGCTCGGTGTCGGGTCCGGCCATGACCGACTCCTTCACCGCGCCCATCGGCACGATCGAGCCGCCCCGGGCATAGACCGGGAGTTCCGTGAGGCCGCACGCCCGGGTGACGTACTCCCCGCCGCGGAACGCCTCGCCCGTGAAGAAATCGTACCACCATGCGCCGTCGTGGCGCGGCAGCAGCGTCGTGACCGGCTGGGTCCGGGCCCCGGCGGGCATCGGTTCGAAGACGGGACGCACGAGCAGCGCGGGACCGAACAGATACATGTCGTTGGTCGCGGCCACGTTGCGGTCGCCGGGGAAGGCCATGCCCGCGGCGGCGATGAACGAACTGCCGTTCGCCGCGACGTCGTAGGCCGTGGCGTAGACGTAGGGCGTCAGGCGGTAGCGCAGGTCGATGTATTTCGTCTGGTTGCGGTACCAGACGCTGCGTTCGTCGCCGAACTGCCACACCTCGCGCGGGATGTTGGTCCCGTGGGCGCGGAAAATCGGCAGGAAGGCTCCGAACTGGAACCACCGGGCATATAACTCCTTGTAGGCCGGGTCGGCCAGTCCGCGGGGGTAGATGCCGCCGTTGTCGGTGACGTAGAATCCGCCCGTGTCGAAGGTCCAGTAGGGGAATCCCGACGCTGCGAGGTTGACGCCCGCGGCCAGTTGGCGCTTCATCGTCTCCCACGAGGCGATGATGTCGCCCGACCACACGGCCGTTCCGTAACGCTGCTGCCCGGCGAAGGCCGAACGGGTGAAGAGCAACGGACGGCGTTCGGGAGCCGCTTCGCGCAGGCGTCCGTAGAGGTCGCCCATCCACACCAGCGAATAGGTGTTCAGATAGCGGTGGAAAGCCCCCAGGTGGGTTTTTCCGGCCGATTTGGTCCGGGCCTCCTGCTTGCGCTGGGTGAATCCCTCGCGGAACGAGGGTTCGGTGGCATCCATCCACCAGCCGTCGACGCCGGTGTCGAAAAGTCCCGTGCGGAAGCGTCGCCACACCAGGTCGCGGGCCGCCGGGTCATAGGCGTCGAAGACCTTGTAGCCGGCCCATGTCCGCTCGTCGAACAACGCTCCGGCGGCCTCGAGGTCGCGGTATACGGCCGTCTCGGGACCGAATCCCGGCCACACCGAGACCAGCAGCCGCACGCCGTACTCTTCGTGCAGGCGGGCGATGGCGGCCTTGGGGTTCGGGAAACGCACCGAGTCCCATTCGAGGGCGTTCCAGCGGGGTTTGTCGCCCCAATACTCCCAGTCCTGCACGATGACGTCGATCGGGATGTGCCGCCGGCGGTATTCGCGCACCACGCCGGTCAGTTCGTCGAAGGTCTTGTAGCGTTCCCTCGACTGCCAGAATCCGAAGGCCCATTTCGGGAGCATCGACGCCGCGCCGGTCAGCTTGCGGTAGCCGCGCACGCATCCGGCGGGGTCGCCTCCGTAGACGAACCAGTAATCGACGGCGTCGCCCACCTCCGACGCGAATTCGAAGGCGTCGCCTCCGTCGCGGAACTCCGAGGCCGAGTAGTTGTCCCACAGCAGGCCGAAGCCGCGCGTGGAGACCAGGTAGGGGTTGACGATGTCCTTGTTGGCCTGCAGCAGCAGGACCGTGTCGCGTTTGTAGTTCAGGGCACCCGTCTGGTACTGGCCCAGTCCGTACAGCGCTTCGTCGTCGGTCCCGGCGAACCGCTGGGTGACGGCGTAGCACGCCTCGCCGCCCACGGTGTCGGGGCGGAGCGTGCGGGCGGTCTCCTCGAGGAGCAGGGTGCCCGTGCGGGCGTCGCGGAACGAGAAGAGGCCCCGCGTGCGGTCGAACTCCACGCGGAGCTGCGGCGTGCGGAAGGCATAGCCGTGTCCGGCGGCCTCGCGCCGCACCTCGACGGGAGCCGCAGGCAGCGAATCCACGACCAGCCGCCGTGTCACGAGGGGCGAACCGGCAGGGCGGGCGAGGATGCGCACGGTGGTTTCCGTGCGGAACTCGACGCGGTAGGTTGTGCCCGCCTCGTCGAACGTGAAGGCGTTGCCGTCGCGCGAGGGGCCGCCGCAGGCCGTGCAGACGGCAGCCAGCAGCAGGGTGGTGAGCAGGCGCATCATCGGCTGAGGGTGTAGTGGAAGCTCACGTCGCGCAGCTTCAGTTTGCCTTTGAATAGCAGCGTAAAGCCCGGGTTCATGTCGTAGAGCACGTTTCCGGGAACCAGCTCCACCCGCACCCGTTTCCAGGTGCCCGTGCCGTCGGTCTTGAACTTGGCGACGGTGGCGAAAATATCTTTGGGCTGGCGCCCGGTGCGTGAGTAGAGGAAGACGAAATCGCCCGTCGGGGCGTCGTCGAAATATTCGAACTCCACATAACCCGTGTGGGCACGCGCCGCGATCAGCGACCGCGTCACCGTCTCGGGCAGGTAGACCTTCAGTTCGGGCGAAGCGTACCGGATGCCGTGCACGGCGTCGCTGCTGAAGCGCAGTTCCGATTCCGGAACCTCCAGCGTGCGGTTCTTGAGCGCCGTTTCGAGCGCTCCGACAGCCGTTTCCGCCGCGGCGATATGCGTCCCGGCTTCGGCATAGTCCCCGCTGGCGACCGCCGCGGCGGCCCGGTCGATCAGGGCGTCGGCATCGGCCGTCTTGCGGCGTGCCGCGGCGAGGTATTCGCTCCGCTTGCGCAGGTCGAAAATCCGGGCCGGCAGCGCGATGCCCGAGGCATCCTCCGGCATCTCTTTGAACTGCGCCGCGTAATGCAGCGTCGTGCGCAGCTCGCGGTCGCCGTTCTCCACCGTGGGCTCGATCTCGTGCCCCTCGGTGTAGTCGCTCCACGAGGCGATGAATAGCATGTCGAGGCTGTCGCGCGAGGCCATGCTGAACTCCCACATCCGCTCGTAGGTGCGGCCCCCGTCCCGCGGAATGTAGTAAAAATGCTGTCCGCCCCAGCCGGCGCAGCCGCGGTTGTCCATGCCCGGCATGACGAACCCCGACTTGACGGTGTAGGCCGGATTGGCGCTCATCCACACCGAGTCGCGGAACGGCTTCATGAATTCGATCAGGTCGTCCGGTTCGGCATAGTGGTCCCAATAGGGGTGTGCGGCGTCCATCGGACGCACGCGGGCCGGCAGCCAGGCCGTGGGGATCATCCCCAGCTCCTTCCACGACTCGATCTCGGGGCTCCAGCGAACGGGGACGTAACGATCGTTTTCGAGTGTGCCCCACTCGGCCCAGCGACGCAGCACGGCAGGCTGCGGCATGCCCTCGGGCAGCCGGACCTTCGATGCGGCATAGGCGTATTCCGCGGGTTTGGCGCCCGGACCGAAGAGGTAGAAGACCGGGCGTCCGTTGACGACGGGAGCCGTCGGACCCGACAGCACGTGGTCCACCAGATATTGATAGCAGCGGGCGTAATGCTCGGTCTTGGCTTCGCGGGTGTCGATCTCGGGGTGCATGCGGGTAATCCAGTCGTAGTAGAGCCAGCCGTCGCACCAGTTGACGCCGATCTCGAAGCCGTATTTCGCGGCCACGGGCTGCATGGCCTTCAGCAGTTTGTCGTTCTCGTGGTCCATGAAACCCCATTCGATGAAGAATCCGTCGATGCCCGCGGCCTTGGCCGAGAGAATCTGGTATTCGATGTAATCGGGGTCGAGGTTCGACTGCATGCCCACCTCGGGATAGGCCACGGCGGCGATGTCGTGACGGCCCTCGGCGTCCATGAAATCGGCGTTGTAGCAGAGCGTTTTCCGCCCGGTCTTCGACTTGGCGGTTTCGGCATGCATCTCCCAGCGGCCCAGTTTGCCGTCGTGGGCGCGTGTGTAGCGCACGCCGTGGTAGTCGGCATAGATTTTCTTGCCGTTTTGCGCCGGGGCTGCCGCCGTGAACAGCAGCAGTGCCGCCGCCGCGGGCAAAATGCGTAACGGGGTCATCGTTTCAATCGGTTTTGTTTATCAAAGAACGGAAACCCCTCCGGAGAATCGCTCCGGAGGAATTTCCGATTCCAAAAATGTGCTTACTCCTTCGGGAACTTGATCGAAACCGTCACGGTCGACAGGTTCGTGTTTTTTGCTCCTCCGGATTCGGTGGTCTCCTCGTAAATCGAGAGAATCTTCATAAGGCCGATTCGGTTGCCTCCGGCGGACGATTTGCTGCCCGTCTTGAATGCAATGACATCACCGACCTTGGAGTCGATTCGCGCCAGCGTGAGTTGGCTCGCAATGACATCGTTCGCGATCGAAGCCGCCGTCGCACTCTCGAAATCGACGTTCGTAAGTACCTGGAAGCGGGTGAGAGGTTTTGCTGCCAGATCCTTCAGCGTCCGGCCGTCGGGGGCCTTGTATTCCTCGGCCTTCTCTCCGTCGGGCGAATAGATGCGGTGGGTCACGTTACTCATGTTGTAGTAACAGATGTCCACGTCTGCAACTCCGTTCACCTCAGCGGCGTCGAGCACGTCCAACATCGGCAGCGTCTTCATGTATTTGAGCGAGAAGAGCGAATAAACGTCCGGTCTGGAGGCTTGGGCGCTCGTGTATCCGATGCCGCCGATCTCCACGCTCTCCAGATAGTCCATGTTGACAATCGCCTTGGTCGTCGCCGTGGTCGTACGGCCCACGTTGTCCGTAACGATCACCTTGACACCCGACGTGGCGTTCGTGAACACCATCTCCTCGGCATAGTTCAGCGTGTGGAGTTTGTCATAGGTCTTGGTGCCTACGGATGTCTCGGTTTTGCCCTCCAGACGGAAAAGCTCCACCTGAACGACTCCGGCCAGCGACTCGATGTCGATGTTCACGGCTTTCTTCTCGTCCTTGTCGGCGAAGATCATCGCGTCGGCAAATGTGACGGTCGGAGGCGGCTCGGTCTTGTAGGAAACCGTCATCGAAGCGATGCGCACCTGGTCGTAGATGTCCGTGGCCTTGACCTTGAAACCTTTGTCCGTCTCGCCGTACTGGATCATCTCGTCGAACGTATAGGTCGTCCACGGATCGGTGTCGCCGCCCGTAACCGTCCCGCCGTACTGGGTCTGTCCCTCGGTCGTCACGCGGTACATTTCGATGCTCTTGAGGGCGCTGGCGCTCGTTACGACGAAATGCGTGCGGGCCTTTTCGCCGCCGACGGTTTCGTCGTACGACCAGCTTTCAGGAGTGAAGACGATCGCGGGAGGAGCTACGACGTCGATGATCGATACGGGAATCGACTCGGTGACCGTGCGGCCCAGCAGGTCGACAGCCGTGATGACGGCTTCGCTGTAATCCGCCTCCCAGTTCACTTTTTCCGAAAGGCTGTAGCTCTTGCGGTTGAAGAATTCGGTGACGGTCTTCACGGGAACCCGTTCGTTGTCTGCGGTGAGAATGTCGAGCGTGACGCTCTGAAGACCGGCTTCCGACTTGACGACGGCGACGACCGGCAGGTTATCTACCTTGTTGAGGTCGGCTTCGAGTGCATCGTAGGCATAGGTGATGGTCGGCTCGGCACTCGAGGAATCGATTCCGTCGTCGTCGTTGCAGGCTGCGAACGACAGAACGGCGAAAATCCCGGCCAGTATGGTGAATAGTCTCTTGTTCATGGTTTTCGGTGTTTTTAAGTTCGTCATGTCCTATTTCTTGTAATAGCAGTAGGAGTCGAAGACGTGGATCACGCCGTTGGTCGGCATGATGTTCGAACTGATGGCCTTCCGCATGGGCGAGTTGCCGTTCGTACCCGTGTCGTTGACGATGATCGCTCCGGCATCGGCCATCCAGGGGTTTTTGCGGGTGAGCATGGTCATCAGGCCCGACTCGCCGCGGCGCAGCGTCAGCACGAAGATCGCTTCCACGGGAAGCTCTCCGTAACCGCTGTAAAAACCGTCGACGATGTGGTAGCGCAGCAGGTTGCGGATCACCTCGACCGGACAGTCCGTCAATGACGCGTAGTTCTGGTCCGAGATGAAATTCTTGACGGCCGTGTTGGTCAGCGCCAGGAACGTGTATTCGTGGCCGGTCTGGGTGTAGTACTCCTTCATGTCGGCGTATTCGATGGCCGCCATGAACTCGCTGAAGATGTCCTGCCGGGTTTCGAAATACTCCCACGCCGTCATCGGAATGTGGGGATCGAGCACCGAGCCGTCGTAGTCGGCATCGGTCTGCAGCTTCATATCGCCGCAGCCTGCGGCCAGTGCTACCGCAAGGAACAACGACAGTTTCTTGATTATATGTTTCATGATACAGGTCGTTTTAGGAATTATTTATTCGTTGCGTAGTAGCTGTTCTGCACCAGTTTCTTGTTCTGGTCGAGGTGCGAGAAATGGATCGGGAAAAGCTCGTTGCCGTCGTCCTTGCAGCCGTTGATCGGTTCCATGACGGTCCTCCAGCGGCCCGTGCGCACGAGGTCGAACCACCGGCGGCCTTCGCCGACCAGTTCGCGCTGGCGCTCGTCGAGGATGAAATCCACGAGGGACTCCTCGTCGGCGAAATCGTTGGCCGAAGGGGTCTCGAGTCCGGCACGCGTGCGGATCGGCTTCACCAGGTCGAGGGCCTCCTCCCATTTGCTCTGGCGGGCCTGCGCCTCGGCCTGAAGCAGCAGCATGTCCGAATAGCGGTAGATGGGGTAGGCGACCTCGCAGGTCTTGTTGAGCGTCGACGAAATGTCGCCCGAGATGTATTTGCGCAGTTCCCAGCCCGACTGGTAGTTCTTCGTCACGATCGGGAAGCGCAGGTCCTTCTCCTGGTCGTACTTGTTGCGCAGGACCTCGGAAACCACGGCGGCGCGGTTGCCCGAACCGGTGAACCACTGATACATGTAGCTGTAACCGTTGGTGCCCACCTCGTCCATGTTGAAATGCACGACGAAGATGAACTCCTTGGTGCTGTACTCGTCGTTCTCGGGGGTGTTGTCGCTGGCCTTGTTGTTCAGCTCCTCGGCGAACATCTTCTTCCAGGTGTCGATGCTCGGCTCGAAGGCCATGAACGCCGTGTTGGTCTTCATCTTCTCGATGGTCTGGTCGGCCAGGCTGTACTCCTTGAGCCACATATAGGTGTCGGCCATGATCGCCCACGCGCCATAAGGCGAGATGCACTTGCGCTCCTTGTTCTTCGTGCGGTCGAGCAGCGATTCGGCCTTTTTGGCGTCCTCGAGGATCACTTCGCGGAGGATGTACTCCATGTCGGTGCGCTCGCGGTAGATCGACGGGCTGTACTCCTCGTTGGGCTCGGTGAACAGGGGCACGTCGCCCCAGACACGCACGGCGTAGAGGTAGGCCAGCGCACGCATGCCGTAAGCCTGTCCCAGCAGGTCGTTGCGGTCCGATACCGACGGCATGTCGACGTTCGGCAGGTACTTGATGCAGAGGTTGGCCTGGTTGATGACCTGGTAAAGCCCCGTCCACTTGGTGCAGTTGAGGTCGGTGGTCAGCTGGTTGTCGATGACGCGCTGCTGCGTGGCGGCGGTCGATGCTCCGGGATCGAAATCGTCCGAGCGGAACTCGCCCCAGTAGAAATAGTTCTCACGCATGGCCGAGCGGAAATAGGTGTACATCTGGCTTACGCCGGCTTTGGCGTCGCGTGCGGAGGTCCACATCTGGTCGGCGGGAATTTCGCTCACGGGCTGTTCGTCGAGGAACGACTCGCACGAGCTGAAACCCGAGGCCAGCAGGACGGCGGCAAGTATGTATTGTATCTTTTTCATGGTATTGTAAGCCTTTAGAATTTGATATTTGCACCTACGCCGAATTCGCGTTTCATGGGGTAACGGTAGGTGTCACGGCCGATCTGCAGCGGGTTCGACGACGAGAACTCGGGATCGTAGCCGCTGTAAGAGGTCCACGTCATCAGGTTGTTGCCGAAGATGTAGACCTGCAGCGCCTTGATGCGCAGCGATTTGAGCCAGCGCTCCGGCAGGTCGTACGACAGGCGCACGTTCGACAGGCGGATGTAGTCGGCATCCTCGACATAGAACGAGTTGGCGTAGCGGGCGTTGTTGTACTCGTCGTTGTAGGGGCGCGGGTAGAGCGCCTGGTCGCCCTGCTGGGTCCAGATGTTGTTGATAACGTGGGGCGACGGGGTCGTCGAGCTGTAGAGGAACATGTTGCGCTGGTGCTCGGCGTAGTTGTAGATCTGGCCGCCGAACGAGTAGTAGAACGATACGAAGAGACCGAAATTCTTGTAGGTGAAATTCGTGCTCAGGCCGCCGGTGTAGGTGGGCAGCGCGTTGCCGATGATCATACGGTCGCTCTCGTCGATGATGCCGTCGCGCGAACCTTCGGCCTCCTCCCAGTTGACGTCGCCGCCGCGGAAGAGTTTGCCGTTGGGCAGTTTCTTGCGCATGATGTCGCCGTTGTAGACCTGTCCGTCGAGCGTGTAGTGGCTGAAGCTGCCGTTCTCGAAGACCGGCGTGAGCTGCTGCCACGTGCCGGGCGTGAAGGCGTTCGACTCGTCGTATTGGAAGATGTTGTTCTGCTTGTAGCCGTAGAAATCGCCGATCGAACCGTCTTCGGCCATCCACCAGAGGTCGTTCTCGAGGTAAGCCTCGCCCTCGGCGAGTTTCTCGATGGTGTTCCAGTTACGCGAGATGTTGAACGAGGCGTTCCAGCGGAAATCCTTCGTGCGAATGAGGTCGCCGGCGATCGTGAACTCGAAACCGCGGTTGCTGACCTCGCCGACGTTCGTGCGCATGGTCGAGAAACCGGACTCTTTCGGGAGCTCGCGGTTGGCCAGCAGGCCGTCGGTGTATTTGTCGTAGTAGTCGGCCGTGACGGTGAGACGGCTGTTGAAGAAGCTCAGGTCGAGACCCACGTCCACCTGACGGGTCTCCTCCCAGCGCAGGTTGTCCACCGCGAGGCGTGCGGGATAGACGCCGCCCACGCCGTCGTAGATGTCGCCCGTGGCATAGGAATAGAGGTAGTCGTAGTTGCCGATCTGCTCGTTGCCGGTGATACCCCAGCTGACGCGGATTTTGGTGTCGTCGAGCACGCGGCGCGAGAAATTCATGAAACCCTCGTCCGAAAGGCGCCATGCAGCCGATACCGAGGGGAAATTACCCCAGCGGTTGTCTTTCGAGAAGCGCGACGAACCGTCCCGGCGGAACGTGGCCTGAATCAGGTATTTCGACTTGAAATCGTAGGACACGCGGGCGAAAAGCGATGCCATCGAGTGGTTCGACTGCCAGGTTCCCGTATCGCTCAGCGTGAGGTTGGCGGCGAAAGCGTTCATCGTGGGGATGAAATCCGTCGAGGAGTTGATACCCGACAGGACGGTCTGGTCCGTGCGCCATTGCTGCTCGCTGAAGCCCACGAGGGCCGAGAAATTGTGGTTGCCCCACTTATTTTTATAGGTCAGGACGTTTTCGTTGAGCCAGTTCCAGTTGAGGTTGTCGGCGGCGTAACCGCTGTTGCTCTTCTGCCACTCGTCGGTGATCATACTCGGATAGACGCGCTGGCGCTTGTTGAGATAGAGGTTGGCGTTGATGCTGGTCTGGAACGTCAGCCCTTTGGCGAGCTTGAGCTCGAAGCCCTGATAGAGGTTGCCCTGATAGTATTCCGTGCGGTCGGTCGTGTATTTCACCTGCGCCAGCGGGCTCTTTTGGCCCTGGAATACGCCGGCCAGCGTGCCGTCGGGATAATAGAGGTTGAAATAGGGACGGCGCGACAGCATCGCGGTCATCAGCTGGCCCTCGTTGATGCCGTTCTTCTGGGAGTAGCCCAGCGAAACGCGGCTGTGGAGCGTCAGCCAGTTGTTGGCCGTGTAGTCGGCGTTGATACGGGCCGTCAGACGCTGGAAATTGGTGTTGGGGACGATACCGCGCTCGTTGTAATAGCCCGTCGAACCGTAATATTTCATCTTCTTCGTACCGCCCGAGACGCTCAGGTCCACCTGGTCTTTCTGGGCCCACTGGAACAGCAGGTCCTGGTAGTCGTTGTCGACGTTGAAGGCCGCATTGAGCGAGTCCTGGATGATCATGAAACTCTCGTCGGGCGATCCCACCGAGTTGTCCTGGAAATATTTGCGGCGCAGCAGGTCGTACTTGCGGCGGTCGGCGCGTGTGGCCTGCGCGAGTTTATGCGACAGCTTGCCCCAGGTGTGGTAGTATTTCACGTCGATGCGGGGAGCTCCCTCCTGTCCGCCTTTGGTCGTGATGAGGATGACGCCGTTGGCCGAACGCGAACCGTACATGGCGGCCGATGCGGCGTCCTTGAGGATCTCGATCGAGGTGATGTCGCCGGGGTTGATGCCGTCGATGTCCTCCATCGGAATGCCGTCCACCACGTAGAGCGGCTTCACACCCTCGGCCGAGAAGGTCGAGATACCGCGGATATTGATCTGCGAACTTTCGCCCGGCTGTCCCGAACCTGCGGAGATTTGCACGCCGGCGACCTGTCCCTGCAGCGCCTCGAAGACGTTCGAGGGGGCCCGGCGTTCGATGGATTCCGACGAAATCGAGGTGATGGCGCCCGTCACGTCGCGTTTGCGCATCGTGCCGTAGGCCACGACCATCACTTCGTCGATTTTCTGGGCGTCGGAATCGAGCGTCACCTCCAGAAAATCGGCATTCGCGGTGAGCGTTTTGGTCACATATCCGATGAAGGATATCTGAATCGACGCCCCGCGTTTCGAGAGCGAAAGCGAGAATTTTCCGTCCGCACCGGTCACCGTGCCGTTCGACGTGCCCGGCTCGACTACGGTCGCTCCGACGAGGGGCTGGCCGTCACCTTTGACGGTGCCGGAAAGGGTGAACTTTCCCCCCCCCCTTCTGGGCGACGGCAAGTCCCGGTTGCAGCAGCGTTACCGCCACCAAGACGGCGCACAGCCAATGAACTTTCGTCAATAGTTTCTTCATGATTGTAATTGATTAGTTGGTTTTATGTGGTGAATGTTTGTGGCGTGTCGGTCAGCAGCGGTTTATGCGGCGTATATGAATTTCGGTGCCCGCGTTTGTGTCGCTCGGGGGAAACGGGTCTTATGCAAAGTTATATAATTTTTTTGTTGGAAAATGCCGTGTGTGCGCACACATATCCGGTTTCTGACCCATAACACCGACTTGCTTTCCGAACCGCGAAAACCGTTCGGAAATGTTTTTAAAGGCCCTGATACCGTATTTTTGGTACTAAGTGTGCGGCGTATCTCCGCTTTCCGGCGGACGGCTATTTGGGGTATTTTTTACGCTAACTAATTTTCGGGGGCTTCCCTCCCGGCGGGCTTCCCGTCCGGGGTCGGTTTCAGCGGCCCAGAATCTCGTAGAGCCGCTCCATGTCGGTGTTCCGGCGCACGTGATCGGCCAGCAGGTCGTACTGTTGTTCCTTGTAGGCGGGGGTGTCGGGAAACTCCGTCCGGGGAAGCCGGTCGGCGAAGGGCCGCAGCAGGCGGTCGATGAAGGGGGCGTTGTCGGCGATTCCGTGCAGATAGGTCCCCAGGCAGTTTCCGGCGACGCAGCCGTCGCTGGTCCCGTCCGCAAGGCGTGCGAGCGGTTCCGCCGGGTGTCCGGGAAGCGGGGCGGTGCGCCCCATGTGGATTTCGTAGGCCGATCCCGTGCGGTCGTCCCCGGGGAGGGTAAAGCGAACCTGCCGGGTGATTTTCTCCCCGGTCAGCACGGTCTCGACAGGCAGCAGCCCCAGTCCCGGCATCGTCTCCGTGTCGCTTTCGACGCGGTGCGGGTCGCGGATGATCCGGCCCATCATCTGATAGCCGCCGCAGATGCCCGCCACGGTGCGTCCCGCTTCGGCCAGCCGGACGATCTTGTCGGCCAGTCCCTTGCGGCGGAGTTCCGCCAAGTCGGACATCACGCTTTTGGAGCCGGGCAGGAAGATGATGTCGGCATCGTCGAGCGCTTCGGGCGAATCGGTGTAGTAGAGGCAGACACCGGGACAGCGTTCCGGCGTGTCGAAATCGGTGAAATTCGAGAGATGGCGCAGCAGCACGACCGCGATGTTGACCTTTCCGGGTTCGGCCCGGCGGTGACGTCGGTCGAGCGCCACGGAGTCCTCGGCTTCGATGTGCACGTCATGCAGGTAGGGGATCACGCCGAGCACGGGAATGCCGCAGAGCTTTTCGAGCATTCGGCGGCCTTCGTCGAAGAGGCTGATGTCGCCGCGGAACTTGTTGATGAAGACGCCTTTGACCAGCCGGCGTTCCCACGCTTCGAGCAGCTGCATCGTTCCGTACACCGAGGCGAACACCCCGCCGCGGTCGATGTCGGCCACCAGAAACACATCCGCCCCGGCGTGGGCCGCCATCGGCAGGTTCACGAGGTCTGCATCGCGCAGGTTCAGTTCGCTGATGCTTCCGGCGCCTTCGAGCACGACGGGGTTGTAGCGTGCCGCCAGCCGGTCGTAGGCGGCGCAGACCTCGCGCCGCAGGGCCTCCCGCCCGGGTCCCGAGCTGAAAAATTCGGCGGCGGAACTGTTCCCGACGACCCGGCCGTTGAGGATCACCTGACAGACCTTGTCGGTGTTGGGTTTGAGCAGCAGCGGGTTCATGTCCGTGTGGCACACCACGCCGGCGGCTTCGGCCTGCACGACCTGCGCCCGGCCCATCTCGCCGCCGTCGGCCGTCACATAGGAGTTCAGGGCCATGTTCTGGGCCTTGAACGGTGCGGGATCGTATCCGTCCTGCCGGAAAATGCGGCAGAAAGCCGCGGTGAGCAGGCTTTTGCCCACGTCGCTGCCCGTTCCGGCGAACATCGCCGGATGCAGTCTTCGGTACGGTTTACTCATGTGACGCTGTTTTGGGGGCCTAAAGGTAATTAAATTTCGAGTAGTACGATCGTTCGGGACGGGCAAAATGATAGTTTGCAAACCCCATTCCGATAGAAAGCAAACTCCCGGACGAATAATTCGTGTTAAATTTGCGACAAATCCAAATTTAGCATTATGAACACGAAACTTCGTCACTGGACCTTTCTTTTTACGGCTGCTGTGCTTGTGGCTCCGGGCTGCAGCGATCATGCCGATCCGGTCTACAAGGATGCCTCGCAAAGCGTTGAACGGCGCGTCGAGGACCTGCTCTCCCGCATGACTCTCGAGGAGAAGGTCGGCCAGATGTGCCAATATGTCGGCCTGAACCATATGCGCCAGACGGCCGTGGTGCTTTCCGAGGCCGAAATGAAGAAAAGCCATGCCATGGGCTTCTATGCCGACTGTCCGCCCGAGCGGATCGAGGAGATGATTCGCGAGGGTATCACCGGATCGTTCCTGCACGTCACGTCGGTCGAGGAGGCCAACTACATCCAGTCGCTGGCCCTCCAAAGTCGTTTGGCGATTCCGGTGCTGATCGGCATCGACGCCATGCACGGCACGGGACTGGTCCGCGGGGCGACGGTTTATCCCACCGAGATCGGGCAGGCCGCGGCGTTCAACCCCGAACTGGTCGAACGAATCGGCCGCGAAACGGCCCTCGAAATGCGTGCTTCGGGTTCGCAGTGGACTTTCGGACCGAATATCGAGGTGGCACGCGATGCCCGCTGGGGACGTGTCGGGGACACCTTCGGCGAAGACCCTTATCTGGTGTCGCAGCTGGGCGTGGCGACCGTGAAAGGACTGCAGGGCCGTGATTTCACGGGCGAGGATTACGTCATCGCCTGCGCCAAGCACATGGTGGGCGGCAGCCAGCCGGTGAACGGCATCAACGGTGCGCCGAACGACATGTCGGAACGCACGCTGCGCGAGGTGTTCCTGCCTCCGTTCGAAAAGTGCGTCGAGGCGGGTATCTATACGGTGATGGCCGCCCACAACGAATACGACGGCATTCCCTGCCACGGCAGCCGCTTCCTGCTGACCGACATCCTGCGTGACGAGTGGGATTTCGGCGGCTTCGTGGTGAGCGACTGGATGGATATCGAACGCATGCAGGACTACCACACGACGGGCGAGACCCTGCGCGACGTTTACACGCAGACGCTCGACGCCGGCATGGACATGCACATGCACGGCCCCGATTTCTATTACGAGGTGCTGAAGATGGTCCGGGAGGGCGTTGTTCCGGAGTCGCGCATCGACGCTTCGGTGCGTCCCATCCTCGCGGCGAAATTCCGGCTCGGGCTCTTCGAAAATCCCTATGTGGACGAGGAGACGACGCGGAGCACGCTTTTCTGCGAGCAGCACCGCGCAACGGCGCTCGAGGCTGCCCGCCAGTCGGTCGTACTGCTGGAGAACGACGGAATCCTGCCGCTCGACCCGGCCAAATACCGCCGGGTGCTGGTGACGGGACCCTTCGCCGACAACCAGGTGCAGCTGGGCGACTGGGCCTTCGAACAGCCTGACGAAAATGTCACCACCGTCTGGGAGGGACTGCAGGCCGTGAGCCCCGGGACGCAGTTCACACTCTGCGACCTGGGCTGGAATATCCGGAAAATAACCCCCGAGCAGGTGCGGAACGCCGTGCGCCAGGCCGCGGGCAAGGACCTCGCGATCGTGGTCGCCGGCGAGAACTCGCTGCGCTACCACTGGACCGAGAAGACCTGCGGCGAGAACAGCGACCGCTACGATATTTCGCTTTACGGCGAGCAGGAACCGCTTATCCGGGCGCTCCATGCCACGGGCATCCCGGTGGTGGTGGTCCTGACCAACGGACGCCCGCTCTCGACGGAGTGGGTTTCGGAGAACGTCGCGGCGCTCGTCGAGGCCTGGGAACCCGGGTCGCTGGGCGGGCAGGCCGTTGCCGAGGTGCTTTACGGCCGGGTGAATCCTTCGGGCCGGATGCCCATCTCCGTGCCGCGCCACTCGGGCCAGATTCCCGTCTATTACAACCACAAGTTCACCCACCATTGGTTCCGCTATGCCACGGGCGACAGCTCGCCGCTCTACGAGTTCGGCTACGGACTGAGCTATACGACGTTCGAATACGGCGACGTGGAGCTTTCATCCGCGACGATGGCCCCCGACGGGCAGCTCACGGCGTCGGTCTCGCTGACCAACACGGGCGGCGTTGCCGGAACGGAGGTCGTGCAGTTGTATCTGCGCGACAAGGTCAGCTCGGCGACGCGCCCCGTCAAGGAGCTCAAGGATTTCCGCCGCGTGACGCTCGCTCCGGGTGAAAGCGCCCGCGTGGAGTTCACCCTGACCCCCGACAAACTCGCCTATTACGACGCCAAAATGCACTACGGCGTGGAGCCGGGCGATTTCGAAGTGATGATCGGCTCCTCGTCGCGCGACAAGGACCTCCGGCGTGCCGTCTTTACCGTGAAATAACGTTCGCTCCGGGAACCCGGTTTGCTTTTCCGGCCGATTCGCGCTATATTTGTTCAACCAGAACAACGGTCCGCTTCGACCGCAAATCCGATGAAGAGACTCAAATCCTTGCTGCTGACGGCATTGTTGGGGTGCCTCGTCCCGGGGCTTTCCGCGGCTCCCGCCCATGTTCCGCGGGGCACGACGCCCGCTCCGCTGCGTTCGCTCGACGGGCGGGCGGTGTTCAACGTGGTCAAAGACGCCGACGGCTATGTGTGGATGGTCACGCGAACGGGCGCAAGCCGTTTCGACGGCCGCACGGTGCGCTATTACCCGCTGGTCGGTTCCGAGTTGCTGACCGACGGCGACGGTCGCCAGACGGCGCTGCGCATCGACCGCGAAGGGCGGCTGTGGGCCTTCTCCGACAGCGGCAAACTCTTCTTTTACAACCCCTGGTCCGACTCCTTCGAACAGCGGCTCAACCTGTCGGATTACGATCCCGAGGTGCTGCTCAACGACCTCTTTTTCGATGCCTCGGACCGGTTGTGGCTCGGCACGACCGCGGGGTTGCTCGAGGTCGACGCCCGGACCTTCTCGCTCGACAGGGACCGGACGCCCTGTCGCCTGCAGGGGCTGAACATCAACTGCATCGTGCCCCTCGGGGACGGCGACAGGGCTGTCGGGACGAATGCGGGCGTTTACCTGCTGTCGGACGGCACACCTCCTGCCGACGGCAAGTGCATACTGGAGGAACACAACGTGACGTCGATTTTTTACGATGCCCGGAGCAGCCTGCTCTGGGCCGGGACCTTCGGCTCGGGACTGCGGCTGTGGGACCTCGCGGCAGGCCGTGAAGCCGAGGCCGCCTGGCTGCGCGACATTCCGGCCAGTCCGATTCGCGTAATCCGTCCCATGGGCGGTGACAAACTGCTGGCGGGACTCGACGGTCGCGGCGTCTACCTGCTCGACCTGCAGGCCCGGCGTGCGGTGCGCTACCTCTCGGAGAACGAGGAGGCGGGCGGTCAGCTGAAGGGAAACGGCGTCTACGACCTGCTGCCCGACGGCGGGCACATTTGGGTGGCCACCTATACGGGCGGCATTTCGCAGGTCGATGTCTCGGATAAGTTCTGCCTCATCGACCGGGTGCCTTTCAGCGGTCCGGAGCAGTCGCTGGGGGACAACCACGTCAATGCCGTGCTGGAGGACCGCGACGGCGACATGTGGTTTGCGACCAACCACGGCGTGAGCTTGTGGCGGGTCCGCGAGAACCGCTGGAGCCAGCTTGTCCGCGACGACAACACCTACCTGACCCTCTGTGAGACCCGCGACGGGCAGGTCTGGTGCGGCGGATACGGCACGGGCATCCACCTGCTCGACAAGCGCGGGGGCGGCCGCGTCGTGCGGTCGATCCGTTCGCTCGAGGGCGACTCCCGGGCCGACTGCATCTACGCTTCGCTGGTCGACGACGACGGCGGCATCTGGTTCGGGGGCCTGAACAACCGCCTCACCTGCCTGCGCGGCGGCGAACGGATTGCTTACGACATCCGGGGCGTCAATTCCGTCGTGCGGATCGATGCCGACCGGCTTATGGTCAACACCACGCGCGGCTTCTACCTGCTGAACCGCCGCAACGGCAGTTTCCGCCGTCTGTTCGCCAACCCGGACGACTGCGGCGTGCGTTCCAACAGTTTCATCTTTAACAGCATAGCCCTCGGCGACGAACTCTGGTTCGGAACGTCGGGCGGGGGCCTGAACCTCTTCGACCTCGGCGACGAGACCGTGCGCAATTTCACGATGGAGGACGGGCTGCCGTCGAATTTCATTTTCAGCCTCCAGAAAGACCGTGCCGGGAATCTCTGGATCAGCACCGACGGCGGCATCTGCTGTTTCGATCCGCGCGAACGGCGCTTGCTGTTCAATATCGAACAGTCGCCCGTCAATCAGTTTATCTTCTCCTCGGGCTGTACGCTGTGCGACGGGCGTATCGCGTTCGGCAGCATCGCCGGGTGCCTGGTGTTCGATCCGCAGGTCATCCGGCCTGCCGCCCCGAAGGTGGAATTTCGGTTCACGGAGTTCCGGCTCTTCTACGAGCCGGTCACGGCGGCGTCGGCTCCCGGCGTGCTGCGGGCTCCGATCGATAAGGTAGAGCACATCCGCCTGCGCCACCGCCAGAACTCTTTTTCGTTCGGATTCACGGCGCTGGACCTCTACTATTCGGACAAATACCTCTATACCTACCGGCTCGAGGGCTTCGACGAAAAGTGGCTTCCGGCGGGCAATTACAGCGGGGCGGAGTATACGAACATTCCCCCGGGCGACTACCGTTTCTGCGTGCGGTGCATCGACAAGGAGAGCCGCGCCGTGCTGGTCGAGCGGGCGATCGGGGTCCGGGTCCTGCCGCCGTGGTGGGCCACGGGCACGGCGATGGCCGCCTACCTGCTGCTGGCGCTGGCGCTGCTTTACGTCGCGGTCCGCCGGTGGCGGCGCAGGCAGGAGCGTCAGCGGATGGACGAGAAACTCTCGCTGTTCATCAACATTGCCCACGACATCCGCACGCCACTGTCGCTCGTGATGGCGCCCCTGCGCGACCTGAGCCGCGAGACGCTGAGCGAGCAGGGCGCCTACTGCCTCGACCTGGCCCGGCAGAACTGCGAAAAACTTTTTTCGATGGTGCAGGGCCTGCTGGATATTCACAAGATGGAGATCGCCGCCTCGGAGGTCGTGCCTTCGGCGGTCTGTCCCGGAAAACTCCTGCGCCGGAAATGCGATGAGTTCGAACCGATGGCCGCCCGCAAAGGGGTGGCGCTCTGCCTGGAGGACGCGACGGACGGGGTCGTCGCCCGGATCGATTTCGACAAATTCAACCACGTGCTCGACAACCTGCTGTCGAATGCCGTGAAATATACGCCCCGCGGCGGTCGGGTCACGGTGCGGCTGTCGCGCAGCGGCCGGAAACTCGTTTTCGAGGTCTGCGACACGGGCATCGGCATCGCCAAAGGCGACCGCAAGCATATCTTCCGTAAATTCTACCGTTCGCAGAGCGCCGTGCAGACCGGGGAGATCGGCAGCGGCGTGGGGCTGGTCATCACCCGCCGGCTGGTGGCCCGCATGAAAGGCACGCTGACCTTCGACAGCCGCGAGGGCGAAGGCACCGTCTTCCGGCTGACGCTACCCTGCATCGAGGCGCCGGCGGCAGTCCCGGAGGGGCCGGACCCGGCGCCGGAAGGGGAGCTCTGCGCCGATGAAGAACTTTGCGAGGGTATGGACCGCGTGCTGGTCGTCGAAGACAATGCCGATATGCGCAGTTACCTTTCCTATTCGCTTTCGTCGGATTACAAGGTCTATGCGGTGGCTTCGGGCGAGGAGGCGCTGGCCTTTCTCGCCGAGCGCAGTGTGGACATCGTGATCTCGGACGTCATGATGGGCAGCGGCATCTCCGGCATCGAGCTTTGCGCACGCCTCAGGGGCGACATCGCCACGTCGCATCTGTTCGTCATCCTGCTCACGGCCTGCACCCGGCAGGAGAGCGTCCTGAGCGGCTTCGAGTCGGGCGCCAACGACTACATCACCAAGCCGTTCAGCATCGACGTGCTGCACATGAAGCTCCACAACCTGATGCAGACCCGCCGCATCATCCGCGAGCAGGGCAGCGCCGTGGTGGAGCGCATGGCCTCTCCGGGGGAGGCTGCCGACGTGGCGCCGGCTATCAACAGCATCGACAACGATTTCCTGCGCCGCAGCATGGAGGTCGTGGCCGCGAACCTCTCCGACAGCGCGTTCTCGATCAACGACCTGTGCCGTGAGATGGCCGTCAGCCGGACGCTGATGTACGAAAAACTGCGTGCGCTGGCCGGGCAGTCGCCCAGCGATTTTATCCGCGGCATCCGCCTGCGCCGTGCCTGCGAACTGTTACAGTCTACCGACCATTCCGTGGCCGAGGTGGCGGTGCTGGCGGGATTCTCCGACGCGAAATATTTCAGCACGGTCTTCAAAAAGCATTTCGGCGAAAGCCCCAGCCGCTTCTCGCGCTCCCGCAGGTAGGTACGGTCTCGCTATTTATGCAGCCCGAGCCAACGCATCGTGCCTTTCCACCAGCGGGAATACCATTTTTTGCGTTTGATGCGCCAGCTTCCGATGCAGTAGTGGACGGCGTAGTTGCTTTCGCAGGCACGCGCTGGCCAGCAGGCCACGTAATGCGAGGGATATACGTGTATCCCTTCGGCGAGCCGCTGCGCCTCGTCGCGGTAGCGGAATCCGTAGGGAATGGCATGGAACGCCATGATGTCGGGGGCGATCACGTTGCCGTAATAGGACTGCCCGTCGTTATCCCGGAACCGGTGGCCTTCGTACCAGTCGAGGCATTGCCGCAGGTAGGGGTGCCCGGGCTCGCTGCCGAAAGCCGCCGATTGAATGCCGAGTCCCAGATTGACGCGCGGCCGTCTGGTGTGCAGATTCCCGGCTTCGTCCAGCAGGCCGTCTGCGATATTTTGGGCAAGAACCTCTTCGTTGACCTCGATCACGGTGAACAGCCTCGATGCCGTGAGCAGTTCGTCGAAGGGTTTGCGGACCTCGATGTCCGTGTCCAGGTAGATGCCGCCTTCGGTGTAGAGGGCATAGTGGCGGATGTAGTCGGCCGCGAAGGCGTATTTTTTGTGTTTGAGGGCCTTGCGGACCCACGGGACCGACCGGACATCGAACCGTTCTTCGTTCCAGACGATTATTTCGTAATCGGGCAGCACCCGCCGCCAGGAGTCGATGCAGCATTGTATTTTAGGGGGATAATTTCCCCCCCCCCAGCCAGCAGCAATGAATTTTTTTCGGGATCATTATCAGGTGACGCGGTTGTTTATACTATCAAATGTACGAAAAATCCGAATGGGTTCAAAACCGAATCGCATACAGTTCGGCAAAACTTTCCGACTGGCAAAAGTGTCGTTACGAGATCAAATGTACGAAAATATCCGCTTACGGCCCAATTTGCCCGCTTTATTTTCCGCGGATGTCCAGCTCTTGGAGCAGGGAGTTGCACGCGCGGTCCGAAAGAGCCCGGTATCCGGCTACGAAGAAAACAAAAAGAGACCGTCGAATTTCGATGGTCTCTTTTTTTGTGGAGAATACCAGGGTCGAACTGGTGACCTCTTGCATGCCATGCAAGCGCTCTAGCCAACTGAGCTAATCCCCCTTGTTGCGGGTACAAAGATAATCGGATTTTTTTATTTCCGCAATATTCACCCTGAAAAATCCGTGCAGGAGTGAATTTTTTTCGAATCGTGTGCGCCGCAGAGGTTTTTCGGAGGGGTGTCTGCGCCCTGAAAGGAAATATTGCCAACCCTTCCGGCGGTTTGGCCATTTTCCGGAAGGGTTCTTGTCCCGATCTTTGCACTATCAAAACCGAACGATTATGAAAAAAATGCAAAACACGAATCCCGAACCCGGGAGTTCCCGGCGAAAGAGGACGACGACCCTGAAAACCGCAGCCTTCGCGGCGCTCCTGCTGCTGGGCGGGACGGCCTCGGCACAGCAGCGCAGCAACACGCAAAAATCAAATGATATGAAAGCAATCGAACTGACAACCGCGGAGTTCAAGGAACAGATTTTCGATTTCTCCGCAAACGACGCATGGAACTATAAGGGCGAGTTACCCGCCGTGATCGATTTTTACGCCACGTGGTGCGGCCCGTGCAAGATGATGGCTCCGGTGATGGAGACCCTGGCCGGGGAGTACGAGGGCCGGGTGAAGGTCTATAAGGTGGATGTGGACAAGGAGAAACGCCTTGCCGCGTTGTTCAAAATCCGCAGCATCCCGACCTTCATCCTGATCCCGAAGGAGGGCGAGCCGCAGCATGCGAACGGTGCGATGGACATCGCCGAGATGCGCCGGATCATCGACACCGCGCTGCTGGACAAAAAATAGCAACCGGGGCCGCTGCGGAACGATGTCTCCCGGCGGCCTTCAAAATCCCGAACTGATGAAAAAGCACTTGTTTTTATGGAAGACCCTGCTGGCCGCGGGAACGCTGTCGGCGCAAAATCGGAATGACACTATGGATTTACAGCATCGGATTCCCCAGGAGGGGCGCGGGAATGCCCGGGTGGCATATCTCGGCCAGTCGATCGACCGAATGGTCTATGAATTTATGGAAGAGGAGGGTATTCCCGGCCTGACGCTGGCGATCGTCCAGGCTCCCTACATCCCGCGTGTGGTGGGTTACGGCGTCACCGACATCCGCGAAGGGCGGCTGGCGGCCGTCCGGACGCTCTGGCCTGCGGGCCCCATCTCGCAGGGATTCGCGGCCGTCGCCGTCATTCAGCTCCATGAACTCGGCAAACTGTCGCTGGACGACAAGGCGTCGAAATACCTGAAGGGTCTGCCTGCCGCGTGGAACGGCATCACCATTCGCCAGCTCCTGCAGCACAGCGCGGGCCTTCCCGACTATCGCAGCCGTCCCGGATTCGACGTTTCGGCCTCCTACACGCCTGCCGGACTGATTGCCTCGGTCGCCGGGCTCCCGCTCGAATTCACGCCCGGAACCGATGTGCGGCAGAGCGCCACGAATTTCCTGCTGCTGGCCGAGGTGGTCGAAAAGGTCTCCGGCAAATCCTACCGCGATTTCGTGAAGAAGAACCAGATCGACCGGCTGGGGCTGCGCCAGACCTTTTTTGCCGCCGATCTCGCCGGCGTGAAGCAGGAAGATGTGGCGGCGACGAACCATCGGCATGAACTTTTCAAGCACGACCCCGCCTATATCAATCCTGCCGAAACCACCGTGGGATATGTCATGCAGGAGGGCCGGCTCGTCGAAGCGGCTCCCGTGGGTCCGTCGCTGAAAGGCTTCTCCGACATCTGGGCGTCGGCCGAGAACATCAGCCATTGGGACATCGGACTGGCCGGCGGCGTGCTGATCGCCAAGCCCGAAAACCGGGCGCTGATCTACGCTCCCACGAAGCTCGACAACGGCTGCACGATCCCGGCCATGGCCGGCTGGCAGTTCTATGCCCATCCGGGGCTGATGGACATCAAGGGCGGCGTTTCGGGACATTCGGTCTTCCTGAGCCGTTTCACCGACGCTTCGGAACTGGTGTGCGTGACGCTGATGGCCAATCGCGAGGGCGTGGATTTCACCAACCTCGCACGGCGTATCGCGGCGGCTTTCGACAACGGCAAACTGGCTTCCGGAGCCGACGACAACCGGCTCTACACCTATGAGAGTTCGTTCGGTGTCGATGAAACGATGGACCGCGTCGAGGCGCAGCTCAAGGCGCTGGGCATTCCGGTCTTCGCCCGTTTCGACCACGGCCGCAACGCCGGAGAGGTCGGGCTGGAGCTGCGTCCCACGAAGGTCGTGGTCTTCGGGGCGCCGAAGGTGGGCACGAAACTCATGCAGGACAATCCCAGCATCGCCATCGAGCTCCCGCTGCGCATTGCCGTGTGGGAAGATGCCGCGGGCAGCGTCTGGGCGGCTTTCCCGCAGATGAAACAGCTGGGTGCCGAATACGGCATGGCGGACAGCCCCGTCATTGCGAACATGCAGCGCCTGCTGGAAACCATTGTCCGCAAATCCGCGAACATCTATTGAGCCCTTTCGCAAAGAAAAGCGGCGGAGACCAGCCAAGGGTCTCCGCCGCTTCCGTTTGCGGTCCGGGGGAGTCGAGTCTATTCCACCTCCCACGTGGCGCCCGAACGCAGCAGGTCGTCCACGCAGTGTATCTTGCTGGCGGCTTTCACCTCCTCGACCTGACGCTCCACGGCCCGGTCGTACACCGTGTCGTCCGCAACCTCGCGGATCACGCCCACGGCTACCGGATAGTCCGGATATTTCATGGCCGCCAGCATCGAATGCAGCGTCGTGTCGCGCTCGTGGGCGTCGTGCGTCAGCACGTCGTCCAGCGTGTAGCCGTCCTCTCCGACGGTCACAGCCTTGAGCTTCATGTTCTCGAACACGAGGCCCTTCTCCCGGTTGGCGCCGAAAAGCATCTTCTCACCGTGGCGCAGCGTCACCGTGCGCTCGGCACGCGTGGCCTTGTCGGCGGCGAAATCGTAGTGGGTCTTGTCGTTGAATATCACGCAGTTCTGCAGCGCCTCGACCACCGACATTCCCTTGTGCTTGGCGGCGGCGATCAGGCACTCTTTCGTCAGCGCCACCTCCATGTCGATCGTGCGGGCGAAGAACGTGCCTTTGGCGCCGATCACCAGCTCGCCGGGGTTGAACGGCTTTTCGACCGTGCCGTAGGGCGAGGTCTTGGTGATTTTGCCCAGCTTCGAGGTGGGGGAGTACTGGCCCTTCGTGAGGCCGTAGATCTCGTTGTTGAACAGGATGACGTTCAGGTCCACATTGCGGCGGATGGCGTGGATGAAATGGTTGCCGCCGATGGCCAGCGAGTCGCCGTCGCCGGTCGTCACCCACACGCTCAGGCGCGGGTTAGCCGTCTTGACGCCCGTAGCTATGGCATTGGCGCGTCCGTGCACGGAGTGGAACCCGTAGGTCTTCATGTAGTAGATGAAACGCGACGAGCAGCCGATGCCCGACACGAACGTGAACAGGTTGTGGGGCGTGTCGAGTGCGTCGGCTATTTCGGGCAGTGCACGCTGTACGGCGCTGAGTATGGCGTGGTCGCCGCATCCGGGGCACCAGCGTACCTCCTGGTCGCTTTTGAAATCCGCGGGGGTGTATTTGTAGTCTGCCATGGTTATTTCAGTAAGGATTCGAATTTCTGTTTAAGCTCTACAACCGTGAAGGGCAGTCCCTCGCACTTGTTGTACTGTTCGTAGGGGAACTCCTGGAAATTCTGGCGCAGGTAGTTGGCGAACTGGCCTTCGTTCAGCTCGCAGACGACGATCTTTTTGAATTTCGCGAAGATGTCGCGCACGCCCTTCGGCAGCGGGTTGATGTAGTTGAAATGGCACAGCGAGACTTTCCGGCCCTCCTTGCGCATTTCGTCCACGGCGTTCTGCAGGTGGCCGCGCGTGCCGCCCCAGCCTACGACCAGCAGCTCGCCTTCGGCGTCGCCGTAAACCGTCTGTGCGGGAATGTCCTCGACGGCTTTGGCCACCTTTTCGGCGCGTGTGCGCGTCATTTTCTGGTGATTGGCCGGGTCGTGCGAGATGCAGCCCTTCACGCAGTCCTTTTCCAGTCCGCCCACGCGGTGCTCCAACCCCACCTTGCCGGGGAATGCCCAGCCGCGGGCCAGTTTTTCGTTGCGCACATAGGGCATGAATCCGCCTTCGGGGGCCTTGTCCACGATCGGAGGCTGAATGGCGGGGTAGTCTTTCATCGACGGGATGCGCCACGGCTCCGAACCGTTGGCGATGAATCCGTCGGTCAGCAGAATCACGGGCGTCATGTGCTCCATGGCGAGGCGTCCGGCTTCGAATGCGTAGTGGAAACAGTCGCTGGGCGACGACGCGGCCACGACGATCACCGGGCATTCGCCGTTACGGCCGTAGAGGGCCTGCGCCAGGTCGCTCTGCTCGGTTTTGGTGGGGAGTCCCGTCGAGGGGCCTCCGCGCTGTACGTCCACCACGACCAGCGGCAGCTCGGTCATCACGGCCAGTCCCAGCGCCTCGCTCTTGAGCGACAGACCCGGTCCCGAAGTGCTCGTCACGGCGAAATTGCCTGCGAAGGCGGCGCCGATGGCGGTGCAGATGCCGGCGATTTCGTCCTCGGCCTGCACGGTCTTCACCCCGAGGTCCTTGCGCTTGGCCAGCTCCTCGAGGATCACCGTCGCCGGGGTGATGGGATACGAACCGCAGAAGAGCGGCAGCCCCGCTTTCTCGGCGGCGGCGCACAATCCCCATGCCGTGGCGACGTTTCCGTTGATCGAACGGTAGGTTCCCTTTTCGCGGGGAGCCGGGGCCACGGTGTAGTTGTTGGCGAACTGGTGGGTGTTGGCGGCGTAGTTATAGCCCGCCGCGATGGCCAGCTTGTTGGCTTCGGCCACGGCGGGGTTCTTCTTGGCGAATTTTCCGTCGAGGTATTTGAGGGCGTAATCCTCCGGACGGTCGAACAGCCAGAAGCAGATGCCCAGTGCGAACATGTTCTTGCACTTGACGATGGCTTTGTTGTCGAGTCCGGTCTCTTTCAGCGCCTCGCGCGTCATGGAGGTAATGTCGGGAATCACGACGTTGTATTCGTCGAGCTTCAGCTCTTCCAGCGGGTCCAGCGTGGCGAATCCGGCTTTTTTGAGGTGCTCCTCGGTGAGCGAATCCCCGTCGAGGATGACCGTTGCGCCGGCCTTGAGCCATTTGCGGTTGGCTTTGAGCGCTGCGGGGTTCATGGCGACCAGCACGTCGCAGTAATCGCCGGGATTGAGTTCGCGGTGATCGCCGAAATGCACCTGGAATCCCGATACGCCCGCCACGGTTCCCTGCGGGGCGCGGATTTCGGCCGGATAGTCGGGGAAGGTCGAGATGCCGTTCCCCAGCAGTGCCGAAGTGTCGGAAAAGAGCGTGCCCGTAAGCTGCATTCCGTCGCCCGAATCGCCTGAGAAGCGTATCACGACGTCCTGCAGCTCCCGCACTTTTGTTTGTTCCATGATTTTGGTTTCAGATTAGGGGTTAATAACAACGATTTCTCAAATAGAGTGAAAGGTAAAGACAAAGCGACAAACCTGTTCGCCGCCTGTGCTATGATGCAAATATATTAAATAAATTGTCAAATTGGTCTTTTTGAGGCGACTTTTTCGGCCTGCCGCGGAATTGGTGCGGATCTTTTCTTCTGTCGGATGCTGACGATCTGTCTGCTGCGGGCGATTTTCCGTTGTCATTTGTTATCGAACCGCTCCGGTTTGCTCTCTTTCTGAAACCGGAGAACTTTTTTAAAATATTTTCCGAATGCCGTGTGCGAAAACGGGGACAACCCCGGAAGATTGTCCCCGCCTGCCGACGCCTGTTCCGGATCACTGGTTGAACATCCATTCGACCAGCCCGGGCGTTGCTGCGGCTTTTGACCAGATCGTGTTGTGGTCGGCGCCCTCCACCTCCGTATAGGTGATGGCCTGGCCTCCGGCATCCCGGATGGCTTGCACCATTTTGCGGGTCCCCTCGATGTTCAGGGTTTCGTCGGCCGTTCCGTGGAAGGTCCATATCGGGGTCCCGGTGTATTGCGACGCGATGGCGGAGGCGTTGCTGCCGTCCCGGAGCCCGGCCACGGGGATCGCCGCCGCGAAGAGCGAGGGGTAGCGGCATATCAGGTCCCACGCCGCCCCGGCACCGTTCGACGAACCGCATACATACAGTTTGTCCGTATCGATTGGTCGCGTCGAAACGATGTGGTCTAAGAGCTCCTTGGCAGCCGATAGATGTGCGGTCATCGGGACGCTTTCGGGTGTGTACCCGGCATCGCCCGGATAACTGGCGACCCATTGCGATCCCTCGGGGCACTGCGGGGCGACGATGATGCAGTCTGTCGAACTGTTGAGGATGTAGTAGAGCAACGCCGCGCCCATCGTGTCGAGCTGTTTCACGTTGTCGTTTCCGCGTGCGCCCAGTCCATGGATGAAGAGTACCGACGGGTATTTTTTTGAAGGGTCGTAATTTTCGGGCAGGTAAAGCCGGTATGGCAGGACTGTCCCCTGCGAATCGGTGAACGATTCGCGGCTGAACGCGTGGTCGGGTACCAGATAGTCCGATGCGATCTCCTTGAAAGAGTGCAGTTTGGTCAGTGCGAACAGTTCGTCATTTGCCGCCAGCGACCGGATGTCGGCCTTGGATGTTTGTCCGGTCTCTCCCGTGAAGGCCACGCAGTCGGAGAAGTCGCCGCCGGAGATCGTCACGTTTACTGTTCCCGATACGACATTCCCGCCGTGCGTTCCTGCATAGACGCTGCCGACGAATTTGCCACCCGAGATGTTCAGGTCGACGCTGCCTCCCGTTCCGGAGGCCGTTCCGCCGAAGATGTTGGTGATTTCGCCGCCCGAGATATGGATGCGGGCGGTTCCGGTGTAGGTCTGTGCGATACTCCGGTTGAATCCGACCAGCAGGAATTTTCCGCTCTCGACGGTGATGTCCGAATCCAGGTCGGTGGCGACAGGCGTTCCCTGTCCGGCCTGATAGCCTCCCAGGATCGAGGTCGATGTGGCCAGACTGGCAAAGGTGAAGCCGTAGGAGGCAATGCCGGTGCCCATCCGGATCGGATTGTAGTTGGCGATGAAGAGAATGAAATCCTTCGAACTCCCCGAACCCCTGAAGTTGATGTTCTCGAACGTAACGGGGCCGTTCATCACATACCTGTGCCCGGTCCCGTTCACGTAGAACGCATTTTCGGTCCCGTTGCGGTAATCCTTGTCTTTCCACGATTGGGTCACGGTGACGAGGCGGCTGTGTGCGGGCTCCACGAAATTCGCCGTGAGTTCGAACTCCCCGCAGACGACGATCGTTCCGCCGTCGTCGCCCAATGCCTGATAGGCAGCCGTCAGCGTGCCGACGGGCGCCGTGTCGGAAGAACCGTTGCCCGTGCCTCCCTTGGCCAGGAACACGACTCGCTCAGCCGGTTCCGGCGTATTCGATTGGAATTCGGCTTCGGCCAGATCGAGGACGAGGTTGTGCACGCTGCCCGCCGTCAGTGTCAGCGAGGCCGTCGAGGTGAATGTATAAGTGCCGTTTTCAGTGATGACCTTGCATACATATCCGTTGACTGTACAGGGCAGTGCGCCGATGTAAATGCCTGCGGCTGCTTCGGCGTCTGGAATCCCGTCGAGCGCATAGGGTATACCGAGGGTGACGGTTGTGGAGAGCGACCCTTCTTTCGACCGGACGGTGGCGATCTCCTTTGTCGTCCAATTCAGCGAGCTGCTGATGCCGCCGTTGAGACGGCTGCCGTCGGTCGTTGCTGTTGCGGTCAGGCTGACCGACCGGACGGCATCGTCCCGTTTGGCTTCGTTGGAGGTGTAGACGGCGAACCGGAGCAGGGCGTTGATGCATTGGAGGGTCGAGCTGACGGTCTCGTCCGCTTCCGCGGGGGCATTGCCGACGAGGAAGAATCCCGCAGCCCTGTAATCCGGTGATCCGGCCCGGGGTTGGGTCTGTTCTGCTTCGACGGAGAAATTCACGGTGCTCTTTCCACTTTCGGTGTCCGTGCCGGCGGAGTAGGGGTAATAGGGCCAGATGCGGGCGATATTGGCCGGGACGGTCGTCCGGAACATGGCCGTTTTGTCCGGGCTGACCGTGATGGATGCAGAGGCCGTGTTTCCCTGTCTGTCGTCGCACACGCCCAGCCGGGTCGCGTCGTCCGTACCCCATGAGAATCCTTCGGCGCCGGCCCATGCGGCGCCTGTCGGGGTGTCGATGGAGACGGCGGCGGTGATCGTTATGGTCCGGGGATCACCCGGTTCGGGGTTCGGGTTGTCGGTGTTGCTTTTGCTGCATCCCGCAAGCAGGCAGAGCCCGCACAAGGTAAGTGCATGGAAATGTTTCATCGGAAAGTAGGTTTTAGGTTGTATGCAAAATTATTCGGAGTAGAATTCCGATGATGCAAGAATAGATGCAGATGATGCAATTCCAAAAACGAAAATGCCTCTCCCGGCTTCCGAAACGCCTCGTGCGGTGCGCACCGTATGGTTCCGTCTGCTCTGTATACTGCCGGGATTCTGTGCTGAAACGCGGCAATCCGGCCGATTTTTTCATTTCGGTGCGGTTTCCTCGTTCTTTTGGGCTACTTTTGTGGCGTCAAATTCAGATTTCAAGGATGATTACAGTTTCAAATTTAGAGGTACAATACGGAAAACGGGTTCTTTTCAAAGATATCAACCTCAAATTCACCCCGGGCAACTGCTACGGGGTGATTGGGGCCAACGGGGCGGGGAAATCCACGTTCCTGAAAGTCCTCAGCGGCGAGGTGACTCCGTCGCGCGGCAATGTGGCGTTCGGCGCGGGCGAGCGGCTGTCGGTCCTCAAGCAGGACCATTTCGAGTACGACCGATATACGGTCCTCGACACGGTTCTGATGGGGCATCAGCCGCTGTGGAACAACATGAAAGAGAAGGAGGAGCTGTATGCCAAGCCCGATTTCTCGGAGCAGGACGGGCTTCGGGCCGGCGAACTGGAGGAGAAATTCGCCGAGATGCAGGGCTGGAACGCCGAGAGCGACGCCGCCAACCTGCTGAGCAGCCTCGGGGTCAAGGAGGCGCTGCACTACCAGTTGATGGGCGATCTGAGCGCCAAGGAGAAGGTGCGCGTGCTGCTGGCGCAGGCGCTGTTCGGCAAACCCGACAACCTGCTGCTCGACGAGCCGACCAACGACCTCGACCGGGCGACGATCGCGTGGCTCGAGAATTACCTCTCGAATTACGAAAACACGGTGCTTGTCGTTTCCCACGACCGGCACTTTCTCGACTCGGTGTGTACGCATACGGTCGACATCGATTACAGCGATATAAACCTGTTTTCGGGTAATTACAGTTTCTGGTATGAGTCGAGCCAGCTGGCCCTGCGTCAGCAGCAGGCCCAGAACAAGAAGGCCGAGGAGAAGAAAAAGGAGCTGCTGGAGTTTATCCAGCGGTTCAGCGCCAATGTCGCCAAATCGAAGCAGACGACCTCCCGCAAGAAGATGCTCGAGCGGCTCAATATCGAGGATATCAAACCTTCGATGCGTAAGTATCCCGGCATCATCTTCCAGCCCGAACGCGAGGCCGGGACGAAAATCCTCGCGGTCGACTCCCTGAGCAAGACGATCGGTGGCGAGCGGCTTTTCAGCAACGTCAGCTTTACGGTCGAGAAGGGCGACAAGATTGCGTTCCTGGCGCGTGATCCGCGTGCGGTTTCGGCGCTGTTCGACATTCTGGTCGGCGACGACAAGGCCGATGAGGGGGTCGTCGAGTGGGGCACGACAATCAATTACGCCTACCTTCCGCTGAACAATGCCCCTTATTTCGAGAGCCAGCTCTCGATTGTCGACTGGCTGGCGCAGTTCTCGTCCGACACCTCGGAGCTCTATCTGCGGGGCTATCTGGGCAAGATGCTGTTCAGCGGCGAGGAGATTTACAAGAAGGTGAGTGTGCTCTCCGGCGGTGAGAAGGTGCGTTGCATGGTTTCGAAAATGATGATTCAGCAGCCGAACACGCTGCTGCTGGACTCTCCGACCAACCACCTTGACCTCGAATCCATCCAGGCGTTCAACAACTCGCTGATCAATTTCAAGGGCAACGTGCTGCTGAGTTCGCACGACCACGAGTTCGTCAATACGGTCGCCAACCGCATCATCGAGCTCACGCCCAACGGCATGGTCGACCGCTATATGGAGTACGACGATTATATCACGGACGAGATCGTCGCCCAGCGTCTCGAGGCCCTGTGGGCTTAGGATGCACACTATATGTAAAAAGCCCCTGCTTCCGGAAGCAGGGGCTTTTTCTATCATGTACGCATCTTCCGAAGCGTGCGCCATCTCCCTCCCTGGGGGAGGGCTGGGGTGGGGTCGGATTTGTATACGACGCCAAAGGCGGCGATAACGACCGGCGGCAACGAGAAGCGGTACAAATATGTAACAGCCTACAGCCGCCCGGATTCTTTACTGCGGCTGCTTGCCGATGTAGGCCAGGATGCCGCCGTCGACGTAGAGCACGTGTCCGTTGACGAAATCCGAAGCGTCCGAAGCGAGGAACACGGCCGGACCCATCAGGTCTTCGGGCGTTCCCCAGCGAGCCGCGGGGGTCTTGGCCACGATGAACGCATCGAACGGATGGCGCGAACCGTCGGCCTGCTTCTCGCGCAGCGGGGCGGTCTGGGGCGTTGCGATGTAACCCGGGCCGATGCCGTTGCACTGGATGTTGTATTCGCCGTACTCCGAGGCGATGTTGCGGGTCAGCATCTTCAGTCCGCCTTTGGCGGCGGCGTAAGCCGACACGGTCTCGCGGCCCAGCTCCGACATCATCGAGCAGATGTTGATGATCTTGCCCTTGCCCTTCTTGATCATCGAGGGAATGACGGCCTTCGACACGATGAACGGGCCGTTGAGGTCGATGTCGATCACCTGGCGGAACTCCGCGGCGGTCATCTCGACCATCGGGATGCGCTTGATGATGCCGGCGTTGTTGACGAGGATGTCCACCACGCCGACCTCCTTTTCGATCTGCGCCACCATGGCGTTCACCTGCTCCTCGTTGGTCACGTCGCAGACGTAGCCTTTGGCCTCGATGCCCTCGGCCTTGTAGGCGGCCAGACCCTTGTCCACGAGCTCCTGCTTGATGTCGTTGAAGACGATCTTTGCGCCCTGGCGTGCGAAAGCCGTTGCCAGTGCGAATCCGATGCCGTAAGAGGCGCCCGTCACGAGCGCGACCTTACCTTCCAAAGAAAAATTTACCATAATTGTGAATTATGAATTTTGAATTGTGAATTATTTCAGGTCCGTAATCTTCGAAAAGTCCTGGTCGCCGTAGTCGAGGTTCTCGCCGCCCATGCCCCAGATGAAGGTGTAGTTGTGCGTTGCGGCGGCGCTGTGGATCGACCATTCGGGCGACAGCACGGCCTGGTCGCCCTTCATCCAGATGTGGCGCGTCTCGTCGACCTCGCCCATCAGGTGGCATACGGCGTGCTCTTCGGGCACCTCGAAATAGAAATAGGCCTCCATGCGGCGCGAGTGCACGTGCGCGGGCATCGTGTTCCACACACTGCCGGGCAGCAGTTCGGTCATGCCCATCTGCAGCTGGCAGGTCGGCAGCACCTGATTCACGAGCATCTTGTTGATGTTGCGGTCGTTCGAACCCTCGAGCGAACCCATGTGCGCCACCACGGCGTCGGCCTTCGTGACCTTCTTGTCGGGGTAGTTGCGGTGTGCGGTCAGCGAATTGAAATAGAATTTCGCGGGGTTCTTCGGGTCCTTGCTTTCGAAGGTCACCTCGCGGTCGCCCGAACCGAGGTAGAGGGCTTCCTTGTAGTCGAGTTCGAACACCGAGTCGCCGGCCTTTACGACGCCGGGGCCTCCGACGTTGAACATACCCATCTCGCGGCGGGTGAGGAAGAAGGGGGCTTTCAGCGGGTCGATGACCTCGAGGCGGAGCGTCTCGGCAACGGGCATCGCGCCGCCGACGATCATGCGGTCGTACATCGAATAGACCATGTTGACCTCGTCGGGCGAGAATACCTTTTCGATCAGGAAATCGCGGCGCAGGCGCGTCGTGTCGTAACTTTTCGCATCCTCGGGATGCGCCGCATAGCGGATTTCGTAATTGGTTTTCATATAAGTCGTTAAATTTTAGTTTATTGTATCTGTTTCGGCCGGAATTGGCTTCGGTTTCCAAAATTGGTTCGCCAATTCCATCTCTGCAAAGATAGTAAAAAATCCGAAATTGGTTGCCCAAAATCCGGAAATAATTGTCCGGGAGGGGAATATGGCTGCCGGAGAGGGGGTGGAGGAGGGGAGGGGCCGTGTCTTTCGAATTGGTTCGCGCCGCTTCGCCTTCTCCATGCGGGCGGCGGCATCGCAAAATCGTGTCTGCACACGATACGATCAGAGAGACGGAGGAATTTTGTGCAAGCACAATCCCTCCGTCTCTCTGATCGTCTGCCTCCGGCAGTATTATTTTGCGCTGCTCGTACCTTACCTTATGGAGTTCATCCTGATACTCGCCTTCACGAGCGCAATGGCGCGGATGCGCGAAATTTCCACGTCTTTGTCGGCATGGTGGACGTTCTGGCTCACGAGTTTCACATAGCCCTCGCGGTCGGATTTCTGGATGTATTTCACCGTGACGTACTCCTCGCCGTCGATGTCTATCGACAACAGGTACATATCCCCCCAGAAAATGTCGTCGATGTTGTGCAGCTGTTTGTACAGCACGATGTCGCCGCTTTTCAACAGCGGGTACATCGAATCCCCGACGATGTAGATCGCCCCGTCGCATTTCGGGAGGTTGGGGATGTGGATGAAATTGACGGGTTTGGTCTGCGTCCGGTCGGCGAACAGCGGCACCAGTCCCGCCGTGCCCTCTATCGAGTAGAGGGGCACGCTTTGCAGCGGCAGCGAATTGTCCGTGCGGTGCATGTAGGCCGTCAGGTCGGGTTCGGCGTTGAACATCTCGCCCTTGCCGGTTTCGAGCCATTCGGGATTGACGTTCAAATCCTGAACAAGGATGTTGCGGTTGCGGGTCGAGAGTCCCGCCTTGCCGGTCTCGATCATCGAAAGCGCCGCTTTGCCGATTCCAAGTCGTTGTGCAAGTTGCTCTTGCGTCATGCCGAGCTGTTTGCGTATCAGTTTTACCCGTTCGTTCATCGTCGTGCTATTGAAAAATTTTATATCAAATATTTGTACTTTTCGATTGGAAATACAAATTTTGAACTTATCTTTGTGCTACAAAGTTAAACGATTTATTTCGAATCTGCAAACATTTTTCAAAAAACAGTTAATAATCAATGATCTATTCGGTTTCATCGGAACTTTACCTTGAAGTGGTCGCGCGTCTGGCGGAGGCCATCGGCGGCGGAAGTTACTTTTCGGGTTCGCTCACGTTCCTCTTCGGCAACACGGAGTGCCGGCTGACGGCCTCGGTGATCGTCTACCGGCGGTGCGAGCATCTGCCCGAAGGCGACCGGGACGTGATTGCCGACCTGGTTCCCGTGTGGTGGGAGTTTCACACCACGGGCGACGGCGGCGAGATGCCCAATGACTTTTCGTTCTCCGAACTGCGGGCGTTGCTCTGACACGCCGCCGCGCTCCGGCCCTCCCTTCCCGGCACGGCGCTGCCGCCGGAGCGCACCCCTCAAAAAACCTGCCCGCCGCGGCGCCGCGCATGGGTTTTTCTATCGCAAACTATTTTACAGCATGGTTAAAACAACCGAACCGACCTCTGCGGAGCACTCCTCCGCAGAGGTTTTTATGACCTGCGGGACGGCGCCTCCGAAGGATGTGCCGTATTCCGGAAAGCTGCCGACCGCTGCCGCGCCTCCCTCCTTTGCCGATTTTGCCCTCGGGGTCTATCCCTTTCTCGAACTGCAGCCCTTCCACCGGACCTATTACCGGGTGCTGGAAGCCTTCGCCGCGGGGCGTGTCCGGCGGCTGATCGTCACCATGCCGCCCCAGCACGGCAAGAGCGTCGGGGCCACGACCCTGCTCCCGGCCTATGTGCTGGGGCTCGACCCCGACCTGCGGGTGGCTATTGCCTCCTATTCGGGGTCGCTGGCCTCGAAATTCAACCGCCGGGTGCAGCGCATCCTCGAATCGCGGGAGTACGCCGCCTTTTTCCCCGACACCTCCATCAAGCAGGGAGCCCGACCGCCCGGCTATATCCGCACGGCCGACGAGGTCGAGATCATCGGACGCCGGGGCGGGCTGCTGTCCGTCGGGCGCGAGGGTTCGCTGACGGGTAACCGTGTGGACTGCTTTGTGCTGGATGACCTCTATAAGGATGCGCTCGAAGCCAATTCGCCGCTCGTCCGCGCCAACTGCTGGGAGTGGTATACTTCGGTGGTGCGGACCCGCATGCACAACACTTCGCGCGAACTGATCGTCTTCACCCGCTGGCACGAGGAGGACCTGATCGGCACCCTCGCGGCCCGCGAGCCGGTCGAGGAGCTGCGCACGTGGTCGCAGCTGGACGCCCTGCCCGCCGACCGGTGGCTGCACCTCAATTTCGAAGCCCTGAAAACCGCACCGCCCACGGAGATCGATCCCCGGCAGCCCGGCGAGGCGCTGTGGGAACAGCAGCACGGCGCGGCCCTGCTGGAGGCCAAGCGGCGGTTGGACCCCCTGCAATTCGAAGCGATGTATCAGGGACACCCCTCGGCCCGCGAGGGATTGCTCTACGGGCTGAATTTCGCCGAGTACGACGACCTTCCGCACGAAATCGTCCGCCGCGCCAACTACACCGACACGGCCGACACGGGCGACGACTACCTCTGCTCGCTCTGCTATGCCGTCGATGCCGACGGGGTGATTTACATCACCGACGCGGTCTATTCGCGCGAACCGATGGAGACGACCGAGCCGCTGGTGGGGGAGATGTTCGTGCGTTCCGATACGCGGCAGGCGGCCGTCGAGAGCAATAACGGCGGCCGCGGATTCGCCCGGGCCGTGCAGGCGCTGGCGCCGGGCGTGCGTGTCGAGTGGTTCCACCAGGGCGCCAACAAGGAGGCCCGCATCCTCTCCAACTCGGCCACGGCGCTGCACCTCGTGCGCTGGCCCCGGGGCTGGAACCTCCGCTGGCCCGAGCTGTACGCCCACCTGACGACCTATCGGCGGAAATTCCGCGCCAACCGTTGGCACGACGCGGCGGATGTCGTGACGGGGATCGTCGAGCGCGAAGCCGCGGGCCGCGACCGGAAGCGGGTCCGGGGCGTGCGGTTTCTGTGAACGGCGCCGGGAGTTCCGGACGCGAAAAAGCCATGGTTTCCTTCGGGAAATCCATGGCTTTTTTCGAATATGCGGAGGGGGTTATTCGGCTTTCTTCGGCTGCATGAAATTGAGCGCGATTCCGAAATCTTTGGTGTTCTCTTTCCAGATGGTTTCGAACCCGGCGAAATTTTCAATTTGGAGTATCATGAGGAGCATATCGATCATCTGGACCGTCTCGTCATCGGGGTTCTGCTCTTTCATTTGGGCGATCATTTCGTCGATCTTCGGGAGCGCAGGCAGCAGCGCCGTGACAAATGGGGCGGCCATCTCCTTGTCGATGTAGACTTTCAGGGCGCCGTCGGTCACCGCATATTTCAGCGGAATGCCGGTATCCAGCCACTCCAGGATGGTGGGCAGCAGCGGCGCGATGTCGATTCCGTATTCCGATAACGCAGCGATGATCTCCGTCAGGGCGCTCATGTCGGGCATTGCGCCGTCGTTGTCCTCGCCGACCTGCCCGAGGATGGCGTTGATATTGGGCACGACCCGGATGCAGCCGTCCTTGACATACCAGAAAGCCAGGTTTTTCGGTGAACTCAGCCATTCGTTGTTATGCAGGTCGTTCCAGAGCGCGGATGTTTGGTCTTCGTTGTAGTCCATCGAGCCCAATACCTCGCCGATTTCAAGAGACCCTGTCCAGTATTTGGCGGTGATGTTGCCGTCTGCCGAGAAGGTCACTTGATTCAGGTATTGGAAGAGGAATGCGCTGCCGAACGTGGAGGCCATCGTCGCAAGGAACTCCGCATTGGGTTTGTCCGGATCGAGGGCGCTCCAGTCCATCCAGAGCGGAGCCGTGGCCAACGTGCCCTCTTCGGTTATCGCCGATTCGTACTGCAGGGCCCAGTTGCCGGTCAGCCCGCCCTGCGCCTCGGTGCTCAGCGTGGAGGTGACGCTTACCGTGATTTTGCCTTCGGGGGTGATGTTTCCCCGCACGGCGAGGTTGAAGATCACCGGTTCGGCCGCTGCGGACCGCATGGCCGGGGAGGTTGTCAGGCCCTTTTCTCCGGAGATGTCGAACGACCCGTCGGCCTTTTCGGACAGCGTGACGTCCATCGAGACCTCCGAATAGCCGGGCAGCACGCCGGTCAGCAGCAGCGTTCCCTGCGTGGCGCTCGACGCCGTCAACTGCACGCTTCCGGAGTTCGTGTCTCCGTTGACGGTCAGCGTGGCGTCCGCACCCGTGATGGGCGTGGTGGGGAGTTGTTTCCAGGCGGGGTTTTCCCCGCTTTCTTCGCAGGCCGAGAACACCAAGGCTCCGGCCAGCATCAGTAAAGTAAAGATTTTTTTCATTTGCATAGATTTAATGACGACTCAGATTCGATAAGGAGTGACGTTTCCTTTTGTATCAAAGGTAGATGCCTTCCACGAACCGGGCAAATAAATTCATTGGGAAGGGGTATTTCCATCATGAACGCGGGCTTTTTCATCACGGCGGATTTCCTGCATACGGGGCGCCCGACCGGATGGAGTGCGGCACGACCGGCCTCCGCCGTCCGGCGCCGCTTCCCGGGCGGGCAATGTGAAGCCTGCGTTAAATATGTTCCCGCGCGGAATCAAACGACCCTATTTTCCGTACCTTAGCCGCGGTTATATAACCGGAATTTGACAATATACGGAATGAAATCACTGAAAATCGGAAATTTATGCGCCTCGATGCCCATCGTACAGGGCGGCATGGGCGTAGGTGTCTCCCTTGCAGGCCTGGCTTCGGCCGTGGCCAATCAGGGCGGTGTCGGCGTTATCTCGTCGGCCGGCCTCGGGGCGATCTATAACAACTACTCGAAAGACTACCGCGCAGCCTCGATCTGGGGGCTGAAAGAGGAGCTCCGCAAGGCCCGCGAAGCCTCGCGCGGCATCATCGGCGTTAACGTCATGGTCGCCATGTCGAATTTCGCCGACATGGTGCGCACGGCCATCGCCGAGAAGGCCGACATCATCTTCTCGGGAGCGGGGCTGCCGCTCAACCTGCCGTCGTTCCTGACGGAGGGTGCCAAGACCAAACTGGCCCCGATCGTTTCGTCGGCACGCGCCGCGAAGGTGCTGTGCCAGAAATGGTTTTCGGAGTACAAGTACATCCCCGACGCCATCGTCGTCGAGGGTCCCAAGGCGGGCGGCCACCTGGGCTATAAGGCCGAGCAGATCACCGACGAGCACTATTCGCTGGAGACGCTCGTCCCGGAGATCGTCGCCGAGGTCCATGCCTTCGAACTCGAACACAACTGCCGTATCCCGGTGATTGCCGGCGGCGGCATCTACACGGGCGAGGACATCTACCGCATCATGGAGCTGGGCGCCGCGGGCGTTCAGATGGGCACGCGCTTCGTCACCACGGAGGAGTGCGACGCCGATCCGGCCTTCAAGCAGAGCTACATCGAGGCGCACGAGGAGGACATCGAGATTATCCAGAGCCCCGTGGGTATGCCGGGCCGTGCCATCCACAACTCGTTCCTCGACCGGGTGAAGGAGGGGCTGAAACGCCCGAAAAACTGCCCGTTCGACTGCATCAAGACGTGCGACGTGACGCATAGCCCCTATTGCATCATGCTGGCTTTGTACAACGCCTTCAAGGGCAAACTCCGCAACGGTTACGCCTTCTGTGGGGCGAACGCCTGGCGTGCCGAGAAGATTCAGTCGGTGCGCGAGCTGATGGCCTCGCTCAAGGCCGAATACGATAATTTTGCCTCCGACTTAAGAAGTCGGTTTTAGCATGCGCTGGCCTGTCGGAACGCGCTCCATCCGGTTCTGCGCTTCCGACTCTTTTCACCTCCCCCTGTCTCTTAGACGGATTCGGCGTGAAATAACGTTTAGGCGCATCTATGAAAAAAACCGGCTTGTAAAAGTGTGGGATTAAAGTAATGTAACGACTTGATTTATCGAGTCGTTACATTTTTGTATAAGATAATAGGTAACGAGAAGGCAATGGTTTATTTTCAGTTAATTGCATGAAACTGCCGCATTTCAAATAACCTATTGCAAGGTATAAAAAATCTGCAAAACTTGCCAATTCTATTCAACCTAAAAATAGATGGTATTTTTAGGTTTGTTATTTAAGTTGAATAAAATATTATCTGATGTTAAAAATGGCTTGGCCAACTTATTTACAAAGAACAAATCTATGTATCTGTCTGAACTACAGTGTAAAGAAGACAAGGAAGAGGTTGTAGGTAACGATTTAGCGATTATGTATCTGCGCTGAACCGCTGCACTTTGCAATTCGTCGAACAACTCTATGCAAGAGTGGTGAATTTTGTGGAAATTACCAAGTGAACGGATTGAATTTATAGAATGCTGCGGAGGGGCAATACCCTCCGTAGCACTTAGTTATCGACGGCGCAGCATTTCTTGCTCGTCGTCGCTCCGCAGGCGCAGCCCCCCCCTCGAAATCGCCGAAAAGGAAGATGCGGCCCGCAACCTCCGGGAGGCGATCTCACAGAGCGCAAGCAGGGGGGGGCTGAGCGCTTGGGTTCCCTATTCCTTTATGGATCGCAGGTTATAACCATCACCTTTATGATAGTAGTGGCTCATTGTTACAATATTAGTCCCGTACCTCAAGCTTTTCCCTCGACTAGTTGAATACGCATGCGCCGTCCAGTAATATCCGTTGCTGCTCCAGTATACCCCACTCGTTGATTGCGCCCTGCTGGCATTCGGCATGTATATCGCGGAGCCCGTTCTATTTAGCCTGCAGTAGAAGTAATATCCAAACTCGAAGGCACCACGCACGTTCATGTCTGCAAGGGATGATACGTTACCGCCGGTGCTCGTAAACCCGGTAAAGGCTCCGCTGGGCGGTATCACGAACCCGACTGGCGAAGGATCGTAAACCGTCTTAACCACCGGATTGGTATTGTAGTTGGTTGAGACGATGTAGTTGACGTTCGCATCCCAGAGGTTGTAATACTTGTAGTCCATATAACTGTTCAGACTGTACTTGTACGGATTTTTGATATACTCCGCAATGGACGTTGTACTGAACGTCTGCGATCCCGCGGTGGTGCCGGTCGACGGCCAGATATATGCCGCCGGTCCGTAGGTGGGTTTGTTGACGGCGTTCCCCAATATCCCCGGCATCGGGTCCTTACGCCCCCACTGGTAGTAGGTGCAGCTGCCAAATGCCTCCTTGTGTTCGATCTGCGTTAACGTTATGGTCCGTACCTCGCCCGTCAGAGGCTGGGTGACCTTGATCCTCGCCTCCCGTCCCTCGTATTCTTCTCCTCCGGGACACCAGCCGAGATTCTGGGTCATAAAGTCGAGTTCCGTTCTGGGCGTACTCCGGTTCTGCACCGTTATGGTGCCGCTCTCAACATACGGGTCGTAGCTCGTCGCCCAGATATGCCAGCTCCACGCGATCTGGCCCTGACTGTCGAATACCGCCAGCACGGCATTGCCGTAGTCGATATTCTCGGTGACCTGGAAGGTAAGGTTCTTCCCGTCGGTGGTCACCGAGGTCTCGTCGATCAGTCCGTTCAGGTCCTGCCACAGCAGCTTGGCATTCGTGAGGGTGATATTCACGTTGCCCGTGGCAGTCGTCTTGTTATTGTAGATATAAGGATCGGTAATGCCGAGGCCCAAGTGGTTGAGAAAGCGAGTCAGGACATACGTCCCGGTGGCCGTCGAGGTGTAAGCCGATTCGTTGGTCTGTCCGTTCTTGATGGCATTTCCATAGACCAGCGGCAAGGTATAGGTTCCGGGAGCGTTGACGATATAGCAGTTGGCGGTATTTATCGGCGTAGTACTCCCTTTGGTAGAGAGGTCGTAGTTGCTGACCGCCGGGCCGGGTCGAAAGACCGCGCTGTTCTTCTGCGGAGCGATATTCACGGTGACGGGACCCTCCGGAGGCGTAGCGTCGGTGATCCAGTCGGGTTTGTTTATTTTATTGCCGTTCGCATTCACGTACTCGGCCTCCCACGGCACTACTTTGTTCGTTCCGTCGGGCATTGCGGCCTGGCTGACGATCGCCGAGGTGAAATCCCCGCCTGTGTAGGTCGCTGTGATATCCTGTGCCGTGAAGGTAGCCCATCCCACGGGCACGAACCGCTCGATATTGCCGCACTTTACATGCAGCCACATCCCCTGCGGTGTCGTCACGTTGGCCGCCGTCCTGAAGGAGAACTGATAACCCTCTTCGGGAGAGGGCTGGCCGTTGAACGTGAAGGTGTTATTGGTTATGGGCTGCTGGTTCTTGTCCAGCAACTGTACGAGCGTGGTCGATACTGTCGAGGTTTTGTTGGCTGCCAGCAGTCTTACGGTGCTGGTCGCCGGAGCCCCATCCGGGTCGCCTTCGGGCTGGGGCCACGAGAAGCGGTAAAGAAGCTGAGCCTTGGTCGTGGTCCACACGTAGGCCGTATCGCGGTCGGCCGTCACGGCGTACTGCCCGTTATATTCCCAATTCTTGCTCCAGTCGTCCGACACGTCGATCTCGTAGACGGCATTGGAGGGATTGTCCAGCGCTTCGTCGATATTGTCGTAACCGCGCTTGTAGATGTCCTTCACGCGGAAGACGTAGTGTTTCCCCCGCTCGAAAGGACGGTAGGCGGTGATCCGGCCCTGATCCGTCTGGTCGTAGGTAAGGCAGTAGTATTGCGCGGGGTTGCCGTTGGCGTCGGCGACCCTCAGCAGGACATAGTTGAGCGCCCGATTCGTCGGCCAGCCAACGGGTGTCGCCGCCTCGTAGGTGTACAATGCCGGAAAACTCATCGGGTTGGCCTGCGGGTCGTAGCCCGGCGTGCCGCTCTGACTGAGCGTACCCAGTTCGTTCTGCAACAGCTGCGTGCTCGCCGTCTTCCAGTTCGAGCAGGCGGGCATACGGTCGAGGTAGGTGCTGCGGGTGGCTGTCCACGCCAGCGCACCGCCCTCGGCGGTCAGCGAGGGCTCCAGCACCACGCTGATCTTCGCGCACTGGAAGGTCATGCGAACCTGTGCGCTCCGATTCTGAGCGTCCCATACGCCCTCGCCGGCCATCGTCAGCGGGACTTTCATATCGGCCGCAGTGCCGCCCGCGGCGCTCGTGACGTTGCGGGGCTTCAGCTGCGCCTGTGCCGCAGCTAAATCTTGGCCTACGAGCCCGGTCACCTTGTTCGTCAGGTCTGCCGGGTCGAGGTTGCAAAGCACGACGATCGTCTCGCCGTTCGCCGGATCGAGCTTTCGAAAGCGCAGCGTGGGTTGCTGCGTGCCGTTGCCCAGGATAATATCCACGACCTCGGCTCCCGTGATCCGGCCGTCCTTACACGCGAGCACCACGGCATTGTCGATCCGGCACTCGTCGATGGTTGCGCCCGAGTAGGTCTCGACCCGCTCCGGGGCGGGAATGTAGAGGGCAATATCGGCGCCCGCGCCGGGACTGCCCGGCCCGGCGGGGTCTTTGGCACAACTACCCAGCAACAGTAGCGCGAAGGCTGCCGTAAGCATCAAATTTGGATGTTTCGTGTAAAACTGTATCATGCGTATTGGTTTTTAGTTATAATTCTCGATGTTATATTCCGGCTGCCCGATTCCTTCACGAAGGCCGAGGCAGGCAAAAGAGGCGCATTGGAAAGCAGGCCCCGCAACGGCCGGATGTTCGTAATGACGGATTTTATGATCGCCCTTGATATATTGATGATTTTACAATAGACGGCACAGCCGCCCTCCGAATCCTCGGAAAGCGGCGGAAGAAAACATGCAAATCGCTTTTTTCCAGCTATTTGCGAATGGAGGGGGGTCAGGTCAGTATTTACGCGGCATATCGCATGGCGCGACGACCCGCCCGCGCAGCCTGTGCCGCCGGAAAGGAAACGCCCCAAAAGGCGTGCGGAATTCGTATGACAAACCGTAATGCCCATATCGCAAAAGACCGACAGGATATACCTATGGTTTTATGATACAAAATTACGGCTTCTGCCATAAATTTCACTTAAAGAATCTGACAAAATGTTTCGTTTTTACGACAAAATGGCCTGCTTACGAGATACATACCTCCACTGTTGTTTTCACGTCGGAGCGGAACATCTCGATATTCTCGGCGGTGCCGATGGTTGATATTATTTTTTTCATCGGAAGCCGTCAGTTGAAGAAACGACTGCTACCGGTGCTCTCCTTACTATGGTGGCAGACCGCACCGAGTGTACGTGTCGGTCGTCCTGCAGTTAGTTTCGAGGTAGGGGCAGAAACTTTCCATGCAGGCATCGGCATTCATTCGCCCATGTTTGTCGAACGGTTCGAGCGTCTTCCCTCGGCTTTATCCTTATTGACCTTTTCCTTGTTATAGCGCAAAGCCCCGCCCCCGGAAGCCGCATCGGGGGAATTCTGAAAACTTTGGGCAGAAATTCTCCGGCGCGGATTTTTCGCCTCACTTGAGGCGAGCAAGGCCGAGGTGTTCACGCCTTTTTAACCGATGGTAACTATATACAACAATACCTAAAGATAATCCAGGATATACAAAATACCCTGGATTATTTTTGCCGATATGATCGGTATTTTCGCAGAGTATGCAAATTCGATTATCTTTTCCGAAGCCTTTCGCAATACTCTTTCGGAGTAAGTCCTTCCTGTCTTTTAAACATCCGGCTGAGATGCTGAGGATATTCGAATCCGAGTTCGTCAGCCACCTGCGCAATGGTTACTCCGGTTGCCAGTTCGCTTTTCGCCCGTCGGATGACATATTGGCGAATGTAATTGCTTGCTGTTTCGCCGGTCGTTCTTTTAACCACGTCCCCGAAATAATTCGGAGACATGCAGAGTTTGTCGGCGCAATATTGTACGGTCGGTATGCCGAGTGTCAGCTGAACCCCCTCTTCATAATAATCACGCAGCAGCGTGTCGAATTTCATGAGCACATCCGAGTTTTCCAGTTTTCGGGTAATGAACTGCCGGTTGTAGAAACGCTGGCAAAAGTTCAGCGCCAACTCGATATATCCCACTATAATGGCGTTTTGGAGTTCGTCGGGCCTTTTCTGAAGTTCGTCCCGTATCTGCCGCATCAGCGAAACGAATATATCGTGCTCTTCGTCGGTCATGTGCAGGGCTTCATTGACCCGGTAATCGAAAAAGGAGTAATTCTTTATGGTCTTTTCCAGATGGGTTGCGCGCAGCAGGTCGGGATGAAAAAGTAACGCCCATCCCGTCAGCATCACCCGTTCGCCGTTATCTTCCTTTCCTCCTATCTGGCCCGGAGCCACACAGATGACGGTTCCTTTCTTATAATCGTATTTACCGCACCCGTATGCCAGATCTATCTCCGCTTCATCGTGGAAGAAAATTCCATAGACACTGTAATTGTTCAGACTGTGGCGGACGGGGGACACCTCCGCATAGTCGATGACGCTGACCAGCGAATGGCGGTCGGTGTGTCCGACCCAGCGGCTGTAATCGCCCACGTTTTTTATTTTCAGAATCTTGCTCATCGGCCCGCATGGGTTTGATCTCCAAGCACAAAGATATATTATTTCCGGAAACCGGACGTATGCCGGCACATTAAAATCCGTAAAAATGGTATGAATACCCCGCATATCGTTACGTCCGGCTTCGCACGATGCGGTAACTTTGCACTATCGAAAAACGAGAACGATGAATAAAAGAACGGATGTTATTCCCACAACGCTGTATGACGATGAAGCCGTGTGTTTCATTGCAGACCGCTACCACAGCACTCCGCAGCAAGTGGTGCGATGTTTTCTCGAGCGGGACGGCATTGTTTCCGACCCGGAAGAGGAACCCGTAACTTTCCGGCTGGAGGAGAATGAAATGGAGATTTTACGCGGATTGACCTTCGGAAATCATTCATAAAAAATAAGCCTGTTTATGAAAAAGCTACTGTTGATTCCATTTTTATTGTTCGCCGCTCTGTCGATGGCGGCCTGCGGAGGTTCCGACAACGAACCGTTCGCACCCGGACAACCCGGAACGCCCGAACAGCCGGGAGGCAATGATGATAACGACGATGATCCCGATACGCCTTCTTCCGGCGGCAACGGCCGTTATCTGGTGCTCTACGCGTCGCGCACGAGCAATACCGAACGCGTGGCGCAGTTGATTCGGATGACGCTCGACTGCGACATGCTGGAAATCGAACCTGAAACGCCTTACGAAGACGATTACAATGCCATGCTGGAACGTGCGCAGAAAGAGTTGGCTGCGATTCGCCAAGGCAATTATCCGCCGGTCAAGACAGCGGTGGAAAATTTCGACGATTACGACATCGTATTCGTCGGCTATCCGATCTGGTACGGCAGTATGGCCACGCCGATGCAGACGTTCCTGCACGAACACGCCCCGAAACTGGCCGGAAAACGGATTGCGCTGTTCGCCACCAGCGGAAGCAGCGGAATTACTACGTCAGTGAGTGAGGCCCGCAGTCTCTGCCCCGATGCAACGATAATTGACCGAACCTTGTTATTGACCTCTTCGAGCCTTTCGCAAATGGCGGCCCGTGTTCCGGCATGGCTCGATGAGATCGGAGCGAGCCGGGAGAATCCGGATACGCCCGAAGCATCTGCGAAAGTGAATGTCACGGTCGGTGGCCGCATGATTACCGCCACGATGGAGGACAATGCCGCAGGCCGGGATTTTCTGTCGCGTCTGCCGTTGGAGGTGACGCTGAGCGATTACAACAACGTAACCGAGAAAATCTTCTATCCCTCGCCGGCCCTGACGACCGATGGGGTTACGCGCGGCTGCGCCCCCACGCCCGGCGACATCACGATCTATGCGCCGTGGGGCAACGTGGCGATTTTCTGCAAGAGCTGGTCGCACAGCAGCGACCTGATCAGGATAGGCCGTATCGACGGCAACGGCATCGAAGCCCTGACCGTCGAAGGTGATATAACGGTAAAATTCGAAAGACAATAATATGACTATCAAAGATTTCAAAGAGTATGTAAAGACCGGGCGGGCGCTCGATACGGAGGAGATACACCGTTTCATGGACGAAATGAGCGACGAGGCACGTCGCACCACGTTCCGCCTGAATACGGCGTACCATACGCCGGACGAGGTGCGCGGACTGCTCTCCGAGCTGTTCGGCTGCCGGGTACCGCAGTCGCTCAAGGTATTTCCGCCGCTCTATGCGGATTTCGGCAAGAATATCGCGGTCGGAGAAAATGTGTTTATCAACGCCTGCTGCCATTTCCAGGATCATGGAGGCGTGACGATAGGCGACGGATGCCAGATCGGGCACAATGTGGTCTTCGCCACGCTCAATCACGGACTCGCACCCGAAGAGCGGAAATCCACGTATCCGGCACCCATCGTACTGGGTAAGAACGTATGGGTGGGCTCGAATGCTACCATTCTGCAAGGCGTGACCATCGGCGACAATGCTGTCGTTGCAGCCGGTGCGGTCGTAACAAAAGATGTCGCGGCGAACACGGTCGTCGGCGGTGTCCCGGCACGATTCATCAAGAACATCTGAGAAACTGAAATAGATATGATAAGACCGATAGCAAGTATCCTGCTTCTGTCCCTCCTGCTGTCATGCAGTACGACTGAGAACAAGAAAGCAAATCAGCAAAATACGACTGAAATGGAAAAAACGAATCTCGGCAATCTGTTGGCTCTCTATCCGAAACCGCTGACGGTCGTCGGCGCCGAGGTCGATGGCAAGGTAAACTGGCTTATCGTGGGACATACGGGCATTATCGGCCACGACCTCCTTCTCGTGAGCATGAGCAAAAGCCATCATACCAATCAAGGGATAAGGAAATCCAAGAAACTTTCCGTCAACCTCGTGAGCCGGGAAATGCTTTCGAAAGCCGACTACGTAGGCAGCGTGAGCGGCGCGTCGGTCGATAAATCGGGGGTGTTCGATTACCATTGGGGCGAGAATGGTTCGCCCGTAATCGACGCTTCGCCGCTGACGATGGAATGCGATGTGGTGGACATCTACGAAACCGAGGGCTTCGACAATTTCATCTGTTCCGTAGCCGGTACATACGCCGACCCCGATGTGCTCGACGACAATGGCAGCCTCGATTACACCCGGCTGAAACCCGTGCTGTTCACCTTTCCCGGCTATTCGTATCTCGCCACGGGCGAGGTGATCGGCAAATGCCTGCAACTCGGCAAGGAGCCTTCCACGTGTGCCAAAGAGCCGATGACCGCCGACGGTATCGTGCGATTGTCGAAAATCGAAGTCTATCCGGAGCATCTGGAGGAATATAAGAAATACGCGACCGAAATCGGCGAAATCTCCCTGCGTACCGAGCCGGGAGTATTGACCATGTACGCCGTCAGCGAAAAGGAAAATCCTTGCAGGATAACCATTCTCGAAACCTACGCAAGCCAAGAGGCTTACGAGAAGCACATCGCCTCGGAACATTTTCAGAAATACAAGCAGGGAACGCTGCATATGGTCAAAATACTGACGCTCTCCGACCAGACCCCACTCGATCCCGCAAACCGAATCAATAACTTTATCCAGTAAACGAACCTCTTATGAAAAAGATTCTTTTAATTTCGTTACTTACCGTTTTAACACTCGACGTTATGGCACAGGAAAAGATCGTACAAACGGCCGGGCGCGACCAGTTGGGCGGATTCGCCCCCAAATTCGCGGAACTCAACGACGACGTACTCTTCGGCGAGGTGTGGAGCCGCACCGACAAACTGGGGTTGCGCGACCGCAGTCTGGTGACGATCACGTCGCTCATCAGTCAGGGCATCACGGACAGTTCGCTGACGTTCCATCTCCAGTCGGCGAAGAACAACGGCATCACCCGCACCGAGATCGCCGAGATTATAACCCACATCGGGTTTTATGCAGGTTGGCCCAAGGCATGGGCGGCATTCCGCCTCGCCAAAGAGGTATGGGCGGAAGACACGACCGGCGACGATGCAAAGGCGGCATTCCAACGCGAAATGATTTTCCCCATCAGCGAACCGAACACGGCCTATGCACCGTATTTCACCGGCAACAGCTACCTCGCGCCGATCTCGCGGGAGCAGGTGAACATCTCCAATGTTACTTTTGAGCCCGGTTGCCGTAATAATTGGCACATTCACCGTGCCACGAAAGGCGGCGGTCAGATGCTTGTCGGGGTAGCCGGACGCGGCTGGTATCAGGAGGAGGGCAAACCGGCAGTGGCGATTCTGCCCGGTACGGTCATCCATATTCCGGCAGGCGTAAAGCACTGGCACGGAGCCGCCGCCGACAGCTGGTTTTCTCATCTGGCTTTCGAGGTTCCGGGTGAAAATGCTTCCAACGAGTGGCTGGAACCCGTGACTGATGAGCAGTACGACCGACTTTAAAAGTAAAATCCGATTTCATATACGAAAGAATAATGAACGGACCAATTCAAAAGAACGGTATTAGCCGCCGTGGTTTTCTCAAACAGGCGGCATTGGCAGGCGCGGCATTTTGCATCGCCCCTGCATTCGGGAAAGTAACCGCCGCAGAAAAAGCGGCCACCGGCCAACCGGCGGCTGCGGCTGCAAACGGGGCACTCCTTCACGGCTTCCGCATCTTGGGCAGCGGCAATGCCGCATTCCGGGTATCGCCTATAGGTTTCGGCTGTATGGGGCTGAACTATCACCGCAGTCAGCATCCCGATGAAAAAAACTGCATTCGCCTCGTGCATGAAGCTATCGAACGCGGTGTAACGCTTTTCGACACCGCCGAAAGTTACGGTTACCACAAGAATGAAATCCTGACGGGAAAGGCGTTGAAAGGCTATACCGACCGCGTGTTCGTCTCCTCGAAATTCGGACATAAGTTCGTGAACGGCGTGCAGGTCAGGACCGAAGAGGACAGCACGCCTGCCAATATCCGTCGTGTATGCGAGAACTCCCTGCGCAACCTCGGTGTGGAAACGCTCGGTATGTTCTACCAGCACCGCATCGATCCCGATACGCCGATCGAGGTCGTGGCCGAAACGGTGGGAGAACTGATAAAAGAAGGTAAAGTGCAACATTTCGGTCTTTGCGAGGTAAATGTCGAAACCATCCGCCGCGCACATGCCGTATGTCCGGTGACGGCTATCCAGAGCGAATACCATTTCATGCACCGCACGGTCGAGGAAAATGGCGTGCTGGCCGCATGCGAGGAATTGGGCATCGGTTTCGTGCCTTACAGTCCGCTGAACCGCGGTTTTCTCGGCGGAAATATAAATGAATACACACAATTCGATCCTACCAACGACAACCGCCAGACCCTGCCGCGTTTCCAGCCCGATGCGATCCGTGCCAACATGCGGATCGTCGAGGTCCTTAACGCTTTCGGCAGGACACGCGGCATCACTCCGGCACAGATAGCCCTGGCATGGCTGATGAACAAACGGTCGTTCATCGTACCTATTCCCGGCACGACAAAACTTTCGCACTTGGAAGAGAACCTGCGGGCTGCGGATATTCGTTTTACGGCAGCCGAGATGCGCGAAATAGAGAACGCCGTTGCCGCCATCCCTGTCGTGGGCAGCCGCTACGACGCTTTACAGGAATCGAAAATACAAAAATAATCCCCGACCGTTATGAAGAAGATAATCGCAATTTGCTTGAATGCGGTATGGCTGCTGACGGCATGTTCTCAAAGTTCGGTGCTGAAAATCGCCGAACAGGGCAGCTTCGCCGTCGGCGGTACGGTGCTGACCGATTCGCTCGGCCATACCTATCACGGCGACCATGCCTACGTCTTTTACCAGAAACCGGTCAACACCCGTGAATATCCGCTCGTATTCGCGCACGGCGTGGGGCAGTTCTCCAAAACGTGGGAAACGACGCCCGACGGACGGGAAGGATTTCAAAACATCTTTCTGCGTCGCGGTTTTTCAACATACTTGGTCGATCAGCCCCGCCGGGGAAATGCAGGCCGGGGAACAGAAGCCGTCACCATTACTCCCGCTTTCGACGAGGAAACATGGTTCAGCCGTTTCCGCGTGGGTATCTGGCCCGACTATTTCGAAGGGGTACAGTTCAGCCGTGACAAAGAGGCGCTCGATCAATATTTCCGCCAAATGACTCCCAATATCGGGTCCGTGGATTTCGAGGTTTATTCCGACGCCTACGCCGCATTGTTCGACAAGATAGGCCCCGCCGTTTTCGTGACCCACTCGCAAGGCGGTCCCGTGGGCTGGTTCACGCTGCGCAAGACGAAGAACATCCGTGCCATCGTATCCTACGAGCCGGGCGGACAAGTGCCGTTCCCGGAAGGGCTGTTGCCGGAGGAAGGGAGACATGTTACACTCTCCAATACCCATGAAGGCATCGAGGTTCCGATGGAGGTATTCATGGAATACACCCAAATCCCTATCCTGATCTATTATGGCGACAACCTGCCGGAGACGGACGAACGCCCGGAATTGTACGAATGGACGCGCCGCCTGTACCTGATGCGCAAGTGGGCCGCCCTGCTCAACGAAAACGGCGGCGATGCGACAGTTGTCCATCTGCCGGAAATCGGGTTGTACGGCAATACGCATTTTCCGTTCTCCGACCTGAACAACGTGGAGGTCGCCGACCATCTCTCGAAATGGTTGCACGAAAAGAATCTGGATTGAAATGGACCGGCGAAAATTCATAAAGGCCGTCGGCTTTGCAGCCGGAGCGACCCTGCTTTCCGGAATGGGAATAACGGAAGCTACCGAGTTATTAAACGATAAAACGAATAAGAAAATGAAAATAGTCGTGTTGACCGGAAGTCCGCGCCGAAACGGGAACACCAATTATCTGGCCGGACAATTCATCAAAGGTGCGGAGGAAGCCGGACACGAGGTGTACCGCTTCGACTGCGCCCAACGCAAGGTGTCGCCCTGCATCGCCTGCAACCGTTGCGGGATGAACGGGCCGTGCGTGTTCCGAGATGATTTCGAGGAACTGCGTCCGCACCTCGTGGCTGCCGATATGGTGGTGTTCGCCACGCCGATGTATTATTTCGGATTCTCCTCGCAGCTCAAAGCCGTGATCGACCGCTTTTATGCGCTCAACGGGCAAATCAAGGGTCGGATGAAACAGGCGGCGTTACTGATGGCATACGCCGATACTGCGCCTGAAGAGGCGGAACCGATGCTCTTGCATTACCGTACATTGCTCCGGTATCTGGGCTGGAAAGACTGCGGAACTATCGTGGCGGCGGGAATGTGGCCGGAAGGTGCGGTAAACGATACGAAATACAGCCGCATGGCTTACGAATCGGGGCGTCGGTTATAGGCGGTACCGGCATGCAGGAAATGCTACGGATTACCTGAAACCGATTCTTCCCAACCATGCTTCCACTCCGCCGGCATTCCCCGGCATGTTGATTCCCGCGTCATCGGGGCGTCCGGGCGTGGTGATGTCGTCCGGGTCGAGGTCTTCCGGAAGAGTGGCCGGAATGTGCTCCGAATCCGGGGTGAGGCGGTAAATCTTCTGCATCGACTCGTTCAGATAGGTCGTCGCCCCGTAGGTGAAGAACGGAACGATGGTCTTGCCGCCCAGATCATAGGCTTCGAGAAAGGTGCAGACGACCATCGCAGGCTGGTGCCACCAGCAGGGCGAACCGACGAAAATCGTGTCATACCGTGCGATTATTTCCGCAGCAGGCAGGTTCGCCACGCCGGGCCGCAGATCGCCGTACGCCTCGCGCTGGACACGGTCGCTGTCGTCGTAGGGGTTTGCGGCATACGGGTCGGCCGCCTCGATACGGTACATGTCGGCTCCGGTCAGTGCTGCAATGCGTTCAGCCACGCGCTGCGTATTGCCCGTCGCAGAGAAATAGGCGACCAAAATCTTGCTGTTTCCGGCAGGTTGGTCGGAACGTCCGTCGTCCGCCGAGCAGGCAGCCAGCGTAAAGAACAAAAACGGGATTAAAAGTAGCTTTTTCATACGTTATCTTTAGTCTATTTATCCAATTCGTTGCCATGCAGCCATCCTGCCAGCAGGTCGGCGATTTCGGCATTGTTGAGATCGGACATCGGAAAATGCGTATTGCCCCGGACGCCGATCTTGGGAAGTTCGACCAACATGGCATTCCCGCCGTGGCGGTTGACCGCCTCGACGAATTTACGCCCCATCTGCAAGCGCACGCGCCAGTTCTCGCCGCCGAGTTTGTCGGTCACCTCTTCGGGAATATAGTCGCCGAAATAGAGGACGATCGGAATCTTCGTCAGTTTCATGAAATCATCCATCGGCACACCCGTCCCGCGAAGCGTCCCCGTCAGGCTCGGCATCGGATCGGGAACCTCGCCTTCGGGAAAAACGTATGTCCCCGGCTCGTAGGAGACGATCCCCCGCACGTTCGGGTTTCCGACGGCGGCCATCCAACCCGGAAATCCGCCGGCCGAATGCGTCACGAGAATACCCTCGCCGATGCGGTCGAACAGCGCGTCGAGCGACGCAAGGTCGGTCGCCATATCATGGCTGCCGATATCGGGTGTCATCTGGCGGAAGAACTGGTCGAGCGACGCCGAATCGGTCGGGAACTGCACGCCGGGATTGAACGCCGGCCAGTGGCCGATGCGGAAAATATCGAACCAGAACTGTTCGTCGGCTTTCGGCGTCAGCGTCGTTTCGGCCGTGGTACGTCCCGCGCGTCCGCGCCCGGGCAGATCGACGACATAACCGCCGTAACCGCGCCGCAGCATCAAGGTTTGGAATCCCTCGCGTCCGTCGGGCGTCGTCTGCCAGCAGCGCCCCGACTGCCCGTAACCGTGGACGAAGACCAGCGGCAGCCGGTGCGCACCGGCCGGAATCTGAAAATCGACGACGGCATGGTCGGCGTGGTAGCTCTGCCCCTCTTCGACGGGCGTTCCGAAGCCGATAAACCGGCTGTTGTCATACTCTCCGGGGCGTTGCAGCACCGTCCCGCCGACGGCAAAACTGCCCTGCCGGGCGATCGTGAGCGGGGTTGCCGTTTCGGAAAGCTGCTGTCCGAAACCACCGGCCCATATCAGGGCGGTGCATAAACTTATATATACTCGTTTCATGGTTGTTGTTGTTCAGTGATTATTCTATCGTCTATTGTCCGTTTGCCCGCTTTATGTCCATCAGCGAGACATGCTCGTTCCGGTATCGGGCGTCCGGGTTCTTTTCGCCCTGCGCCAGCAACGGGTCGCCGCTGTCCTGCCTAAAACGGATGGCTTTCTGCGGACAGTTCTGAATGCAGGCGAAACAGAAATCGCAGTCCCCCTGCATCGCAACTCCGTTCGAGGTCAGTTCGTAGTTCCCGCGCGGGCAGACATCCGTACAAACTCCGCAGTCGATGCAGGCATCCGTAACGGCAAAATACCTTTCGCTCCTCTTGAGGAAGCCGACCTCGGGATCGAGCCCCGACAATGCCATGAACCCGGCGTGCATCTGCCGTTCCTCTTCGCTCACGGGTTCCTGCCACTGCCGCCTGCTGGATATTTCCCCGGCGATACGCTGTAAATTCTCCGGAATGTGTTTGTCCATTTTCACCTGCTCGTTCATATCGAAATTCGGCAGCCAGTTATCCACCATCACGAGCGTGGCGATGTAGTCGAAGGCGTTTCCGGCCCTGGCCGACAGATCGTTCCATATCTCCACTGCATCGCATTTCCGCGCTCCATAGGTGAGTACCGCGAACTTATATTCCGCTTTCAGCCGGGCTTTCCGGATGAAATTCCGTACCATATTGGGCGGCATGTGGCCATATATCGGGTAGACGATGCCGATCTCGTCCGCCTCGAATTCATACCGGTTCTGTTTCACCATCTGCGGAATGCTCAACAGTTGTTCTTCCGACTCCGCCAGCTGGCGGGCGACATACAGGCTGTTCCCCGTAGCGGTGAAATACAGCACGATGCGCTTCTTCTGCGGTTTCCCGGCACAGGAATTCAGTGCCGGCAGCCCGATGGCCGCGACTGCCGCTCCGGCGACAATCTTTCCCATCCGCGCCAAAGCCTCCCTGCGGCTTATTCCCTTATCCGTTCCCATAGCATTCAGCCATTCTATTCGTTATCGGCCTCCGGGCCGAACCACTCGGCCGGGCCTTTCGACACCTGCGTACCGATGGCGATATGCGTGAATTCGCTCTCCGTGGCCGCACCATGCCAGTGGACCACGCCGGGAGCGATCCTCACCACGTCGCCGGGGCGCAGCTCGCGGACCGTTCCGCCTTTTTCTTGATATAACCCCTTGCCGGATGTACAGAGTAGGATCTGGCCACCCGGATGTGCATGCCAGTGGTTACGTACGCCGGGAGCGAAGGTCACGTTACCGACCGTGCAGTCCATCGAATCGGCAGCCGTGACGAACATTTCAAGCCAGGCCTCGCCCGTGAAATTGGGATTGTTTTCCAGCAACGAACCCTTGGCAAAAACGTCTTTTGCCGATTGCGTCTGCGGTGCTTCGGTCGTTCGGTTGCAACAGGTACCCAGCAGGGCTGCGGCTGCAAGTAAGAGCCATTTTTTCATCGTGCGGGGTTATTGGAGGTATTGTTTGAAATAGCTGTCCAGTTTGGGCAGCGTAATTGCCAGATACTCCGGACGGTCGTAGAGGTCGACGTGCGTGGCCCCTTCGACGACAAACAGCTCCTTGGGTTCGGCGGCCTTCGCATAGGCGTCTTCCGAAAAGTAGGCCGACACGGCATGCTCGCCCACAATGAAGAGCAGCGGACGCGGCGAGATGGTCTCGATCTGCACGAACGGAAAGAAATTCATCATCGGCGCAAGGCTCGTATAGGAGTAATAGGCCGTCGAGTTGGGGTGCTGTCCGCGTGCGGGATTGTCGTAGTAGTCTAAAAATTCACGGGCATACTGAGGCGTCGAGGCATCGACCTTTTCCGGCAGGGCGCGGATATCCTTGCGGGCGGCTCCGCCATATTCCGCCGTGCGCTGTGCGCCGACGGCATCGAGCGTCGCCATGCGCTGTTCGTAGGTCATCGAGTCTCCCACGCTCTGACGGCGGGCACGGCCCATGTCGTACATGCTGACCGTCGCCACGGCTTTGATGCGGTGGTCGATCTGCGCGGCGCTCACCGAATAGCACCCGCCGCCGCAAATACCGATCACTCCGATTCTGTCTGCATCGACCGCCGGGTGGTTCGACAGGAAATCGACCGCCGCGCTGAAATCCTCGACACGCATTTCGGGCGACTCGATCCGACGCGGATAGCCGCCGCTTTCGCCGTAATAGGAGGCGTCGAAAGCCAGTGTCACATAACCCCGCTCCGCCAGACGGCGGGCGTACAACCCCGCGGTCTGCTCCTTTACGCCGCCGAACGGATGCCCGACGATGATGGCGGCATATTTCCTGGCCGGGTCGTAATCCGCAGGAAAATAAAGATCGCCGACCACGTCGATCCGAAAGCGGTTGCGGAACGAGACTTTCTGCACCTTCACTCCGTTCTCCGCCGATACGACCGGCATTTCGGAGTCGGCGAGCAGCCCTTTGCTCTGCAACACCTCGTCCAGCACCAGGCGTCCGGCATCGGCTTCGCTGCGGCCGATCTGCCGTTCGACGATTGCGAGCAGGTGGCGCAGCTCACCGGGTGTGACGCCTGTGTTCAGGGCAATGCCCATATGTCCTTTCATCATCGGCTCCACGCCGCCGACAGCGGCCAGTATCGCCACCGTGGCGATCTCCCGCTCGGCATAGGTCAGCACGTCGCGTTCGAAAATATCGGCGAAGAGGTGCTCTTTGAGAAATACCTCGATTTCGGGAGCCAGCACGGCGTAATCGGCTTTCGGCGCATCTGCCGGAACACCGGAAATTTCAGCGAGCATGTCGCGTCCCCGTTCGTATTTCGAACGGCCATCGGTGATCGGCGACGCCTCGCGGCCCCAATTCACCCCGATACCGGCGGCCTTGCGCCCGTCGAGCACGCCGACCAGGGTTTGCAACCCGCGCAGGGCTCGCGGAAATCCGCAGTAGGCGTAGGCGTGTACCATCACCTCTTTCAGTTCGTTGACGGTCATGCCGTCGTCCAGTCCCGCAACAAGGGCGGATTCCAGTCCGGCGAGGTCGCCCCGTCCCGTCAGGGCGGCGACCGCCGCGATGTGCTGTCGTTTCGTGTCCATAGCTTGTTCCGCTTTCGGGGTCTGTGCTGCGGCGAGCGAAGCGGCGCAGAGCATCCCCATTCCCAACATGTACTTTTTCATAGTCTTCGGTGTTTCAGCGTCCCACCCGTGCTTGTAATTCGGCCGGGTAGCGGTCGCCCGAAAGGACGATCTGCGACAGACGCTCGTTGATATTTTCCATCTCTTCCGGGGTATATTCCACCCCGGCGGCCGCGATATTGTCCGTCAGGTGGTTCAGACTGCGGCTGCCCGGAATCGAGACGATCCACGGCCGCTGCGCCATGAGCCATGAAAGTGCGACCTGAGCAGGTGTGATGCCCTTGGTTGCGGCTACCTCCCGGACGAAATCCACCAGCACCAGATTGGCGGCGATGTTTTCAGGTGTGAAACGCGGTACGACCGACCTGAAATCCCCCTGCCCGAAACGGGCATCCCGGCCGACGGCTCCCGTCAGAAACCCTTTGCCGAGCGGGCTGAACGGCACAAGGCCCACGCCCAGCTCCGCGAGCGCCGGAAGCAGTTGCTCCTCCGGCTCGCGCCAGAACATCGAATATTCGCTCTGAACGGCCGTCAGCGGCAGTTCGGCATGGGCACGGCGGATGGTCTGAATCCCCGCTTCGGAAAGCCCCCAATGCAGCACTTTCCCTTCGCGCATCAGGTCGCCGACCGTGCCTGCGACCTCCTCGATCGGCACATCGGGATCGACACGGTGCTGGTAGTAGAGATCGATACGGTCTGTGCGCAGCCGTTTCAGCGAGCCTTCGACCGACCTGCGAATCTGTTCCGGACGGCTGTTCAACAGCTGCCGTCCCTCCTTATCTATCTGAATACCGAACTTGGTGGCTATGACCACCTTGTCGCGGACCGGCGCGAGCGCCTCGCCGACCAGCTCCTCGTTGGCAAACGGCCCGTAACATTCCGCCGTATCGAAAAAGGTAACACCCTGTTCGTAAGCCCTGCGGATCAGGGCGATCATCTCGTTTCTGTCTGCCGCCGGACCGTAGCCGTGGCTCATACCCATGCAACCCAGTCCGATGGCGGACACCTGCAATTTTCTGTTTCCCAATTCCCGGTATTTCATATTTCTTATGGTTTAATTCGGTTCGTCTTTTCCGACAATGCAAAAGTAGGGAACGGATGAAGGCCCATCCATAGACGGATTACGGTTTCAAATACCAATTTTACGGTTCGGACAAGGCTTATTCTCAACGGACTAACCCATATTACGGATTCAAGAACCGATATTACGGATTCCACCGGAACAGGCTTGTGCGTATCTGAAAATCGGTTACCTTTGTCCTGGAAAAACGAATGAATATGGGAACGATCGTAAAATTGGATTCGGTACAGGACTACAACGAACTGCTGGGCGTGGAAACCCTGCATCCGCTGGTAAGCGTCGTCGACTTTTCGGAACTGGAATATGTACGCCATTGTCTCAAGAATTTCGGGTTCTATTGTATTTTCCTCAAACACATCGACTGCGGGCCGTTGCTCTACGGGCGCAACCGATACGATTATCGGGAAGGAACGCTGGTCTTCATTGCGCCGGGACAAGTTTCCGGCATCGACGACGGCAAAGTCTCGTATGGCTATAAGGGCTGGTGCCTGATGTTCCACCCCGATCTGCTGCGCGGGACATTGCTCGGCCGACGCATGGCCGACTACTCGTTCTTTTCCTATTCGTCGAACGAGGCGCTGCACATGTCCGAACGCGAGCAGCAGATTATCATCAACTGCTTCCGCGAAATCCGGGAAGAGTTGCAGCATGCCATCGACAAGCACTCGAAACAGATCATCGCGGCCAATATCGAGGTGCTGCTCAACCACTGCGTCCGTTTTTACGACCGCCAGTTCGTTACACGGGAAAATGTGAATAAGGATCTGCTGACCCGTTTCGAGGAGTTGCTGCGGGATTATTTCACGTCGGATAAACCTCAGCAACTGGGTTTGCCTTCGGTAGCGTGGTGTGCCGACCGGCTGCACCTGTCGGCCAACTATTTCGGCGATCTGATCAAGAAGGAGACCGGGAAATCGGCACAGGAATATATCCAGCTGACCACCATCGACCGTGCCAAGGAACTCTTGATCGAAGGCCGCAAATCGGTCAGCGAAATCGCCTACGAACTGGGCTTCAAATATCCGCACCACCTGAGCCGCCTATTCAAAAAGGTGGTCGGTTATACGCCTAACGAATACAAAACCCTCTCGGCCTGAGAGGGTTTTGTCCTTGGATTTTATGCGACAAAGGAGTGTAAAATAGGAATACATGGAAAACAGAACCGTTATTTCTTAGTCTGTTACATAATTTCAAAGGAAATCTTAGTATGTTTCCGCATATACAAATCGACAAAATGTATTAGACCGGGCAACGTATCATTCGATGATCGTGCCCACCTGCATATCTGGATTGCGGAAAATCTGTCGGAGGACTGGTCCGAAAAAGCAAACTCTTTATCAGGTCCCGGAGCAAATCACTCCGGGACTTGACATTGGTAAAGGCTGTCTTGCCCGGTCGGAAAATTTTCAGAGTTGGCAAATTTGCTAAAAACGACTTCTTCCGGCGGCAGATAGGCAATTTTATCTTCAATATGCTCAACATCTTCTGAAGATAGGCTATCGAGGAAATCCGAATTCAGGTGAATCGTCAGTTCCCGCCGTGCCCTTGTCATGGCAACGTACAGTTGTCGGATTCTTTCGTCAGAGGACAAATTGAAATTCTGAAACCTGCAGGGCTTCGTCGTTCGTATATGTAAGTACACAGACGCTTCCGCGGAGTCCGGTGGACAGAATATCCTTCACCAGCGGCTCAATAAGATTTTCACTCTTATAGCGGACCACCTTAATTTTTCCGTTATCGGTCTGTTTGGCGATAATCGGATTTTCTTTCAGTCGATGACGAATGCGTGTAACGAATTGATTGGTGAAATCGACGAGATTGCTTTTGGCATCAAAAGAGCCGATAAAATCTAACCGTCTGATAAATAGTTCTTTTGGTATATAATTACCTTAAATTAATTTCGTAAAATTGTACTTGCCGGTTGCCTCTGCCTGTGCCGACCTTCATCGCTCCGATTTGGTAAATTGATTTTTAATGGTTAGTTTTAGCCTCTCTTATACACTACCGTTATGATCAGAATTACGCTTGGCGTATGGCTCTCCCTGTATGCTTTTGCGGCTGTAGCCCAGGGCTCTCCTGCCGACTCGATTGCCTTTGCGACTGCCGAATGGCGCGTTTCCGACCTCGGCGGAGGTGCCGAATGCCGTTATGCTCAGGTCGATATGTTCGGTTCCCGGCAGAGCATCTCCGTCGTCAGTTATCCCCGGCGGGGTTTTGAAACCCAGATCGTTCACCTCGACCGTCGGGCTGAAGCTACGAGCGAGCTGGGCAAAGCCGCCGGGGCCGATATTGCCGTCAACGGCAGTTATTTCAATGTCAGGACTTTCGAACCGGTGACTTTCGTGCTGGTCGATAAAAAGATCGTGGGACGCACCACCCCCAAAGAGTTGGTCCGCACCAACGGTATTATTGCTTTCAGGGATAAAAAAGGACGTAAGATGGATATTTTCTTCTGCGACACGTCGGAATACCGGCAGGTGGCGCGCCGATACCGTTCGGCGCTGGCCGCGGGTCCTGTGTTGATCGACGACGGCCGGATTGTCGAATACGATTCCGACAAAACATTCTACACCGGCCGCCATCCCCGCACACTGATCGGCAAGCGGGCCGACGGCGAAGTGGTGATGGCCGTTATCGACGGGCGTTTCCAAGGCGAGGGCGAAGGTGCCACCATTGCCGAAACGGCCTATATCGCCCGCCAGTTGGGGCTTGTCGAAGCGCTGAATCTCGACGGAGGCGGCTCCTCGACGCTCTGGACCGCCCGGAAAGGCGTGCTTAACCACCCCTACGATAACCACCGCTTCGACCATGCCGGTGAACGGGCCGTACCCAACTGCATCGTAGTCTATAATAAAGCCGGGAAATAAGGACAAAAATGGGACTGTCAGACGATAGACAGTTGCTGAGGCAACTCAAAGAGGGTGACAAGGAGAGTTTTAGGATCATCTTCGAGAGGAATGCCCCGGTTTTCTTAGCCTTCGCACGGCGTCTGCTGCGTGATGCCGACGTGGCCGAGGATATTGTGCAGAATGTCTTCATGCGACTGTGGATAGGTCGTGAGCGTATCGACGAGGGGCGCAACCTGCGCAACTACCTGATGGTTTCCGTCCGCAACGAAATCTACTGTTACCTGCGCATGGCTTTCAATGCCCGCCGTGAACCGGATTCCGCCCATATGGCCGAGGTAGAAGATACCGCACCGGGGCTTGAGAACGAGCTGTCGGCTCGAGAACTGGAACTGATCGTAGAGAAAGCCGTGGAAAAAATGCCACCTCGGCGCCGTGAAATTTTCATCCTAAGTCGTCACCGTCACCTCTCCAACGCCGAGATTGCCCGGCAACTGGGTCTTTCTGTACGTACTGTTGAAAAGCATATAGAACTGGCTCTTAGTGAAATACGTAATCTGCTTCATATCTCCGTGGTGTTGCTTGTTACATCCCTTTGGTAATCGACGTCAATTTTTTCATATCCGATATTCCGGCCGAATTCTTCCGGCCGGATTTTTCTTTTTTCAACTGCCGTTACGTAGTCCGGCTTTCTGTTGAATACTCTTTATAGAACCCCGATAAAAACCGAGTTATGAAAACCCAGGAACAGATAGAAGAACAATTACACCGTTATATGCAGGGAAAGGGCACGGCCGAAGAGTGTATTGCCGCTGAAAACTGGTTGCAAGAGCATGTCGCCGAACCGGAATATGACCCGATGTTCCGTCGGCTGCTCGACGCTACGCCTGTCGAACCCGACGCTCCTGCTCTGCAACGCATTCGCCGACGCCTTGAAATGTTGCTTGCTGCAACTGCGGACAGGCCCGTCCGCAGTCCGCGGCCCCTGCTGCGCATTGTCCGGTTCGCTGCCGCCGCCGTTTTGCTCGTCGCGGCGTTGGTTCCATACCTGCGTCCCGCGGTACAAACCGAATGGTATGAAATCTATGTAGCGCAGGGTGAAACCCGTGAGATCACGCTGTCCGACGGTACCCAACTGTGGCTCAATTCCGGCAGCCGGGTCTTCTATCCCGAACGTTTCGACGGCCGCGAACGCCGTATTCGCATCGACGGTGAAGTTTTTGCCGACGTTGCCAAAGACCGCCGTCATCCTTTCGTCGTCTCAGCTTCGGATGTCGAGGTCCGGGTACTGGGTACGCAGTTCAGCCTGAAATCCTATGCCGAGAACCCCAATATCGAGGTGGCGCTCATTGAGGGCTCTGTGGCTATGCGGGCTGGAAATCCCGGAAAGAGCGTGGATTACACCCTTACGCCGGGCGACATGATCCGCTATAACCGCACGAGCGGTTCTTTGGAAACCTACCGCATCGATACGGAAACCTATGGTTCGTGGCATTCGAACCGCAACCTCTGCTTCGTCAACCAGACCTTGGGCGATATTGCGACAGACCTCGAACGGCGCTTCAATGTGAAGATCATCATCGAAGGGTCCGAACTCGCGGAAGCACAGTATTACGCCTCATTTATCAACAACGAGAGCCTCGATCGCATTCTCCGTGCCCTGAACAGCAACGACAATATGCGTATTTCGCGCATCAACGGTACCATTATCATCTCCCCGAACTAAATTTTTCCCGATATGAACGTATAACCCGATGCGGCCGGTGGTCCGCAATCCGCCAATCAACCCATTATAAACCTTATCTACAACCTGATGAAAAACTTCTACACCCTTTCCACATTGAAAAGGTCCGTATTGCGACTCTGCATGTTGGGTGCGGCGCTCGTGTGGGTCGCCGGGGCTTCGGCGCAGCCGATTAGCCTTACGATGCGCGATGCGACCATCCGGCAGGTGATCGAAAAATTGCAGAAAGAGTACGGTTATTCCTTTTCGATTCGCACGAGCGAAGTGGACGTAAACAAGAAAATCTCCGTCACGGTGAAGGATGCCGACATCCGCAAGGTTCTCGATACCGTCTTCGCCGGAGAGAAGGTGGCTTTCACCATCGACGGTAAACTCATTTCCATTACCAAGGCAGTCGGCAAGGCCTCACCCGCTTCGGACAGGCCCATTTCAGTCAGTGGTGTGGTTCTCGATGAACAGGGAGTGCCGGTCGTCGGCGCCGCAGTGATCGTCAAAGGCACTACACAAGGCACCTCTTCGGGTGTCGACGGAGCGTTCCGGCTTCAGATCGCACGGCCCAATCCCGTGTTGCAGGTCTCGTTCATGGGCATGAAGACCCGGGAGATTCCCGTCACCGACGCCGCAACGGACCTGCGCATCACACTGGTTGCGGACAGCGGCGTGATCGACGATGTGGTCGTCGTGGGTTACGGTACCCAGCGCCGTTCGATGGTCACCAACGCCATCAGCCAGTTCAAGCCCGACGAGAACAACATGCGCTCGGCGCTGAGCCCCTCCGAATTGCTTCAAGGGCGCGTGGCCGGCGTCGCGGTCTCGACCTCGTCGGGTAACCTCGGCACGGCGGAACGCATCAGCATCCGCGGTTCCAGTTCGCTGAGCGCCAGCAATGAACCGCTTTACGTGATCGACGGCATTCCGCTCAACAACGAGGCCGGATCGCTGTACAGTTTCGGCGAGGACCTCAGTTCGCTCTCGGTGCTGAACCTTACGGACATCGAGTCGATCGAAATCCTCAAGGACGCCGCTTCCGCGGCTATCTATGGTTCGCGAGCTACTAACGGTGTGATTCTCATCACGACCAAACGGGGTCGCGAGGGCCACTCGGAGGTCAAAGTCAATTATAGTTACGGTATCTCGCAGTTTCCCAACCGAAACCGTATCAAATATGCTGATTCCCAAACGTGGGTGAACATCTATAATGAGGCCATTGACAACTACAATCGCCAGAACGGATACTCCTCCTCCGATGCGAATTGGATAGCCCATGTACGCAATCCCTTCGACGGACTTCCCGACACCGAATGGCTGGATGTCATCACCCGGTTGGGTATGGCCCATAATGCCGACGTGTCGTTCTCGGGAGGCACGCAGAAAACCAAACTCTATATCGGGGCCAGCTACGGTTACCAAGAGGGCCTTATCAAGACCAACGACATCACGAAAGTCAATCTCAAAGCCAACATTTCACACGCAGTCACCAAGTGGCTCGAGGTCGGCGCCAACATGAGCGGCAACTACCTGCAAAATAACCGGGTGCCGGGGGCATCGCTGGGATCGACGATTTTGGCCCGCGCCGTCGAACAGCGTCCGTTCGACCGTCCCTATAAACCCAACGGCGACTATTATCTGGGCGGTACCGACGAGCTTTCGCGGCACAATCCGGTGCAGATTCTCAGCGAAGAGACCTCTTACGTCAATAACTACCGCTTTCTGGGGGCTTTCTACGCGCAGGCCGCGATCACCGACAAGTTGAAGATCAAGGCTTCGTTCAATACCGATGCAGGCTACACGCTCGATTACCTCTACTACAACTCCAACCACCCTTATAAAGAGGACAATGGCCGTATCATCGAGAAGAACCGTTTCATCATGACCAACCTTGTGGAAACTTTTGCCACTTACGACAACACCTGGGGGGACTTTACGTTCGGGGTCATGGCCGGGCATTCGTTCCAGAAAACCTCGATGCGTTCGAACAGCATCGACGCACAGAATTTCCCTTCGCCGTCGTTCGACGTGGTGGGGGTGGCGGCCAACATCGCGGGTGTTTCGGGCGGCTTGGCCGAATACGCCATGGAGTCCTATTTCGGGCGTGTGAGTCTTTCGTACAAAGATCGTTATGTCATCAACGCAACGTTGCGCACCGACGGGTCAAGCCGTTTCGCTCCCGACTGCCGCTGGGGGTATTTCCCCTCGGTGTCGGTCGGTTGGAACGTTTCGAAGGAGGCTTTCTGGAACAGTCCCAAAACCGAACTGAAACTGCGTGCCAGCTACGGTAAGACAGGCAACCAGGACGGCATCAGCAACTACGGCTGGCAGCCGCTTATCAGCGGCGGCGCCAATTACGGCGGACAGAGCGGTATCGCCGTCAGTTCGAAAGGTAATGCCAACCTCACGTGGGAAACGGCAGATCAGTACGATGTGGGTTTCGATCTCTCACTGCTGGGCGGCAAGATCAACATGATGTTCGACACTTATCTTAAAAATACCAATAACCTGCTTTACCTCAAACCTGTACACTCGACTACGGGCCAGACTTCGATGTTGAGCAACATCGGTTCGATGCGCAACTACGGTATCGAGTTCACGCTCAATACCCATGTCAACCTGGGACCTGTGCACTGGACTTCGTCGCTGAATATCTCGCACAACAAAAACAAACTTACCAAGTTGCTCGGTGACGATACGATTTCAATCGGTTCGAACCATGCCCTGCAGGTGGGTAAGGAGATCGGTTCATTCTACCTGCTGCGTTTCGACGGGCTCTATCAGTACGACGGCGAAGTCCCCGCTCCGGAATATGATATGGGAGTGCGTGCCGGCGACGCGAAATACTACGACAAGGATGGCAACGGCACGATCAACGACACCGACCGCATCGTCACCGGCTCGCCCAATCCCGATTTTTCGGGAGGATGGAATAACTCCTTCACCTACAAGGGACTCAATTTGAGCGTTTTCTTCACTTACAGCTACGGTGCTGACGTTTATGCCCAATGGATGACCGGTCCGACCCGTCTGGGTAACTACCAGGGAATCTTGCAGGAGTGGGCTGACAACCGTTGGACGGGACCCGGCTCGACCAACGAATACCCACGGGCCGTCTATTCCTATCACGGCAACAATACCCGTAGTTCGACCTACTACCTCAAAGATGCCTCGTTCATCAAACTCAAATCGGTGATGCTCTCCTATACGCTGCCTGTACGCTGGGCACAGGCGATGCGCATGAAAAGCGTCCGGATCTATGTTCAGGGAGAGAACCTTGCTCTGATCAGCAAATATCCGGGCTGGGACCCCGAGATCTCGACGAGCCTCGATCCCTGTTTTATCGGTATTGACAACTACGGCGTTCCTGCGCCTCGCATTTTCAAAGCGGGCATAAATATCACCTTCTAAAACGCACGGACCATGAACAGACATTTCAAACTATTTGCAATAGCGTTTACCGCAGGCATGCTGGCGTCAGGTACAAGTTGCCAGAGTATGCTCGACCTCGAACCCCATTCGGCTGTATCGCCCGGTTCGGTCAACTCAAAGGATATCGAAGCGCTGCGGGCGGGCATGTACGCCAAAGTTCAGGAACTGCCCCAGCGTGAATCTTACATCATGTTCGATCTCTTCGGCGGCAACCTCACCACCAAATCGAGCGTCAATTCACTCGATCTGATCAATTCATTGTCGAGTGCCCTGAACAGTATCGTCGAAGCGCAGTGGCAGGGTTATTACCAGGCGCTGATGCAGGTTAACAACGTTTACTCCATCGCGCAATCGCTATCTGCGGGGACGCAACGCGATCTGGTGATGGGCGAATGCCACTATTTCCGCGCTTACCTGCACCTCTGTCTGGTGACGCGCTTCGGCGATGTGCCGCTCATGCGTGAAAATACCGATGCGCTGGTTTCGCGGACTCCGGCCGCCGAGGTCTGGGAGTTCATCGACGAAGAACTGCGTCTGGCTGTTCAGAACCTGGGTGCCCCTTCGGCGGGTTATTATTACCTCTCGGCAGATGCCGCAAAGGCCCTCAAAGCTCGTGTGGCACTTTATCGGGGGCGCAAAACAGAGGCTTGCGAGCTGGCCGAGAGTCTGATTGCCGATGCACGCTACGATTTGGATGATTTCGATAAGATTTTCCGGGCCAAGAGCAACAAAGAGCTGATCTTTGCCTTCTCCTGTCTGACGAGCGACAACTCGAAAATCTCCGTCAGTGCGCTGTTCTATTCCTATAATCACCCCAATTCGGGCAGCTACGTTTATCGGCCGGCCGGCGAGGTAATGACGCTCTACGACGACGGAGACCTGCGCAAGGAGATTTCGATCACCACGCTCGATAACCTCGATTTCATCAACAAGTACCCCAGCGGACAGACAGGGACCGATCCGATGGTTATTTCGCGTCTGGCCGAGATGTATCTCATCAGCGCCGAGGCACAGGGGGTCGAGAAAGGCCTTCCGCGCCTGAACGAACTGCGCAACCGTCGCGGTCTGGCGAATATCTACCCCTCGTCCGAGGCTAAATTCATCGATGCCCTTCTTGAAGAGCGCCGCCGCGAACTGTTGTGCGAGAATCACCGCTGGTATGACCTCGTACGGTTGGGCAAGGCTGTCGAGGTGCTTGGCATCCAACCTTACCAAACCCTGATGCCCGTTCCGGCCAGTGAGCGCTCTGCCAACAAAAATCTGACACAGAACGACGGTTATTGATCCAACTCTAAAATTGTCGATTTATGAAATTCAACAAACACATATCCTATTTCGTCCTGCTGACGCTCCTGACGACCGCCTGCGGCGACGATGCGTTCGACCGGCCCGATTATTACGATCGCACGGCTTCGACACGCCTCGGACAGCAACTCGTAGACGGTTCAGGCGATTACATCGGACATGTCAAAAACGACTCTGAAACACGTCCCGTGCAGGGTGTGAGCCTGTTGCGCATGGGTTATCTCAACGCCAAGGGACAGGCCATGCAGTTGTTTCTCTATAAAGTGAGTCTGGGCGACATTTCGATTCGCGTAACCCTTCCTGGCGACAAATATGACCCCGGTACGCTCGAAAATCTGACCAGACAGGCTTCGATACTCGAAGATAAGAGTGTCTACACTGTTTGGGGGGCTGTCAGTGGCGGACCCTTTGGCTCCAATGGACAGCCGACGGGTATTCTCCATCACGAAGGGACGGCGCTCAAAGAGTCGGCAGATGCCTCTTCCGAAGGTTTTTTTGCTATCCTCGACGACGGACAGGCCGTCTGCCTCGCCACGGCTGACTATGCTTCGGTGAAACACCGTATACAGGAAGCTGTCGGCGGTGAAACCCGGCTGATTGAGAACGGGTACCGACTGCCCCAAAGCTCCGAGACAGCCATGGCACGCACCGCCGTAGGCGTCTCGGAGGACGGTGGTGAAGTGTACCTGCTTACCGTCGACGGCAGCGATTTCTACTATTCGAACGGCATCAGTTATGACGACATGGCCGCACTGATGAAGGGTTGCGGAGCCCACAACTCCATGACGCTATGCAGTAGTCAGAACGTCACGGCCGTCTGGCGCAATGAGCGGCTGAGTACGTTGTTCGACCTGCTGAACAAACCGGCGAACAAAGGTATCGAATCTCCGATAGCCAACGGCCTGGCCATTGTCGAACGCTAAAAACAAACGCAACCATGAAAAACATACGTATCTTATTCCATACGGCACTCCTGGTCGCAACTGCGGTCTTTACGGCGTGTCTCGACGCGACGGACGACTCGGGATTTATTCCCGAAACGCCCCGGATCGCGTTTGAGGAACCGACGCTTACGATCGAAAAAACCGGTGGCGATCAAACAATAACAATCGTCTCGAACCTCCCGTGGCGGTTGAAAAGCGACGTCTCGTGGGTTGTGCTCACCACTGTCAACGGACAAGGCAGCGGGACGGTAAAATTTAATGTCTTACGTAACCGCACGCGTGACGAACGTCACGGCACGATCACAGCTTATATCACCGACGACTGTACGGCAACGCTCTCGCTGACCCAGCTCCCGGCTGAAGCTTCGGAAAATTTCACCTACTATGTCAAGACTGACGGCGATGCGCTTGCTTCGGGACTTTCGTGGGAGGAGGCGACGACGCTGCCCACAGCCTTGGAAAATGCCGGTGACGGCGATGTCATCTGCCTTGCCGCGGGAACCTATGCCCCCGTGGCGCTGCTCACCGGCGGCGAGACCGAGGAGGAAAAGACTTTCGAGATACACAGCAATTTCACCCTTGAAGGCGGTTATCCGGCCGATGCTGTGACGGGGGCTGTGGCTGATCCTTCGGCCAACGAAACCGTTTTGAGCGGCAATCTCGGCGCGGTGTCGGCTTATCATGTAGTGACCGTCACGGCATCGAAATCGACACTCCATACCGCTGTGCTGAAAAATCTCACCATTTCGGATGGCGTGGGCTACAAAACCAACGAGGAACTGCGGCGCGTCGTGGGCGGTGCGGTGATCGACGCTGCATTGGGCGGCGGCCTTTTCGTCGGGGTTTCTAACCTCAGCGTCGTCAACTGCCGTATCGCGGATAACGAAGCCTGCCACTCGGGCGGCGTGCATGTCTATGTAGGTGCTGAGGTCAGCTTCGAAGGATGCACCATCGCCAACAACACGGCTTCGAACAACGGCGGTGGCATTTGGAACCAGGGAGCCGTGGTTTACATGAACGGTTGTACGATTTCCGGTAACGTTAGCGGCCAGCAGGCGGCCGGGTTCTACTCGATCGACTCGGGCGGAGGCAGGAGCATCAGCCGTATTAGCAACACGACCATTTCGGACAATGACAACACCCGTTTGAATACAAAACGTTCGGGCGGCGGCGTCTATATTCGTGCCGGCTCCGACGCCGTGTTCACCAACTGCACTTTCACGGGCAATAAAGCCGGCTACGGCGGTGCCATAGCGGGCCATGGGACCGGAGCGCTTTCCGCCACGACGCTCTGCATCAGTTGCACCTTCACGAATAATTTGGCCAATGACGGCGGCGGCGCTCTGTTCGCTTACAACAATTATGCGGATGTCGTGGCTCGGAACTCGATCGTTTCAGGTAACAGCGGTCCGACCGACAGTGGCGACATGGGAGTACTGGCAGGCGTTGACGCTTCGCATGTGCGGGTCTTCTCATCGATTGCCGGCGGTCAGTTGTTCGACAATGCCGGCGGAGCGGTCGGAGGATGGAGCTTCAGTGCCTCGACGATGCTCGGCGAGCTGGGCTTCCACGCCGGAGGCGTGACGCGCACCTATCCGCTTATGGAATCTGCTGACAATCCTGCGATTGGCCAGGGCCTCACCGTGGACGAATTAAGGGCTCTCGCCGCTTCATGTACCCCGGCTGTCAATGAAACAATCGTTGCCGCAGACCAAAACGGTACGCCGCGCGGCGGTCGTTCGATCGGAGCCGTTACAGCACAATGAAACCTGAAAATAAACCCCAAAATACCCAGAACATGAAAACTTCGAAACGTTACTTGCTGTCGCTCATGGCCCTGCTCTCCCTGGTTGGCTGTTCGGACGACGATACGACGACCGGCAGCGGCAGCAACGGATTCCGCATCATAGCGTCCGTCGACGACGCATTGGAACAGACCTCCTGGCAGCCTGGCGACCAGATCAAGGTGGTCAGCGGTGACGAACTCTATACTTTCGTCACCGAGGCGGGAGGAGCAATGGCTGAATTCACCGACCGTGATAACCTGCTGTCGGCGGATCTTGCGGGCAGCGGTCCGCTGAGTGCTTACCATGAGTGTACCTCGATGTACGGGACTTTCCGCATCCAGACCGAACAGACGGTCAACGACGGTGTCAATACGGCGCGTGTTCCGATGTTCGCTTATACGATGAACACGCCCGAGCAGAATCGGCTGCAACTTACGTTCCGGCCGCTGGCGTCGGTATTGGAACTGACCGTCGAACCTTATGACATCACCGTTACCCAGCTCACGATCACTCCGGCCGAAGAGGCCACGATCAGCGGTGGTGCCATGGCCGGCGGATTCACGGTCAACGCAGCGCAGAGCACCGTGGCGATCAATAACGGCATCAACTCGCTTGCTCTGCGTTTCAACGGAGGACTGAACCTCTCCGAAGGGACTACGCTGCGCATCCCGATCGGTTGGTTTGCCGTCGAAGGGGGACTGACACTCACGTTTCGCTACGGGACAAAGGACTACTCTTCGACCATTTGGGCCGATGACGGTGTCGTCCGGACCTTCACCGACAATAACGGGTTCAAGCAGGCGCGTCTGATACGGGAGACTTTCGAATTCGACGCCAACTCGTTCCCTCGTGCCTATTATGTGAAGACGGGAGGAACGCCCTCCGGCAAGGGACTTTCTTGGGATGCCCCGACGACGCTCGCGTCGGCTTTGCGCAATGCCATGTCGGGTTCGACCATTCACATTGCAGCCGGCACCTATTCGCCCGAAGACGTACTCACGGGAACAGAAGAGGCCGAAGGCAACAAGACGTTCGAGATTGCCCGGAATGTCACCCTCATCGGCGGATACCCGGCTGATGCTGCGGAAGGTGCGGCGGCAGATCCTACGGCCAACGCGACGATTCTCGACGGCGGCGGCAAGAGTTTTCATACGGTGGTTGTGTCGGCCCCGCAGGTCGCAGGCGAAAAAGTCGTAATGCGCGGTATGACCATTCGCGGCGGCAAAAACGCTGTGGCGAATGAAGGAGCCGTGGAGATCAACGGTGTGAATCTCGCCGACAACTATGCGGCTGGTATTGCTGTGGTGGGGACGAGAGCTGAATTGACCGGCTGCACAATCACGGAGAATGAAGGCAACAGTGCTGCGGGCCTCTTCGTCGTTCGGTCCGAATTGACTGTTACCGACTGTAAGATCATCGGCAATACGTCCGCGGCCAACGGCGGCGGTGCATGGATCACTACGGGCACCGACCTTACGATGTCGGGAACCACAATCGGGGATAACCGGACCACGGGTTCGTCGGCCGTTGCCGCAGGTCTTTACCTCTACGCTCCGGCAGGTGCGTCGCTCGACGCCGAACTCTCCGGATGCGACATCACCGGGAACACCACCGCGGGCGGAGCGGCCGGAGGTATGTATATTCGTGACGACAGCGGCAGTCAGTCGCTCAAGGCCGCTTTCTCGGATTGCCGGATCATCGGTAACAAGGGTGCGATGGGCGGTGCATTCCAGGTGCTGAACGCCCGGGCGACCTTCTCGGGATGCCGTATCGCCGACAATGAGGCCAGCGGCAACGGTCTGGTCTACATCACCACTACCGGCTCGGCGAATGCCGACGTTCTGTTCGACAAGTGCACCGTCTGCGATAACACGACAACGGGAGCGGCCGTGGCTTCGGGACTCTATGTTTACAACAACGGCGGCGCGATCGATGTCGTTGTTTCCAATTCGACGTTCTCGGGAAATATAACGGCGGGTCGCGGCGGTGCGATCTATGCCCGCAACAACCAGACAGGCGATTTGAACGTGACATGTGTGAACTCGACTTTCGCTGCCAATCAGAGCGGCAGCTACGGAGGAGCTATCGCCATGTACGGTGCTGCGACCAAAAAAGTCAACGTTTCGCTGATCAGTTGTACGCTGACCGCTAACAAGGATACGCATGCTTCGGCGCTCGGCGGCGGTGTGGGGCTGGAGACTGCGGGACTTTCGTTGACGACAGCGAACAGCATCGTTTCGGGCAATACGGCGAATGAGGCTGCCAGCGATGTCTTTGTGAAGGCCGGGATTACGGCTGTCGTAGAACACCGGAATTCGATCGTTGGTGACAAATTCTACGATGCGTCGGGAACCGAGCAGACTACGACGCCCGTTTTCACTGCTTCGACGATGCTTGCAGAACTGGCCGATAACGGCGGTCCGACGAAAACCTGCAAGTTGATCGGCAACGCCTCGACCAATTTCGCGTTCGGCAACGGCATGACCGTCGCGGCGCTCAAAGCCCTGGCTTCGGCCGACATTGCAGCCGATGTGCTGGGAGCAGACCAGACAGGCGCGACCCGCAGCGATACGGACCGTATAATCGGTGCCTGTGTAAAGAAGTAACTTAGATGATTTTCGCTATGAAAAACCTGATCAGATACATTGCATCGCTCGTCCTCGTTCTGGGTGCGGCAGGCTTCACCTCCTGCTCGTCCGACGACGGCGACGATACCCACTGTACCATCTCGTTCGCCGAGAATCCCGTTATGACGGGGTCCGGCGAAGGGACTTACTCCGTTCGAATCGAGTCGTCGCATTCATGGAATGCCGTCCCGGTAGCCGAATGGATTACCGGCGTCACAGCTTCGGGAGAAAGCGGTGATACCCTTTCGTTCGACGTCGAGGTAAACGACTCTGAATCATTCCGTGACGGCACCATTCGCCTGACGGTCCCGGGGACATCTTATGCCAAGATGTTGACTGTACGGCAGATGGGGCGCGGCAGTGGGCTGACCATCGATCCGAATCCCGTCGCTTTCACAACCGAAGGCGGCACGCAGGAGGTCGTCATCTATGCCGCGAACGGTTGGAAGATCGATGCCGTTTCCGACGAATGGATCACGGCCGTGCGCAAAAATAATTCGGCACTTACGATCACCGTATCGCCCAACTATTCGGGCGGCACACTTTCGGGTTCGGTCACGCTGAAAGACGGTGAGGATAAGGAGACTTATGCGCTGCCCGTCACGCAGGAGTTCGACGGACAACTGTTTTTGGGAGCTTCGACACCAATGGGACGCCGTTTCGCCTACAACGCCGACGGACTGGTCAGTTCGATCCTTTCGGACGAGCAGTATGCGCTCGACGATAACGTGCAGGCGCTCGAGATCGCCTATATGGGCACCGCGACGGGCGTCATGGCCCCCTGTCGGCTTTTCGTCTTCGACGTGACGCTGGACGGCGGCGTGTCGATCGCCGCCACGGCGACCGATGACGACGATGCGAGCATCAAACCTACCGATGCCGAACTCACCCGGAAACAGATCGTTCGAGAACAGCTTGTCGCCATGCAGGCCAAACGTCCGGGGGTGACCGTGCTGGGCGGTGTCAACGGTGACTTTTTCTACGGCGGCGTTTCTGGCGAAGCCCGCAACAATCTGTTGCACGGCGTTATGTACCGTAGCGGCATCTGCCTTAAAGATACATTTGACGGCGGTGCGGCCTGTACGGTATTCGCGGTGTTCAAGGACGGTACGGCACGCTGCCTGACACAGGTGCAGTATACTGCGTTGGACAAAACGACTATCCGGGACGCTATCGGCGGCCGTCAACAGCTGCTTGCCGCCGGTGAAGCGGTTTCGACGGATGCTACACTCGAACCGCGCACCGCCGTGGGTGTTTCGCGTGACGGGAAACGCGTGACGATTCTCGTGATCGACGGACGCCGCGACAGCTATTCCATCGGCGCTTCTTATGCGATCATGTCCAAAATGTTCCGGGCGTTCGACGTCTGGGAGGCCATCAATCTTGACGGCGGCGGATCATCGACTTTCGCTGTCCGCAAAGCAGAAACGTTCGAAACCCGTAATCGTCCGACCGACACGGCAGGCGACCGCGAAGTGGTGAACGGACTCGCTATTGTCAAATCCGAAAATTAGCAGACGTAATGAAAAAAACAATGATATTGGTCTTATCGATTCTGTTGTGCGGAGGTATCTCGGCACAGCCTATCGGTAAATCGATGGGTCGCTGGAAGGATATCAGCGCCGCATCCATGGAAGAGAACCGCAAAGGCGGTCTGGAATATATTGAAGTCACGATTAACGATTTTTGGCGTCCGTCCAAAACTCATGAGGAAATTTACGAACGGGCCGAGAAGGCTCTTGCGGACATCAAAGCCTCGGGGTTGAAGGTCTGGTCCGTCCACCTGCCCTTCTCGCGCACGCTGGACATCTCGGTACTCGACGACAAGGCCCGTGCTGAAAACGTCGCGTTCATGGCCGAGATGATCGCATTGGCAGGGCGTTTCAATCCCCGCTTCCTGGTGCTGCATCCCAGTTCGGAGCCGATCGGGAATGAAGAGCGTGAAGAGCGCTTGCAGAACAGTCATGTCTCGATCGGGAAGCTGGCTCCCGAAGCCCGGCGCATCGGAGCGACGCTCTGTATCGAAAACCTGCCACGCACCTGTCTGGGACAGACCGGCGAAGAGATGCTTCGCCTGATCGACGGATATGACGACGTGAAGCTCTGTTTCGACACCAATCACCTGCTGTTCCAGTCCCATGCCGACTATCTGAAGGTTGTGGGCAAAGGCCGCATCGGCACGGTTCACCTTTCGGACTACGATTTCGAGAACGAGCGCCACTGGATTCCCGGTCAGGGAAAAATCGACTGGGGCGAGCTCTGGAAGGGCATCCGTGAATCGGGATACGACGGTATTATGATGTTCGAATGCTATGGTGAGCCGGAAGAGCTGACCGCTGCACGTGAGTTTATCCGGAAATCCGTCGGAAAAGCCTGCCGTCATGCTGAATAAGATCCGGAATTTCTACCGCATTTCCGCTCCGGTTCCGGTTACGGGATCGGAGCAGGAACAGCGGACACTCTATCGCAGACTCTATATGCAGACATTCGTGGCCGCAACCGTCGGTTACAGCCTTTACTATGTTTGCCGTACGAGCCTTAATGTGATGAAAAAGCCGATCATCGACTCGGGGGTCTTGGATGCGACACAATTAGGAATGGTCGGTTCGGCGCTGTTGTTCATGTATGCCGCCGGAAAATTTGTCAACGGGTTCATCGCCGACCATGCGAACATCAAGCGTTTCATGGCTACGGGACTTGTCGTTTCGGCCGGAATGAATCTGCTGATGGGTTTGCTGGGATTCTCCTACTCGTTGCTTCCCACGGCGTTCATCCTCGTAAGTTTCATGATCTTGTGGGGTATCAACGGCTGGTCGCAGTCGATGGGTGCGGCTCCGGCCATTATTTCGCTTTCACGCTGGCTGCCGCTCTCGAAACGGGGACGTTACTACGGCTTCTTTTCTGCCAGCCACAATATCGGCGAGGGCCTTTCATTCGTTTTCGTCGGATGCGTCGTTTCGCTTTTCGGCTGGCAATGGGGTTTCATAGGCTCGGCTGTGGCCGGAGCATTGGGTGTCGCCGCCATCTGCTTTTTTCTACATGACACGCCCGAATCGAAAGGCCTGCCTCCGATTGAAACGCTCGCTCACGAAGCCCGGGAACAAGGTTCCCAGCACTCCGTGTCGGAAATCCAACGGCGGGTGCTCCGAACTCCGGGAGTGTGGGTTCTGGCTGCGGCCAGCGCATTCATGTATATTTCACGTTATGCCATCAATGGTTGGGGCATCCTTTTCCTGCAAGAGGCCAAGGGCTTTTCCGATGCCGAGGCGATCTCCGTAGTTGGTATCAATACCATTCTGGGGGTGATCGGTACGGTCTTTTCAGGTTGGTTCGCCGAAAAACTTTTCCGGGGTAATCTCAACTATCCGGCCCTGTTGTTCGGCGTACTGAACTCGGTGGCCCTCGGGCTGTTTTTGTTCGGAGGTAGCGATTTTTGGGTAAATATGCTGAGCATGGTGCTGTTCGGCATCGCTATCGGTGTGCTGATTTGCTTCATAGGCGGTCTGATGGCCGTGAGTATTGTTCCGCGTAAGGCCACAGGGGCAGCTCTCGGAATTATGGGAATGGTTTCCTACATTGCAGCCGGTATGCAGGACGTGATCAGCGGATGGCTTATCGACAGCCATACGTCGCTCGATGCTGCGGGAGCGAAACTTTACGATTTCGGGCCGGTTGCCTGGTTCTGGTTCGGAGCTTCGGTTATTTCATTTTTGCTGCCTGTCCTGAACTGGCGGCGCGAACAATCCCAATTCTGATCCATGAAGTATTTGTTCATCTTTTTGTCCGGTCTTTTGCTGGGGATCGGAGTCCGGGCACAGGAGTTGCGTTATGTCGATGCCGCGACGCTCACGCTTGTTAACAAGGCCCAAACGACTGTTAATCCCTATCACCGTATCGATACGGCGCGCTATCGGGATCTGACGGCTCCGGCCAAACGTTATCTGCTCCATAGTGCGGGTATAGCCGTTGTGTTCCGCACCGACAGCCGTACGATAGCGGCCCGGTGGCGGAGCTGCGAACATCGTCTCTACAACCATATGACGGGAATTGCCGCTACCGGATTGGACTTATACATCCGGCGCAGCGGAGAGTGGGTTCCGGCCGGGTTCGCCTGCAATCGACCCGCAGAAGCGGAGCATCAGGCCGTTATCGTCGAAAAAATGGATTCCACGGAGAAGGAGTGCCTGCTTTACCTGCCGGTGATGGATCAGATTGTCTCGCTTGAAATAGGAGTTGATCCGGACGCCCGTATCGTTGCCGCAGACAACCCATTCCGACACCGTATCGTAGTGCTCGGATCAAGTATTACACACGGGATTGCGGCCAGCCGGGCCGGTATGGCTTATCCTGCGCAATTAGAGCGCCGCACAGGACTCGAATTTATCAACCTCGGCATCAGCGGCAACTGTAAACTCGATGCCTCGCAGGCCCGGATGATTGCCCGAATATCCGCAGATGCCTTTGTTTTCGACTGTTTTTCGAATCCTCTCGGACCTCTGATCGAAGAACGTCTCGCGGAGTTCGTTGCCATCATACGGGCAGCTCATCCTTCGACGCCGCTCGTTTTTTTGCAGACCGTCGTTCGGGGAACGGGTAATTTCAACCTCGAACGGCGTGCGGGTGAGCTCCATAAGCGTCAAACTGCTGCTGAAGGCATGCGCAGACTGATTGCTGCCGGCGATAGGAATCTTTATTTTCTCGATCCGGGACTCGACCCGGGTTCCGAGGCCTTGGTTGACGGAACACATCCTTCCGATCTGGGATTCAAATTGATTGCAGACCGACTCGAAAAACAACTATTGCGGATCTTTAAACATTACGATATCCGCTGAAATTTTGAATTTTTTATCACGAAAGCGACTCAGATCAGAAAATCTACACTATTTGTATTAAAAACTGCAATAGAACTGTATTGTACAATTTGTTTATTTGAATGACATGTCGCATATCCGGGCTTCAGCCTCCCCTCTGTTTTGCCCTGTTGTAGATAAGGTGTCTTGACAATTTTCAATCACACACATGATATGTCACAAAAACAGTATGTTGACATTAATCGTCTATTGCAAATATTACTTACACTTTACGAGAAAAAAGAGGAATTTCGTATGTAACTTAGACTTGATTGTTAATAAATTGGTAAAACAAGCATTTACCATTGCCACAAATGATTCATCATATATTAATGGAGTATCCCTAAAACAAATTATTGTACGAAATCGTGCTTCTTGTCCTCAAAAAAGTCTACAGTTATTGATATTATAGTCCCAATGATATTTGGGTTTTCCCGTTCTATTTCTTGCTTCTGAAGGTGTCGTACGTAATATCACCGCTCTACAAACAAGGCGGTCATTCGAAATCAAAACCATGAATAGAATTCGGACATTTAGACATCCAATATCGTGAGTAGGTCGATACCATATTCTTCTTGAAGGATATCACCCATGATCTCATAGCCTTCCAGACGTAATAAAGCCTCTTCCAGACGCCGCCGAAGGGCCTTGTTCTCGGATGATAATTCACTGGCTTCTTCACTCGTAACGCGGGACATGATCGGAAAAGGATTAGGGCTACTCACAAAGCTACAACTATTTTTCGCTTTCCAGCGCTGACCCATCTTATGAATCGTAGCCATGGGAATACCATGTTCTTCGGCCAGTTGGCGAGCCGTCTTGACTCCGCTCAAATACTCCTGTAAAATCAGATGACGCGACTGACGTGGTAAATAGACGGGATAAGTCTGATTTCGTTGTTCTCTGCATAAGGTTTACTCTTTTTCTGTAAACCTTTTTCAGGACGGGACAAGGACGGGACAAATCCGCCGAACGGACTGGAGCGGACTGCGGCGGACATGAGAACCGAAATACAGGAGACGATTATATCTTGCATCACGAACAAAATCGTTCACTATCAAAAGATGAAACGCAATACTCAAAACCCTGCTTCCTGAATTCCTTTTACAAATCATTTATGGAATCGATATGGCAGGAACGCCTCTTATCTCCTCTGTATAAAAGAAATCGTTCGCAAAAGAGTTCTCGAATGAATGCAATCGTGAATCTCCGAAATCACAAATTCAAGAATCTTTGAATTTATCGCTTATGAAAGACTTTTAATCATGCACTGTCGTATGTAGTCAGAAGGATGGCATCGGAAAACTCCCTTCACGGGTTGTTTGCCGGCTATCGACATAAGTGTTCCGGTCGTGGATTATGGATATTGGAGGGGGCAGCCGTCCACAGGGTAGTGTCCAGGCCGCAGAATGTCGCCTTTTCCGACGGTAGCGTCCAGCAAAACGCCGGGGATGGAAATCCGCAAGGCTCGCCCTTCGGGCGATTCGCATGGCCTTGCGGATTTTCATCTCCGGCGATAAATTCCCTGCCGGCGGAAAGAGATTACGGGGATATTAGATATATACGATATTCCGGGATTGCGCCGGGTTACTGCGCGACCTTGAAGACACTGTCGAGTTTCTCGCTCAACGCCGCCATATCCCGACCGATCTTGTCATTGGTAATTTGGGCGTAGATTTGGGTCGTGGTGATATGTTTATGTCCCAGCATCTTGCTGACTGTCTCCAGAGGTACGCCCTGCGTGAGCGTGACCGTCGTGGCGAAGGTATGCCGCGCCATGTGCATCGTCGGATTGAATGACAGGCCGGCGTGTTTGGCGACATGTCGTAACGACATGTTTATCGTCTTATAGTAGCGTTTGATCGGGAAGACCTTGTTACTTTCCAAGTGCAGGTCTTTATAACGGTCGTAGATCATTTCAGCTACGGGAAGGAGTTTAACACGGAACTGTGTACCCGTCTTTTGCCGCTTGTCGATGATCCACCGTTCCCCGTGGTCGTCCGTATGAATATCTGCATGGGTCAGCTTTGCAACGTCCGAATGGCTCAGGCCCGTAAAGGCGCAGAAAACGAAGACATCCCGGTTAATGCCCGTTCGGTAGTTGGGTAATTCTACGTCCATTACGGCCTGCAATTCCGAAGCGGACAAATAGCGCCGTTCGGCGTATTGGGGCCTGACATGGAACCCGGCGAAAGGATCGACGGCAATCCAGCCGTTCTTATACGCCGTATAGGTCATCAGACGCAATTTCTTGACCCCGGCACAGATCGTCCCGGAAGCAAGACCCTTTACCGTGGAGAGGTAAACGACGAACTTTTCGATAAACTCCCGTTTCAGCTCTTTGAAAGGAATATCCCTGACGTGGTATTCGTATTCGAGGAAAGCGGCAAGACGCCTGCGACGCAGACAGTAATCTTCATAGGTGGAATAGGCGCGGTCTTTGCCCACACGCTTGCGGAACCCCACAAGATATTCATCGAAGGTTTGTAACAGCAGGCGGCAGTCATCCCCCATACCCAGAAAGGCGTTGTGAACCTTTTCGGCCGTGACATACGAATCCCGGTCGCAGAGGCGTTGGTATTGTTTGCCGATATTGGTCTTGATATTTTCCAGCTTCTCGTTGATGCGCTGCGATTCGAGGCTTTTGCCGGAGGCCTTATTGGCTTTAGAGTCCCAGAGGGAAGAACGAACGGTGAGTTTGCAGCTGAACTGCGACATCGTTCCGTTGATGGTAATACGGCCCATAACGGGAACCTGACCCGATTTCTCCGACTGCCTCTTTACGTAGAAAAGGACTTTGAAAGTGCTGCGTTGCATAATAACTTAACTTTTTGAATTGGTTAAACGTAATGTCAAGTTATTTGTTATGCGGAAATTCGATGCAACACACTGAAAATTATTGTCTTAAATGCAAATTAAAGCATTTCGGGCAGGTAACGGAATAAGTAACACGACTTACCGTTAAACCTGCCCGAATTTGCAATTTTAGTGCTCGGAGCACATGCAGAGCAGAGAATTAAATACTTGCAAACAAGATATTTACTCTTTTTCGCACTTTCGTTTTTGCTAAAGTTCCTCGAGCCGCGCCACGGGCGACACGTCGAGGGCGGCGAATTCGCCCTGCCGGTAGCGGTAGTATCCCGCCATGGCGATCATTGCGGCGTTGTCGGTCGTGAATTTGAACTCCGGGAGGAACGTCCGCCAGCCCCGGCGGCGGCCCGCTTCGGTGATGCCGTTGCGGAGTCCCGAGTTGGCCGAGACGCCGCCCGCGATGGCGATGTCGCGGATGCCGGTCTCCTTCGAGGCGCGGACGAGCTTGTCCAGCAGAATCTCGACGATGGTGGATTGCAGCGAGGCGCAGAGGTCGGCCTTGTGCCGCTCGATAAAGTCGGGGTCCGCGGCCACGGCGTCGCGCAGCGTGTAGAGGAACGAGGTTTTCAGCCCCGAGAACGAGTAGTCGTACCCCTCGACGCGGGGGCGTGCGAAGCGGAACGCCTTCGGGTCGCCCTCTTTGGCCAGTTTGTCGATTACCGGACCACCCGGGTAGGGGAGTCCCATCACCTTGGCGCATTTGTCGAAGGCTTCGCCCGCGGCGTCGTCTATCGTCGTGCCGATGATCTCCATCTCCAGCGGGGAGTCCACGCGCACGATCTGCGTGTGGCCGCCGCTGACCAGCAGGCACAGGAACGGAAAGTCGGGATGGGGAAGGGTGCGGTCGGGGAGGTCGATGAAATGCGAGAGGATGTGTCCCTGCAGGTGGTTGACCTCGACCATCGGGATGTTGCGGGCGATGGAAAGTCCCTTGGTGAACGACACGCCGACGAGCAGCGAACCCACCAGTCCCGGGCCGCGCGTGAAGGCGATGGCGTCGAGCTGCGAGGCGTCGATTCCGGCCTCCCGGAGCGCCGTGTCCACGACGGGGATGATGTTCTGCTGATGGGCCCGTGAGGCCAGTTCGGGGATCACGCCGCCGTATTTGACGTGGACTGCCTGCGAGGCGATGACATTCGACAGCAGCACGTTGTTGCGCAGCACGGCCGCAGAGGTGTCGTCGCACGAAGATTCGATGCCGAGAATTGTAATATCCATCCGGATTTATAATTGTTTTTTAACTATTTTCGCTAAATTTGCAGGTTATAACGAGGTCCTGATGCGCAAAGGTATAAAAATATTGGGAAAGGTGTTCTCGGCGGCGGTCTTGTTGCTGATAATTCTTCCCGTGGTGCTTTCGCTGCTGCTCGACATCCCCGCCGTGCAGAATTTCGTGGTGCACAAGGCCGCGGAGATGGTCTCGCGCAAACTGGAAACCACCGTGTCCATCGACCGCGTGGACATCGGCATCTTCTCGAAAATCAAGGTCAAGGGCTTCTACGTCGAGGATTACGGGCGCGACACGCTGCTCTACGTCGGGAAACTCGACGCCTATGTCACGGGCTTTGGCATCTTCGGCGGGGGGCTTGCGTTCAGCCGCGGCGAGATCGCCGACGCCAAACTCTACCTGCGCCAGATGCCCGACGGGGAGATGAACATCAAGCAGATTGTCAACCGCATCTCCGACCCCGACAAACCCAAAAAAGGCAATTTCAAACTCTCGCTCAAACAGGCTTCTATCGAGAACATGGACCTCTGCCTGGAGCGGATCGACAGCGTCGCACCCGACTACGGCATCGATTTCTCGCACATGCACCTTTACGGCCTGACGGCCCGCGTGGACGATTTCACCATCGACGGCTCGGCCATCTACACCACCATCGCGGCCCTGACGGCCCGGGAGCGCAGCGGCTTCGTGCTGGACCACCTCGCGGGGCGGTTCTACATGACGCAGGGCTGTCTGGGTTTCGAGGACGCCTCGATTGTCACCGCCCGGTCGAATATCAGCCTTCCCTATGTCTCGCTGGTGGGCAACTCGTGGTCCGAATACAAGGATTTCCTCGGGGAGGTGCGCATCGAGGCCGCGCTGCGCAACACGACGGTCTCGACCGACGACATCGCCTGGTTCGCCCCCAAACTGCGCGACTGGCACCTGAATTTCAGCAATATCGACGTCGAGGTCGCGGGCGTGGTGTCGGATTTCACGGCTAAGGTCCGGAGCATGCACGTCGGCGAGGGCACGACGCTCGTGGCCGATGCCGTGGTGAAGGGGCTTCCGGACATCCGCGACACGTGGTTCGACCTCTCGGTACCCCGCCTGCACTCCTCGGCCGAGGCGGTCGACGGGCTGGCCCTCGGCATCGCCGGGCGCAAACTCTCGGACAAGCTGGTCGGCATACTCGGCAATTCGGGGAGCATCGATCTCAATGCCCGCTTCAAGGGAAAACTCGCGTCGTTCGACATGCAGCTGGGCGCCGCGACCGAGGTGGGCGACATCGCCTGCAACCTGCGGATGTCGCCCCTGAAACGGGGCCTGAGCAGCGTGCGGGGCGACGTCGAGACGCGCAACCTGCGGCTGGGCGAGCTGCTCGGCCGCCGCGACCTGCTGGGCAACGCCACGCTCACGGCCTATGTCGACGGCGTCGTGGGCAAGGGCGTTGCCGACGCCAATGTCGTGGGCAACGTCACCCAACTGGGCTTCAACGGCTATGTCTATGATTCGCTGCGGCTGGACGGACGCCTGCGCAACCGGGAGTTCGACGGCCGGATCACGGCCCGCGACCCCAACCTGGATTTCGATTTCTTCGGACTGGTGGATTTCAACGACTCGGTGCCGCGTTACGACTTTACGATGGACCTGCGGCATGCCGACCTGGCGCGGCTGCACGTCAATCGCCGCGACTCGGTGTCGCAGTTGTCGGCCCACATCACGGCCAATGCCGGGGGGCGTTCGTTGGACGACCTGAACGGCCGTATTCAGGTGACGGGAGCCCGGTACAAATACAACGACAAGCAAATCGAGGCGTCGAACATGACCGTCACGGGCGAGAATTCCGCCGAGAGCAAACTCGTGGAGCTGCGCTCGGACTTTGCCGACGCCACGTTCCGCTCGAAGACCAGCTACCGCACGGTGTTCGAATACCTGCGCCGGAGCGCCTGGAAATACCTCCCGATGCTGCGCGAAGCCCCGCCCGAAACGGGTCCTTCGGAACGCAAGGCCGCCGTGGCGAACGATTTTTCGCTCCTGTCGGTCAACATCCGCAATTTCAATCCCGTGGCCGACGCCGTTTCGGCGGGCCTGCAGGTGGCCGACGGGTCGTCGCTCCAGCTGCTGTTCAATCCGGCCAGCGACCAGCTGTCGCTCAAGGCCTCGTCGGAGTACATCGAGCGCCGGCGGATGCTGGCCACGCGCCTGTCGGTCAACGCTTCGAACCGCGGCGACTCGCTGGCGGTCTATGCCTCGGCCGAGGACCTCTACGCCGGGGTGCTCCACCTGCCGCGCCTCTCGGTGACGGGCGGCGCCCGGCAGGGTCGCGTGCAGCTCTCGGCGGGATTCAACGACACGACGCGCCAGGTTTCGGGCCTCGTGGGATTCCGCACCTCGGTGGTCGAGGAACACGGCCCCAACGGCCGCCTCGTGGACCTGCAGATACTCCCGTCGCACATCACCCGCGGCAACAAGTCGTGGCAGATTTATGCCCACAAAATCCGGATCGACACGGCGCAGATCGTCATCGACAAATTCTTCGTGATGAACCGCGAGCAGGAGCTGCTGCTCAACGGCGTCGCTTCGCGCAGCCGCGCCGATTCGGTGACTCTCTCGCTGCGCAATTTCGACCTGTCGCCCTTCACGCAGGTCGCCGAACGCATGGGCTACGTCATCGAGGGCCGCACGAATGGTTCGGCGACGATGAAATCGGTGATGCGGGGCGGTGAGATTTCGGCCGACATCCTCTTCGACAGCGTCGAGGTCAACGACATTCCCGCGCCGCCGATGCGTCTGGCGTCGCGCTGGGACTTCGCCCGCAACCGGGCCGGCGTGACGGTGGTCGACCGCGTGAAGCGCGACACGCTCATCCGCGGTTTCTACGCCCCGGACCGCATGCGCTACTACGCCCGGCTGGACATCGACAGCCTCGACATGGGGCTGCTCGACCCGATTCTGACGGGAGTGATCTCCTCGACCGAGGGGCTCGCGTCGGCCGACCTCGTATTGCAGGGGCAGCGCCGCGAAGCCGAACTCGCGGGTGAGATACGTGTTTCGGGACTGAAAACCAAGGTCGATTTCACGCAGGTTACCTACTCGATGCCCGAGGCGGTGCTGTCGGTGAAGAACAACCGTTTCAAGGCTTCGAACGTCGCGGTGTTCGACCCCCAGGGCCACCGCGGGCGGTTCGATTTCGATATGAGCCTCCAGCACCTTTCGAATATCTCCTACGACGTGCGGGTGGCCCCGCAGCAGATGCTCGTGCTCGATACCGACGCCGACGACAACGACGCCTTCTACGGAAGGGTCTACGCCACGGGCACGGCCCGCATCTCGGGCGACAAGGGGCTGGTCAATATGGAGATTGCGGCCGCCACCGACGGCAATTCGTCGTTCGTGCTGCCGCTTTCGAGCAAGTCGAATATTTCGAACGCCGATTTCGTGGTCTTCGTGCAGCCCGAGAAGACCGATACGCTCGACAACGTGGCGCGTAAGAAACTGCTCTTCGAGCGCAAGCACCGCCAGCGTGCGGACGCCGCGAACCAGATGAACATCGCCCTGGCGCTCGACGTGCGTCCCGATGCGGAGGTCGAGATCGACGTGGCGGGCAACACGGTGAAGGGCCGCGGCGAGGGAACCCTGAACCTCCAGATCAACCCCCGGGCGAACATCTTCGAGATTTACGGCGACTACACCATCTCCGAGGGTAGTTTCATGCTCTCCCTGCAGCAGATCATCAACAAGCGCTTCACCATCGAGAGCGGTTCGTCGATCCAGTGGACCGGGTCGCCGATGAACGCCCTGCTGGACATCGACGCCGTCTACAAGCTCAAAGCCTCGCTGCAACCCTTGTTGCAGGGCACGACGGAGAACCTCGGCGGCGACCGTTCGGTGCCCGTGGAGTGTATCATCCACCTGGGGGACCGGCTGTCGAACCCCTCGATCAATTTCGACGTGCGGGTGCCCGGCTCCGATCCCGAGACCCAGACGCTGGTCACCAACGCCCTCTCGACCCCCGAGACGGTCGATACGCAGTTCCTCTACCTGCTGCTGTTCAACAGTTTCATGTCCGAGAATTCGTCGCAGGCCAACGCCAATATCGGCAGTTCGGTGTCGGCGGCCACGGGACTGGAGTTCGTGTCGAACATGGTGAGCAACTGGCTTTCGTCGTCGGACTACAACGTGGTGATCCGCTACCGGCCCAAGTCGGAGCTGACGAGCGACGAGGTGGATTTCGGATTGTCGAAGAGCCTCATCAACAACCGCCTGTTCGTCGAGGTCGAGGGCAACTACCTGATCGATAACAAACAGGCTACGGTGAACAACAACTCGATGTCCAACTTTATGGGCGAGGCCTACATCACCTACCTGATCGACCGTGCCGGGACGCTCAAGCTGAAGGCTTTCACGCAGACCATCGACCGTTTCGACGAGAACCAGGGTTTGCAGGAGACCGGCATCGGCGTCTATTTCGAGGAGGATTTCAACAACCTCCGGGACCTGCGTAACCGCATCCGGGAGCGTTTCACCAACAAGAAGCGCAAGGCCCGGCGCATCGCACGCCGCACGGTCCGCGCGGCCGAAAAGGCCGCCGAGGAGGCGGAAAAAGAACGACAGCGGGAGCCGGCGGATACGCTTTCGCCGTTCGGATACGTTAAGAATGAAGAGGATAAATGAAAGACATATAAACTTAAATAAATTTTTACTCGATTATGATGACATTTTTGCAGGCTGCCGAGGCGGTGGCCGTTAGTGAGGAGACCCGCATGGGCTTGTGGACCCTGTTTACCAAAGGCGGCTGGCTGATGTGGCCCCTGCTGGCGCTGGGCGGCGTGACGATCTTTATCTTCGTGGAGCGCTTCATGGCCATCCGCAGGGCCTCGGTGCTGGACATGAATTTCATGAACCGCATCCGCGACTACATCTCCGACGGAAAGATCTCGACGGCCGTGAACCTCTGCAAGAAGACCGACACGCCGATTGCCCGGATGATCGAGAAGGGTATCGAGCGCATCGGACGCCCGATGAGCGACGTGCAGACCGCCATCGAGAACGTCGCCAACCTCGAGGTCTCGAAACTCGAAAACGGACTGCCGTTCCTGGCCACGATTGCCGGCGGCGCCCCGATGATCGGTTTCCTCGGCACGGTGCTCGGTATGGTGCAGACCTTTATGGACATGTCCGCCGCGGGCGGCACGGTCGATCTGGGACTGCTGTCGAGCGGTATGTATGTGGCGATGGTGACCACGGTGATGGGTCTGATCGTCGGCATCCCGGCCTATTTCGGCTACAACTACCTCGTGGCGCGTATCGAAAAGCTGGTGTTCCAGATGGAGGCCAACTCGATCGCGTTTATGGATATCCTGAATCAACCCGTTCAAAAATAACGCATTATGGCAATCAAACACGGATCGAAAGTCGATAAATCGTTCTCGGCCTCGTCGATGACCGACCTGATGTTCCTGCTGCTGCTGTTCCTGCTGATCGCTACGACGCTCATCAATCCCAACGCCCTGAAACTGATGCTTCCGAAGAGTTCTAACCAGTTGAAGGACAAGGCGATGACCACGGTGTCTATCCAGCAGAGCGGCCCGTCGTACAACTACTACGTCGAGTTGCAGAAGGTGCAGGGCATCGAGGGCGTGGAGCGGGCGCTGAAGGCGCGTCTCGACGGCCAGAAGGACGCCACGGTGTCGTTGCACTGCGACAAGACGGTGGCCGTCGACGAGGTGGTGAAAGTGATGAACATCGCTAAGGACAACAATTACAAGCTGATATTGGCAACGACACCGAGATAGCCGGGCGGGTTTGCGGACCGGCCGGTCGTATTCGCGGCCTGTGGCCGCGTTTGCAAATCCGATCCCACCCCAAACCCCTCCCCCAGGGAGGGGCTTATGTGCCGCTTCGCGGCAAGGATGGCTTCCGGCCGTCGGTAAAAAGATGCTTATGTATTATTACGATCCAGATAATAAGAATCCCCGTCGATGGGCGGCGATTGCGGCGGCGGTCTACTGCGTGCTGCTGGTCGGCTCGTTCGCGCTGGTGTCGTTCGATGTATCGCGGGTGGTGGAGAAACCCGGCGACACGATCCTCATCGATTTCACCGAACCGCCCGTTCCCGAGCCCCCGAAGCCGCCCGTGAAGGTCGCTACCGAGCCGCGTGTGCACGATGTCGCCGCTCCCGTGGAGCAGACGGCGCAGGTTGCCGGCAAGGACGAGGTGACCCAGACGCCCAATCCCAAGGCGCTGTTCAAGATGAACAAGGGCGGGGCCGACGAACCCGACAACGCGGGCAATCCCCGCGCCCCGGAGGGTGAAGACAAGGCCAGCGGCACCGGACCGGGGCTCAATCCCGACGGGCTGGACCAGCTGGACCAGGGCCTGAAAGGCCGCGGACTGGTGGGCGACCTCCCCAGGCCGTCGTATCCGGGTTCGAAGAGCGGCAAGGTCGTCATTCGCGTGACGGTCGATGCCACGGGGCGCGTGACGGGTGCCTCCTACGAGCCGAAAGGCTCCACGACGGACGCCGCCGAGCTGATCGAGGCGGCCAAAGCCGCCGCCCGCAAGGCGCGTTTCACCGAGAGCCGCGCAGCGGTGCAGGGCGGTACGATAACCTATATCTTCCGAATGCAGGCTTAACAGGCTTAAGAAGCCTGTCTTAGGGGCGTCCGGGGCGGTGCTCGTTTCTCATCCGGTTTCCCGCACGGATTAAGAAGCCTGTCTTAGGGGCGGCTGGGGCGGTTCCCGTTTTTCATCCGGGTTCCCGCCGCGCTCCCCGGAGGAGAAGACGGCGTTTCCGACGCTTGGTATGATATTGGATAAATAAAATTTTGGCTATGCGACATATCCTGTTAACCCTCTCGGCCTGCCTGCTTTTCGGAGCGGCTGACGCCGGAAAGCCCGCAAAAGGGGCGCACCTGAAGATGGACAACCCGACCTACGATTTCGGCGACGTGCCGCGCAAGGGCGGCGATCTGGTGCACGAGTTCAAGTTCGTCAACGACGGTACGGCCCCGCTGGTAATCGTGCGTGTCATCACGTCGTGTTCGTGCCTCAGCGCGTCGTTCTCGAAACGTCCCGTCGAACCCGCCGACTCGGGGGTGATCCGCATCGTGTACGAACCCCACAAGAGCGAGCCGGGGGCCTTCAACAAGGTGATTCAGGTCTATTCCAACTCGGTGGACGGCCGCGATGTGATTACCGTGCAGGGCAACTCCATCGACGGAAAATCGCGCGGCAAGATCAAGACCGACAAGGTGAAAGTGAAATATAAATAATACCCTATATGGCCATTCTCTTTTCAAACGCGACGGTGCTGCCGATGACGGCCTCCGGCGACGAACCCCGGACCTTTACGGGCTGGGTGGGTGCAGACGGCGACCGCATCGCGCTGGTGACCGCCTCGGAAGCGGATGCTGAGGCATTCCGCGCGGCGCATCCCGGGCTCCGGGAGATCGACTGCCGGGGCAAACTCCTGATGCCGGGCCTCGTGAACACCCATTGCCACGCGGCCATGACCCTGCAGCGCAGCTATGCCGACGACATCTCGCTGATGGCATGGCTCCACGACTATATCTGGCCCTTCGAGGCGCACCAGACCCCGGACGATGTGGCGCTGGGCATGACGCTGGGCATTGTCGAGATGCTGCTGGGCGGCGTGACGTCGTTCGTCGACATGTACTATTTCGAGGACCGTTGCGTGGAGGTGGCCGAACGGTTAGGAATCCGCGCCCTGCTGGGCTGCAACTATTTCGATACGAACGCCGATGAGGTGCTGCCGCAGGTCGGGGAGGCCGTGCGGCTGGCCGCCGCCGGTTCCGGACGGGTGCGTATCGCCGTGGCGCCCCATTCGCCCTACACCGTGTCGCCCGCGAACCTCGTGCGCGGCAAGGAGCTGGCCGACAAATACGGCCTGCACCTGATGACCCACATCTCGGAGACGCAGGACGAGGTGCGCATCGTGCGCGAGAAATACGGGCAGACCTCCGTCGAACACCTCGACGCGCTGGGGCTGCTGGGCCCGAAGACAATCGGCGCTCATTGCGTTCACGTGACCGATAGCGACATCGGGACCCTCGCCGCGCGGGGCGTCACCGTGTCGCACAACCCCCAGAGCAACATGAAAATATCGAGCGGCGTGGCTCCCGTCGAGAAACTGCGGGCCGCGGGGGCGCTCGTGACGGTCGGCACCGACGGGACCTGTTCGAACAACGACCTCGATATGTTCGAGGAACTGCGCACGGCGGCGTTCCTGCAGAAATCCGCCACGGGCGACCCCGTGGCGCTTCCGGCCTATGAGGCCCTGCGGATGGCGACGGCGAACGGCGCCCGGGCGATGGGCTGTGCCGACGGCGAGCTGGGCGTGATTCGCGAGGGTGCGCTGGCCGATGTAATTGTCGTGGACCTGCAGAAACCCCATCTGCAGCCCGTTCACAACGTCGTGTCGAATGTGGTCTACTGCGGCAAGGCGTCGGATGTCGAGACGGTCGTGGTCGGCGGACGCATCGTCGTCGAGAACCGCCGCATCGAAGGCGTCGACCTGCCGGAGCTTTACCGCGGGGTTGCGGAGGCCGTTGAGCGGATCAAAGCGGCAAAATAGCCGGGTGGCATTGGAATTGTAAAATTCATTCAAAAATAAACATATTATGGATCACAAGGTAACTTTCGGCGGCAAGCCCGTGACGCTTGTCGGCAATCGCTGCAAGGTGGGCGAAATGGCCCCCGTATTTACGGTCATCGACGCGGGGCTGCAGCCCGTATCGTCGGAGGCATTCCACGGCAAGGTGCGCATTTACAGCGTATTCCCGTCGGTAGACACTCCGGTCTGCTCGCTGCAGAACATCCGGTTCAACCGCGAGGCTTCGAAGCTGGGCGACGATGTGGTCGTCGTGGCGCTGTCGGTGGACCTGCCCTTTGCGCAGAAGCGCTTCTGCGCCGCCGAGGGCATTGACCGCGTGCACGTCTTTTCGGACTACAAGGAGCTGGATTTCGGCATGAAATACGGTTTCGTGATCGACGAACTGCGCCTGCTGGCCCGCGGCGTGGTGGTCGTGGACCGGGACGACGTGGTGCGCTATGTGGAGTATGTGCCCGAAATCACCCACGAACCCGACTACGACAAGGCGCTGGCCTTCGTGCGTGAACTGGCGAAATAGCCGGAGCTGAAAAAAGGAGCGGATCTGCGAAAGATCCGCTCCTTTTTTCAGGGGGCTGTTCCCCGGCGAGCCGGGGAATGTCCGGGTCGTTATTTCACCTTTTCGTAAATGTAGACCTCGTGAATCTCTTTGGTATAGCCCTCTTCCGAGAACGGTCCCTGCGACATACCGAGAATAATCTGCGTGCCGCGGTTGTTCAGTACGAGCAATTCGTCGGTTACGGGGTCGATGCACAATCCTTCGATTTCCCCGGCACGGCGGAAATCCGACATCTCACGGAACAGGTCGAGACGCCCGGCCTTGGCTCCGGCCGCAATCATCCCGGTCCGTTTGACGGGATTGCCTTTTTCGTCTAACTTAACGCTGAACGGCGTGTCCCTGACGACCTCGGTGCCCTCTTTCAGTCCCGTGTAGGGGACTTCGGAGATGTCGGCGATATAGATGTTGTCGGGAATCTGATCGGTCGATTCCCCGTCGTCGGCAGCGAAGAGCATCTTACCGTCGGCGATGAAAATGCCCTGACACCAGTAGGGCATCGGCCGGCACTGCATCTTGGTGTAGTACTTGCCCGTTTCGAGGCTGTAGCAGTACACGTAGCGGCTGTCCACCCAGTCTGACATCCAGATCATGTTCTTCTCGCGGTCCACGGCCAGGCCGGAGACCTCCACCTGCCCGGATTCGGCGCACCAGGGAATGTCCTCGATCCATTCGAGCGTATCGGCGTCGTATACCGAGATGGCGATGTTGTAGCCCCGGCCGTACTCGAATTTTTCGTTTCCCGTATAGATTTTGCCGTTCCACACGTCGATGTCTCCGAAATGGTTGGCCAGCTCCGGATTCGGGAACAGGGGATGCTCGGGCGACTGAACGTGCTCCTTCACGAGGTTCCAGTTCTTGTCGAACTTGTAAAGGCCCCTCGTGTCGGAAACATAGTAATAGTTCTCGTCTGCGGCGATTCCCTGACGTCCGGGAACCTCAACGATTTTCTTCAGGCGATACTCCGTACCGAGATGCTGTGCGCTCACTGTCGAAAAAGCGGCGATCGCTGCCAATGCAAAAAGTAATTTTTTCATGGTTATGGATTTTTAAGGTTCGTTTTTTTGAAAAACAGTTGTTTCCGGCAGCTTAGAATTTGAACAGTCCCATGATCTGGAGTTGTTCGGAACTATCGTAGCCCAGGGCCTTTTTGGCGTCGCCGCTGTACATGAAATGCCCGTAGTTGAGTTGGAGTTTCATGTTCTTGAACACCGAATAAGTGCAGCCGACCAGTATCCGGTTGTAGTTGTTGGCGGTCCCGGTGTTCACGTGGTCCTCGTACATGTCCCAGCGGACGATCGGGAGGAATTTGCCCCAGTGCCAGCCGGCCAGTACATAGGCGCCGTTCTCCTTGACGACATCCGTTTTGTTCACCCGGCTCTTCATGTGTCCGTATTCGGCACGCAGGTTCAGGCCGCGGGGATTGTCGTACCAGGCGCCGACCACATAGCGATTCATCGGGTTGTAATCGCCGCTGCCGACTCCCTCGCCGCCTTCCAGCTTTTTGGACGTATATTCGCCCCAGTTGAACGTTCCCTTGATGTTGAAATATTTGACCGGACGGACCGTCAGGCTGACATAAATGTCTTTCGACTTGTTGCTGTCGTCCTTGCTGGGGATCGAGCCGTTGGTGACGGCCACGTCGTAGTGCAGATAGCTGAATCCTTTCCCCGAGTCGAAGACGTCTCCCATGAACATGATGCCCAGATCGCGTCCGTAGTCTACCACGTTGTACTCGTAAGGATTGCGGCAGGCTATGCGGTAAACGATATTCGAAAAGTCGACCGTCTCCAATGTTCCGGGCGAGATGTCGTAATTCTCATATCCCAGCGGCGTGAAGAACTGCCCGACACGGACCTTGAATTCGGGCATGATTTTCCAGGTCGCAAAAGCATCCATTACCGCTATGTTCTTCTGGCCGTTTCCGTTCGTCGAGCCGGAAATTCCGTTGAAGGCTTCGACCTGCAGCCGGAAATCCACCTTCTCGGCGACCTTGCCGTCGAGAAGCAGACGAAGCCGTTTTGCCTGAAACGACGAACTCGAACTTTTGTCGTTCGACGTGTAGTTCCACCCCGTCTGCAAATACCCGGATAATTTCGGCAGGTTGGCCAGGATTTTCTCCCAGGTCGACGGGGGCTGTGCGGCGGCGGGGGCCTCCGCAGCGACTGTTTTGGAATCCGGGGCAGGTTGTTCTTCCGGATTCGCCGACACTATGACGGGTGTCAGTAGGGCACCGCTCAGAAAAAGAGCAATCAGTTTGGTTGTTTTCATAAAGTGACGTTTAAGTTGGTTAGTGATAAAAATGTTAAAGATGCCTGTATCGTTTGTTTCGAACTCGAAATAGCCGTCTGACGAGCTCTCCGGCATGGAGGCCAAGACCGTGGCCGGCAGTCGGGTAACGGAATCCGTTCCGTATCGGGTGTGCCGAACGGACATGACGTTCTGCTATTTGACAACGGGAATACCCGGCGGTCGATACGGTGCATACAGACACGCTAAAGCGACGAATGACTTTAGCCGTTATTCGTGCCGGATATAAGCCGGAAAATTCGATTTTCCGGAGGGGGGGGGAAATTCGACCGGAGCCGCCGGTTACACCGGATACATTCGGCGCTTCACGGTGACGGGCGTAAAAAGCGTCCGTTATCTGGGGTGTTTCCGATGTTCCGGAGTGTTGGGATATTCGATGTTCGTCCATCTGTTATTTGGGGGGCTTGTTTCAGAATCAAAAGTAATGATTATTTTTTAATTTCACAATGAAAGTGCTAAAAAAATCTGAAAATGCTATTGACCGGTCTTTTTTCCGTCTTCACGGCCGGGGACGAAAAAGAGGAGCGGATCGACGAAAGATCCGCTCCTCTTTTTTCAAGGGGCTGTTTCTCAGATGGTCTCCGTCAGCGACCGGCTGCGTCCCCATTTGTTGTACAGCGCCGAGAGGGCGATGGCCAGGAACACGGCCGGGATGAGTGCGAGAATCGCCAGTTGACAGCGGCTGCCCGTTCCGTCGATGTAGCAGGCGACACTGGCGGTATAGTGGACGAGCAGGACGACGAACCACGTCGTCAGCAGCACCGTTCCGATCGTGATGTTGAGCCGTGAGGGGGAGTAGCGGCCCGCTTTCTTCGAAAACAGGTTGCTGTTCATCTCCCAGGGGCGGCACAAGGCACCCAGCCGGTAGCGCTCCGGAATTTTCAGTCCGTCGGTCTCCTCGCGTTCGATTTCGAATATGTAGCGTTCGTAGACCTCGTACCAGGCTTTCGACCCTTTGGCCATCATGATCCAGATGACGGCGAACGACATCCCGACCAGCGCCACCGCGCAGGCGATTTCGTTTACCGCCAGCGGGTCGGCGGCTCCGGGACCGGCGGCCAGCAGCCTGGACGCCAGCACTCCGTAGAGGGTGAAACAGAGGACCTGAAAAATGGAGAGAAGGAACGACCGCCGCCACAGGTTCAGCACCTCGAACGACCGGCATTTGTAGAATCCCTCTCTCAACTCCTTTAAAGACACTTCATTGTTGTTTTCAATGGGCATAATAAAATCTGTTTTTTAATAAATGAATAAATAGGTAGTTGCGTACTACTTTTTTAGATGCGGACCGCACCGTCCGCGGTGTGTTACGGGTACAGGAACCGGTCCCCGTCTTTCGGCCCCTGGGGCCCGAGTCGGGGAGCTGGAGAATGAAGACGTGACGCTGTGTGCGGCTACTTTTTCCGCAGGTAGACCGTCGCCGTGCGCGAGGTGTTGTAGATGCGGATGCGGGGGTAGTCCTTCCCGTCGTTGCCCTTTACGGGGAACGAAAAATGTTCGGCCTCCATCGACTGCCGCTCCTGTCCGCCGAACCGCCGTTCGTCGGTCGAGAGCACCGGGACGTAGCGGCCCGGGGCCTGCACCGGAAGCTCGTAGTCGGGAATCGAGGCCGTGGGGTGCCAGTTGAAGACGAACAGCAGCGGGCCGTGCGCGAAGACCATCGTTTTGTTGTGCTCGTCCATCAGCAGGTTCCAGGCATAGCCGTCCTCCAGCACCCGGTGTTTCCGGATCAGCCGGATCATCGCCCGGTCGAAATCCCCCAGCCATGCGTAACGCAGGAATCCGTTTTTCGCCAGCGACCACTGCCGCCGCGCATGGGCGTAGCTCCAGCCGTTACCCTCGCGCGGAAAGTCGATCCACTCGGGGTGTCCGAATTCGTTGCCCATGAAATTGAGGTAAGCCTGCCCGCCGGTGGAGATGGTCATCAGGCGGATCATCTTGTGCAGGGCCATGCCGCGGTCGATGACGATGTTTTCCGAAGCGCGGTCCATGTGGAAATACATCTCCTTGTCCATCAGCCGGAAGGCGATGGTCTTGTCGCCCACCAGCGCCTGGTCGTGCGACTCGGCATAGGCCACGGTTTTCACCTCGGGCAGCCGGTCGGTCATGACCGACCACATCTCCCAGATGTTCCACTGCTCGTCGGGGACCTCCTTCAGCTGCTTGATCCAGAAATCGGGAATGGCCATGCCCAGGCGGTAGTCGAAGCCGACGCCGCCGTCGGCGATGGGGATGCACATGCCCGGCATGCCGCTCACATCCTCGGCGATGGTCACGGCCGAGGGTAGGAAATCATGCGTGAGGCGGTTGGCGAGGGTGAGGTAGGTGAGGGCCTCCTCGTTGACCCCGGTGTCGAAGAACCGGTCGCGCGAGTCGAAGGTGACATAGCCGTGGTGGTGGTAGATCATCGAGGTCACGCCGTCGAAGCGGTAGCCGTCGAAATGGAACTCGTCGAGCCAGTATTTGACGTTCGACAGCAGGAAATGCCGCACCTCGTCTTTGCCGTAGTCGAAGAGCTTCGAATCCCAGTAGGGCTGGTAGCCCGCCTCGCCCGCCGGCGAGTAGAGGTGGTCGGTGCCGTCGAGTTCGTTGATCCCTTCGTTGAGGTTTTTCACATAGTGGGCGTGTACGAGGTCCATGATGACCGCCAGCCCCAGCTCGTGGGCCCGGCGGATCAGCTCTTTCAGCTCCTCGGGCGTGCCGCAGCGCGACGACGGGGCGAAGAAACTCGACACGTGGTAGCCGAACGAACCGTAATAGGGGTGCTCGGCCACGGCCATCAGCTGCACGGCGTTGTAACCGTCCCGTTTGATGATCGGGAGTATCTTTTCGGTGAATTCGCGGTAGGTGCCCACGCCCTCGCGCTCTTGGGCCATGCCCACATGGGCTTCGTAGATCAGCAGGCTGCCGATCTTCGAGGCGTCGAAGGCGTCGCCCCGCCAGTCGAACGCCTCGGCGGGCTCCCAGAACTGGGCGGTGTAGTTTTTCGTCGCCTCGTCCTGCACCACGCGTGTGGCATAGGCCGGAATGCGGTCCAGCCAGCCGTTGTCGCCGTGGACGTGGAGTTTGTAGAGCGAGCCGTGCACCAGCCGGCCGCGGTACATCGCCGTGGGGAAAAAGGCGCTCCAGACCCCTGCCGCATCCCGGTGCATGCGGATTTCGGTGCGCTGCCAGTTGTTGAAATCGCCGAAGATGTAGACGTCGTGCGCCCCCGGCAGCCACTCGCGGAACCACCAGCCGTCGAGGGCTTCGTCGCGCTGCCAGCCGAAATAGCGGTAGCCGTTGGCGTAGTCCACGATCGACCCCGACGAACTTTCGATCCGCTCCATCTGCCGTTCATATTGCGCATGACGGCGGTTGATATGTTCTTCGACGGGCTGCAGCCATGCGTCGCGCTCTACGATGGGCAGTCTTCGGGGCGTGTTTTCCATAGGGAAATGTTGAATTTTTACAAAAATACGAAAAAGTCGGGTGGATTCAAAATCGAACCGCATACGGCCCGGCAAAAGGTTCCGACGAATAAAAATGTCGTTACGACACACAATATACGAAAAAATCGGATGAATTCAAAATCGAATCGCCTGCGGTCCGGCAAAACTTTCCGACTGATAAAAGTGCCGTTACGACACGAGATATATTAAAAATTTTTCTATCTTTGTCTCCGAACGAAAACAAATCCTTATTTACTAACACTTTACTAATACCCAAAAAAATCTTATGAAAGGACAACCCAAAGGATTGATCGCGGCGGCCCTCGCCAACATGGGCGAACGCTTCGGTTTCTATATCATGATGGCTATCCTGACCCTGTTCATCTCGGCCAAGTTCGGGCTCGACGAGGCGACGGCTGGTTACATCTACTCGGGCTTCTACGCTTCGATCTACCTGCTGGCGCTGGTCGGCGGCATCATCGCCGACAAAACCAAGAACTACAAGGCGACGATCATGTGGGGTCTGATCGTGATGAGCGTGGGCTATTTCCTCATCGCCATCCCGACGCCGACTCCCGTGCCGAACCTGTGGCTCTACCTGACGCTGACCTGCCTGGGATTGCTGGTGATCGCCTTCGGCAACGGCCTGTTCAAGGGCAACCTGCAGGCGCTCGTGGGCCAGATGTACGACAACAGCGAATTCAGCGCCAAGCGCGAATCGGGTTTCCAGATTTTCTACATGTTCATCAATATCGGCGGTTTCTTCGCCCCGTTCGTCGCCATCGGCGTGCGTAACTGGTGGCTGAAGGTCAACAATTTCGACTACAACGCCAAACTCCCGGCGCTGTGCCACGAATACCTGGAGAAGGGCGAGAACATGGTCGGCGAGGGGCTTTCGAACCTCACCTCCTATGCTTCGACGGTCCACCTCGACGGCACGCCCGTGAGCGACCTCCACGCCTTCTGCAACACCTACCTCGACGTTTTCAACCGCGGTTTCCACTATGCCTTCATCGCGGCGATCGTGATGATGCTCGTTTCGCTGGTGATTTACATGGCCAACCGCAAGAGCTTCCCCGATCCGTCGAAGAAAGCCGCCGGCGCCAAAGTCTCGGCCGAGGAGATCAAGATGTCCGCCCAGGAGATTCGTCAGCGCGTTTACGCCCTGTTCGCGGTCTTCGGCGTGGTGATTTTCTTCTGGGTTTCGTTCCACCAGAACGGCTATTCGCTGACCTATTTCGCCCGTGACTACGTGAACCTCGACGTCATCAACATCGACCTGGGCTTCACGACCATCAAGGGCGCCGAGATCTTCCAGAGCGTCAATCCCTTCTTCGTCGTCTTCCTCACGCCGATCATCATGTGGTTCTTCGGCTGGCTGCGCAAACGCAACATTGAGGTCTCGACCCCGATGAAGATTGCCATCGGCATGGGCATCGCCGCCCTGGCCTATGTCTTCCTGATGCTCTTCTCGCTGGCCCTGCCGACCAAGACCGAACTGGCCGGCATGCGTGCCGACGAGGTGCAGTCGCTGCTGGTTACCCCGTGGGTGATGGTGGGCCTCTATTTCATCCTCACCGTTGCCGAATTGTTCATTTCGCCGCTGGGCCTCGCCTTCGTGTCGAAGGTGGCGCCGCCCCACATGCAGGGCCTGATGCAGGGCTTCTGGCTGGCCGCTACGGCCGTGGGCAACGCCCTGCTGTTCGTCGGCGGATGGCTCTATCTCCACACGCCGATGTGGGCCACGTGGGCCGTGTTCGTCGCCGCCTGCGGTCTGTCGATGCTCGTCATGCTCTCGATGGTCCGCTGGCTCGAGCGGGTCACCAAATAGCCGGAATCCGGTTTTCATACGGCCGCTGCGGTTTTCCGCGGCGGCCTTTTTTGTTCACTCGGCCCGCTGAAATTTGATTTTCAGCGGGATTAGTACTATCTTTGTAAGATAAACCGAATTTTCCCCATGTTCCAGCATCTCCGCAACGTCCTGTTTTCCCTTTTCGTCCTCGTTTCGTTTGCGGGCGCCCTGCCGGTGCGTGCCGGTCAGGAGTTCCGGGAGACCGTCGGCGACAGCGTGCTGAAGAACTATTACTACCGGGTCCGCAGGCTGGTGAACAGCCCCGAGGTGCTGCCGATGTGCGACACGCTGTTCCGGCGTGCCGGGGAGCAGAGATGGACCCGGATGCAGGCCACGGCGCTCTGCCTGCGGCTGGACCATTTCTATTACAACAACGACCGCGAGGGGATTCTCGACGGAGTCCGTCGGGTGCAGGATTTCTGCGTGGAGAACGGCAGGAAGGACCTGGCCTATTTCTACTATTTCGTCTGGGGGAGCCGCCTGGTGACCTACTACACCAAGCAGAAACAGTTCAACGTGGCGGTTTACGAGACGCGGCGGATGCTCTCCGAAGCCCAGGCCGACGACTATCCGTTCGGCGAGGCCGAGTGCTACCGCCTGCTCGCCAACCTCTATCTCATCCAGAACACCTTCGACCGGGCCTACGACTATTTCCGGCAGGAGCTGAACGTGATGGAGGAACACGGCATCGACGACATCAACCTGCCCACGCAGTATGCCTCGCTGGCGCAGTGCGCCCTCGAACTCGACATGCCCGATTCGGCGCGGATGGCGCTGGACAAAGGGCGGGCCCTCCGTCCCGATTTGCCCTACCAGCGCTTTACGCTCGACAAGGGCATGGCGCTCTACTACCTGCACATCAAGGATTTCGACAAGGCGGGGGCGTATGTCGATTCCGCGGCGATGCATTTCGCGGGCAATTCGTCCATGAGGTCCTACCTGCCGGGACTGCGGTTCCTGCGAACGGAGTATTACCGGACTACCGGCCAGTATGACGAGGCGCTGGAGACGGTGCACGAAGCCCTGAGCGACACGCTTCAGCGCGAGGGCGGCTATCTTTATTATACGTTGTACAAGGAGCTCGGCAATATCCACTGGCTCCGGGGCGACATGCGGCGTTCGGCTGCGAATTACCGCGATTACATCCATCTGTCGGACTCGGTGCGCAGCGCGGAGATACGCAGCGGCACGGACGATTTCTCGGGCATCCTCGAGATCGCCCGCCTGCAGGGCGAGACCCGGGAGCTGCAGTTGGACCTGCAACAGAAGCGGCTGCGGAGCACCTACCTGATTATCGCGCTGCTGGGCGGCGTACTGGTGCTCGGCGGACTGGGACTGGCACGCCTGATGCGGCTCAACCACCGCCTGAAAGCCTCCGAGGAGGTGGTCAAGGCGCAGAACAAGAACCTGATGGCCGTGGGCGAGGAGCTTCGGATGGCCAAGGAGCGTGCCGAGCAGGCGAGCCTGATGAAGAGCAACTTTATCCAGAGCATGTCGCACGAGGTGCGCACGCCCCTGAATTCGATCATGGGTTTCTCGCAGGTGCTCGTTTCGAAATTCCGCAACGACCCCACGGTCGAGGAGTATGTCTCGATCATCGAGGCCAGCAGCCTCAGCCTGCTGCGGATGGTCGACGACGTGCTCGACATCGCCTACCTCGACCAGACCGAGGAGCTGCCCCGCACGGACTACTGCACGATCAACGACCGCTGCCACGAATGCGTCGCCAAGTCGCTGTCGCAGCTGCGGGCCGGTGTTACGATGATCTTCGAACCTTCGGCCCAGGACCCCGTGCTGCATACCAATTCCAAACGGGTGATGCAGGTGCTGCTGCACCTGCTGCACAACGCCGCGAAATTCACCGTCGAGGGCGAGATTATCCTGACTTATACGTGCCGGATTCCCGAGCGGACGATGCTCTTCACCGTGTCGGACACCGGTCCGGGCATCCCCGCCGAGGAGCAGGAGCAGGTTTTCGAACGCTTCGTCAAACTCGATACCTTTGCGCAGGGCACGGGGCTCGGACTGCCCGTCTGCCGGCTCATCGCCACGAAGCTGGGCGGAAGCCTGCGGGTCGATCCCTCCTATACCGTGGGATGCCGCATGATCTTCGAAGTGCCGTTCGGTTTGCCCGACGAAATCTGATTTCCGGGTGTTTCTTTTTGCATGGAGTAGTCGCGGACTACTCCTTTTTTGTCGTATTCGTTAAAAAACTACCGAAAACATAAAACTTTTTTTTGTTTCATAAGTTTCCTTCCCTATATTTGCATCCGTACCAATCGGATCGACCATGGATCAGAAAGAACGCATTATTGAACAGGCTATGCAGATGTTCGTCACGCAGGGCATCAAATCGGTGCGCATGGACGACATCGCGCAGCAGCTGGGCGTCTCGAAGCGGACGCTTTACGAGTTGTTCGGCGACAAGGAGGGGCTGCTCTACCTGGCGATGGACCGCTATTTCGAGAAGACCCGCCTCGAACGTTCCGCGTCGTGTGCCCATGCACGCAACGTGCTCGAAGCGATGTTCATGGTGCTGGGAGGCGTCATGGACAACGCCGAGGTCATCCAGCGGCTGCTGAACAACCTGCGCAAGTTTTACCCCTCGGTCTATGAAAAGATGACGCGCGAAGGCTCGGCCAAGAGCCGCCGGGACCTGCAGGACATGCTGGAAAAGGGGATCGCCGACGGACTGTTCGTCGATACGATCAATTTCGACCTGGCCATCTCGGTGCTTTACTACACGGCCTCGGCCATCACCGTGCGCAAAGACCTCATCCTGCCCGACGGCATGACCGAGCGCGAGGCGTTCGTGCAGATTATCAGCAACTTTTTCCGCGGCATCGCCACGGCCAAGGGCATGCAGCTCATCGACGACTACCTGAAACGCTACGAACCGGCCAAACCCGAACACAAACTGCGTTGACGAATCCGGGCGGTTTTAAAATATATGCCCGTGCCGTTCGTCAGCATGAATATGACAATAATAATTTTCCGAATATGATGAAACGACTTTTTTTAATCTTTGGCTTTTGGGCCGCCGGCACCGCAGGCGCTTCGGCGCAGATGCGGCTGACGCTTCCCGAGGCGCTGGATCTCGCCCTGAGCGAGAACCCGACCGTCAAGGTCGCCGAAATGGAGGTGCAGCGTTACGACTACGTGAAGCGTCAGACATGGGGCACGCTGCTGCCGCAGCTCTCGGCGTCGGGCAGCTACACGCGCTCGATCGTGAAATCGGAGATGCGGGGCGGGCTCTCCTTCGGCGCCGACAACACCTTTGCCGTGCAGGGCGACCTGACGCTGCCGCTCTTCGCGCCGTCGGTCTACCGCACGCTGAAGATGAACGAGGCGCAGATGGCCACGGCCGTCGAGGCTGCGCGTGCGTCGCGCATCGATCTGACGGCCGAGGTGAAAAAGGCTTTCTACAACATCCTGCTGGCCGAGCAGTCGCTGGCGGTGCTCCGCGAATCGGAGGCCACGGTGCAGCGCACGGTGAACGACACGCAGGTGCAGTACGATAACGGCCTGATGTCGGAGTACGACCTGCTGACGGCCCAGGTGCAGCTGAGCAACCTGAAACCCACGATTCTCCAGACCGAAAATTCGATCAGGCTGTCCAAACTGATGCTGAAGATGTACCTCTCGATTCCCGAGGATGTGGAGATCGACGTGGTCGGCGAGCTGGACGCCCTGCGCGACGACGTGCTGGCGGGTACCGACGGCCTGACGACCGACGTTTCGGAGAACACCGACCTGCGTTCGCTCGAACTGCAGGAGGAGGTGCTGCGGCGTTCGCTTAAGGCGGCCAACGCCGGGCGCATGCCGACGCTTGCGGCCTTCGGAACGGTCTCCTACACGGGTAACGACATGGAGCCTATCAATTTTGGCGGCGATGTTCCCGTCGACAATTCCAAGTATTTCTGGACCCATCCGATTTCGGTGGGCCTGCAGCTGTCGGTGCCGATCTTCTCGGGACTGACGATGATGAACAAGTCGCGCGAGCTGAAAAACCAGATTTCGCAGCTCTCGCTCCAGCGGGACTATGCCCGCCAGCAGATCGACGTACAGGTGCGCTCGGCGCTGAACGACCTGCTGACGGCCCGCGAGACGATGTACGCCCAGGAACTCACGGTCGAGCAGGCCCGCAAAGCCTACAAGATTTCCGACACCCGTTACCGGGCGGGAGCCGGCACGATCCTCGAACTGAACAGCGCCCAGCTGTCGCAGACGCAGGCGCAGCTGAACTTCTCGCAGGCGATTTACGACTACCTTTCGGCCAAGGCCGAGTATGACCGGATCGTGGGACGCGAAAACCAGTAAAAACGAAAAACAAGATAAAACCTATGAAAAGAATCGTATTTTTAGGCATTGCAGTCGCTTTGCTGTCCGGTTGCACCGGCAAGAAAGCCGCTTCCGTCGCCGAGGAGAAGGGCGTACTGACCAAAACCGCTTTGGCCGAAACGGCCACGGTGCGGCTGACCGAGGTGTTCACCTCCGAGATCGAGCCCTACAAGGAGAACGACATCACCCCGGCGGCTTCGGGCGTGCACATCGACAAGATTTACGTCGAGGTGGGCGATCCGGTGCGCGAGGGACAGCTGATCGTGACGCTCGACCCCACGCAGTACACCCAGCAGCTGGTGCAGCTGAAGACCGTCGAGGATGACTACAACCGCCTGCTGCCCGTCTACGAGGCCGGCGGCATCTCGGCCCAGCAGATCGAGCAGGCCAAGGCCCAGCTGGACGTGCAGCGCGAGGTGGTGGCCAACCTGAAGAAAAACATCGAGGTGCGTTCGCCGATCTCGGGCGTCGTGACGGCCCGCAACTACGAGTCGGGCGACCTGTTCGCCCAGCAGCCGATCCTGCACATCATGCAGATCGACCCGCTGAAGGTCATCGCCAACATTTCGGAGCAGTATTTCGCCAACGTGAAGGTGGGCATGCCGGTGAAACTGGCCGTCGACATTTTCCCCGACCAGGAGTTCACGGGCACGGTGTCGCTGATCTATCCGGCGCTGGACCCCACGACGCGCACCTTCAAGGTCGAGGTCAAGGTTCCCAACGCCAAACGCACGCTGCGTCCGGGCATGTACGCCCGCACGACCTTCGACATGGGCAGCAAGGAGGGCGTGATGGTTCCCGACGTCGCCGTCCAGAAGCAGGTGGGCTCCGCGGAGCGTTATCTCTACGTCATTGTGGGCGACTCGGTGGCTGAGCGGCGTTCGATCAAGGTGGGCCGTCAGGTCGGCGACCGGGTGGACATCCTTTCGGGGGTCGAGCCGGGCGAACCGGTGGCCGTTACGGCGTTGTCGAAGCTCTTCGACGGAGCCGCCGTGGATATTAAAAAAGACTAAAAAAGCCCCTTTCCGATGAAAATTTACGAAAGCGCGGTCCGCAAACCGATTTCGACGATCCTGTTGTTCGTCGGCGTGATGGTCATGGGACTCTTCTCGCTGATGAACCTGGCCGTGGACCAGTATCCTGAGATCGAGATACCCCAGATTTCGGTGATCACGATGTACCCGGGCGCCAATGCCGCGGACATCGAGACCAACATCACCCGTGTGCTGGAGGACAACCTCAACACGGTGAGCAACCTCAAGAAGCTGACTTCCAAGTCGCAGGACGACGTCTCGATGATCACCGTCGAGTTCGAATACGGCTCCGACCTCAACGAGGGGGCCAATGAAATCCGCGACGTGGTGTCGCGCGTGCAGTCGATGCTGCCGGACGACATCGACTACCCGACGATCTTCAAGTTCTCGACCTCGATGATCCCCGTGATGATGATTGCCGTCACGGCCGAGGAGAGCTATCCGGCGCTGAACAAGATTCTCGACGACAAGCTGGTCAACGTGCTGAACCGCGTCGACGGCGTGGGCGCCGTGTCGGTGGTGGGCGCCCCCGAGCGCGAGGTGCAGGTCAATGTCGACCCCGCCAAGCTCGAAGCCTACAACCTCACGGTCGAGCAGCTGGGCCAGATCATCGCCGCCGAGAACGTCAACATCCCCAGCGGCACGATCGACATCGGCAACAACACCTTCAACATCAAGGCCGACGGCGAGTTCAAACTCTCGGACGAGCTGCGCAAGGTCGTGGTGTCGAACGCCGGGGGCCGCACGGTGAAACTCTCCGACGTGGCCCAGATCCGCGACACGCTCGAAAAGGCCACGATGGACGAGCGCGTCAACGGCCAGCGCGGCGTGCGCGTGATGTTCCAGAAGCAGTCGGGCGCCAACACCGTGAACATCGTCCACGAAATCCAGTCGCGCCTGCCGGATATTCAGAAGACCCTCCCGAAGGACGTTCAGATGGAGCTGATCTTCGAGGGTTCGCAGGAGATCACCGACGCCATCGGGTCGCTTTCGGAGACCATTCTCTACGCCTTTATCTTCGTGGTGCTGGTGGTGATGATCTTCCTCGGCCGCTGGCGGGCGACGCTGATTATCTGTATGACCATTCCTGTGTCGCTGATCTGTTCGTTCATCTACCTCTTCGCCACGGGTTCCACGCTCAATATCATCTCGCTCTCGTCCCTGTCCATTGCCATCGGTATGGTCGTCGACGACGCCGTCGTGGTGCTGGAGAACATCACGACCCATATCGAACGGGGTTCGAACCCCAAGGAGGCGGCCATTTACGCCACCAACGAGGTGTGGCTGTCGGTCATCGCCACGACACTCGTGGTCGTCGCGGTGTTCCTGCCGCTGACAATGGTCCCGGGCATGGCGGGCATCCTGTTCCGCGAGCTGGGCTGGATTGTGACGATCGTGGTCTGCGTTTCGACCATGGCGGCCATTTCGCTGACCCCGATGATGTCGGCCTACCTGCTGAAACTCGAGGGCGGCGTACACGACTACAAGGGTTTGGGGGCGATTTACAAGCCTATCGACCGGGCCCTCGAATGGCTCGACAGCGCCTATGCCCGTTCGCTGAACTGGGTGGTGCGCCACCGCCGGATCACCTTCTTTTCGATGATGTCGATCTTCGTGGTGTCGCTGCTCCTGCTGACGCGCGTCCCGACCGAGTTCTTCCCGCCTTCGGACAACAGCCGTATCTCGGCGATGGTCGAGCTGGAGCAGAATATCGGCGTCGACTACACGGCACGCATCGCCCGGCAGATTGACAGCATCATGTATGCGAAATATCCCGAGATCGTGCTTGTCTCGGCGTCGGCCGGCGCCAACTCGTCGGACGACGCCTTCGCGGCGATGCAGACCACCGGTTCGCACATCATCAACTACAACGTGCGTCTGACCGACGTGGAGGAGCGCGACCGCTCGATCTACGTCATCTCCGACCTGCTGCGCGAAGACCTCGACCAGATTCCCGAGATTCGCCAGTATACGGTGACTCCGGGCGGCATGTCGGGCAGCATGAGCGGTTCGGCGACGGTGGACATCAAGGTCTTCGGGTATGACATGGACGTGACGAACGCCATCGCCAACGACCTGAAGGAGAAGATGCGCAACCTGGAGGGAGTGCGCGACGTGAAACTTTCGCGCGACGACCTGCGTCCCGAATACAACGTCGTCTTCGACCGCGACCGCCTGTCGTACTACGGCATCAGCAGCGCCACGGCGTCGCAGGCCGTGCGCAACCGCATCGACGGCCTCGTGGCCTCGAAATACCGCGAGGACGGCGACGAGTACGACATCATCGTGCGCTATGCCGAACCGTTCCGCAACCGCATCGAGGATGTGGAGAACATCACGCTCTACAACGCCCAGGGTCGCCCCGTGAAACTCCGCGAGGTGGGCACCGTCGAGGAGGAGTACGCCGCGCCGATGATCGAGCGCGAGAACCGCCAGCGTGTCATTTCGGTCCAGTCGACCCTCGGAGCCGGCGTTGCGCTGGGCGACGTGGTGGCCGAGGTCAACCAGCTGATCGGCGAGTACGCCACGCCCGACGGCGTGGACCTCGAGGTGGGCGGTACGGTCGAGGACCAGGGCGACGCCTTCGGCGACCTCGGAACGCTGCTCATCCTGATCGTCATCCTGGTTTACATCGTGATGGCCACGCAGTTCGAGTCGTTGAAATTCCCGTTCATTATCATGTTCACCATTCCGTTCGCCTTCACGGGCGTGTTCCTCGCGCTGTGGATGACCTCCACGCCGCTGTCGCTCATCGCCCTGATCGGAGCCATCATGCTGGTGGGTATCGTGACGAAGAACGGTATCGTGATGGTGGACTACATGAACCTGCTGGTCGAGCGCGGTTCGGGCGTCTTCGACGCGGTGATCGCCGGCGGCAAGAGCCGTCTGCGTCCGGTGCTGATGACCTCGTTCACGACCATCCTGGGTATGCTTCCGCTGGCTATCGGCACGGGAGCCGGTTCGGAGACCTGGCAGCCGATGGGTATCGCCGTTATCGGCGGCCTGACGTTCTCGACGATCCTCACGCTGTTCATCGTTCCGGTGCTCTACTCGATCCTCGTGAACCGCTCGCAGCGCAAGGAGAAGGAAAAACTGGCGCAGCTGTCGGCCAAACATCAGGCAAGCACGCATTGAAAGTGAAAAATTGAACGTTTTGGGTGACAACCCGGTCGCGATGCGACTAAGCCCCCGCCAAGGCGGAGGTTGGGGGTGGGTCAAACTTGTAAACGCGGCGGTATGCCGCGAATACGACCTGCCGGGCTGTAATCCGATGCTGAAAAAAATTGATTGGTACTATGAAAGCAGTATTTTTGTCTTACAACCAGGCGCTTACAGATCGGGTGAACGCCATCCTCGATGAGCAGGGTATCCGGGGCTTCACGAAATGGGCGCTGACCGAGGGCCGCGGCTCGATCGACGGCGAACCCCACTACGGCACGCATGCGTGGCCTTCGATGAACGCCTCGATTCTGGCCATCGTCGACGACGAGAAGGTCGCTCCGCTGATGGACGCCTTCCGCGAATTGGACGCCGCGACCAAGATGCAGGGGTCCCGGGCGTTCGTCTGGAACATCGAACAAGTCATGTAATTTGTGGAAAGGCCGGAATTTTTCCGGCCTTTTTTATTACCTTTGGTGTCGTAACGACACTTTTATCTGTCGGGAGGTTTTGCCGGGCCGTATGTGGTTCGGTTTTGAACCCATCCGACTTTTTCCTATATTTGGCTTCGCCGAAGATACTCCCGCTCGGCAATGCTCAAATAAATTTGACATTGCCCTCGCTTATTCGTATCTTTGTAACCATGAAACTCACCTTTCTGGGAACCGGAACCTCGCAGGGCGTACCTGTCATCGGCTGCCGCTGCAAGGTCTGCTCGTCGGCGGACCGGCGCGACAGCCGTCTGCGCACGGCGGCCATGGTCGAGACGCACGGCGTAAGGCTGGTGATCGACGCCGGGCCCGATTTCCGTTACCAGATGCTCCGCACGGGCGTGCGGCATATCGACGCCATCCTGCTGACCCACGAACACAAGGACCATATCGGCGGACTGGACGACGTCAGGGCATTCAATTTCGTCGATTATCCGCCGACCATCCATAAGGTTCACATCTACGCCGCGCCGCAGACATTGGCGTGCGTGCGCAAGGATTTCGACTATGCCTTCGCACAGGACAAATACCGCGGAGTCCCGGAGATCGAGCTGCACGAGATCGATGTCACGTGCCCTTTTGCGGTCAAAGGCGTGGAGATCGTTCCGGTTTCGGGGCATCACTCCGAACGCTTTCTGGTCACGGGCTACCGCATCGGGCCGTTGGCCTACCTCACGGATTTCAAGACCATCGGGGATGCCGAGGTCGAAAAACTCAGCGGAGTGGAGGTGCTGGTGGTCAATGCGCTGCGTTTCGCCGTGCATCCGTCGCATTTCAACCTCGGAGAGGCGCTGGCGCTTATCCGCCGCGTCGGGCCCCGCGAGGCCTATATCACGCACATGTCCCACGAAATCGGCCTCCATGCCGAGACGGAGGTGCTGCTCCCGGCGGGTGTGCATCTGGCTTACGACACATTGGAAATCGAAATAAAGGAAGAATATGAAAACACTCAAAGATAAGGTCATCGTCATCACGGGGGCTTCGTCGGGCATCGGCGAGGCGATGGCGAAGGTATACGCCGCCGACGGTGCGAAAGTGGTGCTCGGGGCACGCAGCGTGCAGAAATTGCAGTTGCTTGCGGGCGACATCCGCTCGAAGGGCGGGCAGGCGGCCTACTGCGGCGTGGACGTGACGAAACCTGCCGAATGCAAGGAGCTGATCGACACCGCCGTCCGTGAGTTCGGGGGTGTGGATGTGCTGATTTGCAATGCGGGCATTTCGATGCGTGCCATTTTCGACGACGTGGAGCTCGAGGTGCTCCATCAGTTGATGGACGTCAATTTCTGGGGTACGGTCAACTGCTGCAAATACGCGCTGCCGTACCTGCAGGCGTCGAAAGGTTCCGTGGTCGGCATCTCGTCCGTCGCGGGACTGCACGGACTGCCGGGCCGCACGGGTTATTCGGCGTCGAAATACGCCATGACGGGCTTCCTCGAGACGCTGCGTATCGAGAATCTCAAGAAGGGGCTGCACGTGATGATCGCCTGCCCGGGCTTCACGGCTTCGAACGTCCGTTTTTCGGCCCTCACGGCCGACGGGTCGCAGCAGGGCGAGACCCCGCGCGACGAGGCGAAGATGATGACCCCGACGGAGGTGGCCCGCATTGTGGCGAAAGGCATCCTCAAACGCAAACGCCTCTGCCTGATGGAGAACGAGGGCCGAGCCACGCATTTCGTGAAGAAATTCGCCCCTGCGTTCCTCGACCGGATGTTCTACCTGGTGATGTCCAAAGAGCCCGATTCGCCGCTGAAATAGCCTGCGGCGGCATACTGTACGGGAACTCCGAAAAGAGTTCCCGTTTTTTGTGCCTTTTCCGGCCCGTAAACGGCACGCGGGGCTGTCTGTTTCACCCTGTCCGAAAACCCCTTCCGGGGCTGTTTTTGGACAAATTCCATATCCGGTTGCACAAAATCAAAGTTTATTTGAGCGGTTTTGAAAATCAATTCTTCAATTCTCGGGGTGCGTGCGGGGGCTTATCGGTAATTTTGCTTACCGAAACAAGTAAAACCTAAACCAAAAACCTGAACCGCTCATGAGAAGAAATTTTCTCCCCATTCTGGGTCTCCTCTCGCTGTTTGTGCTGGGTTCGTGCTCTGCGGAACGCGACCCTAAAATCGCATCCCTGAAACATGCCATCGGGGTGGCCGACAGCCAGCTGCTGGACGCCGCCGCCGAACTCGACACGACGAACTGCTTTCCCCGTTCGCTGATGCCCAAATTCCGGGCCGTCGATGCCAAGGACTGGACAAGCGGATTCTTCCCCGGGTCGCTCTGGCAGTGCTACCGCTTCACGGGCGACGAAAAACTCCTTGCCGAAGCGAAGAAATACACCGACCGGCTGGAGGGTATACAATATTATTGTAAAGGGACGCACGACCTGGGCTTCATGGTCTTCTGCAGCTTCGGCCAGCAGATGCAGACGCTGCACGACCGGCACTCGGAAGAGGTGATCGTCGAGGCCGCCAAGAGCCTTATTTCGCGCTGCGATCCCCGCATCGGCGTGATCCGTTCGTGGGATTTCGGCGAATGGAACTACCCGGTCATCATCGACAACATGATGAACCTCGAAATGCTCTTCTGGGCCTCGAAACACACGGGCGACCCCGTCTACCGTGACGTGGCGGTCCGCCATGCCGACATCACGATGAAGAATCATTACCGCGACGACGCCAGTTCGTTCCATGTCGTGAGCTACAACGACGACGGCACGGTCGAGAGCCAGGGCACGTTCCAGGGTTATTCCGACTCTTCGGCGTGGGCCCGCGGACAGGCGTGGGGGCTCTACGGCTACACGATGTGCTACCGCGAGACGGGCGATGCGAAATACCTGAAGCACGCCGAACGGATCGCCGATTTCATCATGCACCATCCCAATACCCCCGCCGACCGCATTCCCTACTGGGACTACAACGCTCCGGACATTCCCGACGCTCCGCGCGACGCTTCGGCGGCTGCGGTTGTCTCGTCGGCGCTGTTCGAACTCTCGACGATGGTTCCCGAAGCCGAAGGCAAAAAGTATTTCGACTATGCCGAGACGCTGCTGATGAATCTTTCGTCGGACGCTTATCTGGCTAAGAAGGGCACCAACGGCGGTTTCATCCTGATGCACAGCGTCGGCCACCTGCCCGCCGACAGCGAGATCGACACGCCGCTCAACTATGCGGACTACTACTACCTCGAAGCCATCGGACGCTACCTGTCGCTGCGGGGCCTCGACCCGCGGCGGATCTGATCCCTTGCGAACGCTCCGTGCGGAGAGTTGTGCCCGGCGGGCGTAACTCTTCGGTGCGGTCGTTTCCGAAACCGACAAATAACCAAAAATTTATACCTTATGAAAATGAAACTTTTACGAATTTCCGTATTCGTTGCCGGAATCGCATTCGTGCTGACCGGATGCCTGAGCGACGATACGATCGTTTCGAGCGGTGGAAGTTCGACGGGCGGAGCCTATGAGCCGTCGAAACCCGGCAACGACGAGGTCAGCGCCGAGGCGTTTTCCGCGCTGAATCTCGACTATCCCGGCATGGAGACCGTCAAACGGGATGTCGAAGCCGGGGAGCCGGGTTCCGCATCCGTGGCCCTGCGGGACTATTACCGTTACAATTCGGGCGTCAACAACCCGCTGCTCAACCTGCTCTCGATCTCTTCGATCAGCGATACCGAGCTCGCTACAGCCAACGAGGCCCTTTTCGAGAACGGTTATCGTTTTAAGGTCTCGACGTTCGTGGACAGCGACGGTCGTCCTTATTCCTATCTGAACGCTGCGGGCGACGGCATCGACTGGACGCTCCACGCCGACGGCGATCAGGAGCTACGGGGCCAGCTGCACCGCCACCAGTGGTTCGTGCCCCAGGCCAAGGCCTACTATGTGACCAAGGACGAAAAGTACATCAACTCGTGGATGAGCGTTTACGACGACTGGTGGGCGAACCATCCCGCCCCGGAGTCCTATCCGGAGAACAACCCGCCCAAGGATAAATACATCAGCTGGGTGCCGCTGAGTGTCGCCGCCCGCGTGCAGGACATGTGTTCGCTGATGGATTACTACCGCTGGGCCGACGCCTTCAAACCCGCCGCGCTGACGCGCTTCGTCGAGCGTCTTGCATTTCAGGTCGAGTTTATCAAGAACAACTACTGGTCCGATTCGAACCACCGCATCTCGCAGGCTCAGGCCGTGACGCTCGCGGGACTGCTCTTTCCCGAGATGAAGCAGGCTTCCGAGTGGGTGACCAACGGTTCGACGATCCTCAATGAGGAGATTGTCAAGCAGTATTTTGCCGACGGCTGGCTCAAGGACAACGACCTGCACTACCATATCGGCTCGATCGAGAGTTTCCGTTCGGCGATGGTCGTGGCCGAGGCCAACGGGCAGACCGACCGTTTCCCGGCCGATTACATCGCCGCCATGCGCAAGATGGTCGAGGTGGAGAAATATCTGATCTATCCCAATTACGCCGTTTATAACGAGGGGAATGTCACCGACGCCGATTACTATAATTATTCGACCCCCAATTTCGGTGATACGCGCCCCTCTTCGTGGACCCGCAACATCCTGCTGCGCCACATGCGCAACTACCGCGACCTGTTCCCCGACGATCAGGAGTTCAAGTGGCTCGCTTCGCAGGGCGCCGAGGGCAAGATGCCTCCTACGGGCATCAAGTGCTTCGAGGACGGCGGCCACTACACAATCCGCAACGGCTGGACCGAGGACGCCACGATGATGGTGCTGGTCAATGCCGCCCAGACTCCGGAGGAGGCATGGCACCGCCAGTGGGACAACAACAACTTCGAACTTTATATCAACGGCCGTCAGTTCTTCCCCGACTCGGGCGTGTTCAGCTATGGAGGCACCTCGTCGCAGAATGCCAGCCGCAATACCTATGCCCGCACGGACTACCATTCGACCATGACGCTCGGCAATGCGAACGTCACCTCGTGCCGCGGCGTCTGCCGGCTGGCCGAGGAGCGCGGCGACTACGACCTGCTGGTGCTCGAGAATCCCTCTTACGCCGGTCTTACGCACCGTCGTTCGGTGTGGTTCGTCGACCATAAGTTCTTCGTCATCCTCGATGAGGGTTACGGTACGGCCGAGGGCAAGGTGAACCTTAATTTCCACCTGCTGCCGGGCATGACGTCTTCGGAAGTGGTTGTCGACGCCGCAGAGAACGGTGCCCACACGGCCTTTGCCGACGGCAACAACCTGCTGGTGCGCACCTTTGCCAATAAAGCCGTCACGACGACCGCACGCACGGGATACGTTTCGCTGGTACTCGATGTAACCACGGAGCGCCCGTCCTATCAGGTCGATTTGGAGAAAGCCGCCGGCGACAAGGCCGCGCGCTTCATTACGGTGCTCTATCCCACGTCGGACGCTTCGGCTGAAACCGTTTCGGCGGAGTTCATCGACGAGGAGTTCTCCGAAACCGCCGCCCGTATTTCGGTGACGGCCGGAGGACAGACCTACCGACTTTCATATACCCTGGAACCTAAAAATTAACCGATATGAACAAGCAATTCATTCTGCGTAACCTGCTGTTTGTCGTTGCGTTCTGCTCGCTGGGCCTGCTGGCCTGCTCGGAGGACGAGACCGAAAGTCCGGTGACGCTTCATTTCCAGTCGGTTGGCGACATCGGCCCGGGCATGCCCTACCGCGGTTCGGCCCCAACCTATCGTGGCGCTGCTCCGTCGGAGTTCGCCATCGAGTCCATCACGCTCGACGGAACTGCTTTCGTCGACGAGACTCCCTGCTTCACGCTCGACCCCAACGACGGTTTCCTGACCATTTCCGACAGCAAGGATTTGCAGCTCGGCACCTACCGGTTCTCGGTTTCGTGCAAGGCCGCAGGAGCCCGCTGTCTCTTTACCGATGCTTTCTCGGTGCGTATGGTGTCGGCCACGCCCGAAAATATCGTCGTGATCCCGGAGCTTATCGAGGCCCTTTACGACGAAGACCGTGTCGCATGGCCCACGGCGCAGATCGCTCCGGCCGACGAGGCTGTGTCGTTCAACGCCTATGCACTCGTGCAGGAGAAGGGCAAGGAGTATTTCTCGGTTTCGTCGACGGGCGAGATTTCCGTCAATATGGAATACGAGGGAACGATTCCTCCCGGCATCTACAAGCCGGTGCTGCGCCTGACGACCAAAGCGGGCTCGGCCGACTATGCCGATGCCGTGACCATCAAGGTCAACAGCCAGCCGCTGGGAATTACCTACGAGCGTAATCCGGGTACGGCGGAGATCAATGCTCCCTTCAGCAGCGATGTCCCGGTGCTGCTGGGATCTACCGACGAGGCCAACTATGCGATCCTTTCGGTGTCGCCCTCCACGGACCAGTTCTCCATCGATCCCGCGACGGGCGTTATCTCGCTGCCCGAAGGCCACACCCTCGAGGCCCATACGTCGTATGAGTTCTCGCTGGCCGTGTCGAACAAGTTCAGCAACGGACAGGCCGTGGCGCTTCGCGGCGTCTATACGGTGGACATCGTGTCCTATATCGCACCGATCGATCCCGCCAAGTTTGCGTATGCTCCCGCGACGATGACCGAGTTCTGCAAGTTCGAGATCGAGAAGGCTGAAGGTTTCGTCGGCGATGTGGTCACCTTCTCGCTGGGCGAACTGCCCGAGGCTCTCAAGGGGTGGGTTTCCATCGACAGCCAGACCGGCAAGATCACCGTTCCCCGCGGCAATGAGATTCCGCAGGGCGTCTATGAGATTCAGGTAATTGCTGTCAATTCCAAGAGCGATCTGACGAATCCGGCCACTGCGACGCTGAAACTGACCGTCGATGAGAACCCCAACATGTTCTACAAGTTCGGTTACGGCAACAACCTCGGCCTGCCGGCAGAGACGAATGCCGACCAGTTCCGCTGGGACGGCGACGGTGAGACGAACGAGGATAAGGTCATTCCGCTGTCCGGAGGCTACAACGATTTCAATGGCCGCACGCCGACGTTCAAGGTCGAAGTAGTTCATGATTGGGCGCTTCAGAACGCTGCGACTACGACGACCGTGGATGATAACGGAAATCTGACGTTGAAGATGCGAGGCAGCCGTTGGGGACAGATCGGCTATGTCCGTGTAACGGCTACTCTCGGCGAAGGTGAAACGGCTGTGTCGCGTTCGACCATCGTTTTCGTGATGCTGCGCAATCCCGCCAAGAACGACCAGATTGAATACACACCTTTCGTTCACCGCGTCAATTCGCGCACCGGTGGTCTCACGGGCATTCAGCCTACCTACGGTACTGGTTTCGATGCTTCGAAAGTGATGATGAGCTGGCGTCAGAACTGTTTCCTCTATGAAGGACTGGGGACCGATGAAGAGCCTTTTGGCGGCAAACTCGAAGCCGGAGCAAACGATCTCACTATCTATAAGATATGGGGTACTTACGAAAACAACGGCGTAACGAATCCCAGTTCGCGTCTGCCTTTCTGCTGGTACGATGCGAATGGAGCCAAGGACACCAATACCAATATGGCCAAGAAGCTGGGCTATTTCGATCCCGATAACGGTAACCAGATCTACATTGCCCCGAACAAGTGGCTCGATGCTTCCGGACAACCCGTCAACGGCGTCCTGACTTTCCAGGCGAGCTATTCGGTAACGGCCAACAACGACGACCTCGGCAAGACCACCAACCTGATCGGTATCGCCGTTTGGCTCGATGAGAATTTCTAACCTAACTGAAAACTGAAACTATGCAAAATATCATCAAACGCGCCATCGGGTTCCATAAGGGTCTTCTGCTGACCCTTATGGCCCTGACGCTGGTCCTTTCGGCGTCGGCGCAGACCAAGATAACGGGTCGTGTGGTGGATGAGAACGGACAGCCTGCCATCGGTGCCAACATCATCGTCAGCGGCACCACGCAGGGAGCTTCCGCCGACATCGACGGCAAGTTCACCCTTTCGGTCAAGAAAAACGCTACGCTCGTCGTCTCCTACCTGGGCTATAAGACCCAGGAAGTCAAGGTGGGCACGCAGACCGATTTCCAGATCAAACTCCAGCCCGACGCCAACATCATGGACGAAGTGGTCGTCGTGGGCTACGGTTCGGCGAAACGTTCCGACCTGACGGGTTCCATCGCTTCGGTCTCGGCCAAGAACATCGAAGGTTATCAGTCGGGTTCGGTGCTCGGCGCTCTCAGCGGCCAGGTCGCGGGTGTGCAGATCACCACGGCCGACGGTACGCCGGGCTCAGAATTCGAGATTAAGATTCGTGGTATCGGCACGGTCAACGGCGATGCTGCTCCGCTCTACATCGTCGACGGATTCCAGGTGGACAATATCGACTACCTGTCGAGCAGCGACATCGAGCAGGTCGACATGCTGAAGGATGCTTCGGCTGCGGCCATTTACGGTGCGCGTGCGGCCAACGGCGTGGTGCTCGTCACGACCAAGTCGGGCAAGATCGGCAAGCCGACGGTGACGTACAGTGGTTCGGCCAGCTACCGGAAAATCTCCAAGACGCTCGACCTGTTGAACAACTACGAGTTCGCCAAGTTCCAGCAGGAGTCGGGATTCAATACCTACTGGCGTGAGGGTGAGGACTCCAACGGTGAACCTTACCGTTACCAGACGGCTGAGGATTACCTCAAGGTGCCGGGTATCGACTGGCAGAACGAGGTTTTCCGTCCCACCTGGTCGCAGGACCACAATGTGGCGCTTTCGGGCGGTACGGAGAATACGCGCTACAGCGTCTCCTTTTCGGACTACCTCGAGAACGGTATCTTCAACAACAGCGGTTTCAACAAGGTGACGGCCAAGGCTACCCTCAACCAGAAGGTAACCAAGTGGCTGACTGCCGACGTCAAGATCAACTACGCCAATACCGACAAGCGCGGTATCGGTACCTCGGGTGACCAGGGGCGTTTCAACATGCTGGCAACCGTCCTCCGCGCACGTCCTACGGGAGGTCTGCGCATGAGCGACTACGAGATGCTCCACACGGCTGTCGACCCGCTGGTCGAGGATAACACCTCGGGTAACCTCGCGCAGGTCAATCCGATCATCCAGACCGAGTCGGTGACCAACAAGCGGCGCACCGAGCAGTGGATCGGCAACCTGGGCCTGACCTTCAAGCTGGGCAAGAAGTGGACGCTGAAAACCACCGGCACTTACAACGTGGCTAACTACCGCCAGGACATTTTTTACCACGAGCAGTCGCGGCAGGCCATCTCGAACAATGCGCCCTACGGTTCCACGCAGATGGGCCGCAATATGCGCTGGTCGAATTCCAACCTGCTGACTTACAAGATGGGCCGCAAGGCGGGACACTCCCTCGAGGTGCTGATCGGCCAGGAGAACTCCGGTAATTCGACCGAGTACCTCAAGGGTACGGCTATGGATTTCCCGTTCGATAATCTGGGCAACAACAATCTGGGACTGGGTGCCAAGCCTACCGAAGTGGTGACCAACTATGCCGAGGCTATGCTCGTGTCGTTCTTCGGACGTGTCAACTATAATTACCGCGACCGCTATTTCTTCGACGCTACACTGCGTGCCGACGGTTCGACCGTCTTCAGCGATGGCAATAAGTGGGGTGTTTTCCCCGCCTTCTCGGCTGCATGGCGCATTTCGGAGGAGAAATTCATGAAGAACCAGCGTACGATCTCCAACCTGAAACTCCGTCTGGGATGGGGTCAGGTGGGTAACGACCGCATCACCAACTACCTCTCGCTGATGCTCTACTCCAAAGTGCCCATCGGCATCGGCACCGATCAGCTGATCGCCCTGCAACCCAAGCAACTGGCTAACGACGACCTGCGCTGGGAGGCTTCGCAGAGCACCAACCTTGGTTTGGACCTGGGGCTGTTCGACAACCGCCTGAACTTTACGGCCGATTTCTTCATCAAGGACACCAAGGACCTTCTGATGGACGCCTCGATTCCCGGCGTGACGGGCTTCACCTCGCAGTGGCAGAACATCGGCAAGATTCGCAACAAGGGTATCGAGCTGGCGATTTCGTCGACGAATTTCGACACCCGAGGCGGGTTCCGCTGGACGACGAATTTCAACATTTCGTTCATCCGCAACGAGCTGCGTGCGCTTGCCAGCGGCGAGCAGTCGCGCCTGTTCACCTCGGGCTGGTCTGCGGACTATGTCAACGACTACGTCGCCCAGGTGGGTTCGTCGCTCGGCGACATGTACGGTTATGAGTTCGACGGTATCTACCAGTCCGACGACTTCGTGTGGAACGAGGGTGCCGGCAAGCTGGTGCTCCGCGACGGGGTGGTCGATATGTCGGAGAATTACGGCAACGATTTCGGCCCGGGCTGCGTCAAGTACAAGGACAAGGACGGCGACGGCAAGATCACCACGGCCGACCGTACCAAGATCGGCAACGGTACGCCGCTCTTCTTCGGAGGTATCACCAATACGTTCAATTACAAAGGTTTCGACCTGAGTTTCATGTTCCAGTTCAACTACGGCAACGACGTCTACAACGCTACGCGCCTTTACGGCAACACCACCATGGAGAAGAACTACAACATGATGGCCGAGGTCGCTGATCGCTGGACCGATACCAATGCCTCGAACTCGGTGCCCAAGTATAACGGTTATATCAAGAACGAGGTCTACTCGCGTTTCATCGAGGACGGTTCGTTCCTGCGCCTGAAAAACCTCACCTTCGGCTACACGCTGCCCCAGAAACTCACGCGCAAGTTCTATGTGAACCGGCTGCGCGTCTATATCTCGGCGCAGAACCTCTTCGTCGTGACGGGTTACTCGGGTTACGACCCCGAGGTGAGCGTCGCTTCGTCGAGCCCCACCACGCCGGCCCTCGACTGGGGTGCCTATCCCAAGAGCAGGGTATTCACTTTTGGCATCGATCTCACACTTTAATACCGAAGAACCATGAAAAAATACTTATTCATATTGTCCGCCGTTACGCTGCTTTTCTCCTCCTGCGACCTGGACGAGGAGTCGAAGGTCGAGGTGCCGATGACGTTCGTCGACAACGTGGAGAAAGCGGAGTTGGTCCTGCTGGGTGTCTACCAGTCGATGACCTCGGAGTACGTCTACGGCTACCACCTTTCGATGCTCTTTACGCTGGGCACCGACCAGGCGCAGGTCGAGGGTAACACGACTTCCTCACCGCGCGAGATTCCCACCAACTTCCACAACGCCTCCACCAAGGAGATCGCCCGGACGTGGAATACGCTCTACAATGCCGTCTACAACGCCAACAGCTGCATCGAGACCCTCGAACGCAGCATGACGGGGTGGTCCGAGGGCGACAAGCAGTTGGCGACCTACTACATCGCCGAAGCCCGTGCCCTGCGCGCGCTCTACTATTTCGAACTGGTGCGCTGGTTCGGCAATATAGCGCTGGTGACCTCGACTGCCGAGTCCTACAAACCCAGCGACTATTTCGAGCAGGTTCCGCCCGAGAAAATCTATGCGTTCATCGAGGAGGACCTGAAATATGCCGCCGACATACTGCCCTGGGCCGATGACGATCATGTACGCTCGTCCAACGATTTTCGTTTCTCGAAGGGCGGTGCGCTGGGCCTGTTGACCAAGGTCTACTGCACCTGGGCCGGCTATCCCGTGAAGGACGAGTCGAAGTGGGCTGAAGCCGCCAAGACGGCGAAGATCGTCGTCGAGTCGGGCCACCATGGCCTGCTTCCCAATTTCCGTACCCTGTGGGAGAACTCGGGCGCCAGCGTCTGGGACCCCACCGAGAGCCTTGTCGAAGTGTCGTTTTACTGGAATTCGAAGACCGGTTCGTCCGACCCCGTGGGCATGATTGGCAAATGGAACGGTGTTCTCACGTCGCAGGCCGGCAACCGCGGTACCTGTCAGGCTCGTTGGCGGGTGGTCTATCCTTTCGTGCAGAAGTGGGAGAACGCCCTTCCCGACGATCCCCGCCGTACCCTTTCGGTCGCCGATTACTGCTACGGCTTCAAGGGCGAGGTGACGGTCAATGGCGTGACCTACACGGTGATCGATACCGACGGACGGCAGGGTTACATGGAGTGGCTCGAGACCTCCGCAGACTTCACCGAATCGATGACCGGCAAACGTCCGGAGATTACCGATCAGAAGAAAGATGAGCAACGCATCAAGTTCACGCCTGCCAAGTGGGACATCGAGGAGTATTCCAAGAGTTCGCCGCTTTACAGCCAGAACTACAACTCGACGGTCAACTGGTATGTGCTGCGCTATGCCGACCTGCTGCTGCTCTATGCCGAGGCGCTGAACGAATCGCAGGGTCCGACCGAGACGGCGCATGCGGCGCTGAATCTCGTGCGCCGCCGCGCGTTCGGCGACCAGACGCACGACCTGTCGAATCTCTCGCAGGACGGATTGCGTGAAGCCATCCGCAACGAGCGTTCCTATGAACTCTGCTTCGAGGGACACCGCAAGTGTGACCTGATTCGCTGGGGGATCTACTATTCGACCATCCGTCAGACGGCGCAGGACATTGTGGACTGGAGCTCCACGAGTAAGTCGTCATACCTGATCTACAACTACACGCGCGAGGGCCGCAATGAACTGATGCCCATTCCGCAGACACAACTCGACCTGATGCCCAAGTTCAATCAGAATCCGGGTTGGGGTTCGTGACGAATAACCGCATGAACGGCGCGCATTGCGCGCCGTTCTTCATACGGAACAAACGTATCTATGAAAAGAAACCTGTTTTTGCTGTCGGCCGCATTGCTGGTGTTCACCGCAAGCGTTCGGGCACAGATTTATTCGTTTGAGACTCCGCAGGCCGATGCGTGGAGCGCAGAGAATGCCCGGCTGAGCTATTCGAAGGAGAAATCCAAACTGGGGAAAACATCACTGAGGATAGACTGGCAGCCGGGGGCTGTCGTCCGCATCGGGAACCCGATGGGGTTGGAGCAGGCCGCCAAGGCTTCGAACGGAGGTATTGCCCTCTGGATCTACAACGAGAGCCCGGTGGCGGAACCGTTGCACATCGTGTTCCGCAATGCGGAGGGCGCCGATGTCTGCAAAGTCGCCTGCGAACTCGGATTCCGGGGTTGGCGCTGCTTGTGGAACAAGTTCCGCGAGGATATGGGTAAAAGTCCCAAGGCGGAGCTTTCTGCCGTGGAGGTTCGTTTCCCGGCGACAGCCGGGGGCGGGACCGTCTATCTGGACTATCTGGAATTTTCGCGGAACGTCTCGTGGCAGAAGATGTCCGACTTTCAAGTGCGGGTGAACCGCACGGATTTCAGCCTGATTCCCGATTTCATGAAATACCGCCGTGCAGAGCCGAATCCTGCCCGGACCGTGAAGGCCATGCCCGGGCAGGTTGCCGAGATTGCCGGACGCCTCGAGCGGTGGTATCTGGGCACGGAGGATGTGAAGGGCGCATGGGTCGAACGCCGCCGCGCGAGTGAGGCGGATTTTATCCGTCGTGGCGTGCGTGCCGGGCAGAGATATGCGATGACCGAGCCGCTCTATCCGATGCGCACCCCGAAGACGATTGACGGTGAGCAGACCCTCTATTTCATGGACCTGAACAAGAACGTGCTCCTGCCGTTGGCGCTCGATTATCGCAAGAACGGCAGCAAAGAGAGTTTGGACCGTCTGCTGAAGATTTACGACTGGTTCAATGACCAGGGGTGGGCCGACGGCAGCGGGCTGGGGTCGCTCTGCTTCGAGAAACTGCGCAGTGCGGGTTATTTCCACTCGCTGTTCCTGTTGCGCCGGGACCTTCCGGCCGCGACGCTGGAACGGGAACTGAACACGTTGCGGTGGCTGACGATGTTCGGCATCTGCTACCTCGAACCCGAACATCCGGGCGAGGTCGCCGACAACCTGCGGGCGCTGGCGCTCCCGAAACTGGTCTATGCACTGCTGCAGCCCGAGGGGGAGCGGGAGACTGCGCTGACGGCTTTCCGTGACTATATGAACAATGCGCTGGGCTTCGGTCCGGGTTATTTCGGCACTTTTAAGTCCGACGGTTCGGGGTATCACCACCGGGGCGCTTACAACAGCGCCTACTATCCGCATGCGCTCTATGTGGGGGCTTTGGTGGCCTACTTGCTCCACGATACGCCTTACGCCCTCTCTGCGGAGACACTGCACAACCTGAAACGGGGACTGATGACCTATCGTTTTCTCTGTGCCGGGCTGAGCGTTCCGGCCGGTACGGTGGGACGCTTCCCGCTGGGGCAGGAGGTGTTGCAGGAGCTTCTGCCGGCCTTCGCCTATGCCGCCTATGCTTTCCCGGAACCCGATGCCGACCTGCTGGCGGCAGTCAAACGTCTGCTGCGTGACCATCCGGCACAGGTCGGGAAGGTCCTCGGACAGGTGGATTCCGACCTTTCGTACACGGCGACCGTCGGCGAGGCGGAACTGCTCGAACGGGCCTGGCAGAGTCCCGTGCAGGCCGAAGAGGCACCCTGCGGGTCGCTCTTCATGCCTTATTCGGGACTGCTGGTGGTCAGGAACTCCGATTTCCACTTCAACGTCAAGGGATTCAGCAAATACATCTGGGATTTCGAATCTTCGGATACCGAGAATCTCGCCGGACGTTATCTTTCGAACGGGCAGGTGGAGTATTTCGACCTGAAGAACGGTGTGAAATCGTTCAATCCGCAGTCGGAGGATTTCGACTGGAGCCTGATCCCCGGCACGACCTCGATTCTGCTGCCGTATGACGTGTTGAAGGAGAAGAAGCACCGGAAAGGCTTCTCCGACCACCGCAACTACTCCGACGAATCGTTTCTTGCGGGTGTTACGGGTGACGACCGGACGGCGATGTTCTCGTTCCGGATGCACGCCCGGGCTTACGACGGCGACCTGCGGGCTGACAAGTCAGTCTTCTTTTTCGATGGCAAGGTGCTTTGTATGGGTTCGGGTATCCGTTGCGACGATGCCGTGAATCCGACTGTGACAACGCTTTTCCAGTCGTGCGGCGACGGCGCTCTGGGTAAGGCGCGGCGAATTCCGGGAGGCAGCTTCGTCACGGACTATGCAGGTATCGTCTATGCCGTGAAGGACGCCGGAATCGTCCTCGACGAAAAGGGATCTTTCACCCGGGCCCGCCTTGACCACGGTCTGGCACCTCAGGGGGCCTCCTACCTGTACTATATGGTTCCGAAATCCGATCGGAAAGCCGTGGTACGGCTACTTTCGGATGACGGTCCCGTCGAGGTGCTGCGGCAGGACGCCGGGGCGCATATCGTCCGGCTCCGGAAGGCCGGAACGGTCTGTGCGGCGCTGTTCGACGCGACGGCAGAGTATCCCGGGCTGTTGGTGAAGGGGGTGAATATCCCGCTCGCCTACATCCTGCAGGAACGGGACGGGGGCGGCTGCCGGCTTTCGCTCTGCGAACCCGACATGCGCCGCCCTGCGGTCGACCACATGGGCCAGCTCACCGAAGCGCAGGTCGTAACCCCCGAGCAGCCTTTCACCACGCGGTTCCGCTTACGCGGACTTTTCGAGGCATCCTGTGCGGATGGCGATGTGAAGACGATTTGTACCGACGGTGAGACGATACTCGAACTGACGACCGTCCGCGGACGGAATTACACGATCGAACTCAAAAAACGATGAATCGGAAGCATTATTTATCGGCGGTATTTTGCATGCTGGCTTTGCCGCTGGCCGCGCAGACTGACCGGCTGTGGTACACGACACCCGCCCGCGTGTGGGAGGAGGCCTTGCCCGTGGGCAACGGACGCCTGGGGGCCATGGTCTTTGGCGACACGCGGCGGGAACGCATCCAGTTCAATGAGAATACGCTTTACAGCGGGGAACCCGACATGGCCGTCAGGGGAATCGCTCTTGCCGGGCGGAAAGATGAAGTGCTTCGGCTGATTGCCGAAGGCCGTAACGACGAAGCTGAAGCGATCATGCAGCGGGAGTGGATCGGGCGGCTGAACGAAGCCTACCAGCCATTCGGCGACCTGTTCTTCGATTTCCGGATGGAAGGCCCTGTCAGCAACTATGTCCATGCACTCGACATGGACCGGGGTGTCGTCGCCACTTCCTACGAGCAGGATGGGGCGCATATCGTCCGCGAGGTCTTCGCTTCGCATCCCCATCAGGCCGTTGTGGTCCGCCTGAAGGCCGACCGTCCCGTGCTCCATTTCGTTCTGAACCTCTCCTCGCCGCACGATGTAGATGTGAGGGGTGCGGGTTCGGGAATTGCGATGTCGGGCAGGGCCCCGATGCACGTGCAGCGCCGGACGGTCGAGGCCCTGCAGACTGCGGGTACCCAGCGCCTTCATCCCGAGTATTTCGATGCTGCGGGGAATCTGCTCCGCCGTGATCAGATTATCTACGATGACGGTCCGGAAGGGGCGGGTATGCGCTTCGAAGCGCGTGTCGTTCCGATTTCCGTGGAGGGCGAGTTGACGGTCCGTAACGGCTCCATTCTTGTCCGCAACTGTCGCGAAGCGACCTTTTTGCTCCTTGCCGCGACCTCTTATAACGGGTTTGACAAAAGCCCGAGCCGTGAGGGTGCCGATCCCGCGGCCCGGCTTGCCGCGCAAGAGGAATCGCTGCGGGGTGTGAGCTATGAGGCGCTGAAGCGGGCGCATGAGGCTGATTTCGGAGCCCTTTACAACCGGGTCGCGCTGACCCTGCCGACCCCGGACGAACAGGCGGCAAAACCTACGGATGTGCGGTTACGGGAGTTTCCCGGGAGCGGCGATGCCGGGCTGGCCGCACTCTTCTTCCGGTTCGGGCGCTACCTGATGATCTCCGGTTCGCGACCGGGCGGCCAGCCGCTCAACCTGCAGGGCGTGTGGAACGACAAGCGCATGCCGCCCTGGAACTCGGGATATACGCTCAATATCAATCTGGAGATGAATTACTGGCCTGCCGAGGTGACGAATCTTTCGGAGTGTCATGAACCGCTGTTCCGCTTCATCCGCGAGATCGCGGCGAGCGGAACGAAAGTCGCCCGCGACATGTACGGGCTCGACGGCTGGGCTATCCATCACAATGTCTCGCTGTGGCGCGAGGGTTATCCCAGCGACGGGTTCGTCTATTGGTTTTTCTGGAACGTTTCCGGGGCGTGGCTCTGCGACCATATCTGGGAGCGCTACCTCTTTACGCGCGACGAGGCGTTTCTGCGGGAACATTATCCTCTGATGGCCGGGGCTGCGCGTTTCTGCTCGGGATGGCTCGTCGAGGACGGCGAGGGGCATCTGGTGACTCCCGTCGGCACTTCGCCCGAGAATCATTTCTACCTGCCGAACGGCCGCGAGGCTTCGGTATGTCCGGGACCCACGATGGATATTGCCGTCATCCGGAACCTTTTCACCCGGACGATTGCTGCGGCCGATACGCTCGGTATCGGCGATGACCTGACCGCAACCCTGCGGGAGCAGGTCGTGCGGCTGCGTCCCTACCGGACCGGTTCGCGCGGGCAGTTGCTGGAGTGGGACCGGGAGTACCGCGAGGCTGAGCCGCAGCACCGCCATGTGTCGCACCTTTTCGGACTTTATCCCGGTTCGGAGATCGCGCCCGAAACGCCCGCGGCGTTTGCCGCCGCACGGCAGACGCTTCACGACCGCGGTGACCGGACGACGGGGTGGAGCATGGCGTGGAAAACCTCTCTGTGGGCGCGTCTGCTCGACGGCGACCGTGCTTGGGCGACGCTGGGCAACTTGCTGAATTATATCGATCCCACACAGGAGAACAAGAAAGAGGGCGGTGTTTACCGCAACCTGCTCAATGCGCTGCCGTTCCAGATCGACGGCAATTTCGGGGCGACGGCCGGCATTGCCGAAATGCTTGTCCAGAGCCACCGGGGATTTATCGACCTGCTTCCGGCGCTTCCGGCGGCATGGCCTGACGGCGAAGTGCGGGGGCTTTGTGCCCGCGGAGGTTTCGAGGTCGGCATCCGCTGGCGAGGGGGTGTTCCGAAACGGGTGACGGTTCGAAGCCGGTTCGGCGGTCCCTGTCGGGTGTGTTGGAAAGGTAACGAACGTGTGCTCGATTTCCGGCCTGGCGAAGAAAAAATTCTTACCTTCTGAACCCCAAACGGGATTCGGGTGGGAAAGCCTGAAAGACAGAACATCGACGGGAGTTACGTTTTGAAAACGTAATTCCCGTCGATCTGTTAATACCGGAAGGTCCGGTGCTTTTTATCGTCCTCCCGTCACTGGTCGCAACAGGAAATTGAATGTGTAGTCGCCGTACGGCAGCCGATACTGCGGGAGCGCCTGGCGTCCCCAGCTGTTCACGCATCCCAATCCGGACTGGACGCTCTCGATGCTGACGTGCGTGCGTCCGTCGGGTACGAGGTCGCTGGGATGTCGGACGTACTCCGGCGAGCCGTTGTCGAGCTGCGGAATGGAGTAGGGAATGGCCGCCGCTGAGAAATGGCGGTCGGAGCAGATCTCGATCCCGAATCCCGTGGGGTCGGTCAGCCTCCACCAGCGCAGTCCTCCGCGCGTTCCCGACTCCTGCGGACTGGCGTATTTCAGGTGAAACTGGTCGGCGACGCGCTGTGCGTAATGCCCCACGAAAGCCGCGCTGGCGCGGTCGGCGTAATTCTCCATCGGGCCGCATCCGTAGTACTCCACGGCATCGAACATCCCCGGGGTCTCGAAGGCCATGCCGAAGCGCATCAGCTCGGCCACGTCCTTGCGCGTCGGGTCGGCGGTCATTGTCTCGCAGACGCGGACCGAACCGTCGGCGGCGATGACGTATGAGAGCCTTAGTTTCGCACCCACCGCCGGAAGCGTGTAATCGGCGGCGGCCCGCACCTCGTTCTCGCCGGATGTAAGCGTGAATCCTGCGAGCTGCGGTTCGGCCGTCGCCCACATTTGGCTGTCAGGGTATTTTCCCGTCTGGCGCACGCCGAGGTCGTTGTCCGTGGCCGCACGGTAGAAATTGGGCCGTACGGGACCGGCCAGCAACTCGACGTTGCGGAACTTGTAGGAACTGATGAAGCCGCTCGCCGGATCGAACGTGACCGAAAATCCCTCGCCCGAAACGGTCCTGTCCGCGATGCGGAGCGTTCCGGCGGGGGCCGCCGTGGCAAAGCGGGCCGCCGGGTCGTCTTCGCGCAATACGAGCTGGTCGGCGGCGACCTCATGGAGCGCATCGAGCAGCCCCTGCCGCTCGCGAAGCTGGTAACGCACCGTGAGCAGCAACTCGCCGCCGAGGGCGCCGATCTGTTCAGGCTTGTAGCCCAGCGTCACGGCGGCGGTGGCCTGCGGAGCCACATCGAGGTGCTCGATGACGCCGCTCTGCACGGGTCGTCCGTCCGCGGTGATCTCCCAGAGGAGCCGGTAGGGCGCAAGGTCCGTGAAGAAATTTTCGTTATAAATGTTTACGATACCCTTTTTCAAATCGCGGGCCGTGGTGTGGATCGGCCGGTGCTGGTGCTTCACCTCGTAGGCGTGGGGATGCCACGAGCGGTCGGAGGCCAGCACGCCGTTGCAGCAGAAGGTGCTGTCCGAGGCATCGACGTCGTTGTAGTCGCCGCCGTAGCGGTAGGTCAGCCTGCCTTCGGGACTGCGCCAGGCGAGGGCCTGATCGGCGAAATCCCAGATGAATCCGCCCTGATATTTCGGTTCCCGGCGGGTCATGTCCCAGTACTCTTTGAATCCGCCCAGCGAGTTGCCCATGGCGTGGGCGTATTCGCATTGGATAAGCGGTTTCGCGGGATTGTCCGCGAGGTATTTCTCGCACTGCTCATAGCTCCAGTACATCGGGCAGACGATGTCGGTGTTGTAGTCTCCGTGGTAGGATGCCTGCTCGTACTGCACGGGCCGCGACGGGTCGAAAGCCTTGATCCAGTCGTAGCAGCGTTCGAAATTGGGCCCGTTTCCGGCCTCGTTGCCCGTGCTCCAGACGATGATGGAGGGGTGGTTGTAGTCGCGCAGCACCATGCGGCGGTTGCGGTCGAGGTGCGCGGCGGCGAAAGCGGGGTTGCCGGCGAGGCTCTTCGCCTTGTCGCGGTAGTGATAACCGTGCGACTCGACGTTGGCCTCGTCCACGACGTAGAGACCGTACTCGTCGCAGAGGTCGTACCACAGTGGCACGTCGGGATAGTGGCACGTGCGCACGGCGTTCATGTTGAGCCGCTTCATCTCGCGGATGTCGCGCACCATCTCCTCGCGCGTCACGCAGTAGCCCGTGTTGGGCTCCATTTCGTGCCGGTTTACGCCCTTGATGAGGATCGCCTTGCCGTTGACTAACAGCTGCCCGCCGCGAATCTCGACCTTGCGGAACCCCACACGGAAAGCCGCAGCCTCGGTCACCGAACCGTCGGCGGCGAGAGCCTCGGCCGTGAGTGTGTAGAGGTTCGGGGCTTCGGCACTCCACTGCTTCGGGGCGGCAACCTCGAAGGTCGTTGCGGCGCTGTTGCGGCGGGGCTTTAACGTGCGGGTGTCGAGCGTGCGGCCCCGATCGTCGCGGAGCGTCAGCCGGACACTGCCGACGCCCGGCGTCGTGGCTGCCTCGACGCGCAGCGTGCCGTCGCGGTAGTCGTTCACCAGATCGGGCGTCAGACGCACGTCGGCCAGACGGCGTTTGTCGCGGGCGTAGAGGTAGCAGTCGCGGCCGATGCCCGAAAGACGCCAGAAATCCTGGTCTTCGAGGAACGAGCCGTCGCACCAGCGGTTGACGCGCAGCACGATCAGGTTGTCGCGCCCGGGCATGATGTAGCGGGTGATGTCGAATTCGGCTTCGAGTTTGCTGTCTTCGCTGTAACCCACCTCGCGGCCGTTGACCCAGAGCGTCACGTTCGAAATCGCCGAGCCGATGTGGATGAACACGTCGCGGCCTTTCCACGCGGCGGGAACCGTCACGTTGCGGCGGTAGAGACCCGTGTAATTCTGCTCGTAGGGGACCAGCGGGGCCTTCACCTCGAAGAATTTGTGCCACGGATAGGGCTTGTTGGTGTAGACCGGGTCGCCGTAACCGTTCAGCTCCCAGATTCCCGGCACGGGCATCGCGCCCCATGCCGAATCGTCGTATCCGACGCGGAAGAATTCTTCGGGCTCAGCGCCCGGGCGGTCGGCACGCAGGAAACTCCATTCGCCGTTGAGCGTCCGGTAGAGGGGCGAACGGGTGTAGTCGTTTTCGGGGACGGCCTCCGAGGCCGTCGGGAAGACGATGAAACTCGTGCGCATCGGAGCGCGGCCGACGGCGAAGCATTCGGGATCGAGCCACCGTTTCGCGGGGGCTTTCGCCAAAACCGACGTGGCGGCGAAGAGGGCGAGAAATAGCAGTCTTTTCACTTTTTGCGTTTTTATGGTGCGTTATTCGATACCCCGGAAGACGAAATCGGCATAGCGATAACCTTCGCGGTCGTACAGGCCGCGCAGGGTCCCGAGCCGCCGCACGAAATCGTCGTAGTCGCGCCTTTCCGTTGCCCACGCCACCTCCGACATGGCCGCCAGACGCGGCAGCAGCATATACTCGGCATGGTCCATCGTGGAGATATACTCGGTCCACAGATTGGCCTGGACGCCGAGGATGTTGCGGCTTTGCGTTTCGTCGAGCTGGTCGAAGGGATTGTATTCGTAGAGCTTGCGGATCGGGACGTTGCGGCCGATGGAGAGCGGTTCGCCGTTCTTCTCCGGGTCGGAGGTCTGGTAATAATCGAGGTAAAAATAGAACCGCGGGGTCATGATCACCCGGTTGCCGAGTTTCGCGGCCTTGATGCCGCCCTCCGTTCCGCGCCACGACATGACGATCGTCGAGGGTGTGACGCCGCCTTCGAGCAGTTCGTCCCAGCCGATCATTTCGCGGCCGTGTGCGTGGAGCCATTTCTCGATGCGGCACACGAAATAGCTCTGAAGGGCATTCTCGTCCTTCAGACCCTCCCGGCGGATGCGGCCCTGGCCGTCGGGGCACACCTCCCACTGTACCTTGGGACACTCGTCGCCGCCGATGTGGATGTATTTCGACGGGAATAGTTCGAGCACCTCCAAAAGCACGTTTTCGAGGAATTCGAAGGTCGTCTCGCGGCCTGCGCAGAGCACGTCGCTGCTGTAATACCACGTCGTGCGCACCTCGTAGGGACCTTTCGTGCATCCCAGCCACGGATACGACGCCAGGGCCGCCATCGAATGGCCGGGGAGCTCGATCTCGGGAATGACGTCTATGCAGCGCTCGGCGGCATAGGCCACCACCTCGCGGATTTCGTCCTGCGTGTAGTAGCCGCCGTGAGGCGTGCCGTCGTATTCGTTCGAGGTTTTGTAATGGCCGATCAGCGTCTCCCGGCGCTGCGACCCGATGCGCGTCAGTTCGGGATAGCGCCTGATCTCGATACGCCACCCCTGGTCGTTGGTCAGGTGCCAGTGGAAGGTGTTGAGCTTGTGCAGCGCCATGATGTCGATAAATCGTTTGACCTCCTCCACGGGGTAAAAATACCGCGCCACGTCGAACATCGCCCCGCGATAGCCGAAGGAGGGTTCGTCGCGGATCTCCACGACGGGAACCCGGTCGCCGTCGACGAGCTGGCGCAGGGTCTGCACGCCGTAAAGCACCGCCCGGGGCGAGCCGCCGCAGATCGATACGCCTTTCGTCGTTGCGCTCAGCGTGTACTCCTCGCCGGCGAGCGTGCCGTCCAGCTGCAGGTCGACGCCCTTGTGCACGGGCTTGTCCGCCACGGCGGGCTTCCGCACCCCCTCTTCGGCCAGGTAGCCGGCACACAGCGCGGCGACGGATTGCAGCGACGGGTCGTCATAGCCGATCCTGCAGTTGCGGCCGAGGCGGAACGTGCCGTTGCCCGGCTCCACCGACACGGGCCGGGGAATGACATTGATTTCGGGTGGCGGGACCTCGGCGCACGCGGCGGTGAGGAGTGCGGCGGCAAGGATCAGTGTTTTTCGCATAAGTTCGGGGTTTTGGCGTCAGCGGCCGGAACGGATTGCCCGGTTCCGGCCGCTGCGCGGTTATTTCTTGTTGTAACGGATGGCAAAATAGTTCATGCACGACGGCGAATCGATCGGCTGTGCGGCGTATTCGTCGAGGCTTCCGCCGAGGTTCCGGGCCGCCTGCAGACGGATGTAGACGTTCTTCTTGCCGAGCATTTCGAGCGGCAGCTTCACGTCGACGGGTTTCCAGCCCGCATACTGCCAGTAGCGCGTCGCGGGGGTCCAGCGTGCCATGTCGGGCACGGTGTAGGAGGCGATGTAGGTCCAGTCGGCGTCGGCGTTCATGTTGCCCGTCTCGGACCATGCGACGTCGAAATAGCGGGGCGAGCCGTATTTGCCGCTGTCGTAGCGGTCGTTCAGGACGCTCACCTGCATCGACAGCACGTCGGTCGAGATTCCCTCGGTCGAGAAATTCACGATCCACGCATGGCCGCGGTCGTTGGCCTTGTCCCACCAGTACCAATCGACCCATGCGGGACCTTCGGCGCTGCCCTTGCGGGGAACCTTGCCCTTGCCGCCGCCCGACGTGTCGCCCGTGACGTTGTTGTTCACGTCGGCGAAATCGCGCCACCAGTCGGTCCCGTCTTCGAGGATGATCCCCATGCCGTTGACGTTGCCGATGTTCGACCCGAAAATGAACGTGGACTTGTTGCCCACGGGGCCGAGGTAGCTGAAATCCTCGTTGGCGAGAATCTTGATCGCACCGGTCCCGTCCTTGTAGCTGTGCGTCAGGTAGCCGTTCGTGCCGTAGGTGGGGTAGACCTTGTTGTTGTCGTATTGCAGGAAGCGGTACTCGGTCAGCAGCGCCGAGAAACTGTCCTTGAAATCGTCGGCCAGCCCGTCGAAATCCGATTTCGAGACATGGCGCAGCTGATAGCGGCCGATATACCCGTACGATTCGTCGTCGCCGCTCGCATTGTCCTCCCACTCGAAGCGCGGGAACAGTTCGTGGACGACGATCCCCGAGAGTTTGCCCGATCCGTAGGGCAGGCGGCTTCCGTCGCGGCGGTAGAGGCACGTCGTGTTGGTGTAGAGGTAGATGTGCTCGCCCTCGATGTCGCGCACGAGCGACGCGCATTTCTCCGTGCGGTTGGCACCCGTGGCGTTGGCGTAACCCTCGTTGATCGGGGTCAGCGGGCCTTTGCGGATCGGCAGTTCGCAGTCGGTGAGCGTGACGTAGGTGTAGATGTCGTCGTCGGTCAGCTGGCCGATGCGCTTCTCTTTGTGCGGGATGTCCGCCGCCGTGCCCAGCTCCGAGCTGATGATCATGGCCGATTTCACGCCTTTGAGGGCGAAACGGTCGGGATCGGTGTCGTGCACGAGCCGCATGCCTTTGAGCGAGAGCTGGATGCGGCTGTAACGCATGAAAATGTTGTCGTCGGCCGTTTCGGTCTCGACCAGGAAGCCCAGGCTGCCGTCGATGCTCTCGACGTAGGCGGTCTTCTTGCAGACCTCGTAGTTGATCGTCGATTCGGTGGTCATGGGGTTGGCGCCCATGTTGCCGCCTGCGGCGTCGCTGACCACCCACGCCGAAATGTAATAGTCGTTCTCGATGGTTACGACCTGCCCGGGACCGCACAGGGCGCGAATCTCCGCGAACGAACGCTCCGTACCGAAATCGTCGCGGGCGTTGGCCTGCACGATGTAGAGTTTGGCTGCGGTGACTTTGTCCCAGCCGTTGGTGAACGAGAGGGTTATCTCCGCCGACCGCATATTCTCCTGGTCGGGATTGGCCTGTGTGGCGAAGAGCAATGCGCCCGACGCATCGTCGATGCGGACGTCGGAGAGCCAGTCGGCGTTCTCCTCGTCGGGATAGGTTATCTTGGTCGTGAGGCGCTCCGCACCGATGTTGGTGTCGAGCGGGACCGAGACGGACCCTTCGGCGGCGCTGCCCTTCACCGAGATATTCGGCGCCGGGAACACCAGCCGCTCCTCGATCAGCCCCTCCTGACGGATGTAGACCGTGTCGCGGCGGCGTCCGCTGTCGTCCTGCAGCAGCAGGCGTGCCACGCGGGCGAAGGAGTCGTTGGCTCCGTAGGTGACGCTGAATGCGCCGTCGCCCGGAATCCGTCCGGCATGGGCCTCGGCCCAGGGGGTGGCTTCGAGAAACGAGACGTTGCAGCCGCGGTTGCTGTAAACCTCGACCTCGACCGTGCCGCTTTGCGCCGGCACGATGTATTCGCCTTTCACAGCCCCGAGTTCGATGACGGGGACTTCGTCCGGATCATCGGTGCAGGCTGCCGCACAACCCGCGAAGAGTGTCAGCAGCAGCAGTTTCCAACTATTTTTCGTTTTCATGGTGTCTTTGTTTTGAAAGGGTTTGTCAATCCAGCAGGCGGACCTCGATGTCGTCGACGAAATAGTAGCTCGTCGGGGCCGCCGTGCCTTTTTCCTCGAAGAAATTGAACGAGGTGTCCTTCGATACGCCGCTGGCGATCAGCCGTACCTCGGCCCAGCCGTCGGTCCCGATCGTGGAATTGGGAATGTAGGCCGACGTGGCGGGTGTGAAAGTCATCGGCTCGCCGTCGATGTAGACCTCCTGATAGGTTCCCTTGTCGATCCAGCTCTGGAAGCGGTCGGTCATGTTCGCCCCCTTGACGTAGCAGATGCGGAAGGTGATCTGCACGTTGCCCGAAGCGTCGGCGGGAATGTTCGCCAGCTTCGGCGTGTGAATCTTGCCGCGGCCCAGCGTGGGCGACCCGACGCGCATACAGCCCTGGAACTCGGCGCAGCGGTAGAGGTAGGTCCAGTCGTAGAGGTTGCGGTTGCGCATATACGCCGCCGTGACGTTATTGGCGGCCGACGGCGGTGCGATGTTCCATGAATTGGTGTAATCCGCCGTGCCCGCCGCGTTTTCCATCACATAGAAGGGGGCCTCCTCGACACCCGTCGCCGATCCGGCCGCGGTCGTTCCGGACAGACTGCCGCTGCTCTGCTGGGCTTCGGTCTGCGAGGGCGTATATCCCTTCGTGTTGCCCACGTAGTTGCCGCCCCACACGCAGGCGTCGAAATACTCGGCGAAGACCAGGTCGGCATCGGGGGCATACACGATCGCCGGGGTCTCGGTCACGATGTTCCGTTTGATCGTGCGCGGCGTCGGCGAATCGACGGTCATCGCCCGGTGCGAACGGTCGGTGATGCGGATTTTCAGCCCCGAGGCGTACTCGCGGGCGGGCATCACGATGTGGAAATCGGTTCCGTCTTCACTCAGCGCGACGCCTTCGCCCGCACCGCCGCAGTTCATCACCAGATGATATGCGCGGGCCGAACTCGCCGTGCCCGGCACGAGGATTTTGGCTCCTCCGTCGTCGGTTCCGAGTGTGGAGTAGCCCGAAATCGGGGCGCCCGAACGGTCTTCGACGAGGATCGAATTGATCGTCGCCGAGCCTTTCAGCGTCAGTTTCAGCACGCCGCACATATTGTTCAGCCGGATGTTCACGTAGCCTTTCTCTTCGTCGATTCCCGTCGCTTCGCCGTACATCGGCATGGCATTGCGGCCGAACGTGCCGGAGCCTGCATAAAACTGCGCCAGCGGCAGCTTGAAATTGGCGGCTTCCGTCGTCTGCTGGAGGAAATTACAGGCCGAGGGGAACACCGCTTCGTAGCGGTCGGCCTCGGGGACCTCGGGCACGGCGGCCGTTCCGTCGCCGAGCAGGAAGACCTCATAGGCCGTGCCGTTGATGTCGATCATGTCGCCCGGCTGGAATTTCACCCGCAGGTCGTTGCCCAGCTCGGCGCGTGTGCCGGCTCCGGCTCCGGCGTCGAGGCGCAGCGAGACGTATTTCACCGGATCGGGTCCGGACGGCCCCTCATATCCTTCGGGGGCTTCGGAGCATCCCGCTGACAGCAGGCAGCAGGCGATCAATAGGTTCTGTATCTTTTTCATTTTTGCGTCTGTTTAGTCGGTTACCATTCGTTGTCGTCCTTCTCGCCCTCCATCTGGCCGCCTTCCACGCCGCCGATGTCGCATTTCTCCTGTGTCAGGGTTACATGGTCGGTGGTGATGGTCCGTCCGCGGCCGTTGTCGTACTGCAGGGCGATGCGTGCCGAACGCGGCGCGGCGGGATTGGCCGGGACCTTCACGCTCAGCAGGCCCGCTTCGCGGTCGATCCGGTAATTCGTCAGCCAGCCTTCGGCTCCCGTCAGGTAGTCGCACACGAGCGTTATTTCGCCGTAAATCTCCGGAATGTTGCACTCGAAGGCCTGTTCGAACGTCTCGCCGTAGGCGGCCGCGGCGTGCGTCTCTTCGGCGGGCGTCATGGTCAGTTTCAGCGCTTCGGTGCTTTGTGTAACGGTGGCACGGGTCTCGTAGCGTGTGCCGCTGCCGTCGGCGACCCAGAGGGTCAGCGTCGCGAAACGCATGGCTCCGGTCGGGTTGTCCGCCACCGTGAAGCGCAGCGATGCGTCGTCGAGCGTCACGTCGCCGATCCATCCTTCGCCGCTGTCCTCGCCGTAGGATATTTCGTGCTGCACGCGTTCCAGGTCGGGCCCGAGGTTGCTGGAAAGGGTCATCGTCACAGGACATCCGTCGCCCAGCAGCGCGACGCTTCCGGGCGTGACGGTTAGCGTCGGGTCGGTGATTCCTGCGGCCTGGGACATCACCACCTCGCAGGCGCGGTCCCCGGACTGGATGCGGATCGTCGCCTTGCGCGACAGACCGCCGTTGGTGTCGTATTCGAAGATGAAATCGCCGTTCTCGCGTCCCGACTCCCGGTCGATCCGCGCCCATGCGCCTCCGGACTCCGAATCTACGGAGAGCGACCAGTTTCCGGTCGAGTAGACCATCACGCGGGTCATGCCCTCCGTTGCCGGCAATGCGACCAGGTTCTGGTCCACGGCCAGCCGGATCGTCGGTTCGAACGGCTCGTTGCAGCCGCCCAGCGCTCCGCAGAGCGCCGCCAGCCATGCAATGCCTTTATAGCTGAATCTCATAATGTTCCGTTTTTTAGATTAAAGTCCGTATTTCTCATACTCCTTGTTGTCGAGCGCATAGCCCGAGTAGACCACCTGCGTGTCGGGAATGGGGTAGTACTCGTGGCAGGGCAGGATGGCGTTGCGCACGGTTTCGTAATCGGCCGATTCGAGGGTCTTCGTGTACCAGATGCCCCACCGCACGAGGTCGAATTTGCGCTGGAATTCGCCGATCAGTTCGCGGGCGCGTTCGTTCTGAATCTCTTCGAGCGTACGCTCCCAACTCTTGAAAGCCGAGAACTCGGCGATGCCCGCACGGTTCTTCACCTGATTGAGATACAGCTTGGTCTGTTCCAGATTCTCCTTCATGCACCAGCACTCGGCCATCATCAGTACGGCGTCGGCGTAGCGGAAGACCTTGTAGTTGTTCGAGTCGTAGCTGTCGCGCATGCCGGGGCACCAGAATTTCGGACCCAGCCAGGGCCGTGTGCCGACGCTTTTGAACTCCTGTCCGTCGTACTCCCAGGCGAGGTTCATCTCCACACGGCGGTCGCCGCCCGTGCGGGTCTGCAAACCGGCGCTGAAAACCAGGTTGGGCCGCATACCGGGCCACACGTTGGCGTCGTCGCCCAGCTCCTCGATCTTCACGCCGTCGAAAATGTCGGACCCCGACTCGGCGGTGGTCTGGTTGGGCATGCAGATGCAGGCATAGTTCGACGTGTAGATCAGCCCGCCGGAGGTGTAGGAGTGCTGGATTTCGAGGATCGACTCGGGGGTGTTCTTCTTACGGAAAGGAACGTCCGAAAGCGGGTACTGGTCGAGTGTGCCGTAGATTTTTTCCAATTCGCCCAGCGCCTCGAGCGCCGTGTCCCACTGTTTGTTCCACATCGCCATCTTGGCGGCGAGCATCCACCCGACGGCCGCGCCCATGCGGTTGTCGGCGATTTCCGACGAACGCACCTGGTCGAGGTCGGGAACGGCCTCCATCAGCTCTTCGATCAGGTAACTGCGCGTCTCGGCGGCCGGCATACGCGGCAGGCAGGCCGTCTGGTTGAGCAGTTCCTCGGTGTTGACGTCGATCGTGTAGAACGGCACGTCGCCGAAGACCGACGTGAGCAGATGGTAGTACATCGCCCGCAGGATGATGCCCTCGGCCAGCAGCTTACTGCGGTCCTCCTCGCTCACCGTGGCGTTCCGGATGCCCTCGATGGCGGCGTTGCAGTACATCACGGCCTTGTAGCACTGCGTCCACACCGTAGACCCGTATCCGGGCAGCGCGGGTGAGATTTCGAGACGCGAGTCGTAGACCGTCGGCGAATTGTGGAACAGCAGGTCGGTGACGCCCTCGGTCATCACGCCGAAATTGAAATTATAGATCGTCTTGAGCGGAATGTAGCAGCTGTTCAGACCGGCGATGCACTCCGACTTGTTGCGGTAGAAATTGCTCCGGTTGACGAAAAACTCGGGCGATTCCTGAAGCGAGCAGGCGCCTGCAAGCGCCGCTGCGACCGTCAGCAAAACTATTTTCATCGATTTCATAATCGTAGTCGTTTTTGATTAGTAGCGGATTTGAACGCTGAATATCACCGTGCGTGCCCGCGGATAGGCTCCCATGTCGACGCGCCGCAGCGTCGAGCTTTCGCTCGATGTCGAAACGTCGGGGTCGAATCCGTTGTATTTCGACCACAGGTAGAGGTTTTCGCCGCTGACGCTCAGCGTGATGTCGCGCAGCCATTTCACCCGCTTGCGCAGGTCGAACGTGTAACCCACCGAAACGTTTTTCAGACGCAGATACGATGCGTCGTGCACCTGCAGGTCGCTCGGCACGTGCACCTGCACGGCGCCCGCGCGGGGCAGGTTGGAATCGGGATTGCGCACCGGATGCCACGAATTGGCCATGTAGCGGTACTGGTTCGAGGAGTAGGTGCCGGCCATGTAAAGCTCCGAGTAGTTGTAGATTTTGCCGCCGAGCGAATAGGCGAAATAGACGCCGACCTTCAGCTGCCCGATGTTGAACGTGTTCTGCAGACCGCCGTAGATCGTGGGGTCGGCGTTGCCCAGATAGACCAGGTCCTTCTGGTCCAGCGAGCCGTCGTTGTTGGTGTCGATGTAGCGCGGCAGGCCGGGGCTGAGCGAGGTCGTGGCCGAAACATAGGTGTTGGTCACCTTGTTGCGCTCGATCTCCTCCTGGTTGTGCCACACGCCGCCGTACTTGAAGCCCCAGAGGGCGTTGAGCGGACGGTCCTTGACGTAGCCGTACATCATGTACTGGCTGTTGCCGGGACTGTTCATCGCGCTGACGAAATCCTCCGAGCCGATGTCCTCGACCATCTGTTTGTTGTGCGAGAGCGTGAGCGACGTGGACCACGAGAACTTGGGCTTGACGATGTTGCGCGTCTCGACGGTCAGCTCCACGCCTTTGTTCGACGTGCGTCCGATGTTCTCGAAATGGTTCGTGAAGCCCGACTGCGAGGCCTTCTGGACCGATAGCAGCAGGTCGCGGGTTTTCGAAATGTAGGCTTCGAAGGTGATGTTCAGGCGTTTCTTGAACAGCGAGGCGTCGATGGCGGCGTTGTAGAGGTCGGTGGTCTCCCACGTGAGGTTGTCGCTCGCCACGCGCACTGGGTAGAACGCCGTCGACTGCGAGCCTCCCAGCAGGTAGCCGTCCGAGGTCGAGGTGTAGGCCTCGATCGAGCGGTAGGGTTTGATGGCGTCGTTGCCCGTGCGGCCGGCGCTCACGCGCAGCGACAGCTCCTCGATCCAGCGCACGCGGCGCATGAAATATTCGTTCGAAATGTTCCACTTGACGGCCGCCGAGGGGAAGAAGCCCCATTTGTGGTTGGCGGCGAAATTCGACGAACCGTCGTAACGGCCGGTCAGCGTCAGGTAGTAGCGTTTCTTGTAGTTGTAGTTCACGCGGGCCAGCACCGACATCTTCGTGATGTAGTTCGTGTAGGAGGTGCTCGTGTAGTTCTCCTTGTCGTAGATGCCGTTCATGTTGTTCCACTTGTTGTCGTCGACGATCAGCCCTTTGGCGTTGAGGTCGAAGCCGTTGAGGCGCGATTTCGAACCCGTGAAACCGCCCATCACGTCGAAATAGTGGCCTGTCTTGGCCGTGTAGGCGTAGGTTACGGTGTTCTCGGTCGAAAGCGTGCGTGTGTCGTACTCGGCGCGGTAGCCCTCGCCGCCCTCGCCTTCGTTCTTGACGGGCAGCGTGCTCGGGTAGAAGCGGTAGTCGTGGCGCTGGTAGAGGTAGTAGGTGAATTTGCTGCTGATCTTCAGTCCTTCGATGGGTTTGATGTCCACGTATAACGTGTTGGTCGAGGCAAATCGCTCCAGCGTGTTGTCGTTCAGGTCGATCGTGTAGCGTGGATTGTTGATCGTCTGTCCCGATCCGTAGAAGGGGTTGTAGGTGTCCTCGGGGCCCAGCACGGGAGCCAGGTAGGTCGCGGCGTTCCACACCGACGAGCCGCCGATGTTGGCCTTGTTGTTGGCCTCGTCGCGGTAGGAGAGCGACGAGTTGACGCCTGCCGTGAACCATTTGGCGAAATCGTGCGACACGTTGACGCGGGCCGTCGTGCGCTGGAAGCCGCTGTCGTCGACGATGCCCTGGATGTCGCTGTAACCCAGCGACACGAAATAGCTGCTGGTCTTCGAACGGCCCGACACCGAGAGATTGTAGTTCTGGTAGGGAGCCGTGCGGGTGATTTCGTCGATCCAGTTGGTGCCCTTGCCCAGCGAGTAGGGGTCGTTGTAGGTGTAGTCCTGGACCGGACGGTTGCCCATCTGCCAGTTGAAATAGGTCACGTCGTTGCGGTAGAGGGCGAACTCCGTGGCGTTCATCACGTCGAGGTTGCGGGGCAGCTGCGAGAAGCCCATGTCGGCCTTGAGCGTGATCCACGGCTTGCTCACCGTGGGATTGCCCTTCCGCGTGGTGACGATGATGACGCCGTTCGATCCGCGTGCGCCGTAGATGGCCGTCGACGAGGCATCCTTGAGGACCGAGATCGACTCGATGTCGGCCGAATTGATGTCGCTCAGGTCCTGCACGGCGTCGATGATGCCGTCGACGACGATCAGCGGTTCGTTCGACGCGGTGATCGACCGCGTGCCGCGGATGCGGATCGAGGTCGAGGCGGTCGGGTCGCCCGATGTGGACATGATGTCGGCGCCGGCCACGCGGCCCTGTAAGGCCTGGTCGACCGAGACGACCGGGATGTCCTTGATGTCGCCCATCTTCACATTGGTCACCGAACCCGTCAGGTCGGTTTTTTTCACCTCGCTGTAACCGATCACGACCACCTCGTCGATGTCCTTGTTGTCGGCCACCAGTTCGACGTCGATCTGCGAGCGGTTGCCGACCCTGATTTTCTGGGGCACATAGCCCAGGTAGGAGAAGTCGAGAACCGACTCGGCGGACGGTGCGGAGAGGGTGTAGGCGCCTTTCGCGTCGGTCGTGGTTCCCCGGGACGAACCCGAGAGGATGACGGTGACGCCGGCGAGCGGGCTGCCGCTGTCGCTGTCGGTGACGACGCCCTTCACCGTGCCCGCGGTCCGGGCTGCGGGTTTCAGCGCGACGTCGAGCTGTGTCCGTCCTTCGGTGGGGACTTTTCGGGCGAGGTAGCCTTCACGGGAGAATTCGAGCACGGCCGCGGCGGAAGGGACCCGGATGGCATAAGCGCCCTTCGCGTCGGTCGTGGTTGACGTTGCCGAGCCGGAGAGCGCGACGCTCACGCCGGCCAGCGGCCTGCCGCTGTCGCCGTCGGTGACGGTTCCCCGGACCTCGGCGGCCGGCTGGGCCGCGAGAGAGGAGAGGGTAACCGATACCAGTACGGTCAGCGCACCGATCATTTTGCAGAATTTTCTCATATTGTCAGATAGTGTTTAGGGTGCTTCGTTTCAGCGTTCTATTTGCGTAACCACGCGGAAATCGCGGTTGCGGATGTGGTCCGTGCCGACGATCTCGATTTCGGCGCCGGGGTCCTTCGGGGTGTAGAGGTAGAGGCGCACGGGTTTCTGTTTGAGCCAGGGGTAGCGGTCGTAGGGAATGATGCCCTCCTCGACCAGCGACCGGGCCAGCGGGTCGTAACGCTGCACCAGCTGTCCGCGTCCGTAGGTCTGCACGCCGTTTTCGCGGCAGACGAACGTCCAGTTGGGCGCCACGCCCCAGAAGAAGACCAGCACCGACGGCGCACCGCCCGCGGGGTCGAGCGCCGAGGAGCTGGCGATGCCCGTGTTCGACGTGACGCCCTTGTTGTAGACCCGGTATTGCTGTTTGCTGTTGCCGTTGGCCCAGTCGACGAGCGAGCGGCTTTCGAGGCGGTCGCCCCGGAAAACATACTCGGTGAAGGCCGCGGGATAACCGTTGTTGCAGAGGCCCTGCCGGTACCACCAGTTGCCCGTGATGGCCGGATGGACATACTCCACCATGCGGTCGCTGACGCGCGTCGTGCCCTCGGTGTGCCAGTCGCCCGTCATGATGGTCACGTCGTAATCCTGCAGCAGGACGAACAGTTCGTCTTTGTTCTTGAGGTTGTACCAGATGTCGTCCCACGCGCCGTTGTTGGCCACGAGCGGCACATGGGCCGCCACGACGAGCTGCCGGATTTCGGGATCGAGCGCCCGGAGGTCCTTATAGAGCCATGCGAGCTGCTCCGGGGTGATGATTTTGTCGTATTTGTTGCGTCCGTGGTAGAGCATATCGTCGAGCACGACGTAATGGACCTTGCCGATGTTGAACGAGTAGTAGGTCGGACCGAAATACTTGCGGTATTCGGCTTCGGCCTCGTAGTCGTTTTCGTATTTGTGGCAATGGTCGTGGTTGCCGATGACGTGGTACATCAGGAAGGGGGTGTCTTTGGCCAGACGCAGGTATTCGGGCATGCCCGTCTTGTTGCGGAACCAGTATTCCGAGTGGGTCATATCTCCCAGGTTCAGTCCGTAGACCGGCGTGCGCTGCATCAGGCTGTCGGCATATTTGACCAGCCGGGGCATGAAATCGTTGCGGAACTGCACCGAGTCGACCGGGGCGATGACATTGCCGCTGCCGGGCGGGATGTCGATCACGCGGCCCGAGACGTGCTCGTCGGCCACCACGAGCAGCGTGTAGTCGTCGTTGTCGGCGCGTGTGAGGTGGAAATCGAACTGCTGGACGCTCTTTTTGCCCGCCGTTTTGTCGAGGGCGTAAAAGAATTTGGGCAGGAATCCGGAATAGACCTCCGGGTCGTAGCCGCGCGGCGTGGAGATCATCACGAACTCCGAGCGCGAAAGTCTGGTCTTGAGCCAGTAGCGGCCTTCGGCATCGGTCTTCACGACATTGAAGCCGTCGGAGACGACGACCCCTTCGATACCGCGTCCCCCGCACGCGACGTAACCTTTGACCGTGGCTCCCGGTTTGTCGGGGAGGGGCGGCAGTCCGGCGCCCCGGACCGGTGCCGCAAAGAGCGCGGCAGCGGCCAGGAAGAGCAGGAATTTTCTGTTTTTCATCATGTTAAAAGCAATATGGATTCGGATTATTCGATCTTCGTGTCGATCACGTGCAGCAGCGATCCCCGCTGGTTGGTCACCGTGATGCGGATGGCTGCCGCGGGGTCCTCGGGAATGTATTGCAGCCAGTGGTCGGCCGTGCGTACCGTCGCACACCACGAATACCGCTGCCATCCGATCAGCCCCTGGTTGCAGAAATCGCGGTGAATGGGGTCGTAACGCGCCACGCGGGTCAGCCGGTTTGAGGTCTGCACGCCGTTCTCGTAGCAGGTGAAGGTCCAGTCGGGGCGCATCTCCCAGAGGTTGACCAGCACCGCAGGCGAACCCCCGGCGGGGTCGGACGCCGTTCCGGGGGCGGCGGTCCCGGTGTTGGTCGTGACGCCCTTGTTGTAGATGCGGTAGCGTTCCGAGGCGTATTCGTCGCCGAACGGCACGATGCGGTGGCTCATGGAGGTTCCGTTGACGGTGCAGGCCGAGAAGGCCGCCGGGGTTCCGTCGTTGCAGAGGAGTTTGTACCACCACGTTCCGCAGACGGCCGGAAGGATGTATTCCGAGGCCTTGTCGCTGATGCGGACCGAGTGGGCGTGGTGCCAGTGGCCGCTCATCACCGTCAGGTTGTAGGCGTCGAAAAGCGCGTAGAACTCGTCGAAATTTTCAAGGGCTTTTTTGTAGGTGCCGTCCGTCTGGAGGCCGTTGACCGTGGGAACGTGCATCGCTGCGACCACGTCGCGCACGGAGGGGTCCATCGCTGCGAGGTCCTTGCGGAGCCACTCCATCTGGCGGTCGTCGATCCGCGTGTCGTAGGCGTTCGAACCTTTGTAGACCATATTGTCGAGCACGATGTAGTGGATGCTGCCCAGGTTGAACGAATAGTAGGTGGGGCCGAGCGCCGCTTTGTATTGCGCATCGGCCGTGTCGTCGGCGACCTTGTGGCAGTAGTCGTGGTTGCCGATGACGTGGAAGACCGGAAAGTCGATGTCCGCCATCGCCTCGATGTACTGCGGGAAGGAGTAGTTCTTCGAATACCAGTATTCCGAGTGGGTCATATCGCCCAGATTCAGTCCGTAGACGCGATACCCTGCGGGGGCTGCGGCGGCATGAGCGGCGAGTGCGGGGATGAACCGGTCGCGGCACTGCTTGGCGTCGAGTTCGGCGACGACCGTTCCGCCGTCGTCGGGATAGCCCGGCTTGCGCCCCGAGATGTGCATGTCGGCCATGACCAGCAGCAGGTGGCGGGTGTTGTCCACGGCGGTCAGGTCGAAATCGAAACGCTGAACGCCCGGCGCGGCGGGGTCGATGGCCGCATAGAATGCCGGAAGGATGCCGTCGCGGGAGGTCTCGTAGCCCGAAGGTATGGAGATACGCACGAAATCGGCCGACGCGAGGTCGCACGTGAAGGAATAATAGCCTGCGGCATCGGTTTTCACGACATTCGCGCCGTCGGAAACGGCGACGCCGGCAATGCCCTGCCCGTCGCAGCGGACATATCCGCAAACATTCCCGGCCCCGGAGGGCGGGGGAGCCGGTTCTCCGGAGGACGTGTCGGACGAACAGCCTGTGAAGGACATCGATGCGAGTGCCGCTGATAAAAGACAATTCAGGATTCGGTTCATGGAAGGTTGGATTTGCGTGTTGCCGCCTGGCAACGGTTAGTCGGTACGGCAAATGTACCCATAAATAGATAGCCCCCGCAGGAGGATGGGGAAAATCAAACCCGTGGAAAATTCAATGCGTTGATTGTCTGCGTATTGTTGAGAATCAGGACTTGTTTTATCAAACTTTATGACCGCATTTTAACGCCCGAAAAGCCTCTTCGGCCGTGATTTGATTCCGAATTTTAGTATCTTGTCTGACCGAAACACGCTATTTGCCATGAACCGAAACCTCTGCTGCCTGCTGCTTGCCGCCGTATTCCTTACGACGGGATGCCGGGACGAACTCGATCACGAGCTCGACAGGACGATCCGCGAGCTGAACGATGTCATACGCAACGAAGCGGTCTATGTGGAACGCCGCCACCGCGTCATTCGCAAATACCTCGACATTGCGGACACGACCCGCAGCAAACGGACCCGGGCCTGGGCCTACACCACGCTGGCGGGTCATTACAGCCATTTCCAGCTCGACTCGTCGGCCTACTATTGTATGATGGCCCGTGCGTTGGCCGAGGAATTGGGTGACGTAAGGCTTATCAACGACGCCAAGGTCCGCACGGCCATCGTGCTGATCGGCAACGTCGAACTCGCGGAGGCCAACCGCATACTGCGGAGCGTCGACACGACGGACAGCCGGAAGGTCGACCTGACGCTCTACTACCGCACGCGGGCCACGGTGTTCCGCGAGTCGAAACGGTTCAGCGTCTTTCCCGAGGTGCAGAGCCGCTATGACGATTCGCTCAAATACTACCTGAAAGCCTACCTCAACCGCGCTTCGGGACCGCGCATCGCCTACCAGAAAAAGAATTTCGAGGCCGAGCTGCTGCGCCTCGAAGGACGCAACCGGGAAGCCCTGGAAAAATTGGAAGGGCTTATAAGGGACGACATTGACAGCCTCGACATCTTCCAGAAAGGCAATATCACCTACCAGATCGCCCGCAACTACACTGACATGGGCGACAACCGGCGGGGTATGCTGTGGGCGGCCCGGGCCTCGATCTACGAGCTCACGGCCTCGACGCGGGCCCACATGTCGCTCTACCGGCTGGCGCAGATACTCTACGAGACCGGGGAGATCCGGCTGGCGAACGCCTATATCAAACGCACGCTGAACGACCTGACAATCAGTAACTACCGCCTGCGTATCGGCCAGTATGCCGAAGCGCTGGGCATGATCACCCGCTCGTTCGACAAGTCGATGCACAGCAAACTGCTGCTGACGCTCTTCACGGCCATATCGCTTTCGGTGCTGCTGATCGTCATTCTCTGGCAGGCGATCCACACCCTGCGGCGCAAGCGTGAAATCGAACGCCTCAAAGACAGTTACCTCGAAATCAACCGCCAGCTGACCGACATCAACCAGCAGCTCAATGCCACCAACAATGCGCTGGTGCGGACCAACGATCAGCTCAACGACGCCAACAAGATCAAATCGGAGTATGTGAGCCAGTATATGCAGCTTTGCAGCTCCTACATCCAGCGCCTCGATACCTACCGCATGGGGATCATCAAACTGCTCAAAACCGAGAATGCCGAACAGACGCTCGTCACGCTGCGCTCGCAGGAGCTGATCCAGACCGAGCACCGCAATTTCCTGCGGCTCTTCGACGAGACCTTCCTCGGGCTGTTCCCCGACTTTATCGAACAGGTGCGCGGGCTGCTTCTCGACCCCGAGCGTTTCATGCCCAAACGGAGCCGCCAGCTCTCGACCGAGCTGCGTTACCTGGCGCTGGTCCGGCTGGGCGTCTCGGATTCGGCGCAAATCGCCCTGTTCCTCAACAGCACCATTTCGACGATCTACACCTACCAGGCGCGGCTGCGCAACGACCGGATCGACAAGACCTCGGACATCGAGGAACAAATCCAGCGTATCTATACCTCATAGAGCACCGTTCGTGTCGCCGCCGGGTGTACGAACGAGCAGAGGCGGGACCGAAATCCCGCCTCTGCCGTTGTTTTCGCCCCGGATCAGCGCTGCCGCTGGGCGTATCCCGCGAGGTTGTAGCTCACGGGCTCCGTGCTGTCGCCCACGCGGTAGATGCCGAATTTGAAATAGTAGCCGTCCTCGTCGTTGCGGCCGATGAGGATTTGCTCGTTATCGACCAGGTGGTTTGTCCGGCTGTCGTGGGCCATCCATACGTCGAGGCGTCCCGGACGCACGATCGTCTCGGCCTCGCCGCCGTACTGCGTCCAGTCGATCTCCACGGTGAAAGTCACCCAGCGGTCCTTCGGGAACTCGCTGAAGGGCATCCGTGCGGCGATTGTCGAGGCTTTGAACTCCGAGGTGACGGGAACCATCACCTTGGCTTTGGCCGCATTGGCGTTGCAGCGGTCGGTCTTGTCGGTGAACCAGCGGCGGTCGGAGTTGGCCTTGATGTAGAAATACCCGTTCGAGAACCCGAACGCCAGCGGGGGATAGCCGCCCTGCTCGACCTTCCAGCCCGTCGGTTTGCCGGCTTTCCACACCGTGTTGCCCTTCTTGTCGACGGTTTCCACACGCTCGTAAGCCGTGTCTTTCTTGATGATGACGGTGTCCTGCATGGCGAGGAATTCCTCGTCCGGAAGTTTCATCACGCGGCCGTCGGGCGCCGTCACCAGCGTCCGGTCGGGCATGCCGTGCCACTGGGCGAAGATCGTCGACACCTCGGGACTCAACTCCGAGGGAATCCAGACCGCGAACGTGTAACTCCACGACGTGCCCTGCGGGCAGATGCCCTTGCCGTGGTGGTAGACGGTCTTCATCCGCTGGGCGTCGGAATAGGCTTTGTCCGGAAGGCCCGCGAAATCGGCCGCCGTGGCATAGCACCAGGCGAGCTCCGAACGACCTTTGGTCTCGCCCGGGGCGTAGCCTTCGAGCGTGTTGTCGTCGCGTCCGAGGGTGAAGCGGTAGGAGGGCTTGCCTCCGTACATCCGGGTGTAATCGTGCCCTAACGCCTCGTCTTTGCGGATGCCTACGGCGACCCACTCGTTGTCGATCACCTGGCTCATCCGGGCCGAGTCGGCCTGAATGTTCACCCGCTCGGGCAGCGCTGTAAACCCGTTCGGGACCTCTTTTTCCTGTGCGACGTCCGGCGTGCAGGCCAGCAGCAGCAGGACGGGATACATGATTGTCATCGGAGCTTTATTTGAGGTCATACCCTAAGTCGTACGTTTTGGCGCCCACGTGCACCGCGAAGCGGAACGTGTCGCCCACGGGGGCTTTTTGCGGAACGATGGCTATCGAACCCTGGAAAGGCGCCTCGTCGGGGGCTATTACCGTGATGAACAGCAGTTCGCCGCCGGCGGTCTTCTGCGCCTCGACGGCGTAGGCCGGACGCTCCTCCTTCTTGCGGTAGGCGGTCGAAACCCATCCTTCCTCCTCGCGGATCTGCACGGGGACCGTCGCCGAGGTCTTGATGCGGATGTTGTTGCCGTCGTCGAACAGCGTGCGCACGGTGCCGTCCTTGGCGTATTCGATCCGGCCCGGGCAGAGGTTGAAATGCACCCCGACATTCCCGGCGGCCGAGCCCGACACCTGGTCGGCGATCACCAGCAGGCCCTCTCCGGTGAAGAACATCGCCCGGCGGTGGGTGAGGCCCTCGTAGGAGGGGTTCTCCGTCACGAGCGTCGTCAGCGCAGGCGTCGCGTCCCACAGCAGGAGTTTCGAATCGGTCTTTTCGAGGTCGCGGTCGTCGAGCGTCACGGTGTTGTGCACGCGGGTCTGGCGGAACCAGTTGCGCTGGGCCAGCACGGCGCTGTCGCCGCCGTAGACGTAGCTGCCCGAATCGGGGAAGAAGTTGCGCCCTTTGCGCCAGTAGTCGAACGTGCCGTTGTCGGGCTGGTTGTGCCAGAATGCCGGGGGACCGGCCTTCACGACCGTCACGGTGGCGTCCTTGTCCCATCCCGTGCGCAGGACATAGAATCCCGATGCCGGGAACTGCTGTGAGGTGTAGTCGGGAAGGGCGCCCTTGCGGCCCTCCGTGGCGAACCATTGCAGCTGTTTGTCGCCGGGGAACACCTGGCTCCAGCTGCGGAACTGCCGCTGGAGGGAGCTTTTGTCGTGGCTCTTGGTGTCGCCGAACATCGGGTTGGAGTAGTCGGGGTAGAGCAGGTTCCACGTCACGGCGGTCATCTTCCCGACCGTCTCGATGTAGCTTGCGGGGAATTCGCCCTCATAGCCGTTGGCTGAGGCCATGCCGAGGGCCTTGAGGAAGATGTCGATGGCGGCGATGTGGTATCCGAAATCCAGCTCGAACTGCATCCCGTCGGGATAGACCTGTACGCCGATCTCGCGGTTGAGGATTTCGATGCCGCTGCGGCGCCACTCGGGGGCTTCGCGGAACTCCGGGAAATAGATGCCCGCGAAGAGCATCCGCTGGGCTTCGAACAGCAGGTGGTTGCCCTGCTTGGAGTAGTTGTGCAGGATGTGGTCGGCGTGCTGGCGGTAGGTGCGCAGGTAGAGGTTGAGGAACTGGGGCGTGAAGCGCGGCGAACGGATCGTCAGCGCGAACTCCGTCAGCAGGTCCTGCAAACGGCGTCCGGCCTCCATCGGACGCCATGCGAAGCGGTAATTCTCTCGCTCGGCGGCGATCTCGGCCTCCGAAGCTCCCGCGGCCTTCAGCCATTCGACGCCGTCCAGCGGGTTTTTCTTCACCCAGTCAGTGTATTGGTCCATCCATGCGTCGATGTATTTCGCATCGCCCGTGGTGTAGTAACACTTGGCCAGCGGGATGAACCAGTAGTGGCGGTGCAGCTGCCAGCGCAGTTCGTTGTCCTTCACGGGCCAGTAACGCCAATCGATGTCATCGCCGTAGAAATACGAGGGCTGATAGCCCTTGTGGGCGTAGAATTTGTGCTCCAGGGCTTCGTCGGCCTGTTTCTGCTCGAGCTTGTTCACCTTGACATTTTCGAGGTCGAGACCGAAGAGTTCGACGGGCTTGCGCGTGCGGAAATATTTCAGCAGCTCCTTGTCCGCCGCGGCGACATTGCCTTTGGCGACGGCTTTCTTCACCGTCTCCATCCCCGGACGGTCGAGGTCCAGCAGGTCGTAGAGCGATTTTTCGTCGCCGAGGGCCGGGGTGGTTTCGGCGGCCGCTGCCGCGCCGATAGTCAGCACGGCGCAGAGGGTCATCAGGATTCGTTTCATGGCAGTTATTTTAGGTTGTATTTTGTTCCGTTGATTTTGACTTGCAGCCGGTTCCCGCGCCAGACGGCCTCGACGCGCTGCGCCGCGGCATCCTCCGCCGGAAGCAGCACCGTCACCAGCCGCACGGGCTTCCCGGCCCGCTTCCGCACCGTGAAGGCATAGGCCGGACGTTCCGTGCGCTGACGGTAGGTGCGCGACACCCAGCCTTCGCGGCGTTCCATCCGCTCCGCGCCGAAAACTTTCAGCAGCAGGTTGTTGCCGTCGTCGAAGCGGGTCGCCACGCTGTTTGCCGCAATGTCCTCCGCCGGGTCGCATTCCAGAAGGTTGTAGTGCAGGCCGACCTCTCCTCTGGCCGTTCCGGACGCCTCGTCGGCGATGACGAAGAACCGCCGGTCGACGAACCACACCGTGCGGCGGTGGGTGAGGCCCTCGTAGGAGGGATTTCCGACCGCCACGATGTCCGTCGCGCCGTCCGTCTCCCAGCGCAGGCATTTCGAATCGGTGTGTGCGAGGTTTTCATCGTCGAGCGTCAGGGTGTTATGCACCTGCGTCTGGCGGAACCAGTTGCGCTGGTCGGTCACCTCCTTGTCGCCCGCATAGACGTAACTGCCCGAGTCGGGGAAGAAATTGCGGCCCCGGTGCCAGAGTTCGAACGTGCCGTTGTCGGGCTAGCAGTGCCAGAATCCCTGCGGCCCGGCCTTGAGGACCATCACCGTGGCGTCGGCGTCCCAGCCGCTGCGCAGAACATAGAATCCCGAGGTGCGCAGCGCCCGCGAAAGGTGCTCCGGGGCGGTTCCCTCGCGGCCTTCGGTCGCCATCCGCCGGATCGCGGCGTTGGCGGGGAAGACCTCGGCCCATGCGCGGTAATAGGGCATCAGCTCCTCCTTCTCCCGGAACCGGTTGTCGCTGAACAGCGGCGTCGTGTAGTCCGGGAACGAGCAGTCGATATAGGCGTCTATCATCCGTTCGACCGTGGCGAGGTACGCGGCCGGGAATTCGCCCCGGTGGCCGTTGGCGTCCATCATTTGCAGGGCCTTGAAGAAGATGTCGATCGATTCGTGGTGGTAGTGCAGGTCCAGTTCGTACTGCATGCCGTCGTCGTAGACCTGCTCGCCGATCTCGCGGTTGAGTATCCCGACGCCCGTCGCCCGCCAGCGGGCCGCGTCGCGGAATTCGGGGAAGAAGACCCCCGCGAAGATAAGCCGCTGGGCCTGGAACAGCAGGTGGTTGCCCTTGGCCGAGAAATGGCGCGTGATGTGCTCTGCGTGACGGTGGTAGTTGTCCAGAAAATGCAGCAGGAAATCCCCGCTGAACGCCTCGGCGGGCAGGAAATAGAGAAACTGGTGAATCTGGAACTCCAGCCGGTCGCTCACCTCCAGGGGCCGCCATGCGAAATAGACGTTCTCGGCCTGCGTCCAGTTCGTGGCCTTCGCTTCGTCATACGCCGTGAGGGGGTTCTTGCGCATCCAGTCGAGGTATTCGGCGCACCATTCCGCGGCGTAACGCTCGTCGCCCGAGAGGCGGTAGGCCTTGCCCATCGGCACCCACCATTTCATGCGGTGGAGCTGCCAGCGCAGTTCGTTGTCCTTCACGGGCCAGTACTCCCAGTCGATGTCGTCGCCATAGAAATAGGAGGGCTGGTAGCCTTTGTGGACGAAGAAGCGGTGGTGCATCGCCTCGTCGGCCCAGCGTTGTTCGTCGGGGGTGATCGTGATGTCGGCGAGGTCCATTTCCGGACAGACGACGCCCGTGCGGCAGCGGTAGTAGTCGAGCAGGGCTTCGGCGGCGGCCGTGTCGTCGCCCGCGGCGTGCAGTGCGGCGACGCGCTCCAGTCCGGGACGCGCGAGGTCCAGCAGCGCGAAGACCGTGGTGTCGGTCTGCGCCCGCAGCAGGGAGGGCCCGGCGGCGAGCAGAAGCGCGATAAGCAGTTTTACAGGTTTCATCGTTGCAAAGGTACGACAAAGCGCGGGGACCTTTTATTAATAATGACCAATCCTTTCCGGAATTTCTGCAAAGGGGTTTCAGTTTTGTGCAGTCCGATGCCGGATTTGTCGAATGGCGGCTTGCGAAGGGCCTTCCGGCGGAGCTTTAGGACAAATTTGGGGTCCGATTCTACAAAATCGAAAGGCTTTTGCACACGATTTGCGTTTTTGGGGACAATCTCCGGGGCTTTCGCTGCAGGTTTGTGGTAATTTTGTATGACCGAAAAACTACACCTATGACCTGTCTCAACCACGCTTCGCTGGCCGCGTCGCTCGCCGCTCTGACCGTGGCCGCCGATGCCGCCGCCGCTTCGAAACCCAAATCCCCCGCCGGGAAACGTCCCGCCGTCATCGTCATCATGACCGACCAGCAGACCGCCGGAGCCATGTCGTGCGCCGGCAATCCGTGGGTCCGGACCCCTGCAATGGATGCGCTGGCCGCCGACGGCGTGCGGTTCACGCGGGCCTACTGCCCCTATCCGCTGAGCGGTCCCTGCCGCGCCGCGCTCGTCACGGGGCGCATGCCCTTCGAGGTCGGGGCCTTCGACAACGCCATACGCCCCGCCGCCGCCGATATGCAGGCCGGCATCGGCCACCGCCTCGCCGAGGCGGGTTACGAATGCCTCTACGCCGGGAAATGGCACGTCCCGGAGGTCAACCTGCCCGATTCGGGCACGGGATTCCGCCGCATCTCGAAGATGAACGACCCGGCGCTGGCCGACGCCTGCGACGCGGCGCTGAAGGAGTACGACGGACAGAAGCCGCTTTTTCTGGTGGCTTCGCTGCTCAATCCCCACGAAATCTGCGAATACGGACGCCACGAGACGCTCCAATACGGCGAACTGGCGCCCTTCTCCACCGACGAGTGCCCCAACCTTCCGGCCAATTTCATGCCTTCGACCTATGCCGCCGAGGCCCTGACGCTCGAACACGCCTCCTCGCCCCGCTACCACGACACCTACACCTACACGCAGGACGACTGGCGGCGCTATCTCTATGCCTATTACCGTCTGGTGGAGCGTGCCGACCGTGAGGTGGGCCGCATCGTCGGGGTGCTGAAGGCGCACGGACTCTACGACGACGCGGCTATCGTCTTCCTCTCGGACCACGGCGACGGCGTGGCCGCCCACGGCTGGAACCAGAAATGGAATCTGCAGGAGGAGGTCGTCAACGTGCCGCTGATCGTCAAGCCGCCCAAGGGCGCCGGCCTGCGGGGCGTGCGTAACGACGGGGCGCTGTCGAACGTCGGCCTGGACCTCTACGCCACGGTCTGCGACTATGCGGGCGTCACGCCCGACCCCGAACGTTACCGCGGCCGGAGCCTGCGCCCGGTGGCCGAAGGGCGTCAGGCGACGCTTCACGACGAGGTGTTCGTCGAGACACTCCTCCCGGGCCCCGGCATGCGCGGCTGGAGCGTCGTCGGTCCGCGTTACAAATACGTCCTCTACCAGTGGGGCCGCAACCGCGAGGCGCTGTACGACCTGCAGGACGATCCCGGCGAGATGGTCAATCTGGCCGTCGACCGCCGTTACGAAGGCGAGTTGAACCGCCTGCGCCGCGCGATGTACGACTGGGGCGTGCGCATCGGCGATCCGAAGCTCGTGCGCAACCTGCGTCCCTTTGCCGAACCCCGAAACTGATAACCGATCTGAATATATGAAAAACCTCGATTCCATGCGTTGCGGCGTGCGTTATGCCGCCGTTCCGCTGACGCTGGCAGCCCTTGCGGGGTGCAGCGAGGGGCGTTCCAAACGTCCCAACATCATCGTCATGATGACCGACGACCACACCGCGCAGGCCATGAGCTGTTACGGCAGCCTGCTGGTCGAAACCCCCAATCTCGACCGGCTGGCGCGTGAGGGCATGCTCTTCGAGAGCTGTTATGTCTCCAACGCCATCTCGGGCCCCTCGCGGGCTTGCATCCTCACGGGCAAGTACAGCCATGTGAACGGCTTCACGGACAATTCGCGCACCTTCGACGGCGACCAGCAGACCTTCCCCAAACTGCTGCACGACGCCGGTTATCAGACGGCGATGATCGGCAAGTGGCACCTCAATTCCGACCCGCAGGGATTCGATTTCTGGAGCATCCTCGTGGGGCAGGGCGAGTACTATTCGCCGCTGTTCATCGAGAACGGCGAGGAGCGTACCGAGCCGGGCTACGTCACGGATGTCATCACCGACAAGGCCATCGGATTTCTCGAACGGCGCGACAAGTCGCGTCCCTTCGCCATGCTCTACTACCACAAGGCCCCGCACCGCAACTGGATGCCGGCGCAGCGTCACCTGGGCATCAACGACGATCGGGTCTTCCCCGAGCCTTTCAACCTGCTGGACGACTATTCGGGCCGCGGCAGCGCCGCCCGCGAGCAGGCGATGGAGATCGGCCGCGACATGTGGCCCGAGTGGGACCTCAAGCTGATGACCCCCGAACAGCTGGCGCAGTCGTACGAGCTCGAAACCTCGGGCGACGCCAACAAGGACGATGTGTCGCGTGCCAACGACTGGCGCAGCAGCGTCATGCAGTACCAGGCGGCCTACAACCGCATGACCCCCGAAGAGCGGGCCAACTGGGACCGGGCCTATGCCCCGCGCATCGCCGAGTACGAGCGCATGAAGGGCAGCGTGTCGCAGGAGGAGCTGACGCGCTGGAAATACCAGCAGTATATGAAAGACTACTGCGCCGTGATCAAAGGCGTCGACGAGAACGTCGGGCGTCTGCTGAACTACCTCGAGGAGATCGGCGAGCTGGACAATACGATCATCGTCTACACCTCCGACCAGGGGTTCTTCTTGGGCGAGCACGGCTGGTTCGACAAGCGGTTCATGTACGAGGAATGCCAGCGCACGCCGCTGTTGGTGCGCTATCCGAAAGCCGTTGCGGCGGGCGTCCGCACGAAGGCGCTGGCCATGAACATCGACCTGGCCCCGACGTTCGTCGACATGGCCGGGCTGGAGGTTCCCGCCGACATGCAGGGACGTTCGCTGAAGGGCGTGCTCACCTCGGGCGGCAAGACCCCCGAAGCGTGGCGCACGGGGGTCTACTACCACTATTACGAATACCCCTCGTGGCACTCCGTGAAGCGTCATTACGGCGTCCGGACCAACGATTACAAGCTCATCCATTTCTACAACGACGTAGACGAATGGGAGTTGTACGACCTGAAGAAGGACCCGCACGAGATGCGCAACGTCTACAACGACCCCGGCTACGCCCCGGTGCGCAGCGACATGCACGCGCGTCTGGAAAAGCTCCAGCAGGAGTGCGGCGACACGGACCCCTGCGAACGGGAGTACGAATTTTTCCGCGGCGCGGACCAGTTATAGGAACAACTTAAAACACACCATACGATGGATAGAAGAAATTTTCTGAAGGCTTCGGGCTGGACCCTGCTCGGCCTGGCGGCCGCGGGGACGATTCCCGGATGCGCGAAACTGGGCGACAAAGATTCGCTGCCCGGCGATCTGAAAAAAGGATTCCCCTCGCTCAAGGACCTCAAGGTCTTCTGGGGCGACGTACACAACCACTGCAACGTGACCTACGGCCACGGCGACCTCTCGGACGCCCTTGCCGCTGCCGAACAGCAGCTGGATTTCGTCTCGGTGACGCCCCACGCCTTGTGGCCCGACATCCCGGGCGAGAACGACCCGCGCCTGAACTGGGTCATCGGCTACCACACCGAGGCGTTCAGGCGCCTGCGTGCCGGGGGTTATGACAAATACCTGGCGGCCGTCAAGGCGGCCAACCGTCCGGGCGAATTCCTGACCTTCCCCTCCTACGAATGTCACAGCATGGAGCACGGCGACCATGTGGCGTTGTTCCACGGCTTCGACGCCCCGCTGGTCGAGTGCACCTCGGTTCCCGACCTCAAGGAGAGGCTCAAAGAGTACGACTGCTACATTACGCCCCACCACATGGGCTATATGACCGGATTCCGCGGTTACAACTGGGCGGCTTTCAAGCAGGACCGGCAAACGCCGTTCGTCGAGATGTTCTCGCGCCACGGACTGGCCGAGAGCGACACGGGCGACTACGACTACCTCCACGACATGGGCCCGCGTATCTGGGAGGGCTCGATTCAGTACGGGCTGGAGCAGGGCCACAAATTCGGCCTGATGTGCTCCACCGACCAGCACGCCGGCTATCCGGGCAGTTACGGCGACGGCCGCATCGGCGTCTACGCCCCGGCTTTGGACCGCGACGCCATCTGGGAGAACATGGGCAAACGCCATGTCTGCGGCGTCACGGGCGACAAGATCAAGATCGATTTCCGCATCAACGGCGGCGTTTCGGGCGACGTTATCCGGGCCGGACGGCGCGAAATTTACCTCAATGTCGAGGGGCAGAACGCCATCGACTACGTGGACCTCATCAAGAACGGCCAGTGCATCGCGCGGCTGAACGGTCCGCACCGCGCCGCGGCGCCTTCGGACGACGTTATCCGCACGAAAATCAAGGTCAATTTCGGCTGGAACCGCGAGGAGGAATACGTCCATTGGCAGGGGCAGCTGCGGCTGACCGACGGTGAGATCGACGATATGCAGACCTGCTTCCGCGGTGCGGCCTTCACCTCGCCGCAGCCGGGCGAGACGGAGTTCCACACGCGCGTCAACCGCGTCGTGGAGCGCGACGCACGCCACGTGGCGCTCGACATGTACTCGTCGAAGAACCCCAACGTGATGACCCCCGCCATGCAGGGCGTCGTCCTCGACGTGACGGCTCCCCGCACGGCGAAGCTCGTCGCCGAGTTCAACGGACACACCTACGAACACCCGATCGCCGAACTGCTGGAGGGCGCCCGGGCGCATTTCCTGCGCGGATGGCTCTCCGAGGCCGTGCAGTTCGAACGCGCACAGCCCGAAGCGGCCTTCTGCGTCGGGCACTGCATGGTCGACGACAAGGCCCAGCGCGATACCGATTATTATTATGTGCGCGTGCGCCAGCGTGACGGACAGTGGGGTTGGAGTTCGCCGATCTGGGTGGAAAGGGCTTAGGATATGGAACGTTACGCAATCGGAATAGACCTCGGCGGCACTTCGGTGAAGTACGCCGTGGTCGCCTCTTCGGGGGAGATGCCTTTCAGCGGTCAGCTTCCTGCCTTTGCGCAGGAGAGTGCCGAGGCGGTGCTCGGACAGGTCCTGAAAGGCGTTGAAGCCTGCCGGGAATACGCCGTGAGCGAGGGCCTGACGCTGGCCGGGGTCGGTGTCGGTACCCCGGGAGTCGTCTCGGCCGACGGACGCACGGTGCTGGGCGGTGCGGAGAATATCGCGGGGTGGGAGAATATCCCCCTCGCCGGCCGCGTCGAGGAGGCTGAGGGGCTGAAGACCCTCGCCGGCAATGATGCCAATATGATGGCGCTGGGCGAGACGTTGTTCGGCGCCGCCAAGGGAGCCACGGATGTGGTTTTCGTCACCGTCGGCACCGGCATCGGCTGCGGCGTGCTGATTGACGGACGCCTCTACCGGGGCTACCGCAACCGCGGCATGGAGATGGGCCACATCACCGTCAAATGCGACGGCGAGGCGTGCGCCTGCGGCGGGGTGGGGTGTCTGGAGCACTACGCCTCGACCTCGGCGCTCGTCCGGAGGTTCTGCGCCCTGAGCGGCAGCGACGGCGGTGCGGAATGCGACGTCGACGGCAAGGATGTGGTTTTCTTCTACAAGGAGGGCAATCCGGCCGCCGTGCAGGCCATGGAGGAGCACTGGAACTACCTCGCGCACGGCATCGCCTCGATGATCAACCTCTTCGCCCCGCAGCGCGTGGTGGTCGGGGGCGGCATCTCCGAGGCCGGGGATTTCTACCTCGAAAAATTGCGCGAAGGGGTCCGGCGGCAGATGATGTCGGTCTGCGGCGGGGATACCGAACTCGTGGCCGCCACGCTGGGCAACCGGGCCGGATGTATGGGCGCCGCGGGGCTGGTGCTGGATAAAATGCGGTGACGATGAGACAGCGCAACTACCGGATCGTGGCCCTCATCATGGGCTTCTGGTTCGTGATCTCGTTCATCACCAACATCATCGGGCCGCTGATTCCCGACATCATCGACAATTTCCGCCTGACGCACCTCGCGCTGGCGGGGTTCATCCCGATGTCGTTCTTTCTGGCCTACGGCATCATGTCGATTCCGGCGGGGATGTTCATCGAGCGTTTCAGCCAGAAAGCCGTGCTCACGGCGGGTTTCACGCTGCCGCTGGCCGGATCGCTCCTTTTTGCGTTCTGTCCGACGTTCCCCGTGCTGCTGGCCTCGTCGTTCACCATCGGGCTGGGTATGGCCATGCTCCAGACCACGATCAACCCGCTGACCCGCGTGGCGGGCGGCGAGGAGAATTTCGCGTTTTTCTCGGTCATGGGGCAGCTAGTGTTCGGCGCCGCGTCGTTCGTCAGTCCTTTTGTATATGCGACGTTGGTCGAACGCCTCACCTCGGGCGAACGGCTTGCGGGATTCACGGGACTGCTGCAAAGGCTGACCCCGCCCGAACTGCCGTGGGTGTCGCTCTACTGGCTTTTCGCGCTGATTCTCGCGGCGGTGATCGTCGTGGTGCTCGCGGTGCGCTTCCCGCGCATCGAACTGCAGGACGACGAATGCAGCGGCAGCCTGCATTCCTACCGGGAGTTGCTGAAAAACAAATACGTCTACCTCTTTTTCTTCGGGATGCTGGCTTACACGGCCTCCGAGCAGGGCGTGGCCAACTGGATTTCGGAATTCCTGCGCTCGTACCACGGACTCGACCCGCAGACGGTCGGCGCTCCTGTCGTGGGACGCTTCTGGGGCTATATGTCCGTGGGATGCCTCGCGGGCCTCTTCGCCCTGAAGCTCTGGAACTGGCGCATTGTCCTCAAGGTCTCGGGGGCACTGGCCGTCGCTTCGCTGCTGGCGGCGTTGTTCGGTCCGGCAGGCGTCGCCGTGCAGGCCTTCCCCGCCGTGGGGTTCTCAATCTCGGTGATGTTCTCCATCGTGATGTCCACGGGGCTCAACTCCGTCGACCGTTACCACGGATCGTTGGCCGGCATCCTCTGCACGGGCATCGCCGGAGGCGCCCTGGGACCCCTCATCGTGGGGTGGCTGGGTGACCTCGCGGGACTGCGCATCGCCCTGCTGTTCGTCTGCCTGACCATCGGTTATATCGTCAGCATCGCTTTCTGGGCACGGCCGCTGGTCGAAAACAAATGCGTCCGCTTTTCCGAACTCTTTAAATCCGCTGAACGATGAAACGAATCCTGCTTTTTGCCGCGCTATTCGCGCTTCTCGACGCCGCGGCGCAACTCCCGGCCGAAATCCGGCTCGACAAACAATCGCTGCGGCCCCGCTACCGCGAATGGGCCCAGCCTGCGGGCGGCACGGCCGTGACGCAGAATCCGCCCGCCCTGCTCTGGCCCGCCTCGGGCGATTCGAAACGCGCGGTCTACCGCGTGCGGCTGTCGCAGGACAGCACCTTTGCCGGAGTTACGCCCTCGGAGCCCTTCGAATGGGCGGCTTATGCCTGCCACGAACCGCTGGCCGAAGGCCGCTGGTACTGGCAGTGGTCCGTCACGGAACCCGGCGGTGCGGAGCGCTGGTCGGCGGTCAATGCCTTCACGGTCGATGCTTCGTGCAGGCGGTTCGCCACCCCGACGGGTGCGGAACTGGCACGTAAGGTCGCCGCCATGCCGCACCACCGGCTCTATGTCTCCCGCGATGGGGCGGATGCCTTCCGAACCCGGGCGCAGCGGAATCCCGAGGCGCAGGAACTGGTGCGCAAGGCCCGCAAAAACCTGTCTATGGACCTCGTGCCCGTCGCACCCACGCGGCCCCGCGACACCACGGGGATGACGCCTTTCCAGAAAAAGTCGCTCATCAATTTCATGTACCACAAATTCGGCGAGGTGGTCACGCAGCCCGTCGTCGATTTCTCGATGGCCTACCTGCTCACGGGCGAGGAGCCGTTCCGCGACGCCGCGGTGCGCCACGCCCTGCACGCCGCGGCGCTGCCCGTTGACAGCGACGCCACGTCGGAGGATTTCAACCGCTCGGCCATCATGTACGGACTGGCCGTGGGTTATGACACGGCCTGCGACCGCATGACCCCCGCCGAGCGGGCCGCGGTGCTCGAAGCCATCCGCGTTCGCGGGGAGCATTTCTACAAACACTACGTCAAGGATTTCGAGACCCACTCGATGGACAACCACGTCTGGCAGCACACCTTCCGCAACTTTCTTTTCACGTCGATCGCCACGCTGGGCGACCTGCCCGAGGCCGAAAAATGGTTCCGCTACTGTTATGAAATCTGGTGTGCACGCTTCCCGATCCTGGGCGGCGACGACGGCGGCTGGCACGACGGCAGCAGCTATATGCAGGCCAACCTCGTGACGTTCGTCTATGTGCCGTTCGTCCTCTCGCGCCTGACGGGCACGGATTTCTTCGACCTGCCGTGGTACCGCAACCTGCCGTCGTTCCTCGTCTACTCCTTCCCGAAAGGCTCCTATGCCACGGGTTTCGGCGACGATTACGAGAAGATGACCTCCCCGTCGCAGCTCTACATGGGCTTCGCCGACGCGTTGGCCCGTGAGCTTCCGAGCCCCGAGGCGCGGTGGTATGCCGACCAGCTTATCGGCGGCGATCCGAAGAACCTCTACCGTTCGAAGGGTTTCACGCTCTACCGCATCCTGACCGACAAACCTGCCGACCGAGTGGCTCCGAAGGCCCCCGCCCGCAACACCTCGCGGTTCTATCCCGATGCCGGGTTCTCGCTGATGCACACCGATCCGGCCGACGCTTCGGACGACCTGATGGCGGCTTTCTTCGCCCTGCCGTTCGGCTCGACGGGACACGCCCACGCCGCGCACAACGGCTTCACGATCAACTATGGCGGCCGCCAGTTGTTCGGCGGCACGGGTTACTATTCGAATTTCAACGACAAACATACGCTGATGCACTACCGCTCGCGGGGCCACAACACGATTCTCGCCGACGGACTGGCGCAGGTCATCGGCGAGAACGGCTACGGCTGGCTGGCGCGTTTCGCCGACAACGAGGCGCTGACCTACACGCTGGGCGATGCCTCGCACGCCTACGATTCGATCCGCACGCCGTTCTGGATCGACCGCATGGAAAAATCGGAGGTGGCCTACACGCCCGAAAACGGCCTCGGCGACCCGGGCGTCACGCGCTTCCGCCGTCATTTCCTCTTCCTGAAACCCGACGTGATCGTCGTTTACGACGAACTCGAGGCCCGCAAACCCGTCGCGTGGACGTGGCTGCTGCATAGTCACAACCGTATGGCGCCGGCCGGGGAAAATGCCGTTGCGGCCTCCAACGGGCTGGCCGAGGGGCGGATGGACCTCTTCACCTCAAGCGGTTTGGAGCTGAATCTGACCGACCGGTTCTTCTCCCCGGCGATCAACTGGAAGAAGCGCACGGGGCCCGACGGCAAGGTGCAGGAGTATACGAACCAGTGGCATGCCGAGTTCACGACCCCGGCAAAGAGCCGGACGCAGCGTTTTCTGGCCGTCTTCCGCATCACGCCCGACGGGCGGAAGCCGCTGGCGCTGAAACGCGATGCGAAGGGCCGCGTGACGGTCGGCGGATGGACCGTCTCGGCGGAGCTCGACGCCTCGAAGCCCGCGTCGTTCGGCGTCACGGATCACCGTGGCAACGCCGTGTTCTACAATACCTCCGCGTCGAAGACCGCGGGCAGCACCGTCGTGTGTGGCAGGGGCGAGCCTGCCCGCGAACTGGTCGATACGGTGCCCGCTTCGGTGCGCTGACGCCGCACGCAGACCTGCCGCCGGACGTGTTTCACGCCCGGCGGCGCTTTTTCCGGGACCGAAAAAACGACCCGAAGCCGCGGATTTTCCGAAAAAATAACGTATATTTATACGCTAAGCTGTTGCACTATGCTGAAACTCAAACCTACGCTTCTTCTGCTCGCTGTCCTTTCCCTGTTTTCCGGCCGGGTCTCCGCCGCCATCGAATTCCGCACGCTGTCGGTCAACGAAGGCTTGTCGCAAAGCACCGTGCTGGCCATTGCACAGGACGGAATGGGACGTATCTGGATGGGCACGCAGGACGGGCTGAACTGTTATGACGGCTATTCGTTCACGGTGTTCCGCCACATCGAGGGCGATGCGCAGAGCCTGGGCGACAACTCGGTCAACGCACTTTTCGCCGACGGGGGGCTGCTCTGGATCGGCACCGCGTCGGGACTGTCGTGTTACGACGCGGCGACGCAGTCGTTCGAAAATTTCCGCCTCGAGGGGCGCAACATGCAGGTCGCCGACATCGCCGCCACGGCCGGCGGCGACCTGATCCTCGCCACCGACCTCGGCATCGTGCTCTTCGACCGTGCGAACCGCGAGCTCGAAATCCGGACCTACCTCACGGGCATCAGCGTGCACGCCGTCTGCCCCTCGCGCGACGGTTTTCTGGTCGGGACCTCCAACGGCATCTACACCTACTCCTCCACCTACGGCAATGCCGTGCGCATCCTGCCGCAGATGGCCCGTTACGACATCGCCAGCATCGTCGCCGACGGCGACGGATACTGGGTCGCCACCCACGGCAACGGCCTCTACCGGCTCGACGGGGCGCTGCAGGTCACTGCCCGCTATGACGCCGCGTCGAATCCCGGGCTGGTCTCGAACTACATCCGCGTGCTGAAAACCGACTCCGCGGGGCGTCTCTGGATCGGCACGTTCGACGGACTCTCGATCCGCGATCCCCAGAGCGGACGCTTCGAACGCTATGTGCACACCTCCGAGCCGGGGTCGCTGAGCCACAACTCGATCCGTTCCATCTTCATCGACGCCCAGCGCGGCGTCTGGCTCGGGACCTACTACGGCGGGGTGAGCTACTACCATCCGCTGGCCCGCCGCTTCGGGGTGCTGCGCCACGATCCGACGCGCAACTCGCTGGGCGACAATACGGTGAGCTGTATCGTCGAGGACCCCGCGTCGGAGAGCCTCTGGATCGGCACCAACGACGACGGCGTGAACCTCTACGACCGCCGCACGGGGCGTTTCTCGGAGTTCAACACCGCCAGCGGCTCCCTGCTGTCGAACAACGTCAAATGCGTGCTTCCCGACGGCCGCGGCCGCGTATGGATAGGCACCCACGCCGGAGGGCTGAGTTCGATGGACGCCACCACGCGGCGCGTGCGCCACTATCCGGTCAACGCCTCGATCCCGATCAACAACAGCTGCTACGCCCTGCTCGACGGCGGCGACGGCACGCTGTGGGTCGGCACGCTCAACGGACTGCTGTCGTTCGACACCGCCGCGGGACGTTTCTCACGCCACCTTTGCGCCGATTACGAGCCCCGGCTGGGGTCGCTGCAAATCACGACCTTCTTCCGCGATTCGAAAAACCGCGTGTGGATCGGCACCGGGGCCGGGCTGTACCTCTGGCAGCCCGACGCGCGGCAGGTGATGACCTGCGAACTGACGCCGGTGAAGGACGAAATTTCCCCCCCCCCGCCGGGATATCACCGTGATGTGCGTCACGGAGGACTCACATCATAATATCTGGGTCGGCACCCGCCACGGGCTGTTCCGCTACAACGCCTCGGACAATTCGTTCACGCGCTTCTCCGTGGCCGACGGCCTGCCCAACGATTTCGTCTACGGCATCCTCGAGGACGAACTGGCGCGGCTGTGGATTTCGACCAACAACGGCATGGCGTGCTTCGATACGCAGAAAAACACCTTCCGCCGCTACACCCTGCGCGACGGCATCGCCAACAACCAGTTCAACCTCTACTCCTACTGCCGGAGCCGCGACGGAATTTTCTGGTTCGGCGGCATCGGCGGCATCACGTGGTTCCGGCCCCACGACCTGGTGGACAACCCCTTTGCGCCCGAGCCGCAGATCACGGGCGTCGACGTGGCCGATGCCGACGGCGACCGCCGCGTGCGCATCGAGCGCGATTCGGCGGGGCGGGTCACGGCGGCGGCGTTCCCCTCGGTGCGCAACATCTTCACGGTGCGCTTCGTGGCGGTCAATCCGCTGGCCGGGGGCCGCAACACCTTCGCCTACAAGCTCGAAGGATTCAACACCCGCTGGTACGAGACCTCGCACCTCGAGGCCAACTACTCGAACCTCAAGCCCGGGCACTATGTTTTCAAGGTCCGCGCGGCGAACAACGACGGACGCTGGAACGACGAGCCCGCGACGGTCGAAATCCGCGTGCTGCCGATGTGGTGGCAGACCCTCGCGGCGAAGATTCTGTGGGTGTTGCTGGCGCTGGGATTCGTCGGGGGCGTCGTGGCGGCGCTGCTGGGCCGCATGAAGATGAAGATGCAGCTGCGGCTGGAGCGCATGGAGAAGGAGTCGATCGGTCAGCTCAGCCAGGAGAAAATCCGTTTCTACATCAACCTCTCGCACGAACTGCGCACGCCGCTGACGCTGATCCTCTCGCCCCTGCAGGAAATCCGCGAACACGGCACGGCCGACAAATACGTCTCCTCGCGCCTGAACTACATCTACCGCAACAGCCTCAAACTCCTGCACATCATCAACCAGCTGCTGGACTACCGCAAGGCCGAACTGGAGATGTTCAAGATGAAAGTCGCCGTGCAGGATGTCGACGCCATCGTCGCCGAGGTTTTCTCGATGTTCGAGGAGGTGGCCCAGAACCGCGACATGGACTATATCCTCAGCTCCGAGCTGCGGGGCGAGGCGCTGCCTGTCGACCGGATGTTCCTCGAGATGATGCTCACCAACCTGCTGTCGAACGCCTTCAAATTCACGCCCGACGGCGGCATCATCCGCGTCGCCCTGCAGCGCGGCGAGGGGTGCTTCCGCCTCACGGTCCGCGATACCGGCATCGGCATTCCGCAGGACCAGCAGGAGCGCATCTTCGAGCGTTTTTACCAGGTCAACGAATCGCACGACGGTTCGGGCATCGGGCTGTCGATCGTCCGCCGCATCGTCGAACTGCACGAGGGCTCGATCACGCTGCGGAGCGAGCCGGGGCGTTTCTCGGAGTTCACCATCACGCTGCCCGACGACATCGAGGCCTATCCGGCCGGGAAACGCGCCGGGGAGCACGACGTGCGGGCTTCGATTATCCGCGACGCCGAGAAATTCCTGCCCGAGGAGTGGTCGGGCGAGGGCAGTGATTTCGCACCTGCCGAGGAGGTTCCGGAGCAGACGCGCGGGACGATTCTCTTGGCCGAGTCCAACGCCGAGGTGGCACGCTATGTCGCCGACCATTTCAAGGCCCATTACAGCGTCGAGGTGGCGGCCGACGGCAACGACGCCCTCGAACGGCTCAAGACGCTGGAGCCCGACATCATCATCGCCGACCGTGTGCTGCCGGGAATCGACGGGCTGAAACTCTGCCAGGCGGTGAAGCAGAACATCCGCACCTGCCATATTCCGGTGGTGATTCTCGCCACAGAAGGCAGCGTCGAGGAGCAGATCACGGGCATCGAGGCCGGAGCCGACAGCTACCTGCCGATGCCGCTGTCGATTTCGCTGTTAGCGGCCAACGTCCAGAACCTGCTGAAAGCCCGCTACCGGATGCGCCACTACTATTCGGACGATGCGGAGATCGACCCCGACAAGATCACCTCCAACTCGATGGACGGGGAGTTCCTCAAAAAGGCCATCCGCATCGTCGAGGAGAACATGGACAACGAGGAGTTCTCGTCGAACGATTTCAGCAAGGCGCTCTGCATGAGCCGTTCGAACCTCCACCTGAAGATGAAATCCATCACGGGCGAGTCGGCCACGAAATTCATCCGCAAGATTCGTTTCAACTACGCCTGCAAACTGCTGCTGGACCGCAAATACTCGATTTCGGAGATCAGTTCGATGGTGGGCTTCAACTCCCCGTCGTATTTCGCCACGAGCTTCAAGAAGCACGTCGGATGCCTGCCCACGGAGTATGTCCGCAGCCGCACCAAGGGCGGAGAGAAGGCAGGGTAGCCCCTTTAATATAAATGAAATTCCCCGGAATCTTGCGAAAAGGTTCCGGGGAATTTTTTGGGTGGGAGTCGGTTCTCCTATTTGGAGAAGATCGACGAGATTTCCTTGTAGTTGTGCACGCGCTCGATGACGTCGGCGAAGAGGTCGGCGACCGACAGGACGGTGAATTTGTGCAGGTCCTTGTCGGGGTTGAGCGGAATGGTGTCCGTCACGATCACCTCCTGCAGGGCGCTCTCGTTGATGCGCTCGTAGGCCGGGCCCGAAAGCACCGGGTGGGTGATGGCGGCGCGGACGCTCTTCGCCCCGCGGGCCATGAGCATGTCGGCGGCCATGCAGATCGTGCCGGCGGTGTCGATCATGTCGTCGACAATCAGCACGTTACGGCCTTCCACGTCGCCGATGGCGGTCATCTTGCCCACGACGTTGGCCTTGGCGCGTTCCTTGTGCGAAATGATGATCGGCGTACCGAGCAGCTTCGAGTAGGTGTTGGCGCGTTTGGCGCCGCCCATGTCGGGAGCTGCGATCGAGAGGTCCTCGATGTTGAGGCTCTTGATGTAGGGAACGAAGATGCCGCTGGCGTAGAGGGCATCGACCGGAACGTCGAAAAATCCCTGAATCTGGTCGGCGTGCAGGTCCATCGTCATCACGCGGTCGACGCCTGCGGCCATCAGCATGTTGGCCACCAGCTTGGCTCCGATCGGCACGCGGGGACGGTCCTTGCGGTCCTGGCGCGCCCAGCCGAAATAGGGCACCACGGCCACGACCTGATAAGCCGACGCACGGCGTGCCGCGTCGATCATCATCAGCAGCTCCATGAGGTTGTCCGAGGGCGGGAAGGTAGACTGGATGATAAAGACCGTACAGCCGCGGATCGACTCGTTGTAGCAGGGCTGAAATTCGCCGTCGCTGAAACGCAGGACCTCCGACTGCCCGAGCGTCGTGCCGAAGCTCGCGGCGATCTTGGTGGCCAGGTATTCCGAACCGCGTCCGGTGAAGATTTTGATTTTGTGGATAGCCATAGGTTACGAGGATTTTTTTGACGTTGCAAATATAGGACAATAGGATTGAAAAATGCGCCCGCGCGGACGCATTTTTTCAACAATCGGTTAAACATTTCCGGAACCGGCCGGTTTTCGCACCGGGGACCGGGGCGGTTGGGGTCAGTTTTGCCGTAAGCATTCGTCGATGAAGGCGAGGATTTCCTCGCGTCCGGAGCCTTTCTCCGCCGAGGAGACGAACATCGGCGGCAGCTCCTCCCACTGCTCGGCGAGGGCGGTCCGGAACCGTTCCACGCTCTTCTGCTGCTGGGTTTTCGAGAGTTTGTCGGCCTTGGTGAAGATGATGGCGAACGGAATGCCGTTTTCGCCCAGCATCTCGATGAAGCGCAGGTCGATTTTCTGGGGTTCGAGGCGGATGTCCGCCAGCACGAACAGGAAATGCATCTTCTCGCACTTGAGGATGTAGTCGGTGATGAGCTTCGAGAACTCCCCGCGCTGTGCCTTCGACGTGCGTGCGTAGCCGTAGCCCGGCAGGTCGACGAGGTACCAGGCGTCGTTGATGCGGAAATGGTTCACCAGCCGCGTCTTGCCGGGGGTTCCCGACACCTTGGCCAGTCCGTTGCGGGCAGTGAGCATGTTGATGAGCGACGACTTGCCGACGTTGCTGCGCCCGATGAAGGCGATGTCCTTCAGGTCGTCCTTCGGGACCTGCGAAATGCGCTCCGACGAGCATTTGAATTCGGCTTTGGTGATCTGCATCGGTCTGTGATTTTCCACAAAGATACGAAAAAACCGGGTGGTTCCAAACCCGAACGGCATACGGCTCGGCAAAACCTCCCGACCCCTAAAAGTGTCGTTACGACGCCGAAAAAGTTTTTACCTTTCTCCCGTCCACTCCATTTTCAGCGAGTAGCGCATCACGGCGGCCAGGATGACGAACAGTCCGATGCTTCCGGCCAGCAGAGCGTAGGTCTCCAGCTGCAGCAGGATATAGATATACGTGTAGAGGACAGCCAGCAGCCCGCCGATAGAAAGAGCCGTACTGCGGATGCGGGTGATGCCATAGATGTAGAGGGCGATCAGCGAGGTAGTCATCACGGCCGCTGTGAGGTAGGAAAGCCCGAATCCGAGGTGTTCGGAGATCGAGACCAGCAGCGAATAGAAAAGCACGAGTCCCAGTCCCACCAGCAGGTATTGGAAAGCGTGGATGTTTTTGCGCTGGGTCATCTCGACGAAGAACACGCCGATAAAGGTGAGCAGGATGACCAGCAGGCCGTATTTGACCGAGCGCGTCGCCTGCTGGTACTGCGTGACGGGGATGAGCAGGTTTACGCCCAGTTCGCTCTCGGCGATCACCTGTTTGAGCCGGTAGTTGCTCTTCTTTATTACCTGCGTGTAGCTGCGGTTCTGGGCCACGACTTTCCATTCGGCCGTGAATCCCTGTTCAGTCACCTCACGCGAGGAGGGCAGGAAATTGCCGATGAAACTGGGCGTCGGGCAGTCCGAACGCAGTCGGATAACGGTCTGGTCGCCCACCGGTGCGAAATAGAGGGCGGCCGAACCTTTGAGTTTCAGCCTGATCTCGAAGGGAACGCTCTCGCCCGGTTTGTCCAGCCATTCACGCAGGTCGATACGGGCCGTCACGCCTGTATCGAAGCAGTCGTTGTCCGAGTCGGTGACGGTGGGGAAGTTCTTGCCGTTCCAGTCGATCCCGATATTCTCTTCGATACCCCGCAGGTCGGAGATGCCGACCGAAACGGTCGCAAAACCCATGTAGAGATGGTCGTGCAGGGTTTTCAGATCATTCGGGATCAGGAACGATCCCGTGAGGGTTATCTCCGTGCTGTAAACGTTGGTGTCGTAGAGTCCCCGCCGGAGCTGTTGGCAGGCGACGCTGCCGTCGATGGTGAGATTTTCGGGCAGGATGTTGATCGAGGTCTTTTCCCTGGAGGTCTTTCCGTCGGCGTCCTTCACCTCGTAGTAGTAGGGAATGGTCACGACGGGGCCCGTGATATGCTGTTCGCCGCTCCACATCCGGGCGACCTCTTGCTGAGCGTCCTCCATCATCTCCATGCGCTCGTCTATCAGCGACAGGATCATGCCGCCGGGAATCAGCAGGATCAGCATGATGATGCCGATGAATACGATTTTGAGCGTCAGCGGGTTGCCGTTCTGTCGCTTCTGCGGTTCGGGGGTTCCGGACTCTTGTGCCGGAAGGTTTTCGGGATTGTTCTTCATGGTGTTATTGTGTTATGGTTTAAAAAGTACTTTGAAATACAAAGTTTATGGAGAAAAAAAAGAACTCACTCTCCGGATGTCTGCGATGCTGCATTGAGGAGCGATTCGAGGGCCTGCAGATGGCGGCGAAACGCCTCGCGGCCCTGGTCCGTCGCACGATAGGAGGTGTTGGGCACCCGTCCGACGAACTGCTTCACCGAGACGATGTAGCCGGCATTCTCCAGCGTCCGCGTGTGAGTCACCAAGTTACCGTCGGTCAGGTTGAGTAACGTACGCAACGACTTAAAATCCATGCTTTCGTTGACCATCAGCACGGCCATAATGCCCAGCCGGATCTTGCTTTCGAGCGTCTTGTCGATATTTTCGAGGTTGAGGTTCACCGCTTGTCTTTTGTTGCGAGGAATAGCAATCCGTAGAGTATGTTGAATACGCCGAATCCGGCGGCCCAGAAAATAAGGGCATAACCTTGGTAGAAACTGTCGGCGAGGCCCAGCGCCAGTTCGGCATAGCCCAAGTAACGGACCGAGCTGAACGTGTGGTTCGATGCCGAGACCAGTGCCATGCCGTAGAATATCAGCATGATCGAAGAGGTCAGCCCGTAATAGCCGTTGACGAAGAGTGCGAGACTGAAGACGCCGCCGACGATCAGCGGCAGGAAAAAGTTCCAGAGCAAGCGTCGCGCCGTGGCGTCGATCGTGATTTTCATGCCGCTGCGCCGGGCTTCGAAGTAACTCAGCCCCACGGCGGTAGCGATGCAAAGCAGGACGAGCACGACAGCCGTGCCCAGCAGGGCGTAGATACGCGCATGGGTGTTGACCGTCAGCATCGGATCGATGTCCCAGCCGCCGTTGAAAATCCGGTTCACGGTCCAAACGGCTATCAGCGCCAGGATTCCGACCGCGATCGGGGCATAGGCGCTTACGTTGAGGAAGCGCGACGAACGGTTCATCAGCGTCCGTATCTCTGTCAGGGTCGAATAGACCTCGTTGCCTGCTTTCTGCTGCATAGTAAAAAGTACTTTGTAATGCAAAGTTATCGCTAAAATTCGGAATTGCAAATTTTTTCACGAAAAAAATCACCGATCGTATCGCAATCGGTTTGTTCCACGGCCGGGTATGCCATTTGGAAATCCTGCTTATTCTCAGTATATTTGATATCGCATGCAAAAATACGCCATGTCGTTGAAAAGATAAATTTCCGCCCTGTTTTGCACTCCTTTTGCAGCGAAACAGCCGGACAAAAAACAACCTGCTTATGAAAACATCCGCTCTGACAATGCTGTGCGCCGCTGCGCTGGCCGTCTATCTTCCCCGGGCCGAAGCCTGCACCCGCGCCGTTTACCTCGGACCCGACGGCATGACCGTGACGGGCCGCACGATGGACTGGCGCGAGGACCCGCTCACCAACCTCTACATCTTCCCGCGCGGTATGGAACGCCGCGGTGCGAATACGGACAATACTGTTTTCTGGACCTCGAAATACGGTTCGCTCTCGGCCGCTGGCTACGACATCGGCGTCGCCGACGGCATGAACGAGGCCGGGCTGGTCGCCAGTCTGCTGTTCCTGCCCGAATCGGTCTACGAGCGTCCCGGAGACACGCGCCCGGTGATGGGGCTGAGCATCTGGACGCAGTATGTGCTGGACAATTTCGCCACGGTGGACGAAGCCGTGGCCGAGTTGGCGAAGGAAAAATTCCGCCTCGACGCCCCCGACCTGCCGAACGGCGTGAAATCGCGGCTTCACCTGGCGATTTCCGATCCTTCGGGCGACAGCGCGATCTTCGAATACCGCGACGGGAAACTGGAAATCCATCACGGACGCCAGTATCAGGTGATGACCAATTCGCCGTTCTACGCCGACCAGCTGGCGATACTCGACTACTGGCAGCAGATCGGGGGCCTCACGATGCTGCCGGGAACCAACCGCGCTCCGGACCGTTTCGTGCGGGCCTCGTTCTATATCAACGCCGTCGCACAGTCGGCCGATCCGAAGATCGCCGTGCCAGCCGTGATGTCGGTCATGCGCAACGTCTCGGTGCCCTACGGCATTTCGACGCCCGACAAACCGCACATCTCCTCGACGCGCTGGCGTTCGGTCTGCGACCAGAAAAATAAGGTCTATTATTTCGAGCCGACGCTGGCCATGGAGACCTTCTGGATCGACCTCGCGGCTATCGACTTTTCGAAGGGCAGCGGCGAGCGGACCCTCACGCTCGTCGGCGGAAAGGGCTATGCGGGCGACGCCACGGCGCAGTTCCGCAAGAGCGCCAAACCTTTCGTGTTTCTGTTCGGGGCGTGACGTGTTCCGCCTGACGCCTGAAAAGAAAATCCCCGGCTGAGAGGCCGGGGATTTTTCGTGTCAGCGGTGCCGGGGATATTTGTTGTTGAAGCGGTAGCCGACGCCCAGCATCAGGTAGTTGGGCATGTGGAAATCGCGCAGGCTGTATCCGATGTGGACATACGAGCTGTGCGTCACGGCGACTTTCAGGGTCAGCATCTGGTAGAAGGATTTCAGGTCGCCGCCCTTGTGCAGGACGTTGACGCCCAGCCCGATGCCGATGTTGAAATAGGGCATCACGAACTCCCCGCGGGCCGAAACTCCCAGGGCGATCTGCTTGTCGAATCCGGGTTTCTCCACCACGAGGTCCCGCCGGCTGCCCATCGGCACGATCTGGTCGGCGATGGTGATGTTGGCGCTGCCGTCGTAAACGCCGTCTAAAGACACGCCCGCGCGGAACTTGTAGCCGAAATTGTACATCGAAGCGAAATTGAATCCCACGACCGTGTAGGCATCCGGCGCGGCATACTGCCTGTCGCCCTCCTCGATGCCTTTGCGGCGCCACGAGCCGAAGAGCGTGAGGTCGTAGCTGAAATGGCGCGGGAATGCCGGGTAGACGGTTCGCGTGGGGGCTTCGGAGGGGTTGCGGCCGAAATTATAGGTCAGTCCGGCACGCAGACCCACGGAGTTGAGGCCCGCGTTGGGGAACTTGGTGTTGCCGTTGGAAAAGTGCGAGAGCGAGACGCCGGCCGAGAAATCGACCTCGCGCGTGACCATCCAGTTGAGGAAAAAATCGACGTTGAGGAAGGCGTTCATCTTCGACCCCATCATCATGTTGAGCCGGTTGGTCTCCTCATCGTAGGGCTTCCATCCGAACGAAAGTCCGAAATTCCACTCGTAGTCGAACGACACCCGGGGGCTGATGCGGGCGATGCGGGCGCCCTGGAAGAGGTAGACCGCGATCGGGTTGCCCAGCTCGTCGGGGTTCCCGAAATCGTAGTAGGCGACTCCGAGACCCTGGTAGGCGCCGCCGTAAATCCGGTCGGGCAGCGACCCCGGGCGGTATTGGAACGAGTAGCGGAGGTGTCCCGAGAGGGAGAGGTCGATGGGTTGCCCGGCCATGTTGCTGCCCTGCACGAAGGGGTTGGTCGGGAAGATGTATTCGGGACGGAACTCGCCGCCGAGACGGTGCATGAACCGGCGGTTGGAGGCCGCCTTGTTGTCGTGCGCCGCATTCCATCCGGCAGGAACCCGGTCGGCGTCGTATCCGGACCGGTCGCGCAGTCCGGCCCGATAGCCGGCGCGGTATCCCGCCCGATACCCCGTTCGGTAGGCGTCGTTGCCGCGGAGACTGTCGGGGGCGTCGGCCGTCGTTTCGTCCGGCGGGGGAGTCCCTGCCGGAAGCCCTTCCGCCGCGGCTGTTCCGGACAGGAAGAGCAGGGTTCCCGCAAGAACCGCCGTTTTCCAGATCCGTATTTTGGTTTTCATCGTGAGGCTGAAATTCATGTTTTGACGCCGAAGTTACGAATTTTTCCGCAATCCCGGCGTCCGCGGAGACACTAATACTAAAAAAAGTCCTCCCGGCGGGGGAGGACTTGGGGTGAACGGGCTGTGCAAATGGTATTACACGCGTTTGCGGTTAGTAACCCAGTATTCGGAGCATCGAACGGTAGGATTGCTCTTTGGCAAACAAGCGCGTGTAATACTCGTTGTCGGACTTGTCGCGGTCGATGATGATGTGCTTGGGCGCGGGGATCAGGCAGTGCTGGATGCCTCCGAAGCCGCCCAGCGACTCCTGATAGGCTCCCGTGTGGAAGAATCCGATGTACTGCGTGTTGCCCGCTTCGAGCTTCGGCAGGAAGATGGCGCTGGTGTGGCACTCCGAGTTGTAGAAATCCTCGCTGTCGCACGTCAGTCCGCCCAGCAGCACGCGCTGGTACTCCTTGTCCCAGTTGTTCACGGCCAGCATGATGTAGCGCTGGTTGATGCCCCAGGTGTCGGGCAGGGTAGTGATGAACGACGAGTCGATCATATACCAGTTCTCGCGGTCGTTCTGCTGCTTCTGGTTGACGATCGAGTAGAGCGCCGCGCCGCTTTCGCCCACGGTGAACGAGCCGAACTCGGTGAAGATGTTGGGTTCTTCGACGCCGTTGCGCTGGCAGATGTTCTTGATCTGCGCCACGATCTCTTCGGTGAGGTACTCGTAGTCGTATTCGAAATTGAGCGAGTTCTTGATCGGGAATCCGCCGCCGATGTTGAGGCTGTCCAACTCGGGGCAGATGGCCTTCAGCTCGCAGTAGACGTTCATGCATTTCGACAACTCGTTCCAGTAGTAGGCCGTGTCCTTGATGCCGGTGTTGATGAAGAAATGCAGCATCTTGAGCTGGAATTTCTTGCTGTTCTTGAGCTTGGCCTTGTAGAAATCGAGGATGTCGTTGTAGCGGATACCCAGCCGCGAGGTGTAGAAATCGAACTTGGGCTCCTCCTCGCAGGCGATGCGGATGCCGACTTTGCATTTTTTGGTGAACGAGTCCTCGAACAGCTCGAGCTCCTCCTTGTTGTCCAGCACGGGAATCGTGTTCGAGAATCCGTCGTTCACGAGCTGGGCGATGTTCTCGACGTACTGCGGGCGTTTGAAGCCGTTGCAGATGATGTAACGGTCCTTGTCGATGATGCCGCCGTCGTAGAGGACGTTGATGATGTGGATGTCGTAGGCCGACGAGGTTTCCAGGTGGATGTCGTTTTTCATGGCCTCCTCCAGCACGAACGAGAAATGGCTCGACTTGGTGCAGTAGCAATAGTTGTACGAACCCTTGTAATCGACCTTCGCCATCGCCACGTTGAACATGCGCTTGGCGCGGTTGATCTGCTGGGAGATCTTCGGCAGGTAGGTGATTTTGAGCGGGGTTCCGTACTGTTTGATCAGTTCCATCAACGGAATGTCGTGGAAATTCAGCTCGTTGTCCTCGACGGTGAACTCATCCTGCGGGAAATCGAACGATTGTTCGATCAGGTCGATGTACTTGTCTTTCATGGTTCGTTTCGTGTAATTTTTTCAATCCGGCTCGGCTGCATGGCAGATTTTCGACCGATGTAGCTCGCCCGGATTTTTCAAAAAATCGGGATGCAAATCAAGTGAATATTTTCCGGATAACCAACACTTTGTCCGATTATTTTGAAAAAGGGCGTTATATTTTGCTTTTTTCTATGAAAAAAGGTAATTTTGAAGCCGGATTTAAACGTGATTCGACTGTGCTGATTCCCATTATAAAACAATACCTGGCCGCGCACAAGCGGCTGGTCGTGCCCCAGCTCGGTGCGTTCATCGTCAAGGAGCCGGAGCGGAGCGTCGTCTTTTCCGAGCTGCTCAAGCGCGACGACGGGGTCCTGCGGGGACTCCTGCGCGACGGCGGCACGGGCGACCTGGAGGCCGCCGGCGAGATCGACCGCTTCGTTTTCGAGGTGCGTCATGCCGTGGAACGCGGACAGGCGTATCCGCTCGACGGCTTCGGCGTGATGAAACCCGGTCCCAACGGCACCATCGCCTTTGTCTACGAACCCGAGCCTGCCGCACAGCCTTCGGGCGGTGAGAAAGTCACCCGCCAGCCGCAGCTGGAACCCGGAAAACTGGCCGAGGCGGTCCGGACAGCCTTTGCCGAGCCGCGCGTGTCGCCCTCCGTGAAGATGAATCCCGATCCTTCGGTGCGGGGCCTGCGCTACGGCAAGCCGCCCAAGAACACCGATGCCTGCCGCTATGTCGACCGCGCTCCGCGGCGCCGGCGTGCCGACTGGTTCATCTGGATCGCGGTCGCCGCTGCGGTGATCGCCGCGGGTGCCATCGCTTTCGGCTACTGGCGCGACGCCAAGGAGAAACAGGCCGAGGCGGAATACATCGAGGTCCCGACGGCGCAGACGGCCGCTGTGACGGAACCCGAGGGAGCCTTACAACCTGAATAAAACGAATAAATGACAGATATAACGACCGTAAAACAGCGCTTCGGCATCATCGGCACCTCTCCGCTCCTCGACCGGGCGCTGGAGGTGGCCCTGCGTGTGGCCCCGACGGACCTGACGGTGCTCGTCACGGGCGAGAGCGGTGTGGGCAAGGAGTTCTTTCCGCAGGTCATCCATGCCTATTCGGCGCGTAAACACAATAAATATATAGCCGTCAACTGCGCGGCGATTCCCGAGGGGACGATCGACTCGGAGCTTTTCGGCCACGAGAAGGGCGCCTTCACCGGTGCGCTCGAAGCCCGCAAGGGCTATTTCGAGGAGGCCGACGGCGGCACGATCTTCCTGGACGAGGTGGCCGAGCTGCCCCATTCGACGCAGGCGCGTCTGCTGCGCGTGCTGCAGACCGGGGAATACATCCGTGTGGGTTCGTCGAAGGTGCAGAAGACCAACGTGCGGGTCGTCGCCGCCACGAACGTCAACCTGCAGGAAGCCATTGCTAAAGGGCGTTTCCGCGAGGACCTCTACTACCGGCTGGGCACGGTGCCGATCCTGGTTCCGTCGCTGCGCGAGCGTCCCGAGGATATTCCGCTGCTGTTCCGCCGCTTCGCCGCCGACGTGGCCGTGCAGTACCGCATGCCCGCCGTGACGCTCGACGACGGTGCCCGCGAAATGCTGATGCACTACTACTGGCGGGGCAATATCCGCCAGCTGAAGAACGTCGCCGAGCAGATTTCGGCCATCGAACAGACCCGCCTCGTCACCGCCGAGGTGCTATCCAGATACCTGCCTCCGCAGGGCGGCAGCGCCCCGATGGCCGCCGGTGCGGCACATCCGGACGACATGACCACCGAGCGCGAACTGCTCTACAAGGTGCTGTTCGACATGCGTGCCGACATCAACGACCTCAAACGGATGCTGGCCGAGCTGATTCAGAGCACGGGCCGCTGCCCGGAGCCCGCCCGCGACATCAAGGGCCTGCTTCCGACCACAACGCAGAGCAGTTTCGTGCCGGCCGTTCCGGTCGCTCCCGCCTATCCGCCGCAGTCTGCGGCCCCGGTCTATGCCGAGAGCGAGGAGGTGACCGACGAACCTCCGCGTGAGATGACCAAAGCCGACATGCAGCGCGAACAGATCGTCCGCGCCCTGCGGCGCAACAACGGCCGCCGCCGCGAAGCCGCCGCCGAACTGTTTATGTCGGAGCGCACACTATACCGCAAGATAAAGGAGTTAGGTATAGAGGAAATTTAGCTTATGAAAACCAGAATCACGATACTGGCGCTTTGCGCTGCACTGCTCACGGGCTGCGGCGTGGCCATCAAATATTCGCTGTCGGGGGCCTCGATCCCGCCCGATGCCAAGACCTTTTCGGTGGCGTATTTCCCCAACAACGCGACGATGGTGTCGCCGATCCTGAGTTCGACGCTCACCGAGGCGCTGGTCGACATGTTCACGCGCCGCACGCGCCTGATGCAGGTCGACGAGGGCGGCGATTTCGCCTTCGAGGGCGAGATCGTCAACTACACCTCGACGACGGCCTCGGTGTCGAGCGACGACTACGCCCTGCTCAACCGCCTGACGATCACCGTCAAGGTGCGCTTCACGAACGCCCTCGACGAGAAGGCTTCGTGGAACAAGACGTTCACCGCCTACGAGGACTACGAATCGACTCAGCTGCTCACGGAGGTCGAGGGGACGCTGATCCCGCAGATCGTCGACAAACTCGTGACCGACATCTTCCAGGCTTCGGCCTCCAACTGGTAATCCGGATATGGCTGATCTGAAAACATATTTCGCCGCGCCCCGCACCGCCGGGCTGCCTGCCGCCGCCGAGGCCGAAGCGCTGGTCCGGAGCTGTCCGTGGTTTATCCCCGGGCGCATCCTGCTCGGGATCGTCACGGGCGGGGAGGAGGACCCGCGGGCGGCGCTTATGGCTCCGTGGCGGGCCGAAAGTTCGCTGCGCATGCCTGCCGTCGACGCTTCGGCGCTGGACCGGCTCTCGTCCGACGAGATCATCGACCGTTTCCTGCAGGAGGACAACCTGCGCATCGTCGCCCAGGACGGCGAACCCGAAGGGGAGGTGAAGACCGAGGCCGAACTGGCCGACGACGACGAGGTGGTTTCCGAAGAGCTGGCCGAAATCTATCTCGCACAGGGCCTTCGTGACAGGGCCGCGGCGATTTATCGCAAATTAAGTTTGCTAAATCCCGAAAAAAGTGTTTACTTTGCCGAACTTATCGCCAAAACAGATAACAATAATTAAAATTTAAGGATATGTTATACACGATTTGCATTGCCCTGATACTCGTTGCGAGCGTACTGGTGATTCTCGCGGTATTGGTGCAGAACCCCAAGAGCGGCATGGCCGCCAATTTCGGCGCGTCGAACCAGGTTATGGGTGTGCGCGAGACGTCCAATTTCCTCGAGAAATTCACTTGGGCGATGGCTGTCGCTATCGTCGTGCTGAGCCTCGCGGCTACGCTGGCCATGGACAAGGGCCTGGTCGCCGAGAGCAATACGGAGATTTCGAAGGATGCCAAGGCGCTGCAGGAGCGTGTGCTCGAGTCGGAGATTCCCGCCCCGATGCCGCAGGCTGAAATTCCCGCCGCCGAGCAGCCCGCCGCCGACCAGTCGGCCGAGTAAAGTCCGCCTCCCGGAAGAGGGGAGGGCAGCAGGGGCGGCGATGCCCCGCGATACAAAAAAAGACCACGGATTTTCCGCGGTCTTTTTTTGTGCCTTCGCCGATGCGCATCAGAGATGCTGGGGACTGAATGCCCCGATGGTCTTGATGCGCTCCTCGAAATTGTCGCGCGAGACGAGCGTGTGGCTTTTGATTTTCGAGCGGTAGTTGTAAATCGTGCTCACGGAGTAGTGCAGCAGCGCGGCAATCTTCGACGAGTCGTTGATGCCCAGCCGGATCAGCGCGAAGATGCGCAGTTCGGTGTTCAGCAGTTCGCCCTTCTTGGGTTCGATGCGTGCCTCCTTGTCCAGCAGCGAGTTGAAATCCTCGATGAAGGAGGGATAAAGCTGCAGGAACGTCGTGTCGAAATTGCGGTAAAACTCCTCCAGCTCGCGGTTGTCGCCCTCGATCGGCGAATACTCCTTTTTCAGTTCGTCGATGCGGCCGTCGCGCAGCAGCCGGCGTACCTGCCGCCGTGAGTCGATGATCTTGTCGATGTACTCCGAACACATCGTCAGGAAGATGCCGATGTACTCCTCCTTCACTTCGTTGGCCTCGGAAATCTGGCTGTTGAGTCCCGCCAGCCGTTTGTTGATCCGCTGGAGGTCGTTGTTCGAGATGTTGAGCCGGTTGTTGGCCTGCTGCAGCTCGAGCCGCGCGAGGCTGAGCTTGCGGTTCTGGCGCATGACGAAGATCACGCCGCCGAGGGCCAGCAGCATGAAGCAGGCAATCGACACCACGAAGATGTTGTACATGGCGTCCATCCGCTGTCGCCGGGCCATGTAAGCCTCCTCGATGACGTGCAGGGCCAGCACATCCTGCCAGGGCCGGAGCCGGGAGTTGAAGAAACGGGCGTCGTCCATGACGATGCGCATGTAGCGCATGGCCCGCTGGATGTTGTCGTCGTCGAGCAGCGTGTTGGCGAGGTTCTTCAGCGCGGCGTTGTCGCGGATGGCCAGCTGGATGTCGGTCATCGCCGAACGGGCGAACCACACCTGCGCCGTGAGGGTGTCTTTCATCAGGTCGGCCACCAGCGCCCGCATGTACGACGCTTCGGCATAGCCGCGCGAGAGGGGCGGCAGGGTGCTGCACAGCCGCTCGGAAATCTCCACCGCCTCGGCGTAGTTGCGGTCGTTGATTGCCTGCCAGAGCTGGTAGCTGAGGTGTGTGTGCGATTCCGGCTCGGTGTTGTCCACGATCAGCTGCGCGTAGAGCACCGTGAGATGCCACGATTTCGTGCCCTGCACCGAGTCGTGGGAGTAGAGCTGGAGTTCGTCGTTGAGTTTGTGGCGGGCGATGTAGTAATCGACCAGCTGTTTCCGGTCGAGTTTCACGGTATCGACCTGTTGCAGCAGGGTCGCCGCTTCGAGGTAGATGCCCGCCGAGCTGTAAAGGTAGGCCAGCTGGATGCGGCTTTCGTCGAGGCGCTGCGTGTCGCGCATTTTTTTGGCCAGGTCGATGTTGCGGTAGAGGTAATCGATGGTCGAGTCGGCCTGGTAGGGCGTGTATTCGTCGATCAGCTGCTGGTTGAGGATATAACGTTGGGCGTCCGAAAAATCTGACTTTCCGAGGATGCTTTTCAGCGATTCGATCCGCTGTTCGCGGCTGGCGATGTAGGAGTCGCGGTGCGAGAGGGTGGCGTCGAGTTGCGAAAGCACGCTTTTCAGGTCGTTCTGCGCCACGACGGAGGGCGTTACGGCGAGCAGCAGTGCGGTAAACAGCAGGTTTCTCATGGGCGGACGGTATCTGTTAAGTCTAAACAAAGATAAGAATAATCTCCGAAAAACCAATTCCGGTTTCCGGGGCCGCCCGACCCCGTTCTGCGGGGGATTCGGAATGGCGGTAGAGGTCACACCGACGGAATGGACGGTTTTGCCGGCGACAACGACGATTTCATCGGCGAATGGCTTTGCTGGAATTATTTAAAATATTTTATTTTATATTCCTTCCGGCGGCTTTCCGCCCGCTGAAAGATTCCGGTGCATCTACTTTTTTCGGGAAATGACAAAATATTATTATATTGATAATCAGTAAATTATATTTTAACGAACGGGTTTTTGGTTTACAATTACCCGTTTAATTTTTTTTCATGTCGCGGAGGTTGTTTATTTTTATTTATCCGGAATAAAGGTGGGTTTGCACCGAATTTTTAAAAATCCGCCTTACCTATTTATAATAATAACTAAAAACCTAAAACCAAATTTCCTATGGCACAATTATGCAAAAAGCTGCAATCGGGCTGCCGGACAGGATGGATGTTGCTGCTTGCCGCGGCCATGCTGATCGTTTCGGCACCGGCCCTGGCCCAGCAGCGGGCAACCGTAACGGGTACGGTCACCGACCAATCGGGACAGCCCGTTATCGGCGCCACGATCATCGAGCAGGGCACCACCAACGGCGCCACGACGGGTGTCGACGGCACTTATACCCTCAAACTCAGAGGGGGGGGGAATTCTGCTAACCTGATTTTCCAGTCGCTGGGATTCGTCTCGCAGACGGTCGCCGTGAACGGCCGCACGAAAGTCGATGTGAAACTCAGCGAGAATGCCGTGGCCCTCGACGCCGTGGTGGCGATCGGTTACGGTACGGTCAAACAGAAAGACCTCACGACGGCCGTGTCGATCGTCAAGACCGACGACCTCGCCCGTCGTCCCATCACCTCGGCCTCCGGAGCCTTGCAGGGCAAGGCCGCCGGTGTGCAGGTGCTCCAGCCCAACGGCTCGCCCGGTCAGGGCATGGTGGTCCGCGTGCGCGGCGCCTCGTCCATCTCGTCGAGCAACGACCCGCTCTATGTGGTCGACGGCGTTCCCGTGGGCGAGGGCAACTACGCCATCGCTTACCTCTCTCCCAACGAAATCGAGTCGATGCAGGTGCTGAAGGACGCCTCGTCGGCCGCCATCTACGGCTCGCGTGCCGCCAACGGCGTGGTGCTCATCACCACCAAGCAGGGCAGCAAGAAGATGGGCCCCGAGATTTCGTTCTCGACCTTCGTCGGCATTTCGAAAGTGACCAAGAGCTACGACGTGCTCAATGCACAGCAGTACCGCGACCTGATGGAGGAGAACGGCGCCGTTTCGGGCCTCCCCATGACGCTGACCGACGTGACCGACTGGTTCGACGAAACCTATTCGACGGGCGTCAACCAGAACTACCAGTTCTCGATCTCCAACGGCGATGAAAATTCGTCCTACTACCTCGGCGGCGGCTACACCAACGAGACGGGTATCATCAACACCACCTCTTCGGACCGCTACAACGTGAAGGCCAGCTTCGACAAGAAGATTTTCAAATGGGTTTCGGCCAACGCCTCGACCACCTTCTCGCACTACACCACCAAGGGTTCCATCATTTCGGGTCAGGGCGCCAACCGCGCCGGCGTGGTCGTTTCGGCCATCACGACCCCGACCTATGCGCCGATCTGGGACCCGGAGAATCCTCAGCAGTACTACAACAATTTCTACGGCGCCAACCTCACCTCGCCCCTCGAGAATATGGCCCGCACGGATTACGACCAGGATGTCACCGACCGCCTGCTGCTCTCCGGCGGCCTGACGTTCTACCTGGCCAAGGGGCTGACCCTCCGCTCGACGGTCTCGATGGACCGCCGCTGGGTCCACTCGTCGTCGTTCCTCGACCCGATCCGCACCACCTATGGCCGGACGCTGCACGGAACCGCCTCGGACACCCGTTCCGACGATATGCGCATGATCTATGACAACATCCTGACCTGGAACAAGTCCTTCGACCGCCACAACCTCGAGGTGATGGCCGGTACGTCGGCCACGACCTCCGTGTGGGAGCAGCTGTCGGGCTCGCGCACCTATTTCTCGTCGACCAACAACAACGCCATCCCCAACCTCGAGGGCGGAAACAACGGCGGCGTCCGCGGCCAGAGCTACGGCAAGTCGGAGTGGTCGATCATGTCCTACCTGGCGCGTGTGTCGTACAACTACGACAGCAAGTATCTCGTGACGGCCAATTTCCGCGCCGACGGTTCCTCGAAGCTGGCTCCCGGCCACCGTTGGGGCTATTTCCCGTCGTTCTCGGCGGCATGGCGCATCTCGGGCGAGAAATTCCTGAGCGACGTGCGCTGGATCAACGACCTGAAACTGCGTGCCGGCTGGGGACAGACCGGTAATCAGGCGGGCCTTTCGGAATACGGCTGGATGCAGCAATACAGCACCAACTACTACGACTGGACGCTGACCGAGAACGCGCAGGCCGTGCCGACCGTCGGCGAGCGCAGCAACATCAAGAATCAGGACCTGACCTGGGAGACCTCCTCGCAGACCAATGTCGGTTTGGATTTCGCGCTGCTGAACAACCGCCTGAGCCTGTCGCTCGACTACTATTACAAGTACACCAAGGACATGCTGATGAGCGTGCCCCTGCCGTCGCCCTATCCCAACATCACCCGCAACGACGGCGAGATGTCGAACCAGGGCTTCGAGATCACCCTTTCGTCGGTCAACATCGCCCGGAAGGATTTCAACTGGTCGACCGACCTGAACGTCTCGTTCAACCGCAACAAGCTCGAGAAACTCGACCTGAAGCAGGTGTATTACTACGCCAAGACCTCCGACGCCACCAACGACAACGTCGTGCGCATGACGCCGGGCCATCCGCTTTCGATGTTCTGGGGTTACGTCTCCAAGGGCGTCGATTCCGAGACGGGCGACCTGATCTACGAGGACCGCAACGGCGACGGCGAGATCACGCCGCTGGACAAAACCTGGATCGGCAATGCCAACCCCAAGTTCACGTTCGGCATGACCAACAATTTCTCGTGGCGGGGCATCAACCTGAACATCCTCATCACGGGTTCCTACGGCAACGACATCTTCAACGCCTCGCGCATCGAGACCGAGGGCATGGCCACGGCCAACAACCAGACGACGACGGTGCTGCGCCGCTGGCGCATTCCGGGACAGCAGACCGACGTGTTCCGCTCGGACAACCCTTCGTGGAACGTGAAGAACTCGACCTACTGGGTGGAGGACGGCTCGTACCTCAAGGTGAAGAACATCACCCTGTCCTACGACATCACCTCGCCGAAGCTCAAGCGCATCAACATCTCGCGCATCCAGCCCTACATTTCGCTCCAGAATTTCATCACCTGGACCAACTATTCGGGTTACGACCCCGAGGTGAGCCAGTCGGAGAGCGCCACGCAGATGGGCATCGACTGGGGAACCTATCCCAACGTGCGCACGGTTGTCGTGGGCCTGAACCTTACATTCTAAACCCGGAAAACAAGAACCGATCATGAAAAAGATAATATCATACATTGCGGTATTTTCGCTGGTTGTCGCGGCCTCGTCGTGCAGCCTCGAGAAATTCCCCGAAACCATGTATGCCGAGAACAACACCTCCGGCACGGGTGACGCCGAGACGGCCATCAACACCCGCGAACTGCTCGAAGGCCAGCTTACGACCATGTACAACTACATGAAGGGCGATTTCCAGACCTACTGGTACCAGCTCATCGTCCTTGCCGAAAGCCGCGCCGACAACGCCTACGGATGCCCGGGCGAGCCGAAGACCATGGCAGTCGAACAGAACCAGATCGACAGCGACAACGAATTCGCGGCCACCATGTGGAACCATTCGATGAATGCCGTGGACTATGCCAACCAGGTCATCTGCAACATCGACCTCGTGAAGGAGAACGACCCGTCGCTCACCGAGAAGGAGTATCAGGAGTGGCTCTCCGAGGCGCTCTGCTGGCGTGCCTACATCTGGATCAACATGATGCAGATGTTCGGCGAGATTCCGATGCTGACCGAGATTCCGCCCGCCATCAATGCCGGCAACATCGAGGAGGTCTATCCGCTCTATTTCCCGTCCCGCGTTTCGAAGGAGACCGTCGGCGAGCAGATCGTCAAGGACATCGAGGAGTACGCCTGCAAATACGCCCCCGACATGGTGGCTTCGAACAAGTTCAAGATCACCAAGGGCTTCGCCTATGGCCTGCTGGCGCGTTTCTACTCCATGCGCGAGTTCCGCGACTGGTCGAAGGTGGCTTCGGCCTGCGAGGCGGTCGAGGGCATGGGTTACAGCCTCTGCGACAACTACGGCGACCTGTGGGCCTACACCACGGGCGACACGGGCATGGCCGCGATGAACACCCGCGAGTCGATCTTCGAGGTGCAGTGGACCAGCCAGACCTCGGGTTCGTGGATGTGGATGATGTTCCACCGCAACGCCTATGTTCCCAACGACAGCTTCTCGTGGGCCAAGTGGTGCACGCCGTCGCGCAGCCTCACGCGGGCCTATAACGCCGAGAACGACACCGAGCGCCTGAACGCTTCGGTCGTTTACGACGAATGCGGCTGGTCGTATCAGTATCCCAGCGACGAATACGCCTTCATGCACAAGTTCCCGACCAACGTGACGCCGGTTTACGTGATGCGTCTGGCCGAGATCCGGCTGCTGCACGCCGAAGCGCTGGCCAATACGGACAATCCGGGCGGAGCCGCCGACATCGTGGATGCGATCCGCGACCGCGCGGGTCTCGGCAAGCTGACCGACGCACAGCGTGCCTCGGCGGAGCAGATGCGCGAAGCCGTGCTGCACGAACGCCGCCTCGAGCTGGCCATGGAGGGTTTCCGCTGGTTCGACCTGATGCGTTACGGCAACGACTATTCGAAACTGATCGAGGTTTGCGACGGCGTCAATGTCAGGGGCTCGTCCTCCTACGACTCCTATTTCAAGGCCCGCCGCGCGATGAACGACAACCGCGTGCTGCTGCCGATTCCGACCAGCGTGCTGGAGGACAACACCAATATCGAACAGAACCTGGGCTACTAAATTTTAAAACTGCGATTCAATCATGAAATTCACGATCAATACCAACCTGCGTCTGCTGACCGGCTCGCTGCTGCTTGCCGGAGCGGTCTGCTGCTCCAGCGGAAGCGATGAACCCAATCCCGATCCCAATCCGGGGCCCGCGCCTGTTACGGGGGATGTCCTTGCCTACGTCACTTCGGCCAACGGCAACCGGCTGTTCGCGGAGGAGGGGCTCTCCTATTCGAAGGTCTCGATGTCGCCCTACCGGGTGGCGCTCGAGCCCGCGACGACCTATCAGACCATCGACGGCTTCGGCCCGGCCATAACGGGCGCCACGTGCTACAACCTGCTGAAGATGTCGCAGGCCGACCGCACGGCGATTCTCAAAAAGTGCTTCGACCCGGAGACCGGCGCCGGATTCAGCTTTATCCGCGTGCATATCGGCGGTTCGGACTTTTCGATGGACGAATACACCTGCTGCGACCAGGAGGACATCGAGTTCTTCGCCATTCCGGCCGTGGAGAAGGAGGGAATCTTCCCCGTCCTGAAAGAGATTCTGGAGATCAATCCCGCGGTCAAGATCATGGGTTCGCCGTGGTCGTGCCCCAAATGGATGAAAGGCACGGTCGCCAATCCTTCGATACCCTATGACTCGTGGACCAGCGGGCGCCTGAATCCCGCCTATTACGACGACTATGCCGAGTATTTCGTGCAGTGGGTGAGCGAGATGGAGGAGAACGGCTTCCCGATCCACGCCATCACGATGCAGAACGAGCCGCTGAACCACGGCAATTCGATGTCGCTCTACATGCCGTGGCAGGACCAGCTGGCCTTCGTCAAGAAGCTCGGCCCGGCGTTCCAGAAGGCGGGTATCAAGACCAAGATTCTCTGCTACGACCACAATTACGACTACGACAACACCGCCGGACAGCAGAGCTACCCGCTCAACATCTACGCCGACGACGATGCGTCGCAGTGGGTCGACGGTTCGGCGTGGCACAACTACGGCGGTTCGGTGACCGAGCTGGACAACATCCTCTCGGCGGCTCCCGACAAGTCGATCTACTTTACCGAGGCTTCGATCGGCACGTGGAACTACAATTTCGAGAGCTGCGTGATCGACGATTTCGAGTCGATTTTCCTCGGAACGCTGAGCCGCATGGGCAAGGGCGTGCTGCTGTGGAACCTGATGCTCGACGACAAGGGCGCTCCCAACCGTCCGGGCGGCTGTACGACCTGCTACGGAGCCATCGAGATCAGCTCGTCGGACTACAAGACGCTCAAGTACAACAGCCACTACTACGACCTGGCACAGTGTGCCAAGGTCATTCAGCCGGGAGCCGTGCGCATCGGCACGTCGGGCTACACGGCCCCGGGCCTGACGTACCTGGCATTCGCCAATCCCGACGGATCGAAGGCCTTCGTGGCGCTCAACAAGAACGCCTCCGAGCAGACCGTCGCCGTGTACGAAAGTGCCGACCGTTCGTTCAAATACACCATCCCGGCCAAGTCCATCGCCTCGTTCCGCTGGGGCGCCGCGGCCGAAAACTAACCTTTAAAATTCGCAGAACATGAAAACGCTGAAATATATCGCATTGTCGCTGTTCGCCGCGGCCTGCACGACGGCGTGCCAGGACGATCCCGAACTGCTCACCACCGACATCGGTCCCGAGCTGACGGCTGTTTCGTCCGACGCTTCGGCCCTCTTCGGCGGCAAAGTCGGCTTCGAGGCGACGATGACCGACCGCTATGCGCTCTCGACGCTCAAGGCGCAGGTCTTTTTCGACGACGAGATGGTCGCCGAGGAGGTGATCCGCACCAAGGAGAACGGCACCTATTCGGGCACCGTGACGATACCCTTCTACAAGAACGTTCCCGACGGTGAGGCCACGCTGCGCCTCGTGGGACAGAACGTCCGCTTCGGACTGACCACCGTCGAGCGGCTGCTGAACGTCTCGCGGCCCAAGCCCGACCACCTGACTTTCGTGCTCGACGAGCAGGAGTACCGCATGGAACCCACGGGCAACGACTATGAATACGCCGTGACGGCCGATTTCCCGCAGAAGCCGCAGGGTTACATCTCGACGCCCGACCTCGACGGACTGGGTTCGGTGGTGACGTTCGGCTACGACGCCGAGCAGGGCGGCATCGTCTCCGACTCGACCGAGCCGATTCCCTTCGCCAATTCGAATGCCGGGGAATTTACGATTACGTTCAACCTGAAGACCTTCGAGGGTTCGCCCTTCATCAAGCTGCTCTTCAACGATGCGGAGATGACGATGGTCGACAACGACAATTACAGCATCGTCACCACGCTGACGCAGAACCAGACCTACACGCTGACGGGCGTCGGGGATTTCGCCGACTGGGATGTCGACCGCGACTATTTCGAGCGGGCCGACGAATCGAACCCCGAGACGCTGACGTTCCTGCCGATGACGGGCATGTACAAGGTGACGGCCAATTTCAAATACAGCTTCCTGCGTATCGAGGCCATGCAGTCGGCCACGGAGTATGCGTCGCTCGCCGCCGACGGTTCGGGCAATGCGATCTGGACGGTCGGAGCCGGCATCGGCAAACCCGTCATCAAGAACGGCGATGGTTGGGATATGGGCTCCACGGGCCTGTGTCTGGCCCGCGTTGCGGACAAGAAATTCCAGATCTCGCTGGTGGCCGGCGTTTCTATCAACGCTTCGAGCTTCGATTTCAAGTTCTTCTGGCCGAAGGACTGGGACAAGGGCGAATTCCTGGGTAAGACGGATGCCGCGTTCGCCAATCCCTATGGCGTCCTGACCACGACCAGCGATCTGATCGAGATTTCCGACAGCGGCAACCTGGGGCTTGCCGAGGGCAAGACGCTCGACCTGGGCGGTATCTACTGCTTCACGATAGACGTTTCGGGCGGCACGATGGCCGCGGTGCTGACCGTCGAGAAAGTGGGTGAGCAGCCGCTTCCGCCCGCCGACATTGCCGTCAACGGGACGGCGATGACCCAGATCGATGCGGATAACTACCAGGTGGACCTCGACCTGACGCAGGGCCAGACGCTGACCTTCAGCGGTGCGGATGCATTCACCCCGGCATGGATCGACGACAACTATTTTTCGGTCAGCGGAACGACCGTTAGCTTCATTCCCGTTGCCGGACACTACCGCATCCTGGCCAATCTCGCCGACCGCTTCATCCGCTGCTACCGGATCACGGCCGACGGCGGTTACGCCACGACGGAGGCCGACGGTTCGGGCGGAATCTGGCTCATGGGCTGGGGCGTGGGCGCCCCGTCGATGGACTATCAGTTCGGTTTCGACCCGTTCACCAACATCTACTGCATGCCCGAGGTCGAGCCGATGAAATACCGGCTGACGGGTAAGGCAGGTCCCGAAAAAGGCTCTTCGATCGGCGACTATTTCCGCACCGACTATATTTCGATGAAATATTTCTTCCAGCACGGCTGGGGCGGTGAGATGTCGAATCCGACGATTCAAGGCGGTTTGCTGAAGGTCGACGGCAATTTGGGCCTTGCCGGAGATCCGCTTGAGCAGGGTGCCGTCTACGAACTGACGATCGATCTGAGTGCAGGACGCGACAACGGTGTGGTGTCGTTCGTTAAGAAATAATCATTATCTTTGTATGCGAAGTGCGCAGCCTCCGGACTGCGCACTCCGCGTACAAACTAAACAAACATTTTATTCCAATGTCAAAGAATAACCTGATAAAGGGCTTCGCCGTGCTATGCTCGCTGGCGGCGGTCGCCTGCGGCGGCGGCCAGCAGCCCCGGAGCGGCGTTGCCGTCTATCTCGACGAATCGCAGCCCCTTGAAAAACGTGTCGAGGACGCCCTCTCGCGCATGACCCTCGAAGAGAAGGTCGCCGTCCTGCACGCACAGTCGAAATTCTCGTCGGCGGGAGTTCCGCGCCTCGGCATCCCCGAGGTGTGGTGCACCGACGGTCCCCACGGCATCCGCCCCGAGGTCCTTTGGGACGAGTGGGAGCAGGCCGGATGGACGAACGACTCCTGCACGGCCTTTCCGGCGCTGACGTGCCTCGCCGCGACGTGGAATCCCGCGATGTCGGCCCTCTACGGCAAATCCATCGGCGAGGAGGCCCGCTACCGCGAAAAGGACATCCTGCTGGGCCCCGGCGTGAACATCTACCGCACGCCGCTGAACGGCCGCAATTTCGAGTATATGGGCGAAGACCCCTTCCTCTCCTCGCGGATGGTGGTGCCTTATATTCAAGAGGTGCAGAAAAACGGCGTCGCCGCCTGTGTCAAGCATTTCGCGCTGAACAATCAGGAGGAGCACCGCCACGGCATCGATGTCGATGTCGATGACCGGGCGCTGTACGAGATTTACCTTCCGGCGTTCAAAGCGGCCGTCCACGAGGGCGGCGCCTGGGCCGTCATGGGTGCCTACAATAAGTATAAAGGCGAGTATTGCTGTCACAACCAGTATCTGCTGAACGACATCCTCAAACGCGACTGGGCGTTTGACGGCGTGGTCGTCTCCGACTGGGGCGGTACGCACGACACGAAGCAGGCCGCCGAGAACGGCCTCGACATGGAGTTCGGGTCGTGGACCGACGGCCTGAGCTGGGGCGCCAGCAATGCCTATGACAACTATTACCTGGCGGCTCCCTACCTCGACATGCTGCGCAAGGGCGAGGCTTCGACCGCGACGCTCGACGACAAGGTGCGCCGTGTGCTGAAGCTGATTTTCCGCACGGCGATGAACACGCAGAAGCCTTTCGGGTCGATGAACTCTCCCGAACACCTGGCTGCCGCACGCCGCATTGCAGGCGAGGGCATGGTGCTGCTGAAGAACGACGGCGGAGTGCTGCCGATCGACCTTGCGAAAGCCAGAACCATTGCCGTGGTGGGTGAGAATGCGATTAAGATGATGACCGTCGGCGGCGGTTCGTCGTCGCTGAAGGTGCAGCACGAATACACGCCGCTGGAGGGCATCCGCGCCGCCGCGGACGGCAAGGCCGAGGTGATTTACGAGCGCGGCTATGTCGGCGACGTGACGGGCGACTACAACGGCGTGAAGACGGGTCAGGATCTTTCGGAGAAGCGTTCCGAGGCTCAGCTCATTGCCGATGCCGTTGCCGCGGCCCGCAAGGCCGACGCCGTGATTTTCGTCGGCGGACTGAACAAGAGCGATCATCAGGACTGCGAGGGCGCCGACCGCCTGCAGTACGGCCTGCCGTATGCACAGGACCGGGTGATCGAAGCGCTGGCCGAAGCCAATCCCAATCTGGCGATGGTGATCGTCTCGGGCAACGCCGTGGCGATGCCGTGGATCGGGCGCGTTCCGGCGGTGCTGGAGGCGTGGTTCTCGGGTTCGGAGGCGGGCAATGCGCTGGCCGACGTGGTGTTCGGGACCGTGAACCCCTCGGGCAAACTGCCCTTCACCTTCCCGGTGCGTCTGGAGGACAACAGCGCCCATGCGCTGGGCGAATACCCCGGTACGGACAAGGTTACCTACAACGAGGGCATCTTCGTGGGCTACCGCTGGCACGACAAGGAGCAGCTCGAACCGCTGTTCGCCTTCGGCCACGGCCTGAGCTACACGACGTTCGACATTGCCAATGTGCAAGCCGACCGCACGACGCTCGCGGCGAACGGCCGCATCCGGGTTTCGGCCGATGTGACCAACACGGGTTTGCGTCCGGGCTCCGAGGTGGTGCAGCTCTATATCGGCGACGAGGAGTCGTCGCTGCCGCGCCCGGTGAAGGAGCTGAAAGGATTTCAGAAAATAGCTTTGGACCCCGGGCAAACGCAAACTGTTACTTTCGAGATCACGCCCGATATGCTGCAATACTATGACGACGCACGGGGCGTGTGGGTTGCCGAACCGGGCGCCTTCACGGCCTATGTGGGCGCCGCTTCGGACGACATCCGCGGCACGGCGGCCTTCGAGCTGAAGTGATTCCGCCTCTGTAAACGAAAAGTCCGCGGCCCCGAAGGGTCGCGGACTTTTTCGTTATTCGGTCCGGATGAAGTAGAGGGCGTGCCTCCGCAGGGGATGTCCCTCCGGCAGACCGGGGTGGTCGAACTCCCCGATGCACTCCATGCCGAGCTTCTTCATCACGTTCAGCGAGCGTTGGTTCCCGACATAGGTGAAGGCGATAAGCTCCGGGATGCCGAGTTTCGCGGCGTGTTCGATGCAGGCCCGGGCCGCCTCGGTGGCATATCCCTGCCCCCAGGCATCCTGACGCAGGCGCCAGAGTATCTCCACCTGGCCTTCCATGCCGCCGGAGTAGGTCACGCGGTGCAGTCCGGCGAAGCCCAGCAATTCGCCGTCGGAAAGGCGTTCCACGGCGTAGGCGCCGAATCCCTCGGTTGAGAATTCGTCGCGGATACGGCCCATCAGGGCCTGGGATTCCGCATCCGTCAGCGGTGCGGGGAAAAACTCCATAACCCGCTCATCGGCGTTTATGGCGGCGAAAGCCGGCTGGTCTTCCTCCCGCCATGCACGTAGTGCGAGGCGGGCCGTTTGGGACGGGTAAAGCATAATTTATGTTTTGGGTATTTTGGGCTGTTGCGGGAGCGCGGAACGGGATGGTAAGCGTGAAGACCTTCCGTCGCTCTTAAATTCGGCGTCTTACGCCGGCGGTGGCTATTCGGCGACCTCTTTTTTCGAGCGTTTGCGCGAATTGATCGTCAGGTATCGCTGCAGGGTCTGCTGCAGCCGCACGGGGTCGATGTTCAGGCGGATTTCGCCGCCCTGTGCAATCGAGATGTCGCCCGTCTCCTCGGATACGACCACGATGATGGCGTCCGAAATCTCGCTCATGCCGATTGCCGCGCGGTGGCGCGTGCCGAACGACTTGGGAACGTCGCTCTGCGTCACCGGGAGGATGCACTTGGCCGCCACGATCCGGTCGCCCTCTATCAGCACGGCGCCGTCGTGCAGGGGGGCGTTCTTGAAGAAAATGTTCTTCAGAAGCGATGTCGAGACCTTGGCGTCGAGGGCGATGCCGCCTTCGGCAATCAGCCGCAGGTCGCTCTGCTGGCCGATGACGATCAGCGCCCCGGTCTTGGTGTCCGACATTTCGCGGCAGGCCGTGACGATCGGCACGACGTTGGTCTGCACGGTGTCCTCACCGGTCGAGAAGATGCGCGAGATGAAATTGAAATGCTTCTGGCGCATGCCGATCATCTGCAGGAACCGCCGCAGTTCGGGCTGGAAGACGATGATCAGCGCGATGGCTCCCACCGAGATCAGCTGCCCGAGGATGGTCGACAACAACTCCATGTTCAATGCCCGCACGACCACCCACAGCAGGTAGACGGCGATGATCCCCGAGAGGATATACGGCGCATTGGTGCCTTTGGTCATGCGGTATATCCAGTACATGATGACGGCAACCAGGATGATGTCGATGAAATCGACGAATGTGAACGGAACGAATCCCATTGTTTGTCGGCGTTATTAATTAGTCGTTCGCAAAGATACAAAAAAGTCAGCCGATACCAAAACCGAATCGCATCCGGTTGGGCAAAACCTTCCGACCCCCTAAAAGTGCCGTTACGGCACCAAAAAAGTCAGCCGATACCAAAACCGAATAGTATCCGGTTGGGTAAAACCTTCCGACCTCCTATAAGTGCCGTTACGGCACCAAAAAATACCGGCTTCCGCTTTGCGGGGAAGCCGGTATTCAGATTTTCCGCGGGCGGAGTTATTTCTTCTCGGCTTTTTTGTCCGCAGCGTAGAGTTCATTGACCTTCGCCAGCACGACGGGGGTGATGTTGAGCGTCGTATCGGCGTCGATGAGCGCCGTGGCGTTGATGATCAGTTTGTATTTCTTGTCGGCGTTGATCTCCTGCACGGCACGCTGGAGCAGGTCCTGGGCGCGGTTGGTGAACACGTAATTCTCCTCGTCGAGCGTCTGGGCCTCCTTCTGGGCGTTGGTCTGATAGGAAGCTGCCTTTTTCTGGATGTTCTCCTGCTGGGTCTGCGCGTCGCGCGAGGTGATGAGTCCCTTCTGGTATTTCTCCTGCAGCTGCGCGGCCTCGGCCTGGAGTCCCTTTTCGCGCTGTGCCCAGCTCTTCTGCGCCTTTTCGGTCTTCTCCTGGAGCGCTGCGCCTTCGGTCTTGTAGAGGTCGGACTGCGCCAGCACGGCTTCGACCTGAACGTAAGCGATGTCGCTCGAAACAACCTGCTGTGCTACCGTTTCAGCCGCGGTTGCGGTCTGCTCTGCGGTTTTCGTGCCGCAGGCCGCAAGGACGAGAGCCGCAGCCAGCGCCGGAAAAAGAGTTTTTTTCATGTCGTTTTTCTATTTGAAAAGTTAATTATTCTGCGTTTGAGTCACAAAGGTAAAAAAAAATCTTTACTTTTGCCCAACCCGCATTAAATTTTGATTTTCATGTACGAATACATCAAAGGCGCCGTCGCCGAAGTCGCTCCCGCTTATGCCGTTATCGATGCCGGCGGGGTAGGCTACTACCTCCATATTTCGCTCGAAACCTATGCCGCCGTCGAGCACGCCTCCGAGGCCAAACTCTACGTGCACTACGTCGTGCGCGAGGACGCCCAGCTGCTCTACGGATTCTCGACGAAGGTCGAACGCGAGGTGTTCCGCCTGCTGATCAGCGTCTCGGGCGTGGGCGGCAACACAGCCCGCATGATCCTTTCGACCTACTCGCCGCACGAACTGCAGGGCATCATCACCTCGGGCAACGCCGTGCTGCTGAAGAACGTCAAGGGACTGGGCCTCAAGACGGCGCAGAAGATCATCGTCGAGCTGAGCGGCAAACTCGCCGTGCTGGGTGCCGATGCCGGCGATGCGCCCCTCGCCGGGGCCGACGGAGGGAGTTTCGACGAGGCCCTCGCCGCGCTGGTCATGCTGGGCTTCGCCCGCGCTGCCGCCGAGAAGGTCCTGCGAGGCGTGATGCGCGAACTGCCGCGGGCTTCGGTCGAGGAGTTGATCCGTGCGGCGCTCAAACGCCTGTAGTCCGAAAAGTCCGAATGGTGTACTGAAAGGTTCTTTTTGCAAAAAGAGTCCCAGAATTTCCCCCCCCCCTTGGTTTGGCAGATTATTTGTGCTATATTTGCACCGCCTAATCAAAATGTTTTGCCTCACCTATTTTAAGTTTTATGGAAGGGATTCCTGTCGGATTTATTTTTATACTCTTTGGCGTCATTGTCGCCGGTATCGTGTTTACGATGCTTATCTATGCCTGGAAGCAGCGTAAACTGCAGCGCCTCAAAGACCCGCACAGGGATTATTACAGACGTAAATGACAGCCGGGGCTCCGGTTCGTCCTCTTTTTTTTGTCCGCCGGTATGCCGAGCGGACGTTTTTTTTCGTTTCTTGTTCGTAAATCGGATTGTTTTGTGTAAATTTGCACGATTGTATGCCAATGAAACGACTTATCATCCTGTTGGGCGTGGCCCTGCCCGTGCTGTTCTGCAGCTGTTCCGACGAGAAGGACATCCTTCCCGAGCAGCGCGAAAAGCTCGTCTCCTACCTGGAGAAGACCCACTCCCCGGCACTCATTCCCGAGGCTTCGGTCGACGAGGACGGGCAGCTGCCTTTCTACACCACCGCGGGCAGCACGGTTTATCGGTATATCGTCAATTATTACCGCCCCAACCGCGAGAGTTATCCGGAGGTGACGGCTTCGTCGAAAGTCACCATCACCTTCCGGGCCTATGTCTTCAGCTATTCGAACATCACGGATTCCACGTTCCCGTTCTACTCGAACGATCCGCTGCTGCAGGCGGCTTATGAGGATATGGGGCTGACGCCCGGAGCGTGGTCGTTCGAACCGCGGACGATCGATATGCGCGGCGACATACTAAAAGGGCTTTGGCATGCGTTACTTGGTTGTCGCGAGGGAGACGATGTCGAGTCCTACATGACTTACAACGAGGCTTTCGGCGACAAATATTTCACGACGATTCCGCGGGAAAGCCCGGTCGCGTGGTATTTCAGGGTCGAATCCGTCGAATAAACAAACCCGAAAAAAGAACCGTTTAACAAAATATGAAATTGATCACCCGTTTTCTGTACCTCCCGGCAGCCTGCATCGTGCTGCTGGCCTCCTGTGCCAAAGAGCAGACCGAGTCGTACGATAAATTCGAGGACCAGGCCCTCGAGGCGTATATGACGCAGAAGCACCCCGAATTGTTGGAAAATTTGCAGTCCGAGGGCGGCTATTACGTCGATGTGCTCGAGCCCGGCAAGGCCGATGCCAAACCCGTGAACGATACGATCTGCTGGGTGAAATTCGATTTCTCGGGCCGCGACCTGAACGGCAACATCGCCCTCACACGCCGTGCCGGAGAGGCCAAACAGCTCAATACCTTTACCAAATATACCCATTACGTGCCGTATTACCGCTATTGCGGTACTGCGAACTCCGGCCTGATGGAAGGCACTTACCTGGCCATGCGCAATACGCTGTATCTGGGTAAGGATTACGCGGATAAAAAGGGACTCGATCAGGAATTTCTCCTGCGTGAGGGTACCAAGGTGCGTATCTATATGCCTTCGCGTGTCGTCGGCTCCGTCGGCGTGAGCGGTGACGGCGGTTACGAGGGGCAGTATTCGCTCAGCGCCAAGCGCCCCCTTATCATGGAGATGGAGGTCGTCGGCATCGATAAAAACCCGCTGGCGGCCGAAGGTTCGTTGGTCGACGCATTCGCCAAGGAGAACGGCGGGATGGTGATGTACACCAAGGACGGCGAAGACGGTACCGAAAAACGCCCGACCGATCCCGAGGATGAAAAACATCCGTACAATCGTGATGATGTGCGGTGGGTAAGCGCCTGCGACACCGTGGCGCAGCTCTATGTCAATGTCAAGTATAACCCTGCGAAAACGGACAAGGGAGACCAATTTACGTTCAATTTTACCGATGCCGAAAATAAAGTCGATAACAAGGCGTACAATGTCGGTTATGAACCTTACAACATGGACGATATGTCCGCATTGGAGGTAAAGATTGCCGAAGCGCTGAAAGAACGTTTCCACGGCAAGGGCGACGACTACAAAGCCTATGAAGGTGTCGATAAACTCAAATCGGACTCGGTCGGACTCGACGGTACGGCCAAAATCTGGTATATCGGCCGTTTCCTCGACGGTTTCATTTTCGACACGAATATCGACGAGGTGAAAGAGATTATCTACGGTGCGGGCAATTATACCGAGGGTTCGGCGAAATCCTACAAGCCGGAAGACGGCGGCGATCTTACGGCCTGGTACTATACGGTGCCCAACCTGCGGTACGGCCAGTGGGCGGCTTTTGTCACTACCTCGACCAACGCTTATGGTACGAATGGCAGGAGCGGAAGCTCGTCGTCGTCGGGCAACGGTAACGGTTATTCGTCGAGCTACTACGATTACCTGAACTACCTGAATTATTCGCAGGATTATTACGGCAACAGCGGCTATTACGGCGGCTATTACGGCGATTACTACGGATACGGCGGTTACGGCGGCGGTTATTACGGCGGCTACGGCTACGATTACGGATCGACGGACGATACCTCGACCACGACGACCGTGACGACGGAAATTCCCTCTTTCGCACCGCTGGTCTATCAGTTCTACATCGAGCCTGCGGAGGATTGATCCGCGTGTGGCACAACGGTTTCAAATTACGGAAAACCCTGCTTCGGCGGGGTTTTTCTTTTGCCTCGGAGGGTGTTTCGTTCTTTTTAGCGCATGTTTCATTTTAATTGCACTTTTTCAGGCAGAAATTTTGCAATTACGCAAAATTGTACTAACTTAGTTGTGCAGAATTATCAACCAAAAAATCAAGGGATATGATTATCACATTTAACGAGTTGCGACGTATCAAGGACCGGCTGCCCAGCGGCAGCTCGCAACGCATTGCAGATGAATTGGGAATCGATGTAGACACAGTCCGGAATTATTTCGGAGGCAAGCACGAGGCAAAAGAGTGCGTCGGCGTGCATTTCGAAGCGGGTCCGGACGGGGGCGTCGTCACATTGGACGACACGACGATTCTCGACGTTGCAATGCGTATCCTGAGCGAGTAGTAAGTTATAGCGATTTTGTCCGGCATCCGCCGGGGAAGGGCCTGCATCGAGCAGGCCCTTTTTATTTTTGATTCTCGCGGGCATCTTTCGCCCTGCCTTGTCCGAGCCGAACGGGAAATACATTTGTATATCCCGCCCGGCTAAGAGCCGGGATTTAAGGGCTGCGGTAGGCTTTTGCATATCGGAATCCGCTCCCCGCCTCGATCCATTTTAAAAACCGCTTTTTAAGCGGATGGAACGCAGAACCGGATGGAGAGCGTTGCGGCAGACCCTCGCACCCTAAAGCCCGGCTCTTAGCCGGGTGACAAAATGCCGTGCAGGGACTCGGCGCATGGCATTCTTTCTGCCAATGGGCTGACAATTTGGCAGGGATTGCCGATTGGTACGACCTTTGTTCAAATTCCGGGCGTAACCCGCGGCCGGAGTCGGAAAGGCAGGACCGGGATACGAAACGGAAATGAATAACAATTAAAACATATTTAACGATTATGGCAAAGATTATTGGTATTGACTTAGGAACCACGAACTCCTGCGTAGCAGTGATGGAGGGCAACGAGCCCGTAGTAATCCCCAACTCCGAGGGACACCGCACGACTCCTTCCGTCGTGGCATTCACGGCCGAGGGCGAGCGTAAGGTGGGCGACCCCGCCAAGCGTCAGGCGATTACCAACCCCAAGCGCACGGTCTTCTCGATCAAGCGTTTCATGGGTGAGGCTTACGACAAGGTTTCGGCCGACATCGCGCGAGCTCCCTATGCGATTGTCAAGGGCGACAACAACACCCCGCGTGTGGACATCGACGGACGGCAGTACACGCCGCAGGAGATTTCGGCCATCATCCTGCAGAAGATGAAGAAGACGGCCGAGGATTACCTGGGTCAGGAGGTTTCGGAGGCCGTCATCACGGTTCCGGCCTATTTCTCCGACTCGCAGCGTCAGGCCACGAAGGAGGCCGGTGAGATCGCGGGCCTGAAGGTGCGCCGTATCATCAACGAGCCTACGGCCGCAGCGCTGGCTTACGGCATGGACAAGCAGGGTAAGGATATGAAGGTCGCCGTGTATGACCTCGGCGGCGGTACGTTCGATATTTCGATTCTCGAGCTGGGCGACGGCGTCTTCGAGGTGAAATCCACCAACGGCGACACGCACCTGGGCGGCGACGATTTCGACCACGTGCTGATCGACTACATGGCCGAGGCGTTCAAGGCCGAGCACCAGATCGACCTGCGTCAGGACCCGATGGCCCTGCAGCGTCTGAAGGAGGCTGCCGAGAAGGCGAAGATCGAGCTGTCGTCCTCGTCGTCGACGGAGATCAACCTTCCGTATATCATGCCCGTCAACGGCATTCCGCAGCACCTTGTGATGACGCTCACCCGCGCCAAGTTCGAGCAGCTGTGCGACCACCTGATCCGCAAGACCATCGAGCCTTGCAAACTGGCCCTGCGCGACGCGGGTCTGGAGGCATCGCAGATCGACGAGGTGATTCTCGTGGGCGGTTCGACGCGTATTCCCGCGATCCAGAAGATCGTCGAGGAGTTCTTCGGCAAGACCCCGAACCGTTCGGTGAACCCCGACGAGGTCGTGGCTATCGGCGCGGCCATCCAGGGCGGCGTGCTCACGGGCGAGGTGAAGGACGTGCTGCTGCTGGACGTTACGCCGCTGTCGCTGGGTATCGAGACCCTGGGCGGTGTGATGACGAAGCTCATCGACGCCAACACGACCATCCCGACGCGCAAGTCGGAGACCTTCTCGACGGCTGCCGACAACCAGCCTTCGGTTGAGATCAACGTTTGCCAGGGCGAGCGTCCGCTGGCCCGCGACAACAAGTCTATCGGCCGCTTCCACCTCGACGGCATTCCCGCCGCACCGCGCGGCGTGCCGCAGATCGAGGTTACGTTCGACATCGACGCCAACGGCATTCTGAACGTCTCGGCCAAGGACAAGGGCACGGGCAAGGAGCAGAAGATCCGCATCGAGGCTTCGTCGGGACTTACCGAGCAGGAGATTCAGCGGATGCGCGACGAGGCGAAGGCCAACGAGGAGAAAGACAAGGCCGAGAAGGAGCGTATCGACAAGATCAACGCCGCCGACTCGAATATCTTCTCGACCGAGAAGCAGCTCTCGGAGTACGGCGACAAGCTGCCCGCCGACAAGAAGGCCGCCATCGAGGGTGCTCTGGCCAAGCTGAAGGAGGCGCACAAGAACGCCGACGTGGCCGCCATCGACACCGCGATGGCCGAGCTGAACGCCGCTTGGCAGGCCGCTTCGCAGGACATCTATGCGGCCCAGCAGCAGGCTCAGGGCGGTGCGCAGCCGGGTGCCGATGCCGGTCAGCAGTCGCAGTCGAACGCCGGCGGCCAGCAGGGCGGCGGCAGCGACGGACAGCCTGAGGACGTGGAATTCGAAGAGGTGAAATAAAACCTCCGGGGAGAACCCCCGCCAATCATAACGCGAAGAGCGCGGTTCCGGAAACGGTGCCGCGCTCTTTTTTTGCCCGTTTTTGCCCGGGACGTAAAATTTGCTATCTTCGCCAACAAAAAACGGTTTCCGATGGCTTGGTTATACCTGATTCTGGCGGGACTTTTCGAGATGGGGTGGCCGCTGGGTTTCAAACTGGCGAACCTCAATCCGCGCTATCATCTCCTTTTTCTGGCTCTGGCTGTCGTTTCGATGGGCGTGAGCGGCTGGCTGCTGTACATCGCTCAGAAGACGATCCCGATGGGCACGGCCTACATGATCTGGACGGGCATCGGAGGCATGGGGACCGTGATTCTCGGCATCGTCTTTTTCCACGACGCCGTGACTTTCTGGCGGATGTTCTTTCTCTCGCTGGTTTTCATCGGCATCGTCGGCCTGAAAATGGTTCACTAAGCCGCCGGTCGTTCCGCCCGGTACATACCGTAGAGGATCACAGCCGCCCCGATCAGCGCCGCGGGTGTGATGCGCTCGCCGATGCAGAGCGCCGCCGTGACGATCGTCACCAGCGGGTTGATGTAGATGTAGTTGGTCGTGCGCACGGCTCCCAGACGGTGCATCGCGGCGTTCCAGAGCAGGTAGCAGAGCATCGAGGCGACTACTCCCAGAAACAGCAGGTTGCCCCACACCACGGGACGCGCGAGCACCTCCCATTCCACGGCGAAAGGCCGGACGGCAAAGACCGGGAGTATCGTCACGAGGCCGTAGAAAAAGACCTTCCGGGTGATGAAGATGGCGGGGTAGCGTCCTCCGATGCGCTTGATGACCAGCGAATAGACCATCCATAGCAGCGCCGCCGACAGCGCCAGTAGATCGCCCCTCGGCGAGAGGTGCAGCACGAAATGGCCGTTGAGGACCACGAGCACCATCCCCGCGAAAGCCAGCGCCGATCCGGCGATCTGCCGCCGGGACATCCTCTCGCCGCGGTAGACGAGACTCATCACCACGGCGGTCCATACGGGGGCCGTGCAGACGATCAGCGACACGTTCGAGGCCGGAGCGTACTCCAGGGCGATGTTCTCGGTGAGGAAATAGAGCGACCCGCCGCTCAGTCCGGCTGCCGCGAGCAGCAGTTCGTCGCGCAGGTTCTCGGCCCACAGGCGTTTGCGGGCAAGCGGCCAGATGCAGGCATAGGCCAGCGCGAAGCGCAGGAAGAATATCTCTGCCGGGGTCAGCGAGTTTGCTATCAGCACTTTGGTCGAGACGAACGTCGCGCCCCACACGGCTACGGTGAACAGTGCCGCGAGGTGGTATTTGTATTCCGGGTATTTTGCCATGCAGGGTCAAAAATACGCATTTTTTGCCGTTTGGTTCCAATTTCCTGCCGCCGAATCCGAGTCACCCTTTTTTAGGGGAGATTCAGAGGGATTGCCGATGCTGAATCCGGCGGCTCGAAGACGCCGTAATGCGGGTCCGGCGGGACCTTCCGGACGATATTTTTGCATATTATGGCCAATTTCCTGCCGCCGAAGCCGCGTTATTTAATTCTTTTTTCCTATCTTTGCGTGCTATTATGCGTAATGACAAGAAATACAACAAATAATAACAACTATTTTTCATCCAAATGCAAAGTAAAGGTTTCATTAAACTCATCGCGGTCCTGCTGGCCCTCGCGTGTGTTTACCAGCTCTCGTTTACGTTCAAAACGCGTGGCGTAGAGAAGAAGGCGGCTGCGTATGCCGCGCAGTTCCCCCTCGACCAGCAGGCCGAGGCCGAGCAGCATTACCTCGATTCGGTGCAGAACCTGTCGGTTTACAACCTGGGCTTCCGTAAGTTCACTTACAAGGAGTGCAAGGAGAAGGAGCTGAACCTGGGTCTCGACCTCAAGGGCGGTATGAACGTCATGTTGGAGGTGCAGGTCGAGGATGTCATCAAGGCGCTCGCCGGTGACAGCCAGAACGACCCCGCCTTCGTGCAGGCCATCGCCGAGGCGAACGAGGCGCTGAAGCAGGGTACCTCGAGCGATTATATCGGCGATTTCGCCAAGGCTTATGCGCGTCTTTCGAACGGTCGTCCCATCGCGGAGATTTTCGTGAGCCCCGACCGGAAGGACATCACGCTGGAGAGTTCGAACGCCGATGTCGAAAAGATTCTGAACAAGGAGACCGAAGCCGCCATCGGCGCGTCGTTCAACGTCCTGCGCAGCCGTATCGACCGCTTCGGCGTTACGCAGCCCAACATCGTGCGCCTGCCCAACTCGCACCGCATTCTGGTCGAGCTTCCGGGTGTGAAGGAGCCGCAGCGCGTCCGCGACCTGCTGCAGGGTACCGCTTCGCTGGAGTTCTGGACCACTTACGATGCCAACGAGGTGCTGCCGACGCTGGTCGCTGCCGACAAACTCATCAAGGCCGAACTGGCCCAGGCCCCCGTTTCGACGGAGCCTGAGACGGCATCCGCCGAGGCCGCTGCCGTTGCCGAGACGCCTGCCGCCGAGGCCGGAAGCCTGATCGCCGAGGTCGGCGCCGCCGATTCGACCGCCACGGCCGAGACCGCTGCCCATACGGGCCGCTACGACCGTGCGCAGAACCCGCTCTTTGCCATTCTCGATCCCGGTTTCGCCGGAGGTGCCGCCATCGGCGCCGCCTACAAGGCCGATATGGCTGCCGTGAACGAATACCTCGCCCAGCCCGCCGTGCGTGAGCTGTTCCCCGCCGACATCCTGTTCAAATGGGGCGTCAAGGGCGACGACAAGATCGACGGCCGCTTCTACCTCTACGCCATCCGGGTTTCGACGCCCGACGGCAAGGCTCCGCTCGACGGTTCGGTCGTTACGGAGGCCACCGGACAGTACGCCCAGCGCGGCGCTACGGCCGAGGTTTCGATGACCATGAATGCCGAGGGTACCTCCGAGTGGGCCCGCATGACGGGCGAGAACATCGGCAAATGCATCGCCATCGTTCTCGACGGTTACGTTTATTCGGCTCCCCGCGTCAACTCGAAGATCGACAAGGGCCAGTCGCAGATCACCGGTGATTTCACCATGCAGGAGGCCACCGACCTTGCCAACGTGCTCAACTCGGGTAAGGTTCCCGCTCCCGCCAAAATCATCCAGGAGGCCGTCGTAGGTCCTTCGCTGGGTCAGGAGTCGATTAACGCCGGTATGATTTCGTTCGTGCTGGCCTTCATCCTCGTGCTGCTCTACATGGGCCTGTTCTACAAGACCGCGGGCTGGATGTCCGACATCGCGCTGCTTACCAACGTCTTCCTGCTGATGGGCGTGCTCGTCTCGTTCGGCGCCGTGCTGACCCTTCCGGGTATCGCGGGTATCGTGCTGACGATGGGTATGGCCGTCGATGCGAACGTCATCATCTACGAACGTATCAAGGAGGAGCTTCGCGGCGGCAAGGGTCTTTCGCTGGCCATCAAGGACGGTTTCTCGAAAGCCTATTCGGCCATCATCGACGGTAACCTGACGACGATCATCACGGGTATCGTGCTGTTCATCTTCGGTAACGGTCCCGTTCAGGGCTTCGCCACGACCCTTATCATCGGTATCATCACGTCGTTCTTCTGCGCCATCTTCATCACGCGCCTGCTGATCGAGTGGATCGTCTCCAAGTGGGGCAACATCTCCTTCTCGCGCAAGTGGTCGGAGAATTTCCTCAATAACACGCGCATCGATTTCATCCGCCTGCGCAAGATCTCCTATTCGGTCGTCGGCATCCTGATGGTCCTGTCGTGCATCTCGTTCTTCGCCCGCGGTCTGAACCTCGGCGCCGAGTTTACGGGCGGCCGTGCCTACGTCGTGCGCTTCGACAAGCCGGTTTCGGCCGAAGAGGTTCGCCAGAGCGTCGAGACGGCTTTCGCGCAGTTCGCCGATGCCGACGCTTCGTCGATCAGCTCCGAGGTGAAGCAGTACGGCAAGGAAAACCAGATGCGTATCGTGACGCAGTACCGTTATTTCGATACGTCGGACGAGGCTACGTCGGAGGTCGAGAAGATCATCTACGACGCGCTGAAGCCGCTGTATTCCTATGACATCACCTTCGAACAGTTCCGCAATACGCAGACCGACGCCAACGGTATCCTGACGGCCGACAAGATCGGTCCCTCGATCGCCAAGGACATGACCTGGAACGCCATCTATTCGGTGCTGTTCTCGCTCATCGCCATCGGTCTCTACATCACCTTCCGCTTCAAGCGCTGGCAGTGGGCTACGGGTGCCACGGCGGCCCTGGCCTTCAACGCCCTGTTCATCATCGGTATCTTCTCGATGTTCTACGGACTGCTGCCGTTCAACCTCGAGGTGAACCAGGCGTTCATCGCGGCGATTCTGACGATTATCGGTTACGCCATCAACGACACCGTGGTGGTCTTCGACCGAATCCGCGAGTACTTGGGTCTCTATCCCAAGCGCAACCTGAAGGAGAACGTGAACAACGCCATCAACTCGACGCTGTCGCGTACGATCAATACCTCGGGTACGACGCTCGTGACGCTGCTGGCTATCTTCTTCTTCGGCGGCGAGACGATCCGCGGTTTCATCTTCGCGCTGATCATCGGCGTGGTCGTAGGTACGGCTGCCACGATCTTCATCGCAACGCCGCTCGCTTACGACCTGATGACCAAGCGTGCCAAGGTCGACGCCGAGAAATAATCCGCAACGGAAATTTATTCGAAAAGGACCGCCCGTATCCCGGGCGGTCCTTTTTTTGCACGCTGTCGGTAACGGCTCCGGCAATGTCCAAATAAATTTGGCATTGCGGGCGGCTTGTATTATCTTTGCGTAGAGAATCTATCCGCACTATGGAAAATTTGCTGAAATGGATGCACCGCTACGTGTCGCCGGTTTTTCTGGCGCTTCTGGTCGCGTCGTTCATCCTGTGGTATATCGCCAAGCTGAGCTATACCTACACCGCTGAACAGACCGTCAGGGTGAGCGTCGACGGACAGCCTTTCGAGGTTTCGTGCGTGGTCGAGGGAGTCGGCACGAACCTCTTCGGCTACCGGGTCTACATGAACAAGTCGCTGCGCATCCCGCTTTCGGAACTCAAGACGAAGCGTTCGCACGAGGAGGGCCACGAGGGCAAACTCATCATCGACCCTCAGTCGCTCCAGAACGCCCTTGCACCGCGCTTCAGCGACATCAAGATCATCTCCGTCGGGGATATTCCCGAAATCGACGTTCCCGAAAAACCATGATGAAGGTCGGAATCACGGGAGGCATCGGCAGCGGCAAGAGTACGGTTTGCCGCCTTTTCGCGCAGCGGGGCGTCGCGGTCTACGACTCCGACGCCGCGGCCAAACGGCTGATGACCGAAAACCCCGAACTCCGGGCGGGCATCGCGGTCCGTTTCGGCGCCGAAGCCTATGCCGGCGGCGCCTTGAACCGCTCCTACCTCGCCGCGAAGGTTTTCTCCGACCCGGAGGCCCTCGCCGACCTGAATGCGCTGGTCCATCCGGTCGTCATGGCCGATTTCGCCGCGTGGGCCGAACGGCAGGCGGGCAGCTATGTGATTCTCGAAAGCGCCATTCTTTTCGAAGCGGGGCTGGAGGATTCGGTCGACCGCACCGTTGCCGTCCTCGCCCCGTCGGAACTGCGTGTCGAGCGCACCTGCCGCCGCGACGGCTGCAATCCCGCGGAGGTCCGCCGCCGTATCGCCGCGCAGGCCGACGACGATATGCTGCGCGAGAAGGCTGATTATACCCTTGTCAATATCCTCGAAACCGATCTCGAACCCTCCGTTGCGGAGTTGGACCGCATTTTTACCCATGAAGCCGCTGCAAATTGATTTTTCCACACCGCAGGTGATGGCGATTCTGAACGTCACGCCCGATTCGTTCTATGCCGATAGCCGTATGCCTGATGGCGACGCCGTCGAACAGCGTGTCCGGGAGGCCGTGGCCGAAGGTGCGCAGTTGATCGACGTGGGGGGCTACTCCTCGCGTCCCGGCGCCGACGAGGTCCCTGCCGACGAGGAGTGGCGGCGTGTGGCGCTGGGCGTGGAAGCCGTGCGGCGACTGGCTCCGGATGTGCCGGTTTCGGTCGATACGTTCCGCAGCGAGGTGGCCGCAAAGGCTGTCGAGACGTTCGGACCGTTGATTATCAACGATATTTCCGCCGGGGAACTCGACCCTGCGATGCTCTCCGTTGCCGCGGAATACGACGTTCCCTATATCGCCATGCACATGAAGGGCGACCCGCAGACGATGCAGTCGCAGACCGACTACCGGCGCGACATCACCACCGAGGTCGTGGATTATTTCCGCTCCCGCACCGAAGCGATGCTTGCGGCGGGCATCCGGCGTGAAAACATCGTCCTCGATCCCGGTTTCGGCTTCGCCAAGACCACGGAGCAGAACTATGAACTGCTCGCCGGACTGCATGAACTCTGTGCACTGGGCTATCCCGTGCTGGCGGGTCTTTCGCGCAAGTCGATGATTTATAAAGTCCTCGGCACGACGCCTGCCGGGTCGCTCGCGGGCACGGTGGCGCTGGGCTGGGAGTGCCTGCGTCAGGGAGCGAAGATTCTGCGGGTCCACGACGTGCGCGAGGCCGCCGATACGGTGCGGCTGTTCGGCCTGTTTGAACGTAACCGAAAATAGCTATGGCAAACGAACGACCAGCGGCGGATGCCGCGGAAAAATCCTCCGGAAAACCGGCCGGCCGGCGGAACCAACACCGTTCCGGGCGTTCGGGCCCGCGTTCCGGACAATCGGGGAATGCCCCGGCCCGTAATCCGCGGCGGTGGGCGTGGCGGGAATACGCCCTGCAGCTTTCGGTGGTGATCCTCGGTATCGTGGTGACCTTTGCGGGGAGCGGCCTGATCGAACGCTGGCGGCAGGCGCGGCAGGTCCGCACGACCATGCTGCTGGTTTATGAGGAACTGAAAACCAATCTTAAACTGCGTAACGTCTGCTGCGAGAAATTGCGTTTCGACCAAAACGGGATGCTGATGTTCGACCGCTACGAACGGAATGTGGACCTTATCCCGGAGGATTCGCTGGATCGCTACGTAACGCTGCTCGGTACGATGTACGGCGTCGGCGTCCAGAGCGACGCTTTCGAGGTGCTGAAGAGCTCGGGCGTGATCCAATTTGTCGGGGATATGGACCTGCTGATGCAGGTGCTGGGCTGTTACCGGCAGCTGGGTGATTTCGAAGCCCGGGTCGATTCGTATACCCAAAGCAAGGTGAATGCGATGAACCATTTTTCCACCGGCAGCATCCACACCGATTTCCACCTGGAGTCGCGCGAGCTGTGGCGGATGTTGCTCCGCGATCCCATGTGCAACAGTTTCATCGGCATGTCGGCCTATTATGTGGGCTATCCCGACTATCTCCGGAGCGACATTGCCGGTGTCGGGAAAACCATCGCCGCCATCAACGCAAAATACGGATTCGAATGATACGAGTTACCGACATACACAAGCGATTCGGCACGCTGGAGGTGCTGAAAGGCGTCTCGCTCGACGTGGCGCCGGGCGAGGTGGTCTCCATCGTGGGGGCCAGCGGCGCCGGGAAGACCACGCTGTTGCAAATCATGGGAACCCTTTCGCGTCCCGACAGCGGACGTGTGGAGATCGGCGGCGAGGATGTCTCCGCGCTGGGCGACAAGGCTTTGTCGCGGTTCCGCAACGAGCGTATCGGCTTCGTCTTCCAGTTCCACCACCTGCTGGCCGAGTTCACGGCTTTCGAGAACGTCTGCATTCCGGGACTGATCGGGCGGCGTCCCCGTGCCGATGTCGAACGACGTGCCGCCGAGCTGCTCGCTATGATGGACCTCACGGCACGCCGCGACCACAAGCCCGGACAGCTCTCGGGCGGCGAACAGCAGCGTGTGGCCATTGCCCGTGCGCTGGTCAATTCGCCCGCCGTGCTGCTGGCCGACGAACCTTCGGGCAACCTCGACTCGCACAACCGCGACGAGATCCACCGCCTGTTTTTCGAATTGCGTGAGAAATTGGGTCAGACCATCGTGATCGTCACCCACGACGAGAACCTCGCCGCGATGGCTGACCGGAAGATCACCATGTCCGATGGAACGATTCTCTGACGACGACCAGCGGGAGCTGCTCGAAGCCCTGCACGACAAATACAACCGTCCCGAATTCATCCCCGACGACCCGATTTCGGTGCCGCACCGTTACGCGGAGCGTGCCGACCGGGAGATTGCGGGTTTTTTCTCCGCCACCATCGCGTGGGGCAACCGCAAAGCCATTGTTCGCAGCGGCCACCGCATGATGCATTTCATGGACGACGCCCCGGCGGATTTCGTGCGCAACGCCTCGGAGCGCGAACTGGCGCTGCTCTCCTCCTATGTCCACCGCACCTTCAACGGTCAGGACCTGCGCGATTTCGTCCTGGCCCTGCGCCGCATGGAGGAGCGCCACGGGGGTATCGGGAATTTCTTTGAAACACGTTACGAAGCTACGCATGATATGCCCGCCGTGCTGGCCGATTTCCGGCGTGAGTTTTTCGTCGGGGACCACGCTCCGCGGTGCGAGAAACACCTCTCGTCCATCGAGAAGGGTGCGGCCTGCAAACGGCTCTGCATGTACCTGCGGTGGATGGTGCGCCGGGACGGCAGGGGCGTGGATTTCGGCATCTGGCGGCGTATCCCGATGTCGGCTCTCTACCTGCCGCTGGACCTCCATGTCGGCAATATGGGACGTGCGCTGGGATTGCTGACCCGCCGCCAGAACGACTGGCGTGCCGTGGAGGAGATCACCGCCGTACTCCGCAAATTCGATTCCGACGACCCCGTGCGGTACGATTTTTCGTTGTTCGGCGCCGGAATCGATAACTATCTGAACGTGTAATATGTTCCGGTTTAAGCAATTCTCTATTCGTCAGGACCGCTGCCCGATGAAGGTCGGCACCGACGGCGTCCTGCTGGGCGCCTGGGCCGGGGTGCGCCCCTCCGACCGGCGGATGCTCGACATCGGCACCGGCACGGGGCTGATTGCCCTGATGCTGGCCCAGCGGGCTCAGGATGCGTCTGTCACGGGCGTCGACATCGACGATGTCGCGCAGGCCCGCGAGAATGCCGATGCCTCGCCGTGGGGCGACCGGGTGTTTTTCGAACGATGCCCCGTGCAGGAGTTCAGGGCGCCGGAACCCTTCGACCTAATCGTTTCGAACCCGCCCTTTTTCGTCGATTCGCTCACCTGTCCCGACGAAGGCCGCACCGCGGCGCGTCATGCCGTGCACCTGCCGTTCGACGAACTGCGCGACGCCGTCCTCCGCCTCATGGCTCCCGCCGGGCGCTTCGCCGTGGTTCTTCCCACGGCCGAGGCCGAACGTTTCCTCGCGGTCTGCGCCGGGCGGCTGGCCCTCACGCGCCGTACCGACGTGCGCACCACGCCCCGCCATCCGGCCAAACGGGCGCTGCTGGAGTTTTCCCGCGCGGGGGCGGCCGATGCCGCTCCCGAGATCTCGGAACTGACCGTCGGCACGGGCGAACACGAGTGCTATACCCCCGAATACCGCGCCCTGACGCGTGATTTTTACCTGAAATTTTGAAGGCTCACGAAAAAAAGTTACATTTGTAGAACAGCAATATAAAGACCCGGACCATGAAACTCAGACTTTTGGCGTTTGCCCTGCTGCTTGCGGGCGGCGTATCGGCACAGAATCCATACATCGCCCTGCAGGGTGCGAACGAAACCGCTTCGGGCGTCTCCATCGCCCAGCCCCGCACGATCCTCGCCGTGGATGTCACGGTCGAGCGCGACCAGACCCTCACGGGACCCTATGCACGCTATGCGCAGAAATACCTCGGCGTGCGTGCTCCGCTGGCCGACAAGACGACGTGGAGCGTCACCGGGGCGCAGATCGCCCTGCTGGACCGCGATACCTACCTCAATGCCGGGACTCCCGCGCCCGCTTCGACGCGCACTTTTAACCACGCCGCCTCCGACGAGGAGTTCGCACGCCTGCAGCCCGACAAGACCGATATGACGACGCCCGCGCTGGAAGATGCCGCGCGTGCCGCTGCCGACCGGATTTTCTCGCTGCGCCGCCACCGCATCGAGCTCATCACGGGCGAAGCCGGGGAGAACGTCTTCGGCGAGGGTCTCAAAGCCGCGCTGGCCGAGATCGACCGCATGGAGCAGAGCTATCTGGAGCTGTTCCTCGGCAAACGCACCGTCTCGACCGAAACCCGCCGGTATGTGGTCTACCCGCAGGCGGACAAGAAACAGTATATCGTCTGCCGTTTCAGCCCGGCCGCCGGACTGCTGCCCGACAGCGATCTTTCGGGCGACATCGTGCTGCTGCAGATCGAGCCTTCGGGCAACACGAAATGCGATCTGGAAGCCGGTCCGAAGGAGACCTCCGTCGTGGCGTGCCGCGTTGCCGACCCGTCGACCTGCACCGTTCTCGCGGGCGGCCGCGAATATGCCCGTGCCGTGCTTCCCGTCTTCGAATTCGGCCGCACGATCAACGTCGCCCTGCCGCGGCGCAAATAATTCCCGACGCAGTATGGATTTCACCTCCCGGATGGCCGCGCTGCTCGGGGCTTTCCGCCGTGAGCGCAACGGAGCCGTGGCCGATTCGATGCGTTTCCACGGCAGGCCCTACGGCCTGAATTACGGTGTGAGCCTTCCGACGCTGCGTATGCTGGCGCGTGCCGAGGCTCCCGACCACGAATTTGCCAAATACCTGTATTTGCAGGATGTCCGCTGCCTGCGGCTTGCGGCGTTCCATATTGCCGATCCCATGCGCCTGACGCCCTCCGAATTCGCCTTCTGGGGCGGCGGGCTGCTCAATTCCGAGATGGCCGAAGAGGCCGCTTTCGCCCTCTTGAGCCGTTCGGAGGCCCTTCCGGCGCTCTTCGAAACGTGGATAGCCCCGGAGGCCCGCTGCCTCGAACAATATGCCGCCCTGATGGCCGCGGCCCGTGCTCCGCATCCGTCGCCGGAGTGGATTGCCCCGGCGGTCGATGCCGTGCGGCGTGCCGCGGCGTGTGACGCTGCCGACGCACATCTGCTTGCGCAGGGTGCTGCGGCGCTGCTGACCGCCATCGGTTCCCTGAACGACGCGAACCGGCAGGCGGCACTCCGCGCAGCCGGTTCGCTGGATTCGTCTCCCGCCGCGGAGTATCTCCGCGGGGAGCTGGCCTGGCGTCTGGAGGCCTAATGCTGCAATACGTGCTCGCGTTTTTCGAGTTCTTCGAGCACATTGACCAAATGTTCGTAATCCAGCTGTCCGCTCTCGCGCCACAGCACCTCCCCGCGCCGGAAGAACATCAGTGTCGGCACCGACATGATGTTGTATCGGCACACGACCTCGATCAGCCCGGGGTCCTCGATGTCCACCCGGTAGACATCCGCCCGGCCGTTCATCTGTTTCTGGAATCGGTCGATCACGGGGTGCATCGCCCGGCAGGGCCCGCACCAGACGGCGAAGAAGTCCACGAAGGTCAGGGCATCCCGCCAGATAATCTTGTCAAAGTCTTTCATGGAGTCTGTTTTTTCAATGTATTTATGCATTTTTCCGGCCGATTGCATAGCTGTCGGTCGTAATCGCCGCCTTTGGCGTCGTTTACAAGTTTGACCCACCCCCAAACCCCCGCCTTGGCGGGGGCTTATCGCATGCGTCCGGAATTTCCGCCTATATTTCGTGTCGGTATTTTTAGCTTATCTCCACCCACGTGATTCCCGCGTGGGTCTTGTCGGCGAGCTCCTTTTCGGCGTAGCTGATCGTGCGCCGGAGCCCTTCGACCAGCGGGGTGCGGGGCGCCCATCCCAGTTCGCGCCGCGCCGCCGAGATGTCGGGCGTGCGCCGGCGTGCGTCGTCGATGCGTGCGTCGGTGTGCACGATATGCGACCGGCTCCCCGTCAGGGCGATTATCTTCTCGGCCAGCGAGCGGATCGGGATTTCGTGGTTGCTGCCGAAATTGATCGTGCGCGTCGTTTCGGTCGGCGGGGCCTCCATCAGCCGCACCAGCCCGTCCACGGCGTCCTCCACCCAGCAGAACGTCCGCAGCTGTTCGCCGCTGCCGTTGACCGGGATGTCGCGGTTCTGCAGCGCCGCGACGATCATCTTCATCACCACGCGCTGGTCCATCAGGTCGGCGCCGCTGCCGTAGGTGTTGAACAGGCGGGCGATACGGGCATCGACGCCGAATTCGGCCTGATAGGCGCGGTGCATCGCCTCGGCAGCGCGTTTTCCTTCGGTGAGGATGCGGTGCGTGGAGCACGCGCCGGCCTCCTCGGAGGTGTCGCGGCAGCCTACGGCGTAGACGTTGCCTGCGGATGCGAACAGGATGCGGGCATGCTCCGTGCGGGCGGTGTCGAGGGCGTTTATCGACCCCAGCATATTGACTTTGAGGGTCTCCACGGGCAGCGCCTTGTTGTAGCGTACGCGCGACGGCGAGGTGAGGTTGTAAATCTCGTCGCAGCGAATCCCGAAATGGTTGACGATGTTGTGGCGGACATACCGGAATCCCGGATGCGGGGGCATGTCGCGCAGCAGCGGCGAATTGGCGATGTCGCGCACATCCACGCAGAAAACTTCGTGCCCTTCGTCCAGCAGACGCAGGCACAGGTGGGTGCCGATGAATCCCACGCCGCCCAGTACGACTATTCGCTTTTGCATCTCGATCCCGTTTTACGGAGAACAAAAGCAAAATCTATTCCATTTTCCGATGTGCGGGGTGCGGATTCCCGGCGCGATTCGGTTTGTCTTTTCGAGAGGGGTATATCCGTACTATTTTAGCTTTCTTTTGTATGCATTTTTTTATCTCCCGGATGTCGGCCGTTTAATTTTGTACAGTCCGATGAACCGTAAAGCATCCGAAATAATGAAAATCTACCGACCTGTTCTTTTGTTTCTTCTCGCCGTGACGATGCTGTCGTGCGGCGATGCTCCGCAAACACCCGAATCCTGCGCCCGGGAGGTGATCGAACGCACGCTCGGCCGCCGGGCTCCCGATGTCGAACTGCGCCTGACGGAGAAGGCGCCCGACGGACACGACCGCTTTGCGACCCGTGTGACGGACGGACGCCTCGTGATCGAGGGCAGCAGCGGCGTGGCCCTGACGCGGGGATTCTACGATTATATTACGACCAACGGCTACGGGCAGGTGACATGGACGGGTACGCGCATGGAGCTGCCCGAACGGCTCCCCGATACGCCGCTGCGCGAGGTCAGCTCACCGTTCCGCCACCATTATTATATGAATGTCTGCACATTCGGCTATACCTATCCCTATTGGAGTTGGAACGAGTGGGAGAAGGAGCTCGACTGGATGGCGCTGCACGGCTTCGACATGGCGCTGGCGCCCATCGGCAGTGAGGCCATTCTGATGCGCATATGGCGTGACATGGGCCTGACGGAGGAGGAGATCAACGAGCTTTTCACCGCCCCCGGACACCTGCCCTGGATGCGCATGGGGAACATGAGCGGACTGGACTCCCCGCTTTCGGAGCGGTGGCTCGACGAACAGGTCGCCCTGCAGCACCGGATTCTCGACCGTATGCGCGGACTGGGCATCACACCCGTGTTCAGCGGCTTCGCCGGCTTTGTGCCTCCGGCCATTGCCCGCGTGCGCCCCGGGGTCACGTTGACCGAGACCCGCTGGAACGACCACATGAAGAGCTGGATGCTTCCGGTCGAATCACCCCTCTTTCGGGAGATTGCCGCCCGCTATATGGAGGAGTGGGAGCGGGAGTTCGGACGGGGTGAATACTACCTCGTGGATTCGTTCAACGAGATGGAACTTCCCTTCGGAGAACTTTCGCCCGGGGAGGTTCATGCGCAGTTGACCCGTTATGGCGAGACTGTTTACAAAAGTATTGCCGCGGTCAATCCCGATGCCGTGTGGGTGCTGCAGGGATGGATGTTCGGCTACCAGCGCGACATCTGGACCCCGGACAACATCCGGGCCCTGCTGGCGGGCGTTCCCGACGACAAATTGCTGGTAGTCGATCTGGCCGAGGATTTCAACGCCATGGTGTGGCGCAATGCTCCCGGCTGGGAGTATGCCGACGGCTTCGCCGGCAAGCAGTGGATTTACAGCACCGTTCCCAATTTCGGCGGACGCTCGGCCCTCAGCGGCTCGTTGGAATTCTATGCGAACGGCCATCTGGCCGCCCTGCAATCGGCCCGCAAAGGTAATCTCGTCGGTTACGGCACGGCGCCCGAAGGGGTGGAGAACAACGACGTGGTGTACGAAATGATCGCCGATGCGGGTTGGTCCTCCGAACCGATCGACGTGGAGCAGTGGGTGCGCCGCTATGCCCGTAACCGCTACGGGGATTGTCCCGGGGAGCTCGGCCTTTTCTGGGACCATATCCTCCGCTCTTCTTATTCGGTCTCCGTTCCCAACCAGGCCCGCTACCGCTGGCAGATGACTCCTTACGACCAGCGGCGCGGTCCGGTCGATATTTCGGATGACTTTTTCCGGGCGGTGGAACACTTTGCGGCAGCCGGGCCGGAGCTGTCCGGCAGCGGGCTGTATCGCGCCGATCTGGCGCTCTATGCGGCCCTCTATGCTGCCGGCAAGGCGGACATCGCCGTCGAACGCGCCAACGCCGCCTATCTCGCGGGCGACCCGGAGGCCGCTGCTGCGGAACGCGATGCCTTTTTCTCGCTGCTTCTCACCGCCGACCGCTTGCTGGAATCGACGCCCAATCACCGGCTCGAACGGTGGCTCGGCTTTGCCGAAGCCCGGGGGCATAGCGCCGCGGAGAAGGAGCGCTACCAGCGCGATGCCCGGCGGCTTATTACCTGTTGGAGCGACGGCGCTTCGCTCCACGATTACGCCTGCCGGGTGTGGTCGGGGCTTATCCGTGACTACATCGTTCCCCGCTGGGAACACTATTTCGATTGCAAGGAGCGCGGCACGGCGCCCGATTTCGCAGGGCTCGACTCCGTATGGCTCGCCTCGGCCGCTGAACCGCTCTCGCCGCAGGAGCGCTGTCCCGATGTGCTGACGGCGGCCGAAGAGCTGTTTGCACGCTACGGTGCCTATGGGAGCGATTTTGTGCGTCCCGAATCGCGGGGAATCGTCGGTTCGTGGTCGCCGTTCGAATTCGGCGGTTCCCGGCGCCGCATCCGTCTGACGCTCGACCCCGCGACCGTGCCCGGCATCCGGGGCGTTCGTTTCCGCGTCCTGCGGGGCGGTGACGGCGTGCGGGTGGGGAATCCCGTCCTCCAAGTCGACCGGGTGAATATCGCTTCGATGCAGTACGAAGCCGAGATGGGGCCCGTACATGCCGAAGCGGTCATCCCGATCCGGCATACGCAGCGCACCGTTCCGGCCGAAGCGGCGCTTTTCGTCACCCTCGACGGCCCTGCCGCCGCCGATTCGTTCGGGGTCATCGAACTGGTCCGCTGACGCTCCCGAAAACCGTTCACACGATTTTTTTGTTTTTTTGTACTCGATTTTCCTTCGGATATTAACGGATTGCCTAATTTTAGGATATAAAACCCGTCCGACCATGTATGACAAACTGAAATATCTTTTTCTGACCGTCCTTCTGGCGGCCTCCTGTTCCGGTAAGGATCAGGGCGAACCCGTCAACCCCCCCCCGCCCGGCATCGTGCCTAAGGACGGGGTGTTCGAGCAGCGCGGCGAAGGTTCGTTTGTCTATACGGGCTATGAGCCGTTGAAGGACAAACCGATCACGCTCTACTACTACATTCCCTCCGGCGGCGAGGTCGAACGGATGCCCGTGCTTTTTTCCATGCACGGCGCCGAGCGCGACGGCACCATCCAGCGCAACGCCTGGAAATATTTCGCCGAAAAGTACGGTTTCGTCGTCCTGGCACCGGAATACTCCAAGACTTATTATACGGAAAACGACTACCAGTTCGGGAGCGTCTGCCGTTCGTCCGGCTCCGACGTACTGAACGAGGAGTCGCAATGGACCTACCAGACCGTCGAGGCGCTTTTCGATTATTTCAAAAGCGAGACGGGCAACACCTCCGCAGCCTATTACCTCTTCGGCCATTCGGCCGGCGGGCAGTTCGTTCACCGCTTCCTGCTGGCCATGCCCGGAGCGCGTGTGGAACGTGCCGTGGCGGCCAATCCCGGGTCGTGGACCTTCCCCTGTGTCGAAGGCATCACGGGAACCGACGGAAAAACCTACGGCTGGCCCTATGCGGTCGCTGCGACGCCCTTTGCCGATGCCGCGCACCTCACGGCCTTTTTCGCCCGGAAAATGTATGTCCAGATAGGCACCGCCGATACCGATGAGAACGACTCGTCGCTGCCCAAGGACGCTCCGTCGATGGCCCAGGGGCCGCATCGTTATGCCCGCGGGCGGAATTTCTTCGCAGCCTGCACGACGGTGGCGGGGGAGTCGGACATGCCGCTCCGTTTCGTCCTCTCCGAGGTCGAAGGCGTCGGCCACTCGACCCTGCGGATGGTTTACGGCAAAGCCTCCGTGACGAATCCCGCCGACACCGAGGCCCGCGGAAAAAACAGCGCATTCAATTTATTGTTCGAATAAACTGCCATGATAAAACGTACGATCCTTTCGATTTTCGCCGTGCTCTTCGTCTTTTCGGGCTCTTTCGCCCAAGACGACGGCAAGTTCCGGCGCGGCGGCGGGATGATGGTCTTCACGGGTTACGAACCGATGAAGGAGCATCCCGTGAACCTCTATTACTACATCCCCACGCAGGGTAACATCAAGAAGATGCGGGTGCTCATCTCCATGCACGGCGCCGAGCGCAGCGGCCGCATCCAGCGCGGTGTCTGGCGCAATCTGGCCGAGGAGTACGGCTTCATCGTGCTGGCTCCCGAGTTCAAGCACGACAACGGCTATCTGGAAAACGGCTACCAGTTCGGCTGGGTCTCCGAGGACCCGAAGATTTTCCGCCTGAGACCGCGCGAGGTGTGGACCTACCAGCTTATCGAGGCTGTTTTCGACTATTTCAAGGAGAAGACCGGCAACGTGAGCGAAACTTACGATATGTTCGGCCATTCGGCCGGCGGACAGTTCGTTCACCGCTATCTGCTGGCCATGCCCGAGGCACGCGTGAGACGTGCCGTGGCGGCCAATCCCGGCAACTACACCTATCCTGACGAGCGCGGGCTCTTCACCCCGTCGGGCGAACCTGCCGATCCTCCCGGCTGGCCCTATTCGGTGAAGGACACGCCCTTTGCTTCGGACGACTACCTCGCGCCCTTCTTCAAACGCGACCTGGTCATCCTGATCGGTACCGAGGATACCGAGCCCGTCAGCCCCGACATGGCCGAGAACAACCCCAACCGCATCCAGGGTCGTCACCGCTACGAGCGGGCCTGGAAATTCTTCAACGCCTCGCGCGACATCGCCCTTAAAAAAGGGCTGGAGTTCAACTGGACCATTCAGGAGGTGCCGGGTGCCGGGCACAACAGCGGCCAGATGGTCTACGGACAGGGGAGCGTGCGCAACTGGCGCATCGAGAACGACGAGCGGGTCTACAACCTCAAGGATGTGACGGGCCGCGGGGCCTACAGCCTGATTTTCGAACGATAGACCGAACCGAGAACAAAACTTAAAACCCGAACTTATGAACTATTGTCCTACAAATGCGAATCGTCTGCGGTGTAGGGGTGTGGCGGTGTTCGCCGCACTCGTAACCCTGCTTGTTCCGGTCTTTGCGTCGGCGCAGGCCGCGCAGCAGAAGCAGCCGGCCGCGTCGAAGACGACCGTCAATGGGTATGTCTTCGACGAGAGCAACCAGCCGCTCTTCGGAGCCACTGTCACCGAGGAGGGGACCACGAACGCCGTGGCCGTCGACAAGAACGGTTCTTACCGGATTCAGGTGACGCCCCGCGAAGGTCTGAAGCTGACCTATCGTTTTCTCGGCATGGAGCCGCAGACGGTCGAGGTGGGGCGTCGGAGCACGATCGACGTGGTGCTGAAAAGCGACGCCGTGAAGATCAGCGACGTGGTGGTGACCGGTTACGGCAACATCCTCCGGGAGGCCTATACGGGTTCGGCCTCGATACTTTCGTCCAACGACATCTCCCGGCGTGCCGCGGGGTCGTTCGAGAGCCTGCTCGGCGGACTCGTTCCCGGCCTGCTCTCATCGGGCTCCGGACAGCCCGGCGATGCGGCCGAATTGCGGCTGCGCGGTTTCGGGTCGATCGGTTCCGGCGGGCAGCCCCTCTATGTCGTCGACGGGGTGGTCTTCGACCAGGACAACACCTCGGGACACAGCGGTGCGGTGTCGAGCCCCATGGCCACGCTCAATCCGGCCGACATCGCCAGCATCACCATCCTCAAGGACGCCGCTTCGGCATCGCTCTACGGTTCACAGGGCGCCAACGGCGTGATCGTCATCACCACCAAGCAGGGTGTTCCCTCCGACCGCGTGCGCTATACGCTCTCGGTGCAGGCGGGTTTCTCGCGCATCTCCCCGGCCGTGCGGCCCGACCTTGTCGATTCGGAGCAGTACAAGGAGCTCTGGACCGAAGGCCAGTTCCACCGTCTGGTGCAGCAGGCCGGCGGGTCGTTCGTCGAGAATCTCAACGGGCTCTACAACAACAAGCTCGGCTTCACGGTCGACGGCAAGAACTACTACCAGTGGTACAAGCAGGCGCAGCAGGATTTCAACAACTACTACGCCGTTCCCCGGCCTGACGGCTCCTACCACAACTACGATTTCTGGGGTGCCGACGCCGACAAACTCCCTTCGGTCGACTGGTATGACAAAATCCTGCGCAACGCTTCGTTCCAGCAGTATGACCTTTCGCTTTCGGGCGGCAGTTCGACCCTGAAGTACTATATGTCCGTGGGCTATCTCAATCAGCAGGGCATCATCATCAACAGCGACTTGCAGCGCTATTCGGCCCGTGTCAGCGTGAGTGCCGACGACCGTAAGAAGCGTATCAACTGGGGCGCTTCGGCCAACATCAGCCGCACCGAACAGTCGGGACCGCTCACCAGCGGTTCGAATTACAATATGCCCCATTACGCGGCGCTGCTGCTGCCGTCGGTCGTCCCGGCCTACCTCGAAGACGGCTCCTACAATTTCCGTTTCCCCAACAACCTGCTCAACGGCAACCACAATCCCATTGCCAGCGCACGGGACAACATCCGCAAACGTCCGCAGTTCAACCTTTTCGCTTCGGCGTGGGTGCGGCTCAACATCACCGACTGGCTCGATTTCCGTTCGGACATCTCGCAGTATTACATCACCGGCCGGCGCTCCGACTATTTCGACCGGGATTTCGGTACGGGATACCTCGTGGGCGGCGAGCTGACCGACTACGATTCGAAGCGCCTGAAGACCACCAGCAAGAATATGCTCAATTTCAACTATACGCTCAACGGACGTCACCGCTTCAGTGCGACGGCGGGGTTGGAACTGGTGGATTTCCGCCAGGAGTGGAATTCCGTGACGGCGGTCAATTTCCTCAACGACCTGCGGCCGGTGCTTTCGTCCGCCGCCGAGATCTCGGGGTGGAGCGGCAGCGGCTACGACTATTCGCAGGTCTCGATCGTCACCCGTGCCGACTATTCCTACCGCTACCGCTATTTCATCGGGGGCTCGTTCCGTCAGGACCGCTCTTCGCGCTTCTCGCCCGAACACCGCACGGGTAATTTCTGGTCCGTGTCGGCGGCCTACCGCATTACCAACGAAAACTGGGCGTGGCTGAATCCCGTGAAGCGGATATTCAACAACATCAAGTTCAAGGCGAGCTACGGCTACAACGGCAACCTGCCGTCGAATTATTACAACTGGCGGACGCTTTACAGCGGTTCGGGGCGTTATGACTCCGGGCACGCCCTTTCGCAGACGTTCCGTGCGACTTACGACCTGAGCTGGGAGAAGAACAACGTGCTCAACGTGGGCGTCGACCTGGGGATGTTCAAAGACCGCATCCGCATCTCGGCCGAGTACTACTCGCGCAAATCCACCGACCTGCTGCAGGAGGTTCCCGTGTCGCAGGTGTCGGGATACAGCACGATGCTGATGAACACCTCGGCGGGCATCCGCAACCGGGGCTTCGAGCTGGACCTCGACGCCCGCATCCTCAACAAGCTCTTCAAGTGGAATTTCAAGCTCAACATGGCCACCCTGAGCGCCAAATATTTCGGTCTGGAGCAGGACATCATCGGCTCCAACGCCCAGATCATGCGCAACGGACAGAGCGTCGGGGCATGGTACCTGAACAAGTTCGCGGGCATCGACTCCAACACCGGACAGGTGCTCTACTACGGCGTGGACGAATACGGCAACGACATCATCTCCAACAGCGACAACCCCTCGTTCCGCCGCATCGTTGGCAAGGGTGTTCCGACCGTGTCGGGCGGTTTCAACACGCTGTTCAGCTACCGCGGCTGGGACCTCTCGGCGTTGTTCACCTATGCGTGGGGACACGACGTTTACGATTCGCGGGCCGCGGGCCGCACGGGTATCGACGGGCAGTCGATGGACTACAACATTGACGTGCGGCAGCTCGACCGCTGGACTCCGGACAACCGTTACGCCTCCAACCGCATCCGCATCAACGGCCAGACCTCGTCGGGCAGCTCCACGCGCTATCTCTATAAGGGCGATTACCTCAAGATGAAGAACGTCCGCCTGCAGTACACTTTCCCGGCCAGCACCTTCCGCAAGCTGCGCATGACGGGCTTCACGCTCTTCGTGCAGGCCGAGAACCTCTGGGTGTGGACCGAGGCGCAGGGATACGATCCCGACCTGCAGATCGACGGTTACATCGCGGCTGCTAAATACCCTTCGGCCATGACTTTCACGGCCGGTCTCAATTTCAACTTTTAACCGAACAGCACCATGAAAAAGATACGGATCTATTTGGCTGCGCTTCTCCTGCTTCCGGGATTATCCTCTTGCGGGGATTTCCTCGACAAGGAGTCCTATACCGATCAGGACAAGGAGATTCTGAAAACCCCCGAAGGCATCGAGGCGCTGCTCAACGGTGTTTACGACATCTTCCAGCATGCGAACTACTACGGACGCAACCTGATGGCTTACGAGGCTGCCAAGGGCAACGATTTCTTCGTGCGCGTGTCGAGCGGCAACAGCTTCGAGCGCGAGAACCGCTATGCCGAGTCGACCGCCTCGTCGGGAGCCGCCTCGGGGCTGTGGCTCAAGATTTACGGCGGCATCCGAACCGCCACCGATGTCATCGAAGCCATCGACGGCGTGCAGGGCATGGGCGAGGACGACCTGCACCGGGTCGAGGGCGAAGCCCGCGCACTGCGCGGACTGGCCTATTTCGATCTGATGCGGCTGTTCGCCTATCCGCCGCGTTTCTCCTTCCCCGACGGTGAGGAGTATAATATCGGCGCTACACCCGGGGCCTATGCGTGGGGCGTGCCTATTCTCGAAGGTATGGATATGGCCAATAACATCTTCGACTACGAGGTGCGCCGCGATTCGGCGGTGACGGTATACGGTTACATCGAAGGTGAACTGCTCGAAGCCAAACGACTGCTGACCGGCACGGCCTCGCGTCAGGGACATGTCAACTATGTGGCCGTCTGCGGCCTGCTGGCGCGTCTGTATCTCTATATGGAGCGTTGGGACGATGTCGTCGAGCAGGGCGAGGAGGCGTTGAGGGCTGCTGCCGGGACCTACCGGATGATTCCTTACGACACCTACAAGACCTCCTATTACAAGCCGTTTAACTCGGAGAACATCTGGGAGCTTGTCTACAGCCTTTCGGACAACAACGGCGGCAACAGCCTCAACTACCTCGTCCGCAAGCCCACCTATGAAAATCCGGGTGCCGAGAACGACGGACAGGTGTCGCAGGCCATCGGCTATGCCGCCTACGGGCTGTTTCCGGCCACGGTTTCCCTGCTGCAGTCCGATCCCGACGACGTGCGGGGCTATCTGGTCTGCGACCTGGGCATCGCCAACAAGGATTACAAAGGCTACCGCAAATATGTAGGCGAGACCTACCACTATGTCTACAACCAGCCCGTCATCCGCCTGCCGGAGATCTACCTGACGCTGGCCGAGGCTTATCTGTGCAAGGAGGGTGGTTCGGTCGCCCTGGCCGAACCCTATTACAACTACGTGCGCGAGGCGCGTGTGAACACGACGGGATTCGAATCCTCCACCGTTTCGGGGGCTCTCGCCGAAGTGCTCACCGAACGGCGCCGGGAGCTGATGCTCGAAGGGCACAACTACTGGGACTATTTCCGCCGCGGCGAAACGATGAAGCGTCCCGAACTGCTTGAAAATGCCAACAAGATAACCATCGCCTTCGGCTACGGTTCGGGCAAGAGCCAGGCGCGTATGCAGGTCGTCTATCCGATTCCGCTGTCGGAGCTGGAGGCCAACAAGGCCATCCGCGACCAGCAGAACCCGGGTTACGAAACCTATGACGAGGTATACCAGACCAATAACGAATAAACGAAAATAGAACAATCTAAAACCGAGAACTATGAAAAAGTATCTGTATCGGACGCTGATCGTACTGTGCTTCGCGCTGGTCGGCTTCTCGTGTGAAAAAGAGGAGTCGAACGAGGAGGTGATGCTCGACGATGTGACGCTGAATTTCGCTCCGGCCAAGAAATCGGTCCAGGTCGATCTGCCGCTCGACCGGGTCAGCAACTATTGGCATATTTATGCTCCGTCGGAGGATTCGTGGCTCCAATACGAGGTGATCCCGGGCCGCAAGTCGATGTATGTGGTCGTGGACGGCAACCTCACCGACGATGTGCGCTCCTCCTACATCATGGTGCGCAGCGGACGCCAGACGCAGCGTATTCAGGTCGCTCAGGATACCGAGGGCGGCATTTCGCTCTCGTCGGACTACCTTCCGGTGCGTTATCTGGGCGCTTCGTCGTCGCTCACGATCCTCAACACCGAGTTCCTGACCGACCTGTCGGTTTCGGTCGAGGATACCGAGACGGAGTGGTGCTCCGCGCTGATCGACGGCGACCGGCTCTTCGTCAATACCCGCTTCAACGACCGCACGGAGGCTCGCAGCGCCCTGCTGACCGTCACGGGCAAGCGGGCCATTACGGGAGAGACGCGCACGGCCTTCGTCACCGTCTATCAGGGCAAGGGCGGCATGACGCCCTACGTTTTCGAGATTCCCGATTTCAGCGAGTCGCAGGTCTATAAGGTGATGGACGGCCAGAAACAGGTGGCACAGATCACCCGGGAGTTCCTGCGTGCGAAAGGCAAGATCAACGCGCAGGCCGTGGTGGTCTACCCGGTGGAGAACGACGAGGTCGACCTCTCGATGGGCTATGTGGCGCAGATCGTGCTTGCGAACTCCGATCTGGACGATGCGACCTATACCTATGCTGCCCCGACGGGTGCCGTGCACGGCGGAAGCGTATCGTTCAATATGGCCGACAATACGCTGTCGGGCTATATCGCCGGGACGCTGGCCGAGCCTGTGACGAAGATTTATATGCCCGGCGACGTGGGGATGGGGCCCGAGGAGGTCGTGGGCAGCCAGGAAGCCACCGTGGTTCCGCACGTCATTACCGATGTCCGCAACGCCGAAACCAACGTTTATCCTATCGTGAAGATCGGCACGCAGTACTGGATGGGCCGGCACCTCAATACGGTCTACTACAACAAGAACAAGAATTTCGAGACCATCCCGACCAATGTGACGACCAATGAAGCGGACCGCCGGAAACCGAACTACTGCATTTACAGTTACAACAACGGTGCGAGCACGGAATCCGCAGCCGTGACGAACCGCGAGCGCTTCGGGCTGCTTTATCCTTACCTGACTATCGGCGGCTTCGAGACCGTTGCGGAAGCCGGATTGAGCAATGCGGAAGATCTTATTGCGGACAATCTTTCGCCCGAAGGCTGGATCGTGCCGACCAAGGACGAGGCCAACTCTCTGAAAGCCTACCTCGGAGGAAACGGCTGCATGGGGCGTCTCCGCCGTTTCGTCGACTACGACGCCGAAGGTCAGCCGCAGGTGTTCCCGACGGCCGGAAGGCCGGACGACAACATCTCCGGGTTCAATGCTCCCAGAAGCGGTTACAGAAGCCATTCCGGGGCCTGGACCTCCGGAGCGGAGAACGGTTGCTGGATGTGGACGCGCACTTTCCAGAATGCGACGAATTCTTCCATGTTCCATGTGAGCGATGTGCAGACGTCGCAGAACTCCGCTCGTGCCATGTCCATCCGCAGCCTCAACGACGGCGGTATCAGGATCAAGGCGCAGTAATCCTTCGTAAAGAGGAATGCCGGAGCCGAGCTTTCATGGTCCGACGGGCCATGAAAGCTTTTTTTCGAAAAAAAGATTAAATTTGTTTTCGGATACAGCGAATTGCCCATGGGACGCAGAATCATCCTTCAACTCCTGCTGCTGTTTGCGGCGGCCACGGCCGTTGCGGCCCGCACCCCGGACCGCGTCATATCGCGGCGGTATGTGATGGAGAACGGGCTCTCGTCGAACCGGGTCTACAGCATCGTGCAGGATTCGCTGGGCTTCATCTGGTTCGGGACCAACGACGGGCTCAACCGCTTCGACGGGCTCGATTTCCGAAAATACTACTATACCGGTGAGGACGACGGCGGGATGTCGAGCAACAGCGTCCGCTGGCTGCTGATAAGCCGTGACAACCGTATGTGGATCGCGCTGGACGACGGAGTCGACGTCTACGATTCCCAGACGGGCGCCTTCAGCCATTTCGACGCCCGGACGGAAACGGGCGAGGCCATCAACGGCCGGGTGCTGCGCATTGCCGAGGATGCCGACGGCGAGTTGTGGATCGGGACCATGACCGACGGACTCTACCGTTATACGCCCTCCGCCGACCGGCTGCAGGTCTACCGGCACGACCCGGCCGATGCATCGTCCATCTCCCAGAATTCGGTCGCTTCGCTCTTCGTCGACAGCGAGGGGATTGTCTGGGTGGGGACTTACGATCAGGGGCTCTGTGCCTTTTCGAAAGAGACCGGACGCTTCACCACCTACCGGAAACAGCCCGGCGGACTGTCGGACAACCAGGTGCACAGCATCTATGAAGATGCGGTCGGCTATCTCTGGATCGGAACCTACTCTTCCGGTATCGACTGTTTCGACCGCCGGACCGGCCGCTTCGTCAACTACCGCGACGAGCGCCCCGGCAGCCCGCTCCACCACATCCACGACATCGTTGCCTACGGTCCCGGCGAGATTCTCGTCGCCTCGGACAACGGGGTCGGCATCTTCCATATCGAGGAGGGGGTGATCCGTCCGGGCGACAAACACAATCCGCGCGTGCTTCCCGTTGCGAATAAACTGGTCTACAAGGCCTACAAGGACCGCGAGGGCGGCCTGTGGCTGGGCTCCTATTTCTATGGCGTGGAGTATTTTCCGCCGATGCAGCACAATTTCCGCTTTTACGGCTGCGACGACGGTTCTTCCTCGGACAAGGGACGGGTTATCAAGGCCGTGAGCGAGGGTGAAAAGGGAATCCTCTGGGTGGGCACCGACAACGACGGCATCTATACCGTCAATACGCTGACCGACGAGGTGAAGCCTTTCCGCACGGCAGCGGACATCGGGCTGACCCAATATATCGTCTCGGACCTGCTGTACGACGACGACCGCCTCTTCACCGCCACCTATGAACGGGGGCTCGAGGTCTTCGACCTGCGGACCGGCCGCGTGAGGAGCTATTTCCATGACCCGGACGACGAACATTCGCTGCCCTCTTCGCGCGTCTTCATCCTCTTCAAGAGCGCCACGGGACGCATCTATTTGGGGACGGCCAACGGTCTGTGCCGCTATGACCGTGAGCGGGACCGCTTCGTTCGGCTGGGTATTCCCGTGCGTATCGCGGCCATTGCCGAGGACGGCGACCACAACCTCTGGGTGGCCACCAAGGAGAACGGACTCTACCACTACGACATTCGGACAGGCGCCTGCCGCCATTACCTCGCCGACCCGGACGATCCCTGCTCGCTGGTGCGCAACGTGCTGACGGTACTGGCCGTCGACCGTGACGGACGGCTGTGGATCGGTTCCGACGGTTACGGTGTCTGCCGTTACGACGCTGCGACGGACGCTTTTGTCCGCTACGACGATCTGCCGCTTCCCAACCGCATCATTTCGGGCATCGTTCCCGACGGCGAGACGCTCTGGATCGCGACCAACAAGGGGCTCGTGCGCTGGAACACGGCTACGAATGCGACGCGGCTTTTCTCCCGCTCGGACGGGCTCTACAACGAGCAGTTCACCGAACTCGCCTGCATGGTCGATTACAGCGGCCTTTTTGTGCTGGGCACCACCGACGGCATCTGCACCTTCTCGCCCCACCGGCTCACGGACGATAGCCGCACGGTTCCGCCGGTGGTCCTCACGTCGCTCTCCATCTACAACCGTCCCGTCACGCCCCGCAGCGAAGCCTCGCCGCTGGTGCGATCCATCGAGACGACAAGGGAGGTCGTGCTGGCCCACAACCAGCGGATGCTCAGCGTCGAGTTCGCGTCTCTGAGTTATGTCAATCCGGCCGAGATGCTCTACCGCTACAAACTGGAGGGCTTCGACGACAAATGGTACGTCACCGACGGCCGTAACCGCATCGTCAACTACAACAACCTCCCGGCCAAACGCTATACGCTGCGTATCGAGAGTGCCGACAACAATGGGGTATGGGGCAGCGGACAGACCGTGCTCGACATCGTCGTCCGTCCGCACGCCCTCAGGTCGCCCCTGGCGTTCACGCTTTATGCGCTTGTTCTGCTGCTGGCGCTGACCGCCCTGATCCGCTACCTGCTCCGGCGTTCGGACCGGAAGCACGGCGAGAGACTCCGGCAATTCGAAATGAAGACCCAGCAGGAGGTCTACGACGCCAAGATCAATTTCTTTACCCATATTACGCACGAGATCCGGACGCCGCTGAGCCTCATTATCGGGCCGTTGGAGTACATCCGCAAGTCGCGGCCGATGAATGACAAATACGGCGAGTACCTCGATATCATCGAGATGAACTATAAACGCCTCTATGCGCTGGTGACGCAGTTGCTCGACTTTCGCAAGGTCGATTCGGGCAACTACCGCCTCAGCTATGCTCCCTGCGGTGTGGCGGAACTCGTCGACGGGATCGTGGCGCTGTTCGGTCCGACGGCCCGGCAGCGGGGCATCCGGCTGCATGTGACAGTCGAACCGCAGGATTTGGTGCTGGTCACCGACCGGGAGGCGCTGACCAAAATCCTCAGTAATCTCCTCTCCAACGCCATCAAGCACGCCTCCGGGCATATTTCGCTCACCGTCCGGCAGTGCGGGGAGCGGGTGACGCTCGTCGTCGGGGACGACGGTCCGGGCGTCGCTCCTGCCGAGCGCGAGAAGATATTCCGGCCCTTCTATCAGGTCGCCTCCGACCGTTCGGGGGCAAAGGGCAGCGGCATCGGGCTGCACATGACCCGGCAGTTGGTCGAGCTGCTCGGGGGAACCATCTCCGTCTCCGACCGGGACGGCGGGCTTTCGGGCGCCTCCTTCCGGGTGGAACTGCCCGTGCGCGAGGTGTCGGCGGCCGACACCGGGACGGAGAGCCGGCTCCATGAGTTTATCATCGACGATTTCGCGTCGGAGAACCCTGCCGACACCGATCCGGAGCCTGTCGAGGAAGACGGGGCCCCGGTGCGGCGATATACCGTCATGCTGGTCGACGACAATGCCGAAATACTGGATTTCCTCACCCGGGTACTGAGTGAACGCTATTTCTGCATCGCCGTGGCGAGCGGTGAGGAGGCGCTGCTCATGCTGGCCAAGAACCGGGTCGATCTGGTGATAAGCGACGTGATGATGGACGGGATGGACGGCCTCGAACTGTGCCGCCGCATCAAGACCGACATCGACACTTCGCACATCCCGGTGGTGCTGCTGACGGCCAAGACTAACCTCGAAACCAAGATTCAGGGGCTGGAGTACGGCGCCGACGCCTACATCGAGAAACCCTTCTCCATCACCCACCTCAATGCGCAGCTCACAAACCTCATCGCAGGCCGCAATCGGCTTCGCGAGGCCTTTGCCTCCACACCCCAGCCCGCGACGCGCATCGAGGCCTACAACCGGCTGGATCAGGAGTTCGTCGACCGCTGTACGGCCATCATCACGGAGAATATCACCGTGCCGGATTTCTCCATCGAGATGCTGGCTCAGGAGATGGGGATGAGCCGCACCTCGGTGTTCGTCAAGTTGAAAGCCATTACCGGAACGACCCCCAACGATTTCATCAAACTCATCCGCCTGAAGGTGGCCTGCAAGCTGATGGCCGAGGGCCATTACCGAGCAACGGAGGTGGGCTTTCTGGTGGGGTTCAATTCGTCGTCCTATTTCGCCAAATGCTTCTTCAAGCAGTTCGGGATGCGGCCCAACGACTACATCAAGAGCCTCGAACGGCAGTAGGAGCCGTTTCTGTACGCGATTGTCATGATTCTGTACGTCATTATCCGGCCGAAAACGCCGCAGGGGTTAATTTTGGACATATTTCCAGATAAATCCCTGCTATGAAAAAAACGCTTTTCTTCCTGTTTTCCGCCTTTGCCGCCTGTGCGTTTCCCGCCTCGGCCCGGCAGCATCTGTCGCTCGCCGATCCCGCCGGCAGGATGAAGCTCGACCTCTATGTCGGGACGTCGGGGATCGAGTATGCGCTGACGCACGACGGGACGACGGTAATCGACCGTTCGCCTGTTTCGCTGACCCTGGCCGGAGGCACGGTGTGGGGCGCCGATCCGAAGATCGAACGCGTCGTCCGCCGGTCGGTGGATACGGTGATTTTCCCGCCCGTCTACCGGAAAGACCGCATCCGGGATCGTTTCAACGAACTCACCGTCGATTTCGAGGGTGGTTACGGAATGGTTTTTCGCGCCTATGAAGACGGTGTGGCCTACCGTTTCGTCGCCCGCGGCGGCAGTCCCTTCGTCGTGGAGAGCGAGCAGGCGTCGTTCAACATTCCCGGCGATCCCTGCGCCTATGCCGCCTATCCCAAGGGGCGGATGAACAATGGCGCTCCGGACCCTTTTTACAGCTCGTTCCAGAATACCTATACCCATCGTCCGCTCTCGGAGTGGAACGACGGCTCTATCGCCATGCTGCCCCTGTTGGTCGAGAGCGCCGGGGGCCGGAAGCTCTGCATCACCGAGGCCGACCTCATCGACTATCCGGGCATGTATCTCCGCAACGATGCGGGGAATGTCCTGCGCGGGGTGCATGCCGCCTATCCGAAGGAGCTCCGGCGGCAGACGCGCGGGTTGAAATGTGTCGTGCAGAGCCGCGAACCCTACATTGCACGCATGGACGGCCGTTCGCCGCTGCCGTGGCGCGTGATCGTAGTCTCGGAGAACGATGCGCAGCTGCTCGACAACGACATGGTCTACAAACTGGCCACGCCCGCTTCGGGGAGCGACTATTCGTGGGTCCGGCCCGGCAAGGTGGCCTGGGAGTGGTGGAACAACTGGAACCTGCGCGGCGTCGATTTCGAGACGGGTGTGAACGACGACACGTATAAATATTACATTGATTTCGCGGCGGCGAAAGGCATCGAATACGTGATCCTGGACGAAGGCTGGGCCGTGGAGGGTGAGGCGGATCTCTTTCGCGTGGTTCCGGAGATCGACCTGCCGGGGCTGGTGAACTACGCCGCCGAACGCGGCGTGGGAATCATTCTCTGGGCGGGTTATTACGCCTTCGACCGGGATATGGAGAACGTCTGCCGCCACTATGCCGCCATGGGCGTCAAGGGTTTCAAGATCGATTTCATGGATCGCGACGACCAGTATATGATCCATTTCAACTACCGCGCCGCACAGATGGGCGAGAAATACAGGCTGCTCATCGACCTCCACGGCACCTCGAAACCCACGGGGTTGCAGCGCACCTTCCCCGGGACGGTCAATTTCGAGGGGGTTCACGGCCTCGAAGAGATGAAATGGGCCAAAGAGGGGACCGATCAGGTGACCTACGACGTCACATTCCCCTTTATCCGCATGGTCGCGGGGCCGGTGGACTACACGCAGGGGGCCATGCGCAACGCCACGAAAGAGAATTTCCGGACCGTCTACACCGAGCCGATGAGCCAGGGCACGCGCTGCCGCCAGATGGCCCAGTACGTGATCTTCGAATCGCCGCTCAATATGCTGTGCGATACGCCGAGCAACTACCTCCGCGAGCAGGAGTGCACCGATTTCATCGCCGCCGTGCCGACCTGCTGGGACGAAACCCGCCCGTTGGCAGGCGAAGTGGGGCACTGCGTGGCTGTTGCCCGCCGCCGGGGTGCGGTGTGGTATGTCGGTGCGATGACCGGCTGGGAGCCGCGCGAGATGGAGTTCGACCTCTCGTTTCTGGGTGCGGGCGATTTCCGGGCCGAGATTTTCCGTGACGGGGTCAATGCCGGCAAGGCGGCGCAGGATTACCGGCGCGAGGTGCTGCCGGTGCCTGCGGATCGGAAACTGCGTGTGAAGATGGCTCCCGGGGGCGGAACCGTGATGAAGATCGGAAAAAAATGATTATTATTGTAGAACTAAATCGCTCGGAACAATGAAAAGATCGATTACCGTGCTCTTCCTGCTGTTCGTCGCAGCGGCCGGGGCGCAGGAGAAGAAGGAGGTGAGCAACAATACGCTCGCCGTGCGCATCGCAGACCAGGAACACGATTTCGACGTGGTGGTCAAGAAACTCGAGGATGTGCTGTGGTACGACAAGATGGACGACGTGGCCTATGTCGACAAGGTCCGCCTGACCGGTCCGCCGCGTTTCCGGCAAATCCCCACGGGCAACGCCTTCCACGATGCCCTGCTGGACAACGACCTCGTTTTCCACGCCTATGTCTTCATCCCCAAAAAGGCGAAGCAGAACAAGAAATATCCGCTGGTGGTCTTCTCCCACGGCGGCATCCACGGCACCTTCTCCACGGTCTATGCGCACGTTATCCGTGAACTTGTGGCCCAGGGGTATCTCGTCGTGGCGCCCGACTACCGCGGCAGCACGGGCTACGGCAAGGGTTTCTACCGGAGCATCGACTACGGGGGATTGGAGAATGAGGATGTGCTGGCGGCCGCCCGCTATATGGTGGAGAATTACCGCATGGTCGATTCCCGGCGGGTGGGGCTGCTGGGATGGAGCCACGGCGGGATGATTACGCTGATGAACGCCTGCAAATATCCCGAGGTCTATGCCTGCGGTTATGCAGGGGTCCCGGTCTCCGACGTGACCTACCGTCTCGAATACCAGAAGCCGGGCTATACCGATAATTTCACGGCTTCGTACCACATCGGCAAAACCCCGCAGGAGGCTCCCGAAGAGTATGCCCGCCGTTCGCCGGTGAACTATGCCAAAGACCTGCGGATTCCGCTGATGATCACCACTGCGGAGAACGACGACGACGTGAGCGTCCGCGAGGTACGGCGCATGATCGATTCGCTGAATTTCTACAAGAAGGATTTCGAATACAAGGTCTATCCGCCGATGCCCGGGGCGCACCTGTTCGACCGCATCGACACCCGCGAGGCGACCGACATCCGTTATAAAGCCTATGAGTTCCTCGCCCGTTACCTGACGCCTCCCAGACCTTTCCGTTCGCCGGACGAACTGCGCAAGGCGGGGTATCGGTTCAATTAGAAACTATTCCAGGAAGAGCGCCCGCGGGAGCTGGTCGATGCTGTTGATCGGCACGACCTCGATTCCCTTGGGGCGTTTGCCGCCTTTGGCCAGATAGCCCGAGACGATGATGCGTTTGAATCCCAGCCGGGCCGCCTCGCTGATGCGTTGTTCGGTGCGGGGTGCGGGGCGCACCTCGCCCGAGAGTCCGATTTCGCCCGCGCAGCAGACCCCCTCGGCCACGGGACGGTCGTAGTAGGAGGAGATGACGGCCGCCACGACCGCGAGGTCCAGCCCCGGATCGGCGACCTTGAATCCGCCTGCGAAATTCAGGAAGACGTCCTTCTGGAACATCTTCATCCCCACGCGTTTTTCCAGTACGGCCAGCAGCATGTTCATGCGGCGTCCGTCGTAGCCCGTCGTCGAACGCTGGGGCGTGCCGTAGGCCGCGCCGCTCACCAACGCCTGCACCTCGATCAGATAGGGCCTCACGCCGTCGGCCGAAGCCCCCACGGCGATGCCCGAAAGCGGTTCTTCGTAGTGGGTCAGCAGTATTTCCGACGGATTGTCGACCCCCCGCAGGCCGGCGTCGAGCATTTCGAACACCCCGATTTCGAACGTGGCGCCGAAGCGGTTCTTGATGCCCCGCAGGATGCGGTAGATGTTGTTGCTGTCGCCTTCGAACTGCAGGACCACGTCGACGATGTGTTCCAGTATTTTGGGACCGGCTATCGCGCCGTCCTTGGTGATGTGCCCGATGATGAATATCGACGTTCCGGTCGATTTGGCATATTTCAGCAGCGTCGCGGCGCATTCGCGGATCTGCGACACGCTGCCCGCCGACGAGTCCAGCAGGTCGGTGTAGATGGTCTGTATCGAGTCGATTACCACCAGGTCGGGACGGTGCTCGGCGATCTGTGCCACGATGTTCTCCAACAGTGTTTCGGGATAAATCAGGCACTCGTCGTTGCCGATTCCTATGCGTGCCGCCCGCATTTTGATCTGCTCGGCCGACTCCTCGCCCGAGACATAGAGGGTTTTCAGTCCGTTTGCCGCCAGTGCGATTTGCAGCGAGAGGGTCGATTTACCGATTCCCGGCTCGCCGCCCACCAGCACCAGCGATCCGGGGACCATGCCGCCGCCCAGCACCCGGTTGACCTCGGCATTCCCGAGGTCGATGCGCACGTGTTCGCTCTCGCGGATGTCCTTCACCCGCTGGGGCTTGGCCGTGGGCAGGGGACCCGCCACGGTCGCGGCGACCGAACCGCTTTCACGGGCGATGATCTCCTCGGTGAAGGTGTTCCACTCGCCGCACGAGGGGCAGCGCCCCAGCCATTTGGGGGCTTCGAACCCGCAGTTCTTGCAGAAATATGCTTTTTTGACTTTTGCCATCTCAGTTCGCGTTTGCCGAGGTGTACGACCGGCGTTCGGCCTTCGTGATTCCGGCGTCGGGATAGAAGGCCTGGTATTGTTCGGTCAGGTCGGTGACCAGCACCGTTTTGGTCCGTCCGTCCGTGTCCTGATAGGTCGAGAGCGTGAACGTGTATTCCGTCTCGGGCTCCGGGCAGTAGATCAGTATCTCGCTCGTGCCCGGGGCCTTGAAGAACGCCCCGATCACCGTGCCGGCCTCCGTCCCGGTGTCGATCCGGGCGCGTCCGCCGTTGTATTTCGAGAAATTGAGCGTGTAACCTCCGCCCGCCTGCACCTGCGCCGACGCGATGATCTCCGCCTTGATCTCTTCGACCACGGGGTCCGTCGTTTCGCCCTCGTCCGCGCGGCTTTCCGGTGTCGGTTCAGGTTCAGGTTCCGGTTCCGGTTCCGGTTCGGGCTCGGGTTCCGGCTCGGTGCTCGGAACGGTCACTACGGCTTCGACGCGCACGACGGGGTAGACGGCCGTGTAGAACACCTCCGATTCGCTGCAGGCTGCCAGCAGCAACGCCGACAGCAGGGCGGCGCCGTATTTCAATCCTTTCCTCATAATCCCAAATCTTCGTCGATCAATATCACCAGCACACGCTTGTCGGGCCAGCAGCGCAGCATCTCTATCCGGGTGTTGCATACGCGGTCCTGCGCGTTGCAGTCCGAGCAGACGCCCGTTTTGGCGCAGGGCGTGCGGAATCCGGGGTGGCGGGCGATGTTCTGCGGTGCGGCGATGCGGCGGATGCGCTCCTCGGCCGCGTCGCGGTCGGCCACGACCTTGTTGCGGCCTGCCGCGATAACCACCTTGCGGGGCCCGAATGCCACCGGAGCGATGCGGTTTCCCACTTTGTCGAGCCAGTGGAGCGTTCCCTCCAGCGTCACGGCGTTCACGCCCGTCACGAAAAAGTCCGACAACAGGGCTTGACGGCGTATTTCGAGCCGTTCCTCATAAGGCATCGAGGCGTCGAATCCGTCGAGCAGCGTTATTTCGTCGTTGCCGGCGAGCCACTCGACGATCCCCGTCGCACGCATCGTCATCGAATCGCCGAACGACGCCAGCCGCGGCCGGCACTCCTCCGCGGCGGCTTTCATCACGGCGAACGCTTCGGCCGTATTGCCGACGGCCACGGCGTCGAAATGGTGCCGCCGCAACGCTGCAGCGCAGGCTTCCAGTTTTTCCAAGCTCTCTTTTGCCATCACACAAAGGTACACTATTTTCCGGTTTCTGCAAAGCCGAAAACACAGGAGGCGCGGAACATTCCGCGCCTCCTGTGTTTCAATGGCTTCCCGCCGTTACTCCGTTTTCAGCGAGTTTTCGATCCTGCGGAGCATGTAGCTGCAGAAATCGCGCGACGAAGCGTCCGATGCCACGACCAGGCCCTTACGGTAGATGTCGCGCAACTGCAACAGCATGCCGTAATAGACGTGCTCCGAAAAGTCTTTGGCGTAATACGCCATCCGGTATTTGCCGTATGCGCTTATGGGCTCCAGCGTCGCCGTGGCTTCGTAGGGGAATGCGGGCTGCATGACCTCCTCGTCTGCCGCCGCGAACGCCGCGGCCCGGCTTCGTGCGGATTTGGGCTCCGCGAGCACCTTCGAACCGCCGATGACCACGCCCGTGAACGCCTGTTGGAGCTGCCGGTTGTAGTCGGACAGCTTGCGTCCGGCCCTTACGTCTCGGAAGATGTAGTCGGCCATGTCTGCCGCCATCTCTCCCGGGGTGTAGGCTCCCGGCAGTCCGTTCTGGTAGCGGGGCAGGGTCTCCATGCGCTTCATCAGCGTTCCCAGACAATCTGCCTGCACGGCCTGCGGGAGGTTGGCCAGCTGGCCTTCGGTGAGCTTCGTGTCGAGCCACGAGAGGTCCTCGATGGCCTTCAGCGTCTCCTTCACATAGCGGCGCTGCTCCTCCTTGGGCACGACGCGGAGCATCGTCTGCCCGTCGCCCTCCGTGACCTCGGTGTAGTAGACCCCGCCGATGTAGGCCGCCATGTAGGAGACCATCTCCCGGACGCCCGTCGACAATGCCGCAATGGCCTCCGTGCGGTAGCTTCCGTCCGCGTCGCGCCCTTCGAGCCACTCCGCTGCATGCCGTGCGACGGTGCGCAGGTTCTCGAACCGGTAACGGGTCCGTTTCACGGGATCGTCGCCCAGGTTGTAGTAGGCCAGCCGCACGTCGCCGAAATAGTAGTCGTACCAGTAGTTGCCGTAGTAATAGGCCGGGTCGCCGGCTTTCTCGCGGAGCATCTCCGAGAGCGCTTTCTGCTCCTCGGCGGGGCTTTTGGCCCCTGCGATGTCGCCGTAGAGCCAGCGGATGGCGAAATAGTCGTATTTGCCCAGACAGTCGTTCACCAGCCGCACGCCCTTGTCCCCGGGCTGTGCGAGGTAGTTGTAGTCGTTGAGCGCCGTGATCGACGAGCAGAGCCCGTTCTCGCGGGTGAACGCCGCCGAACGCAGCGAGTCGGTCGGGTAGGCCGCCGCTGCTGCATAGTTGGTCGCCAGTCCGAGCAGCTGGGCCACGCCGCGTGCCGTGTGCACGGCCAGCGACGAGGCGAGCTCCTCGTCGTCGAGAACCATGTCGCGTGCCGCGGGATCGGCGGCCGAGAGGTCGATGAAGCGGCGGAGCCGGATGGCGTCGAGCAGGCTCTCGGGCAGGTGGATGCGGCCGCCCGTGATCTCGCCGCTGCGGGGATCGGTCGAGAGGTTGACCGTCATCTTCGGATTGGTCGAAGCGACGTATTTCACGTAGAACCTGCCGGGGCTGTTGCTGTCGAATCCGTCGGCGGGATAAACCTCGGCCTTGAGCACGTCGCCCATGCCGATGCGGCGGAAGGCTTCGTTCCACAGCGCGATGCCGCGGCGGATTCCCTGCTGCCATGCCGGGGCGAAGAGCGTGTCGATGTAGAAGGTCACGGGACGTATCTCACCTCCTTTGCGGAAATCGATCCGCGAGGCGAAATAGGCCGGACGGGAGCCCTGCTCCGCGGTGAAGCGGGTGAAGGGCACGGGCAGCACGCCGATCCGCGGATCGGCGATACGCGCCGGGGCGCACTCCTCGGGGAGCATCGTGACGGTGCGCCGCGCGAGGGCCGTGAAGGGCTTGTCCTTGCAGATGATGAAGATGAAATACTGCGTCGTGACGCCGTAGGTCATGTCGCTGATGACCGAGGCGTAGTCCTTTCCGCCCTCCACGTCGCGGAGCAGCGAGCGGTCTGCCTTGTAGCTGGCCTTGGAGATATGCAGCGGACCCATGCCGCGGGCTTCGAACGCCTTGAGGTGTTCGTTGTCGCTCATGAACAGCGCTGTGTTCTCGATCACCACGGCCGTCGAATCGGCGTTGTAGGCTTTGATCGGGTAGCTGGCGACGATGGGCATCGCCGAGTTGATTTTCAAGGCCTTTGCGATTCCTGCATCGCCGTCGGAGAGCGTTCGCTGCGGCACCTCGTGCATCCGCACCAGCGAATCCCGGCGCGAGAAGGTCACGTGGTAGGGCGGCAGGGGCTGCTGGCCCGCCAGTCCGTAGTCGGCCAGCGACGACTCCTCGATGGAGGTGTTGATGACGAACTCGCGTTCGAGGATGTCGAGCGGAATCTCCGTGTAGAGTTTTCCCTCGATGAGGTGGAGTTTGAAGAGTCCGTCGGCGCTTTTGACCTCTTTGTCCTTGAAGAGTTTTTCATAGGCCGACAGCTTTTTTTCGGGCGCCGGGGCTTCGCTTTTTTTCTTGTTCCTGCGGCTTTTGGCCCCCGCCTCCGCGGGCAGCGCGGCCGTCGCCAGGAGTGCGGCAAGCAGCAGCGTGCCGATCTTGTTCAGGGATATTCTCATGGCTGGAGGCATTATTTATTGAGCGCTTTGTCGAGGTTGTGCAGCAGGTACTGGTAGTGCATACGGGTCTCGCCCGACGCCGATGCCGCCTTGCCGCGCAGCAGGTTGCGGATGCGCAGGATGTCGTTGTAGTAGATCATCGAGATGTCCTTCTGCGTGAAATACTGGAACCGGGGGGCTCCGAATCCCGACACGGCGTCGCCGTCGGCCGCGATTTCGTGCTCACATCCGGCGCAGCTGCACAGCGGCGCGGGCCGGGCGAATGCGCTGAATGCCTCCCATCCGGCGTCGTCCGCGGCGAATGCGTTAGGCGTGCTGCCTCCGGCGGTGTAGTTCTTCAGCCCGGCCTTGGCGGCCGCGGCCTTGAGGAATTCGCGCTGGATGGCCATTTCATCCTCGGTCAGGCGGCGGTTGCGCACGGTCGGCTCCCACACGAAATCCGAGACGTCCTTGTAGCAGGCTTCGGGGGTGTAGGGGTCCTTCGACAGCTGGGCGTTGATGGCGAGGGTCTTTTTGGCCGGGGCGTTGACCACGGCTTTGATAACGGCCTCGCGCACGGCCTCCCGGGGCGATCCCAGGATGGTCACTTTCTCCAGCAGCGGGGCGTTGTCGAGCCACTGCATCTGCTTGAGCTCCCCGAGGATGAACTGCAGCGCCCGGCGCTGTTTTTCACGCGGCACGCACGCCACGGCTTCCACGGGGTCGCCTTCGAGTTTCTCGTTGAGGTAGATGCCGCCGATGTTGGCGTAGACGTGCTGGATGTAGGTGATGTACTGGTTCACGACGTTCGTGTACATGGCGTTGCGCTGCGAATAGTCTTCGTCCCCGGCGGCAAGCCACGCGTCGAGGTTTGCGAGGATGTAGCGCAGGTTCCGGATGCCGTATTCCGAGGCTTTCACGGCGTCGTCGCCGAGGTCCTCGGTCTGGGACTTGGGATCGACGATGCCGCCGAACTGCTGCTTGCCGTAGCGGAAGGTCGGGTCGGCCGACGCCTCGGTGATCCATTTCGAGGTCACCTCATACTCTTCCTCGGGGGTCCCGGCATCGGGAACCGGGGTGTAGAGCCATTTCACGGCATATTCGTCGTAGACACCGAAGCGGGGCGGGGTGAGTTTCACGCCGCGTTCCCGGTCGCCGGGCTGTGCCACGTAGTTGAAACGCGCGTAGTCCATGATCGAGGTGGTCGTGCCGTATTTCTGCGTGAACGACGGCGAGCGGAGCGAATCGACCGGAATCACCGACGACGAACTCATGTTGTGCATGAATCCCAGACAGTGGCCCACCTCGTGCGCCAGCACGTAGCGGAGTCCGTCGAGGAGTACCTCGTCGGGCAGGTTTACCTGCCGGACGCGCTCGTCGGCCTGCGAGGTCTGGACGAAGATCATCCGGTTGAGCATCTTCACGACGTCGTGGAAGACGTAGACCGAGGCGTTGAGTATCTCGCCGCTGCGCGGATCGACCCACGAGGGACCCATGGCGTTGGCGATGGGTATCGGGGCGTAGCGCAGGCAGGAGTATTTGATGTTGTCGGGATCGAACTCCGGGTCGTCTTCGGGGTAGGGCAGCGCCTTCACGGCGTTCTTGAACCCGATTTTGGCGAAAAGCTCGTTCCACTGCATGACGCCCTCATAGACGGCGGGCTGCCACTTTTCGGGGAAATCCGGGTCGATGTAGAAGACGATCGGCCGGACGGGCTCGACCTGCTCGCCGCGCTTCCAGGCCTCCGGGTCCGAAGGCTCCAGCCGCCAGCGGTTGGCCAGGTAGAGGGCCTTCACGCGCTGCTCCTTGTCGCTGTAGAGGTATTTCCCGGTGGGGAATACCGACATGCGGCTGTCGGTGATGCGGGGGCGGTAGGGCTCCTCGTCGAGCAGCACCAGCGTGCGGGTCATGACGGCGGTCAGGGGCTCGTTGTCCACGATTTTCTGCTTCGTCACGGGGTGCGTCACCGAGTAGGTGTAGCTCAGCGTGCTCTTCACCGTGAGGTTGTCGGCGAACGACTTGATGCCGCCCAGCGACGAAAGCTCCTTCTTGAACGACTCGCTGAGGCTCGACGACCCCGAACCGCCATAGGCCCCGAGGTACGAGAAGGGCGACAGCTCCTTGACGTGGCTCACGAAGAGGTCCGTGACGTTGATGACCACGGCCGTCGAGTCGGCGTTGTAGGCGTCGATTTTGAAATTGCGGAAGATGGTCGGGATGTTGTTCCGGTCGAGCGAGCGGAGGATGTTCCCGGCCACGCCCAGCGTGTAGTTGTCGGCGTTGATCTCCCGGATTTGCACGCTCTCGCCCGTCTTGGTGAAGGTGATGTGGAGCGGCGTGTAGGATTTCGAGCCGGGGACTCCCGTGAGGTTGTCCGAGGTCTCCGAAATCACCGACCCCAGCAGCATTTCGCGTCCGAAGAGCGCCTGCGGGAATTCGAAATAGAGCTTGTCGTCGACCTTGTGCAGCTTGATCATGCCATCGGCAACCTCGTGTTTCTTCTTGAAGAGTTTGTCGTATGCGCTCTCCTTGGGTTTGGGCGCTGCGGCTTCTGTTTTGGCCTTTTTCCGGCTGCTTTTCCGGCTTTTGGCCTCGAGGGGCGCGGCGGCTATCAGGGCGCAGAGCGAAAGCGTAAGAACTTGTTTGAGCATAAATCTTATTGATAGTTAGTTGTTTCAGAAATAGCGGTGAACGATGCGGATGGCCTTCGACCGGGACATATCGCCCGGATTGGTGCCCGGCACGCCCTCGGGGATGTCGCATTTGTGGCGTTTGAAATGCTCGATCCACAGGGGGCTCGTCTCGCCCGTCGTCTTGTCGCGGAAGGTCATGGGCTTCATCCGGAAGATCGGTTTTCCGCCGGGACGCAGGTAGGAGACATAGATCAGCTCGCTGCAGTAATACGTGTCGTCATCGGGGTCGAAAACATAGTCGTAACGTTTTCCCAGCAGCTTTTTGATCCGTTCGATGGCCGCCGGAATGTTCTTCTGCAGCCGGGGTTTCAGCCTGCCGACCACTACGACCGGTTTGCCGTCGGCCAGCTGGGAGTTGCGGAAGAACTTGTCCAGCTTGCTCTTGACGACCCCGTAAGGCACGGCTTCGAGCACATAGGTCTCCCCGTCCTCGATATAGGCCACGCCCACGTGCGAAAATTCCAGCTGTTCGATGCCCGAGGTGACGTTCATGATGGCCTCGGTGTAGGCGCTCCGGCCGTTGACCTGAAAGAGCAGGTCGCCGGTCTCGAGCCGGAACGGCTCTCGGGCATACCCCGTCGCGGCGGTGAGGAGCAGCAGGATGAACAGAATTCGTTTCATGGTTTGCATAGGCGAATTGTCTTCGAAAGATAAGCATTATTCCGGCAGTCCCGTGCAGGACTGCCGGAAATAATGCATCGTTTGGGGGTTTTACTGGTTTGCCAGGTAGCGGACCACCTTGCCCGGGATAGCGGTTTCCACCTCGGAATAGGCTTTCAAATCGTCGGTCCGGGCGTCCAGCACATACATCTTCGACGTTTTGGCACTTGCATCGTACGTGAATATCGCCGTATACATCTCCTCGGTATCGGTATTGACCCTGTTCGGGGCGGTTATGACCACCTCGGCAGCCGTGATCGGCGCCGGAAAGCTCTTCGCCACCTGCGGATCGGCCAGCGATTCGTAGCTCGTGCGCCAGAGGTCGCTGCCCTTGGCGATGTAGAGGTAGTTGAGCGGCACCTCGATGCCGTTGGTGAACATCGTGCAGTCGTCGCTCATGCCTCCGGTCCAGCCGGTGATGTCTTTCTTCCCGACATAGGTGATAATGTCCTGGCCGCTGGTTTTCTGCTCGTAGGTGTAGGTGTAGAGCTGATAGGCCGAGCCCGATTTCACCGCCACGAACATCTTGATCTGCTTGCTGATGAACGTCGGCTGGCGGAATACGCCGATGATCTTGTCGGCTTTGAGCGTTCCGCCGTTTCCGTCCGGCAGTATCTGGCGCAGGTAGCCCCGGCTGTTATCATAGCGGTAATACCAGAGTTCTCCCGAGCCCATGCGCTGTACCGAGAAATACATCAGATTTCCATAGGGAGCGGCTCCCATGATCTGCGCCACGTTTTCCTGCGTGGGCTCGGCTCCGGGCAGGATGACCTGATAGGCTTCGTTGCTCGGGGCGATGAAGAGCGAACTGCCGATCAGCATCTCCTGCATGAATCCCTTGTAGAAGGTCTGTCCCTCGATCTCTCCGTCGGGCGTGCCCTGGAACACTTCGTTGCCGATCGTACCTATGTGGAAGCCCATCGGGTAGTTTCCCGACTCCGACGTTTCGACGATTACGCCGTAATCCGGGGCGCGGTCGGTGTAGACGATGAGTTTCGATCCGGTGAAGGTGGCTCCGACCACGGAGCCTTCGATCTCGCGCGAGGTGTTGTAACGGGTGTAGAGGTCGGTGTAGAGTGTCGTGAATGCCTCGGGAGTCGAGGTGCTCGTGCCTTTGACCGAACCCCATTCGATGGTTCCGTCCTCCTTTTCATAGACGAAGACCCCGATTTTCGGCGTTATCGTCTGGGAGATCGTCACCCTCTGGATGCTGCCGCTTTCGTTCTGGAGGTAATAACGCCATGTTTCACCCGATTCCGGGTTGTTAATGGCCAGCCAGAACGAAGTTTGTCCCGAGTCGTTGAACTCCATTTTTGCGGTACGGGTCACCGTCCAGTCGAGTTTAAGGGCCGAGGCGATGGTGTCGTTGCCCATGACCCAGTCGTAGGTGAACTGCGATGCGTCCACACCCGGATTGAACCGGACCGTGGGGTTTATGCTCAGTGTTTCGTCCTCGATCAGTTCGATGTTGGCTTTGGTTTCGAAGCCGGGTATGCTCATGCCCTCCACCGCGGCGATGCTGGTCCACGAGCCGGTGTAGTAACTGCCCTTGTCGTCGTAGCAGCCTGTTGCCGCGAGGGCGGCTGCCAGAATAACCGTCAGGTATTTGAGTATTTTCATGGTCGTTCGTCTTTATTCGTAATTGATCGTTCCTTTGAACTCCACCAGTTCTCCGTTGTCGTAAGTGGGGTTGTCGCGGAACCATTCATAGGTGCGTTTGCCGTAGGCATAGAGCTTGGCTTTATTGCTTTCCTGCCAACTGTCGGAGGTCACTCCGTTGAGTTCGACGTATTTCTCGGCTTTTATCGAGGTGAAGTTGCCTCCGTAGGTGTTCAGGTCGTTCTTGTTCCAGAAAACGGGCTGGCTGGTGAATCCTTCGCCCGAGATTTCCAGTCCGATACTCTGGTATTTGTCCAGTCCCACGGCAAAATTTTCTCCCGGGACGAGTTCCAGGACCAGCGTTCCCGAAACCTTGTCGGCACGTAGCTTGGCGATGTTGGCATGTACGACGGCCGAATCGGCATACTGCCCTGCGTGGAGAATCTGGCTTTCCGGGAGCGTGAAATGTACGCCTTCCACCAGGTCGCCGTAGCTTTTTTCGGTCGATACACGTACCGAGTATGTCCGGTCGTAATCCGCGATGTCTCCGGAGAGGTATATCGGGAGTTTGAAATCGGTCTGTTCCTGGCCGGCATGGAATACGGCGGCGAGTTTCAGGGTGTCGAGGGCGCTGCCGCTCAGATTCAGTCCGGGCAGAAAGTAGCTCTTGACGAAATTCAGCGAGGGATGTTCGGCATCGTATACCGGAATATCCTCCTTTTTGCAGGCTGCGAAAGCGATGGCGATTGCCAGAACGGATATGATGTATTTTTTCATGGCTTTCTCTCTTAATAGGTTCGGCCCGCGTTGAACTCCTTGTCGGGGATGTCGGGCGTATATCTGTTGTCGTTCATCGTGAAATAGTAGGTCAGCTCCGGAACCTGGAACAGCGTGGTCAGCCGTTCAGCGTTGCGCCGCTTGTAGGCGTAGAAGAGCTGTCCGTCGCCGAGCGTTTCGCGGCGGTATTCCAGCAGTATTTCGGCTTTCAGCTCCTCGGGGTCCGCCGAGTTGAAGATACCGCCCTGCCGTGCGGTCTGGAGCTGCTGGAGGATGCTCAGGCCTTCGCCCGGACTGACGGCCTCGATGGCCGCTTCGGCGGCGATCAGGTAGGCTTCGCCCAGCTTGAGCAGCGTCACGGCCTGCTTCGGATAGAGCGCCACGTCCTCTGCCGCACTCGATTCGCGGATGTATTTGCCGACCATGCCTGCCGGCGAGGAGGTTCGTTTCCAGAGATTGATGCGGATGTCGCTCGCTGCCGAGAAGAAGGCTGCGGGCACCAGTCCGGAGGTTGCGCTGAGCCATTTGTTCGACATGAAGCGGCCGAACATCTTGAGCCTTTTGCCGGTCATGCTGAGCGCGTCGCGCATATTATCGTCCAGATCGTCCGTGAGCACGGCGAAGAGGTTTTCCATCGGGCAGCTGCGGTCCACGGGCGTTCCGTAACTGTCGATGCGGTTGCGCTCGGCTTCGGTGATGAAGTGGACGCCGGCTCCCGCGGCGTTGTCGATGACCTCCTTGGCGGCGTCATACGCCTCCTTGTCCTTGCCGCGGTAGAGGAACGACCGTGCCTGGAGGAGTTTCACGGCGTAGTAGTTCAGCTTGTACTGCCGGTTGGTGGTGAACATCAGCGTGTGGTAGCGCTTGTTCGAACTGATGGGGTCGTTGTCCTTCATGATCTCGGCGACATGGGCCAGGTCGGCGTCCACCTTGTCCAGAATCTCGTCGGTCGTCGATGAGGGAACGAATTTCAGGGCGTCGAGCGTCTCCATGTAGGGGATGCGCCTGGCGGTCTTGCCCTGCTCCGAAAGGTAGGGAGGCTGGAACAGCCGCACGAGGTCGAGGTGCAGGTAAGCCCTTACAGCCAGCGCTTCGCCCGTCAGCAACTCCTTGACGCCCGTTTCGAACGCTACGTCGGTGGTTTTGAGCTCCTGGAGCAGCAGGTTTGCGTTGGTGATGGTGTTGTACGTCTTCGTCCAGATAGCCTCCAGCGTGGCGTCGGTCTGTTCTGTACGGATTCCTCCGCGCGTGTAATTGAATGCCGGGAACTGCAGTGCGGTCACGGCGTCGCCATAAGTGGGGTCGTTGTAGAAATTATTGGCGTGATAGGTGACCATGTTTCCGCTGCCCATGTACACGGCGCCTCCCATCATGTCGAGGTATCCGCACGTGAGGTCGAATCCGTAGAGCTTGTCGTCGGCCATTTTGATGTAGAGGCCCGCGAGTGCGGAGTAGAAACCGTCCTCGTTTTCGAAGACCTTGTTCGAGGTGATCTCCGAACGGGGATATACGTCGAGCCAGTCTTTGCACGATACGGTGCCGACGGCCAACAGCAGCAAGGTTGCGATATATCTTATTTTCATGGGAATCTGTTTTTAGAAATTAGCCTGGAGACTGAGTGTGAACGTGCGGGCGTAGGGATACGAGAGACCGCGCTCCTGCCGGATCGTGGAGGAGTAGAACAGGTCGTTGGCCGAGAGCGCGATACGAATCATCGACATGCCCAGCAGCCGCTTGTCGGGCGTGTTGAGGTTGTACATGATGCGTATCGAGTTCATCCGCAGGTAGTTGTTCTTCTGCACGAAGCGCGAGCTGGCGTAGGTCTTTCCCGAGACGTTGATGCCGCGGTACTTGGCGCTCTGGCCCGGCTCCGACCAACGGTCGTAGAGGGCCCGGCGGTCCATGTTGTAGGCCACCCGGTCGGTCGAGTTGTTCATCGAGGTGTTCTCGATGCGGTCCACGAGCGTCTGGTTGTACATTTCGCCGCCGAACGAGTATTCGAAGCTGGTGTTCAGCGACCAGCGCTTGTAACTGAGGTTCAGGCCGAAATAGCCCCGGAGGTCGGGCTCCGTGTCGCCCACGACCACCTGATCCGCCGAGTTCCACGTGAAGGTGCGCTTGCCGTCCTTGGTGATGAATATCTCCTGACCCGTTCCGGGGTCGATGCCGGCCGACGGCACGGCGTAGATCGCCGTGAGCGACTTGCCCTCTTCGAACAGGAAGACGTTTTCGATTTTGGTTTTGTCGGTCGTCGTCTGCTGCTCCATGATCTGCTTGTTGTAGTCCTTGAGGGCTTCGGAGAGGTTTGTCAGCTTGTTGCGGTTGTGCTGTCCGTTGACGAAGAGGTTCAGCTGCCACTCCTTGGTGCGGACGGGCGTTACCGAGAGGCTGAAATCGAAACCTTTGTTGCTGACGTCGCCCTGGTTGGCCGTGTAGGACGAGAATCCCGTCGAGGGCAGGATGTCCACCCGGGTGATGTTGTTGTCCGTGGTGTTCGAGTAGTAGTTGAACTCCAGGTTGATGCGGTTCTGGAGGAATCCCAGTTCGAGGCCGATGTTGCGTTTGAGCGTCGTCTGCCACTTGAGGTCTGGATTGGCCAGCGACATGAGCTCCGCGCCCGTGATTCCGTCGTACATCGTCAGGTACTTGTACATGTTCAGGATCTGGCTCAGCACGAAATTCGAGTTGCCGGTGGTTCCGATGTTGGCTTTCAGGGCGAGGTTGTCGAAGAGCTTGCGGTTCATGAATTTCTCGTTCATGAGGTTCCAGCGCACGCCCACGGCCCAGAACGACGACACGCGCTGCTTGCTGGCGAAGTTCGACGATCCGTCGACGCGGTAGCTACCGTCGACCATGTAACGGTTGTCGAACGAGTAGTTGACCGTTGCGAAGGCGCCCGCCGTGCGGACGATGCTGCTCGAACCGGTGGGGCGTCCCGAAAGCGGATACTGTGCGCCGTCGGAGGGGAACGTCTGCGAGTCGTTGAGGAATCCCGTCACCGCATAGCTGTGGCTTCGGCCTTGTCCTCCTTGATTTCGCCGCCCAGGACGGCCTGCACGGTGTGTCGTGCGAAGCTCTTCTGGTAGGCGAGGGTCATCTTGCCGTAGTATTTCGTCGACGAGGTGTTGCCCTTGTTATAGCTCCCTCGGCGGTAGAGCTGCTCGATGGAGTTGTTTTCGAGCCCGTCGGTGATTGCCGAGCTGAACGGCGAGACGTATTTCTCCGTCATGCTCTCCTGCCGGTCGTAGGTGAATTCGCCGCGCAGGCGGAGGTCCTTGACGATCTCCCAGTTGGCTCCCAGCTGATACGACAGGCTCAGGCTGTTGCCGCGCGAGAAATTGTTCAGGTTGTTGGCCTCGTAGAGCGGGTTGATCTGGCTGCCGAGGACGTTGGGCCCGATGTCGGTCCAGGGATAATTCTCGTAGAGCGGGATGTTGTTGGCCGAGAGGGACGGGAAATAGTTTCCGCTGCTGTCCTTGATGCGGAAGATCGGGAGCAGCTGGGTGTAGGTCGCGAAATTGCCGTAGGGCGAATCCTTCGTGTCGGTGAATCCCACCTGCAGGTCGCTGGTCAGCTGTAACCGGTGGGTGTCGTAGATCAGCTTCGCACCGCCGCCGTAGTTGTTGCGCAGCGATCCGATCATCACGCCGTCCGAAAAGTTGCCGTTGAGGCTGATCTGGTAACGCAGCGTGCGGTCGGTCCCCTCCTTGCCGACATCCGTTCCGCCTTCGAGCATCAGCGAGTGGTTGTGCTTGAACGCGGTGCGGAGCGGTTGTGCGAGCCAGTAGGTGTCCACGCCGTTGGCGGCCTCCATTTTGAGCATCGTCAGCAGGTTGCGCCGTTCGGGGTCCACCCCGCCGATGGCGCCCGATCCTTTCGAGAAGACGTCCATTTTCTCGTAGTACTGTACGAGCTCCTTCGAGTTCATCAGGTTGTACGACGAGAGGTCTGGGGTTTCGATGCTGGTGTCGAGTTTATACGAAATCTGCAGTTTGCCTTTTTGGGGCATCCTGGTCGCGATGACGACCACGCCGTTGGCGGCACGCGAACCGTAGATCGACGAGGCCGCGGCATCTTTGAGGATGGTGACGCTTTCGACGCGGTTGATGTCGAGGTTGTAGACCTTTTCGACCGTGACCTGGAATCCGTCGAGGATGAAGATCGGCAGCGTGGTGTAGGTCTGGAGCGTGTTCTCCGAGATGTCGGGCATACTGTTCGCGCCGCGGATTTCGATGCGGTCGGGGATGTAGTTGGGGTTCGATCCGAATTCGCCGGTGATGTCCGAGATCACGAACGAGGGATCGTACACCTGCAGCGCCTGCAGGATGTTGGTCGGGTTGACTTTCACGAGGTCTTCGCCCTTCACCTGCGTCGCCATACCCGTGAAGCTGTTCTTGGCCTTGGGCACATAACCCGTGATAATCAGGGCTTCGGATTCGATGACGTCGGCTTTCAGGGTGACGTTCAGCGTTCCGTTGCCGACGGGGAGCGTCTGGGTCTCCATGCCGATCATCGAGAAGGTGATCTGCGTCTCATCGGCGGGCACGCGGAACGAGAAGGTTCCGTCGGCTGCCGTCGAGGTGCCGCGCTGCTTGTCCTTGACCGAGATGACCGACACGCCGACCATCGGGTTGCCGGCTTCGTCCCTGACCACGCCCGATACCGTGCGCACCGGGACGGCCCGGGCCATGACCGACCCGCCCTGTGCCGCCGTGGTTTTGGGGTCCTGCGACAGCACGATGGTGTTGTTGATGAACTGGTAGGTGAGTCCCAGCTTGGGGAGGATGCTTTCGAGCACCTTGTTCACGGGGACCTGCCGCGCCGAGACGTTCACTTTGCGCGAGACGTCGACGTTGTTGTCGCTGTAAAATATCTTGTACCCGGTCTGTTTCTGGATTTCGGCCAGCAGGACCGAGAGCGGTTTTTCCTGTAACCGGAACGAGACTTTGGCCTCCTGCGCACGGAGTGCGCCGGCGGGGAAACAAGCCAGGAGGGCCAGCAGCAGGCACATCCGCAGCAGCCGTAAGGGCCGTGTGCCGCGCGGTGCCGGGGTGGTGTATGTTGTGATGTTGTTCATCTGCTTGATCTTAGGTTATTTGACAATGGGGAATGCCTTTTTGCCGACCTCGGTTATCTGCGAGCCGTCGTAGGCGGTTATCGTCTGGTTGAGACGCTTGCAGAAATGGTAGCGCACGCCTTCTCCCATAAATTCGTACTGGTACTGCTTGCCTATGGCCTCCATCAGCTGAGCCTGCGTGGCCGTTTCGGGCAGCTTCATCGACTCGCTGTTGCGCTGGACCATGAAATCGTTGAACTGTCCGATTCCCGCGGGCAGCTGGTTCGACTTGGCGGCGGCTTCCGCGGCCAGGAGGTATACCTCGCCGATCTTGATCATCGGGATGGCCGGCGTGGTCTTCCACTTGTCGATTTTGCTTGTCGGGGCGAATTTCGTGCGCATCGTGTTGTCAGCGTCGAACCAGTTGCGGCGCCGGTCGTCGGCGTGCAGGTCGTCGATGTCGAGCCGTGGCGAGAGGGTCACGCCCTTACCGTCGGGAGCCGGGGTGAAGAGCTCTTCCGAGAGTGCGCAGAATCCCGTCTCGGGGGAGGGCAGCGCGAAGATGAACTCCGCCGAGAACTCATAGTCGGTTCCCGAGACGGTCCTCACGAAAGCGTATCCGCCTTCGTCGATGATTTTCGTCAGCAGTCCGTATGCCTTTCCGAAATCCTCCGCCGTGCCGCGGCTCATCCGTGCGCGTGCTTCGGCGGCCAGACATCCGTAGTAGTTGAGTTTCCAGACGCGGTCGATGGGCGAAGCCCCCAGGAGCGACATATCGTCGTAGCTCACGCCGGTGACGATGGGATCGTATTTGGCGAGCTCCGCGGCAGCGGCTTCCAGCTCCGTGACGATCTTGTCGGTCAGCTGCGCCGTGGTCATCTGCGTGCCTTTGGGCTGCGTGCCCTCCATCCAGAGGATGTTCGACGCGGCGTTGTCCGCCGCATAGGCGGGGCTGTACAGTTTCAGGAGTTCGAAATGCAGGAACGCCCGCAGGCCCCGGGCCTCGGCGACCATCATTTCGCGCGATCCGTCGATGAAATCCACGTCGCGTTTTTCGGCGAACAGCCCGAGGATGTCGTTGCACTGGTAGATGGCGGCATAGAGTTTGGCGTATGCCTCCCGGGCGATTTCCCGGGCCATGTCGCTGTTGAAATCCATCTTGGACCATGCCTCGGCCCCGGCATAGGGGACGAAACTCTGGGCGAGGAATTCCACGCCTCCCAGCGTGAGGTTCGAGCCGTAGAGGTCCGCGGAGCGGAGCCCGGCATAGATACCGTTCATGTAGTCGCGGAAGGAGGCTTCGTTGTCGAAGACCTTGGCGCCGGATTGTCCTCCTCCCTTGGGTTCAGCCTCGAACCACTTGTCGCACGACACGGTTACGAGGAGCAGGAGTGCGGTGTATATGATTTTTTTCATGTGTTCGCGTGTTTAAAAGGTTGCCTGAAGCGAGAGGATGAAGCTCGATGCATAGGGGTAGTAGAGGCTGCGGGGGCTCTTCACCGACGACGAGTACCAGAGGTCGTCGCACGTGAGGCTCACCTTCAGCGCCTGCATGCGCATCACCGAGGCGATTCGTTTCGGGAATGCGTATCCGATGCGCAACGATGCGAGCGAGAGCGTGTTGCGCTTCGACACGAACCGCGACGAGGCGTATTCCGAGGCGTTGCCGACGCCCTGATAGGCGGCGTTCTGATTCGAGGGGCTCCATTTGCCTGCGGCGGCCGTCGGGACGTTGTCCGCGTATCCGGCCAGGTCCACCGCCTGCTGGGTGTAGAGGTCGTAGAATTTGCCGCCCAGCGAGTAGGAGAATACCGCTGCGAAATCGAAATTGCGGTAAGCGGCCGTTGCGCCGAACGTGCCGCGCAGTTTCGGGGTCATGCTTCCCTGATAGGCCAAGTCTGCGGCGGTCGGGTCGAACGACACCGAACCGTCGCGCAGGTAGAACTGTTCGCGTCCCGTCGCCGGATCGATGCCTGCCGAACGCAGGGCGTAGATTCCGTCGGCGGCGTCACCCTCGGCCATGCCGGAGTGGTATCCGTTTTCGAAATTGGCCGTATTGAACGTTTCGGCCGAATAGCCGGGCAGTTCGGTGATTTTGCTCCGGTTGGCGACGCCTTTGGCGAAGAGCGTCAGGTCGACGCCGCTGCGGTTGCGCAGGATGCCCGCCGCCACCGAGAATTCCACTCCCGAGTTGCGGATTGCGCCGCTGTTGGCATAGCGGTATCCCGATCCGAATGCGACGTTCTGTTCTTCGAGCGTCAGCAGGTCCTTCGACAGCGTGTTGTAATAGCTCACGGCGATGTCCACCGTGCTGATGCGGCCGCTGACGCCGACGTTTACGTTGCGCGTCGTCTTCCATTTCAGGGCCGGGTTGTAGGCGTTCATGTTGTAGAACGTCACGAGGCCCTTGTTGTAATCGATTCTGTTTTTATTCTCACCCATGCCGTTGAGGTAGGGATTGTCGATATCGTAGCCGTAGAGCGGATTGGCGAACCCGTAGTCGAACTGATAACCCGCCGTGCTGCCGTACCCGGCCGTCAGCATCAGCCGTCCGATGAGCCCGGAGTTTCCCATCAGGGCTTTTTTCAGGTCGTAAGCCGCCGTCAGGCCGTAGGAACCCGCCGTGCGTTTGTCGGGGGCGAGCATCGAGGACTTGTCCACGCGGCCCGAGAGGTCGACGAACAGCGTCTCGTCGAAGCTCCACGACACGATGCCGTAGCCGCTCAGCACGCGCTCATAGGTCTTGGTGCCTTCGGGACGCTCCGCCGCGTAACGCTGCGCGAAGGAGATGTAGTCCATGTGGTCGCTCGACATGCCCACGCCGCGGAATGCGTCGTCGGTCATCGTCGCCGCGTAGACCTCCATGCCGAGCGAAGCCCGCAGGGTGTGGCGTTCGCGTTCGAGGCGGTAGTCGGCCCACACCTTCTCCTGATAGCTTTCCAGCCGGTTGCGGAGGATGCGGTAGCTGCCCTTCTGGTCGATTTCGTCGATGCCGTAATCCTTGTAGACGAGCGACTGCGGGGAGACGAACTCCGAACGTTTGTCGTAATCGTGCGTGAGGTTGAACTGTCCCGCCACGCTGAAATGCTCGTCGATTTTCCAGCGCAGGGTGAGGTTGTTGTTCACCCGCGAGATTTTATTTTCGGCGAAGCTGTTGAGCGAGGTTTCGTAGAGCGGCGATTGCTGTTCGCTGAAGGTCCCTTCGCCCAGTATGTCGTAAGGTACACCGCGTTCGTCGGCAGGCGCGTAGTAGGGATTCATCCGCGCCCAGCCGTACATCGGCCCGTAGGTCGATTCCGATGCGTCGGCCATGTCCACGCTCAGTTCATTAGAAATTTGCAGCTTGCGGGTCGTGTAGCCGATGAAGGCCGATGCGCCGTACATCGTGCGTTTCGAACCCTTCATCACGCCCTTCACGGGATTCATGTAGAGCACCCCGCGGTAGCGCAGGCTGCTGTCGCCGCCGTCGACCGTGACGCGGTGCCGGTGCGAGAACGAGGTCCGGAGGGGCATGTCCAGCCAATCGGTCGAACCGTTGGCCTTCACGTCGGCCATGCGCTGCTGGTAGAGCGCGTCGTTGCCGTCGTAGGCGCCCATGCGCTTCTCCCAGTCGAGTTTCTGCCCGGCGTCCATCAGGTCGAATGCCCGCATACTGGCGCGTTGGAACGTGCCGTCGAAATTATAGGTCAGCTGCAGCCGCTTGTTCTCGGGGACCTTCGTCGTGATGACGATGACACCCTGACCGGCCCTTACGCCGTACAAGGCCGTCGCCGTGGCGTTTTTGAGAAGCGTGACGCTCGCGATGCGCTGCATGTCGAAATCCTTCAGCCGGTCGAACGACTCGCTGTGTCCGTCGACGATCACCAGCGGCCGTGCGTCGGCGGAGCTCAGTCCCCAGGCGAACGATTTCACGCCCTGGAGGCTCATGGCGGCGGGAACCGCATTGGGATCGGAACCGTATTGTTCTTGGGGGTCGGTGCCGCAGATCGACGGATCGATCAGTTGCAGGGCCCTCATGAGGTCGGTGGGGTGGAGTTTGCGCAGCTCCTCGCCCGAATAGCCGGCTTCGGCTGCGGCAGCGGACTCCGTGCGGCAGTTGTCGCGGACAAAATCTTCGTGTCCGGACGTGTCACCTTGTCCAAACACCGTCGAGGGGCTCATGGATAGCATGACCGAAACGACTGCCGGGAATGCCAGCGGCCGCAGCAGGCGTACCGCGGAAATTCCTCCCGGAAGCTTCCGTTCGTTTGTTTGTAAAGGTTTCGTCATAATTCGTGTGGTTTAAATGGGTATTTTCTATCTCAGCGTGATTTTCTTTCCGTCGTAGTCTATCTGCATGCCCGTTCCGGTCGATGCGATGATGGAGAGTATTTTGTCGAGCTCCCCGCACCGCGGGAACTGGCCGCTGAAGCGGAGTCCGTCCAGGAGGGGCGAGACCTCGAATTCGAAATTGTACCAGCGTGCGAGGCGTTCCATGATTTCGGTGATCGAGGCGTGTTCGAAGAGGAAGGTTCCGGACATCCAGGCCGTCGCCAGCGACGTGTCCACCTCTTTCACGGCGATTGCGCCGTTGTTCCGGAGGCTGTATTCGGCCTGCTGGCCGGGTTCGAGCGTCACCCCTTCGCCGCCCGCGAGCGGAGCTATCGCCACAGAACCTTCTACCAGCGTGGTGTATATGGCGCGGTCGCCCTCGTAGGTATTGATATTGAAGCGCGTGCCCAGCACCCGGATGCTCTGGCCGCCCGACTCGACGACGAAGGGCCGCCGGGCGTCGTGCGCCACCTCGAAATAGGCTTCGCCTTCGAGCCATACGCGGCGTTCGCGGCCCCGGTCCGAGGTGAAGAAGCGCAGGCGCGATGCGGCGTTCAGCCATACCCGCGTGCCGTCGGCCAGCGTGAGGCTGTACTCGCTGCCGCGGGGCGTGACCAGCGTGTTGTACTCTTCGGGAAGCTCCTCTTTCGGCTCCTGCCGGGCTTTCCGGGGCTTGTAGGCGAGACTTTTCTCCCCCGTGAGCTCCACGTCCACGCCTGTCTCCGTCCGGACCGCCAGCGAATCCCGCAGTCCGAGGTCGATGCTCGCGCCGTCGGCGAAATAGAGCACCGCGTGCTGTCCGTCGGGCCTGATCTGCGCGATCTGCGCCATGACCCGCTTCTGGCGTCCGACGTGCGTGTAATAAATCACGCCGCAGGCGATCAGCACGGCCGCCGCCAGGCTCGCGGCGCTTTGCAGCATCAGCGAGTAGCGTTTCAGGCGCCGCTGTCCTTTGCGCTCCTCCATCCGGCGCTGCACCTGCTCCCAGGCGCGTTCCACGTCGCATTCGGCGCGGATTGCACGGCGGTGTTCCAGCTCTTCGGCATCGAGGATTTTCCCGATGATGCGGACTTTGTCCTCTTTTTCCAGCTCCCGCAGACGCAGTTTCAGCTGTTCACGCTCGTGCGGGGATGTTTTCGACACGAAAAAACGTCCCAGCAGCTTGGCGGCCTTGATAAATGATATGATATCCCCGACTAACACTGTTAGTATAACACTTCGGAAGCGGAAACGGATGACACGCGATGCGAAAAAAATGTAAAAACTTATTCCAGCATCGGTTAGGAAGATGTAAAACTGTAACTTAGGGGATGGTTTTCAGCGGCTCAGAAGAGCATCCACTGATTGGAAAGCACGATCCGCAGGACTTTGTAGGCGCGGGACTTGTGCGTGCGCACGGTGTTGACCGAGATGCCGAGCACGTCGGCGATCTCCTGGTTGGAGAGCCCTTCGACGGCCATGTTCAGTACCTGCCGGCCCATGTCCGGGAGTCCTTCGATCGCCTGCGAGATAATCAGCGACGACTCTTCGCGCATGATGGCGTCGATGAAGAACTCCTCGCTTTTTTTCTCATTGCGTTCGTGTTTGTAATGCGCCGCCTGCATTTCGGCATAGCGGTTGCGTATCTGCTCGTGGCGCAGGTGGTTGAGGCATTTGTTGCGCAGGGTCTTGTAGAGGAATCCCTTGGCCATGTATTCGTTGTCGAACGTGCATCCCTGTTCGAGCAGGGCTACGAAAGCCTCTTGCACGAGGTCCTCGCACACGTCACGGCTCTGGACGAAATTCCGGGCGAACGAGACGAACATGGGATAATAGCTCCGGAAGAATTCGGGGATATTTCCCCCCCCCTCCGAACTGCGGAATACAGGGGCTTTCGGGCCGTTGTATGTTCCGTCCTTATCCATGGTTTCTTCGTCTCTCATTCAACTAACCTTTGCTGCGGACGCAGCTTCCTCTTGCGGTCAAATATACTCGCTTTTTGGATAAATTACAAAAAAAATTACAAAACGCTGCGGTTTTCGGTCCTCCCCGATACGCAAAAACGGCCCGAATCTCCTGATCCGGACCGTTTTAACGCGGGATGACATTTATAAGTTCAGGTACAGACAGACCAGGCCGATCAAAGCCCCGACTCCCGCCGCTGCCAGAATCGTGATCCCGACGATCCTTTTGCGCCGTTCGCGCCGGGCCTGTTCGCGTATTTCCCGTTTTATGGCGGCGATTTGCTCGGGCGGGAAGGTTTTTTCCGCCGTCCGGCGCCCGTCCGGATCGGTTCCCGTATACATCGCACGGAGTTTCGCGGTCTGTTCACGGTGTTTGCGCAGCTGGGCCCGGTTGGCCTCGCTGCGTTTGATCATGTCGAATACGTGTCCTGCGAAACTCATCCCTGCCTTATTTTATAAAGAACCGGTAAATATCGTTTCCGTTGGCGTACAACAGCAGGAACAGGATGATGATCAGCCCGACATACTGGGCTCCTTCCAACACCTTGTCGCTCACCTTGCGGCCCGTCACCATCTCCCAGAAGGTGAATATAGCGTGCCCGCCGTCCAATCCCGGAATCGGCAGGATGTTCATCACCGCGAGGATGATCGACAGGAAGGCGGTTTTCAGCCAGAAATCCTGCCAGTCCCACGTGGAGGGGAAGATGCTGCCGATGGCGAGGAACCCGCCCAGCTCCTCGTACATCTTGGTCTTGGGCTGTACGATCATCTTCAGCTGGTCCCAGTAGGAGGAGATCATGTCGCCGGCCCGGCGGAAACCCGCCGGAATCGATTCCCAGAAGGTATACTCCTGCGTGCGGAACTTGTAGGGATTGTATGCGAACACGCCGAGCTTCCCCTCTTCCGAAACGGGCAGTTTGAATTCGACGGGCATACCCCCTTCGCGCACTACCGACAGCCGCACCGAGTCTCCGGCGTGCAATTTCAGGTAATCCGTATAACCGCGGTAGTCGAGTCCCCGCATTTCGTCGATGCCGACAATCTCGTCGCCTTTCTGCAGCCGTGCGGCCGTCGGGGCCACGACGCTGTCGATCAGGAAGGGCATGCGCTGGACGAGGAGTTTTTCATACCCTTTGTTCTGACGCATGGCGATCAGTTCATCGAGCGGGAGCGTCAGCTCGATCTGCTCTCCGCCGCGCTCCACGACCACCCGGCGGTCGCCCTCGGTAATCAGCAGCGCGTTGAGGAACGTGTTCAGGTTCTCCACCTTCCCGCCGTCGATGCTCACCAGCCGGTCCCCGTCGCGGAATCCGAGGCTGTGGCCCGTTTCGTTGAAATTGTAGCCCCATCGGGCATCCTCGTTCGAGAAATAGCTTTCGCCCCACGTGTAGCTGACGCCGATGTAAATGGTGACGGCCAGCAGGACGTTCATCACCACGCCGGCAATCATCACCAGAAAGCGTTTCCAGGCGGGTTTCGACCGGAACTCCCAGGGCTGCGGGGGCTGTTTCTGATACTCCTTGTCCATCGATTCGTCGATCATGCCGGCGATTTTGCAGTATCCGCCCAGCGGCAGCCACCCGAGTCCGTATTCGGTGTGTCCGCGCCGGAACTTGAACAGCGAGAATCCCAGGTCGAAGAAGATGTAGAATTTGTCGACGCGGATTTTGAAGACCCGCGCCATGATGTAGTGTCCCAGTTCGTGGATGCCCACGAGGATGGTGAAACAGAGGAAGAACTGAATGATCTTGATTAAAATATCCATTTTCGGAATGTGGTTACAGTTTCAGGAATTCCGCCGCCAGCGCACGGGCTTCGGCGTCGGCGTCGGCATAATCCGCCAGGGTGGGCGAGGGGATGAACGCCGCGTGTTCCAGCGCATGGCGGATGGTGCGCACGATGTCGAGCCACGCACACTTGCGGGCGAGGAACGCGGCCACCGCCACTTCGTTTGCTCCGTTCATCGTGCAGGCCGCCGTCCCTTTGCGCCGCAGGCAGTCGTAGGCGATGTCCAGCGCCGGGTATTTCGCGCGATCCACCTCGGCGAATGTGAGCTGCGGATGGTTCAGAAAGTTGAACCGCTCGCCCGGACGGTTCGCCCGGTCGGGGAACAGCAGGGCGAAACTGATCGGCATGCGCATGTCGGGAGTCCCCAGCTGGGCCTTGATGGCCCCGTCCTCGAATTCGACCATCGAATGCACGATCGATTGCGGGTGCAGCAGCACCGAAATCCGCTCGGCGGGGGTGCCGAACAGCCAGTGGGCCTCGATCACCTCGAAGCCCTTGTTGACCAGCGTCGACGAATCGATGGTGATCTTCGCGCCCATATCCCATTGAGGGTGGCGCAGCGCCTGTTCCACCGTGACGTTCGCCAGCTCTTCGGCCGCGAGGTCGCGGAACGCCCCGCCGCTGCAGGTGACGATCAGCCTTCTGACCGGGGCGCGTTCGCCCACGAGGCACTGGAAGATGGCCGAATGCTCCGAGTCGATCGGGATCACCGGGGCCTTCCGCTCCCGGGCCAGCGGCATCACATAGGCGCCGCCCACCACCAGCGACTCCTTGTTGGCCAGCGCCAGCTTTTTGCCCGCCTCGATGGCCGCCACCGTGGGCGCCAGTCCCGCGTAGCCCACCAGGGCGTTGACCACCACCTCCGTGTCGCCGCCTCCGGCGACCTGCGCCACGGCGTCGTCCCCGGCGTAAACCTTCGTGTCGGTGTCTGCGAGCGCGTCGCTCAGGGCCGCATAGTGGCTTTTGTCGGCGATCACCACCGTGTCGGCGTCGAATTCCCGGGCCTGCTGTGCGAGCCTCTCCCAGTTGCGGTTGGCCGTGAGGATGCGGGCCTCGAACCGGTCGGGGTTTTCGCGGACGATGTCGAGCGTCTGCACGCCGATCGAGCCGGTCGAACCCAGTATGGCAAGTCGTTGTTTCATGCGTTTGTCAGAAGACGATGTATCCCTCGGGGTCCACGGGTTTGCCGTTGTTCCAGAGTTCGAATTCGAAGAGTTTCACCTCGCCGTTTCCGGCTTCGGCGTTGTATCCGATCAGCTCGCCCGCGCGGATTGTCTGTCCTGTCGACACGAGCGACTGCGAGAGGTTCTTGTAGACCGAGATCAGGTTTCCGGCATGCTGCAATACCACCGTGTAACCCGTTTCGGGGGCCCACAGGCTCTGCACGACCGTGCCTTTGTCGATGGCCGCGATGCGGTCGCCGGCCGCCGCCGCGATCTTCACGCCGAAATTCCCCTGCTTGATGTCGAACTTTCCGGTGATGATTCCCTCGACGGGCGTCACCAGCTCGATCGACTCGCGGACCTTGCGGCGCGACCCTTCGCTGCGGGGCGCTATGGCATACTCCCCGTCTCCCTCCATCTGGGCCCTCAGCAGCGAGTCCTCGGGCGAGGGCATCACCAGCACCTTGCTGATGCGCGACGAGTCCGACGTAGCCAGCGTCCGTGCCACGGGGGTGCGTCCCTCCAGAATCAGGGCGATGTTGCGGTTGTAGGTCATCATGTCGTTCATCACGCGCTCCATCGAGTCGAGCCGGATGATGTTCTGCAGGAGGCTTTCGCGCGAACGGTCGGCCTCGGTGCGGTACCCGGGCAGGAACTCCAGCACGGGGCTGTACGCCACCAGCGACAGCGTGAGGATGAACAGCAGCAGGACGAACGCCACCAGCCCGGCGAAGATGCTTGCGGGAGAGAGGTGTATGTGCCACTCCTCGGAGTTGTCCGTGGCGTTGAGCATGTTGAAGCGGCGTTTTCGGAACAGGCCGCGCCACCACATCCGTATTCTCTTCAGAAATTTCATTTTCCGGGAACGTTTTTTCGGGGTTACGTCTGACAAAGGTAGCCAAAATTCCAAAAAACCTTTGGCATCGCCTTTAAAATTTTTACCTTTGCAGTTGCTTTGAACCTAAACGTCAAAAACAGATAAAAAGTATGGTCAAACCTACACTACTGGTCCTGGCGGCGGGCATGGGCTCCCGCTACGGATCGCTCAAGCAGATGGACGGCGTCGGTCCCAACAACGAAGCTATCATCGACTATTCGGTCTACGACGCTATCCGCGCCGGTTTCGGCAAGGTTGTCTTTGTCATCCGCCACTCTTTCGAGAAGGAGTTCCGCGAGGTCTTTTCGGCCGACCGCTTCGGCGGACGCATCGCCGTCGATTTCGTTTTTCAGGAGCTGGACTGCCTTCCCGAGGGGCTTACGGTCCCCGAAGGGCGCGTGAAGCCGTGGGGCACGAACCACGCCGTGATGATGGCAGCCGATGCTGTTCACGAGCCGTTCGCCGTAATCAACGCCGACGATTTCTACGGTGCCGAGGCTTATAAGACCATCGGCGACTACCTCTCGCAGCTCGGCGAGTCGAAGAACCGCTACTGTATGGTGGCCTACGACCTGAACCGGACGCTTTCGGAGAACGGTACGGTTTCGCGGGGTGTCTGCGGCGTCGATGCCGAGGGCAATCTCACCTCGATGGTCGAGCGCACGCAGATCGAGCGCATGCCCGACGGCCGGATTGTCTTCCACGACGGCGGCGCCGACGAGGTCCTCGCCGAGGATACGCCGGTTTCGATGAACCTTTTCGGTTTCACGCCCGATTTCTTCGGCTATTCGAAGGAGTATTTTGCGAAATGGGTCGCTGAAAATCGCGAAAACCTCAAATCGGAGTTCTACATTCCGACGATGGTCAACAAGCTGATCGGCGACGGCACGGCTTCGCTGCGCGTGCTGCGTTCGGCCGCCCAGTGGCACGGCGTCACCTATAAGGAGGACAAACCGGCGCTGATGGCCGCCATCGAGAAGATGATCGCCGAGGGGAAATACCCGCGGAATTTGTGGGCATAACCGTTCTGTCCGATTCAAAAAGCGAGGCCTCTGTAAAGAAGCCTCGCTTTTTTAGTGTCGTATGAACCCGGACTGCGTCAGTCCAGAAACCCTTCCTTCACCAACTGTTCGCGGATGCGGACCCAGTCGGCCACGGGGCGTTTCACGCCGTCCACGAACCGCAGGGGACATCCCAGGCTGCTGTCGTCGATGTAGAGGTCGGCATGGACCTTCGGCGAGGAGGTCCAGCGCTTCTGCCCCGGGTTTTCGTTCACGGCGTAGAGCGGTATGCCGTTCCTGCGGAACCACTCCGCGGCCTGGTCCAGCAGTTTGCCGTGGCGCATCGAGAAGAGGATGAGCCGGCATCCGTTGCCGGTGAGTTCTTTCAGCACCGGGACAGCACCCGCATCCTCCCCGATTTCGGGGTAGGCGTATGTCACCACCGTGCCGTCGAAGTCTATCGCTATGGTTGCATCCCTGATTGCCATTCGTTACCGTTTGATTTTGTGCGACAGCGACCGGAAGAACGCCTTGATCCGCTTGCGGTAGCTCACCTCCTTGTATTCGTCGCCGTAACCGTACCCATAGCCGTATCCATACCCGTATCCGTAGCCGTACCCGTAACCGTGTCGGCGCGAGCGGGTTCCGTTCAGGACAATGGCCATATTGTGCAGTTTCTTCTCGCGGTAGAGCCGTTCGATGTCGGGCAGCTGGCGCCGGTCGAGGACGCCTTCGCGCACGATGTAGATGCAGAGGTCCGCGAGCCGGTCGGTGATGATGGCGTCGGCCACCGACATGGCGGGCGTGCTGTCGATGAAGATATAGTCGTACATTCCGCGCAGCTCCGCCACCAGTTTGTCGAGTTTGTCCGAGAGGAGCATCTCCGTGGGGTTGGGCGGCTGAATGCCGGCATAGATCACGTCGAGGTTGTCGTGGAACCCGGTTTTTTCGATCAGCTTGCCGAGGTCGGTCTCCGTGCCCGCAAGATATCCGGTGATTCCTCTTTTGCTGTTGCCGTGGCCAAGTTGGGTCGAGAGTGCGTGACGCCGGAGGTCGAGGTCTATCAGCAGCACGCGCTTGCCGGCCATGGCTAGCGTCATCGCCAGGTTCGTCGCCACGAAAGTCTTTCCGGCGTGGGGGTCCGACGAGGTGAAGAGGATGGTGTGTATTTCGTTTCCGGCCGAGACGTTCATGAACGTCATGTTCGAACGTAGCATGCGGAAAGCCTCCGACAGGGCGTCGCGTCCCGTTTCGCGCACCACGATTCCCGAATCTCCGCCGACTCCGCCTTCGGAGTAGGGGATGTCGCCCAGGAACGGAGCGCTGATGTTGTCCTCCACGTCCTTGCGTCCGCGGATGGTCGTGTCGAGCATGCCGATCAGGTAGAGCAGTCCGAACGGGATTGCCAGCCCCACGATCAGGGCGATGGCCAGGATCAGCATCGGGCGCGGCGACACGGGGATGGTGCTTCCGTAAGCCAGGTCGATGATGCGGGCGTTGCTCTCGGCGACGGCGTAGTTGAGCTGCGTCTCCTCCTGTTTGTTGAGCAGGTAGAGGAACAGCTCCTCCTTGATTTTCTGCTGGCGGGTGATGCCCAGGATGACCTTTTCCTGCGAAGGCATGGTCGAGATGCGGCGGTTGGCCTGCGTCTCCTCCTTGCGCATGGCGTCGCGCTGGATGATGAGCGTCGAGATGTGCGAGTCGAGCGATGCGATGATCGAGCGGCGCACGGAGGCCAGCAGGTTGTCGAGGTTCTGAATCACGGGGCTGCGGTCCGAGCTGTTCTCCATCAGTTTTTCGCGCCGCAGGATGGCGTTGTTGTAGTCTTCGATCTGCGACGAAATGCCCTGATTGGTCACTGACGCCATCATGGGAATCAGCTCCCCGGCGTTTTTCGCGTCGTTCAGGTAGGTGCGGATGAATTCCGCGACATTGATCTGGTTTTCGAGCGAGAGACCTTCGGCCTTGTATTTACTGCTCTCCGAGACGCTGCGGGCGGCCTCCGAGGTGATGTCGACCATCTGGTTGTCCTTCTTGATGTCCTCGATGTCGCGGTCCACGTCGCCCAGTTCGCGGCCGATGACCGCCAGACGGGCCTTGATGAATTCGGCCGTCGTGACCGATACGCGGCGTTTGTCGTCGACGGCATCCTCGTTGTAGACGGTGATCAGCGTGTTGAGCACGTCTTCGGCACGCCGGGGCACGGAGTTGTTCATCGAGACCGTCACCACCGAAGCCTGCTTGTTGGCCACGTCGCTCTTCACGGCGCTGCGGTAGGCGTTCGTCGTCCGCGACAGCGAATTTTTCACCACGCGGATCGGGGTCCCGATGTATTCGGGCTTCATGTAGAGGCTCTTGTTGACGACGACCTGCCCGACGGGCGTCGGAATCGTGTCGCCGTAGGCGGCCGTGATGACGCTGCGGGTCTCCTGCTTGGTGACGAATTTGTCCTCGAAATTCGTCAGCCGCACCTTGTCTCCTTCGAGGGGCGTTACCTCCATGGCGAGCGACAGGTTGTCGCTGTTGTTGACGAATGCCACCTCGATCGGCGACTGAGCGTAGAGGTTCCGCCTGCGGAGGCGTTCGCGCACGGAGTAGTTGACCGTGAGGTCGAGCCGTTTGACGACCTCGGTCATCAGGCGCCGCGACTGGAGGATGAAGACCTCGTTGTCGACGCTGCGGCGGTTCTGGAATCCGGCCAGGTCGCTGAATGCGGTCAGTTCGAGGTCGCCGCCCTTGCGGCTGTCCTTGACGAGGATGGTCGCCGTGCGGCTGTATATCTTGGGGGTGCTTGCCAGGTAGTAGTAGGCCATGCAGAGGCACACGAATGCCGAGAGCACGAACCAGTACCAGTTGGCTATGACCATGCGGAGGATGTCGTGCAGCGTGACGGCGCCGGTCATTTCATCGTTGCCCTGCTGCTGCATGGAGTTTATCTGCTGTTCGGTCATATCGTCCGGCTATTTGGTGAGGGTTACGATGAGCGTGGCCACGGAGATGGCCGTACCCATCAGTGAAAGGTAGAAATTTCGGTTCTGGCTGATCTCTCCGGCCTGCGCCTTGTACTTGTTGGGCTTGACGTATACCACGTCGTTCTGCTGGAGGTAGTAGGCCGGGGAGTCGAACGTGTCCTTCGACGTGAGGTCGAGGACCTGTATCGTGCGCACGCCGTCGACCTCGCGCGTCACGATCACCTCCGAGCGCACGCCGTAGACGGTCATGTCGCCGGCCATGGCCAGCGCATCGAAAATCGAGATCTTGTCGCGCGTGACATCGTAGAATCCGGGCCGCAGGACCTCGCCGATGACCGAGATCTTCATGTCGGCGAACTGCACGTTGACCGTCGGGTCGTTGATGTATCCGCCTTCCCGGATTTTGTCGGCGATGGCTTGCGCCAATTCGCTGCGGGTCTTTCCCGCGCACTCGATTTTGCCGATCACGGGCATGTCGAGCATGCCTTTTTCGTCCACCGTGCGCATCTGCAGCGCCTGCGAACTCGCCGTACCGCTGATATTGTTTCCCGTCAGCGAGTTGTACGACGTCGAGGAGTTGAACGGCACGGCCAGTTCGGGGTCCTTGCTGTTGACGACGATGGTCAGCCGGTCGAGGGGCTTGATGCGTATCTGGCCGTTTTCGGCGATTTGTTCGGGCGTAAAAGGCTGTGCGTCCTGCAGATACCACACGCGTTTCTGTGCCGAGCACGAAACGAGCAGGATGGCGAGAACTGCGCTCCCGATCAGAAGACGGAGTTGCTTCATGTTAAATAAGGTGTATTTAATGAATTTACGAACGCAAAGGTAGTAATTATTCCGTTAAAAAAAAGGCTGTTCCGCGCAGTTATTTTACAAGAGTGTGCGCGATGGGGCGGATGTCGGGAAAAAATCGTATCTTTAACGTCCGAAATTACGAAAAATGATCGCTTGCTGCCTGTTCGATCTCGACGGGGTTCTCGTCGATACGGCCCGCTACCATTATTTGGCGTGGGCCTCGCTGGCCCGGGACCTGGGCTTTGAATTCACGCCTGCCGCGGGCGAAGCCACCAAGGGCGTGAGCCGCATGGCTTCGCTCGACATCGTGCTGCGTGCCGGGGGTATGTCCGACCGCTTCACGGCGGCTGAAAAGGAGCGCCTTGCCGCCGAAAAGAACGCCCGTTATCTGGCATATGTCTCGGCGATGACGCCTGCCGAGGTGCTTCCGGGGGCCGCGGCGTTTCTGCGCGACGTGCGTGCGCACGGGGTGAAGACGGTCCTCGGCTCGGCGTCGAAGAATGCCGGACCGATTCTCGACCGCTGCGAATTGCGCCCGCTGTTCGACGCCGTGGTCGACGGCACCGGGGTCACGCACCCCAAACCCGACCCCGAGGTTTTCTCGAAAGGGGCGGAAGCGGTCGGCGTGCGGCCCGAAGCGTGCGTGGTTTTCGAGGACGCCGCCGCGGGCATCGAAGCCGCCGCGCGTGCCGGTATGCGTTCGGTGGGCATCGGCGGCAGCCCCCTGCTTTCCGGGGCCTCGATGCAGTTGAACGGTTTCGAAGGATTTACCTATGAAATGTTATGCAGAAAAATAGACTGAACCTCGTCATCGACCCCTGGCGGATCGTCGAGGAGCGTTTCGACCCGCTCCAGCAGCAGGCCGCCGAGTCGCTCTTCGCGCTGGGCAACGGCGTGATGGGCGGCCGTGCCAATTTCGAGGAGCGTTACTCGGGCCCGTCGCTTCAGGGCAATTACATCGGCGGGGTCTATTACCCCGACAAGACCCGCGTGGGGTGGTGGAAGAACGGCTATCCGGAGTATTTCGCCAAGGTGCTCAACGCGGCCTTCTGGATCGGAGTCGATGTCGCGGTCGACGGCGAGCCGCTCGATCTGGCGGCGGTCGAAGTGAAGTCCTTCCGCCGCGAGATGGATATGCGCCGTTCGGTGCTGACGCGCCGCATGACGGTCACGATGCGCAACGGCGCCGAGGTCGCCGTCGAGTCGGTCCGCTTCCTGCCGCTGCCGCACCGCGAACTGGGCGTTGTCCGCTATGCCGTCACGCCTTTGAACCGGGCCGCCGAAATCACCTTCTCGCCCTATATCGACGCCGACGTGCGCAACGCCGACGCTAACTACGACGAGAAATTCTGGGAGCCGGTCCTCACCGACGGCGACGTTACGCAGAGCCGCACCCGTAAGAGCAGTTTCGAGGCGGCGTGGGCGCAGGCCGTGGAGCTCGAAGGCGCGGAGTTCCGCTGCGAGACCCGCCCCGAAGAGGTTCGCCATACCGCTTCGGTGCGCTGCGAGGCGGGCCGCACGGCTACATTATATAAATATGCGGGCATCTGCTCGTCGCTCAACCACGCCCCTGCGGATCTCGTGTCCGCCGCGCGAGCCGTCGCCGCCGAGGGCCGCAGACGGGGTTTCGACGCCCTGCTGAAAGAGCAGGAGGAGGCGTGGGCGGCCCGCTGGCACGGATGCGACATCGTGATTGAAGGCGACGCCGCAGCCCAGCAGGGCATCCGCTTCTGCATCTTCATGCTTCTCCAGACCTACACCGGGGTCGACACCCGCCTGAATATCGGTCCCAAGGGCTTCACGGGTGAGAAATACGGCGGCGTCACCTACTGGGACACCGAGGCTTACTGCCTGCCGTTCTACATGGCCACCGCCGGAGAGTCCGTTGCCCGCGAACTGCTGGTCTACCGCTACAACCAACTGGACAAAGCTATCGAGAACGCTGCCAAACTGGGCTTCGGCGACGGAGCGGCGCTCTATCCGATGGTCACGATCAACGGCGAGGAGTGCCACAACGAGTGGGAGATCACCTTCGAGGAGATTCACCGCAACGGCGCCATCGCCTATGCCATCCACAATTACATCCGCTATACGGGCGACGAGGCGTACCTCGCCGACTGCGGACTGGAGGTGCTGGTGGGCATCGCCCGCTTCTGGGCCCAGCGCATCACGTGGTCCGAAGCGCGGCAAAAATACGTCCTGCTGGGCGTCACCGGCCCCAACGAATACGAGAACAACGTCAACAACAACTGGTACACCTCCTATATCGCCTGCTGGTCGATGCGCTACGCCGCCCGGGCTGCCGCGTGGGTGCGTGAGAACCGCCCGGCAGACTATGCCCGCATCTGCGCTAAACGGGCGTTCGACGAGGTTGCCGAGACCGCCGCATGGCTCCGTATTGCTGACAATATGTACCTCGGCGAGGACCCGGAACGGGGCATCTTCCTCCAGCAGGACGGTTATCTGGACAAGGAGCAGACGCTCGTGCGTGACCTCGATCCGGAGCAACGCCCCATCAACCAGAAATGGTCGTGGGACCGCATCCTGCGTTCGTGCTTCATCAAGCAGGCGGATGTGCTGCAGGGACTCTATTTCTTCGGCGAGGAGTTCGATATGGAAACCCTCCGCCGCAATTTTTATTTCTACGAACCGCGCACGGTTCATGAATCGTCGTTGTCGCCCTGCGTCCATGCGGTCCTTGCCGCGCGTCTGGGCGACATGGCGAAGGCCGGCGAGATGTACCTGCGCACGGCGCGTCTGGACCTCGACGATTACAACCGCGAGGTCGGCGAGGGGTGCCACGTCACCTCGATGGCCGGATCGTGGCTTTCGGTGGTCGAGGGCTTCGGGGGCATGTGCGACCGCGACGGCGTGCTGACGTTCGATCCGCGGCTTCCCGAAGCGTGGGAGTCGCTCTCTTTCAAAGTCAATTTCCGGGGCCGCGTGCTCACCGTGAAGGTTACGCGCACGGCCGTCGAGGTCTCGAACGAGGGCGCCCCCGTCCCGATTGCCGTCTGCGGCAAACGCTACACCGTCGAAACGCATATCGTGCACGAAATGTAACCGGAAATCTTGCAGGACCGGATTTAAATACCTATCTTTCAGCGTTGACAACCAAAACGATTGCGACCTATGAAAAGAATCACCCCTCTTTTTCTGGTTTTTGGTTTGCTCCTCTGTTCCTGCAGCGAATCTTCCGAACAACCCGTCGGGCCCGAACCTCCCGAACCGGACCCGCAGACCGCCGGCTGTGTCGGCATTTATCCCGTTCCGTCGGCCACTTTCGACTGGGAACGCGCCGATTGGATGCCGACGCCTCCGGGCCAGTCCCGAATATCCAATCCCTGGATGGGGGCGGGTGCATTGAACTATGAGATCGATGTACTCAACGACAGCAAGGCTTCCGCTGGCTGGGTGCTGCTTTACAGCACTTTTGATGCAAACGCATCCGCTCCGCTCGAAAATCCCTATTTCATCCTTTATAACAAGTATCGGGGCATCATGCGGATCGTCCTTTACGTGACCACGCCGATCCGGGTCTCTCCGACCGGTTATTTCGAGGAGAGCCTTTCGGTACCCTCCGGCAGCGGTACGTCGGTATTGAATTTCATGGGTGACGACATCATCGACGGGAATGCGAAACCGGTCGCTCAGACACGGATTCATTCCAATGAAATACAGGGCCTCTCCACGCTGGCCTATAACAAGTGGTATTGGTTCCAGTATGAACTGGCCTACGATCCGGCCGTTGTCGACCTGCCGCAGGAGGAGGCCCGTTTTGACTGGCGCCTGACCTATTATCGTCTCGACGGTGTTTCGCTCGGCGGTCCCGGCCAGATTTTTCTGAACGGTGTCATCGGTGCCGCCACGGAAGGTCCCGGGGTGTCGCTCGTCAACCTGTTTCGAACGGAGGGCGAAGGGGCTTATTCGGCCATTGGCCACTGGGGCGTTGTTAAATTTGCAGAGAAGGGCGATACCGGTAAAAACCGGCTAGGAATGGCCGACGACGTTTTCAAAAAACTTGTCGCCGACCTGAACGCGGCTGCGGAATCATCTCCCGCCGATTTCGCAGATGGTGACATCGCGATTCTCAACGGGGTTTTCGGCGGCTCCGGCGACCGGACTCTTCCGGTCAATCTGACCCTCCGCACGCCTTTGCAGCTGAACGGCCCCGCCGTTTCGTCCGGTCCCTCGTCGCGGGGCGCCGCCCTGATGCAGCTGCCCGGAGCCTCCGCTCCCGAATCCGGTTTGGTGCCCCTGTACGATAAACCGCTGGGTGTCTGCAACATCTCCGGACGGCCTCCGCTGGAGCTGACCTGCCGGACCCTGAAAGGGAAAAAGACGACCTATGCGCTCGATATGCCCGCGCAGTTGGCGGATTACTCCGCTTATCTGGTGATTAATCCGGCGGTTGCGGAGATCGCCGACGTGACCGTTGCGAAACAAGACCTCGTGGTCCGGGAAAAAGGCTCCTCCGCCGTGCGCATCAACCCTACGCAAAGTTACGAAGGCGAATCCCTGCCGGAACTGGAATTCGGCGTCCGTTTTACGCTGAATGTCACCCCGAAGGACGGGGCTCCGACTTCGGTCATTGTCAAGACATTCCTGCTGGACGATCACCGGAATTATGTAAATCAGTAACACCCTGCGGCCCGGAACATCGGTTTCGGGCCGTTTCTTTCGGGATGCCGGATTGTTGCACGAACCGGAATTTTCATTAATTTTGAAGCCTGATTCAAAATTTCGATCCACATGCTGCACCCCGAATGGAGCTATCAGGCCGTTCTGTATGAAATGAACGTGCGCCAGCTCACGCCCGAAGGCACGCTGCGTGCCGCCGCCGCGAAACTACCTTTCCTGAAAGACCTGGGCGTCGATGCCGTCTGGCTCATGCCGGTCTATCCCATCGGGGAGGTCGAGCGCAAGGGTTCGCTGGGCTCCTACTATTCGATCCGTGACTACTGCGCTGTGAATCCCGAGCTGGGCACGATGGCCGATTTCGACGCCTTCGTCGCCGAAGCCCACCGCCTCGGAATAAAGGTCCTGCTCGACTGGGTGGCCAACCACACGGCCCGCGACGCCCGGTGGATCGCTGAACAGCCCGCCTCGTGGTACGAGCGCGATGCCGCGGGCGAACCCGCCGTGCCGTGGGACTGGTCCGACACCGCGAAGCTCAACTACGCCAACCGCGACGTGTGGCGGGCGCAGGGCGACGCCATGGAGTTCTGGATCACGCAGCATGCCGTCGACGGATTCCGCTGCGACATGGCGATGCTGGTGCCCATCGATTTCTGGAACGAGACCTCGCTGCGTCTCCGGCGTGTGAAACCCGACCTGTTCATGCTGGCCGAGGCCGAGGAGCGGAACCTCTTCGAGGAGGGAGCCTTCGACGCCTGCTATGCCTGGGAGATGCACCACCTGATGAACGACGTCGCCCGGCAGCGGGTGCGTGTCACGGCCCTGCGCGACTATCTTTATGCCGACCGCGACCGCTATCCCGCGTCGGCCATGCGGCTGGCGTTCACGTCGAACCACGACGAAAATTCGTGGAGCGGTTCGGAATTCACCCGCCTGGGCGACGCCCGCGAAATTATGGCGGTCTTCACGTTCGTCGTTCCGCGGGGCCTGCCGCTGATTTATACCGGTCAGGAGATCGGCTACGACCATGCGTTCGCCTTCTTCGACCGCGATCCGATTCCGTCTTACGGCTCCAATACCTTCACGGAGTTCTACCGCCGCCTCACGGCCCTGCGGCACGACAATCCGGCACTCGCTGCCGGGGAGCGGGGCGGTGAGATGGTCGAAATACGCAACAATGCCGAGGACTGCCTGATGACCTTCGTCCGCGAAACGGGCGGCAACCGCGTCGTGGCGGCGATGAACCTCTCGCCCTACGCCATCCGCGCCGACTATTATACGGGCATCTACGCCGGGATGTACACCGACGCCATGACGGGCGAACCGTTCGAACTCCGGGGACACGTCGGGGAGGATATGGCGCCGTGGAGCTACCGGATTCTGACAAGCTGAATGAAAAAACAAACTGATCGGAATATGCGAAAAACATTTTGTCTGCTGGCAGCTCTGCTGCTGGCGGCGGGGCCGGTGGGAGCCTCGGACGACGGGGCCGGAAATAGCAGGGAGTGCGCCGCCGGAATGAACTTTATACAGAATCAGTGGTCCGGTAGGCGGGTCGCCTTTCTCGGCGATTCGATCACGGACGAGCGCCATATCGGCACGACGAAAAACTATTGGCAGTATTTGGCCGAGATGCTGGACCTCGTGCCTTTCGTCTATGGGATCAACGGGCATCAGTGGTCCGACGTGCTGGGGCAGGCCCGGAAACTTTACGCCGAGCGGGGCGATGCCGTAGACGCTGTCGTCGTCTTTGCCGGGACCAACGATTTCAATGCCGGCGTGCCGCTGGGCGAGTGGTACGAGGTCCGGGAATCGGAGTGCCCGATGCCGGGTCCCGCCGTGGGGATGCGGATGCGCCGTACGCTTTCGGCGGACCCCGGGACTCTCTGCGGACGGATCAATGCCGTGCTGGCCTTTCTCAAAGAGCACTATCCGACCAAGCAGGTCATCCTGCTCACGCCGCTCCACCGCGGTTATGCGCGTTTCAGCGACCGGAACATCCAGCCCGACGAATCGTATCCCAACCGGCTGGGGCTCTATGCCGACGCCTATGTCGCAAAAATACGTGAGGCCGGGAGTGTCTGGGCGGTTCCGGTGATCGATCTCAACAGCATCAGCGGTCTTTATCCCGTTGCCGATTCCCATGTCCGCTATTTCAGCGACGGGCAGACCGACCGTCTGCATCCCAACGCTGCGGGTCACGAACGTATGGCCAAAGCCCTGGCGTATCAGTTGCTGGCATTCCCGGCCTGTTTCGACTGACACTGCCGGAAAAAGGCCGGATTCCGGCGGCGAACCTTGACAAACTGAACAAGTTTGCGGAATTTTCCGTATCTTTGCCGGGACCGAAGCAGTGCCTGCGTATGTATTTTGTCGCAAAATATTCTCCGGATAAGGACCGTCGGACGGTCCGGGGCGTACTGCGCCGTAATTCCCCCCCCCGAAAATAATCGATAGCCACCGTGCCGGCCCCGCCGCCGGCGCCCCGCGGATGATTCGTTTCATCCGCGCGTTTCCGTATGCCTTCTACCCATTCACTTTTTTTCTATAATCTCAAAAATCATTACAGAAATGAAGAAAATTTGTATTTGCTGGCTGGCTTTGTGCGCCGTGTCTTATGGAACGTATGCGCAGGAATCGGAACGTACCGGCGGGGATTCCCGCCGGTTGGATTCCCTGCAGCAGGTCGTGAATGCGCTCTCCTCGCGTGTGGAGGACACCGAAAGGGCCGAATTGAACCGTGCTGTCTGGAAAGACCGCGCCAAGTATTTCAACCTGGGCTACGTCCGGCAGACGCTCGCGGACAAGACCTACGGCGGGGAGCTCAAAAGCGATTTCGGCGCCTCGTTGAGCTGGGGCAAGACCTACTACCTGCATCGTAAACCGCTGTTCGGAATGTTGAAATTCGGCCTCGACTGGTCGTGGATGGACATTAACTATGCCAAGTCCGCGGTGGAGATGTTCGACGAATCCTCCGCCGAGGATTTCTCGTCCGACGTGCATCAGGCCGAGATCGGTATGCAGTTCGGTCCTTCGGTGACGGTCAACCCCGTGCATCACCTGAAAATCGGCGGCTATTTCCGCGTCACGCCGTCCTACTCGCTCCTCTATATGGATGAGACCGTGCACCATCATTACGTGACTTTCTGCAACGCCGGCTGCACCCTTGCGTGGAAGGTCGTGTCGCTGGGCGTCGAATGGCGCTGGGGCACGGCCAAATACGACGGATTGAAATTCGACGAGTCGGCGTTCGACGAGGACGACCTGACGGACGGCGACATCCCCTCGGCGGGCGATGTGATGGACCGGATGACGGTTCCCGACCGCAAGTTCCGGACCAGTTCCGTCCGCTTCTACCTGGGTTTCCGGTTCTGAGACCCGGCGCGGCGGCATACCTCCGGAGGTGTGCCGCCGTTTTTTTCGTCGCGGCGGAAAAGTTCCCGCGAACGTACTGAATACCGCTTTTTTGCGTATCTTTGGCTTCGCCTTAAAGACTCCCGCTCGGCAAAATGCAGGTGAACTTGCTTTTGCCCTCGCTTATTCGTATCTTTGCTCCGTGATTATGCGAAAAATTGCAATACTTTGCCTGTTGCTCGCCTGTGCGCTGCCCGCCCTTGCGGGAACCTACCGCCCGGACGAGATTCCCAACGTTCAGCGTATGGACCGGCGGCGCTATGTCTCCGATCCCGACGGCATCCTTTCCGCAGGGGCCGTGGCGCGTATCGATTCGGTCTGCGCGTCGTTGCGCGAACGGGGACTTGCGCAGGTGGCGGTCGTCGCCGTCGACGACATTGCTGGCGGCGATACGTTTTCGTTCGCCGTCGAGCTGTTCCGCGACTGGGGTGTGGGCTCGGCCAAAAGCAATAACGGACTGGGCATCCTGCTGGTGAAGGACCTGCGTGAGATACACTTCGTCACGGGCGGCGGCCTGGAGGGCATCCTCCCCGACGCGCTCTGCAAACGCATACAGCTCAATTATATGCTTCCGGCCTTCCGCGAGGGGGATTATAGCGCGGGCATGGTCGCAGGCGTCGAAGCCGCGGCTACGATCCTCGAAGGCGGTGAGGTGGACCTCTCCGGCGACGGTGGCGACGAACTCCCGGCCTGGATGATCTTCGTGATTGTCGTCGGCTTCATCGTGGGACCGCTGGGACTGGTGCTGGTGGTCTATTACGCCCGGCACCGCTGTCCGCAGTGTCATAAATTCACCCTGCGTCAGGACTCCCGGCAGGTGCTGAGCGTCACGCAGAACTACCGGCTGGTGGAATATACCTACGTCTGCTCGAACTGCGGTGCCGTGGTCAGGCGGCGTGCCAAAGACCTCCGCGACGACAATTTCGGCGGCGGAGCGGGCGGCGGCACGATCATCGGCGGCGGTTTCGGCCGCGGCATGGGCGGAGGCTTTGGCGGCGGCGGCTTCGGAGGAGGGTCCTTCGGCGGCGGCGGAGCCGGTTCGAAATGGTAAGGGCGCGTGCGACAAATAAATAAGTTCAGCCATTGGCTGCGGGTGTGCCGGTCTCGGGATTATAATTAAAGTGACTACATGAACGATTATAAGGAAATAAACAGGATAGCTTGGAATTTGATGGCAAACGTTCATGTCGATTCTGCGTTTTATGACCACGAGGCGTTTCTGAAAGGAAAGTCATCCCTCAAACACATTGAACTGAGTCTGCTCGGAGACGTAAAGGGGAAATCGATTCTTCATTTGCAGTGCCATTTCGGGCAAGACACTGTTTCTCTGTCCCGATTGGGAGCACATGTTACGGGTGTGGACCTGTCGGACAATGCGATTGGCTTTGCTGAAAATATGGCGAAGGAGTTGTCTGTTAACACAAAGTTCGTCTGCTCCGATATTTATGATCTTCCCGATGTTTTGGATGGAAAATTCGATCTTGTTTTTACGAGTTACGGAGTGATCGGATGGTTGCCCGATATGGAACGCTGGGCCGGGGTTATCTCACACTACTTAAAACCGGGAGGTCGTTTTGTTATGGTGGAATTCCATCCTGCGGTATGGATGTTCGGCGATGATTTTCGGTCGATAGATTACAGCTATTTCAAAACCGGTGAGATCGTTGAACGGCTGGAGGGCAGTTATGCTGATGAAAATTCCGATATTCGGTATTCCACCGTTACATGGAATCATAGCCTGAGTGAAGTTATCGGCAGCCTTATCCGGGCGGATATTCGTATAACCCGGTTTGATGAATACGATTACTCGACCCAGAATTGCTTTAGACAGATGATCAAAAAAGACGAGGAAAAATATCAGATAAAGCATTTAAAAGACAAGCTGCCGATGATTTTCGCAATCGAAGGAATCAAGGGCTGAATGAAGTATCCGGAAATTGTTGATTCCTCCGGTCGATTGACTTGGAATGATGATAATTTTAAAATAGTTTTGTTATGAAAAAATGGATTTGGCTGGGCGTAGTCGCCGTGGTGGTGATCTTCTTTTATGCGACCTATAACGGTTTTGTGAACAAGGAGGAGGGGCTCAAGAGCGCTTGGTCCAACGTCGAGACGCAGTACCAGCGCCGTGCCGACCTGATTCCCAATCTGGTCAACACCGTGAAAGGCTATGCGGCCCACGAGACCCAGACCCTGAACGAAGTGACCGAGGCGCGTGCCCGGGCTACGTCGATCAACCTTTCGGCCGACGACCTGACGCCCGAGAAGCTCGCGCAGTTCCAGCAGGCGCAGGCGCAGGTGCGCTCGGCGCTGGGACGTCTGATTGCCGTTTCGGAGAGCTATCCCGACCTGAAGGCGAACCAGAATTTCCTCGAACTGCAGGCCCAGCTCGAGGGCACCGAGAACCGTATCGCCGTTGCCCGCAAGGATTTCAACACCGCGGCGCAGCAGTACAACGTTTCGGTGCGCCGTTTCCCGGCCAATTTGGTTGCTGGGATGTTCGGGTTTGAGCAGAAGCCCTATTTCGAGTCTGCCGAAGGCTCGGAAGCCGCTCCCGAGGTGACTTTCTAAATGATCTCCGAACGTTCGCGCGGCTATGTGCTGGGAGCCGTGGCCGCGGCCAGTTACGGACTGAATCCGCTCTTTGCGCTGCCTTTGTACGGGGCGGGCCTGGGCCCGGATTCGGTCCTTTTTTACCGCTATGTGCTGGCTGTGGTGATGCTGGGGGCGCTGATGCTCTTCCGGCGGCAGTCGTTCGCCCTCACGCGGCGCGATGTGGTTCCGCTGGCGGTGATGGGCGTGCTCTTTTCGGTGTCGTCGCTGCTGCTTTTCCAGAGCTACAACCTTATGGATGCCGGCATCGCCTCGACCATTCTGTTCGTCTATCCGGTGATGGTCGCCGTCATCATGGCCGTGGGTTTCCACGAACGGGTCACGGCCGCCACGGTTTTCTCGATTGCGCTGGCGTGCGCGGGCATCGCGCTGCTCTATAAAGGGGGCGACGGGGCGACGCTCAGCCTCGCAGGCGTTGCGCTGGTCTTCCTCTCGGCGCTCTCCTATGCGATCTATATCGTCGGCATCAACCGCTCGTCGCTCAAAAATCTTCCGACCGAAAAACTCACCTTCTACTGCCTGGTGTTCGGTTCGCTGGTCTATGTCGTGCGGCTGCGAGGGTGTACCGATTTGCAGGCCATTCCTTCGCCTGCGATGTGGGTCAACGCCGTTTCGCTGGCGCTCTTCCCGACGATTATCTCGCTGGTGACGATGGCCGGGGCCATCCGCCGCATCGGCTCCACGCCCACGGCGATTCTCGGGGCGCTGGAACCCGTCACGGCGCTGTTCTTCGGCGTCATGGTCTTCGGCGAGCGGTTCACGCTGCGCATCGGTGTCGGTGTGGCGCTGATCCTCGTCGCCGTGACGCTCATCATCGCGGGAAAGTCCATCCGTATCCCCACCTCCGTCACCCACCTGGCCCGCTGGATGGCCCGTCCGCGCCTGCCGCGGTGGGCCGTGCGCTGGGCCCGCCGTCTGCCGCTGCCGCGCATTCGCCGGACAAAATAATTATCCTTATGAACAAAGATTTCAAAACGCCGCCGGGACATGTGAATTTTCTCGCCAAGCGGCTTTTCGGCGCAGGCGGCACGATCGTCGACGGTGCCGTCGCTTACCTTGCACCCGGCGGGGGAGGCCCCGTGGAGATGCACACCCATGCCACCGACCACCTGTTTATCGTCGTGAGCGGCGAGGCCCGGGTGCTTCTCGGCGACGGGGAGGTTATCGTCCGCGAGAACGAATCCTTCCTGGTGAAGGGGAACGTTCCCCATTCGGTCTGGAACAACACCGACGGCGAGACCGTGATGATAGGCATTACCGTTGCCGGATAGTTCCGGCCCGCAGGACCGTTACAGCCGGCTCTTTTCGGCCTCCGACCCGGCTTCGACGGCCTTGCGTTTGAAGGCCTTGCCCGATTTGAAATTCCAGGTCACTCCGATGCGGTAGGAGCGGTTGCTCCATGTCTGCCGGGCGTTCACCGTGCGGACGAATCCGTCGCCGCGGGCCCCGATCACCTGTCCTTGGTCCAGCAGGTTCTGCACCGAGAACGAGGCGGTGAAGCGGTCTCCGAAACGCTTCTTGATTCCGGCCTGCAGCCGGTGGTCGGGTTCGACCCAGCAGTTGCCCAGGTCTATACGGCTCTGATAGTTGTACGAGAGGTCGATGTAGAATTTCGCCGGCAGCGTGAAGGTGGTCGAGATGCTGCCGAATGCCCAGTTGTAGAAAGTTTCGGCGCCGTGCTGCTCGACGCGCTCACCGTGGCGCATGTAGGTGAAGTTGGCGTTCAGCTGCCACCATTTCGCGGGCTGGAAAGGCAGATTGACCGAGACGTAATAGTTTTTGGTGCGGTCGTAGTTGATCCACGCCAGCTGCAGCAGGTCGGGATTCTCGGGATCGGCCCGCATCGTCTGCTGGATTTCGTCGTCGACGAGCTGCACGCCGCCTGTCAGCGTGTATTTGTGGGCCATGACCAGCGTCAGACTCACGTCGTGCCTGAATGCCGGGTCGAGCGACGGATTTCCCGTCTGGTAGGTGTAGTCCGAAATCTGCATCCGCTGGGGGTTGAGGCTCCAGAACCGGGGCCGCTCGATGGTCCGGGCATACTGGGCGATCAGCGACCAGCCTTTCTCCCGCGAAAAGGAGTAGGAGACGTTGGCGTTGGGGAAGAGCGAGAAATAATCCTGCCCGACGCCTTTTCCCGTCGTGTGGGTGTACTCGCCGCGCAGGCCCGCCACGAGGCTCCAGTCGCCGAGTTTCGCCGAGGCGATGGCGTAGGCCGCTGCGATGTTCTCCGTGTAATCGATCGTGAAACTCTGCCGGTCGTTGCGCAGCCATGCGTCGCCCTTGCGGTATTCGTAGAGGGCGTTGTTGTGCATGTCGTTGTAGGTGTACTTGGCACCGGCTTTCAGCGACCAGCGGGGTGAGAAATTCTTCTCGAGGGCCAGCGTCGCCGTGGTGATGTTGTAGAGACTCACGGAATTGTCGCGGTAGACCGAGTCGAGGACGCCTCCGGGAGCCGTGATGCAGCTCGTGTTGTCGTTTCGGGTGTCGTTTTCGCGGCGCGTGTAGTCGGCCAGCAGTTTGAGCGTCGAACCCAGCGTGTCGATTTTCCAGATGTAGTTGAATGTCGCCGAATAGTTGTTGCGTCGGTCGAGTTTGTCGAAATAGCTGTCCGTGCGTGTCACCGTGCCGCCGTTGCGGAAATCGGTGTAGGAGTCGTTGGGCTCCCCGTCGCGGTTGCGCCAGTATTCGAACTCCGCGCCGACGCTGTGCCGCGGGTTGATCTCGAACACCGTTCCGGCGCTGGCCCCGAAACTGCGGTTGCGGCCCTTCATCTCCGAATGGGCGTTCAGCGCCTTGTCGGCGGCATCGTAACGGGTCTGCTCGTCGGTGGTCGTCTTGTCGCCTCCGAAAGACCCCCATGCCGAGGCGTAGAAATCCGTGCGTCCCGAATGGATGTTGATGTTCGCCGAAGGATTGTATTTGTTGACTATTTCGGCCTGCGACGTGTTGAACGACACCGAACCGTCGATACCGTTTTCGCGGCGTTTCCTGAGGGTGATGCGGATCGCGCCACCCGCCGAATCGGCGTCGTAGTCGGCGCCGGTGGTGGGCACGACCTCGATTTTCTGAATCTCCTCGGCCCGGAGCGACCGCAGGTAGGTCAGCAGCTGCTCGGGCTCCATGCGCAGTTCGCGGTCGTTGATGTAGACCTTCGAACCGCTTTTGCCGTTGATCGAGATCTTCTCGCCGTCGATCCAGACGCCGGGGGCGCGTTCGAGCAGTTCGATGCCGTCCTTGCCGATGGCCGCCGGGGCGTTCGCCACGTCTACCACAAACCGGTCGGCCTCGCGGCGCACCAGCTGGGCCTTGACCACCACGCTTTCGATGTCGGTCGCCGAGGAGCGCATCACGAAATCGCCCAGGTCGTTGTCCAGCTCCACGCGCACCGCCTTTTTGATGGGGTCGAACCCGAGAAACTGAATCTGCAGCGTGTAATTGCCCGGCGCGGCCTTGAGTTCGAAACGTCCCCGGGCGTCGGTCGTCCGGCCCGCCACCTGCTCCGAGCCTTTCAGCAACACGACCGTCGCGTATTCGACGGCATTTCCCTGTTCGTCCACCACGCGTCCCGTCGAAGGGTAGAGGCGTGCAGCCGGGAGCTGACTTACGGCCGAAGCCAGGATGACGATGAGGAGGATCAGTTTTTTCATAATATTCTGCTCTGCATTTTATTTGTTGATGCAAAGATATGTAATAATATTTATACTATGCAAGACATAGTACTAAAATTTTCAGAATTTTTTTGACACTTATATATCGGGGGCCGAAGGTACGAAAAAAATCCCCGCATCCGGTTAAGGTGCGGGGAGTGAATGTGTGCGGCGTCAGCGGGTCACGGGCACCTGTATTTCGGTGAGCCACTCCTCTTCCGACTCCTTGTTCCAGATTCCGTCGATCTGGCAGAACCGGGGGCTTCCGGCGGGTTTGTATCCCTGCTCCTCGATGTGGGCGAAGAGTTTGGCGAGCGCCTCGGGCAGGGCGTCGTAACTGCCGTAGTGGTTGGAGCAGGCGGCGGCGGGTACGGCTGGAACCTCCTTGAATTGAATGAGTTCCGAATCCTGCCGTTTTTCGGTCACCTGCTCGCAGTATTCGATGTCGATGGTGCCTTCGCGGTATTCGCGGTTGTGGTCGATCGTGTAGCAGTATCCCGGTTCGGGACACTCGCACCCGAGACGGGCCATTTCGGGACCTATGACGTTGGGACACAGGTCGAACAGTTCGTCGTAGCCGGATATGACGCGGCGGTGGCTGGCGACGATGATCGCCGGCAGCGGTCTGATGGTTATATGTTCCATTTTCTGTCGTGTTTTGAGTCTGTTTCCCAGCTCGTTCAGCCGGTTCATGCGCTCCCGGAGGCGTTTCATCTCCGAGCGGCACTCCTCGGTTCTCGCACGTATCATTTCGAGCGGCGGCTCTCCCGCGTGCTCCTCGAATATTTCGCGAACCTCCTCGAGGCTGAACCCGAGTTTCTTGAGGGAGAGGATGCGGCGCATCTGCTGCATCTGTCCCACGTCGTAGTAGCGGTACCGGGTCCATTGGTCCACGTGTTTGGGGACCAGCAGTCCGATCTGTTCGTAGTGTCGCAGCGTCTTGACCGTGACGAAGTTGAGTTTGGAAAACTCTCCGATTTTAAGTTTTATTTTCGTTGTCTTCATAAACCTTGCGCAAGTGTTTACGGTGCAAAGATAGACTCTTCCCCCGGGGACGGGTCAAATTTTTCCGCGGATTTTTTTCGCGTCCGGGCTTTTTATATAGGGTGTAGTGGATATTTTGTTGAAAAGTCCTCCGGCGGCGGGGTAGGAATCCCGGGAAATAATTCCTAAATTTGCAGATTGAATTAATATGGCTAATTGTCCCCGGACACTATGTTGAGCGCCTTATACTACCTTTTTCTGGTGCTTTTGTGCACCTTTTTCATGATTTTGTCGGCCCTTGCGCTGGTGCTTTGCTATCCTTTCGACAAGGGTCGCCGCGTGGTGCACGAGCTGTCGCGCATCCTGGTGCGGACGTTCTTCTTCATTCCGCCTTTCTGGCGGCAGAAGGTCGTCGGCCGGGAGCTCATCGACCGGAAGAAGCGTTACGTCATCGTCGTGAACCACAACACGGTGATCGACATCCCGGCGCTCTACTACATTCCGCTCAATTTCCGCTGGGTGTCGAAACGCGAGGTCTTCCGTACGCCCTTCTTCGGGCAGTACCTCGTGCTGCACGGCGACATCTGCATCAACCGCGGCCGCGCCACCGAAGCGCTGGAACAGCTGGTCCGCGACGGGCGGATGTGGATTTCGCGCGGAGCCTCGGTGGCGGTCTTCCCCGAGGGCACGCGCTCGAAGGACGGTGAGATCGGGCGCTTCAAGGCCGGGGCCTTCACGCTGGCCAAAGAGGCCGGTGTGGACATCCTTCCGGTGGTGCTGACCGGCACCAAGACGCTGATAAAAAAGAACCTGGCTTTCAACTGGGGCAACCGGATCACGGTCCGGGTGCTGCCTCCCGTCCCGGCCTCGGAGGTCGCGGCGACGGAGACCCACGAACTGATGCAGACGGTCCGCGACCGGATGTGCGCAGCTTTGGCCGAGATCCGAAAATAACGAATTATGGCAGATTTACTCAATACAAACGCAAACAGTTACGGCGACGACGCCATCGTGACGCTCTCCCCGCGGGAGCATATCCGGCTGCGTCCGGGCATGTACGTCGGCACGGTGGGCGACGGTTCGCAGCCCGACGAGGCACTTTACGTGCTTATCAAGGAGGTCGTCGACAACTCGATCGACGAGTTCATCATGGGTGCGGGCCGGCAGATCGACATCACGATTGCCGACAAAGTGGTCACGGTGCGCGACTACGGCCGCGGCATTCCGCTCAAATCGCTCTCGGCGGCTGTCGGGCAGATGAACACGGGCGGCAAGTACGGCAGCGAGGCCTTCAAAAAAACCGTCGGCATGAACGGCGTGGGTGTCAAGGCGGTGAATATGCTTTCGAGCGAATTCACGGCCCGCTCGGTGCGCGACGGCGAGGCCCGCACGGTGACTTTCTCCAAAGGACTGGAGGTCAGCGACAAGTGGGAGAGCGGCGTGCACGAAAAGAACGGCACGTTCATTTCATACCGCGTGGACGAGGAGATTTTCGGCGAATATGCCTATAACCTCGAATACGTCGAGCAGAAAATCCGCAATTACAGCTACCTGAACCTGGGGCTTACGCTCAATTTCAACGGCAAGAGCTACGTGTCGAAAAACGGCCTGTTGGACCTGGTGAACGACAACCTGACCGAGGAGCCGTTGTATCCCCCGATCCACCTCACGGGCGACGACATCGAGGTGGTCATCACCCACGGCACGGGCTACGGCGAGAGCTACGACTCGTTCGTCAACGGACAGCACACCATCCACGGCGGTACGCATCAGGTGGCCCTTCGTGCGGCCATTGCCAAGACCATCAAGGAGTTCTACCACAAGGATTACGACCCTTCGGACATCCGCACGTCGATCATGGCGGCGATTTCGATCAAGGTTTCCAATCCGGTGTTCGAGAACCAGCAGAAGACCAAGTTCGGTTCGCGAGAGATCGAGCCGGGGGTGTCGGTCAATACGTTCGTGGGCGATTTCCTTGCGAAGCACCTCGACGACTACCTGCACAAGCACTCCGAGACGGCTCAGGTCCTGCAGAAGAAGATCGTCGAGAACGAGAAGGAGCGCAAGGCGATTTCGGGCATCCAGAAGAAGGCCCGCGAGACGGCCAAAAAAGTGAGCCTGAACAATAAGAAGCTGCGCGACTGCAAGATACACCGCACGGACAAGAACGAGCTGGCCGAGCAGTCGATGATTTTCATCACGGAGGGTAATTCGGCTTCGGGGTCGATCACCAAGAGCCGCGACGTGCGCACGCAGGCGGTCTTTTCGCTGCGCGGCAAGCCGCTGAACTGCTACGGGCTGACGAAAAAGGTGGTCTACGAGAACGAGGAGTTCAACCTGCTGCAGGCGGCGCTGAACATCGAGGAGGAGATGGAGAACCTGCGTTACAACAAGGTGGTGATTGCCACCGATGCCGATGTCGACGGCATGCACATCCGCCTCCTGATGATGACGTTTTTCCTGCAGTTCTTCCCCGAGGTGATCCGTCAGGGGCACCTGTTCGTGCTGCAGACGCCGCTGTTCCGCGTGCGCAACAAGAAGGAGACGCTCTACTGCTACTCCGAGGAGGAGCGGCTGAAGGCCGTTGCGAAATGCGGCGTCAATGCCGAGATCACGCGCTTCAAAGGTCTGGGTGAGATTTCGCCCGACGAGTTCAAGGAGTTCATCGGCGAGAACATGCGTCTGGACAAGGTCCGCATCACGAAGGACGACCCGATCCACGACCTGCTGGAGTTTTACATGGGCAAGAACACGTATGAGCGCCAGGGCTTCATCATCGACAACCTGCGCATCGAGGAGGACATCGTCGAGCAGGACCTGAAAATCAGTTAAGGAATTATGGCAGAGAATAAAGATAAAGACGAGCTGATTCCCGGCGAAGCGTTCAACGAGGACGCCTCGACCCCCGAAACCGCGGACGAGGCGGCGGACGAAACGCCTGTCGCCGAAGCTCCGGCCAAGGCGGGCAAGTTCGACCGCCTGACGCAGGAGGAGGGGGGCGTGCGCAAGCTGACGGGCATGTATAAGAACTGGTTTCTGGACTACGCTTCGTACGTGATCCTCGAACGCGCCGTGCCGCACGTCGAGGACGGCCTGAAACCCGTCCAGCGGCGTATCCTCCACGCGATGAAGGTCGTGGACGACGGACGCTACAACAAGGTCGCCAACCTCGTGGGCCAGACCATGCAGTACCACCCGCACGGCGACGCGTCGATCAAGGATGCGCTGGTGCAGCTGGGGCAGAAGGAGCTGCTGATCGACTGCCAGGGTAACTGGGGCAACATCCTCACGGGCGACGAGGCCGCCGCAGGCCGTTATATCGAGGCTCGGCTGTCGAAATTCGCCCTCGACGTGGTCTTCAACAAGAAGACGACGGAGTGGATGCTGTCGTACGACGGCCGCAAGGAGGAGCCCGTGACGCTGCCGATCAAGTTCCCGCTGCTGCTGGCGCAGGGTTCGGACGGCATCGCCGTGGGCCTGGCTTCGAAAATCCTGCCCCACAATTTCGTGGAGCTTATCAATGCGGCCATCGCGCACCTTCAGGGCCGTGATTTCCAGTTGTATCCCGATTTCCCGACGGGCGGCATGGCCGACGTGAGCCGCTATAACGACGGTCTGCGCGGCGGTGCCGTGAAGGTCCGTGCGAAGATTTCGAAGATCGACAAGCGCACGCTGGCCATCACCGAGATTCCCTATACCACGACCACCGAGTCGATCAAGGATTCGATTATCAAGGCCAACGACAAGGGCAAAATCAAGATCCGCAAGGTCGACGACAATACGGCCGACAAGGTCGAAATCGTCATTCAGGTCGCCCCCGACGAATCGTCGGACAAGACCATCGACGCCCTGTACGCCTTCACCGACTGCGAGGTGTCTATCTCTCCGAACTCGTGCGTGATCTGGGACGAGAAGCCGCATTTCCTGGGCGTCTCGGAAATCCTGCGCCGCTCGGCCGAGCACACCAAGTCGCTGTTGGGTCTCGAGCTGAAAATCCGGCTCGGGGAACTGAACGAGGCCTGGCACGCCGCGTCGTTGGAGCGCATCTTCATCGAGAACAAGCTCTACCAGCTGATCGAGGGGTGCAAGAGCCGCGAGGAGGCATACGCCGCCGTCGATAAGGGACTGGAACCCTTCAAGAAACGGCTGCGCCGCGAAGTGACGCTCGAAGACGTGCAGCGCCTCACCGAGCTGAAATTTATCCGCATTTCGCGTTACGATTCGGACAAGGCCGACAACGAGATCAAACAGATCGAGGAGGACATCAAGTCGACGCAGTACGATCTGGACCACCTTACGGAATACGCCGTCGCCTACTACGAACGCATCCGCGACAAGTACGGCAAGGGCAAGGAGCGCCGCACGGAACTGCGTGAATTCGACAACATCGAAGCCACGAAGGTCGCCGTGACCAACGCCAAACTCTATGTCGACCGTACCGAGGGCTTCTTCGGTATCGGCAAGTCGATGAAGGACGCCGAGCTGGTCTGCGACTGTTCGGACATCGACGACGTGATTGTCTTTACCCGCGACGGCCGCTATGTCATCACGAAGGTTTCGGACAAGGCTTTCTTCGATAAGAACATCTATTATATCGGGGTCTTTAAGCGCAACGACGACCGCACGATCTACAACGTCCTCTACCGCGACGGCAAGAACGGCGCGATTATGATGAAGCGCTGCGCCATCAAGGGCATCACGCGCGACAAGGAGTACGACATCACCAAGGGAACTCCCAAGAGCGAGATTCTGTATATGTCTGTGAATCCGAACGGTGAGGCCGAGGTGCTAAAGGTTTACTTTAAGCCTCGTCCGCGTCTGAAGAAGGTGATCGTGGACCTCGATTTCTCGACGCTCGCCATCAAGGGGCGCCAGAGCCAGGGCAACCTGTTCTCGCGCTACGGCATCCACAAGATCGTTTTGAAGGAGCGCGGCACCTCCACGCTCGGGGGGCAGGACATCTGGTTCGACGAGGATGTCCGCCGCCTGAACGCCGACGGCCGCGGCAAACCGCTGGGCGAGTTCAAGGGCGACGACAAGCTGATCGTGTGGACCTCCAAGAACCAATACTACATCACCAATTACGACCTGATGCAGCATTTCCCCGACGACACCGTCCGCGTGGCGCGTTACGAGTCCGACCGGGTTTACAGTTTGTGCTACTACGACCGCGACCAGCAGTACTACTACATGAAGCGCTTCACGGCCGAGATGTCGGACAAGATACAGGATTTCCTCGACGCCGATGCCGATTTCGTCTGCGTGACGGACCGTGCCGGCGCCAAGCTGGAGATCACCTACAAGGGGGCACACGCCTCGCGGCCCGCGGACCTGATCGATGTTGACGAATTCGTGGGTGTCAAGAGCCACCGTGCCAAGGGAAAACGCCTGACGACCTACGACGTCGCCGCACTGCGGATGATCGAACCTGAACTGCCTCCTGAGCCGGAACCTGCTGACGACGAAGAACTTGATGGCGATCAGCTGACGGAGGCTTTAGGTGATATGCCGCAAGATGCTGATAACGAGCAGAAAACTCCCGATGCGGCTGCGCCGAAGGAGAAACCGGCGGCGAAGCCCGCTCCGGAGAAGAATCCCGCCGCACAGCCCCATGCGAACACGGCGGCAGGCGGCGTGGAGTTCGAGATCGAGCGTGCGAAGGGCGATGCCGACGAGATGATCGATCCCGAACAGCTGAACCTTTTCTGACGGACTGCGGCGATGAAACCTCTCTTTCTGGTCGGTTACATGGGCTGCGGCAAGAGCACCCTCGGACGCAAGTTGGCGCGGCGTCTCGGCATTCCGTATGCCGACACCGATGCGCTGGTCGAGGAACGCGAGGGGGCGTCGGTCTCCGACGTCTTCCGCTACGAGGGCGAGCAGCGGTTCCGGGAGGTCGAGCGCGAAATCCTGGACCGGGTGATCGAAGAGGGCACCGTTCCGGTGGTCTCCACGGGCGGGGGACTGCCCACGTGGAGCGACAACATGGCGCGGATGAACGAAGCAGGCTATACGATTTACCTGCGCCGCTCGGCGGAGCAGATTGCCCGCCGCCTGAGCCCTTACGGACGCCGCAAGCGGCCCCGCCTGCAAGGGTTGAACGACGAAGAACTGGTTGCTTTCATGGAACGCGACATGGCTGCCCGGGAGCCTTTCTATGCGCAGGCGACGCTGATTGTCGACTGCGACTGGCTCTCCGACGAAGAGGTGGTGGAATACATCCTCACTCGGCTAAGAGCTGTGTTTTAGAAAAGGGTCGAAGCGGAAATAGAACACTGATCTGCAAAATGTTACCGCAGCCCCTAAATCCGGCGTCTTACGCCGGTGACATCAAAAGTGCATGAATGGAAGTGTAAAAAATGGTTGCAAACTCAAATAACGCGCCGATCGGCGTTTACGATTCGGGGCTGGGCGGGCTGACCGTCTGGCGCGAAATCCGGCGTGCGCTGCCCGGCGAATCGCTCGTCTATCTGGGCGACGGCGCCAACTGCCCCTACGGCTCGCGGCCCCGGGAAGAGGTGCAGACGCTGGCCGACGCCGCCGTCGCACATCTGGTCGAACTGGGTTGCAAAATGGTCGTCGTGGCCTGCAACACCGCCACGGCCGCAGCCATCGATTTCCTGCGCGAAAAATATGCCGACCTGCCGATTGTGGGCATGGAGCCCGCCGTGAAACCCGCCTGCCTGGCGACTCGCAGCGGGGTGGTGGGGGTGCTGGCCACGGAGCGGAGCCTCGACGGCGACCTGTTCCGCCGCACGGCCGCCAAATACGGCCGCGGTATCGAGGTGCTGACGGTCCCGGGCACGGGATTCGTGGAGCTGGTCGAAGGGGACCGGGAGGATACGCCCGAAGCCGAAGCCGCCGTGCGTGCCGCCGTGGAGCCGATGCTGGCCCGGGGTGCGGACCAGATCGTGCTGGGATGCACGCACTATCCCTTCCTGATGCCGGTGCTTGAACGCGTCGTCGCCGGACGCGGCGTTGAGATCGTCGATCCGTCGCCCGCCGTCGCCCGCCGGGTGGCGCAGCTGCTCGACGACTGCGGCCTGCACGCTTCGGCGGACCATGCGCCCCGCTTCACGTTCCACACCTTCGCCGACGAGGAGTACCGCCGCCGCCTCGAAAAGAAGGCCCGGGAATCCCGCTGATTTTCGCATCGACGCTTTTTCGGGCTCCGGAATCCGGAATGTCGGAAAAAATTCGTACCTTCGCTTGATAAATCAAGCGTAAGAGAAATGGCATCCAAAAATACGACATCCCCCAACGGACGACAGAACGTGCAGCGTTCCAACCGCGACAGCGCACGCTGGATCGCGGGCCTGCTGCTGCTGTTCGTGGGTTTGTTCACCGCCGCCGCGGTATTCTTTTCGTTCTTCAGCTGGGCGCCCGACCAGAGCGTGCTGCAAAAGTCGGTCGAGGACCGCGAACTGATAGGCGCCGAAATCGAGAACCTCTGTGGCGTCGCCGGGGCGCGGCTGGGGATGCTGTTGGTCGACCGTTCGTTCGGATTGTTCGGCATCCTGATCCCCGTGATGCTGGTGCTGATCGGCGTGCGGATCATCCGCCAGCGGCCGCTGCTGGTGAACCATTCGATTCTCTCGCTGTTCTTCATCATGATCCTCGGGTCGCTGACCCTGGGGTTCGCCTTCGCCGACCGCTGGAGCCTCTGCTGCTCGACGGGGTGGGGCGGTGCGTTCGGCATCGAGGTCTCGACCCTGCTGCGCACGCATATCGGCGCCGTCGGAACGCTTATCCTGCTGCTGGGCGGATGGATTCTGACGGGTGTTTTCATCAACCGCAATTTCATCAACAAAGTCAACGAGGTCGGCAACGTCATGGCCGACAAGAGTGAGAAAATCGTCGAAATCGTCAAACACAAGGTGGTCGCGCCCTTGGGCCGCGTTCCCGGGGAAGACGGGGCGATCACGGAGGAGGTTCCCGAACCGGCTCCGAAATCGGCTCCGAAGACCGCAGAGCCTGCCCCGAGAGTAGCCGAAGCTCCGGAACCCCCGGTGCGGAAAGCCGCGCCGATGCACGTCGAGCGTCCCGCGGAGGTCGTTTCGGCGGTGAAACCTACGGCCGGGGACGACGATGACAATCCCTTTGTGGAGCTGGCTCCCGACGGAACGCCCGTCGGCGGTGCCGTTCCGGAGGAGGTGCCGCCGACGCCTGCCGGGGACGAGGAGTTCACGGAGGTAGACCTCTCGCACCCCGAAGGGCGCGTGGTGATGGGGCGCGGCGGACTGATCGAACTGGCACGTCCTGCGGTCCGCACGGCCGTGCCGAAAACTCCCGCATCCGATGGGCCGTTCACCGAGATCATCGTCGGCGACGAACCCGAAGAGCCGGCGGAGGTGCCTGCGGAGGAATCTGCTGAAGCGGCTCCGGTGTCCGGAACCCCGGCCGAAGAAGGCGTCGTGGTGACGGTCGAGTCCAACGAAGCGAAGCTGGTCGACGAAACGGCCATCCCGACGGAGAGTTACGACCCGCTGAAAGACCTCGTGAACTACCGCAAGCCGCCCGTGACGCTGTTGGAGGACTATGTGTCCGATTCGGAGGTCTCGGACGAGGAGATTTTCGAGAACAAGACCAAGATCGAGGAGACGCTCAAGAATTTCGGCATTCCGATTCAGCGCATCAAGGCCACGGTGGGCCCCACGGTCACGTTGTATGAAATCGTGCAGGCGCAGGGCGTCAAGATCGCGAAGATACAGGGCCTCCAGAACGACATCGCCCAGAGCCTCAAGGCCGAATCGGGCATCCGCATCATCGCCCCGATTCCGGGCAAGGGAACCATCGGTATCGAGGTCCCGAACCGCAACAAGCAGATCGTCTCGATGTATTCGGCGGTCCGGTCGCTGCGTTTCCAGGAGTCGAAGGCCGAGCTGCCGGTGGTGATCGGCCGCACGATCCAGAACGAAAACTACGTCTTCGACCTGGCCAAGATGCCCCACCTGCTGGTGGCCGGAGCCACGGGGCAGGGTAAGTCCGTCGGACTGAATGCCATCATTACCTCGCTGCTCTACCGCAAGCACCCCGCGCAGCTGAAATTCGTGATGATCGACCCCAAGATGGTCGAGTTCTCGCTCTACGCCAAGATCGAGCGTCATTTCCTGGCCAAGATGGAGTCGGAGGACGAGGCCATCGTCACCGATCCCCGCAAGGCGGTCTACACGCTCAATTCGCTCTGCACGGAGATGGACAGCCGTCTGGAGCTCTGCAAGAAGGCCGGAGCCCGCAACATCTCCGAATACAACGAGAAATTCACCGCGCGGCGGCTGAACCCGATGAACGGCCACCGCTTCATGCCCTATATCGTCGTGGTGATCGACGAGTTCGCCGACCTGATTATGACGGCCAAGGAGGTCGAGACCCCCGTGACGCGTCTGGCCCAGAAGGCCCGCGCCATCGGCATCCACCTCATCATCGCCACGCAGCGTCCGTCGGTCGATGTCATCACGGGTAAGATCAAGGCCAACTTTCCGGCCCGTGTCGCCTTCCGCGTGATGCAGATGATCGACTCGCGGACGATTCTCGACCGTCCGGGCGCCGACCAGCTGATCGGCCGCGGCGACATGCTCATCTCGAAAGACGGCGAGCTGACGCGTATTCAGTGTGCGCTGGTCGAGACCAAGGAGGTCGAACGCATCGCCGAATACATTTCCAAACAGCAGGGTTACACCGCGGCCTATGCGCTGCCCGACTACACGCCCGACAGCGGCGAAGGTCCGCAGATGGGCAGCGAGGAGTCCTCCTCGGCGCCCCTGAAATATGATTCGCTCTTTGCCGAAATCGCCCGCAGCGCCGTGCAGGACGGGTCGATCTCGACCTCGATGATTCAGCGCAATTACGAGGTGGGGTTCAACCGCGCCGGCCGCATCATGATGCAGCTCGAGCGGGCCGGCATCGTCGGCCGCCAGCAGGGCGCCAAGCCGCGCGACATCCTCTACCACGACCTGCCGTCGCTGGAGGCGAAATTGCAGGAACTGGGCTTGTTTTAATACGAATCGACGATGAAAAGACTTTTGCTCCTCATAGCCTTCGTGGCGGGTATTCAGGCTGTTTCGGCTGCCGGACGTGCCACGGAGATACTCGAAAAACTTGCCGCGGGATTCCGCGCGATGCCCGGCTACGGCGTGAATTTCGAGGTCGTCTCGGGCGATTACAAAAACCGCGGCAGCTATGTCGTCGAGGGGCGGAACTACTACCTCGCGCTGGCCGATGCCGAGGTCTTCGCCGACAGCGTCGTCCGCTATGAGATCGACAACCGCCGCCGCGAAGTGACCGTGACGGAGGTCGACGCCGCGAGCCGCAATATCCTGAACAATCCCGTCCGGGCCTTCGATTTCCTCGGCAGCGAGTATGTCCCGACGCTGGTGTCCGAGGCCGGAGACCGCGCCGTCGTGCGGCTGACGCCCGCTGCCGGGAACGACTCTCCGGCAGGCAACGTCACCGTGACGGTAGAGACCGCCACGATGCGCCCCCTGTCGCTCTCCTACGATTACGACGGCGAGCAGGTGCTGGTCCGGGTGCTGGACATCGCGCCGCTCACGGGCCATGTCCGCGCGTTCGACAAGCAGACCTATGCGGGTTACGAGTTCATCGATTTCCGCTGACGGACGATTTTCTGATTATTTCCGGTTGAGATACCAGTAGAGGCTTCCCACGAAGAGGCCTCCGCCCACGATATTGCCGAGGGTGGCGGGGATCAGATTGCCGAGGAAGAGCTCCCCGCACGTTACCGGTGCGCCGAGCATCATGCCCAGCGGGATGAAGAACATGTTGGCGATGCAGTGTTCGTAGCCGATCACCACGAAACACATGATCGGGAAGAACAGTCCCATCATCCGTCCCGGAACGTCGTTGGCGCTCAGCCCGAGCCATACGGCCAGGCATACCAGCCAGTTGGCGCCCACGCCGCGCAGGAAAACCGTCATCCACGGCATCGAGACCTTGGCCTGCGCAATGCCGCAGGCGGCGTTCTGCCACAACTCCGACGAAAGGACGCCGGGCGTCACGACCAGAAACCAGGTGAAAAACAGCGCCCCGGCGAAATTCCCGATGTAGACGAGCGTCCAGTTGCGCAGCACCCGGCTCCAGCCGTATTGCCGTCCGAGCGCTCCCGGGACGAGTACGGCGTTGTTGCCGGTGAAAAGTTCGGCTCCGGTGAAGACGACCAGAATGAGCCCCAGCGGGAAGACTGCGCCCGACAGCAGGCGCTGGAATCCGGGGGCTTCGGCGGCTCCGGGGAATCCGAATCCGGCCATCAGCGAGAACAGCCCGCCGACGGCGATGTACGCTCCGGCGAGAAATGCGAGGATCAGGGTTTTGGAGGCCGGATTTCGGAGTTTGTCCGCCGCGGACCGGCCGGCCAGTGCGAGAACCTCTTTGGGGGTGTTTATCGGGGTCATATAAATGGATCGTGGGCGCAAAGGTAGAAAATCCTGCGTAAATGACAAACTGCCGAACGTCCGGAGAAATTTCCGGCCGCCAAATCCGTCGTTTGTCGAATATTATGTTATCTTTGTATCGGACGCCTTGAATATATGTATTGAACCTTTTAAATTCTGTTTGTTATGGATGAATTGGGCTTTACATTGACAGGCTTCATTGTCTGCTGTTTGCTGACCTATGCGGTCGGAATTATCTATGCCGTTTGCGAATGCCGGAGATGGAAGCCTGCCGGCTGGGTCGTTCCCCTCGCTGTTTTCATGCCCGTCGTTGCGCCCTTTATCTTTCCGATGGCGGCGCACGCCGTTCGTCATAGACTGCGGGCCCGGGGTGTCGATCGGCGTATCATACGGCTGAAACTCGTGCTGGCGTGGTCCGTGCCGATCTTAACGAGTATCGGTGCTAAGTTGTGTGAGTTGTTCTGCAATCGGGTAGTGCCCCGCGATTTCTCCGGGGAGCTGGCCCTCTGTTGCTGTCTTTCGTGCGGGCTCCTGTATCTGGTGCTTATGCTCTGGATCAATGCGCAGCTCAATGCGCTTGCGGAGACGTGCCCGGCCAAAGGTGCGGAGTGATCGCTCAGCTTTGTCCCGGATCGTTCTGTAATCCGCTTTTCTCCCGGCAATTTGCCGGGAGTTTTTTTTCAGGCCGTCAGATCGCCGGAAAAGGGGCAAAAACGGCATATCTCCTGAAAAATATCGCGCGTGCGAAGCGATTTTTGCCTGCAAAGTTGCTCAGATCGGAAATAAATCGTATTTTTGTATGTTAAAGATTGGTAAATTTTGATAGGGTATCGACGCACCCGGAGCCGGCGTGTGGGAACAATGTCGGATGGCAACATCCGATTCACAGTTTCGGAAACGCTGATTTTACCGCGAAGCGGTACCAAGTCCCCTCCGAGGAGGGGATTTAGGGGAGGGTCAGATTTGCAAACGCCGCCGCGAGGCGGCGACTGCGGCCGACGGATGCGTGATATCGATGCAAAAAGGTTTAAACGGTAAATAATGCTAACTGAAGAAGAAAAGAATGCCGGTTTGACGGGGCGTATCATCCCCATCAATATCGAAGAGCAGATGAAATCGGCGTACATCGACTATTCGATGTCGGTCATCGTGTCGCGTGCGCTGCCCGATGTGCGGGACGGTATGAAACCCGTACACCGCCGAATCCTCTACGATATGAGCGCGGAGCTCAACCTCTACTCCGACAAACCCACCCGTAAGTCGGCCCGTATCGTCGGCGACGTGCTCGGTAAGTTCCACCCCCACGGCGACTCGTCGGTCTACGACGCGATGGTCCGCCTGGCCCAGGACTGGTCGATGCGTTACCCGCTGGTCGACGGACAGGGTAATTTCGGCTCGATGGACGGCGACTCGCCGGCCGCCATGCGTTACACCGAGGCACGCATGAAGAAGATCACTGACGAGGTGATGGCCGACATCGACAAGGAGACCGTCGACTGGACGCTGAATTTCGACGACACGATTCCCGAACCTACGGTCCTTCCGACGAAAATCCCGCTGCTGATTGTCAACGGCGCCAGCGGTATCGCCGTCGGTATGGCTACGAACATGGCTCCGCACAACCTCTCGGAGGTGGTGGACGCCTGCTGCGCCTATGTCGACAATCCCGAGATTACGGGCGAGGAGCTGCTGCAGTATGTCAAAGGTCCCGATTTCCCCACGGGCGGTATCATCTACGGCTACGAAGGGGTGAAGGAGGCGATGCTCACGGGCCGCGGACGCGTGATGATGCGTGCGAAGACCGATATCGAGCTTACGCCGAGCGGCCGCGAGTGCATCGTCATCACGGAGATTCCCTATATGATCAACAAGGCCGAGATGATCAAGAAGATCGCCGACATGATCAACGACAAGAAGATCGAAGGCATCTCCTATATCAACGACGAGTCGGACCGCAACGGCCTGCGGATCATCATCATCCTGAAACACGACGCCGTGGCGAGCGTGGTGCTGAACACGCTGTTCAAGAACACCCCGCTGCAAACGTCGTTCGCCGTGAACAACATCGCGCTGGTCAAGGGCCGTCCCGAGATGCTGCCGATGCGCGACCTGATCAAATATTTCATCGAGCACCGTCACGACGTGGTGGTCCGCCGCACGCGCTACGACAAGCGCAAGGCCGAGGAGCGCCTGCACATCGTGCTGGGCCTGCTGATCGCACAGGACAACATCGACGAGATCGTGCACATCATCCGCGCCTCGCAGACGCCCGACGCCGCGAAGCAGACCCTGATCGAGCGTTTCGAATTGAGCGACATCCAGGCTTCGGCCATCATCGAGATGCGCCTCCGCGCCCTGACGGGCCTGGAGCACGGGAAGCTGACCGCCGAGCGTGACGAGCTGATGAAGCTGATCGCCCACCTGACGGAGGTGCTCGAGAACGAGTCGATGCAGATGCAGATCATCAAGGACGAGCTGCTGGACATGAAGGCGAAATACGGCGACGAGCGCCGCTCGCAGATCGTCTACGCTTCCGAGGAGTTCAACCCCGAGGATTTCTACGCCGACGACGACATGGTCATCACCATTTCGCACATGGGTTACATCAAGCGCACGCCGCTGGCCGAATACCGCACGCAGAACCGCGGCGGCGTAGGGGCCAAGGGCAGCGCCACGCGCGACGAGGATTTCATCGAGCATATCTATGTGGCTTCGATGCACAACACGATGCTCTTCTTCACGGAGAAGGGCCGCTGCTTCTGGCTCAAGGTCTACGAGATTCCCGAAGGGGCCCGTTCGTCGAAGGGCCGCGCCATCCAGAACGTCATCCAGATCGAGCCGGACGACAAGGTCCGCGCCTATATCAATGTCAAGAGCCTTGCCGATGCGGAGTATGTGAACAACAACTTTATCATCATGTGTACGAAGGACGGCACGATCAAGAAGACCAAACTGGAGGCTTATTCGCGTCCGCGCCAGAACGGCGTCAACGCCATCGTCATCCGCGAGGGCGACCAGCTGATCGAGGCCAAGCTCACCAGCGGCAATGCCGAGGTGATGATTGCGGCCCGGGAGGGCAAGGCCATCCGCTTCAACGAGTCGACGGTGCGTCCTATCGGACGTGTCGGCGCCGGTGTGCGCGGCATCTCGATCGAGGAGTCGGACGAGGTGATCGGCATGATCTGTGTGGAACCCGATTCGAAGCAGGATGTGCTGGTGCTGAGCGAGAACGGTTACGGCAAGCGTACCGATCTGGACGAGTACCGCATCACCAACCGCGGCGGAAAGGGCGTGAAGACCATCAACATTACGGAAAAAACAGGCAAACTAATTTCGATACAGGCCGTTACCGACGAAAACGACCTGATGATTATCAACCGTTCGGGACTCACCATACGCACCGCCGTCGAGCAGATCCGCCTCGCGGGCCGCGCTACGCAGGGCGTGCGTATCATCAACCTCCGCGAGGGCGATGCCATTGCTTCGGTGATGGCCGTGCCGGCAGCCGGGGATGAGGAGGAAGTGCAGGCCGTGGAAGGTGCTGAAAACGGGGCCGAGACGCCCGGTGCAGACGCTCCCTCTGCGGAAGAATAATTGAAAAACATCAAAAAATCTTTAAAATTTCAGTTTACTATGAAGAAAACGATTTTGACGGCTCTCGCGGCGCTGCTCGTGGCAGTTCCCGCCGTGCAGGCCCAGAAAGTGAACAAGGAAGCGCTTCTTGCCAAGATCGAAAAGAGCGATGCCGACATCGCCAACGAGAAGAAAGCTACCAAGGCCGCCACGTGGCTCAACCGCGGCAAGGCCTTCTACGAAGTGGCCATCGAGCCCACGAAGAGCCTTTTCGTCAACATAGACGCCGCCATGCTGAAGCTGGCTGTCGGCGAACCCAAGTCGGCCGAGAAGCAGACGCTCAACGGCGTGGAGTACGACGCCTGGGTTTATCCCTATTTCACGGCCTACGTCAAGGACAACAAGGTCGCTACGTGGAAGCAGACCCGGTGGGTGATGAAGGACGCTCCCGCGAAGGCCATCGAGGCTTACAACAAGGCTTACGAGCTGGACTCCAAGATGGCCGAGAAGGTCAAGGAGGGGCTGAAGCAGGTCAGCGATTTTTGCTCGCAGGCCGGTAACACCGGCATCGACTCGGGCGACTACGCCGAGGCTGCCAAGGCTTACGTAACGGCTTACAAGGCCCAGTCGAGCCCGGCTTACGGCGAGGCCGATCCCGCGCTGCTCTACTATGCGGGCTATCTGCTGACCGTCGACGGTGCGAACAATCCCAAGTCGTTCGTTCAGGGCGCCAAACTGCTGACCCAGGCCATCGAGAAGGGCTATGCCGACGAGGAGGGTAATATCTACTACTACCTCTTCCACTGCCTCTACGGCCAGAAGGAGGCCGACAAGGCCAATGTGATGAAGGCCAAGGACGCACTGCTGACGGGTATTGAGAAATTCCCGAAGAACGAGCGTATCCTCGACGGTCTGATGCAGCTCTACACCTCGGAGGAGGGCGTGGGCGACCCCGCCGACCTCATTGCGCTGATCGACAAGGCTATTCAGGACAATTCCTCGAACGTCGACCTGTGGTTCGGCCGCGGACGTATTTTCTACGCGCTGAAGGACTACGACCAGAGCATCGATTCGTTCAAGAAGGTCGTGGAGCTGAAGCCCGACATGTTCGAAGGCAACTACTACCTGGGTGTGTTCTACACGATCAAGGGCGATGCGCTGAACAAGGAGATGAACGAGAAGCAGTACAGCAGCCAGGCCGCCTATGATGCCGACCTGAAGGGTGTCAACGACATCTATATGGCCGCTGTGCCCTGGTTCGAGAAGGCTCACCAGCTCAAGACCGACGACATCGACACGCTGGAGTTCCTCAAGTCGCTCTGCTTCCGCCTGCGCGACGAACCCGGCATCATGGAGAAATACAACACCTACAACGACCTCTACAAAAAAGCCAAAGGCGAATAACCGGCCTAAGAGGCCGGCTTTAGGGGGCAACGGCAAGGTATGGTGCTTTCTACCCATGCTGCGCTCCGCCCGGTTAAAACAAGAAAAGCCCGACTTTTATAAGTCGGGCTTTTTCGTGTAAATTCCGCGCTTGCGGGGCGCAGGTTGGGTTGTCAGCGCAATATGCCCCCCCCTAAATCCTGCCTTTTAGGCGGGGCGCAAAAATGGGTTGTCAGCGCAATATGCTCCCTTTGCCCCCTAAAACCCGCCTCTTAGGCGGGCTATCTTGCGATGCGGCCTGAGACGGAGCCGCGGGCGAGCTGGGCGACCTCTTCGGCTGTGAATTGGTTGTAGTCGCCCGGCACGGTGTTTTTCAGTGCGCAGGCTGCGGTGCCGAAGTCGAGTGCGAACTGCATGTCCCCGGGGTGTTCGGCCATCCCGTAGATCAGGCCGCCCACGAAAGCGTCGCCCACACCGACGCAGTCCACCACGCAGTCGATGTCGTAGACCCGCGTGGAGAGCAGCCGGCCCCCGGTGTAGAGCGTTCCGGAGATCAGGTGGTGGTTGGCGCTCAGGACGCTGCGAAGCCCGAAGACGATGCCCCGGCAGCGGGGAAAGCGTGCCGCAACCTCGGCGGAGGCCTTTTCGTATCCTGCCGCATCGGGGCGGTAGGAGGCGTCGCGGGCCTCGAAGCGGGGCAGGCGCATGTCGAGTATCTTTTCGTATTCGTCGTCCGTGCCGAAGAACACGTCGCACTGCTCCATCAGCGGGGGCAGCACCTCCTGCGGCTCCTTGCCGTATTTCCAGAGGTTTTTGCGGTAGTTGATGTCGCACGAGACCGTGAGCCCCATCTCCCGGGCGACGGCGATCGCCTCGGCACATACGGCGGCCGTGTCGGCACTCACCGCGGCCGAAATACCCGACCAATGGAACCACGCGGCGCCGCTGAAAAGCGTGTGCCAGTCGACCATCCCCGGCTGCAGGGTGTCGAAGGCCGAGTCGGCGCGGTCGTAGACGACGTGGGAGGTGCGCATGGATGCGGCCTCCTCCATATAATAGAGTCCCAGCCGCTTGCCGCCGCGGAGGATGCCGTCGGTGCCGATGCCGTAGCGGCGCAGGTCGTCGAGGCAGGCATCGGCCACGCGGTTTTCGGGCAGACGGGTCACGAACTCGCTGCGCAGGCCGTAGTTGGCCAGCGAGACGGCCACGTTGGCCTCGCTGCCGCCGTAGCTGGCGCGGAACAGGTCCGTTTGATTGAAACGCAGGTAATCGGGCGGCGTGAGCCGCAGCATGATTTCTCCGAAAGTGACGATTTTTTGGTTGTGCATGGTTTTTTGAAGAAAAAGGTCGTTACGCTTCCAAAGATACGAAAAAGTCCGGTCATCAGACCGGACTTTTCGTGAGAATTTTCAACTTATTTGCGGACGGTCACCTGCAGCGGTGTCACGGCGGCGGCCTGCGCCGTGCCGATCTCTTCGACCCATTCGCCCATGTCCTCCACGCCGCCTTGGCTCCAGCCCGAACCGGCATAGTAGGTCAGCGTCTGGCCCGGCTTCACGCTCTTGACGGCCACGGCGTGGCCCAGCGTGTCGGCCAGCATTTCGGCGTCCGGCAGGATCACGCCCAGGAAGATGTCGCCGTCGCGCACGGGGTCTTTCGAATCCGAGGCGGCCTCGACCATCCCCATCCAGCCGTCGCCGGTCATCACGCGCTTCACGTCGTGGCGCACGAAGCCCGCGGCAATCGGCATTTCGGCGAAATCACCCGTGTAGACGTTGTCCATGCGGTTGAAACGCTGGTTGGCATCGAGCGAAATGATCTTGGTGAGCGACACGGGGGTGCCGTCGACATCGAACGGCGCGTAGGTCAGCTCCACCGAGGTGCGGATCGGGCCGTTGTCGAGTGTCCGTGCCGTGGCGTAGTTGTGGTCCATGAACCAGAATTTACCGCCGGCGAAGGGTACCGAAGCTCCCGAACCGAGCGTCACGCCCACCTTGTAGCAGTCCATGCCGTCGCCGTGGTTGGTGTGGTAGTCACCCGTGGCGTAGCGTTCGTCGATGATCAGCCGGCCGGTGCTCTTCACCCACACGTCGATGCCCGGGGTGATGAGTTTCTCGGGCGAGCTCTCCAGCGCTGGGCCGTAGAGGCGGTAGGCCACCTTGTTATTCTCCCAGGCGTAGTCGTCGTAACGCTCGGGAACCGCGCGTCCGAACGCCTCGGCAGGGTAGTTCTCCCGGGTGCCCGTGACGAGCTTGAAGCGCTTGGTCTCCATCGGGTCGGCGTCGGTCTGGAAGATCAGCGCCTGGGGTTCCGACGTGCCGCGGAACAGCACCTGCGAGGGAATCTGCTCGTTGTCGTCATTCAGGACGAGGATGTTTTCCGGGGTCACGCCTTCGAGCGCGGCCACTTCGGACCAGGCGATTTCGACGGTTTCGTCGTCGCGTTCAATCGGGGTCGTGTTGGCGACATCGACTTTCAGGGCGGGGGTGCAGGAGACCGTCAGCGCGGCTGCAATCCCAAGAATGGTGTTTTTCATCAGGCTATGTTTAAAAATTTTTCGTTGTATTTTAGGCAAATTTACGATTTTTCCGTACATTGGTCAACCAAATTGGCAAATAATCTACTTTATTTGGCAATTTTTCGTATCGGGAGTGCCGGAAAGTTCGTAATTTTACGTTGTGAAAAAGGGCGCTTTGCAGTGCCCCGCCCGAAACGAGTGAATTTAAAACGGATTATATCAGAACATGAAACAGTTTAACGACGACAACTTCCTGTTGCAGACCCCCACGGCCGAGCGCCTGTACCACGACCATGCGGCCAAAATGCCGATTATCGACTACCACTGCCACCTGATCCCCGGGTATGTCGCCGAGAACCACCGCTTCGACAATCTGTCGAAAATCTGGCTCGAAGGCGACCACTATAAGTGGCGTGCCATGCGTACCAACGGCGTCGATGAGAAATACTGCACGGGCAAGGATACCTCCGACTGGGAAAAGTTCGAAAAATGGGCCGAAACGGTGCCCTACACGATGCGCAACCCGCTCTATCACTGGACGCACCTCGAGCTGAAGACCGCCTTCGGCGTGACGAAGCTGCTCGGTCCTTCGACGGCCCGCGAGATTTACGACCATTGCACCGACCTGCTGCAGAAGCCCGAATACCACGCCCACGGCCTGATGCAGCATTATCATGTCGAGGTGGTCTGCACGACGGACGATCCCGTGGATTCGCTGGAACACCACATCAAGGTCCGCGAGGACAATTTCGGCGTGAAGATGCTTCCCACGTGGCGTCCCGACAAGGCGATGGCCGTGGAGGTTCCCGCCGATTTCCGCGCCTACATCGACAAACTCGCGGAGGTTTCGGGCGTCTCGATCTCGAAATTCGCCGATGTGATCGACGCCCTGCGCGTGCGTCACAAGTTCTTCGAATCGGTGGGCTGCCGCCTTTCGGACCACGGCATCGAGGAGTTCTACGCCGAGGATTACACCCAGGCCGAGATCGACGCTATCTTTAATAAGGTATACGGCGGTCAGGCGCTGACCCGCGACGAGATCCTGAAATACAAGACGGCCATGATGGTCGAATTCGCCACGATGGATTGGGAGACGGGCTGGACCCAGCAGTTCCACTACGGCACCATCCGCAACAACAACAGCCGGATGTTCCGGCAGCTGGGGGCCGACACGGGCTTCGACTCGATCGGCGATTTCACGGTCGGCAAGAGCATGTCCAAATTCTTCGACCTGCTCGACCGCGACGACAAACTCACCAAAACCATCATTTATAACCTCAATCCCCGCGACAACGAGCTGGTTGCCACGATGATTGGCAATTTCCAGGACGGCCGTTACGGTGCCGGGAAAATCCAGTTCGGTTCGGGCTGGTGGTTCCTCGACCAGAAGGACGGCATGGAGAAGCAGATGAACGCCCTCTCGACGCTGGGGCTGCTGAGCCGCTTCGTCGGTATGCTGACCGACTCGCGGTCGTTCCTCTCGTACCCGCGCCACGAATATTTCCGCCGCACGCTGTGCAACCTCGTGGGCAACGACATCGAGAACGGCCTGCTGCCCGCTTCGGAGATCGATTTCATCGGCAGCGAAATCATCGAGGGCATCTGCTACAAGAACGCCAAGAATTTCTTCAAATTTTAACACGCAATAGAATCATGAAAATCGTAACATTAGGTGAAATCATGCTGCGTCTTTCGACGCCCGGCAATACGCGTTTCGTTCAGTCCGATTCGTTCGACGTCGTTTACGGCGGCGGCGAGGCCAACGTAGCCGTTTCGTGCGCCAACTACGGCCACGAGGCTTATTTCGTCTCGAAGCTCCCGAAGCACGAGATCGGCCAGTCGGCGGTGAATGCGCTGCGCAAATACGGCGTGAAGACCGATTTCATCGCCCGCGGCGGCGACCGCGTGGGCATCTATTACCTCGAGACGGGTGCTTCGATGCGTCCTTCGAAGGTGATTTACGACCGTGCCCATTCCTCGATTGCCGAGGCCGACGCTTCGGATTTCGATTTCGACGCCATTATGGAGGGCGCCCAGTGGTTCCACTGGTCGGGCATCACCCCCGCGATTTCGGACAAGGCCGCCGAACTGACGAAGCTGGCCTGCGAGGCCGCCAAGCGTCACGGCGTGACGGTGTCGGTGGACCTGAATTTCCGCAAGAAGCTTTGGACCAAGGAGAAGGCGCAGTCGATTATGAAGCCCCTGATGCAGTATGTCGATGTTTGCATCGGCAACGAGGAGGACGCCGAGCTGTGCCTCGGGTTCAAGCCCGACGCCGATGTCGAGGGCGGCGAGACCAATGCCGAAGGGTACAAAGGCATTTTCCGCCAGATGGCCGAGACGTTCGGATTCAAATATGTGATTTCGACGCTGCGCGAGTCGTTCTCGGCGACGCACAATGGCTGGAAGGCGATGATTTACAACGGTAAGGAGTTCTACGAGTCGAAGCGTTACGACATCGACCCGATCATCGACCGCGTAGGCGGTGGCGACTCGTTCTCGGGCGGCGTGATCCACGGACTGCTGACCAAACCGACGCAGGGCGAAGCCCTTGAGTTTGCGGTTGCGGCATCGGCCCTGAAGCACACGATCAACGGCGATTTCAACCTCGTATCGGCCGAAGAGGTCGAAAGCCTGGCCGGAGGCAATGCCAGCGGACGCGTGCAGCGTTAATTAAGAATGAAAAATTAAGAATTAAAATTATGGCTCGTTTCAATAAAATGCAGGTCATGGAGGCCATCGGCAAGACCGGCATGGTTCCCGTTTTTTATCACGCTGACGCCGAGATCGCCAAGCAGGTCGTGAAAGCCTGCTACGAGGGCGGCGTGCGTGCTTTCGAATTCACCAACCGCGGTGATTTCGCCTCGGAGGTCTTTATCGAGGTCATCAAGTTCGCCGCCAAAGAGTGCCCCGAAATGGTGCTGGGCGTCGGTACGATCGTCGATGCCCCCACGGCTGCCCTCTACATCCAGTACGGTGCAAATTTCGTCGTGGGTCCCTACCTGAACGCCGAGGTCGCCAAGGTCTGCAACCGCCATCTGGTTCCCTACACCCCCGGCTGCGGATCGGTCACCGAGATCGGTTTCGCACAGGAGCTGGGCTGCGACCTGACGAAGGTTTTCCCTGCGGGCAACGTGGGCGGTCCTTCGTTCGTCAAGAACGTCAAGGCCCCGCTGCCGTGGTCGAACATCATGGCCACCGGAGCCGTGGAACCCACCGAGGAAAACCTCACGGCATGGTTCAAGGCCGGTGTTTTCTGTGTGGGCATGGGCTCGCAGCTCTTCCCCAAGGAGGTGATAGCCGAGAAAAACTGGAAGGCCATCTCCGAAAAATGCCGTTTCGCGCTGGACGTGATCGCCAAGGTGCGTTAGATGTCATTCCGTAAGTTCGGTCGTCCGGCGGCGGCCCCAATCGCCGCCGGATGCCGTTCCTGCGGCTCTCCAACCCCCGAACTCTACTTAATAAAAAACCGAATAAATGTCAAAAAATCAATCGACTCTCGCTGGGAAGATGACACAGTATCGCTGGGTCATCTGTGCGATGCTCTTCTTCGCAACGACCGTTAATTACCTCGACCGTCAGGTGCTTTCGCTGACGTGGGACGAGTTTATCAAGCCCGAATTTCATTGGAACGAGTACCACTACGGCCTTATCACCTCGATTTTCTCAATCGTCTATGCCGTCTGCATGCTCTTCGCGGGTCGTTTCATCGACTGGATGGGCACCAAGAAAGGTTATCTGTGGGCCATCGGCGTCTGGTCGGTCGGCGCCTGTATGCACGCCCTCTGCGGCGTGGCCACCGAGGCATGGGTGGGACTACCCAACGCTGCCGCGCTGCGTGCCGTCGAGGCCGGCTCGGCCATGGCTGCGACCATCGCCATGGTCAGCATGTATTTCTTCATCGCCGCACGCTGCATCCTCGCCCTCGGTGAGGCGGGCAACTTCCCCGCGGCCATCAAGGTGACTGCCGAGTATTTCCCCAAGAAGGACCGCGCCTATGCCACCTCGATTTTCAATGCCGGCGCTTCGATCGGTGCGCTGTTCGCCCCGCTGACCATTCCGCTGCTGGCCAAAGCATGGGGATGGGAGATGGCCTTCATCGTGATCAGCGCCCTGGGCTTCATCTGGATGGGTTTCTGGGTCTTCATGTACAAGAAACCGTCGGACCACCCGAGCGTGAATGCCGCCGAGCTGGAGTATATCGAGCAGGACCAGCACGAGCTGGTCGACGGCGAGGCTGTCGGCAAGGAGCAGGAGGGTGAGAAAATCTCCTTCTGGAAAACCCTTTCGTTCAAGCAAACCTGGGCTTTCGCCTTCGGTAAGTTCATGACCGACGGCGTGTGGTGGTTCTTCCTTTTCTGGACTCCTTCGTACCTCAATTCGCAGTTTGGAATCAAGATGTCCGAGGGACTGGGCGTGGCGCTGATTTTCACGCTTTACGCCATCACGATGCTTTCGATCTACGGCGGCAAGCTCCCGACGATCATCATCAACAAGACGGGTCTGAATCCCTATGCGGCCCGTATGCGTGCGATGCTGATTTTCGCCTTCTTCCCGCTGCTGGTGCTGTTGGCACAGCCCCTGGGCACCATTTCGCCGTGGTTCCCGATTATCCTGATCGGTATCGGCGGCGCGGCGCACCAGTCGTGGTCGGCCAACATCTTCTCGACCGTGGGCGACATGTTCCCCAAGTCGGCGATCGCCACGGTGACGGGTATCGGCGGCATGGCCGGAGGTGTCGGTTCGATGATTCTGCAATGGTTCGCCGGATGGCTGTTCGTGCACGCCGAGGAGACCAATATGGCTTATATGGGCTTCGAAGGAAAACCCGCCGGTTATTTCATCGTTTTCTGCATCTGCGCCGTGGCTTATCTCATCGGCTGGATCGTGATGAAGGCATTGGTTCCGAAATACAAGCCGATCGTATTGGAGTAATTTAAAAACCTGACATACAATGATTAAGCAACTGAACAAGTCGACCGTGGAAAAGGTCGGCCGCCCCGTTCGCATCCTGCAGTTCGGCGAAGGCAATTTCCTGAGGGCCTTCGTGGACTGGCAGATCGAAATCGCCAACGAAAAAGGCGTCATGGACGCCGGAGTGGCTGTATGCCAGCCGATTATCGATCCGGAGCACAAGGTGCTGGGGATGATCGACCTGATGCACAAACAGGACAACATGTACCACGTCTATCTGGAGGGCATCGAGAACAAGCAGCCCAAGAAGGACGTGCGGCTGGTGAAGAGCATCATGGATTCGTTCAATCCCTATGTGGACTATGCGACCTACGAGCGTTATTTCCTCTCCCCGGAGCTGAAAATCACCATTTCGAACACCACCGAGGCAGGCATCCGCTACGAGGAGGGCGACGACCTGACGGCCGAGCCCCCGAAATCGTACCCCGCGAAGATGACGGCGCTGCTGTACAAGCGTTTTAAGCATTTCGAAGGCGATCCGACCAAAGGTTTGTGCATTATCTGCTGCGAGCTGATCGAGAACAACGGCTCGACGCTCCATGAATACGTCATCAAACACGCCGAGTACCACAAGCTCGGGCAGGACTTTATCGACTGGGTCGAGAAGAACTGCCATTTCTGCGACACGCTCGTGGATCGTATCGTGCCGGGATTCCCGCGGGAGCAGATCAACGAGATCAAGGCGGAGATCGGCTATGACGACAACCTCGTGGTGAAGGCCGAGCTATACCACTTGTGGGCCATCGGCGGCCCGGGCTACAAGGAGGTGATGAAGGAGCTGCCGCTGGACAAGGCGGGCCTGCACGTCATTTTCATGCCTTCGATCAAGCAGTTCCGCGACAAGAAAGTCCGTATCCTGAACGGTTCGCACACGGGCATGGTTCCCATCGCCCTGCAGATGGGCTGCGAGACGGTGATGGACGCCTTCAATACCCCTGCAATCGAAAAGTTCGTCAACGACATGGTTGCCGGCGAGGTGATTCCGATGATCGAGGAGGATCAGGCGGAGCTGAAAGAGTTCGCCGCGGGGATTCTGGAGCGTTTCTACAACCCCTTTATCAAGCACCTGCTGAAATCCATCTCGCTCAATTCGCTGTCGAAATGGGAGGCGCGTAACTATCCCACGGTCAAGGACAACTGGTTCAAGGCGCAGCGTATCGCCGAACACGAGTGCTTCACCTTTGCGGCGCTGATGACCCTCTACAGTCCCAAGAGCGGTTTCGAACCCGACGATACGAAGGAGTTCGTGGAGTATATCCGTGCGAACTGGGATTCGGAGAACATTGAGGGTACCATCACGAAGATCGTAAAAGAGAGCGGTATCTTCACCGTCGATTTCTCGGAGGTTCCGGGCTTCATCCCGACCGTTGCGGGCTATGTCCGCGACATCGAGGAGTTGGGCATGGAGGGCGCCTTGGCGAAATTTCTGAAGAAATAATTTACCTTCGGAGGGCAGGGTGCGGCGTCTTTTCGGAGGCCGGTCCTGCCCTTTTCAGCACACGATGATTATGAAACGATTCCTGAAAATCAATGCCGCGGACAATGTCGCCGTGGCGCTGGCCGACGACCTGCACAAGGGCGAAACGGTCGATGTCGACGGCGTCGGCATCACGCTCCGCGAAGACATCGCCCGGGGGCACAAGTTCGCCCTGCGCGACATTGCCGCGGGCGAGCATGTCGTGAAATACGGCTATCCGATCGGCCACGCCACGGAGGACGTTCCGCAGGGCGGGTGGATTCACTCCCACAACCTGAAGACCAACCTTCGCGACGACCTCGAATATGTCTACACCCCCAAGGTCTACGACGTGGAGTCTCCGCGGCGCGACGTGAAGGTGATGGGCTACCTGCGGCGGAACGACACGATGGGCATCCGCAACGAACTGTGGATCGTGCCCTCGGTAGGATGCGTAAACGGGCAGGCGCAGGCCATCGCCGAGCGCGTGAAGCGCGAATGCGACTGCTCGCACCTCGACGACGTGCGGGTCTACACCCACAATTACGGCTGTTCGCAGCTGGGCGACGATCATGCCAACACGCAGCGGGCGCTGGCCGCGCTGGTCCGGCATCCCAATGCGGGCGCCGTGCTGGTGCTGGGGCTCGGATGCGAGAACAACCAGGTGTCAGCCTTGAAGGAGGTGATCGGTGAGTGGGACGACGAGCGGGTGAAATTCCTGATCGCCCAGGAGGTCGAGGACGAGATCGAGGCGGGATTCGAAATCTGCCGCGGGCTGGTCGAAAAGACGAAACAGGATAAGCGTCAGCCGCTTCCGCTCAGCTACCTCAAGGTGGGTCTGAAATGCGGCGGTTCGGACGGTTTTTCGGGCATCACGGCCAATCCGCTGGTGGGGCTGTTCTCCGACTGGCTGATCGCGCAGGGCGGGACCACGGTGCTGACGGAGGTTCCCGAGATGTTCGGCGCCGAGACGATCCTGATGGACCGCGCCGCGGACCGCCGGATTTTCGACGAGACGGTCTGCCTGATCAATGATTTCAAACACTATTTCCGCAAATTCGACCAGCCGATCTACGAGAATCCTTCGCCGGGCAACAAGAAGGGCGGCATCACGACGCTCGAGGAGAAATCGCTGGGATGCGTGCAGAAGGGCGGGGCGCAGCCCGTCGTCGATGTGCTGAACTATGCGCAGCCTATCGTGAAACCCGGACTCAATCTGTTGCAGGCTCCGGGCAACGACCTGGTGGCCGCCTCGGCGCTGGCCCTGTCGGGCTGTCAGCTGGTGCTGTTCACCACGGGCCGCGGTACGCCGTTCGGGGCCTTCGTGCCGACGATGAAGATTTCGACCAACACCCAGCTCTCGGAGTTCAAGTCCAACTGGATCGATTTCAACGCCGGAACGCTGGTCGAGGACGAAGAGCCGCAGGTCGTGCTGGACCGCTTCATCGACAAGGTGCTGGCCACGGCCGACGGCGAACACCTCAAGCACGAGAAGACCGGCTTCAAGGAGATCGCCATCTTTAAGACGGGGGTAACGCTGTAACGACGCCATGCTGCGTTTTGCGATACTGACGATCCTGCTTTGCCGAAGCCTTTGGGCCTCGGCGGAGACGGTTTATACCGTCGACTGCAACGGCCGCGGGGATTTCCGAACGATTCAGGCGTGTTTCGACGCCCTGCCTTCGAAACCCGCGGAGTGGCGCACGGTGCGGATCATGCCCGGCACCTACCGCGAGAAGGTGACGCTCGACGTCTACAAGGACAAGGTGCGCATTCTCGCCGGGGGCACCGAGCAGGTGTGCATCGTCTGGGACGACTATTCGGGGAAAATCGTCGACGGCCGCGAACTGACCACCTACGACAGCTATACGATGTCGATTCAGGCCGACGATATTTTCATGGAGGACATCCTCGTCGAGAACGACGCCGGACGGGTGGGGCAGGCCGTGGCGCTCGAAACCCGCGGCGACCGCATCCACCTCCGGGCCTGCACGCTGATCGGCAATCAGGACACCTTCTTCACGCGGGGATATGTCTCGCGCGTCTTCGTCGAACGCTGCCACATCGAGGGAACGACGGATTTCATCTTCGGCCCTTCGATCGTCGTTTTCGACGATTGCCACATCCATTGCAAAGCCGATAGTTTCATCACCGCTGCCTCGACCACCGAGCGCAACCGCTACGGCTATGTCTTTTTCAACTGCGGCGTGACAGTGGCCGAAGGGGTGACGAAGGTCTATCTGGGGCGTCCGTGGAAATCCACGGCCCGCACCGTGTGGATTCGCTGCGAACTGCCTGCGGCGATCCGCCCCGAAGGGTGGCGCGACTGGCATGACGCGGCCCGCAAAGGCGACGTGTATTATGCCGAATGGGGCTGTACGGGTCCCGGGGCGGACCGTTCGGGGCGTGTGGCGTGGTCGCGGGCGCTGACCGGCGAGGAAATAACGGATTACACCATTCAGCAGATCTTTGCCAAAAAGACCGGCTCCGAACAGTTCCGCGACGATTGGGAGCCGCTCGGCGGGTTTCCGTCCGAATTTCCCGTAGAGCGCTGAAAGATTTCTGTCGGGCTTTATTGAAATGGGTTGCTTTATCGATTAATTATGCCTATATTTGTGTATAAACATTCCGGATATGGGCAAAAAACTGCTTTGGATACTGCTGTCGCTTTTTGTGGCGGGACCGGTTTATTCACAGTCTTTCGATGTTTCGGTGGACGAGCGGGTCGAACTGCTGAGCATCGCTTTTTATCTGGGCGGCAATGAGGAGTATTCGAATATCCCCGAGGCGTACAAAAAGCGGATCGATGCGCATTTCGTCCGATATGCCGATCATAAACTGATTCGCAGACTGATTCCGGAATACCGGAAATACGGCAGCATCGGCTGGAACGCTCCCGTGTCGCTGGCCTTGCAGCTGGAAATCTCTCCGAAAGGCAAAATCACGTGGATTCCGAACGTGCAGATGGTGAATGTCGACTCCCGGTGGGATCGAGTCAACTACCGGAAATTCTTTCATAAATTGAACGGCTTTTACCGGAAATCGAAATTCCGGGAATTTTACGGGGAGTCCCGCGAACTGTATGCCGCAGTTGAAGAGCGGATGAAAGCGGGTCTCGGCAGCAAGGTCGAATCCGCGTGGTTCGATGCTTATTTCGGTTCCCGGACGCCGAAACGTTTCAGGGTTGTCCCCGGTTTGTGCATAGGCCTCCATAATTATGGTATCCGGACGACTTACCGCGACCGTGACTGGCAGGATTTGTATTGTGTGGTCGGTTCCTGGCGGGCGGATGATGAGGGAATGCCCGTCTATCCCCCGGGGTATTATGACTGGCTGCTGGTACACGAATTCAGTCATTCATATTGCAATCCGTTGATGGAAAAATATTTGGATCAACTGATGAAATACGCTCCGGCTTACCGGAAAAAGGCCGCGGAACTGGGATATGCCGACGAACTGGGCGGCGGTTGGGAAAATATCCTTTATGAAGCGTTGGTAAGGGCCTGTACGATTCGGTGGTTCGTGGTGAACGACGGAAAGAAGCCTCAGGAGCTGATCGACTGGGACCGAAAGCAGGGGGTGTTTTTTACGGATGAACTGAGCGAATATCTGGCCCGCTACGAAAATAACCGAGAGAAATACCCGACGCTGGCGTGTTTTATGCCCGAAATCGTGAAATTCTATGACGACTACTTTGCGAAATGAACGGCACGGTAGCGTAATGCAAACGGCCCTCGGAACAGAGGGCCGTTTTTCAGTCTATTTTTTCAGGTGTCCGGCGCAGGCCATCGCTTCGAGGCACATGCGGCTGTTGTGGTAGGGGCATTTCCAGAATCCTGCCTTGTCGTCCGTGCGGTTTACGGAGCCGTCTTCGCGGATGCTCCAGAACCATTCGCCGCCGGCCGTGTCGACCAGATGGGTGCGGATGTATTCCCAGGTCTTTTCGGCCTGGGCGAGGGCTTCGCCGATGCCGTGGTACGTGTAGAGCCACATCAGCCCCACGACGCATTCGGCCTGCACCCACCAATGGCGCTCGCGGTCGAGGCTTCCGTCGGCACGGTGTTCGTAAATCAGGCTTCCGTCGGATTGGTAGCCTTCGAGCGCTGCGTCGGCGATCCGGCGGCTGTGGCGTTTCACGCGCTCTGTGAGTTCGTCCTTGCCTATGGCCTGCGCCGCTTCGAGCAGCAGCCACGAAGCCTCGATGTCGTGACCGTAGGAATAGACATTGCGGCTCGTCTCGTGCCAGTCGTTGTCGAAAAAGAGTCCCAAATGGTGCGTCACAGATGATTCTATCTTGTCCAGGAAGATGCCGACGAGGTTTTCGAGTCGTTCGCGCAGCCGGGCGTCGGGCCACACGCGGTAGAGATTCGTATAGGGTTCCAGGATGTGCAGGTGGGTGTTCATCGTTTTGGGCGTGTTGTCGTCCTTGTCGCTCAGGCGCATATCCTCGATGGGGCTCCAGTCGCGTGCCGCGGCCTCGATATACCCGTTGCGGGCGTTGTCGAAAGCGTGCCGCTCGATGGTTTCGAACAGCCGGACAGCCTGTTCAAGGGCTTCGTGGTCGCCCGTGGCCCGGTGGTATTCGCTCAGTCCGTAGAGGGCGAATCCGAGGGCGTAGAACTGCTTGCGGGTGTCGAGCGGCGTACCGTCCGCGGTGACCTCCCAGTAGACGCCGCCGTACTGCTCGTCGTAAAAATGTCCCAGCAGCCACTCCTTGGCCCGTGTGGCACATTCGAGGTATTCCGGGCGTCCCAGTGCGCGGTAGGCCGCCGAGAAGGTCCAGAGAATGCGGCTGTAAAGGATTGCGCCGCGCGGCGCTGCGGCGTCGAGGTTGTTTTCGCCCGTGATGCGGCCGTGAAATCCGCCCCGGCCATCCTGCATACGGTCGGTCCAGAAGGGGAGGATCACCTCCTGCAGATGCCGCTCCAGTTCGGCGGCCAGACGATCGAGTCGTTCCATATAACGTGTCAGTTTTTCGCTTTGCGGCGTGCCTCCAGTTCGTCCGAGACGGTTTTCATGGTCTTTTCGTCGAGCGGGTAGAACCAGATGAAGACGACCGAGAGGACCGTTCCCACGGCCGGGAGCCAGCTCAGCATCATGCGGATGCCGTGGATGGCCTCGGCCGACTGCACGGCGTTGGCCTGAAATCCGTAGCGGGCCAGCAGCCAGCCCGTCAGGGCACCTCCGAGCGTCCATCCGAATTTCTGCGACATCGACGACGACGAGAAAATCAGTCCCGTGGCACGCCGTCCGGTTTTCCATTCCGAATAGTCGGCGATGTCGGCGTACATCGACCACAGCAGCGGGAAGATGCTGCCCGCGCAGATGCTGATGAGCGTTTGCAGCAGGAAGATCGCCACCAGCTGGTCGGGACGCAGCGAGTAGAACACCGCGCTGAGCAGCGTTGCGGCAAGCATGGCTCCCAGGTAAATGCGTTTCTTGCCGAATCGGTCGGCGAGGGGAGCGGCCAGCGCCACGCCGATCATGTTCGAAGCCTGTCCGACCATGAGGTAGAGCGCCGAGAGGGTGAAGAATCCGCCGATGGCCGCGGTCTGGTCCTGCTGGACGTAGTATTTGAAATAGTAGATCGTGGCTCCGTCGCGGATCGAGTTGAAGATCAGCGCCGCGATGCCTGCGCCCAGGAGAATCCACCACGGGCGGTTGTGGAGAAACAGGTCCTTCAGATCGTTTCGCACGGACCCCTGCCTGTCGGCGACGGGCTGTACGCGTTCGCGGACTCCGCGGAAGCATAACAGCAGCAGGACGGTGCAGAGAATGCCGATGGCGGCGACGGTCAGCGCCCAGCCGCGGGCCTCGGAGTGTACGCCGCCCAGTTCCGAGAAACTGCGTACGAGGGGTTCTACCAGCGCCAGGGCGATGAAACTGCCGGCGTAGGCAAAGAACATGCGGTAGGAGGAGAGGGCGTTGCGGTCGCGGCCGTCGGACGAGATGACGCCCAGCAGCGAGGCATAGGGTACGTTGACGGCCGAATAGACCATCATCATCGAGGTGTAGGTGACGTAGGCGTACAACAGCCGCATGGCGGGCGTCCAGGTCATCGGGGGCACGAGGAACGTCAGCACGCCCAGCACCGAGAAGGGTACGGCTCCGAAGAGAATCCACGGACGGAATTTGCCCCAGCGGCTGTGGGTGCGGTCGGCGATCATGCCGAAAATCGGGTCGTTGACCGAATCCCAGATGCGGGTGACGAGGAACATGGTGCCGACGGCCGCGGGGGCCAGTCCGAAGACGTCGGTGTAGAAATAGAGCAGGTACATCCCGAATATTTTCCAGAACATCGAGGATGCCATGTCGCCGAATCCGTAGGAAATTTTCTCTTTGATTCCGATCATGTGTTTTCAGGGAGTTTAGGTTAGTGCAAAGATACGCGATAGGGGGACGTTCGAATAATACAATGAGAACTTTTTATGATGCTTTTTTAACATGCCGGGACGCCCCTTGCGTGCGGATTTCTCCGCAAACCGCCAATCAGGCTTGTCCGGCCCCGATTTTTGCCGGCCGGACTGATGCTATTTTAACCATTCCTTCCATTCTGTTAGCCAATCGGGGCCCGGGGTTCGGAAATTCGGTTCTGGCATTCTATTTTTGTTCCGTAACCGATTCACATAATCCAAACCGACCTGATGATGAATAAGTATCTCGTTTCGTTTCTGCTGCTCTGCACGACCGTTTCCGGCGCATTTGCCGGGGCGCCCGTGCGTCCCCGCATCCTGCCCGGAACCGCTGCGGCCACCGAGGCCGTGGTTTTTTGGGAGCTTCCCGCCGATTACAAGGCCATGAAGCACTATGTCGTCCGCGTCGACGGCCGCCGCGCCGGGACCACCGACCACAACAACCTGCGTATCACGGGTCTGCGTCCCGCGACGAACTATCGTGTGCAGGTCGCCGCCGTCGATGCCGCGGGCCGCGAACACAAGGCCCGGACCGTCGAACTCCGGACCAACCTCGCCCCGCGCATTTTCGACGTGCGCGATTACGGGGCCAAAGGCGATGGCGAAACCCTCGACACCAAAGCCATCCAGCAGGCCATCGACGCCTGCACGCCCGGCGGCGAGGTTTACGTTCCCGCGGGCGACTACCTCACGGGGGCGCTCTTTATCTGCAAGAGCGACATCAGCCTGCACCTGGACGAAGGAGCCACGCTGCGGGCCGTGAACAACCTCGGGCACTTCCCGATGGTGAAAAATATCTACGAAGGATGGGTGAAGGACGTTTTCGCCAGCGTCCTGAACATCGGCCGCCTCTACGGCGACCGCTACCGGAACATCCGCGTCTACGGCGGCGGCACCATCGACAACCAGGGCAGCCTGCTGGCCGACCAGCAGACCCGCACCGTGGGCCGCATGGCCCGTTCGCACGGCCTGCCCGTCATCCGCTGCGACAACGTGGCTTTCGACAACGTGACCGTCACCAACCCCTGCACCTGGAACGTCCATCCGCTGTTGTGCGACGGGTTCACCACCTACGGATGCCGGCTCGTCTCCTCGGGCTTCGGACTGAGCAACGCCGACGGCTGGGACCCCGACTCCTCGTCGGAGTGTTACCTGCTCGAATCGGTGCTCGACGGGCAGGACGACAATATCGCCGTCAAGTCGGTGGTCTATCCCGCCGAAAACGGTGAAAAGATCCTGAAACCCGCCGAAAATATCTTCATCAGCCATTGCCGCTTCCTGCGCGGCGGGGGGCTGGTCGTCGGGGCCGAGGTTCCGGCCGGGGCCCGCAACGTCTGGTTCACGGACTGTGTGGTGGAGGGCAGCGACCGCGGGTTCCACGTTTGCAGCCGTCCGTTCGGCACCCGCCCCGTCGAAGGCATTCATTTCCGCGACATCGAGGTGAAGAACACCGGTTGCTGGGGCATCAACGTCACGGTCTGGTACTGGGTGCCGAGTTATCTGCCCGGCGTTTACGGAGCTGACGAACTGCTCAAAGTCCGCGACGTGACTTTCGAGAACATCCGTATCGACCGCGCCGACGGCAATCCGATTCAGGTGCTGGGCGTCGCCGAACAGCCGATGGAGAACATCCTGTTCCGTAATGTGACCGTTGCCGAGAGCCAGTACGACGTGCTGCTGCGCAATGTCCGCGGCGTGAAATTCGAGAACGTGCAGGTCGGCGAGCGCTACTGGGTGCTGGACAACGCCGAGGGAGTCGAACGCGATGCGCTGACCTCTGCACCCAAAACGATGAACTATCCCCACCGGCTGGCCGACCCCGCCGCCACCTACCGCACGAAGGCGCTCTATGATAACCTGCACAAGGTGGCCCGCAGCGGACGCTTCCTCTTCGGGGCGCAGGATGCCACGGCGTCGGGATTCGGCTGGTGCGACGACTCGGGGCGCAGCGACATCGAGCGTATCTCGGGCAGGAAACCGGCCTTTTACAGCTGGGATTTCATGGACATCGTCGACGGGGAAGGCAACCTGAAACCCGAAGCCGAAAAGGTACGCCGCCTCACGTGCCAGGCTTTCTACGAGGGCGGGGTGATCTCCTATTGCTGGCATGCGCCGAATCCGGTCACGGGAGGCAGTTTCTACGACACCTCGGAGCGTGTCGTGGAGAAAATCCTGCCCGGAGGCTCCCACCACGCGAAATTCACGGCCATGCTCGACCGCATCGCCGCCTACAACCGCACGCTCGTCGGTAAGAACGGCGAACAGATTCCGGTGATCTTCCGTCCGTGGCATGAATTCGACGGCGACTGGTTCTGGTGGGGCCGCAACAACTGCACGCCCGAGGAGCTGAAGGCGCTCTACCGCTTTACGGTGACCTACCTGCGCGACACATGCGGGGTGCACAATTTCCTCTACTGCTTTTCGCCCGACATCAATTTCACCTCGGCGGAAGAGTACCTGCGCAGCTATCCCGGCGATGAATATGTCGATGTCGTGGCGATGGACAATTACTGGCTCTACCGCATCGAGGAGAAGAACCTCGACCATGCGCACCTGCGGCTGAAAGTGATTTCCGACTATGCGAAATCCGCGGGCAAGATCGCCGCCCTTTCCGAAACCGGGCAGGGGGCCATCGACGATCCCGAATGGTTCACCGGACGGTTGCTGAAATCGATCTACGGCTACCCGGGCGAGCCCGTCGAACTGGCTTACGTCGCCGTGTGGCGCAACAGCACGCTGGGATTCTTCACACCCTACGAGGGGCATCCCGCGACGAAGGATTTCCTACGGTTCCTCGACGACGAACGGGTGGTCACGGCATGGCCCTACGACTGGCTGGGAATGTATTACCACCTGACCGACTGACAAAGAGCGTTGCCGAGGTCCCTAAAAAAGTAACAGCCCGTTTTTTCGGGCTGTTACTTTTTATTACGGAGTGCTATTTCTCGCGCACGGGACGCACGGGCAATGCTCCGGAGAGGTCGGTGGTCTGCATTTCGGCTTTATCCGTCAGGTGGAACACCTGCGCACTCGTTGCGGTTGCCGGAACCGCCGTCCAGTAACGGGTCTCCCGGCCCATTCCCTCTCCCCGGCCGTTTCCGGACCGCTGTCCGGCCACCCGGAAAAGAATCGTCCTGTCGTCGTCGTGCTGCGACGCCGAGCAATAGAACCGGAAATTCCGGAATCCGGACGTTTCCGACGGCCCATTTGCCGTGTTCGCGGCATCGAACGACGCGAAGGCCCCCGAGGCGGGCACCGTATATCCGACGGGTGAAGGATCGTAAACCGTCTTCACGACCCGGTAATCGCGCACCGACGTTTCGAATCCGGTGGCTGCGGCGTTCCACAAGTGCCAATAGGAGGCGCCGCCGAACCAGCCGTATGAATCGCTGTAAAACACATACGGGTGTTGTATTGCCTCTGAGAGCTTGGTGCTTCCGTTCACGATCTCGTATCTCTCCGGATAGGTCGCCTTGTCGCTGTTGTCCGTATTTAGGGCCGGCATCGGGTCTTTGCGTCCGAACTGGAAATAGGGCTGACTGCCGGGGGAGGCGGTTTCGTATGCCTGCTGGCGAATCGTGAATGTCTTGCCGTCCGTCTGCGGATCGTGCCCCGTTTGGGTGATGCGCACCTGTACGTCGCGGGCCTGATAAATATCGATCAGGTCGTTGCTGTACCACCCGATGCTGACGGGCAGAAAGTCGTAGCGGGTTCCGTTGGCCGTTTCGACCGGGACATAATCGTCGAGCCGTTGCCCGGTCACCCAGATATGCCAGCTCCAGGCAAGGGTGCTGTCGTTGTTCGCTTCGGCATACAGGGCGATTACGCAGTTGCCCTGGCGGATAGTCTCCGGATTCACTTCGAAAGTGATATACGGTACATTTTCTCCGAGAATCTTTTCCTGCGTGGGGGATATTTGAACATTCGTCACGAGGTCGTTTTCGTCCTGCCACAGAATCGCGGCCCTGAATGTACGGTCGGACGTGATGAACGGAGATTGGATGTCTCTCGAAACGCAGTCCCAGAATGGGAGTTCCATGCCCCATTCGCCGGTTTGCTTTGCGTAGGCTTCCTGATTGTCCGCGCCGTTGCGTATCGCATTGCCGTAGATCAGCGGGAAGCAGTATGTGCCCGGCGCATTGACGACATAGCAGTTGGCCGTGTTGACCGGCGTCGTACCGCCTGCCGTGGAGAGGTCGTAATCCGTCACGGCCGCTGCCGCCCGCAGCGACGTATTCGGGTCTGTCGTTTCGTCGACCGGTTTGGAGCTGACCGCGGCTTCGTATTTTGTCTCCTCCACGCTGCCCTCGGCCTGATCCGTGAATCCGGTCACCCATTCGGGACACCGGGAGGTCCAGGTCTTTCCGCCGTCGGTTGAGAATTCGGCCGACCATGCCAGCGGCGTCGGGGGGAGTTCCTCGGTCTGCCCGGCCTTGATGCGCTCCGCTTTGCGGTAACTCCGGATGGCATAGGCCGCCGTTCCGCCCCGGTGGGTCAGCACAATGTCGTCGGTCGGCACGTCCAGAATATCCTCCGTCGTGATTTTCGACGACGAAAGGTTGTAGACGACCGTTTTTCCCATGGGCCATTCGGTTCCCCCGATGTCGGCCGTCATCGTTTGCAGCTCCTCCTCGCCGGGAAGCGTGTATTCGATCACGATCTGCGCACCGGCGGGCAGTGTCTGCGGCGGCAGCATGAAGACGCCGTCGGCATCGGTGAGTTCGTAACCCGGCTCGGCGTATCCCGGATTCTCCTTGTCCTCGGGGAGGTCGCCGGTCTCGGGCGCGAGTGCATCGGTGTAGGACCGGACCGCGGGGTCGAGCGTCCATACGACCGCCGGCGTTCCGGACCCGGCGCCTGCCGCATTCACCCGGAAGGAACCTTTGTAACGGACGTTTTTGAGCGAGAGCGACCGGATATTGCGCAGTTCCATACCCGTGGCCGTCGTGCTGACGCGGAATTTGATTGCCGTGAGCACGTGTCTGAAGACGAGCGGAACCCCTGTCTTTTCGTAATCCGTGCCGGTGACTCCCGCAATCGAGGCGATCAGCAGGTCCTGCTGCTTTTGCAGGTCGGGATCGGTTTCGTAAACGAACGATCCGGCGGGGGCCGACGGTGGGGTGAGGTTGTCGGCCGGATCGGGAACGCAGGCGATGAATCCGAGTTTCTGTCCCGCATACCAGCGCCAGTAATATCGTTCCGAAGGCTCCCAGCGGCCGTTTTCCCGGAGGGCGATCTCTTCGCCGGACATCACGTCGAACGATGCGGCGTCGGTGTCCGTATAACTGTAAGCCCACATCCGGAACGACGCGGGAAAGTCGTCGGTTTCGGTCTGCATACCGCGGGTCACGGCCTGCGGTGCCGTGCCGATCCTGCCGGTCGTCGAAACGTCGAGGCAGAACGGCCGGTCGCCGCCTTGCAGTTCCGTCGTGAAGCCGTGGTCTTCCTGCGGGAGGATGCCGGCCGTGCGCGTGGACGCCCCCTGCACCGGACCGGGGCCGTCCCAGCCGTTGCGGACCGTCACCGCGAAGCCGATCGATCCGTCGCCCGGCGCCGCAGGGGCGGATTCCGGTGCGTCTTTCGTACAGGACCCGGCGAAGGCTCCCGCTGCAAACAGCATGGCGATGCGGAGTCCTATTCGTGTCATACTTTTCATATCGTTCGTTTTCAACAGTCGTTTTTGCCGGTCGGGTGTATGCCCGGGTCCGGCGGCGCTCCCTGCGGGGAGCTTATCTGCGACCGGGAGGGAGAGTCAACCCCGCCCGGCCAATGCGGGCATCCGCACGGGGCGGATGCCTCGGAACCGCGTTCGGCCGCGATTACAGTTCGGGAGTCTGATTGGTCGGAATCCAGTCGTCGACGGTCACCGTGAACCAGATATAGTCGCCGAGAATGTCGTCGCCGCCTTTCGGGGTTTCGGGATCGTGCTTGCCCACGCCTTCGTCGGTGAAATTCAGCGTATAGACGTAGTGGTAGCCCGGTTTCCAGTCCTGAGCGCCCTCCTTGCTGACGATGCCGACGGCCGCCTTGCCGTAACCGTCGGCGGTTGCCTCGTCGTCTTCAGCGGGGAAGATAAGCGTCCAGTTCTTGTCGGGGTCTTCCGAAATGACCTTCCGCCATACTTTCATTTTCAGGGCGAGATAGGCGCCCTTTTCCTCTCGGCCTTCGGCCCATGCCCACGAGTTGTTGTCATAATAATTGCCGGAGAAATTCTGGGGGATCAGTATCATATTGCCGCCCTCGCCCAGCAGTTCTACGGCATCGCCTTCCGTACCCTCTTCGACCGGTTCCAGTGCGACCGGCGTTTCCAGGACATGTTTGTAACGCTGCAAGTTTACGTTATTGCCCGTTTCGTCGCCATAGGTGAGGTTCGAGCCTTCCGGCTTGACGATCTCCCAGTGGTCGGCGGGAATAAGGGCCGGGTTCGTGGTGCCCTCCGTCACATTGCCGTCCGTGACAAAGTCGTTGTCCTTGCGGAACACGAAATTGCCTTTCGACGGTATGTTGCGCAGTTCGATCTCTTTGATCTCGATTCTCAGCTGGTCGCCGCTCTTCTTCCTGGCCTTGAACGAAACCTGTGAAAGAATGTGACGGAAATTCAGCTTCACGGGCTGTCCTGTTCCATAGGTGGCGGAATTTGCCTTGGTTCGGGCGATCACGATGTCCGTCTGGCTGGCATGCGCCGTTGCGGGTACGAATCCGCGGATTTCCTGGCCTTTCGCCAGCCCGGACCCGTCCTCGTTCCATACCGGCTGCGATACATACTCGCCCGGCATTACGTTGTTATCCTTGTCATAGGCCGTGGCGCTGCCTCCGCCGGCGGGAAGCGTTGCGGGATACCAGGCGGCAAAGGTCAGCGTGTAGCTCGGCCACGAGTATTTTCCGGGCAGATAGAAGCCTGCGCCTTTGTTGTCATCGGCGGCATCCTTGTACTCTGCCAGCAGCCGGTTGAAATAGAAGCTGTTTTCACCGTAAGCGACGACGTAGAAGCCGCTCTCTTTCAGCTGGTCGATTTTGGTGACCGTGCCGCGCGTAGCTTTGGGAACTACGGGCGAGAACGAAATGTAACCGGTTCCTTCCGGATTGGGATTGATGCTCGTGGTCTCTACCTGCGAGCAGGCCGTCATAGCCGCTGCGGCCAGAACGGACAAGAGAGTTTTTTTCAACATAACAAAAAATTTGATGAATGGTTCAGTTGCATATTTTGGATCGAATTACATGTCTATATCGACGTTCACTTCGCCCCAGTCGTCGACCGTGGGGTTCATGCTGCTGCTCCCGGCCGCCGGATCGAATTCGAGTCCGTCGAGACGGATGAAGACGCGGCGCGGATCGGCGGCATCATGGATCTGGGGCGTCACCGGGTCGTCCGTGTCGCCGTAGACCCGGTATTGCTGTGTGCCGCGGGTCAGGATGCCGTAGATTACGATCTTGTGGGGGATTGCGGGGACGGGGCAATGGCCGAACGTCAGGAATTCGGCCCGCACTGTCGTGGCGTCGGTTTTCCGCACCTCGAAAGGCACGATGCAGGCGGAGCCCGACAAACGGTCCGGGGCCGGAAGCATCTCGCCCGCCATACCGGAGAGCGTGCCGCTGAGTTGGGAAACCTGGTCGAGATTTTTCACATGCACGATCTCGACCGTATAGCGGCAGACCTTTTCGTTCGGGTAGAGCGTAATGGTCTGATCTGTTTCCCGGACGACCGTCACTCCGCGCAGGCACGCGCCGTAGACCATGTCGGGCGGCAGCACCACGGCCTGGTCCTCCGTGCCTTCGGCCCGCGGCACGTTGTTGCCGCTGCGGCCCATGGAGGCCAGCAGCGAACCGGAGGATGCGCTGACCGTGAATGCGTCCAGCCGCTTCGTATTGACGAACCGGATGTTTTCCGTGTCGCCGTTCAGGGCCAGCACGTCGTAGCGGCCCTCGGCCAGCGAGACGGCTCCGCCCGCCTTGCCGGCAAGGTGGTATTGCACCGGTTCGCCGCCCTCCTCCGGGAAGAACCATACATACATGCTCTCCGGGTCCGCATCGGGGGCTTCGCGCCAGTCGAAAACGACGCGCAGGGAGCCGGTGTGGGGGTGCTGGTAGCACAGCTCCTTGTGTTCGCAGGCCGCGAGGAGAAGCAATGCGCCGAGACCGGCGGCCATACGATATATTTTACGGATTGTTTTCATCGCCGGCCTCCTTTCCTGTTGTTGTAGTTTCCGCGGCCGATCAGCCACACGAGCGACACCTCGGCCTTTGTGGGTCCGAACCAGCGGAGCCGTTTCGTGGCCTGCCACACGTAGCACTCTTCGTGTGAGACGTATTCCCAGTATTCGCCTCCGAGGTAGCCCGCACCGACGGAGAAATCCAGGTTGAGCCTGCGCCCGACGGGCAGCGAGTAGCCGTATTCGATGCCTGCGCCCCAGTTGGCCTTGTCCCAGAGCGACCCGCCGGGTTTGCCGCCTATGTAACCGCGGCCTCCCGTTTCGAAATCATAGGTGAGGAGTTGTCCGTAGATGCCGAGGTGATGTCCCTGCAGCGGTTTTTCCTGTGCGCGTTTCCCGAACCATTTGCGGACGTTCAGCTCCCCGCCGTAGGTTCGCCAGTACCAGTGTTTGCGGTCGGTTTTCCACCATGCGTACATCCAGTTGGCGCCGACGGACCAGCTGCGCCCCGCATAAAATTCGACGCCGATATTTGGCACTGCGATTGCATCGTAGAGCATATTGGTTTTGACCGCCATGTAGAACGGCTTCCGGGTTCGGGGCGTCTGTCCGGCGAAGGCGGGAGCGGGAGCGGGAACGGGCGCCGAGATTCGCATCGCGGGCTTCGGGAACGAAACACCGGCCGCTATCGGCTGCTGCCTGACAGGAGTCGTCTCGTACCGCAGGCAGAGCTGTGTGGCCCGGAGTTCAGGGAAAAGTTTCCGGTACATGTAACGGTAGGGTTCGCCCTCTTTGAAATGCGCTAGGCGGGCGGTGTTGTCGTCTTCGGCTTTTTCGCCGCCGCGGCACCGTTCGGCGATGTCGTGCAGGAGTTCCAGCGCAGCCTCCCGGCAGGGTACGTCGGGATCGTTCTCGACCAGCCGGATCAAACCGTTCCAATCGCGTCCCAGGAACGTGAACGAGAGCAGCGAGTCGGGTATCCCGCCGTCATGCAACAGCTGGTCGAGAAGCGCCTTCGCCCGTTTTTCCGAAAGACGCCTGTTGAGCGGGACGGAGCCTTCGGGCGATGCGCCGCCTGTGACCTCGATGCGGCGGAGACGGCCCGACGGCCCGGCATACGTCCGCAGGCTGTCGGTAATACGTTTCAGGATTTCCCGGTTCCCGTGCAGCTCGGGTTCGAGGACGGAATACCCCTGGCGGAAATAGATCCGTACCGAATCGCATTCGGATCGGGCGATAGCACAGACACCTTGTAATAAAAACAGTAGGATAATGAATTTCTTCATAGGCCGTATGTTTACAACGGAATCCGTCTTTTGGCGTCCGGCGGTGAGTCGCTGACATCTCGCCGGTCGGCAATAATTCCCCCCCCCTCACGGCTCTGAAGGGAGTTATCATGTAGTTTTGTAAATAAAAAAGAAAGTGTGGAGCCGTTTTTTGCTTACCGAGTGGATGGTTGTGGAAGGACCAATAACAACGATAAACAATAATGCCCCACACCTGAATAGATATGAGAACAGGAGAACATGAAAATGTTCTGACTGCAAATATCTAAACAAGAAAATGAGTGCTGTTCGTCGTCCCGTCGTTATTGAAAAACTTCCACATTTTCCACTCAGGACAGTGCGAAAACACTTTCTGTTATGTATGCCGGATAGTTGTCCGGCATGGCAAAATTAGAAAATAATTTTCACATTGAACAACACTCATGTAAAAAAATCGATTACAAATTTCCGGAAAACTATTTTTTTCTGCAAGAATAAATGTTATTGAATTGCAATTTTGTCTTTTTTAATTGGGATACTGCCGGATGTTTCGAACCCTCCCATCCGAAGAGAGGAGAGTTTGGCCCTTAGGCCGATCCTCGGTATTTCGGATCGTTCGGGGCGGTTGTCGGCAGTTTGCAGGATAATGGGATAAGCACGCTTGCTTTATTCGCTGCGTCCGTGTCTCAGGCGATCACCTGTTTCTTGTGGTACATCTCGCGGAATTCGCGCGGCGTGCATCCTTTCTTGCGGCGGAAGATGCGGTTGAAATTCGACATGTTGTTGTAGCCGCATTCATAGCAGATTTCGGCAATGGTCTTGTTGGTGTCGACCAGCAGACGCGCCACCTTGCCGATGCGGATGTCGATGAGGTATTCGGTGAAGCTCTTGCCGGTATGCTGGCTGAAGAAGCGGCTGAAGGCCACTTCGCTCATGTTGGCCAGTTCGGCCACCTCGCGCAGCGTGATGTCGCGGGCGAAATTCTTTTGCAGATAGGCGTCGGCCATGCGGATGCGTCGGCTCTGGATGCTGTTTTCGGTATGCGCGAAGGCCGTGCTGGCCAGCGTGCGGGCATCGTCGGCGAGCGAGAGCTCGTAGAGCAGCGTGAGGAAGGTCGTCACCAGGTAGAATCCCTTCTGCTCGCAGGTCAGCGAGTTGAGCAGCGGCCGGACCTTGATGATCGTCGAGAGCGGGAACGTCAGTCCTTTGCTGCCGTGCTGGAGCATGGTGTGGATCGAGTGGAACTGGTTTTTGGAGAGGAGCTTTTCCGAAAGCCAGTCGTCGGAGAACTGGATCGTGATTTCGCGAATATTTCCCGGCGTGAGCCGGTGGTTCTGCCAGCCGTGCTTCAGGTTGTCGTTCGAGATGAGCACCAACTCGTAGTCGCCGATCTCCTCGATCGAGTCGCCCACGACGCGCTGGGCCCCCGCGGCGTTCTCGATGTAGTTGATCTCGAACTCCTTGTGGGTGTGTATCGGGTAGTTGAACTCGGCCTTCTTGCGCTCGATCACGTAGATGCAGTCCCCTTCCGACAGGGGTGTGATCTCGTGCAGTACGGGGCCTTTGCTGTTGGGTGTCATGGCATTCATTGTTCTCGGTCTACTAAATTACGGCTTTTTTTCGGATTTTGCAACCCGTCTGTGGGATAAACGACACGGGAGCGCTGTCGAGGGCGCTCCCGTGTCCGGTTCCGGCGGGCTGCGGGCTTATTCGGCCAGCAGCTTCGCGTAGCGTGCGATGACGGCGAGGGTCGAGGTGTCGGCCGCGAAGACCGAGTTCAGCCCCGGCTGCTCCTGTGCGGGGTCGCCCGTGTAGTCATCGCCCCGCTGCCAGTAAACATGGTCTGCCGCGGGCTGCGCCACGCCGCCCCAGCTCCAGAAATTGCATCCGGCGAAGGGACCTCCTGCCGCACGGTTCTCCTGGATGTAGGAGAAGACGGCTTCGTAGTAGCGGTCGCGGCCCGTGGTGGGGCTTCCGGGGGTGAAGACGAACCCGTCGCGCGGAAATCCGAACTCCTCGAGCACCACGGGTTTGCGGATGCGGCGAGCGATTTCCAGGTGTTCGTCGATATAGGTCCGGGTGTTGGCGATGGCTTGTTCGAGGCGTTCGCCGCCCAGCTCTTCGGGGGTCACCCAGCCCCAGTTCAGTGGCCAGATATGGATGGTCATGTAGTCCACGTTGGGGTCGGCGTGCAGCTGCTCGGCCAGCGCGAGGTCGCCCTCGCAGCCCGCCTTGCCTTCGCTGCCGGTCGAGACGAGGTGGTTCGCATCGAGGCTCTTGATGAGGGCCGCAATTTCGGACATCCACACCCGGAACGGCTCCTTGTTTTCGGAGCTGAAAGCGCGGGGTTCGTTGCCGATCTGCCACGACATGATCGTCGGGTCGTCTGTGTAAGGCTGGCCCGTGTAGCGGTTGGTGCGGGTCACCATGTCGCGCACATAATCCGCGAAAAGCGCCTGCGCCTGCGGATTCCGGGCGTATTGGTTCACGTAGGCCGAGAAGGCGTTCCAGCCGTCGATGGCCGGGATCGGGGCCTTGCCGGCTCCGGCCCACTCGAGGTACTGCGAGTAGCCGCCGGACCACTCCCACGAGTTGTTGAGGTAGAGCACGGCCTTCATGCCGCGCTTGCCCATCTCGGCGAGCAGGAAATCGAGGCCGTCGAGGATCGCGTCGTTGTATTGTCCCGGGGCCTTCTGCAGTGTGGGTTCGATGCGTGAGGGCACGCCGTCGGGACCGTCGCCGCCGACCAGGATGCGGAGGTTGTCGATGCCGGTGGCGCTGAGGATGTCCAGCTCGCGCAGGAGGCGTTCGCGGTCGCCGCCTTCGGCCTGCGACCCGAGGATCGCTCCGTACCAGAAATTCGCGCCGACATAACTGTACGGCTTGCCGTCGGCCATGAAGCGGCCCTCCTCGACCGTTACGAATCGGCTTTTCGGCGAACAGGCCGCCGCGATGGCTGCGGCCAGCAGCAGGATGAGTATGCGTTTCATACGGTTAGCGTTTCATCTGGTTGGTGACTCCGGTGCAGTTGCGCTGAACGAGCAGTCCGTTGCCGGGAGCTGCGGGCGAGGGCACTGCGGCGATCTCCCCGAGCGTCAGTCCGCGCACGCCGTGGGCCTCGACCGGGGCTGTGAACCACGGTTTCGTGACTCCTTCGCCCCACGACATCGTGCCGTTGGTCATGCGCACGTTGCGCACATTCTCGAGGTAGACGATCGGAGTGTCCGAGGCGAAAAACTCCTTGTCTGCGACCGTCGTGGGTCGGAAATCGAAATTGCCGCCGGCGACGGAGTCGAGTGCGCCCTGGCTGAGCCGGAAATCGAAATTGGTGAAATCGACGTTCTCGATCGTGCATTCGGGCGAAGCGTAGACGATCACCGAGTTCTCGCCGTCGCACGCGATGTTCGAGAACCGGAGGTTGCGGATGGCGCCCGGCACGCTTTCGCGTCCGCGGATGGCCGTGATCTTGATCGGCTCGCCGTTGCCCCACCAGTCGCCGGTGTGCAGGCGGGTGTGGATGTTGAAATTCGAGAAATTGACGTTTTCGAGTCCTGCGTAGTCGCGGATGCAGATACCGATGCCGCAGTTGGAGTCGAAGATGGTGATGTTCGAGAAATTGTAGTCCGACATCACGTTCTGGTCCCAGCCGCCGATGCGGATGGCGCTCGACCGCGAGCGGAGCACGCAGTTCGTGAAATTGATGTTGCGCGAGGGGCGTGTGATGCGCTGGAAGCCCGGGTCGCCGAAATGCCAGTCGTAACCCGCCACCACCACGGCGTCGTCGCCGCACGAGATGTAGCAGTCCGAGACGTTGACGTTGCTCGACGAGATGATGTCCAGTCCGTCGCTGTTGGGGATCACGAGGTTGTTGTCGATTTTCAGGTTGTGCACCGTGACGCGGTCGCAGTGGACGATCAGGAAGCACCAGTAGGGCGAATCCACGCATTTGAAGTCGTGCAGTTCGACATCGGTGCAGTTGCTGAAGACGATCATCTGGTGGAAGCGGTCCTTCGGGTAGAGGGGGCCGTCGCCGATGCCTTCGGCTACCTTGCGCAGCCCCTTGCCCTGCCGCACGTAGTTGAGTGCGGGGCCTGCGATGACCTTGGCGCTGTCGGCGTGCATGAATTCCATGCCCTGCCCGAAAATGACGCCGTGGCCCGTGATCGAGACGTTCGAAGCATTCTCGGTATAGAAAACGCCCGCCAGTTCGTCGTTGTGCTTCTGATACTGCGTGAGGTCGGTCGTGGCCACGAGCCGTGCGCCGGTCTCCATGCGGAATTCGACGTTCGAACGCAGGTTGAGCGTCCCCACGAGGTAGTCGCCCTTGGGAACGTAGACCACGCCGCCGCCCTCTTCGGCGCAGCGGTCGATGGCCTGCTGTATTTTATCCGTCGTGAGACTGCGGCCGTCGTTGCGGGCGCCGAATTTCGCGACGTTGTAGATGCCGGCCGTTTCGCCGCCGCACCCTGCCAGGAAGAGTGCGGCCAGCGCGGCGCAGACGGTGATTATGCTGTTTTTCATCGGGTTGTCGTCTTTTGGTTAGCGGATTTCGATGGTGACGGGCTGCGTCACGGCAAAGGTGCCGCAGCGGGCCGTGAGCAGGCCGTCGTTCCAGCTCCAGGTGTCGCAGGCGCGGCCGTTGACCGTGACTTGTGCGGGTTTCGGCGTACCGACGATCTCCACGTTGTAGGTGCGTTCGGCGACCGCTTCGGGATAACTGCCGCGGGGCGCCTCGACCGTGAAGCGCTGTGTGCCGCCGGAACAGTCGTAGGTGAGCAGCGTGCGGCGGTTCAGCCCCTTCTCGTAGTCGAAATTCTCGCCCTCGTCTTCGTAGAGGTCGAACGTCGTGCGGCAGTTTCCGGCGGGGGCGTAGGCCCGCAGAGTCAGCGTCGTGAGCGGAGCGCTGACATAGTCGCCGGGTTCGGTCATCGGGATGAGCGAGCCGGCACGCACGTAGAGCGGGAAACTCTGAATGTCCGACGTGCGGGAGATTTCACGCCCGCCCGCAAGGCGCTCGTTGGTGAAATAGTCGTACCACGCGCCTTCGGGGAGCCAGAGCGAACGCTCGGTCACCCCGTGCTGTCCGTCGCCCGAAGGGCGCATGGCCGGAGCCGCGAGAAACGCTTCGCCGAAGAGGTACTGGTCGAAACGGTAGGCTTCGTCCCGGTCGGGCCAGTCGAGGTACATGCCGCGGCAGAGGGGCACACCCGTGTCGTGGGCTTCACGCATCAGCGTGTAGATGTAGGGGTTGAGCGCCGCACGCAGGCGGATCGAGCTGCGGATCGATTCCAGCACGGTCGGTCCCCACTCCCACGGCAGGCGCGAACCGCCGTCCCAGCCGTCGGGACAGGTCCTTGCGGGGTGCCAGAAGAGGTCTTTCTTGGCGTGGAAGCGCATCAGCGGCGAGAAGGCTCCGAGCTGGGCCCAGCGGGCGAACATTTCGCCGTCGGGGATGTATCCGTCCGTGCCCTGGGGCATATAGCCGCCGATGTCGTGCGACCACCATACGCCGTTGTTGCCGCCCTTGAGCGTCACCTCCACCGTGCGGCGCATCGTGGCCCACGTGGCGTAGGTGTCGCCCGAGAATCCGGCGGGGTAGCGGTGGTTGCAGAGCGTGTAGTTCTGCTGGCGGTTCAACACCAGCGGGCGTTTGCCCGTGCCTTCGGTGAGGTAGCGGTGGTAGAGCTCCGCCGAGTAGATCGAGTTGGCGCCGTCGACCCAGTGGAAATCGAACCCGTCGTCGATCATCTCGGCCAGGTAGAGGTCGTAGAACGACTTGAAATGACGCTCGTTGCGCGTGTCGTACTGCACGACGCGGATTTCGGGTTCGAACGAGGGCCCGTCGACGATCGACTGTTCGTAGTCGAGTCCCGCGCGGCGGCAGAATTCCCGCACCTTGGGGTCGTCCTTGTAGATGCAGCCCGAGTGGTGGTTGAAGCCGGTCTTGATGTGCTGCGACTCGGCCCAGTCCTGGAATCCGCGCATGTCGGGGAAATTCTTCGTGTCGTACTTATAGCCGTACCAGTGGTCCACGTGCCAGCACATGTCGAGGATCACGGCGTCGAGCGGAATCCGCTCCTTGCGGAATCCGGCGACGATCGCCTTGTAATCCTCGTCGGTGTAATCCCTCCAGCGGCTGTAAATCAGTCCCAGCGACCATTTGGGGAACATCGGGATTTCGCCGGCGACCGAGAAGAAATCGGTGAAGGCCCGGCGGTAGTCCTTGCCGTAGCACAGCACGTAGAGCTCCTCGTAGGGCTGCCCCTCGCGGAAGAGGTTCAGCTGGTCTTGGGTGTGCTTGAGCACGGTGTATCCGCGGCGGCTCAGGATGCCGTCCTGCGGGGTGGGGCGTACGTCGTGCGACGAGGTGATGTCGTTCTGTTCGGAGTAGCATTTCTCGCCGTCGCAGTTGTCCAGCGCCCCGACCACGCCGCCGAGGTTTTGCGTATCCTCGGCGCCCAGTTCGTCGACCGACGCGATGCCTTCGACGCGGATGCCGCCCGTGGTGAGGGGCTGCGCCGGGTCGTAGACTATTGTGATTTCGCCGGTCGAGATGCGGTAGGCCGCACCCTCCCTGGTGATGTCGAACGTTACGGGAGCCGTGGGCAGCCCGGTGATGCCCAGGTCGGTGCGCACGGGTGCGAAGCGGTAATTGTCACCTTCGCGCACGGAGAACATCGTGGGCGAGAGTATTTCGATCCGCGCCTTGCGGAACGATACGGCGTTTCCGGCGCGGCGGTATTCTTTGGCTGTGACCGCCGTCAGGGCCATCAGCAGCGCAGCTGTCAGTAAGGTTTTCAGTTTCATGTTTCGGTTTTATCGGGTCGGGAAAATATGGATCGCAGCGCCTCCGCTGCCGGCCAGCGGGAGCGTCAGACTGTCGCCTTTGCGCAGGCTGACGGTGCGTTTTTCGAGCCGGTTGGGGTCGTCGGCGGTTTCGTCGGTGTCGGTGTATATCTCGGCCGTGTAGGCGCCGTCGCCGAGGAAATCCGCACGGAACTCCACCTCGCGGGGCGTCGAGTTGTTGATGGCGCCCACCCACCAGTCGGCGCCCTTGCGGCGTGCCACGCAGGCGTATTCCATCACCGAAGCGGCCGGCACGACCGTCTCGTCCCACGTCGTCGGCACCTCGCGGATGAATTCGAATCCGGGCTGCCCCTCATACGCCGGCGGAGTGTCGCAGACCATGCCGAGGTAGCTTTCCAGCACGACATACATGCCCAGCATGTGGCAGCGGGTGTTCGTGACCCACGGATTGGAGTAGCGGATTTGCAGTTTCTCTTTCGGCACGGCGCGGAAGCCTCCGAGGTGGTAGTCCGTGGCTCCGGCCAGCAGGCGTGTGAAGGGAATGGCGATGTCGAGGTCAGCGCCCATGTCCAGCGACCACTTGTAGCACTCGTAGTTGCGCGTGCCCTCGCGGGTGAACTCGTTGGGATAGGTGCGGTTGAGTCCCGAGGGTTTCGACGAACCGTGGAACTGCACGAAGATCTTGTGGGCGGCGGATTTGGCTAAAATCTCTTCCTGGATACGAATCATTTCCTGGTCGTCGCGGTCCATGAAATCGACCATCATGCCCTTGACTCCCCATTCCTCGAAGCGGGCCAGCGCCTCGTCCAGCTGGGCGTAGAGTATCTTCCAGTTGACCCAGAGGTGGATGCCCACGCCCTGTTCCGCGGCGTATTTGCAGATGTAGGGCATGTCGAGCGTCCGGAGCGGCTTCATGATGTCGGCTTCGGAGCTCGGGAATTCGAAACTCATGTTCGGGTCGTAGTACCACGGCTGTTCGGCATAGCCGTAAATCGAGTGGAAATCGAGTCCGGAGCGTGCCGCGAAATCGATGTAGTATTTGTTCGTCGGGAAATTGTTGCCCGCGAGGAACGTGGTGTCGGGGGTGACACAACCGTTCCACCACGTGAAGGTGGTCTTTCCGGGGCGTATCCACGTCGTGTCGGCCACGGCGCACGGGTCGTTGAGGTTCGTGAGCAGGTTCGAGGCGATGAGGCGTCCGGCGTCGGGGCCGATCATCATCACGCGCCACGGCGAACGGTGGGGCAGCGACGCACGCACCTTTTCGCGCTGCTGTCCCGGCAGGGGCGAGAGCTTTCCGCGCAGCGATCCCTGCTCTTTGGAAAGGTAGAGGCCTGCGTAGTCGCGGACGGCGGCTTCGGTGACGGCCATCACCGTCCCGTCGGGGTAAGTGAACAGCGTCGGCATCTCCATCAGCTTGCCTTCGTCGAGGTGTTCGTAGTCGGTCTGCGTGTAGAATCCCTCGTGCGAGGTGGTGTACGACCTCAGGTACATCGTCAGCGCCTTGGGATTGCCTGCCAGGTCGAAGGTCGTCAGCTCGTCGTGCATCACATAGGAGTTCCAGCCCTCCTGCTCGGGGAAGACGTAGCGGAAGGCCGCGCCGTCGTTGAACGTCCGCACGACGAGATCGATCCGGCGGTGGGGCGCAGCCTCTTCCGTCAGCGGGATCACCGCTTCGGTGTAGGGCTCCTCGACGTGCGAGGACTTGCCTGTGATAAGGTCGTAGCGCTCCACGCCGCTGCGGCGTTCGATGCGTCCGGTGCGGAGTCCGCGGCCGAATTCGCCGCTGTCGAAGACGAAGCCTATGCGGCCTCCGTCGACAAGCTGCGTTTTGCCGTAGAATACGTCGTATTCAGGCAGCGATTTCCGGTCCACGCGGACCGTCATGCGAATCTGCCCGTCGGGCGATTTCACGCTTATGGTTTTCTGTGCGTAACCCGCGCCGCCCAGAAGCAGCGCTGCGGCTATGGTGAGAATTCGTTTCATCATCGTATGTCTTGGTTCATCAGAATTCGGTCGTCGGCAATGAAGGCCTTGAAATCGCCTTCGGCCGCATGGCCTTTGTAGGGGAGGTAGAAATGGCCGGGTTTGTCGGGTTCCCAGGCATTGCGCCAGAAGAGTATCCACGCCATGCCCGAAGGTTCGATGACCGGAGCCACGACGCGGGTGAAATAATCCGTCACGGGAATCCCTTCCATGCCGGTCTCGGCCATCACGGGCAGTTTGCCCGAGCGTGCGGCGTAGTCGGCGACGATTTGCAGGTTGCGCTGCATATTGGCCATGTAGTGCTCCGTGGCGGCCGCATCCGAGCCGAAATGGTAGAGGTCGAAGCCGACCACGTCCACCCATTCGTCGCCGGGATAGCGCTCGAGATAACCGGCTTCGTCCTCGACGTCGGTCGGGGAGTAGCCGTAGAGGACGTTGTGTACGCCGCGCGTGTCGCGCAGATGGCCGACGGTCATCCGCCACAATGCCTTGTATTCGTCGGGCGTTGCGAAATCGGCGCCCCACCAGAACCATGAACGGGTCTGCTCGTGGTAGAGACGCAACACGACGGGAATCGCCCCGCCCTGTGCATCTTTCAGCGACAGGAGGAAATCCGCCACGCGGTCCAGTTGCGCGAGGTATTCGTCGTGATGCGATCCGCCCGGCAGGATGGATGCGACCACGTCGTTGCGCGAGCAGTCCCACGTCGAACCGCCGGTAAGGATGTTGTCGCCGTGCCAGCTGATGGTCGAGATGCCTCCGCGGGCCGCCGTTGCGGCGATTCCCCGGCGGATGTCGTCGAAATAGACCGAGTCGAGGCTGTACGGTGCGCCCAGTTCGACGTGGCCGATCTCCCAGCCGACGACTGCGGGGTAGTCGCTCGTCATGTCGTAAACGTCCGAAAATCCCGGTTCGTAACGCTGGTGTCCGTAGGCCAGGGCGTCCTGCTGTCCGAGCATGACGCCCCGGTCACGGAGTTCGAAAAGACGTTCGTAAAGGGCGCAGGCGGCTTTGTTCGCCTGCGGGTCCGAAGGACGGTGTTCCGGCCCGGAGCAGGCCGCAGTCAGCAGGGCGGTGCCCGCTGCGAGGGTCAGAAGATGTTTCATCGATGATTTAGCGTTGTTTGAAAGGTTCGTTGCTGTCGATCAGCTTGCAGAGCGTTTCGACCGAGGCGGCGCTGCGGAAGCCGTCGGGCACCGTGTTGAAGCAATAGTCCAGCAGCCGGTCGACGGACGATACGGCTACGTGCATGCGGGTGTCGCACGAGGCGTAGTAGATCAGCACACGGCCGTCGGGATCGGCGATCCAGCCGTTGCTGAAGAGCACGTTCGAGACGTCGCCCACGCGCTCTCCGCTCAACGGGGCCATGAAATATCCGGCCGGTTCGGCGATGACCCGCGTGGGGTCGTCGAGCGCCGTGACGTAGAGGTAGAGCACATAGCGCAGACCTGCGGCGCACATCCTCACGCCGTGGGCCAGGTGCAGCCATCCGCGCGGCGTGCGGATCGGGTGGGGGCCTTCGCCGTTCTTCATCTCCTTGACGGTGTGATAGTGGCGGCCGTTGATGATCTTCTGCTCGCCGACCTCGGCGCGGGTGATGTCGTCGATGAGCGCCCAGCCGATGCCGCCACCGTTGCCGGCGTCGATGAAGCTGTCCTGCGGACGGGTGTAGAGCGCGTATTTACCGTCGACGAACTCCGGGTGGAGCACCACGTTGCGCTGCTGTCCGGGGCTTTTCAGGTCGGGGAGGCGTTCCCAGTGTTCGAGGTCCTTCGTGCGGGCGATGCCTGCGGAGGCGACCGCTGCCGAGAGGTCGTCCGGGGCCGTGAGGTCCTTGCGTTCGGTGCAGAAGATGCCGTAAATCCACCCGTCCTCGTGGGCCGTCAGGCGCATGTCGTAGACGTTCGTGTCGGGATCGCCGGTTTCGGGCATCCGGACCGGATATTTCCGGAACCTGAAATTGTCGATGCCGTTGGGGCTCTCGGCGATGGCGAAGAACGATTTGCGGTCGTTGCCTTCGACGCGCACCGCCAGCACGTATTTGCCGTCGTGGAACATGGCCCCGGCGTTGAACGTGCCGTTGATGCCGAAACGTTCCATGCAGTAGGGGTTGCGTTCGGGCGAGAGGTCGTAGCGCCACTCCAGCGGCGTGTGGTCACGCGTCAGCACCGGAAATCTGTACCGTTCGTAAATCCCGTTTCCGGGCAGCAGAGGTTCGTTTTCACGCTCCAGAAGCCGGTCGTGCTCCTCGCGCAGGGCGTGTAAACGGTTGTCGAATAAAGTGTTCGTCATGTCGTATGGAATGAATGTGTCAGGGTATCGGAAAAACCGGGGCGCAGGCGTTCGCGGCGCTGCGCCCCGGCTTCGCTATTTGGTTTCGATCTTCTTCACGAAACGGATGTTCCAGAGGTAGAACTCCATGTCGCCGGCGGTCTCGCGCTGTGCGGCGATCTTGAAATTGTTGTACTGGTCCGTATTGTTGTAAGGATCCGTTGCAATCTTGAGGCAGGTTTTCTGGCCGTTTTCCTCGAGCGGCGGGAAGAGGTCTGTCACCTCCAGCTGCACGGTCTGCCATTCGCCCATCGTGTTGAGCGCCACGCCGTTGTTCGAACTTGCGGGGTCCCACATATAGAACTTGCCGGCATCCTCGCTCTCGGCGGCACCCAACCGGATGTAGCGGGCCAGAGGCGTACCCGACGGGTTGTTGATCTCCATCTTCACACACCATTTTTCGGGATTGGCCAGCAGGTCGGCGGCCGAGCTGTCGAGCCAGAAATGGGTGATCATGTAGTTTTCATAACCCCACGTGCCGGGGAAATTCTTTTTGATCCAGGTCACCCACTTGAACAGCGGCTGATAGTAGAACTCCTCGGGAGAGATGTCGTTCATCGACGTGATACCCGTGGCCCACCATCCGTTCACCCAGGTGCGCTCGTCGTTGGTGAGGATCGGAATGCCCGGTTCGCGGAAGGGAATCTCGACGGGCGTCGTCAGTTCGGGGGTCTCGATGGTCAGGTACGAGGCCCTGTCGGTGGGCGTTCCGGCCGGAATTGCGACGCCGAACGACGTGGCGTTGCAGCCGATCATCTTGACAGGCTGTCCGTTGAAGGTCAGCTTGGCGTTGATCGAGTCGATCAGGTAGAGGTCGAAATCGCTGCCCACGACCTGCACCGTGTCGCGGTCGGCGGCGAAATCGTTCTTGAAGCCGTTGATGACCAGTTCGGGCAGCGTCACGTTCAGCGCGGCCGATACCTCGCCGCGTTTGGTGACGATGCGCAGCGTGTTGTTCACCTCTCCGGGGAGTTTGCGCGGCACGACCAGTTCGAGGCGGTGGCGTTTGGCGTAAACCTGCGTCAGGTCGAGTGAGAGGTCGTTGATCGTCACCGATTCGAGGTCGGTGAGGTTGTCGCCGAAGATGGTGATCGACTGGTTGAGCGCCGCCGTCGTGATGACGGTCGACGTGTCGGCCGATGCGGCGATCTTGCGGATCGACGGGGCGCCGGTCGAGACGTTGTCCGGGTCCCAGCCTTCGTCGATGTTGACCACGTCGCTGCACGAGATTGCCGCACAGGCGGCCAGCACGGCGGCAGTCGTATAGGTTAACCACGTAAGTTTCATAATATGTCGGTTTTAAATCGGTTTAAGGTTATTAGTTCCAGCCCGGATTGTTCTCGGTGATCGAGGCGTTGGTGTCCATTTCGCTCGAAGGGATCGGGAAGAGGGTGTGTTTCGACTGACGGGTCTTGTAGGTGCCGATCTCGTCGTTGCCGCCGATGGCGCTCATCACCTCGACGTAGACGCCCCAGCGGATCAGGTCCCAGCGGCGGTCGCCTTCGCAGAAGAGTTCGAGGGCACGCTCCTCGAGCACGCTCGAACGGAAATCCACGATGTTCGAAACGTTGTCTTGTCCCGTGAGTTCGCGCGATGTGGCGTTGCTGCGGGTGCGCACCGAGTTCAGGGCCGCGAGAGCCTTGCCGTCGGCGGTGCCGTTGACCTCGGCGTATGCCTCGGCATAGATCAGTACGATGTCGGCGTAGCGGAGCAGCGGCCAGAAGGCGTCGCCCTGTGTGACGGTGCGGTCCGAGCGGTCGAGGTACTTGGTCGGGTAGGCCAGGTAGTAGGTGTCGAACTGCGGGCAGGCATACGTCAGGCCGTCGTCGAAGGGAGGTTCCTTGTCATCCACTTTTTTATTCCACTCCTGGTTGTTGGGGTAGTACTGGGCGAAAGTGAGGTCCCAGGTGCGCTGCCAGCGGTGGCGGATGCCATCGAGTACGCGCAGGTCCTTGCTTTCGGCCATCTTGTACCAGTGGTCGCGACCGCCGTACCACATACCGTCGGAAATCAGGCCGTTGCTGTCCTCGATGCCGCAGATGTGATAGGAGAAATATTCGCAGTAGCGCGTGTCGGACGAGTAGCCCTGAATGCTCCACAGCTGTTCGGGTCCATAGCAGTTGGCCCGCTTCCAGATCTCCTCGAAGGGACGCAGCTCATAGGTGCCGTATTCGCCGGTCATCACCTTGTCGGCGATTTCGTAAGCCTGTGTGTAGCACTCCATCGGGTCGAAGGCTTCGTAGCCGTCGAGCTGGTGCTTCGCATAGGTGAGCTTCTGGGGATCGGTGTAGGCTTTCGCCGAGCCTTCGCCGCTCCACGGCTTGCCGCCGCGCACCCAGAGCTGCGTGCCTTCGGGCATGGCGCCTGCGGCCATCGTGGCGTAGACCTTGGCTTCGAGACCCGCAGCCGTACCGGCCGTTACGCGCCCTGCCACATACTCTTTGTCGGTGTTCTTGTAGCACTCGACTTTCGCGTCGTCGAGCAGTTCGATGATATAGCCGTAAACATCTTCCACCGAACTGCGGGGTACATTGCGCTCGCCCGTTTCGCTGATCGACTGCTTGCGCACGGGAATAGGGCCGAATGCGCGGACCAACTGGAAATAACTCCATGCCTTCAGGAATTTCATCTCGCCGAGAATGGCGGTCTTCAGGCGCGGATCGACGTTGCCCATCTGGTTGACCATGTAGGTCGAGTAGTTGCAGCGGTGAATCAGTTCGTAAAGTCCGGTCCACATGCTGTTGACATTGCCGTTGTTCTGGAAATTACCGGCGCCGAGCGTGCCGAAAGCCCAGCTGGGGCCCGTGAGGTAATCCTCGTCGTAAAGCCACACCATCGGGAAGGTGTTTCCGTTGAACAGCGTGCTGAGGCGGCTGTAACAGCCGATCAGCCATTGGGTAGCCCCGGCGTCCGAATCCTCGATGTCGTCGGGCTGGGTGAAATCGTAGGTCTCTTCTTTGAGCCAATCCTGGCAGGAGCTGAGACCTGTCGAGAGAAGCACACCCGCAGCGCAGGCCAGCAGGATATTCTTGATTTTATTCGTTTTCATTGCGTTTCGGTTTTTACGGTTAGAAAGTCAGCTTCAGGCCGAACGAATAGACGCGGCTGCTGGGGTACGAGTAGAGGTCGACGCCCTGACGGGTCACGTCGCTGCCGTAAGCGTTCACGTCGGGATCGTACCAGCTGTAGCCCGTGACGGTGAAGAGATTCTGGGCGCTGGCGTAGACGTTGATCGACTTGATGCCCTTCCATTTGGGGAAGAATGTGTAGCCCAGCGAGATGTTCTTCAGGCGCAGGTACGATCCGTCCTCGATGTAGCGGTTCGAGAATTTCCATTCGCGTTTGTAACCCGCCTCGATCGGTTTGGGCCACCGGGCGTTGGCGGCGTTCTCGGCCGTCCAGCGCGTGTCGTACTGCTCGCGGGTGATGTTCTGGATGCCGGTCATCGACGAACTGGTGTTGTTGGCGATGGTGTTGGCGTTGACGATGTCGTTTCCGTAAGTGCCCTGGAAGAAGAAGCTCAGGGTGAAATTCTTGTAGCGCAGCGTGTTGGTCAGGCCGTAGGTGAAATCGGGATTGGTGTCGCCGATCACGCGCTTGTCGGCGTCGGTGATGGCTCCGTCGCCCGTGTAGTCGCGGTATTTGATCTCGCCGATCATCGCTTCGGCGTCGGCCTGCGAAACGTTGGCGTACTGTGGGTCGGCGCGGACCTCGGCGATGTTGTCGTAGAAGCCGTCCTCGACGAATCCCACGATGGTGCCGATCGGGCAGCCGTTGCGCTGGATGAAGACGTTCGAGACGTTGTTGATGAAGTTGCTTCCGTACTGGTCACCCGTGAGACCGCCGATCTTGTTGCGGTTGAACGAGATGTTGGCATCGATCTGCCAGCCGAAATCCTGGCGGGCAAAGGGGTGGAAGGTACCCGAGATTTCGAGACCCTCGTTGGTGACGTGGCCGCTGTTGACAGCCATCTGGGTGTAACCCGAGTTGGTCTCGATGCTCACTTTCTGCAACAGGTCGTTGGTGCGTTTATAGTAGTAGTCGATCACGAAATTGACCTTGCCTTTGGCCAGCGAGATGTCCAGACCGGCGTTGAACTGGTCGGTGGTCTCCCATTTCAGGTCCTTGTTGATCGGGCCTTTCCAGGTCTGCTCGGCGAAGCCCGGGGTCAGCGTGCCGCCCAGCGGGTAGCTCGACACCGACATGGCGGGCAGCGTGGCGTAGGTGCCGATGCCCTGGTTGCCGGTCTGGCCGTAGCTCAGGCGCAGTTTCAGGTCGTCGAAGACGTTGAGGCTCTTGATCCACGATTCGTCCGACAGGCGCCATGCGAGGGCTCCCGAGAAGAAATGCGCGTACTTGTTGCCTTCGACGAAGACGCTCGATCCATCGGCGCGGTACGATACGGTGGCCATGTATTTGCCCTTGTACGAGTAGTTCAGGCGGGCCAGGTTCGACTGCATGCGGCTTTTGCCGCGTCCCGACGAAAGGGGATAGGTTTTCATGCCGGCGCTCATGTCCCACATCAGGGTCAGGTCCGAGGGAAAGTCGTAAGCCGACATGTTGTTGTATTTCCAGTGCGACTCCTCGAACGTGATACCGGCCACGGCGTCGATGGTATGGGCGTCGTTGAATTCCTTGTGATAGGAGAGCAGCGTCTCCGAGGTGAATCCCTGCGACCAGCTGGTGCCCTGGCCGCCGGTGCCGTTCGTGGGTTTGTAACCCTGACGGGTCAGGCGGTTGTAGTACATGTTGCGGTCGTTGCCCGAGTAGCTGAAACCGATGTTCTCACGCAGTTTGAGACCCTTGTAAAGCGTTGCTTCGACATACGACGAGAGGTAGACGTTGTTGGCGCGGTATTCGTCGAATGCCTCGCGGACATAAACATAGGGGTTGGCGGCGAGCCAGTTGAGCTCGTTGTCCTCCTGGGTGTTGATCGTGGCGTCGTAGGTCGGCGGGAATACCAGCGCCGAGTAGATCACGCCGTCGCCGCCCGAGGTCGAGGAGTTGACGAAATTGGTCACCGAATTGGTGTAGTTGGTGTTCAGACCCACTTCGAGCCAGTCGCGCATCTTGCGCCAGAGGTTCGAACGCACGGCGTAACGCTTGTAGCCCGAGCCGACGATGATACCCGTCTGGTCGGTGTAGTTGAACGAGAGCAGGTAGCCGCCCTTTTCGTTGCCGCCGTCGATGCTGACGTTGTATTCCTGGGTGAATCCGGTCTGGAAGATGGCGTCCTGCCAGTCGGTCGAACCGACCGTGTCGGTGTTGCCGTATTCGTCGGTGTAGACTCCCGGGCGGAGGAAATCCTCGGGAGCGGGCGAATATTTGCCCGACGAGGTGATAATCTGGTTGTTCGTGTCGAACGAGTAGTACCATTCGCCGCGGTAGGGCAGCTGACCGTCGGGGTTCGAATTGAGGGTCTGCTCGTTGATGTAGCGGGCGTAGGTCACGGGGTCGAGCACGTCGATTTTCTTGGCCACTTTCGAGAAACTGAAATTCGAGGAGAAGGTGATGTTGTCCTTGCCGTTGCGGCCCTGCTTGGTGGTGATGATGACCACGCCGTTGGCGCCGCGCGAACCGTAGATGGCCGTCGAAGAGGCGTCTTTCAGCACCTCGATCGACTCGATGTCGTTGGGGTTGATGTTGGCCAGCGGGTTGGAGCTGGAGCCGGTGCCCGAAAGGCCGGTGTCGGGAGCCTTGCTGCCGCCGCCATAGGGGAGTCCGTCAATGACATAGAGCGGCTGCGTATCGGTGCTGAAGGAGTTGGCTCCGCGCACGTGTATCGAAATTCCCCCCCCCGGTGCTCCGTCGTTCTGGCGCACTTGTACGCCGGCCATTTTGCCCTGCAGGGCGCTGTTTACGCTCAGCGAGGGGTTGCCCTTGATGAGGTTGTCGCCTTTGACCTGGCTGACGGAACCCGTCACGTCGCGTTTCTTCATCGTGCCGTAGCCGATGACCACCACGTCGTCGAGTGTGTTGGTGTCGTCCACCATCTTGACGTTTACGACTTTCTGGGCGAAGATTTTCACCGTCTCGCGGGTCTTTCCCACATAGGTGAAAGCCAGCACGTCGCCTTTCTTGGCGTTGATCGCATAGGCGCCCTTGTAGTCGGTGGTGGTCGCTGTCGTGGTGCCTTCGACCAGGACCGTCACGCCGATCAGCGGCGAGCCGTCGTTGGCGTCGGTGACTACGCCTGTGATGTTCACCTGCTGGGCCGAAGCCGGGCCTGCACACATCAGACAGCAGATTAAGAATAGTCCGATTTTTTTCATGATGTTAGTGGTTTAGGTTATTTGGACATTAATCGGTATTTTATAAATAGGTACTCACCTCTGCCGCGGCCGGTTCGGGCTGCGACCGGAAGGCAGGTGGTTCGGACCTTTGTTCATCTGCAAAATTACGATGAAGACAAAGGCGTGACGAACACTCTCATAGCATAGGATGATACTATTTTAACATCTGCGAATGTAATATAATTAATCGGCAGATGTTCTGCGATGGTTCTTAAACCCTGTTTTAGTGGGTTTAGCAGCACTTTCAGTGGAGTGAACGAGGCGCGTTGGAAAAACAGGGAGTGTAGGAAACAGATATTTTAATACTATATTTACATCTGCAGAACCGGTAATTTTGCATCAGGGAATGACCTGCCGTCCTGCGGTACGGTCCCTTGCAGCGAATATACAATAAAATACCAACCGATGAAAAAGTCAGTACTTTTCTTAATCTTCCTTTGCACGGCCTGCCTTTCCGCTTCGGCAGCCGTTTACGATGTCAGGTCGTTCGGCGCACCGGCCGACGGACAGACCCTTGCCACGGCGCATATCCAACAGGCCATCGACCGCTGTCATGCCGACGGCGGCGGCGTGGTGCTCGTTCCCGCCGGTGTTTATCTGGTCGGCACGCTCAACCTGCGTTCGAACGTCGAATTCCGGATGGAAACGGGTGCCGAATTGCTCGCCACGCTCGATCTTACGCAGTACCAGCGCCACAACCGCGAACTGGCGGGTATTTTTTATACCGAGAAGGCGTCGAACGTCTCGATCACGGGCAACGGCCTGATCAACGGCCGGGGCATGGAATTCATGGAACCGGGGGCGGCCAAGGTCATCGGCGACGACCAGCGCCGCCAGACCCGTCAGGGACTCGGCTTCCGCAAGGTCGCCGAGGGGCTGGGCGACGGTCCCCTCTATCCGAAGGACCGTTATCACCAGATGATCGTCTTCAGCGAGTGCACCGACGTGGCGCTGGAGGATTTCAAATGCGTCGATTCGCCCTACTGGTGCTTCGTGATCGTCCACTGTGACGGGGTGAAGATCCGCGGCCTGCGGATCGACAACAACCTGCTGATTCCCAATAGCGACGGCGTCGATGTTATCTCCTGTAGCAACGTCAACATCTCGGACTGCTTTTTCAAATGCGGCGACGATGCCATCGTGCTGGCCGGTTACGGCGAGCACCACGGCGACCCGGGGTTCAAGGACATCCGCAAGCCTTCGACCAACATCAACGTTTCGAACTGCATCCTCCAGTCGCGGTCGAGCGGCATCCGCATCGGGGGCCACGACCAGAATCCGATGTCGAACTACAACTTTTCGAACATCTCGATTTTCGATTCGAACCGCGGCATCAACATTTCGGTCAGCGACGCCTGCTCGCTGGAGAACATGACTTTCACGAACATCCGCATCGAGACGCGCCTGCATACGGGCGACTGGTGGGGCCAGGGCGAGCCGATCAACATGACGGCGATGGTCCTCGTACCCGAGAAACAGCAGCTGGGTGTCATCCGCAACATCTATTTCAACAACATCACCTGCGTGGGTGAGAATTCCGTGGTGATGATCGCCGACAAGCAGACCCAGTTGCAGAATATCTATTTCAACAATTTCGAATTCAAGTTGCGTAAGAGCGCCATCGAGGAGGTTGCCGGCGGCAACTACGACCTGCGGCTGAACGTCGATCCCAAGCGGGAACTCTATGCCGCCGATATTCCGGTTTTCTATATCGAGAATGCGCAGAATGTCTTTTTCAACCAGGGAACCATCGGCTGGGACGGCGCCGACATGCCGTACCATACCTACGCCGTCGACGCCGTGGATGTCGAGAACCTGCGGCTGAACAACATGACGGCCTCTCCGTCGCCCGCCCATCCGAAATATCCGGCCGTGCGGACGCGCGACTGCCGCCGTGTGGTGAACAACATCGGCAAATAAATACGGGTTTATGCAAACGCCCCGGAAGTCCGATGCTTCCGGGGCGTTTCGTATTTTGGGAGGGGTCTATTCTCCGTCCGCATCCAGCTGCCGCAGGAGGCTTGCGGGGTCGAGGACGAACCGTTTCATCAGCATGTAGTGGGAGGTCTGTTCCAGCCCGGTGAGCTGCAGTCCGTCGTCCGTGATTTCGTAGATTTCCGCCCCGGGATAGGCCATCACGATCGGCGAGTGGGTGCTGACGATGAACTGCGAACCCCGCTCGACAAGCTGTTTCATCCGGCACAGCAGGTACATCTGTCGCGAGGGCGACAGCGCGGCTTCGGGCTCGTCGAAGATGTAGAGCTCGTTGCCGAAGAGGCGGTGGCTGAGCAGCGAGAGGACGCTCTCGCCGTGCGACTGGTTGTGAAGCGACCGGTCGCCGTAGTATTGGAGCACCCCGTCGGCAATCTGCTCCAGTTCCGAAGCCACGTTGTAGAAACTCTCGGCACGCAGGAAATAACCGTCGCGGGGCGAAAGGCCCCGGCCCAGGACGATCTGTTCGCAGAGCTGCGAATGCGACGGCCGCGTGGCGAAATTGAAATTGCGCGAACCGCCCTCGGCATTGAATCCCGCCTTCACGGCGATTGCTTCGAGCAGTGTCGATTTTCCCATGCCGTTTTCGCCGACGATGAAGGTCACGGGTTTGCGGAACCGCAGGCTGCTGAAATTCGCCAGCGCCGGAACCGTGTAGGGATAGGCGTCGGGCCGTTCGGCGTCCTCCTTCAGCCGGACGTATTTGATGTAGAGCAGTTCTTCGGACAGCGTCATGTCAGACAGGGACTTTTTCGAGGATGCTCCTCAGTCGATGGGTCATGAAATACTGAATCACTCCGCGCAGGAACATGTAGAGCGTGAAGGCCAGCCAGAGGGCGTTGTTGCCGATCAGCGGGTAGCAGGCGTAGTAGATGGCAAAATAGGCTGCCGTGGACCAGAACATCGAGTCGCGCATGACGCGCGTTTCGGTGGCGCCGACCATGATGCCGTCCATGATGAAGGGCATGGCCGAGGCGATGGGAATGAGGATGATCCAGACGATGTAGCGTCCCGCCAGCTCCTCGATCACCCCGGCGTTGGGCGCCGCGGGATCGATGAACACACCCACCAGGTCGCGCCACCAGACGAGGTAGATGCCCACGAAAACCACCGATACGAGCGTTCCCCAGGCGATGCACCTCCGCAGGCAGTCGCGCAGCGACACGCCGTCGCGGGCGCCGATAAACCTGCCCGTGAGCGCTTCCGCGGCGTAGGCGAATCCGTCGTTCATGTAAGAGAAGAGCGTGAAGAGCTGCAGCAGCAGGGTGTTCACGGCCAGCAGCGCGGGATCGCCCATGCGGGCCGACGCACCGGTGAAGAAGGTGTAGACGGCCACGATGCAGAACGTGCGGAGGATGATGTCGCGGTTGATGATGAAAAAGGTCTTCAGGGGTTTGAAATCCAGCACCTCGGACCAGCGGACCGAGGTGAGCAGCTGCCGGTATTTGGCCATGAGCAGCAGCGCCGAGAGTCCCACGCCCGTCCATTGGGCGATCACCGAAGCGTAGGCGATGCCCACGATACCCATGTCCATTCCGAATGCGAACCAGAGGCTGCAGAGGATGTGCACGACGTTGACCGTGATGGCCGTCAGCATCGGGAAGATGGCGTTCTGCATCCCCGTGAACCAGCCGTTGAAGCCGAACAGGATGATGCCCGCCGGCACGGCCCAGATGCGGGCGTAGAAATAATCGCGGGTCATCTGGCTGCCGTTCATAGCCCACAGCGCCAGTTCGCCCAGGGGGTATTGCAGCAGGACCGTCAGCACGCCCATCACCGCCGCCACCGACAGTGCCCGAACCAGCATGTTGGTGCATTCGCGGAAATCCCCGGCGCCGAACGCCTGTGCCGTGAGCCCGCTGGTGCCCATTCGCACGAACGAGCAGTTCCAGTAGATGAAATTGAAGATCGACACGCCGATGGCCAGTGCGCCGATCGTGGCCGCGGAGTCGGCGCCCCAATGCCCTGCGATGGCCGTCGAGACGATGCCCATCAGGGGTACGGTGATGTTCGAGACGATATTGGGGAGCGCGATGCGCAGTATTTCGCGGTTCATGGTCATAACGCAGGATCGTATTGCTGTCGGGCGGCTCCCGTGCTCCGGGGCGCTTTTTCTGCGCAAAGATAGGGCAAAAACAGCGGTTTTCGTCCGCTCCGGCGCAATTATTCCGAAAACGGTCGAAATCGGGCACGTAATGTGTTGTATTCCGGAAAAATGGATTACCTTTGCCGGGTAAAACCGGCCCGGACAGGCGCTTCACCGGCAGAATCCCGGTGCTCCGCCCGCTCCTGCGGCCCGACACTTTATTAGTAGAATAGAAACGATGAAAGATCCCAAAAACGACTCGACCCCGGTGCTCGAACGCTTCGGACGCGACAAGCGCAAGCGCACCGTAGTTGCTACGGCGGAGCGTGTCGAGCGTCGCCCGCGTTTGCAGCGAGATGCTGCCGATTCGGAGCAGCCGTCCCATGACCACCAGCCCGAACGCCGGGCTTCGTACAACCCCCATTTCACGGCCGACAACCGTCCGGCTTTCGAACGCCCCCGCCGCGAAGAGGGTGAGCGTCCCCGCCGTGAGGAGGGTGAGCGCCCCCGCCGCAATTTCGACGACAATGACCGTCCGCGCCGCTCTTTCGACGGCGACAAGCCCCGCCGCACGTTCGGTGACAAACCCCGGACCTTCGGCGATAAACCCCGTTACGATAATGACCGTCCGCGCCGTTCCTTTGACGAGAACGAGCGTCCCCGTCGTAATTTCGACGACAACAACGACCGCTCGCGTCGCAGTTTCGACGACAATGAGCGTCCCCGCCGCGAGGAGGGCGACCGCCCCCGGCGCACGTTCGGCGAGAAGCCGCGTTACGGTGAAAAACCCGCCTACGGCGAGAAGAAATTCGGTCCCAAAAAGTTCGGAGATAAGAAATTCGGCGACAAGAAATTCACCGACAAACCCTATAAGCCCGGCGGATTCCGGAAACACGACGACAAACCGGCGCCGTATCCGAAATACGATCCCGCCAAGCAGACGGGCGAAATCCGCCTGAACCGTTTCCTGGCCCAGTCGGGCATCTGTTCGCGCCGCGAGGCCGACGATTTCATCACGGCGGGCCTCGTGTCGGTCAACGGCCAGATTGTGACCGTGCTGGGAACCAAGGTGCTGCCCACCGACGAGGTGAAATTCAACGACAGCCGCGTGCAGGGCGAGAAGAAGGTCTATCTGGTGCTGAACAAGCCCAAGGGCTATGTCACCTCGCTGGACGATCCGCATGCCGGAAAGACGGTGATGGAACTGGTCGACGGCGCCTGCACGGAGCGTATCTACCCCGTTGGGCGTCTGGACAAGAACAGCCTCGGACTGCTGTTGTTCACCAACGACGGCGACCTGACGAAGCAGCTCACGCACCCTTCCTACCAGAAGAAGAAAATCTATCAGGTGACGCTCGACAAGCCCCTGACGCGTGCCGACATGGACAAAATCGCCGAGGGCATCACGCTCGAGGACGGCGAGATATTCGCCGACGAGATTTCCTACGTCAAGGAGAACAAGCAGGAGGTGGGTATCGAGATTCACTCGGGCCGCAACCGCATCGTGCGCCGCATCTTCGAGTTCCTGGGTTATACGGTCACGAAACTCGATCGGGTCTACTATGCGGGCCTGACGAAGAAGAACCTCAAACGCGGAGCCTGGCGGTTCCTGTCGCGCGAGGAGGTCGAACGGCTGAAATCCGGCCAGTACGAATAGTTTCCGATGACCGCGGCACACCCGCCGCACATCGTTCGAATCCCCGGACGGGACATCCCGTCCGCTTTCAGACAGAGTTGTAGCTTAAAAAGTTACAACTCTGTTTGTTTATGGGCCGGATCGACCGGCGCATTTCGCGGAATATGGATTGAAATGGGTGAATTTACCTGCGGAAACCGCTTTTATTTTTCCTCGTTTTTTCGTATCTTGTAACAGATTTGCCGGTCACGAAAAAACCGGCGGATACCTCGGGAAAAGCGTGTGGGCGCAGGAAAACCGACCCGGGGGAACCAAACTTAAAACCAGATTCCATGAAAAAATTATTCAGAATGCTGCTGGCGGCTTCCGGGCTCTCCGTCCTCGTTTGCGGCGGTGCGGACCGTGCTTCGGCCGCGGAGCCCGGGATGACTGAAAACCGGCTGCCGGAATGGGCGCTGGGCGGGTTTGTCCGGCCTGCGGGTGCCAATCCCGTCATCCTGCCCGATTCGCAGGTCCGGTTCTTCTGTCCGATGCGTAAGGATTCGGTCGGATGGATGGAGAGCGACACGTTCAATCCTGCCGCAACCGTCAGGGACGGGGAGATTTGCGTGCTCTTCCGCGCCGAGGACAATTCGGCGACAGGCATCGGCAAACGCACGTCGCGTATCGGGCTGGCCCGGAGCGCGGACGGCGTGACGATGCGTCTCGGACGCGCTCCGGTGCTCTTTCCGGCCGAGGACGGGATGAAGGAGTGCGACTGGCCGGGCGGTTGCGAAGACCCCCGCGTGGCCGTCACCGAAGACGGAACCTATGTGATGCTCTACACCTCGTGGAACCGCCGCATCCCGCGGCTCAGCGTGGCCACGTCGCGCGACCTGGTGACATGGACGAAGCACGGACCGGCATTCGCCAAGGCTTACGACGGACGTTTCCGCGACCTGAAGAGCAAGTCGGGGTCGATCGTGACGAAGCTCGACGGCGACCGGCTGGTCATCACGCGCGTGAACGGAAAGTATATGATGTACTGGGGCGAACGGATGGTCAACATCGCCACGTCGGACAACCTGATCGACTGGACTCCGGAACTGGATGCGAACGGGAATCTGAAAGGGGTGGTCTATCCGCGCGAGGGTTATTTCGACAGCGCCCTGACCGAGTGCGGTCCTCCGGCGCTGCTGACCGACAAGGGTATTCTGCTGCTTTACAACGGCCAGAACCGGCTCGGCGAGGGGCGGGACAAACGCTATCCCGCGCGTACCTACTCCGCCGGACAGATTCTTTTCGACGCGCAGGAGCCCGGGAAGGTGATCGGACGCCTCGACGTGCCGTTCTTCCGTCCGGTGGACGGTTTCGAGAAGAGCGGCCAGTACAAGGACGGGACGGTCTTCATCGAGGGGCTGGTCTATTTCAAGTCCCGGTGGTATCTCTATTACGGCTGTGCCGACTCGCGTGTCGGGGTCGCCGTTTACGATCCGGCCGTCACGACGCCCGGGGACCCCGTTCCCGGACGTCCGGAGTGACGTTTCCTGCCGTCCTGAAAAAAAGGAACGATCCGAAAATCCGGATCGTTCCTTTTTTCATTGCACCTCGGCGCGGGTGGGCGGCGGTCCCTGGTAGGAACGCTGCATGCCGCCGAAATCCAGCACGATCTTCTGAAGCACCGTGCCGGCGTCGCCGCAGAGGATTTTCAGCGTGTGCCTGCCGGGTTTGCCGATGTGGAGCGTCGTTTTGTTCACCCGGCAATTCCGCAGTACGCTCTCGTACCAGATCTGCGCATATTCGATCGACGAGGTCGAGGGGTTCATCACCGGGCCTTCGTCGATGCAGACTCCGTATTGGGTCTCGAGGTTTGTCGCCTCGTGTCCGGCATATCCCCGGTCGGCGCTGATCACGAAGGTCGGCAGCACGTAGGTGTAAACGTCTACGGAACCCTGCTCGAACGTGTAGAAATCGTATTCCACGCAGGGCACTTCGCGTCGCCGGGTGTTCTGCTTCGGCAGGGTCGGGTCGCCCAGCTGGAGCGCCGTGTTCTCGACGCCGAGGTTCGGGACGGGACGGATGCGAATCACGTCGTTCTCACGCTTGCGGTGGAAATCCGCCGCCGGGATCGAAATGTATCCGTTGTGCTGGACGTACAATCCCTGCAACTCCTCGCGGGTGGGGGAGGCCGGGTTGAACACCGAGACCAGTACGCGGCGGCTCTCTCCGTTTGCGGCGGCGATTGTCAGACAGCCCGACACCTCGTCTCCGACGGGAACTTTCGTCCAGTCCACCGACACCTCGATACGCTCCTCGGTGCGGGTCGTGCCAGCCGTGCGGCTCGGCACGATCCAGTCGTCGCTGGCGGAAACGCTCCATTGCAGCGGTTCGCCGCCCTTGTTGTAAACGTCCACGAAATGGGAACGGCGCAGGAATGTGTTGAATGTCGGGAGCATGTGGAAGCTCCGCAGCCCTTTCATCACATCCTCGCCTTCGGCCTGTATTTCCAGCCGGGCCTGCGCTGCGAGCTGTGCGCTCCGCAGTTCCGGGAGCTGGAAATAGGATGCGGCGAATCCCTGCTTCATTGTCATCACGTGGTTCCACTTGCCGCCGAGCAGGGCGTTGTAGCCCGCCGTGATGATCTGCAGGCTGTCGTGGCACATGCGGCTTTCGGCGGCCAGCGCATCGGTCGCGGCACGCTGCTGCGTGGCATACCGGCGGTTCTGCTGTCCGCGGAGCACCATGCGGTTGAGCAGTTCGCACGCCTTTACCGGATAGTAGAGCACCTGGTAGAAGCACGCTTTGTTCGCTTCGGGCATCCGGTTCATCAGCGCGTCGACCTGCCCGGCAATCCGTGCGTAGTCTTCGAGCCGTCGATCGGCTTCGCAGTAATTGGTGAAGGAGAAATCGGTGTCCGTATTCCGCTCCTTGCCGTGCTTGTCCGTGGCCCATTGGTAGCCCCAGCCCATGAATTCGGGCTTGCGGACGAATGCGAGGTGGTAGAACGTGTCGGAAATCTCCCGGAACCGGTCGAAATACTCCCGGCCCAGCAGGCCGCTCATCCACTCGGCGCGGTAATCCGCGGCCCGCCGGAAATCGAACGAGTCGATGTCCCAGGCCATCGCCAGGAAGAAATCGACCGCAAATTCACACGATTTGATGTCGCCGGCGTTCAGCAGCCATACGCGGTCGGCCGTCGAGTCGTAGGCTTTGCGCAGCTCCTCGTACATCAGCGTCGGCGAGGTGGTGTTCATCCACAGGTAGTCGTGCGGACGGCCCAGATAGGACGAATGGTAGTAGACGCCCGAACGTCCGGAGCGTTTCTGCTCCGCGGGGCTGCTCAGGCGTTTCATGTAGCCGTAGTTGTCGTCGGGCCAGATGATCGTCACGTCGTCGGGGAGCTCTAATCCCCGGTTGTAGACGTCGAGCACCTCCTTGTAGGGCGTGAACACCTGCGGAATCTCCTCCGCGGGTTTGCCCAGCACGTCTGCCAGAATCTGCCGCTGCGCCAGCAGGGCTTCCTGCATGGTGGCCTTCCGTGCGTCGAGGTCCTCGCTGCCGGCCATCGCCCGGTCGTGCAGACCCCGCAGGGCCAGCGTGTAGACGTTCTCATAGGGCGCCGAGGTCTCGACGCGCTCCTTCAGCACCCGGTCCACTCCGGCCCGGTTGTTCACGTAGTCCCATTCGCCCATCGTCTTCGAATCCCATTCGCTGGCGGTGTTCAGCCCCAGCGGTTCGCAGTGCGACGAGCCGACGGCGATGGCGTAACGGTCGGCGATCGCTTTGTTTTCGGGTATTTTGTAGAAGGCCGTCGTCGCATCGTGCATCGCCGGGGCCAGGTAGTTCGCCTGCAGGCGGAGCAGCAGTTCGCACACCTTCTCGTAGGTCTTCGGGCCGACGTTGCCCAGCTCCTTTTCGAAATTCTCCTTCGCCCAGCGGTAGAGGCCCCAGTCCTCGTCGTTGATGAAGATGCCGCGGTATTTCACCGAGGGGCTTTCCGACGTGAAATCCGTGACGCGCAGCGTCAGCCGGTCGCGGTGTTTCACGGGGGCGTCGGCCCACCAGTACCACGGGCTCACGCCGATGATGCGCGACACCGAGAGCAATCCGTAGGCCGTGCCGCGGCGGTCGCTGCCCGCAATGACCAGCGCTTTGCGCACGCCGTGTCCCGGACGGTCGACCAGCCGGATCGCATAACGTTCCCAGCCGCCTTCGATGGCCGAAACGTCGATCTTGCCGGCCGCAATCAGTTCGTCGATCCAGCGGCTTTGACCGATCGTTCCGACGATCACGGCGCAACGCGTCTTTGCGGGGAGTTCCTGCCCGGCGACGACCGGGATTTCGCGGCCCGTTACGCGGGCGACATCCGCGGCGAACAGCCCGGCGGCGGTTTCCACGACCGCGGCGTCCCCGGCGTCGTAGCAGACGGCCGCGCCGGCATCCGCGGCGACCAGTTCGAAATCCGTGCGTGCGGCGGCCTGCCCGGTCAGCGCGACCTGCGCCTGCAGGGCCGCGGCCTGCATCCACAGCAGGGCTAAGGTGAAGAGGGTTTTTCGTATCATCGTTGTCTGAGTTTTAAAAGTGTGAAAAGGCCCGAAGATTCGTTCTTCGGGCCTTTTCGATTACAGTACCCGACGGCCTATTCCTGTGCGCGTCCGAGGTAGAATTCGTTGATCTGGATGGTATTGCCTGGATTGATGCCTCCGTATTCCGTTCCGCGGGCGCAGTAGAAGCCCAGGAAAGGCGATACCGTGCTGACATCGTTCCAGCCGATGAAGCGCAGATAGCGGAAATCGTTCTCCGGGATCGGGACGTTGTCCGTCAGCAGGTTCTCGTATACGTTCGGATCGGGCGTCAGCGCGACGCGTTCGGCGATGACCTCGAAATTCGTGCCGTCGTTGCTGCCTTCGATGCGGTTGAAGCCCCACCAGCGGACGAGGATGTTCTTGTTGTTGTTGCCTTCCGGACGGTGGCGGATACGCAGGTAGTTGACCATGCCCGGATTGTCGCCGCGGTCGATCTGGAACCAGATTTCGGCGTCGGCGGGAATACTGCTGACTCGGCCCGGACGGTCCATCGACAGCGTTGTGTTCTCGTTGTCGTCGATAGCGGCGGTCGCACTGCTTCCGATGGCGCTGTCGGCTTTCCAGCCGTGCGAGAAACTCATCGACCATTTGCTGCGGTCCCAGTCGCCGAAGAACTCGGTGATAGAAACGCTCATCGTCGCCTTGATCTCGGGATGGTTCTTGGCGGCAGCCGTGATGGTAACGCTGCCGCTCCGGTGGCAGATCATACGGCCGGTTTCGGCGTTCACCGATGCGGTCTCCGGATCGGAGGACGAGAAGATCACGCCTTCATTCTGGTCGAACGGCTCGACCGAGACGAAGAGACTGTAACCGACTCCGGCATAGGCGTCCATGGACGGGTTGGAGAAGGAGATCGACTCGATGTCGATCGGAATCTGATCGACGACCGTCACGGCGAAATAGGTTTCGATGCCGCCCACGTAGATCGAAATCATGGTGATGCCGGCTTTCTGGGCCGTTATGACGCCCTTGGGGCTGACCGTCGCCACTTCGGCGTTCGAGGAATAGAAGAGCTCCGCCAGGTCGGTGGCGTTTTCGGGCAGCACCGTCACTTTCAGCGACACGTCCCTCGTTTCGCCGACCTCCATGACCAGGCCGCCGCTCAGCTCCTCGTCGAGCACGACGCTCTCTGCGGGAACGTCCATCGTTCCCGGTTCGGGTATGCCGTCTTCGCAGCCGGCGCACAGCAGGGCCGCCGCGGCAAACAGACAAATACTTATCTTTTTCATAATTTGAAAGTCGTTTTTTCGGTTAAAGATTCCGGACCCCGGCGACCGCATCGGCCGCCGGAGCCGGAACGTCTATTCGTCGAGGCCGAGGTAAAGTTCCGCGATCTGACAGGTGCTGTTACCTCCCGTAAAGTCGGCCGCCTTGCCGACAAACCGCAGGTAGCGGTAATTTACTGTCGAGGGGAACTTTACATTCGATGTCGTACGATAATCGTCGATATTGCGGGTGCCGCCGTCGTTCGGGTCGAGCTGCGATTCGTAACTCATATCGGGCAGCTTTACATTTTCGGCAATCGGCGTCCACTCCGAATTGTCGTTGCTGCCTTCGATGGACGTGAAACCATTCCAACGGCAGCCGCGGTCGGCGTTGCGTATGCCCTGGTGCATGATGCGGAAATAGTTTACGCTCCTCTGCTGCTGCATATCGACCACGAACCAGATCGTGTCGCCGGCGCCATTCTTGCCGGGACGGTCCAGACCGAAGATCGTTGCATCGGAAGCCGGAATCGATGCGCTCGACGTCGGGAACGAACTCGTGCCGAATACCTCGTCGAGCGCAGCCGTGGCGCTACCGCCGGTACCCTTGATCTCTCCCGATGCCGACATGCTCCAGCCGGTGCGGTCGAGGTCGTTCGAATCGGTAATGTTCAAGGTGAAGATCACCTTCTTGGGATTGCCCTGGGTCAGACTTTTGTGGTTCTTCGCCGTAACGACTACCGTAGCCGTACCCACCTTCTTGCAGGTGATCAGGCCGTTTTCGTCGATGTCGATAAATTCGCCGTCCTTGTTGACGATCTGATACGCCACGCCCTCGTTCTGATTCTTGGGGGTGATGACCAGGCGCGAATAGAGATCGTAGGTCGCCGTTCCGTTCTTGAGCTCGACGCTCGCCGTACCCAGCGAGTTGTTCCAGCGGCCGTCGGTAATCGTAATGGTCTCGATGTCCACCTGAACCTCTTCGGCGACGGTCAGTTCGAACGATGCCGAAACTCCGTCAACTGTAATCGAGATCGTCGTTTTTCCGGCTTTCAGCGGTGTTACGACACCCTCGGCGCTGACCGTGGCGACCTCCTTGTCCGACGAATCGTAGCTTTCGGCACGGTTCGAGGCGTTCTCGGGAAGCACTGCGGCCTTTCCGGCAAGCTCCAGCGTTCCGCTGAGGGGCATCGTGTAGCCGTCTTTCCACTCGTCGGGCAGCGTGACCGATTCCACGGCTATCTTCTCGACCGTGAGGGTGAATTGGGCCGACTTGCCGTCGACGGAGATCGTGATCGTCGCTTCGCCGATGGCGACCGCCGATACGAGGCCCTCTTCGCTGACCAACGCGATCATCGGGTTCGACGAATTGTAACTTTCGGTCTTGTCCGTGGCGTTCGCCGGGGTGATCGTCGCCTTGCCGGCGATGTCGAGCGTTGCGCCGAGTTTCAGCGTTACGCCGTCGGCCAGTTCGGCAGGCAGCGTAACCGACTCGACGGAAATCCGCTGCTCTTTGACCTCCACTTCGAAATGCGAGTGCTTGCCGCCCACGCTGATCGTGACCATCGCCAGGCCCGGCTTCACGGCCGTCACTTTGCCGGCTTCGTCTACCGAGACGGTCTCCGGGTCCGACGACTCGTAGGTTTCGGTCTTGTCCGTGGCATTCTCGGGGCGTACCGTCACCTTGCCGGCGATGTCGGTCGTCTGGCCGACTACCAGCGTGATGCCCTCGCTCAGCGACGAATCGAGAGCGATTGCCGAGACGGGAATCACCTTGTCCGTGTCGGAGCTGTCGTCACAGCCGACGCCCAACAATGCCGCCGCTGCGAACAGGAATATACTGATTTTTTTCATCATCGTAAGTTTATCGGTTTATAGGGTCTACCAGCCGGGGTTCTGCACGAGCACGTCGCTGCGCTTGATCTCGTCCAGCGGAATGGGATAGAGGTAGTTTTTGTTCTTGAAGGAGCGGGTCTGCAGCTTCGTGCGGGTGTAGTACGCGGGCTGCGTCTGGTCGACGTTCATGCCGTGGAAATCGCCTCCCTGGCCGCCTTCGCCGGGTGTCTTGTCGGCGATCATCCAGCGGCGCACGTCGAAATAACGCTGTCCCTCGGTGGCCAGTTCGATGCGGCTTTCACGGCGGATTGCCTCGCGCTGCAAGGTCTGGTTACCCTCGATGGCGGGATTCAGCACCTCCAGGTCGTCCAGCCCGGCCCGCCGGCGCACCAGATTGACGTATTTCAGCACATCCTTGTTGCCCGGCTCCACCTCGTTGAGCATCTCGGCGTAGAGCAGGTAGAACTCCGCCAGGCGGAAGATGATCACCGGACGGTATTTCGACGTTACGGCTCCGGAGATGTTGCCTCCGTAGACCGTGCGGTTCATGCGCTTGTAGAGCAGGTAGCCTGTGAGCGGGGCGCCGTCGGCTACCGAGTTGTCGTCCTTGCCGCCGCGGTAGAACTGGATTTCCTGGTTGCTCATGTGCCATTTCATGCCTGAGAACGTGATGGTGTTGTAGAAACGGGGTTCGCGGTCGATGTACATCTTCGACACCTGAACGCCGTTGTAGGTCCCCATCTCGGCTTCGTTGGCGGGGTAGAGCTCCGACTTGGGGAGGAACGAGGTGGCCTTGACAGGCTTGCCGTCCTTCATGTAGAAATCATCGACCAGCTCTTGCAGGACGTGGAATCCGCCCTGACCCTGAGGCTGCGAACGCGGGGTTGCGAAGGTGTCGAATTTCTGTTCGCCCAGCGTGCCCCACGAGTTGGTCGAGGTGGCCCAGATAATCTCCTTGTTATACTCCTGGAAGAGCCGGTAGATGTCGTCGTCCGGGTTGCCTGTGTTGAGCAGTTCGTAGCGGCTGCCCGACTCGGCATAGTCGAGGAAATCGCGGAGGCGGTCCACCGCCGTCTGCAGTTTCGAATCGTCCCGGTCGGGGAAGAGGCGTTTGCCGTCCTTGTTGGTCAGCGCCAGGCCCTCGGCCCATCCGCCGTTGAAGAGCGGGCTGGCGGCATAGACCCACAGCTTGGCACGCAGGGCCAGCGCGGCGCCCTTGGTAGGCACGGCGCGGAGGTTCTCATTGTCGTGGTAGGGCTCCTGCGCCATCTCCTCCATGCACTCTTTCAGCTCCCGGTCGATGAAATCGATCACCTCGTCGAGCGAGTTGCGCGGAAGGTCGAGGTCGTCTTCCAGCGTCATCGAATGGTCAACGATGGGAATCGGGCCGTACAGCTCCATCAGGTAGTAGTGGTAAGCCGCACGCATGAAGCGGACGTTGGCCTTGTAGAGTTTGATCTCCGACTCGGTCAGACGGGCTGCGTCGGGGCCGCCTTCGTCCACGATCGGATGAGCCTGCTCCAGGAAGATATTGGCCTGGCGGATACTTTCGTAGAGCGTGTTCCAGCGCTGCGAATTGCTGTTGGACGAGTTCCACTCGGTGTATTTGCCGGCGTTGTTGGCCAGTCGCGTGTAGATTTCGTCGGAGTAGGCGGTCCAGGGATTTCCCATCGGGCTGTCCGTGACCCAGACGGCCGAATAGTCGGGACGGTTGTTGAAGACCTGGGAATACCACTTTTTGGTGCGATCGACATTGCTGAACACCTGCGAGATGTCGGAGATGCCGCCGGCCAGCTCATCGGACACGTCGAGGAAGCTGCACGACCAAGCCGTGCAGGCCAGCAGTCCGATGGAAAGTATTTTTACAAAATTCTGTTTCATAGTTCGTTCTCCTTGATTAGAAGTTGACTTCGAGTCCCAGTGTGAAGGTGCGCGACATGGGATAGCTCATGCCGTTGTTGCGGTTGCCCTGTTCGGGGTCCCAGTATTTGATGTCGTCCCAGACGCAGAGGTTGTTGCCCAGCATGTAGACGCGCGCTGCATCGAGCCGGATTTTGCGCAGGAAATTTTTGGGCAGGTTGTAGCCGATTTCGAGGTTCTTGAAACGCAGGAAATTGCCGCTCCGGAGCCACCATGTGCTGGGTTCCTTGTTGACATTGTGGCTGTAATGGCTGTGCAGACGCGGCATCGTGACATCCTGACGCGGGTTGTCAGCCGTCCAGCGGTCGAGGAACAGCGTGCGGTAGTTGGACTTGTCCTCGTACCAGTTGAAAGGCCAGAAATGGTTGTTGCCCGACGCCAGCAGCACCGACGAGTTACCCGTGCCCTGGAAGAACGCACTCACGTAGAAGCCTTTGTATTCGACGTTGAGGCCGAAACCGTAGTTGATCTCGGGATTGTAGGGGTGTCCCACGCCGCGCATCTTGTCGTTGCTGTCGATCACACCGTCGTGGTTCAGGTCGGCATACTTGATGTCGCCCGGGCCGAGGGTTCCTTGCAGCGCGACGGTCGGAAGCCCCGGGCGCAGCTCGTAGGAGTAGGTTCCGTTGGGATTCTGCGTGCGGATGAAATCGTCCTCGGTGTAGAGGCGCTCGGCGATGTAGAGCGTGTTCTCGTTCACGCGCGTGCCGGTGATCCGCTGGTAGTCGTAGAGTTGGTTCAGCTCGTCGTATTCGACGATCTTGTTGCGGGCGAACGTGAACGTACCGCGGGCGCTGATGCGGACTTTGCCGAAATCGTGGCGGGCGTTCAGGCTGGCATCGACGCCCCAGTTGTCCACGATGCCGTAGTTCTGCCACGGTTTGGCATGGAATCCGGCGACTCCGGGGACCGTGTTGCGTTCCAGCAGGATGTCCTTGCGGCGGTTGTTGAAATAGTCGGCCGTGAGTTCGATTTCGTTGTCGAAGAAGCCGAGGTCGAGGCCAACGTTGCGCTTGGTTTCGATCTCCCAGTGGATGTCGTTGTTGACGAAGCGCAGGTCGTAGATGCCGGCCCCCATGCCGTTCGAGGCCGAGGTTCCGATGCCCTGGTTGAAGGTGTGGCCCGAGGTGTTGAACGTCGCGCGGTAGAGGAAGCGGTCGGTTCCCGTGTCGTCGTTACCCGTGCGGCCCATCGAGAGGCGGATTTTCGCGTTGTTCATCACCTTTTTCAGCCCTTCGGGATAGAATTTCTCGTTGGAGACGAAATAGCTGACGCCGACGGCCGGGAAGAAACCGAAACGATTCTTTTTGGCGAAGGTTTCGCTGCCGGTGTAGCCGAAACTGCCCTCGATGAAATAGCGGTTGTCGTACGAGTAGGTCACGCGGCCCACGACGCTCTGCTTGCGGTAGGGAAGCACCGGATCGTTCTTCTGCTGCTCCTTTTGCATGTAGAGGATCATGGCGCTCACGTTGTGGACATAGTTGAACGTGCGCTGGTAGTTGACAGCGCCTTCGATGTAGATTTTGCGCAGGTAACTCGTCGAGGTGAATTTGGGGTCTGAGATCTCGGGCGATCCCGACGAGGTGGTGGTGAAGACCAGGTTGCCTTCGGCGTCGCGGCCGCTGGCGTGGTAGAGGCTCGGCCAGTAGTCGCGCAGCGTCGCCGAACTGCCGTCGTAGTCGAAGCTGACGCTTCCGCGGACGCTCAGGCCCGGGGTGATGAATTTCAGGTCCTGTTCCAGTTTGATGTTCGACTGGATCTTCACGCCCCACTCCTGGCGGTAACCCTGATTGTAGAGCATGTTGTAGGGGTTGCGGTTGTTCGAGTCGGCCTGCTTCTCATAGCTGGCGAGCGTGCCGTCGCTGTAAATGGCCGGGAAGAGGTACGACGGCGTGTGCAGCATGAAGCTGAAAATGTCGTCGGCCGAGCGGTTGGCCGTGCGGCGGTGTACGAACTGTCCCGCGAGATCGACGCTCAGGCGCGTGGTTTTGCTCACCTTCAGGTCGATGTTGCTGCGCAGGTTGTAACGCTCGAATCCGAAATTGCTGTCGTATTTGCCGTTGGGATTCTCCTTGAAGACGCCGTCCGACTGGTAATAGGCCATCGAGACGAAATATTTGGCGTTCTCGGCGCCGCCGCGGAAGTTGAGCGTGTAGCGCTGGCTGTGCACGGCTTTGCGGACCAGTTCGTCGATCCACTGCGTGTTCGGATAGAGGTCGTTGTCCGCGCGGTCGCGGTAGAGCTGGATTTGCGCGGCGCTGAAGCTGGGCGTGAGTCCGTCGTTGGACCGGGCCTCGTTGGCCAGTTCGAGGTAGTCCCACGAATCGACGAACTCGGGCAGTCGCTGCGGCGAGGCGATCGACTGTTCGATGCGGAACGAGATTTTGGGCCGGGAGATCGTACCGCGTTTGGTGGTTACGAGGATGACGCCGTTGGCGCCCTCGGCGCCGTAGACGGCCGTCGCCGCGGCATCTTTCAGGATGCTGAACGTCTCGATTTCGTCGGCTTCGATGTTGTTGATGTCACGGGGGATTCCGTCGACGAGCACCAGGGGGTTGGTTCCGCCCTTGAAGGTGCTGATACCGCGAATCCAGAATTCGGCGTCGTCGCGTCCCGGTTCGGCGCTGCGCTGGATGCTGATCAGACCGGCGAGCTGTCCGGCGAGGTTGCTCGTCAGGTTGCTCGACGACGACTGCATCAGGTCGCGCGACCCGACGGTGGCGATCGAGCTGACCATCGCCTGGCGTTTCTGCTTGCCGTAGCCGACTATGACGACCTCTTCGAGCTGATCGGTGTCGGATTGCAGCTTGATGTTGATCACCTCGCGGCCGTCGGTCGGCAGGGTCTGCGACAGGTAGCCGATGTAGCTGACCGTGATCTGCTGTTTGGGCAGTACGTCGATGACGAAGAGTCCGTCGGTGTTGGTCGTCGTTCCGACGTTGGTGTCCTTGATGTAGACGGTGGCGCCGACCAGCGGCGCTCCGTCGGTGTCGGTGACGGTTCCGGTGATGCGTCGTTTCCCCGTTTGTGCGGAGGCGCCCTGTGCATGGACAGCGCCGACGTTCGCCGACAGGAACATCACAAGAAGCAGGGCGAAGCTCACGCTTTTCAGGGCTCTGGCGCACCCTATGCTTGTTTTATAAAAATTTTCCATACGGTTTTAGTTGATTGGTGATAATAATTCGGGATGGTTCGGGCTATGGACGCCCGTGGTCCGGGAGGCGGGTTCCGACCCGGACCGAATGTTCCTTCATTCGGTCTGCTGTATTTTTTTCATAGGCATGCAGGAGTGTTTTAGGTTTGTTTTAGTGACGTTTATTGTTGTTGTTCGTTGGCCAGTTCGGTCAGTGCATAGGCGCACCACATCACGGCAGCCTGTCCGTGCAGGTCGCCGGTGTATTTCTCCCGGTCGCGGTAGTATGCGTAGCTCGTGCCGGCTCCGGTTCCGCAGCAGACGTTCCGGATTTCGAAATTGGTGTTCAGGTAGTTTTGGATTCCCAGCCAGCCTTTGCGGGCGACCGTGCCGTAGCTCTTCTCGTCGAGCCAGCCGTTCTTCACGCCGAGGATCATCGCGTAGGTGAACATGGCCGATCCGGAGGTCTCCTCCCACATATCGCCCTGATTGGGGTAGATCAGCTGTCCCCACAGGCCGCTGTCATACTGATAGACGCTCAGTGTGGCCATCATTTTCTTGTATTCGGTGAGAATCCGGTCGCGGTAGACGTCGTATTTCGACGATTTGGGAAGCATCCGCAGCATTTCGGGCATTCCCACGGCCATCCAGCCCCAGAAGAACTTGGCGGTGGGGGCGTGGTAGAAGATCCCGTTTTCGCCCGGAAGCTCGTTGAGGTAGAGAATCATCTCTTTGGCGGCCCGCTCGATGTATTTCTCGTCGCCCGTCGCCAGATAGGCCTGCGACTGGAGCGCCGTGATCATGAACATATCGTCGATCCACAGGCGCGTCTGGTATGAATAGCCCAGGTTGTGGTAATACTCCGGATTCTTCATCTTCTCCAGGTATTTCTGTTCCGTAGGCAGTTCCCACTGCTGGTCGGCGTAGCGAAGGCCCAGGTCGAGGTACTTTTTGATCTCCGACTCGGTTGCGCCGCGCTGCTTTTTGACGTAGTAGATATGGAGCGGTACGGCGCCGAAGATGTTGTAGTCCACGGCGTTGTTTTCCGTGCGGGGAATCTGCGTCACCAGACTCTTGTTCGGTTCGATGCTCTTGTCGTCCACTTCGAGAAACTGGTCGAATTTCGCCACCAACTGGTTGAACAGATCGTTGTTCCCGGCCGCCTCGGCGTACCAGAACGCTCCCAGCCAGGCACAGACATCGGGGTAGGAGGTCAGCGTGCTTTTCGTCTTGGAGTGCATGTCGCCCCAGTTGGAGTTGCCCGAGCGGATGAAGAGGTTGACAACCCCTTCGCCGACCGTTTTGGGGTCCTTCCGGTCGGGGAAGCTGATCAGGTCGTAATCTTCGATTTCGGGCGTCGGGTCGGGATTGGGTTTGGGCTTTACGCCCGAGCCGGAGGTTGCTTTCTCGCTGCATGCCGCCAGGCACAGCCCGGCGAAGGCGAATCCGAGAAGGAATGTTTTCAGAATTTTGTGCATGATAGGGTCGGGTTTACCGTTTCGGCGTCAGTTTGTAAGGTTTCACGTCGCAGGAGAGCGCATAGGCGCACCACAGCATGGCAGCCTGTCCGTGGAGGTCGCCGGTCAGGCGGCGGCGGTTCTGATACCAGTCGAAGCTGTTTTTGGCGCCGGTTCCTTCGCAGACGTTGCGGAGGTTGTCTTTTTCATCGAGGTAGGAGAGCAGCGTCAGCCAGGCCTTGCGGGCTGCCGTGCCGTAGGTTTTCCGGTCGAGCCAGCCGTTCTTCACGCCGAGGATCATCGCGTAGGTGAACATGGCCGTCGAGGAGGTCTCCTTCCAGGAATTGGGGTTGTCGATGATCTGACGCCACATGCCGTCGTAGGCCTGATAGCGCAGCAGCGTCTCCATCATCTGCATGTAGGCCGCCCGGATGCGCGGCAGGTAGGGGTTGTCCTTCGGGAGCATGCGGAGCATCTCGGCCATGCCGACGGCCATCCAGCCGTCGCCGCGTCCCCAGAAATAGGGCGTGCCGGTGTGGTGGTAGAAGAGTCCGTTGGGACGCTGGATGCGGTCGAGGTAGAGCGCCATCTCACGGGCGGCACGGTCGATATACTTTTTGTCGCCGGTCACCAGATAGGCCTGGGCCTGCAGGTCGGTGATCATGAACATATCGTCGACCCAGAGCCGCGTCTGCCACGAGTAGCCCTCGTCGGCATACTTTTTCGCTTCGGACAGCTGTTTGTAGTGCTGCGGATCCGCGGGCAGCTCCCACTGGCCGTCGGCATATTTCATGCCCAGCTCCAGGTATTTCGGATCGTGGTTGCGCTTGTAGATTTCCAGCGGCACGGCGCCGAAGACATAGAAATCGACGACGTTGTGGTCCTTGGGGAAGAGGTTGGGCTGCAGGTTCTTTTGCGTGGTGAACAGCGGTTCGAAACGCTCCACGAGCCGGGTGTAGAGACTGTCGTTGCCGGTTCCGGCGGTGAACCACAGCGCCCCCAGCCAGGCGCAGACGTCGGGATAGGTCACGAGGGTTACTTTGTGCTTCGAGTTGACGTCTCCCCAGTGCGAGTGCGGGGTCTGGAGATAGCGTTCGGTGAGCCTTATGCCGATCTCTTCGGGTTGGCATCCCTTCGGGAATTTTTTCAGGTCATAGCTTTTCTGCGCCTGAACGTTCGAGGCCGCCGCGAGCAGCAGCAGGGTCTGTGCAACTAAAAGGAATTTTTTCATCGGTTTGCGGTACTGTTATTCGGTTAGGTTGACAATGCGAACGGGTTTTCAGAGCGTCTCTCCCGAGGGCAGCAGCAGCGCTTCGCCCCATCCGGCGCCCTCCCCGAAATCGGGCGTTCCGTCGGCGTTCCACGTGAATTTCTCGACGAAGGGATAACGCTGGCCCCATCCGCCGTCGGAATAGCGCATGGCGTGGTAGACGATCCAGTCCTCGGTTCCGTCGGGCGACTTGGTGAAGGTGCAGTGGCCCAGTCCGTTGACGCCGGATACCGGCTCCTTCGTGTTGTCACAGCGCCAGAAGACGTAATTGTCCGATTTCTTCCAGTCGGCCGGATTCATCGGGTCGCCGTCGTTCATGTCGAGCATCAGCCAGGCCAGCCGGTAGTTCTTGGTCCACGACGGGTTGCAGGAGTAGACGATGAAGAGCTTGCCCTTCTCCTCGTTGACGAGTATGGCGGGACCCTCGTTGATCTTGCGTCCGTCCATCGTCTCCCACGACTGCGTGGGGGTCGAGAGGATGACCATCGACGAGGAGATGGTGCAGGGGTCCGACATCGTGGCGATGCGGATCTGCTGGACGGCGTCGGTTCCGTTGCCCGACCAGACGGCGTAGCGCTGACCCTTCAGCTCGAAGGTCGTCAGGTCGATGGCATATTCCGTGTTCTCTATGGTGGGCTTGATGCCCGGCTGGTAGTTGTAGCCCGTGTAGAGCATGCCCATATCCTCCCATTCGCCCAGCGGGTCGTTGGCTTTCGAACGGAGTACGCCGCTGCGCTGGGTGCTGTAACCGGTGATTCCGTCCTGTCCGCGGCGTCCGGCGGCGTAGTAGACGTACCAGCGGTCGCCGATGTGGAACAGCTCGGGAGCCCAGAGGTCGGCGATGTTCCACGGTTTCGAGGGACCTTCGTAGGGGAGGCTCCATTTCTTGGTGGTGCTGTTGACTGCCGTGAGCCGCGAGGAGCGCGAGATGGCGATGCCGTTGCCGCTTGCCTTGCAGGTGTAGTAATATTCACCGTCCTTGACGATGTAGGGGTCGGGCATCGTGGCGACGTTGCCCCCGATGGTGATGGGGTTGGTGAAGGTCAGCGCCGACTGCGTGATGGTGATTTCGACCGGATTGACGCCGTCGGCCGTGAAGCGGACGATGCCCGTGCGTTTCTCCATGCCGTTAGCCTCGAAGGAGATGCGCACCGAGAGGTCGCCCTTGCCGCTGTTGTGGTCTACGTTGAGCCATTTGCTCCGCGGTTCGGCGATCCATTCGGTGTTCGACGATACGAATATTTCGAGCGATCCGGCGGAGTTGGACACCATCTTTTCGCTGAAATTGAGCCGGACGTACGGCTTTCCGGTGTTGCCGTTGTCGGAGTCGTCCTTGCTGCAATGGCTGCAGCACAGCATCATCATGACAATGGCCAGAAAGGCGGTCAGAAAGGAAAAAATTTGTTTCATATTCATTTTGTTTTAGGAGTTAGTCCATTGTGATCCGGCGAAGCCATTCCCGCCGGGTGGTCGTGCCGTCGGCCGTTATTTCCCGTCCGGCGAGCGAGCTCCAGAGACGCGCCGTGGGTTCGTCGAGCGGGCGGTCGAGGCCGGCTTCCCATCCGGGGAAGAAGCCCCGCAGCGCCAATCGCTCTACGGCGGCGTAATCGGGATCGCCGGGTTTCAGGTCCCGCAGGTCGACCAGCACCGCTCCGTGACGGAGCAGGCGTTCCTGCAACGAGTCCACGGTGATTTCGCGAACGTTCCGGCGGCTGTCGATCGCCAGTGCCGCCGCTGTTCCGGCGGCTTCGCCCAGGGCCATCCAGCAAGGCTCCATGCGCAGCGTGGAGAATCCGACGTGGCTGCCCGAGACGGCTGCCGGGAAGAGCAGGTTTTCGACTCGCCGGGGAACCATCACGCCGTAGGGAACCGTGTAAACGGCCGTCGGGTGGCTGAAGAATCCGTCGAGGTGTATGCGTCCCGGCTCGCGTTTGCGCACGGCGTGCGAGTCGAGGGCGTAGTGGCTTGCGGTGACCGAACTGCGGTGGAGCGGCGGACGTTTCCCCTCGGCTTCGGGCAGGGCATCCTGGGCGGTGAAGAAATAGCAGCCTTCCAGCCGCCGGCCTTCGCGGACGTAGACCTGACGCGGGAATCCGCCGTTGTCGCGGTATTCGTCGGCGGCGAGGCCCCACCGCAGACAGGCTTCGCGGAAATGCGCGGGCAGCGCCTCGTCGTGCTGGGCGAACCACAGCAGGCCCAGCGTATAGTCGCGCAGACGCTCTGCGAAACGGTCGCGCCACGCCCAGCCGGCCGTCGGCCACGGCCAGTTCTCTTCGGGCAGGTCCGTGGAGATGAGTGCGAGGTGCTGGTTGTTGGCGTCGGTCTTGGCATTCGGCAGGCGGGTCATGCTCGTCACTTTGGCCATGCCCCAGACATCGCCGGGGACCGAGGTCCGCTCTCCGGCCCCGATGCGCCGGCGGTTCCGGGCGATAGCCGCCGAATCCGCCGTGCGGTAACGGGCGCCCGTGTTGCGTCCGTCCAATACGTCGCCGACCAGCGAGGCGTACTCGTTGCGGTCGTAGTTTTCGGGCCGGGGGATTGCCAGCCGGTTCTGCGGGTCGTCCGTCAGACAGAGGCGGTAGTTGTAAGCCTGAATGGCGTCGTCGCCCTCATAGGTCGTGCCGTCGGCGTCGGGACCGTGCTTCCACCAGCGGTAGATTTTTCCGGCGCAGGGTTCGCCGTATTCGTCGGCCCCTTCGCGTCCGGTCCGGAACGGAATCCCTGCGGCTGCACCCAGGTCGCCTTCGTAGGTCGCGTCGATGAACAGGATGCCGCGGTAATGCTCCTCCTTACCCGTGGCACGGTCGAGTATGCGGATCGAGACGATCCGGTCGCCCTGCTTCTCAACGTAACGCGCTTCGGCGTCGAACTGCCGGTCGGTCAGGACCGTAATGAGTCCGGGCCCGGCCTCGGCGAGCATCCGCCCGAAGGTCTCCGCCGCCACCGACGGTTCGAAATGGTATCCGTCGCTGCAATCGCGCACCTGCGGGGAATCCGCGCCGTATTTTTCGGTGTAACGGGCTTTGTTCAGCGCGACGAAGCGGGCGAACAGCCCCGCCGTGGCGCCCCGCGTGGCGATGTCCGTGGCTCCCAGCCCGTTGACCGGGAGTCCGCCGACGTGGGCCGAGCGTTCCAGGATGACGCAGTTTTTCCCCTCGCGTGCGGCGGCGACGGCGGCGGTGATTCCCGCAGGGGTTCCGCCCACGATTACCACGTCGTAGGAGTGCGTGCGGGCCTGGGCGCCCAGGGCCAGCATCAGGAAAAGGATGTGCGGCAGGAGTTTCACGGACGCTGGATTTTGACCTTGAATTCGCGCGTGTCGAGGTTGAAGCCCCGCACGACGAGCGTGTATGCCTCTCCGGGGAGTTTGTCGAGTGCGGTTTCGATGCGCACCGTCCGGCTCTCGCCCGGCATCAGGCAGAGGAAATTGTCGGAGTAGAACGACGGCCGCACGGGCTTGCGCCGCTCGTCGAGCCACTGCACCTGCGTGAAGAACGCCACCGTGCGGCCGGTGTTTTTCAGCCGGAGGTCGATGTAGTGGCGTCCGCCCTCCGCCGAGGTTTCGTACGATGCGGCGACCCGGGTCCGGGCCAGCTCGCCGAGCGACTGGAATCCCGCCGTCGCCGGACCGGTGAGTGTGTTGGCGCCCTTGTATTCGTTGTCCGAGCGCCAGTAGAAATTGCTGCCCGCCTGCTTGCCGCGTTCGTCGAAGAGTTTCAGCTTGATGAACTGCACCGGGGTCTTCGACGCCGAGAAATCCAGCGTCAGCACGTCGTTCGCAACGCCGTCTTCGGGCAGGTCGACCGTCGCCGACTGCGAGTCGATGCGCCGCATGTCGAGGTCGTAGACCTCGGCCGTAACCCGGTAGCCGCGGTATGCGCGGTAGTGGTCGTTGACCACCGACACCGTGTTTTTCAGGTAGTCGAACTGCGGATGGAGGGGTTCGCAGGCATTCTGCGCGGCGTAGAGCGCTGCGGTGGGTTCGAGCGACCAGTCCCACATGCGTCCGGCGACCTGGCGCACGGCCGAATTGTGGTACCAGTAGAGGAATCCCGACGTGTAGCGGTCGCCGTAGCCGAACTTGTTGTAGTTCCAGACCTCCCAGATGCTCTTGTAGTTCATGGCGCCGAGGAACTGCGCCTTTTCGGCGAACTCTTCGATGCTCTGTGAGGGTCCGTATTCGTTGGTCATGTCGGTGTAGAGCGTCGACATGAGGTGGAATCCGTTGCCGTCGGAATAGTCCCAGACCGCCTTGTTGACGGGCCACAGGTCCTTTTCGTCCATCATTTCGCGCAGGCACTCGACCGTCGGCAGGCACGGGGCGCCGTATTCGGGGTTGAAGCCGTAGACGCGGCTGCCGCGCGGCGAAGCCTTGTCTTCGTAATGGCTCATGATGTTGACCTGCTTGTAGGGGCTGCCGTCGTGTATGCCGCCGCACTCCGACTGCATCTGATAGCCGCGCGTGCCGTCGAGTTTTTCGAGCAGTTGCGCCATCTGCGGCATCTCGGTGCTCTCGTTCGACGAGATGTAGTAGGCCAGCGAGGGGTGGTTGCGGATGCGCTTCACCGTGGAGACGACGTTCGAATAGTAGACGCCCGGATCGTTGGGGTGGTTGGTGTCGCCCGTCATCCAGAACTCCTGCCAGACGAGGATGCCCAGCGAGTCGCAGAGCTGGAAGAAATAGTCCGACTCGGTGATGCCGCCGCCCCAGAAGCGAATGAGGTTCACGCCCGACTGGGCCGTGTAGCGCAGCTCGGCATGGGTGCGTTCGTCCGATGTGCGGAGCATGGCTTCCGGAAGCCAGTTCGTGCCGCGGATGAAGAGCGGCCGGCCGTTGACGCTGAACGTGTGCGATTTGTCCGGCGTGTCGGTCGTGGAGGTGATTTCCCGGATGCCGAAGCGCGTCGAAATCGAGTCGCTGACCCTGCCGTCGAACTCGACTTTCAGCGTCAGGTCGTAGAGCTTCTGTTTCCCTTTGTTCAGCGGCCACCACAGGCGCGGATTGCGGATCACCAGCTGAGGAAACTCCTCGGGCGTAAAGACTACCTCCTTCACCTCGCCGCGGTAGAGCGACACCTCCTTTTCGAAGCGGATGCCTTCGCCGCGGATTTCGCCGCTGACTTTGGCCTTCCGCCAAGTGTTCTGCGGAATGTAGTCGGGATAGCTCACCTCGACCGAGACGGTCTGGCGTGCCACGTCGTAACCGGGCTTTGCCAGTTCGGATTTCACGAACGGGTGTTCCAGCCGCACGCGCCCGGTGGTGAACAGCGAGATGTCGCGCCAGATGCCGGTGTTGCGGTCGCGGATGCCGTCGAGGTAGAAGAAATCCCATCCGACGGTCATCAGCTGGGTGACGTTGCGGCCGATTTCGCCGTTGCCGCCGTTCTGGAACTCCCCGTTTGCACCGAACGACTTGCCGCCTTTGGGGCGTATCGTGCCGGGCATGTCCACGGGGTATACCTTCACGGCCAGAATGTTCTCCCGGTCGAACGAGACCTTGTCGGTGATGTCGATGACGCGCTGCAGGAACATGCCGGCCGTGTTGCCCACCATGCTGCCGTTGAGCCATATTTCCGCGCGGTAGTTGATGCCGTCGGCCTGAAGCCAGACCTTTTTGCCGCTGCATTCCTTCCGGTCGAGCCGGAACTCCGTCCGGAACCAGTAGGTGTAGAAATCCCGTCCGACACGGTAGAGGTCGGGGATGAGGTTCGACTCCAGCTTGTTGTTGAGTCCGTAGTACGGTTCGGGATAGACGCCGTTGTGCACCAGTGAGTTGAGCACCGTTCCCGGAACCACCGCCGGCAGCCAGTCTTCGGTCGGGAGTTTGGCGGAGGAGACCTCCTCGGAGCGTACGCCCACCTCGTCGGCGCGTTTCATTTTCCAGTCGAACTGCCCGCCGTGGCCCTCCTTCGAGGTCAGGGTGCAGATCGTCTCGCGTTCTTTCAGGGCGTTCTGCGCCGGGGCGGCGAGCGGAACGAGGAGAATGAGAAGCAGTAGAATTCGTGCCATTTTCCAGTGGTTTATCGGTTGGCGAAATAGTTCGTGACGCGGTCGGGGCTGAGCATCTGCCAGAGCGACGCCACGGTCCATCCCGGTGCGAAGATGTCGTTGTAGAAGCCTTTGCCGTTCTTGCCGTAATCCCAGGCGGTGTGCTGCACGACCTCGGGGTAGTAGCCCGTGCGGGCGATCCCGAACATCGACCCTTCGACGGGCATCAGCTGGAGCATCGAGCTCCGGATCACGGTGCTCATGCGCTCGAAGCGGGGTTCGTCGCACGCTTCGGCCAGGAAATCGAGCACCGTGGCGAATTCGAAGATGAAGACATCGATGTGGTTGTTCTCCACCGACACGTTGCCCCAGCCGCGGGAGTGGAAGCCCACGTCGCCGAGCATCTGCCCCTGGGCGAAAGGCACGTCCCAGAGGTAGTACCATGAAAGGGCGAAATAGGCCGCCTCGCGGCATAGGTCTATGTAGCGCTGCCGTTCGGCACCCTCGGAGATGAACGTCAGGTAGTACATCGCCGTTGCGGCGTAGAGCGAAGCCTCTTTGTCCTCGCAGTTGGCGTCGAGCGTCGACGAGAAATAGTCGGCTTTGGAAATGAGATTCTTTTCGAGGTAGTCGGCCGTGCGTTCGGCGCTCCGGCGGTAAGCCTCGTCCTTGAAATAGACATAGGCCATTGCCAGCGGCAGCGTGGCCGAGGGGGTGCTGCCGCCCGAGGCGTCCACGACGGTCAGGTTGTCGCGGAATTTGCGGGGGAAGCTGCCGTCGGGATTCTGGAGCGTGCGGAATTTCTCCAGCAGGGTCCGGATGCGGGTCTCCCACCGGGGATGGCTGCGTCCGTGCCGTTTCTCATAGTCGAGGTAGTTCAGCAGGGCGTAGAACCCTCCGACTGACGGCGGATGCTGTAAACGTCGGTCTCGCGTTCCCGCTTGAAATCGACCACCTCGCGGATCAGGCCGCCCGGTGTGAATCCGTATTGCAGGTAGCTGTCGAAGATCGACCGGGCCTCTGCCGCGAGCTCCTTCCGTCCGTTCGTCTCGGCGTATTCCAGCGCGTTGAAGGCGTTGAGCAGCACGCGCCCCACGAAGCCTACCTCGGCGATGCCCGTGCTTTCGCAGTCGGCTGTGCGGAGTTCCACACCGGAGGTGAATTTCAGGGGATAGTCCCCGACGTAGCTCCGGGTGAAATATTCGGCCAGGACGGCCTTGGCCTCGGCGGGGGTGTAGCGCGGGCTGACGGGCCGGGGATCGAGCACGTCGAAGGAGTCGTTCCACACCTCGGCCACGAACGCCGAATAGGAGGGGCTGACACCCTTCCGGATCGTCCACGTCAGGCGGCGCGTCTCGCCCTTCTCCAGCTTTTCGAATGCCTGGACGGCGGGGGCGAGGGTCAGTTTGCGGATATAGGATTTCGGGGCTTCGCAATAGGGGAACCCGAAGACCAGCGTGGCGTGTGCATCCGCGTTGCGGAACCCCGTGAATCCCAGCGATGTCTTGCCCGAGAGGATCACCTCGCCGTAATTGTGACAGGCGAGCGCCTCGCAGTCGGGCGTGTCGGTGCGGAGCACCGTGTAATAGGTTCCTGATTTTTCGTCGTAGATACCCGTGAGGGGCGTGCTCAGTCGGTCTTCGCGCACCTGCCAGCTGTCGCTGGTGTGGAACGAGGGAGCCGATTTGGGCGACCGCAGGTTCTTGTGGTACCAGAACCCGGGCATGTAAAAGAGACAGTTTTCGTGGACGAGGTCCGTGCTGAACGACTGCTCTACATTATAATATAGGAGATCGTCCGCCGTCAGGGTGAGAACGATTCTGATTTCGTTGTCTGTTTCGGTTTTTTGCCGTCGGATGGTCAGCGGCAGCTGTCGGTCAGCCTCTAAATTCCCCCCCCCTCCTTGGCGGCTTCGCGCAGGTCATAGGTCGCGGCGCTGTTACCCGGGGTTTTCAGTGTGATCCGCTGCGACAGACGGCCCTCCATGGCTGAGGTTTCACCGGCTGTCACGCAGCATGCGAGCAGGATGGAAATGCACTTTTTCATCGGTTACTTTCGGTCCGGCAGCCGTCCGGGGCGTGCCGTTTTAAGTTGGGTGTTTTAGTTAGAACAAAGGTATGAAAGGGAAAATCGGTACAAGAAAATATAGTCGCTATTAACGCAAGAATTATCTCAATTTTGTATCATCGCCGGGATAAACGGATTGTTTGTAATTTGTAATTAGTTGTTTGTTAGGATATTGCGCGAATCGCCTCTTTTGTCTCAGTGTCTGCAGGATGTTTTTTTGTGATTTAAATTATTTATATTTGTTCTGCTAACCTAAATTTCGTATGGGAAAATTCTACCTGCTTGTCTTTGTGCTTTGTTGCTGTGTTTTTCCGGGCCGTGCGCAGTCGATCCATTTCGACCGGCTGGACATCAACGACGGATTGTCGCAGAATACGGTTACCTCGATCATCCAGGATGACAAGGGCTTCATGTGGTTCGGCACGAAGGACGGCCTGTGCCGCTACGACGGGAAATCGTTCAAGACCTTCATGCACGATCCCCGTCTCACGACCGGACTGGGGAACAGCCTGATCAAGTGTCTCGTCCAGGACCGCGACCACCGGATCTGGGTCGGCACCGACTCGGGGCTTTATATCTATGACCCCGTGACGGAGAATTTTTCCGGCGTGCCGCTTTACGCTGCCGACGGGAAGCCGATCACCAAGCCCATTTCGATCCTCGACTGCGACCGGGAGGGCCGCGTCTGGATCGTCGTGGAAAACAGCGACGTTTTCTGCTACGACCCGCAGACCCGCGAGGTCGGGTGCCGTTACAAGCCGCGGAAGCCGCTGCGCAGCCTTGCCTCCGACAAGAACGGTGTCATCTGGTTCGCCGGCTATGGCGGCGGGCTTTACTGTACCGAAAACCTGTTCCAAAACGTGAAACCGTTCCTCGACGCCGACGGGCAGGAGATTTATCCCAAGGACATCATCTCCTTCATCTGCCTGAGCGACTACAACGAGATGTACCTCGGGCTGGAGGAACACGGCGTTGCGAAGGTGGACCTCGTTGCCGGGACGGTCACCCGGCTGCGGCTGTCGGACAATCCCGATGCGCCGCTGTTCGTGCGGCACATCCTGCCGTATTCGCCCGACGAACTGTGGATCGGCACCGAATCGGGCATCGTCGTCTACAACATCCGCACCCGGCGCTACCAGCATCTGAAAAGTTCCCCTTACGACCCCTATTCGCTCTCGGACAACGCCGTTTACTCGCTCTGCAAGGACCGCGAGGGCGGGTTGTGGATCGGCTCGTTTTTCGGAGGTATCAATTACCTGCCCCAGCGGAATTCCGATTTCGAAAAATATTACCATACCGACGACCCGCACAGCCTCCGGGGCCGCCGCGTGCGGGAAATCTGTCCGGGCAACGACGGGCGGCTCTGGATAGGCACGGAGGACGCCGGGCTCTATACGTTCGATCCTGCAAACGGCTCGTTCCGCTTTTTCGCCCCGAGCCGGGAGTTTACCAACGTCCACGGACTGCTGATGGACGGGGACGACCTCTGGGTGAGCACCTTTTCGAAGGGCATCCGGGTGATCGACACCCGGACGGGGCGTATCCGTAAGTACGACAACGACAACAAACCGGGGCGGCTGTTCAGCAACTATGTTTTTGCGCTCTACAAGACCAACAGCGGGCGTATCTACGTGGGAACCATGCACGGCCTCCAGTATTACAACCGCGAGACGGACCGTTTCCTGCACGTTCCGGAGATCAACGGCGGCAAGATGGTCCACGATATCCGGGAGGATTCGAACGGGAATCTGTGGGTGGGAACCTCCTCCAACGGCGTTTACCGCTACGATGTGCGCAATGATGCCTGGACGCAGTTCCTGCATGACGGCGACGATCCGAATTCGCTTCCCTACGACAACGTTACGAGCGTTTTCGAAGACAGCAACCGCCGGATATGGCTCACCACCGAAGGTTCGGGCTTCTGCCGTTTCGACCCGGACGGAAATAATTTTGTCCGTTACAGCTCCTTCGACGGAATGCCCAGCGACGTTGTTTTCCAGATCATCGAGGACGACCAGGGTTACTTCTGGATCACGACCGACCGGGGGTTGGCGCTGTTCGATCCCCGGGCGGGCCGTGTCCGGCAGGTCTACACCGTGACCGACCGCCTGCTGAGCAATCAGTTCAACTACAAGTCGGGCTATAAGTCCCCGGACGGAACCATCTATTTCGGCTGTATTGAGGGGCTGATCTCCTTCGACCCCGAGACGCTCATCGGTCGTAAGACCGACTACGTGCCGCCCATCTACATCACCGATTTTTCGCTGTTGGACGAGAAGGTCCTGGTCGGAGGCCGGAACTCCCCGCTGCGCAGGAGCATCATCTGCTCGGATTCGATCCGCCTGAAGCACGACCAGAACTCCCTGTCGCTGCAAATCGCCGCCCTGAGCTACCGTGAGCCGCAGACCAACCGCCTGCTCTATAAACTCGAGGGCTTCGACGACAAGTGGCGGCAATACACGCCCGGGAGCGCCACGATCACCTATTCGAAAATCCCTTACGGCAAATACAATTTCCGGGTACGCCTCCCGGCCGGTTCGGGCAATGCCGGCGCGGAGCCTGAGAAACGGCTTTTCATCGAGGTTTCGCCGCCGTTCTACCTCTCCGTGACGGCCTATGTCGTCTACGGACTGCTTGCGCTGGGTGCGCTCGTGCTGATTCGGATTTACTATACGCGCCGCAACGTTCGCCGCCAGCAGCAGCACATCCAGGCTTTCGAGCGCGAGAAGGAACGGGAGCTGTACAATGCCAAGATCAGCTTCTTCACCAATATCGCGCACGAGATCCGCACGCCGCTGACGCTGATCAAGGGTCCGTTGGAAAACATCCTCGGCAAACAGACGATGGACCGGAGCATCGCCGAGGACCTGATCGTCATGGACCGCAACACCAATCGGCTGCTGGACCTCACGAACCAGTTGCTGGATTTCCAGAAAATCGAGAAAGAGCGTTTGTCGCTCAACCTGACGCGGCAGAACGTGACGGATATCGTCGAGGAGACGTTCTACCGTTTCAGTTCCTCGGCCAAGCAGCAGCGTAAGACCTTCGAGCTGGAACCGGGCGAGGGGGAGATTTATGCGCAGGTCGACCGGGAGGCTTTCACCAAGATTCTGAGCAACCTGATGAACAACGCCCTGAAATATTCGGAAACGATGATCCGCGTCGGTTTGTCGGTGGTTGACGATGCGTTCCGGGTCACGGTCACCAACGACGGCGAGGTCGTGCCTCCGGAGATGCGCGAGGCCATCTTCGCCCCGTTCTTCCGCCATGCCCGCAAGGACGAATCGACCGGAACGGGAATCGGATTGGCGCTGTCGCGTTCCCTGGCCGAACTGCACTGTGGGACGCTGGCGATGGACGCCGACACGGAGCTGAACGTGTTCGTCCTGACTATTCCGCTCTGCCGGCAGGCGGCGGAGGATTCCGTGGAGACCGCCTCGGCGGAGGATTCCGAGAGCATAGCCGACGAGCGCGGCGACCTCGGCTGGGAGGCTTACAGCGTCCTGATCGTCGAGGACAATCCCGAGATGTGCGCCTTCATCCGGCGGCAGGTGTCGGAAAGCTATTCGGTGCTTACGGCCGGGAACGGCGTCGAGGCGCTGGAACTGCTGGAGAAGAGTTATGTCAATGTGATTATCAGCGATATCATGATGCCCAAGATGGACGGCATCGAGTTTTGCCGGCAGGTGAAGACCGACCTGCGTTACAGCCATATTCCCCTGATCCTGCTGTCGGCGAAGACAAACCTTCATTCGAAGATTTCGGGCATGGACGCCGGGGCCGACGCTTATGTCGAGAAACCTTTCTCTTCGGATTACCTGCTGTCGGTGATTGCCAACCTGATCAAGAGCCGGCAGACGTTGAGCGAGGCTTTTTCGAAAAATCCGCTGGTGCTGGCCAATACCATGGCTACCTCTTCGGTGGACACCGATTTCATCGTCCGGCTGCAGGAGATCATCCAGGCCAACCTCAGCGATCCCGAGTTCAAGATCAACGACATCGCCGAGATGGTGCACATGAGCCGTGCGAGCTTCTACCGCAAGATCAAGGGCGTGTTGGACATGACCCCGAACGATTACCTGCGGCTCGAGCGGCTGAAAACCGCGGCCCGGCTACTCAGGGACAAGCGTTATCACATCAATGAGGTCTGCTACATGGTCGGGTTCAGTTCCACGTCCTATTTTGCGAAATGCTTCCAGAAGCAGTTCGGCGTGCTCCCGAAGAAATATGCGTCCGAGTGACGGAATGCACCGGGAAACCCGAGGGGGCTAATGCGTATCCCGATACCAGTTTGTCTGCCGGTTTTCGGCGGCGTATGTCGTCGAAGGTTCGCTGACCGAGACGCCCGAATAATAGTTTATGGTGTGATTTCTACGGTCGTAAGCCGAATAGAAAGAGGCCGTATGGTGTCGGTAGGATTCCGGGAATGCCAGTTCCATCTGTGCTTTGAAACCGTTCACTGCATCCGGATCGCTGCAGCACAGCGTAACGTAGTGTTCCAGATCGTAGAATAATTTCGTGACGTTTCCCTTGTAATATTGGAGCGCGTTGATGTCGAACGCCTGCTTCTTATCTTTGATACCGCGCATCTCTGTCGCCAGCGCATCCAGCTGCGCCGTGACGGCCAGCGAGATACATCCGGACTGCTCGTATGCAATGGTGCTCCGCCAATCGTTTTCGTAGAGGTTCCAGAATTCCCAGCAGGCTTTTTCGAGGCCGCTGAGCACTCCGTTCCCTTCGAACAGGTGGGGGACGATCCGGTCATAGGGGAATCCGTCGCCCATGACCTCGCAGGGTGATGCCACGATATAATCCACCGCATGGCGCAGGTCGTACAACGTCTCGATATTGGCCATGAAACAGTCGTCGAAGATCAGGTAGTCGAAACGGAACCGCTGAGCTTCGAGCGCCGCGGCCAGTTCCGTAATATCCAGTTCATACCCCGTGTCGCCGAACGAACGGGTCGTTTTGGCTCCGGGCGCCGTCGTCCACACATCGTCGTCCGGCGCCGCGGAACGCAGCGAATAGGGTAGTACGCCGCCGCTTGCGGGAATCCATGCCTTGCCATGACAGCCGATAATCAGGCCGTAACGCTGGGCCGGAGCCAACTCCGCGGCGTCCGCGAACAACTGCTGCACCTTGTCGGGGTCTCCGGCGTCGAAATCATCGTAGGTCCTGAGCGTTATCGTTTCGCTGCGCCGCTTGTTCCTGTCGTAATAGATTTCCTGCATCACGGCCGATGTCTGGTTTTCGGGCTGCCAGCATACCAGCATACGTCCGTTGCCCAGCGCCCGGTTGGTCACGGCTTCGCCGACGCTTTTGATGTTGTTCGAAAAATACGCTCCGCGCACCTCGAGGTCACGTCCCGGCATATACAACAGCACGGTTCGGTCGGCCAGGGCGGGCGGGTTGTACCCCGGCTCCTCTTTGGAGCAGGCCGCGAATGCCGCCAGGATCAGCAGACAGCATATATGCCGGAGGGTGCGAATCATTTATAGGTGCGGGGTTTGAGGTTGTTGAACTGCCAGGTACGGTCGCGTTTGTAGGTGTATCCTTCGGGCTTGTTCCAGTAGACGCGGCCGAAATCGAAATAGAATCCCTTGCGCTTTTTGTCTCCGACGACGTAGGGAACCGTCAGCGGCACGAACTCCACCGTGCGGCTGATGATGCGTGCCTTGCCGTAGGAGAGCCCTTCGGCGGCCAATACGTCGAGCGCGTGGTCGAACATCAGCACGTGGCGCGGGGTTTTCTGCGTGAATCCGTCTCCCGAGGCGAGGATCGTGCGGATCACGCCGTTCATGCGGTCCGAGTAGGCTTTCTCGCGCACCTTGTCGCCCAGTCCTCCGTAGGCGAACGACATCAGGTTGAGGATTTTCGGACTGAAGGGGTCGCGCTTCAGGGCGTCGGTGCCCATCGAGATCATCGATTCCAGCGTTGCCACGTCGGGCTTCTCGGGGTCGATTCCCGTGACCAGCATCAGCATCTTGTCCAGATCGGGATTCGTGGCCAGCGGCTTGTAGGCGTCCTGATAGGCGTAGCCGTAATAGAGGTAGTGGTAATCCTCGTCGGTCAGCGTCGCGTCGCCCGCGTTGTAACGCAGCATCAGGGCCGGGTAGTAGAAGGGCGATTCCGAGTCCATCGTCCGGTCGACGATATTGTCTTCGTCGGGGACTTTGGCGGCGGCCAGCGCCGGGATCAGGAGCAGCAGAAGCAGCAGTCGTTTCATATCGGTCGTTTCTGGTACGAACGCGGATTTAGCGCAAATCGTATTCGGCGATCAGTTTTCTGAACTTTTCCCGGAGCGCCGCCGAGCCCGGTACGAGGGGCAGGCGCATCGTGTCGCCGATGCGTCCCATCACCGACAGGGCGCATTTCACACCCACGGGGTTGCCCTCCTCGAACAGGGCTTTCACCGCTTCGTCCAGTCGGGCGTACTCGCGTTCGGCAGTGTCGAAATCGCCCGCCTTGGCATGGTTCACGCAACTCATGAAACGTTCGGGGAAGGCGTTGGCCACCACCGAGATCACCCCGTCGCCGCCGCGCCGCATCAGGGGAATGGTGATGCCGTCGTCGCCCGACAGCACGAGGAAGCCCTCGGGACGGTTGTCGAGGATGCGCTGCATCTGCTCGATGTCGCCCGAAGCCTCTTTGACGCCGATGATGTTCTTCAGGTCGCGGGCGATGCGCAGCGTGGTCTCGGCGGTCATGTTGACGCCCGTGCGGCCGGGGATGTTGTAGAGGATCACCGGCAGGGGCGAATGCTCCGAGACGGTGCGGAAATGCTGGTAGAGACCCTCCTGCGAAGGTTTGTTGTAATAGGGCGTCACGCTCAGGATGGCGTCGGCGCCGCGCAGGTCGAATTCGCGCAGCTGGTCCAGCACCTCCGAGGTGGAGTTACCTCCGCAGCCCATCACCAGCGGCACGCGGCCGGCGATGTGGTTGGTGATGAACATGGCGATCACGGCGCGTTCGGGCATGTAGAGGGTCGGGGTTTCGGCCGTGGTGCCCAGGGCGACGATATAGTCCACGCCGCCTTCGATCACGTAGTCGATCATGCGGGCCAGCGCCTTGTAGTCGACGCGGCCGTCCGTCGTGAAGGGGGTTATCATCGCGGCGCCCACGCCTGAAAGTTTGTGTCGTAGCATCTGTATTCGGATTTATCATTGTATTTAAAATAATTCTCCTTGCTGTGTAGTTCTTTCTTCTTTTGGTCCGTCGCCTTCGATCATGCTGAAAAACTCCTCCTCGGAGATGATCTTCACGCCCAGTTTCTCGGCCTTCTTCAGCTTTGCGGGGCCCATGTTGTCACCCGCGACGATGTAGTCGACGTTGCCCGACACCGCTGCGAGGTTCCTGCCTCCGTGCAGCTCGATCAGCTCTTTCATCTCGTCGCGGCTGCGCGAGAATTTCCCCGAAACCACGAACGTTTTGCCCGTGAGGTTCTCCGATGCCAGCTCGCGTGCCTCGGCCTCGAACTGCAGCCCCGCGTCGCGCAGGCGGCGGATGATCTGCAGGTTCTCATCCTCGGCAAAGTACTCGATGATGGCGTCGGCGATGCGTCCGCCCACCTCGTCGGCTTCGACCAGCTCCTCGCGCGTGGCCTTCATCACGGCGTCCAGCGACCGGAAATGCTCGGCGAGGTACTTGGCCGTCGTTTCGCCCACGAAGCGGATGCCCAGCCCGAACAGCACGCGCTGGAACGGCACCTGCTTCGATCGTTCTACCGAGCGGATGATGTTGTCGGCCGATTTCTCGCCCAGCCGGGGCAGGGGAGCCAGCTGTCCGGCCTGCAGGTCGTAAAGGTCCGCCACGTTGCGCACCAGTCCGTTTTCGTAGAGCAGTTCCACGGTCTCCTCGCCCAGCCCCTCGATGTCGAGGGCCTTGCGGCGGATGAAATGGATGATGCGTCCGATGATCTGGGGCCTGCATCCGCCCTGATTAGGACAGTAGTGCTTGGCCTCGCCTTCGTAGCGCACCAGCGGCGTGCCGCACTCGGGGCACACGGTGATGTAACTGAACGGCTCGCTGTCGGCGGGACGCTGCGAGAGGTCCACGCCGATGATTTTCGGAATGATCTCGCCGCCCTTCTCGACGTAAACCATGTCGCCCGGCCGGATGTCCAGCTGTGCCATCTGCTCGGCGTTGTGCAGCGTGGCACGCCGCACGGTGGTTCCGGCGAGCAGCACCGGCTCGAGGTTGGCGACGGGGGTCACGGCCCCCGTGCGTCCCACCTGAAACGACACGCTGTCGAGGCGCGTCAGGGCCTGCTCGGCTTTGAACTTGTAGGCCACGGCCCATTTCGGAGCCTTGGCCGTGAATCCCAGCTGACGCCGCACGGCGAAATCGTTGACTTTCACAACCACGCCGTCCGTGGGGAAGGGCAGCTTGCGCCGCGCCGTGTCCCAATGCTCGATGAAGGCGTCGATTTCCGCGGCGTTGCGGCAGATGCGTGCCTGGTCCGAGACCTTGAAACCCCATTCACGGGCCTTTTCGAGACTCTCCCAGTGGGTCTTGAAGGGCAGGTCGTCGCCCGCCAGCTGGTAGAGCGTGCAGTCCAGTCCGCGCCGGGCCACCACGGCCGACGACTGCTGTTTGAGCGTCCCGGCGGCGGCGTTGCGGGGGTTGGCGAAGAGTTGTTCGCCGTTGGCCTCGCGTTCGGCGTTGAGGCGGTCGAACGAGGCGTAGGGCATCAGTATCTCGCCCCGGATTTCGAAATGCTCGGGCCAGTCCGTGCCCCGCAGGCGCAGGGGAACCGTGCGCACCGTGCGGACGTTGGCCGTCACGTCGTCGCCCTCCATGCCGTCGCCGCGCGTCACGGCACGCACGAGCCGTCCGTGCTCGTAGGTGAGCGAGATGGCCGTGCCGTCGAATTTCAGCTCGCAGACGTAGTCCGTGGGTCCGGTCTCGCGTTCGATGCGGGCGATGAACTCGTGCAGCTCGTCCAGCGAGTAGGTGTTGCCCAGCGACAGCATCGCATAGCGGTGCCTGACGGTCTGGAACTCCGCCGTGAGGTCGCTTCCGACCCGCACCGACGGGGAATTGGGGTCTTCGAATTCGGGATGTGCGCGTTCCAGCTCCTGAAGCTCGCGCATCATCGCATCGAATTCGAAATCCGAAATCTCGGGGGCGTTTTCGACGTAGTATTTGAAATTATGCAACTCGAGCTGTCGGCGCAGCTCCTCAATTCGTTCGCGTACCATAATATAAGAATGACGTGTGTAAAGTTACGTATTTTGTCGTTAACAACGGGAAAAAACAGGCCAAAATCAAAAAAAATGCAAAAAAAAAATTGCAGATGTGGCGCGATATTCAAATTTTGCTTATAATTGCAAAAAATTTCCAAGCACTCCCTATGGCAAAGTAGACTATCGTGAAAAAACATATCGTAACGAGCTTCCACAACCTGAGTCCCGAACTGCAGGAGGCCGTCAAGGCAAAATATCCCCTGGGCTTCACCGACGCCATGATCCGCGTCGACAAACCCAACGGCGATTTCTTCTACGCCGTGCCTTACGACACGGACGAGATCGCCTACATGGTGAAGGTCGACGTGAAGGTCGACGACAATTCGCACGAGGACGACGACAAGGACTATTACGACGACGAAATCAAGGGTGCCGACGACATTCAGGGCGGCGACGACGACGCATCGGATACGGACAGTTCCGATGACGACGTGAGCATCTGACGCTGCCTATGGTGCGCACCCTCTCCGTCCTGCTCGTTCTGTTCTGCACGGCCTGCGGCCTTGCCGAGGACGACCGCGACGAGGAGAACAAGCACATTTACCTCACATTTTACGACAAGGCGTTCGAGACTTACTGCCTCGAAAAGTTCGACGTGAACGGCGACGGGCGTATTTCGCGCTACGAGGCGCAGCGTGTCCGGCGCATGGAGTGTCCGGAGCGGGGCATCGCGTCGCTGACTGACATCCGGGAGTTCTTCAACCTGCGGGAACTCGACTGCCGGGGCAACGACCTCACGCAGCTCGACCTTACGGCCTGCACCTACCTCGAACGACTCGACTGCCGGGATAATGCGCTCACGTCGCTCGACCTCGACGGCGTGCGGGGACTGGTGTGGCTGAATTGCAGCGGCAACGACCTGCCGCGTCTCGATCTGCACTCGGCGGCCTCGCTGCTGACGCTCGACTGCCGGGGAAACGCCCTCACGACGCTCGACGTGGCTTCGTGCGACGCCAACCTGCAGGCCGACGTGCGCAGCAATCCCTCGCTGACGACGGTCTACTGCCGCGCTTCGCAGAGCATCTCTTTCGACGGGCAGACCGAACTCGAGGAGCGCTGATGTCCGGTCTGCCGCGGAAATTCCGGGCGGGATTGTTCAGCGGGAGCGAAAAAATTCTATCTTTGTTGGGAAAAACTACGCTCCTCCATGAATTGTGATGTATTTTTCAGCTATTCGCGCAAAGATATGGCCGTTGCCGACCGGATTTGCGCGGCTTTCGACAAGGCCGGAATCTCCTATTTTATCGACCGGCAGGGAATCGGCGGCGGCATGGAATTTCCCCGCGTGCTGGCCGAAGCGATCGTCGGATGCCGGAAATTTCTCTTTCTGGCGAGTGCCAACTCCTACGTTTCGAAATTCACGAACAGTGAAATCACGTTTGCCTTTAACAAAAAGGACAAGAACTGCATTCTCCCGTACCGGATCGACTCCGAGGCAATGCCCCTCGAACTGGAATTTGTTTTCTGCAACATCAACTGGCGCAATATAGAGGACCATCCGATTGAAACCGTATTGGTCAATGATATGCTCGAAATGCTGGGCCGTCCGGAAACGGCCTCGCCGGCCCCTTTCGGGCTGCCTGCCGGTGCCGGATATGCCCCTGTTTCCTCTGCAATGTACAAAGTGGGTGATTATTACCGTGAAAACGGCCGGCAGGGGATTGTTTTCGAGGTGGACGCATCGGGCCGTCACGGAAAGATCATGGGACTGCACCGCTCGCCCCGGCAGTTGCAGTGGGGACCCCGGTTGTGGGATACCTACGGCGCTGACGATCGGGGATTCGGCATGAGAAACCAGCTCGTGATGGAACGGCTGCGGGATTGGAAAGAGGATTTTCCGGCTTTTGCCTGGTGCGCCGCGCAGGGCGAAGGGTGGTATCTGCCGGCAATCGAAGAGTTGGAGGCTATTTTCAAAAACAAGGACCTGCTTCAGGCCGCCTGTGCGAAATACGGCGGAGATAGCGACATCGACTGGTGTTACTGGTCTTCGACGGAGGGTTCCGAACTCCATGCGTGGTATGTGGTGATGAGCCGGGGACGCGTGGGGAGCAACTGTCGGGATTGTTTCAACCATGTGCTGCCCGTCGCCGCATTCTGACGAACGGGCCGCTTGCGTCGCCTCCTCCTGTGAATATAAACCGACGGGCGGCCCTTCGAAAAGGGCCGCCCGTTTGCATTTCGAGGAAGCACGGGATCAGTCGACGTGCTCGGTCTCGTCCACGGCGTTGCCCGTGCCGGCCGCCTTCACGGGCGACTGCTCCGTACCGTTGACCGTGACCGTCACGGTGTCGGAGAACGTCGAGCAGCTGTAAAGTTTGCCGCCGTTGTAGCCTGCCAGCGCTCCGGCGCCGAAACTGGCTGCGTACTTACCTGTTGCGGTGATGCTGCTTTCGCTGTGGCAGGTATGTATTTGTGCCGCGGAGTAGTCGATTGATCCGACGATGCCGCCGACGCTGCCGCTGCCCTGGGGAATGTTTGCCGACAGCGTTCCGTCGCTTTGGGTACATCCGGAGACGCTGGCGGTGCTCCTTCCGACGATGCCACCCATGCGCAGCCTGTCGGTAAATACGGTGTTTTCGGCGGTCATCGATCCTTTGTGCGTGCAGTTCGTTATTCTGGACAGACTTGTTTCCCCGACAATCCCGCCGACTGCGATAACGAGGGACGATACCGACGTGATTGTACCCTGGTAAGTTATCGCTCCCTCTACCGTCAGGTTGGAGATCGGGGCGCTTGCATAACCGAAAAATCCGAGCTTGGTGCCGTCCTTGTCGGAAAGGTGGAAGGTGCCGCTTACGGTTTTGCCGTCGCCGTTGAAATTTCCGTAAAACGCGGATTGCGACGTGCCGATCGGCAGCCACGGCTCCTCGGCGCTCGTCACGATGTCGGCGATGTCGTTCTTCAGCTGGAAATAGTTGCCTATGAACCGCTGGCCCGCCCGCACGGCTTTGGCCAATGCCCGCAGCTGGGCTTCGTTCTCGATCATATAGGGTCCGGCGGAGGTTCCCGCTCCGGACTCATAGAACATGCCGCCCGACCATTTGCTTTCCGGTAGCGTGAGTGGATAACATTTTCCGGCCTCCAGATTTCCGCCTTTGATCGAGGCGGAATAGGCCGTGTTCCCGACGGACAGGTTGACCTCGAGGTTCCGGCCGGCCAGTTCGCTACCGGGATGAACCGGGATGTAGAAGGCCTGGACCGCTCCGCCGGAAAGGGTCTCGCTCCCCGTGTAGAGGATGTCGGACTGAACGGAGGTCGGGGTGCTGCGCACCACCGGGTCCTGGGTGATGTTATAATTGCTCCGGTAGAAGATCGCGTCGCCGTCGGCGGAACCGATTTGCAGGTTGGATACCGTCCCGGATACCCCTGCAGGCAGCGTAATGTTGAGTTTCAGCACGGCACACAACGGTGCGAACACCAGCTTTTGGAGCTCGGCGTCATACCGGGCGTAAAGCGGGAATACGTCGGGCAGGCTCGGCGTGGCGAGCGTCAGCATGTTGTCGACGGCCGCCGATGCCGGATTGAAGGATGTGTAGGATTTCGTTCCCTTGTGGACGGCATAGGCCGGGGTGGCGTCTTCGGGGTAGTCGTCGCAGGTGAAGGCGGCCGTTTTGCCGTCGGCAGACACGTCTGAAGCGGTGAAGGTGTAGAGTGTCCCGGCGGAGGTGCTGCCGGAGGCGTCGGAGTTGACGACGTAGATTATGTCGCCGGCTTTCCATTTCAGTTCGAGGGCCGTGCCGGTGTCGTCCATCGAGATGCGGGTCTCGGGCACCTCGTCGAAAGCGGCGGTGAGGGTGTAGGGTGCGGTGCCGCCGGGATTTCCGGTTTCGGGCGCCGCGGCGTCGTCTTTCGAGCAAGCGAAGGCTGCGAGGACCGCAACGGCGGCCGCAGCGAAGCGGATTGTCTGTTTCATCGTCGTCGGGTTTAAGGATTTGCGGTTTCCCACGAGTCGTCGTAGGGGACGTCTTTGAGTTCTCCGCTCTGGGCGAATCCTTTTTCGACCGCGATGTCGATGGCGGTGATTTTCGGGGGCAGGTACATAAATTTCCCTGCCCCGCTTTCTGGCGAGGTTTTCTTCTTCATAGTCTGTTGATTAAATGTGCGTCATTCGGCGACAAAGGTAACCAAAATGTGTATGTATATAACCTGAAATGTATATATATGACTAAAATGTGTGCATATATAACTGAAATGTATACCAATACATCGGAAAAACGGCTGGTTTTTCGTCCGGGAGTGCTCTTTCGGGCAGGCAGAGGCTCTGTCTGAACCGATTTTCTTTATAATTTGTTGAAAAGTCCGCCGCGCGGCTTGGGCTATTCGGATAATAATTTGTACCTTTGGATGCAAAAAATGTCTTTTGCAAGTATAAATAGATACCGGATACAATGAAAAAAGTTGACGTGATCCTCGGCCTGCAGTGGGGTGACGAGGGCAAAGGGAAGGTTGTGGACGTGCTGACGCCCCGTTACGAGGTGGTGGCCCGTTTCCAGGGCGGTCCCAATGCCGGTCACACGCTGGAATTCAACGGCGAGAAATACGTGCTCCGCTCGATACCTTCGGGCATTTTCCAGGGTGGCAAGACCAACATCATCGGCAACGGGGTGGTGATCGACGCCATCCTTTTCCGTGAGGAGGCCGAAGCGCTGGCCGCCAGCGGCCACGACCTGACCCGCCAGCTCTGCATTTCGAAGAAGGCCCACCTGATTCTGCCCACGCACCGCATTCTCGATGCGGCTTACGAGGCGGCGAAGGGCAGCGCCAAGATCGGCACCACGGGCAAGGGCATCGGTCCGACCTATACGGACAAGGTGAGCCGCAACGGCATGCGTGTCGGCGACCTGTTGAGCCCCGATTTCGAGCAAATATACGCCGCCGCCAAGGCGCGTCACGAAAAGATACTGAAAAGCCTCGACTATCAATACGATATCACCGAACTGGAGAAGCAGTGGTTCGAGGCGGTGAAATACCTCCGCCGCTTCCACATCATCGACAGCGAATATTTCGTCAACGACTGCCTCGCACAGGACAAGTCGATTCTGGCCGAAGGTGCCCAGGGCACGCTGCTGGACGTGGATTTCGGTTCCTATCCGTTCGTGACCTCTTCGAACACGGTCTGCGCGGGCGTCTGCACCGGACTGGGCATCGCCCCGAACCGTATCGGCGAGGTGTACGGTATCTTCAAGGCTTACTGCACGCGCGTGGGCAGCGGACCGTTCCCCACGGAGCTGTTCGACGAGACGGGCGAACGGCTGTGCGACATCGGCCATGAGTTCGGCGCCGTCACGGGCCGCCGCCGCCGCTGCGGATGGTTGGACATGGTGGCCCTGAAATATTCGATCATGATCAATGGCGTGACGCAGCTTATCATGATGAAATCCGACGTGATGAACGATTTTGACACGATCAAGGTGGCCACGGCTTACGAGATCGGCGGACGCAGCACCTCGGAGTTCCCCTATGAGATTACGGACGACCTCAAACCGGTCTACACTGAGTTCGAAGGCTGGAAATGCGACCTGCGCAAGTACGGCAGCTATGAGGAGTTCCCCGAGGCGTTCAAGCGTTACGTGGAGTTCATCGAGCACCAGACGGGCGTCCCCGTGAAGATCATCTCGGTAGGCCCCGACCGCGGCGAAACCATCACCCGTTAAGAACGGGTTTTCAGGGGCGGAGGTTGGATTGTAACATATCCGGACCTGATATTGCGCTCCCGCCCGTCCGCATTTCGGTCGAAATCCCGGTTGACAACCCGGTCGCGTCGCGACAAGCCCCTCCCGAGGGAGGGGTTTGGGGTGGGGTCAGACTTGTAAACGCGGCGGAACGCCGCGACAACGGCGCTTGACAGAAAAACGACAGACAACATTGTAATTACTTACTTATATGCAACAACAAAACCTCAAAATTCTTGTTTTGGCCAAGCAGGTGCCCGACACCCGCAACGTGGGCAAGGACGCGATGACCCCCGAAGGGACGGTCAACCGTGCTGCGCTTCCGGCCATCTTCAATCCCGAGGACCTCAATGCGCTGGAGGCAGCCCTGCGGCTGAAAGACCGCGTCGAAGGCTCCACAGTTCATATTCTCACGATGGGTCCGCAGCGTGCCGCCGACATCATCCGCGACGCGATGTTCCGCGGCGCCGACGGGGGCTACCTGCTTTCGGGCCGCGAGTTCGCCGGCTCGGATACGCTGGCCACCTCCTACGCCCTTTCGTGTGCCCTGAAGAAGATCGCGCCCGACGTGATTTTCGCAGGCCGCCAGGCCATCGACGGCGACACCGCGCAGGTGGGTCCGCAGGTCGCCGAGAAACTCGGCCTTCCGCAGGTGACCTATGCCGAGGAGATCGTCGAGGTCAAGGAGAAATCGCTGGTCATCAAACGCCGTCTGGAGCACGGCACCGAGGTCGTCGAATGTCCGATTCCGGCTGTTGTCACGGTCAACGCTTCGGCCGCCGAGTGCCGTCCGCGCAACGCCAAGCGCGTGATGAAGTACAAATTCGCCCTTGCAGGCTCGGAGATCGCCGCGGCTCCCGAATCGCCCGCCGCACAGCGTGCCGCCGCGAAGGAGTATCTGCAGATCGTGGAGTGGGCTGCCGCCGATGTCAATCCCGATCCCGAACAGCTCGGTCTCACGGGTTCGCCTACGAAGGTCAAGAAGATCGAGAACGTGGTTTTCGCCGCCAAGGAGGCCAAGAAATTCACGGCTGCCGACGAGGATATCAATTCACTGATGGTTGAACTTATTGCGAGCCACACGCTCGGTTAATACGCTTCGGAGATGAACAATATATTCGTATATATCGAGATGGAGGGCGGCAAGGTTGCCGACGTGAGCCTCGAACTGCTGACCAAGGGCCGCGAGCTGGCCACGAAACTCGGGGTGAAACTCGAGGCCGTCGTGCTGGGCCACAAGCTCGCGGACATCGCCACGGAGCTGGCCAAATACGGCGCCGACACGGTGTGGACCGCCGATGACGAACTCTTCGTCCCGTTCCGCACGCTGCCCCATACGGCCGTGCTTTGCGGACTGATCGAGCAGGAGAAACCCCAGATCGCGCTGTTCGGCGCTACGCCCGTGGGCCGTGATTTCGCACCCCGCGTATCGTCGGCGCTGCACAGCGGCCTGACGGCCGACTGCACGCAGCTGGAGATCGGCGACCACAAGGACCCCAAGACGGGTAAGGAGTACAAAGACCTCCTGTATCAGATTCGTCCCGCCTTCGGTGGCAACATCATCGCCACGATCGTCAATCCCGACCACCGTCCCCAGATGGCGACGGTTCGCGAGGGCGTGATGCGCAAGGAGTACGCCGCAAAACCGGGTGCCGGCGAGGTGAAGCCGATCGACTGGAAGAAATTCGTCAAGGACACGGACCTCGTGGTGAAGATCATCGACCGCCAGATCGAGGAGCGCAAGATCGACATCAAGGGTGCGAGCATCCTCGTTGCCGGCGGTTACGGCATGGGTTCCAAGGAGAATTTCAAGTTGGTGCACGAATTGGCCGACGTACTGGGCGGTGAAGTGGGCGCCAGCCGCGCCGCCGTCGATGCGGGCTTCACGGAGCATGCGCGTCAGGTGGGCCAGACGGGCGTCACGGTGCGTCCGAAACTCTACATCGCCTGCGGCATTTCGGGTCAGATTCAGCACACGGCCGGCATGGACCAGTCGTCGATGGTGATTTCGATCAACAACGACCCCGAGGCTCCGATCAACAAGATCGCCGACTACGCTATCCTGGGCGATGTCAACGAAATTATCCCCAAGATGATTAAGTACTACAAACAAAACTCGAAGTAATGGCTAATTTCTTTTCAGATAATAAGGATTTGCAGTTCCACCTCGGGCATCCGCTGATGCGCAAGATCGTGGAACTGAAGGAGCGCGGTTTCTCGGAGAAGGACCTCTACGACTATGCGCCTCAGGATTTCGAAGACGCTATGGACTCCTACCGCCGCGTGCTGGAGATCGCCGGCGAGGTCTGCGGTGAGGTGATAGCTCCCAACGCCGAAGGTGTGGACCACGAGGGTCCGCGCGTGGTCAACGACCATGTGGAGTACGCTTCGGGTACGGTCGTGAACATGAAGGCCGTTGTCGATGCGGGCCTGAGCGGCATGACGCTTCCCCGCAAGTACGACGGACTGAATTTCCCGCTAATCTGCTTTGTGATGGCCAACGAGATGGTCGCACGCGCCGATGCCAGCTTCGAGAACATCTGGGGACTGCAGGACTGCGCCGAGACGCTCAATGAGTTTGCTTCCGAAGAGATCAAACAAAAATATTTGCCGTGGGTTTCGGCGGGCGCGACGTGCGCCATGGACCTCACGGAGCCGGATGCCGGTTCGGACCTGGGTGCCGTGATGCTGAAGGCCACGTGGTCGGAGGAGAAGCAGACGTGGCTGCTGAACGGCGTGAAACGCTTCATCACCAACGGCGACGGCGAGGTTTCGCTCGTGCTGGCGCGTACCGAAGAGGGTACGACCGACGCCCGCGGTTTGTCGATGCTGGTCTATGACAAGCGCGACGGCGGCGTGAAGGTGCGCCGTATCGAGAACAAACTGGGTATCAAGGGATCGCCGACGTGCGAGCTGGTCTTCACGAACGCCCCGGCACAGCTGGTCGGCGACCGGAAGATGGGCCTTATCAAATACGTGATGTCGCTGATGAACGCCGCCCGTCTGGGTATCGGCGCCCAGTCGGTGGGTACGTGTGAGGCCGCTTACCGCGAGGCGCTGAAATACGCCCATGAGCGTGCCCAGTTCGGAAAACCCATTATCCGGTTCGCCGCTGTTTCGGAGATGCTTTCGAACATGAAGGCCAAGGTGCAGGGCGTGCGTGCGCTGCTGTACGAAACCGCGCGTTTCGTCGAGGTCTACAAGCAGTACGGCCACATTGCCCAGGAGCGTTCGCTCGAAGGCGAGGAGCGTCAGGAGATGAAATTCTACAACCGCCTTGCCGACGGCTTCACCCCCTTGGTGAAACTCTTCTCGTCGGAGTATGCCAACCAGCTGGCCTACGACGCTATCCAGATTCACGGCGGTTCGGGCTTCATGAAGGATTATCCCTGTGAGCGTCTGTACCGCGACGCCCGCATCATGAACATCTACGAGGGCACCTCGCAGCTGCAGGTCGTGGCAGCGATTAATGCCGTGACGAAAGGCACGTTCCTGGAGCAGATCGAGCGTTACGCCGCCGAGAGCTATTCGGAGGCGATGTGCCCCGTGGTCACGAAGCTCAAGGAGCTGACCGTGAAATTCTCGGAGATGCAGGCCCGCGTCGAGGCTGGGGACAAGGAGGTCTGCGGATTCAAGGATTTCCATGCCCGCCGCCTGGTGGAGACCGCCGGACACATCATCATCACCTACCTGTTGGCGCGTCAGGCCGGCCAGGTGGAGGATTACGCCGCTTCGGCGCGTATCTTCTGCAAACTCGCCGAGTCGAAGATCGCCGAGGCATATACCTACGTGATGAACTCCACGACGGAGGACGTCGCGCTGTTCAAGGCCGTCGAGCAGGAGAACTAAAAACCGCGGATGCGAATCCGTCTACCGGGAGGACTTTTTTCGAAGGTCCTCCCGTTTTTTTGTAGCGCGGTTTTTGTTATATTTACTGCGGTAAACCCCTAAAACAGAAAGTTATGATTAAAAAATTGCTGATGGCTGCCCTTGTTTTGGCGCTGGCCGTGCCCGCCGCAGCCCAGGGATCGCGTCGCAGCGAGGTTTCCGTCTCCTACGGTTTCGCACCCGTGACGGACTGGATTGATGCGTACAGCGACATCCTGACCGGGGCCGTTTCGGGCTCCGACACCGACCTCACGGGGTGGGGTGCCGTCACCGTGGGTTACAGCTTCCGGGTGATCGGCAGCCTGCGCGTCGGTGCGCAGGTCGTCTACTCCTCGAATAAGCAGGAGATCAAGGGCACCTCCTCGGAGATCAAGAACCGCTACTGGTCGCTGATGCCCAACGTGAAATGGAACTGGCTCAACCTGAAGATCGTGTCGTTCTATACGCGGGTGGGTGCGGGAGCTTCGTTCTCCAAGGCCAAATTCGGGGGCCAGAGCGACAAATCCACGCAGTTCGCCTTTCAGGTGTCGCCCGTCGGCGTCGAGGTCGGCGGTCGTATCGCGGCCTATGCCGAAGCCGGTATCGGCACCTCGGGCAGCCTGCTGGTCGGAGCGCGTTACCGCTTCTGACCGGAAAATCAAAAAGAAGACCTACCTCACGGGTAAGTCTTCTTTTTTCAGAGAGCGGTTTGCGCCTTTTTATTTTCCGGTCAGCGCCATGTCTATCAGGGCGAGATAATATTTCAGAGCGCCGCGGTCCATCGCATTGTTACAGTTGCTGATAGCCCGTTGTATATCTCTGCGGGCATCCTTCATTTTCCCGAAATACACGGGCTCCGTATTTTTCGGGAAATAGTAATAGATCGTCGTCGTCGGCAGCATGGCCTGCGTCGTGACGCCTGTTTCGGTCAGGTCGTCCGGTAGCGATTCGGATGCGGAACTGACCGCGCAGCGAATCGAGGCGATCCGGCGGGTGCTTTCCTCCCATTCGGAGAACGGATCGACAGCCTCGTCGGCAAATGCCTTGCTATTGCTTTTCGCCTTTTTCAGATTCGCTTTCAGCACGGGCGATCCGTTGAGCAAAAACGCAATGTACTGTCCTGCGTAAGTCATGCGGGCGGGGGTCAATGCTTTTCCCTTCCGGACATCCTTGAAAATGAACGATGCGATGTCGTTCAGCGCCTCTTCCTGCGTATAGGGGTTCTCCGATTTTTCGACACTGAGGGCCATCCGGGCGACACGGTTCATGATCTGCATTATCGGCATGCTCGTATAGGCTAACGAAGACAGCGAGCTGTTCGGTCCTCCCAAATACATGAATTCGCGGTTGGTATCCATCCAGGATAAATCTTCGCACAATTCGAGCACCGCTTTCATGGCCTGCTTCTGCACGTGTGCCGGAACCGGGATGTTTGCCGGCTGCATATTGTCTGCATGAGGCTCGTTCTGGTAAATTCCGCCGATGTAGCTGGACAGATAGCGCACGTAATCGTATACTTTCAGGAACACGAAATCCGGGAACAGGTCCTTGTAGGATTCGGGAATGCTGTCATCTTTGAGCCACCCGGGAGCATTGGCGATGATGAATTTCAGATTTTCGATATTCTGCGCCATCGAAACGGTTATGTCGCTGCCCAGATCGCCTTTTTGCGCCCGGGGGTCGAGAGCGAACGATATTCCGCTCTGTTTGCCGTAGAAAAAGCGGGGGTCGCCGGTCTTTTCGGCGAGCCACTTGTTCAGCGTCTCTTTTTCATTGCTTTCCAAAGGCGTGTAGAGCCACTTGACGGCGAATTCGTCGTAAATTCCGGGCTTGTCTATGATCGTTGCCACGCCGCGCTCCCGATCGCCGGGGCGTGCCGCATAGTTGAACAGCACATCGTCGGTGACGGATGCCGTGAATCCGTACTTTTGTGTAAAAGCGGGATCACGCAACTGTTCCGGGGAATAGGCCATACTGCCGGCCAGGTTGGGGGCCAGTCCGAGGGCTGCCGCCATTCGTTGCATAACCTTTGCGGTCAACACTTCACAGACGGCTTCATCGGACAGATAGTAGCCTGCATAACGGCGGTCGGTATTGGCGATCGTGTAGACGGCCTCCTTGCGGGCGCTTTCGGCAAAATCACGCGGCACGGTCAGTGACACGCTCAGGATCTCACCCGTGCGCGGATCGGGCAGCCGGTTCAGCGTGACGGTGTTTCCGGTAGATGCGGAATAGACGACGCGGCTGATCAGCGGATCGTCTGCCCGGAAAGTGCTGTCGGACGGATATCGTTCCACGCGGATGGCCCGTTCGAATCCCGCCTGCTCCAGCACCGGGTTCCACTTTTCGATTCCGGCCCGGATCGCCCTGGCCCAATTTTCCGAAAACAGGGTGTCGATATAAATCACGATCGGTTTGACCGGTTCGGAAAGCTCTCCCCGGCGGATTTTTTCGGGCTCCTTTGCCTCCAGTTTCCACCGTCCGGCGAAATAACCCTGCTTGCTGCCTTTGTCGCTGAAAGAGGTGTAACGGACATACGAGGTTCCGATTCGTGGATCGGCTTCCCGGATTTTCATCTTTTCGTCGGGCAGCAGTGTCAGCGATGTGACGATGCCGGCCGATGTCTCCGGTTTTTCGTCCAGGATGCCCATCGGGAACGCCAGCGTCAGCCGTATCCCGACCTCGGACGAAACGGCGATGCTGTTGTTGAAGGCTTCCACGCCGTCGATTTGCGACCGGTCGGCGATATGTGCGTTTTCATAAATGAAAAGACCCTCTCCCACGGGAACGCCTTGCAGGTTGACTATGTCCTTGTTGCTTCCCTGGAAATAGGAGGTGGCGTTGAACACGACCGCCGTGCTGTCGTTATTGAAAGCGGCGATGGGGAACGTTTTGATTATGGGACCGATCCGTGAAGCGTGCAGCGCGCTTTCGACATTGGTGTCGCCGCCTTTTGCATAGACGTTGTAGGCCGGCTTGCGGAATAATACCAGCGAGTCGGTCCGGTCGATCCGCAGCCGTTTGCTGGGGGCGGCTTTCTGCCCCGGGGCGAGCAGTCCTACGTCGCTCGTGCGGTCGATATGGGTGTCCACCAGCAAATCGCGTCCGAAAATGCCGACCGGCACTTCCAGGTAGATTTTGTCTTCTACCTTGTGAATGCTCATGACGCCCTTTTTGTGAACGACCCCTTTCTTGCCCTTGAAAAGCTTGTCGTATGCGGTGGCTTTCGGCGCTGTTTTTACGCTGTCGGCCGTCTCTTTTTTCTTCCTCTTTCCGGCCGCGCAACTCTCCTGTGCAGGAATCGCCAGGCTCCCGATAACCAGTCCTAAAAGTAATATCTTGTAGTATTTCATAGTCTGGACTTTCTATTTTAAACCGAACTCGATGGTGCGCAGCAACAGCTCATAATGTGCTTTTGTCTCTTTCGGAGCGTTGTCCACCCGGCTTTTGAGCAGCGTCTGGACCTTTGAGACATAAGCATAAATATCTGCTACGGTAGCCTGTCCGCGGTTGAAGATCGCGCGGGGCGACCATCCGAAGCCCGATACGGGATCGTAGGTTATTTCACCGCAAAGATTCTCGCCGTGGAGGTTGCAGGTGCAGGCGGTCATGTCGTGCTGCTGATCGGCAAAGCTCTTTCCCGAGGCCTTGGGCAGGGGGAAATTGCCGGCTCCCATCATCTGTTCGACGTACTGTTTCTGAATGTCCATCTGTTCGCGCGTGAGCTTCCGGCCGTTGACGGTCGGCCTCCAGATGAAATCATAGACAATATCGGCGCAGTCCCGGAACGAGAACGAATTTCCGGCTACGTCGGCCGACAGGGATACGCTGAACGGTGTGGAGATAATAAGCCCGCCGAGCATGTTGGCCACAGCGGCCTTGGGTGAGCCCATGATCGCCAGTTTGTTCATCAGTTCCCGGTTGTCCAGCCAGTCGAGATCGCCGTAAAGTTCGAACATGTATTTCAGGGCAGCCAGCTGCTTTTCGGTGGGAATGTTCGCGAATGCCGGCAGCGTGTCGTCGGCCTTCACTTCATTCTTGTAAAGTCCGCCTACATTCAGGTAGACGTGCTGGATGTACATGGCCATCTGGTTGATGATGCCCTCCAGTATCTCGGTCCGGAATTCGAAATCATCGTCGCCCGAGGTGATCCACTTGTCGTAATCGCCGATGAGCGTTTTGAGGTTCTTCACGCCGTAACGGGTTGCCTTCACCACGTCGTCGCCCAGGTCTTCCGTCTGCGACCGGGGGTCGAAGAACCTTACCGAGAACTGCTGTTTTCCGTAACGTGCCCACGGATGTTCCTTTACGGCATTGGTGATCCATTTGGCTGTGATAGGTGCCTCCTCCTCGACGTTTGCCGCTTCGAAAACAGGCATGTAGGTCCAGTGGACCAGATACCGGTCGTGAATCCCGAACCGGGGCGGCGTGAGTTTGACGCCCCGCTCTTTATCTCCCGGTTGCGCTACGTAGTTGAAACGGGCATAGTCCATGATGGAGGTGGTGGTTCCGTGCTGCCGCGTGAAGGTCGGCGAACGGAGCGAATCGACCGGGATGACCGACGATGCGCTCATGTTGTGCATGAAGCCGAGACAGTGGCCGATCTCGTGCGAGATGACGTAGCGGAGGGCGTCGCCCAGGATTTCGTCCGGAAGTTCCGCCTGGCGGACCTCGTCATCGACCGTGGCGGTCTGTACGAACCGCCATTTGTTGATCAGCCGCACGATGTCGTGATAGACATACACCGAAGCGTTCAGGATTTCGCCGCTGCGGGGATCGACCCATGAGGGACCCATGGCATTCTGAATTCCGATCGGAGCATAGCGTACGCAGGAGTATTTCAGGTTGTCGGGATCGAATTCGGGGTCGTCCGTCGGGAAATCCCGTGCTTCGATGGCGTCTTTGAATCCGATCTCCTCGAACAGTTCCTGCCACTGGTTGATTCCCTCCTTGATATAGGGTCTCCATTTGGCCGGGAAATCGCTGTCCACGTAGAACACGATCGGCTTTACGGGCTTGACTTTCTCCCCGCGGCGGAAGGCCGCGGTGTCGGACGGCGCTAACTGCCAGCGGTTGGCGTAATAGACGGGAGCCGTCGTCCGCGAACCTTCGCCCAGCTGCATCCGGGGTGTGAAGAAGACTCCGATCCGATAGTCCGCCATACGGGGACGATACGGTTTTTCCGGCAGCAGAATGATCGAGCGGGTCATTTCTACCGTGAAAGGAGCGTCTTTCAGGAGCGTTTTCCCGTCATTGTACGAGGCCAGCGAATAGGTGTACGAAAGACAGCTGCGCACCGAGACATTGTCGTCGAAGGCCTTGATTCCGCTCAAATAGGAATTTTCACTTTTGAAGCTCTCGGTTCTCTTGAATGACGATCCGTAAAGCGAGTTTCGGTCGAAGGGGCTCATTTTCTTGTTGTCCCCGACGAAAAAGCTGGTCATGTCGAACACTACGGCCGTGCTGTCGTTGTTGAACGTTTCGATTTTGGCGTTTTTCAGAATCGAGCCGATGCTGCTCTTTTCCAGCGCCCTGTCGATTGCCGCATCGGTTGCGATGTAATCGGCATTCACCTCCCGGAGCTGTACATGGGTGTCGGTCTTCGTAAACAGGACGTGGAGCGGTTGTGTGGGTTTCGATCCTACGACGGCATTGGCGTTCTCGCTGATCTCCGTTACCGTGGAGCCGATCAGCATTTCACGCCCCAGCAGGTTCACCGGTAGTTCGAAATAGAGTTTTCCCTTCATTTTGTGCAGGGTTATCAGTCCACGCGCCGTCTCGTGCTTTTCCTTGAAAAACTCGTCGTACTTGCTCTTTTTATTGGCCGTGGAGTCGCTTTGGGACATTTCGGTCCCGGCTTTTTTCTTTTTGCCGAATGGCCAGAATGCGGATGCCGTGTCCGGAAATCCTCCCAGGCATATCGACAAGCATGCCACTGCAAAAATGAATTTTCTTTTTTTCATAAAATATCGAGCTAAATTATTGGTTAGTCATCCTACGAACAAAGGTAATCGATGCGTATTGCATCGATTACCTTCCTGTTATCGAGATCTTTACTGTTTGCCTTGTGTCCCAAGAGCCGTGATACGTCCGAATCCGGTGAATGTATGATCCGCATCGGCGGTCCCCAGACTTCCGGAGTTACCCGTAATGGGGAGCACGTACACTTTTCCTTCCTGGGTCGTGTTGTTATACGTCGCCACCAGCAACTGGTTGGCGTCCTCCTTCATTACCTCCATATCGGTGCTTTGCTGACTGTAATAACTCCACGCTTCCCGGAAGAGCGACATGGCCGTAATCTCTTCCCCCGCAGGCGCGGTGAACACACCGCTTTCGTTGACACCGACGGCGCTGCCGCCGATCACGCAGGGATAGACCTTGCTTTTGGTGGCGTAATAGATGACGGAACGTTTGTACGATCCTTCGAAGCACAGTGCGTTTTCAATGTCGGGGCATGTCGCGGCGGAGTATTTTCCGTCCGATTCGTAAAAATAGCTGCCGTTGTTGACATCCGGATCATACCGGTGCGATAACCGGTAGACATCGATCGCGCCCTGGGGGTCTTTGAGAATGAAATGAGCCCGTACGTGCACCGGACTTCCGGAGACCTGTTCACCGCGGCAGGAGCCGATCAGCGTATATCCCGAGAGCGAGTTCGGATCGAAATTCACACTGCCGCCGGTCCCCGATGTCAGCGATGCGATCGGGTATGCGACCGGATCCATATGGTAAAATGCTCCCCTGGCCTTGTCGAAGAAAAAGACGACTCCTAAATCGGCATTTGTCTGGGTGTATTCGTTCCCGAATTTCTTGTCGGTGATTTGGGAGGGGCTCACGTAATTGAGCGGGTCCGAGAAGGTCTGCGTGACAGCGTTCACCAGTCTGCCATACGCATAAATATCTCCTTCGTAGACGAAAAATACCGAATAGGCATTTGTCCCGAGCATCTGTAATTCTTTGTCCTTTTCGGGCGGGAACGTGAACATCTGGTCGAAATTCTGGATAATCCCGTGTGTGCTGGCATCGAGGTTTTCCAGCGTTTTGTCCGTCATCGCCGTCACGTAGAATGCCTGGGCGGTATTGCCGATGGGACCGTAGACCAGCTTCCGCATGACGCCTTCCATTTTTTTGCCGTTCGTGAAGGAGTAGGAGTCGTGGATGTATTGGGTATCCCCGGTGTAGCCGGCCGAAACGTATTTGTTCCGCACCAGCGAAATATCCGATGTCTGCCCGTCCCTTGTGTCGGCGACCAGCACGCCGTCGCCCATCTGGCTGATAACGTAAACGTCGTAACGATGCATGTACTGTACACCGGTGCGCTTGTTGGTCACCGTGAATACCAGCGAATAGGGTTTCTGACTGGGGGCCTGGGTGATTACCCGTTCCAGGTCCTTTTCCTCGCTCAGTTTGGAAAAAGTCGTCTCGTTTCCGTTCGATGTGACGGTGATTTTCCATTCGAAGGCGAGATCCGGATCGTCGGCCGGGGTTACTTTCGGAGAGAGCCGCAGCGTGTTTCCGTTTGCGATTTCGATCTTTGCCCCAAAACCGGTGGTGTCGATCTCTACCGTATCCGAGATTTTACCGGAGGTACTTTTGTCGTCGTAGCATGACGCGGCGAACAGCGCCAGGGTCATGCACAATATGCAATAGGTTATAAATGTTTTTTTCATGATTATAAATCGAAGGGATTAACGAGAATGGGAGGATTTTCTTTCAGTTTCAGCTCATAGGTTTTGTCACCCGACTTGACCGAAACGATATTGCCTGCGGCATTCAGGACCGCAGCATCGTCGCTATGTCGGAGAATGTCATCGGGATGTGCCAGGTTGTACTCGTAAATATAGGTTTCCAGCTTGTGGAATAGTTGTTTCGTATACATGTCCTGGACATTGCCGGGGTTGATCATGGGATATTTCTCGAGAATATCCGCATCGGTTCCCAGGTATCCGAACACATTGAGCATTTCCGGCCACACTTCCCGGAGGACTTTGGCCAGATTCTTACTGTAAAGTCCGTTGGAACTGTATTTGGCGCTCAGTCGCGTTCTGGTCTTCGCTTCATCCTGCTCTCCGTATACGTTTCCGTCGTCGTCGACCCAGAGTGCCGTGTAGGATACGTACCTCAAAAAGTTTCTTTGCAGCATGTATTCCGGCATCTTGATGTCATTGGACCAGGTCAGCACGGCTTCGGTCGAGACGAGAGCTCCGCCCGTGACGGGCAGGTCGGTTTCCGGGTCGATGTCCGTCGAGAACTGGTCGTTGCCGAGCAGCCGCAGTCCCAGTGCCAGATCGCCCTGGGCGAGCGCCTGCTTGTCATTGTTAACCCGCACGGTCACGGTTCCCGATGTCGCTCCGGCCTTAACCAGTCCGCCCAGTACGGTATACTGACCGGCGGTGGCGGTCGTAGTCTCTTCATTCACTTCCACGGCTACCGGGCGGTCGTAGTCGGCCATAGGGCCGATGATATTGAGTTTTATCTCAACATCGGCGTATTCGGCGTCGGGGGTGTCGATAAAAGAGTACGACTGATTGTTTGACGGGAAATATACGGCGGAATCTTTTGTGGCATACGCCGAGAGATCATCCTGGGAACAACCTCCCGACAGGATCGCGGCACCCGCTATCAATGCCAGCGACACTATTTTCAAGCTATTCATGTTCATAATTTTTCATTGATGATTATTCGCTACTGAACCCGGCCGCCGATTTCCAGTTCATCTTTCGGATAGGGCAGCAGATAGCGAGCGGATGTGAATGTGTTGTTTTCGTTGTCGTATCCGTATATGTTAAGCGGATTTTCGAGGTTGTAACGTTTGAAGAAATAGAACAGCTGTCCCTCGCCGATGAACTCGCGCATATACTCTTTGGTCAGCTCGTCGAAAACGGTCATCCAGAATTCGTTCTCGATCTGATCTTTGGTCAGGGGCTGGCTCAGGCCGCGTTTTTCCCGGACCAGGTTTATGATCTCCAGCGCTTTGTCCTCATTCGACTGCGAAAGGTAATACTCCGCCATGATGTAGTACATTTCGCTGATCTTGATCAGCGGCAGCATATCGCGGAAATCAACGGCCGCAGTCGATCCGTTGTCCGTCTGGTAGAGTTTGTACCCCATGTAATATTTGTCCCGGCTGCTGCCTCCCGCGGTGCTGCTCTGCTTTGACGTCTCCTTGAAATGCAGGTCGAAGCGGTAATCGTCGAATCCGATATATCCGGGGACATACTCGCTCTTGTCGTAATCATAGGAATAGGCGTTGAAAATGTCGTATGCCACCCTCGACCATTTGATTACGTTGGTCAGAGCGTTGGGCTGGTAGACGAAATCGATCATTTCGTCGTTCACCATATTCTTGAGGTTGTAGGCATTCAGGGTGAAGAGGTGTTCTTTGGAGAAGACGCGGTCGGGCGTGCCGGCTCCGTACAGGTCGGAAGCGCTCACCCATTTATAGGCCGTGCCTTCGAGTTTGGTCAGCTCTTCGGCGATGTCGAACGCCTTTTTCAGGCTTTCCGCACTTCCTTCCCACATGTAAACCCGCGCCAGCGTGGCCTGGGCTGCAAAGTAATTCATGTGGTATACGCGGTTGTTCCAGTATCCGTCTTTGTTGGCTGCTGCCGGGGCCTCGTTTTTCCCGCGAATGGGGTCGATTTCCAGACATTTGATGGCATCCTCCAAATCGGTGATCATCAGTTGAATCGTTTTGGGGTAGGTCAGCTGCGGAGTCGTCTCCTTGGCGTATACGGTGACATAGGGAATGGTCGGATGCGTTTCCAGGTCTTCCATGTTCTGGAGATCGCCGTATCCGTACAGACGCATCAGGTCCAGATGGAGGAACGCCCGCAGGGCCAGCAGCTCGCCTTTGATCATGCTCTGGACGAACGGGCTGAGCACCTCATCCTCGTTGGCCTCGACAAATTTCAGTTCGTTATTGATGCTGGCTATGGTTTTGTAGGTGTTGTTCCACATGCCTTCGATAAAGGGCGTAGCCTGCGCATCGTTGTATTTTCCGCCCATGATATACGAACGCTCGTTCGAGGTCGACCGGAAATCGGTGTAGGGCTGTGCCAGCATATCGACCACATAGCTGGTCATGTTTTTACCGTACATGGATGTCGAGGACATGTTTATGTAGATGCCCGTAAGCGCATCCAGGAATCCGGATTCGGTTTTCAGCAATTCGTCGCCCCGGATCTGTGTGCTGGAACCGGTGTCGAGCCAGTTGTTGCAGGAGGTCAGGGTTATCAGCACGGATGCTGACAGTGCATATAATATGGTTCTTGTTTTCATGAGTTATCCGTGGTTAAAATGTAGCGAGCAAAGTAAAATACAGGGTCCTGGCGAAAGGATAGGAGGTACCGCGTTCCAGCCGGATCGAAGAGAAGGTAGCCACGTTGTCCATCGAACATTTCAGCTGCAGTCGTTTGAGGTGCATTTTCCGGGCGACCGCCTCGCTGAAATTGTAGTAGAAATTGAGCGACGAGATGCTGAACTCGTCTCTTTTCTGCACGAAACGCGAGGTCAGTCGGGTCGAAGCCGAAGCCGTGCCCGAACCGGTCTGATATTCAGGTCTTTTGGTCGTATACAGCGCGTTCTGCCCGGGGGTGGTCCACCGGCCTGTCAGCACGCGCCGGTCTACGTTGTCCCGGATGTTGGCGTCCTCGACACGCTGCACCAGCGTATAGTTGTAATATTCGCATCCGCCCTCGTAAGTGCCGTATGCACTCAGTCCGAAGCCTTTGTACTCCACGTTGAACCCGACCGTACCGCGGTACTTGGGATCGGTCTGCCCGCAGTATACCATGTCTTTTTCCGACCAGTCGTAGGTGAGCTGTCCGTCCCGGTTTACGAAGACCTCGCGGCCGGTCATCGGGTCGATTCCCAGTGAAGGAACGGCCCAGATGGCATTCAGCGGCATTCCCTCGATGTATTTCAGCACAGGGGCCGTATTGTTGTACTCTGCCGCGAGTTTGTCCTGCAGTTCATTGTAGGCCCGCATGCTTTCCGAGAGCTTGGTGATTTTGTTCTTGTTGGTCGTAATGGCTCCGCTGATATTGAGGAATCCGTCCTTGCTCTGCCAGGGCGTGTATCCGAGCGAAATTTCCCAACCCCGGTTCATCACTTCGCCCAGGTTGTCGTCCACGGTGTTGAAACCGGTCGAAGGTACGATCGCGATATTCGACACCAGGTTCTTGGTTTGGTTGTAGTAGTAGTTGGCGTTGATGCTGATTCGCTTGTACATCATGTCGAATCCGATGTTGTACTGGTCCTTGACCTGCCATTTGAGGTTCGGATTCTCCATGTTCTGAAGAATTGCACCCGTAAAACCGTTGTATTGTCCGGAGGTCAGGTAATTGTACAGGGCGTAGGAGTTGTTGGACGCGAAATTGGAATTGCCGTCACGTCCGTACGATGCGCGGAGACGCAGGCTGGTGAGGTCCCGGACGTTTCGGAGGAATTTCTCGTTGTGCAGGTTCCAGGATGCTCCCACGCTCCAGAACGAACCCCATCTGTTGTTGCTTCCGAACGAGGATGCTCCGGAATAGTTGATGGTTCCCTCGACGACGTAACGGTTGTCATAGGTGTAGGAGAAATTGCCCATGAACTGCACCTGCCGCCTAATCACGTCATAGCTCTGGGGAGTCGTGCCTTCGGCATACTGGCGGGCGTAACTGATGTTGTTCATCTTGTCGCTCGGGAAACCTTCGGCCTTGAACGTGCTTTCGGTGAATTTGTTTTCACTGAGCAGCATGTTGAAAGCCGCGTTGATCGAATGTTTCTTAGCGATATCCTTGCTGTATTGCAGGATGAAATTTCCGTCCAGCGTCGCCTGTTTTCCATAGGTCATGGTGTAGGAACCCTTGCGGACGACATCTTCCGGATCGGTCATCGTCACGAATCTGGAGTGATTGGACGGATAAAACTCCTCGTCCTCGAGCCGTTGTCCGGAAATACCTATCCGGGCGACGGCTCGCAGTCCGTCGATGGGAAGCACCTCCACGTAAAAGTTGTTGGAGTAGTTGAGGTTATTCGTGTTCAGCCGGGTGGACAGCGTTGCGTCGTACAGCGGGTTGCCGACCAGGCCGTTCAGGCTGTTTTCCTCGGAGAGGACCTGCACGAGCCGGCCTTCGGAATCATACGGCGACCAATAGGGGTTCAGGGAGGCGTATTGGGAGAACGTGCCGTAAGGGGACTCTTTGCTGTTGACGTTCCAGACGCTCATGATATTCTGGAACTTGATTTTCTTGTAACGGTATTCGAGCTTCACGTCTCCCGAAAGCGTTTCGCGCCCCGAATCCTTCATGACGCCGTTTATGTTTTTGTAGGCGAATGTGGCTGCGGCCCGCAACGCGTTTTCGCCCATCTCGACGTTCACGCTGTGGCTGTGTCCGACGCCCGTGCGCAGCGGTTTGGAGAGCCAGTAGGTGCTGTTTCCGGCTTTGGCCCATTCCAGACGGCTGTTGTATAATTGCTGATATTCGATCAGGGAGCTCGGTGTATTCGCATTGTCGTAGAGTCCTTCGGCTTTTTCGATCTGCAGTTTCTCGAGTGCGTTGCAAAGGTCGTAACTGCTAAGATCGGGCATCTCCAGCGTCAGCTTGCCTTCATACGTGATGCGCGTCTCGTTGGCGAGCAGCGGTTTGGTTTCGATCACGACGACGCCATTCGCGGCTTTGGCGCCGTAGATGGCTTTGGCGGCGGCGTCTTTGAGAATCGTCACGCTGGCGATACGGTTCATATCCATATCGAAGATGCGCTGTACGGTTGTTTCGAAACCGTCCAGGATGAACAGCGGCGTATTGGGGTTTCCGATGTAATTGCCTTTCAGGTCCATTCCTGCGGCGCCTCCGCTGGTCGGGAATGTCGAGGTTCCCCGCAGCTGCATATCCGGGAGTGCATTGGGGTTCGATCCGGCCGTGAGGTTGGTCATGATGTTCAGCGAGGGGTCGATGCTTTTCAGACTTTGAAAAACATTCATGCCGCTGATTTTTTTCAGCGTCTCTCCGGTAATGGTGGTGGCGGCTCCGGTATAGCTTTCGGCCTTACGGGAGAAGATGCCGGTCACGACGACTTCGTCCACGGATGCGGCTTCTTCCTGCATCCGGACGAGTTGGGCGTCACGTGCATGCAGCGTGACCGTTTTGTATCCGATAAATGAGAAACGGAGGGAATCGCGCCCTCGGGGAACCATGAGACGATAATCACCTTTCTGGCCGGTGGTGGTTCCATTGGTGGTTCCGGGAACCGTTACGCTGACCCCGGTGAACGGGGCGCCGCTTTGATCCAGAACAACGCCTTGAACGACGTAGGATCTAGCATTCTGGGCTGAAACGAAATTTGCCGTGAACAGGCAGATCAGGAGGGATACTATTGTTAATAGTAGATTTCCCCCCCCCTCCATACAGGTCTTACGGAGACGACCGCGGAGGTGTTGTTGTAAAATTTCTTCATCGAGTCTGAATTAAGTTTATTTTACGCTATTTACCAATGCATATTTATGAGACATGCATTGATTTTCTCGCCGCAATTTAATGAAAAATGACTGAATATAAAAAATGTCATGCTTCGGGAATTGCCTGTTAAAATTGGTTTTGTGATGCTTTTTTATTTTTCTTTGCCGTTAGGTTTCTTATTGTAATCATATTGCTGGTTTATACGCGAAATCGAAATAATATTGTCCGTTGCAATTAAATTAAAAAAATAATAAAAAACCAGCTTCCGTCGGAAGCTGGTTTTTCGTTGCGGTTCGGACCTTATGCCTGCACCGGTTCCTTTTCGGCCATCACGCAGCGCGTCGTGCCGAAGAGGTTGAGGTTGAGATGCCCGGCGATGAACGCCAGCGCCTTCTGGGCCTTCACCGAGTTGCCGGCCTCGTCCAGCGGGGGAGCGAACGCCGCCAAGCCCATCACGCCCGGCACGACGCCCATGATGCCGCCGCCGACGCCCGTTTTGGCGGGCATTCCCGTCGTGAAGAGCCAGTCGCCCGTGTGCTCGTAGAATCCCACGGTCGCCATCATCGAGGCGATTTTGGGCGTGAGCTCGGGTTTGAACACCTCTTTTTTGGTCACGGGGTTCACGCCGCTGTTGGCAATCGTCGCGGCGATCGTGGCCAGCTGCGTGGCCGTCACGCCGACCGAACATTGGCGCGTGTAGATGTCCAGCGCCATGTCGGGATCGTCGTAGATGCGGTTGTAATTCTTCAGCAGCCAGGCGATCGACTTGTTGTTGAAATTGGTCGCCGTCTCCGACTTGTAGAGTTCGTCGATCACCTCGACATCCGACCCGGCGAGGTCGGCGATGAACGAAATGATGGATTTCCACTTGCCGTCGCTGTCGCCCACGGGTTTGACCATCGAGCAGGCCGAAATGGCTCCGGCGTTCACCAGCGGCGTCGAGGGATGGTCGTTCTCCAACAGGATGGCCATGATCGAGTTGAAGGGCAGTCCCGTTGCGTCGGCGCCGATCTTGTCGAGAATCTCCTGTCCGCTGTACTGGTTCATGGCGAGGATCGCCGTCGGGACCTTCGACACCGACTCGATGCCGAATTTGTAGTCCACGTCGCCCACGGCCACGACATCGCCGTCGGGCAGGCAGGCCGCGATGCCGAAGAGGTTCGACGGCACGTTGGCCAGATAGGGGATATAGTCGGCGTTTTTGCCGCCGGTTTCGTTTTTGCAGCGGTCGTATGCCATCTGAAGGGCATCCTGAACCGCTTTTTTGTCGATTTTCTGGATCATGGTATTACCTATTTTGTTGATTGGTTATTGTTTGCTGAAGGCTGGCTTTGTGCCGGAGCTGCCGCGGGGGCTGCGACCTTGGGCTGCGTCTCCCAATGGAAAGGCGCGAAATCGGCTGCGGCCTGCGGGTCTTTCCACGACGGCTTGCGCAGGGCGTAGATCACGAACGGGGCGCCCACGACGACCACGCATCCGATAATCAGCACCGAGAACCAGACGGTGTTGCTGCCCGTTGCGATCTGGCTGGGCGGCACGAAGCTCAGGATGAAGGCCAGCAGGGCACCGCAGAAGCCGAGGCATCCGAGGAACCACATCAGTCCGTTCTTCTTGCCCAGGCGGAACGGGCGCGGCGTGTTCTTCATCTTGTAGCGCAGGACGATGGCTGCAGAGAACATCAGCATATACATAATAAGGTACAGCAGTACGGTGAGCTGCGAGAGTATCTGGTAGAACGACTGCACCGAAGGCATCACGACGAACAGCAGGGCCAGCAGCGTCACGACGCAGCCCTGAATCAGCAGGATGTTCTTCTGCACGCCGTTCTTGTTGGTTTTCTGGAAGAACGGAGGCAGGTAACCGGCCTTGCCCACGGCGAAGATACCCTTCGAGGGACCGGCCACCCAGGTCAGCACGCCCGCCAGCACGCCGAACATCAGTGCGATGGCGATGATCGGACCGGCCCACGACATGTGGAGGTAGTGGAAATAGTTGTCGAATCCGACCAGCAGCGATTGCGTGAGGCTGATGTCCTTGGCGGGGATGATGAATCCGAGCGAGAAGGTGCCCAGCACGAAGATGCAGACCGTGACGAGCGAACCGATGATGATGGCTTTTGGGTAGTTGCGGGACGGATTCTTCACGTCCATCACGTGAATACCCATCATCTCCATACCCGCATAGAAGAGGAAGATACTGCTGGCCAGCACGAGGTTGTCGAATTTCGACAGGTCGGGGAAGAATCCTTGCGACATATCCATGTGGTTGTGCCCGCCGGTCGAGATGTAGATGATGCCCAGCAGGATCAGCAGCCCGGCGGGAATGATCGTACCGATCATACCGCCCCATTTACTGATCTTACCGACCCATCCAAGTCCCTTGAGTGCGATGAACGTGGCGATCCAGTAGATTGCCAGTACCATGCAGAGCGTGAAGACCTTGTTCGAGGCCAGCGTCGCGTCGTGCGCATCGTTCATGCCGATGAAGGCGATCGACACGGCTCCGAAGGTCAGCACCGTGGGATACCAGATCGTCGATTCGATCCATTGCAGCCAGATGGCCAGGAATCCCGTCCGTGCTCCGTAAGCCTCGCCGACCCATCGGAAGACACCGCCCTGCTTGTCGGAGAACATCGCGGCCAGCTCGGCGGCGACCATGGCCGTCGGGATGAGGAACACGATCGCCGCAAACAGGTAGTAGAACGCCGACGAAAGTCCGTAGACCGCCTCGGCAGGCAGTCCGCGCAGACTCACTACGGCCGTCACGTTCATAATTGCAAGTGTCATGACACTCAATTTGAACCCTGTGCTTGTGGTAGTTTTTTTTACATCCATAGTGAATAAATTTGGTTTTTGACGCAATGGGGTGTTGCAACTACCGTGCAAAACCGTCGGTGGCGGCTGTTTGGCGGCTTCGGATGCACGATTGTTGTCCGAAATGCGTATATTTGCGGACAGATAATACCCTTGTCTATGCAACGCATTCTGATTCTCATGCTGGCCGTTCTGTGCATCGTCTCGTGCGGCCGCCGCCGCAGCGCCCCTGCGCAGGATACGGCCGCCGAGGTTTCCCGTCCGCGGGTTTTCCTGCCGGCCATCGCTCCGTCGCACCTCTCGCCCGACGAGCAGCGCGACTACCTGCGCGAACACTACTGGGACCGTTTCGACTTTGCCGACACGCTCTTCACCACCGGTGCGGACACCCTGCAGATGGTCGAGGCCTACGCCCGCTACATCGCGCTGATTTCCGACCGCCCGACCGACGGTGCGCCGATAGACTCGCTGATGCGCCGCGCCTCCGTTTCGCGGAAGATGCTCGACTATTTCTCGATGCTCGCCGAGCGGGTGATTCACGATCCCAATTCGCCGCTGCGCAACGACGAGTTCTATATTCCCGTGCTGCAGGCGCAGCTCCGGGCCCCGTGGTACGACGAGTACGAACGCATCGTCCCGCAATACGACCTGGAGATGGCCATGCAGAACCGCCTGGGACATCCGGCCAACGATTTCCGTTATACGCTTGCCTCGGGAGCCTCGGGAACGCTTTACGGACTGCGTGCCGAATACATCCTGCTGTTCATCAACAACCCCGGGTGTCCGATGTGCCGCGACATCCGCGAGGCGATCAGTTCCTCGCCGATGCTGTCGATGATGATAGAGCGGGGGCAGCTGAAGGTGCTGGCCATCTATCCCGACGAGGACCTCGGGGAGTGGCACGACTACCGCGACCACATTCCCGCGTCGTGGATCAACGCCTATGACAAAGGGTGCGTCATCCGCGAGAAGAGCCTCTACGACCTCCACGCTATTCCGGCCATGTACCTGCTCGACAGCCGCAAGCGGGTGCTGGTGAAGGACTCGACCGATGTGGCGCAGATCGAGGAGGTGATCGACCGTCTCAGTTGATATAAGCATTCCCTATCCCGCCATCAGAAAAGACAATCGGAAAACTATACGGATTCCGAATGGATTTGCTACCTTTGCACTACAAACAGAATACAATCACACACATTAAACATTCAAGTATTATGGCAAAGAAATGGCGTTGTACCGTCTGCGGGTACATCCACGAAGGTCCCGAGGCACCCGATCAGTGCCCGATGTGCAAGGTAGGCAAGGAGAAATTCGTTGAACTGGTAGAGGCCGAGGGCGACCTCGATTTCGTGACGGTCCACAAGATCGGCGACGGCAAAGGTGCCAGCCCCGAGCTGTGGGAGGGTCTCCAGAACCACTTTATGGGCGAGTGCACCGAGGTGGGCATGTATCTGGCGATGAGCCGTCAGGCCGACCGGGAGGGTTATCCCGAGATTGCTGAGGCTTACAAGCGTTACGCCTGGGAGGAGGCCGAGCACGCCTCGAAATTCGCCGAGCTGATCGGCGAGGTGGTCTGGGACACCAAGACCAACCTCGAGAAGCGCATGAACGCTGAGTGCGGCGCCTGCGAGGACAAGATGCGCCTGGCGCGTCTGGCCAAGGAGCAGAACCTCGACGCCGTACACGACACGGTGCACGAGATGGCCAAAGACGAAGCCCGTCACGGCAAAGGTTTCGAGGGGCTCTACAAGCGCTACTTCGGTAAATAATTTCCCGATTGCGGAAAACCGGAACGGATCTCTTGCGAGGTCCGTTCTTTTTTTGATCCGGATCAGGAGCAGTCGGTGTTTTTTGTGTATCTTTGACGTGGCTACACTCACACTTACTGAATAAAAATGAAAAAGATTTTTCTGCCGCTGTTCCTTGCGGCGATTGTCTGGGGCGCTCCTTCCTGCTCCGACGACGATAAGGTTCCGGGCGATCCCGACGGGACCGTTGCCTTGAACATGATGGATGAAGGCAACGGAAAAACCCTGCTGGACGACTCGGGCATCTATATCGACAAGGCCCAGAATTTCGTGACGGGCGGGCGATGCGTGCTCTTTACGCTCGGCAAGGTTGGCGGTCTGGGGGCCGTTACGCCCAAATCGCTGGAGACCGGGACATCTGCGGCAGCCGTCGAGGCAGGTCATGGTTACGTGGCGGTGCGTCCGGCGGCGCTGATGTCATTTCCGTCCGGAAAACAGGCCATGCCTATCGGTAACCGGGATGTGAACTACCTGAAAATCTATGTGGTGTCGCCGCTTACGGCGGAGGACAAGACTGTCGGCGCGGCGGTGAAATACGTTGCGGCCGTCCCCGAATCTTATAAGCTGCCCGAATACGGGAGTACCGTGCTGACGATCGACGATTCCAATTACCACGAACTGGGACAGAAGGTGACGCTGTCGCTGCCGGCCGGAGAGGCCGAATACGATTTCATCGACGACGGTTATGGTATCTCTTGCGAGCGGGACGGCGGGAAACTGGTTTTCCGGCTCGACGACTGGTTCGCCCATAAATTCGAGCTGTACCTGCGTATCCGGGAGAGTTATACGAAAGTATATGTGGATGTGAACGTGCCGTTATAACGGGGTCGTTCCAGCCTTGAAAAACGCCGGTGCAGCGAAATGCACCGGCGTTTTTTCATTTGCTGTGGAGTTCTTCGTGCAGCCTGAGAAACAGAGAAACCTTTCCAGCGAGCCATTCGTAACCGGTCTGCGCCGCGCGTGCCACCTCGTAAACGGTCTCCGCCTGCGAGCGGATATGATCCACGGCATCCCGGATCGCCAGCAGGTAGATGACCAGTGCGAGGAGGGCGAAGAAACAGCCCAGAATCAGCGCCGAAGCGATGAACGAACCCGTCACGGACGAGAGCCATACGACCAGCGCTGCGAGCAGCAGCAGGATGGCAATGGCCGCTGTCGTTCCGAAAAACAGGAGCGAGGCTATGAAACGGCCGCCGGAAGGTTTGTTTTCCATGCTCGGGCGGCGTTTATTTCCCGTCGCACTTGCAGCGTGCCTCCTCGATCTCCTTCTCGACTTTGCCGAGTTTGTCCTTCACGCGGTCGATTTCGTCGTCGATCGAGTCTTTGATTTTCTGACGCAGTTCGGGGCCCGACTGGGGCGTGAGCAGCATCGTGAGGGCCGATCCGATAATCATACCGCCCACGAGCGATACGATGGCGATTCCTGTGTTTTTCATAGTTGTTGCGAGTTTTAAATTCAGCCTTGAGACTTGCAAAGTCCGGGCCAAAACCCTACCTTTGAACGCATGATCGCCGATCCCCTCACCTCCGTAGCTTTCAGCGGCCACCGCACCTACTGCGGCGATGCCGCCGACGTCTTGCGCCGCACGGTGGGGGAGTTGTACGCGCGGGGTTTCCGGACTTTCCTGAGCGGCATGGCCGTGGGTTTCGACCTGGCGGCCGCCGAGGCGGTGCTGGAACTCCGGGAGCGTGTGCCCGGCGTCCGGCTGGTCGCTGCGGTCCCTTTTCGGGGGCAGGAGAGCCGCTTCTCCCCGGCCGACCGCGAACGCTTCCGCCGGGTGCTGGCCGCCGCCGATTCCGTCGAAATGCTCGCCCCGGCTTACCACCGGGGATGCTATGCCGTTCGCAACGATTTTCTGGTCGACAACGCCCGCGTCCTGGTGGCGTGGTACGACGGTTCGCCCGGCGGCACCCGCTACACCGTCCGCCGCGCCCTCGGCCGCGGACTGGAGGTCCTCGATCTCCATCCGGCGGCTCCCGCGCTGCCCGCTCCCGAACCGACGTTGTTCGGATAAAAAAAGGCAGACCCTTGCGGGCCCGCCTTTTTCGGTCGTGTGAATCTTTCTATTCTGTCGTTTCGGTCAGTTCGATGCCCCGGAGCAGCTCCTCGATGCGTTGGAGCGTTCCCGTTTTGCCGTATTCGTTCGCCGGGTAGCTGATCCCGACGGTGATGAGCGACTGTCCCTGTTTCAGGTCGTAGTTCGTGAAGACGAACCCCGGGTATTCCGTCCGGCGGCCTTCGCTGCGCAGCATGTCGATACCGTTCGACGTGAAGGGGCGCGAAGCCTTGATGATTCCGCCGTCGTAGTAGGCCGAGTCACGGATCTGGCAGTAGTCCGAGATGTCGGCGACGCTTTCCACATCCGTGCCGAGCGCGTTCTGCAGGGCGTCGATGTTGAATTCCCAGTTGCCGTCGAGGACATACATCGTGTAACGGGCATAGGTCGAATCGGTTTCGGGCTCTGTCTCCTCCTCGAGGGCGGTGTACCCGGCGGGAATCCGGATTCGCAGTCCGAGGTCCGGGCAGTCGTAGGTTTGTTCGGTGTCGAGCAGCGGCAGTTCGCCGCCTCCGCTCACCAGTTGCGTGGAGAGCACCGAGAGATATCCGATAAGCAGGGCGGAGCAGACGGCCGCAGCGAGCATGCGCCAGAATGCGGCGTATTCACCTGCCCGGTATTTGATTTTCAGCCAGACGAAAAGTCCCTTGAGCGCCTGCACGGCGCCCCAGAGGATAGCTCCCGTGGCGACGACGTAACGGCCTCCGGCCTCGGTGAAATAGTAGGAGATGAAGCTGAACGCCAGACCGCCGACGCACCACAGCAGGCCGGCGAGGATGTTCTTTTTCGCATCGGAGAGTTCCGCCGCCTGTCGTTCGGCGGCGCTGGATTCGGGGGCCGTGGATTCCGGCTCCGCGGGTGTTTCGGGCATCGGCTCGAACACCGGTTCCTGGGTTTGTTTCATGATGGGTTTTCAGGTTTCGGGGACGTGTGAAAATGAGTAAAATCCCGGAAAGCCGTTACTGCGCTTTCCGGGATTTTATCGGATCGTTACCGGATTATTTCCAGTTCAGAATCTTGTGGAAATCATACTCCTCGGGGTTCGGGACGTAAGCCTTGGCGGCTTCGTAGTCGGCCGGGGTGATGGCGTTGAGAATGGTCTCCACCACCGAGGTGAACTTGTCCGACTTGATGTCCACCAGCCGGGGCGGAATTTTGCCCGTCGTGGGGTCCTGCAGGTCCTTGAGGTAGAGCGGCGATACGTTGCCCTCCGAATCGACATAAACCATGCAACCGGTCTTGCCTTCGGCGAAGAGCTTGTGGACGCCGATACCCAGCTCCGAGCAGTAGGTGAGGTCGTAGGCGATCGGGGTCTGGCAGCGGATTTCGTAGCCCAGTTCCACCGGACGGCTCTTGACCTTGAGACCCAGCTCCTTGAGCTTCATCTCGATCATCTCGTTGAAGATATGCGCCTTCGACACCTTGCCCAGCTCGGGATGCCCGTGCTCGTCGTAGGTGAAATGGATGCCGCTCTTGCGAATCTCCTCGTCCGACAATGCGTGGAACACGCCCTCGGAAATCACGGCTGCACCGTAGTCCATGCCCATGATCTTGCGCTTGATGATCGACGAGATCACCAGGTTGACGATCTTCTCGACGGTGATTTCTGTCTTGTCGAACATTTCGGGGATGACGATCATCGGGTAGTGGCAGGCCTCTCCGATGCCGAACGCCAGGTGTCCTGCCGAGCGGCCCATGGCAGCCAGCACGAACCAGTTGCCGCTGGTGCGGGCGTCCACATAGACGGCGCGGGCGATAACGGCGCCCTTGTCCTTGGCCGATTCATATCCGAACGTCGGCGCTCCCTTGGGGAGCGGCAGGTCGTTGTCGATGGTCTTCGGCACGTGGATATTGGCGATGGGGTATTTCTTGGCCTCGAGGAACTTGGCGATGCGGTTTGCCGTCGAAGCGGTGTCGTCGCCGCCGACCGTCACGAGCAGTTTGATGTTGTTGTCGGTGAAGAACTTGAGGTTGAAATTGTTTTCGAAATCCGCATCTTTGGGTTTGAACCGGCTCATCTGCAGGAACGAACCGCCCTGGTTGAAGATGCCGTCGGCCATCGGATAGTCGATGTCCACGGTGCGGGGCGACGGGTTGAAGAGGCCCGTGTAGCCTTCGTGCAGGCCGATTACGCGGTAGCCCTTGCGCAGGAACGTTTTGGCGACGCTGCCTACCACGGTGTTCATGCCGGGGGCCGGTCCGCCGCCGGTCAGAATTGCGATTGCTTCTTTCATGGTGTGTTGGGTTTATAATGTTTTGAACCTGTTCTCGGTTTTAGCCGCCCAAAAGTACGATTTATTTTTCAAACAGCCAAGAACCCGTATAAGAAACGGGACTTATTTTGAACCCTGCGCACCGTCTACGAAAAAGAGGGCCTCCCAACTAAGGGAAGCCCTCTTTTGATGCCGGTAATTATAGTTTACTCAACTACATTTACGTTAACAGCCTGTTCGCCCTTGGCACCCGTGCCAATTTCGAACTCTACGGCCTGACCTTCGTTGAGTGACTTGAAACCATCCTTCACGATTCCCGAGAAATGCACGAAAATCTCTTTGCCGTTCTCCGCCGTAATGAATCCGTAGCCTTTTTTGCCATCGAACCATTTTACCTTACCTGTCATAAAAATAGAGAATTAAAGTGTTAATACGTCAGCAAAGAAAGATAAAAAACATTGGTTTTCAAAACTTTTTGGCATGTTTTTTCGCCTCTGCCCGGAAAAATTTCTATCTTTGTTACCAGAATGTCTAACAGCTTGGCGTTATGAACAGAAAACTGAAATTCGCATTGGCGGCCCTTCTGGGATTCTCCGCGGCCTGCTCGTCGGTGAAGAACGCACCCAAAGAGGACGACGGAAAACAGGTTTCCGGAGTGAAAGTCGAGGAGAGCCCGTCCAATCCCCGCGTCGTGGTGATGTACGGCGTACGGCTCCCCGACAGCGTCCGCATCAAACGCATGGAGCGCCAGCATCCCGACTCGCTGCCCCCGGTCACCGAACAGCCCCGCGAGGAGGCTTCGACGCCTTCCGGGAAATAGGCCATGTCCGGCTGCCGGCTGGGGCTTCGCAAACGACTGGCCCTCGATATTTTCTCCGATCTTTACGCTTCGACGGTGCGCGAACACCGTCTCGATACGCTTTTCTGGGAGTGTACGCTGCGCTGCAACCTCTCCTGCCGTCATTGCGGCAGCGACTGCCGCGTGGATCCCGGTGTGGCCGATATGCCGCTGGCCGATTTCCTGAAGGTTCTCGACGAGGAGGTTACGCCCCATGTCGATCCCGCCGACGTGCTCATCATCTTCTCGGGCGGCGAGGTGTTGGTGCGTGCGGACCTCGAGGAGGCGGGCGCCGAGGTCACGCGCCGTGGTTATCCGTGGGGCATGGTGACCAACGGCATGGCCCTGACTCCCGGACGGTTCGAACGGCTTCTGGATGCCGGACTGCGGTCGGTTTCGGTGAGCCTCGACGGCTTCGAACGCGAGCACAACTACATCCGCGGCAATCCCCGCAGTTACGACCGGGCGCTGGACGCCGTGCGCATGGCCGTGCGCGAACCGTCGTTGTCTTACGATGTGGTGACGTGCGTCACGGGGGCGATGGTCCCGCAGCTGGAGGCTTTCCGTGACATGCTCATCGCCGAGGGGGTGCGTCATTGGCGGCTTTTTTCGATCTTCCCGATGGGGCGGGCCAAGGACGATCCGACGCTGCGGATGACCGATGCCCAGTTCCGCGAAATGCTGGAATTTATCAAACGGACCCGCAAAGAGGGACTAATCGACGCCAGCTATGCCTGTGAGGGGTTTCTGGGTGGTTACGAAGCCGAGGTCCGCGACCAGTTCTACCAATGCGCCGCGGGCATTTCGGTGGCTTCGATTCGTGTCGACGGCTCGATTTCGGGCTGCACGTCGATCCGGGCCGATTACCATCAGGGCAACATCTACCGCGACCGGTTCTGGGACGTGTGGCAGAACCGTTTCGACCCTTTCCGCAACCGCGAATGGGCCCGCCGGGGCGCCTGTGCCGACTGCCGGATGTTCCGCTACTGCCTGGGCGGGGGCATGCACCTGCGCGGCGACGACGGTGAGTTGTTGTACTGCCACTATAAGCGGCTGAAATGAAAAAAGAGACCATCGCCTGATGATCTCTTTTTTTGTCGGGGAGACTGGATTCGAACCAGCGACCTCCAACTCCCGAAGCTGGCGCGCTAACCGGACTGCGCTACACCCCGAACAGGTACTCTTATCGTTTTAAGAGCGCACAAAGATAAGCCGAAAAACTGAAAAGTCAAAATTATTTCCGGGAAAAGTAACCACTTTTGTTTGCTTTTTGGCTTGGGAATAAATGGAACTGTTTGTTTTCCGGACAGATGGCCCTGTTTTTTGATTTTTGTCGGGATAGTAGGATTGTACGAGTCCCTTCTTTCCTGGTAAAAACAGGTCCCAGTCTTTTTGGGGCTTTGGGGGCAGAGGCTCTCTTTGAAAAGGAAGGCTTGGAGGGATTGTCGAAATAGACCGGGATTACCGACAGAAAAGGAGACTATCATTCGATAGTCTCTTTTTCTGTCGGGGTAGCGGGATTCGAACCCACGACCCCCTGCTCCCAAAGCAGGTGCGCTAAATGGCTTGTGTTGTATGAAAAACGCCTTTCAAACACATTCTAACGCATATATTGACTGCTCTTTGTCGTGGCCTTTATTTCTCGGTTGACACATTGGTTAACACATTCGCGTAAACTCAATGCAGGTTAATAATTAAGTGAATTAGTATTGTTATTGTCAAAAGAAAATCGGGCATTTTTTCACCCCTCATTCCCTTAACCTTTTAGGATACGATGTAATCCAACTACACTCTATTTTGAGAATTGTATAAGGTAATTTTCGCAAAATCCCGCTAACGGGAATTTTACGACCTCATCCCGTCCGTCAGGTGTTGTATATCCGAAAAGGATTGTATCTGCTTTTACGTGGCAGTCGAACAAACTCACCGTTTCGCCTGCTCCCTCTATCCGTACCTCGTTGGCCGCCATTATACCGATTAGTCCGTCCATATCTTTTAATTCGCACTTTCATCCGAATAGGTGTTGTCGGTTTTTTGCAAGTGCAACCTCGACGGGCTTATTTGTATCTACCATATCGGGAGCGAAAAGGTAGATAAATGTTTCGGGATATATCCCGTCTTTGGATTTTTCGACAAGTAGGGCTATTCCCTCTGTCTTACTCCAACAGACCGTCTTTTGGATGATTTGTCTATCCTCTAATTGTTCGGTCTTTCATTCTGTTTTCGGTTTTCTGTATCTGTTCATTTTAGCTAAAATTTAAGTTGTTATTTCTTTTTATAAAGATAAGACATTTAATGCAGTAACCCTAAACATTGTACGCCTCTTTTATAATGCTTTGAATTAATTTGTTTGTAAAAAGGTTAAAAATCATATCCGACAATTTGTGATGAATTTCGTTCCCATCCATCTGCGGATTTATATGCATCAAGTGACGCATTCGGGACATAGATTGTTAAATCACTATTTTCCGTCAAAATATTTCCTCCTATTATTGTCGGAGGATATATGGATTTAAAGAAAACGGTTTTTAAAGATGTACAATCAGGAAACATATTTGCACCAATAGATATAACATTCTCGGGTATTGTGATATTGCTTAATGATGTACAATTGCTGAACGCTCCTGATCCAATTGATGAAACACTTGACGGAATCGTTATAGATGAAAGAGCTGCACAACGATAAAAAGCCAAATCACCTATTGATTCTACACTATTGGGAATAACGATTTTAGCTAAATTCGAACAATCTCCGAATGCAGAAAATCCAATTGAAGTAACACCATTGGGAATAGTTATTTCACATAATGTAGAACAAGAATCGAATGCATGACTATTAATAACGGTTAAATTTCGCTCTCTAAAAGTCAACCTACCTTGTCCATTCAAATATGTATTGGCAATAACATTATCCCAAAATTCATTTGCATAAGATGATGCCTTTTGTAACACATTATTATCGTTCGTTGTATAGAGGATGGTATAATCGCTATAAACATCGGGAATCATTGGAACATAATCAGAAACAAAGCTATTGTTACCGTCGGAAACAAACAAGGCAACACTTGCAGATGTATTATTCAAAAAATAATCACCATTCAAATTCTCTCCCGAAACTTCAAGAGTAATAATGCCATTTTCAGTATCCGTTTTAAAATTAAGAATAGGCAATTCGACAAAAGAAACAGCACGGGTTTGTGTGTAAACAGCTTTCATTGTTACTGCATTGTTCCAAACCTTTACCAATTCGATAACGGCATCTTTCGGCGAAATCATAAAATCAAACTCGGCAATCCCCTTGTCTTGGTCGATTATCTTCTTCATCACCGCTTGACCGTCGTTATAACGAGGGATATATGATATAGACTGAATTCGTTTCAACAGAGCCGCCACAGCGGTTTCCAAATCCGACACCCGACCATCCAAAGCCAAAATCTTATCATTGATTTCCTGTTCCAATGCGTCAAGACGGGTTTCGATAGCTGAAATTTTGTTGTCCAGAGTTTCGATTTCTGCATCTATTCGATTATTGACGGTTGTAATTTCATCTGCAACTTTTTTGTCAATAAGGCCATTATTGGTTTCAATAGCTGTCGTTATAGCCGTCGTATAGGCATCTGTAATCTCTGTTTTGGCAGTTTCCAAAGCCGTGTTGGTTGCATTGATTTCTCCTTGCAAACGGGCTGTTTCCTCGGAAATCTCCTTGCTCAATGTTTCATAATTCTCGTCGATTTTATTCTCTAACCGTTCGATTTCCTCGGCTAATTTCTCTTGTAGAGCCGTATCTCCATCTGCAATGGCTTTCTGCAATGCTTTTTCACTATTAGCAATAGCCTCTTTCAATAAGGCTTCTTTTTCCTTTATAGCATCATCGAGTTTCTTATCTCCGTCAGCAATCGCATTTTGCAACAACAGCACTTTGGCGTCGATTGTGGCAATATTATAGTAGTTCGCCAACTTTTCATTGACCCAATCTTTCATCGATGCAATGCAGTTGTCTATTGCTGACGATATGGCCGATGTGTAGGCGGCGGTTATTTCATTTTTTGCCGTCCCGATAGCGGCAGTATAGGCACCCGTTATCTCTGTTACTTTCTGCCGTATCTCCTCCTGCAAGCCGCTGACAGCCGTTGCAATATCTGTGGCTATCTTCTCGTTGATGCGGGTTTCGAGGTCTGCAATATTCTTATTTATCGTTTCGATGTTGGTACGGATGGTAGCGATGTCGGCAACTAACCCGTTATATTGGGTCAGTGTGGCAAATGTTGCCGTAACCCAATCTTTTTGCATATCGATTTTACCATCCAAATAAGAAATTTTCTTGTCCAATTCCGCATCGGCGGACTGTAATGATTTGATGGAAGAATCAAATGAATCTATCTTGTTTTGTATTTCTTGTTTGTGTGCATTCAGTTGCGAAACAATATCTGCCAAACGTTGTGAAAAGTCGGTTTGCAGGGTATATTCCAACGCTTTGATTTTGACATCCACATCGGACATAGATTGCTCCAACTTGCCGACTTTTCCTTGTAGTGCCGTTATATAACCTTTTATTTCTTCGTCCGTCTGACGGAGCAATGGCAGGGAAGTTTGGATAGCGGCAATCTGCGATTCAATAGATGGGATTCGGGTATTTTCCAGATTGTCCAAACGCTTTTTAATTTCCGAATCGTCGTACTCCTTGCTACAACCGAATAACAACACGACACACGCTAATAAGGATAATAATTTTTTCATAGTAAGATTATTTAAGAGTTAGTCATTTCAAATCTTACTATCCGTCCCTCGATAGTGGCTTATGTGCAAAAGAAAGCGCAGGGCTGAAAGCTCATTTGAGGATAGTAGGCCGTAGGATTGCCCGAACATTCAAATAAGCAACAACCCCGCGCCGTATCCGTAAAGGATATGACGGGAGATAGGTCTGCTTATTCTCATGTTCAAATGAATTTCCTACGTTCACTATCCGAGAATAAACTTACGCTTCCGTAAATTTCAATATGTCATTCACAAAGGTAAAAAACATATTCTGAAAACGCAATGACCTTATCCCTCTTTTCGGGATTGTTGCCGTTAAGTTTTGACACAAATTTCTGAAAAACAAAGTTTCTATCCAATAGTCGGGAGTATGGAATCGAAACATTGTTAGTTGTAAGTTGGGTTATTCTCCGCCGCAAATTTCGTGTATCACACTATCCATATGGATAGCCTGCCCGCTTGTCAGCCGTCCCCACCAACGACACCCCAAACAGTCGATAATAATTTCGCCCTGCTCTTTCAAGCGTTCGGCCAGCCACGGAGTAACCAACCACCACTCCAACACCTCGTCCCCATTAAAGGGATAGAGATATTCCTCGTCGATTTTCCCCGCTCGGATTAATTCTTCGATAACCGTGCTTTGTCCCCATAGAACATTCATGTCCGTAAGCCGTTTGGCTCTTTCTTGTCTGTCGTACATAGCGATTGCGTTTTATTTATCGCTTAATAGCCGTAATCCAACTATATAGAATATAACAGTCCTTATCTTGTTATCGGGTTTCGGGCACGGATAGGTACGGCCTTGTTTTAGCGGGATTATAGTAAATCCGAAAGGCTAAAAATCCGTTTTTCATTTGAAAAGGGGGCGGGGTGGAAAACAGGGAGTGTCCGTAAGAGCGAAGGGGTTTCGGACGAAGTCCGGAACCCGCTTCGCGGGTCCGTCCTCGTCCTCTATCGGCGAATCAGTCTGTCCCGAACAATGGTAACACACGCGGTCGGCTTTCCCTCGATTCGTGTCGGCGTGTCCTTAATCTCGTATCATTCGGCAAGGTCTGTCGCTTTGGCCTTTCGTTGCAGTCCCAGCGTGTCGAAAATCTCCTGCAAGCGTTCTTTGGCCTTACTCTTGGGAATCGGTGTCTGTTTCTGAAAGGCCGCGTTTATCATCTTCACGATTTTATAATCGTCGCCGATTGGTAGGTTCTTTACCAATTCACGGCGGATGTTTCCGACGTGGTATTTCAACGCCTGCACCCGTGCCACTCCCAACTGCTCGTAAGCCTGCTTTACCAACGGATGCCGATGCTCGATTACGGAACACGTTTCGGCGGGGCTGTCGAGGACGAAAAACAGCTGCGTCGTTTTCAGTCGGTGGTATTCGTCGAACAACTCCTGAAATGTCGTCCGTGCCGAGGGGTTGGCCGTCAGGCGCTCGATCACCTTGCTGTATGTCTGCACCGTCACTTTGTAGCCGTTCTGTTGCAGTTCGTCCGTAAGGTTTACATAGGTTGAGTAAATATGGTGGCTAATCTTGAAATTCACGATGTCCATATTGGCGAGGTTCTTCTCCACCACAAGGCGGTTATTCTCGATGCGCACATATTGTTCATTGATGTAGGGGATTTTCTTCAACAGTTTTTCGCGGCTCGGTTCGTCCACGGCGTTGATGTCGGATGCAAACTTTTCGGCTTCGGAAAGCGTCCGCGCGGTTGCCGCCACAAACTCGTCGAGCGTAACCTCGCGGCTGTATTTGGTCGTGGAATAGACGTGGATAATCTCGCCCTTGTATTTGGAATCCCGCAGGCGTCCGCATATCTGCGTAAAGAGTGTCGAAATATCCAACAGCGTATGCGCCTTGCGTCCGTCGCTGACGATGAACGTAACGCCTTTCTCGTCGTAGATGTCGCACCCCTCAAAACAAGTCGAGGTGTAAAAGTTGATTTTCTTTATAGGGTCGGAGGGCTGGCCTATCGGGTAAGCCTTGCCTAACTTGCGCTGGTTCTCCTGCCGACTTTCGCCGCTCGTCGAGCAAACCACCTTGACGGCTTCGGGCGCAAGTTTGAGCGTGTCGATAACCTTTGCGATGAACTCCACGCTGTTCACGAAGATATGCAGGTTGCAGGGCAGTTCGTCGCGCAGGACTTTGACACACTCCGACACGATGTATTTGTCGGGCTTGTTGGTCTGCCGCGAACGTACTTTGACCTCTGTAAGGTCGGGTCAGTTGATTTCGCAGGTCGGCAGGTGTCGCAGTTCCTCCAAAATGTACTCCCGCTCGATCGGGGTAGCAGTCATATAAGTAACCCGTGCGAATTTGGCCGCCGTTGCAAGCAGTTCCTTAATGGCTCGGTAACGGAACGAATAGGAGTTGAACAGCACGTGCCACTCGTCCACCAGCAGGAACAGTTCTTTATAAGGGTCTATGCCGATGCTCTGTAATGCGGAAACGACACGCGGCAGGGAATCGTAAGTCGTGGCGATCTTTAAGGGGGAGTGGGTACGGGCGAATTGCGTAATATCTCACTCGGTAACATCTTCGTACACGCCCAGCACCTCTATATCGTCCGTGCGGTAAATGGTCTTGTTCTTCACCAATGCCACGTAAGGCATGGCGATAAGGGTGGGAATGGTGTTGCGGATAGCCAACTCGGTAGCCCCGCACCCCGTTTGTTTCTTGTTAAATAAACAATTAACGGGAATCTCGGTCAGAAAGTCCGAAAGGAATTTTGCCCCTTTGGGAGCGTCAATGGTTCAATTCTTCATAAATAGTTCGTTTTTAGTAAAATGAAATCTGTTATTATTTTTAATCTTGTATTGTTATTATTAAAGAGAAAGTCGATTTCGGAATCAAAAAATATAGCACTCCGACACAAGAAAAAGAGGTGCTGAAAACACCTCTCGATTGTGGATGAACTCACGACATTCCGAGTTGCGGACTATCTCTTTTTCGTATTACAAAGATAACACCTTAATTTTTAGCAACAAAAGGTCATAATCATTTAATCCAAACTTTCTTATCTCTGCTTTATATGGCCTTATATGGCCGTTGTACGGGTATCAGAGTGTGTTCGGAGGGTAAACAAGTGCGCAAAAGTTCTTATTTAGCCTTTTTTGCATAGTTCATTGTTCTAAATATCTATTGAATGTATGCTAATAGCTGTAATTTAATGCAGAAACATTGCATCGCTGTTTTAATTGTCTACAAAAGCACATATTTGGGGTATTAGTTCGTCGTGAAAACATATTCTTGCATCTAAAATAGGTGTAAAGATTGTGAAATTCAGAAAATAATCATTATCTTTAAAACGAAACAAAGGACATTCTAAGGAATGTTCGTAAGCACGTTCTTTGAAACGCTGGCCAATTATTTTCTTTTTACATGCATAAAACAAATTTTAAGTCCGTCGCTGCCCAGACGCAAAATGAGGCTACTGCTGTCGGCTCAAAAAGCCCTAACGACACGGTGAAAACAACAAACTCTGTTGTTAAAAAGAGAAATATGTCGCCTTTTAACACTGTAATAAGCAAGGCAAACAAATTATTTCTCAAACAGGTGTTGAAAAACACCCAAATCAAACAGGAGTGTATAGTTTACTGTATTACTCCGAATTTGTACGCTGATGCTCCTCGTTTCTGGGAGGAGTATCGTATAGCGGTCGAGGCAATCCTCGATAGTAAAAGGTTTGAAAGGAATTGCATAGACGCAAAACTCAATCCTCAATATGTTGCAGAGCATCTCGTCTTGGAGGGGCGAGCAATGATTAGGCGAGTTTTGACAGGAGGGTTCGCCCCCTTAAAAGGGCGGGAGCGCCATTTTACTGCTCCGATTCTTAAAGCCGAATATTTTGCATCGGATGTTGTCTCGGCAGATGCAGAAAAAAAGAGCCCAGCTACGGGTAACCAAGTAGCTTAACATTTTTTATTCACCGCCAGCAATCGAAGAGCGAGGGGACTATCTTTTGACAGATAGTCCCCGTTTTCGTTCATAGCAAGTTCTGCATCACTGCGTCAATCTGGCTGTTCTCAAATGAATCCAAATAGATTTGGGTGGTCGATAAATCGGAGTGTCCCAGCGATTCGGAAATGATTGCAATGTTCACTCCCGACCGTTTTAAGACCGTGGCGAACGTGTGCCGAGCGACATAGGTAGTCAGATGTTCGATGCCGACCATTTGCCCGATTTTGCGTAACCAGCAATTTGTATTCCGCCGCATTTTATGGATGCGGTCGAATTGCTGTTGTTCGGTCTTGTGTATGCGTCGGTCGAGTATCGGGAAAATATAATCTTCGTCCGTTTCACTCCCGCATCGGTATTTGGCAATAATGGCGTGCATTTCATCGGTCAGTCGGAAATTTATCGGCTTGCCCGTTTTCTTTCGGATATATTGCACCCGTCCGTTTTGGATATTCCCGTATTTCAGCAGGGCGATGTCTGCAAAGTTAATCCCTGCCCCGAAATAGCTGAACACGAAAATATCGCGGGCTAATCGGGCCAACGGGCGAAATTCCGAGAGGTCGAACGCGGTTATTTGCCGTATGTCCTCTTTGCTTATGGCTCGTTTCTTCGTCCGTGTATCGAATTTGCTGACTTTATAGGCATCGAACGGGTAATAATCCCGTTTGACCAACTGCAATTCTACCGCCTTGTTGAACACGCTCCGTAACGTGCGAAAGAGTTGGCTTATGGTCGTGTCGCTACTTCCGCGCTGGCGCAACCAATCTTCGTAACGCCGTAACCACTTTGTGTCGATGTCCCGAAACGGGATATGTAGACGTTCTCCCGTGAATTTCAGCAGAGATGCACGGGAGTATTTGTAAACCTCTGCGTTGCCGAGTTGTTTTTCTCGTTTCATATCGGCAATCAGTTTGTCGTACAACTCAACGACGCCTCCGCATTGTGTCTGCGAACGAAAGTGCGACACCAATGTATCGGCGGTGTACTCACGTTGCTGTGCGGTCATTTCGACAATCAAATCGTTGTATTCCGCCGTTTTTGCGGCTATCAGCCGTTCGATTTGTTCCTTGTTGGGGCAGTTGCGTTTGGGCTTGCCTTTCTCGAAATCCCAAAACTTTTCATACAGGGATAGGCCGAGTGAAACGTATCTGCGCTTACGGTCTTTCGTGATGCGGAGCATTAAAGGGAGCGTTCCGTCTTTGAGGGGTTTGTACTTGTAACAAATTACCTCGGTGTTTGCTTTCATGCGTCATTTTGGTTGACACATTGGTTAACACAAATGGCCGAAAAACGTGTTAACCGAGCCAGAAACGACAAAATTCGGTCGCCAATGATAAAACACAAAAAAGCCTTCCAGAGCTACCTGAAAGGCTTTTTTCGTCTGTCGGGGTAGCGGGATTCGAACCCACGACCCCCTGCTCCCAAAGCAGGTGCGCTAACCGGACTGCGCTACACCCCGTCGTTCCCGGCCTCGAAGATTTTCCCGGCCGGGGGAACCTCGGCGGTTCCGGGGTGCAAAGATAACCGCTTTTTTTCGTTCCGGCAAACTTTTGTCCCGAAAAGCGCAGGGGTTTATCGACCCGCATTCCAGGGCGTCGCTCAGGTTCCCGGAACGTTCTCCGGCTCCGAAGCCGTGGAGTCCACCGCCGGGACCTCTCCGGTCGGGACCGTCGTATCGGGCTCCTGCGCGGCCGTGCTGTCCGCCGGAATCGCCGCCGGGGCGGCTTCGTCCGCATCCGCCGTGTCGCCGCCGACCTCGATGGTCTCGCCGTCGAGACCCAGGGCGATGGTGTAGCGGTCACGGCCCGCATAGGTTGTCAGGGCCGTCGAATCCATCGGCTGGAGCCGGAATGCCGGGGCCTGCACGCCGTGGGTGGTGAGCATGTATTCGCCGAGGGCTTTGTCGCGCGAAGCCATCATCCGCCGCAGCAGTCCGAGGGCATCCTCGCGGTAGAGGGCCAGGGCCTTGGCGTTGGGCGACATCCCCAGCGGAGAGACGCCGCGCAGGGTGAGCAGCGAGTCGGCGAACGCCCCGACGGCCGGGGTGCGGATGTCTATCTGCTGGAGTTTCTCGTATTCGAGCATCGAGAGCCGGGGACGCTGTCCCGTGGAGTCGGCCGCCGCGAGGCTGTTGTGATAGGCCAGCCGCAGGACGTTGACGCTCTGCGCGGGCAGGGCCCGGGTGAGGTTGATGCGCTGGGTCAGCGCGATTTGCATTTCGGGTTTGTCCTTGAGCATCTGCGCAATCTGGTCGAACGACGCATACTGCTCCGACGTGAAGGCGTACTGCACCGGATCGACGGCGATGTATTCGAGGTTTTTACTGCCGCCCGAGAGGAACGAGAAGGGCGCCGTCACCACCTTGAGCAGCACGTTGCCGATGGCTTTCAGCACGATTTTGCGGTAGGAGAACTCCGGCGAGTCGAGGTTGCCGCCCACCGGAAGGTCCATCTTCACATGGCCTTTCTTGTCGCGCAGCACGTAGAGCCCCAGCTTGAGCGGAATGTTCATTTCGGGTTTCAGCTCCTTGCGTTTCTTGTCCACCTTGGGTTCGAAGGCGTCGAGGTGGTTCGTGCCGTCGAGATAGCGGTTGCGGATGACGTTCTGGCTGCGGAACGTGAGGTTGCCGCCCGTGATGGGGTAGGCCGTGAAATGTTCGCAGTAGGGGGTGAAATCCCGCAGGCTGAGGTTCGAAAGCACGAGCGTGATGTTCTGGTTGTTCAGGTCGTCGAGCGTGCCCTCCCAGCGGAGCTTGGCCTGCCCGGTGCGCTGCATGCGGGCGTCGACCTGCAGGTTGTTGCGCTTCGAGGGGTCGAAATCGCGGCTTCGCATGCGGATGTCGCTCACGACGTATTCGAAAGGTTTGGCCATCGTCAGGTCGCGGAACGAGACCCTGCCGCCGTCGATCTCCAGGTCGGCGATCTGCAGCACCGGAGCCGATCCGGAGGAGGTCTCCGGGGCCGCTTCGGCGGGTTGTTCCGGGGCTTCGGGCGAAGGCTTCATCAGCGCCGAGATGTTGTCGCCCTCGGGCGTGAGTTCGGCATCGAGCGAGAATCCCCCGACGTAAAGGCGTTCGAAGCGGAAGCGCATCTGCCCCAGGTCGCCTTCGGCGAGCTTCAGCCCCAGCGTATCGACTCCGGCCACGGGCTGCTGCCGCGTGTCCTTCAGGGCGAAATCGGCCAGCGAGGCCGTGCCTTCGGTGCGCAGGGCCAGCAGGTGCTCGGTGTTGCCCTGCAGCCGCACATCGGCCGAGAGGCGTCCTTCGACGGCCCCGATGTCGAGCCACTGGCGGAAATAGGGGAGCATGCCGCTGAGCGTCAGTCCGTCGAGTTTCAGTCCGATGTCGAACTCCGAGGTGTCGATGTCGTAGGCGACGCTCGTGGCCAGCGAACCGCCCTCGGCGAAATTCAGCACGGCGCCCACGTCGGTCTTCTCACCCCCGAAATAAACGCCCGGAATCTGCAGGTTGATGTCGTTGAGACCCCATACCGCATTGAGCTCCAAATCCTTGTAGAACAGGCGGCTGTCGCGCACGGCGATGTTGTAGATGCCGATCTCCCACGGATCGGAGGGCTCGGCGGGTTCGGCGACGGCCGTGGTGTCCGATGCGAAATGGTCGAGGATGTCGTCGAAACTGAAGGCGTTGCCCCGCTGGTAGACCTTCACGTCGAGTCCCGCGAAGGTGATGTGCTTCACCACGACGCGGTTCGACAGCAGCGGCAGGATGCGCATCCGCATGTCGAAGCTGTCCAGCGCGAAGAAGGTCGCCGAGTCGCTGACGGCGCCGATTTTCAATCCCTCGACGCGCAGGCGGCCCGTGAAGATGTTCATGCGCAGCCGCTCCATGCGGATCGAGCGGCCCAGCAATTCGCGGTCGTGCTTTTCGATGTAGTTTTTCGCCACGGGCGACGCGGCGATGGCGATGCCCAGCACCACGACGATCAGCACGGCGAGGACGATCAGGAGTATCTTATAGATTTTCTTCATGGCAGTTCAGGTTTTCGAGGATGTGTCCGAAATCTTCGCCGTGGGCCGGCATGTAGACCGAGAATCCCAGCGCACGGGCGGCGTCGACGTTCTTCTGCCCGTCGTCGATGAACAGCGTCTCCTCGGGGCGCATGCCGCTTGCGGCGATCATCTTGCGGAAGATCGCCTCCGAAGGTTTCAGTTCGTGCAGCTCGTAGGAGAGGTACACGGCGTCGAAATAGTCGTCCATCGTCTTGCCGTCGGCCGTGAACATCCGCCGCACGTACTCCATCGACGCCGTGTTGTTGTTCGAAAGCACATAGGTCCGGAAACCCCTTTGGCGCAGACGGTCGATCTGGCGGAGCTTCGCGACGGGAATTTCCGTGAGGAAGACGCCGTAGGCATGGGCTATCTCGTCGTCGGTGACCTCCGGGGTGCCCGAGAGCCGGCGCATCTCGTCGCAGGCTTCGTGGAACGTGATGTCGCCGTGTTCGAGGCGTCCGATCATCTCGGCGGGGTAGTAGGGGTTGACGATCTCCGCCACGGCGTCCATCCCGAGACTGCGGAAAGCTGCCGTGCAACGGTCGAGGTCGATGCCCACGAGCACCCCTCCGAGGTCGAAAACTACATTCTTGATTTTTTCCATTATTTTTTTGTGTTTGTTCTCTGTTATGTACCTTTTGATGCCAAAAGGTACCCAAAACCACCGGCGTAAGACGCCGGATTTAGGGGCTGCGGGGACTTTTTGCAGTTCATAGCCTTATGTCCGCTACAATCCATTCTAAAATCCGCGTTTTACGCGGGCTTTAGGCCTGGAATTTCATCGTGAAGCGCCGCAGGGGACGCAGCACCCACATCGGCAGTATCTTGCAGAGGGGTATCCATGCGCGGTTCCACCAGTCGGGAACGATGCACCGGCGACCCCGCCACAAGGCCCGCAGTCCGCGCCGGGCGCATGCGTCGGCGGAGATGAGCACCCCGAGGCGCAGGCCGATCCGCTGCCAGCGGGGAGTCAGTCCGTAGAGGTCCGTCGCGACGCCCGCCGGGCACACCGCCGTGACGCGGATGCCGTGCTCCTGCACCTCTTTCGAAAATGCCACCGAGAACGACCGCAGATAAGCCTTCGACGCGCTGTACAGCGACAGCCCCGGAAAGGGCATCCACAGCGAATAGGAGGACATATTGAGGATATGCCCCCGGCAGCCCCTCCGCACCATGTCGGCAGCGGCGAGGCGGCACAGCTGGGTGTTCGTGAGGGCGTGCAGCAGCAGGATGCGCTCAATGCGCTCGGGAGGCGTCTGCAAGATGTCGCGGAACGAGAAAATCCCCGCGTTATTGATAAGTACGTCTATTTCGACCCCCTCGCGGCGCATGGCCTCCCAAAGTTCCGCGGCGGCCTCCACACGGGCCAGATCGATCGTCACGACGCGCACGTCGCAGTCGTTCGCCGCCGCCCGCACCTCCGCGGCAACGGCCTCCAGCGGTTCGCGGCGGTTTCCGGCCAGCAGGAGGTCGTAACCCAGCGCTGCCAGCCGCAGGGCGTAACAGCGTCCGATGCCCGATCCGGCGCCCGTCACCAGCGCCCAAGAGCTATGCAGTGTGATTGCCCGGCGTTTCATCACGGCAGGCGTTTGAGTTCTTCGACGATCTTCCGCGGCAGGTCGGGGCAATCCTTACAGCATTTCATGTCCACGGAGTACATCCGCGCAATGCAGTAGTTGCGGTGGTCGCAGGCGCTGCGCGTCGAGGCGTCGCCTGCGCGGAGCTTTTCGACAAACGACGGGTCGTTGACCAGCGCCCGGGCCATCTGCACCAGCTCGAATCCCGCATCCAGCGCCCGGTCGATGCCCTCGCGGCTGACCAGTCCCCCGACGTAGATCAGCGGCCCCTTCAGCGCCGCTCGGAACTTTTTGGCGTCCTCCAGAAAATAGCACTCCTCGAACGGGAACTGTTTGATCATGAAGGGCCCGCACCAGCGGATGAAATAGCGCAGCCACAGCGGCGAGTAGTAGCTCATGGTGTAGATGGGTATCAGCCCCCGCATGACGGCCATCGGGGCCTTCGACACGAAGCCGCCCGACAGCACGATGCCGTCCACACCGAACGACTCGATCTCGCGGGCGGTCTCGATGCTTTCGGGAATCTCGATGCCCCCTTTGAATCCGTCGTACATATTGTGCTTCACGGTCAGGGCCATGCCGCACGCCCGGGCCGCCTCCGTGGCCTCCCCGAGACACATCCGCATGAATCGCATGCGGTTTTCCAACGAGCCGCCGTATTCGTCGCGGCGGTGGTTGGTGTAGGGCGAGAGGAACTGCGAGATGAGGTATCCGTGCCCGGCGTGCACCTCCACGGAGTCGAATCCTGCGGCGTGCGCCGTGCGGACCGCCGTGCCGAAATCCCGCGCGACCTGTTCGATCTCGCTCCGGCGCATCCCCCGGACGGGCGTGTAAGCGTATAAATTGAATCCCGACGAGGCGCCGATGGGCATCTGTCCGGCGGTGGTCCAATGGGTCATGTTGCCGCAATGGCCGATCTGGATTGCGGCGGCGGCGCCTTCGCGGTGCACGGCGTCGGTGATCTCGCGCAAGGCCGGGACGATCTCGGGACGCAGCCACAGCTGCTTGTTGAACGAAAGTCCGCTCCGGCACACCGCCGCATAAGCCAGCGTGGTCATGCCGATGCCGCCGCGGGCCACGGCTACGTGGTAATCCTTGAGCTGATCGGTGGGGCCGAAATCCTTGCCCATCGACTCGAAGGCCGCCGAACGGATCGTGCGGTTGCGAAGCGTCACGGGACCTAACTTGTAAGGGGTGAAAAGAGGGGAATTCATAATTCGCAATCTAATAAATAAATGGAATGATGCGCTTTCTTCGGAGGCAGGTGAACTCTTCGCCGAATTCCTGTTCGTAGCGGCGGCGCAGCGACGCGGCGCGTGGTGCGAGGTTGGCGAAGGTCCACAGGGCGAACACAGCCCCGGCCCACGACCACGAGGCCACGGCGAAGCCCGTCCATTCGAGCACCTCGCCGAAATAGTTGGCCGAGGAGACGTAACGGAACATCCCGCCCCGGGGGATGTAGTGGCGCGTGTCGCCGGGTTTCCGGAGGTTGCGGATGATGTGGTCCGAATGGAGGTTAATGGCCATGCCCGTGAGGAACAGCGCTCCGCCGATGTAGATGTAGGGTTGCGAGAACCAGTCGGCGTAATAGTCTGTGGGCGAGATGTAGAAAATCCAGCCTCCCTGCATCAGGGCGTTGAGCGTGTTGAAGGTCATGCCCATCAGTACGATGCCGAGGGGCATGCGGCCCTTTCCGCGGATCAGCAGCGGGAAGATGAAGGCCCGCTGGAGGTAGTGCGCCTGGAAGAGGCAGAACAGCGCCAGCGGCCCGGCCTGCCACATCCGCTCCGACGAGGCCCACAGCACGCACATGAGGATGAACACCGGCGACTCCATCACCATCCAGCCCACACGGTTGGGCACGGGAGGTCCGTATCGGCGGTCGAAGAGATAGCCGTAACCGGCCTCGAAAAAGTGAAGCGCGGCGAACACCACGCAGGCCGCAAGGGCCATGACGATCAGGAAGATCGAGAAGGTTTCTGTCATAATCACACGCATCGGGTAAAACGCACGAAAGATACACATTTTTTCCACTTTCAGCAAGTCCTCCGGGGCGGATGTTTTGTTCCGAAATCCCTCTTCGGAACGAGAACACCCCGTTCCTCGGAGTGAGGGAACGGGGTGTCGTTTTCAGCGTCCGGCGGGAACCGGCTTTTTAAGCAGGAATACCAAAAAAACGGCTCCCGCCTCATGGAAGCGGGAAGCCGTCCGGCATACGCCGGGAATCCGGAAAGGACGCGTGTCGCGGGGAAGGTCCCTGAATGTTCGGTCAGCCGTTACCGGCCGCGAGAAAGCGCCCTTGCAGAATTCCTAATGCGTGAATACCTTGCCCTTCTGGTGCTCCTTGTTCTCGTACTTGATGCGCGAGGGGGTGGGGTACTGGAGTTTCTCGAACTCGGCCACGGCGTTGCGGATGTCGTTCAGCAGCATGTCCGCCATGTCGCGCGACATGCCCTGACGCACCACGATACGCATCACTACCACGTCTTCGATGTTCTTGGGCATGGTGTAGGCCGGAACCATCCATCCGCTCTGCTGCAGCGCGGCCTGCAGGTCGAACAGCGTCCATTTGGCCTTCTTGTCGTACTCGGGGTCCATCATCCAGATGAACAGCGGATTGACCACCTCCTTGAAATAGTTCTTGAAGCACGGCATCTTGCCGATCTGCGCGTGGCAGTACTGGGCGATGTCCATCGAGTTCTGCTGCACCTCCTTGTAGCCTTCGAATCCCAGGCGGATGAAATTGTAGTACTGTCCGAGAATCTGCGCTGCGGGGCGCGAGAAATTCAGGCCCACCTGCGTGATGTTGGCGCCCAGGTAGTTGACCGAGAACGACATTTCATCGGGCAGGTATTTCTTGTCCTTCCATACGACCCATCCAAGTCCCGGGTAAACCAATCCGTACTTGTGGCCCGACGTGGAGATTGACAGCACCCACTTGAGGCGGAAATCCCATTTCTTCTCGGGGCGGAGGAACGGCAGGATGAAACCGCCCGACGCCGCATCGACGTGGATCGGAATTTCATAGCCGGTTTTCTGGTTGTAGGCGTCGAGGGCCTTGTCCAGTCCTTCGATGTCGTCGTCGAGGCCCGTCCACGTCACACCGGCGATGGGCACGATGCAGATGGTGTTTTCGTCGCAGACCTTCAGCGCCTCGTCGATGTCGAGCGTGGGCTTGTCCAAGGTCAGGGGCACGGTGCGCATCTCGATCTGCCACAGCTGGCAGAATTTCTCCCATACGACCTGGAATCCCGAGCTCATCACCAGGTTGGGTTTGTCGAAGGGTTTCCCGGCGGCCTTGCGGCGGTTGCGCCAGCGGAGCCACGCGGCCACACCGCCCAGCATGCAGGCTTCGGACGAACCGATGCCCAGGGCTCCGGTCTTCCATTCGGCCTTCTCGGGGGTGTTCCACATGTTGGCGACGATGTTCAGACAGCGTCCGCACATCACCGCTACGCGCGGATACTCCGTTTCGTCGATGTAGTTGATGTTGATGGCCTCGTTCATCAGGCGTGTGGCGTAGTCGTCCATGTAGGTGGTGACGAAGGTCGCCAGGTTCAGCCGCGGCTGGGTCTGGGGATAGGTCTCGTCCTTGACCAGCTGATAGGCGATTTCGGGGGCCGTTTTCTCCTTGGGAATGAACTCCGTCGGAGCCGGCGAACGCATTTCTTTCGATCCGAAAATGTCTGTCAGGGTGTCCTCGGTGGTGTGTTTTTGCTGATTCATAATGTAAAAAATTTTGTTTTTGGTTTACATCGGCTGAATCTTGCATGAACTATGCCATATTTTTCGTACCTTTACCCCTGCGTAACTATCCATGCCATGAAAAAACTCGTAGTCTTCACCGGTGCCGGCGTCAGTGCCGACAGCGGTCTCGCGACGTTTCGCGACTCCGACGGAACGTGGGGCAATTACAAGATCGAGGAGGTCTGCATTCCCGAAGCTCTGGACTTTAACCGCCGGGGCGTGATCCGGTTCTATAACGACCGCCGCCGCGAAATGCTCTCCGCCTTGCCCAATCCCGCACACCTGGCTATCGCCGCCCTGGAGCGTGATTTCGATGTCGAGGTCATCACCCAGAATGTCGACAACCTGCACGAACGTGCCGGTTCGACGCGCATTCTCCACCTCCACGGCGAGCTCACCAAACTGCGTTCCACGGACGATCCGTCGCTCATCGTGCCGTTCGACGGCGTGGAGCAGGGGCTCGACGACCTGGCTCCCGACGGTTCGCTGCTGCGTCCGCACATTGTTTTCTTCGGGGAGCCGGTTCCCGAATTCGAACGCGCTGCAGCGCTTGCCGCCGAGGCCGATGTTTTCATGGTTGTAGGTACGTCGCTGGCGGTCTATCCCGCGGCGTCGCTGGTGCGGTGCATCCGGCCTGACGTTCCGGTTTACGTGGTCGATCCGGGGCGTCCGGCGATCCGGGGCATCCGCAATCCGTTGGAGGTGATTCGCAAACGCGCCGCCGAAGGCGTCCCCGAACTGGTCGAACGCCTGCGCGAAGCCTACTGCGCCCCGGCTTAAGACGCCCCGGCTAAGAGCCGGGTTTTAGGGGCTGCGGAGGCATCTTGCGGTTCATAGCCTTATTTCCGCTTCGACCCATTTAAACCCCTCTGTCTTACGCGGGCGAAGGGCGTTTCTTAATCAATAGCGATACTCGGTCTCCGTGCGGATTTTCCGCCGGGCGATGCCGTCGTAGTATTCGATTGTTTCGTAAACCAGCCGCCTGTTCCGGTACTTGTATCCGGAACTGATCCGCGCCGAGGCGCCCTGTCGTTCGTCCATGCCCGTGAGCCGTCCGCGGCGGTCGTAGGTGTAGGTGATGCTCCTCACATCGGGTTCCGAACCCTCCGGGGCCACTGTCTCGCTCCGCTCCGTGAGCGGGCATTTCAGCGCATCGTCCGCATAGACGATCTCCCGGACCGTGACATAAGGCGTTGTGTCCTCTCTGAAATAAGCCTCCTCCCGGCAATCCTTCCGCCGCTCCCCGTAGGTCGTCTCCTGCAGGTGGATGATCCGCCCGTTGCCCGAGCGGCTTGTCCGCCGGACTACCCGGCCCTGCGCGTCGTATTCGTATTCGGTCTGTCCGGAATGCTCCTCCTCGCCGTCGTTCGCCCCTGTCGAGCGCTCCAGCACCGTTCGCCCCAAACTATCCTTTTCGGCCCGGGCGTTGGCCCATCCGAATGTCGTCCGTTCGCCGGTCTCTTTGTCGTAGGCTGCTGCGGCTGCGTAGGTGTGCGGACCGTCGTAGAGGTAGTTCTGAACGATGAACGAATTCCGGTCCGACAGCATGAAAAACACCTGCCGGTCCTCATCGTCGTAGCGCCAGGTCATCTCCCTGCTCTCGACCTCCCGGCCCGACAGCATGTCGGTGACGACGGAGACCTGACGCAGGGGCAGTGTCCAACGCTTCTGCGCGGCGTCCGGGTCTTGTTTCCCGCAGGCCGCCAGCAGCAGCAATGCGAATGGCAGGCAATGTTTCATGGCAATCGGTTTTTCGGGTTATTCCAGCTTCCCGGAAGCGTCTTTGAAATAGACCTCCAGCAGCTCTTTGGCGGCTATGAACGACGAAATCCGGTCCTCCAACACGCGCTGTTCATACTCCCCGATGCGGCTTTCGACAGCCGGGTCGCGGTAGAAACTCTCGCGCAGCACCTCGTTGATCGTCTCATACATCCAGTATTTGTTCTGCCGGTTGCGGTTGTGTTGGAAATAGCCGTTTTTCTGAATGTGGTCGAGATACTCCTCGACGCCCTTCCAGACCTCCTCCAGTCCCGTCCGGGCCACCGCCGACGAGGTGTAAACCTTGGGCCGCCAGCCCGATTCGGGCACCGGGAACAACCTCAATGCGCCCTGAAACTGCGTCTGCGCCAATTCGGCCTTGTGGATATTCTCGCCGTCGGCCTTGGTGATGACCATCAGGTCGGCCATCTCCATGATGCCGCGTTTGATGCCCTGCAGCTCGTCGCCGGCGCCCGAAATCTGCAGCAGCATGAACAGATCGACCATCGAATGCACGGCGGTCTCCGACTGACCGACGCCCACCGTCTCGATGAAAACGACGTCGAATCCGGCGGCTTCGCACAGCACGATCGTTTCGCGGGTCTTGCGGGCCACGCCGCCCAGCGACCCCGCCGACGGGGAGGGGCGGATGAAGACATCGGGATTGCTGCTGATGCTCTCCATGCGGGTTTTGTCGCCGAGTATCGAGCCGCCGCTGCGTTCCGACGAAGGGTCGATGGCCAGCACCGCGAGTTTGTGGTGCAGCGAGACGACCGTGTTGCCGATGGCCTCGATAAACGTCGATTTGCCGGCTCCCGGGACGCCCGTGATGCCGATGCGGACCGACCGTCCGGCGTGGGGCAGACACGCCTCGATAATCTCCTGCGCCTGCGCGTAATGCGCCGGATTGGACGATTCGACCAGCGTGATGGCTTGCGAGAGGGTGGTGATGTTGCCCGCGAGAATGCCCGCGACATACTCTTCGGTCGAGAGCGCCCGCTTCTTGCGACGCTTGAAATAAGGGCTTACTATAGGTTGATCTTCAACGCCTTCCGTGACGTTGAGGGCCGTGTCGTGATGCGTGTCCGCGTACTCTTTTTCGTAGTGGTCTATCTTGGTGAATGACATGGTTTTGTTACCTGGTTGTTTGTTCGATCAGTTTTTCGTTGAATTGCAGCGAGTTGCCCATCCATACCGCCCGGTTTTTGGCGTCCGTGAGCACCCCGAACGGCACGTAGGTCACGCCGAAGGCCGTGAATCCCTTCTCGGCACCGAGCGCCACGCCGATCTGCTGCGAGAGGTAGGGCTTGAGCAGGGAGGTAATTTTCGCGGGATCTTCCTTCGTGACGACGATCACGCGGAGTTTGGTCCCTAATTTGCCCGTCAGTTTCTTCAGCTTGTCGAGCGAGGTGACGCAGGCGGGGTTCGAGGAGTGGAAAAACTCGATATAGGTCGCCGGCGCCGCTGCCGGCTGGCGGTCGTCGAGCCATTTCGGGGCCTTGAGATCAGGGACACGGTCGCCGAGCACGACGTTCTGGGCAGTGGCGCTGCCGGCTGGCGGTCGTCGAGC
>MSHJ01000006.1 GCA_001941065.1 Alistipes sp. Zagget8
TTCAGGACGTGGCGTCAGGATGGCTTATAGACTCGCACATCACCGTCGCGGCGGACGGAGTGAAGCACTATGATTTCGGACCCGTCGCATGCTTTTGGATTGCGGCGTCTGTCATTTCGTTTATCCTGCCGCTGCTGAACCGGAAATCGGGCGGATATAACAAAACCGTGGACTAAACCTCTCTATGGCCCGCATACAAAATGCGGGCTTTTTTATATTTGAACGGGGCGAATGGGTAGTACTCGAATACTATCCATTCACATCCAGATAAAGTTATAACTTAAAAAGTTATGACTCTATTTGCATATAGCAGGTAATGATTAGGAAACGGTTGTATGCATTTGTTCGCATCTGCGTTCCATCCTGTCAAACAACTTCTAATTGTTGAGTACAAATTCAAATAGGAAATGTTGTGTTTCGTGGGTCTAACCTATCTGGATCGTTAATTATTCCTGATGAAGTCGTAGAAATTGGATCTTATGCATTTGCTACCGCGTCTTTAAACCGATCATCTTCTTTATCTGAAACTGTTCGCCGAGCAGTGGCGCACAATGCCGATGCTGATCCACACCCACAGACAACCCGCCTCGCCGACCTCCTTGGGCAAAGAGCTCATAGTCTTCATCAAGCGCATTGAGAAACTACCAGTCATGCGCGCCGAATAGTTTGCACCCATCAGTGCGCAGTCTCGCCGGGACGGTGAACCGCTTGTCGGCCGAGGCGTACTCGGCCCTGGCGAAGAGCTCCCGTACAGAAACTGATCTCGCGCACGATCAGGATGGGGAGTACGCTCCAATGGTATTCATAAGCAGTAACATCCGACGTTTCGGGGCTGCGGCATGACCTGCCGCAACTCCGAAGCGTTTCATTCAGCGTACAAAAGAGAATCTTTTGCAAACCCGCAGTTTCCTCCGTACAATATTATTTCCGTATCCGGATCAGCGCACGCCGGCAAACTCCAACCGGCTCAGTTTCTTCCAGGCCCCGCGCGTGAAATCGGGAATCTCGACGGGACAGCTCCCTGCAAGCACCGACCGTTCACTCAGCTCCACGATGCATGACCACTCGGCCGCATCGTACACATCCTGATCCAGCGGCAGACCGCGGTGCAGGCAGTAGATAAACCGGTAATCCATGATGAAATCCATCCCTCCGTGGCCGCCCACCCGGCGGGCCAGCTCACCGATCTCCCGACTGAAAGGATGCTCGTAACGGGCCAGCAGGGAATCCATCTGCACTTTGTCGAGCGCCGAGTGGGCGTCGGGTTCCAGTGCGATCTGTTCCACGGGGTATTTCCGGGCAAACCCTTTGGTGCCGCTGAGCAGATGAATACGGCTGTACGGCCGCGGCGAAGTGACGTCGTGCTGTATCAGAATGCTTTTTCCCTTTGCGGTGCGGATAAGCGTTGTGTTCATATCCCCCAGCCGGTAATCCGTGGCTTCCGGCGCTTCTTTGCCGAAGCGTTCGGCGGCATAGCGCTTCATACCGAACTGGCCGCTCGAAAGCGACACCAGCCAAGTCATCCGGTCGCCGCGGTGGATGTTCAGCGCCTGGCAGACGGGCCCCAGTCCGTGTGTGGGATAGGGGTTGCCCGTGTGTTCACGGCTGTACTCCCTGCGCCAGTGGTTCCAGTAGCCCGACGGACCTTTGCCTCTCCCGGCTTTCCCGACTCCCGGAACATAACTGCCGTCCTCCCAGCGGCTGTTGAAACTGAGTTCGCGCAGATCGTGGATATAAGCTCCTTCGGCATGAACGATCTCCCCGAAAAGCCCCTGCTGCGCCATATTGAGGGTCGCCAGTTCGAAGAAATCGTAACAGCAGTTTTCGAGCATCATGCAATGACGGCGGGTCTTTTCGGCCGTATCGACCAGTTTCCAGCACTCCTCCACGGTAACGGCCGCAGGCACCTCCACGGCCACGTGTTTGCCCTGCTCCATGGCATAAACCGCCATGGGCGTATGGCTCAGCCAGTCGGTGCTGATGTAGACCAGATCGATGTCGGGCCGTTCGCAAAGCCGTTTCCAGCCCTCCGGACCCATATATTCCGCAGCTTCGGGTTTCGCTTTCTCCCGGAGCACGGCCTGACTGCGCGCGAGGTTTTCCGCCTCCAGATCGCAAAGGGCCACGACCTCCACGCTGTCGAGGTACATGAACCGTTCGACGGCACCGATGCCGCGCATACCCAGCCCGATAAATCCGACCCGGACGACAGGAATCGGGTCACAGGCGAGGGCTATGACATCGGACTGTCCCGCCGGGCGTTCCTGCGTATGGTCACAGTCGGCCGAACAGCCGCCGAGGAGGATCGAAAGTAATACGAAAATGATTGTTGTGATCGGTTTTTTCATCTCTGTACATGATTAGGGTTACGGAAAACGGAAATCCCGTCGCCGGAAGCTGTCTGCGCAGATGAACGGCCTGTCCTGAACCGATGACGGTGCAATGATAGGAATTAATCGCGATACGACAAAAGGAAACCAAGGAATTGACAAATTTATTTTCCGGGCGTAAGGGTGACGGATATTTTTCGTGTCATTGTTATGAAACAGATGTCCCGCATCGCCGCCTAAACCACGGTATTGCTGGCATTTGCGCAACTGCAACGGCCGTGCAGAAACTATCCTGAACCGAATGAAACGAATCTGAAAATTTCGAGCCTATGTAGAACCGCAATACGATTCCTAAACTTCCGCACACCGGGGCGGGCGCATCCGCCGCCCCCCCCCGCAAAATAACCATCACGACAACCGCCGGGACGGAACGACCGAACGATCGTTCGCCCCGACGCAAATCAAACCTTTAACACGAAACTTTTATGAATTTCAGAAAACTGGGAACAATCCTTCTGGGACTTTCGGCCGCACTCATGCTCTCCTGCTCCGACAGCGACACGGGCGATGGTCCCGCAGCCGGCGACGGGCTCACCGTCAGCCCCCTGAACATCGAGGCAAGTGCAACGACTGAAACACACGACATCGAAATCAAGACCAAAGCCCCCTGGGAGGCGCAGGCAAACAAGGATTTTATCAAGGTAAGCCCTTCGTGGGGCATCGGCAACGCCACGATGGTCATCACCGTCGAAAAGAACCGTACACAGGAGAAACGCAGCGCCGTCGTCGTGGTATGGATCGACGAAGAGAACGCCCGGGAGATCACAATCACCCAGGCAGCCGGGACCGAAGCCCCGGCCGGCGAACGCAAATTCTACGTGACGAAGAACGGTTCCACCGACAACTCGGGCCTTTACTGGGACGAGCCCACGACCCTCGAATGGGCGCTCGGGGAGGCTGTTGCCGGTGAGGAAATCCACATTGCGGCCGGAACCTACACTCCGACCAAGTTCCTGACGGGTACCGAAACCTCCGGCGACGACAACAACAAGACCTTCGAGATCAACAAGAACATCACCCTCATAGGCGGCTATCCGGTCGCTCCGGAGGAGGGTGCGGTCGCCGATCCGGCAGTCAACAAGACCATCCTCAGCGGCAAACTCTCGGAAACTGCGAACGCCTACCACGTCATGGTGATCAGCGCTCCGTTCGCAGAGGGCGAATCGGTGAAAGTCAAAGGCCTCTACATTCAGGACGGCGTCGCGGTGGCCAAACTCGGTCCCACGGTCAACGGAGAAGCCTGCCAGACCCGCAACGGCGGCGGACTCGTCGTGCAGGGAGCCACCCGGGCCGAACTGGAAGACTGCGTCATTGCCAACAACACGGCCGAAACCCACGACGGCGGCGGCGTGTACCTCAAAAAGGCCAAAGAGGCGAAATTCACCCGCTGCCAGATCCGGGACAACAAAACGAACGGCGCCGGAGCTCCCGCCGCCGGTATCTGCAACGACTGCTCGGTGCTCTACCTGTACGACTGTACGTTCGAGAACAACCAGTCGGGCGGTAACAGCGCGGCCATCCAGGCGGCAGGCGGCGGTGGTATCACAGCCGAAACCTACGCCTTCAACTGTACGTTCAACAAGAACAGCGCCGGAGTCCTCGGGGACAGCCGTGACGCCGCCGGATACTACTGCCTGTGGACTGCCAAAGCGGCCTTCGTGAACTGTACCTTCTACGAGAACAAGGTTATCGGCGGCCAGCGGGGCGGCGCCCTGAACGTAAACTCGGGTGACCTCGACGTCATCAACTGCACCATCCACAAGAATGACGGAAAGAGCATGGGCGGCGGTATCCAGATACGCACAGCCGACGCGAAAGTACGAATTTACAACTCGGTCATCTCCGGAAATATCGCCACGACGGCCGGTATGGAAGATCTCGGCTACGACAACGAATCGGCCGCCAGGGCCGTGATCCGCAACTCGGTGGTCGGCACGGCGGTTTACAACGCCGGCGGAAGCATCGCCGAGGGAGTGTCGTTCGATGCAGCGACGATGTTCGCCGCCTTCGGGAACAACGGCGGCCACACCAGCACGATTGCCCTGACCGGTTCGGACAATCCGGCAGTCACGGGCGGTATGAGCGCCAGCGAACTGAGTGCCTTGGTGAAGGACACACTCGTACCCACGGCCGACGCCGCCCTCGTCACCAAAGACCAGACGGGGGCAGACCGTTCGGGCAAGCAGATGGGCGCCTGCGTCCGGTAAGCAAACGTCCACGGGCGCAGGCGCAGTGCGCCCGTGGACTGTTTTACCCTGTTTGTATTCCGGAGAGCGACGAAACGAAAATTTTGATATATTTGTATCGTTACCCTCCGCCTGGACGGAAAGCGAAACGATGATATTCACGAATCCGAATACCCGAACGTTTTGAAAGAGTTCAACGATCGCCTATTGCTTGAACTGCTTAAAAAGGATGACGAAAAAGCATTCAGCCTCCTTTTCGAGAGCTATTATGTCCCTTTGTGCCGGTATGCGAGGCTGATCCTGAAATCCGAACAACCGGCGGAGGAGGTGGTGATGAACGTCTTCATCTACATTTGGGAAAACAGGACACGGATCGAAATCAAAAGTTCGTTGTGCGCTTATCTGTTCCGATCGGTAAGGAACCGGTGCATCAATTACCTTCGCGACAACGACCCTTCGGTTTACCTGAGCGACGTGATGGTCGAACTGTGCAGCGAGGAGAACCGCGACATGGAGGTCGAAGAGTTGAACCATTTCATCGAAGAGGCCATCCTGTCCCTGCCCGACAAATGCCGGGACGTATTCCTGAAGAGCCGCAACGAGGAGATGTCCAACCGCGAAATCGCCGAACAGCTGAACATTTCGGTAAAGACGGTCGAGGCACAGATCACCAAAGCGCTCAAAGCGATTCGCAGCTACATAACGGATAAGATGATTCTTTTATGGATGTTTTTTTGAAACCTGCGGCTTTTCGCGTAAGGGTTGCACCTGTTTTTCGTGTCCTACTTGTATATTATGGATAAGATGAGTATCGGTAAAGACATACCTTGGGATGAAATAATCGCCCGTCTGAAACGAACCTCCACCCCCGGGCAGGAGGCCCGTCTCGAAGCCTGGCTTGCCAGCGACTCCAACGCACGCATCTACCGCGAGCTGACCGGGTTGTGGGAAGGCATTTCACGGCAGGCGGCCTACGAACCGGATGTCGAAAAGGGCTGGCGCGAACTCTCTGCCCGGACCATCGGTGCGACTGCGAAAAAAGCATCGGAACCCCGGCTGCCGGCCAGACGTTCCGGAAAACTGCTCCGTTGGGCCGTTGCAGCGGCAGCCGCCGTCTGTCTCGTCGCAGGCGGTCACGTGCTGTCGCAGCTCGCCGGCGGGTCCGCAGCGGAGGAGGAGCTCCGTATACAGCAGTACTCCACGATCCGCGGGAAATCTGAAATCCTGTTGTCCGACGGAACCAGAATCTTCATGCGCAACAACACGACGCTCACGCTGAACACCGGAATCGGAAGCGGCGAACGGGTGGTACGATTGTCGGGCGAAGCGTTCTTCAACGTGGCGAAGGACGAAAAGCGACGTTTCGTCGTGGAGACCGGGGACCTGACGGTTGCCGTACACGGCACGGAGTTCAACGTCCGCACGACCGAGGTGTCGGGTAAAACGGTAGTCGGCCTCATCGAAGGATCGGTATCGCTGAATCGGGCCGGGAAAGAGTTTTTCATGGTTCCCGGCGAGATCGCCGACTGCGACTCCGCAGGATGCATCACCATCTCCCAGGGAAACGTCGAACTCGAACGGTGCTGGTCGAAGGACAAGCTGGTCTTCCGGGAGAAGAACCTGCAATACATCAGCCATTACCTTTCGCGGTGGTACGACATCCGGATAAGCGTCGATCCCGCGATAGCGACCGAATACGTCTACACGTTCACCCTCGGCAACGAACCGGTCGAGGAGGTCATGCGGATCATGGCCCGTCTGAATCCCATAGAATACCGCTTTACGGAAGACAACTGTCTTCGTATATCGAAAAAACGGGGTTTGTAACTGCAATGCAACATATCGAATCTGCAATCAGGCAGCTGTCGGAAACGCCGGCAGCCAGCCTCCTGCAACGCTAACTTTAACCTTAAAAATATGAAATCAAGACTTTTCCTCGTTACCTTCCTGCTCGTCTTGTGGGGAGGGGTAACATTCGGCCAGGGCCGGGGGACGGAGAAGAGGATCACGGCCAGTTTCTCCGGCATCCCCCTTTCCGAAGCCATCGGCACCATCGAGAAGACGAGCGGATATACGTTCTTTTACGACGCCAAAAAGACAGACCTGACCCAAAAAGTCTCGCTCTCGGCGCGGAATATGCCCATCGCGGAAGCGATCGGCAGCATGCTGAAGACGACCAACCTGGGATTCGAAATCGCCAACATGCAGGTCGTGCTTTTCCTGAAAGAGAAGAAGCCCGCAGCACCGCAATCGAAGGAGATCGACGCAACGGGTAAGGTAACCGACCACGAAGGCAATCCGCTGGTCGGGGTCACCGTCGTCACGGAGACCGGCAGCCGCGGCACCACGACCGGGAACGACGGACGCTTCTTCATCCGCGTACCCCAGGGTGCATACCTCATCTTCTCCTACCTGGGCTATGAGAACCAGACCCTCAAAGCTGTACCGGGCATGTCGGTCACACTCAAAGAAGACAGCAAGAGCATGGAGGCGGTCGTCGTCGTAGGTTACGGCACGCAGAAAAAGGCCAACCTGCTGGGTGCGGTTTCACAGGTGACTTCCGAAGAGCTCAAAGACCGGCCGGTATCGTCGCTGGGCAAGGCCCTGCAAGGCGTGATCCCCAATCTCAACATCACCTACGGCTCCGGACTCCCGGGCGCCGAAACCAACCTCAACATCCGCGGCGTAGCGTCGATCAACGGCAGCGGAGCCCCGCTCGTGCTCATCGACGGCATCGAAGGCAACATCGACCGGGTGAACCCCAACGACGTGGAGTCGGTATCGGTGCTCAAGGATGCGGCCTCGGCGGCGATCTACGGAGCCCGCGCCGGTTTCGGCGTGATCCTGATCACCACGAAAAACAACGCCGACGGCAAAATGCGCATCAATTACAGCGGTCGTTTCAGCGTTTCGGACCCGACGACCTGCACGGATTTCATCACGACCGGTTACGATGCGGCCGTTCTCGCCGACGAGTTCAACAAGTCCTACAACGGCAGTCCCTACACACGCTATGACGGAGACGATTTCCGTCAGCTGTACCAGCGCCGCAACGACCGGACCGAGAATCCCGACAGGCCCTGGGTCGTCCAGAAAAACGGCAAATACATGTACTACGCCAATTTCAACTGGTACGATTACCTCTTCGACTACACCCAGCCTACGTGGGATCACGACCTGAGCATCAGCGGCGGCAACGAAAAATTCAACTACCTGGTCAGCGGCAACCACTACACCAAAGAGGGCCTCTACGCCCAGAACACCGACAAATACACGACCAACAACCTGAACATGAAATTCGGCGCCCAGGTCAAGCCGTGGCTGTCGATAAACGGAGCCGCCCGCCTGTTCCATTCGAACTACCGTTCGCCGGGCTATGATTTCGAGGACGGCGGCAACATTCCCAACTACACTTTCCACGCAATGCCTTTCGTAACGCCCTACAACCCCGACGGTTCGAGCGTCTACACCACCGAGGTCACGGGATCGGCTCCTGCCGACGGCATGGCGGCGGCAGTAACGCAGGGCAAGGCGTTCTCGCAACTGAAACAGACCCAGTATACCACGACGATCGGAGGCGTGATCACACCCCTCAAGGGATGGAGCATCGTCGGAACCTTCAGCTACAAGCGCTATCACCGGGAAAAGACGTTCCGCTCGGCCAATATCACCTATTCGGACGCTTACGGAGAGATGAAAACGGCTACGACCGGCTTCTTCAGTGACAAGCTGCGCGAAAATTCGGCCGTCGAGGAACACTACACCTACGACCTTTACACGACCTACGAACACAGCGTCAACCGGCACAATTTCAAGGTCCTCGCCGGTATGAACCACGAGGCATACCGCTACAAGCTCATCTACGGCGCCAAGTCCTCGCTCCAGTCCGACTACCTCAACGACCTCAATCTGGGAACGGGCGTGGCCGAGGCATCGGGCGGCCAGAGCCGCTGGGCGCTGCTCGGCTTCTTCGGACGGGGGACCTACGACTACGCCGGGAAATACCTCGCTGAGGTGAATTTCCGCTGGGACGGTTCATCCCGCTTCCCGAAACACGACCGGTGGGGTTTCTTCCCCTCCGTAGCCCTCGGCTGGAGGATCAGCGAGGAGAATTTCATGGAACCGGTCCGCAAGGTAATCGACAACGTCAAACTGCGTGCGTCGATCGGTTCGCTCGGAAATCAGGCCATCGCCGACAGCTATCCCTACATCCAGTCGCTGAGCCCCTCGCTCTCGACCTCCTACCTGATGAACGGCAACAAAATCTACATCACCAGCCTCGGCGCCCCGCAGTCGGGCGACCTGACCTGGGAGACGATCATAACAAAGAACCTCGGCCTCGACCTGGGATTCTTCGGGAACCGTCTGACGGCGACCGCCGATTTTTACATCCGTGACACGAAGGACATGCTCATCCCGGGCAAAGAGCTTCCGGGCGTCTACGGCATGGCTTCGCCGAACATGAACGCCGGCGACCTGCGCACCCGCGGATACGAGATCACGTTCGGCTGGCAGGACCGCTTCAACCTCTGCAAAAAGCCCTTCTCCTACAACGTGAGCCTCACCCTCGCCGACAGCAAGGCCAAGATCACGAAATTCGACAACCCGACCAATTCGCTGCGAACCTACATCGTCGGGCGCGACGTGGGCGAAATCTGGGGCTACCACATCGAGGGACTGTTCCGGACCGACGCCGAAGCCGCCAACCGCAAGATAGACCAGAGTTTCGTGAACCCGAACATCTACAACGAGGCAGTTGGCGCCTACCGCGGCCTGCAGGCCGGCGACCTCATCTATGCCGACCTGGACGACAGCGGAGCGGTCGACTACGGCGACTACACCTCCGACGACCCCGGCGACCTGCGCGTGATCGGCAACTCGCAGCCGCGCTACCATTACAGCATCAATGCGGGTTTCACCTGGTACGGGTTCGACTTTTCGGTATTCTTCCAGGGCATCGGCCGCCAGCACATCTACCCGGGAGCCAACAACATGCTCTTCTGGGGTCCCTATGCCCGGCCGTACTCCTCGTTCATCCCGACCACGTTCCTGACGGACGTGTGGACGGAAGATACTCCCGACGCCTATTACCCCAAGGCCCGCGGCTATGCCGCACAGGGCTCGCGGTCGCTCGCCCAGACCAACGACCGGTATCTGCAAAATCTCGCCTACTGCCGTTTGAAAAACCTGACTTTCGGCTATACGCTTCCCTCGTCGCTGACCTCCAAGATACGGGTCGAGAAAATCAGGGTCTATTTCAGCGGGGACAACCTTTTCACATGGACCAAACTGAAAAGCGACTATCTCGATCCCGAGCAAATGACCTCCGATGCGAATGGACGTGTCTATCCTTTTTCGAGAACTTTTTCATTCGGCGTCAACATCAGTTTCTAAATAAACCAGAATTATGAAAAAGATACTCTGTACCTTATGCATTGCCGCGGCATTCGTTTCGTGCAATCTCGATGAGTTCCCGCTGGACAAGCTGGCCCCTGAGAACTATTTCAACAACGAAGAGGAACTGAAAACATTCACCAACACCTTCTACCAGCAGAACTTCCCCGAGGCGAGCACCATCTATTCCGAGAGCGCCGACGTCATCATCGTAACGACGCTCCAATCCGAGGTGTCGGGGACGCGCACCGTCGTCAACGAAGGCGGCGGCTGGGACACCGGAAGCTGGCAGCCGCTCACTTATATCAACAACTACCTTTACTATTCGCACCGTTGCAGCGACACGAAAGCACGGGAGCGCTACGACGGCGTAGCCCGGTTCTTCCGCGCCTATTTCTATTTCGAGAAGGTGAAACGCTTCGGCGACGTGCCCTGGTACGACCAACCCCTGAAATCGGACAACCCCGACCTGTACAAGGCCCGCGATTCCCGCGAGTTCGTCATGTCCAAGATTCTCGAAGATATCGACTACGCCATTGCCAAGCTACCTCAGGAACAGAACGTTTACAGCGTCACGCAGTGGACCGCACTCGCCCTCAAATCGCGGATCTGTCTCTTCGAAGGCACATTCCGCAAATACCACGGCATAGCCGGCCATGAAGAGTACCTGGACGAATGTATCGAGGCTGCCGAACGGTTCATCGACGAAAGCCCGTATCTGATCTACAAGGGCTCGTCGACTCCCTACCGGGACCTTTTCTCGTCGAACAACGCCATTTCCACGGAGGTAATCCTGGCCCGCGACTACGAGATCGGCCTGAACATCATCCACAACGCCAACAACTACACGCTTTCCAACACCTACGGCATGCCGGGACTGAACAAGAAGATCGTGGACAGTTACCTCAAATCGGACGGCAGCCGTTTTACGGATGTTCCGGGATACAGCACGATGGAGTTTTACCAGGAGATGCAGGGCCGTGATCCACGGCTGACGCAGACCGTGCGCGGTCCGGGTTACACACGCATCGGCCAGACTGCCAAGCTCTCGCCCGATTTTTCGTGCTCGACCACCGGTTACCAGCTGACCAAGTGGGTGACCGACGTGAGCCAGGACGGTTACAACAAGTCCTACAACGACATCATCCTCTTCCGTGCGGCCGAGGTCTACCTGAATTTCGCCGAGGCCAAGGCTGAACGCGGAACGCTCACCCAGGACGACATCGACAAATCCATCAAACCGATCCGCGACCGGGTGGGGATGCCGAACCTCGACATGAAGGCGGCCAATGCCAATCCGGACCCGTATCTCGCCAGCAACGTAACGGGCTATCCGAACGTCAGCGGCGAGAACAAGGGCGTCATCCTCGAAATCCGCCGCGAGCGGACCATCGAGCTGATCGCCGAGGGGCACCGTTACTACGACATGGTACGCTGGAAAGAGGGTAAAATGTTCGAACAGGAGTTCAAGGGCATGTATTTCACGCCGGGCATGAACTCCGACGGCTACCGTATCTACGACCTCGACGGCAGCGGCGATGTCAGTGCGCTGGACGTCTGTCTCTATACGACCTCTTCGGCTCCGAAAGCCGCGGACCATCCGGAACTCGCGGTCATTAAAACGTTCCTCAAAATCGGCAGCGCTTTCGAGTTGACCGGAGCCGCCGGAGGCAACATCATCGTCCACAATACGGAAACCGAACCGCGCGAATGGCGTGAAGACCGGGATTACCTCTACCCGCTGCCGCTGTCGCAGATCCAGTTCGCTCCCGACAAGATCAAACAGAATCCGAATTGGTAAGCCACGGAGTGCGGCGGTACGCAATGTCGTGCCGCCGCACACTCCCGTTCTAAGGAAACAACACAAACAAGAACCAGGATATGAGAAATTCAGGAAAAATCATCTTCGCCGTCATGCTCCTCGTGAGCATGCTTCCCCTCACCTCGTGTGGAAAATCGGAGGCTCCGGGACTCAGCTCCGGAGGCGTCGGCGGCAACGAGGGCGGCACCTCCGAAGAGTACAAGTACCCCAAACCGTCGCAGTCCGCGATCAGGCTGATGACCTACAACTCCTATTATTGCCGCGGCAACACGGGCACACCGGCCGTCTCGCAGACGAATACGGAGAATTTCGCCCGCGTGATCAAGACACTCGACGCCGACATCGTAGCGATTCAGGAGCTCGACAAAGGGGCGCTGAACCGCAACAAACGTGACCTGCTGCAAGAGATCGCCGATGCGACGGGCATCGACTATCAGGTCGTTTTCGCCCCGGCGGCGGACTACATGGGCGGCAAGATCGGCCCCGGAGTCCTCGTCAAGCGATCGCTGGGCGTAAAGAACACGAAAACGGTCGAGCTGCCGGGCGACGAGGGGCGCATGCTGGTCGTCGTCGAAACAGAGGGCTTCGTCTTTCTGGGAACCCACCTCGACCTGAACGACGAGGCCAGACGCCAGAGCGCCACGATCATCAACGATGTGTCGAACGGCTACCGGAAACCGGTGTTCCTCGCCGGGGACCTCAACGACTCCCACAGGTGGTCGGGCGGCGGCGCGGCCTTCCCGGTCCTCACGAACGAATTTGCGATCAAGAGCTCGACCGAAGGAACGCTTCCGGGCCAGCCCAACGAAACCATCGACTACATCCTGTTCGACGACAACGGCCAACCGTCCGCGGTAAACTTTCTGGAAACCGGGGTTGTAAAGAAACTGAATTTCAACGGCAAAGTCGAAGACCTCGACACCGTTTCGGACCATTTCCCGGTCTATCTGGACATTGAACTGAAATAAAATGAGCTTACGTCTGACATCGCTTTGCCGGGCGGTTCTCCTCACCCTGTTCCTGTCGTTTCCGGCCCTGGCCGGAGCCAGCCCGGAACGGACCGATTTCAGCGGCGTCGCCCGGCTCGTGGAGCGCCGCATCCCCTTCCTGGCCGGCAAGGTCGATTTCCGGCCGGTTCCCGCCGCCGCAGAAAACAGCGACGCATTCACCCTCGCCACACGCCGGGGACGGCTGACGATCGAGGCCACTTCGCCTTCGGCAGCAGCCACGGCCGTCAATTACTACCTGAACCACTTTTGCGGGATGAGCCTGTCGCACAACGGCGACAACCTGCACGATCTGCCGTCGCTGCCCGAGGTCGCCCCGTCGGTGACGGTCCGTTCTCCGTTCCGTTACCGCTACGCCCTGAATTACTGCACGTACAACTACACCTACTCGTTTTACGACTGGAACGACTGGGAGCGCGAACTCGACTGGATGGCCCTGAACGGTGTCAATCTCATGCTCGCCCCTCTGGGAACCGAACTCGTATGGGCCCGGACGCTGGAAGACGCAGGATTCACCGAAAAGGAGATCGGCGATTTCATCCCGGGGCCGGCTTTCACGGCATGGTGGCTCATGGGCAATCTCGAAGGATGGGGCGGCCCGATGAGCCGCGGCATGATGGAAAGCCGGGCCCGGATGCAGCAGCGTATCCTGGCCCGAATGGCCGAACTGGGTATCGAACCCGTATTGCAGGGCTTCTGGGGGATGGTTCCCAACAAGCTCCGGGAGAAATACCCAGATGCCCGGATCGTCGATCAGGGGTTGTGGGGACGTATCTTCCCCCGCCCGGCGATCCTGCTTCCCGAAGACCCGCTTTTCGACCGAATGTCCGACCGCTACTACTCCGTCCTGCGGGAACTCTACGGCGACTCGGTGAAATACCTCGGAGGCGACCTCTTCCACGAGGGAGGCGATACGACCGGAATGCACGTAACCCGCACGGCGTCGATGATCCAGGCCTCCATGCAGCGGCATTTCCCCGGATCGAAATGGATGCTCCAGGGTTGGAGCGGCAATCCGAAAAAAGAGCTGCTCGCAGGGCTCGACCCGGCGTTGACCGTAGTCATCGACCTCTTCGGAGAGAGCGGCTCGACGTGGCGAAACACCGGGGAGTTTTACGGTACCCCGTGGATCTGGGCCACCGTAAACCATTTCGGCGGCAAGACCGATATGGGCGGCCAGCTTCCGGTGATTCTCGCGGGACCTCACGAGGCCCGTTCCGAGTCCAAAAAGCTCCTCTGCGGCGTAGGCATCCTGCCCGAGGGTATCGCCGCCAATCCGGTCGTCTACGACTGGGCCCTGAAAACGGCCTGGGAGCCCGGAGCGCCCGATCCCGACGACTACCTGCGCCGATACATCGTCTACCGCTACGGCACATGGAACGACCATGTCTACGAAGCCTGGCGGCTGTTGCTGGGGTCTGTCTACGGCGAGTTCGCGATCAAGGGGGAAGGGACCTTCGAATCCATCTTCTGCGCCCGCCCCGGACTGGATGTCACCAGCGTTTCGACGTGGGGTCCCAAACGGTTCCAGTATGACCCGGCAAAGCTCGTCGACGCGCTGGTCCTTTTCCGCAAGGCGGCGGAGCAATACGGTAACTCGCCGACATATCGTTACGATCTGGCCGACCTGGCGCGCCAGGTGCTCGCCAACCACGCCCGGGACATCTACCGAAGGACCGTCAAGGCATACCGTCACGGCGACCGCGAAGGTTTCGGCCTACTTTCGGCCGATTTCCTCGCGCTGCTCGGACTTCAAGACCGTCTCACGGGCACACAACCGGATTTCCTGCTGGGACGATGGCTCGACAAAGCCCTGCACTACGGCGACAACGAGCAGGAACGCCGTCAGTCGTTGAAAAACGCCAAAACACAGATCACCTACTGGGGGCCCGCCGACCCGAATACCCGCGTACACGACTATGCCAACAAGGAGTGGAGCGGCCTGCTCGCGGATTACTACCTGCCGCGCTGGAAGGCTTTCTTCGACTATCTGAGCGCCGATATGGAGGGCCGAAAAGTCCCCGAACCGGACTATTTCGGCATGGAAAAGGCATGGGCCGATTCCGGGAAGGAGTATCCGACCGAACCGCGCGGAGAGCTGCTCGCCGAGGTCGATTCGGTGCTGCTCGCGGTGCGTCCGCCCTACAAGGACCGGAGTCTCATGCCCCGGAAACGCGCCGAAGACCTGCTGGGGCGGATGACCCTGCGTGAAAAGATCGCGCAGATGCGCCACATCCATTTCAAACACTACGACAACGAAGGAGAGGTCGACCTCGAAAAACTGGCATCCTCCACCGGCGGAGTCGGCTGGGGATGCGTCGAGGCATTCCCCTACTCCTCCGGACAGTATATGAAGGCCATGCGGCAGATACAGGCATACATGCGCAGCGACACCCGCCTCGGCATTCCCGTCATTCCCGTCATGGAGGGGCTTCACGGCGTCGTGCAGGACGGCAGCACCATCTTTCCGCAGGCCATTGCGCAAGGCGCAACCTTTAACCCGCGGCTTGTCGACGGGATGGCCAGCCATATTGCCGACGAAATGGAGGCCATCGGTGCGAAACAGGTACTCGCACCCGTGCTCGACATCGCCCGGGAGCTGCGCTGGGGGCGTGTCGAAGAGACCTTCGGCGAAGACCCGCACCTGATCTCATGCATGGGCGCCGCCTACATGAAAGCCATGCACGCCAAAGGCATGATCACGACACCCAAACATTTCGTCGCACACGGCACCCCCACGGCAGGGCTCAACCTGGCCTCGGTGAAAGGCGGCAAACGGGAGCTGATGAGCCTTTACGTGAAACCCTTCCGGGAACTGATCGCCGCAACGAAGCCGCTGTCCGCCATGAATTGTTACAGTTCCTACGACGACGAGGCGGTCACGGGTTCGAAATCCCTGATGACCGGACTGCTGCGCGACAGCCTCGGATTCAGGGGGTACGTCTACTCCGACTGGGGTTCGGTCAGGATGCTCTCGCATTTCCACCGCGTGGCCGCTCCCGGAGGCGCCGCAGCCCGCATGGCCATCGAAGCCGGCATCGACCTCGAAGCCGGAAGCGAAGAATACCGACACGCGGAACAAATGGTCCGGGAAGGATTTCTCGACGAAAAATACATCGACCGGGCTGTCGGTAACATTTTATTCGTTAAATTTGCTTCTGGTCTTTTCGACGAGGAACCGGCGGATACGCTCGGCTGGCGTCGGAAGATACATGCCCCCGAAGCCGTGCGCCTCGCCCGGCAGATTGCCGACGAAAGCGCCGTACTGCTCGAAAACCGCAACGGCGTGCTGCCGCTGTCGCCCGGCAAACTGCGGTCGGTGGCCGTTATCGGCCCGAACGCCGACCGCGTACAGTTCGGCGATTACAGCTGGAGTGCGGAGAAGAACAAGGGCATTACCCCGCTGCGCGGAATCCGGGAATATCTGGCCGGCTCCGGCGTGCGGGTGAACCATGCGGAGGGATGCGATCCCTACTCGCAGGACAAAAGCGGATTCGGCGAAGCCCTGAAAGCCGCACGCCGGAGCGACGTCGTCGTGGTATTCGTCGGATCGCAGAGCGCCATACTCGCACGGGCATCCGAACCGGCGACCAGCGGGGAGGGCTACGACCTCACCAGCCTGCGTCTGCCGGGCGTGCAGGAGGAACTCGTCGAAGAGCTCGCCCGAACGGGCAAACCGATGATAGTCGTGCTCGTGACGGGCAAACCGTTCGAACTGGCCCGCATCCGGAAATTGGCGGATGCCGTGCTCGTGCAGTGGTATGCCGGCGAGGAGGCCGGAGCTTCCGTCGCAGGAATACTTTTCGGGAAGACGAACCCTTCGGGCAGGCTCCCCGTCTCGTTTCCGCAGAGCACCGGGCACCTGCCGTGCTACTACAACCACCTGTCCACGGACAAGGGTTACTACAATAAAAAGGGTACCCCCGACAGTCCGGGGCGCGATTACGTCTTCTCGGACCCCGAACCACTCTATCCGTTCGGATACGGATTGAGCTACACGCGGTTCGAATACTCCGGAATGGAGACAGTTTCCGGGGAGCTCTCCGCGACCGACACCCTGAGGGTAAACGTCCGCGTGAAAAACACGGGCAGCCGGGCGGGCAGCGAAGTCGTGCAACTGTATGTCCGGGACCTGATAAGTTCCGTTGCGACACCCGTCAGACAACTCCACGCCTTTGACAAGGTAGAGTTGAACCCGGGCGAAGAGCGGT
>MSHJ01000007.1 GCA_001941065.1 Alistipes sp. Zagget8
CTCGAACCGCGATTCGAACAAGGGCATGGTGACTTGGGATTTCCAGTACTACTCGCCCCTGCTGGACAACATGGAGGAGCTGAACGGCAACGTCTATCAGCTGACCCGTTTTTACGATGCGCAATAAAACCGACCGATTATGAAAACCATATTGAAAGCAAAAGCAATAGCACTGCTGGGAATCGTGGCGCTGTGGGCCTGTGAGGAGGATGTGACTCCGCTGCAGCACACCGCACCGCAGGTGACGTTCCCGGTGGCGGAGACCTCGCTGACGGCTGTCGTCGGCGATCCGGTGGAGTTCCGGGCCGACATCGAAAGCGGTGACAAACTCACCTGCGGATGGTATGTCGACGGCACGCTCGAAGCCTCGACCGCGGAGATGACCTACACGTTCGGCGCCCCGGGCGACTACGAGGTGCGCTTCGAAGCCCGCAACGGCGCCGGGAGGGTCGGGAAAAGCTATGCCGTGAAGGTCTCCGACGTGCTGGAGATGCACCTCTCGGTGGGCGACTCGACGCGCATCGTGCGCCGTCAGCTGGACATCCTGAAGGTGATGGCCATCGTCGACGCCGGATCGGATGTCGTCCACGAATGGAAGGTGGACGGCGAGGTGAAATCGGATAAGGCTTGGTTCGACACCTTCGACCTGCCCGAAGCCAGGGTCTACACCGTGGCCTATACGGGTACGAACGCCGCCGGGACCTTCCGGAAGAGTTTCGAGGTGCAGGCCACGGAGCGTCCGCTGGAGATCAGCTTCTCGAACAACGATGCGGTGATCGCCTGCAAGGACGGCGCCGTCGTGGAGATCATAGCCACGGTGAAGTACGGCGGCACGGGCGTGGAGCACGAATGGAAGGTGGACGGCGAGACGGTTTCGACCGACGGCGTGTTCAGCCGCGCCTTCTCCGGCGCAGGTCCCTACACGATTGCCTACCACGGCGTGAACTCCAAGCAGGAGACCGTGGACCGCACATGGACCGTGACGATGGTTCCGTCGGGAGCGCTCTTCGAGCATTTCGAGGATTACACCACGCTGCCTGCCTGGTGGACCCTGAAGGAAAATACGCCGGGTATCGAACTGGCGGACAACCCCAAACCCGAGGGTATCAACACCAGCCTGAAGGTGCTCCGGGATAATGTCACCGGAACGGGCGGTACGTCGGGGTATTTTAATTTGAAGCTGAAAGATATTCCGGTCGACAAGATCGACGTGACGAAATACACGGGCATCCGGTTCAAGGTCTATTTGGGCAAGAACAAGTATTATCCTCGTGTGGAGTATGCCGGAACCAAGCATCCGTCCGTCACCAAACCGCAGTTCAAGGACGAGTGGGAGGTGCTGGAGTATAAGTTCGGTGCGAATCTCGATCCGACGAAGAACATCACGTTCCGCCCGATGTTGCAGGAGAACGGCAATAATATCGCTTCGGGAGCCGTGACCGAGACCAACACCCGCACGGTGTATATCGACGATATCGAGTTTTTGGAGTAAACTGAAATGCGAAAAACGATGAAAAAGATAATTTGGATGCCGGCGGTCCTGCTGATGGGACTGGCCGCGATGTGGGGATGCGACGACGACAAGACCACGGAGGAACAACCCGCGGTCGCGCCGCAGGTGACCTTCCCCGTCACGGAATCCGCCGTGTCGGCCTATGTCGACGACGCCGTGCGTTTCGAGGCGGTGATCGAGAGCCCCGGGCCGCTCAGCTGCAGCTGGTTCGTCGACGGGAAACTGATGGCCTCGACGGCTTCGATGACCTATGTGTTCAAGGCCAAAGGCACCTATGACGTGCATTTCGAGGCTTCGAACACGGCCGGAAAAGTAGAGAAGGACTATTCGGTGACGGTCGAGGGCTCGCCCCTGAAAGTGGAGTTTTCGAACGAGGAGGAGACGATCTCCTGCCTTCCGGGCGAGGAGGTGCTTATCACGGCGACGATCGTGGCCGGCGACAAGGAGGTCGTGCACGCCTGGAAAGTCGACGACGAGGAGGTCTCCTCGACTGCCGAGTTCAAATACACTTTCGACAAGATGGGTTCCTATACGGTTGCCTACCGAGGCGTGAACGCCGACGACATTTCGTTCAACCGCACGTGGACCGTCACGGTCGACGAACTGCCGCTGGAGATCGATTTTTCGGTGACCGACGCGACGATTCCCTGCGTGCAGGGTAATGAGGTGGCCATCACGGCGACGGTGAAGAACGGTGGAACGGGTCTCACGCACGAGTGGAAAGTCGACAGCGACGTGGTTTCGACGACTGCGGAGTTCAAGCACTCGTTCGCCGAGGTCGGAACCTTCACGGTCTCCTACAAGGGCGTCAACGGCAAGGGCGAGGAGAAGACCGGCACGTGGACGGTTCAGGTCGAGGAGAAACCGCTGGAGATCGAGTTCTCGAAGGCCGAAGGAACGCTCAAGAGCGTGAAAGGCGACGAAGTGGCCATCACCGCGACGGTGAAGGGCGGCGCTACGGGCCTCACGCACGAGTGGAAGGTCGACGGCGACGTGGTTTCGACGACCACGGAGTTCCGCCGCACGTTCGATGCGGCCGGAACCTATACGGTGACCTACAAGGGTGTGAACACCAAAGGCGAGGAGAAAAACGCCTCGTGGACGGTCGTGGTGAGCGAAGCGGGTGCAGGCTATATGTTCGAGAATTTCGAAACGCTGTCGTCGATTGCGGCGGATTACATCAAGGAGGGCAACGCCGGTTCGCTGTCGCTTGTCAACAATCCCTATCAGACAACTGTCAATTCAAGCGGCAAGGTGCTGAAAGTGGATATGTCCAAGACGACGACGGGTACATCGGCTTTCTTCGATGTCTATCTCGACAAGAAACTTTCCGGAGCCGAGCGTGCGAAATATAAAGCCATCCAGGTGAAAGTCTATCTGGGTAAGAACGAGTACTATCCGCGTATGCTCATTCCGAAGTCGGGCAATCCGAACAAGATGCCCTGCAAGATCAACGGGCAGGCATTTGCGAACAACAATGCTTCGGCGTCCGAATGGAAGCGTCTGATCAAGACGGATGACTGGAACGTGTTCGTCTACGATCTGGAGGGTTGCGGATACGGTTTCGCTGATTGCAGCGAGTTCAACCAGATTCAGTTCCGGCCGTTGGTGAACATGAGCGCCGGCGGTATGAGCGGATTCGACGCCGAGACCAACAACCGAACGGTCTATTACGACGACATCGAATTCCTCGAATAGCATACTTACCCTGCGGCCTCCGTCCTGTGACGGGCGGAGGCCGTTTTTATACGATTGAATCTAAATTTGTTACGATGAACGGAAAAGCAATCGCCCTGTGGCTGCTCGTGGCGGCGGCGGGTCTGGCGGGATGCTCCGGCCGGGAGGTCTACAAGGACCCCGCGGCGGGAGTCGAAGACCGCGTGGAGGACCTGTTGGGACGCATGACGCTCGAAGAGAAGGTGATGCAGGTCACGCAGTGGACCTATGGAAAGAACATGAACGTCAACAACGTCGAGAGCGAGACCAAGGCCGTGAGCCCGATGATCGGCTCGCTGCTCTACCGCAGTACCAGTCCGGCGTATTACAACCGGATTCAGCGTAAGGCCGTCGAGGAGTCGCGGCTCGGGATTCCGATCCTGTGCGGTTTCGACGTGATCCACGGCTACCGTACGATCTTCCCGATTCCGCTGGGACAGGCCTGCTCGTGGAACGAAACGCTGGTCGCGGAGTCGTGCCGTATCGCGGCGCGTGAGTCGCGGCTGTCGGGCGTTCACTGGACCTTTTCGCCGATGGTCGACGTGGCACGCGACGCCCGCTGGGGCCGCGTGTCCGAAGGCTATGGCGAGGACCCCTACCTGAACGGAATGATGGGCGTCGCGGCGGTGAAGGGCTATCAGGGCGACGACCTGACGGCGGACGGAGCGATTGCCGCCTGTCTGAAACATTTCGTGGGCTATGCCCATTCCGACGGCGGCCGCGATTACCACTACACCGAAATTTCCCCGCAAACGCTGTGGGATACGGCGCTTCCGCCGTTCGAGATGGGGGTGAAGGCCGGTGCCGCGACGGTGATGAGCGCCTTCAACGACATTTCGGGCGTTCCGGCGTCGGCCAACCGCTACACGATGACCGACATCCTGCGCGGGATGTGGGGATTCGACGGCTTGGTGGTTTCGGACTGGGACGCCGTGAAACAGCTCGTCGCGCAGGGCGTGGCCGCCGACCGGGCCGAGGCTGCGGCCAAGGCCATCACGGCCGGGCTGGATATGGATATGGTGGACGATGTCTACCGGGAGAACCTGGAGGCGCTGGTCGAAAGCGGACGGGTGCCGGAAAAGGTGCTCGACGAAGCCGTGCGGCGCATTCTGCGGGTGAAATTCCGCCTCGGGCTGTTCGAAAATCCCTATATTGAGGAGCTGCCCGACGAGCAGCGTTACCTCTCGACCGAGGCGCGTGCCGCGGCGCGTGAGCTGGCTGCCGAGAGCATGGTGCTGCTGAAGAATCGGAGCGAGACGCTGCCCGTGGTCGGCGACGTACGGCGCATTGCGCTGATGGGCCCGATGGCCGACAACCGTGCGGACCTGATGGGTTCGTGGTGGGGTCAGGGCGAGGCCGACGATGTGGTGACGATCCTCGAGGGCGTGAAGGCCGAGTTTGCCGGAAAGGCCCGGATCGACTATGTGCAGGGGTGCGATTTCGACGGCGACGACCGTTCGGGATTCGCCCGGGCCGCCGTTGCGGCCCGCAGTGCCGACCTGGTGGTGCTCTGCATGGGTGAGAAACGCGGTTGGAGTGGTGAGAACGCTTCGCGGGCGAGTCTCGCGCTGCCGGCGATTCAGGAGGAGTTCGTGCGCGAAATGGCCCGCACGGGGCGGCCCGTCGTGGTGCTGCTCTCGTCGGGGCGTCCCGTGGACGTGCGCGGCATCGAGCCGGCAGCCGATGCGCTGGTCGAAATCTGGCAGCCGGGAACCGAGGGCGGAAGCGCCGTCGCGCAGCTGCTTTCGGGAAAGGTCAATCCCTCGGGGCGTCTGGCCATCACGTTCCCGGTCTGCGCCGAGCAGCAGCCCGTTTACTACAACCAGCGGCAAGCCGCGCGTCCCAAGTCGGGGCGTTACCAGAACCTGCAGCACGAGCCGATGTACCCGTTCGGCTACGGACTGAGCTATACGACTTTCGAATACGGACCGGTGCGGCTCGACCGCGAGACCCTGCGCCGCGGCGAGCGGCTGACGGCCGAGGTCGAGGTGTCGAACGGCGGCGCCGTGGACGGCAAGGAGACCGTGATGTGGTTCCTTTCGGACCCGACGGCTTCCATATCGCGTCCGGTGCGGGAACTGAAGCATTTTGAGAAGCAGTTCATTCCGGCGGGCGAAAGCCGTGTGTTCCGCTTCGAGATCGACCCCGTACGCGACCTGTCGTTCCCCGACCACACGGGCAAACGGCTGTTGGAGAACGGCACGTTCTACCTGCACGTGAACGGTCAGAAAGTGAAATTCGAACTGATTTGATAACTTTGCAGAATCTACGTATATCGGCTGGCTGCTGAAAATCCGCGGTTGTTCCTGTTTCGACCGGGCGCAATGTACGCCATCTCCCTCCCTGGGGGAGGGTCGGGGTGGGGTCGGATTTGTAAATGACGCCAAAGGCGGCAGGAACGGCGGTCGACAGCGATCGGTACAAATCACATAATTTGAACTTATGAAGAACATACTATTCATACTGGCGCTGGCGGGATGCTGTGCGGCGCTGCCCGCGGCGGCGGGGGAGGATGCTCCCGCACCGCAGATCGTCAACGTTGCCGCACGAGAGACCGTGTCGCTCGACGGGCTCTGGAAAACGATCGTCGATCCTTACGAGAACGGTTACTACGACTATCGCCGCAAACCGTTGAAGGACAATATGTCCTACTTTGCCGACGACGATTTCGACAAGGACCGCACGAAGCTCTTCGAGTACAATTTCAACACCGACCGCACGCTGCTGGTGCCGGGCGACTGGAACACCCAGCGGCCCCAGCTGTACTATTACGAGGGTACGGTCTGGTACCGCAACCTGTTCGACTACAAGCCGCGGGCCGATCGCCGCGCATTCCTCTATTTCGGGGCCGCGAACTACGAGACCATCGTGGGGCTGAACGGCCGCAAGATCGGCAAACACGTCGGCGGCTACACGCCTTTCAATTTCGAGATCACCGACAAGGTGCGCGAGGGGCAGAATTCGCTGGTGGTGAAGGTCGACAACAAACGGCTGGCCGAGGGCGTTCCGACGCTCAATTCCGACTGGTGGAACTACGGCGGGCTGACGCGCAGCGTCGTGATCGTCGAGACGCCGCTGACCTTCATCCGCGACTACTCGGTGCAGCTGAAGAAGGGCGAACCGCAGGTGATCGCCGGCTGGGTGCAGCTGGACGGCGCCGAGGCCGAACAGACCGTGACGGTGGAGATTCCCGAACTGAAAATATCGAAAAAGGTCACGACCGACGCCGACGGCTATGCCGCGTTCGAGGTGAAAGCTAAACCGGCCTATTGGTCGCCCGAGAATCCGAAACTCTACGCCGTGAAGATCGCCGCCGAGACCGACTCGGTGGACGACCGTATCGGCTTCCGCACGATCGAGACGAAAGGCACGAAAATCCTGCTCAACGGCAAGGAGGTTTTCTGCCGCGGCGTGTCGATTCACGAGGAGATGCCCTACGGCATGAGCGGCCGCGCCTTCTCCGGGGAGCAGGCCCGCATCCTGCTGGGATGGGCCAAGGAGATGGGCTGCAATTTCGTGCGGCTGGCGCATTATCCCCACAACGAGGCGATGGTCCGCGCGGCCGAGGAGATGGGGCTGATGGTGTGGTCGGAAATTCCGGTCTACTGGACGATCCAGTGGGAGAATCCCGCGACCTATGCCAATGCCGAGGCGCAGCTGGCGGACATGATCACGCGCGATAAAAACCGTGCCGCCGTGGTGATCTGGTCCGTGGCCAACGAGACTCCGCACGGTGAGGCGCGTCTGAAATTCCTGCGGTCGCTCATCGCCAAGGCCCGCAGCATGGACGACACTCGGCTGGTGAGCGCCGCCATGGAGAAGACCCGGCTGAAACCCGACCTGCTGACCGTGAAAGACGACTTGGCCGATCTGGTGGACCTCATCAGCTTCAACCAGTATGTCGGCTGGTACGACGGGGAGTCGGAGAAATGCGACCGCGTGAACTGGACCTTCGAACTGGAAAAGCCGGTTTTCATTTCGGAGTTCGGCGGCGGGGCGGTCTACGGCCGCCACGGCGAGCGGACGGAGCGTTTCACCGAGGAGTATATGGAGGACCTCTACGAGCGCAGCGTCAGGATGTTCAAACGGATGCCCGGACTGGCCGGAACCACGCCGTGGGTGCTGAAGGATTTCCGCTCGCCGCGCCGCCAGATGGTCGGCATCCAGGACGATTTCAACCGCAAGGGGCTCGTCTCGGACCAGGGAGGCCGGAAGAAAGCCTATTTCGTTATGCAGCGCTGGTATGACGAGCTGGAGAAGCAGTACAGATAAACTTTTGCCGGGGAATGCGCTTTGTGCGCTGGCTCCGGCAGCGATTCGCCGCCCGGGTTCACCGGGCGGCTTTTTTTCGCCCCCGATTTCGAATATTTCCCAAAATATCGTATCTTGTCAGATGGATAGAGAAACCGAGTATGCGTAAACTGATCTTCTTTTTGCTGTTTCTGAGCTGGAATTTCCCCCCCCCCGGCGACTGGCGCCGCGCCTCCGGCCCAGATGGTATTTAAACACTTAGGCATCAGCGAAGGTTTCAATCAGACCAATGTAACCACCCTTTATCAGGACGAGAACGGCACGATCTGGGCCGCGGGCGTCGGCGGCGTGGTCCGTTACCGCGGACTGCAGACCGAGGAGCCGCTCGTGTCGGAGGGCACCGCCGAGCTGTTCCGCCCGATGAACGTCAAGGGCATCTACGGCGAGCAGAACGGCCTGATCTATTTCTACCAGCTTCGCAACATCGTCGAATACGACCTGCGGCGGGAGACCTTCCGGCCGCTTTTTTCCGATTCGCTGCTCGACAGCCGCTCGATCTCGGCCGCAACGGTCCGCGGAGGCATGGTCTATGCCGCCGCCGGGGACCGCATCATGATTGCCGCACCCGACGGGCGATGCAGCCAGCTGCTACTGCCGCCGATGAGCGAGGTTTCGGCGCTGGCCTGCACGGCCGGGGGCGTGCTCTATGTCGGGACGCTCCATTCGGGCCTCTACCGCCTCGACGAGCGCGGCACGGCGGAGTGCGTGCTGCCGACGGCCTCGAAAATCAGCAGCCTGTTCGAGGACAGCCGCGGCGACCTGTGGGTCTGTACCCGCAGCGAGGGGCTCTACCGGCTCGACGCCGGGGGCGGCGTGCGGCGCTTCGTCCACGATCCCCGGCGTCCCGAGGGGTTGGCCGACAACTATGTGCGCTGCATCTGCGAGGACAACGAAGGCCGCCTGTGGATCGGCATGATGTTCGGACTGGACTGTTACAACCCCGCATCGGACAGCTTTTACCATTTCGGACGTTCGGACAACCCGCTTTACGGCATGCGCAACCTGACGGTGGAGTGCATCATGCGCGACCGCCGGGGTGCCATCTGGTTCGGGTCGTTCTATACGGGCATCTCCTATTTCCATCCCCACGAGGCGTTGTTCCGCGTGGTCCCTATCGAAGGCGAGGACACGACGTGGACCATCGTCGCCGACGTGACGCTCGACCGCCGCGGCAATGTCTGGGCCGGGACCTCGGACAAGGGGCTCTATTTCTACGACCGCACGCACCGCCGGGGACGCTTCTTCAACATGGGCAACAGCGGCATCCCGAGCAACAACGTCAAGAGCATCCGCTACGACGCCGTCCGCGACCAGCTGTGGCTGGGCATGTTCATGGGCGGCATCTGCGTCTACGACATCCCTTCGGGGCGTTTCGAACGGCTGACGATCTCCGATCAGGGCGGCGGACTGGAGAATGTCGAGATCGTCCACAGCCTTTCGCGCGAGGGCGATACCATCTATGCCGGAACCTATGCCGGAGTCTACCGCATTGACATGCGGACGCGCCGTTCGGAGCGTATCCTGAACCAGCAGCGGGTGTTCAACGTGCTGAGCGGCGGCGACGGGTGGCTTTACGTGGTGACGGGGCAGGTGAATTTTCGGGTCTACCGCCGCGACGAGGCGGGCGTTTACCAGCTCTGTTTCAATAGGGTGGTGCAGCAGGACATGGTGACCTCGCTGTTCCGCGACGACCGCGGGAGGGCGTGGGTCGGGACGACCCGCGGCGGGGCGCTGCTGTTCGACCGCGAGCGGCAGGAGTTCGTCGCCTACGACCGGGCCGCGTGCGGCATTGCGAGCGACTATGTGAGCTCCATTTCGCAGACCCCTTCGGGGCTGATGGTCTTCGGGACCAACGCCGGGCTGTCGGTGGTCGATGCGGACAGCCTCCGCAGTGAGAATTTCAACATCCGCAGCGGATTCCCGCTGCTGTCGCTCGAGAACGGCTGTCTGTGGCGCGGTGAGGGCGACGAAATGCTGGCGGGCGGCGTGGACGGCATCGTGTCGTTCACCGGATCGGACCTGATCCGCGCCGGGCGCGTGCCGCAGCTCTTCTTCGCGTCGCTCTCGGTGAACGAACAGCCCGTGCGGGCCGGCGACCGGACGCGCATCCTGAGCGAGGCGATGGCCTACACGAAATCGATCTCCCTGGGACACAAATACAGCATCGTGGACATCGCCTTCGGGACCGACAACGCCGTGGATTTCAACCTCGGCGACTACCAGTACCGGCTGATCGGCTACGACGAGGCGTGGCGTCCGCTGGCGGGAAACAACATCCGCTACATGAACCTGCCGCCGGGGCGTTACCAGCTGGCGGTGAGGAGCCGTCCGACCAAGCTGCTCGACGGCGGCGGGCGCATCGAACTCGACATCCGCGTCTACCCGCCGTTCTATGCGAGCATTGCCGCCTATATCCTTTACGTGCTGCTGATTATGGCGGCTACGGCGTGGGTCGTGCATTACTACTATACGAAAAAACAGCTGGAGCAGTCGCTCGCCATGGAGCGCATGGCCCGCGAACAGCAGGAGCGCATCACGCAGTGGAAACTGGTCTTTTTCACCAACATTTCGCACGAGTTCCGCACGCCGCTGACGCTGATTCAGGGACAGCTGGACCTGCTGGTGCGGCAGGAGTTGCCGGGGGTGCTGAAGGGCTATCTGATGAGCGTCCGCCGCAATGCCCTGCGCCTGCGCGACCTGGTCAACGAGCTGATCGATTTCCGCAAGCAGGAGCAGGGCTATATGTCGCTCAAGGTGAGCCGGCAGGATTTGGTGGCCTATCTGGGCGACGTGTGCGGCACGTTCGAGGAGTACAGCCGCATCCGCGAGGTGGAGCTGCTCTGGGAGCCCGGGATGGAGCGGCTGGAACTGCCGTTCGACCCCATGCAACTGCAGAAAGTCTTCTACAACCTGATAAGCAATGCCTTCAAGCATACCGACCGGGGCGGGCGGATCACGGTGTCGCTGACAGCGGACGACGTGCGGGCCGTGGTGACGGTGACGGATACGGGCCACGGCATCGACCCGCGGTTCTTCGGGACGATTTTTGAGCGTTTCTATCACAACGAAACCGACACGCAGGATGCCGGGGTCGGCATCGGACTGGCCCTTTCGAAAGGCATCGTCGAACTGCACGGCGGGCGGATCGGCGTCGAGAGCGAGGTGGGCGTGGGCTCGACCTTCACGGTGACGCTGCTGCGGGAGCCCGATTTCAGCGGCAATCCCAACGTCGAGGTGGTTGAAAAACAGGAGTATGCCCCGCCTGCGCCCGTGGCCGATTTCCTGCCCGCGCCCGAACGCATTCCGGGATCGGAGGAGCTGCCGCGCCTGCTGGTCGTCGAGGACGATGCCGAACTGCGCAGCATGTTCGGAAGCATCTTCTCGCAGCATTACCGCGTGACGCTGGCGCCCGACGGCACGGAGGGACTACGGCTGGCCCGCGAGGAGCAGCCCGACCTGATCGTGAGCGACGTGCTGATGCCGGGGATGTCCGGGACGGAGATGTGTGCGGCTATCAAGCACGATTTCGATACCTGCCACATTCCCGTGATCCTGCTCACGGCGCTTTCGTCGCCCGAGCAGCGCATCACGGGGCTCGAGAGCGGCGCTGACGACTATGTTTCGAAGCCCTTCGACATGGACGTGCTGATGGCCCGCTGCAACGGCATGGTGCGCAACCGGCGGCTGTTGCAGCGCAAATTTCTGGAGGGGAGTTCCGAACCGGCGTCGGAGGTGCTTTCGGGCAATCCGATGGACGAGGCTTTCGTGCGCAAGACGCTGGGGCTGATCGGCGACCACCTCGATAGCGAGGCGCTGGGCGTCGGAATGCTGAGCCGCGAACTGGCCCTGAGCCGCACGGCACTCTTCGCCAAGATCAAGGGCGTCTTCGGACAGACCCCCACCGAACTGATTCAGGGCATCCGCCTGCGCGAAGCCGCGCGGATGCTGGCCGAATGTCCCGAACTGAAGATCGCCGAGATCGCCGACCGCGTGGGCATCAATTCGCTGCAATATTTCGGCAAGCTCTTCAGGGCGCGGTTCGGCTGTACGCCCTCGGAGTACCGCACCGGACAGAACCGCGAGGGAGCCTGACGATCAGGTTCTTTATGAAAAAAGCCCCGCTTTCCGAAGCGGGGCTTTTGCGTATCAGGCGAACAGGTCGTTGAGCGTCTCGCTCATGCTCGGATGAGTGTAGACCGAGTCGCTCAGTTCGCGGGCCGTGATGCCGTGTTTCATGGCCAGCGCGACGGTGTTGATGACCTCGCTCGATTCGGGGCCGAAGAGCGTGCAGCCCAGTATCAGGTCCGTTTTGGCGTCGATCACCGCTTTGAAAATCCCTTCGGCTGGCCCCAGTATCCGGGCGCGGGGGATGGTGGAGACCGCGATCTTCGTCACCCGGATGTCGAGCCCCGCTTTCCGGACCTCGGCTTCGTGCAGGCCGACGTGCGAGAGCGGCGGGGCGATGAAGACGGAATAGGCGACCGGACCCCGGTTGGCCGTGGTGCGGGCGCCGTCGCCGAACAGTTCGTCGCGCACGATGCGGTAGTCGTCGAGCGAGATGTAGGTGAACTGCAGGCCGCCCGTGACGTCGCCGATGGCGTAGATGTTCGGCGCCGAGGTGTGCAGGTGTTCGTCCACCTCGATCGCGCCGCGCTCGTTGGTCCTGACTCCGGCCGCCGCGAGGTTCAGCCCTGCGGTGGCGGGACGGCGGCCCGTGGCCAGCAGGACGGCGTCGGCGTCGATCTCCGTGTCGGCGCCCTCCTGCGAGACGGCGACGGTTACGCCTTCGGCCGTGTCGCGGAACGAATTCACCCGGACGTTCAGCCGGAATTCGATGCCCTTCTTTTCGAGCACCTCGCGCACGCTCGCGGCGATGTCGCGGTCCTCGCGCGGAATCAACTCCGGGAACCCTTCGAGCACGGTGACCTGCGAGCCGAACGAGGCGTACATCGAGGCGAATTCCAGCCCGATGTACCCACCGCCCACGATTACCAGCCGCTGCGGCAGGCGGTCCAGCTCCATGATCGAGGTGCTGGTGTAGACCCGCCGGCTTTCGGCGATGCCCGGGATGGGCGGAAGGGCCGTTTCGGCGCCGGTGTTGATGACGATGTGTTTGCCGCCGATTTGCAGCGTGCCCTCCGCGGTCTTCACCTCGACGGTCTCCTGCGAGAGGAAACGGCCTTCGCCCGTGTAAACGTCGATCAGGGGGTTGTCGGCGAGTTTGTGGTAGTTCTTGCCGCGGAGCAGGTCTACCAGCGCGGTCTTTGCGGCGACGGACTCTTTGTAGTAGTCCCGCCGCTGGTCGAAGGTCAGCGGATGCCCGGCGGCCGCGAGAGCGGCGCTGTGAATCAGTGCCTTGGTCGGGATGCAGCCGATGTTGATACAGGTTCCCCCGTACATTTTGTCCGAGCGTTCGACCATGGCGACGCTCCATTGGTGTGCGGCCAGTTCGGCGGCGAGGGTTTTGCCTCCTTTGCCGAAGCCGATGATGACGGCATCGTATTTTTTCATAGCTTACCTTAATTTAGGACTCCGGGCAGCCCGGGGCGTTGTTTTCAGGATACAAAGGTTGCGGTTTCCCGACTGCGGGACAATGGCCGGAACGCCGCAGCTGTTGGTGAAAATTCCCGTCCGGCAAATTCCGTGCGGAAACGGCCTTTTACAAATATAGCAAAAATGGGGATGGGGTGGTCGCCCGCGGGCGGAATTGCCCATATCGGGGACCGAACGGGGGATTAAAAAGGAATTACGCCGCATTTTTTGCGGCGTAATCCTTTGGGTGTAGTATAGGGGCAGCTTTTATAACAAGCATTTTACGCCTGGGAGCACGGATGGGGATCGGAAGCCCGCAGACCTGCGATTGCCCCTAAAACAGGCGTTTTACGCCTGCGTCTTACGCCTGCTGCATGGCTTTGGCGATGCCTTCGGCGATTTGGTCGATGGCGTCCTGGAGTTTGCCGCCGATCATCATTTTCATCATCATGTTCAGCTCGATGTGCAGGACCAGCCGCATGCGCGTATCGGTCTCCGAGACTTTGTGGAGCTGAATCCAGAAGGCGAAATCCATCGGCAGGCCTCCTTCGTCGCCCACGACCTTGACGTGTTTGGGCGCTTCGCGCTCCTCCATGCGGAGACGGACGGTGAAACCCTTGGCTTTGAACGAGCAGGTGTCCTCGGTGGCCTGCCACTCCTCGACCCGACCGGCGACGGCCGGCGTGAGGTTGTCGAAGCGGCTGATGACGGCGTAAATCTGTTCTGCGGGACGCAGAATCTGGTGTTGTTTCGATGTATATTCTTGCATGTGACGTGTTGGTTTATAACGTTGTATCTGTATCGGGGGCAGCCCAGAAGCGGGCGTCGTCGGACGTTCTGACGGTGGATTCATCCAGTCCGAATCCCTCGAATCCCGGCGGCAGCAGCACGACGGAACGGCCCTTGCCGTCGGGCTCTTTGCCGTATCCGGTCTCCTCCCAGCATTCGAACCAGTAGAGGTTCTTGGCCCAGTAGGAGAGCAGGCCGTCGTATACCTCGTTTTCGGTGAGCGGATGAACCTCCATCGGGGTTTCGGCGACGGTTCGTTCGCGCATCTCCTGCAGCGAGAGCGGCCCGGCATCCGGACCTTCGATCCACGCCTGCATATCCGAATCGATCATCGCCCATTTCTGCCGCTCGGGCAGCCAGACGATGTTGACAACATGGCAGTCGTTGTCCAGCGAATCGGCCGGAAGGCAGGTGACGAAGCGGCTCACGATACCCGAGGCGTGGAGCAGTTCGTGGAGCATGATTGCGTGCAGACGGCAGTTGAAAGCCGGTTCTATCGTCCGGCTGTATTCCCAGAGCGCAATGGCGTTGCGTTTTTGGGGCTGTACTTTCTGGTTGGCGTGGGGGATGTTGCGGGACACGAAGCGGGCCAGTGCGAGGGTGTTGTCCCAGGTCGCCGCTGCGGGGTTCACGAGCGTGTCGAGACGGAAATAATTGCGGATTTCGCGGGCGCGGAGCGTGTCCTGTTCATAGGTGAAATGAAAATCGGCTTCGGAGGCGGCTTTATAGGGGGCTGCGGTGCGCAGCAACTCTACACGTTCGGCTTTTTCCAGATCGTCGAGGTAACCGGTGACGCAGTCACGGAAGACGAAACGGGTGAGCAGAAAGAGGATCAGCAGCAGCCCGGCGAGGGAAAGCAGGGCGATACCGGCGATTTTGAGCGTCTTTTTCATGGACTACGGAAGATGGTTGCCGCAAAGATAGCGATTTTTCCGGCGCCGGCAAACGAACGGGACAAACCTTTGCGGGGTTTGTCCCGATGAGGGGGCGGTGCAACGGGGGCGTTGCGGAACTGAGTTTCGATAGCGGAATCCGGCTCCGCAGCCTATAAAGCCGGCTTCCTAAGCCGGGCGCAGATGAGCCCCGGTAACGGGATTTGGCTCGTCCGCCCATAGAACCGGCTTCTTAAGCCGGGCGCAGATGGGCTTTGGTAACGGGATTTGGCCCGTTCGCCCATAGGACCGGCTTCTTAAGCCGGCGGTTAAGCCGGGTCGATTTCGAAGGTGCGGGCGGTGTCGCTGTCTACGGTGATGCGCACCGTCATGACGTTGTCGGGCAGCAGGGGCTCGATCTTCTCGGGCCACTCCACCAGGCAGAGGTCGCCCGAATAGAAATACTCCTCGTATCCGAAATCGAACGCCTCGCGCAGGTCGTTGATGCGGTAGAAATCGAAATGGTGGATTCGGCGGTTGCCGCTGCCCTTGTACTGGTTGACGATGGCGAACGTGGGGCTGGTGACGGTGTCCGTGGCTCCGAGTTCGGCGGCTATTTCACGGATGAGCGTGGTCTTTCCGGCACCCATCTCGCCGCGGAAGGCGACCACCGTGCGGCGGCCCAGCGAACGGATGACCGCCTCGGCGACCTGCGGGAGCTCGTCCTGCGAGGTGATGTGAATGGTTCTCATTTATTTCTTGGGCTTTAAAACGATATACGGAACGATCATCTCCTCCATCGAGATACCGCCGTGCTGGAACGTGTTGCGGTAGTAGCGGATGTGGCGGTTGGCGTCGTTGTTGTAAACCAGGAAATCCGTGTTGTAGGCGAAGATGTAACTCGACGTGAGGTTGCTCGACGGCAGCTGCACGTCCTCGGGTTTGAGAATCTCGTACACCTCGCGGGAGTTGTACGCCAGATTGCGGCCCGTCTTGTAACGCAGGTTGGCCGAGGTTTCGCGGTCGCCCGTGACCTTCACGGGGTTGTCGACGCGGATGGTGCCGTGGTCCGAGGTGATGACCACCGTGTGTCCCCGTTCGGAGAGCATGCGCAGGATGGTGTAGAGGTCCGAATGTTCGAACCACGAGCGCGTCAGCGAACGGAAGGCCGCTTCGTCCTCGGTCAGTTCGCGGATGATGTCGGTCTCGGTGCGGGCGTGCGAAAGGATGTCGAGGAAATTGTAGACGATGACCGAGAAATCGGCGTCGTAGACCTTTTGTATATTGTCCACCAGCTTGCGACCCTGTTCCGGGCGCACGAGTTTGTCGAACGAGAATTTCCAGTTCTTGCCGTTCTGCGACATCAGCCGCTTCAGGAATTCCTCCTCATACTGGTTTTTGCCGCCCTCCTCGTTGTCGTTGAGCCACTTGTTGGGCATCAGCTTGTCGATGGCCAGCGGCATCAGCCCCGCGAAGATCGCGTTGCGGGCATACTGGGTGGCCGTGGGCAGGATGGCGCAGTAGAAATCGTCCTGTGCGACGTCGTAATATCCCCTCAGCAGCGACGAAATCGAGCGCCACTGGTCGTAGCGGAAATTGTCGATCAGCAGCAGCGTGGTCTTGGGGTTTTCGTCGGCCACGGGGAAAATATTGGTGCGCATGAGCGTATGCGACATCACGGGGGTGTCGTCCGCGCGTTTGTTGATCCAGTTGTAGTAGTTGCGGCGCACGAACTTGCAGAACTCCTGGTTGGCCTCGTTCTTCTGGTAGGCCAGCACCTCCTTGATGCCCTGGTCGGTGGATTCCGACAGCTCGACCTCCCAGGTGGTGAGCTTGCGGTAGATCGAACACCAGTCCTGGAACGTGTCGGCCATCTGCAGCGACGAGGAGATGCGCCCGAACTCCGAACGGTAGTCGGCTGTGGTCTGCTCGGTGACGAGCTGCTGCTGGTGGACGTTCTTCTTGATCGAGAGCAGCACCTGGTTGGGGTTGACGGGTTTGATGAGGTAGTCGGCGATTTTCGAACCCACGGCTTTGTCCATGATGTTCTCCTCCTCGCTCTTGGTGACCATGATCACGGGCGTCGTGGGACGCACCTCCTTGATCTGGGGAAGGGTTTCGAGACCGGTCATGCCGGGCATCATCTCGTCGAGGATAATCAGGTCGTAGGACCCTTCCGAGGCCATGTCGATCGCGTCGTATCCGTTGTTGCAGGTGTCCACTTCGTAGCCTTTTCCCTGCAGGAACAGGACGTGGGGTTTCAGCAGTTCGACTTCGTCGTCGACCCATAATATTTTGACCATACGGTTGTCGGAATTAGAATTGCAAAATTAACGATTTTATTATCAAACGCAAAATACGCACGGTTTATTGGATGCGGGGGCCTGTTTCTCTTTGGTTGTGGTGTAAATATGTTGATAAACAGCATTTTGCGTGTTGATCGGAACGGCCGTCTGCGAAGGTTATTAATATCCTGATGCAGAATATTTTAATTTTGGGACTTATATACAATTTTAC
>MSHJ01000008.1 GCA_001941065.1 Alistipes sp. Zagget8
CGGTCTACAAAATCGAGACCGAGTACACGCCCTGCCACAACGGCGGTCAGATCCAATCGGGCTTCGGCATCCAGCTGACGGGCCTGGCTCCGGAACTGGTCCACAAAGTGACGGTCGACGGCGCCGCTTCGTCGAACTACATGCAGGGACAGCCGCTCGAACCGGGCCAGCGCTACCCCACCGTCCTGCTGTTCGACGATATTGAACCGGTTCTGGGCAAGACGATCACCGTGACGTTCGAACTCAACGACGCGACCGAATCCACGGTGGCGCCTCCCTTCAATCCGTTCATCTTCACCGATTCCGACAAAATCCGCGGCAAAGAGGTGCATCTGGTGAAACAGATGCCTACGGACAAGGCCGACCCGAGTCTTTTCGGAACGGGTCACGATGTGTCGCGGCCGGGCGACAACCTCTACTACGTATTGGTGAAGGAGGGCAAACAGTATCCGTTCGCCCTGAATATGTCCTTTATGACGGATTTCCCGATCCCGCAGGAGGGTAAGCATATCGACGACTCCTACCCCAGGTTCCGCAGCTGGATGGAATCGGACGGCAAGAACGACAAAGACTGGTATCTCCATCCGGCAAAATAACCGCGACGGAGCCCCGTCCGGCGAAAACGCCCCGGCTCTGCTGAGTCGGGGCGTTTCGGCCCATAGCGCGAACACGCTGTCCGACAATCGGATATGCATCCGGCGAATAAAATATTCCCGATGTGTTTGCGGGGATGATAAAATTTTCCTACTTTTGTCCCCGGGTGAGTCTTATACGACCAGCTCCTACAGAATCCCCCAGGCGAGGAATCGAGCAAGGGTATGTGGTCGAAGCGGTGCGATGTAAGTAGCTCACCCTTTTTTCTATAACGATGCTTGGACCCGACGGGTCGGAGCATCGTTTTTTTTACGGACGCCCGGCCGTCCCGATTCCCAGAAAAAATCGTACCTTGCCGGTATAAAACCGAAAAACAATCCGATGGAAAACAGAATCACAACCCTTTTCGGCATCCGCTACCCCATTGTCGCGGGCGGGATGATCTGGTGCAGTGGCTGGCGGCTCGCCGCCGCCGTCAGCGAAGCCGGCGGGCTGGGGCTGATCGGCTCCGGCTCGATGACGCCCGAGCTGCTGCGCGAACACATCCGCAAATGCCGCGCGGCCACGTCACGCCCCTTCGGGGTCAACGTGCCGCTGGCCTACCGCTATACGCCCCAGCTGATGGACGTTATCGTGGAAGAGCGCGTCCCGGCAGTCTTCACCTCGGCGGGCAGTCCCGCGACCTGGACCGGACGCCTCCACGACGCGGGCTGCCGCGTGGCGCACGTGGTGTCGAGTTCGAAATTCGCGCTCAAGAGCCGCGATGCGGGGGTGGATGCCGTGGTGGCCGAAGGTTTCGAGGCGGGAGGCCACAACGGCCGCGAGGAGACGACGACGCTGGCGCTCGTCCCGCAGGTGCGGCAGGCCGTCGATCTGCCACTCATCGCCGCGGGAGGCATCGCCACGGGGGCCGGCATGCTGGCGTCCTTCGCCCTGGGAGCCGAAGGGTGCCAGCTGGGGACCCGCTTCGCCCTGTCGCAGGAGAGCTCTGCCTGCGAGGCGTTCAAACAACGGTGCACAGAATTGCAGGAGGGCGACACGATACTGGCGCTCAAGAAGGTCATGCCGACGCGTCTCGTCCGCAACGATTTCTGCCGCACGGTCGAGGAGGCCGAGGCACGCGGCGCCGGAGCGGAGGAGCTGCTTGCACTCATAGGCCGCGGACGGTCGAAACGGGGAATTTTCGAGGGAGACCTCGCCGAAGGGGAGCTGGAAATCGGACAGATAGCCGCGCTTATCGACGACCTGCCGTCGGCCGGCGACATCGTCCGCCGCCTCGTCTCCGAATACGAAACGGCCCGCGAAAGCCTCCGCGGGCTCTGATACCGCCGGAAACTACACCCGGTTGCGGACGAAAATCCGCTGCTGCTCGGTCTTCATGTCCACCGCGGCGGATAACGCGCGAATCAGCAGTGAGAGCTTCTTGTAGCCGTAGTTGCGGGGGTCGAAATCGGGCATCTTCTTCGACAGCACGCTTCCCACGTCGCCCAAAGAGGCCCAGCCGCTGTCGTCGGCAGCGTCGTCGATCGTGTTTTCCAACAGCGTGCGGAATTCGTCGTCGAACGGCCGGATAATCGTCGAGGCATGTCCCGCCTCCTGCGCCGGTTTCTTCTCCCCGGCGGGTTCGGCTGCGGGCTCCACCGGAATTTCGGCTTCGGCAGGGCGCTTCGTCCCCGACTTTCTCTTCGCAGGGGCCGCCTTCTCCGGCGGAGGCGTCTGCCCGAGAATCTCGACATAGATGAATTTGTCGCAGGATTTGATGAACGGCTTCGGCGTCTTCTTCTCGCCGAATCCCAGCACCTCCTTGCCCGATTCGCGGATGCGGCTGGCCAGACGCGTGTAGTCGCTGTCGCTCGACACGATGCAGAACCCGTTCACACCCTCCTTGTGCAGGATGTCCATGGCGTCGATAATCAGCGCCGAGTCCGTCGCATTCTTACCCGTCGTATAGGCATACTGCTGAATGGGCGTGATGGAGTTCTCCAGCAGCACCTCTTTCCAGGCGGCGAATTTCGGATTGGTGAAATCCCCGTAAATACGTTTTATCGTCGGCGTGCCGTAGTTGGCTATCTCGTCCAGGATGTCCTTGATCTTGCGGTGCGAGATGTTGTCGGCATCGATCAGCACGGCGAATTTTTTATCGTTCAGTTCCATACAGGTTCAGTTGATGGTGTAAGGTACGAAAAAATCCCGAGAGGATCAACTTTCCGCCTCTTCGAGCGGATTCCGGTCATCCTCCCCGACGCTGCAATCGCAGAAATGAAACTCCCGGCGGGCCTTCTCCTTGGGGAACAGGAAATAGACGCAGACCGCCTCGGTACACAACTCGCCGCGCACATCACGGATTTCCACGGCGATACGGACGATATTGCGCCGCTGCTCCTCGACGCGGGCCCGCAGGACGATGCGCTCGTCGGTCGTACGGATCGGCTTGTGGTAGCGGACCTCCATCCGGGAGGTCACCCCGCTGGTCTGGAATTTCCGGAAAACGACCCAGCTGCTGATCTCGTCGGCCAGCGTCGCCTGGATGCCGCCGTGCAACGTGTCCACCCATCCCTGGAAATCCGGACGGGGTTTCCACACGCTCACGATGTCATCCCCGTCCTCGTAAAATTCCATCCGCAGCCCCTGCGGACTGTGCGGATCGCAGCCGTAGCAATGGTACCCCTCCATGCCCTCCCACGGATTGAAAATGCGTTTCATAGTCTGTTTGCTTGCGTTTTCCGCAAAATTAACGAATTATTTCCGCCCGCAGAGCATCCGCGCCGAAAAAACGGCCCGAACGGTGCACGAAGTTACGGCCGCGGGTTCCGGTATCCGAAAAAAATTTCGTATATTTGTAAATAGTCAAAACCAAAAACAAGAAAGCAATGATACGACTCAATGTATTTATCCGCACGACGGATAGCAACCGCGAGGAGCTGGTGCGCACGGCCAAGGAGCTGGTAGCCGCCTCGCTCAAGGACGAAGGGTGCGTGGCTTACGACCTGTTCGAAAGCGCCACGCGCGGCGATGTGCTGATGATCTGCGAAACATGGAGCAACGCCAAGGCCCTCGCGGCCCACGAGCAGGCATCGCATTTCACCACCCTCGTGCCGCGCATGCAGCAGCTGGGCGAGCTGAAACTCGAGAAATTCGTCTTCTGATTCGCTCCCCGCAGGACACAAAAAAACCTCCGCAACCACGATAGTTGCGGAGGTTTTTCGTTTTACTCCTCGATCGCCTCGAACTCCGATTTGTAGAGTCCGCAGATCGGGCAGGTCCAGTCGTCGGGAATCTCGTCGAACGGCGTTCCGGGAGCGATGCCCGTTTCGGGATCGCCCTTGGCGGGGTCGTAGACATAATCGCAGGCCGTGCACTTGTAACGCTTCGGAATGCAGCGGTCGGCGACCTTCTGCCAGTCGATCAGCTCCCAGAAAGCGGCCAGGAATTCGGCCCGGCGGTTGCGGTAGTCGATATAATAGGCGTGTTCCCAGACATCGACCGTCATCACCGGACGCAGTCCGTCGGTCATCGGGTTGCCGGCATTCGACTTGGCCACAATCGACAGCTTGCCGGCCTTATCCATCGCCAGCCACGCCCATCCGGAGCCGAAAAGACCCACGGCGGCCTTGGTGAACTGCTCCTTGAAAGCCTCCACCGAGCCGAACGCCTCAGTGAGCTTCGCAGCCAGTTTCGCAGGCACGGGCTTCTGGGCGGGAGTCAGCATCTGGAAGAAGAAGGTATGGTTCCAGGTCTGGGCGGCGTTGTTGAAAATCCCGCCGTCGGCCTTGCGGACGATCTCGTCGAGCGGCATCTCCTCGTAAGGCGTGCCGGGAATCAGTTTGTTCAGGTTGTCCACATAGGTCTGCAGGTGCTTGCCGTAATGGTAATCGAACGTCTCTTTGCTCATCTTCGGAGCAAGCGCTTCCAATGCGTAGGGAAGCTCGGGCATCGTGTGTTTCATAGTCGGGTGTGTTAATGAATTAAATTTGTCCGAATTTAACAAAAATTTCCGTCGGGTCATAACTTCGAGCCGAAAATGATTATCATTAAAACGAATTCCCGTGTTTGCGGACAACAGCACGGGCGGGAACTTTTTCGGAAAGTTTCCGCCCGTGCAAAAGAAAGCGGCGTCCCTAAAAGTTGGCCTTGATGCCGACCGTGAAATTAGCCCCCAGTTCGGGATACCACGGATACTCGTACAAATCGCGGTTGATGAGGTTGCGGCCTTCGGCGAAGAGCGTCACACGCCCCGAAACCTTCCAGTCGAAATTCACCCGCAGGTCGACGGCAAAAGGCGCCTTGAACGGATTCTGCACCACGGGCAACATCGTGAACAGGCCGTGGCTGTCGGCCGGATCATACGCATAGGCCGACCAGCGGCGGACGCCCTGCATCAGCGCTTTCACCCCGAACGAAATCTTGCGGCCCTCGTAGGCGACGCCGACATTTCCGGCAATCGAGGGCGACCCGTTCTTCAGGTCCGTTTCGTCGTTGTACAGATAGCCGTGCACCCCCAGGTCGAATTTCAGCACGCTCACGGGGCGGTATTCGATCTCGCCGTTGAACGACGTCACGGTCTGACGCGCCGTCACAGGGACGAAAGCGCCGAAGAACCCGATGTTATCAGCATCGTCGTTCCAGCGGGCCGTCCAGAACAGCCGGTTGTCGCGGATCGAAACCCCGGCATAGAGGCGGTAGTTCAGGCGGCTGCGCCACAGACTGCCGCCCACCCCGACGCGGAAATTGTAATCGACGGAGCTTTTGTCGAGCCATGTCGAAGCCGCCACATAGGGATTTTGGAGCGTCAGCGCCCGGAAATCGTTCGGGTTCACGGCACCGTCGGCTTCGAAGAAGGGTTTCAGCCCCGGAGTCCCGAGGTTGAAATCGAGCCGGGCGTAGGGAATGATGTAATTTTCGGCATCGACCCCGTCGATCTTGTCGTGGTAGTAATCGGCCCCGACATCGAGGCGCACCACCCCGCCCGTGAAGCCGTAACGCAGGGCGGCATGAATCAGCTGTTGGGTACACTCCGAAATGGATTTACGCCCGGCCAGCCGCTCGTAACCCACTTCGAGCGAGAAGCTGCTGCGGCCGAATCCGCGGGCAATCTTCGCCCGGGCCTCCAGCGACGTCTGGCGGGCCTTGTCGCCGGCTCCGGGCCACTCGGAGTGGTCGAAGAACATACCGCCGCGCAGCGCCACCTCGAAATTCGTCCGCCCGAGGTCCTGGAAATCGTCCCCGAAGCGCACCGCGAGGTTCGCATCGCCGTAGTCATTCATGTCGCCCGCCCCGAAAGCCTCTTCGAACCCGGCAGGGGCGTAAACCCCGTAACGATGATACATCCGGTTGTCGTAGGAGATGTCCCCTTCGAGGACGTGCTTCCCGAGGTATTTGCCCGCAGCGGCCCCGATGCGGTTGAACATCCGCGTCGACGGGTTCTTCACGCCGAAATCGTTGCGTATCTTGGCATACTGCCCCTCGTGGTTGACGTAGCCCACGACATAGCCCGTCGAAGGATTCTGCGACGAGGCGTAGAAATCCAGCACCGAGTTGAGCGGATACCCCGCCCCGGCCTTCACGTAGAACGGCAGCGGACGGTTGAACTCCCAGTAAGTCACCGTCGCCGGACGAATCGGGCGTGTCGAGAGCGACGTGCGCAGCGACAGCGGCGTGATGGTGTAATCGATCTCGGGACGCAGGCGCGTCGTGTCCGTCATATCGGGACGTACGGCCAGCTTCGAGGCGCTCTCCACCTTCGGAACATACGCCTTGGTCACCTCGACCTGTTTTTCGACCTGCGCCGCAGCCAGCTGCGGCAGAACCGCCGCGAGGGCGGCTATCATCAGAATCCTCTTCATCGTCAGTTCAGTTTTGCGATTCGTGCTTTCGCTTCCTCCACAATGCCGTCGTCGGCCGGCGAATAGCCGTCGGCGACACTCTGCCACGTCGCCCGGGCCTGGAAATTATCCCCCTTGCGGACGTACACATCGCCCAGCAGGATGAAGGCCCGCGCCAGCCAGTAAGCCTGCGGTTCCCGCTCCGAGAAGGCGAAGACGGCAGCTTCGGTCTTGTTCATGTCGCCGCTTTCGAACAGCGATTCGATCACGTAATAGGCGGCTTCGGAACCCTCTTTCGTACGCACCTCCTTCGAAAGCTCCTTGTAGAGTTTCACCGCCTCGGCACCGCGGCCCTCGGCGCGCAGCTGCCCGGCCCAGGCGTATTTCGCTTCGCGCAGCGCCACGGCTCCCGCGTCGTCGCGGCCGCACACGTCGGCAGCCATTTCGGCGATCTTCGCCCCGTCACCCCCGGCAATGGTGGCGCGCACATAACCCGTCATGGCATCCTCGCGGCCCGTTTTCGTCGGCGCCACGTCATAAAGCCTCCGGTAAGCCGAAGCAGCTTCGTCCCAACGCTTGTCGGCGAAAGTCATCTCGGCGAGTTTCTCCAGCACGGCCACCGTATATTGATTCGTTCCCTGCGCGGCCAGCTCCGTCAGCGTTTCGATGGCGTTCTCCCGCTCGCCCGCACGGAGGTAGCAGTCGCTCAGGTAGTAGAGCGCGTCGGTCAGGTAATATCCCTTCGGATAGCTCACCACATAGCTGCGCAGCGACTTGGCGGCGGCATCCCGCTGCCCGCCGAGGTAGAGTTTCTGCGCGGCGGCGAACGACAGCGAGTCGCGCGACAGGGCCGTCAGGTCGCTCTCCATGCCCGCCTTGGCGGCATAGTCGAAATAAGCATCCACATCTCCCTCCGAAACATAAATCTCACGGATCGACTGCATCGCGCCCTTGGCCTCGGCGGACTGGGGCGACGCCCCGACCACCCGGTCGTAATAAGCCAGCGATTTCTGCTTGTCCCCGAGGTTCAGGTAGGCCAGTCCCAGGTCGGAATAGGCCTGCGTACAGCGCGGCGAGGCGGGATAGGCCGCAACGAATTTCTCGAGCTGCGCGGCACCCTCGGCATATTTCTCCTGCGCGATGTAACTGCGTCCCAGCTCGTAGGAGGCTTCGTCGGCATAGTCCCCGCCCGCAGCGGCGATCTGCCGCAGGGCCTGCTGTTTTTGGTCCGTATGGCCCAGAATGCCGAGCGTGACGGCCCGTTTGTACCGGGCGTATTGTTGTTCGGGGGTACCAAGAGCGATGGCTTTGTCATACTCCCCCACGGCCGCTTCGAACCGCCGGTCGGAATAGGCCGCGTCGCCCAGCCGGTTCAGCGCGTCGGCTCGGTAGCTGTCGCGCGGCGACCACGCGGCGAGGAACTTGCCGAAAGCCTCCTGCGCCTGCTGAAGGTCGTTGCGGTCGAAAGCACAGTAGCCGAGGTTGTACCACGCCAGGGCATACTCCCGTTCGGTGCGGGGCGCGCGTTTCAGGTAGGCGTTGTATTTGACCGCGGCAACGGCGTAGTCGCCTTGTGCAAAAGCGATTTCTCCCTGCCAGAACGAGGTCAGGGCCGTATATTTGGGGCTGACGTTCACCGCCGCGGACTCCGCGAGGTAATCCTGCGCGGCTTTCAGGTCCCCGGCTCCGTAAGCCTCCAGCCCGCGGAAATAGGCGATCTTCTGCAACGCCGCGCGGATGTCGGCATCACCCGAGGGCATCGCCTTGATGGCGCGGTAAGCGGCATCGTAATCACGGGAATTGTAGTAGGCGGCGATCAGCAGCGTCCGGGCCTCGCCCACACGCGGCGAGGAGGGATACCGTTCGACATAGCGCGTCAGCACGTTGATCGCACCGTTGAAAGCTCCGCCGCCCAGTTCGTATTGCAGTTTGGCATAGTTGAAGAGCGCATCCTCGGCGATCGCGGCATCCAGCGACTCGTCCGACGCCATGGCGAACGCCTGCATCGCCTGCTCCTTGTCCCCGGCACGCAGGTAGCAGTCGGCCAGGTGGTAGGAGGCGTTCTGCGTCAGGGCGTCCTCGGCTCCGCACGCCTTGCGCAGCCACTCCGCAGCCTCAGGATAACGAGCCGTGCGGTAGAGCGAGAAACCCTCGAGGTAACTGGCGTCGCGGTCCATCTCGCCGCCGGCATTGCGGAAGGCCGCAAGGTGCTCCAGCGTCTTGTTGAAATCCTCCAGCCGGAACCACGATTCGGCTATCACGCGCTCCAGTTCGGCGCGGCGTTCGGGAACTGCCCGGCGGGCCAGCGCCTCGCCGTTCTCGACCACATAGCGGTAGTTACCCTCGCGGAACTCGATCTGTAACAAATAATATGGCACCACGTCACGGTAGGCGTCGCTGCGGGCGAGCGCTTCGAAACCCTGCTTCGCCCGGCCGTAACGTCCTTCGGCGTAGTCGATGTAGGCTTTGTAATAACGGGCATGGTCGACATACTCGCTGCGGCTGCCGATACGGTCGAAATAGTCGTAGGCCCGGGCATAATTGCCGTCCCCGAACTCGACATAACCCATACGGATGTCGTACTGCTCGCGGCGCGGGGCGCTCAGGGCCTTGTAATTGGTCTTTTCAAAGGCTTCGCGGGCCTTCTTCATGTTCCCTGCCGAGCAGTAGAACGACCCGAGGGCGAAACGCACGTCGTTGGCATAGACCGATTCGGGATAACGCTCGCCGAATTCGCGCAGGGCACCTTCGGCATCGGCGCTGCCCAGCTCCACGGCACAGGCGGCCAGGTAGAACTCGGTCTCCTGGGCCAGCAGGCGGTCCGCAGGGGTCAGGGCGGCCTTCGCACGCAGGAATTCATGCCGGGCATCGCTCCAGCGGCCGTAGTCGAACAAGTCGCGGGCGCGCTCCATAAGCGTCTCTATTTCGGGCTTCGCGGCCTGCGCACCCAAGGTGCACGCCGCCAAGGCAAGGGTCAGCAACAGTTTCCGGAGTTTTCGCATACACACATTTTCACTAAATACGGGCAAATATACGAATTTTTACCCATCCGCACACTACCTGAGGAACGGAATTTGCCCCCGGGTTATTGTTGAACAAAAAAACCGAAATCCATGATTGAAAAAGTAACTTTACAGTTGTCCGGAAACGGAAAATTCCAGCTTGAAAACGGCGCCGGATGCGACATGCTGAACCCCAAGGCCCTCATGCTCTACGCGGCGGCACAATGCTCGGGGAAGACGGCGCTGATGATTATGCAGAAAGAGCGCATCACCCCCAAACGCTTCGAAATCAGCTACTCGGGAGAGTTATCTGCCGAAGAGGTTCAATCGGAGAGCGTATATCGCTCGATCCATGTCGTTTACAATGTCGAGTGCGGCTCCGAAGACGACCAGGCGAAGGTCAGCCGCGCCATCGACCTCACGCACGAAAAGTACTGCGGCATCGTCCGGATGCTGCGAATGATCGCTCCCGTTTCGCACGAGATCGCGGTGGTCAGTACCGAACCTGTAAAAGCGTAGAACACCCGGCGGTAATAAAAACGGCGGAGAAATTCTCCGCCGTTTTTCTATTGCGCCGTGATGCGCTGGTAGTCGGAAACCGCCACGGCGTAGTTGTAGTGTGCCCGGATAGCGTTGGTATAGAGCTGTATCCAGCTCAGCTGGGCCTGCAGCACATCGAGGATCGTCGCAAGGCCCTCGCCATAAGAATAAGTACTGATCGAGAGGTTTTCACCGGCAATGCGGAGGCTCTCCTCCGAGGCGTCGACCTGCGCCCGGCTCTGCACCAGCGCCGTCCAGCCATTCATCTCCTCACGCACGATGTCGTCGTGGCGCAGCGCGGCGCTCCACTCCTGCTGGAGCTGCACGGCACGGGCGGCCCCGACGGCCCGGCGGCGCTCGCCCCAGTGGAAGATCGGTACCGAGAGTTTCACGAAGACCGATCCGTCGACCGTCGTGGCCCCGGTCCGGTTGGGCAGGAAGGGCTGCCACGAACCCCCGACGCCGACGCTCAGCTGCGGGTTGAAGGGCGCACGGGCCGCGCGGACACCGATTTCGGCCTGCTCCGTGCGCAGCCGTGCGGCGGTATAATCGGGACGGCGCGACAGGGCCTCGGCGGCCAATACACGCACGGGCATCGGGAGCGAATCGCGGATGCCCTGCGCCAAACGGACATCGAGTACGGCATCGGTCCCGCGCAGGATGTTGAAGTTGTGCAGCGCCACCTCATAATTCTGCTCGGCGCTCACGAGCGAGTATTGGGCCTCGCTCAGCCGGGTCTCGATCATCAGCACGTCGCCCTTGGCGATGTACCCCTCGGCAAAACGGCGGTCGACGATCTCCTTGAGCGAGCGGATGATCGAAACGTACTGGCGCATCGACGCGGCGTAAAGCTCCACGGCCGAGAGGTTCCAGTAGGCATAGTCGGCGGCATAGCGCACGTCGAGGCGCGAAAATTCCTCGTCGCACAGGGCGATATCGTAACCCAGTCCGGCCTGTTTGGCCGCAGCCCGCACCGAACCGCCCCCATAGACTGTCTGGACCACCTGGGGCAGGACGCCGAAAGTCCACGGCTCGACGCCTTCGTAATGGTGGAACGTCTTGGTAAAACTGCCGTCCATCGCCAGCCGCGGGAGGTAGCCCGTGCGGGCCTGCCCCATCGTCTCGGCAGCGGCATCGCTCTTCGAGGCGGCGATCTTCAGCTGCCAGCTGTAATCGGCGACCGCCGCCCGGTAGCCGTCGAGCGAGGTCTGCCCGAACACCGGCACACAAAGACACAAAGCAATTATCGAAACCGTTATTTTCATGATTTTCGGATATTATAGAACAGGGCGTATACCACCGGAAGGACGCAGACCGTCAGGAGCGTGGCCACGAGCAGTCCGCCCATGATCGTAGCGGCCATGGCCCCGAACATCGAGTCGAACAGCAGCGGCAGCATGCCGAGAATGGTGGTTCCCGAAGCCATCGCCACGGGGACAATGCGGCTGCGCGTGGCCTCGGTAAGGGCCTCATAGGGAGCTTTGCCCGCAGTGCGCAGCACGCCGACCTGCTCGACCAGCACCACGGCGTTCTTGATGTTCATGCCGACCAGTCCCAGCAGGCCCAGCAAGGAGAAAAAGTTGAACACCTTGCCCGTGACGGCCAGCCCGAGCACCACGCCGATGAAGATCAGCGGAATCATCAGCAGGATGACGACCGGTTCGCGGTAGTTGCGGAACAGCAGCAACAGGACGATCAGAATCAGCACCAGCGTCAGCGGCATGTATTTGGCCAGCGCCTCGTTGGACTCCTGCTGGCTCTCCTGCTCGCCGAAGACCTTCATCGAGTAGCCCTCGGGAAGCACCACGGCACGGTCGACCGAATCCTTCAGCGCGGCGAACAGCTGCATGGTGTTGACCCCGCGGCCCGGATCGCACTGCGCCTTCATCACCCGCTGGCGGTTGAAACGCTTGATGACACCCGGCCGGAAGTCGAAGCGGAATCCGTCGGTGGCCTGCTCGATCGAAAAGACTTTGCCCGAAGGGCTGAAGATCGGCAGGGCCTGGAGGTTGGTGAGGTTGTAGGTCCCGATATTCTCGTCCTTCAGGAGGATCGGCATGAACTGGTCGCCCTCGCGGTACTCGCCCAGCGTGTAACCCTGCGTGGCGATGGTGATGCCCCGGGCCATCTGGCTGCGGGTGATGCCGATGCGCTGGCCCTTCATCTGCGAGTAGACCGGCTGCCACATCGGCACGCGGTTGCCCCAGCCGTTGCGGATGTTCACGGCCCCGGGCGTGCGCCGCATCGCCTGTTCGGCGGCGGCCGTCAGGCGGCGCAGCGTGTCGGCATTCTCGCCGATGAATCCGAACTCGATGGCCGCATCGGGCACGGGCGAGAGCTTGAAGAGCGACGAACGCAACCACACATCGGGATAGTTTTCAACGACATAGGCATTGAACCGTTCCTCGACGGCGGCGGTCTGCCGCTTGTCGTGCAGTTCGACGAGGATGTTGCCGAAATTGGGACGCATCGAGACGCTGCTGCTGGCCAGGTAGTAACGCGGCGGCGTGGAGCCGAGCGTCATCGAGACGGTCTTCACCTCGGGCTGTTCGCGGAGCCACCCCTCCATCTGCAGCAGGTTGCGCTCCGTGTCGCGGATGTTGTAGCCCTCGGGCAGCAGCACGTCGGCGCGGAAATAGGGTTTGTCGAGCGACGGGAAGAAATTCTGGGGCATCAGCCCCATGACCGCCAGCGAAAGGACGAACAACCCGACGACCACCGTCACGACCCACCAGCGCCGGCACAGCAGGACGCCCAGAAAACGGTCGAAGGCGCGGTAGAATTTCGTGTCATAAGGATCGTGTGCGGCGGGTTTCACCCGGAGCATAAAATTCCCGAACAGCGGCGTCTGCGTCAGGGCCAGCACCCAGCTCAGCAGCAGCGAGAGGGCCAGCACGACGAACAGGGGTTTCACGATCTCGGCCACCGACGAAGGGGCCAGATACAACGGCAGGAACGAGAAAATGGCGATCAGCGTGGCGCCCAGCAGGCTCCAGCGCGGGGCGTTGGCTCCGTCGACGACGGCGCTGCGACGTGCCGCGCCCCGCAGCATGGCCTGTTGTGCATTGTCGGTGACGACGATGGCGTTGTCGACGAGCATACCCATGGCAATGATGAATCCCGCCAGCGAGGTGCGGTTCAATCCTTCGCCCAGGAACTGCATCAGGAGCAGCGTGCCGCCGATCGAGAACAACAGCGAACTGCCGATCAGCACTCCCGCGCGGAAGCCCATGACGAGCATGATGATGAGGATGACGATCGCGACCGACTCGGCGAGGTTGAGGATAAAGGTCGAATTGGCCTCTTTGGCGATGCGGTTTTCGGGATAGAGCACCGTCAGCTCCATGCCCACGGGCATCTGGCGCGTGAGCGAGGCCAGCACGCCGTCGATTTTCGTCCCGGCCTTCACCACATCGACGTCCGCTTCGGTCGAGATGCCGATGCCCACGGCCCGGCGTCCGTCGACGCGCATCATCGTCTGCGGAGGCTCGGCATAGCCCCGTTCGACGCGGGCGATGTCGCCCAAGCGGTACTGCTTGCCCGAGGAGGCGAACAGCAGCTGGTCCGCAAGGTCGTCGAGCGTCTTGTAGGTCCCGTCTTCGAGAATCTGGATGCGGAGTTTCCCGGCCTGCTTCTCCCCGCTATCGACGATGGAGTTCTGCTGGCCGATGGTCGAGACGATGGTTTCGGGGCGGATGGAGAAGTTGGCCAGCGCCGCCAGGCTGACGTAGACGTTCACCACCGGGGTCTGCTCACCGTAGAGGGTCACTTTCTGCACGCCGTCGACCGTCACGAGGGCCGTTTTCAGCCGCTGGGCCCAGTCGCGCAGTTCCGACCACGAGAATCCCCCGTCGACAGAGAGGCCGTAATAGATGCCGTAGACGTCGCCGAAATCGTCGGCGACGGTGATCTGCGACGCTCCGGCAGGCAGTTTCGGCTGGACGTTCAGCACCTTGCGGCGCAGTTCGTCCCACAGCTGGGGAATCTCGCGGGCCGGCGTGGCGGGGTCCAGTTCGACCTGGATTTTCGAGATCCCGTAATAGGATTCGGAGGTGATTTTATGCACGAGGCGCATCGACTGCACCTCGCGTTCAATGGGTTCCGTGATGAGTTCCTCGACCTCCCGGGGCGTGGCTCCCGGGTAGGAGCAGACGAGCGACGCCGACTTGATGACGAAGACCGAGTCCTCCTTCTTGCCCAGCGTCGAGAAGCCCAGCGCTCCGCCGGCCAGCAGGACGAAGAGGAAGAAGTAAATCACTTTGGCGCTTCGCAGGGAATATTCGGGCAGGTTCATCGCAGCGTCATTTTAAAATTCGGACCTGTTCCCCTTCGCGCAGCTGGTAGACCCCCGCCGTGACGACCCTGTCGCCCGGCGCAACGCCGCTGTCGATGACCACGCGGTCGCGGCCGAACAGCTCCCCGGGCTTCACCTCGCGGCGCGAGACACGGTCGTCGGCACCGACGACCCAGACATAGGTGCCGCCCTCGGCCGGGGCATAGATGGCCGACACGGGCAGCGACACGGCATCGGGAACCGGATCGGGGCTCTGCATGGTGATCGTGCACGACATGCCAGGCGAAATGCGGTAACGCGCCGGATCGGGATTTTCGAGGGTCAGCGACACGGGGAATCCCGAGGCGTCGGACGAGGTTTCGACATACTCTTTCAGGCGGGCCGGAATCGCCGCACCCCGGTAATTGTCGAACTCGACGGTGAAATGCGTCGAGCTGTCCCGCAGCAGCGACAGCCCGGTTTCGGGCAGGGTGAACTGGACGGTCGTGGTGACGGGATTGACCAACCGGAGAATCGACTGCCCGGCCTGCACGCGTTCGAATATATCGACGTATTTGCGTTCGACGACTCCGGCGAACGGAGCCCTCAGGCGCGTATCCTTCAGCAGGTCGAGGGTGTTTTCATAGGTGGAGCGGGCCTGCGCATAGCGCGTCGAGGCCGCTTCGGCCTCCTGCCGCGACACGGCCTCGTGTTCCAGCAGCCGCTGCATGCGCTGCTGCTGCGAGCGGGCCTCCTCGAAAGCCGAGCGGGTCGCCGCCACCTGCAGCTCGAGGTCCCGGGGGTCCAGCTCAGCGAGCAGCGCCCCCTTTTTCACGCTCTGTCCCTGCGCAACGGGAACGTCGAGGACCTGTCCCGCCACCTTGAAGGCGAGGTTCACGGCATCGTCGGGGGTGGCCATGCCGGCGAAATCCTTGTCGATGAGGCCGGCGCCGGCCGCCGTCGTGACCTTCACGGGACGCACCGCCTCGGGAGCCGGGGCCCTGCGGCCGCACGCCCCGGCAAGCAGGGTTATCAGTAAAACGGTGATTGTTCGCATACGAAAAAAGTTGACGCCGAAACAGCGTCAACTTTTATACCACATCCCGCAGGAAGCCCCTACGGACGAATATCGCGACAATTCCTTTTAGCCGTGATGGTTCCGTCGTCCAGCACCACAAGGCCGTTGTAGGCCCTCAGCATGGTTTTCATCGTCGAAGCGTCGATATTGTAGCACCTCACCTCCCCCGACCCGAAATCGTGCCACGTCACGCCGTACAGCGGATCGGGCGTCAGGCAAACCACGTGCGCACCCTCCTCCCGGGCCTGTTCGACCAGCCGGGCCATGCGCCGGGCACAAGGTCGCGGCAGGTGGTCCAGCTCCGTGACGCAGAGCATGTAAACCCGCCCCGACATGGTCAGCACCTCCTCCGTGGCGTCACCCTCGGCGTCGCGCAGGGCGAATTCGCTCACCAGCGGCCGCACCGACGGCAGCTCGCTCGTGGTGCGGGTGTCCACCCACTCCCATTTTTCGGCATCCTGCCATTCGGTGTCGTCCAGCGAAAACTCGCGCTCGCGGCCTGTCTCCCGGTTGCGGTAGATCAGCACGGTCTCCGACTCGCCGGGCTCAACGGCCGGTTCCTGCATCGCCTCGTGTATATTGACCCCGACCTTATAGGGCAGGAAATCGATCAGCGGCAGATGGATGTAACAGTAGTAACCCAGGTACATCGAGAGGAAGAAGAACGTGCACGTGAGCACGATTTCCAGGGGTTTGAAAGCGAAAATCTTGTCGGGACGGTAGCGCCACCACACCACGAAGGCCATCGGCAGCAGGGCGAGGTTCTTGGCGAAGGTCTCCCAGGGGGTGAGTTTCAGCGCCTCGCCGAAGCACCCGCAGTCCTCGACGGGGATGAGCGTGGCGCTGAGCAGCGTCAGCAGCGTGAAGAAGATCATCGAGACCAGCGCGAAGATCGAGATCAGGCGAATGCGGACCTTGAACAACAGCATGCACCCCATCATCAGCTCGGCGCCGCACAGCCAGATCGAGAAGGTCATCGCCGCAGGCTGCAGGTACTCCACGCCGTAGATCGAAAGGTACTCGTTGACCTTCAGCGCCGTGCCCCACGGGTCGATCACCTTCGAGAAACCCGAAAGAATAAACGTGCAGGCGAGAATCAGCCGGCAGACGTTCGCCAGAATCTTGAATGCCCGGGTCCTTCTCATCGCGCATCGAGTATCGGGGCCAGAACGGCACGTATCTTGTCGAAATTGCACTCGGGGCTGTCCATCGCCCCGTTCGCATCGCCGCAGTCGACGACGCGCAGCGATGCGTCCTTCGCCGCCGCCGCGAGGTAAACCTCCCGGACACGCCGCTGCAGGTCGAGGGCATCCTCGTGGATGTCTTTCGCCCCCTGCAGGTAGGTGCGGTCGTCGCCCTCGCGCGTCTCGGTGAGTTTGCTCTCCGTAAAGGCGAAGGGCACGTCGAGGAACAGCGACATATCGGGACGCGGCAGGTCGTTATAGCCGAATTCAAGGTCGAGAATCCATTGTGCGAGACGCTCGCGCGGCTCCCCGGCGGGCAGTTTCGCACACTGGAAACCCACGTTCGAATAGACATAGCGGTCGAGAATCACGGCTTTGCCCGCGGCGATCCACGCCCGGATCTGCGGGCCCGCGGCGGCACGGTCGCCGGCGAAAAGCAGGGCCACAAGGTAGGGATCGACCTCGTTCACACCGCCGAACTCGCCCCGGAGAAAGCGGGCGATCAGTTCGCCGTAGACCGGAGCGTCGAAGCGCGGGAAATGCACATACTCGCTCTCCACACCACGCTCGGCGAACAGCCGGCGCAACATACGGATCTGGGTAGACTTGCCCGCTCCGTCCAATCCTTCGAGTACGATAAACATGGTTAGTAATTTTTAATACCTCTTAATCATTTTCGGAGCGTAGTGGCGCTCCCTACCGTCGTTGTCGCCGCCCGTGGCGGCGTTTGCAAATTGGCCCCAACCCCCGCCTTGGCGGGGGCTCAGTCGCATAGCGACCGGAATATCGCCAAAACGTTCAGCTTCAGTTGCGAAGCATCCGCACGGCCCTTTCGACCCCGGCGGCCAGCGCATCGGCTTCGGCAAGGGTGTTGTAGAGCGCGAACGAAGCCCGGCACATCCCCGTGGTGCCGTAGCGGTCCATCACGGGTTCGGCGCAGTGCTGGCCCGTGCGGACTGCAATGCCCAGTTTGTCGAGAATCATCCCCATATCGTAGGGATGCACCCCCTCGACGTTGAACGACACGATGGCGCACTTGCCGGGCGCCGTGCCGTAAATCCGCAGTCCGTCGATGGCCGACAGCCGCTCCGTGGCGCGGCGCAGCAGCGCCTCCTCGTGGGCCTCGATCTCCGCCGGGTCGAACCGCTGCACGAATTTCACCGCCTCGCCCAGTCCGATGGCCCCCACGAAATTGGCCGTTCCGGCTTCGAATTTCAGCGGCACGGGGGCATAGGTAGTCTTTTCGAACGTCACCGTGTCGACCATGTCGCCGCCCCCGAGGAACGGCGGCATCTTCTCCAGCAGGGCGCGTTTGCCGTACAGCACGCCGATACCCGTCGGGCCGAAGAGCTTGTGGCCCGAAAAAGCATAGAAATCGCAGTCCATCTCCCGGACGTTCACGCCGCCGTGGACCACGCCCTGACAGCCGTCCACAACGACGACAGCCCCCACGGCATGCGCCGCCGCGATGACGGGCCGCAGGTCGGGCCGCGTACCGAGCGTGTTCGAAGCCTGCGTGACGGCCACCACGCGGGTCCTTTCGTCCACGAGCGACGGCAGCAGGTCCGTGCGCAGCGCCCCCGATTCGTCGAACGGCAGCACGCGGATTTCAGCTCCCCGGCGCTCGGCCAGCAACTGCCACGGCACGATATTGGAGTGGTGCTCCATCTCGCTGACGAGGATGTTGTCCCCGGCTCCGACGAACGCATCGCCCCAGGCATAAGCCACCGTATTGAGCGACGCCGTGGCGCCCGCCGTGAAGACGATCTCCTCCTTTTCGGCCGCACCGATAAAGGCGGCGATCCGCTCCCGGGCAGCCTCGTACAGCTCCGTGGCCTGCTCCGAAAGGAAATGCACGCCGCGGTGGATGTTCGAGTTCAGGTCCCGGTAGAGGTAATCGACCGTATCGATCACCTGCCGGGGCTTTTGCGCCGTCGCGCCGCTGTCGAGGTAAACCAGCGGCTTGCCGTAGACCTCGCGGTGCAGGATCGGGAACTCTTCCCGTATTTTTTCAATGTCGAACATGCTTACAATTTTTCCATTTTCGCCGAAGCCAGTTCCATGATCGCCCCGCACAGCGGCTCGATGCCGCAGCGCGTCACGACGTCGCCGACGAATCCCTCGATCTGCAACCGCCGGGCCTGCGATTCGCTCAGGCCCCGCTGGCGCATGTACAAAATCGCTTCGGCATCCATCTGCCCCACCGTCGCGCCGTGCGAACATTTCACATCGTCGGCATAGATTTCCAGCTGCGGCTGGGTCGTGATGCGTGCCGTCTCGCTCAGCAGGATGTTGCGGCTCTGCTGCCGGGCATCGGTGCGCTGGGCGTCGGGAGCGACGTAGACCAGTCCCGAGAACTCCCCGACGGCCTGCCCTCCGGCAACACCCTTCACATAAGAGTTGCTGCGGCAGTCAGCCACGTTGTGCCCCGTGCGGAGCTTCACCACGCAGTGTTCGCTGCCCGCGGCGAGAAACACCCCGCCCAGTTCGTTTTCGGCATCCGCGCCGTCGAGATCGATGCGGTACGAGGCATTGGCGCTCGACAGCTGCACCGTCGTCAGGCGGCAGCGGCTGCGGGCGGCCTGCTTCACCGAAACCTCGGCGAACGCCTCGGCCGTGAAAAGCTCGGTCAGCTCCAGCTGCGCCCCTTCGGCCAGCTCCACCTCCAGCACCGACAGATCGGGAGCCGTGTGCACCACGACGACCCGCGCCGAAGCACCGGCCGCCGCCTCGACGCGGAGCTTCCGGGGATCGACCGCCGCGAAAGGTTCGGCCACGGCCCCGTCGATCCGGAGCACCTCGCCGTCCGCCGCACGGAAACCGCGGATGATGTCGAGAATCGTCTCCATCACTTGTCGTATTCGTTGATCAGCCAGTCGTAACCCTCCTTTTCGAGCCGGAGGGCCAGCGACTTGTCGCCCGAATGGATAATGCGGCCCTTGTAGAGCACGTGCACCACGTCGGGCACGATGTAGTCCAGCAGACGCTGGTAGTGCGTGATGACCACCGTGGCATTCTGGGGCGTATGCAGTTTAGTGACACCCGTGGCGACGATTCGCAGGGCGTCGATGTCGAGACCCGAATCGGTCTCGTCGAGAATCGCCAGTTTCGGATCGAGCATCGCCATCTGGAAAATCTCGTTCTTCTTCTTCTCGCCGCCCGAGAACCCTTCGTTCACGGCCCGCGAGGTGAGTTTCGACGAGAGCTCCACCACGGCGCTCTTTTCGCGCATCAGCTTCAGGAATTCGGCGGCCGTCAGCGGCTCCTCGCCGCGGAACTTGCGCTGTTCGTTGACGGCCAGCTTCATGAAATTGGCCATCGTGACGCCCGGAATCTCCACCGGATACTGGAAGCCCAGGAACAGCCCCAGCCGCGCCCGGTCCTCGATGGGCATCGACAGCAGATCGCGGCCCAGGAACTCGGCAGAACCTTCCGTGACGGTAAATTTCTCATTGCCCGCGAGCACCGACGCCAGCGTCGACTTGCCCGAGCCGTTGGGGCCCATGATGGCGTGCACCTCGCCGGCTTTGACCTCGAGATCGATGCCCCGGAGAATCTCCTTGCCATCGACCGAAGCGTGTAAATTATGTACCTTTAGCATATGATAACGTCTACTTTAATTTTTAGCTTTTTTCGTTTCGGCAGGCCCTATTCACCGCCTTCAGCGTCGTTTGCAAGTCTGACCCCACCCCAAACCCCTCCCTCGGGAGGGGCTTATCGCATGCGACCGGGTTGCGGACGCAAACATCACGCTATCCCACGCTGCCTTCCAGCTGCAAAGCCAGCAGTTTCTGCGCCTCGACGGCGAATTCCATCGGCAGTTTCGACAGCACCTCGCGGGCATAGCCGTTGACGATCAGCCCCACGGCATCCTCCGTCGAAAGCCCCCGCTGGTTGCAGTAAAAAAGCTGGTCGTCGGAGATTTTCGAGGTCGTGGCCTCGTGCTCCACCACGCCCGTGCGGTTGCGCACGTCGATCACCGGGAAGGTATGCGCCCCGCACCGATCGCCGATCAGCAGCGAATCGCACTGCGAATAGTTGCGGGCATTCTCGGCCCCCTTCGCCACGCGGACCAGCCCCCGATAGGAGTTCTCGCTCCGGCCCGCGGAGATGCCCTTCGATACGATGCGGCTGCGGGTGTTACGGCCGATGTGAATCATCTTCGTACCCGTGTCGGCCTGCTGGAAATTGTTGGTCATGGCCACCGAGTAGAACTCTCCCACGGCATTGTCGCCCGCGAGGATGCAGCTCGGGTATTTCCACGTAATCGCCGAACCCGTCTCGACCTGCGTCCACGACAGGCGGGCGTTCTCGCGGCAGATGCCGCGTTTGGTCACGAAATTATAGACGCCGCCCCGCCCCTGCCGGTCGCCGGGATACCAGTTCTGAACGGTGGAATATTTCACCTCAGCGTCCCGCTCGACGACGATCTCCACCACGGCGGCGTGCAGCTGGTTCTCGTCGCGCTGGGGCGCGGTGCACCCCTCGAGGTAGCTCACATAGGAACCCTCGTCGGCCACGATCAGCGTGCGTTCGAACTGCCCCGTGCCTGCGGCGTTGATGCGGAAATAGGTCGAAAGCTCCATCGGGCAGCGCACTCCCTTGGGGATGTAGCAGAACGAACCGTCGGAAAAAACCGCGGCGTTCAGCGCAGCATAGAAATTGTCGGTATAGGGCACGACGCTCCCGAGGTATTTCTTCACCAGCTCGGGAAAATCGCGCAGCGCCTCGGAGATCGAACAGAAAAGGATGCCCTTTTCGGCCAGCACCTCCTTGAAGGTGGTCTTGACCGACACGGAGTCCATCACGGCATCGACCGCAACGCCCGCCAGCGCCATCTGCTCCTCCAGGGGGATGCCCAGTTTGTCGAAGGTGCGCTTCAGCTCGGGATCGACCTCGTCCATCGATCCGAGCTGCTTTTTAGGCTTGGGAGCCGCATAGTAGATGATCTCCTGAAAGTCGATCGGAGGGATCGTCAGATGGGCCCACGTCGGAGGTTCCAGCGTCAGCCAATGGCGGTAAGCCGCCACGCGCCGCTCGGTCATCCACTCCGGCTCGCCCTTTTTGGCGGAGATCAGCCGCACGACATCCTCCGAGAGACCTTTGCCGATGGTTTCGGTCTCGATATCCGAGGTGAAGCCGTACTTGTATTCCTGCTCTCCGATATTTTCCAGTATGTCTTTTTCGTTTTCTGCCATTACACACGAACAATTAGCGCAAAGGTACAAAAATCCGTTTAAATTTTCACCATAGCCCCTGCAAATCTGGTTCCGAAGCGGCCAAACGACAAAAAAGGGCGCTCATTTGCTGAGCGCCCTTTTCCATCAGGTTATCGTATTGTTTATTTCGAAGGAGTCCAGGCAATCGAAAAAACGTTGATGCCGCTGTTCTTGCTGTAGATCGTGATCTTCGATCCCGCAGTTGCAGACGAGCAGTCGAACGTGAGCAGCGTCGCACCGCTTCCCAAAGCATTCTGCGGAGTGAGCTCCGTATCGTCAATGCTCACAGCCAGTGCGCGGTCGGCCGAACTGCTGCTGGAGACAGCCTCCACAACCAACGTCCCTGGAGCATCCACCGTAAAGGAGACACACGCTTTGGTCGCAGAACCCGTACCTCCATACTGGAAACGCACGGCTTTCGTCCCAGCAGCGTTATTGTTTTCGCCGAACTTGAATTTGCCCCCGCCGAAAAGGAACGAAAGGCCCTTGTAGGTGAATCCGTCGGCATCTTTCGTCAGATCGGCCGTTTCGGTCATTGTCGCCAGCGCAGCAGCATTGATGTCGCCCGTGCTGTTGGCAAATCCCGCCCAGACGGCGGTCATATCGTCCGCACCCCAGGCATAGGCCGTACCGGCATCGCCGCCCGAACCACCTTCCGAAACATATTCGATGCTGTAAAAGCGAAGGCCGTTCGTGGGATAGATGTAAATTGTCGTTTCAGCCGACACGGCGAGGTCAAATTCACAGGTCGTAGGCGTTCCGCTGCCCGATCCGGCCTCCTTGCTCTGCGCTCCGGCCTCATCGTCACCGACCTGTACCGTTACGGACCGTCCGTCCGTTGCGGCGCTGCTGCCCGTATTCGAGGCCACGACTTTCAGTTTACCCGAAGCAGAGGCCGTAAACGAGAATACCCGTTTGGTCGTACTGCCGGCACCTCCGGACTGGATAAAGCCGCTACCGCCCCGGAGGCTGGCGCCGCCCGAAAGGATACGCAGGCCCTCGATCGTCTCGTCGACATCGGACAATCCGGTAGAACCCGCCGCCGTGAGACGCGCAATCAGGTCGCTGAACGCCGACGAGGAAAAATCCCAAGCAAAGTTGTCGCCGCCGGGGGTCGAAGCGTCGGCAACGGTCAACTTGGCCGTACCGGCGTCGGAAGCCTGCGACGAAGCGTCGGCGGGGTTGGCAACGACCGAGATCGTGTAATCACCCACGGCAAGTGCGGCAACCGCAGCGGCGGCAATCGTGTAAGAGGGCGTGTTCACGGTCTCGGGAGTCCCGTTGTTGAAAGTAACGGCATACGATGCCGCTCCGTCGATGGCTTCCCACGAAGCCGTCACGGCAGTCTGGTCGCCCACGGTCACCTTCGCCGGTTCGAGTTTCACGACGGGAGCGGCCAGTTTGGTGTCGTTGACCGTCAGCGTGGCGCTGCCCGCGGACGACGGTTTGTAGAGATAGTCGGAGGCGGCCGCAGCAGTCACCGAAATCGTATAGGTTCCCGGCTTGAGTTTGGCGACGGTCTCGGCCGGAACGGTCATTCCGGTCGTGGAAACGGTCTCCGAGAGGCGGACGACCTCTTCGGTCTCCCCGACGAGCGTCGTCAGCGCAAGGCGGTAGGTGTAGGTCGCAGCGTTGAGAACGGCGGCCCACGAGAAGCTCACGGGAGCGCTGTCGCCCTTGGTCACCTCGGCAGGATCGGCCGTAACCTCGGGAGCGGCGAGCGGCGTGGCATTCTGCCCCGGAGCCTCGGTGCCCTCGTACCAGCCGATGCTGTAAATATGGTTGACCGTAGCGTCGGTATAGACCGAAACCACCGCCGACGCCGGGATACCCGGGCAGGGAATGTAAACCTTGCCGCGGTTATCGGCCGTGGGAGCCTCGACAGGTCCGAAAGCCTTGCCCAGCGCATCGACATAAGCATAGATGTTACGCCCCGTGCCGTTGGCATAGCAGTCGATGGCCAGCACGCCCTCGCCCACCACCGAGAACTGTACGGCACGCTGCGTAGGCGCTTCGCCCTCCTTGTAGGTCGATTTGCCGCCCAGGTCGAGGTAGTTGTAGCCGTAGTCGGCATCGGCCTGAATCTGGACGTTTTTGCCCGAGGCGGCCAGGATCGTGAGACCGTCGATGGTCTGATTCGACTCCCAGTTGGCGACCGGCCATTTCGACGCATCGGTGAAATCCCAGAAACTGGACTGTCCCAGCGTCGTGACGACCAGATTGCCCGACTCGACACCGTCGATGTAGACCGAAATCGCATACTCCGTGCGCTCTTTCAGTCCTTCGAAGGTATAGGTGTGCGCAGCGATCTGCTCCTGGGTCAGCGTGATATTGCGTTCATCGTCGCCGCCTTTCAGCACGAACCCCGTCACCTGCTGGTCGGCGCCCCATGAAAGGGTGATCGCCGAAGCGCTCTTGTCGGTCACGTCGACGTCGATCTTGTCCGAAGCGACGAACGTGACGGTTCCGCGCACCGCCTCGTCGCGCAGCAGCTCGACGGTGTAGGACGTACCGGTCGTGAGGCCGGTGAGTTCGTATTCGCCGGCGGCGATCTGATCGGCCGTAAGTGCGACCTTACCGATGCCGGGCGTCACATTGAGGTCGGTGACGTTCGATCCGGCGACCCAGCGCAGCAGGGCCGTGGTGGCCGTGATGTCCTCATCGGAGACCTTGCCGTCGTTCAGGAAGAGGTTCTCGATGCCCGTGGCAAAGAGGCAGACCGCGGGTTTCGAATCGGAGACGCCCGTGCGCTGCGAAACGGCGACCAGTTCGGCCTTCCATTCGCGGTTGCCGGGAAGCTCCTTGAAGGAGTAATCCATCGTCTTGACCGTCGTGCCGTCGCCGTCGAGCGGGGCGATCAGGTCCACCTCGTCGTAAACGCCACCCTCGCCGTCGGTATAGGAAAGCGTCAGCGTGTAATCGGAAATGCCGGTCATGACCGTCCACGAAAAGGCGACGTTCACGTTGTTGGTCAGCGTATAGGTAAAGTTCAGCGGGGAGAACTCGCGGTCGTAGGCGATGTCCTCGATGATCCCGTCGGGGTCCGAACAGCCGTGAAGCGACACCGCACCGGCGAAAAGCGTCACGAACAGCAGGAATTTATTGATAATCGTTTTCATACGTTTCTTGTTTTTTCCTTTTTCAGGTCACTATCTCACCGGATAACCGTAGTCGTTGGCCAGCATGCTGTTGGTGGTGATCGACTGCTTGAAGATCGGCCAGAACATGTGCACGTCGGGATCGTACTGGTAGATCAGGTCGATGCGTCCCGTGGAGGTCGTGCCGCTCTTGATATACTCCTCTTCGAGCGTGCCGTCGGTCTTCTTCGAGGTGTAGAGCGTCCAGCCCTCGCCGTCGGGCTCGCCGGCCTCGCCGAAATCCAGTCCGTGGAGCTGAACCGTCTCGCCATCGTCGGCATACTTGTAGTAGACCTTCGTGCCGATGGTCGAGAAATCGTAGCTTTCGCCCGTGACAGTCGACGTATAGGTGGTGTGGTCGAGCATGGCCTTCATCTTGCCCTTCACGTCGTCGAGCGACTTTTTGAGCAGTCCCCAGCGGATCAGGTCCTGCTTGCGGAGCTGCTCGCAGTTGAATTCGAGCATGCGCTCCTTGTAGATGGCATTGAACATCGCCTCTTTCGACCCGATGGCGTCGAGATAGGCATCGACCGTGTTGTTCGACTCGAAGGCGCGGAAGCGGACTTTGCGCAGCTGCGTTTTGGCATAGGGCAGATCGTTGAGCTCGTTGGCGGCCTCGGCGGCCATCAGCAGGATGTCGGCATAGCGCATCTGGATCGGTTTGATGCCGCAGTCGTTGCCCGAGACAACCTCGTTCATCCACTCGTAGCGGTACTTGCCGCAATACCATTTCTGGATGTTCTCCAGCTCCTGCTTGCCGCCGTTCCAGCGGTAGGGAACGCAGGTGACATCGCGGCGGCGGTCGTTCTTGTCATACTCGTAAAAGAGCGTGGGAACCGGACCGATGGTGCCGCCGGCTCCGGCCATGCCGCAGTACTTGTCGGCCGTGGCGTGCCGCACGGCATAGTTGTTCATCCACTGGCCGCGGTTGTCGGCGAAGGGAATCACGAAGAGGGTCTCGCCCCCGGCCGTGACCTCGCGTTTCATCATGCCGCGCCAGATGGCATCGAAATCGCTTTCCAGCTTCACGCAGGCGTTCTCCTTGGCAATCACCTCCTTGCAGGCATCGAGAGCCTTGGTGTAGAGGGCGTTGTCAGCCCACTCCCCTCCGTCGACCAGCTTGCTGCGGCGGTTCTGACCCACGTTGCCCGTGCCGATCTGCCCCTCGTCGGGACGCTGCGAATAACCGGCGGCCGAGAGGCACACGCGGGCCAGCAGGCCATAGGTGAAGGCTTTGTTGATGCGGGTCACGGTGCCCGTCCGGGCCGACTCGTTGGGCCAGTAAACGTAATTCACGGCCTCCTCGAGATCGGCAATAATCAGCTTGTAGATCTCGTCGCGGTCGCTCTTGGGCTTGTTCACGTCGCCCGTCTCGCCGATGGGCTGGAAACGTGCCGGAACGTCGCCCCAGGCCCTGATAAGGTCGAAATAGAAGAACGCACGCAGCACGAGCGATTCGCCCAGCAGGTAACGCATTCCGGCGTTGGTTTCGACATTGCCGTACTTGCGCAAGCCCGCAATGGCGAGGTTGGCGTTCTCGATGGCGGTGTACATCAGCGCGAACTGGCCGCTGCTCTCGTTGAGCTGGCTGCTGGCGTCGTCGTAAGTGGGATTGTAGGAGTAAATCAGCGTCTTGGTGTCGGTGGGTTTGTCGGGCGATGCCGAAACGTACCATTCCGAATCCGTGTTGGCGCCGTAGTAGACCAGCCAGCGGTTGCGGTAGGACTTGTCCACACCGAACTGGCGGTAGATATTCATGACGGCCGCCTCGGCATAGGTCTCGTTCGAAAACATGGTCTCCGAATCGGACGACGAGGACGAGCGGGTATCCAGCAGCTCTTCGCCACACGATGCGGCCATGAAGCCGGCGCAGGCAAGGATATAGATTAACTTTTTCATCGTTGAGTTTTTTTCAGTCGGTTAGAGGTTAGAAGCTGATGTTCGCACCGAATACCCACGAACGGCTCTTCGGATAGGCCGAATAGTCGACGTTGGGAGTCATAGGCGTCGCGCGGCGCGTGTCGACCTCGGGATCGAAGCCACTGTACGGCGTCCAGCAGAAGAGGTTGGTGCCGGTGGCATAGAAACGCACCTTGCTGAGGCGGACCTTGCGCGTCCAGCTCGAAGGCAGCGTATAGCCGATCGTCAGCGACGAGAGGCGCAGGAACGAAGCGTCCTCCAGCAGCCAGCTGTGCACGACCGTCTGGGGCATATAGGGCGACCACATGGTCGTCGTGCGGTTGGCAGCGGCCAGCGCTTCGGGGTCGGTGATCACGTTGCCCGTCGTCCAGTCGACATTGGTCCAGCGCTTGCCGAGGGCCATCACGTCGGAAAGGTTGCGGATCACGCCCTTGCCCGTGTATTTCTGCGAGGAGGTGAACTCCACGTTGTTGGCGTTGAAGACCTTGTTGCCATAGGAATAGGTGAAATTGGCGGCGATGTCGAACCCGTAGGCATAGCCCGAGAGCGAGAAACCGCCCGTGAAGCTGGGCTGCACGTTGCCGATCTTGCCCTGAATCGGGTTGCCGTCGGCGTCGCAGAGCAGTTTGAGCGATCCCGGACGCATGTCGCCGACCACACCGGCGCAGTTCGAACCGTCGAGCGTCTTCCATTTGCCCGTCTCGGCATAGTAATCCAGGTCGAAATCCTCGACCTCGTAACGTCCCAGCGTCGTGTAGCCGTGGACATCGCCGATGGCGCCGCCCAGCACGGCGTAGTAATCCGTGACGTTGTTGTTCCAGCCCGACGACTGTGAATAGGTGTCCAGTCCGGCCAGGTCCATGATGCGGCTGCGGTTGAAGGCGATGTTGGCGTTGAAATTCAGCCCGTATTTGGCCTTCTCGAGGATCACGGCCGAAACCGAGACCTCCAGACCGCGGTTGCGGATCGTACCGGCGTTGCGGTATTGGAAGCTGTAACCCGAACCGGAGACGGGATAGCGCATGAGGATGTCCTCGGTGGTGTTCTGGTAGACCTCGACCGATCCCGAGAGGCGGTTGCGCCAGAATCCGAAATCGAGACCCAGGTTATGCGAATAGGTGGTCTCCCACGTCAAGTTGGCATTGGCCATGTAGCTCTCGCTGGCGCCGTTGCCGTTGGGGGTCCAGTAGGTCGGGTCGCCGTAGATGAAGCTGCTGCCCGTGCCGACCTCGTAGAGCTGCGTCAGGCCGCCCATGCCGGTCGGAATGTTGTTGTTGCCCGCGGTACCGAAGCTGTAACGCAGCTTGAGGTTGTCGAGCCACCGGAGGTCCTTCATCCCCCACTCGTCCGAAAGACGCCACGAAGCGGCCACCGAGGGGAAATAGCCCCATTTCTGGCCCTTCGAGAATTTCGACGAACCGTCACCGCGCATCGTGGCCGAAACCATATATTTGCCCTTGAAATCGTAGTTGATGCGTCCGAAATAGGAGAGCAGGATGTCGTCGGCCGCATAGTTCATGTTCGACGAGCTGGCGTTGGAACCCGCACCCATGAAGGTCCACGCCTGCTCGGCGGTGTAGAAATCGGGCAGGCCGTCGACCCACGTGTTGAACGTGCGCTGCTCGGTGATGATATATTCCTGTCCCAGCAGGACATTCAGGTGGTGGTTATCGTTCGAAATCAGCTTCTTGAAATCGTAATTCAGCGTATTGGTGTTGCGCACGCGGCGGCGCGTCACGTCGTTGTAGTTGGTCGACGGGGTTCCCGGAACGGTCGAACCCGAACCGCCGACCTTCGAATAATAGGTCGTCACGCCGTAGAAGGAGTTGGTCTCCTGGCGGTACTCCTCCATGCCGGCCTCGACCTTCAGGTTGAGATTGTCGACGATCTCCCACGTGAAACCGCCGTTGGCTGTCCAGTTGGTGCGCTCGCGCTTGCGGTCCGAATCCGAAACGGCGACCGTCGGCATCACGGCGTCCGAGGAGTTCTCCTCCAGGTCGTCGCCGCCCTCGATCTGGGCCTTCAGCGGAATGGGCGTGTAGAGCATGGCGTTCTTCAGGCGGCCCGTGCTCTGGGTGCCCGAGTCGTTGAGCGAGTTGGCGCCCGCGCCGCGCACCTTCATGCGCGAATAACGGATGTTGAAATCGAGCGTGATGCGCTTGTTGGGCTTGAACTGCGTCTTCAGGCCGAGGTTGTCGCGGCTGTAATTCGAGCCGACCATGATCGCCTTGTCATAGAGACGCGCATAGGTGGCGTTGCACTTGAACTTGTCGCCGCCGCCCGAAACCGTGAGGTTGTGGCTGAACTGCTCGCCCGTGCGGCCGAAAAGCTGGTCCATCCAGTTGTTGCCCTTCACGTTGTCGTAGAGATCGATGTCGGAGAACGACCCGAAATAGGGCTCGTAGTTGTCCGACACCTTGTTCTGGATGGCGGCCAGTTCGTACTGCCATTTGGCGAACTCCGAGGGGTTGAGCGCCTGCACCTGATCCTTGCGGGCAATGTCCTTGAACCCCCAGTATACATTATAATTGACGTTGATCTTGCCCTTCTCGCCGCTCTTGGTGGTGATGAGCACGACGCCGTTGGCACCGCGCGAACCGTAGATGGCCGTCGAGAAAGCGTCCTTGAGGATGTCGATCGACTGGATTTCCGACGAGGAGATGTCGCTGATGCTCTCCACCGGGAAGCCGTCGACGATGTAGAGCGGCGCACCGTCGGACGAGAACGTGCCCGCACCGCGGACGCGGATGCGGATTTCGGCGTCGGGATCGCCCTCCGTGGCGGTGATCTGCACACCGGCCATGCGGCCCGTCATGGCCTCGGCGACCGAGGCCACGGGCATCTGCTGGAGCGTCTCGGCATTGACCGAGGCGACCGAGCCGACCACGTCGCGGCGTTTCACCGTGGCGTAACCCACGACCACGACATCGTCCATGGCTGTCGATTCGTCCTCGAGCGTAACGTCTATCTTCGTCCTGCTGCCGATGGCGATACGCTGCGTCTTCATGCCGATGTAGGAGACGACCAGCGTCTTCTTCGACGCGTCGGGCACGTTGAGCGACCACTGGCCGTCGATCCCCGAGCTCGCTCCCAGGGTCGAACCGTCGACAATCACCGAAGCTCCGATAATCGGTTGGCCCGCCGAATCCTTGACGACTCCTCCGATTTTCTGAGCCACGGCCGCGGAGGCCAGACTCACACCCAGCAGGAACGACAGGGCGAACTTTAGAGTAAAGCTTTTCATATAAAAGGTTTTGGTTAATAATTAGGTTTTCGCTTCTTCCGTAAAAAACAGGGGTATTTCCCTATACAAAAATAAATTGCCCCGGAGGATTCGATTGGTAATTTTTATCACTTCTCATGGATAATTTGTCAATCCCCGCCGAATGGCCTTCCAAAGCGCCGGGAAAGGGAAAACAGGGCAAAAATCCTCCTGTCAAGGGAGGATTTTTCCGGAAGAAATTTTTCTGTATCTGCGAATCAGAGGCGTCCTTTGGCCCGCGCAAACTCCAGAGACGCCCAGATGAAGGGACCCACGCCCTTGCAGTCGTTGTCGATCACCGGCTCGGAGATGTAGTATTCGAACGTCCCGCTGCGCATCCCCTTGCCGCCCAGCCCGGCCACCGAGCAGCAGTCGGTCAGCGTGATCGTGCCGTCGGGATTCTCTTTCACGAAGCGGTCGACGAATTTTTCATACAGCCGCCGGGCCCCGGCACCCATCTCGACGGGCAGGTAACCCAGCCGCACACCCTTGAGCATGGCATAGACGAACATCGCCGAGGCGGTCGATTCGAGGTAGTTGCCTTCGCGGCCCGGCTGGTCGAGGACCTGGTACCACATCCCGGTCGCGGGATCGGCGTATTTCGGCAGCACCTCGTAAATATGGTTGAGGATTTCGACCATCGGGCGCGTCGTGTCGTCCACGCCGAGGTATTGCAGCGTCTCGACGATGGCCATGGCATACCACCCCATCGCCCGGCCCCAGGCATGGGCCGACTGGCCGGTGGCCTTGTCGCACCAGAACATTTCGCGTGAATCGTCGTAGGCATGGCGGTAAAGCCCCGTCGCCGGGTCGTAGGTATGCGCCGCAACGACGACAAACTGGTTCACGATGTCATCGACAGCCTTTTCGTATGCAGCCCCGGAAAGATACCGCACGGCATACTCGGCATAGAACGGTTCGGCCATGTAGAGCCCGTCGAGCCACATCTGGTGCGGATAGACCTCCTTGTGCCAGAAACCGCCGTCGGCATTGCGGGGCTGCTCCTGCAACTGTGCGAAGAGCGTGTCGAGCACCGTTTTATAGCGTGCGTCGCCCGTGCGGTCGTACAGCGCGAACAACGCCCGCCCCGGACAGATGTGGTCGAGGTTGTATTTCGATTTCTTATAGGTCAGCACGCTGCCGTCGGGCTGCACGATCGTGTCGAAATAGCGGTCGGCATAGGCCGTGAATTCCGGAATATCATAGGCTTCGCCGGCGTCGGCGATGGCGAGCAGTTCGAGCCCCGTGGTGTAGTTCCATTTCACCTTGCCGGCGGGAATGCCGTCGAGGGTCGTGGGCGAAGGGTTGCGGGCGATCTCGCTCCGGGCCATGCGCACGGCGAGCGGCGTGGCGGAATCGTAAAGGTGTCCGCGCGAGGTGCAGGCGGCGGCCAGTATGCACAGGGCAGGTATCAGCAATCGTTTCATGCGGTTTTGGTGTCTTGGTTTTCTTTCAGGTTATGGGTTTTCAGGTATTTGGCGGGCGACATGTGGTACTGCTCGTGGAAACAGCGGCTGAAATAGCCGGGATCGGAGAAGCCCACCTTGTAGGCCACCTCCGACACGGAAAACTGTCCCGTGCGCAGCAGGAGCTTCGATTTGGTGATGCGGTACTCCTTAATCAGCTCGACGGGCGATTTCCCGGTGAGGCTCTTGAGCTTGTTATACATTGTCGTGCGGCCCAGCCCGAGGTGCGAGGCCAGCTGGTCGATCGTGAGCTCCGAATTCTCGATGTTCTCGCCCAGCCACGCCATCACGCTCTTCATAAACTCCTCGTCGCGGTCCGTGACGACGACATCCTCGACGACCAGTTCCGCGACCTTGTTGCGGGCCGACTGCGACGAGAATTTCTCGAAGAGTTTGCGCCGCTGGGTCAGCAGGTTGTCGATGCGGGCCAGCAGCAGCTCGATGCTGAACGGCTTGGTGATGTAACCGTCGGCGCCGAACTCCATGGCTTTCACCCGGTCGTCGGGCGAATGGCGGGCCGTGAGCATCACGATCGGGATGTGGCTCATCGTAAAGTCGTGGCGCACCTTGTCGATCAATTCGATGCCGTCCATGCGGGGCATCATCAGGTCGGTGACGATGATGTCGGGCATCTCGCTGCGAATCTTTTCGAGCGCCTCGACCCCGTCGTCGGCCTCGACGACGTAATAGGTGTCGATCAGACTGTTGTACATGAAGATGCGCAGTTCGCGGTTGTCCTCCACGAGCAGGATTTTCTGGGCATCCTTCGGCGGTGCGACATCGACGCGGCGCTGACTGTCGGCGGGTGCGAAATCGCTGACCATATAGTCGTTACGTCGGTCGCCGTCGCCCGCCCCGGCTCCCGAGAAGTCGATCTGCTCCATGCCGAAATGGGCGTTGCCGAGGCAGAGCTTCACGGTGAAGGCGGCACCTTCGCCCGGGCGGCTCTCGACCGAGATTTCGCCGTGGTGCAGGGCCACGATGTCGCGGCACAGCGAGAGTCCGATGCCCGAACCTTTCATGTTGCTGTCCACGGCGCGGGAAGCCTGCGCAAAGCGTTCGAAGATCATCCCCTGCTTGTCCTTCGGAATGCCGATGCCCGTGTCGCGGACCGTGAGCAATACGCACTCTTCCTCTTCGCGCAGCGAAAGGATCACCTCGACCCGTCCGCCGTTGGGCGTGAATTTCAGGGCGTTGGACAGCAGGTTGTAGACCACGCTCTCCATGCGTTCGATGTCGACCCACACCAGCACCGAACGGCGCGAGACGGTGAACAGCAGCTTGATCCGGCGTTCGGCGGCCATTTCGCGGAAATCATCGAGGGCGTCCTCGACCAGCGGCACGAGGTCCACACGCGAGATTTTCAGCTCCATCTTGTCCTTAACGATCTTGCGGAAATCCAGCAGCTGGTTGATAAGCGTCAGCATTCGCTTGGCGTTGCGGTGGGCCAGCGTGAGGCTGTTCTCGCCGCGGGGCGAAAGTTCGTCGTGCTTTCGGGCATCCTCGATGCCGCCCAGAATGAGCGTCAGCGGCGTGCGCAGTTCGTGGGAGATATTGGTGAAGAAGCGCAGTTTCAGGTCGGTCATGTTCTGCTCGACGCTCGCTTCGCGGCGGATGCGGATGACCGAGCCGGCAATGCGGTAGGCGACGGCGGCGACGGCCAGCGCCAGCAGTATGTAGAGCGTCTTAGCCCACCACGTGAGCCAAGGGGGGGGGAGAACTTTCACCCCGATCGTGATCCCCTCATCGGCCGCATCGGCATTGCCGACGAAAGCCTTCACGTGGAGCGTGTAATTGCCGATCGGCACATTGGAATAGGTCGCCCAGTTGGTGGTTCCCGAGATATTCCAGTCCTGGTCATAGCCCTCCAGTTTGTACATATACCCCACGATGTGCTGGATGGCGAAATTCAGCGAGGCGAACTCCATGCGGAAATTCGAGAAATTGTAGGGCAGAACGATGCGGTCGGCCTCGGTCACCGACTCCGAGAGGGGCGAACGGCGTCCCGCGACGACGGGTTTGTTGCGCACGTCGAGCCCCGTGAAACGCAGCTCGTAGTCGATCTTCGCGGCGCGGACCTCCTCGGGGTCGAAGCGGTAGAGGTGGCGACCGCTGCCGAAAAGCACGTCGCCCTGCGGTGCAGTGAGCGCCGTGGCCTCACTGAAGACCGCGTTGCGCATGTTGTCGTAGAGGTAGTAGTTCGAGAAAATCCCGCGCCGCGGGTCGAAGCGCGACACGGCATTGTGCGTCGAGACCCACAGATCGCCCTGCTTGTCCTCGGTCAGGGCCATGCAGATGTTGCTGGCGAGGCCCGCCGTCTTGTCGTAACAGCGGAACCGGGGCATTCCCCCGGCGTCATAGTCCGAGATCAGGTTCAGCCCGCCGCCGAAGGTCGCCAGCCAGATGCGCCCCTCCGAGTCGCGGAGCATCTGGATAATGTCGTTGTTGCCCAGCGACGCGGCGTCGCCCGGAATCTTCTGCACCAGCCGGAAACGCATCTGCTTGGCGCCGGCCCCCGGATCGAACACCAGCAGGCCGTCGACCGTGGCGGCGAACATCCGGTCGGGACGGTCGTAGAGCAGCCACCGCACGCGCCCCGCCTCGTCCGACGGATAGTGCGTCATCAGGTTGCCGGCGTGGATGAAGCGATGCCCCGCAGGGTCCTCCAGCAGGTTGATGCCCCCGCCGTAAGTCGCCACCCAGATGCGGCCCGAGCCATCCTCCTCGACGCAGTAAACCTGATCGTCGCTGAGCGACCAGGGATCGGCATCGGAGTGGGTGAAATGCGTAACCTTATAGCCGCTGCCCTCGGGCGTCATGCGGTAGAGGCCCTCGCCCTTGGTGCCGACCCAGATATTGCCCGAAGAGTCCTCCTTCAGGGCATAGATCATCCCCGTGCCCCGGCGGCCCTGCGCAGGCAGCGTGTAGACGGGTTTGTTCGCAGCGTCGAAGGCGATCAGCTCGCCGTCGCGCGTCCCGACCCACATCCGGCCCCGGCTGTCGGTCATCAGCGCCCGGATCTCGCCCGAAAGCGGATTCGGGGATTTCGAATCGAGCGTGAAGACCTCGGCGGGCTGGCGCAGGATCACCGCCTTGCGCAGGCCGCGTTCATGGTAAGTCGAGAGCCACAGCACGTCGTCGCGCACGTCGAAACGCACGACGGCATTGGTCATCTGGCAGTTGGGCTGTTCGGGATCGTTGTAGAAGGGTTCGACCTCGTCGCGGTCGCGGTCGTAGTAGCCGAAACCCCAGTTGTTCATCTTGATCCACAGCAGGCCGCCGCCCTCGGCGATCTTGGTCAGGGTGTCGATGTTGTAGGAGACGGTGTAGGGCTGCTGTTCGAAATGCTTGTAATCGTCCGTCGCGGGGTTGTAGCGCGTGATGCCCGTCTCGGCGGAGGTCACCCACACGATGCCGTGCGAGTCGGCCGCGAGGCCGCGGATGCGGCGCGGACGCGCACCCCTGGGATTCAGCCGCGCCAGCCGGTCGCCCGACACGCGATAGAGCTCCCCCGAACGGCTGCCGGCATAGACCGTCCTGCGCACCGAATCGGCGACGATGGCCGTGAGCGGAGCACCGCCGCCCGGCAGGCGGGTAACCGTGCCGTCCCTGCGCCCGGTGCGGACCACCTCGTCGGCCGTGGCGCAGTAGACATATTCGGCATCGGCCGTGAAAGAGAAAGCCGGGGAGGCGGTTTCGCAGAGCGTGCGGACCGTCTGCTCTCCGGCGACCACCCGGCTCAACCGTCCGTCGGCGGCCGCGATCCAGGCATCGCCCCCGTCGTCGACGTACATCGCCGTGACATCGCCGCCCAGCGCCGGAGCGTCGAAAAAGGCATCGATCCGCACCGGCGATTCGTCGCCGGCATCGCTGAAACGCGCCACACCCAATCCGGCGATGGCCACCCAGGTGCCGCCGCGACGGTCGTGCAGGCAGTGCGTCATGCGGTAGTGCTGCGAATCGACGCCCTCGACGAGCGACACCGCATCCTCGAACTGCTCGGTATAGCGGTTCAGGCGGTAGACATGGAAATTATAGGTCGTGAACCAGAGGTGTCCGTTCGAATCCTCGCTCACGGAGATGAAACGGTGGTGCGACAGGGGCGAGAAATCGCCCGGCGTGGTGCTGAAATTCTTGAAGGTGTATCCGTCGAAACGGCTGACGCCGTACCACGTACAGACCCACACGAAGCCGCGCGAATCGGTGTAGATGTCGGCGATGCGGTCGTGCGTCATTCCGTCCAGCGTGGAGTAGGTCTGGAATAGGCACTGCGGAGGCGTCGCCCGGGCGAACGGGACGGCGGCGAGCAGCAAAAGGGTCAGCAAAAGTCTTTTCATAGTCATTCAACAAATCCGATCGGTATAAATATACAAAAAAATCGGATTTTTAAGGTCTTTTTTCGAATGCCTCCACAACCTTCAGGGCCTCTTTTTCCGTGAGCTGCCGCGACCATCCGACGCGACTGCGGGGTGCGGCGCCGGGCCCTTCGGAAGCGTATTCGGCATAGAAGACCGTTTTTCGCGCGTGCGGCTTCGACCAGTCGTGCCACCCTTCGGGCAGGATATGGGCCCCCATTTCGCAACCGATAAAAACCGTCTGCGCATGATCGCGCCACGGACGCCCCAGCCAACAACGTGTGACCCCTTCGGCAGCGGTCAGGCGGCAGCCTTCGAAAATCAGTCCGCACGCCTGTCCCCGGCAGGTCGAGGCCGCCGTGATGTAGGAATCGGCCTTCGAGCGGATCTCGCAGCGGCGGAACAGCGCCACTGCCGAGCCGAAGATGAAATCGGTCGTGCCCTCGACATAGCAGTCGTCGAAAGTGATGCGGGCATTCTCCGCGACAGTCTCCCCGTCGCGGTTGCCAACGCCATAGAGGTAGAGCGTGTCCTGATTGCCCAGGAAGCGGCAGCCGATGAACCGAAGGTCCGTGCCGAGGCACTGTACGGCGACCGCCTGCCCCACGGCTCCCGCGGCATTTTCGAACGTGATGCCCCGCACCGTCCAGCCGTCGCCGCCGAAATAGACCGTCGAAGAGCCCGAGGTGCCCAACGGATGCCCGGTAGCGCCGGTCTTCGCGGCGTAATCGTCCCACGTAAGTTTTACGACACCGCAGCCTTCCAGCACGACATTGCGTTTGGTGGCAGGCACAGCGATTTTTTCGCGGTAGGTACCTTCGCAGACGAGGATGCGGGTCGTGTCGCGGCAAAAGTCGGGAACGGCGGCCACAGCCTCCGTCAGCGAAAAGAAATCGCCCGAGCCGTCCCTTGCAACCACGAAATCGGAGGGTTTCAGACGGCGGCCCAGTTCGGGAATCAGTTCCGGAAGCTGTGCGGCGACCATCCGCGCCACGGTGCGGGCACCGCGGACATTGAAATGGGTGTTGTCCTGCCGCCCGTCGGGCCAGCGGGGATTGATTCCCGGCGCAACCCACATATAATACGCCTTCGAAGCCTCGTCGCCCAGCGACGAAACCCACGCGCGAGTCAGCCGCTCGGCGTCGATCAGCACGACGCCCTCTTCGGCGGCCACACGGCGCACGGCGGCGGCATACGGTCCGTGGGTGTCGTCCAGCGCATCGCCGGTGAAACGGCGCCGCACGACGGGCGTCAGCAGCACCGGGACGGCCCCTTTTTCGCGCGTCTCGGCCACATAGCGGCGCAGATTCGCGGCATACTGCGCCGGAGCGGCATAGCGGGTCGAATCGGCTTGTTTCTGGTCGTTGTGTCCGAACTGGATGAAGACGTAATCGCCCGCCCGCAGCTCATCGCAAACGGCCTTCCAGCGTCCTTCGTCGCGGAACGACTTGGTGGAACGTCCGTTGGCGGCGTGGTTGCAGACCGTGACCGAGCCGTCGAACAGCGGCCGGAACAGCTGTCCCCACCCCCGTTCGGGATTCTGCTTCGCAAGCTCCTTCGTGGCGCAGGTCGAATCGCCGATCAGGTAGACATGCAGATTCCGCCCGCAGGCCGCACCTACGGATAACAAACAGATCGTCAGCAGGAAAAGTCGCCTCATCTCAAGTTACGGTTCAGGCAGGTTTCTATTCCAATGCGGTATAGCTGCCGCCCGCAGTCTGGGCGGCGGAAATCTCCCGGACCAGGAAGTGGAAATAGACCTCGATATTGGGATAGATTCCCTGCGGATCGAGCGTCGTGGCGTTGGCGTCGGAAGCGTCGTCGGGGTTGAGGCCCAGCAACGTCTCGTAATAATCGGGGATACCGTCGCCGTCGGTGTCGGTCGCCGCACGCAGCCGCTCCTCGTCGGTGGCCGTGAGCTCGGGCCAGCCGCCGACAGCCGACTGGGTGTCGATAATACCGCCGGTCGAACCGTTGCCGCCATTCGAGAAGGTGGCTGTCCCGCCGCGGGCGTCGGTCTCGGCACGCTTGTCCACGGCATCGCGGCAGAGCGAGGCTCCGGCATATTTCAGCACGACATCGAAAGCACCGGCGGCGCTGTGGGTCGTGGTGTGGCAGACCTGCGTATCGCCGGACCTGATCGGAAGGAGATTCGCCTGCCGCATGGTCGAAGCATTGCCCACGCCGCTTCCGTCATGCAGATAGATTCCGTCCCAGTTGTCGGCATTTATGGCCGAAGCATACGAGCCCGCGTGATAGTTGCCCTGAACGTAAAGCCGGGGATAATCGTACTGCGTATTACTGCTGGCATAAAGCGAATTGGCATCGACGAAATAGTTGCGCTGCTTCGAAGCCGGCCCGGGCTTGTAGTAATTGTTCACGATATTGAACCAACCGCCCTCGCCGCCATAGGTCGAATTGTCGTTCCAGTTGTAGATCACGTTGTTGCGGTAATCGACATGGCCGCGGTGGGTCGAAAGATAGCTGTCATAGATCTCCGGATGGTCGATGCGGGCGTTGCGGCTCTTGTTGTGGGCCAGCAGGTTGTGGTGGAACGAGGCATTTTTGCCGCCCCAGATGCCGCCGTAACCGTGGCTGCCCTTGGGATGCCCCGAATTGTTGAGACTCTCGGAAAGCAGGCACCACTGCATCGTGAAATTCCGGTTGGCGTAGAACGAAGCGCATTCGTCCATCGACCACGACATCGAACAATGGTCGAGGATGATATTCTCATGATAACGCCCCCAGATACAGTCCTCCTGCGGTTTGGCGGCATCCTTGGTCGTATCGCCCAGGCGGAAACGGACATAACGGATAATCACGTTGTCGGCATCGACGCGCACGGTATAGTCGCGCAGGCAGATGCCGCCACCCGGGGCGGTCTGTCCGGCAATGGTGATATTGCCGTTCTTGATCGTGAGGTCCGATTTCAGGGCGATCGTTCCAGCCACGTCGAAGACGACGATGCGCTTGCCCGAAGCCTCGACAGCCGCACGCAGCGACCCCGCACCCGAATCCTCGAGGTTGGTGACATGGTAGACCTTGCCGCCGCGGCCGCCCGTGACGTACATGCCGCCGCCCTCGGCACCCGGGAAAGCACGCAGAACGCCGTCGTTCTCGTTGGCCAGGGGAAGCCCCAGGTTCACATCCGGGTCGACGGGCGAGCTGCCATCCGAAAAGGTTACGAAATCGGAAAAGGCCGAATCCTCCCATTCGGACGAACCCAGCGGCGCCACGGCACACACCCGGCAACGGTAGGTCACACCCGGAGCCAGTTCGAAACGCTGGGAGCCGAGGCTCGTCGTGTTCGATTTCTCGGGCGCCTCGGCATTGCCGGCAAAAAGTTCGAACGTAAAGCGCACGGCCTCGACCTGCGCGGCGACAGACCAGCGCACGGTGGCCGTCTGGCCGGAAACCGTGAACGTCACGTCGGGTACGGGAAGGGTTTTCCGCCCGGGAGCCTCCTCGGTGGAATCGCCGCCGCATCCGGCAGCAAATGCCAGAAAAGCGGGTAACATATATAAAAACATATTGCGTATCATTTGGTTAACTATTTAATAACGACATAACGGGCCGCACTCTCGGAAAGGTCCGCGTTTTCCTTGGTGATCTGCGCCGAGGAGACGGCGATGCCGCGGTTGCGGCTGCCCGTCACGACCAGGGCGCGATCCAGTCCTCCGGGGGCGACGAAACCTTCGGCCCGGAGGTTCTTCACGTTGTTGAGCATCAGCGCAGGACCCTGCTCGGGAATGATCTGCACGTTGCGCAGCACGACATCCGAGGATTCGTTGATCCGGGCGCCCGTCGCGGCATAAATATAGGTATTCTCGACCGTCACATGCTCGACGTTCATCTCCGGCAGGCCGTTGAAATACATCGCACGGCGGGCTCCGCGGCACCAGACATTGCGGATATGGATGTTGCGGAATGCGGGCGTGGTCTCGTCGACAGCCACGGGAGCCAGGTCCGCAGACTCGGCTTCCGGCCCCGCGGCAAGTGCCTCGGAGGCCGATTTGCCGCCATAGAAAAGATCGAACAGCAACGGTTCCTGCAGGATGTCGCTCATGGCAATATCCTCGATCCAGATATGCTCCACCACCCCGCCGCGACCGCGCGTGGACTTGAAGCGCAGGCCCACGTCGGTGCCCGAAAAGACGCAGTTCGAGACCTTGACGTTGCGCACGCCTCCCGACATCTCGCTGCCGACGACAAAACCGCCGTGGCCGTGGAAGACGATGCAGTTGTCGACGAGGATGTTCTCGCACGGGATGCCGCGATCGCGGCCCGCCTTGTCTTTGCCGCTCTTGATACAGATGCCATCGTCGCCCACGTCGAAACGCGAGTTGGTCAGCACGACGTTCCGGCACGACTCGATGTCGATGCCGTCGCTGTTCTGGGCATAGTCGGGACAGCGAACCGTGATGTCGTTGACGATCAGGTTGGTGCACATCGCCGGATGGATGTTCCAGCAGGGGGAATTCTGGAAGGTGACGCCTTCCAGCAGGACATTTTCGCAGTTGTGGAGGGCAACCATGACCGGACGCAGGAAATCGCGCATACGCTCGAAATCGGCACGTGTCGTGGCCCAGGTCGAGACGTTCTGGTCGGCGCCCGAGGTAGCCCCGAACTTATAGCTTTCGGAAGGATACCACGTCTTTTCGTCATCGGAGAGTACGCCGTCCCCCTGCACCAGCTCTTTCCACTGGCGGGGATTGAGTTTGTCCTTTTTCACGGCACGCCAGGCATCGCCGTTTCCGTCGATCACACCGCGGCCCGTGACGGCCACGTTCTTCACGCCGCGGGCCGACAGCGGCGACTGGCAGCGCAGGGTGTTGAGTCCCTCGAAGGTGGTCTCGACCAGCGGATAGAGCGATTTGTCGTCGCTGAAGACAATCACGGCGTTCTGCCCCACATGGAGTTCGATGTTGTCCTTCAGCACGATGGGGCCCGTGAACCAGACCCCCTCGGGAACCTCCACTCGGCCGCCGCCGCGGGCAGCGAGGGCGTCGATGGCAGCGGCAAAGGCCGCCGTGTTGAGCGTATGGCCGTCGCCCACGCCGCCGAAATCGGCGACGCTGACCGTATCGGCCGGGATTGCGGGCCGCGCGACATGCGGCATTTCGAACGGATGGCCGCCGGGGGAAGGTGCCGGCCGCGGAGTGCGGGCCCGGCAGTCCGCGGCCGTCGCCAGAACAGCCGCCGCCGCACAGATCGTCACAAGTTTCAGGTTCATAAAAGAGGTAGTTTTATCGTATACTTAAAATTATCGGAATTCAGGTATACAAAAGTAAACTGCCTCAGCCTATCGGACCGGGATTTTTTGACGCAAACGATGCATTTTTTTTCAAAACTACGGAATCCGCGAGACGACGACCGCCGTTTGGGCCCGGCGGACCGACTCCATCAGCCCCAGCACGCACTCCGTATCGCTGAGGTCCTTCAGCCACTCGCTCTTGCGCCACAGCATCTCGAAGGAGTAGTCGATCCGCCCGCGGATGTCGGGCGTAAGCTGGAACAGGTAGCTCGTCTTGTCGTCGATCTGCGAAGCCACCTGCTTCTGCGGAACGGCGACGGCCAGCCCGACGCTCTCCTTCTCCCATTTCAGGGTGTCGTTCTCGGGGTAATCGCGTCCGAAGGCGGCAATGATGTTGTCCTGCTTGTAGACCCGGTTCCCGGCCATCTTCATCACACCCGTCGTGAAAACTAGCCCCTTGAAATCGCCCTCGATGCGGTTCTCGACCTGCACGTCGCTGTGCCCGGCGTAGAGGATGTAACGCGAGGTCATCGTGATTTCGCGGCCGCCGTATTTCCAACCCTCGACCCGCATCTCGACCACCGTGCGAATCGGCCCTTTGGCCAGGATACGCGCTTCGCGGCGTTTGAAATCCGTGATGTGGACCATCTTTTTCGCTTCGGCATCCCAGCCTTTGAGCGCACCGACGCCCACCGAACCGAAAACCCGCAGGTTGTCGTGTCCGTACCCGTCGGCCAGCTGTTTGTCCGAGGGGTACCACATCGTCTCGGCCAGCTCCAGCCGGGGACGTTTTTTGCCGTAGGTGTCGATGGTCTGCTTGTTGTCGAAATAGATGCGGTAGGCGGCATACTCCGACTCGAAGGCCGGACCGTGGTGGTGGAGTTTGTGGTACATATCGTTCTGCGCCGAGGAGAGCGTGTCTGCCGCCCGCAGGGTTTTATCGGAATTTTTCAGCCACATCTGGGCGTGCACGCGGCTCTTGAACACCCGCTTGTCGGGCGCCGAGGAGTAGACCACCTGGAAATTCTGGTGCCCCGTGATGTTGGCGACGAAAACCAGTTCGCCCAACCGTTTGTCCAGCTGGGAAGGAATCTGGTGCACGCCCCCGAGCGACACGACGGCGCTCTGGGCCCACTCGGGCACATCCCGGATGACGACCGGGCATTCGGGCCGCGATCCCGTGACGGTAACGCGGTAAGCGCATTTCTGCGTTTTGGCGCTCAGGGTGCAGACGGCCCCGAGGGCCAGCAAAAGAGCGAGAATTCGTTTCATGATGCTATTTCAGTTTTTCAATGATTCGTTCCGATCCGGCACGGCTTCGCACGGCAAAAAAAGATGCCCCGATACAACAGCACACCCTATATAATTTGCGACGAAGGGGATTCAAAGCACGCCCGGAGATTTATGCAAATATATAAATTTTGACCGCAATTCTTTGTATTTCCCCAAAAAGATTCTATATTTGCACACCCTTTCGGAGTTAACAGCCGGAAGGCGTGACCGGAGAGGTGGGTGAGTGGCTGAAACCACCGGTTTGCTAAACCGACGTACGGGGCAACCTGTACCACGAGTTCGAATCTCGTCCTCTCCGCCAAGGAATCCTGCAAAAAACATTTGCAGGATTTTTCATTCCGGACCATGGGCAACCGACTGTTGAATAGCATACGCATCGCCGCAACGGCGCTTCTGCTGATGGCAGGGGCTTACGGCTATCTCTGTTACGAAAAGACCCGGATCGTCTGGTGGCTGCCCGTCGCCGCAGCCGCCGGCGGAGCCGTGGTCACGATGCCGCTCCTTTCCCGGCGGTGGAGCCGGCTGACGGGCTCCGACGACGCGGATATAAACCGGTTGTGCCACCTGCTCGGAATCGGGACCGCCCTCTATTTCCTCTTCATGGGCGGCAACTGCCTGCTGGCGGACCCGGCGTCGGAATACGGAGAGCAGATCTCCGTCACGGAGAAAATCCACAAAGTGCGCCGTCAGCGTCACCGGATCGGCCACCGTTCGGTGCCGGGCCGGACTTACGAGGTCTTCTACCTGCGGATCGAGTTTGCCGACGGCATGAGCCGGAAGATACAGGTGTCGTCCTCGGTCTACAACTCCTGCCGGGAGAATCATCCGAAAACAGTCACCATGCGGCGTGGATTCTTCGGATTCCCCGTGATCGGACGTTTCGGTCCCCCGGACAAGCCGCAGCGTTGACTCCCCCGCCCGGCATTCACTCCATTTCGGTCAGGTGTTTCCAGTAGCGGCGCGGCATCAGGCGGCGCTGCAGCCGCTCGTTCGTCCGCTGGGGAATAGCCAGCGCCCGGAAATAATTCTTCCACAAAAGCTGAAACTGCCGTTCGTCCTCGGCCAGCCATTCGTCGGCGAGTTTGTCGGCGATCATCCCCCGGTCGTCCTCCAGCGTGATCCGCCGTGCGGAGGCACCGTCGTAATAGTATCCGTAGTCGCGTTTGCGGTCGTAGATGAGCCACCGCTGGTCGGCGAAACGGTCGGTGAAATAGTCCAGCGCCAGCGGCAGGGCATTGTGCTCGGGGGTGACGGCGGCGAAATAGGTCCCGTCGGCGGCCTTCTGCAACCGGACGAACTGTTTCATCCGTTCGCGCTCGTGGGAGACCTGGAGCGCCAGCCGGTGCAGGGCCTTCATGTCAGGGTCGGCCTGATCGGCCACGACATCCCCGCCCTCGTCGAAAACCCGGCGCAGGCAGCGCAGCATCAGCTGATCGCTTTGGGCTTGCTCCCCGTGCCAGGCGTAGACGAACATCGAACGGGCCCGGGGAATCAGCCGGCGTTCGAGCCCCCGCCACACGCGGGCGGCATGGGCATCGTCGGTCGCAACGTCGTGGACACGCTCCGTAAAGAGCGGTTCGGGCTCGCCGGGGCCGATCAGTGCATCGGGGAACAGGCGCAGCGAATAGGCGTCGAACAGCGCAGAGAGCAGTCCATCGAAGGATTTGTCGTAACGGAAGACCAGCATGGCGTCAGAACAGGGTCAGCTGACCCTCGTTTTTGTCGGATTTCCGCCGCTGCGGAGCGGTGAGCAGCCGGCGCACCAGCTCGGGACGGAGTTCGTTGACGCCCTGCCCCATGGCCAGTTCGCGGCAGAGGACAAAGTACTGCGCCTTTTTCATCACCACGCCGATCTGCCGCAGCGACTGCTGCGTCAGCGTCCGGTAGCGGCGCGAGGTGACGATCAGCCGGGCCGACTTGACCCCGATGCCCGGCACGCGCAGCAGCGATTCGTAATCGGCGCGGTTCACGTCGACCGGGAAAAATTCGGGATGCCGCAGGGCCCAGGCCAGCTTGGGATCGATCTCCAGGTCGAGGCGCGGCGTGCGTTCGTCGGCGATCTCGTCGGCCCGGAATCCGTAGAAACGCATCAGCCAGTCGGCCTGATAGAGCCGGTTTTCACGCACGAGGGGCGCCTTGTCGAGCGCCGGCAGCCGTTTATCGTAGGGATTGACCGGAATGAAGCCCGAATAGTAGACGCGCTTCATCGTGGGCCGGGCGTAGAGCGACGACGACAGCAGCAGGATGTCACGGTCGCTCTCGTCGGTGGCTCCGACAATCATCTGCGTGCTCTGGCCCGCAGGGGCGAAGCGGGGCGCATGGCGGAAGCGCGTGCGCTCCTCGGCGCTCTGCAACACCCCCTGCTGGATATAGCTCATCGGGCGGTAGATGCTCTCGTAGTTTTTGTCGGGGGCCAGCAGCAGCAGGTTGCGCTCGGTGGGAATCTCGATATTGACGCTCATGCGGTCGGCATAGCGTCCGGCCTCGGCAACCAGTTCGGGACTGGCCCCGGGAATGCTCTTCAGGTGGATGTAGCCGTTGAAACGATGCACCGTGCGCAGGTCGCGGGCCACGCGGACCATGCGTTCCATCGTGAAATCGGGATTGCGGACGACTCCCGACGAGAGGAACAGCCCCTCGATGTAGTTGCGGCGGAAAAACTCGATCGTCAGTTCGGCCAGTTCATCGGGGGTGAAAGCGGCACGCGGGATGTCGTTGCTGCGGCGGTTGATGCAGTAGGCGCAGTCGTAGATGCAGACGTTGGTGAGCATGATCTTCAGCAGCGACACGCAGCGACCGTCGGCCGTGAAGGAGTGGCAGATGCCCCACCCCGCCGTGCTGCCCACATCGCCCGGGCGGTTGCGGCGCGTGACGCCGCTCGACGCGCACGAGACGTCGTATTTGGCCGATTCGGCCAGCACCTTGAGTTTTTCGAGCACGGTCGCTTTCATGGGGGCAAAATATTGTTTTTTTTCGAGAAACGAGGGGCTTCGGCCTGCAATTTTCCCCATCTTTTCCGATGTCGCTGTATGCGTGGGAAATAAAAAACGGGGCGGTTCGCACCGCCCCGTTCGTATGGGTTAAGGGGAAAATCCCCGAAGATCGTTCTCTGTTCTGTCCGGACCCGTTTAGAATCTCCGGCGGCCGTAACCGCCGTTGCCACCGCCACGATTGCCGCCGAAACCGCCCGAAGGACGCTCCTCACGCGGACGAGCCTCGTTCACGGTGATCGTCTGGCCCTCGAAATTGGTGCCGTTGAGCTGTTCCATAGCCTTCCGAGCCTCCTCGTCGTTGGGCATTTCGACAAAGCCGAAACCGCGCGAACGACCCGTTTCCCGGTCAGTGATGACGTTGGCCGAAGCAACTTCGCCAAACTGTGCGAATAAATTTCCTAAGCCTTCACTGCTCGTGCCCCAGCTCAGATGCGAAACATAAATGTTCATTCTGCTAAATAATTAAAATAAAAGTTAAAAAATGCCTATTTGTTGATAATAGCTATTCGTACTGCGTTCATTCCGCGCGTGCCGCGCTCAAGCTCGAAAGTCACCCGGTCGCCTTCGGCGATACCTGCCGGTGCGTTGGTGACGTGGAAAAAGTATTTCTCGCCGTCCGAGGCGTCCTTGATGAAGCCGTAGCCCTTCGAAGAGGTGAAATACTCCACCCGTCCGCTCAGGGGCTCTTCCTCTTCGCCCTCCGCCTGCCGGGGTACGGAAACCTCGATCTCGGAGATGTCGATCTCCTCCCGGGGTTTTACGTCCTGCGGCGAGGTATGAAGCACGCCGTTTTCATCGACGTAAGCCAGCATATCCTCGAAGCTGCGGCTGCCGCCGCTCAGGCGCTCCTCCTTTTTCTTCTGCTTGTCCTGACGTTTTGTCTGTTTTAGTTTTTCTCTTTCTCGCTTTCCCGATGTAATTCGTTTGGCCATTCAATCAGTTTATTTTTTGCGGATACGGAAAACAACCGCGACACGCCGCAAACGCGTCACACTGAACAAAAGAGCCGGATAATGAGGTCGATTTTGAGAGTTGGGGAGACCGCGATAACCTGCGGTATCAGACACTTACCAAAGAAGATTCAAAACAAAACTCGATTGTTTTCTGCACAAAGATACATATTTTATTCTACAAATCCTATTTTTTGCGCATTAAATCGCAAACTCCCCGGCGGCAGAGTCCGTGATTTCAAGTTTATTTCAGATTTGCGCCCCAACTTTGCAGCGAAATAGGCAACACGTGCACATTTTTTGTACTTTTGTCCGGCACGTCCCTGAAGGAAAACAAACAGAAACTCCGAATGATGAAAAAATTACCGATCCTGCTCCTATTCACCGCCTGCTGGTCGCTGTCCGCAGCCCGGGAGCCGCAGCCGGAATCACGTCCGACGCGCACGGCCCGCCCCTGGACCGAAATCATTACGCCCGATTCGACCGATGTCCTGGTCGAACAGCTGCGCAACATGCCCAACATCGAAATCGGCAAGGGAATCACCTTCCGTCCCAAGAACAACTGGTTCGAGCTGACGATGCGTTTCCGGATGCAGAACCTCGTGGCGCTGTCGTTCGACGACGATTTCACGCTCACCAAGACCGACGCTCGCGTCAAACGGCTCCGGCTCCGCTTCGACGGTTACATCTACTCGCCCAAACTGGTCTACTCGGTCCAGCTGGGATTCACCGGATACGACACCGAGGTGCTGCCCAACGGCAACATGAACATCGTGCGCGACGCCATCGTCTACTACGTCCCCAGCCCCAAATGGAACATCGGGTTCGGACAGACCAAAATCAAGGCCAACCGCGCACGGATCAATTCGTCGAGCGCCCTGCAGTTCGTCGACCGCAGCATCGTCAACAGCGAGTTCAACCTCGACCGCGATTTCGGGTTCTTCGGCGAGTACAACCTCGACCGCAAGAGCGGCTTCGACCTCTCGGCGAAAGGCTCCGTGACGCTCGGCGAAGGCCGCAACTGGGGCAGTTCGTCGAACGGCGGAATGGCTTACACGGGACGTCTGGAACTCTACCCGCTGGGGCGCTTCTCGGCCAAGGGCGACCTGCTCGAAGGGGATTTCGATTTCGAAGAACAGCCCCGTATCCTGATTGCCGGCGCCTACTCCTACAACCACAAAGCCTCGCGCCTGAGCGGCCAGCGGGGTGCGATCATGCCCGACGACGCCACGCGCAACCTCGGCTCCTATTTCGCCGATTTCATCCTCAAATACCGCGGATTCGCGTTCTACACCGATTATATGGGGCGCACCTGCGGCGAACCGCTCTTCGACAACGACCTGAACGCCTTCGTATACAGCGGCCAGGGCCTCAACATACAGGCCAGCTACCTGTTCCGGAACAAATGGGAGGTCGCCCTGCGCAACTCGACACTGTTCCCCGACAGCGAGGTACAACCGTTCGCAGGATACAAGAACTGGAACCAGACCACGCTGGGCGTCACGCGCTACATCATCGGCCACAGCCTGAAAGTGCAGGCCGACATGTCGTACAACGCCCGCAGTCAGTCCGTCGATCCAAAATACAACCGCTGGGAGATCCGTTTCCAGCTGGAACTGGGATTGTGACAGAAAACACCCGGAGCTCAGGCTCCGGGTGTTTTTATTTTACAGGAGTTTCAGCGCGATCTGCGCACAGGCTTCGGCATCGGCCAGCGCGTGGTGATGATGCTCGAGCTCATAGCCGCAGGCCGCGGAGACGGTGTGCAGCTGGTGGTTGGGCAGACGGCTGCCGAAGATGCGCCGCGAAGCCCGGCAGGTGCAATAGAACGTGTAGCCGGGATAGGGCATGCCGTAGAGGTCGAAGGCCGCTTTGAGGCACCCTTCGTCGAAGGGCGAATTGTGCGCCACGAGCGGCAGGCCCTCGATGCGGGGCTCGACCTCGTGCCACACGGCGGCGAAATCGGGGGCTTCGGCCGTATCTTCGTAACTGAGGCCGTGGATGGCCGTGGTGAAATGGCTGTAATAGTTGGGACGGGGACGGATCAGGCGGTAGAACGTGTCGGTCACCTCGCCGCCGCGCACGACGACGACACCCACCGAGCAGACGCTCGTGCGTTTCCCGTTGGCGGTTTCGAAATCTATGGCTGCAAAATCTTTCACCCTGCAAATATACGCAATTCGACGGTTCGGCGTACACTCCGAACGCAAAAAAAGCCCCGTCTGTTGCAGACGGGGCCGGTGAAATTTCAAGGATATGGTTATCAGGTGTGTGAGGTTTCATCCGATCACACCGCAAAATTATCCGGCCGCCGTTTCACCGCCGCGACAGGCCGATGACATCGGGGCGAACAAACCGTTGCGGAACGGTTACGGACGCCGCTACCATTTCTCGCCGCCGATCGCCGCCCAGTCCTCGACCTGCGCCCGGGCGGCCCAGGACTCCCAGGCGGCGGCCAGTTCACGCACCAGTTCGGGATGCTGCGCAGCCAGGTCACGGGTCTCGGTGCGGTCCGTATCGAGGTCGTAAAGCTCCCAGGCCCCGCCCGTCGGGTAGGAACGCAGCGTGCGCCAGCTGCCGGGGTATTCCGCCACGAGTTTCCACCGCCCGCGCCGCACGGCCTTGTTGCCCTCGTGCTCCCAGAACATCATACGGGCGGTGTCCACGCAGTTTTCAGCGAAGGTCGCGGCGAAACTCCGCCCTTCGAGCGGAATGGCCTTCATTCCGCGGACCGAATCGGGATAGTCGCCGCCGGCCAGTTCGAGGAAGGTAGGCATGAAATCGGTGATGCCGAAAAGACCGTCGCGGAAACCGCCCTTGTCGCGGATACGGTCGCCCCACGAAACAATCATCGGTGCGCAGACGCCGCCTTCGTGAATCCAGCTTTTATAGCGGCGGAAAGGCGTGCAGCAAAGGTGCGCCCACTGGGGGCCGTAGCTGCCGTAAGTGTCGTCGGGACCGAGCGCCAGTCCCGGGATGTCGCCCGCGTGCACCGGGCGTCCATCGCGCGTCTCGGCAGGGATCATCCTGTCGCCCCAATGTTTGCCGGTGCGTTCGACCGTATTGTGGAGATGCCCTTCGTTCGAGGCGCCGTTGTCCGACAGAAAGACGATCAGCGTGTTGTCCAGCAGCCCGCGGCGGCGCAATTCGCCGACGATCTCCCCCACGCCGGCGTCCATCTGTTCGACCATCGCGGCGTAGACCTCCATGCGCATCTGCTGCCACTCCTTCTCCGGTTCGCCGGCCCAGTCGTAGCACTGCCCGTCCTTCGGGGGCAGCGGGGCGTCGGCCGGGAGTACGCCCAGCCGCTTCATCCGTTCGAACCGTTCGACACGCAGCGAATCCCAGCCGGCAGCGAAACGCCCTTTATATTTTTCGATGTATTCGGGACGCGCGTGCAGCGGATAATGCGGAGCGGTGTAGGCCACGTAGAGGAAAAACGGCTCCTGCCCGGCGGACATCTCGCCGATGAACTGCCGGGCGCAGTCGGTGATCGCCTCGGTATAGTAATAGTCCCCGTCGGCACGGACCGGGGTGTTGCCGTCGAAAAGGCATTTGGGGTCCCAGAAACTCCCGTGGCCGCTCAGCGTGCCGTAAAACCGTTCGAAACCCCGCTGGAGAGGCCATTGCGAGGTATCGCCCGCAGGATCGGTGTTGTTGGTGACATGCCATTTGCCCGACATGGCCGTCTGATAGCCGCTCATCCGGAGCGCTTCGGCCAGCGTCACGCTGTTCGGTGCCAGCGTGCCCCGATAACCCGGATAGCCGCGGTCGGCGACCATGTGGCCGACGCCCGCCAGATGCGGCGTCAGCCCTGTCAGCAGGCTTGCCCGCGAGGGACAGCTGCGGGCCGTATTGTAGAATTGGCGGTAGCGCAGGCCGTTGGCCGCCAGCGAATCGAGGTTGGGCGTCGAGATCTCGCCGCCGTAGCATCCCAGGTCGCTGAAGCCCAGGTCGTCGGCCAGGATCAGCACGATGTTCGGACGTTCGTCGGCCGGAGCTTCGCCGGAACACGCCGTAAGCGCAGCGGCGCCCGTGGCAGCAGCCCCTGCCAGGCAGATTTTTCCAAAATGGATCGGTTTCATGTTTCAGGTCGGTTTGTTCCGGAAAGCAACGAAACGTTACCTCAAGAACTGATTAATCATATTTGTCTGATAAATATACGCGTTTTTTTCGGAAAAACAAAAAACGGCCGTCCGGAACGGCGGATTCCGGCGCCGGAGGATGTTCCGGACAAACAAAATCGCCGCATACGTGCACGTGCTCGTATGCGGCGATTTTCAGTTCGGGAATACCCTACTCCCACTCGATCGTTGCGGGCGGTTTCGAGGAGATGTCATAGACTACGCGGTTGACCCCCTTGACCTTGTTGATGATGTCGTTCGAGACATTGGCCAGGAACTCGTAAGGCAGGTGGACCCAATCGGCCGTCATGCCGTCCGTGGAGGTCACGGCACGCAGGGCCACACAACTCTCGTAGGTGCGCTCGTCGCCCATCACGCCGACGCTCTTCACCGGAAGCAGGATCGCTCCGGCCTGCCACACCTTGTCATACAGCCCGGCGGCACGCAGCGAGTCGATATAGATTTTATCCACGTTTTGCAGAATCTCGACCTTCTCGGGGGTGATGTCGCCCAGGATGCGGATCGCAAGGCCCGGACCCGGGAAGGGATGGCGGCCGATCAGCTGTTCGGAGATGCCCAACGAGCGTCCCACGCGGCGCACCTCGTCCTTGAACAGCAGGCGCAGCGGCTCGACGATCCCGAGATGCATCTTCTCGGGAAGGCCGCCCACGTTGTGGTGCGACTTGATCGTGGCCGAAGGACCGTTGACCGAGCACGATTCGATCACGTCGGGATAGATCGTACCCTGAGCCAGCCATTTGACGTCCTTGATCTGGATGGCCTCTTCGTTGAACACCTCGACGAAATCGCGGCCGATGATCTTGCGCTTCGTCTCGGGGTCGCTGACGCCGGCCAGATCGCCCAGGAACTTGGCGCCGGCCTTCACGCCCTTGACGTTCAGGCCCATGTTCTTATAGGATTCCAGCACATCCTCGAACTCGTTCTTGCGCAGCAGTCCCGAGTCGACGAAGATGCAGTAGAGGTTCTTGCCGATGGCCTTGTGCAGCAGCACGGCGGCGACCGACGAATCGACACCGCCCGAAAGTCCGAGCACGACCTTGTCGTCGCCCAGCTTCTCGCGCAGCTCACGCACGGTGGATTCCACGAAGCTCTCCGAGGTCCACGACTGCTCGCAGCCGCAGATGCCCACGACGAAATTCTTCAGCAGCTGCGTGCCGTCGGTCGAGTGGTAGACCTCTGGGTGGAACTGAATACCCCAGGTCTGCTCGCCTTCGACGTGGAATGCGGCGACGCGCACATCCCCGGTGCCGGCGATCAGCTTATAATTATCAGGTACGCGTGTGATGGTGTCGCCGTGCGACATCCACACCTGCGTTTTGGCCGGCAGGCCGCTCATCAGCGCATCCGACGGATCACCGACAGTGAGCATCGCACGGCCGTATTCGCGGCTGGGTGCGGGCTGCACCTCGCCGCCGAAAGCCGAAGCGAGGAACTGGGCCCCGTAGCAGACGCCCAGCAGCGGCAGTTTGCCCTTGATGGCCGAAAGGTCGGGAGTCGGAGCCTGGGCGTCCCGCACGGAGTAGGGACTGCCCGAAAGGATCACACCCCGCACCGACGCGTCGAGCGCCGGAATCTTGTTGAAGGGATGGATCTCGCAATAGACGCTCAGTTCGCGGACGCGGCGGGCGATCAGCTGCGTGTACTGCGATCCGAAGTCGAGAATGAGAATTTTTTCCTGCATTATCGTAGGTTGTTTATCGTTCGCTCGAATAGTTGGGCGCCTCGCTCGTGATGGCCACGTCGTGCGGATGGCTCTCGTGCATACCCGAAGCGGTGATGCGGACGAACCGGGCCTGCTGCAGCGTCGGGATGTCCTTCGCCCCGCAGTAGAACATGCCGGCACGGACGCCGCCGATCAGCTGGTAGACCGTCTCGGAAAGCGATCCCTTGAACGGTACGCGGGCCGCGATGCCCTCGGGAACGAGCTTGCTGAAATTGTTTTCACACCCTTTCTGGAAATAGCGGTCAGCCGAGCCGGCCTTCATGGCGTCGATCGAGCCCATGCCGCGGTAGCTCTTGAACTTACGGCCGTTGTAGATGATCGTCTCGCCCGGAGCCTCCTCCGTGCCGGCGAACATCGAACCGATCATCACGCAGTCGCCGCCCGCAGCCAGCGCCTTCACCAGGTCGCCCGAATAGCGCAGGCCGCCGTCGGCAATGATGGGCACGCCCGTGGCGGCAGCGGCCGATGCGGCGTCGAAGATGGCCGAAAGCTGGGGAACGCCCACGCCGGCGATGATGCGCGTCGTGCAGATCGAACCCGGACCGATGCCGACCTTTACGCCGTCGGCGCCGTTCTCGATCAGGAACATCGCGGCCCCTGCCGTGGCGACGTTGCCGGCAACGACATCCAGCGACGGGAACTCGGCCTTGATCTCACGCAGTTTGCGAACCATGGCAATCGAATGGCCGTGCGCGGAGTCGAGCACCACGGCATCGACGTCCTCGGCGACCAGCGCACGCACACGGTCCAGCGCATCGGGCGTGATGCCCACGCCGGCAGCCACGCGCAGACGACCCTTGGCGTCCTTGCAGGCGTTGGGATGGTCCTGAACCTTGGTAATGTCCTTATAAGTAATAAGCCCCACCAGATGGCCGGCGTCGTCCACCACGGGGAGCTTCTCGATCTTGCTGTTCAGCAGGATTTCCGACGCATGCTCGAGCTCGGTCTTCTGGGTCGTTATCAGCCGGTCGCCGGGAGTCATCACCTCCTCGATGCGGCGCGACATGTCGCGCTGGAAACGCAGGTCGCGGTTGGTGACGATACCGATGAGAATCTTATTCGAATCCACGACCGGAATGCCTCCGATCCGGTTCTCCTTCATCAGGTTCAGGGCGTCGCCGACGGTGTTCTCCTTGGAAATGGTCACCGGATCGTAGATCATGCCGTTCTCGGCGCGTTTCACCTTGCGGACCTGCGCGGCCTGTTCGGCGATGGACATGTTCTTATGAATCACGCCGATACCTCCTTCACGAGCCAGGGCAATGGCCAGCGGCGCCTCGGTGACGGTGTCCATGGCGGCGGACACGATGGGGATGTTGAGTTTGATATTTCGCGAAAAACGGGTCTGGATATTGACCTCTCGCGGCAACACTTCCGAATAGGCGGGTATAAGCAGCACGTCGTCGAAGGTAAGTCCTTCGGGCTGAACCCTTTCATTGATAAAAGACATAATGAACGTGGATTTTTGTTGCTCGCAAAAGTAATCATTATTTTCGAAACGGCCTAATTTCCGGGCCGATCCGCCGATTTTTTTTATCAACAAAATGTAAACGGGAACAGACCGTGCTATTTTTTGATCCGAGCGGTACGGATGTCGTGCATCGTGAAGAATCCCCGGACAGGCAGTACCAATGTACGTTCTGTCCGGGGATTCGAAGGATGTGCGGCAGATGTGCCGCTCTGGTCGAAAAATCAGTACTGCTCCTTCTCGTTGGGGAAATCGCACTCCTTCACGTCCTTGATATACTGCTCCACAGCACCCGTCATCATGGTGTGCAGGTCGGCATAGCGACGCAGGAAACGGGGCGAAAAACCCTTGTTGATGCCCAGCATGTCGTGAATCACGAGCACCTGGCCGTCACAGCCGCCGCCGGCGCCGATGCCGATCGTGGGAGCCGCAATCTCCTTCGTGACGCGGGCCGCCAGTTCGGCGGGAATCTTCTCCAGCACGATGCCGAAGCATCCGGCATCGCTCAGCAGACGAGCGTCGTGCATCAGTTTCTCGGCCTCGGCCTCCTCCTTGGCGCGGACGGCATAGGTGCCGAACTTGTGGATCGACTGGGGCGTCAGGCCGAGGTGTCCCATGATGGGAATGCCGGCCGAAAGGATGCGGTTGACCGATTCGAGAATCTCCTCGCCGCCTTCGATCTTGATGGCGTCGGCCTCGGTCTCCTTCATGATGCGGATGGCCGAATCGAGCGCCACCTTCGAGTTGCCCTGATAGGCGCCGAACGGTAGGTCGACGACGACCAGCGCATGCTCGACGGCACGCACGACCGAACGGGCATGGTAGATCATCATATCGAGGGTGATGGGGAGCGTGGTCTCGTAACCGGCCATGACGTTGGCGGCCGAGTCGCCCACGAGAATCACGTCGATACCGGCGGCATCGACGATCTTCGCCATCGAATAGTCGTAAGAGGTAAGCATGGCGATCTTCTCGCCCCGCTGTTTCATCTCCGTCAAGCGGTAAGTCGTGACCGCACGGACGGTGCTTTCTACTGACATTTTTTCAGATTTTAGGTTTTTAAATCGCGGCAAAGATAGCGCAAGGCGAGCGCAATGGCAAATTTATTTGGGCATTGCCGCGGACAGATGCGCAAAATCCGGGTCGGCGGCACCACGGCCTGCCATCGCCCCCTAAAACCCGCCTCTTAGGCGGGAAAAAAAATCCCATAAAACGACGCCTCCCGCGACTGAAACGTTTATCGAATGCTTGGTGCCGGACTGCGGAATCTCGATAGCCCCGTCACACATATCCACGGCCTCCTGCCCCACGCCGTCGACCTCGTTGCCGAAGACCAGCGCGTATTTCACGCCCGGCCGGGCCCGGAACGCATCGAGCATCACGGCCCCTTCGACCTGCTCCACGGCATAGATTTCACAGCCCTCGGCACGCAACCGCGCGAGACACTCCCCGGTGGTCGCATAATGACTCCAGGGCACGGTCAGTTCGGCCCCCAGGGCCGTCTTGTGGATGTCGCGGGAGGGAGGCGCCGCCGTGATGCCGCACAGGGCGATATGCTCCGCGGCGAAAGCGTCGGCCGTGCGGAAAAAGGCCCCGACGTTCTGGGCCGAACGAACGTTGTCCAGCACGACCGTGACGGGCATTTTCTCCATCGCGGCGAACTCCTCGGCCGAGGGTCTGCCGAGTTCTTCGTTGGTGATTTTGCGCATAATGGCTTCGGAACGGTTGATTTCGGGGTCAAAAGTAAATAAAATTAAAATCTTTTCCCTACTTTTGTTGACTCTATCAATAGCAAACCTATGAAAAAACTGTTGCTTCTGCTCGCTCTCGGCGGAATTGCCGCCGCAGGACACGCTCAGGAGATTCTCGTGGGCGCCGACTTCAAAATGTATTTCGACAACAAGGAGTTCGGCAGCAACGAGTTCGCAGTCCCGGGACTGGACATCGATTCGGGCACGGATTTCGCCACCCGCCTGCTGCCCCGCGTCGGCATCCGGTGGGACGAGAAAAACACGCTCGTCATCGCCGCGGACATGATCAAGAATTTCGGTTCAGCGGAATCGGACTACCTCTCGGAGGTGAAACCCGTCTTCTACTACCAGTTCCAGACCCCCAAAGTCACGGCCGTGGCCGGTATCTTCACCCGCGACATGATGCACGACGACGATTACTCGACGGCATTCTTCTCGGAATCCTACCGGTTCTTCCACAACCGCATGAACGGCGTGCTGGCGCAGTACAACGGCCAGCGGAATTCCTATGTGGAGTTCGTCTGCGACTGGGAAGGCATGTATTCGGAACTCTCGCGCGAGAAATTCCGCATCCTGTTCGCAGGACGCCATTATTTCGACCGCTTCTACTACGGATTCAACTACTCGATGTTCCATTTCGCCGGGCAGAAAGGCGCGGAACTGGAAAACGTCGTCGACCTGCAGCTGCTGAACCCCTGCGTGGGCGTGCGGTTCAACGCGTTCTTCGATTTCGACATCAAGTTAGGGGCGCTGCTCACGGCCCAGCGCGACCGCAGTTTCGGACATTCGTGGGAAACGCCCTGCATGGGTGAATTCGCATTCCGCATCAGCCGCTGGGGACTTTCGCTCGACGAACGGTTGTACGTGGGTGACAACATCCATCCGTTCTTCTACGGACACCCGGAGGAAAATATCGGTTACGGACGCGAGCTCTACCCCGCGGAAAGTTTCTTCCGCACCGACCAGAAGGTGTACAGCCGCACGGCGCTCTCCTACCGCCGCTCGTTCTTCAACGACACGGTATCGGTCCGCGCCGAGTTCGCCGCCCATCACGACGGCACGGCCCTGGGAACCCAGCAGATGCTCGTCGTGGGCGTCAAGCTGCTCAAAACGGTTTACAACAGCAAGAATCACAAGAAATAATCATCCATACACATGGCAAGCGAAACCAACGAAATTCGGGAGAAATCGCTGAATTTCCTCGAAGAGATCATCGAAGAGTCCATCGCCAAGGGCGAAACACGCGTACAGACCCGTTTCCCGCCCGAACCGAACGGCTACCTCCATATCGGCCACGCCAAGAGCATCTGCATCAATTTCGGACTGGCTAAGAAATACGGCGGCAAATGCAACCTGCGGTTCGACGACACGAACCCCGTGAAGGAGGACGTGGAGTATGTCGACTCGATCAAGCGCGACATTCAGTGGCTCGGCTTCCAGTGGGAGCTGGAGCGCTATGCGTCGGACTATTTCGACCAGCTCTACGAGTGGGCCATGGTGCTCATTAAAAAAGGACTGGCCTATGTCGACGACCAGACGCAGGAGCAGATTCGCGAGAACCGCGGCACGGTGTCCGTGCCGGGAACGCCGTCGCCGTGGCGCGACCGTTCGGTCGAGGAGAACCTCGACCTGTTCGTGCGTATGAAAAACGGCGAATTCCCCGACGGCGCCAAGGTCCTGCGGGCGAAGATCGACATGGCGCACCCGAACATGCTGTTCCGCGACCCGCTGATGTACCGCATCATCCACACCGAGCACCACCGCACGGGCAACAAATGGTGCATCTACCCGATGTACGACTACGCCCACGGCCAGAGCGACTCGATCGAGCAGATCACCCATTCGATCTGCACGCTGGAATTCGACGTGCACCGGCCGCTCTACGACTGGTTCATCCAAGCGCTGGAGATATTCCCCTCGCACCAGTACGAATTCGCGCGACTGAACCTCACCTACACCATGATGTCGAAGCGCAAGCTGCTGAAACTCGTGCAGGAAGGCGTCGTGATGGGTTGGGACGACCCCCGCATGCCGACCATCTGCGGACTGCGCCGCAAAGGCTACACGCCCGCTTCGGTGCGCAATTTCGCCGAGATGGTGGGCGTCGCCAAGCGTGACAACGTGATCGACCTCGGCAAGCTGGAATTCTGTGTGCGCGAGGACCTGAACAAGGTCGCCGAACGCCGCATGGCCGTGCTGAATCCGCTGAAGGTGGTCATCACCAACTACGAAGACGGCAAGACCGAGCTGTTCACGGCCATCAACAACCCCGAGAACGAGGCTGCCGGAACACGTCAGGTGCCCTTCTCGAAGGTGATTTACATCGAACGTGACGATTTCATGGAGGAGCCTCCCAAAAAGTTCTTCCGACTCTGCCCCGGCGGCGAGGTGCGCCTGCGCTACTCCTACCTCATCAAGTGCGAAGAGGTCGTGAAGGACGCCGAAGGCAACATCACGGAGCTGCACTGCTCTTACGACCCGATGTCGGGCGGCGGTTCGTCGAGCGACGGTCGCCGCGTGAAGGGAGTCATCCACTGGGTGTCGGCCAAAGACGCCGTGGAGGCCGAGGTTCGCCTGTTCAATCCGCTCTTCACGAAGGAGGACCCCGACGACGTGGAGGAGGGACAGACCTGGGAGGACAACCTCAATCCCGAATCGATGGTCAAGGTCACGGGCTATCTGGAACCTTCGCTGCGCGAGATTCCCGTAGGACAGGCCGTGCAGTTCGAGCGCGTGGGCTATTTCTGCCCCGACACCGATTCGACGCCCGAAAAACCGGTGTTCAACCGCACGGTGACACTCAAGGATTCATGGGCGAAAATCAATAAATAAAGGCGCTTTCAGCCAATAAAAAAAGACATCCGGAGCAATTCGGATGTCTTTTTTTACAATTTACCATTTGATTTCATCGAAATTTGATTATCTTTGAATATATAAAAGCGACATGATCAGATGGACCTGTTGTATATAATAGGAATGGTGATGTTGGCGGCGGGTTGCGTTTTTCTATTCTGTCGCTGTTATCGCCAATGCCGTCACATAAGGGTGAGCAACAGCGTCAACAACGATATTTTCCGCAGCATGGCTTCCTATGTCATGCTGGTCGACCCGGATTTCAACGTTCTGAAAACCAACTATTACAACATGACGGGCACCACCCCGAAAGCCGTGCCGCCGAAGGTCGGGAACCTGCTGCACTGCAAAAACGGCGAGGACGCCGGCACCTGCGGCACCCACGACCTCTGCGCCGACTGTCCCGTGCGGTCGGCCATCGCCGGGGCGTTCCGGGCGAAGGCGGGCTTCTCGGGAATCGAAGCGCCCATGATTCTCTACACCTCCGACGACCGTACGCAGAGCATCGAGTGCGACGTGCTGATCTCGGGCAACTATATCCGGCTCGGAGGGGGGGGGAAACCGCACATGGTATTGACCGTTAACGATATCACCGCCCAGAAAAACACCCAGCGCCAGCTCGAAAAAGCGCGTCTCCGCGCCGAGGAGGCCGACCGCATGAAAACGCTCTTCCTGGCCAACACGAGCCACGAACTGCGCACGCCGCTCAACGCCATCGTCGGATTTTCGGAACTGCTCGCAAGCGACCCCACCGCCGAAGAGAGGCAGGAGTACCTCCGCATCATCCGGACCAACAACGAGCTATTGCTGCAACTGGTGAGCGACATCCTCGACCTCTCGAAAATCGAAGCCGGGGAACTCGAATACGAATACTCCGACGTCGAACTGAACACCATCATGGAGGAGCAGGAACATCTTTGCCGGCTGAGGCAGCCGGCCGACAGCCCCACGACGATTAGCTTCCACCGGAAATATCCTTCGTGCTACCTCCATACCGACCGCAACCGGCTGTCGCAGGTGATTGCCAATTTCCTGAGCAACGCCGTGAAATTCACCGCCCGGGGCAGCATCGATTTCGGATATGACATCCGCGGCCGGGAGGTCCGCATCTACGTTTCGGACACCGGGACGGGCATTCCCGAGGAGGTTCGGGGGCAGTTGTTCAAACGGTTTGTCAAGGCCGGATCGCACAAGCAGGGCATCGGCATCGGGCTGGCGATCTCGAAATCGATCGTCAAGGCGCTGGGCGGAGAGATCGGCGTCGAATCCGAAGCCGGAAAAGGCTCGACCTTCTGGTTTACGCTGCCCTACGAACCGAAATAAGGGTATCCGGACCTCAGCTTCGGAGGCGTCCATGCCGCCCCGTTCTTCCGCAGCGGAAGCACAAAATACTGTTTCCGCCAGGCTCCGTCGATCCACCAGGCATCCCAGCGCGTCACGTCACAGAACGCCCTCAGGGCCTCTTTCAGCAGCGGATTTTCGGGGTCTTCGATCTTCTGAGAATCCCGGTTCCCCTTTTCAGAGACGACCAGCCTGGCTTTATCTATATGCACCGCCCTGCCGGACGAGTCTGCGGCAAAGGAGACGAAAAGCCCCAGATTGTCGGGGACATCGCCCAAACCCGTCGGATCGTAGGCCGCAGCCAGCAGGCGGGCATTCTCCTGAAAATCCAATCCCGTTTCATAACCGCGGTTCCGGTAGGCCCGGGAGGAGGTCACGCGCCCGTTCTTCAGCGTCGCCTTCCATTCCCGTTCGAGGTTACGGGCAAATCCATCATGCTGGTAATAAATCGTTTTGCCCGTGCCGTAACGGACCTCGCCGCTGAACCACGCCGCCCGGACCCGCGTCCCGGCAGCCGATTCCGGAAACAGCTCCGCCCCGGTGAAGACCGGTTCGCCCTCCATCGTTTCCACCCGCTCGAGCCACAGCACCCCCTTTTCGAGCCGCCAGACGCCTATATACCGGCGCCAGCAACCCGTGGACCAGGGAGCGTCGATCTCTTGCAGCCGCGCCCCGAGTCTGGCGAGCACCGCGGAATCCGCGGATTCCAGCGGCAGGGCAAACAACTGCATCGTATCGCGTCCCACGATCAGCGTTTCGGCGGCCTGTCCGGTTGCCGAAGCGCGGAACGGCAGCGCCGCCACCGCCGTCAACAGCAAAACAATCAATCGTTTCATAGGCCCAAAATTCAAGGGATTTGCCTAAAAATAGGCAAATCTCCGGAATTGTGCAAATACGGACCGAAAATCACATCAGCGGAATATAAATCTCGGTTTTCAGTTTTTCGGCCGGAACCCGGTCGGGATGGTTGAGGTATTTCTCGAAGCAGGGGCTCTCGCGCAGCGTGCAGCCGCTCTCCGGAAGCCATTCGCCGCAGATTTTCTTATAAGCTCCGCCCAGTCCGGTATACGGACCGGTATAGAGGAACACGGCGTATTTGCCCCCGGCGATCTTCTTCACGCCGATGTCGCCCACGGCGACAGGTCCCTTGGGCAGGGTCAGGCATACGTCGCAGCGGAGGTTGCCGTCCTGCGAAATATCGGGGTCGTTGTGGTAGATCACGAGGTTCTCGATACCCGCAGAGAAGAGCTTGTGTTCTTTGACGTAACTCCACAGGCGGGTAAAATACGAACCGTAGTCTACCTGGCTGTAATTTCCCTGAGCGCGGATATATGCCACGGTCTTGACGGGAATTTCCCGGATTTTAGGTTTCGACAGCCGGATTTCGGCGTCGGGCTGGATGTTGCTGTTCATCATCGGACGGTTTTTAGTGATACGATACATCTTGGGCGAGATGCCGAAAAACCGCCGGAACGCCTTGCTCAGCGACGAGGGCGTGTCGTAACCCACCCGGTAAGCAATCTCCGCGACGGGAACATCCGTATAGCGCAACAGCCGGGCGGCCGTCTCTATCCGCGTGCGGACGATGAATTCGCCGATGGGTTCGCCGAGCATCGCCGACACGATACGGTGGAAATGGTACGGGGAAAAGGCCGACAGCTCGGCCAGGACGCGCAGGTCGACAGCCTCGTCGAGGTGCATCCGGATATACTCGACGACCCGGTTGATGCGCTGCTGGTAATCGTTCGTTGTGGCAGGTTTGTTCTTCATCTCGCGACAAAGGTACCGCACACGGAACAAAAGGACTTTTCCGATGTTGCGGATTTCAGGTTCAGGGCATCATCCTGGCGAAGGTGCGCCGTCCGAACAGATAGCGCAGCACCACCGAGCCGCGGTAGATATGCTCCGTGGCGGAGCCTTTGCGGGTCTCGCGGATCGAGCGGCGTTTGCGGCCCAGCGCCTTGTGCCAGCGGAAGAAATCGCGGTAGGCGCGGAACACGGCCCGGAAATTGTCCCCGCGGCCCTGCACCAAATAGGAGAAAGCCGCCAGAATGTCGAGCGCCGGACGCGCCACGGCCACGAAGAGCCGCTGTCCGGTGGAGGTGCACTTATAAAGCATCGCCAGATTGTTCCGGTGATTGTAGAAGACTTTGGTCGGGGAATCGGTCTGGAGCGTGCCCCCGCCGAGGTGGTAAACCGTGCTCCCGGGAACGACCCGCACGCGGTACCCGGCCAGCTGCATCCGCCAGCAGAGGTCGATCTCCTCCATGTGGGCGAAGAAATCGGCATCGAAGCCCCCCAGCGCCCGGAACACATCGGCCCGGCAGCAGAAGGCCGCACCGCTCACCCAGAAGACATCGCGGGCGTCGTCGTACTGACCCCGGTCCTCCTCCACGCAGCGCAGGATGCGGCCCCGGCAGAAGGGATAGCCCAGAAAGTCGATGAATCCGCCCGAAGCCCCGGCATATTCGAACAGCGTGCGGTCGGCGTAAGAGATCAGCTTCGGCGCGGCGACCGCCACGTCGGGATTTTCATTCAGGCAGTCGAGAATCGGCCCGAGCCACCCCGCGGGCGTCTCGACATCGGAGTTCAACAGCAGGTAGTAATCGGCGTCAATCTGCGCCAGCGCCCGGTTGTAACCGCCGGCAAAGCCGTAATTGGCATCCATGCGCAGCACCGAGACCGTAGGGAATTCGGCGGCGAGGAGCGCTACGGAATCGTCCGTGGAGCCGTTGTCGGCCACCACAACCCCGACCCCTTCGGGCGCGGCGGCCACGACCGACGGCAGAAAACGGCGCAGGTGTTCGGCGCCGTTCCAATTCAGTATGACGATTTTAGCTACTGGCATTTCGTTTGTGTTTCCAGCGGCGGTGCGACCACATCCAGAGTTCGGGACGCCGGCGAATCTCCGCCTCCAGCATACGAACGTACCGCTGTGTGATTTCGTATTCGGCGACCTCTTCCCGGCCGTCGTAAATCTGCTCGAAAGACATTTCATAGCGCCCCCGCTGCAAACGGTCGATCTTCACGAAATAGACCGGAAGCTGGCAGCGCAGGGCCAGTTTCTCGCCTCCGTCGAAAAAGATCGTATCCTGGTTGAGGAAGCGGAACCACCGGCTGTCGGGACGCCGCGGAGGATTCTGGTCGGCGATAAGTCCCATGGCGAGGTTCTTGCCGTCGATACCTTTTTCCCGGTTACGCAGGTAGAAGCGCAGGCTCTCCTTCATCGAAACGGTCATCGAGTTTTCGTAGTTGCGCAGCCGTTGGTAAAGGCACTCCATGACCACGCTCCGCAGCGGATGATACACCGCCACCACCATCTGCGACCGTTCGAACACGCCCCACAGGGAGCAGTATTCCCAACACCCGAAATGGGCCGTCATGGCGATCCAGTCACGGCCGTGAACCGCCCGGAACTGTTCATCGAATCCCTTTATCTTGAGCATCCTGCGGGCTTTCGCCTCGCTCATGTTGGCCATATTGATCGTATCGACGAACATTTCAGCCAGCGTATAGTAGAATTTCCGCCGCAGGACGGCCAGTTCGCGGTCGCTTTTCTCGGGGAACGAATTGCGCAGGTTCGTTCGCACGACCTTCATGCGGTAACGCAGGCAGTAATAGAGCAACACGAAGATCAGGTTCTCGACCACGTAGTACTTGAACCAGTAAGGCATCGCAGCAAACACGCGGACACAGGCCCAGAGAGTCTCCAGCCCGATTCGCTGCATGAGGGTCAGTTCCGTCGTTTTCATGCCTGCCGTGCGGTTAAGGTTCCACGAAAAGTTTCACGTTCCCAACCTTGGTGCGAATCTTCAGCCAGCGCGAGAGCGTCTCCCGGTCGATCGGCGCCGCAGGGTCCTTGGGCGTCACCACGCACACGATCGTCGTATCGCCGGGCGTGCCCTGCACGTCGAACGTGATGCCCTTCATCAGCGAAATGGCGCCGATGTTCTCCATCATGGCCCCCACTTCGCGCGAGATGTCGTCCACCTCGACGTTCGTCACCCGGTAGCGTTTCAGCTGCGAGGCCATCTCGCCGATGCGGCGGTTTTTCTCGTCCAGCAGCTCCCGGTAACTCTGCTGCAGCGACGCCACGTCGATCTTGTCCTCGGTATTGGCCTGCCGGACGACCAGCTCGGCCTCCTCCAGTCCGAAACCGCGCATCTGCGTCCGAGCATTCTCGATCACCTCCTCGCCCAGCGGTTCGCCCACCAGCAGCAGTTCGATCTGCGACGGCTTCTTGCCCTGCGCATAGTGCTTGTTGCACTCGATCACGCGCGTATGCGGGAAATTGAAGACCTGCGCCACGTATTTGTCGGCCACGGCCTCGAACACCGAAACCCGGACCATGCGGAAGCCGATGACGACGCTCGGGATGAAAGTCACCAGCGTGATGACCATCATCAGCCGCTTGACCGTGCGTTCGCGGTTCTTGTCGATAAAGGCTTTCTTCTCGTATTTCAGGAACCGCACCATGGCATAGGTCGCCAGCGCGATGAAGACCGAGTTGATGAAAAAGAGGTAGAAGGCCCCGAAAAAGAACTTGAACTGCCCCGTGGCCAGTCCG
>MSHJ01000009.1 GCA_001941065.1 Alistipes sp. Zagget8
TTTGGATTGCGGCGTCTGTCATTTCATTCATATTGCCGCTGCTGAATCGAAAACAAAAAACAGAAGCATGAAAAAATTGATATACCCGCTCCTCTGCCTGCTGATACCGGCCATGGCCACCGCAGAAAATGCGCCGGTAAAATATACGGATGCGGCAAACCTCACGATCGTCAACAAGGCCCAGCCGGGCGGTCCGGCGTTTCAGCGCATAGACGTGGCCCGTTATCCGGAGTTGACCCCGATGGTCACGAAATATTACCGTTATTCCACGGGGCTGGCCGTGGCATTCCGCACCGACAGTCGCAGCATCCGCGCCCGGTGGAGGACCGTCAACAAACTCCCGGGAGCGAACACGACGCTTATCGCCCAGCGCGGGCTCGACCTCTACATCCGCCGCGGCGGCAAATGGATGTTCGCCGGGGTAGGGGTGCCGAAAAACTCCGGAACGGAGCACGAAGCCACCATCGTCGAACAGATGGACACGACGATGAAGGAGTGCCTGCTGTACCTCCCGCTGTACGACGAAATCGCCGGTCTCGAAATCGGGACCGATGAAAGTGCGCTGCTGGAAGCCGCGCCCGACCCCTTCCGCCACCGGATCGTGGTGATCGGGTCGAGCATCACCCACGGCACCTCGGCAAGTCGTCCGGGAATGACCTACGCAGCACGCTTGGGCCGCACCCTGGGATTCGGATTCATCAACCTCGGGGCCAGCGGGCAATGCAAACTCGATACATTCTTCGCCCGCATCGCCGCGGAGACCCAGGCCGACGCCTTTGTGTTCGACGTCTTCTCGAACCCTTCGCCGCAGCAGATCGAAGAGCGGCTGGAGCCGTTCGTCCGGCGCATCCGCGAAAGCCATCCCGCAACGCCGCTGATCTTCCTCCAGACCGAGGTGCGCGAAAGCGGGAATTTCGACCTGAAGAAACGGGCTTTCGAGGCCGACAAACGGCAGGCGGCCCGGAAGGGGATGGAAAAAATCCTCGAAACGGACAGCAACATCTGGTTCATCGACCCCGGCATGGATTTGGGAAACGACCACGAAGCCACCGTCGACGGCGTACACCCCACGGACCTCGGATTCGAACGGATGCTGGACGCACTCACGCCCCGAATCGCCCGCATCCTCCGGAAATACGGCATCGAGTAGAACGGCGGCAAAAAAATCGTATCTTTGTCTTGAAATCTGAAATCGGACAGCCATGATCGAACCCGTCTATCAACCCGCGCCGTCGCGTTACGACAACGGCCTGGTTTTCCGCCGCGCCGGACGCAGCGGCGTGCAGCTGCCGGCCCTGTCGCTGGGCATGTGGCACAATTTCGGCAGCGAACAGACCTTTTCCAACGTGCAGAAGATGGCCCACTACGCCTTCGACCACGGAATCGTGCATTTCGATCTTGCAAACAACTACGGCCCGGCCTACGGAACCGCCGAGGAGAATTTCGGACGCCTGATGGAGCGGTCGTTCCGCCCCTACCGCGACGAAATGTTCATCGCCACCAAAGCCGGGTACGACATGTGGCCGGGGCCTTACGGCAACTGGGGTTCGCGCAAATACCTTATGGCGAGCCTCGACCAGAGCCTCCGGCGCATGAAACTCGACTATGCGGACATCTTCTACTCGCACCGATACGACCCCGAAACGCCGCTCGAAGAGACGCTTCAGGCCCTGGTGGACATCGTCCGCAGCGGCAAGGCACTCTACGTCGGGCTGTCGCGCTATCCGCTTGCAGCGGCGCGCTTCGCATTCCGCTACCTGGCCGAACGCGACGTGCCGTGCCTGCTGTTTCAGGACAAATACAACCTCTTCGACCGCGAACCCGCGACATCGGGCGTGCTGTCGCTGGCCGCCGAGGCGGGTTCGGGATTCGTGGCCTTCTCACCGCTGGCGCAGGGACTGCTGACGGGGCGTTACCTCGACGGCATTCCGCAGGATTCGCGCATGGCCGAGGGCCGCTCGCTGCGGCCCGACGTGCTGACCGATGCGATGCTGGCACGCATCCGCGGACTGAACGACCTCGCCCGGCAGCGCGGTCAGACGCTGGCCGAAATGGCGCTGGCGTGGCTGCTGCACGACAGGCGCGTCACGTCGGTCATCATCGGAGCCAGCTCGACGGCCCAGATCGCAGACAACCTGCGGGCGCTGGAAAACGGCGCGTTCTCCGACGAGGAACTGGCGCAGATCGACGCCCTCTCGCGGGGATGATCCCGGCACGAAAAAGAGAGGTCCGCTTTCCGATGAAAGCGGACCTCTTCACATAATGACGGCGGGGTCACTCTTCGGGTTTTTGCCCGATGTAGAAGACGTATCCGTAGTCCGTTCCGTGGACGCGGTAGTGTTCGACCTCCTCACGCATCAGCGCCGCCATCCGGACGGCTGCCGGGCTGTGCCCCTGCTCCTCCAGGAAGACGGGGATGCGTGCGGCCACAAGGGCAAAATAATTCTCCGTCCAGCAATGCTGCGGCAGCACGAAATGCGCCAGCGGCACATAGCCGGCCTTTTCGAGGATGCGCACTTTGGCCGAAGGGGTGTCGATGTCGGGGAAATTCTCCCGGATATACGCCGTCGCCGGGGACCGCAGGGGCGACAGCCACGAGCACTCCGTAACGGCAATCGCGCCGCCGGGTTTGAGGAATCTTCGCCACTCGGTCAGCCCCCGTTCGAAGCCGATGTTGTAGATCGACCCTTCGGCCCAGATCAAGTCGAACTCCCCGTCCCGGAAAGGCAGGTCGTCCATCGACCTGACAAGGGTCGTGACCCGGTCGCCCAAACCCGCACGCTGCAGACGTGCCCCGAGTTCTTCGATCATCCCGGGCAGCAGGTCCACGGCCGTGATCGAGGCGTCGAGATGCCGCGCGAGCACCTCGGTCTGATGCCCGGTGCCGCAGCCGATGTCGGCAACGCGGAGGCCGGGGTGGATATTCGGAATGAATTCCAGCGCCCGGAGGGTCTGTTCGTCGCCGCCGGGGCCCTGTCGTTCGAGGGCGCGGAAAAAGTCGGTTATCAGGGTGAAATCGAATTCGAAAATCGGTTCTTTATTTTCTTTGTTCATGGTTTCGGATGTTTGTGCCGTCCTGTCGGACGGCTGAAAAAGGATATGTGAAAATACGGCCGGACAGACTTGTCCGGATGTGCTGAGAAAACGGAATCCATTTACGGCATGGACTCCTACGCTGCCGAATCCTTTTTAAACATCCACTGATTTTGGTCCTGCAAGATAGGTCTTTAAAACGGAACCGCCAAATCCGGGCACGTGAAAACGCCGGACCCTGCATGAAGGTCCGGCGTTTCCGGTGAGGCGTCACCCAATGGCGTCAGAAGGAGATACCGACGCGAATACCGAAATTGTTGATGTTGTTGATCGAGTAGGTCAGCACATCGCCGCTGTTGGTGGCGTAGCTGTAATAGAGCGCCACGTGGAAGCCCAGCCGGTAGTCGGGGCGCGGGAAAATCGAGATGCCGATCTCCGGCGAAACGAAGAATCCCCACGTGTCGGTGTACTGCTTGACGACATAATAGTAGGACGACATTTCAGCGTAGCTGGCGCCCAGTTTCAGCCCGGCATAGGGTTGGAATACACTGTCGGTAAGCCAGTTGTAACGTCCCGTAACACCGAACGGCAGTTGGAACAGGGCGTGTTTCTGGTTGGTGGTCAGCGCCGAGCCGCCGCCCAGGTCGAGCGTCTGGCGCGAAATGCTTTGCAGATTAGTCTGGTAGGAGATGAACGGACCCACGGTGATGGCCGGCGTCACGAAATAGCCGCCTTCGAAGTTCATGCCCCAGCCCGAGGTCTTGTCGGCGAAATCGGAGCCCAGAGGCACACCCAGCTGCCAGTCGATGTTGATGTAGGTGTTGGGAAATATCTGCGCCTTGCCCGGCAGGGCCGCGGCGAGCATAACGGCGCAGACAGCGATGGTTTTAATGTATTTCGATGTTTTCATAATCGGACGAATTTTTGCTGTTAAACTATTTTGCCAGATAAGGCGACTGCTCGAAAGCCTGCTCGACGCCGGCGACCGTGCGCTGTTGGTTGAGTTCCGCATCGGAAGTCAGCAGACCGCCGATGAAGCTGTCCCAAACGACGGGCAGTTTCTTGCCGGTCTCCTGGTCGGCCTCGAGGTCCAGCATCTCCAGCAGCAGCGATCCGGCCGTGTATCCGTAGTAAACGCTGTAAGGATAGTGCCAGCCGACCCAGTCGCCCCAGTATCCGGGAGCCCAGTAGTAGGGGTAGTACCACCACCAGTAGGGATAGTCGTAACCCACGAAATAGGTCACTTTCTGGACATAGCTGAGCTGGATACCCACGTTGGCGGCATCCTTGTCATCGGTGCGGGTATATCCGGCATCGTTCATCCTGCCGGCGACCGTGTTGATGATCTCCAGGGCGTCGGCGTCTTTCCAGTATTCGGTTTTGTCGCTGTTCCCGATCACCAGGATGCTGTCGGGAACATAGTAAGTGTCGATGGCGGCGAAATCGGTGTCGGTGTCGTGGGCGGTGTAGACCAGATAATCCCGGTGAAGGTCCGACGTCGAAGGCTCCTTCTGACACGCGCAGAACGCAACTGCAATGAGTGCGAACGCAAAGTAACGTAATTTTTTGACGTTCATGGTTGTTTAAATTTTTTTGGTTTGCTGTCCCGACCATCGTTTCAAATTCCGTTCCCCGCGCGTGAGTTTCCCGAAACAGAGCCTGAATCGTGTATAAAAAAGCCGTTTCCGAGACACAAAAAACCGGAGGAGTTCCAGCCCGTTCCGGCAGCGGACATTCGCAACATACGGGGGAACTGTTTCAGAGAGAATCCGGTTGATTTACAGCGGCAAGGACGATGATTTTCAGCGTTTCCGGAAATTTTGTCGCATACGTCGTTTTTCCTGCGCCCAAATTGTTATCTTTGTCTGTTGCGCAGTGTATAATCTTCAATCAACAAATATGGGCCGATATGACAACTGCTCCCGCGAGGAGTTGATTCGCCGGATCGAGGAGCTCGAACGGCTGCAGGGAGCGGAATCCAAAACCCCGGTACGGTTCCGGGAGCGGTTCGCCCGTGAAATCCTCGATTCGATCCCCGACATGCTCACCGTGCTCGACCGGAACGGAACGCTCGTCGAGCTGGTCTCCGCCGAAGCATCCAACCACGTCGGGGTCTCGAGCAGCGAGTTCATCGGCCGGAACATTCAGGCAGTGCTCTCGCCGGAGGCTTGCCGCAACGTGCGCAATAACCTCGACAACGTCTTCGCCACGGGGCACGGCTCCGCGTCGCACCACGACATCACGCTCGACGGCGAAACCCGCAACTACGAGAACCGCATCCTGCCGCTCGACGACGAGCATGCGCTCTGCATCTGCCGCGACATCACCGAGGCCGAGAAGGCCAAGTACGAGCTGGATATGGTCAAATATGCCCTGAACAACGTCGAAGAGGAGATTTACGCCTGCGACCTCGACGGTACGATGGAGTATGCCAACGAGCAGTACCGCGTACACCACGGCATCACCGACGAACTGTCGTCACACAAGGTCTACGATTTCTGGTCGTTCCGGGGCACGAAGGCCCAGTGGGAGGAGCGGCTCCGGAAAATCCGCCGCGACAACGGCTCGCACAAATACACCGTGCGTTTCAAGAACGACCTGGGGAACATCGTGGCGTGGGACATCGTCGCCTACATCATCTACGACCATTTCAAGGAGCGCGAGATCGTCTGGTTCTTCGGCCGCGACGTGACGCTGCGCATCCAGCACGAAAACAAGGTCAAGGAGATGAATTCGGTGCTCGACAGCATCCTGAACAACATCCCGGTCTACCTCTTCGTCAAAGACCCCGGCAACGAGTTCCGCTACCTCTACTGGAACAGCGCGTTCGAGGAGTATTCGGGCATTCCGGCCGAACGGGCGCTGGGACATACCGACCTGGAGATCTTCCCCAATCCGAAGGACTCCGAACGCTTCCGCCGCGACGACCTCGAACTGCTGCGCACGGGCGAACGCGTGACCTTTGTCGAGGAGTATGTCAACGTCGCGGGCGAGACGCGCATCGTCAACACCTCCAAATCGCTGGTCCCGGTCGAGAACCGCCTGCCGCTGATCATCGGCGTGTCGTGGGACATCACCGACGAGAAAAATGCCGAGCTGGAGATTGTCGAGGCACGCATCCGCGCCGAGGAGTCGGACAAGCTCAAATCGGCCTTCCTGGCCAACATGAGCCACGAGATACGCACGCCGCTCAACGCCATCGTGGGTTTTGCGAAGCTGATCGGATCGGCCGAAACCGAAGAGGAGAAGCGGCAGTTCGCCGACATCATCGACACCAATTCCGAATTGCTGCTGCAGTTGATCAACGACATTCTCGACATTTCGAAAATCGAGGCCGGTACCCTCGAATTCCGGTTCCGGCCGATAAACCTCAACGACCTATGCCGCTCGGAGTTCGAGGTGCACAAGACCCGCGTGAAGCCCGGTGTGAAGCTCGTTTTCGAGAAGAAATACGACGACGTGCAGATCGTCTGCGACCAGAACCGCCTCGCACAGGTCATCACCAACCTGCTGAACAACGCCGCGAAATTCACCGAGCAGGGCTCGATTCGCTTCGGCTTCGACCTGAAAGGCGACCGCGTGGAGTTCTATGTCGAGGATACGGGCGTGGGCATTCCCGAAGAGAAGGTCCGCGACGTTTTCGACCGCTTCGTCAAACTCAACGATTTCGCCGCCGGTACCGGACTGGGGCTGGCCATTTCGAAGATGATCGTGGAACGCATGGACGGCACGATCGGCGTGGACTCCGAGGAGGGCCGGGGAACCCGTTTCCATTTCTCGATTCCAGTGGAACCCCGGGGATCATTGGATGCCGACGGCTGCGACGCCGCACAGGGAAAGGCCGCGCAGGGGAACGGCTGGACGCTGCTCGTGGCGGAGGATTCGGACATGAATTTCAGGCTGATCGAGGCGGTGCTGGGACGGCGTTTCAACCTGGTGCGGGCCGTCACGGGTGCGGAAGCCGTGGAGCAATTCAGGAACGTGCAGCCGGATGCCGTGCTGATGGACGTCCGGATGCCGGTGATGGACGGTCTGGAGGCCACGCGCCAAATCCGCAAGATAGCGCCCGCCGTCCCCGTAATCGCCATGTCCGCCTATTCCTACGGCAACGAACCCGAACTGGCCCGGGAAGCCGGGTGCAACGATTTCCTGACCAAACCCCTGTCGCAGCATGCGCTCTGCAAGACGCTGAACAGCCTCCTGATCGGCCTGAAACGGGAATAAGGTCCGGGCCTGAAAAAAAAGTCCGCACAGACAGCTGTGCGGACTTTTTATGGATGTGTATTCCGGATTAACGGTACCGGTGCGAAATGAGGGTCATAAACTCCTCGCGGGTCCGCTGGCTGGAGAGGAAAACGCCCGTGAAGGCCGAGGTCGTGGTGGCCGACTGCTGTTTTTCGATGCCGCGCATCTGCATGCACATATGGCTGGCCTCGATCACCACGGCCACGCCCATCGGGTTCAGCGCCTCCTGAATGCAGTCGCGAATCTGCACCGTCAGCCGCTCCTGCACCTGCAGGCGGCGGGCGAAGCACTCCACCACGCGGGCCACCTTCGAGAGGCCCGTGATGTAGCCGTTGGGGATATAGGCCACATGGGCCTTGCCGTAGAACGGCAGCATGTGGTGCTCGCACAGCGAGTAGAGTTCGATGTCCTTGACCAGCACCATCTGCCGGTATTCTTCGCGGAACGTCGCCGAGCGGATGATCTCGAGCGGATTCTCGTCGTAACCCTTCGTCAGGAACGACATGGCCTTAGCCACACGTTCGGGGGTCTTGAGCAGTCCTTCGCGCGAGGGGTCTTCCCCCAGCAGGCGCAGGATTTCCGTATAATGGAGCTTCAGCGCCTCGACGGTCGCAGGGTCGAAACGCTCCTCCTTGTCGTAATTCTTCGTTTCCATAGGGCACAAAGATAACGTTTTATTCTTTCATTATTTCATCCATCACCCGGGAAGTTCGCGCCGCGGAGGTTCCCGTGGAGGGGCACACCCCCTCGCCGCGCAGCTCCCGGACGATCGTTTCGATCAGGGGGCCCTGAATATGCTCCGGAGGTGCGATTTCGAATCGTTCGACGCCCTGCGCCGTCACCAGTTCGACGGGCGAGAAAGCGAACGTGCTGAACCGCACCGACCCCTTGCGCCCCGTAATGGCCACCGTATCCTCGGCCGCGGACGGCGGAGCGACGAAGCACCATGCCCCCGTGCCAAGGACTCCCGAGCGGAACCGGAATGCCGCCGTCACGGTGTCCGCCACGTCGTAAAATCCTCCCCGGTTGGCCCTGTGTCCCCGGGCATCGGCGATCTCCCCGAGCAGGAAATCGAGGATGTCGAGCGTATGGGGCGCCATGTCATAGAAATAGCCCTCCCCGCCGACCTCCCGGCGCAGCCGCCACGGAAGGCGGGCCGAATCGCGGTCCCCGGGACTCTCCGGGCGGAAATAGCGCACCTCGACGCACTGCGGATCGCCGATGGCCCCGTCGTCGATGAGCTCCTTCACTTTCAGGAAATAGGGCAGCGCCCGGCGGTAGTAGGCGACGAAGAGCTTCTGCCCGGACTGTTCCGCCGCGGCCATCATGTCGAGGCACTCCGCATGGCTCATGGCCATCGGTTTCTCGACGTAGACCGGTTTTCCGGCGGCCAGCACCTTCAGGGCGAGTTCCCGGTGGCTGTCGGGCGGGGTGGCGATGTAGACGATGTCCACGCCGGGGTCGGCGATCAGCGCATCGGCATCGCCATAGCTCCTCGGAACACCGTGCCGGCGGGCGAAATCGGCGGCCTTCGCGGCGTCGCGGCGCATGACGGCCGCAAGGGCGGAATGCGGGGTCTTGTACATCGGCGGACCGCTCTTGCGTTCGCAGACGTCGCCGCAGCCCAGGATTCCCCAGTTGACGTTTTTCATACGGCTATTTTTCAATCGAATGGAGGAATTCGGCCAGTTTGCGCACGGCGCGGGCGCGGTGCGAGACGGCGTTTTTCTCGTCGGTGGTCATCTCGGCGAAGGTCTTCGCATAGCCGTCGGGGATGAACAGCGGGTCGAAACCGAAACCTTCGTGCCCGGTTTCGCGGTCGATGATCCGGCCCTCGACGATGCCTTCGAAAAGGTGCTCCTCGCCGCCGAGAAGCAGCGAAATGACCGTGCGGAAACGCGCCCGGCGGTTTTCCACGCCTTCGAGGTTTTTCAGCAGCAGGCGGTTGTTGGCCTCGAAATCGTGGCCGTCGGTGGCGTAGCGGGCCGAATGCACGCCCGGGGCGCCGCCCAGCGCCTCGACCTCCAGTCCCGTGTCGTCGGCGAAGCAGTCGAGTCCGGTGCGGTCGCGCAGGTAGTGCGACTTTTGCGAGGCGTTGCCCTCGAGGGTCTCCTGTTCTTCGGGAATCTCCTCCGTGACGCCGCAGTCGCGGGGCGTCAGCAGCGTGTAGGCGTCGCCCAGCACGGCCTGTACCTCCATGAGCTTGTGGGCGTTATTCGTGGCGAAAACAATTTTCATGGGGTGAAATTTTTCGTAAAAATACTTATTTTTCCGCAATCCCCGAAGCGGTCGCTTCCCGGACCGCCCGGGCAAATTCGTAGTGTTCGTAACGTCCGCGGACAACGCCGCCGCCGAGGAGGTAAAAGTCGTCGCAGATACCGTCGAGCTCCGCCAGCCGGGCGGCGGCGAGCACCGTGCGGCCGTCCGATCCGAGCTGCAGAATCAGCTGCCGGAGCATGAAGGCGCTCTCGACGTCGAGTCCGCGAAAGGGTTCGTCGAGCAACAGGACCCGTTTGCGGGACATCAGCAGCAGGACCAGCGCCAGCCGTTTCCGCTCCGCTTCGGGGAGCGCCGCGGCTTCCGTGTCGAGGGGCACCGGGAAACGCCGGAGCATGGACGCAGGGTCCGATTCGGGGTTATGACGCCGCACAAGATCGAGGTGGTCGCGGACGGTCAGCCCGGGCCAGAAGCGGGGTTCGGCCTCCAGAAAGGCCACGTCGCACCGCCGCAGGGGGTGTCCGCCGGATGTTATGCGTCCCGCGTCGGGGCTGACGAGTCCGTACAACGCTTTCAGCAGGACGCTCCGCCCTTCGCCCGCGATGCCGTGGACGGCATTTGCCGGAAGGTGCATCGTCACCCCGTCGAGAAGCGTCCGCTCCCCGTCGCAAATCCGGAGGGCGTCAATTGTAATCATAGAGGTAGCGGTTGAGGTTGCGTTCGGCCCGGAGGAGATAGCTCACCATGAGGCAGAGGCTCAGCGGCAGCAGGGGCGGGACCAGGAATCCCGCGGCGCCCAGCCTTGCGGCCAGCGGCCAGCGCGGGGATTCGTCCGCCGCATCGTAGCGGGCGTATTTGGCCGTGACGAAATAGAGCAGTGCCAGCGCCGCGAGCGGGGCCCATGCCGCGGCCATCCAGGCCGAGCGGGGCTGTGCGAGGAGGGTCAGCGCAGCAAAAGGCGCTGTCAGAAGGAAATAGTTGCGCCAGGCCGTGAGGACCTTGCGGGTAAGAAAGCGGGCGGCGCCCTTTTCGGGCAGCAGCAGGAGTTGCAGGGGCTCGTTCGCGGCGTAGAACGCCCCGCAGGCCACCGCTGCGAGGCAGAGCGCCGGAAATCCGGCATAAGGAATGCAGGCGCAGACGGCCAGCACGACGGCCGCGGCAACGACCGCGGCAGGGTGTCGGCGCAGACCGGCGGTCCACTCGGGCGACCCGCCGAACACGCCCGGGCGCACCAGTCGCCCGGAGTAGATATGCCGCACTTTTTCGGAAGGCATGGTTATCGGACGACCTCCAGTTTTTCGAGTTTGTCGTCGAGGTCGATTTTGTCGATGATGGTCTTTACAAGCACGTCCATCTCCGAATCGGCCCTGTAATCGGCCGGGCAGACATGGCTCACGCGGTTGTCGTGAATCAGCGAGGCCATCTCTTTGCGGGCGCCTTTCTGGTCGGGGTTGTAGACCGCGATCGAGTGGCCCCCGGAGTTCTTGACCAGCCGCATGCAGGGGATGTCGGTGGTTCCGTCGCCCACGTAGATCATGTGCGTGAACGGCACGGGACGCTCGTTCTCGGGGATGTAACGGTTGACCATCTTCGAATCGAAAACCGACTCGACGCCCTTGTTGATCTTGAAGATAAACTGCGTCTTGTTGGTGTAGTTGACCGCCACGGCAGGCCAGTAGGCGATGCCGTCCACGTCGTAAAGGAACGAGCAGGCGTAAATCTTACGGAATTCGTGGGCGATCTCCGTGCCTTCGATAATCTCCTTCATCCCCGAAGAGTTGATGTAGTGCAGGATGCGGATACCCCGCTCGGCGCCGTAGGCGTTGATGCGGGAAAACCACTCCTTGACCCCGGCGAAGAGCGTCACGCGGCGTCCCGAATCCTGAAACGCCTCGCGGCGCAGCGACAATCCCTTCGACTTGGCCTCCTGGATCATCCGGGCCATGTACGTCAGAACCATGTCGGCGTCCTGCTCCTCGGCCAGCGTGTTGGCCTCGGTCCAGAACTCCTTGTTGCTCTTGCCGACGGCCGGAATGAAATCGTACTCCTGCATATTGCCCGGAGCCAGCGTGCCGTCGAAATCGTAGATGAGTGCTATGGTGAATCTGAATTCCATCGGTTTCAAGATTTTGATTCTAACTAATAAAAGGGTCGTTACGACCCCGACACCAAAGATAGGATTTTTTTACTACTTTTGCAAGAACCGTACGAAAACGCAAAAGATTATGGAATTCAAGGAATTGATTGCAAAACGCCGCTCGGTGCGCAAATTCTCCGACCGACCGGTCCCCCGCGAGGTCGTGGACCGCATCCTCGCCGAAGCCCTCACGGCCCCTTCGGCCCGCAATACACGTTCGACACGTCTCCTGGTGGTCGACGATCCCGCGCTGGTGGCCCGCATGGCCGACATGCGCGACTACGGGTCGGGATTCCTGACGGGTGCGCCGCTGGCCATCGTGGTGCTGGGCGACACCGCGTCGAGCGACCTGTGGCGCGAGAACGCCGCGATCACGGCAACGGTGGTGCAGCTGGCCTGCGTCGACGAGGGGCTGGCATCGTGCTGGGTGCACATCAACGGACGCCCCCGCCGCAAGGACGCTCCCGAAGGGGAGAAGGCCGCCGATTACCTGCGGACATTCCTACCCATCCCCGACGGCTGTGAACCCCTCTGCGCCATCGCCGCGGGGTATTCGGATTTCACGCCCGCTCCGCTGCCCGCTGCGGACGACGAGGCGCGAATTATCCGCCTGAAATAGCCCCTGACAAAAAATCGCCCTCCGGAAGAGGGCGATTTTCAGTTTCAATATACTGCGGTCAATGCGCTTCGAGCCAGTTATCGCCGACCCCGGCGTCGGCGATGAGCCGCACCTTGAGCTTCGCCGCGGACTCCATACACTCGGTGACGATGGCCGTGACGCGCTCCTGCTCCGAGCGGAGCATATCCACGACCAATTCGTCATGCACCTGCAGGATCACCCGCGAGCGGATGCCCTCGGCGGCAAAACGACGGTGGACGTCGATCATGGCAATCTTCATGATGTCGGCCGCGGAGCCCTGAATCGGGGCGTTCACGGCATTGCGCTCGGCCAGGCCGCGTGCCACGGCGTTGTGCGACGAAATATCGTTGAGGTAGCGGCGGCGGCCGAAGATCGTCGACACGAAGCCCTCCTCCCGGGCCTTTTCGACCACGTTGTCCATATACTCCTTGACCTTGGGATAGGAGGCAAAATAACCGTCGATAATGTCCTTGGCCTCCTTGCGGGGAATTTCGAGCCGCTGGCTCAGTCCGAAGGCCGAGATGCCGTAGATGATGCCGAAATTGGCCGTTTTGGCCCGTCTTCGCTCCTCGGAGGTCACCTCTTCCAACGTCTTGTTGAACAGTTTGGCAGCCGTGGCCGAATGGATGTCCTCGCCGTGCTCGAAGGCCGCGATCAGCGACTCGTCGCCCGAAAGGTGGGCCATCAGGCGCAGTTCGACCTGGCTGTAGTCGGCCGAAAGCAGCAGGTGGTCGTCGTCCGAAGGAATGAACGCCTTGCGGATGCGGCGGCCCATGTCGTCGCGAACGGGGATGTTCTGCAGGTTGGGATTCGTCGACGAAAGGCGTCCGGTGGCCGTCACGGCCTGGTTGAACGAGGTGTGGATGCGCCCCGTGGAGCGGTTGACCAGCTGGGGCAGCGCCTCGACATAGGTCGAAAGCAGTTTCTTGACGCCCCGGTACTCGAGGATCAGGTCCACGATGCGGTGTTTGCGGGCGAACGACTGGAGGTAGTCCTCGTCGGTGCAGAACTGCTTGGTCTTGGTCATCTTGGGCTTCTCGGCGATGCGCATCTTCGCAAACAGCACCTCGCCCAGCTGGCGGGCGGAATTGATGTTCAGGTTGGATTCGCCCGCTTCGGTGCGAATCGCCGCCTCCAGTTCGGCCAGCTTGCGGTTCAGTTCGACGGCATAGACGGCCAGCGCCCCGGTGTCGATCCTTACGCCCGCCATCTCGATGTCGGCCAGCACGGCGATCATCGGCTCCTCGACCTCGAAATAGAGGTGCTGGAGGCCGATCTGCTCGACCATGGGGTAGAGCACCTGCTTGAGCCGGAACGTCACGTCGGCATCCTCGGCGGCATACTCCTTGACGCGCTCGATGTTCACCAGGTCCATCGTCAGCTGCTTCGAGCCCTTGCCGATCAGCGATTCGATCTCGATGGGCTTGTAGTTGAGATACCGCTCCGAAAGGGCGTTCATATTATGGCGCGACTCGGGGTCGAGCAGGTAGTGGAGAATCATCGTGTCGTACTTGCGGCCCCGGATCTCGATCCCCAGCCGGCGCAGCACCATCAAATCGAATTTGATGTTCTGGCCGATCTTGGCGACGTTTTCATTCTCGAACAGCGGCCGCACGATCTCCGTATATTCGGGCGTGTCCTCCTCCCTGAAGGGGACGTACCACGCCTTATGCGGCTCCACGGCGAGCGACAGACCCACAATGCGGTCGTTGAAGATGTCAAGCCCGGTGGTCTCCGTGTCGAAGCAGAACTCCGCATACCGCCCGACCTCGGCAATCACCTCGCGCAGCTGTGCGGCGCTCTCGACGAGCGTATATTCGTGGGGCGTGGTCTGAGCCGTCGCCAGCTGCATCGCATCGGCTTCGGCCTGCAGTTCGGCGACGGGAACCTCCCGGACCTCGGGCATCTGCACCACGGGATCGCCGAACAGGTTGCCCTGGCCCACCAGCGCGGCCTTCTTCGCGGCGGCGGATTTGGCACGGGCCATTTCGGCCAGCTGGGTCTGCGCCTCCTGCCGGGGGCCTTCGGGAAGCGCCTCGGGCGGCGCGAGGTTGGCAAGGTCGTTCATGAAAGCCTTGAAATCGAGCTCGGCAAAGACCCCGCGCAGTTCGTCGATATGCGGTTCGCAGACCGTGAGGTCCTCCTCGCGGAAGGGAATCGGCACGTCGAGACAAATCGTCGTCAGACGCTTGGCCAGCCGCAGGTTATCGGCCCATTCGGCGATCTTCTCGCCCTGCTTTCCCTTGATTTTCGAGACGTTGTCGAGGATATTCTCGACCGTTCCCCACTCCTGCACCAGTTTGCAGGCGCTCTTTTCGCCGATGCCCGGCACACCGGGGATGTTGTCCGAGGCGTCGCCCCACAGCGCGAGGATGTCGCGCACCAGTTGGGGATCGTCGATGCCGTATTTCTCGCGGATGGCCTCGCGGCCCACGATCTCGATGCTTCCCTCGGCGCCCCGCTGCTTGTAGATGTGGCAGTTGTCACGCACGAGCTGGCCGTAGTCCTTGTCGGGAGTCACCATATAAACATCGTATCCCGCTTCGACGCCCTTTTGTGAAAGGGTTCCGATCACGTCGTCGGCCTCGTAGCCCGCAACCTCGAGAATCGGAATGCACATCGCCTCGAGCACCCGCTTGACATAGGGCACCGAAAGCAGGATGTCTTCGGGCGTCTCGGAACGATTCGCCTTGTATTCCGGAAAGATGTCGCGGCGGAAACTGCCGCCCTTGGGGTCGAAGGCCACGCCCAGCAGGTCGGGCCTCTCGCGTTTCTGGATGTCGCGCAGGAATTTCACGAATCCGAACACCACGGAGGTGTTCATCCCCGCGCGGTTGCGCATGGGGCGTCCCAGAAAAGCATAGTAATACTTGAAAATCAACGCATAGGCGTCGACCAGAAAGAGTTTTTTCATATTAGATTAAGTTGCGTCACTTGTGTTCGGAGAGGGGTCACTCATTGTCTTCCGCAAACCACTCGGCAAATGAGGTTGCGGTTTCGTGCAGCTTGAGCGAATGGAGCGCAACACCTTCGGGAAGCCGGACAGCGATGCGGCGGGCGAAATCGGCGAGCATGTTCTCGCACGTGGGCTGGTAATCCACCGTCAGGATGTTGCCGAACCGCGCGGCAAGCACCCGCCGCAGTTCCGCACCCGACGCCGAATCGCGGAGCACCAGCGCATGGTCGAAACGCGAGACGATCTCCTCGTTCACAATCCGCTTCAGCACCCCGAAGTCCATCACCATCCCGCACTTGGGATTTTCCACATCTTCGGCCGGAGCGCCTTTCACCGTCACGAACAACCGGTAGGAGTGCCCGTGAATCTCGCGGCACGGCCCGTCGTACCCGTCGAGGGCGTGCGCCGCCTCGAATGAAAATTCCTTGGTCAATCTGATCACTGTCATATTGCAAAGATAGTGCAAGCCGAGCGCAAAAGCAAGTTTACTTGCATTTTGCCGAGGCGCAGCCTGTCTAAGACGATGCAGGCCGCGGGCAAAACCAACCAATTTGTCGGCTTTTGCCTGCGGCCTGCGGCTTTTATCGATCCGGAACACCCGTTTAACGACGCCCTCCGAGTTTCAGATAACGGTCATAAAGACGGTCGTAAATCGCGTGACGTTCCATATCGGGGAGATATTCGTCCGAGGAACCGGGACACATCGCCCGCTGGGCCTCCGACACCGACCCGTAGAGCCCGGCGGCAACCGCGGCGAACATCGCCGCACCCAGGGCGCAGGCCTGGTCGCTGGCCACCACCCGGATCGGAACGCCGATGACGTCGGCCATCGTCTGCATCACGAAAGGCGATTTGCGGGCGATGCCGCCGATGGCGAGGATGTTGTCGATGGGCACTCCCTCTTCGAGCATCCGTTCGTTGATGGCCCGGGACCCGAAGACCGTCGCTTCGACCAGTGCCTTGTAAATCGCCGGCGCCGACGTCGCAAGGGTCAGTCCGTCCAGCGCACCCCGCACCCGGGGGTCGGCATCGGGCGTCCGGCGTCCGTTGTGCCAATCGAGCGCCACGGGGTCCTCGTCCGTCAGGGGCAGCTGTTCGGCTTCGAGGGTCAATTGCTGGAGAATCCGCTCCTCCAGAGCGGCATCGGCGTGCGCCACCTGCCGCAGCGGCCACGCCATCACCCTCCGGAACCAGGCATACAAGTCTCCGAAGGCAGCCTGCCCGGCCTCGAAACCGATATATCCGGGCAGCACCGAACCGTCGACCTGGCCGCAGATGCCGTGCACGGTCCGGTCGCCGACCTCTTCGTAAGTGCCTACCACGATGTCGCACGTCGAGGTTCCCATCACCTTGACCAGCGTTCCGGGGACAATCCCGGCTCCGACAGCCCCGACATGGCAGTCGATGGCCCCCACGCCGACGGCAATACCCGCCTTCAGCCCCAGCCGGGCCGCCCACTCGCTGCACAATCGGCCGACACACGCATCGCCCGTGACGGTCCGGGAGTAGAGGTGCCCACGGAAGATGCCCAGCAACGGATCGACCGCCTCCAGGAATTCCGGTGCGGGAAGCCCGCCCCACGAGGCGTGCCACATCGCCTTATGCCCCGCCACACAGCGGCTGCGGGCGATGGTTTCGGGCGTCGTGTCGCCGACCAGCAGGGCGCTGATCCAGTCGCAATGCTCCACCCACGAATAGGTCGCGGCCCGCAGTCCGGGCGAATGGCGCAGGCAATGGAGCATCTTAGCCCACACCCATTCGCAGGAGTAGGTACCGCCGCTGTAACGGGTATAGTCGATTTTCCATTTCTTTGCTAAATCGTTTATTTCATCCGCTTCGGCAAGGGCCGTATGGTCTTTCCAGAGGACGAACATCGCATCGGGTTCTTCGGCGAACTCCGGCAGCAGGGCCAGCGGCGTGCCTTTGGCATCGGTCAGCGCCGGGGTCGAGGCCGTGGTGTCGAAGGAGATGCCGCAAACGGCGTCGGCGACATCGCGTCCGCAAGCCGCCAACGCCTGACGGACAGACGCTTCCAAAGATTCGACGTAATCGAGCGGATGCTGGCGGTAACGGTTGTGCGCGGGATCGCAGTAAAGCCGTTCGGCCCATCGGGGATAGGCCACCACCGCCGAGGCGAGTTCCGACCCGTCGGCGGCATCGACAACGAGGCACCGCACGGAATCGCTCCCGAAATCGACGCCCAAAAGATAGTTGGTTCGAGGTTGCATAGTTATTTCGGTTAATAGTTAAACGCTTCTTTCACAGCCCGCAGGCCCCCGGGTATCAGGCCGCGGAGGAGTTCTTCGAGCTGCGCTTCATCCCCCTGCAGGTGGAAGACCTCCTGCGTGTGGCACAGCGTCTCGCCGGGCCGCAGGAAAGCCGCCGGCGAGGAGGTTTCGATTTCATAGAACGGGCCCATCACCTCGCCGGTCTCGGTCGGCCCGTCGTTATAGGCATTGACGACATCCCCGCCGAACGGATCGGCCTGCGCACCCCAGCGGCTCTCCACATAGCGGTCGCCCGCCGCGGAACGCCGGTAGCGCACCAGCGTCACGTGGTGCGACGCCGCGTCGTAACTGCCGCAAAGTCCCGTATCGCGGCCCGCGGGCAGTCCGATTTTCGACCGGAAGGCGCCGTCGATCCGCAGGCATACGAGCCCTCCGGCCACGGAGAGCCGGTCGTCCGGAAGCGTTCCGAAATAGTCGCTGTTGACGGCCGCCCGCACGTCCTCGCCGTCGCAGGGCAGAAAAACGGTGGTCGTCGGCGACGGTGTGAACATCCCGAGCATCCAGACCGACGGAGCGCCGCCTGCGGGCGTCCAGGCATCCGGACCGCAGTTCCCGATCCGGTTCTCGCTCCGGTAGGCCACCACCGCAAGTTCCGGCGACAGGGCACGCCCCAACGACACCTCGGCCTGTCGGTGCGAGAGGAGTTCGACCCGCCGCTCCACCCCGACCTCAAAACGGGTTCCGGCAGCATTCCGGAGCGACATACGGGCCTCGAGACGCACCTGCCGGGCATCGTGCCCGACCACCCGGAAAGGCTCGGTGTCCAGCGCCGCCGGGACCTGCCAGTTGGCATAGACCTGCTCGGCGCCGGGTGCAAAGTAGAGCGAGAAGGGACCGCCCTCGGGCCCGAGCCAGAGGCGCTCCTCGCCGCCGAAAGGGTTGAATTGGGTTTTCCGGACCCCCGAAGCGATCAGCGAACGGTTTATCCAGCCGTAGCCGGGTCCTTCGGTTCCGGTCGCCGTCGAGGTCATCACCCGTCCCTGCCAGTCCGGAACCAGATAGACCCGGGACCGCCCGGTTTCGTCAGACAGTTCCAGGCCACGAACCCCGTAAGTCTCCATAAATGAACGCGCTTCACCGTAAGTTTTCATATTTCGAAAGGGATAAAATCAAAAAATTCGCAAAAAAATTTGTTTATTAAAACGTTTTAATTACTTTTGCAAAAGTAACAGAAAATCCCAGATATTGCAAAAAATCGCAAAAAATATGCGGACAAAGCGGGTAACCATAAAAGATATAGCCACCGAGGCGGGTGTTTCGATCGCCCTGGTCTCGTTCGTGATGAACAACAAGGCCGACGGCAAGGATACCTACCGCGTGAACAAGGAAACCGCCCAGCGTATCCTGGAGGTCGCACAGAAGCTTAACTATCAACCCAATAACGCCGCACGCACCCTGCGCAGCGGCAAAACGAACACCATCGGCGTCATCGTTTCGGACATCTCGAACAAGTTTTTCGCCGACATCGCCCGGTGCATCGAGAATCACGCCTATAAACATAAGTATACCGTGCTGTTCGGCAGTACGGACGAGAATCCGCAGAAGCTGGAGAACCTGATCGAGGTCTTCCGCAACAAGGGTATCGACGGTCTGGTGGTCGTTCCGTGCGAAGGCGCCGACGAAATCATCCGCGACATCGCCCGCCAGAACATCCCCCTCGTGCTGCTCGACCGCGAAGTCTCCGACCTGGAGGTCAGCAGTGTCGTGCTGAACAACCGCCGCGCCGGGTACGAAACGACCGAGGCGCTGATCCGGCGCGGATTCACCCGCATCGAGATGATCTCCTACTCGATGGGCCTCTCGAACATTCGCGAGCGCGAAGAGGGCTACCGCCGCTGCATGCAGGCGCACGGGAAAGGCGAAAACGCCGTCATACACCACCTGCGCCACGACAAACTCGCTAAAATCGAGGATCTTATCCGCGAGGCTCGGCAGCGCCGCGTCGAGGCTTTCCTCTTCGCCACCAACACCCTGGCAGGTCAGGGACTGAGCGCCATCTTCCGCAACGGCTGGCGCGTGCCGCAGGATTTCGCCATCGCCTGCTTCGACACCAACGAAGCCTTCGACATCTATAAAACCGCCATCGCCTACGTCCGCCAGCCTATCGAACAGTTCGGGACCGAAGCCCTCGACCTGCTGATCAAGAGCATCGAACAACGCGACAAACCCGGGAGTTGCACGCGCATCGTGCTGACGCCCGAGATCGTCGAGAGCGCCCCCGAAGAGGAACTGCGGAGTGCGGAACAGGCAATAGCGGAAGGCTAAAAACATTTACCCTGCGGCTAAAACGATTTACAAGAAACCAACATAAAACCATGAACCCGGCAACCCATCTGCTTCACAGGGCAAGCGCCCTCGCCACCTGCAGCGCCGCACTGGCCGCCGCACTCCTCGTCACGACACCGGCATCGGCCCAGGCGTCACATACGGCCGATCGCAAGGGGGGGGGGTGACGCCCCGTCCCAATCCGACCCGGACATCCTGCGATACAACAATCCGGACCTCACGGTCGACCTGGGGGTCGGACTGTGGGGTATTCCGCTGCCCGTCGACTACGACGGCGACGGGCTGAAAGACCTGCTGGTCTCCTGCCCCGACCGCCCGTACAAAGGGCTCTATTTCTTTAAAAACATCGGAACGCCGCGCCATCCCCATTTCGCCGCCGCAGTGCGCATCAGCGAGAAGGGGATGAACAACATCCGCCTCTCGGAGGTGGACGGCAAACCCTACGTCCTCTCGAAGAATTTCGAATATCCCGATTTCTTCAAGGCCCCCTACGCCAAAAAACGCCGCCTGCACTACGAAGGCGAGGAGCTCGGCGCCACCTACAACAAGTCGCGGAGCAATATGTGGAACTACGTCGACTGGGACGGCGACGGCGACAAGGACATCGTCGTGGGCATCGACACGTGGGACGACTACGGCTGGGACAATGCCTTCGACAGCCTCGGACGCTGGACCCGGGGTCCGCTGCACGGCTACGTCTACCTGCTGGAAAACACCGGCAAGGGATACGTCAACCGCGGCAAGGTGGAGGCCGCAGGCGCCCCGATCGACGTCTACGGAGCGCCGAATCCGTGTATCGCCGATTTCGACGGCGACGGCGACCTGGACCTGATCTGCGGCGAGTTCGTCGACGGACTGACCTGGTTCGAGAACATCGGAAGCCGCACGGAACCCCGCTTCGCGGCGGGACGTCCGCTTGCGAATAAACACGGGGAGATTCGCCTGCATCTGGAGATGATCGTCCCGGTGGTTTCGGATTTCGACGGCGACGGACATCCCGACCTCATCGTCGGCGACGAGGACGGCCGCGTGGCCTGGGTGCGCCACACGGGGAAGGTCAAAAAAGGCATGCCCCAATTCGAATCGCCCCTCTATTTCACCCAGCAGGCCGATCTGGTCAAATTCGGAGCCCTCTCGACCCCCTGCGCCTACGACTGGGACGGCGACGGACGGCAGGACATCGTGGCCGGGAACTCGGCCGGCGAACTGGCTTTGATCCGCAACCTCTCGGGCGGCGATAATCCCGTATGGGACGCCCCGCGCCTCTTCACCGTCAACGGTGCACCCATCCGCATCCAGGCGGGGGAGAACGGCTCGATACAAGGTCCTGCCGAACGCAAATGGGGCTACACGGTGCTCTCCGTGGCCGACTGGGACGGCGACGGGCTTCCCGACATCATTGTCAACTCGATCTGGGGCAAGATCGAATGGTTCCGCAACCTCGGCAGCAAAGACGGACTGAAACTCGCTCCGGCGCAGCCCGTGCGCGTGGCCTGGGAGGGCGAAGCCCCCAAACCCGCCTGGAACTGGTGGACGCCGGAACCCGGCACGCTCGTCACGCAATGGCGCACGACGCCCGTGGCGACGGACTGGAACGGCGACGGACTGACGGACCTCATCGTCCTCGACCAGGAGGGCTACCTCGCCTATTACGAACGTTTCCGCACACCCGGCGGCGAGCTGCTGCTCCGTCCCGGACGCCGCATCTTCCACGCCACGAACTGCTCGCTTTACAGCGCCAAGAACGGGGTGGTGGAGGCATCCGAAGGGCTTCTGCGCCTGAACGACGGGATCGGCGGGCAATCCGGACGCCGCAAAATCTGCTTCATCGACTGGGACGGCGACGGACGGCTCGACCTGATCGTCGACAGCCAGAACGCCGCCTGGTTCCGCAACGTCCGCGAGGAGCGGGGCGAGGTGTGGTACGAATACATGGGCAACGTCAACGAACGCATACTGGCCGGCCACACGACCTGCCCGACACCCATCGACTGGCGGGGCGACGGTACGCCGGAGCTGCTGTTGGGAGCCGAGGACGGCCATTTCTACCGAATGGCGAACCAGCAAAAACAGACGCGATGAAAACGGGGCTCACGACTCTCTGCGCCGTATTGCTGACCGTTGCCGTATCGCAGGCCGCCGAGCCGCTGCACGTCAAACTCTTCCCGGAGGGAACCCCGACGAAGAGCGGACTGGAGGAGCAACCCGAAGGCGTGAACGACAAGGGCTACTGCATCCGGGTCAGCGACCCCGAGCTGCTGGTCTGCCTCCCCGATCCGGCCCGCGCCACGGGACAGGCCATGCTGGTCGTGCCGGGCGGGAGTTACGAGAAGGTCTGCATCACGCACGAGGGTTACAAGACCGCCGAATGGCTCAACGAACACGGCATCGCCGCGATGATCCTCAAATACCGAATGCCGAACGGCCATCCCGGGATTCCGCTGGAGGACGGCGAGCAGGCAATGCGCGTCATCCGCCGGAACGCCGCACAATGGGGTGTCGATCCTCACAATGTGGGAATTATCGGCTTCTCGGCCGGAGGCCATTTCGCCTCGACGCTCATCACGGAATACACGAGCGAGGAGACACGCCCCGATTTCGCCGTCCTGGTCTACCCGGTCGTCTCGATGAAATATTCCAGCGTCCGGACCCGGGAGAACCTCCTCGGAGCACGCAGCGAAGAGGAGGCATTGCGCAAACGTCACTCCACTTTCGGACAGGTGCACGAAGGGATGCCCGAGGTGATGCTCCTGCTGTGCAACGACGACAAAGCGGTGGTCCCGGACAACTCCATCGCCTTCTACCGGGCCCTCAACCGCCGCAGAGTGAAGGCCGAAATGCACATCTATCCCGAAGGAGGCCACGGCTTCTGGATGCGCGAACGCTACAGGTACGGCGACGAAACCTATCCGGCCGTCATCCGGTGGATCGAACGACACAAGACAACCAACTGATCAAACACAAAAACATAAAAAAATGAAGACTATCAAAGGGATCATTCCCCCGATGATTACCCCCTTGAAGGGTGACGACCAGATCGACCGCGAAGGCACTGTACGGCTCACGGAGCACATCCTCGCCGGCGGCGTCCACGCACTTTTCCTCCTCGGCACCACCGGCGAGGCGCAGAGCCTCTCCTACAAATGCCGCTACGATTTCGTCGAACTGGTCTGCCGTCAGGTCGCCGGGCGCGTTCCCATCCTGGTGGGCGTCACCGACACGTCGCTCGACGAGAGCGTCAAGCTGGCCGCCCACGCCGCAACGTGCGGCGCCGTGGCAGTCGTGGCCGCCGCACCCTATTATTTCGCACCCTCGCAGCAGGAGCTGATCGAGTATTACACGGCGCTGGCCGACGCGCTGCCGCTGCCGCTCTTCCTCTACAACATGCCGTCGCACGTGAAGGTGTTTCTCGAACCCGCGACCGTCAAGACGCTGGCCGACCATCCGAACATCGTCGGGCTCAAGGACAGTTCGGCCAACATGACCTATTTCCAGACGCTGCTCTACCACCTGGGCGACCGCGAGGATTTCGCCCTCTACGTGGGTCCCGAGGAGCTGACGGGCGAAAGCGTGGTGATGGGAGCCGACGGCGGCGTGAACGGCGGCGCCAACATCTTCCCCGAACTCTACGTGCAGATGTACTACGCCGCCTGCAACCACGACGTGAACACGATGCACACGCTTCAGCAGAAGATCATGCAGATCAGCACGTCGCTCTACACCGTCGGGAAATACGGCTCCAGTTACCTCAAGGGCGTCAAATGCACCCTCTCGCTGCTGGGTATCTGCGACGACTACATGTCCTACCCCTACCGGAAATTCCGCGCCGAGGAGCGTGCCCGCATCCGCAAGGCCCTCGAAGCCCTGGGAACCGAATGCGGCGAATAACACACAACCAAATCCCCTAACCCGATAAAAAATGGAGATAACCTTACTCGATTACCTCGTCTTCTTTATCTTCGTAGGCGGTGTCGCCCTCTTCGGCTGCTCGTTCTACTTCCGCAGCCGCAAGGGCGCCGCGGCATTCACCGCCGCCGAAGGATCGCTGCCCACCTGGGTCGTGGGCATGTCGATCTTCGCGACGTTCGTCAGCAGCATCAGCTTCCTCGGACTCCCCGGCGACGCCTACAAGGGCAACTGGAACCCGTTCGTATTCAGCCTCTCGATCCCCATCGCTACGTGGCTCGCGGCCAAGGTCTTCATTCCGCTCTACCGCGGGATCAACAGCGTCTCGGCCTACCACTACCTCGAAATGCGTTTCGGGTACTGGGCCCGCTGTTACGTCGCCGTCTGCTACCTGCTGACGCAGCTGGCCCGTGTGGGCTCGATCCTGCTGCTGGCCCTGCCGCTGAACACGATGTTCGGCTGGGACATCCAGACCATCATCATCTGCACGGGTATCGCCACGCTGATCTACACCCTGCTGGGCGGTATCGCCGCCGTGGTCTGGACCGACGCCATCCAGGGCATCATCCTTATCGTCGGCGCCATTGCCTGCGCCGCGATTCTCACCTTCTCGATGCCCGAAGGCCCCGGACAGCTCTTCGAAATCGCCTCGGCCCACGGCAAATTCAGCCTCGGCAGCTTCGGCGCGAGCCTGACCGAACCGACGTTCTGGGTCGTGCTCATCTACGGCCTGTTCGTCAACATGCAGAACTACGGCATCGACCAGAACTACGTGCAGCGCTACATGACGACCAAATCGACGGCCGACGCCGTGAAATCGACCCTTTTCGGCGGACTGCTCTACATCCCCGTATCGCTCGTCTTCGTCTACATCGGCACGGCGCTTTTCTCCTACTATACGGCGCGTCCCGAACTGCTGCCCGCCGGCACGCCGTCGGACCAGGTCTTTCCGTGGTTCATCGTCCACGGACTGCCCACGGGACTCACCGGACTCGTGATCGCCTCGCTCTTCTCGGCCGGTATGTCGACCATCGCCACGAGCATCAACTCCTCGGCGACGATCGTGCTGACGGATTTCGCCAAACGGCTCTCGAAAAAGGAGCTCTCCGAAAAGAAGAGCATGCGGGTGCTCTACGCCACGTCGTTCGTCGTGGGAGCGCTGGGCATCGTCATGGGACTGATGATGATGCGTATCGACGGCGTGCTGGACGCCTGGTGGAAGCTGGCGTCGATCTTCAGCGGCGGCATGCTCGGGCTGTTCCTGCTGGGCGTCGTCTGCAAGACGGTGCGTCGGGCCCATGCGGTCATCGCCGTGATCCTCGGACTGCTGACCATCGCCTGGATGAGTCTCTCGCCGCTGATCAACGAAGGTTCGCCCTTCTACCGTTTCCACAGCCCGCTGCACACCTACCTCACCATCGTCTTCGGAACGACGGTCATCTTCCTCGTCGGATTCATCCTGACAAAATTCACCGGAGGAAAAGACAAGACCCCGACCCCGGAGATGCCCGCAGGCAGATAATCCGACCGCAAACCGGGCACACTCCGCCCTTGAGAAACCGACCGAAACCAAAAATCAACCTATCATGAGCAGACATCCGAAATTTTCAGGACCATCGGTGACCGGACACGGCCGCCGGCATGGTCCGCACCCCGGCTGACAGGACACGGACTTTTCCGGGACCTATACCCGGTCATGAACTGTCGGGGCGCCCGCCACGGCGCCATGCGCTTCGGATACATCGGAGCGGAGATCATAACCCTCGCGGCCATGCTCCGGATTCCTGCATGCATACACAACGCCGACGACCATCCTATTTTCAGGCTTTCCGCATGGAACGCCTTCGCAGAAAAACCCGAAAACGCAGGCTTCCGGGCTTGTGACACATTCGGTCCATTAGACAAATAAAAGTATATTCCCTAACAACCCTAATGCACTAACCTATGAATAAAATTCTATTCAGTACATGGAGGAGGAATATCCTGCGACGCATCCTGTCAGGCATATTTCTGATCGGGATATTCGTTACCGCAGCGGCCCAGCAAAGCCGTCAGGGAACGGTCAAAGGCACCATCCTCGACGACAAGCAGACGCCCGCCGTAGGAGCGACTGTCGTAGTAAAAGGCACGAACCGGGGAACGATTGCCGACGGGCAAGGAAAATTCTCGATCGAAGCCGCCTCGCGAGATACCCTGCAAATCAGCCTGATCGGGTATCTTCCCCAAGAAATACCGGTAGGCAGCCAGAGCGATGTGACCATCTGGCTGAAAGAAAACCTGCTTTCGATCGAAGACGTGGTCGTGGTCGGTTTCGGCGTCCAGCGGAAAGAAACCGTCACCGGCGCCATCAACAGCATCGGCTCCAAAGAGATCCTGCGCTCGCCGACGGCCAACGTCACCAACGCGCTGGCCGGTAAAATGGCCGGCCTGACCGCCGTGCAGCGTGGCGGAGAGCCCGGCAAGGACGGAGCCACGTTCAAAATCCGCGGAGTCGGAACGCTGAACGACGGCAATGAATCCGCCCCGCTGATCCTGATCGACGGCATCGAACGAACCTCGCTGGACGTGATCGACCCGAACGAAATCGAAACCATCAACATCCTCAAAGACGCTTCCGCAACCGCGGTATACGGCGTCCGGGGCGCCAACGGAGTCATCCTCGTAACGACCAAAACGGGCCAACCCGGACGCGCCCAGGTCACGCTGACCTCCAATTTCGGCTGGCAGTCCTACACCATGATGCCCGAACTGGTCAACGCCTACGAATGGGCGACCCTTTACAACGAGGGACTCGCACACGAGCAGAGCACCAAGGCGCCGTTCCCGCAGGAGGCACTCGACGCCTGGAAAAACCATACGAACCCGATACTCTACCCGGACGTAGACTGGGTGGACAAACTGCTCCGCAAATCGGCTCCCCAGCAACAATACAACATCAATGTGAGCGGCGGAAGCGAGAGGACCAGGTATTTCATCTCCTTCGGTATGCTCCACCAGGAGGGTATCTACAAGGAATACGACATCGACGGCGTGGATTTCTCGGTCAATCCGGATTACCGCCGGTTCAACCTGCGTGCCAACCTGGACATCGACGTGATGAAGGGCATGACGCTCGGGCTCCGGCTCGGTTCCGTCTTCACGGACGGCAACTACCCGAATGCATCCACCTCCAATATCTTCGACTATCTGTTACGCACGGTGCCGGGAGGAGGTCCGGGCCTGATCAACGGCAAGCTCGTCACCGGCTATTCGGGCGACGATCCGCTCGAAAACTACGAGCGCCGGGTATCCAACCCGATCTTCGACATTCTCGAACAGGGGTATCAGGAATACAATACCAGCACCTACAACCTGAGCGCAGACCTGAACTACGACCTCGGGTTCCTCGTCAAGGGACTCTCGGTACGGGGAAAAGTGGCCTACGACGACTACGGCACCCACCGGGTCACCTACACCACCGGAAGCATCCCGCAATACACCGTCGTGGTGGACAACGACCACGATGACGGGTACCGCCTGGTCAAGGCTTCCGACGAAACGGCCTTCGGCGCCAAGGAGACTTATAGTACCCGTTACCGCAACGTATACCTGGAAGGCGGCATCAGCTACGCCGGCCAGTTCGGCCGCCACAGCGTCACCGCCCTAGCCCTCTACAACCAGCGGGTGCAGGACAACCCCTCGTTCCAGTACGACCTGCCCAAAGGCCTGCTGGGATTCGTGGGGCGCGTCACCTACAATTTCGACAACCGCTACCTGGCCGAATTCAACGCCGGCTACAACGGCTCGGAAAATTTCGCCGAGGGCAAGCGGTTCGGATTCTTCCCCGCGTTCTCCCTGGGCTGGATCCTGACCGAAGAGAAATTCGTTCCCCGCAATAGATTCCTGACCTACGCCAAAATCCGCGGATCATACGGAGAGGTCGGAAACGACCAGATCGGCGGAGACCGCTATCTCTACCTGCCCCCGACCTTCGTATACGGCTCCAACGGATACAATTTCGGAACCTACGGACAAAACTCACAGTACTATCCCGCCTCCGCCGAAGGGACCGTCGGCAATTCCGACGTGACGTGGGAAAGGGCCAAGAAGGCCAATATCGGCCTCGACCTGAAAATGTTCGACGACCAACTGAGCTTCACGGGAGACTATTTCTGGGAAAAACGCGACAACATCCTCTGGGATTACGGAACCGTTCCCTCCATCGTGGGTACGACCCTCTCGGCCTCCAATCTGGGCCGCGTGGACAACAAAGGCTTTGAACTCGAACTGGGCTGGAACTCCAAAGTCCGGAATTTCGAATACTGGGTCTCCGGCGTATTTTCCTATGCCAAAAACAAGATCGTCTACATGGACGAAGCCAAACAGGCTTATCCCTACCTGGCGCAAACGGGCTACTCCGTGGGCCAGTACAAAGGTTACATCAACGAAGGGTTCATCAATACGGACGCCGATCTCGAAAACCAGCCCGCACACGGCTGGGGCGGCGACCGGTGGGCCAAAGGCGAGCTGAATTTCATCGATGTCAACGGCGACGGCATCGTCGATACGAACGACCGGGTGACAATCGGTTACGGGTCCTATCCCGAAATCACGTTCGGCGTGAACCTCGGGTTCCAATGGAAAGGCTTCGAAGTCAGCGCCCTGCTGCAGGGTGCCGCAAACGTCTCGCTCTACCTGAAACAGAGTGCCGTCTGCCCGCTGTATTACACCCGGAGCGCCCAGAAATGGCACATGGGACGCTGGACCGAAGAGCGGTATCTCGCCGGTGAGAAGATCACCTATCCGCGCATTCTGTCCGACAACGTGTCGTCTCCCTCGTTCCTCGACCAGAACCCGCTCTCCACGTTCTGGCTCTACGACGCCTCCTACCTGCGCCTGCGCAACCTGGAGATCGCCTACACGCTGAAATCGAAAACACTCAAGAATGCGGGCATCACCTCCGTCCGGTTCTATGTCAGCGGCACCAACCTGTTCACGATCACGGGCATGGATAATTTCGACCCGGAGGCACCCTCCGGCATCGGAAGTTTCTACCCGATGCAGAAGGTCTACAACGTAGGTGTCAAACTTGTTTTCTAACTCCGTAACCAGAAAACCCATGAAAAGCAAAATCCACCTGTTCGTCGTTGCGGCACTGTTTCTCTCGAGTTTGTTCACGACGACATCGTGCCTCGACATTCTGGAAAAACCGACCAGTTCCGAAATCACGATCGATACGATCTTTTCCAAAAGGCTTTATGCGGAAAGTTATCTGTATCAGGTCTATCACACCTTGATCCCCCGCGGATTCCCGTTCACCAACGGAAATCCCGCCGCCACCCAGTTCAGCACGGAGTTCGCCCGTTCGACCCTGGCCAGCATCACCGACGAGGGCTGCAATGTCCGCGGCGCCAGCTGGGGCTGGTATGTCAACACGTCCGGTTTCGACCCGACGAGCAGCGCCAAGAACCAGGAAGACGGATTCGGATTCCGCTGGAAAGGAATCCGCGCCGCCTACGTATTCCTCGAAAACCTCGACAAGGTTCCCGACTCCGAAATCGGCGATACCGAGAAATCGCAGATGAAGGCCGAAGCCAAAACCCTGATCGCGCTGGCTTATCAGGAGATGCTCGTGCGTTACGGCGGCGTGCCGATCGTCCGCGAATCGTTCAGCACCGGCGTGGCTCCCAGCGAAATGGCCATTTCCCGGAGCAGCGTGCAAGACGTGATCGACTTTATCCTGTCTCTCTGCGACGAAGCCAAGGAGATCCTTCCCGACGTCTACTCTTCCGACAAACGGGGCCGGATCACCAAAGGGGTCGCGCTGGCCATCAGATCGAGGGTGCTGCTCTTCGCAGCGAGCCCGTTCTTCAACAGCGGTGCGGCGGACATGGTGCTCTCCTATGACCACCCCGAATACGTCTGCCTCGGCGGATACAGCAAAGAACGCTGGCTGGAAGCGGCCAAAGCGGCCAACGACGTGCTGGTATGGGCGTCCACGAAGGGCGGCGTATCGCTCGTCATGCCCGAGGACATCGAGGGCGGAGAGACCGACGCCAAGCACAATGCCTACGGCTACGCGACCTCCGTCAAGGACAACAAGGAGATCATCCTGGCCAACAAGGGTTACAGCGACAGCAACAACGGATTTACGGATGGCATCTACTGGAAATTCACCAGCCGCGGCCTTTCCGTCATGCAGAGCATCATCTACAATTTCCGCAAAGCGGACGGTTCCGACCAGACATGGCCCACCTCGTTCCAGGAACGCCACCCGTTCTCCGAATACACGGAAAAAGTCAACGAGATGGAACCCCGTTTCACGCAATGCTGCTGGCCGGTCGGACAAGCTGCGCCCAATTTCTCGGCAACCGGAAACTATGCCAAATGGCCGTTCAATTCGATCGACGACAACATGGGCACCTCCGACATGTACGGAGCCTGCCCGATGGTCAAGTTCCACTACAATTACAGCAGTTCCACCAAGATGCAGGATTGGATCGTGTTCCGCCTGGCCGAATTCTACCTCAACTACGCCGAAGCCGTGAACGAATACTACGGACCGACCGGCCGGGTGGAAGGCGCCCGGTACACGGCTATCGAAGCCCTGAACGTGATCCGCAACCGCGGCGGCCTGCGCAATCTGAATACGGAGGAGAGCAAGGACGACATCGCTTTCCGGGCCCAGGTGCGCCGGGAGCGGGCCGTGGAACTTTTCGCCGAAGGGCAGCGCTTCTTCGACTGCCGCCGATGGAAAATCGCGGACGAAAAGTTCGGACAGCAGCTCCACACCCTGCGCTACGTGCAGAACGCCTCGAAAACCGGCTACGATTTCTATTATCTGGCCCTGCACGACAAACGAACATGGTCGAAAGCCATGTACCTGCACCCCTTCCCCCAGGAAGAGGTGGACAAGGGGTATCTGCAACAGAATCCCGGTTATTAACGGACCATGTGTAACCAATAGAAACCAATTCGATGAACACATATAAAATCAACCTCAGGACCACGATATGCGGCGTCTTGACGGGTCTGATGCTGCTGGTGGGCGGCCAGGCCTATGCACAACGTGCCGCACAGGGACATGTCGTGGACGAATCGGGCTTCCCGATCGTAGGAGCCGTCGTCACATCCGGCGGCAAAACAGCAACGACGGACGACAAAGGGCGGTTCCGCATCGAAGATGCAACCTCCCTGCGGATCGAAATGCCGGGATACATACCCCAGACCCTCGGGCGCCTCTCGGATAAAATGACCGTCACGCTGAAAGAGGACGACCTCCAGCGCAATCTCACCATTCCCTCCGGCTTCCGGAATCGCTTCAGCATGGCATCCGCCGTTTCGACCATACAGGGCGACGACCTGAACGATGAGTTCGTGTCGAATGCGGGCCGGATTCTCTCCGGGAAGCTCTCCGGACTGACCGTGGAACAGACCTCCGGCGAACCCGGCAACGATTCCCCCACGTTTTATATCCGCGGCCTCGGGTCGTGGAACACCAGCAAGCCGCTGATCTACGTCGACGGATTCGAAGCCCCCATGGACCGCCTCTCCCCGATGGAGATCGAGTCCATCTCGGTACTCAAGGACGCCGGGGCGCTGGCCCAGTTCGGCATCAAGGGAGCCAACGGCGTGATCTGGGTCACGACCAAACGCGGCACGATCGGGAAACCCAAAGTGAAAGTGAGCCTGAACCGGGGATGGCAGGAGGCGGTATCGCTGCCCAAATTCATCGACTCGTATACCTATGCCTCGCTGTACAACGAGGCCGTCAGCAACGATATGGGCAAATGGAATCCCTACTACACCGAAGCGCAGCTCAACGCCTATAAGAACGGAAACGACGGTACGATCGAACATTACGACCAGCTCTACCCCAACGTAAACTGGCACGACGAGGTGCTCCGCTCCTTCGCCCCGGCAACCAACGCCGACGTCAGTTTCTCCGGCGGAAGCAAAACGGCCCGTTATTTTCTCGCACTGGGCTACCAGAACATCGACGGTCTGTACAAAAACACGGACAAGGACCGCGACGTGAATTCCAATCTCAATTTCCAGAAATTCAACTACCGGGCGAATATCGACGCCCGGCTGGGAAAGATTTTCGACGTCTCGGCATCGGTGGGCGGCGACATCTCCGACCGTTACACACCCAATTATTCGACCGAAACCCTGTGGACCAACATGGTGAAATATCCGGCCAATGCCTTCCCGGCCCGGACTCCCGGCGGATACGGCGGAACGGTCATCTATCCCGACAACCCGATCGGCTCGGTACTGGAGACCGGATTCCAGCATTTCCACTACCGCAATATACAGGCCACCATCACTATCGGTGAAGACCTGGGTTTCATCACCAAGGGCCTGCGGCTGACGGAGACGATTTCGCTTTACAACCACCAGGGTCAGTACTCCTACAAAACCAAAGACTATCAGCGTTTCGCACCCTACATCTCCGACGGAAAGCTCCAGTATTCCACCATAGGCACGCAGGACACCGATTTCACCATCTCCAATACCGGCAACAACCGCAACGCGGCCCAGAGCCGGCTCAACACGGAGATCGCGCTGACCTATGAACGGGAGTTCGGCAAGCACCATGTGTCGGGTTCATTCGGGTACCACGGCGACAAATACACCATCGAGGGGACCCAGGTGCCGACCTACACCCGCGGATTCTCCGGACACTTCAGCTACAACTACGATTCGCGGTATTTTGCAGAGATCGGGTACGCCGTCAACGGCATGTCGCCCTACGCCCCGAAGAACAACATAGGATGGTTCCCCTCCCTTTCGCTGGCATGGGTGGCTTCCAATGAAAACTTCCTGAAAAAGACCGGTTGGATCGACTATCTGAAAGTGAGGGGATCGGTAGGACTGGTCGGAATGGCCGACCTGGAAACGGCATCCAACTATTTCATGTACCAACAGTACTACAAGAGCAAAACCATCGGTCCCCATTTCGGCTGGGAAGGAACCGCCACGAACAGCGTGCTCTACGAGTACTATATCGCCAATCCCGACGCGGCGTGGGAAAAACTCCTGCGTGCGAATATCGGAATCGACGGACGTTTCTTCTCCAACCGGCTGAACGCTTCGGTCGACGTGTTCTACGACCGGCGTTACGACATCCTCACGAAAGCCAACGTCCCGGAGTATTTCGGTATCCTTTCGGACACGAACATCAACCAGGGCAAGGCTTCCAACCACGGTGTCGAAATCAGCCTCGACTGGAGCGACCGGATCGGTGAATTCTCGTATTACGTCAATCCCGTCTTCTCGTACGCCCGCAACAAGATCCTCAACATGAACGAAGCCCCGACCGCTTACGCATACCAGCGCCTGACGGGCCATCCCATCGGGACGTTCAACGTGCTGCAGGCCGACGGACTGTACCAGTCCTGGGACGAGGTCAACGCCCCCGGAGCGCCCCAGTCGCTCTACGCCAATGTACAGCCGGGCGACATCCGTTACATGGACCTGAACAAGGACGGTTATATCGACGACAACGACATCGCCTACCAGGGAGGGCGCTACACGGCCGTTCCCGAAATCACCTACGGCATCACCCTCGGCGCGGCCTACAAGGGTTTCGACCTCAAAATCTCCGGCTACGGGGCCGCCCACCGCACCGTCGGCGTGATGAATACCCGCAACAACGCCTTCCAGAACGGCACGGGCAATGTCACGGAATGGGCGCTCGAACGCTGGGCCTACTATCCCGAGCAGGGAATCGACACGCGCAAAAGCGCCACCTATCCCCGTCTTTCCGCCGGTTCCAACACCCACAACTGGCAGAATTCGACCTTCTGGCTGCGCAACGGCAATTTCTTCCGCCTGAGCGACATCACGCTGGGATACACCCTTCCCAGGCATTTGCTCGGCCGGATCGGGATCGACAAGATACGCCTCTATTTCACGGGGACGAACCTCTGCGTGGCGGACCACCTCAAGGCCGGGGACGCCGAAGTCCAGACGGGGTATCCGCTGATGAGGACATTTAAAATCGGGTTGAACCTTAATTTCTGACAACATGAAACTGACCATATTCACCAAAACGATACGCGCGGCGCTTCCCGGACTGGCCGTATTCTCCCTGTTCGCCTGTGAAGGCCTGTTGCCCGACAACAAGGTAGACCTCGATCTGACCGACAAAAACGTTTCGCAGGCATATGCCAACCTCAGGGACCAGGGCATGGCGCTTTACGACTATCTCCCCGCGGGCTACAACCGCATCGACGGAGCCATGCTCGCCGCGGCGACCGACGAAGCGGATCATGCCCCGATCGGGTCCGACATCGAGAAATTCCAGCTCGGCACGTGGAACGCAGTCACCAATCCGGACAACAACTGGGGCGACTGCTACCGGGCCATCCGGCTCTCGGCCCTGTTCCTCCAGAACAGCGAGAACTACGAAGAGATCATCCTGCGCGATACCTCCACGGCTTCGAAGCTCAACAACTACAAAACCCAGTGCGCCGATTTGAAAGCGCTGCGGGCGGAGGCACGCGTGCTGAATGCCTACATGTATTTCGAACTGCTGAAACGATTCGGCGGAGTGCCTCTCACCGACAAGCTCTACAGCCTGGAATCGCATCCGGACCTGGAACGAAGCACCTACGACCAGGTCGTAAAGCACATCGTCGGGGAGATCGACGAGGTGCTGGACAACGACGAACTGAGAGACGACTGGTACGCTTACGACCAGAAATTGTACGGCCGTTTCACACAGGGCGCCGCCCTTGCGCTGAAATCACGCATCCTGCTCTATTGGGCCAGCCCGCAGAACAACCCCACGGACGACCAGGAGCGCTGGGAAGAGGCTGCGCAGGCCGCCCACGACCTGATCGAACTCACCAAGTACTCGTTGGAAGGCAATTACGGCAACCTGTTTTCCGGCACGACTTCGCACCAGAGCAAAGAGGTGATCCTCGCCTATATGACCGGAGCGAACAATACGCCCGAGACCGACAATTATCCCATCTCCACAAACGGCGGCAAGACCGGCACATGCCCTTCGGCCAATCTGGTGGACGCCTACGAAAACGCGGACGGAACCCCCTTCGACTGGAATGCGCTGGCCCCGGGAGCCGATCCCTACGCCGACCGTGATCCGAGGCTGCAATACAGCATCGTCGTGAACAATTCGCAGTGGAACGGACGTACCATGCAATGTTACGACGGAGGAACGGACGGCAGCGGCGTGACGCAGGCGACGACCACCGGCTATTACCTGAAGAAATTCCTGACCGACGGACTCGACCTCGAAAAGAACCAGACCTCGGTTCACTCCTGGATTCTGTTCCGCTATGCCGAAATCCTCCTGAATTACGCCGAGGCGATGAACGAGGCCTACGGACCCGACGCCGATCCGTTCGGAGACGGCAAAACGGCCCGCTGGGCCGTGAACGAAGTGCGGGGTCGCGTCGGAATGCCTCCCGTAGCGGCATCGGACGAGACGGAGATGCGCGGCCGGATCAAGCACGAACGCCGGATCGAACTGGCCTTCGAAGACCACCGTTTCTGGGATGTGCGGCGCTGGGGCAAGGCAGATGCCGAATCCGCCCTGAAAGCGCCCATCATGGGTGTAAGCATCACGAAAACCCAAACGGGATTCACCTATGCGGCCAAAACCGTCGGGTCCCGCACGTTCCAGGAAAAAATGATGCTCTATCCGATTCCCCAGAGCGAGATTCTCCGGTCTGCCGGAAAAATCAAGCAGAACCCGGGCTGGTAATACCATACAAATAGCTTATTTACAGATACGTTATAAAGATTGACCTCATGAAAAAGATTCTGATATTCCTCTGTGCCGTCGCATCGACCTTCGGCTATGTATCGTGTTCCGATTCGGCAATCGGGGACGAATACGGTTCCACGCTGATTTACATGCCCCAGGCCACCCACAATCTCGGAACGGACAACAACCTCACGCTGAAGCTGAGCAAGGAGACGGCTGAGGCCACTCCCGGCAAACGCACGCAGACGACGCTCGGCATCTACCGGGCCGGCACGGCGCCCAAGGAATCGGCGACCGTCGATCTGCTGATCGACCGGGACTCCCTCGCCTCGGCCCAGCAATACGCCCAGAGCGGGGATGCCGGCAGCAAATACGACATCTACAAGACGGGCGTGCTGCTCGACAAGAAATACTACGACAAACTGCCGGCAACGCTGACCATTCCGGAAGGCAGCCGCGAAGCGAAGACACAGCTTGTCCTGCACAACGCGGAGATCTTTGCAGACTATCCCGTCGGACAAATCCTGCTGCTGCCCGTCCGGATCGCAAACCCGACGCGTTACACCCTGAACCATTCGCTGTCGCTCACCATGGTCGTCATCACGCTGGCCGATTAACGAAAAGACAAAAACGATGAAGATTCCGATCAAACTCCTGTTTACGGCGGTTCTCGGCCTATGGGCCGGGACCGCCGTCCAGGCAGCCAACCCCGAGGTGCTGGAGTGTCGTCTGCACGTAACCGGCACCGGGGATTTCGCCCTGCACAGCATCTCGGCCCGAATACTCGGGACAGCCTTCCTGGACGATCCGAAACACCCCGACCTGTTCATGCTCGGCGACAAATATTACAAGAACGAATGTTTCCGTTACAGCTTCGTCGACCGGGGAGAGGACGGCGTCCCCGTCTTCGAACGCAAAGAGCCGGTGAAGCTGCCCGACGGCGCCCTCACCAAAGTGCGCATCCGTCAACGCGGAAAACAAATCTATCTCTTCTGGTGCTCCGGCGAAGAGCTGAAATACGCGGAATACGATGCGAAAAAGGCGGCATTCCTCGAAAAAGGCGCTTTGCCCCTGCCCGAAATGAAATGGAACCCGAAAAACATCACGGTCGAACTGCCGGATGACGGTTCGCTGCGGGTCAATGCATCCTGCACCATCGTATCTTCGACGAAAGCCCCGGGACACTGGCGTGCGGCCGACTATTTCCCGTACGACGGGACGGGCGTATGGCGGGGGCGTTTCGGTGCGGACGGATTCTTTTCATTCAGTTACCCGAAATTCCCGGGCGGCAAGGCTTCCGAACCGCTGTTCATCGCCGCCTCCGAAAAAGAGATTTTCGGGTCCTCGAACGGCATCGACGTGATCCGCTACCCGGGACAGGACGGAATCATCACCGGCTCGTCCTACGGAGGGCTCTATTTCCTGAAACGAAAGGCCGACGGAACCTGTGAGCCCAAACGCCATATCGTGGATGAAAAGTTCAACGCGCTGCGCCATCCGACCATTTGGCCGACGCCCGTCGTCTACCCGAACGAACAGGGAGAGTACGTGGACTTGCTGGCGACGGGCGAAGGCGGGGCCTTCTATTACCGCTTCACGGGAAAATTCACCCCCGACGGACGCCCCGTATATGCCAATCCCGTCACCCTGAAAGAGAAAAACCCGGCCCTGTATGCCGGTTCGCTCGTCACCCCGACACTCGTCGATTGGGACGGCGACGGCCAACTGGACATCGTTTGCGGCAATTCTGCGGGACATATCCTCTTTTTCCGCAACACGGGCACGAACCGGAATCCCTCGTTTCACGCGGGAACCTACCTGAAGGCCGGCGGCGAGGTCATCCACATTCAGCCGGGTTACGGCGAGGATATACAGGGACCCGGCGAATCCCGGTGGGGTTATGTCGGCGCCAATGTATTCGACTGGAACAACGACGGGAAACCCGACATCCTGACCAACGATTCACGCGGCAAACACACCGTGTTCATGCAGGGCGCTAACGGCCTGGAAGCGGGGAAATCCATCTATCTGAACGATCTCGAACTCCACGGCATGTGGCGCTGCCGTCCGGGCGTCGGGACGATGTCCGGCAAATACGTCTATTTCACGCTCGACGACCAGGACGAAATCCACCGCTATTTCCGGGAGGACGACTACAACCTCACCGACGGCGGCAAGATGAAGCTGACCGACGGTTCGTCCATCAAGGCCAACTGGCTCGAAGCCGGCGGCAAGGGACGCCTGCGGTTCGAGGTCGTGGACTGGGACGGCGACGGAGTCAAGGACCTGCTGCTGGCGACCAACATGCACCACATGATTCCGGATACGGTCCGGGGTATTCCCTGGAGCCATCCCAAACCGCTCCGAGGCGCCACGCTGCTGTTCCTGCGCAATGCGGGCACGGAAGCGGACCCGGTCTTCGAATTCCCGAAACAACTGAAATACAAGGGAGAACTCGTGCGTTTCGGCCACCACGGATGCGGAGCCTCCACCGGCATGATCGGTAAAATCACGGACGGACTGCCCAACGTGGTCGTCGGCGACGAACGCGGAAGCCTTTATCTCCTGGAACGTGAATATTTAACCTGGTAGAATCAGTTTACGGGCGGTGTCGCAAACGGTTCCGCCACCGGAAAACGGGACAAGTAATTCCGCAGTAACCGAACAAACATGAAAAAACGCAATATCAAACTGATTGCTCTTTTTGCGCTGACAATCCTTTTCGCAGGCTCTTCGGCGGCAGCGCAGCAAACGCCTGCCGCCGACAGGGTCGCCATGTACACGTTCAGCGACAAATTGCCCGAACAGCTGCAGCAGCTCGTCGGGAATCCGCTCCTGCACCGTTATGCCGAAACGCGGAACAAACTTTCGTCGGGCAAATATCGCCCGCTCTACCATTTTTCCGCTCCGGAAGGGCGGCTGAACGACCCCAACGGACTCTGCTACTGGGACGGCAACTGGCATCTTTTCTACCAGGCCTATCCGATCGAGAACCCGATCGCCCACTGGGGTCACGCCTACAGTCCCGACCTGATCCACTGGAAAGACCTTCCGATCGCCATCGCCCCTTCCATCGAAGAACGGGTATATTCCGGTTCGACGCTGATTCAGGGCGACAGCGTCATCGCCATGTACCGGGGTGTCGGGCAGGGGGAAATGGTCGCCGTCTCGCGCGACCCCCTGCTGCTGAACTGGCGCAAACCGGCAGCCAATCCCGTCATTCCGGATCCCGATCCCGAAAAAGAACAGCCGGTCTTCGCCCGGGGCGGCGATCCGTTCCTGTGGCGCTGCGACAACTACTATTATGCCGTCTTAGGCGGCTATTCGGACTCCGGGCCCGGCGGCAAGCGCGTGTTTGCCGAATACCTCTACCGGTCGTCCGACCTTCTCCGCTGGGAGTACCTCCATCCGTTCATCGATGCCAATCCTTATGCTTTCGTGGGCGACGACGGAGCCTGCCCCTATTTTTATCCCATCGGCAGCGAAGGCAAATACATCCTTTTTTATTTCAGCCACAAAAGCGGCGGCAAATACCTGATCGGCGACTACGACACCCGGCGCCAGAAATTCATCGTCACGGACGGCGGAAATTTCAATCACGGGCCCGCCAAAGGAGGAGGCATACATGCACCGTCGGCCTATCCGGACGGAAAAGGGGGCATCGTCGTCCTGTTCAACACGAATCCGGGATTCCCCCGCAAGGACGATTTCTCGGAGACGATGACCCTTCCGCGCCTGCTGACCTGGGAAAAGGGCGCCCTGCACGTCCGTCCCTGGGACGCCGTGGAATCGCTGCGCCGCGACCATGTCCGGCTGGAACATATCGCCGTGCCGGCCAATCAGGAAATCGTATTGGACAAAATAACGGGTGACGCCCTGGAAATTTCGATGGAAATCGACCTCGGAAAAACCAAGACCTTCGAACTGTCGGTCCTCCGCTCCCCGGACAGGCAGGAATACACCCGGATTCTTTTCCAGCGGGACATGGGAAAACCGACCCGGGAATACGAAAACCATACGCCCACCAGTACCGTCACGATAGACAATACCTATGGTTCCCGTTCACCCCTTTTCACGCCCCGGCCTCCGGAAACGGCCGAATTGCCGTTCGCCAAAGGAGAAAAACTGAAACTGCGGGTATTCATCGATCGCAGCATCGTCGAAGTCTTCGTCAACGACCGGCAAAGCGTCACGCTGCGCACCTATCCCGAACGGGACGACAGCCGGGGAATATCGGTCCGCGCCGCAGGCAACAGTGCCGAAATAGGTTCGCTCGACGCCTGGCGGATGGAAAGTATCTGGACCGATACGCCCCGGTAGGCACGAATGTCCGTCGGTGAAACACGAATGCCGCAATCTGCCGACGGTCTTCCAACTCACGAAACTCACAAATCTCACAAAAAACAAATAAAATCTTAAAACGTACAATCATGAAAAATTCACATCCCAGAATCGGTATCCGTCCGATCATCGACGGCCGCCGCGGCGGTATCCGCGAATCCCTCGAAGAGATGACCATGGGCATGGCCCAAAGCGTCGCGAAACTCTATGCCGAGAAGCTGCGCTATGCCGACGGCACCCCCGTCGAATGCGTCATCGCCGACCGCACCATCGGCGGCGTGGAGGAGGCCGCCATGGCCGCCGCGAAATTCGCCGCGAACAACGTCGGGGCCGTCCTCTCGGTGACGCCCTGCTGGTGCTACGGCTCCGAAACCATCGATATGGACCCGCTGATGCCCAAAGCCATCTGGGGCTTCAACAAAACCCAGCGTCCGGGAGCCGTCTACCTCGCCTCGGCGCTGGCCGGCCACAACCAGAAGGGACTGCCCGCATTCGGCATCTACGGCTCCGAGGTGCAGGAGCAGGACGACAACAGCATTACGCCCGACGTGGAGGAGAAGCTGCTGCGTTTCGGCCGCGCCGCCGTCGCCGTCATGCAGATGAAGGGTAAATCCTACCTCTCCATCGGTTCGGTGTCGATGGGAATTGCCGGCTCGACGCCCAATCCCGATTTCTTCCAGGAATACCTGGGCATGCGCAACGAGTATGTCGACTGCTCCGAGATCGCCCGCCGCATCGAGCTCGGGATCTTCGACCAGGAGGAGTTCAAACGGGCGATGGCCTGGACCGAGAAATACTGCAAGACGCACGAAGGCGAGGACCTGAACCCCGCACACCTCCGCTATTCACGCGAGAAAAAAGACGAGGTGTGGGAATATGTCGTCAAGATGACCATCATCTTCCGCGACCTGATGATCGGCAACCCCGTCCTCACCGGGATGGGCTTCGAGGAGGAGGCCATGGGCCACAACGCCATAGCCGGCGGTTTCCAGGGACAGCGCCAATGGACCGATTTCCGTCCCGACGGCGATTTCTCGGAGGCTATCCTCACCACGTCGTTCGACTGGAACGGCATCCGCGAGGCCTTCACCTTCGCCACCGAAAACGACACGCTGAACGGCGTTTCGATGCTCTTCATGCACCTGCTGACCAACCAGGCGCAGCTCTTCTCCGACGTGCGCTCCTACTGGAGCCCCGAGGCCGTAGAGCGTGCCACGGGTAAAAAACTGACGGGCAAGGCCGCAAACGGCATCATCCACCTCATCAACTCGGGAAGCAGCGCGCTGGACGCCTCGGGCGCGATGTCCGACGCCGAAGGCAATCCCGTGATGAAACCCTTCTGGGAGATCACCGAACAGGATGCCGAGCGGTGTCTCGAAGCGACGACCTGGCACCCGGCCGGCCGCGAGTATATGCGCGGCGGCGGTTTCTCGTCGAAATTCTTCACGCGCGGCGACATGCCGGTCACGATGTGCCGCCTGAACCTGATAAAAGGGCAGGGCCCGGTCCTGCAGATCGCCGAAGGATGGGCCGTGAACGTCGACCGCGCGATCTTCGAGCACATCGACAAACGCACCGACCCCTCGTGGCCGACGACTTATTTCGCACCCCGGCTTACGGGCAAGGGAGCCTTCCGAAGCGTCTACAACGTGATGAACAACTGGGGTGCCAACCACGGAGCCATCACCTACGGCCACGTCGGAGCCGACCTCATCACGCTCGCCGCGATGCTCCGCATTCCGGTCTGCATGCACAACATCGACGAGGAGAAAATCTTCCGACCCTCGGCCTGGGCCGCCTTCGGCTCCGATCCCGAAGGGAGCGATTTCCGCGCCTGCGACAACTACGGGCCCGTCTATCGCTAACGAACCGACAATCCTAACCTACAACCATCGATCCATGAAACGCATACAGATGATATGCCGTGCCGTGCTGATCCTCCTGCTCTTCGCAGGAGGCAGCCCGACGCCGCTATCGGCACAGGCACCTCGCAAAGTCGAAGGCAAGGTGACCAATCCGGGCAAACAGCCCATCGCCGGAGCCGTCGTCCTCGTGAAAGGAACGACGCACGGAACGACCACGCTCGGCGACGGCAGTTACTCCATTCAGGCGTCGGCCCGCGACGTGCTGGTATTTTCGCTGCTGGGTTACACCGAACAGGAGGTCGCCGTGAATAACCGCACCCGCATCGATGTCACCCTCGAAGAGTCGGCCAGCGCCATCGACGAGGTCGTCATCGAAATCGGTTACGGCGGGCAGGCCCGCAAAGACATCACTGGAACGCTGAGCAGCGTGAAGATGGAGGACCTGGTGAAAGCCCCGGTCATGAACTTCGACCAGGCGCTTCAGGGTCGTCTGGCCGGTGTCTCGGTTTCGTCCTCCGACGGACAGCCCGGAGCCGAGATGGACATCGTCATCCGCGGTGCCAACTCGCTCACCCAAAGCAACGCACCGCTCTACGTCATCGACGGATTCCCCATCGAGGATTTCTCGAACGCCGCCATCAACTCGGCGGACATCGCCTCGATCACGGTATTGAAGGATGCCTCGGCAACCGCCATTTACGGAGCCCGCGGCGCCAACGGCGTCATCATCATCGAGACGAAAAAGGGAGTCGAGGGCAAACCCGTCATCACCTACTCGGGAACCTACGGATTCCAGACCGTGACCAAGAAAATGGATATGATGGACGCCTACGATTTCGTCACTTACCAGATCGAGCGCCAGCCGTCGAGCGTCGACACCTACCTGAACAACCTCGACCGCACGCTCGAAGACTACAAGCGCATGGGCCAGGGCATCGACTGGCAGGACAAGCTCTTCCGCAACGCCGCCATCCACATGCACAACCTCTCGATGACGGGCGGAACGAAGCAGACCAAGTATGCCGTTTCCATTTCGATGGCCGACCAGAAGGGTGTGATTCTCAACTCGGGGTACGAAAAGTACCAGGGCCGCATCTCGCTGACCCAGCAGCTGAACAAGAACGCCAAAGTGACGGTCAACGCCAGCTACATGGGCGACAAGACCTACGGGCAGACCTCGTCGGCCGCCCTGACGACGAGCAATGCCTACGCCTCGTACCTGATGTACCGCACATGGGCCTACCGCCCGGTCATCACCAACGTCAACTCGGAAGAGGAGCTCTTCGACGACTATTTCGACGGCAGCAGTTCGTCGACGATGAACCCCATCCTGTCGAGTAAGAACGAAGACAAGGTCACGCGCAAACAGACCTTCATCTCCAATGCCAAATTGGATTACAACCTGCACAAGAACCTCCGTCTGAGCATCAGCGGCGGTTACTCACGCTTCCTCACCGAAGCCACCGAGTTCAACAACTCCAAAACCTACAAGGGTTATCCGACGCTCACCAACTCCAAGGGCGTCAACGGCTCGGTGATGAACACCACCCGGACCGACTGGATGAACGAGAACATGCTGACCTACAAGAAGGATTGGAAAAACGGCCGCCACAAATTCAACGCCGTGGCCGGATTCACGCTGCAGGGCACCGACCAGCGGCGCTTCGGCTATTCGAGCATGCAGATTCCCAACGAGTCGCTGGGCATCAGCGGCATCGACGACGGCCTGCCCAGCTCGATGACGGCGCTGCTCACGGAAAACTACCTAATGTCGTGGCTCGGGCGTGTCAATTACAGTTTCCGGTCGCGCTACATGTTCACCGTTTCGTTCCGCGCCGACGGATCGTCGAAATTTTCGCCCGACAACCGCTGGGGCTATTTCCCCTCGGGAGCCTTCGCCTGGCGTCTGGGCGAGGAGAAATTCATGCGCCGCCTGCGCTTCATCGACGACGCCAAACTGCGCATCAGCTACGGCGTCACCGGCAACAACCGCATCGGCGACTACTCGGTACACCCGTCGCTGACCCTTTCGGACTACTATTCGTTCAACAACGGACAGCCCTCCGACGCCATCGTCACCAGCAGCCTGGGCAATCAGGACCTGATCTGGGAGAGCACCGAACAAATCGACGCCGGCCTGGACCTGCGCCTCTTCAAGAACCGCATCAGCCTGACGGTCGACTGGTACCAGAAGAAGACCCGCGACCTGCTGCTGAACGCCAATCTGCCTTACAGTTCGGGATACCGCTCGGTCTTCAAGAACATCGGCAAGGTTCGCAACCGCGGACTGGAGATTTCGCTGAGCACGGTGAACGTCAAGACGCGCCATTTCGAGTGGAGCTCCGATTTCAACATCAGCTTCAACCGCAGCCGGGTGCTGGCGCTCTCCGAAGGCGAGGAAAACTACCTCTCGAAAATCAGCTTCACGGGTGATTTCAACTCCACCTACCTCTATCTGGCCAAGGTCGGACAGCCCGTCGCGCAATTCTACGGCGTCGAATGGGCCGGGGTCTACGGCTACGAGGATTTCGATCAGGACGCCGCCGGCAACTACACGCTGAAGAAAGGCGTCACGACCAACGGCAACGACCGCAATTCCATCCAGCCCGGCGACATCAAGTACGTCGACCAGAACGGCGACGGCGTGGTCAACGACCAGGATATGGTGGTCATCGGACGCTGCGAACCGATCCATCAGGGCGGATTCAACAACAACTTCACCTACAAGAACCTGAGCCTGAACGTCTTCTTCCAGTGGCGCTACGGCTCCGACGTGATGAACGCCAACCGCATCATCTTCGAAGGCAACTACGCCAACAAATCCATCAACCAGTACAAGAGTTACGTCGACCGCTGGTCGCCGACGAACACCGACAGCAAGAATTTCCGCGTCGGCGGCCGCGGCCCTTCGGGCGTATACAGTTCGCGGACCATCGAGGACGGTTCGTTCCTGCGGCTGAAGACCCTTCAGCTGAGTTACACCCTGCCCAAGAAATTCACCCGGAAAATACACCTGAACCAGGTGCAGGTCTTCATCGCCGGGCAGAACCTCTGGACCTGGACCTCCTATTCGGGCCTCGACCCCGAGGTCTCGACCCGCAATTCGGCCCTGACGCCCAATTTCGACTACTCGGCCTATGCACGCAACCGGATTTACACGGCCGGCATCAAGGTCACTTTCTAACCTAACGGAGCCTACGAATATGAAAAAAATAACCATTATATCAAGTCTCTGCGCGCTCTTCCTGGCTTCGTGCAGCCTGCTGGACACCGAGCCGCAGGATTTCGTCACCCCATCGAATTACTACAACAACGAAACCGAGATGAACACGGCGCTCAACGGGGTCTACGCCACGCTGGCCAACTCGACGCTCTACGGCGGCAATATGCTGGGACGTATGGGACTGTCGGCCGACATCGGTTACGAAAGTTACGCCTCGGATTTCGGTTCGGTGGGCGACTACGACGTTTCTCCCGCCGACGCGAAGGTCCTCACCTTCTGGCGCGACCTCTACGACGGCATCGGCCGGGCTAACATGCTCATCAAATACATCGACAAACCGCAGCTCGACGAGACCACCCGCAACAACATCTACGGGCAGGCGCTCTTCCTGCGGGCCTACTACCATTTCATGCTGGTCGTCCGGTTCCACAACATCCCGCTGATTCTCTCGGTCCCCGAAGACGGCAACCGCGAAAGCGTGCAGACGCCGCAGAGCAGCACGCGCGATGTCTACCTGCAGATTATCAGGGACATGGAGGAAGCGGCTCCGCTGGTCCGCACGGCCGCCGAGCTGCAGTCGCCGGGCCGTGTCAGCCAGTCGACCGTCTACGGGATGCTGGCACGCGTGGCCCTCTACATGGCGGGCTACCCCGTGAAGGAGCCGGGCATGTACGCCAAGGCCAGGGAGTACGCCCAGAAGGTCATCGACACGGGAAGCCACGCGCTGAACGCCTCCTATGAGCAGGTCTTCGTCAACTACATCCAAGACAAGTACGACGTGGGCGAAAGCCTCTTCGAAGTGGAGTTCTGGGGCACGAACGAGGGGACCTACACCACGACGGCCGGGATGGTCGGCCGCAACAACGGCATCGGCTGTTCGAGCACGAACATCATCGGCGACACCGGGAAATCGGTCGTCGACCTCTACGGTTACTCCATCGGCACGATCCGCACGACGCCCTATTTCTTCTCGCTCTTCGAGACCGGCGACCTGCGGCGCGACTGGACCATCGCCCCCTTCACCTACAACACCACGACGGGCACCAAGACCGAACTGACGAGTTCCTACATCTGGACCCGCTATTGCGGCAAATTCCGCCGCGAATACGAGCTCAGCGAACCGCGGTCGACCAACTACACGCCCATCAATTTCCCGCTGCTGCGCTACTCCGACATCCTGCTGATCTGGGCCGAAGGCGTCGCCGCCGACCCCGACAACCACAGCGCCGACGACCTGAAGCAGGCTTACGAATACGTCAACCAAATCCGCCGCCGCGGCTTCGGAAAGGACATCAACACGCCGGATACGGGCGTCGACCTCGAAACGGGCGACAAGAACTACCTGCTGGAAGCCATCAAGGACGAACGTCCGCGCGAACTGGGCTTCGAACTGCTCCGCAAGGACGACATCGTGCGCTGGGGCGAATTCTACGACCGGATGCGCTACGCCCGCAGCCTCGCGGCAGCCATTCCCGACAGTTATACCTCTTCGTACTACGTAAGCGCCCGGCGCACCTACAACAGCGTCAACCGGCGCGACGAAATCTGGCCGATCCCCACCTATGAACTGGGTGTCAACCGCGCACTGGTGCAGAATCCCGGATGGTAAGGTACAAACGATCAAACGATTATGAAAAAGACAATGAAATATCTTCTGTTGTTTGCGGCATTCGCGGCGCTGGCGACCGGATGCCGTAAGAACCTCGACGATGTCGACGACGTGCATTTCGACGTCTCGCTCGACAGCGAAACCTTCAAGGTCGGCGAACCCGTCCGGTTCCATTTCAGCGGCAACCCCGACTTTATCATCTTCTACTCGGGCGAGAAGGGCAACGACTATTCCTACAAGGATACCAACCGGATTTCGGAGAGCGAGATGACCTTCTCCTTCACCACCACCACCGCCGGAACGGCCGGAATCCCCAACCCGTCGCGCGTCCCGGTTTGCTACTCCACCGATTTCTCGGGCGAATACACCGAGGAAGCCGTGCGGGCCGCCACGTGGATCGACATCACCGACCGTTTCAAGATGCCGACCGACACCGGGATAACCGCTCTGCTGTCGGGCGACGTGAATGTCACCGAGTATTTCTCCGACCCGGAAACCCCGCTCTATTTCAGTTTCCACTGGGTCGTCGCGCCCTATGACCCCGTGATAAAGAACGGCCGCACGCAATGGAACATCCAGGCCACGAAATTCAACGGCATCGCCGGGGAGTCGGTCTCCACGCTCTACGATTTCGCCGACATGCGCTGGCAGATCGTGCAGGCGGCTTCGTTCGAAGGGGCCTCCTCGCTGCCCGACGTCAACGCCTCGCGCATCCTCTTCCGCAGCGAATTCCAGCCCACGGTCTCCCGTGAATGCTGGGCCGTCAGCGGCCCCATCTACCGGATGGACCAGATCAACGACGGCCCCGATTTCGGCGTCGGCATCAAGGCGATGGCCGAGGCTTCGCTGAGCAGCTATGCCTATACTTACACCGAACCGGGCGATTATGAAATCGCCTTCGTGGCGGCCAACGCCAACGTCTACGGCCGCAAAGAGGTCATCCGAAAGGTCTCGGTCCGGATTATCGAGGACGAAGGCGGCATCACGCCGCCGCAGCCCGGAGAGTGGAATCAATAAAACGACATGACCATGACGAACCGCATAACCTTTATGATCATCGCTGCATCGCTGCTCCTGGCGGCCTGCAGCCAGGACGATACCGCGCCGCGCGAAGAGCTCCCCGCCGGGGAACAGACGGTACGCTTCTCCGCAGGCGAACCGACGACGACCCGGACCGAGGTGGGGACCAACGACGACCGGACGCTCGCCATCACCTGGGCCGAGGGCGACGAGGTGGGTATCTATGGCCGCAATGACGACCGTTCCTCGGGCGACAACTATGCCTACACCGCCACCCCCTACAAGAGCGACGCCGCACGCTGCTCGTTCTCGGCATCGGACACCTACCAGCTCTTCACGTGGACGAAAAACGCCGCACAGAGTTACTACGCCTACTATCCCTACACCAAAGTCACGGACCGCACGCCGAACCCCGAAGCTCATCCCTTCTCGCTCCCGGCCCTGCAAACCCAGTCGGAGGGGAACTCCCCGGCCCATATCGCCCGCTACGGGCTGATGACGACCGCACCGGTGAACATCCCCGCGGGAAGCGTGAGCGAAGGTGCAATCCAGTTCAATTTCGCCAACGTTTTCTCCATCGTCGAACTGCGCTTCAAAATGACCGCTGACTGCGCCATCGTTTCGGTGCCGGTCAAGCAGGTCCGCCTGATCTCCGACGCCGCAACGCTCGCCATCCCTGCCGGAACCATCGACCTGACCCGGGCCGTAGATCCTGCGGCGGAGCTGCCCGTCGTCATCGAAGACGAGGAGGGTTCGAAAAGCCTCGCGCTGACCTTCGACACGAATCCCGGCATCACCAAGACGGATTATCTCAGCACCTACCTGGTGGCGGCCCCCGGGACCCATCCCGCCGGCACGCTCCGCCTCGAAGTGACGGCCATCGACAATTCGACCTACAGTTACACCATCCCCGAACAGGTCGTACTGCGCCCGAACCGCCACTACACCCAATCTTACGAGCTTTCGCTCGACGAGTTCGTGCTATCCGACGAATTCGAAGCCGAAATTCCCACGTTGAGCTGCAAGGCAGGGGAGCCGCTGACAGTCTCCATGACGGGCATCGCCGACCGCGTGGATTTCTGGTCGGGCGAGGAGGGCCACGACTACGCCTATGCGGAAAAAGACCGGATGCAGGAACCCGATATGACGATGAATTTCATGATGCTGCTCAACAGCGGTACACAACGCCATCCCGCCAAGGTGATGTACTCGACCGATTTCGACGGCACGATGACGCAGACAGGGGTTCTCTCCGCCACATGGACCGATGTTTCCGACAAGTTTAACATGACGCATCCCATACACGGCGTCGATACGGGGTATCCTGCCGCCACAGCCTCGACCAAGCCCAATGATGCAGGCACGGCCGATTGTACGGACTGGTTCTCGGGCGAAGGCAACAGTTGCTGGATCGCCTTTTTCTACCACGTAGACAAATTCGATGCCGACTACGTCGATGCCCAAACGGGCACAGTCGGCAACGGCCGCACCTATTTCTATTCTTACGATATGTGGGTACGGGCCCGGTACAAGTCGGAGAGCTCCTACACGGAAATCTACCGCCAGAAATATGCGGACGGTGTGAGCGACCCGGACTATCCGACCTTCGTTCAGGGCTCGACCTTCGATTCCGGCGACGGAACCAATCCGTTCCGGCTCTTCACCAACTACACGGGTTATTCCTGCGTCCTGCGCCTCGGCGCCGCATTCAGGCCGACGGTCGACAAGGATTCCTACCTGGTGATGCCGAAGCTGACGCGCCCCGAGGCAAAGAATGTGGGCAAGGACAGCCCCTTCGTGGTCAAGGACTCCGGCGACGAACAGCCCGCAAGTTACCAATACACGTTTACCGCACCCGGCATCTACGAGGTAGCAGTGGTCGGCACGGTGCAGACCCTGGCCGGAGAAAAACAAATCCTGCTCCGGAAGAGCGTCACCGTCACCGAATAACTCCACTCCGAAAACTCACGATTATGAAAAACAACATCAAAACAGCGCTTTTGTTCCTTCTCGCCGGATTCCTTTTCGGCGCCTGCGAGAAAGACGACGACGGCGCCGCGGAGACGCCCCTGCCCGCCGGGGCCATAGAGGTCCGCGGAACGCTCGTCGACATCCGCACGTTCGCTGCCGGGAAAGAGGCATTCCCCCAGCAATCCGACTATATCTTCACGGCAGACATCGAAACACTCTTCGATATGCCGCTCTCCTATGCCACCGGGCTCCTGAAATCCCGCGGCGCCGAGGCGTTCCGCTGCGGCAGCGCCCAAACGGTCTATATGGCTACCACCTCCTCCGGACTGAACGCCGCGGGGTGGAGCCCTGCGGAGAAGAGTTTCGAGGTGAACGACCTCACCTACCACCTCTACTCCTATGCCTGCCGCACTCCGGGACAATGGGTCGAGATTCCCGACCCGGCCGACCGCGAATATGCCACGATGCTCTTCGCCGAGACCCTGAGCGTCGCCTGCGACCCCGTACCGGGAACCGTCATCGCCCAGGTCCCCGAGCTGCGCGGAACCACCGTCAGCAACGCCTCGATCGCCATCCTTCCCAACGGCGACTACATCGCTTCGTGCACCGGGGTCACGGAAGGTGCGGCGCTCTTCGTGTCGAAGGACCGCGGCGCCACCTGGTCGACCCTCGTGGAGAATGTCACGGCCCTCAACGGCATCCGCAACTACTACAACCTCTTCGTCTTCGAAGGCGCGCTCTATATGATGGGTGCCGGCATCGGGAACCAGGACCTGCTGATTTCGCGCTCGGAGGACAACGGAGTGACCTGGACCGAGCCCACCGACGCCACGAACGGCATACTGCTCACCGGAGGTTTCCACTCGGCCGCCGGGCCTGTGGTGGTCTGCGACGGCCGCCTCTGGCGGGCCTGCGAGACCGCCGGCAGCGACACCTCGATCAAACGTCCGTTCGTCATCTCCGCACCCGTCGATGCCGACCTGCTCGACGCCTCGAGCTGGACGAAATCCGACAACCTGATAACCGACAATGAAATAATCGTCAACGACAAGACCGTCACCGAGCTGATCGAGGGCAACATGGTCGCCACCCCCAACGGCCTCTACAACATCCTCCGGGCCAGCAGCAAACAGACCAGCCAGCTGGCGGCCAAAGTCACCGTCACCAGTCCGTCGAAACTCACCTTTTCCGTTTCCAACGATTTCATCACCTTCCCCGGAGGCGGCAAGAAATTCACCATCCGTTACGACGAACAGAGCCGCCGCTACTGGACCCTCTCCAACCCCGCGGCCTCGAAATACGTCGGGATGAAAAACGACGGCCTCTACCTGAACGGCATCACCCACGACCTGGTCCGCAACCGGCTGGTGCTGTGCTATTCGACCGATCTGACCACGTGGGTTCCCTACAAGGTCGTCCTCGAGGACGAAGACCCCTTCTTCCACGGATTCCAGTACGTCGACTGGCAGTTCGACGGCAACGACCTCGTGGCCGTATGCCGCATGGCCTGCCCCGAACACCGCGGTCTGCCTTACCGCCAGCACGACGCCAATATCCTGAGCTTCCTGCGCATCGCCAATTTCCGAAACCTCTGATCGCCATGCGCCGAATCCGACTGCTCGTTCCGCTGCTCCTGCTCCTCTGCACGGGAAATCCGCAACTCCTTGCGGCCTCCCCGCGCGGGGAGGGGAGCATCGAGGTTCGGGGACGGCTGATCGACATCCGCCAGGCGCTGCCCGGTGCGGAGGTCTTCCCCCAATACAAGCGCAACCGCTTCGGCAGGAGCCTCCCCGCACGGCTCGAAGGGATGACCTACGCCGTCAGCCTGCGGGAGTTCCGAGGTCCCGAGGCGGTGCGGGCGTCGCAGCCCTGCGAACTGCTGCTGGCACTCTCCGGCACCCGGCCCGACACGACGCAATGGCGCCCCACGGGCGAAGGATTCTTCGTCAACAAGACCCGCTACCGGCTCTACCGAAGATATTACGATACACCGGGCCGCTGGCTGGAGCTTCCGGCAACGCCGCAGGAAGGTCCCTCCTGCCTGCTTTTCGCCGAAAATCTCCGCGTCGCCGGCACGGCAGCCATCCCCGGAGTCGTCATCGCACAGGTCCGGGAGCTGCACCGCACGCACATCACCAATCCCAACCTGCTGATCCTTCCCGACGGCAGTTACCTGGCGGCCTGCAGCGGCGTGAGCCTCCAGCGCGACGTCGATTTCTACCGCTCGACGGACCGGGGTGCGACTTGGAAACACTGGTCGCGGGGACGCTATCCGATCAATTTCTACACGGTGTTTCTCCATCGGGGAACGCTTTACATGATGGGGACGGCCACGCCCCAGGGCAACGTCATCATCTGCCGCTCGGACGACAGGGGACGCACGTGGAGTTTCCCCGACGAAACGCGCTCCGACGAGGGCATCCTCCTGCGCGGCAAATACCATTCGGCACCGGTTCCAGTCGTCGTGCACGGAGGGCGCATCTGGCGTGCCATGGAGACCAACACGCTGGGTGAGCGACGCCGGGCGTTCGTCCTGTCGGCACCCGTCGAAGCCGATCTGATGCAGGCTTCGAGCTGGAGCCGCTCCAAACAGCTCGACTACGACCCCGCGTGGATCGACGGAAACGGGTTCCGACAGTGGATCGAGGGCAACATCGTCGTCGCCCCCGACCAATCGCTGGTCAACGTCCTGCGGGTGGACGAGCACACCTACGGCCGCTCGGCGGCCATCGTCCGCGTGTCAAGTCCCGAACGGCTCGCGTTCGATCCCCGCAGGGACATCGTCGAAATGCCGGGCGGCGGCAAGAAATTCACCATCCGCTACGACTCGCTGTCGCAGCGCTACTGGTCACTCACCTCCGCCGTCTGCGAAGAGTTCCGGGGCCTCGCCCACGGAGGCATCTACGCCGACGGCATTCATTGCGGACTGATTCGCAACACCCTGACGCTCATCAGTTCGGAGGACCTCCGCCATTGGAAGGTCGAACGTACCGTCATCCAGAGCGACGATCCCTTTTTCGACGGTTTCCAGTACGTCGACTGGCAGTTCGACGGCGACGACCTCATCGCCGTCATCCGGCTGGCCATGGAGGAACCCCGCGGCCTGCCGAACCGGCAGCACGACGCCAACTTTCTCGTATTCAAACGCATCGAGCGGTTCCGGGAACCCGGAGCCGCCCCCGACTACATTCAAACCCTGCAGAAACCTTAAAAACAAACAGATAGCATGAAACACAGCATTCGAAAAGCGCTCCTTCTCGCGGGAGTCTGCCTGCTGACCGCCCTTTCCGCGGCGGCACAACCGATCCTCCGGCTGCCGGCCATCATCGGCGACCACATGGTCCTCCAGGAAAAGTCCACCGTCAAATTGCACGGCTGGGCCGACCCCAACGGCACGCTGACGATTACCCCTTCGTGGGGCGAACCCGTGACGGTCAAAGTGGGCTATGACACGGCCTGGAGCGTCGAGCTGACCACCCCCGCCGCTTCGGCGGAGCCCCGCTCGATCACCTTCGCAACCAATAAAAAAGCGGTCCGCAAAGTCGACGACATCCTCATCGGCCAGGTGTGGCTCTGCAGCGGACAGTCGAATATGAACTGGAGCGCGGCCAACGGCATCGTCGATATGAAAAAGGAGCTCGAAGGTCCGATGAACCCCCAAATCCGGCTCTTCACCGTCACGAAGAACAGCACCCCGTATCCGCAGGACGACTGCGAAGGCCGCTGGCAGGTGTGCGACCCCAAGAGCGCCCTCTATTTCAGCGCCGTGGGCTATTTCTTCGGCAAACGCCTCGCCGACGAACTCCAACAGCCCGTCGGACTGGTCAACTCCTCGTGGGGCGGAACTCCCGTCGAGGTGTGGACCCCTGTCAACGTCATGGGCAAAAATGCGCAGATGGTCGCCTCGTGGAAGGAGCAGCCGAAGAGCAAATTCTGGCAGATCGGCTCGCTCTACAACGCCATGATCCATCCGCTGCGCCACACGACTTTCGCCGGAGCCGTCTGGTACCAGGGCGAGGCCAACAAAGTGAACGCCGCACTCTACGGCGACGAATTCACGATGATGATCGAGTCGTGGCGCAAGGTCTTCCGACAGACGCTGCCTTTCTATTTCGTGCAGATAGCTCCCCACGCCCGTACCGAGGGCGGTACATCGGGCGCCGTGGTCCGCGAGCAGCAGGCCCGTGTCGCCGCAACGGTCCCGTCGACGGGTATGGTGGTTATCTCCGACCTGGTGGACGACGTGACGAACATCCATCCCCGCTACAAACAAGGCGTCGGCGACCGGCTGGCCGGATTCGCCCTCGCCGAGGTCTACGGCAAGAGCGGCCGGAAATACAAGAGCCCTACCTTCCGGCAGGCCGAGTTTAAAAAATCGCAGGTCTATGTCACGTTCGACAACGCCGAAGGGGGCATCGTCTGCAAGGACGACGCCATCCGCGGGCTGGAGGTGTGCGACGCCTCGATGAAATTCGTCCCGGCGCAGGGAATGATCGACGACAAGAGCAACCGGCTGGTCGTATGGAGCAAGCAGGTGGCCCGCCCGACGGCCGTGCGTTACTGCTTCAGCGACGGCGCCATCGGCAATCTCTTCGATACGGCCGGACTGCCCGTAGCTCCCTTCCGCAGCGATGCCGACGACAAGGCCGCACCGGCCCGCCAGCCCGTCGAGTCGCTCTCGGGCGCCGCCGTGACAGCCTCGGGCAAAGGTTTCACGGTGGGTAGCTTCCGCCTCGGCGAAAAGTTCTTCACCAACCGCGTCTATCCGTTGACCAAAATCCCCGAGCGCTTTGCCGGCTATGAAATGCTGATGCACGACGCCGGTCTGGGCGACGAGATGCTCACCTGCAAGGTAACCGCCCGGGAGAAATGCCGCATCTACATCGCCGTGCGCCGCAACAGCCACACGACCGACGTATTGAACGGCTGGAAACCCGAACGCGACGACGAAATTCGCTACACCACGCACGACAAGAACAAACCCGGCATCCTCGGCATCTACTACCGCGACGTGAAGGCCGGAGAGAGCGTCACGCTCCCCCGCACCAAGGATTTCGCCGGCGTGACGCTCCTGGCACCGAAAATCGCCTACACGAAATAGCCCGCCGCCATGAAAAAACCGTTTCTTATCCTCACGGTCCTCTGCGCCCTGACGCTGCAAAGCCTTTGGGCGGCCCGGCCGCTGCAACACGCACAGCCCATCGCGGCCGGCGGCGAAGAGGGACTCTCCCCGATGTCGTTCGGACTGACTTACAGCAACGCCCCGCGCGGATTCGCCTACATCTCCTCGGAAGAGTATCCCGATCTTTTCGTCTTTATCGCGAGCGGGATGCCCGACGCCCGGGGATTCTGGCGTTGCCCCTACGACCGGACCACGCCGGAGGGCGAACTCGTCTATGCCACACCCATCCGCATAGCCACCCCCTGGGACAAGGAGCAAAAATTCCCCTCGCAGGTCCGCATCTTCCAGGACGGCAAGGAGGTCTACCTCCTGCGCCTCTCCACGAAACGCCTCGTCGTCACCCGCTGGGACGGCCGGGCGTTCACGACGGTCGCCGAAAGCGTGTTGAAGGGAATTCCCTATCCGATAGCGTCGTTCGACTGCATCCGCCGCGGCAAACGCGACATCGAGCTGGCGATTCTCTGCCACGACGGGCAGTCCTACCGTCCCGAAACGTTCAAAGGCGACCGCCAGTCCTACTACGACGGCGCCGAAATCTACCGCGGGGCGCTGCCCGGCTCGGGGCTTTTCCGTATGACGCTGGACGCCGGCAACTGGAACCAGATCACCGACGTCGAACAGGTGGGGTGTAGCATGAACCTCGTCATCGGGGCCAGCGAACTGGCCTGCGTGCGCTCGGCGGACGGCAGTTACGACGGCTACCTCTTTACCAACAAACTGGGAAGCATGAAATTCATCCCCTACCGGAAAAAGATTCCGACCGGGGGATTGCCGCCGCTCCATGCCATGCGCGACAACGAACACGTCCGCGTACATACGGCTTACAGCTCGCGCGTCATTCCCTATCCCTCGGGCCGGGACAACCAACAGGACCTGATTATCGGCGGCGAAGCAGCCATGTATCACTACCGCTTCCTGGGCTCCACGCCCGAAGGGGCTCCGATCTATTCCGACCCGGCGCCGGTGCTGCAACGCAACGCCCCGCTCTACGGAGGTTCGCTGACGGTGCCCAATGTCGTGGACTGGGACGGCGACGGCGTGCTGGACATCGTGGCCGGCAACTCGGAGGGACGGCTGCTCTTCTTCAAAAACCGCGGCACGAACGCCGAGCCTGATTTCGCCCGTTCGGAGGAGGTCTGCGCCGGAGGCAGCCCGATCCTGCTGCGCCCGGGCTATCACGTCGTGCAGGGTCCTTTCGAGGCTTCGTGGGGCTATCTCTGCCCGACGGTCTGCGACTGGAACGGCGACGGACTGCTTGACGTCGTGGTCTCGGGTTCACGGGCCAAATTCGAGGTGATGCTCAACCGCGGCACCCGCGAAAAACCCGAACTCGACGCTCCCGTGGCCCTGAGTGTGGATAACCTCGAACTTTACGGCACCTGGCGCGTCCGCCCGGCCATCGCCCGGATCGGCGACAGCAACCGCATCGTCATCATGGACAAAGACAACGCCCTGCACATGTACCGCCAGATCGACGATTTCAACGTCGAGGACATGGGCAAACTCCGCCTGACGGACGGTTCGCAGATTACCGGCCACAACAATGCGATGGAGTCGCTCGGACAGATGGGGCGCGGCAAACTGCGCTTCGTGGACTGGGACGGCGACGGAAAACTCGACCTGCTGATCGGCTCGATCAAGCGGTCGTCGTACCCCTCGCCCGAGCGGGGGCTTCCCTACAACCGGTTCAAAAAGAAGGAGATCGGTCTGCAGGTCATGCTGCTGATCAACGTCGGGAGCAACGAAAAGATGGTTTTCAAAGAACCCGTCCAGCTGCAGATCGACGGCAAGGATTTCTACCTCGGCGCCCATTCGAACGCCCCCGAACCCTGTCTGCTGGGCGACACGTCGAAGGGTCCGAATCTGGTGGTCGGATGCGAAAGCGGCAAATATTTCTTCTTCGAGCACGACCGGATCACGACCGTCGGAATCGACGACTGACACGATTCCGGCACACGGAAAAGGGCTCTCTGAACGAATCAGAGAGCCCTTTTTCTATTTGAAAAGCAGCCATACTACCGTATCTCGACCTTGTAGGGCGAGTACATCAGCACGCCCTGCTGGCGGAAGGCTTCGCGGACGGTGTTGTACTCCTTCATCATCAGCCCCAGCTCCGAACGGGTGAAAGCCTCGCGGACACTCACGTTGAGCGACGCGATGAAGGCCGCGAATCCCGTCGGGGTTTCAGTCACCTCGGTCACCCGGTAGTTGTCGCCCAGGTCGGCCTTGTCCACCGCCAGCGCAATGGCCGTCTTCAGGCCGCCGTAGGTGTCGATCAGGCCGATGCCCAGTGCATCCGCACCCGACCAGACCCGTCCGCCGGCAATGTCGAGAACCTTCTCGATGGGCAGGTTGCGGCCTTCGGCCACGTCGTTGGTGAAGGTCGTGTAGACCTTGTCCACGCCGCGCATGATCATCGACCGCTGGATGGGCGTGAGGGGTTCCGTGGCGAGGAAACTCGACGAAGCGTTGCTCTGCACGCCGTCGATGGTGATGCCTAATTTATTCTTCAGCGCCTCGCGCGTGTCGAGGATCATGCCGAAGACCCCGATCGAACCCGTGAGGGTCAGTTTGTCGGCCACGATCACGTCCGCCGGGCAGGAGATGTAGTAACCGCCGCTGGCGGCATAGGAGCCCATCGACACGACGACGGGTTTCTCGGCCTTGAGTAGCTCGATTTCCCGCCAGATGACGTCCGAAGCCAGTGCGCTGCCGCCGGGGGAGTTGACCCGCAGCACCACGGCCTTGACCTTCTCGTCGTCGCGCACGCCGGCGATCTTCGCGGCCAGCGTGTTGCCGTAAATCTCCTTGCCGTAGCCCTCGCCGTCGACGATCTGGCCGTCGGCATAGACGATGGCCACCTGGTCGGCGGAGATGTTCTTCAGGTCGGCGCCGACCTGCGAAGCGTAGTCGCCCAGCGTTATGAAGGCATAGTCGTCGGAAACCCCTAATTCGGCGAAGACCTCCTCCATCTGGTCTTCGTAGACCAGGCTGTCCACGAATCCGTATTGGAGCGCCTCCTCGGGAAGCGTCACCTGCAGGTTGTCGGTAATGCGCCGCATCTGCACCGAATCGATGCCGCGGGATTCGCAGACGGCACCCGAAATGGTTCCCCACATCGAATTCACCAACGCCTGCATCTGCTCGCGGTTCGCGGGCGACATCTTATTGAGGATAAACGGTTCCACGGCGCTCTTGTATTTGCAGGCCGTGGGGCGGAACACCTCGGCACGAAGGTCCAGTTTGTCCAGCAGGCCCTTGTAGAACATCACGTTCGAAGCCATTCCGGACCAGTCCATGCCGCCTTCAGGCTGCAGGTAGATCTTGTCGGCGACCGAGGCGAGGTAATACTGCCCCTGGGAATAGGTCTCGTTGTAGGCGACGACGAATTTGCCGCTCTGCTTGAATTCGAGCAACGCTTCGCGCAGCTCTTCCAGCAGCGCCGATCCCGTGACGCCGCCTTCGCCGTTCATGCGCAGGTAGATACCTTTGATCCGGCTGTCGGCGGCAGCGGCCTCGATGGCCCGGAGCGCCTTCAACAGCGGCAGCTGCCGCGTGGTCTGCAGCGTCATCAGGTCGATGCCGGCCAGCGGATCGGACGAGGGAGCGTCGGTCAGCACCTCGGAAAAATCGATCTTCAGGATCGATTCGGAATGCACCGCAACACTTTTATCCATCGACCCGGCGATACCCAGCAGAATGAAAATCCAGAGGAAAAACACCAGGAACGTCCCCACGACCACCGCAAGCAGTCCGGCCAGAAAAGTCTTTACAAAATTCATAATACGTCTATTTTTTGTTTATTCTTTGTTGTTTGCCTTCCATTTCCGAAGGGTGTATTCGCGGCTTTCAGCCGCGTTTACAAATCCGACCCACCCCCAAACCCCCGCCCCAGGCGGGGGCTTGTCGCAACGCAACCGGGTTGTCTCCCGAAATTACATCAAACTATCAATCAAAAATCCCTTCTTTGTCCGCAAATATAACGATATTCTACGAAAAACAAATAAAATTTATCGTTTTTCGATAAAAAAAGACCGTGTCCTATATTTATTGTCCAAAATATGCGTTATCTTTAGTGTCGTAACGACACTTTTATTAATCGGAACGTTTTGCCGGACCGCACGCAGTTCGGTTTTGAACCCGTTCCGCTTTTTGCTATCTTTGCGAACGATAAAGCGTTTTTGTCCATGGAAGAAAAAATCAAACACCTCCTTGCGGCGGTCGTCCATCCCGAAACGGGACAGGACATCGTCACGAGCGGATTCATCGAACATACGGCGGCCGCAAACGGAAAAGTCACGGTCGTCCTGCGCTTCGCCAAGGCCCGCGACCCGTTCGCGGTGAAGATCAAGAACCAGGCCGAAGCCCTTTTGCGCGAGGCGTTTCCGGACGCCGAAGTGCTGGTTGTCATCAAGGAAGGCGGGGCCGCACCGCGTCCCGAACCTAAGCAGAACACCACTACGGGCGGCATCGCCAAGGTGATTGCCGTGGCTTCGGGCAAGGGCGGGGTAGGCAAGTCCACCGTCACGGCCAACCTGGCCGTTGCGCTGCGGAACATGGGTTTCCGCGTGGGGATTCTCGACGCCGACATTTACGGACCTTCGCAGCCCAAGATGTTCGGCGTGGAAGGCTATGTCCCCGAAGCCGTCGCCGAGGACGGGGTGGACCGCATCGTGCCGGCCGAATCGATGGACATCCGGCTGATGTCGATCGGCTTCTTCATCAAACCCACCGACGCCCTGCTGTGGCGCGGGGCCATGGCCGTCAGCGCCCTGAAGCAGATGATCCACCAGACCCGGTGGGGTACGCTGGATTTTCTGCTGGCAGACCTGCCTCCCGGCACGGGCGACGTGCACCTCTCGATCATCGGGGAGTTGAAGATAGACGCCGCGGTGATCGTCTCGACGCCCCAGCAGATTGCCGTGGCCGATGTCGTGCGCGGCGTGGAGATGTTCCGCAACGAAAATGTCAACATCCCCGTGGCGGGCATCATCGAGAACATGGCGTGGTTCACCCCCGCCGAGCTGCCCGAAAACCGCTACTACATCTTCGGACACGGCGGAGCCCGCGCCTTCGCCGCGCAGAGCGGCGTGGATTTCCTGGGCGAAATACCCATCGTACAGTCGATTATGGAAGGCGGGGAGGAGGGACGCCCCGCAGCAGGGATCGATCCGCGCGTCGAGGAGAACTACCGGGAAATCGCCGAAAAGATCGTTTCAAAAGTGATGAAAAACGGTTGATAACTCCGACAACAACCTGTCGATAAACGTTGGAAAAATAGTGAAAAGTCAGGGCCCGAAAATTTGCTTTTTGAAAATGAGGAAAGGTATATACGGCTTTTCACCGAAACCAAATTTTTTTATGACAAGTTATGCCGGGGTCAATCAGGTCGGAAACGGCATGGAATGTTAAAAACAAATGGCTGTCAGTATGTCGACAACCTATTTCAACAACTGTTGATTATTTTTCTATTTTTTTGATTTTTAATTAATTAAAACTTAAAATAAAAAACAAAAAAAGAAAAAAATGTTGATAGGAAAATAACACGCTCAGTTGTCAACAGTATCAACAGCTATTATATCTATTCTTCTTTATTATTTAAATTAATTAAAGGAATAAAAATAAAAAATGAAGGTCGAAAACTCAGCCGAACTCAGCCGCCGCATCGAGGAACTCAAGCGAGAGAAGAACGCCGTGATCCTGGCGCACTACTACACCACCCCCGAGGTGCAGGCCGTCGCCGACTACCTGGGCGACTCGCTCGCCCTGTCGGTGAGGGCGCAGTCGGTCGATGCCGACATCATCCTCTTCGCCGGGGTGCATTTTATGGCCGAGACCGCCAAGGTCCTCTGCCCCGAAAAGAAGGTGCTGATACCCTGCCCTGAGGCGGGCTGCTCGCTGGCCGAGTCGTGCGATGCCGCGGAGTTCGCGGCTTTCAAGGCGCAGCATCCCGGTCATACGGTGGTCTCCTACGTCAACACCACGGTCGGTGTCAAGGCCCTGACCGACATCTGCTGCACGTCGTCCAACGCCCTGAAGGTCGTGGAGTCCATCCCTGCCGACCAGCCGGTCATCTTTGCCCCGGACCGTAACCTGGGAGCCTACATCCAGAAGCTGACCGGGCGGCAGAATATGGTGCTGTGGAACGGCGCCTGCCACGTTCATGAGGAATTTTCGCTCGAAAAGCTCCTGAAGCTCAAGCAGGAGCACCCCGAAGCCAAGGTCGTGGCGCACCCCGAATGCCGCGCCTATATCCTCGAGGCGGCCGATTATGTGGGTTCCACGGCGGGCATCCTGGAGTACTGCGGGCGGAGCGATGCGCAGGCGTTTATCGTCGTGACCGAGTCGGGGATTCTGGCCGAGATGAAAAAACGCTATCCTGCGAAGACTTTTATCCCGGCGCCTCCCGACGACGAGACCTGCGCCTGCAACAACTGCCGGTATATGAAGATGGTGACGCTGGAGAACATCTGCGCGTGCCTCGAGCGCGAAGCCCCCGAAATCGTGCTCGACGAAGAGGTGCGCCGCAGCGCCGAACGCTCGATCCTGAACATGATCGCCATCAAATAGATTTTTTCTTCTGTTAAATTTTAATTCTTTTTCTTTTTTTTATAAGCAAATCTAATTTTAAACAAAAAAATAATAAAAAAACATGAAAAAACTCTTTTTACTGTTTGCCGCGGCGTGCGTCACCTTTTCGGCTGCGGCAGACGAGGGCATGTGGATGCTGCCTTACCTCCAGAAGATGAACGCCAAGGACATGAAGGCCCGCGGCTGCAAACTTTCGGCCGAGGAGATTTACAGCATGAACAACTCCTCGCTGAAGGACGCCATCGTCATCTTCGGGGGCGGCTGCACGGGAGAGATCGTCTCGCCCGAAGGACTGCTCTTCACCAATCACCACTGCGGCTACGGGTCGATTCAGGCCCTCTCGTCCGTGGAGCATGACTACCTGAAGAACGGTTTCTGGGCCATGTCGCGGGCCGAGGAGATTCCCGCTCCGGGGCTCAAGGTGCGCTTTATCCGCAAGATCGTCGACGTGACGTCCGACATTTTGGGGGCCGTGCCCGACATCGCCGGCGGCGAGGAGCGTTCGCGGCTGGTTGCGGAGCATGCGGAGGCCGTGAAGAGCCGCTTCGAAACCGAGAACCCCGGGATGGAAATTTCCGTGAAGCCTTTCTTCGGGGGCAACCAGTTCTTCGCCTTCGTGATCGAGGTCTTTTCGGACGTGCGCCTGGTCGGCACGCCGCCCACTTCGATCGGCAAGTTCGGCGGAGACACCGACAACTGGATGTGGCCGCGTCATACGGGCGATTTCTCGGTCTTTCGGGTCTATGCCGGACCCGATAACAAGCCGGCCGAATACGCGCCCGAAAACCGCCCTTACAAGGCCGAAAAATTCCTGAAGGTTTCCCTGAACGGTTACGACGAAGCCGACTTTGCCATGATCATGGGTTTCCCGGGTTCGACGCAGCGTTACATGACCTCTTACGAGATCGACCGGATGCTGGAGGTGGAGAATCCCCAGCGCATCTTCATCCGCGGCGAACGGCAGGCGATCCTCAAAGAGGATATGGCCGCCAGCGACAAGGTCCGCATTCAGTATGCATCGAAATACGCCCAGTCGTCGAACTACTGGAAGAATTCGATCGGTATGTCGCGCGGTATCAAACGACTGGACGTGAAGGGCCGCAAGCAGGAGCAGGAGGCCGCGTTCCGGGCGTGGGCGGCTAAAAACACGCTGCCGACCGAAGGATATGTGGATGCGCTGGACAAGATCCGCGAATCGGTGGAGGAGACGCTTCCCAGCTTCGCTTCGCGGCAGTATCTGCAGGAGGCGTTCCTGAGGGCCGTGGAAATTCTCACGCCGGCGCGTTATGCGCTTATGCTGAAAGGCGCCGAGCTGGAGAAGGCCCTGAAGGGTTTCTATAAGGATTATAACAGGGCGACGGACCGCCGTGTCGCCAAACGGATGTTCCAGATTGTCAAGGAGAACTGCAAGGAACTGCCTTCGGTATTCGCCGAGGTGATCGAAGAGCGGTTCGGGGGCGATACGGATGCCTATGTGGATTACCTTTACGACAATTCGGTGTTGGCCGACGAAGGGAAGGCATTGGCGGCTGTCGCTTCGGGCGAGGACCTTTCGAAAGACCCCGCGGTGCTGCTCAACCGGTCCATCGCCAAAAAAATGCGTGCCCTGAGCGAGGCCCAGCAGGACGGACAGCAGAAATATGCCGACGGACACCGTCTTTATATCGCCGGCTTGATGCGTATGCAGCCCAAAAAGGCGTGGGCTTCGGATGCCAATTTCACGATTCGCCTGACCTATGGACGCGTACTGCCCTACAATCCCGCAGACGGTATCCGTTACAACTATTACACGACGCTCAAGGGCGTGATGGAGAAGGAGAATCCCGAAAATCCGACGGAGTTCACCGTTCCCGAGAAGCTCAAGGAGCTTTATGCCGCAAAGGATTTCGGCCGCTATGCCAATGCTGCGGGCGAGCTTCCCACGTGCTTCCTGGCCGACTGCGACATCACGGGCGGCAACTCGGGATCGCCGGTGCTGAATGCCAAGGGATCGCTGATCGGTCTGGCTTTCGACGGCAACTGGGAGGCGATGTCGGGCGACGTGGCTTTCGAACCCGAATTGCAGCGCACGATCGCAGTCGATGTGCGTTACGTGCTGTTCGTCATCGACAAGTTCGCCGGTGCCGGATGGCTGCTCGACGAACTCCAGTTCGAGTAAATCCGGATTTTCCGGCGGAACAAAAGAGGCGTGCCTTTCGGGGTGCGCCTCTTTTTATGGACGGTCTTTTACAAAATGTGGGCGTTTAGTTCCCGAATATCTCAAAATTTAGTAATTTTGACAGAAATTAGTAATACTGTATCTATTTTATGGCAAAAGAGTTCAAACGCTACCTCGTGACATCGGCACTCCCCTACGCCAACGGTCCCGTGCATATCGGCCACCTGGCGGGAGTTTACATACCTTCGGACATCTATACCCGTTACCTGCGGCTCAAAGGCTGCGATGTGATCTCGGTCTGCGGATCGGACGAACACGGCGTGCCCATCACCATCAAGGCCCGCAAGGAGGGCGTGACGCCCCAGCAGATCGTGGACCGCTACCACGCGCTGATCAAGAAATCGTTCGAAGGGCTGGGAATGTCGTTCGACATCTATTCGCGGACCTCGTCGAAAACGCACGCCGAGACCGCTTCGGACTTTTTCCGGAAACTTTACGACGAGGGTAAGTTCATCGAAAAGACCTCGATGCAGTATTACGACGAGGAGGCGCAGACCTTTCTGGCCGACCGTTACATCGTCGGCACGTGTCCCAAGTGCGGCAACGACCGTGCCTATGGCGACCAGTGCGAGAAATGCGGTTCTACCCTTTCGCCCGACGAACTGATTGACCCCCATAGCGCTGTATCGGGTTCGGTGCCTGTGAAACGCGAGACGAAGCATTGGTACCTGCCGCTGGACCGCTATGAAGGATTCCTCCGCGAATGGATTTTGGAGGGACACAAGGAGTGGAAAACGAACGTTTACGGGCAGTGCAAGAGCTGGCTCGACGGAGGGCTTCAGCCGCGTGCCGTGAGCCGCGACCTCGACTGGGGCATCCCGGTTCCCGTGGAGGGTGCCGAGGGGAAGGTGCTCTATGTGTGGTTCGACGCTCCTATCGGTTATATATCTGCTACAAAGGACCTTACGCCCGATTGGGAAAAATACTGGAAGTCGGAGGATACCAAAATGGTGCATTTCATCGGCAAGGATAACATTGTGTTCCACTGCATCGTGTTCCCCTCGATGCTGAAGGCGCACGGAGATTATATCCTGCCCGAGAACGTGCCGGCCAACGAATTTCTGAACCTCGAGGGCGACAAGATTTCGACCTCGCGCAACTGGGCCGTGTGGCTCCACGAATACCTCGAGGAGTTCCCCGGCAAGGAGGACGTGCTGCGTTATGTGCTGTGCGCCAATGCTCCCGAGACCAAGGACAACGACTTTACGTGGAAGGATTTCCAGGCCCGCAACAACAACGAACTGGTGGCCGTGCTGGGCAATTTCGTCAACCGGGCGCTGGTGCTGACGCAGAAATACTACGGCGGTAAAGTTCCGGCCTGCGGCGAGTTGAACGATTATGACCGTCAGACTGTTGCGGAGGTTGCCGCTGTGAAGGCTTCGCTCGAAGGGAATATCGAAAATTACCGTTTCCGCGAGGCGCTGAAAGATGCCATGAATATCTCGCGCATCGGCAATAAATACCTCGCCGATACCGAGCCGTGGAAGGTGGTCAAGACCGACCCGAAACGGGTGGAGACAATCCTCAATATTGCGCTGCAGATCACGGCCAACACGGCCATTGCCATCGAACCTTTCATGCCGTTCTCGGCCGCGAAGATTCTCGGAATGCTCGCGGTTGAGAAATTCAGCTGGGAGCGGCTGGGGGCTATGGACCTGATTCCGGCCGGACACGCGATCGGTGAACCCGCCCTGTTGTTCGAAAAAATCGAGGACGACGTAATCCAGCATCAGCTGGATAAGCTCGCAGCGACGAAGGCAGCCAATGAAGCGGCTGAATCAAATCAATCGATTGAACCTCAGAAAGATACGATTCAGTTTGACGATTTTCAAAAGATGGATATTCGCGTTTCGACGATTTTGGAGGCTGAAAAAGTGGCCAAAACTAAGAAATTGTTGAAATTGACGGTCGATACGGGCATTGATAAACGGGTGATCGTGTCGGGAATTGCCGAACATTTCACGCCCGAAGAGCTCGTCGGCAAGCAGGTTCTCGTGCTGGTGAATCTCGCTCCCCGCGAATTGAAGGGAATTCTCTCCAACGGCATGATCCTGATGGCTGAGGATGCTTCGGGAAAACTGCGTTTGCTGCAGCCCGGAGAAACGACCAATAATGGAGCTGTTGTCGGATAGACGAAAAATGAATCGAACAATTTTTTGAAATTCTTTAACACTAATTGATATGGAAACAATAGATTGGAGCGCCTTGGGGTTTGACTATCGCAAGACCGATTGGAATGTCCGCTACTCCTACACTGATGGTAAGTGGAGCCCGATGGAGGTTACGCAGGACGAGTATATCAAGATGCACATGTCGGCTTCGTGTCTGCACTATGGCATCGAGCTCTTCGAAGGTCTGAAAGCCTTCCGTGGCATCGACGGAAAGATTCGTCTTTTCCGGGTTGCCGACAATGCGCGGCGTCTCCAGTCGTCGGCCGAGCGTCTTTGCCTGCCGGTGCCTTCAATCGAGATGATCGTCGATGCCTGCGTCGAAGTAGTTCGGCGTAACGAGCGTTTTGTGCCTCCTTATGGTACGGGTGCTTCGCTTTACCTGCGTCCCGTGATGTTCGGAACGACGGCCGGATTGGGTGTTAAACCTGCCAAAGATGCTTTGCTGGTTGTCTATTGTTCTCCCGTGGGTGCTTATTTTAAGGGAGGTATCAAGCCGATGAAAGTCGCTATCGACCGGGAACAGGACCGCGCTGCTCCACGTGGAACAGGCGACGTGAAGGTCGGCGGCAACTATGCGGCCAGCCTGCTTTCGGGAGAAAAGGGACATGAATTGGGTTATTCTAATATCATGTACCTCGATGCTGCCGAGCATAAATATATTGAGGAATGCGGAGCTTGTAACTTTTTTGGCATTAAGGAAGGTAAGTATATCACCCCGAAATCGCCCTCCGTATTACCCTCCATTACCAATAAGAGTCTCCGCCAGTTGGCTGCTGATATGGGTCTCCAGGTTGAGGAACGTCATATTCCGGTCGAGGAACTCCCCTCTTTTGAAGAGTGTGGCGGTTGCGGAACGGCGGCTGTTATCTCCCCTATCGGTTATATTTACGATATGCAGACCGGAGCTGAATATAGTTACGGAGATAAGGTAGGTAAGGTTTGTATGGAACTTTATAATCAACTGCAGGATATTCAGTACGGACGCGCTGAGGATAAATACGGCTGGTGTACTATTGTTTTGTAATTTGAGAGGTTGATAAATAATAGAGGCTACCTATATCAGGTAGCCTCTATTATTTTGTTCCACGTGGAACACTCTTGGTCTTCTTGATCTATTTTGCTCCACGTGGAACATTATTATCGTCCGAATTTTACCAGCAAAACATTGACGTCGGCAGGCGAAACTCCGGGGATTCGCGAGGCTTGTCCGATCGTTGTCGGGCGGATGCGCGATAGTTTCTGGCGGGCTTCAATGGTCAGGGAATTCATCGAGTGAAAATAGAAATCAGCGGGGATGAGTATATTTTCAAGACGATGGAGTTTCTCAGCAATGAATTTTTCACGTTCGATATATCCTTTGTACTTGATTTGAATTTCAGCCTCTTCGATCACCTCGGCATCCATTTCGTTTTCAGCGATGAATTTCTTTAGTTTGGGAAGGACCGGCTGCAGCGTTTCGAAGGTGACATTATTGCGCATCAGGATGTCATAGAGCTTTCTCCCCTGCGTCAAAGGCTCCGAATCGACCGATTTTAAATAGTCGTTAATTTCGGCTGCTTTGATACTCTGTCGGCGGGCGAATTCTACAAGCGATTCTACGAGCGTATTTTTTTTGACAAAATAGTCGTATCTTTTCTGCGAAATCAGTCCGATTTTATATCCTAACGGAGTCAGCCGAATGTCGGCATTGTCCTGCCGGAGCAGGATGCGGTATTCGGCCCGGGAGGTGAACATGCGGTAAGGTTCGTCGACCCCCTTGGTCACGAGATCGTCGATCAGCACGCCGATATAGGCTTCGTCGCGTTTCAGCACGACCGGTTCCTCCCCCGCCAGCGCCCGGTGTGCATTGATTCCGGCCATCAGTCCCTGGGCCGCGGCCTCTTCGTAACCGGTGGTTCCGTTGACCTGTCCGGCAAAGTAAAGTCCCGAAACCAACTTGGTTTCGAGCGAATGATGCAGTTGTGTGGGCGGGAAAAAGTCGTATTCGATTGCATATCCGGGGCGGAAGATATGCAAATCTTCGAATCCTTTGATTTTGTGCAGTGCTTTCCATTGCACGTCCCAGGGCAGCGACGATGAGAAACCATTGAGGTAATACTCGTTGGTCGTGCGGCCTTCGGGTTCCAGGAATAGTTGGTGCTGCTCCTTGTCAGCGAAGGTCCGGAGCTTGTCCTCGATAGAGGGACAGTAGCGCGGACCGATGCCGCGGATGGTTCCGTTGAACAGCGGAGATTGGTCGAAACCGCCGCGCAGGATGTCATGAACCTCAGCGGAGGTGTAGACCAAAAAACAAGGTAGCTGATCTTTAACTGGCTGTGTATCAGGAGAGAATGAAAATTTGGCAGGCTTCTCGTCGCCGTATTGGGGTTCGAGCCGTTCGAAATCGATAGTCCGGGCATCGAGACGTGCCGGGGTTCCGGTTTTCATGCGTCCGGCCTCGAATCCGATCTTTTGGAGGCACTCGGTGATGCCGTGCGAGGCGGCGTCCCCTGCCCTGCCGCCTTCGGCGTGCGAGGCTCCGCAGTGCATCAGTCCTCCGAGGAAAGTTCCCGAGGTGAGGACCGCGGCCCGGCAGGTGAATTCGACACCCATGCGGGTCTTTACGCCCCGAACCACGGGCTTTGGGCCGGAGGTGTCGAATAGCAGTTCGGTCGCCGCATCCTGCCAGATATAGAGGTTCCAGGTGTTTTCGAGCGTATGGCGCCACTCCTCCGAGAAGCGGGTTTTGTCGCACTGGGCCCGGGGGCTCCACATCGCAGCGCCTTTCGACCGGTTGAGCATCCGGAACTGGATGGCCGTCAGGTCGGTGATACGGCCCATCTGTCCGCCTAAGGCGTCTATCTCTCTGACAATCTGACCTTTGGCAACTCCTCCGACTGCCGGGTTGCACGACATGGAGGCCATTTTGTCCATATCCATCGTGAGCAGCAGCGTGCGCGAACCCAGCCGCGCGGCTGCCGAAGCGGCTTCGCATCCGGCGTGTCCGCCGCCGATGACGATAATATCGTAGTCGAGCGTCATTTTTCTTCGTTTTTAGACTTTTCCGGACCTTTGCCGACGGAGGACGAAACCTTGCCGGCGATCAGGGTCTCGAAGTCGATCTCGTCCCATTGCACCTCATCTTCGGGCAGTTCCAGGGAATAAAAGTCGACCATATCTATTTCGAGCCCGGTTTCAAACGGAGCGTAAAGCCCGTGAAAACAGGTCGTGTTTTCATCGTTGCAGAAGGCGAATACGGCTATCGGGAGCACGGTGTCCACCAGGTGTATGTCCACCCGGTCGACATCCGAATATCCGGCCGATGTCCGGAGTCGGTAATGCGTAGGAGAGATGCGTTCTGCCGCCCCGATCAGCGACGGACAGGGCCCGTCCATGAATTGGCGGACGAAAAGCGAATCGGAAATCCACACCGGATAGGGATGGAAGCCGTCGACGTAATAACGGCCTCCGAAGGAGCGGACCGGCGTCCAGCTGCGCGGCAGCTCCTTCAGCGCGGCATGGCGCGGAAGCGGTTCCGGATGGCTTTTTTTGATCTCGCGCAGCAGGTAGGTGAAATCGCTCCATTCCGTCTCGTTCTGCGGTGAAAGGACGGTGAAATTCACATTGTCGGCCGGCTGCGGAGCCTTCCGGATAAAGACCTTGTAATGATTCGTGTCGTTGCCGATCGGGTATTCCTCGACGAACAGGAACGTCGTATCGTTTTCCACGAAGGGGCCCCACCGTTTGCGGCTTCCGTCCTGGCAAATCCAGGACCCGGCATCGGTACCCTCCCCTGCCGCGGCCGGTTCCGGAATCACGGCTTCCGGAGCTTCGGCGCTTGCGTTTGCGGCGCTGTTCGGCGTGCGGCGGCCCAGGCAGCCGGCAAAGAGTGAAACGACGAGAATGAACGGTATGAGTGCTTTCATGAGCGGGATGTTATTTTGCGGCGTTCTCCCAGAATTTGAGGTATTTATCCTCCTTGCGGTGCATCTGCGCGTTGGTGCGGGGGGTCTTGTCGCCCTGGCCGCAGAGATGCAGCACCCCGTGGACCACGACCCGGCGCATCTCCTGAAGGGTCGGGAAGCCGTATTGGCGGGCGTTGTCGGCCACGGTCTCTACGTCGATGAAGATGTCGCCCGAGACGATCCGTGCGTCCTTGCGGTCGCTGTAGTCGAAGGTGATGACGTCGGTGAAATAGTCGTGCCCGAGGTATTGGCGGTTCATCTCCAGCAGGCGCTGCGCCGAGCAGAAGATGTAGGCGACATCGCCCAGCGTATAGCCTTCGGATTCGGCCACATCGTGCAGCCATCGGGCCGTGAGGCGTTTCTGCGGGAGACGGTAGGTACAGTCGTCGGTATAGTATCTGACAGCCATGGTTCGTTGTTGTTATGCCGTGCCGGCCTCCGGACGGAACCGTAACGGGGAACGGCGGATTATCGCTTAAAACAGTCCTCGGCCCGCATCTTCTGCCCGGGGTTGGGCGGGTAGATGCCGAAGACGAGTTTGTACTCGGTCTCCATGGTCATCACGTTGACCGACGAGCCGATGGTTCCCAACTGTGCGTTTCTTGCCACTTTCTGGCCCTTCTCGACGCTGATCGTCCCCAGGTTGGCATAGGAGGTTATATACTCGCCGTGGGCCACGTAAACGTCGTATTTGTTCGTTATGCGGTTGCGCTTGATGTCGACGACCTTGCCGTCGTAGATCGAGATCACGTGGGCGCCCTTCGGACCCGTGATTTCAGCCATGTTCTCCTTGTAGCGTTTCACGCGCCCGGCCGTCACCGGAAGCCGCAGTCCCGAGGTCTTCGCCGAGAACGAGGCGCCTTCGGTGTTGCCCTTCGTGAGTTTGCGCAGTTCGCTGATCGCCACGTCCAGCTGCTGTTCCTGCGACATCTTGCGCTGGAGGGCCTGCTTCTCTTTCTGCGACAGCGAACGGATGCTGGCTTTGGCGTTGCGGGCGTCGCGCTGGAGCTTTTCGCGTTGCGCCGAGAGGTTCCGCGTCACCGAGTCGAGCGACTGTTTGCGGCGGTCGAGCTCCTCCTTTTCGTGACGCACCTGAACGGTCAGCTCCTCGATGTCGCGCAGCTTGCGTTCGCGCAGCGAGGCGACCTCGCGCAGCGCCGTGATCTTGCGGGCTACGTCCGTGAAATCGCGCGACGAGAAGAGAAAGGTCAGGTAGTTGTTGTGCTTGTAGTTGCGGTAGGCTTCGCGCACCATCTCCCCATACTGCGCACGGTCGCGTGAAAGCGTTGCCGAGAGGTTGCCGGCCACGCTGTCCGTGCGGGCGATCTCCTCGCGCAGCAGACGGGCCTGCTTTTCGGTCTCGTCGAGCAGCTGGTTCCGGGAGTCGATCTGGCGTGCCAGGCGGCGGGCCCGCTCCTCGGAGTCCGAACGTCCTTTCTGGAGCTTGGAAATCTCCTGCTCCTCGGTGGCGATCCGCTTTTCGAGGGCCGCGATGACCTTCTTCTGCGCCTCGATGCGGCTGTCGTTCTGGGCGGCGGCCGCAAAGGCGAAGAGCAGGAGGACGAGGGTCAGCAGTATGCGGTGGGGTCTCATGGCGGCGGATTATTCGGCGGTTTGGGGACTCTTGGCAGGTTGTTTCAGCCGCAGTTCGATCTGGTGGGCGTCGTACCCCTTTTCGAGGGCGCGTTTCCAGTAGACTTCGGCCATGAACTGTTCGCCCAGTTCGTGGAGAATGTCCCCGTAATGGACCATCAGTTCGGGGCTCTTCTGCCCGTCGAGCGCCACGGCCTTCTGCAGGACCTTCTTGGCTTCGTCCGTGTGTCCCAGTTTGAAGAGCACCCACGCATGGGTGTCCAGATAGGTCGGGTTGTTGTCGGTGAGCGCCACCACGCGGCTCGACATCGAGAGCGCCCGTTCGAGGTCGCGCTCCTCCAGAGAGAGGAAATAGGCGTAGTTGTTGAGCACCATGGCGTTGTCGGGACGGTACGCAAGGCTGCGTTCGTAAGCCTTGTAACACTCCTTCATGGCTTTGCGGTAGGGACCCGAACGGCCCTCTTTGGCCGCGCGGCTCTCGTCCCACTCGGGGACTCCCGCGGCGGCCTGCTGGTGCCACGTGTCGCCGATCATGCCCCAGATCACGCCCCGCAGCGAGTCGGTGTCGGCATAGCGGAGCGACTCCTTGTAGGCTTTGACCGCCTGGCCGTACTGCTTCGAGCTGTTCATTACATGGCCCTTCGAGATGTGGAAATCGATCTTGTCGGGGAAGAGCTCCAGGGCCTGGACGACGTATTTTTCCACCGAGTCGGGGTGCTGAAGGTAGGTCTCGATGTCGATCACCGTCCGGTAGAAATCCTCCACGGGAGGCCGGTCCCCGAGACGGCTTTTGTAGAGCGTGAGGGCCTGTTCCAGCTCGCCCGAGGCGATCAGGTGGTTGGCATAAAGTTCCACGACGCGCTTGTCCTCGGGATAGCGGATCGCAAGGATCGAGGCCAGGTCGTTCAGCTGGAAATAATATTCGCGGTAGAACCGCGTGTCGGAGGTGAATTGTTCGAAGCGCTTGACCTTGGTTTCGAGCGGCAGGGCGTCCGAAAGAAAGAGCTTCCGGGTGACGGACAGCAGCGACCGGTAGTCCTGCCGTCCGGTGTGGAAATCGGCCAGCGCCATCAGCGCCTGGACGTTCGTGGAGTCGATCTGCAGTGCCCGGCCGTATTCGGCGAGGGCCAGCGAATCCTTGCCGTCGACGCCGTAGAGGTCGGCCAGCACGATGTGGTGCTGTATCTCGTAGGGGGCGGCTTCGACCATCGCGCGGGCTTCGTCGACGGCTTTGCCGATCTGGTTCGTGGCCACCAGCATGCGCCGTTTCATGGCGCTCAGCAGCGGAATGCGTCCGAAGCGCAGCTCTGCCGAATCGAGCGTCGCGAGGGCCATGAAGGGCGACCGTTTCTGCTCATAGAGCGCTGCCACGATGCGGTAGTTGTCCGGGTCTTTCGGGTCCTCCTCCAGCAGGCGGCGGTAGACCTTCAGCGCTTCGTCGAGACGGTCGGACATGAGCAGCGTCTGTCCGTAAAACTGGTGGTACCACTTGTTCGCGGTGTCGAGCCGGAAGGCGCGGCGGGCCGGTTCGACGGCTTCGTCGGGCGACGTGTTCAGGAGGTTGCCGGCCAGCTCGTACCAGGCCGGGGCATAGGTCGAGTCGTTGCGGATCGCCTCGAGGAACAGCTCCCGGGCGCGTGCCGTGTCCCCGGCGATGGCGGACTGCTTGATACCCTCGGTGTAGAGCCACACGCTGCGCAGCGAATCGGGGTATCCGGGCGCTTCCGGAGAGCCCTTTCCGGCGACGAACGCCGAGGAGAAGAGCAGGCAGAAAAGCGTTATCGCTGTCAGGCGTTTCATGGGCAGGCGGGTGTTTAGAGCGCTTCGTCGAACTGGTGGAGGAACCGCACGTCGTTTTCGAAATAGAGACGCAGGTCCTTCACGCCGTATTTGAGCATGGCAATGCGCTCAATACCCATGCCGAAGGCGAATCCCGAATATTTTTCCGGGTCGATATTGTTGGCTTTCAGAACATTCGGGTCCACCATGCCGCAGCCCATGATCTCCAGCCATCCGGTGCCCTTGCAGACCGGACACCCCTTGCCGCCGCAGAGGTTGCACGAAACGTCGACCTCGGCCGAAGGCTCCGTGAAGGGGAAATACGACGGACGCATACGGATCACCGTCTGCTCGCCGAAGACCTCCTTGGCGAAATAGAGCAGCGACTGTTTCATGTCGGCGAACGAGACTCCTTCGTCGATGTAGAGTCCCTCGATCTGGTGGAAAATGCAGTGTGCACGGTAGGAGATGGCCTCGTTGCGGAACACGCGGCCGGGGCAGATGACGCGGATGGGCGGTTTCTGATGCTCCATCGTGCGGACCTGGATCGACGAGGTGTGCGTGCGCAGCAGGATGTCGGGGTCCTTCTCGATGAAGAACGTGTCCTGCATGTCGCGTGCGGGGTGTTCGGGCGGGAAATTCAGCGCCGAGAAAACGTGCCAGTCGTCCTCTATTTCCGGACCGTCGGCCACGGTGTAGCCCAGCCGCGAAAAGACCTCGACGATCTGGTTCTTGACCAGCGAGATCGGATGGCGCGACCCGAGGTGCTCGGCCGAACCGGGGCGCGTCAGGTCGTCCGTTCGGGCGGCATTGTCCGCCGCGGCGTTCTGCAACTGCTCGCGCAGGGTGTTGATGCGCTCCGTGGCCTCGTTTTTGAGACGGTTCAGCTGCTGTCCCAGGTCGCGTTTGAGCTCGGGGGCAACCGTTTTGAACTCCTCCATCAGGGCGGTCAGCTCGCCTTTTTTGCCGAGGATTTTGATGCGGAATTCCTCGATCTCGGCGGCGGCTTTGGGCTTAAACTCCTCGACTCGTCGGAGGAGTTCATTGATTTTGTCGATCATATTTTGCTCGTATTTCTTTTTTGTCTACTTTTGAAAGATATCCTAGTAACGTGCAAAGTTATAAAAAAATTGAGATATGTTGCGTAAAATCGGCTCATTTGTCGGGATGCTCCTGCTGACCGCGCTCCCCGTTTCGGCCCAGAAGGTCGGAGTGGTGATGAGCGGCGGCGGCGCCAAGGGGCTTTATCATATCGGCGTTCTCGAGGCGCTCGAGGAGAACGGCGTACCGATCGATTACGTGGCCGGGACCTCGATGGGCTCGATCATCGCGGCCATGTACGCCGCGGGATATTCTCCGGCGGAGATGCGGGCGATCGTCAATTCCGGCGTGGTCCGGGAGTGGGTCTCGGGGCGCATCGACCCCAACCGCTACATGGCCTATTATCGGCAGATCGGGAATAATCCCGGCTTCCTGAGCATGCGCATCGACGTCGAAGGTCCTGCCGGAAAGCGGCTCCGGGCGCCCCGCAACCTGATCTCCTCGACGCAAATCGACATGGCCCTCACCGAGCTGTTCGCTCCGGCGACGGCTGCCGCGGACGGGGATTTCGACCGCCTGATGGTTCCCTTCCTCTGCGTGGCCAGCGACATGAACCACCGCGGGCCGGTGGTGATGCGCCGCGGCGACCTGAGCGAGGCGGTCCGCTCGTCGATGTCCATTCCGCTGGTTTTCAAACCCATGAAGGTCGATTCGATGCTGCTCTACGACGGCGGCATCTACGACAATTTCCCCTGGAAGCCCCTCGACCGGGATTTCCGGCCCGACCTGATCGTCGGGTCGATCTGCACCGAGGGCAACACCCCGCCCAGCGAGCGGAGCAACATCATGGACCAGGCTTTCATGCTGGCCATGCACGATACCGACTATACGCTGCCGGAGGATCGCAGCGTTACGATCCGCCGTGCCGTGGATGTCAATATGCTCGATTTCGACCAGGCCGGGGCGATCATGGATGCGGGTTACGAGGATGCCATGGCGGCGATGCCGCAGCTGCTCGAAAAGGTCGGGGAGCGGCGTGACTCGGCGTATTACGCGGTGCGGCGCGAGGCGTTCCGCAAAAAATGTCCGCCGCTGGTCTTCAACGACTACAAGCTCGAAGGGCTGAAACGTGCCCAGCGGGAGTATATCCGCGATTTCGTGCAGGTGGACCGCCGCACGCCGGGCATTCAGCGGCCGATGGGATTCGAGGAGCTGAAAGACAACCTCTACGAGGTGCTTGCGGGCGGCGATTTCACGATGGATTTCCCCGTCGTGCGCTACGATTCGGTCCGGAAGGGCTATTCGTTCGAAGCCCGGTTCGGCACGCGCCCCAATTTCAAGATCACCGTCGGCGGAAACATCTCCTCGACGGCCTTCAACCAAGCCTATATCGGCGTCAACCACCACTGGATCGGCCGCGTGTCGCAGCAGCTGGGCGCCGATCTCTACCTGGGGCCGATCTACACGTGGGGCGCGATCGGCGGACGCACGGATTTCTATGCCTGGAAACCTATTTTCCTGGATTATTCCTATAACTTTGCGGTCCGTAATTTCCGCCACGGCTATTTCGGCAACGTCACCAAGGTCCGCAATGCCGAGCAGGTCAAGAACAGCGAGAGCTTCTTCTCGACGGCCGTGGGGATGCCGCTGACCCACCGCAGCGTCTTCACGCTGCGTGCCAACGCCGGACACACCAACTACCGCTACGATTCGGACGTGCTGTTTGCCGATGACACCGACCATTCGCGCTTCTCGTTCTTCGGGCTGCGGGCCGGAATCGCCCGCAATACGCTCGACAAGTTTCTCTATCCCCGCCGGGGTTCGGACCTGCAGCTCTCGGCCATTTTCGTCGCCGGACGCGACAAATACGAACCCTACGACTCGGGCCGCTTCATCTCGCGCGAGACCCGGCAGTGGTTCGGAGGGCGTTTCACGTGGGACAAGTTCTTCGACGTGCCGGGAATCAGCTGGTTTTCGTTCGGGATCAACGTGGACGCCGTGCTGACGAATCATCCGTCGTTCCGGACCGAGTCGGCCACGCTGATGTCGATGCCCGATTACGCCCCCGTGCCGCACATGCGGATGGTCTACATGCCCGATTTCCGGGCCCGGCGCTTCGTGGCGGGCGGACTGATGCCGACGTTCGACCTGATGCCCAATTTCTTCTTCCGTACGGGATTCTACGCCATGTACCGCGACAAGCGCGATTTCAATCCGCTCGGGGAGCCCGACCGGCGTATGCACTACGTCGCCGAGGCGTCGCTGGTCTACCACACGCCGATCGGCCCCGTGAGCCTCGCCCTGACGAAATACGAGGTGCAGAACTGGAAAAACATGTACCTGACCTTCAATTTCGGCTATGCGATCTTCGCTCCGAAGGGGACATTCTATTGATCGGTGTCGGTTATCGGATGATTTTCACATTTCTTCGAACGTTTCTCTTATGTGTGGCGCTTTGAAAGTGCTATTTTTGTCGTGCATTCAATTCTGATCACATAGAAAATGGAAAAAACCTGGAGATGGTTTGGGCGTAAGGATAAAATATCGCTTGCGATGCTTCGGCAGATCGGGGTCGAAGGAATCGTGACCGCCCTGCATGAAATTCCCAACGGGGAGGTGTGGAGCCTTCCGGCGATTCTCTCCCTGAAAGATTATATCGAATCGTCCGGGCTGCGGTGGTCCGTCGTCGAGAGCCTGCCCGTTTGCGAGGCGATCAAATACGGGGGTGCGGAACGTGACCGCCTGATCGAAAATTACAAGGAGAGCCTCGCCAATCTCGGCAAGGCGGGCATAAAGACCGTCTGCTATAATTTTATGCCGGTGATCGACTGGATCCGTACCGATCTCGAACATCCGTGGCCGGACGGAACTTCGTCGCTTTATTTCGATTTCGTCCGATTCGCCTATTTCGACTGTCGTATCCTCCGGCGCAAGGGTGCGGAATCGGACTATTCCGCCGAGGTGATGGAGCGGGTCCGGCAACTCGACGAAACGATCACTCAGGAGGAGCGGGAGCAGCTTGTGGATACGATTATCGTCAAGACGCAGGGGTTTGTCAACGGCAACATCCGGGAAGAGGACCGGCAGCCCGTGGCGCTGTTCCGCAACCTGCTGGCGCTTTACAAGGGCATCGACCGCGACCGGCTGCGTGAAAACCTGCGCTATTTTCTGCAGGCCGTCATGCCCGTCTGCGACCTTTATGACATAAATATGTGTGTGCATCCCGACGATCCTCCCCGTCAGGTGCTCGGGCTGCCGCGGATTGTGACCGGGGCCGAGGACATCGAGTGGCTGCTCGATGCGGTGGATAATCCCCACAACGGACTGACGTTCTGTGCCGGATCGCTCAGTGCGGGATTGCATAACGATGTACCGGCGCTGGCCCGCCGCTTTGCGGGGCGTACCCATTTCGTCCATTTGCGCAGTACGGAAGCGACTCCGGACGGGAATTTCATCGAAGCCTCCCATTTGGAAGGCCGCGGCCGCCTGATCGAACTGATCCGGATTTTCGAACGTGAGAATCCGACGTTGCCGATGCGTGTGGACCATGGGCGGCAGATGCTCGGGGACGGGGATAAGGGTTACAACCCCGGCTATTCGTTTCACGGGCGGATGTTTGCCCTGGCGCAGGTCGAGGGCATGATGGCCGTTGTCCGGGATGAACTGCGGCACGACTGATGGCATCATTTTCTAAAATCGCATATTCTCATGAATGAAATGTTTAGTATTGCCGGTAAAGTGGCCGTGATCACCGGGGCCGGCGGCGTTCTGGGCGGAAGCATTGCCCGGAGTTTTGTAAAGGCCGGGGCACGCGTCGTGGCGATGGACATCCGTCCGGAACAACTCGAAAAACGGGTCGAGGAACTTCGGGCCGAAGGCGGCGATGTGATGGGGGTCATCGGTAATGTCCTCGACATCGAAAGTCTGAAAAAGGTCGCCGACGACATCGTGGCCCAGTGGGGACGCATCGATATATTGCTCAATATTGCGGGCGGCAATATGCCCGGAGCGACGCTTGCCCCCGACCAGCCGGTCTTCGAGATGAAGATTACCGATTGGGAAAAGGTGACCAACCTCAATATGAACGGTACGGTTTATCCCTCGCTGGTTTTCGGGGAGGTGATGGCCCGCCAGCGCAGCGGATCGATCGTCAACGTCTCTTCGATGGCGGCCTACAGCGCCATTACCCGGGTCCCGGGATATTCGGCCGCGAAGACTGCCGTCAGCAACTTTACCCAGTGGATGGCGACCGAGATGGCCCTGAAATATGGCGACGGCGTCCGTGTGAACGCGATCGCTCCGGGCTTCTTCATCGGGGACCAGAACCGGGCGGTGCTGATCAATCCCGACGGCTCGCTCACGGAACGCAGTAAGAAGGTCCTCGCCAAAACGCCAATGAAACGCTTCGGCGACATTTCGGAGCTGAACGGCACCGTGCAGTTCCTTTGCTCCGAAGCCGCGAGCTTTATCACCGGGACCATCATCCCGGTGGACGGCGGATTTTCCGCCTTCAGCGGAGTCTGAGAAATACGCCGGATCTGTGATGCGGGCCGCTTCCCTGAAGGGAGCGGCCCGCATCGTTTTTCGGGGATGGGGTCCGAAAGGCCTTTTGTACGAAATTCATACTTTTTTGAATCGCTTTGACACGGCATCCTGCATACAAACCATTCCTTTGTGTTGCGAAAACAAATGAGATATTGATAGAATGAAGACCTTTTTAACTCTGCTCGGCATCGTTTTCATGGCTTCGGACCTGGTGGCTGCAACCCCGCAGCCGGCCATGCGCAGCGTGGTGGAGCGTGCATTGGACCGGTCGCTGGAACAGTCCATGCAATTGTATGCCGAGATGAAGAACCATCCGGGACGCCTGCCCCAGACTGCCCGCGACGGGAAGCTGGTGACCTGCAAGCCGCACTGGTGGACCAGCGGATTCTTCCCCGGAACGCTTTGGTATCTGTATGAATACAGCAATGATCCCGCCGTTCGCGCCGCTGCCGAGGAGATGACCGGCCGCGTCGCTTCCGAACAGTTCACGACGGACAATCACGACGTCGGGTTTCAGATCAACTGCAGTTTTGGAAACGGTTATCGCCTTACCGGAAAGGAGGCTTATCGCCAGGCCCTTGTGAACGCCGGGAATTCGCTGGCCACACGGTTCTCGCCCGTCGTGGGTTGCATCCGCTCGTGGGACGGCCGGAAATGGCGTTATCCGGTCATCATCGACAATATGATGAACCTCGAACTGCTGACCGTGTCGTCGGCCCTCACGGGCGACAACGGGCATTACGACATGGCCAAATCGCACGCCGATAAAACTCTCACGTTCCACTACCGGGACGATGCCGGTTCCTTTCACGTGGTGGACTATGATCCGGAGACCGGTGAAATGCTCCGGCAGATGACCCATCAGGGCGCCGCGGACTCTTCGTCGTGGTCGCGCGGGCAGGCCTGGGGATTGTACGGTTATACGATGATGTATCGTCAGACGGGGGACAAACGCTATCTGGATCACGCCGTCCGCATCGGACGTTTCATCATGGAACATCCGCGGCTGCCGAAAGACAAGATCCCCTATTGGGATTTCGACGCTCCGAATATCCCCGATGCGGATCGCGACACCTCTGCCGGGGCTATTATGGCTTCGGCCTACATCGAACTGAGCACGTTCGTCGGGGATGAGCTGGGCGGAGAGTTCCTGCGTCTGGCCGAACGCCAGTTGCGTTCGCTTGCATCGCCGGCCTATCTTGCCCGACGCGGCCGCAATGCGGATTTCATCCTGATGCACAGCACGGGGTTTCTGGCTAAAAATTCGGAGGTGGATGCACCGCTGGCCTATGCCGATTATTATTTCGTCGAGGCGCTGATGCGTTATAAAAGGCTGCTGGAAGGAAAACCCGCCGTGGATGTGTTTACGGTGCTTTCGGAGAATCCCGACAGGGCCTTGTGGCTGAGCGCCATGCGCCGAGTCGCCGATCCGCTGCTGAAGAACATGAGCCGTGGCGAGTTGAGGAAGAACATGCCGGTCGAGTCGAATAACCGGGATATGGCGTCGCGGCAGGCCGTGACGCACCTCGAAGCGCTGGGGCGTCTGATTGTCGGCATCGCCCCGTGGCTCGAACTGGGTCCGGACGATACGCCGGAAGGCCGCCTGCGGGCAAGCTATATTGCGTTGGCCGTCGAGTCGATCCGTCAGGGGGTCGATCCCGAATCGCCCGACTACCTCAATTTCAACGAGGGGCGCCAACCGCTTGTCGACGCGGCCTTTCTGGCCCATGGGTTGCTACGCGCCCGGACGCAGCTCTGGGACCGTCTTGACCCGGTGACCCGGGACCGGCTGATTCTCGAAATGAAATCCTCGCGCACCATTCAGCCGGGAGAGAACAACTGGCTCTTTTTCTCTGCGATGATCGAGGTCGCCCTTCGGGAATTTGCCGGGGAATGGGAGTATGACCGCATCCGTTATGCCCTCGACCGCCACGAATCGTGGTACAAGGGCGACGGCTGGTATGGCGATGGCCCTGCATTCCACCTGGATTATTATAACAGCTTCGTCATCCAGCCGATGATGATGCAGATTCTCGATGTCGCCTGCAGGCACAAAATGGCGGATGCCGACCAGTGCGCCACGGCACGCATCCGTTATACCCGCTATGCGGAGCAGCAGGAACGGATGATCTCTCCGGAGGGTAGTTATCCTGTGCTGGGGCGTTCGCTGGCCTATCGTTTCGGCGCATTTCACGCCCTTTCGGATGTCGCTTACCGGCATATGCTGCCGCCCAAAGTCTCCCCGGCGCAGGTCCGCTGTGCGCTGACCACCGTTATCCGCCGTCAGATCGAGGCTCCGGGGACCTTTGACGAGAACGGGTGGCTCCGGGTCGGTTTCTGCGGCCATCAGCCGGCCATCGGTGAATCCTACATTTCGACCGGCAGCCTCTACCTGTGCGCAGCGGGGCTCGTGGCCCTGGGACTTCCGGCGGACGATCCGTTCTGGAGCGCTCCTGCGGCCCCCTGGACGGCCCAGAAGGCCTGGAAAGGCGTCGATCTTCAGTGTGACAAGGCAATCAAAAAATAACCATTCAATAAAACTATTAACTTATGAGAAACTTTACATTGAAAATGGTGTCGGTCGTCGCGCTTCTGGTCCTCGGACTCTCGGAAGCTGCTGCACAGACACGCATTACGGGTGTCGTCTCCGATTCGAACGGTGCGTTGATCGGAGCCAACGTCGTAGTCAAGGGGACCGCTGTAGGGACTACCACGAACACCAAAGGTGAGTATGCCCTCGAAGCCGGTTCCGACCAGACGCTGGTTTTTTCCTACCTGGGCTACATTGAACAGGAGGTGAAGATCGGCAACCGTACCCGGATCGACATCGTACTGCAGGAGGACTCGCAACAGCTCGAGGCGTTAGTCGTGGTCGGTTACGGTACGCAGCGCCGTCAGGATGTCACGGGAGCCGTGGCGTCGGTTAAAATGGCGGATATGAAATATACGCCGGGCGCCGACCCCGTGGACCTGCTTCGCGGACGCGTGGCGGGTGTCGAGATCACCTCTTCGTCGGGCCGTCCCGGCTCTGTCGCCAACATCAAGATTCGCGGCGACCGTTCGCTGACGGGTGGCAATGCCCCGCTGTATGTCGTGGACGGCATGCCCACGACCGCGGAGGAGTTCGGCATGATCAACGGTGCCGACATCGCTTCGATCGAGGTGCTCAAGGATGCCGCTTCGCAGGCTATCTACGGTACGCGCGCGGCGAACGGCGTCGTCCTGGTCACCACCAAACGCGGCGAGAAAGGTCGTGTGCAGGTGACGCTCGACAGCTATGCCAGCCGTCAGTCCCTGTGGCGCAATTTCGATTTCTATGGCGGCAACGAGTTCTATAACCTGCGCCGCGAAGCGCTGGCCGGCGACCGCATGTACTATTCGCCCGAGGATTACGAGCTGTTGCAGCCTGCCAATGTGCTCAACGACGCCATCATGGAGGAGATGTATTCCAAGAACCAGTTTACCGACTGGGAAGAGCTGATGCTGAAGCCTTCGTGGGCCCATAAGCATGACCTGAGCATCCGCGGCGGCAATGACCGGATCAAGGTGGCTGCCGGCCTGGGGTACTACGATCAGACGGGTATGGTCAGGACCGGGTCGCGTTACCAGCGGGCAACGGCTCGCCTGAATGTCGATTTCAATGTCTACAAGTGGCTGAGCGTCGGTTTTAACACCTCTTACGGCAAATCGGGCCAGGACCGCGAATCGGGAAGTTTCACGGATTTTATAACCCGTGCGCCGCTGGCCCAGATTTACAACCCGGACGGCAGCTATACGACTTACATCAATTCGGCCAAGGCTACCAATCCCCTTTATTCGGCGCAGTATTTCGACCGGGATATTGTCTCGGACTACTATCGTCTGAATACGTTCATCGACATCAAGCCCTTCAAGGGGTTCTCCTACCGCTTCAACGCCTCTTATTTCAACCGTTTCGTCGAGGACGGACAGTACACCTCCTCGCAGGCCATCGGCAGCAGCGGTTCGGGCAGCCTGAGCAATACGAAGAACCAGAACTACCTGATCGAGAACATCATCAACTATGCCGTGCCCATCCGCAACGACAAGCATAAGCTCAACGTTACGCTCGTACAGAGCTACGACTACACGGTAGACCGGGCCATGTCCTATTCGGCCAACAACGTGCCTGTGGACCGCGACTGGAACATGCTCCCCAACGGAGAGGTTTCCAAGATCACCCGTGGTTTCGAGGAGGAGGTGATGCTCTCGTTCATGGGTCGTATCCAGTACAGTTTCCGCGACAAGTACCTGCTGACGGCGGCCGTCCGCCGCGACGGCAGCAGCAAGTTCGGTGTCAATAACAAGTGGGCCAGCTTCCCCTCCGTATCGGCCGGCTGGCGTATTTCGGAGGAACCGTGGCTGAAGGATGTCAAGCAGATTTCGAACCTGAAACTGCGTGCCAGCTGGGGCCAGGTGGGTTCGCATAGTGCTCTGAGCCGTTACAAGAGCCTTGGTCTGGCCGGTTCTGTGGGCATGGAGTTCGGCGACGAATACGTGACGGGTTATCTGCCCGGAACGGAGATCTCGAACCCCAACATCGGATGGGAGACCACTTCCCAGACCAATGTCGGCGTCGATTTCGGAATGTTCGACAACCGCCTGACCGGTACCGTCGAGTATTACTATACCACGACCAATGACCTGCTGGTGAAGCGTACGATCAGCGGTACGCTGGGATATACGGACATTACCGACAACCGGGGCAAGACCCGCACCTTTGGTACGGATATCTCGCTCAACGGCGATATTTTCCGCAATGAGAAGGTCACCTGGAGCGTGGGCACCAATTTCTCGCTTTACCGGAACAAGATCCTGCGGATCAACGGCGAACGCGATGAGAACGGAAAACTCAAAGACGATGTCAACAACAAATGGTTTATCGGGTCGCCGCTGAACGTCTACTACGATTACGATTTCGAGGGAATCTACCAGTATGAAGATTTCGAACGCATCGGAAATAATTTCTACCTCAAACCGACCTATGATACGGACGGCGACGGCGTTGCCGATACGGCTCTTCAGCGCGACGACGATATTTATCCCGGTGCGATCAAGGTCCGCGATGTGAACGGCGACGGCAAGATCGACGCAAACGACAAAGTGCAGATTTCGAAAGACCCGAAATTCACCATGTCGCTGACCTCGACCGTCAAATGGAAAGGCATCGACCTGTTCGTTGATTTCTACGGCGTCTACGGCCGCACGATCCAGAATAAGTACCTGTATGATTACAACAGCGGCGGTTCCCTGCAGGGCACGCTCAACGGATTGAAAGTCAACTACTGGACTCCGGAAAACGCCTCGAACAAGTATCCCCGTCCGCGGGCTTCGGTCTCCATTCCGTTCCATTCGTCGCTCTCCTACCAGGATGCTTCGTACCTGCGCCTGCGCACGCTGACGCTCGGCTACACGCTGCCCTATGCCATAACCAGCAAGGCCCATATCGAGCGGCTGCGGCTGTATGTGACGGCGACCAATCTCTTTACGGCGACCAATTTTCTCTCGTACAGTCCGGAGCTGACTCCGGGCGCTTATCCTGAGGCCCGGCAATGGGTATTCGGACTTAACCTGAGCTTCTAATCTTTTATGACCAACGAAAAATGAAAAAGATAGCAATCCTTTCTTCCGTCCTGTTTTTGAGCCTCGGCATGTCCTGCACGGACATGTTGATGGAAGAGTCGAAAACCTCGATCACCTCCAACTGGCTGGTGACCACCCCCGACGGACTCAACCGTATGGTTGTCGGACTCTATGAACGAGACCGCCGTATTCTGACAGACAATGACGCGGAGCTTTTCTGCGCCCTCCAGATGGACTATTGTACCGATATCCTTCTGTTCAACAACGGTACGGCTGCCGACCTGGGACGTCTTTCGGGACTGAATGCCAGTACGCGCCATTTCAGCCGCATGTGGTCGCACTACTATCAGATCATCGGCAAGGCCAACGAGGTCATTACCGCTGCCGAGAGCATGGATATGGAAGACGGTGTGGTGAAGAAGGCCTGGGGCGAAGCGAAGGTTTTCCGGGCACGCTCCTATTTCGAACTTTACAAGCGGTTCGAGCGGCTCTACCTGAATACCGTCCCGACGACCGTGGGCAACATCGACCGGGTGTTTAAGCCTTCGGGCAAAGAGGCTATTTTCTCCCTGATCAAGGACGACCTGAAGGATGCCGCCGATGCGCTTGAATGGACCGACCAGCCGGGCCGTTTCACGAAAGCCGTGGCCAAGCATATCCGGGCCCAGGTGGCGATGTGGGAGGATGACTGGACGACGGCCATCAATGAATGCGAGGACATTTTCGGCTGCCCGGACTACGGGATGATGGATAACGCCATCGACTGTTTCACCGGGGCCGACCTCAACAAGAAGGAGAACCTCTATGTCTACCAGTTCTCGGCCAACCTGGGCGGCGGCGGTTCGGTCAGCGGCGGCGAGTTCCGCGGACACCGCATCTCGCTCATCACGACGGCCCGCTACCAGAGTGTTACGGGCATGGATTTCGCGATCGAATACGGCGGTTACGGCTGGGGACGCGTTTATCCGAACACCTATCTGCTGGGCCTCTATGATAAGGAGCACGACAAGCGTTCCCAGAACATGTTCCGCTACAAGTGGTACTACAACAATCCGGACAAACTGCCGGCAGGCAAGAAACTGGGCGATGAGGTCGTGCCGAAGACCGCCGACGAGTATATTCAGAACCTGCATCCGATGTCGCTCAAGTATTTCGACGCCTGGACGCGCCTCGACATGCCCGAAGTGGCGTGGGGATTCAAGGATATCGTGGTCTATCGCCTTGCCGAAACCTACCTGATGGCGGCTGAAGCCTATTACCACCGCGACGGCGGAAGCAGCGCCAAGGCCATCGAATATTACAACGAGACCTGGGAACGCGCCGGGAACGAGCATTTCGACGGTCCGCTGACCATCGATATCCTGCTTGATGAGTATGCCCGCGAACTGCACATGGAGGGTGTCCGCTGGCCGCTGCTCAAGCGTCTGGGAATGCTCGAGCGCGTGAAGCTCCACGGCGGGGATACGCCTGCGGAGGATCCCCAGCTCAAGGAGCGTACCGACCTGGCCCAGCAGCGTGCCAATTTCAGCACCAAGCACTATGTATGGCCCATCCCGCAGGCGGAGATCGATTTTATGGGCGCCGAGAATTTCCCGCAGAACGAAGGTTGGTTGTAAGTCCCGATTGCGCTGTTCGCAAAAAAAGAATTATTTTTACAGAGGGGTGGCGCTCAGCGGTACCCCTCTTTTTTACCAAATGAGCATGACGAATACCATGAACTGTCGATTTTATGTCTTTCTGCTTGTGATATCGCTCTTTGCCGGGCCGGCACAGGCGCACGCCCCTGCCGTCAACCTGTTTCGGAATGCCCGGGTTACTTGCTCTTCCGAGAAGCAGCAGTATCCGGGGAAATATGCCGTGGACGGCATCCGCTCCCGGAGTTCGACCTGGATTTCGGGCGACGGTGCCCGGCCGCCGCACCTGCTCGAGGTGACGCTTCCGAAATATGCCGATCTCGATTCGGTCGTAATTTATACCGGGATTCCCGATGATGAAAAGAGCGCCGGCGAACGGCTGCAGGCCGCCGGGTTCTGGGGCATGAAGAATTTCAAACTGCAATATTGGGACGACGCCAACTGGACGGACATTCCCCGGACGGAAACCACTGAAAATCGCCGCGACAGGCTCTCTTTCGCCTTTTCCCCGGCCATTACGACCTTCCGGTTCCGTCTCTGCTCGGTGGACGGGGAACCGATTAGGATCATCGAATTCGAGGGTTACGGGCGTGTGAATCCCGACATGCACGATCCGGGTGTCGTGGAGCGGACGCCGCAGGACGTGCATGTGAAAACACACCGGGTTGCGGTTCGCTTCACGCCGGATACGGTTGGGCGTTCGATGCAATATGTGGGCTACAACCAGGGTTTTTACCTGCCGGGGAGCAACATCTCCTCGTGGATCGAGTACTCCAATATCAACAGCATGCGCCTGTGGGCCGACCTGAGGACCTATTTGCCGGCCCGCTGGGTTCGTACCGATGTGAAAATGGAGTCGCTGGCCGATTTCGAACGGCATAAGACACAGCTCCGAGCCGATCCCGAATCGTGCGAATATATCGATTGGGATTCGATAACGGCACATGCCGCACGGCCCCAGAAATCGACCAATTCGATGGTCTTCGAATATGCGCTCAGGGAGCTGAAGCGGCTGGGAGTCGCCCCTCTGCTCCAGATCAACAGCCGGGAATTCGACGGGACCTGGGCCGGGAACTGGCGGCAGTGGCAGCGGTTCTATGCGCTCGCATTCTATGCGGCGAAGACCGGCGACGCTTCGATGTTCGCGATGCATAACGAACCCAACCACGTGCAGGCCGGACCGATGAAGATCGAGACCTGGCTCGACGGGATGCGGATTGTTTCCGACGCCGTGCATTGTGCCGTCGAGGATGTGAACCGGTTGTACGGCAAGCACCTGAAGCCCCGGTTCGTGGGGCCCGTAACCGCAGGCACCAATGTCGACTGGTGGGCGCGGATCGCCCGGGCCGAGCGGATCGATTACCGCGGGGCTGTCTGCGACCACGATCTGATCGACATCTTCTCGACCCATTCCTACAACCTGCCGGCGGCGGGGTATGTCAACAAGGTGCGTTCCATCCGCCGTATCCTCGAAGAGAATCATCCGTTGCACCTGGGCAAGCCGATCGTTTTCACCGAGATCGGCCGTTGGATGAATGCCTACCTGATCGACAAGGCGGAAACGATGGATTCGCCGTCACTATTCACCGAGTGGGCCGGTATTTATACCAACAACATGCTGAACGGGTGTTACGGCATGTGGGCTTTCAAGATGGCCAACACGACGAGCGGGCCTTATCCGAGGGGCATTAAATCGGGGCACCACCATATCTGGAAGGGGCGGCGCATCGTCGAGGATGCCTGCCGGAACCTGGCGTCGGGATGCCCCGCGACGGCTTCGGACGGCTCTGATGCAAAAGTGGTCACCGATGGCGATAAAACCGATGCTTCGGCATGGCGGTCGGTGTCGGATGGTACGAAATGGGTGGAGATAGACCTCGAAAAACCGCAGCAACTTTGCGGAGCCATCGTTTACACGGGTTCGGAAGGAGGCGTATTTACGGGTCCCGACCGGATCCGGAACTCCCGGATGGAGGCGTTCGTCGGGGGCGAATGGCGTCCGATTGCGGGGACCGGAGAGGCGAACTGCAAGTATGTGCAGCTGATCCACATTTTCGAACAGCCTGTGACGACGGATCGGGTTCGGTTCGTGACCGATGACACTGATGCGAAGATACGTGAGATCAAACTGTTCGGCGACGATATCCTGCATGCCCGGTCTTCATACAGCATTGGCGGCGCCATGCGTACGGCCGAGGTGGTGCGCCTTTTTGCCAAGGGTTTCCGCGATTCCCGTCCGTTGCTCGGGTGTGAACGTTCGGCCGGGGACCCCGATCTCGATGTGGCGGCTTCTGTGGGCGACGACGGGACGCACTATGTCTGGATCGTGCAGCGCAACCTGGCCGACTATGACCTGGAACTGGATTTTTCGGAGCTGGGGATCGGCAGCCGACACCCCGTCGTCTGTGAAACGGTCAGCGGCAGCAGTTATGGGGAGGCCAGCGTGCTGCGTACCGGGGAAGCCGGGAAGCTGTCGCTGCGGGCCGGGGCACAGAGCGTCATGTTGCTCACGGTCTCTCCGCGGGCGGATTACCGCGAAGCGGCGGCCGTGCGCAATGTCACGGTGTGGGGCGACCGTGCTTTGCAAAAGGCGCTTGCCGTGAAGCTCAATGCCTCCGATTTTGCAGACAATGCCGTGACTTACCTCGGATTCGACGCTGCGCAGGCAGGGATTGAAGATGCCCGCCGGATCGTGCTGAGCGTCGACGGCAGTTGTACGGGGCAAACGTCCTATCGGTTCCATGTCTACCTCTATGGCGGCGATGAACTGTTCGACGAACGGAAGATTTGCCGGGGAGATGCGCCCTATCTCCTTCCGGATGAACCCTGCATGCGTGAGGATGCGCAGGAACTGCATATTGCCGGGGAGTTGACGATGACTCCCGACCGGCGGCGCCATGAACTCGATGTTACGGAACTCGCCCGCAAGTATGCCGGGAAACGGCTGACCTTCGTCCTCATCCGCGAGACCCGTGAACCGGGGGATGATGCGGATAAGGATCGCTGTGTCTGTATCTCGTCGCGGCGGGATCGGGAGAAACCGCTGCTGAAGATTTGGTAATGAAAAGCCCCGCACATTCGTGCGGGGCTTTTTCTATTCGTATCGTATCGAATCCGTGCGGAACGGATAGGCCGGAAGCCCTTCGCAATTGTAAAGATTGGTACGGTGCCAGTTCGAGAAGGCGTACCGTACGGCACAGGGGTGCGGCACCGCATCGCATTCGACCTCGACCGTCGACCGGTCTTTCCGGCCGATGCGGGCGTTGGCGGGATGGAAAACCAGATCTTTCCCCGCCAGTTCGAAACATTCGATCCCGAGGTCGGTGGGCACCAGTCCCCGGTCGGCGTGGCTGAAATGAACGACGGCCTTGCCTTCGAGGTATTCGACCTTCTCCATTGTCGGACCGCAGGCAGGGAGTCCTTTGAATCCGTAGACATTCGCCAGGGCCGATACGAACGCGCGCTCGGCAACCGCGTCTTTTTTCGGGAAATGGATGAATTTTTCAGCCCCGATGTCGGACGATCCCACCATATATGCGTATGCATCGGAGTTCACGGCCTTGAACTGGGCTTCCATCAGCCGTGCGGCCCCGAGCTCCCCTTCGCCGTTGTAGGGACACGGCGCGATCTGGCAGACGATGAACGGCAGGTCGGGATTGCCCCATTTGTCGCGCCACAGGCTCATTAATTCGGTCAGCATCGGGGCATAGACGTGGGCGTTGCGGCGATTGCTCTCCCCCTGCAGCCAGACGACGCCCCGGATCGTGCATCCGGTCAACGGCGCGATCATTGCGTTGTAGAGTTTGCAAGGGTCCCGGTACGGTTTGTCCGCCTTGGCGATGTAGTCTTTCGGGTCGAATTTCGCTATGGATGCCGCGTCCATCCAGGATTCGATGCGCGACCCGCCGTAACTCGACACGATGATGCCGACCGGTATGTCGAGGGCTTCCGTCAGGCGCCGTCCGAACAAATAGGCGACGGCGCTGAACATTGCGACACGTTCCGGAGAGCAGCACTGCCATTCGCCGCCGCACTCCGTTTGGGGTGTATCGGCACAGGTGTGGGGTACGCCGAAAAGGCGCAGGTACCTGTATTTTGACGAAGCGGCGATCTCAGCCAGCGAACCCTCGACGGGCTGCGAGGGAAACCCGCGCATGGGCATTTCCATGTTGGACTGCCCGGCGCAGAGCCACACTTCGCCGATCAATACGTCGTCGATCCGGACGGTGTTGCGCTCCTTCACCTCGATCCATTGTGGTTCGAATCCTCCGGACGGCGTTGTTAGCGGAATTTGCCAGTTGCCGTCGGCTGCGGCTTTTACCGAATGCCGGTCTTGCTCCCAGGAGCATCGGACCGTGACCTTTTCGCCGGGTCCGGCCGTACCGCGGAGCATCGTCACGCTCTGTTGCTGGAGCACCATGTGGTCCCCGAACGAGGCGTGCAGCCGCACCTCGGCCCGCAGCGGCAGGCAACAGGCCAGGAGGGCGGCGAGCAGCAGGGATTTGGGCTGGAACATTACCATTTGTCGGTCCGGAAGGGATAGGCCGGCAAGCCGTCCTGGTTGTACAACTGTCCCACATGCCAACTGGTGAAGCAATAGCGGACGGCGATGGGCGTCGCTACCTCGGGGCTGGAGACGGTGATCTGATTGGCGTTCGGGCCGACGACCGCCGTGGCGCTGTGGAAAGTCTTGTCGGCGCCGGCGATCTGTACATACGGAATATTCGCCGCTGCGCAGGAGAGGCGTTCCGCATGGTCGAAGGTGACGATCGCCTTACCCTCTTTGACCTCCATGCTTTTGTAGGTGGGACTCTGGGGGTCCGTGTTCCCGATTTTGTAAATATCGCGGTAGGCCCAGAGCAGCAGGCGCTCTGCCGGGACCTGTTTGTCCGGGTAATGCTGGAGCTTCTGGTCGCCGACGTCCGATGTCGCCACGACTCCCGAGTTGGGAATCCGGGCCATCGTGTTCAGCTGAACCTCCATCATTTTTGCGGCCGAAAGGTTGTCCTTATAGCCGTAGGGGGCGACCTGAACGTAATAGAACGGGATTTCGTGCTGCGTGTCTCCCCAGTCCTCGCGCCAGTCGGCGGCCATCTCCTGCAGGTCGTTCCCGTAATTGGCGTTCGAGAGGTCCGACTCCCCCTGATACCAGAGGATGCCCCGCAGGGTGTAGCGGTGAACGGGCCAGATCATGCCGTTGTAAAGGATGCCCGGGGCGCCCTTCTCCGCCGCAACTGGCTGTCCGTCGTTCTGTTTCCAAGCAGCGATGGGGGTGCCGCCGTACGAACACCCGATCATTCCCACGGGAACCTGCTTGTCCTGATGCAGTTTGCGGCCGAAAAAGAAGGCGATGGCGCTGTATTCGCGGGCGGACGTCGGGGTGCAGGCGACCCATGAACCCCCGCGCGTGTCGAATTGCAATCCCTGCGACGAGGCGTTCAGGTCGGGATAGGAGACCTTGAAATAGCGGAACGAAGGGAAATTGGCCGATGCCAGTTCGGTGTCGGCATCCTTTACGGGCTGGTAGTTGCCCGTGGAGGTGCTGCCGAAGCCGCGCATGGGCATCTCCATGTTGGATTGCCCCGAGCAGAGCCACACCTCGCCGATCAGGATGTTCTGGATGGTCTTGGTGGTGCGCTGGCTGTCCTTGATGGTCATCGTATGGGCCGTTTGCGAGGCTGCGGGGGTCTGGACGGGCACGATCCAGATTCCGTCGTTTCCCGTCAGTTCCGTGAAGGGCTTTTCGTTCCAGGAGGTCTGGATCGTGATCTGCGATCCGGGGATGGCCTTGCCCCAGATGCGGGCCTGGCTGTTTTGTTGCAGGACCATATTGTCGCTTATGATCGACGGCAGCGCCAGTTCGCTCGGAAGATACGGATTCAGTCCGTCGGACGGAGTCTCGGGTTGTTTTGCTGGAGTTTCATCGCCTGCTCCGCATCCGACGAAAGCGATTGCTGTCAGAGCGCATAACATCAGTTTGATTTTCATGTTGGAATTTTTTAAAAGGGAGGGAAATTTCGATCTTTTTTTGCTTTAGCAAAAATACCCCGAACGGCCTTCCGCGGCGCTAAAAAAAGTACGAAAAAATAGCAGAATCATACAAAATATCATTACCTTTGAAAACGAATGGCTCGCCTTAAATACTTGTAAATGAAACATTTATTACTTTTATTTTGCTCGCTTGTCCCATTGTTCGCCAAATCGGAAGAATACCGTGATATCAATGTCCAGCACCTGAGTATCGAGCAGGGATTGTCCCATTATACGGTCAATTCGATCTATCAGGATGAGTTCGGTTTTATCTGGATCGGAACGATGGACGGACTGAATCGTTACGACGGAAGCCGGATTCAGATTTTCAAGCCGGACCCTTCCGATTCGCTGAGCATCCGGGAGAACAATATCCGCATGATCTGCGGGGACGGGGAGGGGCATCTCTTCATCAAGGGACTCGGCAGCCTGTCGGAGTATGACATGCGGACCAATACGTTCCGGGTGCTGCGTGAAAAGGGGGTTCGGCACGTGACCTACGACGACGGCCAGCTCTGGGTCGCCGAAGGCGGCGTGCTTCGTACTTACGACCGGGAGCGGGGAAAATTCGTTCCCCGGTTCCAGTTCAGCAAGGCGGGCCTCGACGGGGTGAATATCTCCTGCTTCATCGTCGGCCGCAACGGCGATCCCTGCATATGCACCGCCAAACATGGCTTTTACCGGGTCAACCAGGCCGGACACATCGTCCAGCACTTCATGGTGGGGGAGGCCAATTCGCTTTTCGAGGATAAACACGGCAATATCTGGATTGCGACCCGTACCGAAGGGCTCTACTGTATCGGCCGTAACGGCGACATGACCCGTTACCGCCATGACAGCGGGAATCCGCATTCGCTCGGCCATGACAATGTCCGTCAGGTCTGCGAGGACCTTTCGGGAAACTACTGGGTCAGCACCTTCGACGGCCTGTCCCGCCTCGATCCGGAGAAAGGGACCTTCACACACTACCGTTACGAGTTCAAACATACGGCTTTCAATCTCCGGTCGATCATTTCGATGATGTGCGATCGGCAGGGCACGCTGTGGATCGGCTCATTCTACGAAGGACTCTGTTCCTACAATACGGTTTATGACACGTATCGTTATTATCGCCCCTCGGCCCAGACGCCGGGCCTGCTCAGTTCGCCGATCGTCAGCTCGGTGGCCGAAGACCGCGGCGGGGTGCTCTGGTTCGGGACCGAGGGCGGTGGCCTCAACCGGCTGGACCGCAGCCGTAACCGGTTCCGGGCGTACGACTGCCCCGACGGATTGTCGTCGGATGTCATCAAATCGTTGTTGTGCGACACGACGCAGCAGGTCCTCTGGATCGCATCGCTTTACCATGGCGTCGACCGTATGGACCTGCGCACGGGGAGCATTCGCCCGCTCGGGAACCGGATCGAGGGAGAGCCGGATGCCCGGGTTGAGAATGTCGTCCACATGACCTCCTACGGGGATTCGCTGCTGCTGGCGACCAATACGGGCATTGTCGTGCTGGACAAACGCAGTTCGCGGATGACCCGCCTCCCGGCCGGATTCAACGCCAGCCATCGTGCGCAGGTGTGGGACATGGAGCTGGACAATTACCACAACCTGTGGTTCTCGACTTCGACCGACCTCTATTGCTATAACCTCCGCAGCGGGATATCCAAGTATTATGCTTTCCGGGACGTCGCCTCGCGCAGCGTCAACAACAACATGAACGCCATCCTGCGTGACAGCAGGGGGCGGATGTGGTTCGGTTCCTCGGGGTCGGGATTTTTCCTTTACGATCCGGACAGCGACACGTTCCGGAATTACGGCCGGGCGCAGGGCCTTGAGAACGAATATGTGACCGGCTTGTGCGAAGATCCCGGGACCGGAATGCTCTACATCGCGACGAACGACGGCATCGCCCGGTTCGATCCGCAGACCGAACGGATCGAATGTTACGACCACCGGACGGGATTTCCCCTGACGGCGATCAATGAGAACAGCCTCTATGTGACCTCCGACGGAGAGTTGTTTGCCTGCGGGCTCGACGGCATGGTGCTGGTCCGCTGCAGCGATCTGCGAATCCAGCCGCGGGATTACGACGTTTTCGTTTCGGGGCTTTTCATCGACAACCGTCCGGTGCATCCCGATCCGCACTCCCGTTCGGCCGTATTGCATGAAGAGATCCTTTTTCAACGGGACATCCGTCTCGGCCCGGGGCATTCGGTCATCGGGTTCGAACTGGCCAACAACGACTACCTGAATGCCACCGGGATGCAGATGGAGTACAAGTTGGAGGGTTTCGACGACGATTTCATCCAGGCGGGCAATAACGATTACGTGACGTATACGAACCTCAATCCGGGGCGCTATACGTTCGTCGTGCGCGGCATTTCGGAGAACACGGACGGCACCCTTCCCACCTGCCGGATATCGGTGCGGGTCGTGCCGCCGTTTTACAAGACGTCCTGGTTCATCCTGTTTGTCATAATGGCCGTCGGCGGGGTGGTGGTCTATCTGATCCATGCGTATACGACGGGCATACGGCTTCGGTCGCTGCTCGAATCCGAGAAGCGGGAAAAGACTTATATCAACCAGGTCAACCAGTCGAAGCTGCGGTTCTTTACCAACATCGCCCATGAGTTCCGCACGCCGCTGACGTTGATCAGCGGCCTGCTCGAGATGTTGTTGCAGCGCAACGACCTGCGGCCCTCGGTCTACTCCCAGATACTGAATATCTACAAGAATTCGCAGCGGATGCAGCGGTTGGTCAACGAGATCATCGATATCCGGAAGCAGGAGCAGGGTTACATGAAGCTGCGCGTCTGCCGGGGCAATATCACGGATTTCCTGCGCGAGACGTTCCTCTCCTTCGAGGAGTATGCCCGGCATAACCATATCGATTTCAATTTCGACGCTCCGATTTCCCCCCCCCCCTCGAGCTTTGCTATGATCCCGTGCAGATGGAGAAAGTCGTTTACAATCTGCTTTCCAATGCTTTCAAGTATACCCGTCCCGGCAACAGGATCACGCTCTCGGTCGAAGATGCGGGGGCCGATGTGATCGTTCGGGTCGCGGACAACGGCATGGGCATCGCTCCCGAGCACCTGCCCCGCGTCTTCGACCGTTTTTACCAGGACGACCAGCTCAACGCGACCGTTTCGAACCAGGGATCGGGCGTCGGGCTTTCATTGGCCAAGGCGATCGTCGAGATGCACGGCGGAACGATCGAGGTTGCGAGCACGCCCGGCGAACGGACGGTCTTTACCATTACACTCCCCAAGGAACCGCATTTCCCCGGTGAATATGTTGAGGTCGCTGCCCGGGAAAGCACCGGACCGCAGCATTACATCCGGGATTATAAGGAAGGCGAGATCGATGTCCCGGCGATCGAGGCTTCGGAAGAGACCAGGTCGGTGAAAATGCTCATTGTGGAGGACAACGATGAGGTGAGGGAGATGCTTTCGCAGATATTTTCACCGGTTTACAGCATTACGACGGCCTGCAACGGGGCCGAAGGCATTGAGCGGGCCGGGGAGGTGAATCCGGATATTATCCTGAGCGACATCATGATGCCCGGAATGTCCGGCGTGGAGATGTGCAGCAAGCTGAAGAACAACCTCGAGACGTGCCATATCCCGATCGTACTGCTGACAGCCCGTACGGCCGAGGAGTATGCCGTCGAAGGGCTTCAGACCGGTGCGGACGATTACATCACCAAGCCGTTCAACGTCAAACTGCTCGTTGCCCGTTGCAACAACCTGGTGGTGGGGCGCCGCAGGCTCCAGCAGAAATACCTCAAACAGCCCGACGCATCGGTGCAGATGCTCTCTTCGAACCCCGGGGACCAGGCCATTCTGCAGAAAGCGGTCGATCTGGTGCTGGAGCACCTGGACGATGTCGATTTCAGCATCGGGATCTTCGCCCGGGAGATGGGGCTGAGCCGCACTTACCTTTTCACGAAGATCAAGGGGCTGACCGGGCAGTCGCCCAATGAATTCGTCTCTACGATCCGTCTCAAACAGGCGGTGGTGAAGCTCACCGAAAATCCCAAGGCCAGCATGGTGGACATCGCCTACTCGCTGGGATTCAGTTCCCCCAGCTATTTCATCAAATGCTTCAAGGACATGTACGGCAAGACCCCGAACATGTACCGCAAGGAGATGATCGGGAAATGACGCTGCGGCGGGCCGTGGATGTGAAATCCGCGGCCCGCATGCTTGTTGTATCATTTTTACATTTTATTGTACGCCCCTTGCATTTCGGAGCCGCGGCCCCGGATAATTTTGTAGTCGGTAAATTCGGACTTAAAAACAAAACCTACTATGAAACGAAATTTTCTCCGTTCGGGCCTCGCAGCATGCTGCTGCGTGGCTATGCTGGCCGCCTGCGGCAGTAAGGAATCCGCACCCGCACCCGTCGGCGGCGGTTCCGGCCCGGAAGAGGAGCAGCGCGGGTATGACGTATTCCTGTTGATCGGCCAATCGAACATGGCGGGCCGCGGCAAGATGATCGAGGGTGACGAACAGCCTTTTTCCGATCAGGTCTTCCTGCTCGACGATACGGGCAAGGCGGTTCCGGCCGCCAATCCGCTGAACAAGTACTCCTCGATCCGCAAGGACCTTTCGGAGCAGGGGATCAACCCGGGATTCAGCTTTTCGAGGAAGGTCGCCAAGGAGACCGGCCGCAAGATCCTGCTGGTGGTGAATGCCCGCGGCGGATCGCATATCAACGACTGGGCCACGAATAAGGATTACTACAAGGAGGCCGTGAAGCGGACCAAACAGGCGTTGCAGCTCGGTTCGCTCGTGGGCATTCTCTGGCATCAGGGAGAGGCCGGCAGCAGTGCGCCGGAGGGATATCTCGATAAGCTGAAGCCCATCGTCGAGGGTCTGCGCACGGATCTCGGAGCTTCGAACGTCCCGTTCGTTGCGGGTGAGATCGCACCCTGGCATGAGAACGCCTCCAAATTCAATCCGGTGATCCACGGGATCGGCAACGCCATTCCCAATACGGACTATGTTTCGTCGAAAGACTGCACGCCGCTCATCGATGCGTCCGATCCCCATTTCAGCCGTGACGGACAGATCCTGCTGGGAGAGCGGTATGCCGAGAAAATCCTGAAAATGTGTTACAAGAAATGATCTCCGGCATGTTCAGGCGATTTCTTTGCTTTGCGCTGCTGCTGTCGTCGGCTGAATTCGTGTCGGCCCAGCGTGTCGTGCGGACGATCAACGAGTCGTGGCAGTTCCACAAAGGCGATCTGGCCGATCCTGCGACCGGGGACGGCGACGTTGCATGGGAAACCGTCTCGGTCCCGCATACCTGGAATGATAAGGATACCTCCGATGAGGTTGTCGGCTACTATCGCGGGGTGGGCTGGTACCGCCGCAATGTCGTGATCGCCGAACCGACTGAAAACCGCCGTTTCTATGCCCATTTCGAAGGTGCGAACCAGGAGGCGGAGCTTTTCGTCAACGGCCGCAGCGCCGGACGGCACAAGGGCGGTTATTCCGCATTTTGCTTCGATATTACGGACTATATCCATGCGGGCGAGAATTTCTTTGCCGTCAGGGTGGATAACAGTCACAATCCGCAGATTCCGCCCCTGTCGGCCGATTTCACCTTCTTCGGCGGCATTTACCGGGATGTTTCGCTGATCGTTACCGATGCGGTCCATATCTCGACGACCCACTACGCCACGAGCGGCGTTTATCTTTCGACGCCCGCCGTGAGCGCCCGGGCGGCCGATGTCGAGGTCCGCACGCTGCTGGCCAACGGGTCGGCAAAGCCCGCGGCAGTGGTGTTGGAACACACGTTCGTGGCTCCTGACGGACAGGTTGCCGCCACGGTCGCCAAACGGGTGAAACTTCCGGCCGGCTGTGCGGATTTCGATGTGACTCTTCCGGTGCGTATCGACAACCCGCAGTTGTGGGATATGGACGATCCGCAGCTCTACCGCGTGTACACCCGCCTGACGGATGGCGCCGGCGGGGAACTCGACGGGGTGTCCAATTCGTTGGGCCTCCGGTGGTATGAGTTCGATCCCGACCGGGGATTCTCGCTCAACGGCCGTTACCGCAAATTGATGGGAACCAACCGCCACCAGGACTATTATCACCTCGGGAATGCCCTTCGTGACGAGATGCACGTAGGCGATGTCCGGCTGCTCAAGGAGATGGGTGGGAATTTCCTGCGTATCGCCCATTATCCCCAGGACCCGGTCATGCTGCAGATGTGCGACCGGCTGGGCATTGTCGCCTCTGTCGAGATTCCGGTGGTCAATGCCGTGACGATGTCTCCCGAGTTTGAGGAGTGCTGTGTGGAAATGACCCGCGAGATGGTTTACCAGAATTTCAACGCTCCCTCCGTCGTGATGTGGGCCTACATGAACGAGGTGATGCTGCGTCCGCCGTATGACAAGAAGGACGAGGCTGCCAAACGGACCTACATGGATTATGTCTATAAAATCGCATCCCGCATCGAGACGACGCTCCGCGAGCTCGATTCCGAACGCTATACGATGCTTCCGTGCCACGGCAGTCCTGAACTATACGCCGAATGCGGGATCGCCGCGTTGCCGATGATCCTCGGCTGGAACCTTTACCACGGCTGGTACAGCAACGGATTCGACGGTTTTCCCCGGGCGTTGGATAAAATCCATGCAATGTTTCCCAGGCAGAGCATGCTGGTGACGGAGTATGGCGCTGATGTCGATCCGCGGCTTCATTCGTTCGACTCCGAACGGTTCGATTTCTCGTGTGAGTACGGACTGCGTTACCATCACTACTATATTCCCGAGATACTCAAGCGCCGCTGGCTGGCCGGTACGACCATCTGGAACCTCAACGATTTCTATTCCGAGGCGCGCCGCGATGCCGTTCCCAACATCAACAACAAGGGCATCACCGGTGTGGACCGGGAGCTGAAAGACAGCTATTACCTGTATCAGGCCACGCTGAGCCACTCCCCTGTCCTGCATATCGGCGGGCGCAGCTGGAAGGTTCGCGGCGGTGCGGCCAATGACGCCGGGTGCTGCCCGCAGCCGGTCGAGGTCTATACCAATGCCCCGGAGGTGGAGTTGCTGCACAACGGAGTCAGCCTCGGGACGGTCCCTGCCGAAGGCGCCACGGCCCGGTTCACGGTTCCTTTTACCGACGGTGAAAACCAGCTCGAGGCCCTTGCGGCCAAAGACGGAAAACCGCTCCGCGATTTGATCCGTGTCGATTTCCGGCTCGTCGGTCACGACCTGAAGGATACGTTCTGCGAAATGAACGTGATGTTGGGCTCGAAGCGCTATTTCGAAGATCGCAGTGCCGAAATGGTCTGGATTCCCGAGCAGCCTTACGCTCCGGGCGGTTGGGGCTATGTCGGCGGGGAGGCCGCGCGGACGCGGACCCGTTACGGCTCGCTCCCCAGTTCGGACATCGATGTGCTGGGAACGGGCGACGATCCCGTATTCCAGACCCAGCGGCGCGGATTGGAGGCTTTCCGGGCCGATGTCCCCGACGGACGGTACTATGTCTACCTCTATTGGGCGGAACTGGTCTCGCGTCAGGAACGCACGGCACTGGCCTACAACCTGGGTAACGACGTTATCGGCGAAGAGGCCACGGACCGGGTTTTCGACGTGGCCATCAACGGCATTCCCGTGTTGACCGCATTCGACCTGGCCCGTGAGTGCGGGGAGGAGCGTGCGGTCATCAAGAAATTCTCCGTCGATGTCCGCGACGGCCGAGGCCTTTGTATCGGTTTCACGCCCCGCAAGGGCGAACCGGTTTTGAATGCAGTCCGGATTTACCGCTGTTTCTAACTTAACCTACATAAAAACAATGAAAACGACTCTGAAAACACTGATCGCTGCGTTTATACTGTTGCTGGGCACGACCGCCTGCGGAGACGACGATACGAAGCCGGGAGGCAACGGGGAGCCCGGCGGCCAGCCCGAACAACCCGAACAGCCGCCTGTCGAACCGATAGACCCGGAGGATACGCTCCCCGAGCATCTGGCCGAGGAGGTTTACATGGGCGGCAAGCCCTATTATCCGATCATGATGAAATATTCGACCGCCGTTCCCGTCAGCTGGAAGGATGCCAAGGCTCGTATCCTGCCCTATCTGATCGGGTTTGACGCAGCCTGCACCCGGGCCGAATACGTTGCCAAAACGAACCGGTACGGCAGTCGCACGGACCTGCCGGCTCAGGAAAAGACCGGGCGTTTCTACGTCAAGAAGATCGGCGACCGCTGGTGGCTCGTCGATCCCTACGGCTACCTGCACCACCATCGCGGCGTGGCATCGCTGCGACCCGGCACCTCTGCCCGCAACCAGACGGCTTTCAACCAGAAATTCGGCAGCGATACCAAGTGGCTTAAGCAGACCCAGGAGGAACTGGCCAAGGTCGGCGTTCACGGCTCCGGGGCCTTTTGCACGGATTACTACCAGAAAATCCAGGCCTATAATGCCATGAACCAGGACAAGCCCATCACGCTGACCCCTTCGTTCAGTTTCCTGTCTCAGTTCCGTGCCAAATACGGCCTGAGCTATTGCAACGGCAATTCCGATACGGCGGCCGGCCTTGTGCTCAACGAGAAATGGCCGACGTTCTGTGAGGAGTTCATCCGCTCGGAGCTGCGTCCTTACCTGAACGACCCCAACGTGCTGGGGTTCTATTCGGACAATGAGATCGATTTCACCTCCAACGGCACCTACATTCTCGACCGCATCCTCGATTCGAAGAACACGGGCGACCTGGCTTATCAGGCCGCGCGTTCCTTTATGCAGGGCAAAGGGGCCGACAAGGTTACCGAAGCGCTGAACGACGAATTTGCAGGCATGCTGGCTGAAAAATATTACAAGGGCGTGAAAGAGGCGCTGCTCAAGGTCGACCGGCAGATGCTCTACCTGGGAAGCCGTCTGCATGGCAAGCCCAAATATATGGAAGGCATCGTGCGGGCGGCGGGCAAGTACTGCGACGTCATTTCGATCAACTATTATTCGCGCTGGGACGTGGAGTTGAACGGACGTGTCGCTGACTGGGCGAAATGGGCCCCCGATGCCCCGTTCCTGGTGACCGAGTTCTACACCAAGGCGATGGACACCGACCTGAATAACCTTTCCGGGGCCGGTTTTGCCGTCGAGACCCAGAAGGACCGGGCTTATGCCTACCAGCATTTCACGCTCGGGCTCCTCGAGGCGAAGAACTGCGTGGGCTGGCACTGGTTCAAGTACATGGACGACGACGGGAACGACAACAGCGGCAAGCCTGCCAACAAGGGCCTGTTCGACAATAATTACGACATATATCCCTGGCTGGGCATGTACATGAAGAATATCAATTACAATGCTTACAAACTGATCGATTTCTTCGACGGGAAATAGTCCGTGATGACTCGTCAATGAAAACCGCTCCGGGATTCCCGGAGCGGTTTGTTTTTGGTGGGTGGAATGCGTCAGCGGATTGTTTTGCCGTAAACGCGTTTCAGGATTTTCTCTGCATAACGCCTGCCCAGCAGCAGTTGTCCGTCACGGCTGAAATGGGGATCGGACGCATCGATCAGCGGCGTGCAATCCTCCGACGAAACGTAGTCCGAATCGGGAATCCGGTCGGCGATCCCTGCGATCACGCCGTTGAATGCTTCGGCATTTTTATTCCACCGGGCAATCTCCCCGGCGATAAAGGGAACGTCGCCCAGATCGGCCCGCAGGTCGGCTACGAATCCGGCCAGTTGGTCCAGATAGGTTGCACTCCGCGATCCGTTGCTTTCGCCCTGGTGCCAGATGATCACTTTCAGTCGGCCGTACCGCATTGCTTCGCGTGCCCGGCGTACCGCATCCTCGTAGAAGGAGTTGCCGCGGCCCTTGGTCCATTCTTCCAGCGCAGAACCTCCCCGGGCGTTGACTACCAGCAGGATTTTGCGCCCGGTACGGCGGTGCAGTTCCTGCGAGAACCCTTCGCCGGGACCGACCTGCTGCAACGGCAGCCGTTTGCGGATGGTCGAGTAGCGGTTCAGCGGCGAGCGGGCCGGTTCGATCTCTCCCCGGTCGTTCAGCAGCCATACTCCGTCGAGTATTTGCGTGGTATCGGAGGCGATCATACGGCCGCGGCCGGCCATGTTCGATTGCCCGATCAGCAGATAGACGTCATAACGCTGTCCCTTTTTACCCCGGGCCGCAGTTGTATGGGGAACTGATGCGGCAAGGAGTGCGACGACGGCGACAAGGATTAATTTTTTCATAGTTCTATTTTTTAACGGTTTTTTCGAAATTCGGGGCGTCCGAAATGGAGGTCGGCAAAATCGTAGTAACAGCGCCAGTCGACCGCCGTGATGGAGTGTTCGCCCCGTTTGGTATGGAATCCGACGGGTCCCATGACGGGGGTGCCGACCGCCGGGAGCGAATCCAGCCCGACGGGTTTGAGCCCCAATAGCTCGTAAGCGGGCAATGCGGCCTGCAATGCGGCGAATTCGTCTTTGGGCACGGCATACCGGTCGCGGTCGGAATCGGCGACATAGAGCGGTCTCGGTGCGATCAGGGCCAGTAGTTGGTGCTGGTCCACGGGGAATTCGCCGGTGCAATGGGCGTAGCGGGCGAATGCCGGGGCCATCCAGTGCGGAAACCGTTTGCAGATGTCTCCGATCGATTCGGCCGTATTCCCGCGAAAGAGCGATGCCCCGCCGGACCCCGAACTGCTCGAAATGACCATTGCGAAGCGCTCGTCCCGGGCGCCGGCCCAGAGGACTGTTTTGCCGTTGCGCGAACAGCCGATGAGTGCAACGCGGCGGGCGTCGATCGATGGTTCCTGTTCCAGGTAGTCCATCACGCGGGAAAGGCCCCAGGCCGTGATACCGATGAACCCGCAGCTCAGCGAGTCGCGTCCCGCGGGGTATAGCATGGCGCCTGCGCCGTGATCGGGGCCCTGCGGCCAGTCTTCGCACAGGTCGCCGTTGTAAAAGGTCGCCACGGCATAGCCCCGCCGCAGGGTTTCGCGGATGTTCCAGCTCAGGCTGTCGGCGCCCCGGCGTGAAAGGTCGATCCCGTGGCGCGGATTGCGGTAGCGCGAGGTGTCGGGCAGCGAGATGCCCGTATCGCCGCATACGCTGTGGTTGCCGTTGAAATTAGGCCCCAGGAAGAGCGCTGCCGGGCGTTTCAGTCCGTTGGGGACATAGATCAGCAACCGGAGGCTGCATGACCGCCCGTCTTTCCGGAAAGCGATCGTCACCTCTTTTCTCGTTGCCGTTCCGCCTAATGCCTTCCGGTCGGTGTACTCCACCTGCGGAACGACCTCGACGGAACGGTCTTCCGGGATACGGCCGTACTCGTTCTCTTCGAACAGCGTCAGCAGTTCGGCCCGGCGGCGGCGCCATGACTGCGGAGTCGTGCCGGCTTTGGTTAACTCGGGAAGCGGCGAGCAGGGGCGGCCGAAAATCCGATCGGCGAAATTCATCGCCTGTTCCCAGTCGTAGGGTTTGACGCCGTGGCGACCGGGGTTGATGTGGAACCCGATGTATCCGTCCTGTATCGGTTCGCAGAGTTTCGGGAGGCTTTGCCGGTCCATGCCCGGGTATCCCAGGAACCGGTAGATGCTGTCGGCTTGTCTCAGGTAGGAGAATTCCAGTTCGGGGACTGCATAGATGTCTTTTTCCGAAGTCGTGGAGCAGAGCGGCCGGGGAGCTGTGAGGGCCAGCAGCAGTTCCTTGCCGTCGGAGGGCTTCACCACTCCGCCGGCGCAATGCGGAACGACCATGGCGAAGCGTTGGTCCTGTGCTCCGGCCCACAGGGCGGCCTTGCCCAGACGGGACACTCCCGTGACGAAAACGCGGTCGGCATCGATGAGTTTTTCAGCCTGCAGGCAGTCCATCATCCGGGAAAGTCCCCAGGCCCAGAGCCCGAGCCTTCCGCACGGCTTTTGCGACGGCATATCCCGGTATATCAGCGGTGCGACGCTGGCATCGTATCCTCCGTCGTAATCCTCGTAAATATCGCCGTAATGGAGCGTGGCGAGCGCATAGCCGCGGCGGATCATCGCTTCGGCCTGCCACTCTCCGGCGGCGGACCCGCGCAACTCTTCCCGGGCCGTGTGTACGGTTGTTCCGTCGGCGAGCCGCTGGCTGACCCATTTCCCGGTCAGGGGAACCCCGGGGTCGTTCGTTACCGTGTAATTCCCGTGGAAATTGTACCCCAGAAACACGGGAGGGCGCTTTACGTGGTTGGGAACCAACAGCAACAGCATGGCGGATCGCGTGCGGCTGCCGTCCGAGAAGGTGACGCGCACCTGTTTGAGCGTTGCCCGGCCGTCCATCGCTTCCCGGTTCAGGGAGATCGTTTCGCAGGTGGTGGTGAGGTTCGTGTTGTCCGGGATGTATCCGTAGATGCGCTGTCGCAGGGTGTCCAGCAACTGCGGACGGCGTTCGGCCTGCCATTCCGCCGCTCCGCGGACAGGTCTTCCGTCCGGGAACCGGAGTAATTCCGCGGCGGAGAAAGTTTGTGCGGAAGCGATAAACAGGCTTCCGCAGGCCAGCATGAGGGAGAACAGTCGTTTCATCGGGACAGGCATTAGGTTTCCGGAAACAAATTAACACATTTTATCGGTCCCGCAATGAAGGTTTCATACAAATAAAGTAGTAAAAATCATCCGGGGAACGCTTTTTTAAAGGGGTTCGGCCTTTTGTACGATATTAATGTTTTTGTGATTAATACTTACATCTGGAATTGCCAAATAATCGTCACTTTGCATTGCGTAAAAAGCCTTGACTACAACCAAAATCACAAAAACAATGAGAAAAATTCTACATCTTTTCGCATTCGCACCTCTCATCGTAGGATTATGCGCTTGCAACAGCAGCGAATCCGTACTCACTGCCGGTGGTACGATGCCTGATCCGGGACCAGAAGTTGCTCCCGAAGCTACATTGTCCCTTTCCCAGAACGAGGTCACCATCGGGGGCTCGGCCTTCGACGAAGGTGAGACGACCCTGCAAAGTAATCAGCGGACCTTCTCGGCCAACAGCAACGACAGTTGGGTGAAGGCCGAAATCGAAGGGAAAATCCTCCGGGCGGTAGCTTCCGAACCCAATAAAACGGGCGGTGTGCGCACGGGATCGATCACCGTAACGGCCGGCACCGGAGAAAATACGAAGACGGCGACGCTGACCGTCCGCCAGAACCTGTGGGACGAATCGACCGAAAAGCCGATCCTCAACCTGGAGCAGACGACGGCCGTGCTGGATGCCGGGGCCGGAGCTTCGGCGACCGTGGCTTTCGAGACCAATAAAGACCAGGTAACCGCAGCCGTGGCCGACGATATCGATTGGCTGAGCGCAGCGATCGAAGATAACAATGTCGTGCTGAAAGCCCTGACCGCGAACGACGGCGACAAGGCGCGTGAAGCCGTGGTTACGGTTACGGCAGGTTTGGCCGCGAACAGCACTTCGGCGACGATCACCGTTACGCAGCGGGTTGCCGTTCCCGAAGGCCTGACGATCGGCGCCCCTTACGGAGGCGGTATGATCGTGGAGGTAGGGGCTGATGAAAGCTACGTGAAGATCATCTCGCTTACCGAGACCAAGGTCGTGTGGAGTACTGAAAACGAAGATACGGGTCTTCCCAATACCAATGCCGACGGTCTGGGCAATACGGCCAAGCTTCAGGCGATGCCCAACTATGCTGCCGGAGCTTACCCTGCCGCGAAATTCTGTACCGATATGGGGGAGGGCTGGTACCTGCCGTCGCGTGAGGAGATGAAGGTGATGAGCGATACGCTGAAAGGGATTCAGGCCGAGGTCAACACCTATCTGGAGGCTTTGGGTGGCACCGTGCTTGATTTCAGTGCCTACTACTGGGTAAGCAATCAGCACGCCACCGATTTTACCAAGGCGTTTACAATGCGCCTGCGGGATAAGGGAGCGGCATCCTATGCCAAGAGTACGACGCCCCGTCCGGTGCGAGCCATGAAAACGATCAATTTGAAATAGAACAGGACGTTTTAGGTTTAGGTTAGTGGATTCTTCCGGAGGCCGGAACGTAAGTTCGGTTTCCGGAAGAATTTTTTTATGCCGGAGACTCCGGGCGGCGGGGGTTATAAATAAGAAAGGCGGCCGGGAAATTCCCAGCCGCCTTTCTTTGTAATGGGGTGCAAACCCGGATCGAAATCTTGTTAGCCGCTCCTGAACCTGACTTTCTAAGCCAGCGGGAGCGCAGAACCGGACAGGAATCCCGGTGAGTATCCTTCGCCCCTAAAACCCACCTCTTAGGTGGGCGGGAGCGCGGAACCGGATAGGAAACCCGATGACACGGCATCGCCCATAGAACCCGGCTCTTAGCCGGGCGGGGGTTACCAGATTATTACGCGCTCTTCTGCAGGCATGAACATGGCGCCGTCGGTGATCGAGAAGGCGTCGTAGAAATCCTGCAGGTTGCGCAGCGAGGCGTTCACGCGCCATTTGCCCAGCGAGTGCACGTCGAGCTTCGTGAGGCGGGCGATCTCCTCGTCGCGGATGTTCTGGGCCCACAGCGTGGCGTAACCCAGGTAGAACCGCTGGTCGGGGGTGAATCCGTCGATCGGGGCAGGAGCCTCCTTGCCTTCGAGCGAGTTGCGGTAAGCCGTGTGGGCCACGCGCAGGCCGCCCTGGTCGGCGATGTTCTCGCCCAGGCAGAGGGCGCCGTTGGCGAAGATCGCGGGCTGGCCGTCCTTGGCCGGAAGCACCTCGATGGCGTCGAACTGCTTGACCAGAATGTCCGTCTTGGCCTTGAAGGCGGCGGCATCCTCTTCGGTCCACCAGTTGTTCATGTTGCCGTCCTTGTCGAAATTGCGGCCCTGGTCGTCGAAACCGTGGGTCATCTCGTGGCCGATCACCACGCCGATGGCACCGTAATTCACGGCATCGTCGGCATCGGGGTTGTAGAACGGCGGCTGGAGAATGGCGGCCGGGAAGCAGATTTCGTTGGTCGTGGGGTTGTAGTAGGCGTTGACCGTCTGCGGCGTCATGTGCCACTCGTCCTTATCCACGGGTTTGCCCAGGTCGGCGATGTTGTCGGCCGTGTACCACTTGTTGGCCTCGACGATGTTTTCCCAGTAGCTCTTCGAAGGATCGATCGCGAGCGTCGTGTAATCCTTCCACTTGTCGGGATAACCGATCTTTACGGTGAAGGCCGCGAGTTTCTCCTGCGCCCTGGCCTTGGTGGCGTCGGACATCCAGTCGAGGCCGGCGATGTGCTGCGAAAGCGCCGTCTGCAGGTTCTTGACCATCTCCAGCATGCGGACTTTGTCCTTCTCGGGGAAATACTTGGACACGTACATCTCGCCGACAGCCTCGCCGAGGGTGCTGTTGGGCACCGACATGGCACGCTTCCAGCGGGGTTTCTGCTCCTGCTTGCCCGACATGGCACGACCGTAGAAATCGAACGAGGCGTCGATGAAATCGTCGCTCAGGTAACCGGCGGCAGCGTCGATGTACTGGGCGGCCAGGTAGTAGCGGATGTCGTCCAGCGGGGCGTTCTTCATCAGCTCGTTGGCGTTGGCTAGGGCCGAAGGGGTCGTCACGATAATCTGCTCGAAATCGCCGATACCCATCGCCTTGTAGTATTCGGCCCAGTCGATGGCGTCGTACGCCTTTTCGAAATCGGCCTTGGACGTGGGGTTATACATCGCCGGGATGTTGCGCAGTTCGACGCTCGACCAGTTCTTCTCGGCGAGCTTCGTCTCGATCGACATCACGCCGGCGACGGCCTTCTCGATGTCGGCCTCCGGAACGCCTGCCAGCCGGAAAATCTTACCCAGATACTCCTTGTAGGCGGTGCGCATCGACTCGTTCTCGGCGTCGAGGTAGTAGTCGCGGTCGCCCATCATCAGCCCCGGCTGCGAAGCGTAGAGGGCGTTGATGTCGCTGTTCATCAGGTCGGACTGCACGCCCACGCCGAAGAACGGGTTGGCGATCGAGGTGTGGAGTTTGGCCACGGCGGCGGTCAGCTGCGAGCGGTCGCCGATGGCGAGAATCTCCTCCACGGCGGCTTTGATCGGGGCGGCGCCCTCGGCGTTCAGGCGCACCGAGTCGAGGCCCATCTTGTAGAGGTCCGAAATCTTCTGCTCGACGCTTCCCGGCTGCGCCGTCTGCTTGGTCATGCCGGAGAAGAGCTCGTTGATGCGCTTCTCGTTGTTGTCACGCAGGATATCGAACGAGCCGTAGCGCGAATATTCGGGTTTCAGGGGGTTGTTTTTCTGCCAGCCGCCCGTGGCGTACTCGTAGAAATCGGCGTTGGGGGCTATCGAAAGATCGAAATTGGCCATGTCGATCGCCGGGGTCTTCGGGGTATTTTGGCAGGCTGTCATACAGGCCATGGTTGCTGCGAAAAGGATAACTTTTTTCATATTGTTCGGGTTTTTTATAGAACGGGGACCTCCGTGAAAACCGGAAGCCCCCGTTCGGATAGTTGTTTCGGGACGTCCGGTCTATTCGCGGATAGCCGCAACGCCGGGCAGGTCGCCGAACTCGATGTATTCGAGCAGCGCACCGCCGCCCGTCGAGATGTACGACACCTGGTCGGCCAGACCGAACTTGTTGATGCAGGCTACCGAGTCGCCGCCGCCGATGAGCGAGTAGGCGCCCTTCTTGGTGGCCTCGGCGATGGCCAGCGCCACCTCCTTCGAACCGGTTGCGAACTTGTCGATTTCGAACACGCCCACGGGACCGTTCCAGAGGATGGTCTTGCAGCCCAGAATGTGGTCGCGGAAGACTTTCTTGCCCTCTTCGCCGATGTCCAGACCCTCCCAGCCGTCGGGAATGTCATTGGCCGGAGCCTCCTTGGTGTTGGCGTCGGCCGAGAATGCGTCGGCGATCAGCGCGTCGGGCGACATCACCAGTTCGACGCCCTTCTTCTTGGCCAGCTCGAGGATTTCGAGCGCTACGGGGAACATATCGGGCTCGCAGATCGAGTCGCCGACCTTGCCGCCCTGTGCGGCTGCGAAGGTGTAGGTCATGCCGCCGCCGATGACGATCGAATCGACCTTCTCGATCAGGGCCTTGATGACGCCGATCTTCGACGACACCTTCGAACCGCCGATGATGGCGCAGAACGGATGGGCCGGGGCCTCCATCAGCGAGGAGATGGCCTTCACCTCTTTCTCCATCAGGTAGCCGAACATCTTGTCGTTGGGGAACGACTTGGCAATCAGGTACGTGGAAGCGTGCTTGCGGTGTGCCGTGCCGAAGGCGTCGTTGATGTAGCAGTCGGCATACGAAGCGAGTTTCTTGACGAACTCCTTCTGCGGACCCTCTTTCAGGGCCTTCTTGGCGGCGTCCTTCTCCTCCTTGGTGGCGTCCTCGGCCAGGCCGCGGGGCTTGCCCTCCTCCTCGGCGTAGAAACGCAGGTTTTCGAGCAGCATGACCTGTCCGGGCTTGAGGTTTTTGGCCATTTCGGCAGCCTTCTCACCGATGCAGTCGCCGGCGAACTCGACCTTCACGCCGAGGTTCTTCTCGATGGCGGGAACGATCTGCTCGAGCGAGTATTTGGGGTCGGGATTCTTCTTGGGGCGTCCCATGTGCGACATCAGGATCACCGAGCCGCCGCCGGCGAGCACCTTCTTGACGGTGGGCATGGCGGCGCGGATGCGCGTGTCGTCGGTCACTTCGCCCTTCTCGTTGAGGGGCACGTTGAAATCCACGCGGATAATCGCGCGTTTGCCTTTGAAATCGTAGTTGTCGATCGAGATCATAGCTGTTTGATTTTTAAGTATTTTGTTGAAATGTCTTTCGGTGAATCCTAATCCGGGACAAATTTATGAAAATTTTCAGTAAATCTGTTATTCCGATAACAGAAAAATAGCTTCACACAACAAAAACCGGACCTGCGGAATCAGCCGCCGAGGCATTTCGTCAGCATTTCATAGTCGCACGGGCGGACGAGGGCGTACAGTTTTGTCGTTTCGCCGGAGTCCGAAGCCTTGAGTTCGAGCTCTGCGAGCCGTTTTTTCAGGAGCCTGACGGAAGCGTCTTTCCGGGATGTGACGAACAGGTGGGCCGATCCGGTTTCGCCGACCTCGTCGGGGTGGACCAGTACGAGGTGGTCGCGGGTGAAGGCCAGCCATATCCAGAAGATCGTGCCGGCCGAATAATCGGCCGTATAACTGGCATTCAGCTTTAGTTTGCATTCGACCGGCTGTCCGGTGACGGTTTCGATCTCGGCGGTGAGACCCGGCTCGGCCTTGTCCCATTTCCGGGCGTTCCGGGAGGCTTTCCGGAGCGTGACGACGACCCACGCCACTGCCGCAATCATCAATACAGCGAGCAGGATGATTTTCAGTATCGTGAACATCCGATCAGTATTTGTACCGGATCCATTTGAACAGCTCTTTGAGCGACGGTTTTTTGCCGTACATGAAGATACCTACGCGGTAGATCTTCGACGCAACCCACACCATGCCCATGAACGAGCCGTAGAGTATCACGAGCGAGAGGACGATCTCCCACAGCGGAATGTCGTAGGGGATGCGGGCCATCATGACGATCGGCGACGTGAAGGGGATGATCGAGAACCAGAAGGCCATCTGCGAATTGGGGTCGCGGATCACGACGAACATCATCAGCAGGGCCAGGATGATCGGCAGCGTGATGGGCATCTGCAGCTGCGAGGCGTCCTGCACGTTGTCCACGGCCGAACCCACGGCGGCGAACATCGCCGAGTAGAGCAGGTAGCCGCCGAAGACGAACAGCAGCAGGCTGGCGAAAATCTTGATGATATAGCCCAGGTCGGTCATGGCGGCCACGGCCTGCAACATTTCGGGGTTCATGTCGGTCATCGAAGCCGCGTCGGGCATGCCCTGCTGCATGGCCTGGGCGCTCGCCATCACGTCTTCGGGCATCAGGTGGGGCATCACGAGGGCCCCGACGCCGGCGATCAGCACGCCCCAGATGAGCACCTGCACGATGGCCACCGAGGCCACGCCGAGGATTTTGCCCATCATCAGGTCGAAAGGCCTCACCGAGCTCACCATGACCTCCAGCACGCGGTTGTTCTTCTCCTCGATCACCGACTGCATGACCATCGAGCCGTAGATCAGCAGGAACATGTAGAGGATGAAGCCCAGGACATATCCCACGCCCGTGGCCACGGCCGACGACTGCGCCTGTGTGTCCTCCTCCTGCGACTTGTCGTTGCGGAAGGTCTGCATAACGACCTTGGTTTTCACCTGTTCGAGAATCTGCGAGAGGTTCTCGATGTTGTAGGCCTTGAGTTTCTCGGCCTCGAGGATGCGCTCGATCTGTCCCGTGATGTTGCTCTCGAGGGAGAGCGATGACGAGGAGTTGGCGTAGAGCCGGACGTTGTTGGGGTTTTCCAGAACGTCGCCGCCGATGTAGAGCACGCCGAATTTCTCGGTCAGCTCCTTGCGGGCCTCCTCGGTCGGGAGCTCCGTGGTTTCGAAGCGGATCTCTTCGTCGCTTTCGAGCATCGGGGCCACCAGGCCGCTCTCGTCGATAACGGCGATGACCTTCTCGTCGCCCCGCGAAAACTGCATGATGAGCGCCGGGGCGGCCATCAGGGCGATCATCAGCAGCGGCATCAGCAGCGTGGTGATGATAAAGGATTTTTTGCGCACGCGCTCGTTGAACTCGCGCTGGATGATGATGGATATGTTGGACATAACAGAATGTGTTTAAGTCGTTTATCGTTTGTTTTCTTTTGACCGCCGTTGTCGCCGCCTTTGGCGGCGTTTACAAATCTGACCCCCGGCTAAGAGCCGGGTTTTAGGGGCGATGCACGGATTTCCGGGCTTCAGGTCCGGCTCTGCGCTTTCACCTTTTAAAAGCCGTTTCTTAAACGGCCTCGGCGGGGGCTTTATGGGACGGTCGTTAGTCGTTTGACCTGTCGGCTCGCTTCGTTTCGTTGCTTTTCTCCCGTCGGATGATCCAGACTCCTGCCACGGTGAAAACGAGGCAGAAAATCAGGGAGACGAGGGCATCTTCGCCCCGGACCAGCCGCCAGAGGTTGCGCAGCGATTCGGAGACCCCGGCGAAGAACAGCGCCAGCCCGATGATCGCAGGCCACGTCAGGCGAAGGGTGCGCACCTGCTTTTGTTCGGTCGTTTCCATAATTAAAGTTTGCCGTTCACGGCCCTTATGAAAATGTCATTCATCGAAGGGATGATTTCGCGGAACGAACGCAGTTCGACAGCCTCGTTGACGGCGGCAATCACTCCGCGGACCTCGGCGTCGTTCTCGACGTGGAGCTTGAGCATCCGGTAGACCGACTCCTCCTGCGTGACGTCGAGGATTTCGCAGCGTCCCGTGACGGCCTGCCGCAGGGTCTGCTCGTCGCCCCGGTAGGCTATTTCGAAAATATTGGACCCGTGGCGGCGGCGGATGTCGTCGACCTTGCCCGAGAGGATGTTGCGCGACTTGTTGATAAGCGTGATATGGTCGCAAATCTCCTCCACGGAGGACATGTTGTGCGTCGAGAAGATGACCGTGGCCCCCTTGTCGCGCAGCCCCAGAATCTCGTCTTTCAGCAGGTTGGCATTGATGGGGTCGAATCCCGAGAAGGGTTCGTCGAAGATCAGCAGTTTGGGTTCGTGGAGCACCGTGACGATGAACTGCACCTTCTGGGCCATGCCCTTCGAGAGCTCTTCGACCTTCTTGTCCCACCAGTCCTGAATGCCGAATTTGATGAACCACTCCTTCAGCCGCACGATGGCTTCGCGGCGCGACAGTCCCTTGAGGCGGGCGAAGAAGACGGCCTGTTCGCCGACCTTCATTTTCTTGTAAAGACCGCGCTCTTCGGGGAGGTAGCCGATGCGGTAGACGTCTTCCGGGGCGATTTCGCGGTCGCCGAACAGCACGCGGCCCGAATCGGGCGCCGTGATGCGGTTGATGATGCGGATCAGGGTCGTTTTGCCCGCTCCGTTGGGGCCGAGGAGTCCGTAGACCGAGCCCTGGGGGATGGCGAGCGATACGTCGTCGAGCGCCGTGTGCGAGGCATAGCGTTTGGTGACGTGTTCTACTGTGAGTAAATCCATAGTCGCGGAATGTTTGTTTTTTTGGATTGTTACGGCGACAAATATAGGAACAAATTTTGAATATCAAAAAATATTTATCGAAAAACGATAAATATTTGCAGCCCTCCCTCCTGCAGAATCTCCGGAGCGGCTTCGGGATGCCGTCCGGCAAAGCCCAGACAAGTTTGGCTTTGCGCTCACCTTTTCGTATATTTGAGCTGTGAAAGAGTCGAAATTCGTCAAGACAAAGATGGTCGCAGGCTATGTCCTGCTGATTGCGGTCTGTGTGCTCGCGGTCGGGTACGTCTACCGGGTGGTGGTCCGTTTTTCCGCCCCCGACAGCAGTTACGCCCTGCTGCAGACCCGGCACAGCGCCGTCAACCGCACCCTCTACCACCTCTATCAGGCCGAAAGCTACGGTCAGCTGATGATCGCCGGCTACCAGTCTTACGAGGTGCGTTACAAGCGCGAGATGCGCACCGTGAGGGGATGTATCGACTCGCTGCGGTCGCTGGCGGGCGACCGGGATTCGCTGCAAATGATGCGTCTGGACAGCATCACGCGGCTGCTTGCCGACAAGGAGCGGCGGACGATGAGCCTGCGGCGCACGATCCGCGGCGGTTCCACGGCCAGCCTGCTGGACAAGAATATCCGCGACCTGATCGGTCCCCGGGAGGGGATCGTCGCCGACACGACCCCGTTCCGCCGCGTCGTAAAGCAGGATACGATGACCGTGCCGCGGAGCAAACGGCGCTTTTTGCAGCGGCTGGGCGATTTGTTCAGCCCTCCGAAGGCGGATTCGAGCGTCGTGATTTCCCGCCGCGAACTGGTGGCCCCGGTGGTGCCCGTCGAATCGGTGAAGGACACCATTGCGCTGGTGCTGAGGGCCCTGCAGGACAGCGTCACGAGCAACCGCCTGGGCATTTACGACCAGGCGTGGCAGGAGGGCCTGCGGCTGAGTTACAGCAACGACCTGATAAATACGAAGATATACCGCCTGATCATGGATTTCGAGGCCGAGGATACGGCCTTCCTGATGCGGCGCATCGAGCAAACGGAGGCCTTCCGCCGGCGGTCGTCGCGCGTGCTGGGAGGCGTGGCCATCGGGGCCGTGGTCCTCATGCTGTTGTTCGTGGGGATGCTCTGGCGAGACATCAGCCGCAGCAACCGCTATCGCCGGGAGTTGGAGCAGGCTAACCGCGACAAGGAGGCGCTGCTGGCGGCCCGCGAGAAGCTGATGCTGGCCATCACGCACGACATCAAGGCCCCGCTGGGGTCGGTGATGGGATATATCGACCTGCTGTCGCGGCTGACCGCCGACAAGCGGCAGGAGCTTTACCTGCATAATATGAAGGAGTCTTCGGGTCACCTGCTGGCGCTGGTCAACAGCCTGCTGGATTTCTACCGGCTGGATATCAATAAGATCGAGGTGAACCGGGTGGCTTTCAGCCCCGCGCAGCTGTTCGAGACGATCCGAGCCGGATTCGCCGCCGCGGCCGCTGCCAAAGGGCTGGAACTGCGTCTGGAGGCCGAACCGGATGCCGCGCGAACGGTGACGGGCGACGCTTTTCATATCCGTCAGATTGCCGACAATCTGGTTTCCAATGCGCTGAAATTCACCAACGAAGGCTCCGTGACGCTCCGCGTGGATGTCGTGCAGGGACGGCTCGTCTTCTCGGTGCGCGATACGGGCCGCGGCATCGGCCGCGAGGAGAAGGAGCGGATTTTCGGGGAGTTCGTGCGCCTGAGTTCGGCGCAGGGCGTCGACGGGTTCGGACTGGGACTGTCGATTGTCGACCGTCTCGTGAAACTGCTCGAAGGGGCCATTTCGCTCGAAAGCCGTCTCGGCGAGGGGAGCCGGTTCATTGTTTCGGTGCCCGTCGGGGAGGCCGGGGCGGAATCCGCAGCGGTTCCGGAGGCCGGGGAACCGACTCCTCCGCAGCCGGGGTTGCAGGTGCTGCTGGTCGACGACGACCCGTTGCAGCTGGAGATGACTGCCGCGATGTGCCGCCGGGCGGGAATCGGTGCCGAGTGCTGTCCCTATCCCGAATATGCCGCGAAACTGGTCGCCGACGGACGCTTCGATCTGGTGCTGACCGATATACAGATGCCTTCGGCCGACGGGTTCAGCGTGCTGAAGGCCGTGCACGGGGTCGATCCCGCGCTGGGTGTGATCGCCGTGTCGGCCCGCGGGGAGCTGGACGCCGCGGATTTCACGGCCCGCGGATTTGCGGGATGTCTCCGCAAACCGTTTACTTATAGTGAACTGATTGCCGTAATTCGTGCGGCCTGCGGCGGGGCGGTTCCGGAGGCGGACGAACCGGCGGCTTCGGGGACGGCGGGGGTGAATTTCGATCCCCTGACGGCCTATGCGGGCGACGATGCCGGGGCGGTGCGGAGCATCCTGGCCTCCTTCGCCGAACAGACCGCGGCCAACTGCGCGGAACTGGAAAAGGCGGTCGAAAACGGCGATGCCCGTTCCGTAAAGGCCTTGTCGCACAAAATGCTGCCGATCTTCACGATGCTCGGGGCGGCGGAGGTTGCCGACACCCTGCGCCGGGCCGAGACCCACGAGGGCCCGCTGACCGACACGCTGGGCGGCGAATTGCGTGCGGCAATCGAAAAAATCCGCGCGATTGTCGCAGAAGCCGAAAAAACGGTAACTTTGTAGCGTTATGGAAGAGCGTATCCTGATCGTAGACGACGACATCACCTTTGCCCTGATGCTGCGCACCTGGCTTTCGAAACGCGGTTTCGGGGTCGAGACCGCATCGTCCGTGGCGGCGGCCCGCAAGGCCCTCGGCAGCGGCGTATTCTCGCTGGTGCTGAGCGATATGCGCCTGCCCGACGAGGACGGTATCGCCCTGCTGCAATGGATGGCCGGGGCGGGAATCACGGCCCCGGTGATCGTGATGACGAGTTACGCCGAAATCCAGAACGCCGTTCGGTGCATGAAACTCGGCGCCCGCGACTATGTGGCCAAGCCGGTGAATCCCGACGAACTGTTGAAAAAGATACGCGAGGCGCTGGACGCTCCGGCGGCGCAGGCCCCGGCGGCGAAACCGGCCCCGCGCTCGGTGAAAGGGAGTTCGGCGATCGGGACGCTCAACTACATTGAGGGGCGCAGCGACGCTGCGCGGCAGTTGTACGAACACATCCGGCTGGTGGCCCCGACGAATATGTCGGTGCTGGTGAACGGCGAGAGCGGCACGGGCAAGGAACATGTGGCGCAGCTGGTCCACCGGGAGAGCAAACGGGCCGGAAAACCCTTTGTGGCGGTCGACTGCGGGGCCATTCCCCGCGAGCTGGCGGCTTCGGAGTTCTTCGGGCACGTCAAAGGGTCGTTCACGGGAGCCCTTTCCGACAAGACCGGGGCCTTCGAGGCGGCCGACGGCGGCACGCTCTTCCTCGACGAGGTCGGCAACCTTACCTACGAGACGCAGGTGCAGTTGCTGCGTGCCCTGCAGGAGCGGCGCATCCGCCCCGTGGGCAGCACCCGCGAGATTCCCGTAGACATCCGCCTCGTCGCCGCGACCAACGAGGACCTCGAGGCGGCCATTGTGCGCGGGACGTTCCGCGCCGACCTCTACCACCGTATCAACTCCTTCACGCTGCGGATGCCCTGCCTGCGGCAGATGCGCGAGGATATTCCGCTCTACACCGATTTCTTCCTCGACCAGGCCAACCGCGAACTGGACAAACGGATCGTGGGATTCGATTCGGCGTCCGCGGCGGCACTCGCCGCCTACGACTGGCCGGGCAACCTGCGGCAGCTGCGGAATGCGGTGCTCTCGGCGACGCTGCTCGCCGCGGGCGAATACATCACCTGCCGGGACCTGCCCGGCGAGATCACCGACGGCCCGGCGGCGGAACCAGCTGCGGCGCCCCTTCCGCTGCGCGACCGCGCCTCCGAGGAGGAGCAGATACGCCGCGCCCTCGCCGCCGCGGGCGGCAACAAATCGCAGGCGGCCAAACTGCTCGGCATCGACCGCAAGACGCTCTACAACAAACTGCATCTCTACGGCATCGAATAGCGCCGTTCCACACACCGGGTGTGGAATAATTCCACACACCGCACCCCGGCTCCACACTTTTTCCACACGTCCCGGAATTTCGGCATGCTGCATTTTCTGTTGAAATACAGCCTGTTGTGATTCGTACGTCCGGGTGGCACATCCCTTGAATTTCAGAAAGACAGAAACGGTAAGGAAACACGCCGTAAAACTGAGACATGAAATTTAACCACTAATTCTTAAAGCTATGAAAAAGACAGTTGTAATGATGGCAGCCATGATGCTGATGGCCGGCGGTATGGCATTTGCCCAGCAGCCCGAACAGCAGCCCGAAACTCCGAAGCAGGAGAATCCCGCACCCGATCAGAAGCCCGAGGAGAAGCCGGAACCCGCAACCCCGGAATCGGAACCGACCAAACCGGAGTCCGAGCCCGAAAAGAGCGACAGCCTCAACTTTGCGTCCGACGCGCTGATTCGGTAATCGTCCGACCGGAATCATTTAGTTAAACAATTGTTTGCCTGGTACCCTGCCTTCGGGCGGGGTATTTTTATGGGCGGGCGGGGGCTTTGCATTTTGTTATACCGCATTCCATATCCGATCGTCGTTCCCGCCGCCTTTGGCGTCGTATACAAGCCTGACCCCTCCCCAAACCCCTCCCTCAGGGAGGGGCTTAGTGCCGCGAAGCGGCAAAATTAGCGCTCCCGGACGTTGTATATAAAAGGCGCCTTCCAACTGTCGGAAGGCGCCTTTCGTTTGTCCGGGATCGTGCGTCACGGCTGCATCCACTCCACGTTCGGAGCATCTTGGAAGAGCAGGTTCAGCGGACGGGGAAGGCTTGCGGCATCGGCGGCAAAGAGGAATCCCACCTTGTCGAGCGGCACGGAAATGAAGGTCGTCGAGGGATAGCCGCCGATCAGGTCGATCTCGTCGAGCAGCGACCAGACGAAGATTTCGAACGGCATCTGTCCCGGCAGAAGCGTCAGCCCCGGGAACCGCTCCTCGTAGTCGGACGACGAGTTGTCCGCCGGGTGGGGCTTGAAAAATACGTCGTATTCGCTACCATACTGGTCCATGATGCGCTGAACGTAGGCGGCCTGCTGCTGCCGGCTCTCGTCGGTGGTGTGGCTCGTGCCGAGGACGATGAGGTTCCCTTTCGGCGAGGCGTCGAACAGGTCCTTGAAATGGTCGTAGCTGAAATTGGCCATGCGGTAGAACTCCTGCTTGGCGTCTTCCGGAAGGGCGGTCAGCAGCTCGTAGGGCTGGACGCTCTCCATCTTCATCTCGGCGAGCTTCTGGGTCATGAACGGACCCGAAGACTCCATCAGGGAGGCATTTTGGAGCATCAGCCGGTAGTTGGGGCGTGTCGAAAGGTAGGCGATCCATTCGTCGGAGACGAGGTCCTCCGGGGCGCGGGTCTCGGGATAACGGCCGCCGTGGTTCCAGTCGAGGGCCTCGACCTGGGCGGCATAATTGTTCCAGTTCTGCTCGGCCGTGGCGGGGTCGCCGAAGAAGGTGTGGAAATTGTTGTAGGTGCCCGTACCGTCGGAGAGCATCGTCACCTTCACGCGGGCCGAGTCGATGCCCTGCCCGACGAACCAGTCGTAACCCGCACGGCAGGCCAGGTCGGTGACATAGAGTCCGAATACGGCCGTGGGGTCCTCGGCGTTGATTTCCAGGATGCGGCGTTTCATCTGCCGGCCCATTTCGTAAATCTCCTCGGTGGTGGCTCCGGCATTGGGATTCGCGGCGGTGAAGACCTTGGCATAGTCCGGGAACAGCTCTGGATCGAACGTCTGGGGACGCTCGTAGAAGAAATAGCTCGGTTTGTCGTGCGAGAGCAGGTGCAGTCCCGAGTAGAGGGCCGGCATCGTGCCGAAGGCGGCGTAGAAATAGTAGTCCGGGGCGTCGAATCCCGTGTCTCTGGCGCTCTGCGAGAGCTGGAAGGGGTAGGTTTTGCCGCCGCAGACGAAGGTCAGCAGGGCGCAGCGGGCTGCGCCGCCGTTGGCTTCGAGCGTGACCTCGATTTCCGAGTAGCCTTCCGGACCGCTCAGGGGCGAGAGCGTGAACCAATCATCTCCCCCCCCCTCTTCGGGAAGGGTTATCTCCCAGGGACCGGGGGCCGTAACGGTGATCTTGCCGCTGCGGGCCAGGTAGTCGAGCGAGAGGAATTCGGCGCCGTCGTTGATGCGGACCTCCGAGGTCTTGTCGTCGGAGCAGGCCCACGCGCCCGTCAGGAGGGCGAATGCCAGGAAAAGGCGGAAGAGTCGTTTCATGTGAAGAGTCTTTTTTGGGTTTTCAGTACTTTCTGCTAAATGCATCCGTGAAAGGATTACTGCTTGAACCCGCAAATTTTAGGCCGATCGGACTATTTTTGTGGAAGAAATGACTACCGGCAGGTTGCATATTCGGATTTTTTTGTATTTATTTGCACATATATCTATATGTATGAACATTTAAATCTAAAAACTGACCTTTATGAAGCGAATCCGGACCACCTTGAAATCTCTTTCCGCACTTTTGGCCCTGTTTTTCCTGACGAACTGCGGCGGCACCCTGGCCGGCAACGGCGTAGTCCCCGATACGACGATGCTCCGGCTCCTCTGTCCGCCGGGAAAAAGACCTGTTCACCGGCTCGGACGGGGCGATCTCAGTGCCCGTTTCGGAGGGTAAAAGTCTCTGGATATGGGGCGACGCCTTCATGGGCGAGGTCGTCGACAACCAGCGGGGCGACTCGGTGTCGACTCCGCTCATCTACGGCAACCTCTTCGTCGAACTCGACGGGAAACGCGCCCGGACCATTTGCGGGGGAACGCCCCGGCATCCCCAGCCCGTCATCCCGAGCGACAGTGTCGACGGCAAACAGGCTGTGTACTGGCCCCATCACGGGTTTGTCCGGAACGGGATTCTCCATACGTATATGGTGCGGATCGTCTTCGATCCGGTACTGTGGTTCTATACGCACTCGATCTCCTATATCCGGATGCGCCTCCCCGATTATGAACTGATTGACCAACAGGACGATGCGGCCTATCCTGTCAACAAGGTGTGGTATGGGTTCGGGTGGTTTGAGCTCGGCGGTTGGTACTACACCTACGGCGGTACGGAATCCCGGGAGCTGCATGCCGCGCGGGCCCGGCTGGTGGACGATAAGCTGTGCGGCTGGGAGTATTTCGACGGTGCGGGCTGGAGCGGCGATCCCCTGAAAACGCGCAGGTTGGAGGGTGTGGACATCAAGATCAGCACCCAGTTCAGCGTCTTTCCGCACGACGGGAAGTACATCCTGCTGACGCAGGACGGCGATGCCCTCTCCAACGACATCTATTCGTTCGTTGCGGACAGCCCGACGGGGCCCTGGCGGAACAAAAAACTGCTCTACACGGCGCCCGAACCCGCTGCCAACGACCGGTTGTACACTTACAACGCCATGGCGCATCCCCAATACGACCGCGACGGGATGCTGCTGATAAGCTACTGCGTCAATTCCAAGCGGCCGCGGGACATCTGGGAGGACGCCTCCATCTACCGGCCCCGGTTCCTTCGTGTTCCCTATGACCTGATTCTGAACTGATCCTGCACGGCGGGTAAAGAAAAAACGGAACGCTCAGGCGTTCCGCTTTTTCTTCATCCGTTCGAGGTGCTCGCGCAGGTGTTCGCTGAACTCCTCGCGGCGGTGTTTGAGGTTGGCCCTCCACCCCAGCCAGCGGGTGTAACGCAGGCGCTTTTCGGGATAGATGTCCCGGATCGTGACCAGGATGCCCGTCTCCTCCACACCTCCGAAATCGGGATTCGACACCGTGTCGAAGACCCGCATCGTGGGCGAAAGATTCATGTAAGCATTGATCAGCGGCGGGATGTTCTCGTTGAATTCGCGGATCTTCTGAATCAGGATGCGGTAGTTTTCCATATAGGTCGCGCCGCTGAACAGCTCTTCGTAGTAGGGGTCGTCCAGGTCGAGCTCGATCGGATGGATGCCCTCCACCAGTTTGTCGCGGTCGGGGAAATAACGGCGCAGGAACCAGATCAGCGCATTGCGTGCCACCGATTTGTAGGTCGTGTACATCGTGACTTTCCCGAAGAGGTATTTGGCTTTGGGGTTCAGGACGATCAGCGCACCCAATCCGTCCCAGAGGTTGTCCAGCGCGTAGATGCTCTTGGCGTTGCCGCGGGCCTGGTAGGCGGGCTGCACGAACGAACGCCCCAGTTCGATGGTCCGGGGCAGGAATTTTTGGCGGAAACGCTCGCTGAAGCGGAAATAATGCTCGGTCGAGAGATGGCGGGGATTGGGCGAGGTGCAGACGATGAAGCGGTAGCCGCCGACGATCTCCTGCGCCGCGGGGTCCCAGACGATCAGCTGGTAGTAGCCGTCGCCGGCGAGGTCCTCCTCGTCGATGTCCACCTCCTGACCCGTGCCGCCGCCGGCGCCGCGGAAGGCGACCTCGCGCAGGCGTCCCACCTCGCGCATCAGCGCGTGGCATTCGGAGGCCGCAAAGATGTAGATTTCGTTGCCGGCTTTGTGCGTGTCGCGCATTTTACGCGCGGGCGTCAGCTCCGCGAGCAGCAGTTCCCGGGCGACCGGTTCTATGATGGGTACCATCTCTTTCTGTTCCATGACGGGGCAAAAATATCAATTTTACCGTTATTTTGCCGGACTGTCGAGCTTGTTTTTAAAAAATACGCTTTTTTGCGTACTTCTTCCGCCTGTTCGTGCAGCGAACCGTAGTGCTGCAGGTCGGCCACGGGGACCGGGTCGCCGACGACGATGCGGAAATGCTTGCCCTTCTGCGAGAACATCTCGTCGGGAAGCCACAGCATTTCGATGTTGAATTTGATTCCCAGGGCTTTGCGTATCCGGTAAACGCGGTAGAAGAATTTCGACAGCTCGCCCTCGACGAAGACCGGAACGATCTGCCGCTGCGAGGCATAGGCCTTTTTCAGAAAGCTGATTTTCCACGCGGGGTCGGTCACTTCGCCGCCGATACAGCGCGAGCAGAGGCCTGCGGGGAAGGTCAGGATCGGCAGTTCGCCGAAAAACTCCTCGTCGAATTTCCGGGCGTAGGAGGTGCTCTGCGAGCCGTGTTTGTTCACCGGAATCCACAGCGGCCGCAACGGTTCGAGGTGCATCAGCAGGTCGTTGACCACCACCCGCGCGTCGCCGAAGCGGTCGATCAGCTTGTCGGCCAGCATCATGCCGTCCATGCCTCCGAACGGATGGTTCGAAGCGAAGAGGTAGCGTCCTTTGGGGTCGAGTTTCTCGAGTCCCTCGACCGAATAGGTGACCTGCCATTCGCGGAAGCAGGCGCGGATGAACTCCTGCGGCGGCAGGGTCCAGTAGTGTTCGAGGATGTAGTTTATCTCGTTTTCATGGATGGTGCGGCGCAGCCAGCCCACCACCGGACGCGGGATCCAGCGGGCCAACTGCGGAGCCTTGGTCCTGATTACGGCGCCAATGTCGATTTTAGGCATGCGGATATTCGAAAATTATATCGACAAATATAGGCATTCTTTTTTAGAAAAACACTAACTTTACACCCAAATAGACCCTTGTAAACCTCGATTATGTCATCCTACCATACGCCTGTTCTGCTGGAAGAGTCCGTGGAGCTGCTGGGAATCGATCCTGCGGGCACCTACGCGGACCTCACCTTCGGCGGAGGCGGCCATTCGCGCCGCATCCTCGCCGGACTGGGGCCCGAAGGGCGTCTCTACGGCTTCGACCAGGACCGCGACACGCTGGCCAACTGCCCCGACGATCCGCGGTTCCACTATGTGGAGAGCAATTTCCGCTATCTGCGGGGAGCGTTGAGGCTGCGTGGCGTGACGGAGGTGGACGGTATTCTGGCCGACCTGGGGGTGTCGTCGCACCATTTCGACGCCGTCGAACGGGGCTTCTCGTTCCGCGGCGAGGCGCCGCTCGACATGCGCATGAACCAGCGGGGACGACTGACGGCGGCGGATGTGGTGAACAACTACACCGCGGAGGAGCTGACCAGCATCCTGGGCGACTGGGGCGAGATCGAGACTCCGTGGAAAGTCGCCAACTGCCTGGTGAAGGCCCGCGCCGGGGCGCCCGTGACGACCACGGCGCAGTTGGTGGAGGCCGTAAAGCCCTGTACGCCGCGGAAAGACGAGGCGAAATTCCTGACAAAACTCTTTCAGGCGCTCCGCATCGAGGTCAACGGCGAGATGGAGGCGCTGAAGATGGCCCTCGAGCAGAGTCTCCGGGTGCTGAAACCCGGCGGACGGCTGGTGGTGATCTCCTACCACTCGCTGGAGGACCGGCTGGTGAAGAATTTCCTGCGCAGCGGCAATTTCTCGGGCACGGTCGAAAAGGACTTTTTCGGACGTCCGCAGGTGCCGTTCGAACCGGTGACGCGCAAGGCCGTGACCCCTTCGGCCGAAGAGCTCGAACGCAATCCCCGCTCCCGCTCGGCGAAACTCCGGGCGGCGGCCAAAACAATGCATAATTCATAATTCACAATTCATAATTATTGGGAGATTATGTTGCGCGATCATGAATTCGACCCGGTGACCCCCGAGGAGCAGGCCCGCCGCGAGCAGGACGAGGAGTTCGCACGCCGTGTGCGCCGCGAGGTGCTGCGCATGGAGCGCGGCGAAGCCGAGGAGGACATTCGCGCCGACGAGGAACGGCTGGCCGAAGAGCGTGCCGAAGCCGAGGAGCGCGAACGCCGGGAGCGCCGCCGCAGGGCGAGCACCTTCTGGCAGCTGTTCTCGGGCACGATCCTCGTGCGCGAGGGGGTCTCGAAATATTATCCCTACATGCTGACCATCGCCGGGATGTTCTTCCTGAGCATCGTGGTGATGTTCTGGTCGCTGCACCTCGACATGCGCTACACGCGCCTCGAACGCGACGTGCAGAAGCTCCGCGAACGCTCGATCCGCCTGCAGGAACAGCGCTACCAGCGCACGACCCATTCGGCCATCGTCCGCCAGCTCGAGGCGCGGGGCATCGAACTCTACGACCCGCTGGCTCCGGGCGAAATCATCGAAAACTAAACGGCGATGAAGCAGGAGCGGTCGAAGGTTAAAAGCGATATTCTGCTGCGGGTGAGGCTCTTATACGTGCTTTTCATCCTCGCGGGAGGCATTGTGCTCGCACGGCTCATCTGGGTGCAGCTGTTCAGCTCGGAGGTGGCCTACAACGCCGAACGCCTCGCCGGCCGCATCTTCACCGAGGAGGTGATTCCGGCCCAGCGCGGCAGCATCCTTTCGCGCGACGGCGAACCCCTCGCCACGTCGATATTCCGCTATCAGGCCGCCTTCGACTTTGCCTCGCCGGGGCTCGATTCGCTCAAAACCTTCCGGGAGCAGGCCGACTCGCTGGCCAAACTGCTGGCGGCCTTTTTCCGGGACGAACCCGCTTCGGCCTACGCTAAAAAGTTCCGCGAGGAGCATGCCCGCCGCTACCGGCTGGTCAATGCCCGCGACACCTCCTACCTGCGTTCCGAAGGGTGGTTTTCGCGCATGATGGACCGGATGCGGGGCGAGGAATATGTCAAACGCCGCATTTACGACACGATCCGCGACCATACGCCCGTCACGATCTTTCCCCGCGAGGTGGATTTCGCCGAGTGGGAGACCCTGCGGCGCTATCCGCTGCTGAACTGGAACATGGGCATGGTCTACCGGCTGATCGAGCGCGACGAGCGCATCTACCCGCAGGGAGAGCTGGCCCGGCGCACCATCGGACTGACGGGCGACAAGGGTAACTACGGCATCGAGGAGGCCTACCGCGAGGAGCTGGCCGGACGCGACGGCAAGGCCGTGCGGCAGCGCATCGCCCGCGGCTTCTACGGACGTGTGGCGGGCGGCGACCATGTGGACCCGGTGGACGGTTACGACGTGGTGACGACGCTCGACCTCGACCTGCAGGACGTGGCCGACAAGGCCCTGCGGCGGCAGTTGGAGACGCAGAACGCCCGGTGGGGCACGACGATCGTGATGGAGGTCCGCACGGGCGAGGTACTGGCGATGGTGAACCTCGGGCGCAATGCCGACGGGACCTTTGCCGAACGGGAAAACTACGCCCTGAGCCGCAGCATGGAGCCGGGTTCGACTTTCAAGCTGGCGACGATGCTCACGTTGCTGGACGATGCCAAAATGCCGCCCTCGACGGTTTACGACACCCACAACGGCGATCCAGTGACGGTGGGTCCGGCCAAAAATATCCGCGACTCGCACCGCGGCGACCGCGAAATCGACTTCCGGCGTGCCGTGGCTTCGTCGTCGAACGTCTATTTCGCCAAGGCGATCTGGGACCGTTACGGGATTACGGGCAAGAAACAGGAGTACAGCGATTTCCTCCGCAAGGAGCTGCATCTGGGCGAAACCGTCGGGCTGGAGCGTCTCGGGGAGCGGAAACCCTCGATTACGACGGACTGGAAGGTTCCCGACCCGGGGGTGATGCTCGTCAAGATGGCCTACGGCTACCGTGTGCGGATGGCTCCGATTCAGGTCATCACCTTCTACAACGCCATCGCCAACGGCGGAAAGATGATTTCCCCGGTGCTGGTGCGCGAACTGCGCCGCGGCGAACGCGTCGAGGAGGAGTTCGAGAGCCGGACCATCGCCTCGTCGATCGCTTCGCGGTCGGCCCTGCGCGAAATACACGCCTGCCTGCAGGCAGTCTGCACGGAGGGCACGGCCAGCGCCTTTTTCCGCGATACGACCCGTGTCCGCGTGGCGGCCAAGACCGGTACGGCGCAGATCACCTCGCCCACCGAGGGCGGGCGGCCCTATCTGGGTTCGATGGTGGCCTATTTCCCGGCCGATGAACCCCGCTACACGGTGCTCACGACCATCGAGACCCGTGCGCAGCCCGGAAAAGCCTATTACGGAGGTCCGCTGGCGGGCCCCGTCGTGAAGCGCATGGTCGACTATATCTACAATCGCGGCCACGACTGGTATGCCCGGATCGACGACGACGGGCCGCGCCGCTATCCCGAGCGGATAAAGGGCGGCGACATCGTGCAGGTCCGCCGCGTGGCCGACAAACTCGCGCGCCGCACCTCGTTCGACAGCCGCACGGGGTGGGGACGCGCCGCGGTGGACAGCCTCTCGAACGTCTCGATCACGAGTCTGCCCGAAGACCGGGGCGTGATGCCCGACGTGCGCGGCATGGGGCTCAAGGACGCCCTGTTCATTCTCGAAAGCCGCGGCCTGAAGGTTCGTTTTTCGGGACAAGGGGCCGTGGTGCAGCAAACGATCCCCGCCGGAGCCCGTATCTCACCGGGTGCGGCGGTAACCATAACGTTGAAATGAAATGAAAAAACTGGCTGAATTACTGAAAAATACGCCGGTGAAGGCGCTGCACGGCGACGGTTCGACGCCGGTGGCCGGACTGGTCTACGATTCGCGGACGGTGAAGCCCGGCGATTGCTTCTTCGCCGTTCGGGGCACGCAGAGCGACGGCCACGACTACATCCCCGCGGCCCTTGCGAAAGGCGCCGCGGCGGTGGTCTGCGAGCGGATGCCCGACGCCCCGGTGGAAGGCGTTGCGTGGGTCGTGGTCGAAGATTCGGCAGGGGCGATGGCCGACATGGCCGCGGCTTTCTGCGACTATCCGAGCCGCGAACTGAAACTGGTGGGCATTACCGGGACCAACGGCAAGACCACGACCGTGACGCTGTTGTACGACCTCGTGCGGGCCATGGGCTACAAGGCCGGGCTGATCTCGACGGTGGTCTACAAGATCGACGGCCGCGAGGTCGAATCGACCCACACGACCCCCGACCCGATTCGCCTGAACGCGATGATGCGCGAGATGGCCGACGCCGGGTGCGAATTCTGCTTCATGGAGTGTTCGTCGCACGCTATCGTGCAGGAGCGCACGCGAGGCCTCGATTTCGCCGGCGGCATCTTCTCCAACATCACCCACGACCACCTCGACTACCACAAGACTTTCGCCGAATACATCCGGGCCAAGAAACTCTTCTTCGACGGGTTGCCTAAGGGGGCTTTTGCGCTGACGAACGCCGACGACCGCAACGGCCGCGTGATGGTGCAGAACACGGCGGCCTCGGTGAGCACCTACTCGCTGCGTGCGATGGCTGATTTCCGCTGCAAGATCGTCGAGATGCACCTCGACGGCATGTTGCTGCGCATCGACGGTCAGGAGCTGTGGGTGGGGTTGCTGGGGCGGTTCAATGCCTACAACTTGCTGGCGGTCTACGGCGCGGCGGTGCTGCTGGGACTCGACCGGGGCGAGGTGCTGCGTGTGCTGAGCGTGCTGCACGCCGTGAGCGGCCGCTTCGAGAAAATACGCGCGGCGAACGGCACGACGGCCATCGTGGACTACGCCCACACGCCCGATGCACTGGAGAACGTGATCCAGACCATCGAGGAGATTCGCACGCCCGAACAGCAGCTGATCGTGGTGTGCGGCTGCGGCGGCGACCGCGACCGGACCAAGCGTCCCGAGATGGCGCAGATCGCCGTGAAATACGCCACGACGGCGATTTTCACGTCGGACAACCCGCGCCACGAGTCTCCCGAGGCGATTCTCGACGACATGGCCGCGGGGCTCGATCCCGGGGTGCGTTACCTGCGCATCGCCGACCGGGCCGAGGCCATTCGCACGGCCGTGATGCTCTCGCGCCCGGGCGACATTCTCCTCGTGGCGGGCAAGGGGCACGAGACCTACCAGATCGTCGGCGACGTGAAACACCATTTCGACGACCGGGAAGAGGTCCGAAAAAGTTTTGAATGTTTCAATTAAAAAACAATTTGCTATGGAACATGATGTATTTATAAGCTATTCTTCAAAAAATTCAGATACGGCAAATGCCATTTGTCATGTATTGGAAGAAAATAAAATAAAATGCTGGATAGCACCCCGAAATATTCAGCCAGGAAGCGATTATGCGGACTGCATTGACAATGCAATTAGTACGTGTAAAATATTTATTCTGGTTTTTTCCGCTCCATCACAAGAATCGAAATGGGTAAAGGGAGAGCTAAATGTAGCTTTTGATTCAAATAAAATAATTATTCCTTTTAAAGTTGAGAATGTCTCCTTACATGGCGCAATGAGGGTAATTCTTAATGATAAGCATTGGCTTGACGCATACCCGAATCCGGAAATAAAATTTAGGGAGCTTGTTGTTCTTTCAAAAAGATTATTAAAAGAGGATTTATCAGATAATATTTTTTCACCAACATATGATGCAAAGAGAACAATCTCGTCACCGCTTGAAAATAACGTTACTTTCTGGTCTCTTATCAAACGGATGTTTGTAACTAAGAAAGTTAGAATCATGAGTAATAAACCTTGTTTGATTCGTGTCAATGGAGGCAAAAAGGAAAATACCCCAAAGGATACCCTGAAAATGATAAATGTCAAAGACGATATTGTGGATATTGAGGTTGTTAGTGAAGAATACAAAAATGTAAAACTATATTATACAATAAATTTGAATGAGCTTGGATATCAGATTTTTCGGATAGATCTTGCAAAAGAGGAAAAGAAATATTTGATGGAACGGGCCAATAAAGGCGGTACATACGAATTAAATGCTTTAGGTATAACTTTCTTAGATGAGGGGAATTATGCAGAAGCACAACAATGTTTTTTGAAAGCATCCAATAAGGGAGAGGCTGCGGCCTCTTATAATCTGGGAATGATGTATCATTATGGAAAGGGAGTTGAAAAAGATTATTCGACAAGCATGGAATTCTACAATATGGCAATTAAAGATAATTATCCATTGGCTTTGAATAATTTGGGGTCAATGTACTATAATGGAGAAGGCGTCCAAAAAGATTTAAAGAAAGCGTATGAGTTATTTTACAAGGCTGCTGAACGAGATTTGGAAAATGCGCAATTTACTGTAGCCTCTATGCTTTTTTATGGTCAAGGTGTAGATGTTGATAAAGAAAAGGCCAAGTTTTGGTTTCAGAGGGCTGCCCAACAGGGGAGCTCTGAAGCGCAGAAATATTTAAATTCATGGAATAATTAATTACACGATGCTTTACCATCTTTTCAGGTATCTGGACGAAGCCTATAACCTGCCCGGTTCGGGTATGTTCCAGTACCTCTCCTTCCGGGCTGCGGCGGCCATCATCCTGTCGCTGCTGATCGTCATCATTTTCGGACGTTCGATCATCGATTTTTTGCGCCGCAAGCAGATCGGCGAGGACATCCGCGACCTCGGGCTGCAGGGCCAGCTGCAGAAGAAAGGCACCCCCACGATGGGCGGTGTCATCATCCTCATCGCCATCCTGGTCCCGATGCTGCTCGTCGGTAAACTGGACAATGTCTACATTCAGCTGATGCTGGTCTCGACCGTCTGGCTGGGGCTGATCGGCGGCCTGGACGATTACATCAAGGTCTTCCGCCACCGCAAGGAGGGGCTGAAGGGACGTTTCAAGATCGTGGGGCAGGTGGGCCTCGGCATCATCGTCGGCACGACGATGTGGATGTCGCCCGACATCGTCGTCCGCGAAAAGGTCACGCAGCCCGTGCAGACGGTCTACATGGATGCCGACGGCACGGTGGTAGGCAGCGTCCAGCGCAATGTGGTGCTCAGTTCCGAGAGCCTCAAGACCACGCAGACGACCATTCCCTTCGTCAAGAACAACGAGTTCGACTACGGCTGGCTGACGGGCGGAAATCCCGTCGCGACGTGGCTGCTGTACATGCTGGTGGCGATTTTCGTGGTGACGGCCGTGTCGAACGGCGCCAACCTCACCGATGGGTTGGACGGACTGGCCACGGGCGTGTCGGTGCCGATCGTCGCGGTGCTGGGGGCATTGGCCTACCTTTCGGGACACATCGTCTATGCCGACTACCTCAACATCATGTATATCCCCGACAGCGGCGAGCTGGTGGTCTTTGCCGCGGCGCTCGTCGGTGCGCTGGTGGGTTTCCTGTGGTACAACTCCTTCCCGGCGCAGATTTTCATGGGCGACACCGGGTCGCTGGCCATCGGCGGCATCATCGCCGTCTTCGCCCTCTGCATCCGCAAGGAGCTGCTGCTGCCGCTGCTGTGCGGCGTGTTCCTGGTGGAGAGTTTCTCGGTGATGATGCAGGTCAGCTACTTTAAATACACCAAACGCCGCTACGGCGAGGGCCGGCGCATCCTGCTGATGTCGCCGATCCACCACCACTACCAGAAAAAGGGCATCTTCGAAACCAAGATCGTCCTGCGCTTCTGGATCATTTCGCTGCTGCTGGCGGCCATTACGTTGGTAACGTTGAAGATAAGGTAATATGAAACAAATTGTCGTTCTGGGCGGGGGAATCAGCGGTTACGGTTCCGCTATCCTCGCCAAAAAGAAGGGGTTCGGGGTCTTTCTCTCCGATGCGGGGCGCATTGCCGACCGCTACAAGGCCAAACTGGACGAATGGGGCGTTCCTTACGAGGAGGGCGGCCACAGCGAGGAGCGCATCCTCGCGGCCACGGAGGTCGTGAAATCCCCCGGCATTCCCGATACGGCGCCCATCGTGTGCAAAATCCGCGCGGCGGGCATCCCGGTGATCTCCGAAATGGAGTTCGCGGGTCGCTATATGGGCAAGGCCCGGTGTATCTGCATCACGGGTTCGAACGGCAAAACCACCACCACGTCGCTCATCTACAAGATCATGCGCGACGCCGGGATGAACGTCGCCCTGGGCGGCAACATCGGCGAGAGCTTCGCCTGGTCGGTCGCCACGGGGTCGTACGACTGGTATGTGCTGGAGCTGAGTTCGTTCCAGCTGGACGGTATGTACAGGTTCCGGGCGCATATCGGCGTGCTGATGAACATCACGCCCGACCACCTCGACCGCTACGACCATTGCTTCCAGAATTATGTCGATGCCAAGATGCGCATCACGCAAAATATGACCTCGCGCGACTGGTTCGTCTATTCGGGCGACGACGAGGTTATCCGGGAGCAGCTTCCGAAATACGATTTCCGGATGCGGCAGCTGCCGTTCATGGCGCACACCGCCGTGGCGAGCGGCGCAGGCGATGCGTTCCTGTGCGACGGGAAGTTCACGGCGACGGCCGGCAAGGCGTCGGTGGAGATCGACACCGCGAAACTGCAAATCAAGGGGCTGCACAACGCCTACAACGCCATGGCGGCGGCTCTGGCGACCCTTGCGGCGGGTGTTGCCCCGGCGAAGGTCCGCAAGTCGCTGTATGCCTTCACGCCCGTCGAGCACCGGCTGGAACCCGTGGCCGAGAAGGGCGGCGTGCTGTGGATCAACGACTCGAAGGCCACCAACGTCGATTCGGTCTACTATGCGCTGGAGAGCATGACGCGCCCCGTGGTGTGGATTGCCGGCGGCACGGACAAGGGCAACGATTACGAACCGCTGAAGGCGTTCGCCCGGGCGAAGGTGCACACGCTGGTCTGCATGGGTCTGGACAACGCCAAACTGGTGAAGGAGTTCTCCGGAGTGGTTCCCGAGGTGGTTTCGACCGACTCGCTCGAAGCCGCCATGACGGCCTCGAAAGCCGCGGCACGCCCCGGCGATGTGGTCTTGCTGTCGCCTGCCTGCGCGAGCTTTGACCTCTTCAAAAACTACGAAAACCGCGGCGAACTGTTTAAAAACTGGGTAACGGAAAAGGCTTAGACGATGTACCGGGACGAGAGCAGAGACGAAGAACGGATGGCGGCCGAATCGGCCCGCGACGCTGCGCCCCGGCGCGGCCGGCGGAGTGTGCCTGCCGATGATGCGGGTGCGCCGGACGGAGCCGCCGGAGGCGTCGGTGCCCGGGAAGCGGGCGAGGGACACAAATTCCGCTTCTTTACGGGCGACCGGGTGCTGTGGATCATCCTCGCCGCGCTGGCGGTGATCTCGGTGCTGGTGGTCTACTCCTCGACGGCCAAGATGGCCTACGACGCCCATACGGCCCGCACGACGGCGCATTTCCTGCGCCAGCAGCTGATCCTGCTGGTCGTCAGCCTCCTGGCCATGTTCGTCGTGCAGCGAATCAACTGCCGCATCTACAATTTCCTCGCCCGGCCCGTCTATTTCCTCTCGGTGGCGCTCACCGTCGCCGTCTATTTCATCGGCGCCACGACCAACGGCGCCGCCCGCTGGATTCCGCTGGGGCCCTTCCAGTTCCAGCCCTCCGAGGCGCTGAAGGTCGCCACGGTGCTGTTCCTGGCCCAGCAGCTGGCCGCGCGGCAGTCGAAGATCGACAAGATACGCATCGTGCCGACGTGGAAATTCTGGACGTGGCGTTCGTCGCCCGAACAGCGGAAAATCTGGCGCGAGGGCACCTGGCCGATCCTGATGCCGGTGGCCGTTTCGGCTATGGTGATTTTCCCGGCGCACACGTCGTCGGCGGTGCTGGTGTGTCTGGCGTCGTGGGTGATGATGCTCATCGGCCGCGTGCGTTTCGGCGAGCTGATGAAGCTCGTGGGATGGGGCGTCGCGGCCATTGTCGTCATCATGACGCTCAACCTCGGGCGCAGCGAGACCGCCGAAGGGCGCGTCTCGACGTGGATACACCTCTGGACCAAGTCGCAGACCGAAAAGCCCATCGAGCACCTCTCCGACACCGAACGTTCGATGATCGCCATCCATAACGGCGGCATCCTGGGCGAGGGCGCCGGGCAGAGCGCCATGCGCGTGGAGATGATTCACCCCGAGAGCGACTATGCCTATGCCTTCTTTGTCGAGGAGTACGGCATCATTCTGGCAGTCGTGCTGCTGATGCTCTATCTGTGGGTCTTTTTCCGGGGAATCGAGATTTTCCGCCGCTGCGGAACGGCCTTTCCGGGGTTGCTGGTGCTGGGGCTGGCGCTGCTGATAACGTGTCAGGCGCTGCTGCACATCATGGTCACGGTGAACCTGATTCCCGAAACGGGCCAGACCCTGCCGCTGATCTCGCGCGGCGGATCGTCGATGCTCTTCACGATGATTGCCTTCGGGATGATCCTGAGCGTCAGCCGCCAGAACGACGAGCAGTCGCACGACCGGCCGAAAAGCGAAACATTGTACGAAAAATAACGTGTCATGGAAGATATTCGATTGGACAAATACCTCTGGGCGGTGCGGATTTTCAAGACCCGCAGCGATGCCGCCGATGCCGTCCGCACGAACAAAGTGACGGTCAACGGCTCCTCGGCCAAGCCTTCGCGCGAGGTGAAGATCGGCGACGTAATCGCCGTGCGCAAGCAGGCCGTGACCTATTCCTATAAGGTCCTCGACCTGGTGTCGAGCCGCCAGCCGGCCAAGAACGTTCCGGAGTACTGCCTCAACATCACCCCGCAGGAGGAGCTGGACAAGCTCAACGTGCCCCGCGAAACGATCTTCGTCTTTCGCGACCGCGGCACGGGCCGTCCCACCAAGAAGGAGCGCCGCGAACTGGACGGGCTGATGGAGGAGGTCTATTACGACGACGGGGAATAAAAAGAGAGCTCCGGCAGGAGCGCAATCCCGTCTTTTTCCTGAAGAATTTGAAGGGAAAAAGAAGGCAGCCTGCCGGGCTCTTTTTTCTATGAGATTCGGCAGGACGCAAAAAAGAGAGGCGGCGCCGAATCCTGCATCCTAAGGCTTTTGGCGGGCCCGCAACGACAAGAAAACAGCACACACCCCTCGGGGTGGTACTGTATCTTCGTTGCATAAAATTCGCCAAAATTTTAGGATGCGATACAATGGAAATATGTCAAGAACGCTATAAAGTCGGGACTCTACCTAACAAAGGTAAAGAAAAAAACCTGAAATGCAAAAAAGCGGCCCGAAAGCCGCTTTTCTTATTTTTTATTGAAATTGGTCATCGTCAGCTGCGTCCCGACGGTCGTGAACGACCGGATGGCATCGACGAAAACCTTCAGCCGGTCGGGCATGGCCGTCCGCTCCTCGTCGGACCACTCCCCGAGCACATACTCCACCTGATGCCCTTTGGGAAAGTCGCCGCCCACGCCGAAGCGCATCCGGGCATACTCCTCCGTGCCGAGCAGTTCGGAGATGTTTTTCAGCCCGTTGTGGCCTCCGGCGCTCCCTTTCGGGCGCAGGCGCAGCGTGCCGAACGGCAGCGCGATATCGTCCGAGACGACCAGCAGGTTCTCCAGCGGAATCTTTTCGGCCTCCATCCAGTAGCGGACGGCCTTGCCCGAAAGATTCATGTAGGTCGAGGGCTTCAGCAGCACCAGCGTCCGGCCTTTGTGCTTCGCCTCGGCGACGTCGCCGTAACGGGCCGTCGTAAAAACAGCGTTGGACGCCTCTGCGAGGGCGTCCAACACGTTGAAACCGATGTTGTGACGGGTTCCGGCGTACTCGGCGCCGATGTTCCCGAGCCCAACAATGAGGTATTTCATACTCCTTCAGCCGGCTATTTGGCAGCTGCGGCGTCGGCGGCACCGCGCGATGCACGGGTCACACGGACGGCGCAAACGGCGGTCGTCGCCGGAGTCACGAATTTCAGGTTCTCGATCTCGAGGTCGCCTACGAAGATGGTCTTGCCGACACCCAGTTCGGTCACGTCCACGACGATTTCGTCGGGCAGGTTCTCGACCAGGGCGCTGACAACCAGCTTGCGGGCCGACAGGGCCAGCTTACCGCCGACCTTCACACCCTCGGCGTTACCCGTCAGGCGTACCGGAATGGCAATCGACACGGGCTTGCCGTCGGCGATGCGGAAGAAATCGAGGTGGAGAATCTCCTCGCGGATGGGGTGGAACTGAGCCTCGCGCAGCACGCCCAGCTCTTTCTTGCCTTCGATGTCGAACTCCACGATATAGGAGTTGGGGGTGTAGATCAGGGATTTGATCTCGCGGGGGTCTACCGAGAAGGTCTCCGTGTCACCGTTGCCGCACAGTACGCAGGGAACCATGCCCTCGCGGCGTACCGCCTTGGCTGCTTTCTTGCCGAAATCGTCGCGCTTTACAGCCTTTACCGAAATAGTTTTCATAGTAATTGGTTTGTTTTTAATGTGTTACCTTCGGCGGTTCTCAATGCGGACTCTGCGGACCGCATCCCATTTCCGCCTGCTTCGGGAGCGCAAAGATAACGAAAAATTCATAATTCATAATTCATAATTCACAATTATTTGATAAAGAGTCTGAAAAACAAGGTCGGACCACCGTTCCGACCCTGCAAATTATGAATTATGAATTGTGAATTATGAATTTATTCCGCGCAGGTGTTTTTCCCAGGCCCAGGCGGCGCGGAGCGTCTCGTCGAGCGTCCGTTCGGCCTTCCAGCCCAGCTCGGTGTTCGCCAGCGTGGGGTCGGCCCAGATGGCGACGATGTCGCCCGCACGGCGCGGCGCGATCTTGTGGCAGACCTTCACGCCGTTGACCTCCTCGAATTTGCGCACCAGTTCCAGCACCGAGACGCCGTTGCCGGTGCCGACGTTGAAAATCTCGTAGGGCTGTTTCTCCTTGCCGTCGATCATGCGGGCGATGGCTGCCACGTGGGCTTTGGCCAGGTCCACGACGTCGATGTAGTCGCGGATGCACGAGCCGTCGGGCGTCGGATAGTCGTCGCCGAAGACCGAGAGGCATTCGCGCAGTCCGGCGGCGGTCTGCGTGACGAAGGGCACGAGGTTCTGCGGCACGCCGCGCGGCAGTTCGCCGATCAGCGCCGAGGGATGCGCCCCGATGGGGTTGAAATAGCGCAGGGCGATGCCCTTCATGCCGGGATAGGCGGCGATAGAGTCGCGCAGGATGTCCTCGCACATCTGCTTGGTGTTGCCGTAGGGCGAGGTTGCCGGCTTGCGGGGCGTCTGTTCGGTCACGGGCTGCTTCTCGGGCTCGCCGTAGACGGTGCACGACGACGAGAAGACGATGTTCCGGCGTCCGAATTCGCGCATCAGGCCGATGACGTTCATGAACGACGTGAGGTTGTTGCCGTAGTATTCGAGCGGCTTGGCGACCGATTCGCCCACGGCTTTCGACGCCGCGAAATGGATTACCGAGTCGAATTCGTACTGCTCGAAGACCTTGCGGAAGGCCGCGCGGTCGCAGCAGTCCGCCTCGACGAAGGGGATGTCGACGCCCGTGATCCGGCGCACGCCCTCGACGGCGTTCATGTCGCTGTTCGAGAGGTTGTCGACGATCACGACGTCATACCCGGCATTGATGAGTTCCACGGTGGTGTGCGAGCCGATGTAGCCGGCACCGCCGCTGACCAATACACACGATTTTTTCATAGGTTGCTGATTGTTATTTGAGTCACAAAGATATAATTTTTTCCGGCGGCGGCAAAAAAACGCGCCTGAAAATCGGGCGCGGAGGCTTTCGGGACGGCTCTGCTAACAAATTGTAACCCGGGGTGTGAAAAAAGCGCCGGGAGGGTGTCGGTTTTCGAAAAATTATCGTACATTTGTAACAATTCGATACTTTAACGTGCGTGAATTCATCAAAACAATAACGGAATATGTACGGAAAAATCAAAGAGCACCTGCAGCATGAGCTCGCCGAAATCGAGGCCGCAGGGCTCTATAAACGGGAACGGGTCATCGAATCGCCCCAGCGGGCCGAGATCGAGGTTGCAGGTCGGAAGGCCCTGAATTTCTGTGCCAACAACTACCTCGGGCTGTCGGATAACCGGCGCCTCGTCGACGCCGCCAAGCGGGCCATGGACGAACGCGGCTTCGGCATGTCGTCCGTGCGTTTTATCTGCGGCTGCCAGGACATTCACAAGGAGCTCGAAAAGGCTATCGCCGACTATTTCGGCACCGAGGACACGATTCTTTACGCCGCCTGCTTCGACGCCAACGGCGGGGTCTTCGAACCGCTCTTCACGGAGCAGGACGCCATCATCTCCGATGCGCTGAACCACGCTTCGATCATCGACGGCGTGCGTCTGTGCAAGGCCGTGCGCTACCGCTATGCCAATGCCGACATGGCCGAACTGGAGGAGTGCCTCCGGAAAGCGCAGGCCCAGCGTTTCCGCGTCATCTGCACCGACGGGGTCTTCTCGATGGACGGCAACGCCGCGCCGCTGGACAAAATCTGCTCCCTGGCCGAGAAATATGATGCGCTGGTGATGGTCGACGAGTGCCATTCGGCGGGCGTCCTGGGAAAGACGGGCCGCGGCATCACCGAACTCTACGACCTGCGCGGGCAGGTGGACATCCTGACGGGTACGCTCGGCAAGGCTTTCGGCGGCGCCGTGGGTGGTTTCACGACGGGCCGCAAGGAGATCATCGACATGCTCCGCCAGCGTTCGCGGCCCTATCTTTTCTCCAACTCGCTGCCCCCTGCCGTGGTCGGCGCCGGGATCGAGCTGTTCAAAATGCTCGGCGAAAGCGACGCGATTCACGACCGCCTCGTGGCCAACGTCGAACATTTCCGCAGCGGCATGATGACCGCGGGCTTCGACATCAAACCTACCCAGTCGGCCATTTGCGCCGTGATGCTCTACGACGCCAAACTTTCGCAGGAGTTCGCCGCGAAACTCCAGGACGAAGGGGTCTTCGTCACGGGTTTCTACTACCCCGTGGTGCCGAAGGGACAGGCCCGCATCCGCGTGCAGGTCTCCGCAGGCCACACCACCGAACAGCTCGACCGCTGTATCGCCGCCTTCACGAAGGTCGGCAAAGCGTTAAACGTCATTAAATAAGCACGATTATGAAAACCTCACTGGACGCGATAGATCGCAAGATCCTCAAATACCTTATCAAGAACGCCCGGATGCCTTTTCTGGAGATCGCCCGCGAATGCGGTATTTCGGGAGCGGCCATCCACCAGCGCATCCGCAAACTGGACGAGGCCGGCGTGATTCTCGGCAGCCGCCTGATCGTCGATCCCAAAATGATGGGCTTCGATGTCTGCGCCCATATCAGCATCACGCTGAAGGACCCGCAGCTGCTGAAGAAGACCGTCGAGGAGCTGCGGAAGGTTCCCGAGATTGTGGAGTGCCATTTCATCACGGGCAACGGCAACATCCTGGTGAAGCTCTACTGCGTGGATAACGAACACCTGATGCGCACGATTTTCGACGGCATCCTGCGCATTCAGGGCATCGCCACCACCGAGACGAACATCTCGTTGCAGGAGGTTTTCCAGCGCGAGGTGAACATCGATTTCATCGACCAGTAGTTTCGTCTCTCCCCGGATACGAGAGCGGCCGACATTTTTGTCGGCCGCTCTCGGTTTTTACCGGACCGGGGTGATCCGGAACCGGAATTCGTAGTTTCCGTATGGCATGCGGTATTCGCGGAGCGGCAGGGCGCCCCACGAGTGGACGCACCCCAGACCGTACTGCGCCTTGTCGATGCAGAGCCAGACGGCGTCATCGGGCTCGATCTCCTGCGAGTGTCCCTGCTGCTTGGCCAGGCCCTCGTCCAGCGCCTCCTGCGCATAGTGCAGGGCCGATGCCGAGAAGGGCGCTTCGGCGGTGATCTCCACGCCGCGCCCGGCGATGTCGCACTGCCGCCAGAGGCGCACGTCGCTCTTCGTGCCGGTCTCCTGCGGACGGATATAGGGGTAGAACTGCTCGTCCACGGTCTGTCGGTAGCGGCCCACGAGGGCCCCGTCCTTGCGGTCGGCGTAGTTCTCCCACGGGCCGCGGCCGTAGTAGTCGATGCGGTCGTACCGGGCGGGCATGCGCATCCGCATGCCGAAGCGCAGAAGATCGGGCTCGCCCTTGTCCGCGGCGGCGTGCAGCGTCTGGCGGATAAGCACCTCCCCGGCGTTGTCGATGCGGTATTCGATCTCCAACCGTCCGGTCACCCGTTGGAGGTCATAGCGGGCCGTGACGACGGCCACGCTGTCCGACAGCGTGTGGTCGAGCGACAGCAGCGTCAGCCCCGGATCGGCCCACGCGCGGTTCTTCTCGTTGAGTTTCGCCCCGAAATCGTTGTCCGTCGGCGCCCGCCAGAAATTGGGCTCCACGACGGCCCCTGCGTCGAGCAGGCGCATGCCGTTGGCTTCGTAACGGGTCATCAGCCCGTCGGCGCGGCGGAAATCGATGCGCATTGCAGGGCTTTCGACGATCAGGTAGTTGCGGTCGTTGTCGCGGACCGTGAGCGAGCCGATCGAATTGTGGCGGTCGGCCATCCGTTCGGCGACGGCGAGCGGTTCGGGCTCGGCCGGGCGCAGGGTGAATTGCTGGTAGGCCGCCCGGTGGTCGGGTTCCAGCAGGGGCTCGGCGTCTTTGAGCCGGTATTCCACGTTGAGCAGCAGTTCGCCTCCGGCGGGGAGCTGCGCGGGGTCGTAGGGCAGCGTGACGGGCGCGCTCTGCTGCGGGGCGACGCGCAGGTCGGCGACGATGCCGCTGCACACGGGGTCCCCGTCGCGGAGCACCGTCCAGCGCAGGTAGCAGTTGTCGAGCGGTCGGAAGAAATTCTCATTGAAAACCGAAAGCGTCCGCAGGTCCTCGCCGAGCGTGGTCCACACGGGCTGCTGCCAGTAGCGGGCCTCGTGCATATGGGGATTCGGGACGCGGTCGGGAGAGATCAGGCCGTTGTCGCAGAAATTCCAGTCCGAGGCGTCGTAGGGGTTCCAGTCGCCGCCGTAGCCGTAGATCATGGCGCCGTTGCGGCCCGTTTTGCGCAGCCCCTGGTCCACGAAATCCCAGATGAATCCGCCCTGATAGTGCGGATATTTGCGGATCAGCTCCCAGTATTCGCCGAATCCGCCCAGCGAATTGCCCATCGCATGGGCGTATTCGCACTGAATCAGCGGTTTTCGGGGATTGTCCCGGAGGTATTTTTCGCACTGCTCGTAATTCCAGTACATCGGGCAGACGATGTCCGTATTGCGGCCGCCGTTGTTGTAGACCGCACGTTCGTAATGAACCGGCCGCGAGGGGTCGTAAGCCTTCACCCAGTCGTAGCAGGCGGAGAAATTAGGCCCGTCGCCGGCCTCGTTGCCCAGCGACCAGACGATGACCGACGGGTGGTTGATGTTGCGGCGCACGTTGCGGATGTTGCGTTCCAGATGCGCCTGGGCGAAAGCCGGGTTCTTGGCCAGCGTCGTTTCGTCATAACCCATGCCGTGCGACTCGAGGTTGGCCTCGGCCACCAGATAGAGCCCGTAGCGGTCGCAGAGCGCGTACCAGCGGGCGTCGTCCGGGTAGTGGCACGTGCGCACGGCGTTGAAATTGTTCTCCTTGAGGATGCGGATGTCCTCGAGCATCCGCTCTTCCGAGACGACGTACCCGCCGTCGGGGTCCATCTCGTGGCGGTTCGCTCCCTTGATGAGCACCGGCTGTCCGTTCACCAGCAGCTGTCCGCCCTCGATCTTCACCTCGCGGAAGCCCGTGTGCAGGGGAATGGTCTCGATCTCCGTGCCATCGGGGGCTTTCAGCGAGATCTGTACGCCGTAGAGTGCGGGAATCTCCGCCGACCACGGCTGCACCTTTCCGGCGTCGAGCGTCAGACGGGACGTCGTGCCGGCGATTTTCGCCGTTTCGGAGGCCACGGCCTTACCGTCGGGAGCCGTGAGCGTCACCTCCGCCGTGCAGCCTTTGGACGCTGCGGGCAGCGTCAGCTCCACGGCGAGCCGGCCGCGGGTGTAGTTCTCCGAGAGGGTCGCGTCGAGCCGCACGTCGGCGATATGGCGTTTTTCGCGGGCATAGAGGTAGCAGTCGCGGCCCACGCCCGAGAGGCGGAAGAAATCCTGGTCTTCGAGGTAGGTGCCGTCGCACCAGCGGAAGACCTGAAAGGCGAAGAGGTTCTTGCCGGGCTTCACGAAGCGCGTGATGTCGAACTCGCATTCGAGTTTCGAATCCTCGCTGTAACCGACGAACCGTCCGTTGACCCACAAGTAGATGTTCGAGGTGACAGACCCGAAATGGGCGATGACCTGCTTGTCCGACCACGAGGCCGGGATCTCGATCTCGCGGCGGTACGAGCCGACGTGATTCTCCTTGACGGGTACGTAAGGCGGATTATTGGAAAATTGCTCGCGCCACGGATAACCGATATTGAGGTATTGCGGATCGCCGTAGCCGTTCAGCTCCCACAGTCCCGGAACGGGCATCTCGCCCCACGCCCCGTCGTTGAAGCCGGGACGGAAAAAGTCCGTGGGACGCTGGTCGGCGTTGCGGACCCAGGAGAATTTCCACGTCCCGTCGAGGTTGAGGAAACGTTCCGAGGCGCTCCGGTCGCCCGTGCGGGCGGCATCGGCCGATTCGTAGGCGAAGAAGGTGGCGTGCATCTGCTGCCGGTTGATTTCGTTGACCGCGGGGTCGAGCCATTCGTCGCTCTGGGCCCGGAGCCCGGCAACCGTGCATGCGCATAACAGGGTCAGGAACAGTTTTTTCATCGTTCGGGTTGGTTTTGGCGATTAAAGGTAAGCATTTTTTGAAAAACGCCGCAATCTCTTCAAAAGATTACGGCGTTTTTAAGGAATGAAAGATGTGATGTGCTACCGCGATGCCGCGAGCGACGAGGGCGTGACGCCCTGCGAGTCGCGGGCCCAGTCGCCGCGGGCCCGGAGCACCTGCTCCACGATGTCGCGCACGGCGCCTTCGCCGCCCCGGAATTCCGAGACGTAACGCGACGCTTCGATCACCTCCGCTGCGGCGTCCGCCGGGCACACCGGGATGCCCACCTCGCGCATACACTCCAGGTCGGGGATGTCATCGCCCATGTAGATCACGTCCTGCGGGTCCAGACCTTCGTTGGCGAGGTATTCGCGGAGCACCGTGATCTTGTCCATGCAGTCGATGTAGAAATGCCGGATGCCGAGCATCCGGAGGCGGTTTTCGAGCGTCCGCCCGCGGCCTCCCGTGATGATGCAGACCTTGTAGCCCATTTTGATCGCATAGGCCAGCGCGTAGCCGTCCTTGGCGTTGTAGCGGCGGATGAAATCGCCGTCGGCCGTGGGGATGATGCCCCCGTCGGTCATCACGCCGTCGACGTCGAACACGAAGGCTCCGCAGCGTGCTATATCTTCTTTGAAGTTTCCCATATGCTTTGACTTATCGTTGAATAGATGTTTTTCAGTCGGAGGTCGAACGACAGCAGGTCGCCGTGGCGGGCCTTTGTGGCGAAATCGTTGCGCACGGCGGGTCCCGTCTGCACGTCGAGCGGCGACGATGCGTCGCAGGCCTTGGCGGCGGTCTCGGCGATCAGCGGTTTCAGCACGTCGAAATCCAGCCCCGCGCTGCGCACGATGCGTTCGCCCACGGCGTACATGTGGTTGGCGAAATTGCAGGCGAAAACCGCCGCGAGGTGCACCTTGGCCCGCTGTGCGGAGGTGGCCCAGATCACCGTGCCGGAGAGCTGCCGGGCAAACGCTTCCAGCTCCGGGCGCAGTTCCGCCGAGGGGGTTTCGAGGAAGATAGGGATGACCGAGAAATCCACCTCGCGGCCCTTGGTGAAGGTCTGCATCGGATAGAACACCGCCCGGCGGGCGAATTTTGCGGGGATGGCCGTGAGGGATACGCTTCCGGCGGTGTGTGCGACGGCCGCCTTTTCGGGGATGGGAAGCGTTGCGGCGACGTGCTCCACGGCGCGGTCGCTCACGGCGATCAGGTAGATGTCGGCATCCCGGGCCAGCATCTCCGGATGCGTCGCCCAGTCGGTCGCGGTGAGCTCCGCGACGATTCGCGCCCGCTCGGCGTTCCGGGCGAAGATCTGCACGAGTTTGAGGTCGCTTTTCGCGACCGCACGGGCCAGCGCTTCCGCCAGGTTCCCGCTGCCGATGATGACGACGCGTTTCATAGGCTTTTCCGGTTTGGGTTTCACAGCAGGTCCACCAGCCGCACGTTTTCCTGCGATCGGCGGGCCGATTCTTTCAGCATTTCCAGTTCGCGGTCCACGCGTGCGAGCTCGGGGGTCTGCCCGAGGTCGAACGTGGTTTGGCCCGACCGTTCGACTGCCTCGAGTACGCCGTAGACGGTCATCGATGCGATGTCGTGGGCCGGGGTGAAGGCCATTTCGCGCTCGCCGTCGCCGCTGCGCACGGCGATCAGCTGCCCGGCCTGCACCAGTTGGAACAGCACGTCGTTGACGATACGCGTGGGCAGGTCGAGCTGCCTGCGGATTTCGTCCGCGGGCATGGCCCCGCCCTTGTCGCGGAAATTCCGGACCACGATGAGCATCACGGCCAGCAGCACCTTGCGGCGCTGGTCGTAGCTGATCAGCAGCGATTCGCGCTCCTCGCCGAAGCGTGCGATATTCTGGTAGGCGAACGACAGCTCGCCGCCGAAGAGCAGTATCTCCCACGAGGTCTGCATCCAGATCAGCAGCAGCGGCAGGGCCGCGAAACTGCCGTAGATGGCGTTGTACGAGGTCATCCACCGCTGGACGTAAACGTATCCCCACTGAAACAGCAGGAAGATGGTTCCGGCGACGATACCGGCCATCAGGGCGCTTCCGAAGCGGACCTTGGCGTTGGGGATGATGATGTAGAGAAACGTGAACATCACCCAGATGACGAACATCGAGGCCAGGCGCGACAGCAGTTTGAAATACCAGCTGTCGTCGAATCCCAGCATCTCCTGAGCGTAGTTGCCCACGGCGTTGGCCACGATCCAGAGTATCGGCACGATCATCACCACGGCGATGTAGTCGGTCCACTGGCGGGTGATGCTGCGTTCGACCTTGACCTCCCAGATGTTGTTGAAGGCGCTCTCGATCGACCCGAAGACCCGGATCACGGCCCAGAAAAGCATCACGAGCGCCACGGCGGCCACCACGCCGCCCTGCGTGCGGGCCAGGGCGTTTTCGGCGAAATCGACGATGTAGTCGATGATCTCGGGATTCTGCGGGAACAGTCCGTAGAGGTTCTCGGTGAGTCCGTCCGCGAGGCCGAATCCCTTGACGATGGCGAAGACCACGGCGACGATCGGCACCAGCGACATCAGCGTGTAGAACGTCAGTGCCGCCGAGCGGACGATGGTCCCGTGCTCGAGCAGTCCCCGCGCGGTGTAGAACAGCAGGCGGTACTGCTGCACGAGCCACCGCACGACGGGGTTGCGCCATTCGCTCACGTCGCGGCGGAAGATCGTGTCGGTAAAATATGTCAGGAATTCGCTGAGTTTCATAAGAGGCCGTTGGCAATCAGGCAAATATAGCTATTTTAAACGGATAACCCAAAAATCGTTCCCTATTTTCGTGAAGGCCAGCCGCAGTTCCGCCCCGGGGTGCAGTCCCAGGCGGCGCATCAGCTCCTCCGTTGCGAGCGGGAAATCGCGCTTGAGCACCTCCGCGCCGCGGCCCTTCAGCTCGCGTTTCAGCCGTTTGGGGTCGTAGGGCTCGATGCGCTCGACGGCGAAGACCCGTCCGAGCACTCCCTGCGGCTCTCCGGCGGCGAATCCGTAGCCGTTTTCGCTCCAGATGTCGGCCTTTCCCGTGAGGTGCAGGCGGGCCAGGCGGGCTTTCTGCAAGGCCACGTCGGGCACCACGAGCCAGCGGTAACGCGCCGGGTCGAACCTCCCCGGTTCGGGCGCCGTCAGTCCGGGCCGGGCCGAAAAGGAGCCGCGCCCGAGGGCGGTGGCGGTGACGAGGGGGCCCGTGCCGTCGGCGTATACGAGCACCTCCTTGCATTCGTCGCCGAGCGAAAGCACCTCCACGCGGCTGTCGGGAAAGAGTCGGAGGGCCTCATCCACGTCGAACAACGGGGAGTTCTTGATGCACAGACGCCCCGAAATCCGGCTCAAAAGCGGTTTCAGGGCGATGATGTCGGGCGAACAGTCCTCCAGCCGCACCAGCTTGCGGCCCTCGGCCGAGCGGCGGTCGGGGTCGGCGTAAATCCAGTCGAAATGCAGGTCCTCCTGCCGGAGATACTCCTCGGCGGAGGTGTTTACGACCTCGATGTTCGTCGCCCCCAACCTCGAAAAATTCTCGGCGGCCGCGCGGGCCAGCACCTCGCTGCGCTCGAGCGTCACCACGCGGCGGAAGCGGCGGCTGAGGAAAAACGCATCGACGCCCAGTCCGCAAGTGAGGTCCAGCACCGTGTCGCCCGTGATCCGCTTGTGGGCGGCGCAGGCTTCGCTCGAGGCCTGTTCGAAAGCCAGCGGCGGCAGGATGCACTGCGCCGCGGCATACGAAGGCAGCTTCTGCGCGGCCCGCGCGAGGTATTTGACCTGCGTGGCGACCAGCCGGGCGTGGGGAACCGTGCGGTCCATCGCCACCTCCACCGGGTCGCGGTCCCGGGCGGCGGCAATGGCACGCTGTACCTCGCCGGTGAGCAGGAGTGCGTATTCTTCGGACGTTATCACGTCCGCAAAGGTATGCTTTTTTTCGGTTCGGTGCTCCATGCCGCGGCGGTTCCGAGTGCGAAAAGGGCGTAGATTGCCGCCGTCTGCCAGCCGCCGAGGGTGTAGTCGGCTGCGCCGTAGGGCAGCGAGGCGGTCATCCGGGCCAGCGCGTTGATCCATCCGGCCGCCGTGCCCGCCACGAATCCGAACGCCGGGGCGAGGAGGCCGACCGGCGCGAGCATCCACAGCGCCCCGCCGAGGACCACGACCCCGGCCAGCGTGATGGCCAGCGGATTGACGGCCAGCCCCGCCAGCGGCACGATGCCGAAAGTATGGGAGACGAGCGGCGCCGTGGCGACCGTCGCCACGAGGCCGATCAGGTAGGCGTCTATCAGGATGTTCAGCCCTTTCCACCGGGTCCGGCACCTGCGGCAGAGCGGTACGCCCCATGCGAGGATGGCCGCCACGGCGACGAACGAGAGTTGGAAACTGATGTCTCCTGACCAGTTGGGATTCCACAGCAGCATTCCGAACGCCGCTGCGGCCAGGGCGTTCATCCCGACGTACTCCGAAGCCGAGGCCAGCGCCGCCTGGAGCACGGTGCACATCACGGCGGCCCGCACGGCGCTGGGCGGAAACCCCGCCGCCGCGACGAAGAGCCACACGGCCCCCGCCGCCAGGAGGTTTTTCAGCAGATGTCCCCGCCGCAGGAGCGGCAGCCACCACAGCGCAAGATTAATGAGCACGAAGACGATTCCCGTATGGAGTCCCGAGACCGCCAGCAGGTGCGACAGTCCGCTGCGGGAGTAGGCCGTGCGCAGTTCCGGCGTGATGCCGCGCCGTTCGCCCGCCGCCATGGCTTCGACGACGGCCGCCGCCTCCGGTTCCATCGGCAGCCGCGCAAGGCGTTCGACGGCTGTCCGGTGCATGCCTGCGTGCTGTTGCGGAAGCCGTTCGAGAATCGTCCGTTCGGAGACCCACAGCGTTCCGGCATAGCCCCGCCGCCGCATCAGGCGGAGGTAGCTCTCCGCCCCGCCCCGGAAGGGCCGCACCGTGCCCCGGCAGCGGAGGCGTTCGCCGGGCCGCAGTTCGGTGAGCGAATCGGCGAAGAGCCGGACCCGTGCGTCGGAGGGGTGCCAATGCCCGTCCGCGGGGTCGCGCCACGCCGCCACCGAAGCGTCGGCCGAGGTGTAACGGCCCCGGTCGGCGGGAAATCCCTCCACGGTGATTTCATACGCGGTCTCGATACCCCGCGGCACGGCGGGCGACGGCGTCCGGAGCTGTGCCGCGGCGAATCCCGCCGTGAGGAGCATTCCCACGGCGGCGGACTGCGACCGGAACAGCATCGCCACGACTCCCGTACATACGAAAGCCCCTGCGAGAAACCACAGGGGCAGTTCGTACCGGCCGGCCAGCGCGATCCCGGCCGCGAACGGCACGAGGAGTTTCAGGACGGGCATGCGGTCGAGACGCGTGAGCAGGCAGGAGAGCTTCATCGGGGAATGGCTTATTCAGGTGTAAATATAGTAAAAATCAGCCGGCGAACAGCTCCCATCCGCGCCTTATTTCATCCCGGTCGGCGGCTGTGCCGTTCGTATATTCGGGACGCTTCCATGTATTTACGCTTTTGCTGATACGGATATTAGAACAGCGAGTCGATGTTTTCGCGTATCAGGATCTCGATCGGTGTATGCTTGATGATTTGTTCGTGCTGGCCGTATAGGATGTATTCCAGTACGTACTTGATGCTTTGGTATCCTTGTACGTCGGGACGTTCCGACAGCAGGAACGATAGGTAGCCTTTTTTCAGGTATTCGATGTTCTTTTGCGTCACGCCGCAGCCGATCACCTTGACTCCGGTGATGCCGTGGTGTTCCAGGTAGCTGGCGAAGATGTACGACCGGGAGTTGAAAAGTACGGCACCGCCGATGTCATTCTCCCCGGAGAAGAGCCGGTCGAACTCTTTCCAGCTTTGCTCGACATCCTGGCTGTAATAGTTGGCGTAGAGGAACCTGTTTTTGCTCGATACGGTGTCGAAATACTCGAAGAACCCGGCTTTGCGTACGACTGTTTGCAGGGAACTTTCGTTTCCCGAACGCACGGCGTGCAGGATGGCGATGTCTTTCTTTTCGCCGATCACGTCCGAAAGGAGCTTAGCCTCGATGTATCCGAGCATCCGCGAATCAGGCCCGAAGAACGCCCGTTGGTTGCACGACGGAATGAGCGTATCGATGAAGACATAGGGGGTTCCCTGTTCGTCGAGTTTGCGAGAGAAAAGCACGGTTTCCTCCCGGAAAGTCGGGCCGATGATCATTGCGTCGCAGGTGTATTCCAGCGCCTGGCTGTAAGCCGTGCGGCAGGAATAGAGGTCGAACTGGTCGTAATAGAAGATTTTTGTTTCGGTGCGTATTTTCGAAAAGTCGTAGAGCGCCTGGTGAATGCCTTTTTCAATCTGTTCCCAATATTCCCCCTGTTGATGACTGGGAAGGACGATTGCAAGGGTGATTTTGCGTTTGACTCCGATGGACGATACAAGCAGGTTGGGACGGTAGAGTATCTTTTCGAGCACCTGTTCCACCTTCTTCCTGCTTTTTTCCGAGACGTCGCCCCGGTTGTGCAGCACCCGATCGACCGTACCGACTGATACGCCGGCCATTGCGGCGATATCCTTGATCTTATAATTTTTGCGGTCCATAGGGCGAAAGTACGAAAATATTTTTGATTGGTAATGGATCTCGTTCAGATTCTCAGCATCGAAGCTGCTCCTTCGTCGAGGAAAAGCACCGCGTCGTCGTGGGTGCGGAGGATCGAAGCCGGGCATTTTTCCGAAATGGGGCCATAAAGTGCGTCGTATACGGCCTTTGCCTTGCGGTCGAGCGGTACGATGGCCACTACGCAACGGCACGACATCAACGCGGGGATGGTCAGGGTCATCGCTTGGTGCGGAACGAGCGATATATCGGCGAATTCGCCGTCGTGGACCTGCTGTTGCCGGCACGGTTCGTCGAGCGTGGTGATCTTCACCGTTTCGGGATCGTCGAAACGGGCTTCGTGCGGGTCGTTGAAGGCGATGTGTCCGTTCTCCCCGATCCCGAGCGACACGATATCTAATGGTGCGCACCGGAGCAGCTTGCTGTAACGGAGGCACTCTTGCCGCCCGTCTCCGGTGCCGGAGTCCATCAGATGGACCTTGCGGAAAGGTTTCCGGTCGAAAATCGCGCGGGAGAGGAACGTGCCGAAACGCTGCGGTGCATCGGCCGGCAGTCCGATGTATTCGTCCATATGGAACGCTTCGATCCGGTTGAATACGGCGTCTTCGGCTTCAATAAGCCCTGCCAGGAATTCATCCTGCGAATGCGCTGCTGCGAATACAGCCCGGGCTGTGGGCTGGTTGGCGAGGATAGCTCCCAGTCGTTGCAGGTAGTGTGCCGAGGCTGCCATTCCCATCTGTCTGCGGGTTTTGTAGATCGAGACGTGTAATTTGTCGACGTGGAATTCTTTTATGAGTCCATCCATGATTGTTGATTATAGGCGTGATAAACTAATTACCGTGTTCGAGCACATAAATATGGATTTTAGTTCGTTTTCCAAAATAAATTTGAATTTATTTTATAAACATATGATATTAAGATATATATATGAATGAATATTTTTGGCCTGAAACTTTTTATTATATATTTTTTCGTTGAATTGTTGCATGGTATTATTTTTTCACTACCTTTACGGCTGAATAATCCGTGTTCGAGCACGAAAGCAGGGCGCGGACCGATTTGAAGAGAACACTGACCGAATGAAACCTGACCGAATTTCGCACGACATGGACTCCCGACGGCAATACTATACTTCCATGGCAATCATGGGAACGCTTTTTTTCTTCTTCGGAATGATCTCCTGGGTCAACTCCGTGCTGATCCCTTATTTTAAGGTAACGTGCGAATTGTCGCTGGCGCAGGCCTATCTGGTGGGGTTCGTCTTTTATATCGCCTATCTGGTCATGGCTATCCCCTCGTCGATGATGCTCGATGCGGTCGGTTATAAACGGGGCATCAGCTATGGGCTGTTCGTGATGGCGCTCGGCGCCTTGTGCTTCGTCCCCGCCGCGCTGACCCGTTGTTACGCTCTCTTTCTTACCGGGCTGTTTCTGCTCGGGATCGGGCTGGCCGTCTTACAGACCGCGGGAAATCCCTTCGTGACGGTGATCGGGCCGATCGAGGCAGCGGCCAAACGGATGAGTGTCATGGGCGTTTGCAACAAGCTGGCCGGGATCATCGCCCCGCTATTGCTGGGCTACGTCATCATCCGTCCGGGCGATGCGGTCCTTTTTGAACAGGCCGAGTCCGGGGCGGAACTTATCGGCGGGCTGCCCCGGGAGGTGGTTCTCGACGGCATGGTACGCCGTGTGATCGTCCCCTATCTGATCCTGGCTTTCATATTGATCGCTTTCGGGTTATATGTCCGCCGCTCACCGCTGCCTGATATTGCGGGCGGAAAGAGCTCCTCTGCGTCGGAGAAAGAGGCTCGCCGGAGCATTTTCGGCTACCCCTATCTGGTCCTCGGCGTGGTGGCGATGGTGTGTCATCTCGGCACCCAGGCGCTTTGTATCAACACGCTGGTTACATCGTCCGTATCGCTCGGGACTGATATTGCCCAGGCTAAGCTGCTGCCGCCGATGATTCTTTTTTCGACGTTTGTCGGTTTTGCATTGGGTACGGTGCTCATTCCGCGTGTCGTTTCGCAGCTCACTGCTTTGCGGGTCGCATCGTTGTTGAATCTGATAGCCTCATGGGCAGACCTCGTTTTTCGGCGTGGAGGCCCATAATGCGATGTGGATCCTGATTCTGATGGGTGTTCCCAACGCATTTCTTTATTCCGGCATTTGGCCGCTGGCAATCCGTGGGCTGGGACGTTATACGAGTCTCGGCTCGGCCTGGCTGGTCATGGCGCTGGCTTCGAGCGGAGTTTTCCCGCTTGTCTACGCCGGTGAGGCGACCCGTCTGGGCGATGCTCAATCGGCATATTGGCTGATGATTCCCTGTTTCGTCTTTTTACTGTGTTATGCGTTGTGGGGATACAGACTGGAATATTGGACCCGCCGTGGTGCGGAAAAAAGATAGAACGATGAAACAAGCGATCGTAAACGGACGGATCATTGGTCCCGCGACAGCGGGCCGGGGCTATGTGGAGTGGAGTGACGGTGTTATCACGGCTGTCGGCGAAGGTGACTATCAGGGGGATGCCGGACAGATTACCGATGCCGGCGGCGATTGGGTCTCTCCCGGATTCATAGATATTCATACGCACGGCGCCGGCGGTCACGATTTCATGGACTGCACGGTCGAAGCCTATCTGGGCGCGGCGGAGATGTCTGCGCGTCACGGAGCTACGACGATCTTTCCGACGACGCTGGCCAGCACGAACGAGAACCTGTTCGAAACGTTCGAGGTATTCCGCCGTGCGCTGCCGCTTAATACGAAAGGTGCGAATATGCCCGGGCTGCATCTCGAAGGCCCCTATTTCGCCTACAACCAACGAGGTGCACAAGATCCGCGCTACCTGCGCGATCCGCGTCCCGAGGAGTACGATGCGATTCTTGCCGCCAGCGACGATATTCGCCGGATGTCGCTGGCTCCCGAACTCGACGGTGCGCTCGAACTGGGACGGGTGCTGCGTGCAAAAGGAATTCTGGCGTCGATAGCCCATTCCGACGCGCTGTTCGAGGAGGCGGTCGAGGCGTTCCGCAACGGTTATACGCATGTGACGCACCTCTATTCCTGCACCTCGTCGGTCGTCCGCCGCAATGCTTTCCGGTATGCCGGGATCGTCGAGGCCGCTTATTGGCTGGACGACATGACGGTCGAAATCATCACGGACGGCGTGCACCTGCCCGAAAGCCTGCTTCGGCTGGTTTATAAGCTCAAAGGGGCCGACCGGACGGTGCTTATCACCGATTCGATGCGTGCCGCCGGAATGCCCGAGGGGCGTTACGTGCTCGGGGCCCGGAATTCGGGCATGGAGGTCGTGGTCGAGGACGGTGTGGCCAAGCTGGCCGACCGGAGCGCATTCGCCGGCAGTGTCGCAACGGCGGACCGCTGTGTGAGGACCATGCACCGGCTGGCCGAAGTGCCGGTGCCCGAGGCTGTGAAGATGATGACGGCGACTCCGGCCCGCGTGATGCGCATCGACGACCGGAAAGGCTCGCTCGAAGCCGGAAAAGATGCCGATATCCTGATTTTCGACGATAATATCGGGATTCAACGGGTCGTGATAGCCGGCGAAACCCGTTTTTAGCTATGATGAGACCGATCCATATTTTGACCGTTCTGTTGTCTGCGGGCTGTATCCTGGCGACTGCTGCAAACGGGGAGGGAATTTCCCCCCCCCCGGCCGGCCGATTCTGTTTCCGTCGACATTTCTGTGCTCGATAACGGTTTCCCGATCCGGGCTTTTTCTGTTGCCCTTCCGCCTGTAAAACAGATAGATGCGTTTTTTGATTTCGTGGAGAATGATCTGGCTCCTGCGGGGATCAATACGCTGGTGGTCCGGGTGAATTGGGTCTATGATTTCGAATCGCGTCCCGAGTTGGCCGATCCCGACGGCTGGAACCGTTCGCTGGCAGGGAGACTGGCTGCATTGTGCCGTGCGAAAGGTATCAGGCTTGTGCCGTTGATCAATCTGCTGGGTCATCAGTCGTGGCACGGCAAGGCGGGTAAGCTGTTGCAGGTCTACCCGCAGTTCGATGAAAAGCCGCGGGTGAAACTTCCCGAGAACTACGTCTGGCCCAATCCGGACCGCCTCTATTGCAAGAGTTATTGTCCGAATCATCCCGAAGTGCATGACGTCGTGTTCGACTGTGTGGATGAGGTCGTGGAGGCTTTCGGAGCGACGGATTTCCATGCCGGACTCGACGAGGTGTTCGATCTGGCCGATACGGATTGTCCGCGCTGCGGCGGGCTGGACCCCGCTGAGGTCTTCGCCGGGGAGGTGAACCGGATTGCCGCCCACCTGCGGCGGAAAGGGGTGCGCCTCTGGATGTGGGCCGACCGGCTGATTGACGGGCGGCGCGATGCGAGCGGCTACGGCGAGTGGTCGGCCAGCATCGGCAACACCCACCGTGCGATCGACCGGATCGACCGCAGTGTGATGATGTGCGACTGGCACTACCGCGACGCTGAACAGTCGGCCGTCTATTTCGCCATCAAGGGCTTCGATGTCATTACCTGCGGCTGGGAACGTCCCGCCGTCACGCGGATGCAACTCGACGACATGCTCCGTTTCCGCAGGCACTCTTCGAAATATATGTCGGTACGTTTCAAAGGCTATATGCAGACCGTATGGTCGGGTTTCGGACAGTTTTTGGATGAGTACCGTAATGGTTCGGATAAGGAGTTCTGTGCGGCCGGGAACTACCGTTTCCTCAAATCCTATTTCCGGCGATTCTCCGAAGACGGCGGTGGGGCCTTCCCGCACGCCGGGAAGGAGGATACTCCCGTATTCGGGCAGTGATGAAAAGCAAAACCTTACTAACTTAATACAAATGATATGCTAAGACCATTACAATTACAGATTTGCGGCGGATTTGCGCGGCTTTTATCCGTGTTGGTCCTGTCGGTCCTCTGCTGCTCCGCGGCAGTGGCTCAGCAAAATGTTACCGTTACGGGTGTTGTAACGAATGAGGCGAAGCAGCCGATTGTCGGAGCCACGGTCATCCAGGAAGGGACGAGCCGCGGTGCGACGACCGATTCGAAAGGTCGGTTTACGCTGAACATATCCGATAAGAACGCCACCTTGCAGGTATCGTTTATCGGTATGGCGACGCAGTCGGTTTCCGTCAGCGGTAAGACCAGTCTTGAAATCGTACTCAAGGAAGAGGCCGTTTCTGTGGGTGAAGTCGTAGTCACGGCCCTGGGTATCAAACGCGAGGCCAAGGCATTGGGTTACGCCGTGTCGTCGGTGGGCAAGGAGGACCTGACGGCCGGACGCGAGTCGAACATCATGCAGGCTATGATCGGAAAGGTCGCCGGAGTCGATATTTCGACGACGACGGCCGGCCCGACGGGATCGTCGCGCGTGCTGATTCGCGGTAATTCCCAGCTTTCGGGCTCGAACCTTCCGCTTTATGTCATCGACGGAATGCCGGTCGACAATTCGCAGCTGCAGGGTGCTGACGGTAAATGGGGCGGTTCGGGCTTCGATTTCGGCGACGTCATGTCGTCGATCAATCCCGAGGACATCGAGAACGTCACGATCCTGAAAGGCCCTTCGGCTTCGGCGCTTTACGGTTCGATGGCCTCGAACGGCGTGGTGATGATCACCACCAAATCCGGTTCGGCGCGAAAGGAATCGCTCGGTATCGAAGTGTCGTCGAACATCAGCTTCACGACGCTGCTGTCGAAGTTCGACGATTACCAGCGCGTTTACGGTCAGGGGCGCAACGGCGTTATTCCCCTTACCGATTCCGACGGCCGCGGCACGACGCAGGTCGCCTGGGGCGGCAAACTCGATCCCAACATCATGATCCAGATATACAACGGCGAGTGGAAGCCCTACGGCAACGTGAACAACAACGTGCTGTCGTTCTTCGATACGGGCTTTACGGCCCAGAACTCGGTGTCGCTCTCCAACGCGACCGAAAAGACCTCGTTCCGTTTCGCCGTGACCGACATGCGCAACAAGGATATCGTTCCCAAGTCGGAATTCAACCGCACGAACATCACCATGCGCGGCACGACGAAACTGGGTAAGACGATCTCGGTCGATGCCTCGGCTTCATATATCTACGAAGATGTAAAGAACCGTCCGGCGCTGACCGACAATGCCAGCAACATCGGCAACGCGCTGATCGGTATCGCTCCGAATTTCGATCAGAACTGGTTGGCCGACTCCTACAAGGATGAGAACGGCAACTATTACCAATGGAACGGCAGCGACTACCGCTTCAATCCCTATTGGGTCATCAACGAGATGCGCAACGAATCGAGCCGTTCGCGCTTGATGGGCAATGCCCGTATTTCGTGGGATCTCACCCCGTGGCTAAAACTGGCGGGACGGGGCGGTCTGGATACCTACAATTTCCGGGCTACGACCTTCTCGCCCATTTCGACGCCGCGACAGGTCGAGGGTGCCATCAACGAACGCATTATGAATGTAACGCAGACAAACCTTGAAGCGACACTTACCTTTGCGAAGAAATACGGCGATTTTGACATCAATGCTTTCATCGGCGCGAGCCTCTGGCGGAACAAGAACGAACAATTCACCACCGAGGGCCTCAAACAGGTGATGCCGGGCGTGGACGATATCAATGCCTTCGAGCGTATCAATACGACGCATGGTCTTTATAAAAAAGAGGTTCGTTCGATGTTCGGTTCCGTAAGTCTCGGTTACAAAGGGTGGGCTTACCTCGATGCTACGATTCGTAACGACGTCTCTTCGACGCTCTGCCCGGAGAATCGTTCCTACTGGTATCCGTCGGTTTCGGGTAGTTTGATCTTCTCGAGCCTTTTCAAACATGGCGACTGGTTCTCGTTCGGTAAACTGCGTGCGTCGTGGGCCAATGTCGGCGGCGATACGGACCCTTATCAGCTTTATCTCGATTTCGGCACGAAGGGATTCAAACTCAACGGACAGTCGCTGGGCGAGGTCGCCAGCACCGTGATTCCCTATTATGACCTGAAACCTACGGCCAGCTACTCGATGGAGGTCGGTCTCGATGTCCGTTTCTTCCAGAGCCGTCTGAGTTTCGACCTGACGCTCTACCAGCAGACGACCAAGAATCAGATCATGAGCCTGCCGATCTCTTCGAGTTCGAGTTTTACGCGGGCGTTGATCAACGCCGGTGAGATTCGCAACCGCGGTATCGAACTGGCAGTGACGGGCGTTCCTTTGAAACTCAAGTCGTTCCAGTGGGAGACGACTTTCACCTATGCCACCAACGACAACAAGGTGCTTTCGCTGCATCCCGACGTTCCGTCGTATGAACTGACGGCGGCACGCTGGGCCAATGCCTACATCTATGCCATGGAGAATCAGCCTTACGGTGTAATCGTGGGCCAGGCGCAGAAGCGCACGCCCGACGGACGTGTGATCGTGGATGAAAAAGGTCTGCCGACCTTCGATACCAACGTTTCGGTGCTCGGCAAGGGTACTTATGCCCATACGCTCGGCTGGTCGCACAATTTCACTTGGAAAAACCTGAACCTGCGCCTGCTGTTCGATGCCAAGTTCGGCGCCGACATGTATTCGATGTCGATGATGCAGTCCTATTACAACGGTACCGCGAAGGAGACGCTCAAGGGACGCGACGCCTGGTACCGCTCCGAACAGGCCAAACGCGCCGCCGGCTCTCCCGCCGACTGGAAAGCTACGGGCGGTTATCTGGTGGATGGCGTGAAGGTCGCCGGTACGGATTCCGAAGGCAATCTGATCTATGTCGAGAATGATATTTATGTCAACCCGCAGGCTTATTGGCAGTCGTTCCAGGACGTGTCGCCCGAACCGTTCATCATCGACGCTTCGTATATCAAGTTCCGTGAACTGGCGTTTTCGTTCGATTTCCCGAGGCGCTGGCTGCGTAAGACGCCTATTGCCGGCGTTCAGTTGACGGCTTTCGCCCGCAACCTGTGCATTCTCTATACGAACGTGAAGAACATCGACCCCGAGTCGTCCTACTATAACGGAAACGGTCAGGGTTTCGAATACGGTTCGCTGCCTTCGAGAAGAACCTTCGGTTTCGGCATCAAAGTTAAATTCTAAACGATCTTGCGACCATGAAAAAGCTATCATTATATCTCTTGTCGGCGCTTGCGGCCGTTGCCGGCGGTTGCAGCGACCTGACCGAACTGAATATCAATCCGACGAAAGCCAACGGAAATATCGACCCTTCGCTGTTGGTCCCAACTATCCAGATGTCCCACTCGATGGGCCGTCAGAATGCGGCGCGGTTCTTCACTTATCCCGGCGAATGGGTCAACCATTGGAGCGGTTCGTGGGGAAATGTCGAATATGGCGGCAAGGGTATTCGCAATAACGGTTATTTTGCACGTCTGTGGCAGGACCTGTTCTATCCCGAGGCCGTGAAGAATATCGTGGCGCTCGAAAATATCGCCGACAACGATCCCGAACTGGTCAATTACAGCGCGATTGCCAAGGTGCTGCGCGTGGAGACCTTCCTCAAACTGACCGACTGTTACGGCGACGTTCCTTATTTCGAAGGAGGGCAGGGCTATTACCAGTCGATCTTCTCGCCCAAATACGACAAACAGGAGGATATTTACAACGATTTTTTTGAGCGTCTGGACGGCGCCCTCGCGCAGTTCGACGCTTCGAAGTCGTCACCTTCGACGGATTGCTATTTTGGGGGAGACGTGGAGAAATGGAAGCGCTTCGCCGCTTCGCTCAAATTGCGTGTGGCGATGCGCCTGATCAAGGTGAAGCCCGATGTGGCTCAGCAGAAGGCCCGCGAGGCGGTTTCCGCAGGGGTTATGACCTCGAATGCCGACATTGCGGCCGTCAAACACGCCGAGGATTACGAGACGCTCGGGGCCGGCAACGGCTATGCCGACATCATTCTTCAGGTGACGGGCAATACGGGTCTCGGCATCACGCAGTACAAGATGACCACGGAGTTCTTCAAATCGCTCTGTGTGATGGACCCGCAGCAGTACACGACGCCTCCCTATCGGCGTTATCTGGCGCTCGATCCGCGTCTGCTGCTCATCGCAGGGGTTTATGTGACGACCTCGGGAGCGGGGCTTCCAGCCTGGGGCGATGCGGTCGAGGTGACCGAGCTGATGCGTAAGTTCAATGCCGGATACGCCGGCAATCAGGGGCCGGCCGATCTGGCCGCGACCCCCGACGGTTACATCAATATCGGCGGTTATCTCACGCTGCCCGCTCAGGATTTCACCTATGGCGGCGGCAACCAGGGGCCCGGAGAGAACGGTTATCAGGGAGCGGCGAAGACCCGCAGCGTCTGGGCTCAGGGCATTACGTCCGCTATGGTCGATGCCGCAACGTGGATGACAGAGGACGAACGCGCAGAACTGAAACGTGCGATCGGCAGCTATACGGTGCCCCATGCCATGTATCGTCTTTCGCCTTCGCGGATTATCATGGCCGTGGACAGCCCGTGGATTCACATGAGCTATGCCGAAACACAGTTCCTGCTGGCCGAGACGACCGTCCGCGGTTGGGGAATCGACACCGAAACGGCCGAGTCGCGTTTTGCAAAAGGTTACGAGGCGGCTGTGAAACAATTCTCGCTGTTCGGAGTGAGTGCCGCCGACATGCCTTCGGATGAAGAAATTCGGGATTATATGACGACCTACCTGCTTCCGGAGGTGGCGGCGGGCGGCACCCGGGCACTCGAAGAGATCAACAAGCAGATCTGGATTCTCCATTTCATGGACCCCATCGAGGCGTGGTCGAATCTGCGCCGTACGGGCGGCATGCCTACGGCCTACTGCAAATGGTATAACCGTTATCCATCCGAGAACCAGTCGAACGGCCAGCGTCCGCTGCGTCTGACCTACCCGATCGAGGAGCAGAGTAAGAACGCTGCGAACTGGCAGGAGGCCGTCGACCGCATGGGCGGTTCAGACGACTGGACGGTGCCGGTATGGTGGGATGTGCAGTAAGTGTTTAACCCGAAAAACGATACGATTATGAAAATGCTGAAATACATATTGCTTTTGCTGGCCGGACTCGTATGTCTTGCTTGCAACGAGGATGAAGGCAATCCGCCTTTCGCCGCCGACGAACTTTACATCTACGACCAGACCGCCGAGTCGTTGACGGCCGTTGTCGGCGAGGAGTTCAAACTGAGTCTGATCGTCTCTCCGAATGACGGTTCGGTCGAGTGCACCTGGCTGCTCGATGAGCAGGTGATCGGCCATTCGAAAGACTTGGTCTATACGTTCGCTGAACCGGGAGCCTTTGCCTTGCGTTTCGAGGCTGTTCGCGGTTCGCGGGCCATCTCGATGCGCTATACGCTCTCCGTAACGGCTCCCAACTAATCTTTTGTGTCCCGATGTCCGGGAACCGGACGTCGGGACTTTTTCAGCTTATGGAAAAGACGATGAAACCCGAAAGACTGCTATCGCTCGACGTTATGCGCGGCATGACGATCGCCGCCATGATTCTGGTAAACAACCCCGCTGTATGGGGCAAGGCCTATGCGCCGTTGCAGCACGCGTTCTGGCACGGCATGACGCCGACGGACCTGATCTATCCGTTTTTCGTCTTCATTATGGGTGTGTCGGCTTTCTTTTCCCTTTCGAAACGCTATGAAGGAGCCGACAGGAAGGCTTTTTCCCGGATTCTGCGCCGCAGTGCGGTCATTTTCGGCGTGGGGCTGCTGTTGCAGGAGATCAGCTATTTCGGTTACGGCACGGCGAACTTTCTTTCCGGACAGACGCCTGCCGGAGCGACCTGGTTCGAGACGGTCTTTCCGTTCCGGACGTTCCGGATTATGGGCGTGTTGCAGGGATTGGCATTGGTCTATCTGTTCGGCTCCGCGGCGTTGCTTTGTCTGCGTTTCCGACATCTGATCGCTGCCGCCGGAGGATTGCTGCTCCTCTATCTGGTGCTGCTTCAGACGGGTAACGGCTATTCGCTATCGGCCGATAACATTATCGCGGTGGTGGACCGAGCTGTTTTGGGCGAGAGCCACCTTTACAAGGAGTGGCTGCCGGACGGCTCGCGGTTGGCTTTCGAGCCGGAGGGGCTGTTGAGTACCCTGCCGCGGATCGCTCAGTTCCTGCTGGGATGCGCTGCCGGGCGGATACTGCTTGCGAAAGAGGATGCCCCGATGCGGTTCGGCCGTCTGTTCGCATTCGGAACGGTGCTGCTCTTTGCGGGGCTGTTGCTGCAATACGGCGATCCGCTCAACAAAAAGATTTGGAGCAGTTCGTTCGCATTGGCCACTTCGGGGTTTGCATCGCTGTTGCTGGGACTGCTGTGCTGGGTGATCGACCTGCGCAAACAGGTGCGGTGGACCGGATTTTTCCGGGTATTCGGTGTCAACCCGTTGTTTCTCTATGTCGCTGCTTGGGTCCTGTCGGTTGCGTTGGGTGCCCTTTCAATTAAGAACTGGTTCTATACGACGCTGATCGACCCGTTGTTCGGCGACGCTTCGGGGTCGCTGGTCTATTCGTTGTGCTTCATTCTGCTGGTTTGGAGCCTCGGATTGGTGCTGTACCGCCGGAAAATTTACATCAAAATCTGAAAACGCTGCCATGAAACACTGTTTTTTGACTGTTGCCGCAGCCTTGCTGACGCTTTCGACGGGCATCGGAACCTGCGCTGCCCGAACCGGGGATTTCCCCGTCCGGGCCTTCCACCTCGATTTCCGTACCGAGGTGATGACGCTCGACGCCATGAAACGCCTTGTCGACCGTATTTCCGAACGGGGGATCAACACGCTCGTCATGGAGTGGGAGGCTACTTTTCCTTTCGATAAACATGCTACGCTATCGAATGCCTCCGCCTTTACCCGGGAGGAGGTGATCTCGTTTGTCGATTATTGCAGCCGGCGGGGCGTCGAGGTCATTCCCTTGCAAAATTGCTTCGGGCACTGCGAATACATCCTGCAACATGAGCGATACCGCGCTCTGCGGGAGGACCCCAAAGACCCTTCGCAGGTCTGTCCGTTGAAAATTGCGGAAGCGACGGCCTGTTTTTCCGAATTGTTCGCCGAGGTAGCGGCGCTCCATCCGTCGAAATATTTTCACATCGGCGCTGACGAAACCTATCTGCTCGGTCTGTGCGGGAACTGTCGCGCCGTGGCCGACCGGGAGGGGAAATCGCGGCTGTTCGTGGACTATGTCAAGGCGATGTGCGACATCGTGCACGATCTGGGCAAGACGCCCGTTATGTGGGCCGACATTATCCTCAAATACCCCGAGGCGCTCGACGAATTGCCCGACGACCTGATCTTCGTGGACTGGAACTACGGCTGGGAGCCGGACCGTTTCGGCAAGCTGGCCAATCTCTTCTCCCGCGGCGTGAAGCTGTGGGGGGCTCCGGCATTGCGTTCCGGACCGGACAACATCTACCTGACGCAGTGGAAAAAACATTTCGACAACCTGGCTGTTTTCGTCGAATATGCACGGGAACACGATTACGGAGGCATGATCGAAACTTCGTGGTCTACGAGCGGCACTTACGGTTATTGGTTCGATAACGGATATGAAATTCTTTCGATGCAGCCTGTCCGGCTGGTTTACCCGATGTCGGCGTTCCGGATTCTCGAAGCGGCTTGCTGCGAAGCTTTCGTGACGGATGCGCCGTTCGAGCCCGAAGCGTTTGTGCGGCGGTATGCCCGGACGGAGCTGGGACTCGACGATGCGGGAGCCGACGTACTGTGGCGCTATTTCTCGATGCCTCAGGAGACCGTGGCGGTCTCGGATTCCGGAGCGAAAGACGCTTCCGGGCGCGATCTGCACGAGGTGATTGACGAATGCGTGCGGATGCGTGACGAACTGGCGCGGCTGAAACCCCGCAAAGGGGCGGAAGAGGTGGCGCACTATCTGCTGATGCTCGATATCCGGATCAATTATCTGCGTTTCAAGGCGGTCGAAGCCCGTTATCAGTCGGCCTCTTTCGACCGTTCCGGGATACCGGGGCTGGTGTCCGGACTGAAAACGCTGCTCGCCGAAGCACGCATTCTGGACCGTCGTTTTGCCCGGCTCAATGCCAGTTACCTCAAAGCGCATGAAATAGAGTATATAAATACGATGCGTTCGGTGAAGATGAAATCGCTTTACGAACGACTGACAAACAACACCCGATAAGATGAAGAAAAACATTCTTACAACCGCTGCCGTTCTGCTGGCAGCCGTTGGCGGCACCGCCGCAAAGCAGATCGGCGTCGTACCCCGGCCGCTCTTCATGGAGGTCTCGGACAGCGAGGAGTTCCGTCTTTCGGAACCGCTCGCATTGCGGGTCGCAGTCTCCGAACTGCTCCCTGCCGCCCGGATTTTCGCCGGCCAGCTGGAACGGATCGTCTCCTTCGAACCCGACGTGGTTTGCGGGAAGCCGAAGAAAGGCGCCGTCAATATCGCTCTCGACCGGAAACTCGCCGCGGAAGAGTATCGTGTCGAGGTTTCCGGACAGCGCATCGACCTCACGGCCGGATCGCCCCGCGGGGCGTTCCATGCCATGCAGACCCTGCGACAGATCGTCGCCTGTTGCGCCGGGGAGGGTGAAACGGCGATTCCCGCGCTCCGGATCGAGGACAAGCCGTTTTTCGCCTACCGGGGCATGATGCTCGACGTCTGCCGTCATTTCCGTACCGTGGAGGAGGTGAAGCGCTATCTCGACATCCTTTCGCTGCACAAGGTCAATACGTTTCATTGGCATCTGACCGACGACCAGGGATGGCGGCTGGCGATCGACAGGTATCCGCGGCTTACCGAAATCGGCACCGTGCGTGCCCAGACAGTCGTCGGGCATGCCCGGACAAGCAAGGAATACGACGGCAAGCCCTACGGCAAGGGGATGTTTTACACGGCGGACGACGTGCGCGAAGTGCTTCGTTATGCCGCCGACCGCTACATCGACGTCATTCCCGAGATCGAGATGCCGGGACACGCGCTGGCCGCGCTGGCCGCCTATCCCGGGTTGGGATGCCGTGGAGAGGGGTATGCCGTGTCGCCGACATGGGGCGTCTTCGACGACGTTTTCTGTGCCGGGAACGACCGGGTTTTTGAGTTCATGGAGAGCGTGCTCGACGAGGTGATCGCACTTTTCCCTTCGGAGTATATCCACATAGGCGGCGACGAGTGCCCGAAAACGCGCTGGAAGGAGTGCCCGGTTTGTCAGAAACGGATTGCCGAAGAAGGGCTCGAAGATGAGCACGAGCTGCAAAGCTATTTCATGAAGCGTATCGAACGCTTCGTCAATAGCCGGGGGCGTCGGATCATCGGCTGGGAGGAGATTCTCGAAGGCGGCATATCGCCGACGGCGACCGTGATGTCGTGGAAAAGCCCGCAGGCGGGGATCGAAGCCGCCAAACGGGGCAACAAGGTCATCATGGTACCGTCGAAGTTCAGCTATTTCGACTACTATCAGTCGCAGAATACGGAGAACGAACCTTTCGCCATCGGCGGTTATGTCCCCGTTTCCAAGGTGTATGGATACGATCCCTACGATCAGCTCGACGCCGGGGAGCGCAAGGCGATTCTGGGCGTGCAGGCCAACCTTTGGACGGAGTACATCTCCTCCATGCCGCATGTCGAGTACATGGTGCTGCCGCGCATGGCCGCAATGGCCGAGAACGGGTGGTCGTACGACCGCAAGGACTACGACGATTTTGTGCGGCGCATGCAGTCGCTGCGCAGGATCTACGACCTGTGCGGATTCAACTATGCAAAGCATATTTTCATTCAAAATTGAAACCTGAAACCTATCTTGTAAAATTTACCGACTATGAAACATGTATTGAAAAGAGCGCTGTGGGTGCTGCTGCCCGGAATCTTCGCCGTGCTCGGAGGTTGCAGCGATGACAAGACGGCGACGGTGGCGCCGCCCGTCGTTTCATTCCCCGTGACGGATGCCGAAATGGAGGTGAATGTGGAGGAGGAGATTACATTCGAAGCCGTCGTCGAAAACGACGAGGAAGCCAACTGCATCTGGTATGTGAACGGAGTGGCGGCCGCTTCCACGCCGACGATGACCTACACATTCGCTCAGGTGGGACTTTATACCGTGCGCTGCGAAGTGTACAACGACGGAGGCCGTATTGCGAAAGTCTACAAGGTGAAAGTCAACGGGATTCCGCTGGAGGTGGAATTTTCCGATTCCGGGAATACGGTCTCCTGCGATCAGGGCGACGAGGTGCGCATTTCGGCAACCGTGGTGGGAGGCGATAAGGAGGTGAAACACTCCTGGAGCATCGACGGTACGGTCGTTTCCGAGACGGCCGATTTCACCTATACGTTCATGGATGCCGGGACCTTCACACTCGCCTATGCGGGAGTCAATGCCTATCGGATGACCGCTGCGAAGAGCTGGACGGTTCAGGTGGCCGAGGTCGAACTGCCGCTGACGATCGAGTTTTCTCCTATGCCGGGAGATATCGACAGTCATCGCGGCGACGAGGTGGTTATCTCGACCTCGGTAAAAGGTGGTGCCGAGGGACTTGTACACGAATGGAAGGTGGACGGTGCGGTCGTTTCGTCCGATGCGGAGTTCCGCCGGGTGTTCTCCGAACTGGGAACTTTCTCGATCTCCTATACGGGCGTGAACGCCAAGCAGGAGCGTGTCGAGAAGACCTGGTCGCTGCTTGTCAGCCATCTGATCGAGGATTTGGAGGAGGCTACGGCGCTTCCCTCGGTGCTGGTCGATCAGAATAAGTCGATTTCTGTTGCGGAAAATCCTCATGTCACGGCGGTCAACGGCAGTACAAAGGTGCTCAAAAGCGATATGTCTTCGTCCAGCAATCCTACGTCGGGGCGTTTTTGGCTCGACCTTTCGGGAATGTCCGACCTCGCCTCGTACAGTGCAATCCGTATGAAGGTTTGGATCGGTACGAACTCCTATGTTCCTTATATGCAGCTGCTTAATCAGGGGATCAATCGCCGTCCTACGACGCTCAACGGGCAGCGTTACACGACTGAGGATGAGTGGCGGCAGCTTGTTCGGACCGGCGAGTGGAACGTGCTTGTTTACGATCTTCCGGAGACCTACGGCAAGGAGAATTTCGACAGCGTAGAGACCCTTGATCTCCGGCCGATGTCGAATTTCGACGGTTCCAATGCTCCGGCAGAGAACAACGACCGCATTCTTTACTATGACGATTTCGAATTTTTGAAATAAGCAGCTGATTATGAAAAATAACTTTTTTTCGCTTTTTCTGTTTCCCCTGACGTTGATGTCGCTCGCTTCCTGCTCCTCGTGTTCCTCTTCTTCCGAGGAGCCCGACGGACCGCAACCGCCTGTCTCGCGGTGTATTGTCGCCGGTTACTCCAATGCCGGCCGCATCTCGTCGGCGTCGCCGGCCGATTATCCCTACCTGAAATATCCCACGCGGGTCTATTGTTTCGGCATATCGCCCGACGCACAGGGCGTGTGGTACGTCAATCCCGAGCGCGAACGGCAGCAGAACACGGTCCGTGCGGCCATGACCTCTTCGCAGGAGGCGTTTCTGGTCGTGGGCGGCGGTGCCACGGCGGGTAACATGTACCGCATGGGGACCGATCCGGCGAAGCGGGCGGCTTTCGCCAGGGCGGTCGTCGAATACGCGCATGCCCGCGACTTCGACGGCATCGACGTCGATTGGGAGACGGACTGGTCGTCGGAACCGTTCCTGCATGTCCCCGAGGACGATATGGTCGATCTGTTGCAGCAGATCCGGGCGCGGATGGCCGAACTTCCCGTCGGCACGAAAGTCCGGCAGCTGACGGCGGCGCTCTCTTCCAGCACGCTCGGACAGTCGATGGGCGGCCGAATCGTCGATTATGTCGATCATATCAATGTGATGATCTATGATACTTACGGGACTGAAGAAGAGGGCTATCCCCATGCGCCGATGCGTGTGTTGAAAGAGTCGCTTGCGGGCTATGCGGCCAAAGGCGTTCCCAATTCGAAGATTATCGTCGGTGTGCCGTTCTACGGAGGCAATAAAAGCGTGTCACCGGTCATAACACAGCCTTATAATACGCTCTGTGCCATGGCGGGCGGTGCGATTACAGCCTCTTCGAACTCCTACGGCGGCTATGCTTTCAACGGCGTTGACCTGATGAAGGAGAAGACGCAATATGTATTGGACAACGGCTATGCGGGGCTTACGATCTGGGAGCTTTCGCAGGACGTGGCCTATGATAACCCGTTGTCGCTGCTGCGGGCTATCAAGGGCGTTGCCGAGATAAAGTAAATGTCCGGAGCTATGACCGAACAACGTAACAGAATAGCCTCTATCGATGTTTTTCGTGGGCTGACAATGTTCTTCATGCTGTGGGTAAACTCTTTTTGGAGCCTGAGCGAAGTTCCGCACTGGTTACAGCATGCAGCCCGTGGCGAAGATATGCTGGGTTTTTCGGATACGATCTTTCCGGCGTTTCTCTTTATTATGGGAGCTTCCGTTCCGCTGGCAATCGGCAGTCGCCGGGCCAAAGGCGATTCGACGATGAAGATCGTGTGGCATATTTTCACGCGAGCTTTTGCTCTGGTGGTCATGGGGCTGCTGACGGTCAATTTCGGAGACGCCTTTTCGGCTGCCGGAACGGGTCTTTCCCGCGGAAACTATGCGATGCTCATGGTTTTGGGGTTCTTTCTGGTATGGAACGTCTATCCGCGGACTGAGAGCGTCTGGAAAAAGCGGGGTATTCTGCTGCTGCAATTCTCGGGAGCGGCGCTGCTGGTCTGGCTGGCGGTTATCTTCCGGGGCAGCGACGGGTCGGGTTTTACCATTCGATGGTGGGGCATCCTGGGACGGATCGGATGGACCTATCTTTTTTGTACACTGGTGTTTCTGGCGGTCGGTAAACGTCTGGCAGCGCATGTTGTTGTCGTTGCCCTGCTCGTGGCGGGAGCCGTATTGCAGGCATCGGGACTGGTTTCCGGGAGTATCCTGCCCAACCAGTTGACGATCTTCGCTTTCGGCAGTACGGGCGTCTTGCTTTCGCTGCTTGTCGAACGCTATGCCGATGTCCGGGCTCCGGGTCGTTTCTATCGGATCGCCCTGTTCGTCGGTGCGGGTATGCTCGCTGCGGGCCTCGTTGCCCATCGTTTCTGGATTGTTTCCAAGCTCGCTGCCACGCCGACCTGGTATTTCTACTGCTGTGCGATCTTCTTTCCGCTCTTCGCCCTGCTTTACTATCTGACCGATGTGCGGGGACATGCCCGTTGGTTCGCGTGGGTGAAGCCGGCCGGTACGGCGGCGCTGTCGTGCTATGTGGTGGCTTATGCGTGGAATCCGTTGAAAAACCTGATCTTTTCCGATCCGCTGCTTCGTCCCGAATTTTCGGTCGGGATTCTGGGACTTGTCAATTCGTTCCTCTACGCGCTGTTGCTCATTTGGACCGTCTGGCTGCTGGGGCGCGGAGGGGTGAGGCTCAAAGTCTGATCCGGCAGGGAATGCGAAAAGAGGCTGTCTATCCCAGACAGCCTCTTTTTATGTTGTGAACAGTTCCCATCCGCGCCTTATTTCATCCCGGTCGGCGGCCGTGCCGTTCTCCACGCGGGAGATGGCCGCCGCGACGGGGACCATCGTTGCCGGGTCGAGTGTGTCCAACGCCTCGTCGGGGTCGATGCCCGTGGCGGCGGCCACGGCGCGGATGTAGGCTTCGGTGTGGTTCTCCGAGGGCGGGGCCCAGCGCGAGATCATCTCCCGGATGGTTTGCAGTCCGTGCCGCACCCGGTAGGTGTGCAGCAGCATAAAGACCGCCCGGTAGCCCCACGCCAGCGATTCGAACTGCTTGAAAGCCGGATCGCGCGAGGGCCTCACCTCGCCTTTGTAGCGCACTTTCGACTGCCGGATGTTTCCGGGATTACAGTTCGTAAGCCCCCTACTCATCGCCTGCCTCCTTCCGGATGCGGCGGTGCACGTAGCGGCGCAGCCAGCGGAACAGCGGGGCGTCGGAGAGCTGTGCGGCGTTCTCGAGGAACGACCACAGCTCCACCCCGCAGGTGAATCCCGTGAGGAGTTTCGCTACGTTCAGCTGCATGAAATCAAGCACACAACTGTCGATCAGCCAGGCCATCGAGATGGCCGTGACTGCCAGCGTGAGCTTGACCACCGTGCGCCACGCCTTGCAGCTTTCGAAATACCACGCGCGGCCTTCGCGGCGGGCCGAGGCGCGGTCGGCGGCCACGCCCGAGAGAAAGTCGATGCCGATGAAGACCACGGTGGTCGCCACCAGCGGCCCGATCGGGGCGAACAGGGCGGCGATCCCCGCCGCCGCGCCGCTAATGAATCTGAACAAAGCCTCCATCGGTCGTGCAGCGGTTGAGGATGTCGTTTTCGGGGTCGTATTCCGGGAATTCGTTCCGGTGCGTGCGGAGATGCTCCGCGGCACGGCGCAGCAGCGTCCGGGCCTGTGCCCGCAGGCTTCGCCGCAGGGTGCGGAGCGCCGTCTCGGCGGCGGGCTGTCCGTAGGCGGTCTTCGGGGCCGAGGTGCCGCATTGGCCGGTGCGGATGTCGAGCCGCGGCTGGACGGCGAGGCGGGTGAACAGGGCCGCCGGGGCCGCGAGGTATCCGTCGCGGAATTCGGGATAGGCACCCGCGAGGAGTTTTTCGTAGAGCGCCTGCCCGACGACCGGGACGATGTGGCGCTGTTCGGCCCCGGCGATGTCGGCTTCGGCGACGGTCTGCGGCGGCAGCTGCTCCCCGTCGCCGAAAGCGAGGCGCAGGACTTGCAGGGGTGTGATGAGGGTTTTCATTCGATACTTTTTATATTGTACTTGGTGATTTCCGAGAGGAAAGCCTGTTGTTTCGGGTCCTCCGGGTCGTAGTCGAGTCCGTCGGCCTTGCGGGCTTCCCAGACCTTCATGTAGATGGGTTTCGAACGGGTCGGCGGGCGGTTGACGATCTGCAGCGACGCGGTGTCGATGCCGAGCACCGAGGCGACGACGGCGCGAATCGGCTCGGTGAGTTCGGTCTGCTCGGCCAGGATCACCGTGTTGAGCGCCACCTCGTATTCGTGGAGGATGCGCTCGGCGCTGAATCCCGCGGCATAGTCCAGTCCGCTCAGGGTCCGGAACCACGAGTGGGCCACGACGATGTCCCCGACGGCCTGTTCGTGCAGCGCCTGCCAGTCGCCTTCGTTCTGCGCGGCGATGGGAATGAAGCGTGAATTGTCGTCTTCGCCCCCGTCGCGGATGACGAACATCACCTGCCCGGGGTTCCCGGCGAATTTCTGCTCGGCGAGCCGCACGATGCGCTCGGCTTCGGCCTCGTTGTCCGCCGACGAATCGAGCATCATCACGCCCGACAGCTGGAACGAGTTGTCCAGCCGCGAGATGTTCCAGCGGTCGGTTTTCCAGGCGATGGCCGAGACGCTGAATCCCGCGATGTAGGGCGGCACGCCGTAGTGTTCGAACATCGGTTCGTAATCCTTGTAGTGGACGATCGACCGCTGTGTGCCGTCCTCCTGCCGTTCGAACTGCGGATAGAGGGGCAGCGACCGCGCTTCGGCGGGTTTGAACGCCGCCCAGTCGTGGTGCAGCAGGATGTGCTCCGAGTCGCGGGCCACGCGGCAGCGCGAGGCGTCCTGGTGGTAGAGCGACAGAAAGGTGTGTCCGTCGTCGGTGACGATTTCGAGGAATGCGTTTCCGAACAGCGACTTGTCGAAGGCCAGCTTGTTGAGCACCTGCCTCAGGCTCTCGCCGCTGCCGTTCACGCGCCGGACGAACGCCGCCAGCAGCGGTTCCCGGGCCTCGTCGCAGGTGAATCCCTTGCCGGAGATGTAGTCGGCCTTGTCGTTGATGATGCGGCGGTGGGTCGTCGAGCGGCGTGCCATCAGGGCCAGCGCCGCCGGGAAGAGGTTGTCGTCGCCCCAGCGCCAGAATTTGTCGCTCTCGACCCGCGCCGTTCCCAGCGCGAAGTAGGGGTCCGTGCGGTTGGCGACCCCCACGGCTGTTTTGATTTTTTTCGCTTTGCTCATGGCGTTGTTTCGGATTCGGGGCCGCGGCGGCCCGCAGGGCGGTTCCCTGCGGGTGCGCGACCCCGGTTCGGGTTACTGTCTGTAGGCGTAGGTGATCAGGTTTCCGTCGAGAATCTGGCTGCCGGCCATGAATACCGCGCGCTGGCGGTTCTCCATCTCGTCGGGGTTATACCACATGCGCACCTCGTTGCCGGGCATGTCGGCCGTGTTTACCGCCAGCACGAGGTTACGGCGGTCGGTGAGCATGCCGAACGACTGGTGGAAGGAGCTTCCCGCGAGGTAGCCGCCCAGCCGGACATCGATGACCGGGATTCCGTGGTAGGCGAGGGTCCCGCGTCCGTTCACCGCGTCGGTGTAGGCGGCGTCGGCGCCCTTCGAGTCGAGGTATTTCTCGTAGAGGTGGCAAAGGTCCGAGGTGACGAAGAAGGCCAGCTGTCCGTCGGCCTTGAGGTCCTGGACGCGCAGGTCGGCTTTGTTCCACAGCTTGTCGAACAGCTCCACGACGTAGGCCGGATCGTTGAGCGCCGACTCCTGGTAGGTGAAATTGTAGATGATGTCGTCGGTGACCTGGGCCGAAATCTGCTTCAGGAAGCCGTCGAAGGTGTTGTAACCCGATGCGGCGGACGTGTCGCCGACCCACATCGTGGCGCGGATGTTCTCCGCGAGGGCCTGTCGGAAGAGCGCCGTCTCGGCCTGTTCGAGGTCGGTGCCCGAGAGATCGTCCATATTGACGTTGGCCAGCGCCGTGATCTTTTCGTAAACCATCGAGAAGTAGTCCGCGGCCGAAAATCCCAGCTCGGCCTTCACGCGGCTGAGGTTGACGGTCTTTTCGTACTTGACCGCCGGGGCGCCTCCCGTCCAGCCCGAGGAGGTGAATTTCTGGAGGATGTTGCGCTGTCCGTCCCAGAGCTGGATGTGCGTGGGCTGGGGCATGTTGTAGAGCACGCGCACGCCGAGTTCCTGGGCCGACTGTCCGGTCAGCATCGGGCGGAAAAAGATACTTTCGAGGTCGGTGCCGGTGTACTGTTTCGAATTTTCAAGATAGGTCATGGATTCGTTGTTTTTAAATGTTTGTTGAATTTGGTTGTTTGTTTTGCCGTTGGGGACGGATGTTGCCAGACCTCTTTTTTTATGTCGACAATCCCTCCAAACCTCCCTTTGAGAAGGGAGGCTTCCCTTCGGCAAATTTTCATTTTTAATTGCGTTTCCTCGATTATCCGCGGAATCGCCTTGCGTCTTCGGCATAGGCGCGTTCGTTGGCCGAGCGGACCGTGTCGCCGTACGAGGGGTCCTCGCGGGGCTGTGTGATGGTTGCCCCGACGCGCTGCCGGGCTTCGTCCGCCGCGACGGCCGAACGCCGCTGAAGGGCCCGCACCTCCTCCTCGAAATGGAAGACATTGCGGTCGGAGGGCCTTTCCGCACCGGACCGCAGGCCGATGCCGGCGAGCAGGCGTTCCCAGCCCCGGGCGATGTTCTGCGTCAGCGAGGGTGCCGACTGTTCCGCCGCTTCGACCACCTTGTCGGCGAGCCCCGCCGCGACAGCCTCCTCGGGCGACAGCCAGCGGCCGTTGCCGTTGTTCTCGGCCATCAGGGTTTCGAACTCCGCGGCCGGGCGTCCCGAACGGGCGGCGTAAACCGATGCGATGCGCTTGTCGGTTTGGTGCAGGAGGTCGAGCCTGCCGGCGAGTTCCGCGGCATTGCCCTCGGTCGCGCAGACCGCCGTGTGGATCAGGTAGAGGGCGTTTGCCGAGATTTCGCGGCATCCCTCCGACGCCGCCTGCGCGATGATCGTCGCGGCCGACGCCGTGTAGCCGTAGCAGCGGGTGGTGATGCGTGCCGGGAGCTGCCGCAGGGCGTCGTGGATCAGCAGCGCGTCGTTCACGTCGCCGCCCGTCGAGCGGATGTTGACCACCACCTCGGGGGCTTCGATTCCGGCGATGCGCTGCAGGGCCCCGCTGAAGCGTTCGTAGGTCGCCACCCGCGCTTCGGGGTCGTCGAACTGCCACTCCTCGGGGATGCCGATAGTCCCTTCGATGTCGATCTGGCAGACCTCGGCTGAATTGTTGATTTGGATTTCCGATTTCATAATTTAGTTCTTGTAATTGGTGTAAAACGCGTTACGCGCCTTTTCGTAGGAACAGCAGTATTTCCTGGCAGCGGCCTCCAGCGCCTCGCAGCGGGAGACTCCCTCGCGTTCGAGCCGCCGCACCTCGTTGCGGATGGCCTGCCGTTCGCAGTCCCGGCGGCTGATAAGCCCCAGTTCGAACAGCCGCTGCACGGCTTCCGCTGTTCCGAGCCCCCTCACCTCGCGGAGCGCCGTTTCGGCCAGCATTTCGTCGTGGCGTGTCATCAGTCCTCCGTCAGTCGGTTGAACGTACAGCGCACCGAGGCTTTTTGGGGATCGTAGTCGCCGACGGCGTGCAGCGCGGCCCGGACCACGCCCGCCCCGGTGTCGATGCGGAAGACCGAACGGATGTCCGGAGCTCCCGTTCCGGGCGAGAAGAGCGCCTCGAACTCGTGGGGTGCGAGCCTCAGCGAGAGGGTGATGCGTTCGCGCGAGGCCTCCCGGCGTACCTGCCGGTCGTAGTAGCGGTGCAGCCCCTCCTGCCCGTCGCGGTCCTCGAAACAGAGCGTGAACCCCTCGTCCCCCGCGAGGTGGAACGCCGCTAACGGATACTCGGCCTGCCCCGAGGGATAGCCCCAGCGTTCGCCCGCGGGCAGCGGACGCATTCCGGCATAGCGGACGATCCGGGGCGTGAATCCGCTGCCGTCTTCCTCCGCATCGTCGCGGTCGCCGACCCGGAGGATCAGCGCCGACGGGGCGTTGAGGTAGTGCCCTGCGTCGCTGAGCGAGGGGGCGAACAGCGGGTTGCGCTCCACTTTTTCACCCTGCAAGGCGGCGTAGGAGCCGGTTTCGAAGCTCCATGCCCCCAGCGGCGACTCCTTCCCGGCGTCGAAGCGCGTCACGGCTCCGTCGCCGTCCCGATAGCGCCAGGTCCGCATCTCGTGAATCTCCGGGGCGATTTCCTGCCGTTCGACGGGCTGTGAAAAGTCCGTCCTGCGGCTCCAGTCCACCTCGGGTCCCGCTCCGAAAAACGCCTCTTCGGGTTCGATCCACACCGTCCGCGTCGCCTCCTCGGTGTAGAACCGCAGGTTGAAGAGGTGCGCCAGCGCTTCGAGCAGCTCCGCCTGCCGGATGCGGTGCTGCGCCACGTCGGCGAAGGCGATCCGCGACCCGAACCCGGGACCCGATAGGAAACGGGGGCGCAGCGAGCACTCCTTGTGCAGCGTCAGCGACATCCCCTCCTCGGCCCCCGCGAAATAGATCAGGTTGAAATACTTGGGCGACTGCGGCGAGACGCTCTCGGCGACCGTGCGGAGCCGCACTTCGACGACGGTTTCGCCCTCCTCGCCGACATACCCGTTGTAGAGCGCCCAGTCCCCGGCATAGGGCACCCACTGCGACCCGCTGCGGACCAGCAGCGCCGGTTGGGCGACCGTCCCCGATGCCGGGGTCGTGACCTGCGCCGAGCGGGCCGCGAAATCGGTCCACACGGTGCCTGCCGTGCCGTTGCGGGTGTAGGTCAGGCGGTACTGCGTTCCTGCGACGTGGTTGAAGACCAGCGCCCGGTAAGTGAAATTCGGGACGATCTCCCCGCGGAGGTCCTTGTAGCGGTTGGCCAGTTCGAACCGGAATTCCGATCCCGGTCCGAGGTAGATCGTGTCGAAGCCCTTGAGACGGGTGCGGGAGACGATGCGGTGGGCAGAGGTGTATTTCAGGTAGTACTCGAACCCGACGTTGACCTCCGCGGGCGGCGTGAAGACGATCTTTCCGTTGTCCGCCGAGAAACAGTTGCCGTTATTGTAGAGTCCGCTGACGGCCTCTCCGTCGGCATCGATGCTCTGCGGCGTGGCCGTGTCGACGATGTTGCCCACCGTGTTGGCGATCGCCTTGGGGTTGGCCGCTACCCGCCCCAGCTCGTTGGCCGTCGCTGTCGAGGGAGCCAGCCTCCGGGCCGCGAAGCCCATGCGGTTGGTCGCCGCCGTGGTGTCGCGTGAGGAGTAGGCTCCGCTCATGTAGAGCGAGCGGAAGAATTCCGACTCCAGAAAGCGGCTCTTCACGCTGTAACCCGCTTCGTGGAAAATCTGCCCGACGAGCGTGGCGATGTGCAGGAACGGGTGGTAGTCGTCCACCGAGAGCAGGCGCTCGGCCGGGAGCAGGTCCTGCGAGCTGTTCTGCTGTTCGTACTCGTCACGGTGAATGGGGAAGAATTTCACGGGCGAAGCGTCCGTCCAGCTTTCGAAGACCGTCGTCGGCGTCAGCTCCGCCTGCCAGGCCACGCCCAGCGCGGAAAACATCCTGCGGGCGGCATTCCCGGCCCACCCGGCCCCTCCGTCGCGGATTTCGAGCGTGTATCCCGCTTCCGACGCGGCCAGCAGCCGCACCGTTCCGCCGATCAGCGTCGACCCCTCCGCCGTCAGTTCCGCCGTGTGAAGCGCGGCGTTGAAGCGTTCGGCGGCATGGGGGTCCCCGGCGAAGGCGACCGCGGCGTCGTTGCGGGGCGTCGCCGGTATCGTGATTTTCAGCGACCGCCCTTCGCGGCAGGCCTCCGGACCGGCCAGCTTCGCGGCGTCGTAACCGGGTACGGCGACGGCCTTTGCGCCCAGGTCGCAGGGGCGTCTGTCGATCCTCAGTTCCATGACGTGCGGATTTTGCGTTTGGGACGAACGTCGATCTCCAGACAGCTCAGCGTGCCGTGACGCTGTACGACTGCCTCGTCGGTGGCGATGTCCGCCGGTGTGTACGTGTCGCCTTCGGCGATCCAGACCTCCGGCGCCGCCGTCAGCTCCGCGAGGGCGTCCAGCACCTGCCGGCCTTCGTAGGCCGACACGAGCACCGTTTCGCGGTCTGTCTCCGCCGTTGCCGCCGTGCGCCCGTCGGGACCGTATGCCTGCTGCCGGACGCTCCGGACGACCTCGGTCCGCACCACGGGGAACGTGTAGTGCTCGACCGATCCCGCACGGCTCCTCCAGGCGAGCCGCACGGCTCCCTGCCGGGCCGGGATTACGGAATAAACCACCGTGCCGCAGGCTCCGGCGTCCACCGTCAGCGACTCCGCACCCGGAAAATCACGCAGGTCGAGGCGGAAAACCTGCAACCCGGACTCCGCTGCGCGGTAACTTTCGGCGACCGTCGTATCTCCGGCCAGCGCGGTCACCGTCACGGTGCAGGGTCCGCCGGCCAGCAGCGTCAGTTCGTCGCACGCTCCTTCGGGAATCAGGCGGCCGAGGGGCATCGAGGTTAGCAGGCAGGGCGCTTCGGCGGTTTCGGCGCCCGGCCGGAACGTGCGTGCCGGTGACACGGATTCGGCCGTGCCGCCCGTTGCGGGGACGAACCGCACGCGGCGGCGCAAATAGGGTGCGATGTCGAACGCGGCCGCAGCCGTCGCTGCGAAACGTTTTGCGCCCAGCAGGGCCGTTCCGTCGCCGGCCGATACGGCTGCGCCGTCCGCATCGGGATCGCTTTCAGGGATTCTGTTTGCACCGGTGCCGTCTGCGGCTGCATCGACGATGCGGATGTCGATGTTCCCGGCCGCCTCTTGCTCGACGGCGTAGCGGAGCTCTCCGCCGAGCGGGGCGTACTGTTGGGGGATTTGTGTGAATTGCATCATGGAATTTTTAGAGAGAAGCGAGGTGAGTAAGCCGTTTCCGGTTGGCGGAAAAGCGGCCTGAATACGCCTGGCGGCGGTTGGGAGAGGGTGTGCGCATCCGGGCCCGGGATGCGTCCGGGGTGTTGATAAAACGGTTGAAAATCTGTTGATAAACGGTGAAAACAAGTTGCAATCCGCTGGAACAGAGTTGTTCCTTGTTGTTGATAATTCGGGTGCCGTCGACGGCTCGCTGTGAATTGCAGGACAAATATACGACAGCCGATACCCCCTTGTCAATACCCCGGCGCACTTTTTCTAAATTTTGTGGAAAAACCGACCGGATTTCCGGAAAAAGCGACTATATTTGTAAATAATTTTACAGAAATCCCGATTTGAAATAAATTTATTTACCAACCTAAACCGAAATAACGATGAAACGTATCTTCCTGCTTTGCGCCGCCCTTTGCTGTGCGGCGGTCTCCCACGCCCAGAAGTGGGAGGGCCTTGCCGACACTCCGCCGATGGGCTGGAGTTCGTGGAACAAATTCGCCTGCAACGTCGATGAAGGGATGATCCGGGAGATCGCCGACGCGCTGGTCGCTTCGGGCCTTGCCGATGCCGGATACGTTTACATCAATATCGACGACTGCTGGCACGCCGCCGAGCGCGACGCCGACGGATTTCCGCAGTGCGACCCCGAGCGTTTTCCGAGCGGCATGAAGGCCCTTGCGGACTATGTCCACGCGAAAGGGCTGAAACTGGGCATCTATTCCGATGCCGGATGCAAGACCTGCGCCCTGCGTTTCGGCAGTCTCGGCCACGAATATCAGGATGCGCTGCAATATGCCCGCTGGGGAATCGACTACCTGAAATACGACTGGTGCAACAGCGAGAACATCAATCCGGTCGGAGCCTATACCCTCATGCACGACGCGCTTCGCGCCGCGGGGCGTCCGATTCTCTTCTCGATCTGCGAATGGGGCACCAACAAGCCCTGGGAGTGGGCGCAGGAGGTAGGCCACCTGTGGCGCACGACGCAGGACATCGGCCTCGCGTTCTCCGATCCGGCGGATTTCAAGGTCGACTGGCGGCCCCGCACCGTGCTCGAAAACCTCGATTCCAACGCCGGACTGCGCCGTCATGCTGGACCGGGCCGCTGGAACGATCCCGATATGCTCGAAGTGGGCAACGGGATGCCGGTCAACCAGGACCGGGCGCATTTCACGATGTGGTGCATGATGGCCGCCCCGCTCATCCTGGGCAACGATGTCCGCACGATGTCGGACGAGACGGCGGTCATTCTGCTCGACAGGGAGGTGATCGCCATTGACCAGGATTCGCTGGGCGTGCAGGGGCTTCGCTACGAGACGGACAACGGCCTCGAGGTCTGGTTCAAACCGCTTGCCGGCGGCGACTGGGCCTTCTGCCTGCTCAACCGCACGCTGGAACCGCGCCGCTACCTGATCGACTGGCAGCGTTTCTGCTTCACCGATGTGGAGGTTTCGCAGCGTTCGACGGATTTCGACAAGATCGTCTACGAGGGCCGCGACCTCTGGTTCGGCGGCAAGCCGTTCCGCACGAACCGTGTCCGCGAGGTGGTCGTTCCGGCCGAAGACGTGGTGCTTTACCGCCTGACCCCCGTGAAAAAGAGATAATCCGCACCGCCGGCGTTCTGCCCGCCCCCGAGACCCTGCGTTTCCGGGGGCGGAGCCGTTTGTGAAAAGAAATCTTCGGCATTATTCCCGTTTTTCCGGAATAAGTGCTATCTTTGTTCCGCAAACCAACAGTTTTACACCTTATGGATGATGGTCATAGTTCCACGTATAGCCGTCGTGTCGTGCCTCAGCACGACCCCATTCATCTATGGTATCCAGCGCGAAGGTAATCTCCGCGCCGAATTGCTGTTGTCCGATCCCGAAGAGGTAATCCGCATTTTTTCCGACCGCCGCGCCGACATCGCCCTGATGCCTGCCGCCGCCGTGCCCTCGCTGGAGGATGCCCGCATCGTCACCGAATACTGCGTCGGCGGAGTCCCCTCGGCGAAGGAGGCGCTGCTTGCGGACGACGATCCGCTGGTCGGGGCGTGGAAGCCCTTCGGAAAACTGCCCTTCGCGTTCGCCGTCTGGGTGGCGCACGGGGATGTGGAGCCCGAGACGGTCGAAGCCCTTCAGCACGCGCTGACCTTCGGCCTCGAACACGGCTACGAGGCGATCCTCGAATCGGCTTTCGCGGCCGATCCCGGTCTCGCCTATGCGGGGCTCGCTCATTTCGACTACATCTTCGACAATCAGAAAGACAAAGCGCTTAAAAAGTTCTGGAACTCGGGCCTCAAGGTGGCTCCCCGGGCCAATCCCGGCTGAAGAGCTTAGCGGACCGGAAATCCGCCTCTCTGCACGTAAACGGATTCACGAACCTTAAGAGAGCGTCTTATGATTACAATTTACCTCAAGCAATACAACAAGATCATCCGGAATGCCGACACGAAGCTCTTCGATGAGCTGGGCTATGACGACATCCTGTGGATCGATATGTTGCTGCCCACGATCAAGGAGCAGAAAGCCGTCGAGAATTTCATGGAGATTAGCCTCCAGACCAAACAGCAGGTCGAGGAGATCGAATCGACGTCGAAATACTCCGAGAACGAAAACGCCATTATCTCCAACTCGAACTTTTTCGTCCCCACGGGCGATTCGTTCATCGTCGAGCCGGTGTCGTTCATCATCTCGAACGAGGGTGTGCTGGTCTCGGTGCGCAACGCCGAGTTCCGGACCTTCCGCGAGACTGAAAAGCGGCTCCAGATGAACTACCGCAGCTATTCGACGGGCTACCACCTCTTCATTTCGCTGCTGGAGGTGCGCATCGATTTCGATGCCGACCTGGTGGAGCTGATTGCCAAGCAGGTCGCTGCGCTGTCGAAGGACATCAACTCTGAGGATTCGATCGACAAGGAGGTGCTGCACCGCATCAGCGCCCTGCAGGAGTCTACGATGTCGCTGCGCGAGAACATTTTCGACCGCCAGCGCGTGCTGTCGGGCATCCTGCGTTCGGAACGCTTCCCCAACGACATCTACCCACGCCTGCAGCTGATGATCAAGGACGTCAACTCGCTGATCAACCACGCCGATTTCAGCTTCCAGCGACTGGACTATATTCAGGATGCGGCGCTGGGTCTTATCAATATCGAGCAGAACGAGATCGTGAAGATTTTCTCCGTGGCGGCCGTGATCTTCATGCCCGCGACGCTCATCGCCTCGATCTATGGCATGAATTTCAAGTTCATGCCCGAACTGGACTGGACCCTGACGCTCGGCAACGGCTGGAACATCCCCGTGGGTTACATCTTCGCCATCGGCATGATGATCTTCTGTTCGGCCCTGACTATCTGGTATTTCAAGTATAAGAAATGGCTCTGATGTTTTCGATTTTATAGGGCATCTTCGCACTTGCTCTTGCGGGGCGCGAATGGGACGTATTTTTATACTACCCATCCGCGCCCCGCTTCGTTCAAGCGCAAACCTGCTCCTCTAAAATCAAAAACTGTCATAGGTTCGGGAGCGCAGAACCGGATGGTCAGCGAGCCGGCCGGCTTTCGCCCCTAAACCGGGCTTCTTAAGCCCGTACTTTTGGCATCAAAAGTACAGCCCTCTTTTCCCCTTCTTTCAAGTAAATTTCGTATATTTGCAGGCTATAAACACCTGTCATGCTCGAAAAACTGGCCAAACAAACTGCCGTCTACGGTATCAGCACCATCGTGGTGAGGTTCCTGAGCTACCTGCTCACGCCTTACTACACGCGCATTTTCGGCCAGGAAACCTACGGCATCGTAACGGATGTTTACGCCCTCATCCCGCTGGCGCTCACCCTTTTGACGATGGGTATGGAGTCCAGCTATTTCCGGTTTTCGGCCAAGGCCGAGGAAGCGGGCGGGGACGTGAAGGCCGCCAAACGGCGGCTTTTCGCCACGACATGGGGCATTACGTCGCTTGCCGCGGCGGTGTTCTTTCTCGTGATGGCCTTTTTCCGCGACGGCATCGCACACGCTATGGGCGAGGCGTATGTCTCGCATCCGGAATATGTGGTCTGGGTCGGTCTCATTATCCTTTTCGATGTCTGGGCCTGCATCCCCTTCTCGCGGCTGCGCGAACAGGGCCGGGCCATGACTTTCGTGGGGCTGAAGGCTTTCAATGTGGTGCTGAACGTGGCTCTGGCCTTCGGGTTCGGCGCCGCGGGGCTTTTCGCCACGGAGTTCGGCGTGGGCTGGGTTTTCGTCGCCAACCTCGCTGCCAGCGCCGTGACGTGGCTGGCGATCCTGACGACCGTCGACCGCACGGTCCCGAAGATCAACTGGGCGCTGCTGGCCGCGGTTTTCGCCTACTCGCTGCCGCTGCTGGTGGGCGGACTGGCGGGCACGGCCAACGAATTCATCGACCGCCAGCTGATCAAATACCTTGTCCCCGAGGGGTCCATGGCGCAGCTGGGCATCTACGGCGCCATCACCAAGATCGCCGTGGTGATGATGCTCTTCTACCAGATGTACCGCCTCGCCGCCGAGCCGTTCTTCCTCTCGAATTTCAAAAAGTCGGATTTCGTGCAGATGAACGCCGCGGCGCTGAAATACTACGTCATGGCCTCGATGCTGATTTTCCTCGGCATCGCGCTTTTCCGCGACGTGTTCGCGCTGATCGTGGGTCAGGATTTCCGCGAGGGTATCTTCATCCTTCCGGTGGTGCTGGGGGCGAATGTCCTCACGGGCGTTTGGCTCAACCTCTCGTTCTGGTACAAGCGCGAGGAGCGAACCTCGCTGGCCATCGTGGTCACGGGTTCGGGGCTTGTTGCGATGTTCGCTTTCGGAATGTGGCTCATCCCGCTGTGGGGTTACTACGGGGCCGCCTGGGCGCGTCTGGCGAGCGAATCGGCCATGGTCGCCGTCAGCTGGTGGCTCAACCGCCGTTATTTCCCGACGCCCTATGACTGGCGGCGTATCGGCGAGTATGTCGCTGTCGCACTCGTCGTTTTTGCCGCTTGTGAGGCCGTATCGTCCTGTGCGGGCAATATGTTCGTAAGCTATGCGTTTAATATAGTGCTCTTTGCGTTGTATGCCGTCTACCTCGTCCGCCGTGAGCGGATCGACCTGGGGGCGATGTTCCGCGCATTCCTGCACAGGTAAAATAAAATCGGAGTATGCAGAAGAAACCGTTATTTTCCCGGATCGCAGCGGCCGCATTGGCCGCGATGCTCATCGCCGCTTGCGGCCAGCCCCGCCCGCAGCAAGGCGCCGAGGTCCTGCTGCATACCACTGCGGGCGACATCCGCATCGCGCTCGACGACCGGACACCCCTCCACCGCGATAATTTCCTGAAACTGACGCGCGAAGGGTTTTTCGACTCGTTGTTGTTCCACCGCGTGATCGCCGGTTTCATGGTCCAGGCGGGCGACCCCTCCTCGCGGCGAGCTCCGGCGGGACAGATGCTGGGCGAAAGCGACGCGGGTTACGAAATTCCCGCCGAGATCGTCTATCCGGCGCTGGCGCATACGCGCGGAGCGCTGGCCGCGGCCCGGACCCCCGATTCGGTGAACCCCGAGCGGAAATCCTCCGGCAGCCAGTTCTTCATCGTCTGGGGACAGCCGTTCGACAACGAAACGCTCGACCGGATTCAGGAGAACACCGCCGCTGCGACGGGTAACGGGGTGACGATTCCCGACTCCCTGCGGGGCATTTACAACACCCTCGGGGGCACTCCGCACCTCGACGGACAGTATACGGTTTTCGGTCATGTGACCGAGGGGCTGGATGTCGTGGAGGCTATTCAGGGCGTGGAGACCGACCCGGTCGACCGTCCGCTGACGGACGTGCGGATCATCCGTGCCGAGGTGGTGGAAAAATAGGCGGATATGAAAAAGACGACCGGTAAGATTGTGGTGATGGGTGTGAGTTTCGCCCTTTTCCTCGGCGGGGCTGCGGCCCTCCAGCTGGAGCGGGGCACGGCGCGTACCGTGATCCTGACGGTTGTTTTTGCGGGTTTACTGACGATTGCCGGACTGCAGACGGCCCGGCATCTGAAAAAGAAAAAATAAGGAACATGCGTTTTGCGGACATCATAGGACAGGACGATTTGAAACGGCACCTGACGCAGTCGGTCGATGCCGGCCGTGTGAGCCATGCCCAGCTCTTCACGGGGCTGGCCGGTTCCGGGGCCCTCGCGCTGGCCGTGGCCTATGTGCAATACCTCTGTTGCCGCCACCGCCGCGACGGCGACTCGTGCGGCGTATGTCCCGACTGCACGCAGATCGGGGCGCTGGCGCATCCCGACCTGCATCTGGTCTTCCCCGTGAACAAGCAGGGCAAGAAATCGGGCGAGGCGATGCGGAGCGATGAGTTCCTGCCGTTGTTCCGGACGTTGTTCGCCGAACGGGGCGGCTATGTCTCGCCGCAGGACTGGTACGACCGGCTCGACCTGGGCAAGACGCTCAAAGGCATGATTGCGGCCCGCGAGGCCGACGAAATCATCCGCAAACTCTCGTTCAAGAGCTTCGAGGCCGACTATAAGACGATGCTCGTCTGGCTTCCGGAGACGATGAACGAGGAGGCCGCGAACAAGATTCTCAAGATTCTGGAGGAGCCGTGGGAGCGGACGCTTTTCATCCTGGTTTCCGAACAGCCCGACCGGCTGCTGCCGACGATTATTTCGCGGACGCAGGAGGTGGCCGTACCGCGCATAGCCCCCGACGTGCTGGAACGGGTCGCGGCGGAAAAAGGCGTTTCCGATCCCCTGCAGGCCCGCAATATGGCGCGTCTGGCGGGCGGCAACCTGCTGGAGCTGAACCATCTGGTCGCGGGCGAGAGCGACGCGCTGCGGAAGGAGAATTTCGACCTTTTCTGCGGACTGATGCGCCTGAGCTACAACGACAAACACCTCGAGCTGGTCTCCTGGGCCGAGGATGCGGCGCAGCTTTCGCGCGAACAGCAGCGGGCGTTCCTGCGCGATGCGGCGCGGCTGCTGCGCGAGAGCTACATGCTTCATGCGGGCATCCGCGAAGTCAGCTACCTCTGGGGCGAGGAGCTGGCCTTCTGTTCGAAATTCGCCCCTTTCGTCGGCTCGCGGAACATCGAGCCGCTGATCGCCGAGATCGAGAGCGCCTCCGCGCAGATTGTGCAAAACGGCAATCCGACGATCGTTTTCACCCATTTTGCCCTCTCGGTGAGCAAGATGATAAAACATTTGTAACTTTGAGAACCGCATACGCTGTTTTAACCGCATTGCTGTTCCGGAGGGCTGTATCCGCCGCCTTTGGCGACGTTTGCAAATAATACCCACCCCCAACCCCCGCCTTGGGCAGGGGCTTTGTGCCGCCGCCCAGGCAGGCCTGAGCGGGCGGCAAAATTGGGGCTGGCGAATGCAGTATGGAATTTATGAACCTGAATATTGATTTATGGCACGTGTGGCACTTCTTTTAGGCGGAAACCAGGGCGATGTGAAACGCACCCTGCAAACGGCACAGCAGTTGATAAACTCCCGTGTGGGTGCTGTCCTGCGCTGTTCGCACCGTTACGAGAGCGAGGCGTGGGGATTCCCTGCCGCGGAGCGTTTTTCGAACCAGGCGTTGGAGGTCTCCACCGATCTTTCGCCGCTCGAGGTGCTCGATGCCTGCCAGCAGATCGAGCGGGAGCTGGGCCGCAACCGCGCCGCCGAGGCCGTCGAAAAGGCTTCGTCGGGCGCCGCCTATACGTCGCGTCCGATCGACATCGACATCCTGTTCTACGACGACGAGGTGATCGACGACGAACGCCTCACGGTACCCCACCCGCTGCTTGCCGAACGGGAATTCGCGCTGCAGCCGCTCGCGGAAATCATGCGCCGGCACCGCCACCCGGTGACGGGAGTCACCGTCGGGGAGATGCTCGAGGCGCTGCGTAACCGATAAACGAAAATGAACGTAAGACGAAACATACTCATCCTGGCCGCCGCGGCACTCCTGACGGGATGCTTCAAGGACGTGTCGACCAAGACGACCTACGTGATCAAGCCCCTCGTGCAGGATTTGTCGGGCGATCCGTACCTGGCTCTCGAGGGGGTGCAAGCCTATGCTTTCGATGCCGACACGACCTTTTACACCGTCGCTTCGTACGAGGATGCGCTGGCGGGCGTCGCCAGCCTGAAGGACAATCCTTCGCAGCAGCTTCCGGCCTTCGCCGCGGGCGAACCTTACGAACGCGAAGGGATTTCGGGCTGGGTGCAGATGCCCCTGTCGAACGCTACGCAGATGGTCCTGGCCATCGATACGGAACACCGGATTTATGCCTACACCCAGCAGGAGCTGGGCGAAAACCTCCCGAACCTCTATGTCGCGCTGCCTTTCAAGCCGTGGAAGGAGGGTTTTTCCTACAAGGACGGCAACTGGAGCTATTACAACGAGTTCTATACGCCTCCCACCTACCTCGACTGCTTCATCGAACCCGCGGTCCAGACGGAGGAGGGCGGCGCCACGGGCGAGATTTCGAGCCTGAAAGCCTATGCCTTCGCCGCCGACACCACGGCGTGGTACATCGCCACCTACGACGATGCCGTGGCGGGGAAGATCACGTCGAAGGACGACGATTCGTTCACACGCTCCAACCCCAACTTCACGGCCTATAAGGAGGAGGGCTCGGCCCTCTACAAGATGCAGGTTTCGACCCAGACGCTGATGGTGGTCGTGGTCGACCGTGTCAACCGCCTCTATGCCTACACGAAGAAGGAGGTGGACCTCGAGGGCGCTTCGCCGACCTTCCCGGTCCTGTTCCGGCCGTGGGTGCAGCAGTGGATCGACGACGAGGAGCCTAATGGCTGGATCGTCGTCAACCCGGAGCTCGACCCCGACCCCGACAAGGATTCTCAAACGCAAACACAAGCCCGCCGCCGATGAACACGCCGCGCCATACCCTTTACCTGTTGCGCCTTGTGGTGGCGCTGCTCTTCGTGTCGGCTTTTCTGAGCCGCTGTGCGAGCATGATGACCCCCACCGGCGGCCCCCGCGACTCGCTTCCGCCGGTCATCGTGAACATGACGCCCGACAATAACACGGTCAACCGGCCTTTGGTCGGCCACGAGAAGATTTATATCGAGTTCGACGAGTTCGTGCAGCTCAAGGACCAGCAGAAGGAGTTCTTCACCTCGCCGGCGATGAAGAAGAAACCCACGGTTTCGCTGCGCGGGCGTGGCGTGGTGATCCAGCTGCGCGACACGCTGGCCCCGAACACGACCTATTCGCTCAATTTCGGCAGCGCCATCCGCGACAACAACGAGGGCAACCCGCTCTATTCGATGCGCTACGTCTTTTCGACGGGCCCCGAGATCGACTCGATGCTCCTGACGGGTTATACGGCCGACAGCTACAAGGCCGACTCCGTGTCGAAGACCTTCATCTGGTTCTTCCCGGCCGACTCGGTCGAGAACGTCGCTGAATACGACTCCACGATCTTCAAGTACAAACCTGCGTCGATCGCGCGTGCCGAGAACAACGGTATCTTTATCGCCCAGAACCTCAAGCCGATTCCCTACCGGGTCTATGCCGTCCAGGACAAGAACGACAATCAGATGTACGAAGCCGGCAACGACCAGGTGGGTTTCCTCGAAAAGACCTACAATCCGGCCGAGATGCCCGATTTCGCCATGTGGTACGACTCGATCCGCCAGTATGTGACGGCCGAGCCGCAAATCTATTTCCGGATGTTCACCGACAAGGCGTTCCGGCGGCAGATGCTTTCGGAGTCCGAACGGCCCCAGCAGCACAAGGCGATGCTCTATTTTGCGTCGGCGCACCCGAAGATCACGCAGCTCCGTTTCGACAGCATCCCCGCTGACCGGGTCATCTTCGACCCCCAGACCGTGGGGCGCGATACGATTGCCCTGTGGTTCAACGTCCCTTCGGCCGACCTTCCCGATACGATCAAAGGCGAGATCACCTATTTCAAACACGATACGGTCAACCGCCTGCAGGAGGTCACCGAGCCGCTGAAACTCGCCTGGCGTCTGATCGAGACCAAGGAGCAGGAGCGTGAGCGCGAGAAGCTCGAACGCGACCGCCGCAAGGCCGAGGCGGCTGGCGAGGAGTGGGTCGAGCCCAAGAAGGCGAATCCCTTCGCCGTGAAGCTGCCCACCTCGGGCGACATCAATCCCGAAAACCACCTCACCGCCGAGTTCGATTACCCGCTGGTGAAGATCGACTCGTCACGGCTGCTCTTGACGCGCCTGCTCGAGGACAACTCGGTCGAGGATGTCCCGGTGCGCATGGTGCGCGATACCGGACAGCTGCGCAAATGGTATATCCGGGCCCCGTGGAAGACGGCCGGACAATATACGCTGACCATCCCCGCGGGAGCCATCACCGACGTGGCGGGCCTTTCCAACGACTCGATCGTGGGCAAATACACGGTCCTCGACCCCGAGAAATTCGCCACGGTGAAGATTCACGTCAACGGACGCGACGACGGTACGAAATACATCGTCCAGCTGCTCGACGGCAACAACGCCCTCAAGCAGGAGCGGCGCGACGTCGTGACGGGCGACATCCAGTTCAACTACGTTCCGGCGGGCGAGATCAAGTTCCGCGTCATCGAGGACCGGAACGGCAACGGCAAGTGGGACACGGGCAACCTGGTCGAACGGCGCCAGCCCGAGCGGGCCGAGATTTATGCCAACGACGAGGGCGAGGACACCTTCGCCACGAAGACCAACTGGGAGATCGAGTTCACGATGGACATGAACCGCATCTTCGCACCTGTCACGATGCAGTCGCTCTCGCGCCTGCTGGACGAGCGCGAAGCCCAGCGCCTGCGCCGCGAGGAGGAGAAACGCGCGAAGGAGGGCCCGAAGAAGAACCAGCAGGACCGCGACCGCCAGCAGCAGAACAACAACAATTTCAACTCGGCGGGCGGGATGTTCAATAATTTCAGGTAGCATGACGATAAAACGACATATCCGAACCGCGCTTTTCGCCCTTGCCGCCCTCGCCGCGTGGCAGGGGGCCTCGGCACAGCATACGCTGGGCTTCATCGCGGGTTACGGCATGGGCAACGGGCGCTTCCAACCCCAGCAGGAGATGCGGGCGAGGTGGGGCATGTACAGCGGGGGCCTCACGTGGCGCTACTATGGCCAGCAGCGTTTCGTGGGGGGCTTCGGCATCGACCTGGAGTTTCTCCAGCAGGGATTCTCGTTCGCGCCCAACGCCTCGCTGGTCGAGGAGAAGAAGGACTATCTCTACTACACGCGCAATATCAATTCCATCGTGCTGCCGATCGTCTGGCAGCCGCATGTCTATATGTTCCGTAACCACGTGCGTGTCTATTTCGAGGCCGCCGCGACCTTTTCGTACAATTTCTCTTCGACCTACGAAAACGAGCAGGCGCGGGCCAACGGGGCTTCCGACTGGAAGGGAACCTACGATTTCAAACTCCCGCGCGACAACCGCTGGGGTTACGGACTGGCCGGCGGCGGGGGGATCGCCTTCCTGATCCGCCGTTTCGAACTGAATTTCCGCGTGCGTTACTATTTCGGCTATTCGGACATCGTCCGCAACCGCAATAAATACGCCGACAATGCCGGCGACGGGTCGGAAAATCCGTTCTGGGCCACGCCGCTGCGCTCGCCGCTCGACAACCTCACGATTTCCGTGGGGCTGAATTACCGCTTCAACAAACAGGGCTTCGAAACCTGGAAACCACGGCCCAAGAAGGAGAAGAACCGCGAGGTATTCAAATATGGGCTGTAAAAACAACAGATTATGGAAACTACCCGTCAGCAGAAAATCGCCAAACAGATCCAGAAGGACGCCGCCGACATCTTCCAGAAGGAGGGTGCGTCGATCGTCCGCGGTGCGCTCGTCACGGTCACGGCCGTGCGTGTCTCGCCCGATTTCAGCTACGCCAAGATTTACGTCAGTATCTTCCCCTTCGAGCAGAGCGCCGAAGTGATGCAGCGCCTCGAACACCAGAACTGGTTTATCCGCCGGGCCCTGGGCCAGCGCCTTCGCAACCAGCTGAAGAACGTCCCCGAAATCCAGTTCTTCCTCGACGATTCGTTGGAATATATCGAGAATATCGATGAAGCGCTGAAACGGTAATCACGATTCATCATGCACAAGCCTCCCGAGAGCGGTGTCATTGCGAGGCCCTGCAAGGGCCGTGGCAATCTGCAGCTTCCCTCCCCGGCCGATGTCCCGGCAAAGGATTGCCGCAGCGGTCTGCGGCATACCCGGTGCGGAGGAAATTGCGGTTTATAATTGTGAATTGTGAATTATGAATTGTGAATTGTTCATCGCCCGCCGCTACCTTTTCTCGTCCCAATCCCGGTCGGTTGTCAACCTGATTGCGGGACTGAGCGTTGCGGCCGTGGCGATGCCCGTTGCGGCGATGATCATCCTGCTGTCGGTTTTCAACGGCTTCGAGTCGCTGGTGAAATCGATGTACTCGGCCTTCGATGCCGACCTCACGATTATCCCGCGGCAGGGTCAGACCTTTGCGCAGGACGACCTCGACACCGCGGCGCTCGTGCGCATTCCGGGCGTCGGAGCGGTGTCATACACCCTCGAACAGAGTGCCCTGCTCGAACACGGGGGCCGTCAGGCCACCGCCACGGTGCGGGGCGTCGACGACGCCTATACCCGGGTCTTCACCCTGGACGATGCCGTCTCGGCCGGGGAGTGGCGCGTGCGGCTGGGCGATTTGGAACGATTGGTCGTCGGGCAGTCGATGGCGTGGATGCTGGGTATCCGGTCGCTGGCCGATGCCGACGTCACGCTCTATGCCGTGCGGCGGGGCTCGTTCTCGTCGCTGCTGCCGCTGGAGAACTACACGCGCCGCACCGAACCCGTCGGCGGGGTCTATACGCTGGACCTCGACACAGAACGGACCTATGTGCTCTCGTCGCTGCGGCTGGCGCAGGAACTTTTCGGCTATCCGGGCCGTGCGTCGGCGCTGGTCGTGCGCCTCGAGCCGGGGGCCGATGCCGCGGGGGTCCGCCGGGCCGTCGCCGAAGCCGTGGGCGACGATTTCCAGGTCCGCACGCGCGATGAACTCCGGGCCTCGTTCTACCGCATCATGACCTACGAAAAGTGGGGTATCTTCTTCATCGCCCTGCTGGTGCTCGTTATCGCCTCGTTTTCGGTGGTGGGGGCGCTGGCCATGCTGATCGTCGAGAAGCGCGGTGACATTGCGACGCTCCGGGCACTGGGGGCCGATACGGGGTTGATCCGGGCGGTGTTCCGCACTGAAGGATTTCTGATATGCGGTCTGGGCGCTGTTGTCGGTATCGTGCTGGGAGTCGGTGCGAGCCTCGTGCAGCAGCATTTCGGACTGATCGAAATCCCCGCCGAAACCTTCCTCACGAAGAGCTACCCCGTCGAATTCCGTTTTGCCGACCTGCTGGCCGTCCTTGCGGCTTTCGCCGCCGTGGCCGTCCTGCTGTCGGGCATCACGGTGCGCAGCATGCTGAAAAATAACGAATGATATGAAAAAGTTTTTTCAAATAGGGGCTTTCGCCCTCCTGGCGCTCCTCTTCGCCGCCTGCGCCCGCCACAAGATCATCCCCGATGACAAGTTGGCCCAGATTTTCCACGACGCGTTCCTCACCAATGCCTATATCGGCAACGGGAACGTCAAGACCGATTCGCTGCGCATTTACGAGCCTATCTTTGCCAGTTACGGCTATACGACCGACGACGTGCACTACACCATCGGCAACTTTTCGAAGCGCAAGAGCGCCCGCCTAGGCGACGTGGTCGAACGCGCCATCGAGATGCTCGAAAAGGAGGGTAAATTCTACAACCGCGAGGTCGCCGTTCTCGATACCATCGACAACGTGGCCCGCCGGACCTTTACGCGGGCCGTGCTCGCCGACTCGCTGATCCGCGTGCGGTCGTTGGCCGACACGGCCCGGCTGAGCTTTTCGGTCGACATCGAGCCGGGCGACTACCTCGTCACGCTGAAATACCTCGTCGATTCGCTCGACCGCAACGACCGGGGGCTCAAGGGCTCCGTCTGGCTCGAACGCCGGGACAGCACCCGCACGGGGGTCTATACCACGACCCTGCGGCGCAACCGCGAGGAGGCTTTCTCGCGCCGTTTCACCGCCGATTCGTCACACCGCCGCCTGCGCATCGACTTTCTCGATTTCACCGGCAAGCCCCAGCGGCCTTCGGTCACGGTCACCGACCTGAAGGTCGAATATACGCCACCGACGCGCACGGCGGTCGAAAAACTCTACGAACAGCAGCTCGACATCCGTATCTTTGCCGATGAATTTTTCCGCACAGCCAACCCGGCGGATAGCCTCTAACCTCCTCTGGACCTCCGGGGGCATTGTTCGCAACCCGCTGCTGACGCTGGGGCCGGACGGGCGTGTGCTCGCGGTTGAAAGCTGCCCCGAACCCGACGGCCTTGCCGCCACGGAGTTCTATTCGGGGCTGTTGGTCCCCGACTTTCCGGCCGATTACCGCACGGCTTTCGAACGCCTGTGCGGGGATTCCGCGACGCCGCTGCCCGAGCTGCTTGCACAGACCGTGACGCCCGGCGGCGTGCTGGTCGTGATCTCGGGCCTCGATTACGATTCGCTGCGACTGACGCCTGAATCGTTAATCCGTAAATTGTAATATAAGGAATCTCCTCCTGTCAGATCGGCAAATGCTCTTCGACCGTGCGCCGCAGGTGCTCGCTGTCGAGATGGGTGTATATCTCGGTCGTCAGGATGCTTTCGTGTCCCAGCATCTCCTGCACCTGGCGGATCGAGGCGCCGCCTTCGAGCAGGTGCGTGGCGAACGAGTGGCGGAAGGTGTGGGGACTGATGCGCTTGGTGATTCCGGCCCGGCGTGCGGCCTCTTTGAGGATGGTGAAGATCATGACCCGGGTGAGCTGCCCGCCGCGGTTGTTCAGGAATACGATCTCCTCGCTGGCCCGGGCGCTCCTCCGCTTTTCGAGGTAGCGCTGAATACGGTCGCGGGCCGTCGCGCTGACGGGCACCAGCCGCTGTTTGTCGCCTTTGCCGATGACGCGGATGTACCCCTCGCCGAAAAAGAGGTCCTGCATCCTCAGCGACGTGAGTTCCGAAACGCGCAGTCCGCACGAGTAGAGCACCTCGAGCATGGCGCAGTCGCGCAGCCCCTTGGGCGTCGAGGTGTCCACGGCGGCGATGATGCGGTCTATCTCCGGGGTCGTCAGCACGTCGGGCAGCTGGCGTCCGAACTTGGGCGTCAGGACGAACTCCGCCGGTGACGATTCGATTTTGTCGCTAATCATCAGGAAATTGAAAAAGCTCTTTACGCCGCTCAGGGCCCTTGCCTGCGATGTTTTTTCGCGGCCCTTGTCGTAGAGCCACGCCATGTAACGCTCGACCATCGCCTCCTCGACCTTGTGGGGCGCTACGTCCCACTGTCGCAGGATGAAATGGGCGAACTGCCTCAGGTCGCGCATATACGACTCGACGGTGTTTTTCGAGAGCCGTTTTTCCAATTTGATGTACGTGCGGTAGCGGCGTCCGACCTCCTCCCACTTTTTCGTATTTTCTGCCATCTCCGATCCGCTGAATGTCGATAATTATCGTAACTTTGTCTTTGCGAAGATACGAAAATTTTACATAATATGGATTACATCGCGCTCAATGTCCCGTATGCCGACGAAGAACAGGCCGGGATTCTGATCGCCGAACTGGCCGACTATCCGTTCGAGAGTTTCGAGACCGTCGACGGCGTGCTGAAGGCCTATATCCCTCAGGAGCGGCTGGCCGACTGCCGGGAGCAGGTCGACGGCTTGTTGGCACGTTATGGTGTTGTCGGGAGCTACACCTTTATCGAGGCGCAGAACTGGAATGCCCCTTGGGAGCGGGATTTCCCGGCCGTCGACGTCGAGGGCCGCCTGCTTATCCGCGCTCCGTTCCACGAGGCGGCTTCCGCAGGCGGGATGGAGGTGGTCGTGACGCCCCGGATGTCGTTCGGCACGGGACACCACGCCACGACGTGGCTGATGGCGCGTGCGGTGCTCGACCTCGGGGTTGCCGGACGCCGGGGCCTCGACATGGGCAGCGGCACGGGAGTGCTGGCGATTGTGGCCGCGAAATGCGGCGCGGCGTATGTCGACGCCGTGGACATCGACGACTGGGCCGATGGCAGCTGCCGCGAGAACATCGCGGCCAACGGCGTTGCGGAACAGATCACCCCGCTGCTGGGCGACGTTCGGCGCATCGCGGGCCGGAGCTACGATTTCATCCTGGCGAACATCAACCGCAACATCCTGCTGGCCGACATGCCGGCCTATGCCGCGGCATTGACGCCCGGCGGCGACCTGTTGATGAGCGGATTTCTGGAACAGGACGTTCCGGCCATCACCGGGGCCGCCGCAAAGCTGGGGCTGAAGCCTGTCGCTGTCGAAACCCGCGACGGCTGGATGCTGGTACATGTGAAGAAGGTATCGTGAAAACTTACAAAGGGCGCGGCATCGTGCTGCACACGCTCAAATACGGCGATTCGTCGATGGTCGCCTACCTGCTGACCGACGTCGGAGGTCGCCGCAGCTATATGGTGCAGGGGGTCCGCAGCCGCAGCGGCCGGGGTTCGAAGTTGGCGCTGTTCCAGCCGATGTTTCCCGTCGAGTTCGAGGGGCTGGAATCTCCGCGTCAGCAGATGGACCGCTTCAAGGAGGTGCGTGCGGGATTTGCGCTGCAAAGCCTGCCGTTCGATGTCCGCAAATCGACCATGGCGCTCTTTATGGCCGAAGTTTTGTACCGCCTGGTTCGTGAGAGCGAGGGCAACGAGCCGCTTTTCGAGTTCGTGTGGAGCTCGGCCGAGGCGCTGGATGCGATGGACGACGGGGTTTCGAATTTCCACCTCTGGTTCCTTGCCAACCTGAGCCGCCTGCTGGGCTACCGCCCGGGCAACGATTATACGCCGGGGGCGTGGTTCGACATCCGCGAGGGATTGTACACCCCCGTGCGGCCCGCCCACCCGGGTGTGATGACGCAGGAGTGCGCCGCGCTGCTCGACACGATGCTGCACTGCGACGTGCGGCGGCTGGGTGAAGTGGGGCTGAACCGCGAGCGGCGGTCGGACTTTTTGAGTGCTATGTTGTCCTATTTCGGCTATCATCTCGATGCTATCAGTGCCGTGCAGTCGGTGCGCATACTACGGGAGGTGTTTTAACGTTACTGATAATGAAAGATAAAAGGGGAAAACTATGAGAAGGATGTTGCTTGCGGCTGTTGCGCTCGTCGTTGCGCTCGCCGCCTCGGCTCAGGAGCCGAAATTCGATTTCAAACGCGATACGACCCGGCTTCCGGGGTTCACGCTTCCCGATTCGGTGGCGCATCTGTCGCCGTGGAAGCCCGATTACAGGACGATGGCGCCGATCCGGACCAAACCCACGGTGTCGATGACCTCGGTGGTGGTGATCCAGCGGGAGAACCTGCCTTCGCGCGTCACGGTGATCGACAACAACACGCTGCGCCTGGGCGGTCATTTCACCCTTTCGAACGGACAGGCGTGGAACTGGAGTCCCTTCCCCGACGCCTACCTCGACGCACGTACGCTTTCGTTCCCGATGCCGCGGTAATGCGTCCCCGGGGCATTTCGACTGAAGGGCCGGCTTTGTCCGGCCCTTTTTAGGTATTTTCGCGTATTGACCCGCAGCGAAGAATTTGCGACTTTTGTACCGAATTCAAGATAGCTGCCTATGAAACCGATCGTTACGCTGCTCTTTTTGCTGCTTTGCCTCGGGGTACGTGCCCAGGAATCCGCTGCCGAACCCTCCGTCGCGGAGCTTTCGGCCGAAATCGAAGCCCTGAAAGCCAAAACCTCGACGTGGGACAAAATCCTCTCCCGCCTGCCCGAAATCTCGGGTTATGTGCAGGCGGGCTACGAGTGGTCGGACAACTCCTCGTCCTTTTTCATCAAGCGCGTGCGCCTGAACCTGGCGGGCGGCATCGTCCCGAAACTCGACTACCGGGTGCAGGTCGAGTTCGTCTCGCCGAAGATCGTCGACGCCTACCTCCGCTACCGGCCTTTCGACCAGCTGAATTTCCAGCTCGGGGAATTCAAACTCCCCTTCTCGATCGAGAACACCGAATATGTCCCCCTCAAATACGAGTTCATCGAATATCCGCTTCCCCTGCGCCGGCTGATGGGCTTCAATGACATCTGCGGGCTTTCGGCCACAGGCCGCGACATGGGCGCGATGCTCTACGGCAGCTTTCTCAAACGCGGTGATTTCAGCATCCTGAGCTATAATTTCGGGGTCTTCAACGGCGAAGGGCTCAACGTCAAGGACAAGAACAAATCGAAGGACATCGTGGCGCGTCTGACGCTGCGCCCCGCCGCCGGACTGCAAATCGCCGGCTCTTACTACTGGGGCGAATACGGCGCCGACTACCTCAAACGTGTCCGCTACGGTGCGGGGGCCTGCTACGACCGCGGTCCCGTGGTGGTCCGTGCGGAGTATATCTGCGGCACGACGGGGCTTCCCGAAGCTGCGGGCGAACTGGACAGCGACGGCTGGTATGCCGTGGGCGGCTGGCGCGTGACGCGGACGCTGATGCCCGTGGTTCGCTACGACACCTTCCGCGAGGACACCTCCCTGAGCGCCTCCCGTCAGACCAACTATACGGCGGGCCTCCTGTGGCATCCGGTGAAATACCTCCGCTGCCAGCTCAACTATACATATGAGGACTATGCGTCGCCCGCCGTTTCGAACCGCAACGTCGTGTCGCTGATGCTGAGCGGAATTTTTTAGCGTAATTACGACTGCATTCCGGTCGCGTTGCGACAAGCCCCCGCCAAGGCGGGGGTTTGGGGGTGGGTCCAATTTGCAAACGCGGCGGCACGCCGCGAATAACAACCGTCTTAGACGGAAACCCGAACGAAAAACAAACTTGCTTTTTGCTATGAAAAACTTTATCGAACAACTCCGCGTCGAGGACTGGGTGGTGGTCTGGGTCTCGATTCCGCTGCTGCTGCTTGCGGCGCTCATCCCCGCCGACCTGCCGAGTGTTCCCTCGACCCTCGTGGGCGAGGTGGCATGGTATAATATCGCCGTCTTGTTCGCCATCGTGCTGGTGGTGCTCTACGTCGGCTGCCTGCTGCTGCGGCGTCCCCTCAAAGGATTGCTGCCGTCGCTGGTCGTCGTTTTCGCCGTTTCGCTGCTGGCGCAGGTCGTGGCCAAGATTCCGGCCGTGTCGTACTACGGCTTCGAATCGGTCTTTTTCTCGGTGCTGTTCGGCCTCCTGATCCGCAACGTGTGGCGCGTTCCGGCATGGATGAAACCCGCCATCCAGGGCGAGTTCTTCATCAAAATCGGCGTGGTGTGCCTCGGTGCCACCATCCTGTTCAGCGATGTGATGAAATCGGGCGTCTTCGGCCTTGTGCAGGCGTGCCTCGTGGTCGCCGTCGTGTGGTTCTTCGCCTTCTGGCTCTCGCGCCGCATGAAGGTCGACGAACGCTCGGCGATGATCCTTTCGAGCGGAGTCTCGATCTGCGGCGTTTCGGCCTGCATCACGGCATCGCGTGTGGCGGGCGGCGACGACAAGAAACTCTCCTATATCGTCTCGCTGGTGCTGATCGTCGTCGTTCCGATGATCTACCTCATGCCGTGGCTGGCGAACCTGATCCTGCCGCATCTGTTCGCTCCCGAGGTGGCCGAGGAGGTCGCCGGGGCGTGGATCGGCGGTACGATCGACACCACGTCGGGCGTTGCTGCGTCGAGCATGATCGTCGGCGAGGTCGCCAACCAGCATGCCGTGATCATCAAGGCGGCGCAGAACGTGCTGATCGGCGTCGTGGCGTTCTTCATTGCGCTCTATCTTTCGACCCGCGGCGAGAAGGGCAGCCAGGCTCCCTCGCTGGGCATCGTCTGGGAGAAGTTCCCCAAGTTCATCATCGGGTTCGTCGCCGCGTCGCTTGTTTTCAGCCTCTGCCAGTCGAACGGCCTCTTTACGCTCAGTGCCAAAGGAAAACTCCTCGAACCGGGTGTGGCGAAGATGTTCTCGACGGTCTTCTTCTCGCTGGCGTTCGTCTGCATCGGCCTCGACACGCGCCTCAAGGACATCATTTCGAAGGAGAACCGCAATGTCCTCTGGTCGTTCCTCGCGGCGCAGACTTTCAATATCGTCGTGACGTTCGTGATCGCCTGCCTGCTCTTCGGCCTGCTCAAACCCGCGCTTTAAGAAAGCGCTTTTAGGGGCGATGGCAGGGCGGGTCTTTTCCGATGCGGTTCTGCGCTGCTTCCGTTACGATCATAAAAAAAGCTGACGTTTTCGTCAGCCTTTTTTCGTGAATTTCCGCTCCGTACGGAATCCCGGACCGCCTTTCCGGACCGGCCGCTGTCCCGGGCGTGCTTTCTCGCCGAAGAAATACGATTTCTGCCGCCGCTTTTCGTCCTGCGAACGGGCTACATAGATCTTTTCGTGGGTGTAGGGATTCTCCCCGGTGTAGAACATCACCGACGAGAGGGTCATGGGCGTGGGCGTGAGGTCCTGCACCTGCTCGAGGTTGAAATGCAGTTTTCCCAACACCTTGCCGGCCAGCGATTTCATGTCCTGCTCGGTGCATCCCGGATGCGACGAGATGAAATAAGGGATTAACTGAAAGGGCAGCTGTTCCTGGCTGCAAATGCGATGGAAATCGTCGGTCAGCCGCTCGAATAGTGCGAACGGCGGTTTGCGCATCAGTTTCAGCACGTTATCCTCCGTGTGCTCAGGCGCCACTTTAAGCCGCCCCGAGGTGTGGTGTTTCAGCACGGTCTCCAGATAGGGCGACCGGTCGAACAGGTCGTAACGAATGCCGCTGCCGATAAAGGCCTTCTTGATACCTTTGACAGCACGAATCTTTTCATAAAGGGCCAGCAGCGGCCGGTGGTCGTTGTCGAGGTTGGAGCACAGCACCGGGTGGAGGCACGACGCACGGCGGCACTTGCGGCACAGCTCGCGGTCGCGGCCGCCCATGCGGTACATATTCGCCGAAGGGGCTCCGACATCCGATAAATATCCCTTGAATCCGGGCATTTTGGCAATTTTCTCCACCTCGGCGAGTATCGAACGCTCGCTGCGCGAATGGATGAATTTGCCCTGATGGGCCGAGATGGTGCAGAACGAACAGCCTCCGAAACAGCCGCGGTGGATGTTCACCGAATGTTTGATCATCTCCCACGCCGGAATGTCCCCCTTGCCCGCGTAACGCGGATGCGGAGCGCGTTCATAGGGGAGGTCGAACGAGTGGTCTAGTTCGTCGGTCGTGAGCGTCGTGTTGGCGGGCGTGACGACCGCGTAACGGTCGCCGACGGCCTCCACGAGCGTTGCCGTGGGTTCCATCAGGTTGCTCTGGGTCTCGATGACCGTGAAATTCTCGCCGAAGGCGGCCTTGCTGCGCAGACACTCTTCATATCCGTTGAGGCGGATCGTCGTCGCGGGATCGAGCCGCGCGACGTAGTTTTCGTCGGAGAGGAAGGCCACCTGCCGGATTTTGCGCAGCAGCTTGGCGTTGTATCCGTTACGCATCGCCCGGGCGACCTCCTGCACGACCCGTTCGCCCATGCCGTAAATCAGCAGGTCGGCGCCCGAATCAACCAGTATGGAGGGCTTCAGCGAGTCGCTCCAGTAGTCGTAGTGGGTCAGGCGGCGCAGCGAGGCTTCGATGCCCCCGACGACCACCGGAACGTGCGGAAAGAGAAGTTTCAGTATTTGCGAATAGACCGTCACGGCGTGGTCGGGACGGAATCCCGCTTTGCCGCCGGGGGTGTAGGCGTCGTCGCTTCGCAGACGGATATTGGCCGTGTAATGATTGACCATCGAGTCCATCGCCCCGCCTGAGACCCCGAAAAAGAGCCGCGGGGCGCCCAGCTTGGTGAAATCGCGCAGGTCGTCGCGCCAGTTGGGCTGGGGAACGATCGCCACGCGGTAGCCCTCGGCTTCGAGCAGCCGTCCCACGACGGCCGCCCCGAATGCCGGGTGGTCGATGTAGGCGTCGCCCGAGAAAAGGATCACGTCGAGCTGATCCCATCCGCGTGCGCGGACCTCCTTGATGGTCGTCGGCAGAAACATGGTTTCACAATTAATAATTAAGAATTAAAAATGAAAAATTATCGGGCCGGTCGTCATTGCGGTGCGATCTTTTACCCGACGCGACAACCTGATTGGCAGCCGTGGCATTCCGGTAATTCCCTGAAAATGCCGTGTCTGCAATAACGTTCTGCCTCAATTTTTAATTCTTAATTTTTTATTTTTCATTCTGTTTCGACCGGCGCAGCCGTCGAAACATAGGTGTCCCATTTGGCCAGCAGGGACTGGAAATCGGCCGGGAGTTCGCTTTCGAACAGCACCTCTTTGTGCGTCGCGGGGTGTTCGAACCCCAGCAGGCGGGCGTGCAGGGCATGGCGCGGCATCACGGCGAAGCAGTTGTCGATGAACTGGCGGTATTTGGCGAAGGTCGTGCCCTTGAGGATGCGGTCACCGCCGTAGCGTTCGTCGTTGAACAGCGGGTGGCCGATCCACGCCATGTGGACCCGTATCTGGTGCGTGCGTCCCGTTTCCAGGCGGCACTCCACGAGGGTCACGTATCCGTAGCGTTTCAGGACCTTCCAATGCGTCACGGCGTGCTTGCCGTCCGAACCGTCGGCGAAGACGAACATCTTCTGCCGGTCCTTGGGACTGCGCCCGATATTACCCGTGATGGTCCCTTCGTCCTCCTCGAAATTGCCCCACACGAGGGCCACGTAGCGGCGCTGGATCGTGTGGTCGAAGAACTGTTTGGCCAGCCGCGCGTGGGTCTGTTCGTCCTTGGCGATCACCAGCAGTCCCGACGTGTTCTTGTCGATGCGGTGCACCAGCCCCGCGCGGTTCTGCTCCTCGGCCGGGATTCCCTGCGCGTTGAGGTGGTACATCAGTGCGTTGACCAGCGTGCCGTCGTAGTTGCCCACGCCCGGATGGACGACCATCCCGGCGGGTTTGTCCACGAGCAGCAGCCATTGATCCTCATAGGGAATGTCCAGGGGAATGTTCTCGGCCTTGAGCTCCACCTCGCGCCGCGGATAGGGCATCACGATCTGGATGCGGTCCAGCGGTTTGACCTTGTAGCTCGACTTGGCCGCCTTGCCGTTGACCAGGATGCTGCCGCAGTCGGCTGCCGCCTGAATGCGGTTGCGCGAGCAGTGCTCCATCCTCACGGTCAGGAACTTGTCCAGCCGCATGGGCGTCTGCCCCTTGTCGGCCGTCACCGCAAAGTGCTCATAGAGGCCCGCTTCCTCTTCGTCCTCCCCGTCCGCCGGAATCACCTCGGGGTCCAGCTCCTCGATCGGTCGTTCGTCGGTCATCAGTCGAAAAATCCTTCGTTGCCGTTGTCTGCGGGACGCTCTTCGGCGGGTTCCGCCGAAGCCTCCTCCAGCGCCGCCTGCGCGAGCGAGTCGGCACGCTGCTGTTCGGCCAGCCGGCGCTCCTCGGCGGCGGCCTGTGCCTGCTTCTCGGCCTCGGCCCGGAGTTTGTCCACCTTCTGTCCGTCGAGCGTCAGCCGCAGGCTGACCTTCGAACCCAGTGCGGCGCTGTGCTCTGCGCCCGGAATCTGGACGTAAACCCGCGCCTCTTTCTGGTTGAGGAGATTGACTCCTTCGTCGAAATCGACGTTCCCGACGTTGAGCCCCAGTTCCCAGAGGCGGCCTTTGGCCTGCATCAGGGGCAGTCCCACCAGCCGCGGCACCACGGTCGTTCCGCGGCCCTCCTCGACGCCCACGTAAAGCGTCACGCCGGAACCCATCTCGGCCTCCATGCGGGTCGCCGGGGTGACGGGTTTCCCTTCGCAGTACTCCTCCAGCACGTAGTTGGTGGCCATGTCGGGGCGGTAGACCAGCTCGGCGATCTCCAGTCCGGCGATCTCCAGCATGTTCTTGGCCTGCCGCAGCGAACGTCCGGCCACATAGGGCACGGGAACCATCTTCTGGCGGAAGGAGTTGATCGTGATGTAGACCGTGCGGCCGGGTTTCACCTCCACGCCCCCTTCGGGCAGTTGGTCGAGGACGATGCCGCCCTCGTAGGCGGGCACGAACAGCGAGTCGTTGATGTGCAGCCGCAGGTCGTGCTTGCGGGCGATGCGCTGGGCGTCGTGCAACGCCACGCCCGAGAAATCGGGCACGGTGCGCCTGGCTCCGTGGCGGGTGCCGACCTTCATCAGGATGTGGGCGGCGACGGCCATCGCGAGAATCAGGGCGGCGATCAGCAGGAGGTTCCAGAGCAGCGGCTGCTGCCGGAGCCGGGAGAGGTAGTTATCGGGACGTTTCTCCATAAGTACGGGTTATTTCGGCGCCTTCCGGTAGAGGTAGACGGCAATGACGAGGTAGATGATGTTGGGCAGCCAGACGGCCAGTCCGGGCGGCAGGGTTCCGCTCTTGGCGAACTCCTCGAAGAAGCGGTTGAAGAGGATGTACGAGAAGCACAGTCCCGTGCCGATGCCGATGTGGAGTCCCGTTCCGCCGCGCACCTTGCGCGAGGACAGGGACACGCCGATCAGCGTCAGGATGAAGGTCGAGAGCGGATAGGCGTAGCGGGCGTGTTTCTCGACCTCGATGATGTTGATCGAGTCGGAGCCCTTGGCCCGCTGCTGGCCGAGGAAGTCGTTGAGCTCCGTGATGTTCATGGTCTGGATCAGGTCGTTGATCTCGCCCAGTTCCGTGACGTCGAGGTTGATCAGCGTGTCGAGGTTGCGGAACTGCTCGAAGGTCTCCATGCCCAGCGAGTCGAATTCGCGTTTGGTGTACCGCGGAGCGGTCCACCGTCTGGTTTCGGGGTTGAATTTCACGTCGGAAGCCTCGAGCGAATGGGTCATCGTGCCGCTGTAGTAGCGTTCCAGGGCGAAGAACGACGCCTGGCGGGCTCCGTCGTTGTAGCCGCGGATGTAGGCGAAGATGCCGGGTTCGATCTGGCGGTAGATGTGGCGGTTGAACTTGGTATTCTGCTTGCGCTTGATGTACTGCTGTTCGAAATTGACGATGTGCCGCTGCGAAATGGGGATCAGCCAGAGGTTGAGCGTCAGCGACAGCGAGGCGATGATCAGCGCACCGAGGAAATAGGGCCACATCAGCCGCTGAAACGACATGCCGCCCGAGAGCATGGCCACGATTTCGGTCTGGTAGGCCATCTTCGAGGTGAAGAAGATGCAGGCGATGAACGTGAACAGGCCGCTGAACTGGTTGATGAAATAGGGGATGAAATTGAGGTAATAGTCCAGGATGACCGATTTCAAGGGGGCGTGCAGCTCCGTGAAATCGTCGATCTTCTCCACATAGTCGAAGACCACCACGATGATGATGATCATGGCGATGGCGAAGAAATAGGTCGTCAGGAATTTCCCCAGTATGTAACGGTCCAGAATCTTGAACCCCGGAAAGCGCATTTTCATCGTTTAGAGCCTTTTTTGCAGTTTGGCGACCATCTCCTCTTTCCACGCCGCGAAATCCCCGGCGAGGATGTGTTCGCGGGCCGCGCCCACCAGCCGCAGGTAGAAGGCGATGTTGTGCAGCGAGGCGATCTGCGCCGCGAGCATCTCGCCGCAGACCGTCAGGTGGTGGAGGTAGGCTTTCGAGTAGAGCGTGTCGACGAAGGCCGTTCCTGCGGGGTCGATCGGCGAAAAATCGTCCTCCCATTTTTTGTTGCGGATGTTGATGACCCCTTCGGCCGTGAACAGTTGCCCGTTGCGGCCGTTGCGCGTCGGCATCACGCAGTCGAACATGTCGACGCCCCGCGCAATGCCTTCGAGGATGTTCACCGGCGTGCCGACTCCCATCAGATAACGCGGACGGTCCTCCGGCAGGATGGCGTTGACCACGTCGATCATTTCGTACATCACCTCGGTCGGTTCGCCGACGGCCAGTCCGCCGATGGCGTAACCGTCTGCGTCGTATTGTTTTACGTTCTCGGCGGCCCGGGCGCGGAGGTCCGGGTAGGTGCATCCCTGCACGATGGGGAACAAGGCCTGGTAATGGCCGTATTTCGGCGAGGTCCGGTGATATTGGTTGAAACAGCGGTCGAGCCACCGCTCCGTGAGGTCCAGCGACTTGGCGGCGTATTCGCGCGGGGCGTCGCCCGGGGGACATTCGTCGAAGGCCATCATGATGTCGGCGCCGATTGTCCGCTCGGTGTCGATCACGCTTTCGGGCGTGAAGAGGTGCTTCGAACCGTCGATGTGCGACCGGAAATGGCATCCCTCCTCCTTGAGTTTGCGGCACGCCGCGAGCGAGAAGACCTGAAATCCGCCGCTGTCGGTGAGCATCGGTCCCTCCCAGGTCGAGAAGCGGTGCACGCCGCCGGCCCGTTCGAGAATCTCCATGCCGGGACGCAGGTAGAGGTGATAGGTGTTGGCCAGGATGATCTGTGCCCGCGCCTCGTCGCGCACGTCGCGGTGGAAGATGCCTTTGACGGTGGCCGCCGTGCCCACGGGCATGAAGATCGGCGTGCGGATCGTGCCGTGGTCGGTCTCGAGTTCGCCCGCGCGGGCGCGGGACGACGGGTCTTTATGTTGCAGGGTAAATTTCATACTCAACTATTCGGCAAAAATACACAAAATATTTCTATCTTTGCGCATATTTCGCCAATATGCAATTCATCGATAAATTTCTGGCATGCTACGGCTGGGAAGGGGCTGCCCTCGCGGGGGCGATGCTCCTCCTGTTAGGTGTGCAGTTCTATTACTATATTTTCGTCTACGGCCGCATCCCCGGGTACAAGAACAACCGGCGTGCGGCGGAGATGGAGGAGGAACCGCCCGTGTCGGTGGTCGTGCCGCTCTTTTCCGAGGATTATTCGTTCGTCGAGGAGCGTCTGCCGCTGATCTTGGCTCAGAACTACCCCGATTTCGAGGTGGTGATCGTCTACGTGGGTCACGACGCGGATTTTTACGAGGACCTCGCGCGGCTCAAGCAGTCGTTTCCGCAGATCACCACGACAAAGATCCAGCTCGATCCGCGTTTCCCGATCTCGCGCAAGATGGCCCTCAATGTGGGCATCAAGTCGGCCCATTACGAGTGCATGGTCTTCACCTCGACCGACGCCGTGCCGCAGACCGACCGCTGGCTGTCGCTGATGGCCAAGGGTTTCATGCGCGGCGAAATCGTCGTGGGGTATTGCGGCGTGGAGCGCAGGAAGGGATTTGCGAATTACATGATGCGCACCGGACGGATGATGCACTCCGCCAACTGGATCGCCCGGGCCGTGCAACGCCGCGCCTACCGGGGAACGCTCCACAACTACGGCTTCACCAAACGTATCTATTTCGGCGCCAACGGATTCAGCCACCTCAATATGAACATCGGCGAGGACGACCTGTTCATGCAGCGGGTCATGACGCGCGACAACGTGAGCGTCATCCTCTCGCCGCGAGCCACGCTGCGCGAAAAGACGTGGGGCGGCATGGGCTGGTGGATGAGCCAGCTGCGCTACTACGGCTCGGCGTTCCGTTTCTATCCGCAGGCCGTGCGCACCTTTGTCCGCTGGGAACTGGGTTCGCGGTCGCTCTTTTTCATTACGGTGATCTGCGCCCTGGCGGTGATGCCCCTGGAATACAAGCTCGCGGCGCTGGCGCTGCTCGTGATCCGTTACGTCGTCGTGGCCCTCGAGGTGCGGCGCGTCGCGCGGCGGCTGGGCGAGGACGGGATTATGGGCCGCTATTTTATCTACGACCTGCTGAGCCCGCTGTGGGCCGCAGCCGTGGGGGCGATGCTGCTTCGCCGGGACGACCGCGTATGGAGATAGCCGACTATATCGTAGCCGAGGACCGCGAACTGGTCGGCCGGGTGCTCGAGGGGGATAATACCGCCTTCGAATACCTCTTCAACCGTTACCGCGATGCGATCCACCGGCTGTTCGTGCAGCGGCTGGGCGGGGCGAACGACGCCGACGACCTGCTGCAGGAGACGTTCATCAAAGTCTATATCAACATCCACCGTTACAGTTCCGACTACACCTTCGGGCAGTGGGTCTACACCATCGCCCGCAACACCTTCATCGATTTCGTGCGGCGCCGTCAGGACGACCTGTCGATCGACGACCGCTTCTTTGCCCCGGCGTCGAGCGCCCCGACCCCTGAGGAGAGCGTCATCAACCTTCAGCAGCGGTCGCAGATCGAGCAGTACCTCGACCGGCTGGCGCCCCGCTACCGGCAGCTGATCCTGATGCGTTTTTTCGAAGAGTACTCCTACGAGGAGATCGCCGCGAAGCTCTCCCTGCCGCTGGGGACGGTCAAAACCCAGATACACCGCGCCCGGGAGCAGATGTGCAAACTCATCGCCCAGGGGGATGAGCGGTGAGAAATTAAAAATGAAAAATTAAGCATTAAAAATTGGAACTGCTCGACAAATATTTTCCGGACCTTACCGATGTGCAGCGCGAACGATTCGCGGCGCTGTACGGCCTTTATGCCGACTGGAACGCGAAGATCAACGTCGTCTCGCGCAAGGATTTCGACCAGCTTTACCTGCGTCACGTGCTGCACTCGCTGGCCATTGCCAAAGTCTGCACGTTCGGCGACGGTGCGCGTATCCTCGACGTGGGATGCGGCGGCGGATTCCCTTCGGTGCCCCTGGCAATCCTCTTTCCAGGGGCGCATTTCACCGCTGCGGACTCCATCCGCAAGAAGATAACCGTGGTCGAGGGCGTTGCGGCGAGCCTCGGGCTGGAGAACCTCACGCCCCGCTGCGTGCGGGTCGAGACGCTGACGGAGCGTTTCGACTATGTGGTGTCGCGGGCCGTGACGGCTATGCCGGAGTTCGTGAAATGGGTCTGGAACCGGATCGAGCGGGGCGAGAAAGGCTCGCTCCCGAACGGCATCCTCTACCTCAAGGGCGGCGAGCTAGCCGAAGAGCTGGCCCTCACCGGCAAACGGTGGTATATCTACGACATTCCGCGTTTCTTTGAAGAGGATTTCTTTGAGACCAAAAAGGTGGTTTACACGCCCAAAAAATAGATGCTTCCGGGATGTGTCGCTGCGACGGCAGGCAGTAAACGACAGCCGCGGCAACGCAGATGAGGTCGGAGTGAGTCTTGGCTCGCTGTTCTTAAGGCCGCTTTTTAAGCGGCTTCTGCCGGGCGATGATCGTGCGGAGGTTATCCATAAAGGTCTCGGCATCGGCGGCGCCCGTGATGCGGCCCAGCAGTTCGCCTTCGGTGTCGAACACGAGGTAGAGCGGAATGGAGCCGCTGCCGTATTTCTTCAGCAGGTCGCGGCCCGTGGACTTGTCGGTGTTGTACTTGGCGGCCACGAAGCGCTGGTCCATGAATTCACCCACGTCCTTGCGCGAGAAAACCTCCCGTTCCATCATCCGGCACGGCGGACACCAGTCGGCGTAGAGGTCGATGAAGACCAGTTTGCCCTGTTTGACGGCCATTTCGCGCACGGCGTCGGTCGATTTGGTCTCGAATTTCACCTGGGCCTGCACGGCGCCCGCGCAGAGCGCCAGCGTCAGTATAAAAATCAGTTTTTTCATATACATTTGTTTTTTCGTGATGGACGCAAAAACCGCACCGGTCGTTTAAAAAACGGCTTTCGAGGGTGGCAGCGCAGAACTGGCCCGACAGCCGGATAAGGCTTCTCCGCCCTTAGAACCCGGTTTTTAACCGGGGCCTCTAAAGCCCGCCTCTTAGGCGGGTGCTCAATAACCCGCAGGCGGCCTGGATGTCCTCGCCGCGGGAGGCGCGGATCGTGGTCTGAATGCCCTTGGCTGTCAGTGCGTCGCGGAAGCGGACCATCGCCGCGTCGTCGGGCGAAAAATAGGGCGAATCGGGAATCTTGTGAAACCGGATCAGGTTGATGCGGCATTTGATGCCGTTCAGCAGGCGCGTCAGCTCCCGGATGTGGCGCGGCGAGTCGTTCAGCCCGCTCATCACGATGTATTCGAACGACACCCGCCGCTGGTGGGTGAAATCGTATTCGCGCAGGATAGCGGCGACCTCGGCGATCGGCCACGCCCGTTCGACGGGCATGATTTCGGCCCGCTCCTCCGAAACGGGGTTGTGAAGGCTCACCGCGAGGTGGACCTTCGTGGCGTCGAGCAGCCGCCGCAGTTCGGGCACGACGCCCGCCGTGGAGAGCGTGATGCGCGTCGGCGACCAGCCGAAGCCCCATTCGGCGGTGAGGATTTCGAGCGCCCGCAACACCTCGTCCGTGTTGTCGAGCGGTTCGCCCATGCCCATGAACACCACGTTGGTGAGCCGGTCGCGTTCAGGCAGCGAGACGATCTGGTTGAGGATTTCGGCCGCCGTGAGCGACCGCTGGAGCCCCTGCCGCCCCGTGGCGCAGAATTTACACCCCATGCGGCATCCGGCCTGCGACGAGACGCAGAGCGTGGCCCGCTCGCCGTCGGGGATGTAGGCCGATTCGATGAAATGCCCTCCGGCGATGCGGAACAGGTATTTTTTCGTCCCGTCGGCCGACTCCGTGACCCGTTCGGGGGCGCTGAATGCCGGAGCGAATGCTTCGGCGAGCTGCTGGCGGTGCGCGGCGGCGATGTCGGTCATCAGCAGCGGGTCCTCCGTATGGCGGACGTAGAGCCAGCGGGCGATCTGCCGCGCGGCGAAACGCGGCATGCCCAGCCCGCCGCACAGGGCGGCGAGTTCCTCGGGTGTTTTACCGTATAATGTTTCGCGGTCAGCCATTTTTGTCGATTCTGAAGCTCTTTTACCCGACAAAAGTAGGCAAAAAACGAAGATTTTTGCACCCGGCTGTGCATTTTTGAATTTTTATCCATATATTTGTGGTGCATAGCGTGTCCATACGCGCTTATACCCGAACAATTAAAAAATTTTATAATAGATGGAAATCAAGAAATCACCCAAAGCGGACCTTCAGAACAAGCGGGGTCTTCTGCTCGAAATCGGTCTTGTCGTTGCGCTGTTCTGCGTGATCGCAGCTTTTGCGTACACTCCGAAGGAGCGCAAAATTGAAAAACTCGATTTGCAGGTAGCTATTGTCGAAGAGGAGATCACCGAGATCACCCGTCAGGACCAGAAGCCGCCCGAGGCTCCCCGAAAGGTGGAGCTGAAGGTCATCACCGACCTGTTGCAGGTCGTGACCAACGACACGAAGATCACCACCGAGGTCGATTTCGCCGAGTTCGACGAGAATACCGAGGTGATCCAGCAGGTCGAGGTGGCCGAGGAGACCATCGAGGACGACCAGCCGTTCCTGATTGCCGAGACCATGCCTTCGTTCCAGGGCGGAGACCTCAATACCTTCCGCAACTGGGTGCAGCAGAACGTGAAATTCCCGCAGATCGCCCTTGAGAACGGTATCCAGGGCCGCGTGGTTCTCTCGTTCGTGATCGAGAAGGACGGCCGTCTGACCAACATTCAGGTGCTGCAGACTCCCGACCGCTCGCTCTCCGAGGAGGCCATCCGCGTGCTGAGCAAGTCGCCGAAATGGAGCCCGGGCAAGCAGCGCAACCAGGTGGTGCGTGTCAAGTACACCCTCCCGGTAGATTTCCGCGTACAGAACTAATCCCGTCGGGAGATTGGAAATTCCGCCCGGCAGCCGGGTGGAATTTCGTTTTAAATACGGCTGCCTCGATTCGCGTACCAACCCTTAAATCTGATTGATATGGAGACAAAAAAATCATTCAAAGCGGACCTTGGGAATAAGCGCGGCCTCCTGTTGGAGATCGGCTTGGTGGTGACTCTGGTTCTGGTTGTCACCGCATTCGCTTATACGCCGAAAGAGTACCGGATCGAACAGCCCGACCTGACCTATGCGCCGGTCGAGGTGGAGATGACTGAAATCACCCGCGAGAAACCCCGCGAGACGGCCCGTAAGGTCGAGATCAAGCCCATTGCGGATGTGATCCAGATTGTCCGGAACGACCGGAAAATTCAGACGGATATCCCGTTTAATGAATTTGACGAGATGACGCCGATTGAGTTGGTTCCGGTGGAACCCGAATCGGTCGTTGACGACGAGGTTTTCCTGGTGGCCGAGACGATGCCGTCGTTTATGGACGGGACCATCGAAACCTTCCGGGCCTGGGTGATGCAGAACGTGAAATTCCCGCAAATCGCCCTCGAGAACAATATCCACGGTCGCGTGGTTCTCTCGTTCGTGATCGACAAGGACGGCCGTCTGACCAATGTCGAGGTGTTGCAGGCCCCCGACCGTTCGCTGGCCGAAGAGGCGGTCCGCGTGCTGAACAAATCGCCGAAATGGAGCCCCGGGAAGCAGCGCAATCAGACGGTGCGTGTGAAATTCACCCTGCCGGTCGATTTTCGTGTGCAGAATTGAGGCGTATGGCTGAACTTTTTGAGGGTATCCTGCTTTCGGGCGGATACCCTTATTTGTAGCATCGTGTTTGCAACATACAGAGAAGTTCCGGGGAGACCGGAATTAACGGATTTAAATGGTAAAGACAATTTTGGAAGAGAGCAAAAATAATCCCGCGGCCGATGCTGCGGCATCGACCGATAACCGCGAACGCGCCGTGCTGGTCTCCGTCATCCGCGACAATCAGGACCCGCGGCAGGCCGAGGAGTTCCTCGAAGAACTGGAGTTCCTGGCCGAGACGGCCGACATCCGCTCGGTGAAACGCTTCACCCAGCGCCTGCCGCAGCCGTCGTCGCGTATCTACGTGGGACCGGGCAAGCTGGAGGAGATTGCCGGGTATTGCAAGGAGAACGAGATCGACGTGGTGATCTTCGACGACGAGCTGACTCCTTCGCAGACGCGCAATATCGAGAAGGAGATGCCCTGCCGCCTGTTGGACCGCACGCGCCTGATTCTGGACATCTTCATGTCCCGGGCCCAGACGGCCTATGCCAAGACGCAGGTGCAGCTGGCCAATTATGAATACATGCTGCCCCGGCTGTCGGGTATGTGGACCCACCTCGAACGCCAGCGGGGCGGCACGGGGACCCGCGGCGGTGCCGGAGAGCGCGAGATCGAAACCGACCGGCGTATTATCCGCAACCGTATCGCCAAACTGAAGGAGGACCTGAAGAAGATCGACCGTCAGATGGCCGTGCAGCGTTCGAACCGCGGCGCAATGGTCCGCGTGGCGCTGGTGGGCTATACCAACGTGGGGAAATCGACGCTGATGAACCTCATCTCCAAGAGCGAGGTCTTTGCCGAGAACAAACTCTTTGCCACGCTGGACACCACGGTCCGCAAGGTGGTGTTCGACAATTTACCTTTCCTGCTCTCTGATACCGTAGGGTTTATTAGAAAACTCCCCACGGAGTTGATCGAGTCGTTCAAATCGACGCTGGACGAGGTGCGCGAAGCCGACCTGCTGGTGCATGTGGTGGACATTTCGCACCCGCAGTTCGAGGAGCAGATCGACGTGGTGAAACAGACCCTGCAGGAGATCGGCGCAGGCGACAAGCCCGTCTACCTGGTCTTCAACAAGGTCGACGCCTACACCTATGTCGAGAAGGACGAAGACGACCTGACGCCCCCGACGCGCGAGAACCGTTCGCTGGACGAGCTGAAGCAGAGCTGGATTGCGCGGGCCAACACGCCGTGTATCTTCCTCTCGGCGCGGACGAAGGCCAACCTCGAAAAATTCCGTTCGGATTTGTACGGCATGGTGCGTGAAATCCACGCCGGGCGCTATCCGTTCAACAATTTCCTCTATTGACAACCAAACCTTCACCCGATTTATGACGTTGCATATCCTCTCCGAGCAGAACACGGTTCTCAACAAATTCATCGCCCAGATCCGTGACAAACAGATTCAGAAGGACTCGATGCGTTTCCGCCGCAACATGGAGCGTATCGGCGAGATCACGGCCTACGAGATTTCGAAGGCGCTCAACTACAAGCCGTGTGTGGTCGAGACGCCGCTGGGCGAGGCCACCGTCGAGATGATCGACGACCAGCTCGTCGTGGCGACGATCCTTCGTGCGGGGCTTCCCTACCATCAGGGATTTCTGAACTACTTTGACGACGCCCAGAATGCCTTTGTGTCGGCCTACCGCAAGAGCACCAAGGACGGCAAGTTCACCGTGAAGGTCGAGTACATCTCGTGCGGCAGTCTGGAGGGCAAGACGCTGCTGCTGGTCGATCCGATGCTGGCCACGGGGTCGTCGCTCGTGCTGACCTACAATGCGCTGTGCGAGAAGGGCGGCACGCCGGCCTATACCCATGTCGCGGCGGTCGTTGCCAGCGAGCAGGGGCTCGACTATGCGATGAAGAACATGCCGCGCAAGACCACGACCATCTGGACGGCGGTTGTCGACGAGGAGCTGACCTCGCGGGCCTACATCGTCCCCGGCATCGGTGACGCGGGGGACCTGGCCTACGGCGAGAAAATATAGTTTTTCGATTTTATGCGGCTATTTTCGCACATCCCTTGCGCGTGACGAATGGGCCGTACCGAAAGTACTGCCCATCCGTCCCGTGCTGCGCGATGCCCGAAACTATCTCGCCTAAAATCAAAAAAGTGTGAACGAACCGATGCGCAGAAAACTCGCTTTCCCGATTGCCGTATTTGCCGCGACCGTTGTGATGATGGCCGTGCAGAAACCCGTGTTCATGGCTTATTACGCCGTGGAGGCGGCCGGAGCGGGTTTCCGCGGGTGGATTGATGTGCTGTGGCACGGCCTGACGCTCGACATGACCGTTGCGGGATATGTCACCGCGCTGCCGATTCTCGTGACGCTGCTCTCGCTGTGGTTCCGCCTGCCGGAAAAGGTGTGGCGGGGTGTGCTGACGAGCTGGTTCGTGCTGGTGGCCGTGGCGACGGCCGTGATTTTCGCCGTCGATGTCGCGCTGTACGAGCATTGGGGGTTCCGCATCGATTCGACGGTGCTGATCTACCTCACCGATCCCGAGGAGGCGATGGCGAGCGTCGACTTTTGGCTGGGCGTGCGCCAGACGCTGCTGGCGGCGGTCTATGCCGCGGGGATGATCTGGGCTTACCGCCGTATCCTCGGCATCTTCGACGGCCGGACGGTCGGCTGGAGGGTCGCTTCGCTGGGCAGTCTCGCCGTCGTGATGCTCGCCGGATTCGATTTCCTGGCCATCCGCGGCGGCACGGGGGCTTCGGTGGCCAATGTCTCGAAGGTCTATTTCAGTCCGACGCAGTTCCTGAACCATGCCGCCACGAATCCCGTCTTTTCGTTCCTCGCCAGTCTGGGCGAGCGGGTCGATTATGCCGACGAATATCCCTTCTTCGACGAGACGACGCGGGCCGAAAAGTTCGACGCCCTGCGGGGCAACGGTCCGGCGGCGGGCGCTTCGGAGCCGGTGCTGAACACCGCTCGGCCCAATGTGGTGATCGTCATTCTGGAGAGCTTCGCCCGCACGGTCATGGATGCCGAGGTCGACGGCCAACCCGTCATGCCCTATATGCAGCGGCTGAAAGGCGAGGGCATCTGGTTCGAGAATTTTTTCGCCAACTCGTTCCGCACCGACCGCGGCGAGGTGGCGATCCTGAGCGGATTCCCGGCCCAGACGCGTATGTCGATCATGAAACTTCCGGCCAAGAGCCGCAACCTGCCTTCGGTGGCCCGTTCGCTGGCCGGCGAAGGTTACGCCACGAGCTTTGCCTATGGCGGCGACCTCAATTTCACGAACCAGGCATCCTATATGTACGCCACGGGGTGGCAGGAGCTGACCTGGCAGAAAGACCTGCGTTTCGACGCTCCTGCGGCCGACTGGGGCTACGACGACGCGCTGATGTGCGATTGGTTCGCCGACCGGGTAATCGCGCTGAGCGATGCCGGAAAACCCTTTCTTGCGGGACTGCTGACGCTGAGCAGCCATACGCCCTTCGACGTCCCCTATTCGAAATTCGACGATAAAGTGCTGAACGCCATGGCCTTTTCCGACGAATGCGTCGGGAAGATGATCGACCGCCTGAAGGCCTCTCCCGCGTGGAAGGACCTGCTCGTGGTGCTGGTCGCCGATCACGGCTACCCCTATCCGCGGACGCTGACCTACAACGAGCCGCTGCGCCACCGCATTCCGATGATCTGGACGGGCGGTGCGGTCGCAGGGCCGCGCGTCGTGGAGGATTACGCCGCGCAGATCGACATCGCCGCGACGCTGCTGGCGCAGCTGGGTGTCGCGCACGACGATTTCGATTACAGCAAGGACATTTTCGCACCGGAGCCGCCCCGCAAGTTCGCCTACTACACCTTTAACGACGGTTTCGGCGTGGTCGACGCCTCGGGCGAGGCGGTGTGGGACGCAACGGGCGACCGGGTGGTGACGGCGACGAATCCCGAACTGCTCGACGTCGGCCGCACGATGCTGCAGACGACTTACGCGGACATCGGCCGCCGTTGAAAATACCCTGTTTTAGGTATTGCGGCACGGGCCTTGTCCGGATATATTTGTGCACGGAAAATAATACCTATCTCTATGTATAAAAATGGTGGATATACGGGCGACGACAGAATGTGCGATCTGGTGTGCGACCATTATGCCGTGTTGCAGGTGATGAGCCGCTTCGGCATCGCGCTGGGGTTCGGCGACAAGACGATCGCCGAGGTGTGCGCGGAAAACAAGGTCGATGCGGCGACGTTCCTCGCCGTGGTCAATATGCTGATGAATTTCGGCAACGGCGCCGAACTGGCGGGCGAGGTCTCGGTCCGCTCGCTGACCGACTACCTGCACAATTCGCACAGCTATTTCCTCGATTTCCGCCTGCCGGCCATCCGCCGCAAGCTGATCGAGGCGGTCGACTGCGCCCAGAGCGACGTGGCGTTTGCCATCATGCGCTTTTTCGACGAATATGCCGCCGAGGTCCAGCGCCACATGTCCTACGAGGAGCAGACGGTTTTTCCCTATGTCGAGTCGCTGCTCGCGGGCGAGAAGAGTTCGGCCTATTCGATGGATATTTTCCGCCGCCAGCACGACCAGGTCGACATCAAGCTGCGCGAACTGAAGAACATCATCATCAAATACTATCCTTCGGGCAGTACGAACGAGCTGAACGGCGTGCTGTTCGACATCTTCAACTGCGAGCACGAACTCGCGTCGCACAACGCCGTCGAGGACGACATCTTCATTCCGGCCGTCGAACGGTTGGCGGCGAAGGGCCCCCGCGTCGTGAAGCCCGAGCCGCTGAGCGTCCGCGAGAAGGAGATCATCGTCTGCGTGGTGAAGGGCATGACCAACAAGCAGATTGCCGACGCCCTCTGCATTTCGGCCCACACCGTCATCACCCACCGCCGCAACATCGCCGCCAAACTGCAGATTCACTCCGCGGCGGGGCTTACGATCTATGCCATCGTCAATAAGCTGGTCGAACTCTCCGAGATCAAGGACACCATAACCGATTCGCAGTCATGACACATGAGCACCACCATCACCACGATCATACAGTCACCTCGCTCAACAAAGCCTTCATCTGGGGCATCGCCCTCAATGTGGGCTTCGTGATCGTCGAATTTGCCGTCGGCCTCTACTACGGCTCGATGGGCCTGCTGTCCGACGCCGGGCACAACCTTTCCGATGTCGCCAGCCTGCTGCTGGCCATGCTGGCGTTCCGGCTGGCCCAGGCCCGGGCCACGCCCAAATACACCTACGGCTACAAGAAGAGCACGGTGCTGATCTCGCTGCTCAACTCCGTGATCCTGCTCATCGCCGTCGGGGTCATCGTCGCCGAGAGTATCGGCCGCATGCTCCATCCCGAACCCGTCGTGGGCGGCGCCATCGCGTGGACGGCGGGCGTCGGTGTGGTGATCAACGGCTTCACGGCGTGGCTCTTTATGAAAGACAAGGACCGCGACCTGAACGTCAAGGGCGCCTATCTGCACATGGCTGCCGATGCGCTGGTGTCGGTCGGCGTGCTGGTCTCGGGTCTCGTGATTTCGTGGACCGGCTGGACCGTCGTCGACCCCATCGTGGGGCTCGTCGTCGCGGCGGTGATTGTGGCCTCGGTCTGGTCGCTGACCCGCGACAGCCTGCGCCTCTCGCTCGACGGCGTGCCCGGAGGTATCGACGTTGCGGAGATCGAAACGAAGATGGCAGCCGTTCCGGGAGTCCGGGCGGTTCACCACATTCATGTCTGGGCCATCAGCACGACCGAAAACGCCCTCACGGCCCATGTCGTGCTCGACAGTCTCTCCCGGATGGAAGGGGTGAAACACACCCTGAAAGAGCTGCTGGGCCAGTCGGGAATCCCCCATGCGACGCTCGAATTCGAGTCCGCCGCCGAACGATGTGACGATTTGCACGACTGAATTGTATAGTTGGACGAAATTGGTTGAATGAAAGACGTAATCCCGACCTTAATTGTTAAGGTCGGGATTGTTTTTCTCGGAAAAGGGCGCAATCTTTGTCCCGGAAGAAGAGTGAATTCAAAGAAGTAAGGGTGACGCAAATCTTTATGGAGGGGACGGTCCGGCCTGATGGCCGGGCCGTCTTTTTTACGGCACGGGATCGTAACCGCTGCCGCCCCACGGATGGCACCTGGACAGGCGGCGCACGGTGAGCCACAGTCCTTTCAGGGGGCCGTATTTGCGCAGCGCTTCGAGGGCGTACTGCGAGCAGGTGGGGGTGAAGCGGCACGACGGGGGCGTGAAGGGCGAGATGCAGAGCTGATAGAACCGCACCAGCACGATCAGCGGAAAGGCGCACACCCGTTTAAAGATGCTCCACGACCGATTCCAGAATCCTGCGGACGGCATTTGCGATGGTTTTATACGGCAGCACCTCCTTCGACGAGTAAATCAGCGCCAGGTCCAGGTTGACCGGCGTACCGTTGTGGACGATCTGTTTCTGCAGGCGGTAAGCCTCCTTCGTGCGGCGGCGCAGGAGGTTGCGTTTGTTGGCCCGTTTATGGAATTTCTTGGGCACGGAGAACAGCACCTCGACCGACTGTTCGGTGTCGGGTTCGGCGAACCAGACATAGCGGAACGGGAAGATAAAGCCGCTCTCGCCGCTCTCGAACATACGGCGCACGGCACCGAGCGAACGGAGCCTTTCGGTGCGGGGCAGTGTGTTTGCGGACATGGCGGGAGAGGGCCTGCGCCCTTATTTGCGGGTTTCCGTGCCGGGACGGCGCGTGCGGCTCTTCTTGGCCAGTTTGTGCTGCTGGCTGCGGATGAACTCCTCTTTGCGGGCGTCGGTCACCAGTTCGACGGGCTGCGGCTCCTCGCCTTTCTGCACCTTCTGCAGGAAGATGTCGATGGCCTTGACCATTGAGGGGGCTTCGGCCGTCGGGGCGTTGGCCAGCACGGTGATTCCGGCCCCGATAGCGGCACGCAGCGTGCTTTCGCCGAAGACCGCGATGGCCGGCAGGTTGTCGGTTCCGAATTTCTCGACGAGGGTCTTGACATCCGACGGCGAGTAAAGCGCCAGCAGGCCGTAATCGGCCGGTTTCACGTCGTCCAGGTCCCCGGCGACCGTCCGGGCCAGGATGACCGGGCTGACCGACAATTTGAGCTTGGAGAGCGTCTCGGGCAGCTCCGGACGGTGGGGTTCGGTCAGCGCCAGCAGGAGTTTCTCCTCCTTGTGCTTGATGATCAGTTCGACGAGCGAGGTGAACGATCCGTCGGCGAACGAAATCTTGCGTTTGCGGTAGACGATGTATTTCTGCAGATAGAGCGCTACGGCCTCCGTCTGGCAGATGTATTTCATGGTTTCCGGCACGGTGATGCGGGCCTCCTCGCAGATATGGAAAAAACTGTCGACCGTCGTGCGCGATGTGAAGATGACGGCGGTGTGTGTGAGTATTTCGACCCGTTGGGCGCGGAACTCCTTCAGGGAGACGCCGACGACGCGGATAAAAGGCCGGTAGGCGATCTCCACGTGGTATTTCTGGGACAATTCGTAGAACGGGGATTTTTCAATAACTGCGGGCCTCGGCTGCGAAACCAGTACACTCTTTACTTTCAACGTTGCGAATAATTTAGGTTTGTTGTTGCAGGGTCATCTCACCGTGAGCAGCCACAAAAGGCTGATTGGAAAGACTTCTACCGTGCAAAGGTACAAAAACCAATGCAAAATTGAAATTTTTTTAGCAATAAACAGATTCACCGCCTCCCGGAGGTATAGAATGGCCGTTACGGTCAATTCAATGATAATGATGCAGAACCAGACGTCTCCGGTGCCCCGGGGGCAGAGTGCGAAAAGCAGCAGTACGGGCGAGGTGACGATCACCGCCAGGGAAAAATAGGTGCGTTTCAGCAGGATGAGCTGCGAAATGAAGGGCTGCGAGAGTGTGACGGTCCCTGCCAGGCGGACGACGACCAGCTGGTAGACGACCACCCCGCAGCAGGCCGCCGTTGCCAGCAGGCTCAGGGCCAGCACGGCGCCGTGCGAAAGCGTCTCCCTCAGTTGGCTCGGCATCAGCGAATCGCCGTATTTGACCACCATGACCCCCATGAAGAGCATGCCGATGGCCGTTGCGATGTTCAGAAACCGCGAGAAGCCGCTGCCGCCCGGGTCCTCCGAGAGGCGCTGGCCGGTGGCCGTGTCGCGCGAGATGCGGTCGAGCAGCGTGCGCACGTCGCCCAGGTTGCGGTAGAGCAGCATGGCGTAGGTCGCGGCGAGCAGGAGCACGAAACCCTGGAAAACGGCATTGTCGGTGAGCGAGACGGGTTGTGCGGGCAGCTTCCGGAGGGGTTCCACCGTGACCGAAGCCTCTCCGAAAAGGGCCGTCGAGGTGGTGTCGCGCCAGACAGAGGGCGCCGCAGCCTCCGCCGTGCGGAAATCCGCGAAGAACAGCGTGTCGGCCGCCGCCGTCGCGGTCGAATCCGCCGCTGCGGGGATGCTGTCCGCCGGTGCGGACAATGCCGCGGTTTCCGGTCCGCCTGCCGCCGAATCCGCCGCAGGTACAGGGTTTGCGCTATGTGCCTGCAGGCCGGTCATCAGGTGAAGATGCGTTTGAGGGTGATGCGGATGGTGGTTCCCTTGCCTATTTCGGAGTCGATGACGGCGATCCGGCCCTGGTGGTACTCCTCGACGATGCGGCGCGAAAGCGACAGCCCGAGACCCCAGCCGCGGGTCTTGGTGGTGAATCCGGGTTCGAAGATGCGTTTCCAGTTACTCTTGGGAATGCCCTTGCCGGTGTCCCTGACGTCGATAATCACGTGCTGGTCGTCCGAGGAGATCTTGACGTCGATGGCCCCGTGCCCTTGCAGGGCGTCGAGCGAGTTTTTCATCAGGTTCTCCACGACCCATTCGAACAGCGCGGCGTTGATGTTGGCCTGCACCGGGGCGATGGCCAGTCCGTTGTAGTCGAGGGTTACGTTGCGGGGAATGCGCTTGCGGAAATACATGACCGATTCGCCCACCACCTCGTTGATGTTGGCGGGGGTGAGGGGCGTCTCGGAGCCGATCTTCGAAAAGCGGTCCACGATCTTCATCAGGTGCGTGAGGTCCTTGTTCATCTCCTCGACGGCCGTCTGGTCGACATTTTGCGAACGTAGGTATTCGATCCACCCGAGCAGCGACGAGATGGGCGTGCCCAGCTGGTGGGCGGTCTCCTTGGCCAGCCCTATCCACACGCGGTTCTGCTCGTCGTGCTTCGACGAACGGAAGGCGATGAACCCCAGGGCGATGAAGGCCGTGATGACGAGCAACTGCACATAGGGGAAATAGTAGAGCGACTTGAGCAGCGCCGACCGGCCGTAAAAAATGATGTGGTAGTGCTGCGTAGACCAGAGGAAATTCACCGGAATCGGGGTGTTTTCCGTGGTGAACTTGTCGATCTGCCGCCGCAGCCGGTCGGGGTGGTCGATGATCTTGTCCGGCACGAGGTGCGAATTGATGACCTCGAGGTTCTCGTTGGTGATGATGAACGGGATGTTGTTGCCGTTGGACATGATGTCCGTCACGAGCGGGTCCTGGATGGTGCCGCCCAGCACGTCGCGGCTCACGCGTTCGATGGCGTGGGCCCACAGGGCCACGTCGTGCTGCTCCTTCCACTTGAGCCGCTGGGCCATGTTGTTGGTGTAGAGCAGCGACACGGCGCCGAGCGTCACCCCGACGACGATCACCACCACGCGGTTGCGGAACGAGAAATATTTCGTGCTGAGCTTCATGGCGCGGACTTATTTGCGCTTGGTGTCCTGCTCGCGGGTGATGCGGGCGTACTCCTCGGGGTTGTCCAGCACCCCGATCGCCTGCTTCACCTCCTTGTCCCCGGGCAGCGAGTGTTCGATCACCCCGGCCTGATAGCCGTAGCGCATCACGATGTCGTTGTTGATCGCCTCGACGACCTGCCTGCGGTAGGTTTCGAGGTTGGTCTGCGTGTCGTCCTTCAGCTCGGCCTCCACCTGTTCGAACTTGTTTTTCAGCTCGGCGAAACGGTCGTCTTCGGCGGCTTTCTTCAGTGCCTTGAGCGCCCGGCGGGTGTCCGATTCGTAGGGCACCTTCTTCCCCTTCATAAACTCCGCGAAATCGGCGTAATCCCGGTCCGTGATCGAGAAGGTGCGCACGTCGATCTCCCGGCCCGGGTTGCGGCGCATGTATTCGTCGCCGAAATCCTCGATGAATCCCAGCGCGTAGAGCGTCATGGCGAAGCGCGAGATATACTCCGGGTCGGTGCCGATGTCGGGCATCACGCCGCCGCCGTCATAGACTTTGCGGCCCGCTTTGGTCGTGAACTCCGAGATCAGCGAGTCGGGCACCATGCGCACCGAACCCTCCTGCGAGTGGGAGTAGTCGATGGCCTGGATGCAGCGGCCCGAGGGAATGTAGTATTTGGCCGTGGTGAGTTTCAGCATGGTGTTGTAGCCCAGCGGGCGCGTCGCCTGCACGAGTCCCTTGCCGAAGCTGCGCTGGCCGATCAGCACCGCGCGGTCGAGGTCCTGCAGGGCTCCGGCGACGATCTCGGCCGCCGAGGCCGAATTGCCGTTGACCAGCACGGCCAGCGGCAGGTCGGGGAGTATCGGTTCCGAATCGGTGCGGAACGTCTGTTTCGACTCCTCCGAACGGCCTTTGGTGCTGAGGACCTCCGTGCCCTTGGGAACGAACATCCCCAGGATTTTGAGCGCCTCCTGCATGATGCCGCCGCCGTTCGAACGGTAGTCGAGCACGAGTCCCTTCAGCTGTCCCTCGGAGCGCAGCCGTTCGATGGCCGAGCGCATCTCCTCGTAACACCCTTCGGTGAAATCGCTGTGGCGGATGTAGCCGATGCCGTCGGCGACCCATCCCACATAGGGAACCCCCGGGATGGCGATGCGTTCGCGGCGGATCGTGGCGGTCTGCTGCGTGCCGTCGAGGTGCTCGACGGTCACTTTGACCTTGCTCCCCGGTTCGCCCTTGAGGCGCGAGGAGACCTGCTCGGTGGTGAAACCTTTGGCGTCCTTGCCGTCGATCGCGAGGATTTTGTCGCCGATCTTCAGCCCGGCCTTGTCCGCCGGAGAGTTCTCGTAGGGCTGGGCGATGCGCACGTAATCCTCCTTCTGGCGGATGAGCGACCCGATGCCGCCGTATTTGCCCGTGGTGAGCAGTTCGAAATCCTGCATCCCCTCCTCGGGAATGTACTCCGTGTAGGGGTCCAGGTCGCTGACCATGCCGGCGGCAGCCCCCTCCATCAGTTTGTCGGGGTCGACAGGGTCGACGTAGTTGAGCGACAGTTCGCGCATCATGTTGACGGTGATCTCCATGTTGCGGCCCAGTCCGAAATCGTTGCGGGCGGCGAAGGTCAGCGCTCCCGCGGCGGCGACAGCGGCCGCGGCGACGAGCAGATAGCGGTATTTTCTAATCATTGCGTGTCATCTGTATGTATGAATCGAGCCGGTACTGCACCCGGGCGACGCCGCGGCGGATGCCGTCGAGCACGATCCATTGTCCGTACTGTGAAACTTTTATTTCGTCCTCGCCCAGCAGCATCAGCTTTTGGACGAAATTGTCGGCGCGGAAAGTCATCACCCCGTCCTCCTCGCTGCGGAGCGAAAAGCCCGACGAGCGGAATGCGTTGACGATCTGTTCGCGGTTCTCCTCCATGTCGCCCTCGACCTTGCGCCCGACGAATCCGAATCTGGGATAGACCGCCGCCAGCACCACGATCGCCGTGAACAGCATCACATAGCGGTCGGTGTGGAACATGGCGTAGAGCGTATCGTCGAGCGACAGCGCCGAGGTGCCGGTCATCAGCATCAGCCCCATCAGGGCTATACAGAGAACGCACAGGGCGCAGAAATATTTTAACGAGCGAATGATATACTTTTTCATGGCCAGCGATAATTATGAATTGTGAATTATGAATTGTGAATTGAGATCGCCGATGCGGTCGGCAACCTCCTGCATCAGCCATTTGGGGGTCGACGTGGCGCCGCAGATACCCACCGAGCCGACGCCTTCGAACCAGCCGGGCTCTATCTCGGCCGCTTCCTCGACGACATACGTTCGCGCATTGGCCCGGCGGCATACCTCCGAGAGCACCTTGCCGTTCGACGATTTGCGGCCGCAGACGAAAATCACGGCGTCGAAACGCTTCGAGAACTCCGTGAGGTGCTGTTCGCGGTTCGATACCTGCCGGCAGATCGTGTCGTCGATGCAGACTCCGTCCGGATCGGCGGCCCGGCGGCGCATCTCCGCCCCGAGCTCCTCGAACAGTGCGATGCTCTGCGTGGTCTGCGAGAGGAAATAGATCGGGCGCGAAAAGTCGATCAACGGCAAATCCTCCGCCCCTTCAATCACGATTGTCGGGTCCGGAACCTGTCCCGTGAGCCCCTCCACCTCGGCGTGGCCCCGCTTGCCGAGGATCACGACCTGGCCGCCCGTCGGGCGCATCCGTTCGTGGGCCTGTATCACCCGCCGCTGGAGGCGTGCCACCACCGGGCAGGTGGCGTCGATCACCTCGATACCCAGTTCCCGGGCCGCGGTGTATGTCGTAGGGGGTTCCCCGTGGGCGCGGATGAAAAGCCGGCAGCCCGCCAGCCGCGGCATGTCGGCATGGGTGACGGTCCTCAGCCCCAGTCGTTCGAGCCGCTGGACCTCGATGCGGTTGTGCACGATGTCGCCGAGCGAATAGACCGTGGCATCGCCTCCGAGGGCCCGTTCGGCCTCCGTGATTGCGCGGACAACGCCGAAGCAGAAGCCCGATTTATCGTCGATCTCGATGTACATAAATGTAATTCATAATTCAAAATTCACAATTCATAATTGAAATGTGAGTCTTTTTTGCTTTTTCGGACAAACGCGAGGGCCGTGAGGATTCCCGTGCCGGCTGACTCCTGATTGTGAATTATGAATTGTGAATTTTGAATTGTTCCATAAACCACGCCATCTGTTCGTCGACGGTCATGTGGCTGTTGTCTAACACGATGGCGTCGTCGGCCTGGCGCAGCGGTGAGATGGCCCGGCTCATGTCGGCCTTGTCGCGCTCGCGGATGTTGCGCTCGATCTCCTCCATCGTTACCGTCATGCCTTTGGCCGTCAGCTCCTTGTAGCGGCGGCAGGCACGCACGGCGGGGTCCGCCGTCATGAACAGCTTCAGTTCGGCGTCGGGGAAGACCACCGTGCCGATGTCGCGGCCGTCCATCACCACGCCGCGGCGGCGTCCTATCTCCTGCTGCATGGCCACCAGCTTGCGGCGCACCTCGGGGATGGCGCTTACGCGGCTCACGCAGTTTGAGACCTCGATGGTCCGGATCTTGCCCTCGACCCGGTCGCCGTTGACATAGATGTCGCTGGCCCCGCGTTCGGGGTTGAAGCGGAAGGTGATGGAGATCCGGTCGAGCAGCTTCACGACGTCCTCTTCGTCGACGATGCCCGAGCGGATGGCGTCGTGCTCCAGCGCATAGAGCGTCACGGCGCGGTACATGGCGCCCGTGTCGATGAAGATGTAACCCAGGCGTGCCGCGATGGCTTTGGCGAAGGTGCTCTTGCCGCACGACGAGAATCCGTCGACGGCGATGATGATCTTATGTTTAGTGTCCGACATTGGGGAAGATATCAAAGAAGGTCGATAATATGGTGTAAACTCCTAATATGCCGATGATAAGGCCCGCGACGTGGTTGATCGTGAGCATGTGCCGCGGGCGGAATCGGCGGCGGAAGAGATTGATGACGAAGGCCAGCAGGGTCCACCATCCCACGGCGCCGCCGAAGAATCCGGCGATGACGAACAGCGAACGCATGAAGCCTCCGAAGGTGTGGTCGGCCACGTCGCCGCCCGAGATTTTGAAGACGGCGAAGAAGGCCAGGATATAGGGGATCACCATGATGAAATTGGCGATCGTGAGTCCGAAGATGGAAACGAAGTCCTGCCACAGCGAGGTTTTGCCGGCTCTGTTGCGGCGAATCTGCGGCACGGGGTTCTGGGCGAAGATGAAGACCCCGACGATTACGACGAAGATGCCGCCGATGACCCGCAGCAGCGTGTCGTACTGTTCGATCTGGGCCTGGAGCATCGAGTAGCAGAACAGCGCGGCCATGGCCATGAACGTGTCGGCGCAGGCGACGCCGATGCCGGAAACGATTCCCGAGCGGCGGCTTTTCGACAGCGTGCGCTGGATGCAGAGCACCGCTACGGGACCTACCGTGATCGAAGCAGCCACACCTACGCAGATGCCGCGGAACAGGGTTTCGACGATTTCCAATGCCATTTTTTCGGTTTGCGGCGCGTTCAGTACGCGCGTCGTTAATTAAATTGCCCTTCGCGGAAGACAGGGCGAAAAGGGCATTGTCTTCCGCTCTGCGGCGGGTTTGCTCATTTGCGAAGCAAAGATACTAAAAAGCTCCGACATCCGAGCCCGAATCTCCAAAAAAAGGGCGTGGCGGATTGTCCCGGGAGTCGGATATGTTGATAAAATATCGAAAACTTTGGCTTCATGCTTGTATATTGTCGGCTGAAAGTGAATATTTTTGCACAAACATCCTCAGTATATGGCAGAGATGAAACAATTCGGCATCGATCTCGAACTGGACGACGCCGTGGCCCAGGGCCATTATTCCAACCTCGCGATCATATCGCACTCCACCTCGGAATTCATCATCGACTTTGCGACGGTCCTTCCCGGCGTGCAGAAAGCGCGTGTCAAGAGCCGCATCATCCTCACTCCGGAGCATGCAAAACGCCTGCTGCGCTCGCTGCAGGACAACATTGTGCGCTACGAGAGCAACGTGGGCAAGATTGAGATACCGACTCCTCCGCCTGCCTCCGAAGCGGGGCCCAAGATGGGTGAGGCGTAACATAGACAGGAAAAGTCCGGAGCGGTCGCGCCCCGGACTTTTTCATTTCCGTTCGGTTGTCTACAGCGCCTCGCCGACGACGTAGGTGCTGCCGCCGATGAAGATCATGTCGCCCTCCGACGCCAGTTCCCGGGCGCGGGCCACGGCGGCCGTCACCTCCTCCACCGCTTCGCCGTGCAGTCCGTAGATCGCGGCTTTCGCCGTCAGTTCCGCGGCCGGAAGCGAACGCTCCGAATGCGCCTGGGTGAAGATGTAGTGGGCGTCGTGCGGCAGCAGGGGCAGGATGTGCGCCAGGTCCTTGTCGCGCACGAATCCGATCACACAATAGAGCTCCTTGTGGGGCGTCGCCCGGAGCTGTTCGGCCACGTAGGCGATGCCGTGGGCGTTGTGCCCCGTGTCGCAGACCGTGAGGGGCGCCTCCGCGAGCGTCTGCCAGCGTCCCAGCAGCGCCGTGTTGGCCGCCGTGCAGCACATGCCTTCGAGGTAGGCGCGGCGGGAGATTGTCAGCGGCGTCTCCTCGTGGAGGAAATCGATCGCCGCCGAAGCCGTCACGATATTACGGCACTGGTAGCTGCCCTGCAGGTCGAGCAGCACGTCGAAATCCCGGTTGTCGCGCGTGCGGCGCAGGTGGAAATACTGGCGGCTGCCCTCGGGGCGATGCCCTTCGCAGGTGAATTCCCGCTCGGCGTAGATCACCCGCGACTTGTTGGCCGCGGCAGCCTGCTCGATCACCTCGTTGTAGCGGACATCCGCTTCGCCGACGATCACCGGAATGCTCTTTTTGATGATCCCCGCCTTCTCCGCGGCGATCTTCTGGAGCGTGTCGCCCAGCAGAGCCGTGTGTTCCAGTCCGATGTTGGTGATGACGCTCAGGATCGGCACGATGATGTTCGTGGCGTCGAGCCGTCCTCCGAGCCCCGTCTCGATTACCGCCACCTCGACGTCGCTCTGCGCGAAATAGTCGAAGGCCATCGCCGCGGTCATTTCGAAGAACGACAACTCCAGTTCGATCATTTTGTCGTGGTGTTTGTCCACGAAATTCACCACCTTCTGTTTGGGAATCATTTCGCCGTCGACGCGGATGCGTTCGCGGAAATCCTGCAGGTGGGGCGAGGTGAAGAGTCCCGTGCGGTATCCGGCCTGTTCGAGCACCGAGGCGATGATGTGGGCCACGGAGCCTTTGCCGTTGGTGCCGGCCACATGGATCGTGAAGAAATTGCGCTGGGGATTGCCCAGATGGCGGCAGAATGCGGTGATACGCTCCAATCCCGGTTTGTAGGCCATTGCGCCGTTGGTTTCGAATGCGGGCAGCGACTGAAAGAGGAATTCGAGGGTTTGGGTGTAGTTCATGACAACGGGGGTTTATTTGACGAGGTGGTTCTTGCGTTTGACGCGGTAGGCGACGTAATATAGCACGCACAGCAGCAGTACGTATTCCGAAATGCGGGCCAGATAGTCGCCGTAGCGGGTGTAGAAAGTCAGTTCCGAATTGAGGGGCACCCGGGCGGAGATCACGCCGCGCTCCTCCCAGCCGAGGGTCTCGCCCACGTCGCCGCGGGCGGAGATGAATCCCGAACGGCCGGTGTTGGCCGAGCGGGCGATGGCGCGGCGGTGCTCGATGGCCCTCAGGCGCGAGATGGTGAACAGGTGCTTGTAGCCCGGCGTGTCGCGCCACCAGCCGTCGTTCGAGACGATGGCCATGAACTGGGCGCCGCGGCGCACGAAATCGCCGTAGAAATCGCCGTAAAGACCCTCGTAACAGATCGCCGGACCGACTTTGATGCCGTCGTGTTCGAAGGCCGTGCCGTGCTGCCCTTTGCCGATCTGGCCGACCGTGCCGCCGAGATCGATGACCAGGAATTTCAGGATGTCGAAGACCCACGTCGGGGTGTTCTCGACGCCGATCACCAGCCGGCCCTTGTGGTGCAGCTGCGTGCGGCCTGCGGAGTCGAGCCCCACGGAGGTGTTGAATACGTCGTAATAGCCGTTTCCGAAACGCTCCGCACGGGCCGTTTCGGTCTGCGCTCCCGCCGGATAGTGGCGCGTGGTGTTGGCGCCGGCGATGAGCAGGGCTTCGGGATGGCGGCTGCGGAGCGTGTCGGCCAGCGTCTGCCAGAATTCGCCCGGCGTGTCGGCCGCCCCGAGCCAGAAATCGCTCAGCAGGGGTTCGCGGTAATAACCCGGCACGGAGGTCTCGGGCAGCAGGATGAACTGCGCTCCGGCGGGCACCTCGGTCAGCAGGTCGAGGATGTTCTCCTCCTGCCGCTGCGTGTCGCTGTGGAATTTGTCGTAGCAGTCCACATTGGGCTGGACGATGCTCACCTCGGCCGTTCCTTCGTCGGGCTGTTCCCAGCTTCCCCAGATGGCCAGCGAGACGGCAGCCGGCACCGCGACGGCGCATGCCGCGGCAGTCCACCGCCGCACGGTGCGCACCCGGAGTGCCTCGAAGATCAGGATGTTGCAGAGCAGCACCCACAGCGTACCGCCGAAGACGCCCGTATATTCGTACCATTGCACGGCCCACACCTCGTGCGAGAATCCGTTGCCCAGGATGAGCCACGGCCATGAGAAATCTCCGACGGTGTACCAGTATTCGGTGGTGATCCACGCCGTGACGAGGGTGGTGTAGGCAAGGGCTTTGGGGGCTTTTTTCGAAACCGTGTAGAAGAGCATGAAAGCGATCATGTTCATCGTCGTCGAGGCCAGCGTGGCAGCCGGGGGGCCTACGGGCGTGGCGTACCAGATCCACCAGATCGTCAGCGCGTTCCACAGCACGAAGGTCAGCGCCGCCCAGCCGAACATGCGCCACCACGAACGGCGCGATCCGTCATACGACGCGCTCACCCACAGCAGGGGGACGAACCCCACGAGGAGCGTCAGCCCCGTCGTGCTGAGCCATCCCGGAGAGAGCAGGAGGGCCGAAAGGATTACCGCCGCGAGTCTACGAAACATGGAAGGAGATTTTATGACGGCAAAAGTACGCAAATGAGTGCATTTTTCAAAATATTTCCTACTTTTGTCTTGAAACCAATCAAACTACGATACAAATGAAGAAATTCCTTCTTTTATTGTGCGCCTTTGCGGGCGTGCTCCTGTTTTTCGGCTGCGGATCGGATGGTTATAAGACGATCGACGGCGTGATAGTCTTCGATACGCCGGCCCGTGAACCGGGACAGAAATCGGTGCTGGGGCTCAAGACGCCTCCGATGGAGACCGTTCGCGTGGGCTTCATCGGACTGGGCATGCGCGGTCCGGGCGCCGTGGAGCGCTTCACCCACCTCGACGGCGTTGCTATCAAAGCCCTCTGCGACCTCTATCCCGAGCGGGTGGACAGTGCACAGGCGATCCTCACGCGCCGCGGACTCCCCGAAGCCGCGGCTTACAGCGGCGAGGAGGGTTGGAAACAGCTTTGCGAACGCGACGATATCGACCTTGTCTACATTGTCACTCCGTGGCAGAAGCACGTTCCGATGGCCGTCTATGCCATGGAGCAGGGCAAGCACGTCGCCGTGGAGGTTCCCGCCGCCACATCGCTCGACGAGTGCTGGCAGCTGGTGAACACCGCTGAAAAGACCCAGCGCCACTGCATGATGCTCGAAAACTGCGTCTACGACTTTTTCGAACTCACGACGCTCAACATGGCCAAGCAGGGGCTGTTCGGGGACATCCTCCACGTCGAGGGCTCCTATATTCACGATCTGGACGCCTTCTGGGACTACTACGAGGGTAACTGGCGTCTCGATTTCAACCAGAAGCACCGCGGCGACGTTTACGCCACGCACGGCCTCGGCCCCGCCTGCCAGTTGCTGGACATCCACCGTGGCGACAAGATGAACTACCTCGTGGCCGTGGACACCAAATCGGTCAACGGCCTGAAGCTGGCCGAAGAGCGAATGGGCGTTTCGGAGTTCGCCAATGCGGACCACACCACCACGATGATCAAGACCGAGAAGGGCCGCACGATCCTGCTGGAGCACAACGTCTACACGCCGCGCCCTTACAGCCGCATGTACCAGCTGACCGGTACGAAAGGCTTTGCCAACAAATATCCGATTCAGGGCTATGCCTTCAATCCCGAACAGCTTTCGGATTCGGGCGTGCCCGACCACGAGAACCTGAGCAGCCACAATTTCGTGCCCAGGGAGATGCGGGAGGCGCTGATGCAGCGTTACAAGCACCCGATCGCCATGGAGATCGAGCAGAAGGCTAAGGAGGTCGGCGGACACGGCGGAATGGATTTCATCATGGATTACCGCCTGATCTACTGCCTGCACCACGGACTGCCGCTCGACCAGGATGTCTACGATGCCGCCGAATGGTCGTGCATCGGTTCGCTGACGGCCATGTCGCTCGAGCACAACAGCGCCCCGGTGGCCGTGCCCGATTTCACGCGCGGGGACTGGAACAAGACCGATGGTTTCCACCACGCGATGCTGGTTCGATAGGACGCATTCGCTGCAGAAAAAAGGCGGAATCCCCAGGGATTCCGCCTTTTATGAATTATGGCCGCATTTTTGCACGTACCGGTTGAGCCTCAGCGCCGAACCCCCCCCGCGAAAGTACCTCCTCGAAATAGGCGATGGTCCTTAAAAGACCGTCCTGCAACTGGACTTTCGGTTCCCAGCCGTCGAGCATGTTGCGGGCGAGCGAGATGTCGGGCTGCCGCTGCTGTGGGTCGTCCGAAGGCAGGGGCAGGTGGACGATCTTCGATTTCGAACCCGTCAGCGAGATCACCTCGCGGGCCAGTTCGGCGATGGTGAATTCGTTCGGGTTGCCGATGTTCACCGGGCCGGTGAAATCGTCGGGCGTGATGTTCATCATGCGCACCATGCCTTCGATCATGTCGTCGATGTACTGGAACGAACGGGTCTGTTCGCCGTCGCCGTAGATGGTGATATTGTCGCCGCGGAGCGCCTGTACGATGAAATTCGATACCACACGGCCATCGTTGATGTCCATTTTCGGGCCGTAGGTGTTGAAGATGCGGATGATCTTTACGGGGATGCCGTGTTCGCGGTAGTAGCTCATGAAGAGCGACTCGGCACAGCGTTTGCCCTCGTCGTAGCACGAGCGCACGCCCAGCGGGTTGACATGGCCCCAGTAATCCTCGCGCTGGGGATGGATCAGCGGATCGCCGTAAACCTCCGATGTCGAGGCCTGGAGGATCTTCGCCCGGTTGTATTTGGCCATGCCGAGCATGTTGATCGAGCCGATCACCGACGTCTGGGTGGTTTTGATCGGATCGTGCTGGTAGTAGATCGGCGAGGCGGGGCAGGCGAGGTTGTAGATCTCCTCGACCTCGGCCATATAGGGGTAGATGATGTCGTGGCGGATCATCTCGAAGTTGGGGTGCGTCAGGAGATGCCGGATATTGCTTTTGTGCCCGGTGAAATAGTTGTCGAGACAGATGACATGTTACCTTCGGCCAGCAGTTTCTCACACAGATGCGAGCCGATAAACCCGGCGCCGCCCGATATTAGTATTCGTTTCAAGTTGAAAATATTTGATTCTAAGCGACAAAGGTAGGATTTTTATTTAAAAATGAACTACCTTTGCGAAGGAAATAAACAAATTAGGTTGAAATAATATACTTTATGGGCCAAAAAGCTGTATCTTATCTGTTCAAAGGGCTTGCCGTAGTTTTTACCGTCCTGTTGCTGGCCGCAGCCGTACTGAGTTGGCGTTCGTCGTTCATTTCGCCCGAAGCCGGGAATTTCTGGGCTTCGATCGCTCTGCTGATGCCCGTCATTCTGCTGCTGAACCTCGTGGCGCTCGTCTGGTGGCTTTTCCGCCGCCAATGGGGCGTGGCGCTGATGCCCGTCGCAGCGTTGGCGCTCAATCTGGGTTACATCTCGGCGATGGTCCAGCTGCCCGATTTCGACGGCAAAGGGCCCCATGACATCCGTGTGGCGACGCTCAACACCTATGGGTTCCGCCGCCTGGGGCCCACCTCCGTCACGGCCTACGGCGTCGCGTCGCTGATGAAACGCGAGCAGGTCGACGTGGTGTGCCTGCAGGAGTTCATCGACGACAGCAAGTTCCCGCCCGACAGCATCGCCCGGCTTTTCGCCTCGCGGATGCCCTGGTTCGTCCATCAGGAAGGGCAGGCCATCCTGAGCCGCTTCCCGATTGTCGGCCACCGCTACGTCCGCTTCCCCGAATCGGGCAACGACTACCTGCAGGCCGATGTGAAGGTCGGCGACGACACGGTGCGCATCTTTTCGGTGCATCTGCAGACATCGGGTATTTCGAGCCTTCGCCACCGTTTCCGCAAGGATTACAACCGCGACGCCCCGGTCGAACGGGTGATCGGCGAACTGGAGCGCAACAGCCGCATCCGGGCGCGGCAGGTCCGCGAAATCCGTGCGGTGATCGACTCCACGCACTACCCGGTCATCGTGGCCGGGGATTTCAACGACACCCCCTCGTCCTATACCTACCGCCGCCTCAAGGGCGATATGACCGACGGATTCCGGGCTGTCGGCAACGGATTCGGCGGCACGTTCCGCTATCTGGGCGGCGTGCTGCGAATCGATTATATCTTCTATGACAACCGGTTTGCGGGCGTAGGCTACTACACGCCGCAGGATGATGTGAGCGACCACAAGGCCGTCATCGCCGAGCTGCGGCTCAGGCGGTAGTCCCTTCCTGGCCGGATTCCTGTTTGGGCTGTTCCTTGGCGATGGTGAAGGTGAAGGTCGAACCTTCGCCCTCTTTCGACTCGATGGTCAGCTCGCCGCCGTTGCGGAGCGTGAGGTCCTGCACCAGCTGCAGTCCCAGTCCCGATCCCTCCTCGTTTTTCGTGCCGTAGGTGGTGTAGTGGGTCTCGGGATTGAGCAGTTTGGCGATGTCCTCCTCCTTGATGCCGATGCCGTTGTCGCGCACCGAAATTGCGGCGTGCGTGGGCGTTTCGCGCACCGAGACCACGATTTTCCCGCCCTCCTGACTGTACTTGATGGCGTTGGACATCAGGTTGCGCATGATCGTCTTGACCATATCCACGTCGCAGCTGACCGTGATCGGCTCCGGAATGTCGTATTCGACCTCGATGTTCTTCACCTGCGCCATCACGTCGGACATCTTGCTGGCGAAAAGCACCACCTCTGAAATATCGACCTCCTGGAACACCGTGTTCATGCGCCCGGTCTGGCTTTTGGTCCATTTCAGGAGGTTGTCCAACAGCATAAAGGTGTTCTCGGTGATGTTGTTGCCCATGGAGATCATTTCGAAACTGTCTTCGCCGATCTGGTCGGCCGAGAGGTTGATCGAGAGCATGTTGAAAACCATCTTGAGCGTCCCGATCGGCGACCGGAGGTCGTGGGCGATCACCGAATACATCTTGTCGCGGGCCTCGACCGTCGCCTGCAGTTCGTCGCGCTGCTGGAGGATCGTCCGCTGCGCCGCGGCCAGGTAGATGTGGTGCGCCACGCGGGTGATGAGCTCTTCGTGGTTGAACGGCTTGGAGATGTAGTCGCTGGCGCCGAATTTGAATCCTTTGACGATGTCCTCGGGGTTGTGCAGGGCCGTGAGGAAAATCACCGGAATGTCTTCGTGCGCCGGGTCCGCCTTGAGCCGCTGCAGCACCTCATACCCGTCGAGGTCGGGCATCATGATGTCCAGCAGGATCAGGTCGGGATTCACGGCCGCGACTTTTTCCAACGCTTCGAACCCGCCCGAAGCAGTGACGATTTTATATTTCGCCCGACTCAGCACGGCTTTCAGCAGCATGATGTTCGTGGCGATGTCGTCGACGGCCAAAATCGTGTAGTCTTCGGGTTTTATGGCGATGTTTTTCATGGAGGTCAGGAGTTTAGGACGAACAAATCTAATAAAAAATCCGCAAATGTGCAAAAATCAGGCACGCCGGGCCTTTTCCCAGGCTCCGCGGCCCCGGTGTGTCGCCAGATACCAGGCTCCGCGGAAGACGTTGAGGTTCATGAAGAGGAAATAGTAAGGCACCGAAAGCACCCCTCCCTGCCGTCCGTGGCGTTCGCGCATCCACCCGGCGGCGGCCGTGAGGTAGAATAGCGTCTGCAGGGCCAGTATCACGGCATAAAGCGTCGGATGTCCCGACCACAGCAGGGCGACGTTCAGCGGCACGAGCGCCGCGAGTGCGACGGGAGTGACGGTCCAGCGCAGCACGCGGTGCGAGACGTACTGGAACCACAGCACCCCGTAGCGGAACGGATTCAGCAGTTTGCGCAGGCGCCAGACGGACTGCAACCCGCCGGCCGCGATGCGGCGTTTGCGTTTGCCCTCTTCGGTCATGTCGGCCGAGGGGGTCTCCAGCGCGTATGCCTCCTTGCAGTAGGCGATCTTGTAGCCGTCGGCGGCGATGAGCATCGAGCAGACGAAATCGTCCAGCAGCGTGTCCTCGGGCATCGTCCGCCACAGCTCGCGCCGCACAGCGAACAACTCCCCGGCGGCTCCCACGGCCGAGTGGAGGCGGTAGTCGAGCTCTTTGAGCTTCGATTCGTATTTCCAGTAGGCCCCTTCGGTCGCGGCGGCTCCCGACCCTTCCGCGGCGGCCACGCGCTTCTCTCCCGCAACGCATCCGACCTTCGGGTCGTCGAAACAGCGCACGATCTCCTCCACGGCCTCGGGGTTGAGCATCGTGTTGGCGTCGGTGAAAATCACGATAGGGGTGTGGATATGCTCCAGCGCCCGGTTCAGGGCTGCGGTCTTACCCCCGCGGCGGGCGTCGTGGAGCACCGTGACCCCGGGATAAGCGGCCAGTAGTTCGGGCGTGCGGTCGGTCGAACCGTCTGTCACCCAGGAGATGCGGAGTTTTCCGGCGGGGTATTTCAACGCCCGGCAGTTCTCCATCTTCTCCGCCACGATGTCCTGTTCGTTGTAGGCGGCTATCAGCAGCGTCGCCTCGGCCGTTTCGGCCGGCGCGGGATGCCGTTTGGCGGGGCATACGGCTTCGCGGAGCTTCACCAGGGCAGCCAGCAGGACGCCGTATCCGACGTAGGTGTAGACGACCAGCAGGGCGCAGATCCAGAAAAGAATGGCTGTGACAGTCATGGCTTTCGGGTTATTTGCGCCGGATGAGGCGTTCGGCGCTGCGGACGAAGCGGTATCCGAAGAGGTTGATGAAGAAGGTCCGGACCCGGTAGTAGGCGAAGGCCTTGGGCGAGAACCACGAATTTTGGTAGTGGTGGATGGCGTAGGTGTCGGGCGTGAGCTCCACCTTGCGCGAATCGAAGACCTTGGGCGAAAAATAGTCCCGCGGCAGGATGTAGACCGCCTCGGAGAGGTCCTTGCGCTTCAGGGGTTCGAGGCCTCCCTCCACCTTCACGATGGGTTTCAGTTTCGGAATCTGCTCCTGCATGATCTCGGGCAGCATGCGGATGTCGAACGACCCGTCCTCGCGGACGAAACTGCGTCCCTCGTAATAATCGAGACATTGTTTCACCCAGTCGCATCCCTTCTCGGCGCCCAGCACGGCGGCTTCGATGGTCCCGGCGGTCTCGGCCCCCGCGAAATAGGGCAGGTCCAGCAGCGGGTCGAAGCTCCGGAGCACCTCGACATCCGAGTCGAGGTAGATGCCCCCGTAGTTGTAGAGGGCGTAGAAGCGGATGTAGTCGGCGGCGAAGGCGTATTTCTTCGCCTCGAAGGCCTGCTTCACCCAGGGCGAGCTCTCCAGGTCGAAGCGTTTCGTGTCCCAGAGCACGACCTCGTAGTCGGGCAGGTGTTTTTTCCAGCTCGCGAGACACTTTTCGATCTTCGCAGGATAGGGGTCTCCGCTCAGCCAGCAGAGGTGGATTTGCTTGGGAATCATGGTATCAGGGTTTTCATTTCGGTCATTACCAGTTGCATTTGCCGCTCCCACGAGAGCGTGCCCTCGATCGTCGTGCGGATATGTTCCGGGGTGCGGTCCGCGGCGTCGAGCCAGCCGACGAGCGCGGCGATGTCGAGCGGGGTGTCGTCGGCGGGGGCTTTCAGGACGTAGGGCATCGGGTCGAAATCGCTGTCCCGCTCGGAGTAGACGAACGGGATGCCCCGGGCGGCATACTCGCGGTTCTTGAGGCTTTTGAGGCTCTCGATGCCGTTTCGGTGGCGGGCGAGGCTCGCCACGCCCATGTCGCACCATGCGAATTCCGCGTCGAGCTCCGCGCCCGAGCGGGGCCCCGTGATTTCGACATACGCGCCGAGGCCGTAAGCCGCGATACTGCGGGCATACCCGTCGATCAGGTCGGGCATGCCGTCGCCCACGATCCGCAGTTTCACCGTCCGGCCGTGCGGTGCGGCGTAGTAGTCTTTCAGTCCCTCGATCACGCGGTCGAAGCCGTGCCACGGGTGGATGTTGGCTAGCGCCAGCAGCCGTACCTCGCGTGCGAGGTCGTGCACCTCGGTTTTGAGGGGTATCGTGCCGAAATCGATGCCGTTGGAGATACGGACGGTTTTCTGCCCGAAAATCTCCGCGTCGTCGGAAAACGTGACGATGCGGTCGACCTGCCGGGCCATCGCGCGGCGGAACATCCGGTCGATCCGCAGCTGGAGTTTCTCCTTCCTGCCGGCCTCGCGGAACTCCGCGTCGTAGGGGTAGGTGGGGATTTCGAGCGCGATACGCACCCCGAGCCGGCGCACGCGGCGCAGCCACCCCACGAGCAGCGGATTGGCGTTCAGGTCGTGGCGGATGTAGAGGAACCGAACTCCTTCGCGGCGGATGTAGTCGGTGATGTCGGCGTAGGAGATGCGTTTGAGCAGCTTGGCGCGAAGCCCGCTCCCGAAGGTGCGGATCACCGTGTCGCCCGCCATGCGGCGCTGCGTGCCGTCGGCGTCGATCTCCAGATGGCACAGCGCAATGTCCACGCCGCTCAGGCGGAGGGCTTCGCACTGGGCGAAAATCTTCTTCGAGATGCCGCTGTGGGCCGAGAATCCGTGGAATACGATGAACAGTCCCTTCATGGCAGTCTATTTTCCGGGCCGCAGGCGTGCGGCGAGTTCTTTCAGGTTATATACGCCTCCCAGCTGGATGTAGGCCAGCCAGAGAAGGCCGGCAGCGGCGCATTTCGCGGCCAGCGACGGCAGGAGCGGCGTTCCTTCGGGGAGCAGCCATGCGATGCCGGCCAGCGCCAGCGAGAGGATAGCTGTGAGCAGCAGCGGCGAAAGGAAGCTCTTCCAGAAGGGCCCCCATTTCATCCGCAGGGTGAGGCAGAACAGCGCGTGGTAACACTGCACGAAATTCACGGCGAACGAGATGCAGATGGCCCACGCCACGGCTTCGAGCGTCCCGAAGGCGAAGATGCCCGTGCAGATGGCCGCGACGTTGAGCGTCGCCGAGAAGAGCCCGCAGATGAAGAGCATCCGCGTGGCGTTGGCGGCCTGGAAGATGGACCCCGAGGTGGACATCACGATCTGGATGCCGACCGAGAGGGCCAGGATGCGGAACGCCGGGACCGAGGGCATCCATTGGTTGCCGAAGATGATGAGCACCAGCTCCTCGGCCGTGAACCACAGCACGGCCGACAGCGGCAGTCCGATGAATGCCAGCAGGCGGATCACCTTCATATACGACTCGCCGAGTTTGCGGAGGTCGTGCTGCATGTGCGCGAAGACGGGGTGCATGACCGGTGAGATGACGAAGGCGATGTTCTGCAGCGGCATCATCATCAGGCGGTACGACTTGTCGTAGTATCCCAGGTCCGAAAGGCTCATGTAGCGGCCCATCAGCAGTTTGTCGAGGTTGCGGCTGAAGAAGTTCAGCAGCTGGAACGAGAACTGGTAGGCCGAGAACGAAAAGACCTTCCGAAGCGCCTCGCGTGCGGGTTTCATCCGCAGGCGCACGGGATATTCGCGGTAGTTGATCGCAAAGAGCATCACGCTCGAGAAGACCGGGTTGATTGTCAGGGCGTAGATGCCCGCCCCGGCATAGGCGGCGATGATGCCCGCGGCGCCTCCGACTATCTGCACGGCGAGCGAGCGCACGGCGGCGAACCGGAACCGCTTGTCGCGCATTACCAGCGAATTGGGAACGATGTTCGCCGTGGCGAAAAGGAGGTTCAGCGCGAGGATGCGGCAGATGTCGCGCAGTTCCTCCGAACCGTCGTAAAACGAGGCGATCAACCCCGAAGCGGCGAAGAAGAGTAGGGCGATGACCACCGCGGACCAGAGCGTGAGCGAGAAGATGCTGCTCAGGTCGCGGCGCGAGAGGTCGCGGTGCTGGATCACCGCGGGGCCGATGCCCAGGTCGCTGAAGATGGCGAAGAAGGCGATGATGACCGTGGCGATGTTCACCACGCCGAACTCCTCGGGCGAGAACAGGCGTGAGAGCACTGCCGTCACGAGAATCGTCACCACGACACCCGCATATTTTGCGACCGAGGTGTAGAAGACTCCCGAGGCCAGTTCGCGGCCTACCGACTGCGGTTGTTTATCGTCGTTTTGTGTCATGCAGCTGTTCGTAAAGTCGTCCGTAAGCCGCGGCGATCTGCGGCAGGCGGAGGTGTTCGAGGGCGTATGCGCGGTTCGCGGCGCCGTGGCCTGCGGCGGCCAGCTGGGCCGCTTCGGTCAGCGCCCGGTCCACCGATGCGGGGTCCGAAGCGTCGAAAACGGGGTTTCCGGTGGCTTCGAGCATCCCGCCGATATTGCCTGCCGCGGGACCTGCGGCCACGCGGCCGAAAGCGAAGGCCTGCGGCACGTTGCCCGAGTTGAGGATGTCGGTGCGCTGGATGAAGACCACGTCGGCGGCCGTGAAATAGGCCGGCAGTTCGGTGTCGGGGATCAGCCCTTCGGCCGAGGTGATGCGGCTGCGGAACAGCCCTTCGACGGCGTGCGCCGCATGGTAAAGCATCCGCGTGGCGAAGCGTTTCACGCCCCGTCGGTGCGATCCGCTGAGGGTGTAGGGCCACAGGCGGGGCGCGAGCAGGAATTTCTTCGCAACCCGCAGCCGGCGGAATGCCCGCCAGACCAGTTTGCGCTCGAAATCGTGGCGGAACGCCCCGAAGGCCAGCACGACGAAACTGTCGGCCGGGACTCCGAGCCGTTGCCGGGCCTCCTCGCGGGTGATGCCGGGGCCGTAGACGCCTTCGTAAATATGATGCGGAATCACGACGTGGAGCTGCTTCGATTCGGGGTATTTCGTCCGGAACTGCCGGAGGCTGTAATCGCCCAGGTGAACCACCGCGTCGGCATAGTCCCCGATCAGCCGGTAGGCTTCGCGGACCCGGTCGTTGCCTTTGTGCGGCAGGGTGTTGTGGCGGGTGTAGACGATCGGGATTCCCCGCTCGCGGAGCATGCGGAGCCTGTCGCGCAGTTCCGCGACCTGTTCCGGCGAGGGATAGCTCCAGCCGAACAGCTCCTCGGGCCATTGGAAATGAACCGCGTCGTATGCCGCGGCATCGTTCCAGAACGCGTCGACCGAGCAGACGACCTCGAAGCCGCAGGCGCGGATGCCCTCGGCGAGCAGTCGGACAAAGGGGTTGTCGCTGAGCCCCGAAGCTTTATAAACGATCAGTATTCTCATTTCACACCCGGACCCACTCCTTTTTTTCGAAATCGTACCGTTTCACGACCCGCGCCGGATTGCCCACGGCCACGGTGTAGGGCGGTATGTCCTTGGTGACGACCGACCCGGCGCCGATCTGGCAGCGTTCGCCGATGGTGACGCCGGCCATGATCGTCGAGTTGGTTCCCAGATGGGTGTAGTCGCCGACCTTCACGGGACGCAGCATCAGCGGCTGGAGATTGGGGTCCTGCGTCACGTCCTCGTAACCGTGGATGAGTCCCTGTATCGAGACATGCTGTCCCAGGAAGACGTAGCGGCCGATGTCGACCGGCCCGACCACCACCGAACCCACGCCCACGCGCGAACCTTCGCCGATCCGGACGTCGCCGGCGCCGTTGTTGACCACGGCGAAATCCTCGATCTGGGCATCGGCCTCCAGCACGAAACGGTGCCAGGGGAAGACGTCCGCCCGGGCGTGGCGCCATATCCGGGAGCCCCGTCCCGCCGGATGCAGCAGCGGACGCAGCAGCCTCAGCCACCACCGCGGCCGCGGTCGTTTGGGCGACGAGAGGAACCACATCACCAGACGCCGCAAACGGGGATTCTGTTTTATCTTTTCAATCATAGTTCTGTCGTGTTAAGGTTTCGGGACCAGTTCGCGGTAGAGCGCCAGCAGTTTCCGGGCCGTCTGCTCCCAGGAGAAAAGTTTCACCCGTTCCAGTCCGTAGGCGATTTTTTCGGCCCGGTAGGCGGCGTCGGTCTCGAGCCGCAGGAGGGCGCCGGCAATGGCTTCCGGCGAGGTCGGGTCGACGAGGATGGCCCCTTCGCCCGCGATCTCGGGAATGGCCGAGGTGTCCGACGTCACCACGGGCGTTCCGCAGGCCATCGCCTCGAGCTGGGGGATGCCGAAACTTTCGCGCAGCGAGGTGTAGAGGAACGCCGAAGCGCCGTTGTAGACGGCCGGGAGGTCGCCGTTGGGAATGTAACCCGGCAGGCGGAGACGGTCCATCAGCTCCGGTTCGCCGATCTGCTGCAAAATCGACTCCGCGGCCTGCATCGGGAGGTCGGCCACCAGCAGCGGCAGCGGACGCTCCGAGCGGCGCACGTATTCGGCATAGGCACGCAGGGTTCCCGGAGTGTTTTTCTTGGGGTCGGTGTTGCCCAGGAAGAAGAGGTATTCCGCATCGGGGAGGTAGCGTTTCGTGACCTCCGCCGTGCCGTCTATCGGGCGGAACCGGGGGTTGTAGCCGTTGTGGATGGCCACGATTCGTTCGGGGTCGAGGCCGAGGGCCGTGCGGATGCGGTCGCATTCGAACTGTGACACAGTGATGATCCTGCGGCACTTGGGCAGGATGCGCGGCACCACCAGCCGGCGGTACTGCCGTCCGAGGGACTGGTAGAGCGACGTGTTGCGTCCGGCCTGTTTTTCGAGGAAGATGATGTCGTGGAGCGTCACCACGAGGGGTGTCGGGCCCCACACCGGGGCGGTGTTGCTCGTGCAGTGCAGCAGGTCGGGTTTCACGCGTGCCACGGCCCGCGGCAGCGCCCACTGTTCCCACAGCGGATACGACGGGCAGCGGAGCGTGACGATATGCACGTTGGGCGTCTCTTCCAGACAGCGGTCGGGACCGTCGCCCACGAAGACGAAATATTCGTTCTCGGTGTCGAGCCGTTGCAGGCAGCGGATGGTTTCGAGCGCCACGAAGTCCATGCCGTGTTTGTTGGGGCGGAAGATGCGCTGCGCCTCGATGGCTATTTTCATGCGTCGGGGTCGGTTTTCGCCGGTTCGGCGTCGGCCGCTCCGGTGTGTTGGGTATGGATGAACTTATCCTTGGTTCCGCCGAGGCGGAAGAGGTTGGCGGCCGTGAGCAGCACCAGCACCGGAACGCGGCGCAGGGCGCGGCCCAGTTTGGCGTCGGCCTGCGAGTCGGGCAGGGCCATGGCCAGCGCGAAGAGCATCAGCACGAGGGCGATCCACCATTTGACCGAACCCCACGGGTCGAAGAACGTCATCACGACGGCCCACAGCGGCACGAGTCCCACGAGCAGCATCCGCGGCGGCAGGCACCATTGCAGCAGTTTGTCGCAGTAGTCGAAATTCCCCGAAAAGAGGGCTCCGGGGAGGTTCTTCACCGCCGCTCCCAGAGCGTAGAACTGCGCGGCAATCCACCGCCGCCGCTGGTTGTAGTAGGCTTCCTCGCCCTGCACCTTTTCGTCCAGCACCTCCACGTCGTCCAGGTAGTCGATGTAGATGCGCTGCCGCAGGAGCAGCGCTTCCAGCTCCTTGTCCTCGCCGGCGGTGACGCATTGGCGGATGTTGGCACCGAACCAGTCGTAGCGGAACGCCATGCCCGAACCGATCAGCGCCGAGGAAAATCCCAGCGCCACGTGTCCGCGGCGGAAGATCGAGTTGTTGATCTCCTCGCCCGCGGCGTCGAGCACCGCGGTGTCCGTGTCGCGGTTCTTGGCCGTGCGGTGGGCCTGCACGGCCTCCACACCCGCGTCGAAGACCTCGTTGAGGCGTGCGATGAACTCCCCGCCCACGAGGTTGTCGGCATCGAGGATCGCCACCGCGTCGGCGGCGTCGGGTCCCAGCTCCTCGACGGCGGCGGTGAGGGCTTTGGCCTTCGAGCTGTTCTCGAAGGCGACCTCGATCACCGTCAGGGGCAGTTTGCGCAGCTCCGCGAGGGTCTCCGGCTGCAGCCGGTCGGCGATTACCGCCACCCGGTGCAGCTCCTCGGGATAGGCCTGTGCCAGCGCAGCCTGCGCCGTGCGGACAATGACTGCATCGGCCTTGTAGGCCGGGATCAGCGTCACGAACCGCCGCTGTTTCCGCGCCGGGGGATAGGGCTCCCGCCGCCGCTGCATCGAGAAGGCCGCGAAGACGAAGAGGTAGAGCACCGGGAGCAGCAGTGCGAAGACGAAAATCCAGTCTATGATGTTCACTATCATTCTTTTCCTGTTTTATGTCGCAGAAAGTCCCGCGCACCGCGCAGGACGGCTGCGGCCAAATCCCTGCGGCCGTGCAGCAGCGACGTGCAGACGCTTTTGGGAAGCGCCACCCCCAGCTGGTAAGCGACCGAAAGCCTTCGCGCAGCCCCGCGGCGGTTGCGGCGGGCGAACAGCAGGCGATTGCGCGTGAGGTAGTAGCTCCGCAGCGGACTTTGCTGGCCCGTGGTGGCGCTCTCCTTGTGGAAAACCGTGGCCCGCGGGTCGTAGGCGATGCGGTAGCCCGCCTCGCGGATGCGCACCGACCAGTCCAGTTCCTCGTAATAGAGGAAATATTCTTCGGGCATCGTTCCGGCCTTTTCGACCGCCGTGCGCCGCACCATCATCGCCGCGCCGTGGGCGTAGGGCGTGTCGTGCGGGGTGTCGTAGGAGCCGTCGTCCGGTTTGCCGAATCCGATGAGGGCGTTGCGCAGGGTGATGCGCGTCAGGGGCTCGTATCCCGCGAACTGGATGGCCTGCGGAGGCGCCCAGAAGCGGATTTTGGGACAGACGGCCCCGATTGCGGGGTCGGCGTCGAGCGTGTCGCAGAGATAATGCAGCGTGTCGTCCGTGACCTCCGTGTCGTTGTTGAGCAGCAGCAGGCAGTCGCCCGTCGCCGCCCGGATGCCGAGGTTGTTGCCTCCGGCGAACCCGCGGTTTTCGTCGCTGCGCAGGACCGTGATGTCGGGATAGCGTTCCCGCAGCATCGCCGCCTCGTCCCGCTCCGACCCGTTGTCCACGACGATGATTTCGAGCGGCGTCGTAACGTGGCGGCGCAGCGAATCGATCATCGCCCCGGTGACTGCGATGCCGTTGTAATTGACCGATATGACCGATATGCGCGGTTTCATGGCGTCGCTGTTTTGCCCGCAAGCCGGTTTCTGGCCGGAATCGTGCGTTTCGCCTCTTCGGCCTCGGCCAGCTCCTTGTCGAAGCGCGGCGCGAGAAAGATGAAGGCCATGCTCATATAGATGATGGCGCCCGTGGGAATCTGCCCCAGCACCTCGTTGGCGTAGGACATCACCACGACGCCCGCAATGCCGGCCGTAAGCGCCGCGGTGAATCCCCGGAGCTGGGTGTTCCGGAGCCTGAAAAAGACCAGCCACGCGCCCCGTCCGAGCACGTAAAGCAGGATTCCGATGTGCAGCAGCAGGCCCACGATGCCCGTTTCGACCCAGATCATCACGAACCACGAGTCGGTGGGTATCTGCGACAGCGGCGCATTGGGGGCGAAGACCTTCGCTTTGCCGCCGCCGTGGCCGAGTCCCGCGCCGAAGGGTTTGCCGCGCATCAGTTCGCGCAGCCGGGCCTGGTTGTCCAGTCGCACCTGGAACGAGGCGTCCTCCGTGTTGAAGGCGCTCCGGGCACGCCGGATGATGGAGTTGCCCTGGCCGATGGTCGTGAATTTCAGGAAGCAGAATGCCATGATAATCAGAAATATGCCCGCTATGACCATCCGGAAATTCCGCGACAGCATCACGAAGACGGCATATCCGGCAAAAGGCACGGCCAGCGCACTGCGCGTGCCGGAGATCAGCATGCCGTAGCAGGCCGCGGCGGCCACCGCCAGCATATAGACCTTCATCCACGGATTGCGGTAATAGAGCGCCGAGATCGAAAAGACCACCATGGCCAGCCCCATGCCGGCGCCGAAATTCGCGGCGTCGCTGTAAAGCGAGAAATAACGCACGCCGGTGTAGATGATATGGGTCGTGGCGCCTCCTTCGACGAAGAGCCAGTAGTTCTCGGCTGCGTTGAACCCGGCGTATTTCTGGACGAGGGCCTTCAACACGGCGAACAGCGTCAGCACCGACCACACGACAAGCATCTGTTTCAGGTATTTGTAGCGTGCCATCGTGAGCTGCGTGAGCACCACGACCAGGAAGAAATAGAAGGCCAGCGAACGGATGGCCATGGTCCATCCCTTGGGCGAGACGCTCTGGGGGTTGAAGAGTTCCAGCACGCAGTAGATCATCCAGATTGCGGCGGCGAGGGTCAGTCCCGTGCCGGCGAGCCGCCATTCGATCCGGTGCACGAGGGCCTGCAGGATGACCATCGCCAGGTTGAAGAACAGCGCGGCGTCGAGGATTACGCCGACCGGGGCCCCGTGGAGATACTCCCGGCCGAGGAACATGATAAAGTAATTGACGACCAGCATCCCGAGCATCGAGAACGCGGGGTTGCGCATCGAGAGCCACAGGATGCAGAGCCCGGCGGGCAGCATGGCGATTGCGGCCCCCACCGGCAGTCCGAAACGGATGAAGGCATAGGCGATGGCCGCCACGCCTCCGGCGAGCACCACTCCCAGGAGTGTGCGTGAAATGCTCAGCGGAGCGGTTATGTGGCCGGAAAGCTGCATCGGGTTACGGGTTTTCGGGGCGGATTATTTGACCGCCGTGAACCCGAACTGGCTGATCTGATAACCCAGCTTGCGCAGGCGTGTGTAGGGCGGGAGCAGGCCCGTGAAGGTCTGCACGACATCGCGGCCGGCGCAGTTGAGGAACAGCGCCGTGGGGGTGTCGCCGGCCATCTCCACGCTCTTTTCATAGAGCAGCTGGTCGGTCTCCTTCCACGTGCGGTTGGCCGGGGCCACCATGATGTTGAGCTCGGCGCTCTGCAGCAGCTCCTTCGAAATCGAGCTGTCGTCCAGCGGCGGGTACTCCACGATCACCACGTCGGCCTCGGACAGCGGCGTTTCGTCTTCGCCGTCGTGCACGAAATCCGCCAGCCGCGAGGCGAGCAGGAACTCCTTCTGATGCGAGTCGAAATCCTTGTTCCACGAGGCGATGCGGACCTTCATGCCCGTTTCGCGGAGATGCGCCGCGAGGTGTTCGGCGAGCGTCGATTTGCCGTCGCCCTGCTCCGTGGAGAGGATGTTCAGCACGTTGGGCCGCTTCCGGGGATCGAAATAGTTGAGCACGGCGTTGCCCATGAAGCGCGAGGCAATCTCCCGGTACTGCCGGGCGAAGCGCCGCTCGCCGAAGCGTCCCGGACCCGGGAAGGCCCCGATGACCTTGCCGCCGGTGATGCGTTCCGCACGGATCTTGTCGCGCAGCGTGCGGTCGAGCAGTTCGAGCAGGATGAAGAACCCGAGGATGAAGACCGCCGTGACGAAGAACGCCGCGATGACCATCATTTTACGCTTGGTAGGCTCGGCCGAAATGGGCAGCACGGGCGGGTTGATGATCTTGAGCGTCGCCGAGGTCATCTGCAGGTTTTTCTGGCGCAGGCGGGCCGTGTTGAGGGCCTGCAGCATCGCCAGATACGACTGCTCGGTGAAGCTGATGAGGCGGTTTTTGCGCTTGAGCGTCGAACCCACCGGGGCGTAACGCACGTAGCGGTCGTCGAGCGACTGTTTCCATTCGTTCACCACCTCCATTTCGGCCTCCGACTTGGTCGAGAGCAGCACGGCGTCGAGCCATTGCTGGATGAGCGACCCCGTGGCGATGCCCTCCTTGGTGTACTGCTGGCTGGCGATGGCCGACGTGAGGCTGCGCAGGCTGTCGGTCTCGCGGTCCATCTGCACCTGCAGGCGGCTCACGTCGACGGGTTGCCGGACGGGCTGCCGGCCCGAGGCGGGGTCGGGGATGAACGCTTCGGCGGCCGTTATCTGGGCCTGCAGGTCGCCGATCTTGTGGAGCTGCTCGACAAATGCGGCGTTGTTGCGGAATATCTGCAGGTCTTCGAGCTGGGCCTCGATCTTCCGGCGCAGCGATTCCGAACTGTTGAGGTTCAGGCGCGTCTCCTCGTAACGCAGCTCGAAATCGCGCGAGAGGATGGCGACGTGCTTGGTCTGCTCGTCGTAGTTGATAATCAGGTTCTCGACGCTGTAATCGCGCAGCGAATCCTCCTGTTCGCGCAGTTCGCGGCCTACGCGGGCCAGCTCCTGCTCGAAGAACTTGATGACGTCGTTGGTCTCGCCGAAACGCAGCTCCTTGTATTGGTCGACGAACTCTTCGTTGAGGAGCTCCAGCGTGTTGTAGACCACGCCGGGGTCGTCGTTCTCGTAGCTCACCTCGAGCATGTCGCTGTTGGCGATGCGCCGGACGTCGATCCGGCTCAGCGCCTGGTAGCTGTAATAACGGTGGGTCCAGTGGAACAGTCCGTAGACGTGGTTGCCGTGCTCGGGCTGCTCGAAGGCGAGCAGGTTCTGATAGGTCTGCTTCTCGCTCGTATGGTCGATCAGTTCGAGCACCTCCGGGGGCGTGTGCGCCAGTTCGCTCCGGTGGTTGCGGGCCAGGATGTAGTTGTTGTCCTCGTCGGGATTGCCGTTCACCATATTCCGGGCGTAGAGGCGCAGCGAAACGTTGTGCAGCGTGGACTGTGACTTGATGATGTTGATCAGGTTGTCCATCGCATTGTTGATGATGTTCCAGTCCTGACGCGAACCCTCGCCGTTTTCGAGGTCGTATCCCGACACGATTCCGGTGTAGATGGTCGATGTCGAACGGTAGTAGCGCGTCTGCCGGCCCATGTAGAGGTAGACCAGCAGGGCGACCGCTATCGGGCAGATAATGAGCCACCACTTGATGCGGAAGAGGAATTTCAGGATATAGGCGATGTATGTTGTCATAAGCGCGTCGGTTTAACGGGTGGGATTGGTCGGCTGGCTGATGATCGGGGTCTTCGAGAGCACCTCCAGCTGCAGCAGGGCCTTGTTGAGCAGCGAGCGGGTCTGTTCGTACTCCCTGATGGCCGAGCTCTCGATGCTTTTCTGGCGGCTGAGCGTCTGGGCGTCGATCTTGCCGTTCACGAAATCCGATTCGGCGGCGATGTACTGGGCCTTGGCGGCGACCATCGACCGGGCCGAGGACTCCAGCAGCGAGAGGTTTTCGACCGCCGAGGTGTAGGCTTCGATAATCTTCAGGCAGATTTCGTCGTACCAGCTGTTCATCTCGTACTCGATGCTTTCGAGGCGCTTGCGCTGCTGCTTGATGCGGTTGCGGCGGTTGAATATCTCGTCGAGCGGCAGCGAGATGCCCGCCCCGACGGTCCACCAGGCCTGGGTGGTTCCCGTGACGTTCTGGATGATCGGGAGGTTTATGTCCTGGTATATCTGGCTGTTGACATCCGTCGAGCCGTAGCTGTACTGGGCGTTGAGCTTGATGTTCTTGAGCCACGAACGGCGCAGGGTCTTGATCTCGCGCTCCTCCTGTTCCTTGGTCGAGGCGAACTGGTTGACCTGCGGCGACCGCTCGCGGGCATTCTCCAGCAGGACGTACAGCGGCGGCAGGTGGAGGTTGATATAGGTTTCGGCCGACGTGCGTGCCAGGTCGGTGTAGTTCGTATAGGGCGTTCCGGCCGGAAGGCTGTCGGCCGCGGCCTGCGGAGCCGGAGCCTGGGCCCGGAGCAGGGCCGGGAGCGTCAGCAGGACGGGTAGGAGCAGGATTTTTTTCATGGTCTAAACGTTTTCTTTCTGAATGAACGCCGTAAACGTCCGTAAAATGATCTTCAGGTCGAGCCACGGGGACATCTCCCGGGCGTAGCGGATGTCGAGCTGCTTGCGCTGCTCGGGCGAGAGTTTGCCCGCATGCCCGCGCTTTTCGACCTGCCACAGCCCCGTGAGGCCCGAGGGGCACATGAAGCGTTCGATGTACTCGTCGCTGGTCAGGCGCTCGGCCTCGTAGAGCGGCAGCGGGCGGTTGCCCACCACCGACATGTCGCCGCGCAGGATGTTGAACAGCTGCGGCAGTTCGTCGATGCTGTATTTGCGCAGGAAGCGTCCCAGCCGCGTGATGCGGGGATCGTTCTCGATTTTCACGAAGGCGTTTTCCTGTTCGGTCTCCACCGTCAGCTGGTGTTCCTCTTCGGGGATGGCGAAATCGTCGGAGAAGAGCATGCCGCTTTCCATGTCGGCCAGCAGTTTCTCCATCTCCGCATCGTCGAGCGAAATCCTGGCGGCTTCGGCGTCCTCCTCCCCCGATGCGTATTGGTTCAGGTCGCTCAGCTCCTTGAGTTTGCGGTCGGCGTCGCTGCGCATCGAGCGGAACTTGAGGAAATCAAAGACCCGGTAGTTGCTTCCCACGCGCTTCGATTTGTAAATCACCGGTCCCGGGCTGTCTAACCTGACGGCGATGGCCACGGCGATGAGCAGCGGCGAGAGCACGATTATCGCCCCTGCCGACGCCACGATGTCGAACGTGCGTTTCCAGAGCGGCATCCGGAACAACCGCATCTCCTTGCCCGGCCGCCGGTCCGGGGACTTGGGCGTGAAGGCGTAGTCGGTGATGAACTGCACCGTGCGGTGGAAATCCTCCGCGCTGATGTCGCCCGTCACGGCGCTGTTGACCCCGGCCTTCAGGTAGCTGCGCCGCTGTGCGTCCTCCAGCGGCGCCGAGGCGATCAGGACGATCGCCGTCTCGGGGAACCGCGACCGCAGGAACCGGATGTTGCCGTTGTCGGCGTCGGTGTCGCGCTGTTCGTAGAGGATCACGGGGCGGTCGTCACGCAGGTCCGTCAGGGCCTGCGCCGCAGACCTGATGTCGGCGACGACGCGCATTTTTCCGCCGGTCAGTTCGGCGAAACGGGCCGTGTGGTCTCCTCTGCCTTTGATATAGATGACCGGGTATTTCAATCTAAAAGAATCTTTTTGATGCGTATTTTGAGCTCCATCGGGTTGAACGGCTTGACGATATAGTCCTCGGCGCCCTCCTCGAGCAGGCGGATGCGCTCCGAGGTGCTGTCCTCGCTCGAGAGCATCACGACCGGAATATCGCGGAAAAGTTCGTTGTGCTTGAGGTGGTGGAGGAATTCGTCGCCGCGCATTTCGGGCATGCGGATGTCCGAGATGATCAGGTCGGGCACGTTGCCTTTGTGCATCCATGCGAGGGCTTCGACGGGGTTTTGCTTGTACATGCAATCGTAATCGCCGTGGAGATATGCGTAGAGGATTTTTGCGATCTGCTCTTTGTCGTCGACGATCAGTATGGATTTTTTGCTCATGAGTTTGTAAAATGTGTCTGCGGTACTGCGCGCTTGGCTCTGTAAATGTAGTAAATAAATCCGGAAAGCGGTTCGGTTCGTCGCACTTTAATATTTTGCAAATATCGGTAAAATTTTTGGATTTTTGACAATTTCGAAGGATTAAGTCTACAAAAACGGTCGGTTCCGATAGTTTTTTGTCGCTAAAGGGGTTATTTCCGAAATTTTTGGTATTTTTGTGCCAATTCACCCGCTGTGTTTTCAAAAAAATGCTCTCTCTGCGCGTTGCTGCAAAACGAATGTGGATGTTTAAAGGGCGGATATGATAACCTTTCGGACGGGCCTTTTGGGCGGACGACTCCGGAAACGGATCGTTGACGCCCGGAGGTAAAAATGAATTTATGGACCGAAACAACGTGATAAAACCGGGTTGGGTGCTGCTTTGCATTTGCATGCTGTTGGCACCCTTGTTCGTTCATGCCGAGGAGAATTCGGGCCGCGAAAGTATTCTGATCATTTCGTCCTACAATCCCGATACGCGCCGCATGGCGAGTTTCATCAACGAATTCGAACAGCAAATCCTGGCTTCGGGCGTACCGTGCGACATCTATATCGAGACGCTCGAGAGCAAGGGCATTGCCGATGCCCCGATGTGGATGTCGCTGATCGACAATATGATCACCCGTTACGAGAGTCGTTCGCTGCGGGCCATCGTATTGCTGGGGCAGGAGGCGTGGGCCTCCTTCGTGTCGCTGGGCCGCATCCCCGAAGGGGTCATGTGTTTCAGCGGTTTCGCCAGTTCGAACGGCGTGATGCTGCCGGCGCCGCCCGATTCGCTGCAGACGTGGAAACCCCGCTCGGTCGAGTATCCGGGCATGACCGACAGCCTGAAAACGGTGGGCGGCATGCTCAACCGCTACAATATCCGCCGCAACGTCGACCTGATCCGGTCGTTCTATCCCCAGGTGGAGAATATCGCCCTCATTACGGACAACACCTACGGCGGCATTTCGCTGCAGGCGCTCGTGCGCGAGGAGTGGAAGAACTATCCCGACCTGAACCTGATCCTCGTGGACAGCCGTGCCGGCGAAGAGGCGGCGCACGAGGCCTACGCTTCGCTGCCGCCCCGTTCGGCCGTGATGCTCGGGACGTGGCGCGTGGGCAGCGACGGGGAGTATTTCATGCAGCGTTCGCTGAATGACCTGGTGCAGAGCAATCCCCGCATTCCGGTCTTTTCGATCACCCGCACGAGCATCGGTGACGTGGCGATAGGCGGTTATGTCCCCGAGTATGAGAGCGGCGCCGCGCTGATCGCCGCCCAGATCAAACAGTATTACGATACCGGGAAGATCGGCGACGTGCATTTCCATACCAGCAAGAATATCTACCTTTTCGATTCGCGCAAACTCAAGGATTGGAAGATCGCCGAATATGCCCTCCCGAAGGGCAGCATCGTGGAGGACACGATGGCTACCAAGCTCTCGAAATACTCCCACTACATTGAGCTGCTCGTGCTGGGTATCCTGCTGCTGGTCGTGCTACTGTTGTTCGTGACGTGGCTGCTGCTGCGCGTGCAGCGGCTCAAGCGGACGCTCGAGGAGCGCGAGGAACAGCTGGTCGTCGCCCGCGAGCGGGCCGAGGAGTCGGATATGCTCAAATCGGCGTTCCTGGCCAACATGAGCCACGAGATCCGCACGCCGCTCAACGCCATCGTGGGTTTCTCGTCGCTGATGCAGAGCGAGGAGTTGTCGCAGGAGGAGCGTGCCGAGTACTGCGCCATCGTGGTGAACAATTCCGAGATGCTGCTCACGCTGCTGAACGACATCCTCGATATTTCGTCGCTCGAATGCGGCAAAATCCGGTTCAACTATGCGTCGGAAGAGATCGTGCAGATTTGCCAGCACGTGCTGATGACCACGGCCCATACGCGGCAGGAGGGGGTCGAGGGGCGTCTGGACAGCTCCGTCGCTTCGTTCATGCTCACCACCGACGCCCACCGGCTGTCGCAGGTGCTGATCAACCTGCTGACCAATGCCGGCAAATTCACCTCCGAGGGCAGCATCACGCTGGGCGTCCGGATCGACGAGGAGCACAACGAGGTGCTCTTCTCGGTGACTGATACCGGTCCGGGCATCCCGCTCGACAAGCAGGAGATGGTCTTCAACCGCTTCGAGAAACTCGACGGCAACAAGAAGAAGGGTACGGGACTGGGTCTGGCCATCTGCCGCCAGATCGCCATGATCGTCGGGGGCCGTATCTGGGTCGACCCGACCTATACGGGCGGAGCGCGTTTCATTTTCGCCCATCCCATCGGCATCGACAACGGTCATGAGAACCGCGAGGGGGGGGGATTTCAACCCTCTGAGCAACGCCAGCCCCTCCATTTAGCCCGCAAGCCCGACTGATCCGGGAGACGGAGATACGCATGAAAAAGGACCCTTTTCGGGGTTCTTTTTTCGTGCTTCCGCTTCTCCGGCCGGAGGTTCAGTCGTCGCCGGGCCCGGCCTGTTCGATTGTTTTCTGCAGCAGGAGTTTGTTCCGGCGGACGCAGCCGAACGAGGAGACGGCGGCGCGGTCGTCCATGTTGTTGACGCTGTTGATCCATGCCTCTCCCCTGCCGAAGACGACGAACAACTGTTCGCCCCACGAGAAGGTCCTGTCCGGCGCGGACGGCTCCGCCGAGCGTGTCCATCTCCATGCGAAAAACGGCGTCGGCGGATTGTGCCGCCGCGCCGTTTATCGATAACAGAGCGAAGAGAAGCCGGAAAAGGTGTTTCATCGCCACACCGTCCGTTTACGCCTCGCTCTTGGAGTACTCCGAGAATTCGCAGCCGAAGCGTTCGACCATCATGTTGTCCATCTCGTCGGCCCGGAACGCCAGGTTGACGATGTTCTGCCGGATCGTCTCCTCGGACTCTTCGGTGATGTCCGAGAGGTGGATGCGGTAGGCGATGTAGATCTGACGGCCTTCGATACCGAGTTTGTAGGGCCCGAAATCCTCGCTCAGCATGTAGTCCAGCACCGGCTCCACGTCTTTCTTGGGCAGCAGGTTGATCGGCGAGGTCGAGAACAGGTAGTCGCCGTCGTAGACGAAGATGCGGATTTCCGAGCTGCCCTTGTGGAACAGCCACGAATCGTAACCGTCGCGTGCCAGAATGGGGTTGATGCCCATCTGTTCGATGGCGCCCTCCACGAACTCCGCGAGCGGCGATGCGTCGTGCTCGTCGAAAACCCCGTCGGGCAGCTTGTCTCCGCATGAGGGGCAGAACTCCTCCTCTTCGGCGATCAGTTCGTCGCAGCTGCCGCACTGCACCTGGAACACCGTGCGGTCGAGCTCGCCGACCGATTCCAGGAGTTTGCGCAGGCTCTCGACGCGGATGCCGAATCCCATGTTGTCGGCCTGCGTGAATTTGCTGACCGTCACGCCGACCACCTCGTTGCGCTCGTTGAGCATCGGGCCGCCCGAGTTGCCGGGGTTCACCGCGGCGTCGGTCTGGATGTAGTATTGGCCGTTGACGAGCTGCTTGGGCGACGACACCGAGCCTTCGGTGACGGTGAACGGCATGCCGTAAGGATAGCCCGCCACATAGACCTTGCCGCCGATGGCGAGCGATTCGTCGCTGGCCAGCTGCAGTTCGGGGAGCGACGAGAAATCGCCGTCGACAGCCAACAGGGCGATGTCGAGCGTGGGGTTGACCAGCACGACCTTTCCCAGATAGGGATTGCGGTCGTTGTCGTGTATGGCTACCGTGTGAAACCCTTCGACGACGTGGTAGTTCGTCACGAAGAGATCGTAGTTTTTCAGGTAGAAGCAGCTGCCCGAGCCTCCGGCATGGGTCACTTTGAATACCAGCTGATAGATATTGTTCTGTTCCATTGTCTTGCGCTTTACGTGTCGTTATTCCTGTTTGCCCATGGCCTGTTCCATCATCTTCTGCTGGAATTCGGTTGCCAGACGCATGTACTCCGCCATGTCGCCCCGCATCATCGCCTCCTGCATTTTGGTCTGCATCTCGGCGACCTGCGACTCCATGGACGAAGCCAGCTGCTGCATCTGTTCGGCGGCTCCGGCCATCGCCTCGGACAGCCCGGCCAGCGCGTCGCCTCCCTCCTCGTCATCGGCGTCCAGTTCGCCTTCCATGATGTTGTCCAGCGCTTCGTAAAGGATTTCCGAAGCCTCTTCCATCGGCTTTCCGGCCGAACGTTCGAGGGCCCGCGACACGAGGGCGTTCAGGTCGTCCTGCACGTCGTTGTAGAAATACATCTCGTAGAACTTGTAGAGGATGCGCACGGCGCTGCGTTCGTAATTCTCGGCCTGAATCGCCTCGGTGGCCTCGCGGTAAACATCCTTCATGTTCTCCTGCACGTTGTTGAGCGACGAACGGCGTTTGGTCGAGATCAGCGTGTCGACGAAATAGAGGTCCCGTGCCAGTTCCTCGCGCGGCGCTGCGAGCAGTTTTTCGAGATACGCCTTGCCTTTGGCCACCAGTTCGGCCACGGGCAGCTCCTTGTCCATGTCGTCCACGGCCTTCTCCAGCTCGTTCATCAGCTGTCCCTGCGGGTGGGCGACGTAGGCGATTTTGTAGAGCGCCGTGTCGAGCACGTTCCAGGCATAGCCGTAGCGGCGTTCGTTGCCGTATTCGGTCACGGCGTCGATCGTCTCGCGGCAGATCTGGCGGACGGCCTCGCAGATGCGGTCGGTCTCCTCGGCCGGATAGGGGGTGATGCGGGGTTCGTAGCTCCGCCTGGCCCCGAATTTCGAACAGAACTCGTCGTCGTAACGGTCGCCGACGTGGCAGATGTTGCGCAGCACGAAATAGAGCTTGTACGGATGGCTCTGCGCCATGGCGCATTCGTACTCCATTTTCAGCAGGTCGCCCTCCTTGCGGAAGCGGGGCAGCATGAGGCGGTTGATGTTCAGGTCGGCGACCTGCCGCAGCATCGCTACGCGGCCCTTCTCGGGAATCTCGAGGAAATCGGCGCTGATGAGCATCCGTCCGTCGGCGATCCGGATGTTTACCAGTATCGAGCCGTGGGGAATGCGGAACTCCGTGCCGTCGGCGTTGCCGTATTTGGCCCGGAACCCGGGATTCAGATGGTCGAGCAGCAGGTGGAAGGCCTCGAGGTGCTTGCCCTCGCCGTAGCGCTCCACGCTCTGCTCGAGGAGCTCCGTATTGACCTTGCTCTGGGTCGAGTCGAGTACGGGGGTTACGAAAATCGGTGTCTGTTTCATGGGTCGGTATTTAGTTGTCTTCGATGGAGAGGCTTCCGTCGGGGTTGACGGTCGCTTTCCCCTCGTAATAAATGATCGATGTCTTGCCGGCGCTGCTCTCGGTCTCCTTGCCGTCCTCGGTGAAGCGGATCGTGAACGTCGTGTTCTGCCGGCCCATCACCTTGTTCCGGTTGTAGTGCTCCATGCCGGCCGGAACCTCTTCCTCGATGTCGTAGCGGCCCACCGACTTGAACGTGTGTCCTTCGGGCAGCATCGTCTTGGCTTCGGCGATCTGCGCGGCGATGGTCTCGGGCGAGAGCTTGCCGAGGTCGATGCCTACGGTGGTCTCGTATTTCGGGGACTCGAACACGCTCTGCACCTCGCGCAGGTCCGTGGGGTCCATTCCCGCGAGGTAGTAACTCTGCGAGAAAGCCTGATCGTCCTTGTTGACCATCTTCACGGTGACCAACCCGAGGTTGTTCGACAGCTCTTCCATTTCGATAAAGCTGACCGCGTAAATCTTGAACCGCTCGGCGTCCACGCTCTTTTTGGTCAGTTCGATGGCCTTGGCGTAACTTTCCGCCTTATCGGCGGGATTGCCGGTAAGCGCATTGCAGGAGACGGCGCACAAGGCCGCGATAGCCGTAATCAGGCTGAAGAAATTCTTTTGCATGGTATATGAATTCAAAGATAAGAAAATTCGGTCATATTGTACCGGAAGCGGGCTCTTTTTTCCCGTTTCGATGGATTTTTCGCAGGAGTGACGGATCGTTTATTTGCCGAGCAGGGCGCGGAAATCTTCGTAGGCTTCCTGGTTTTCGAAAAAGTCGGTGCGCAGGATGATGTGGTCGTCGACGGTCTTGATCTTGCATTCGTCCTCTTCCTCGTCGTACTTGACCCACTCGATGTCCGTGATGTTGAACTGCCCCTGTTCGATCTTGTCCTTCTTCACCACGGGATAGGTCACCAGGTCGCCGTCGACAGTGATCGAGCCGCCCTGGGCGGCCAGCACGCGGGCTTTGCGGATTTCCAGCAGCGTGAAGATCAGCAGGGCGGCGCCTCCGACCACGAAGATCACGGTGACGGCCGTGGGGCCGAGGATGCGCATGCGGCCGATGCGGATGCCGAAGGGCGCGATGAGGGGGAATACGATCATGAAGAGTGCGATTCCGATCGTCGTGAGTTTGCTCATGACCGGGCTTGCCGGCGTGTAATTGAATGTTTTCATCTGTGTTTGGGTGACTTGGGTTATGCCCGGGTGTGCCGGGCGAGTACAAATATAGCAAAAACGGGGATTGAAAGTATATGATTGTATACTTTTTTAGGCAAAAAACAGCCTTGTTTTTGCAACCGGCTGTCACTCAGGCACGGATCAGGCCGTACAGACAGCGGAACTGACGGTAGAGATGTTCGAGGTCGAGACCGTTGAGGAATGCCTGTTCGAACGAAAGACCGAAATGAATCTGATGGAAGAGCCCCGCGGTGAGGCGGACGTCGATTCCCGGGCGCAGTTCGCCGCTTTCGGCCGCTTGTTCCACGGCCTGCTGCCAGTATGCCTGGGTCAGCTGCATCAGGGCCCGGAATTTCCGTTCTGCTCCGGGATAGTACTGGCGAACCTGCATCATGAAATTGAGGTAGTAGATGTTCAGCGCGACGTCGCCCCCCCTTGCATAGCGCCAGCAGTTGCGCCATAGTCCGCCTTACGCCTTCTATATACCGTTCGATGAACTCGGTCAGCGTACCGTCCGTGTCTGTGAATTTGTTTTCGGGGGTCTGTATTTCGAAGACGTAGCGGTCGGCGACGGCCATGAATACGGCTTGTTTGTTGGGGAAATAGTGGTGTATGCCCATGCGCGAAAGTCCGCAGGCACGGGACAGTTCGGTGATGGTCGCCCTTTCGTAGTTCTTGGAAACGAATACGGTGAAGCAGTTTTGCAGAATTTCATCGCGGTTGGTTTTCATGGCGCTCCGGGTAGATGTCGCAACGAAAATACGAAAAAATCCGGAAAACAAAAAAGACCGCCTTTTCGGGGGCGGCCTTTTTTGTGTGATTTTTCTATTCGAGGATCATGCCCATCGGTACGCGGAGAAACACGGGTCGGTAGGTCGAAACGTCCAGATAAGGTTTTTGCAGGTTGTAGCTGTTGATATTGTAGCAGATCAGCAGTTCGTTCGCTTCGTTGATGAACTGCGGGTGCGCTATGGCATTGTAGGTGAACAGTTCGCGGTCGTTGTCCTGTTCGGTGGTGACATAGAGCAGCTGTTTGTTCCGCCACGGTCCCACGGGCGTATCGGCGATGTAGGAGTAGATGTCGCCCGCCTGCTGCGCCCGGCGCTGCGTGACCAGTACATAGACGTCGCCGTGCCTGAATACCGAGAACTGCTCCGAAACGGGTACGTCGAGACCCTGGCAGGCGGCTGCCGCGGCCGGATCGGTGCTCCAGCCCTTGCCGTCGAAATACTCGTAGGGGCCCAGACCGTCGGTCGCTTCGTTGAACTTCGCCCGCGAAACGCACAGTTGTGCAGGGTCGTACCCGGCTCCCGAACGGGTTCCGTAGACATAGTACCAGTCGCCCTGTCTCATCACGCAGTGTCCCCAGTGGATCGGGCACTGGTCGTCGTAAATCTCTTCGATCGATTTGACGCTGTAATCCGTCATGTCGATCTTCACGACGTCCGTGCCGTCGAAGCGGAAACCCCACTGGCCCTCACCGCCCTGGTAGAACTTTGTCATGAAGAGATGGAGCGTATTGCCGCGCTGGAAGCCGTGTCCGGGCCAGTACCAGTAGACGTACTGTGAGGTTGCGGCTTCGAGGGGCGTGCAGAGCGATTGGGGTGCTTCGGGCGTGCCGCCGTAATAGGCTCCCAGGTATTTGCTGTCGGCGCTGATGTGGATGAGCGAGTTGTTGATCATCTCGTAACTGAAATCGCGTTTTCCGCCGACGACCTCGCCGAGGAAGCAGTCGCCGGTCATGAAGAGCGAACTGCCGTCGTCGAGCAGGATCGAGATCGTGCCGTCGGAACCCGTCACTCCGTTCGAATCGGGTGAGTAAAGCGTTGTGAATCGCGTGTCTACGTGTACGGAGGGTGCTTCCACCGGGCTGTTCGAGCCGCAGGATACGGCCGCCAGCAGGGTGGGTAGTGTCAAAAGTCTCAGGATTTTCATCATAGAGCGGTTTTTAATGGTGTTCGTTCATTCATTGCCAGTCGTCGGTTCGGAACGAGGAGGCCGGAAGCCCCTCGGTATTGTAGAGCGAACCGTCGACGTAGTTCGTGTAGCCGTAGCGCACGGCGACGGGTTCGGGAACCTCGTCGCTCCAGACTTCCAGCCCTTCGTTGCCCCAGAATGCCGGCACGATCCGGGCTTCGGCGGGGCGGAAGACGCGGTCGTTGCCGGCGACCTCGAATCCCGAAGGCCGTTTTCCGAAGAACGAGAGTCCGTTGGGGGCGTAATCGAATTTCAGGCAGGCGCGTTCGTCCCGCACCTCCATCGAGCGGAACTCCGGACCGCGGCATCCGAAGGCCGGATGGCCGTAGTCGCGGTTCAGCGCCCAGTAGGCGAGCCGTTCGCCGACCACCTCCTTGCGGGCGGGGTGAATCACGTCGCGCTCCCCGACGTCGAGCGTTACGGCCATACCCGTATGGGGCACCGTGCGCATCACGTCGAGCTGCGCTTCGCGCAGTTCCGCGGAGTTGGCGCCTGGATGCTCGTAGGGTGCGATCTGCACGAAATAGAAGGGCATCTCCGGATTGCGGAAATAGCCGCGCCACGCTTCGATCAGCCGTGTGAAAAGTTCGCGGTACTGCCGCGGACGGGCGACATTCGATTCGCCCTGATACCAGATCACGCCTTTGACGCTCATCGGCAGCAGCGGTGCGAGCATCCGGTTGTAGAGCACCGTCGGCAGGACGGCATACCAGACGGGGTCGGTCTTTGCGGGCGTGAGCTCCAGGTCGAAGCCTCCGAATCGCTCCAGTTCGGTGCGGTCCAGCCATGCCTCGGCCGTCGAGCCGCCGTGCGCCGACTGCACGAGGCCGATCGGGATGCCGGTCACCTCGTGGATTTTCTCGCCGAAGACATACCCCACGACGCTGAACTCCTTTACGTGCTCCGGATCTGCCGGGCCCCAGGCGCCGTTGATGCGCAGCGTATCGCTCGGGGCCAACGCATAGCCGTTCTCCACGCGGAACAGCCGTATGCCCGGACGGTTGCTGCGGAGCAGTATCCGCTGCGCATCCTCGACCGGCTGGTCGGGATTGCCGCGAAAACTCATCTGCATATTGCTCTGCCCGCCGACGAACCAGACGTCGCCGATGAGGATGTCGGTCAGCTCCAGCCGTTCCCGGCCGCTCTCCACCGTCAGCGTCCGGGGCTCGTATCCGGCTTCGGGTGTCCGCAGGCTCACCGACCAGCGGCCCCGGGTGTCGGCGACGGCTTCGGGCCGCACTTTCGTCCAGCTCGCCCGGACGCGCACCTGGGCGCCGGGACGGGCCTCTCCCCACAGTTCCACGTCGGCCTGCTGCTGGAGCACCATGCCCGAGGCGAAGACGGGCGGCAGTCCGAGGCCCTGCGCGCCGGCTGAGGACGCGCAGAGCCCGAACAGAACGACCAGGATCAGACGTTTCATGGGACTATTTGTCGTTCTCGGGGAATGAGAACTCTTCGCCGTCAGGCATCTTTACCTCGATGCTTTTGTCGGCGTTGACCATGTAGAAGCTGACGTTGTCGATCTTCACGCCTGCCGGGACGCCGAAGAACTCGTGCGGATAGAGGTAAAGCATCCACTTGTCCTTCCCGTTTTTGGCCATCAGCGTCTTGGCGCCCACCTCGTCGACAACGGCCTCCTGCGTTTCGCCGTTGTAGGAGGCGCGTGCCATCAGGTAGACCTTGTCGGCGCCTTTCAGGGGTGAATCCTCGCCGTCGACCTGGATCGTCGCGTCGTATTTGATCGCCACGATATCCTCCCACGTGAAGGCTTCGGGCGAAATGGAGCACATCTTGGGCAGCGTGTAGTCGATGGTGGCGTTGCTGCCGCCGGTGGTCTCGAACGGCTGCTCGTGAAGCAGGTAGTACTGTGCGTCGTCGTGCACGCCGTCCTGCGTGTTGCCGATGAAGTAGGCGAGGTTGGTTTTGAGGTTCTCGCTTCCTGTGGTGAACCGGACGGTGACCGTTCCCGTGAACTGGTCGTTAGGACCCCAGTTGTGGTCGGTCGTGGCGATGAAGGCCACCCACTCCACGGGTTCGTAATTGCCTTTCAGCCCGATGCGCGATTTCAGCGCTGCAGACCACGGGCCGCCGGTTTTGGGCTCCTTGTCGGTGCCCACAGCGAGACGCATCTCCTTCGTTCCGGAGCCGTCGCTGGTCGTGTAGGTGACAACGGCGTTTTCGGCCATTTTCCACGCCGTGGGGGCCAGTATGGCGACCACGGGGGTCGTGCGGATGTCGATGTCCTTGTTTACCTCGATCCTGACGTCGAACGTGGCGTCGACGCCGGTGTTTACGGGGGCCGTTGCGGGGTGGTTGATGGCGAGGAACTCCATGCATCCCGCGACGATGGCCGCCAGTGCGGCGATCGTCAGGTATCTGTAATAGCGTTTCATCTTCGGTTCGTTTATTGGTTTTCGCTCTCGTCCCCGACGGGCAGGAGCTGGTACTCGTATTGGTTCGAAGGCGCTCCCAGCTTGAACGGGAAGGTGACTAGGCGGTCGCGCGTCATGTAGCAGATCACCTCGCCGGTCTCCTTTTCGCGGATCTCATAGGGGCTTTTGGCGGTGTGGATCTCCCACTCCACGTCCACATATTCCTTCCCGGTCACGCGGAACGGCGCTTCGGCCTGCGTGAAGGTTAGCCGTGAGGGCTCTCCGTTCTTGTAGCTCAGCGTCAGTTCCACACCGTCGAAGAAGCTGAAATAGGGCTTCACGTCGGTTTCGTTCTGCATTACCTTGTCGATTTTGAAGACCAGCGTTTTGTCGCCCATGGCCAGTGCGGGGTAGTCCTTGCCGCTCTCCAGCTCGTTGGTGCAACTTGCCGTGAGGAGGCTCAGCGCGGTTATCAGGAAAACAAGCGGTGTTTTCATGTCGGTAGTTTTTGGATGTTGTTATTGTTTCGGATTCAGGTATTTGAGTTTGCCCCACTCCTTATTGGGCTGCTCCCCGAGCCACAGCTCGAGTTTGCCGCCGCGGATGAACTGTTCGTGGTCGAACTGGGCATAGTCCCACGGTTGGCCGTTGAGTTCGGCGCGGCGGATGTAGCAGTTGTCGGCCGAATTGTCGTGCGTCGTGATGACGAATTCGCGCCCGGGGTAGTAGTCGGGGTTGAGCCGGATGGTCACCCGGTCGAAGATCGGCGAGGTGATGTCGTAATAGGGCACGTCGGATTCGGTTCCCGTGACGCTGAACAGGCCGATGGCCATGAGTGCGCTCACGCCGCCCATCTGGCCCTGATCCTCGTCGTGGCCGCCGTAACCCTTGTCGGGGGTGATGCCGCCGTAGGCACGCTCCTTGACCTGACGCACCCAGTACTGCGTGAGCCAGGGTTTGCCGCCGTAGGTGAACAGGTGTGCGTTCGAACAGCCGGGCTGGTTGGCGTAGCTCACGTAACCGCCGTCGCCGTATTCGTAGAGGAAATCGAAGCGGCGGGCCTGCTCGAAGGCATAGTTGAGCTTGTCGCAGAAGGCGTCGCCTCCGCCCATCATCCCGACGAGTTTCGGCAGGTCGAACGACAACGACCAGGTTCCCTGCCAGGCGTTGGCCTCTACCCAGCCCTTGCCGTTCAGCGGATCGAGGTGCAGCCATTCTCCGTCCCGTTTTTTGGGGAAAATCAATCCCTGTTCGGCATTGAACAGCGGCGTCCATCCGTGGGCGCGGCGTTCGAACTCCCGGGCATCGGCCTTTTTGCCCAAACGCGCCGCCATGCGGCTCAGGCCCCAGTCCTGGAACGCCCATTCGAGCGTCTTGCCCGCGTTTCCAGGGCACCAGCCGTTGCGGATGTAGAATTTCAGGTCGTCGGCGCTCTCGTGGCTCATCATGCCGCCCGGCAGGTGGTTGCGTTTGATCGCTTCATAGGCGTGCAGCGGGTCAGTTTTCTTCATGATACCCTTCATGTAGGCGCTTACCAACATGCTGCTTGCCGGACAGCCCGTCATGATGAACGAGTAACCTCCCGCGCAGGCGCCGCGCGGCAGCAGGCCGCCGTTGTCGGCATACTGCACCAGACAGGCCGTGAAGTCGTCCATGATTTCGGGCCATGCCAGTCCCCAAAGGACGTTGAGGTTCCACTGCGTGAGCCAGAGGCCGTCGAAGCCGTACATGTTGAATTTCGGAGCGCCGTTCGCATCGAGTTCCACGCGGCGCAGCTTCATCGGATCGGACGTGCGTTTGTCTACGTATTTTCCGCCTGTGTAGTCGGGATACCAGCCGTTTACGTCGCTGATCTTGTGACGGCCCAGCAGCACGTGCCACAGGTCGGTGTAGAACTTGATTTGCTGCGCCTCGCTGCCGCCCTCGACGGCCATGCGGCCCAGCATCTCGTTCCAGATTGCCTGCGTTTCGCCGCGCACGGCGTCGAAATCCCATCCGTCGAGCTCCGCTTTCAGGTTGCCCACGGCGTTTTCCAGACTCGTGTACGACATGCCGATTTTGAAGAGCACCTCGCCAGACTCCTTCAGGTCGAAGTTGAGCATCATGCCCGCCTGATCGCCTGCAATGGCTTCTGCGCAAGGCATTACGCCCTGCTCGTTCCAGCCGTCGGCGCTCGTGAAGGGGCGGTTGCATTCCAGCACGAAGAAGAGCGCGATGCTGTCGGGACCGCCCCAGAAGCGGTCCGTCGTCATCAGTTCGCCGAGGATCACCGTGTCGCTCATGCGGTAGAGTTTGGCCCGGTTCATCGAACAGCTGCCCAGCGTGCTGCCCACATCCACGAGCAGTTTGCCCTGCTCGCCCTTGGTGTAGTTCACGCGGTAGAGCGCCGCGCGGTCCGTCGCCGTGTATTCGACCCAGGCGTTGTAGCGGTCGAGGTAAAGCCGGTGGTAACCCGGCTGGATGATCTCGCTCTCGTGGCTGAAAGGCGATTTCCATCCGGCCATGCCCTGCATCGGGTCCACGTCGCCCGCGGCGGGCATGACGTTGGGCCCGGCGATCATCCAGTCGTTGATCTGCGTGAATCCCAGGATGTCGGGGAAATTGTAGTTGTAACCGCCGCCGCCCTGGTTCTTGTTGCGGGTGAAGGCGTGCGCCGCCACCATGCCCATCGGGCGTGCTGCGGGGGTGCAGAAGAACCAGCGTCCGCGCGTGGTCTCGATCCAGGGATCGGCCCACTCCACATAGGAGGTACGTTCGTTCCGCGCGGGGAAGACCTCGATTTCCGAGAGGCCGATGTTTTTGCCCGCGCCGTCGGTGGCCTCGAAGCGCATCCATTTCACCTTCCGGGGGGCGAACGTCACGCTCCGGGGGCTTCCGTCGTTGGGAATCCCCGTTACGCTGACCTCTGAACCGTCGCTGAAGCGGAGCGTGCCTCCGGCGAGGTGTTCCTCGGGCGATACGCGGTCGTAGAGCACCACGCGCTCGATCGTCACCTCCTCGTCCCATTCCAGCTGTGCCCACGGCATGTGCATCACGCCCCACGAGGCCACGGCTCCCCGGCAGGCCCATTCGCCCCGCCCGTCGTAGCGTATCAGGCCGTCGTTCAGCCCCTCGGCACCGTATTGTCCGCTCAGGGCGTCGGAGACGGTGGCATGCGCCTGCGGGGCGATGTTGTTCTGTGCCGCCCGGCCCGTCAGGGGACAGAGTGCCGCGAGGGCCAGTATACTGATTATCGTTTTCATCGATCTTGAATTATTCCGTTAATAACCGTCGTTCTGCGTGATCTTTTTGTTCAGCAGTCGTTCGTACTGCGGGATCGGATAGAGCTTGTGCTTGTCGGCGGCATAGGCGGCGGGCTTGGCGCGTTTCACCTCGCCGGCGAAATCCGTCGAGAGGCGCACGAGGTCGAACCAGCGCGAACCTTCGAGCGCCAGCTCCCAGCGGCGTTCGTCGAGCACCGCCTTGCGGAATCCGGCGTGGTCGAGGTTCTTCAGGTCGTGGTCGCCCGAACCGTTGTCCCGGAAGGCACGGTCGCGCACTTTGTTGATGGCGTCGTAAGCCTCGGTCGTGGGGCCGTTGTGCACTTCGTTCAGCGCCTCGGCGTAGATCAGCAGCAACTCCGAATAACGCATGTAGGGATAGTTCTGGTTCGAGTTCTGGCCGTTGGGTTCGGCTTCGCGGTCCCAGAACTTGCAGAAATAGTAGGGATACTTGGCGCTCTCCGCGAAGACGATGGTCGATCCGTCGCTGTACGTGAAGTCCTTCATGATCGTCGCGTCGCGCCGGGTGTCGCCCTCGGCGAACGACTTGTAGAGGTTCTCCGTCGGGACGATCCACGAATTGGCGTTCGAGGGACCCTCGTTGCCGCCGGGGCTGTTCTGGCGGATTTCCGCGGGCAGCAGCGAGACGTTGAACTGCGATTTCCACAGGTCGTCGCCGCCGTAGTTGATCGATACGACCGATTCGATGCCGTGTTTCTTGCTGATGATGAAGTTGTCGGCGAAATCGGGGAAGAGGTCGTATTTTCCGGTCTTGATCACCTCATAGGCCTAGTCGGCGGCGGCCTGATAGTCGTCTGTATCGTGTGTCCGGGCTGCCTTGATCAGGTATACCTTCGCCATCACGGCGTTGGCCATGAGCACGTCGGCGCGGCCGTAGCCGGAGCGGTAGTTGTCCATCAGGTTGTCGATGGCGAATTGCAGGTCCCCGATCGCCGTGCCGAGCACCGTGAGCTGGTCCGTGCGTTCCACGCCGAACAGCTCGTCGACCGATTCGCTGGGTTTCAGCCGCAGCGGCATGTCGCCCCATATCTTGACCGCCTCGGCATAGAGCAGGCCGCGCCAGAAGCGGGCTTCGCCCACCAGGTGGTCGCGCTTGTCGGGGTCCATGTCGATGGCCGGAATCCGGTCGATGGCGATGTTGGCGGTGTTGATGGCCCGGTAGAAGGCGTACCACAGCGTCTTGACCTTGCCGTCGGTCTCTGGAAGACTGAAATTATCGAAGTTGGCATAGAGCCAGTTGTCGTGGAGGGCGTTGTCCGAGAAGAGGTCCTGCGACAGCCAGTAGTCGTTGTAGAAAACGCCGCCGTAGGGGGTGTTCGCGTTACCCGTGCCCTGCCACTGGCTGACCGAACCGATGCCCACCGTCTCGTAGATGGCGTTGACGGCGCCTTCGGCGTCCGACTCGGTGGTGTAGTAATTCTTGTCCGTCACGTTCGACAGGGGCACTTCGTCGAGGAACCCGCTGCAGGATGCGAGCCCCAGCGACAGGCCGAAAATCGTATGTATGAATCTGTTTTTCATCTTCGTAATCATTATTGGTCAGTAGCTTAGAAAGTCATCGAGACGCCCAGCGAATATTTCCGCGACGTGGGATAGAGGTTCTGGTCGATGCCGCCGCCGATCGAGGGGTCGTTGCCCGTGTATTTGGTGAAGGTGTAGAGGTTCTCGAACGACACGAACACGTTGATATTGGCGATGCCGCGCAGGGACTTGCGGGGAATCGTGTAGCCGATCGTCAGGTCGCGGATGCGCAGGTAGCTGCCGTCCTCGACCCAGCGGTCGGAGAAGCCCGACGAATTGGACACGGCATCGGCGCGGGGCAGTTTCCCGTTGGGGTTCTGCGGCGTCCAGCGGTCGAGCACCGTGGTGATGTTGTTGTACGAACCGTCCATCGACTCCAGCTCTTTGCGCGTGTAGTTGATCACGTCGTTGCCGTAGGTGCCTTCCAGGAAGAGGTTCAGGTTGAAGTTCTTGTACGAGAAGCTGTTGTTGAATCCGAACGAGAATTTCGGGGCGAGGTTGCCCAGGATGACCTCGTCGTTGAGGTCGATGATGCCGTCCTTCTTGATGTCCTGGTATTTCTGCTCGCCGGCCACCATCGGGCGGTTGGGCAGCTGCGCCACCTGCGTCAGGTCCTCGTCCAGCTGGGCGATGCCGTTGGTCTTGTAACCCCAGATGTTGTTCAGCTTGTCGCCGACCACCATGCGGGTCACGCCCGTACCGGCCGATTGGCCCTCGGCAATGTTGAGTTTCTCGATGCGGGTGACGTTGGTGTCGATGTTGAAGGTCGATGTCCAGTTGAAATTACGCGTCGTCACGGGAACGCCCGTCACCGAGAACTCGAAGCCGCGGTTGCTCAGGTCGCCCAGGTTGCGCATCGAGAACATATAGCCCGAATACATCGGCAGGTCGACGGCGTAGAGCAGGTCGGTGGTGTATTTACGGTAGTAGTCGGCGGTGATGCTCAGCCGGTTGTCGAACAGGCCGATGTCGATACCCGCGTCGAACTGCGAGGTCGACTCCCACGCCAGGTCGGCGTTGGGCAGCGTCAGCGGAGCCAGTCCGCCGCTGGCGATACCGTCGCCGAAGGGCGGTTTCACCGAGACCAGCGTACCCTGCGACTGATAGGGCGAGATGCCCGCATTGCCCACTACGCCGTAGCTGAGACGGAGTTTGAGGTTCGAGACGGTTTTCACGTCCTTCATGAATTTCTCCTCCGAGATACGCCATGCGAAGGCTCCCGAAGGGAAGAAACCGTACTTGTGGTTGGCGCCGAATTTCGACGAGCCGTCGACACGGCCGGTGAACGTGAACAGATAGCGGTTGTCGAACGAGTAGTGGATGCGGCTGATGTAGGAGAGCATCGCCCACTCGGAATCGGTCGTCTGGTTGAGCCAGACATCCTTGCCGACGCTCAGGTCATGGTAGCCGAGGCGGTTGTCCTCGAAGTTCTTTACGCCCAGCCGGAAGACGGTCTGGGTGAATTTCTGGGCCGTTTGCCCGATCATGGCCGAGAGGTTGTGCTTGCCCCAGGTGTTCTTGTAGGTGAGCGTGTTCTCCCAAACCCAGGTCTTGGTGTTGAACGTGGCGACGTTGCCTTTGCCGGGGCCGTCCACCGCCACCGCGAGGTCATTGGGCAGGAACATGCGGTCCATGCTGAAAATGTCGTCCACACCGAACTGCGTGCGGAATACCAGCCGGTCGTCGCCCAGGAATTTCAGGTCGGTGTAGATGTTGCCCGTGAAGCGGTTCTGGCGGTTCTGCATGTCGGCTTTGCGGGCCGTGGCAACGGGGTTGCCGCCGTAGACGCCCGTAGACGAAGAGAGGTTGTTGCGGAAGGTGTAGTTGCCGTCGGCGTCGTACACGGGGAGCGCCGGGTTCATGTCGTAGGCCATGGAGATCAGACTCAGCGACTGGTCGGCGTTGCCGTAACCCTCGGACTGTACCTGCGAATAACCCATCGTGCTGCCGAAGCTGATGTACTTGTTGATTTCGGCCGCCACCTGCCCGCGGAACGTGTAGCGGTTGAAGTCCGTGTTGATGAGGATGCCCTCCTGGTTGAAATAACCGGCCGAGAAGTTGTAGGTGACCTTCTTCGATCCGCCGCCGAAATTCACCTGGTAGTTCTGCGTAATGGCCGTGCGGAAGATTTCGTCCAGCCAGTTGGTGCGCGTCACCACCGACTTGGGGTCCTGGAAATAGGCCGGGACGGACATTCCTGCATTCTCGTAAGCCTCTTTGCCCAGCTGCGCGAGCTGTGCGCCGTCGAGCATCGTGTAGGCCTGCTCGGGGGTCTGGAGCGAGAGGGTGGCGCTGAAACGCACCTCTCCGCGCTGTTCGCGGCCCTTCTTCGTCGTGACGAGGATGACGCCGTTGGCGCCGCGGGCTCCGTAAATGGCGGTCGCCGAGGCGTCCTTCAACACCTCGATCGACTCGATGTCATTGGTGCTGAGGCTCGACAGCGGGTTGATGACCAGACCTTGCCCTTCGGTTACCGATTCGCTGATCAGGGGCACGCCATCGATTACGTAGAGCGGTTCGTTGGTGCCGTTGATCGAGCTCGTGCCGCGGATGCGGATCGACGCACCCCCCCCCGGCTGTCCGTCGTTCTGGCGTACCTGCACACCGGCTATCTGACCGCGCAGGGCGTTGTCGAACGAGGCGATGGGCTTGTTTTCGAGCAGTTCCGATTTGATCGACGAGACGGCGCCCGTGAGGTCGGATTTCTTCATCGAGCCGTAACCGATGGCGACGACCTCTTCGAGGGCGATGGCATCCTCCTGCAGCGTGACGTCGATCCGCGTGCGGCCTGCGACGGCGATCTCTTGGGTCTTGCACCCGAAGAATGAGTAGACCAGCACGGCCTTGTCCGACGATACGCGGATCGTATAGCTGCCGTCGGCCGAGGTGACCGTACCGCGGTTGGTTCCCTTCTCCACGACGGAGGCTCCCGCGACGGGTTGTGCATTGCGGTCCGTGATTGCGCCCGAAACTTCGTACCGGCTCTGGGCCCGGACTCCGGAAACACCCAGCAGCAGAAGGCAGACAAGGGCGGCGAAGCTCCGGAAAGCCTGTCCTCTGCGGAAGTCAAGTTGTTTTTGTTTCATGGTCATTTCAAGTATTTGGTTAGTTTGTATCTTGTTCAAATGGATTCCGTTTGTCCAATGTGGTTGAGCGCATAGACGTAGGCGCCGACGGAGACGGCGTGGCTGGCTCCCAGCCGGCTGATGGTCAGTCCGATCTGCTTGTCGGCATCGTACAGTACGACCTTTTCCGATCCGTAGACTTTCAGTGGCCTCCCTCCGTTGGCGACGAACCGCCCGAGCGACGCTTCGTCGTCGAGGTTCACCACCTCGGTCTGCATGCGGCAGAAGGAGGTGCCGTTCATCATCTTCAGCGGGCTGCGCATCTCTTCCAGCATCGCCGGGATGAAAAACTCCGCTGCGCCGGTCAGTCCGCCGCCGATGACGATGATGCCGTCGACGATGGTTGCGGCGGCGGCGAGCGCGTCGCCTGCCGCGCGTCCCAGTTCGGCGAAACTCTCCCGGGCCGCTGCGGCGTTCCCCGGGCGCGTGCCTTTGGCGATGTCGTAGATATCTTTCGGAGTGAGGTCGGCCGTGTCGCCCGAACGCTCGGCGTAGACACGCTTCACGGCTCGGATGCTGACGCTCTCCTCGACGATGTATTCGGGGTATTTGCCGTTGCGGAAGCACCATACGTCGCCGCCCGAGGCGTTGTCGCCCAGCAATAGTTCTCCGCCGACGACCACGCCGCATCCGAATCCCGTTCCGAGCGTCACGCCCAGCAGGTTGCGGTAACGTTTCTGCGATCCGGCGGCGGCCAGTTGCGCATTGACCCACGGAAGCGCCCCGACCATGGCCTCGCCGTAGGCGAAGAGGTTGCCGTCGTTGTTGATGAAGACCGGGATGCCGAATTCCAGTTCGAGGAACGGACCGAGGGCCACACCGTCGCGGAACGACGGAAAGTTGGGCAGGTTGCCGCCGATGATTCCGTGGGGATAGTCGGCCGGTCCCGGGAATGCGAAGCTGATCGCCACGGGAGGCGTGTCGAGCCGGGAGATCACCTCGCGGAATCCCTCGACGAGGGTTTGCAGGCACAGGTCCAGGTCGTGGGAGTTCGACGGCCGGCAAAGGGGCTCGGTGATGAACTCACAGCCCCGCATGGCCCCGAATACGAAGTTCGTACCGCCCGCGTCGAGCGTTACGACCGTTCTGTCATCGTGCTGATACATGGTTTTCGGTTTTTTCGGATCGGATCATCAGGCCGCAGCCCAGCAGGTAGAGTGCGAAGAGGGTCAGCACGGCCAGCGAACCGGCCTGCGAGCCCACGGCGTCGGTCAGTACACCCATCAGGGGCGGCACGACAGCGCCGCCGAAGACGCCCGTAATCATCAGTCCCGAGATTTCGTTGGCCCGGGCGGGCATGTGTTTGAGCGCCTGGGAGTAGATGACGGCGAAGATGCTCGAGAAGGCGAATCCTTCCGCCCCGAGGGCGATCAGGATGGCGTAACGGCTGTGTGCGAAGTAGAGTGCGCCCAGCACGGCGATTCCCAGCAGGATGTGGGAGAAATAGTAGGTCCGGTCGGAGAGGCGGGTCAGCAGCAGCGTGCCCGTGAACGCCCCGATCACGCGGCAGAAGAAATAGACGCTCGACCCGTAGCCCGCGCTTTCGAGGGGCATGCCGCACCGTTCGATCAGCAGTTTCGGGGCCAGCGTGTTCAGTCCGACGTCGATGCCCACGATGGCGACGATGCCGAGGAAGAGCAACCGGATCTTTCGGTCGCGGAGCACCGAGAAGACCTCGCCCATCGACGACGAACGTTCGGCCGGGGACTCCTCGATGGGGGTCGCCAGCAGCCACAGCGCCGAGATCAGCGATGCCCCGGCGAAGACCGGGAACATCCAGATCCAGTTGCCCAGCGTCGTTGCGGCGAAGGTGGCGATGAAGGGGCCGCTGAACGAGGAGACCGCCTTGATGACCTGTCCGGCGGTCAGCGAACTGGACAGGGCGCGTCCGTCGACGACGTTCGTCAGCAGGGGGTTGAGCGACACCTGCAGGATTGTGTTACCGATGCCCAGCAGGGCGAAGGCGACCAGACAGGCGGCGAACGAGTAATCCGCCAGCGGCGTGAGCATGCCGACGATCGTGATGACGTTGCCCACGATCACCATACGGCGGCGGCCGATGCGGTTCATCCAGAAGGCCACCGGCACGGCCAGCAGCAGGAACCACAGGAAGACCATCGAGGGGATGAGTCCCGCGAGGCTCTCCGAGAGCGCGAAATGCTGCTGCACGTAGCTCGTCGCCACGCCCACCACATCGCAGAAGCCCATGATGAAGAATCCGAAAAGCACGGGCAGCAGGCGGCTCAGGGTGTGTTTGTTGTTCATGGTTCGGGTGTTAGGTTGGAGTTTGTTTACAGCTTGTAGGAGTCCTTCACGAAGGCTTTGACCATCAGCAGGTCGCCTCCCGATGCGTTGTAGAGCGTGTAGGAGCCTGCGGCCGCCGGGATGATGAACGTTTCGAGGTAGTTGTAACGCTCCCTGCGTCCGTCGGCGGTCTCGACCTCGACACCGGCGCCTTCGACGACCATCCAGACGTGGCAGCGGTTGTCGGTGTCGATTTTCAGACTGTGCGCGTCGTGCAGGCGGTAGCGGTGCACGTCGTAGAAGTGGTCGGGGTGTGTGGGCAGATGCTCTTGCGTGTAGCTCTCGTTCCGCTCCATGACGCTCGGCTTGCTGATGAGCGTCTCCGGGACCACCTCGCCGCTGCGTTCGAAGCGGACGTTGTTCAGTCCGTGCTCGATGTTGATCGGACGGGGACGGCCGTCGATGTCGAGACGTACCCAGTCGTACATCTTGAAGGTGAAGATATAGGGTGCGCTGCTGATCTCCAATACGAGGTTGCCGGCGCCCGAGGCGTGGATCGTTCCGTTGGGGATGAGGAACAGTTCGTGTTTGCGGGCCGGGAAGCACTGCACGTACTGCTTGATGTCGAGCGCCTTTCCGGTGCGCTGGCTCTCTTCGAGCGCAGCGGTGAAAGGCGCTTTCCGGACACCTTCCTGGAAACCCAGGTAGACATGTGCATCGTCCGTCGCCCGCAGAATATAATAGGTCTCGTCCTGGGTGTAGGGTTTGCCGAACCGCGAACGGATGTACTCCGGGCGCGGATGGCACTGGATCGAGAGGTTGCCGCCTTCGATCGTATCGAGGAAGTCGAAGCGGATCGGGAAATCTTCCTTGAAATCCTCGGCGCAGTGTCCGAGCACCTCGCGGTAGCCGTACGACATCAGGAAGCTGAACGATACTTCGAGCAGCGTGCCGTCATGTCTGAACATGATCCCGTTTTCGAGGGCCATCAGTTCATATGACCAGGCCATGTTCGGCGCCTCGCGGTTGAGGCCCCGGATGTGGTCGCGCAGGTAGGTGCCGCCCCATACGCCGGGGGCGAACCACGGGCGGACGCGGAAGCTGCTGCGGCACATCCGCCGCAGGCCTTCACGCAGGGCATCGCCGCTCATGAACGTATAGGCGTCGATGCGCTGCTCGTCGACGATCCAGTCGATGCGGGGGATCAGTGCGCCCTTGTAGGCGTCGAGGATCGGCCAGTCGATGAAATAACAGCGCTTGTAGGACTCCCGGGCGTCCATGCGGCGCGTCGTGCCGACGTTGAAGGCCGCCCCGGCCGCCATGCGGAACTGCAGTTCGTTCTTGGGCAGGTCGACATACACGAGCGGCCCTTTCCACTCCGCCAGCGCCGCGCCGCAGCCGTAGAGGAGGGTGATGTCTGCCTCGGTGTCGGGGGTGAGCCGTTGCAGCGCCGTGCGGTCGAAAAAGTCGATCAGCAGCAGGTCGGTCATCCGGCCGAAGATCGAATCGTCCTCTCCCATGAAGGGGGCGATCAGCGCGTCGATCTCCGCTTCGCTCTTCAGCACGCCGGCCACGGGGATGGCCGTCACCTTTCGGCCCTGAGCTTCGAGGGCGCGGACCAATGTTCCGATGAATTTCTCCCACAGGACGCCTTCGTACCCGTCGATGACGACGCTTTTTTCTGCGGCGATCCGCTCTGCGAGCACCTCGATACGGCTGTCTATTTCATCTCCGATCTCAAATGCCGGGTAGAGGTCGTATTCGCCCGCCGGTGTTTCGTCCGCCTGGACAGGAGGCAGGAAGCTGTCTGATTTTCTATACATGGTATGCCTTTATAATTTATATATGTTCATACATATTATTATTTGTGCAAATAAAGTAACATATTTTGTAAATACAAAATAGTTTGGCATTTTTTTTCGGTCCGGGTATGAAAAAAGTCGGAAGGAGACCTCCTTCCGACGCGGGGAACAGCCTGAAACGGCCGTCAAGGCTGTATCAGGCGGTTATCGCTCGGCCGTGATCGTGTAGGTGAAACTGTCGGCCCGGTAGTAACCGATGTTGTATTCGACGGGTACGCCCTTGATGTCGTAGACGAAGCGGCGGCGGATCAGGATCGGGTCGTTTTCCGGGATGCGCAGTTTCGAGGCGACCCTCTTTCCGGCCAGCCGGGCCGAAATTTCCTCGACGGAGGTGTGCACCACGACATCGTATTTCTTTTCGAGCAGTTCGTAGAGCGGCATGGCGAAATTGTCGTCGCTGCTGATCGGGAATTTGGGGTTGAAATAGGAAATGAAGACCACGAACGGGTATTCGGCATGTCCCCTTACGCGTTCCAGTTTCAGGCAGAGATCATTCGCACCGTCTCCCATGCCGAAAAACCGGTGCACGTTCTCATCGGGCTGTTCCAGCGACACATGCAGTTCGTAGTTCTTGACCTGAATTCCCAGCCGCTGCATCTCCTGCGAGAAACTCAGCCAGTTTTTCACGCCGCCCGTGATGGTCTTTTTGGCGACCCACGTGCCGTATCCCTTGCGGCGGCAGAGCAGTCCTTCGAAGACCATCTTGTTGATGGCCTGGCGCAGCGTATTGCGCGAAATATGAAGGCTGCGTGCGAGTTCGATCTCGTTGGGCAGCAGTTTGCCGTTCTGGTATTCGGGGAGTACGATCATCTTTTTGATCGCCTCCTCCGCCAGCACGTGCAGCGGTTTGTTCACTTTCACTTCGGCCATGGCGTATGACATATTGTGCTTCATGTATATATCCTATGGCTGTTACGATGCTTCAAATGGCAGAATGCGAATGCTTTGCGCGGCCGCAGCTGCCGGAATCGCTTCGTCGGGTCCGTAGTATATGTACAAACATAGCACTTTTTTCTTTAAACAACAAATTGCGTTTGATAAAAAAACGGCGCCGGATCGTATGATCCGGCGCCGCTCTGCTGCTGGGAATCGGGGCTATTCGGCCTCCGCCTTTTCGTAGACACGCACGTAGTCGACCTCCATCCGCTGCGGGAAAACCCCATCGTCGATGCCCCGCTGACCGCCCCAGTTGCCGCCGACGGCGAGGTTGACGATCACGTAGAACGGCTGGTCGAAGGGCCAGCTTTCGGGTCCCGTGCCGTCGTTCACGTAGGTGAAATAGAGCTGCTCGTCGAAATAGAACCGGATTTCGTCGGTCTCCCATTCGATCGCATAGCGGTGGAAATTCCGCGTCACGTCGGGCGAGCGGACATTCCCGCTCTTTTGTGTCCCGTCGAGGTGCGAATGGCGGGTCGTGTGGACCGTCCCTACGATGCATTCCGAATCGTAGCCCACCTGTTCCACGAGGTCGATCTCCCCGCTGGCGGGCCATTCGCCGTAACGGCTCTCCGCAGGCATCAGCCACACGGCGCTCCACGTTCCGCGGCCCTCGGGAAACCGCACCCGCGCCTCGACGCGCCCGTACTGCCACGTGTGGAGTCCGCGGGTGACCAGCCGGGCCGAGGTGTACCGTTTGCCTCCCTGCGGCTCCCTGCGGGCGGTGATGGTCAGCAGGCCGTCCCTTACGCCGACGTTTTTGCGGCGGGCGACCGTGTAGTGCTGCAGCTCGTTGTTGCCCCATCCGCAGTCGTTGCCGCTGGTGTCGTAATTCCACCTGGCGGGGTCGGGCAGCCCCCTGTAATCGAATTCGTCGTTCCAGACCAGCCGCCATACGGCTCCCGAAGGGGTACGTATCGTCGCCGCCGGGATTTCGGCTCCGGCCGTGCGGACGAAAAATGCCGCGGCCGCCCATAAGATGATTTTCTTCATAAACACGTCTGCATGACCGGGGAGAAGCCGCATCGGCCGCTCCTCCCCGGACTCGTTCCTATTTAAGCACCCACATCAGGCCGTTGATCTCGTCGGCTTCGTTGCCGAACTGGCGGTTCAGCGCTTCGAGCAGGTTGTTCTTGTTGGTCGTCTCTTCGGTCGAGGGGTACATCCAGCGCACCGGCAGTTTGTCGGGGGCGTTTACGTTGAGGCTCGTCGAGGGGTCGATCGGCAGCTGGGGCCATCCCGTGCGGCGGTATTCGAAATAGGCGTTGTCGCAGTCCTGCAGGAAGGTCATCAGGTATTTCTGGTCCCAGATCTGGCGCAGCCGGTCCGCGGAGGAGCTTTTGTAGGCCGCTTCACCCGTGAAATAGCCGTCGATGTAGTCCTGTGTCACGGCCTTGCCGACGGTCGAGGCGTCGAGCCCCATCACGAATGCGAGGGCCGCCTTGACCCCGTTCTCGTAGTAGGTCTGCGACGTGCCGCTCACCCAGCCGCGTTCGATCGCCTCGGCGATCAGCAGGCATTGCTCGGCATAGCCCACCAGCACCAGCGGTTCGCTGGCCTTCTGCTGGACGTAACGTTTGTTGAGCAGCGAATAGTCGCGGCTGTTGTAGGCGGTGTTGATTCCCGTGAAGTCGAGCGTCACGTCCACACCCCGGTAAGCCTCCATCTGGTCGGCGGCTGCCGTGGCGTTTTCATAGGGCGCGGCATAGTAGAAGAGGCGGTAGTCGTTCAGCGCCTTGAGCTTGTCGACCACGAACGAGCTCATCATCGTATTGACCACGAATTTGTCGTTGGTCGAATAGAGCGGGTGGTAGCTGTTGGGTTTATCGACATAGGTCAGGGCGAGGTTGTCGGCGTTGCTCTCCATCAGGCGTCCGTCGCGCACGATCCCGGCGAAGGCCGTTTTGACGTTCAGCGTCGCGTTGTCGGCTTTCGCCGAGAGCGACATGAGCACCTTCAGCCGCAGGGCGTTGGTCGCCTTGAGCCATTTCGAGGGGTCGCCGCCGAAGAAGATGTCGCCCGGGAAGTTGGCCGAACTCTGCGAGAAATTTTCGGCAGCCGTCTGCAGGTAGGCGAGCACCGTGGCGAACACCTGCTCCTGCGGGTCGTACTGGACCTTCATGATGCCTTCCGACATGCCCTTTCCGGCCTGCGAGCAGGGGATGTCGCCCATCTCCATCGTCAGGCGGTAGAGGATGTAGGCTTTGACGAAGTGCTCCACGCCGCGGTACGGCGCAACCTCGTAGGCTCCGCTTTTCGACGCGAACGACACCATGTCGTCGAGGTTCGGGAAGACGGCGTAGGGGGTGAAACTCCCGCGGCCGATGTTGTTGTACTGTTCGGCCATCTGGCCCTCCTGGGCGTAGGCGACGTATTTGGGCAGGGCCGCCGTGGCGATGTAGGCTTTGGCGTCGCCGCTGAATTTGGCCATGGTCGTGAGCGCCGAGGTGCAGAGCAGTGCGGGACTCACCTTGGTCGTCGTGTCGGGATCGGTGTTCATCTCCTCGAAATTGCTGCATCCGCCTGCGGCCAGCAGGAGCGCGACACCGGGAACGATGTATTTGAATATGCTTTTCATAGGTTTGGGCTGGATTTAGAACGAAAGTTTGACATTGAAACCGAGGTAGCGCGACGAGGGGTCGGAGAGGTTCTCCGTGCCGCCGTCGGGGTCGGAATACTTGAAGTCCCGGGCCGACATGAAGACGTTCTGGCCGACGAACGAGACCGAAATGCCCCGGCTGCGGATCATGCGGCAGTATTTGGCGGGCACCTCGTAGGTGAGCGATATTTCGCGCAGCTTGAGGAACGTCGTGCGGAACATGTCGAGCGGCGATGCGACGCCTCCCCAGACGTTGTTCTTGTGCACGCGGCCCACGTAATCCTTGTAGGTGGTCTTCACGTCGTTGGCGACGAACGTGCGCGTGTCGGTGAGCTTGTTGCCCTGGGCGTCCCATGTCGCCGAACCGCTCGCCACGCGCAGGCCCTGGCTCAGGTGGTTCTTCGTGCCGGGGTTGGTCACGTCGAGGTAACGCGCCTCGGTGGTCGAGTTGGGATGGCTGCCGGCAATCCAGAGGTAGGTCTCCGTGTAGCTCTGCGTCATGCCGCCCACGCGGCCGTCGAACGAGAGCGACAGCGAGAGGTTCTTCCACCGCAGGGTCGTCGTCGCGCCCCATATCCAGTCGGGATCGGAGTAGCCGTAGACCGACTGGTAGGTGTTGTAGAGCGGCAGGCCGTTGGCGTCGTGGATCATTTCGCCGGTCTCCTCATGGCGCTGGAAGGTGTTGAGCACGATGTGGTCGGCACGCTTGCCCTCGGCCACCCACGGACGGTCGGTCGAGTATTCGGGGTCGATCCGGGTGTAGTGGCGGCGGTAGCGCGACCAGTTGAAGGCTACGTCCCAGCGCCAGTCGCCGGTCTTTATGGGCGTGCCGCCCAGCGTGATTTCCCAGCCCTTGTTGGTGATCTCCTCCTTCGTGTTCACGAGGTTGTTGTAGTAACCCGAGGCGTTCGATACGGCGACGCTCTTCTGGGTGTCGAAATTGCGTTTCTGGTAGTAGGCGACGTCGAACGAGAGGCGGTTGCCGAAGAACGAGGCCATCGTGCCGACCTCGAAGGTCTCGAAGGCCGAGGGAAGGATGGCGATGTTGTAGCCCGTGGTGTTCTGCGCGGCGCCCGTCATGCCGTTCCATGTGTCGGCCGCCACCTTGTAGCTGGTGTTGGTGGCGTAGATTTCGGCGGGTTTCTTGGAGATGGTCCACGAACCGCGGAGTTTCCAGAGCGAGAGCCAGTCGGTCTTGGGCAGCAGTTCCGAAGCGATGAAACTGCCCGATACCGAGGGGTAGATGTAGGATTTGTAGGGCGTCGAGGCCTGCGTCGAGCTCCAGTCGTTGCGGAGCGTGGCCTCGACGTAGATCATGTCGCGCCATGAGAGCGCCACGCGGCCGTAGAGGCTGTTGACCTGCTGTTTCTTCATCGACGAGGTCGCCTTGGCGCCGTCGACGGCGTTGTTGAGCGAGTAGAAATCGGGCTGGCTGAGTCCGCCGGCCGTGTAGGCCATCAGCGTCTCGGCCTCACGGTAGAAGATGCTGCCGCCGAAGAGCCCGTCCACGCGGAAATCCCCGAAGGTGTAGTCGCCCGAGAGGATGAAATCGTTGTTCGTGCTGTAACCCGTGTCGCGCTGGGTGCGGAAATAGCCCAGCTTGGCCCCCACGACCGATCCGTAGGTGTTGCCCGAGTTGGTGAGGCTGCCCTTGGCTATGCGCATTTCGGTCTTGTCCACGTAGAAGTCGAGTCCCGAGCGGACGCTCAGTTTCAGCCACGGCCGGATGTCGTAACTCATGCTGATGTTGCCGTTCATCACGTCGCGGTTCACCTCGCGGATGCGCTCCTCCTGGATGAAATAGGGGTTGTCGAGCGATCCGGCCTGTTGGATGGTGCCGTCGTCCAGCACGCGCGTGTAGGGGTTGTTGGTCACCTCGCCCGGGGTGATCCAGTAGTCGCGGTAGTCGCGGATGTCCCAGTCGGCGCCGCTCCAGATCAGCAGCGAGTACATCGGGTCGTAGTTCGTGTAGCCGTTCTGCCCGGCGTTGGGCGTGTGGTGCTTGTTGTAGGAGACGTTGCCCGAGAGCGAGAAATTCTTGTATTTCATGTCGCCGCCGATCGTGAACGTGTACTTGTCGAATTTCTGGTTCGGATAGACGCCCTTGGTGTCCATCCACGACGCCGAGGCGCGGAAACTGCCCAGTTCGCCCTGCTGCGTGGCGCTGATGCTGTTGTTGAGGACGTAGCCCGATTCGAGGAAGTTGCGGAAATTGTTCTTGCCGACTGCCTCGTAGGGGCGCAGTTCCATCTGTTTGGTGCGGGGATTCCACTGCTCGATCTCCACCGAACCGTCCATCAGCTGTCCCCACTGGCGGTCGCCGTTCCAGGCGTAGACGCCCGTGGTGCCGCGGCCGTACATATTCTGCTTCTCGGGGATGGCCAGGAATCCGGCGTGGAACATCGTCGAGGAGTTGATGTCCACCGAGAATCCTTTCTTGTCCAATCCACGCTTCGTGGTGACCATCACGGCTCCCGAGCTGCCGCGTGCGCCGTAAAGCGCCGAAGCCGTGGCGCCTTTCAGCACCGAAATCGACTCGATGTCGTCGGCCGGGATGTCGCGCATCGTCATGTTATAATACGGTACGCCGTCGATCACCAGCAGCGGCGTCTCGCCGCGCAGCGTCAGCGTCGGGGCCTCGGCGAAATCCGAGGGGTTCTTGACCATCAGGCCCGACACCTTGCCCGACAGCGAGGTCGCCACGTCGACGCCCTTCACGGTCTGCAGTTCGTCGGCCTTCACCTTCTGCACGGCGTAGCCCAAGGCTTTTTCGTCGCGCTTGATGCCGAGGGCCGTCACCACAACGGCTCCCATGGCAATCGCGTCGTCCTCGAGCGTCACCTCTATCCGCGTGCGGCTGCCCACGGCGATCTGCCGGGGCGTCATGCCGATGAACGAGAATTGGAGCGTCGCATTCGCCGGGACGCTGAGCGTGAATGCGCCCGCGGTGTTGGTCGTCGTGCCGACGGTCGTGCCTTCGACCAGGACCGATACGCCGGCCATGGGCTCCCCGGCTTTGTTCTTCACGATTCCGCTGACCGACTGCTGCGCATAGGCGCCGGCCGCGCTCATTACGAAAATCAATGCCGCCAGAATCCGGACTGCCGTGCGGCCCGTTTTCGTCGGCTTGCTCGTGGGGTTGAGACCTTTCATAAGCAATGTTTTAGTAGTTTTGGTTAAGGTGTGCCCGGTTCGGTTCCCCGGGGCTCTGAATCAAAAATAGGATACAAATTCCGGCCGGGCAAAAAAGTCGGCTTTACAAACGATTTACACCTTAACAAACGGGAAAATGAGACCTTTACAAAAGGCTAAATAAAATATTATAAAAAATTGACAGCAAGCCGATAACGTGAATTGACACCTTTACAGCGGGGCTGTAAAATAGTTGAACGCCGGACCTGTTCTCCGCCGGCGCTCAGATTGCCGAGACGTAGTGCTGGAGATTGACCTCCGAGGCCAGCTCCATCTTCCTGCGCAGCCGGTGGCGGGCGATTTCCACGCTGCTGGGCGAGATGTTCATGTAGGCGGCGATCTCCTTGGTGTTGAGGTTGAGCTTGATGTAGGCGCAGATGCGCATTTCGTTCGGCGTGAGCCCCGGGTGCCGCTGCAGCAGGCGGGTGAAGAACCCGTCGTGGATGGTGTTGAAATATTTCTCGAACAGTTCGTGGTTCTCCTTGTCGTTCATGTAGGAGTCGATCTTCCGCAGGACGCGCCGCCGCCGCTCCTCCTCGGGGAACAGCTCCACCTCGCGGCGCAGTTCGCCCAGCATCGTGTTCCGCTGAATACCCATCATGGTCAGGTTGATGAGTTTGCGCTCGCGTTCGCGCAGTTCGACCCGCAGCAGTTCGATGTCGTGTTCTTTTTTCTCGCGTTCCAGCAGCCGCTCCTGCTCCCGCAGCAGCGCCCGGCGCTGCCGCTCCACGCCCCGTTTGAACAGGAACCGCACGGCCAGCCCCAGCAGCAGGGCCGCCAGGAGCATGCCGACGATGAACCGTCCCTGCAGGTACCACGGGTAGGCGACGTCGAAAACCAGCTCCAGGGGTTCCTGCGGCGGATTCACCGGGTCGAGGTTACGGATCAGGAGGGTGTGGCGTCCGCTCTGCAGTTCATTGATCCGCAGCGCGGGGACTCCGGAGGCGGTCGTCCACTCCCCGCCGTCGATTGCATAGCGGACCTGCCCGTGCGTATAGAGGTTCGACAGCCGGATTTCGACCGAGGTGTAGTTCTGCGGCACGGCATACGGCTCCTTGTCGGGCGTCACGGGCGTCACGGGCAGGAATACGGAGCTGTCGCGCAGGTGCAGCAGCAGCCTTTCGAGCCGCAGCGCCCGGGGATTTCCGTACTCGGCTTCCTGCACGCGCATGTCGTGGAAAAAGACACCGTTCTGCAGCCCGACGGCGATCGTGTGCGTCCCGAGCGGAATGATCCGGCGTGCGTGCGAGGGAATCATGTTCAGCCCCTCGGGCATGTTCAGCCGTCCGTAATCGAAAAACCGGTTTCCCCGGCGGCCGATGGCTCCCACGCCGTCGGGCCAGATGGCGAAAACGCACTCGCCCGACTGGGTCAGCGCCGTCGGAGCGTCGCGCACGACGCCGAGCATCCCGGTGTAATAGTCGTTGCGCACCAGCGAGTCGCGGTGTATGTCGTAGCCGAAGACCTCGCGGCCGCGGAAAAAGTAGATGTCGTTGTCCAGCCGTGCGCGGTAGAGCGGCTCGGCCGGTTTTCCGCCCGGCGAATAGGTCCCCGTGTCCGCCGTGCGGCCGTCGGAGCCGATCCGGATGCGGACGGCGTCGCCGCTGCGGTTCTGGACCCAGACGTTCCCGAAACGGTCGATCCCCATGTCGGAATGCACGCCGTTGTATCCTTCGATTTTCTTCCGGGGAAGGAGCCTGCCGCCGCGCACCTCGTAGAGTGTGAATCCGCCTTCGAAATCGGCCCCGAGCCAGTGTTTCCCGTCCGTCCACGGCAGCAGCTGCCAGATGTTGCAGCCCTCGTTGCGGACGAGCGTTCCCTCCCGGAGCGTGAAGGTCCCGGCGTCGTGGCTCACGACCAGCGTGCCGCCGGCGTCGATCAGCCGCCACACCTGTCCCTGTGTCCCTTTGACCAGTTGGAAATCACCGTTTCCGTCGTAGCGGAACAACCCCTTGTTGGTCCCGGCATAGAGCGTCCCGTCGTATTCGGCCACGTCGTAGACGCTGCCGATCTCCTGCGAACGGCTCGTCACGACCACTCCGGCCCCCGAAGCCTCGATGCGGGCCATTCCGCCGTCCAACCCCAGCCAGACGTCGCCCGCAGGGGTCTCCTCGACGGAAAGCACCGTCGTATGCTGCAATCCCTCCTGCGATCCGAAATGGCTGCGAATCCGCCACTCCCCGTCGACGACGTAAAGTCCGTCCATCACGCTGCCCAGCAGGTAACGTCCGTCGGCCGTGCGGGCTGCGGCGAAGAGCCTCACCTGCGCCAGCCGGGCATTGAGCTGCGGATCGGCCGGAAGCAGCGCATGGCCGTCCCAGCTGAAAATCCCGCTTCCCTCCGTGACGAGAATGTGCCTGCCGGCTTCGGGATAGACGGCGATGACGCGGTCGGACAGCGTGATGCCCGTCGGCGCGGTGCCGTCCGGACCGAGTGCGTACAGTTCGGGACCGTCCTGAAACCAGACGCTGTCTCCGACGGCGTGGATATAGCCGACGGCCCCCTCTTTCACGGCGGGTTCCATCCGTCCCGACCGCAGGTCGCAACGGTAAATCCGCTCGTGGGTCTGGAAATAGCCCGTGCCGTCCTGCAGGACGATGCGCCAGAATATCTCGGGAACCTCGTCCCGGGGATTCCGGTACAGACATATATAGGTGTATCCGCCCCGGGCGTCCTTGGTGAAATAGCCGGCCTCGTTGTCCCCGCCGGCGTAGATGCGCCGCGAGGCCGGGTCGTAGGCGAGGCACCGGAGGATGGGGGTTCCGGGCGTCTCGTAAAGTCCCCAGCGAACGCCGTCCCAGACGCTCAGCCCCGCGCCCGTCGCGGCGAAGACGCGTCCGTCGCCGTCGGCCGTGAGGTCCCAGACTTGCACGTCGCCCAGGTAGTCCCGGGCTTCGAGGTTCCGGACCCGGGTGCGCTGCACGGCGCCGCGGAGCTGTCCGCTGTCGGGCGCCGTGACCTCCGCTGCGGCGAAGGCCGGCAGGAGGAGCAGTCCGAGGAGTATATTTCGTAAAAGGGAGTTCATGTCGGAAAAGCGAAAGAGGTCTTTTGGACAAATTTATAAAAAATACGGACGCGGCGAAATTTTATTTGCAATTCCGGCTGTCCGGCCCTCGGTCCGCCGGTGTACGGTCTCCGTATCCCGTGAAAATCCGCTTTTGGCGGGCCGGTTCCGGGTTCCGGGCGGAAAAACGAACGATATTCCATTCGGACCGCTGAAAAACAGACGGATAGAAAAACAGGTTCCGGGAGAGGTCCGCACGGGTATCAAATATTGTATTATCAGGGTATTATATAGAATATACAGTTTTCATAAATACTCCCTGCGGGTCGAAAAAGCCCGTCGGCGGAAGATTAAATTGCGCTGTATCACCGACCTGCATGGTTGAAGATGGTGCTAATTTTGTATCTTTGCGTACAGTGACTAATTTTTCGGATTAATTTTTTTATTATTATGTACTCCCCAGATTCCGCCTTTACGGGGCGGCATCCGGTTGTCGGGTCATACCCGTCCGGGATGAATCGTGCCCGTAATAACGAGCAATTCGACTTCGTGTCGTGTTTCTCGCAACACATTTTCGACTACGAAAAAGCCGGAAAAACAGGGTCGGCGGCCAATTATCGGGCATCGTTCCGGCTGCTGCTGAGTTACTTGAACGGTTCGCATCTGACGCCGAAACAATTCACTGTCCGCTGGGTCGAGCGCTACGAGCGCTGGCTTCGGGCGCGTGGCGTGGCGACAAATACGGTGATCTTCCACCTGCGCAACCTCCGGGCCGTCTACAACCGGGCCGTCCGCAAACGGCTGATCCCCGCTTCCCACACCAACCCCTTCGGGCAGCTGACCGTCCGGCAGACCGCGACCCGCAAACGGGCGCTGTCGCGTGCGACCCTCAAGCGAATCTTCACGGCGGACCTCTCGTCCTTCCATCCCCGGTATGCCCTTGCCCGCGACCTGTTCATGTTCAGCTTCTTCACCCGCGGGATGTCGTTCGTGGATATGTGTTACCTGCGCACGGGCAACATCTGCAACGGCGTCCTGACCTATGTGCGCCATAAGACGGGGCAGACGCTGTTGATGCGCATCGAGCCGCAGCTACAGCAACTTATCGACCGTTACCGCAACGCGTCGCCTTACATCCTTCCGATCCTGGCCAAAGACGACAGCTATAAGAACTACCGCCAGCAGCAGCGCGAGCTGAACAAATTCATTCGAAAGATCGGAGTCCTGCTTCATATCCCGGAACCGCTGACATTCTATGTCGCACGCCATTCATGGGCCACTCTGGCCCGTGACTGCGGCACACCGCTCACGGTGATCAGCGCCGGGATGGGACACACGTCCGAACGGACGACGCGCATCTACCTCACGCAGCTCGATCACAATGTCATCGACCGGGCGAATCGTAAAATCATCAATCTGTAAAAAAGGCGGTTCTGCAAGCCGTTCGGATTTTTCGGACGGAAAGAATGGTGCAGGGCGATAAAAAAATTCAAGACCCATTATTACCAATAATGTATCTTGAAGCCCTAATGAATTGTCTTATAGACATTTTTGTCCATCGGCAAAAGTAGAACTAATTATAAATATAACCAAATATTTTGCAGTAAAAAATTGCATGATTCGGCGTATTGTGCTGATTGTCATTGTTTTAAATTTCTTTGCCGCCTGATTTTCCCCGAATCGTCCGGGAATGCCCGGACAGCCCTTGTTTTGCTGTCGCAAAAGTGTCCAAACAGCGTATTGACTGTTTGGTAATCAGACACATACCTGTAAGAAGACCCATTATTGGTAATAATGGGTCTCGGAGGCTGCATGTAAAACCTTGGTATTAAACTAATTATAGGTCGATGCTGTCTGTAAGGATACTCTGGGCGGTGAAAATTCTGCTCGTGCTGCGCAAGGCTTCCGCCGCCGGGACCCCGCTGATGAAGGGCCGCGAGCTGCAGGCTGCCTGCATCGGACCGGGGGCGGACTCCTATTTATACCGCCGCACCCTGCGGAAACTGGTCGCGAAAACCGATTATGTGACTTGTGTCTTCCAATCGGGAAAGACCTCTTACAGCTGGAACGGGGATTCCAGCCCGACGCTCTACGACCTGGCCGTGCGGCTCGAGGGCGACCTGCACGAAGCCTCCAACATCTTCTGGTCCTACGAGAATATCCTCACGATGCAGCCTTTGCGGAAGGTCTGTATGGATTTCGACCGCCTTATGCAAAGCTATCTGTCTGAAATACGAATCGAAGAATTAGAGTCACTTGCCTTGTCGCGGCAGAGCCGGTTCAAACTGTCTCAGCCGGGGATTCCGGCCGGTGAGAGCACCGGGACGGGACCGCTCTGACCTGCCGAAACCGAACGTAAAACAATCAATCATCACAAATCATTCGAACATGAAACACTTTTGTCTCTTTGCCCTCCTCCTGTTTTCCGGCCTCGCCGCGCAGGCGCAGCAAACCGGTACCCGCGATAACCGCGATGCGCAGGGCCGTATCGTGCGCGGTCCCTATGAAACCAACCGGCTTTTCGACAACATCTTCGTCGGGGTGGCCGGAGGTGTGAACCTCTATTTCGGCGAAAACGACTCGGAAGGCAAGTTCGGCAAACGGCTGGCCCCGGCGCTGGACATCCACGTCGGAAAATGGTTCACGCCCTCGATCGGCGCCCGCGTCGGATATGCCGGACTGCAGGCCAAAGGGTGGACCACCGCGGGTACGCTCTATGCCAAGAAGGCCGACGGCAACCTGTTCCAGGAGAAATTCGGCGTGATGTACCTGCACGCCGATGCCATGTGGAATTTCTCGAACGCCGTGAGCGGTTACCGGGAGGACCGCACCTGGAATTTCGTTCCCTATGCCGGTGTCGGCTGGGCCCGCTCCTACGGCAACGACAGCCACGACAACGAGATCGGATTCGACGTCGGCCTGCTGAACGTCGTGCGGCTCTGCAAGTCGCTCGACCTGACGCTCGAGGCCCGCTGCCTGCTCGTCAACCAGCGTTTCGACGGCGTGGGCGGCGGCCGGCTGGGCGAAGGCATGCTTTCGGTGACGGCGGGTCTGGCCTACAAATTCAACCGCCGCGGCTTCACGCGTGCTTCGCATGTGCAGCCGATCGACATCACGCCCTATCTCAACCGGATTCGGGGGCTCGAGGAGAACAACTCCGAGCTCGCCTCGAAAAACTCCGTGCTGAACGACGAGAACGAGAAACTGCGCAACGCGCCCGCCAAGGTCGTCGTCGAGCAGAAGGTCTCCGCATCGCCCGTGGTGCTGTTCTTCAAGATCGGCAAGGCCACGCTCGACAGCAAGGAGCTCACCAACCTCGAATTCTACGTCAAAAACGCCATCAAGGCCGACAAGGACAAGACCTTCACGCTGATCGGTTCGGCCGACAAGGCGACGGGCAGCCGCGAGCTGAACCAGCGCCTGAGCGAGCAGCGGATGGAGTATGTCTACAACCTGCTGAAGAACAAATACGGCGTCGCTCCCGACCGCCTCGTCAAGAAGGCCGAAGGGGACACGAACAACCGCTTTGCGGAGCCCAAGCTGAACCGCGCGGTGATCGTGGAATAAGGACTGCCGACGCTGTTTTCCCCTATGTCCCGCACCGTCATACCCGCCCCGGGAGAAATCCCCCGGACTGCTCCGGCAGCCTGCTACCTGCTGGCCTACCTCGAGGAGGAACGGCTCTGCGTGTACGCTCCCGATCCGTTCGGCGCGTGGGTCGGGCGGCAGCTTCCCGAAGCCGAGGAGCTGCGCATCGAAACCGAACTGCACCGCCTCCGCCGCTCCGGAGACCGGGTGGGCGTGCTGGAGGTACGGCTTTCCGCCGACGGGGAACAGCATTGTGTGCGGGTGCTCTGCGTGGCGGTGTAGCGGCAGCCCGGAAAGAACCGGAAATGAAATTTTTAATATACTGAAGACGACTATGAAAAAACAAAACCTGATTTATGAAGCTCCGGACGTGTACGTCATGTCCGTGTGCGTTGAGAAAGGATTCGCCGCGAGCAGCGACATCGAGCCGGGAACGGGCGGCGGAGAGCTGGGCGACAACTCCCGTTCGTTCGACGATTTCGAATAATTAACGACAAAAACGAAAGACGCCTTATGAAAAAATTATTTGTCATTGCCCTTTTTGCCGCAGTCGGCATGAGCGCATGCAGCAAGGACGGCGATGTGACTTCGCCCGAAGATACGAAGACCTATGTGCAGGTCACCATTCCCGAGGAGGCCTCGGCGCAGACCCGCACCTCGATCGACGGCAACACGACCAACTAGGTCCAGGGCGACCGGGTCGCCGTGCTGCTCTACGACGGTTCGGTGACGCGGACCTGCCTGTTTACGGCCGACAAGTCGGGCGCGACCACCACGTTCTCCGGCGACGTGCCCGTCGGCTCCTACACCCTGGCGGCGGCCTACTATCCCTATGACTGCAACGCTTCGTTCGACGCCGTGAACAAGACCTTCAAGCACACGTGGGGCGACGCCTACTGCACGTCGAACCTCGCCGACTACGATTTCATGTACACGAACATCTGGGAGGAGTCCTTCACGGTCAGCGAGACCTCGACCGTCCTGCCCGTCAATTTCACCTTCAAGCCGCTGATGGCGCGTATCAAGATTTCGCTCGGGCTGGGCGCCAGCGAGACGCCCCGCAAAATCATGCTGGAGACCGACGCCAACGTCCTGCCGACGGCGGGTACCATCGACGCCCTGGGGAATTTCACGGCGTCGTCCGTCACCAACGCCATTTCGGTTCCCACCGGGCAGAAGGAGTTCGTGGTGGGCCTGCTTCCGGTGAGCATCCATTCGAACCTGACCGTGCGGGTGATGACCACCGACGGCCTGACCTATTCGGACAAGTCGCTGACCTTGGCCGGCCTGAAGCGCAACCACCACTACACGATGAGCGTTCCCTGCAACAAGAAGACCGTTACGATCACCGTTCCCGACGCCATCGACAGCAAATACGGCTCGGGCACCTGGAAGGACAACGGGTTCTACACCGTGGCCCCGCAGTACGACCCCGACAAGCTCTTCGACGGCTGGTATTTCTACCGGGCCGAGATCAAGAGCGACAAGAACGGCGACGACAAACTCAAGAAAAACCGCATTCAGCTGCAGGTTCCGGCCGGGACCAACAGCGACAACAACGGTGCGTTCGTGACGGCCCCGATTCAGTGCGACGGCCAGAAGACCGTGAAGATCACCTTCGAGGTGGCGACCAACCGGGCGCTGGTGAACATCAAATACCGCATCGGCGTCACGGGCAACGGCCCGATCACCGAGGCGTGGCTCCGCGACCGCAACAACATCATCAGCGGAAACGACAACGAGTGCCGTTCCGGGACGCAGACCCACACCTTCTCGGTCACCAACGGGCAGCGCGTCATGATCAAGATCATGAGTACGGCCGGTTCCTATCACGTCGAGTTCGCCAATTTCACCTATACGGTCGAGTAATTCCGGCGAAAAGAATCAGTATATATCGGGACGGAGGCAACGCCGTCCCGATATGTCTATAAAGTATATACCCGATGAAAGCAGTTTACATACAGCCGCAGCTGGAGGTGTTCACGGTTGCGGCGGAGGCGGGGTTCGCCATTTCCCAGCCGCACGGCGGGGAGCTGGGACCGGATTCCCTGGATTTTGCCGACGATGAGTACTGACATCCATTCAGAACAGACGTTATGAGATACAGACCTATTTTCCGGCTGCCGGCGCTTGCGCTCCTGCTGACCGGGTGCGAAACCGACCTGACCGAAACGGTCCGTGATTCCGGGAATTCCGGGAGCGGGGGCGATGTCGTCGCCTGCCGTTTTTCCATCGACAACGACGAGACGCCCGAGACCCGCACGGCCTATGGACCCCTGCGCGACGGCGGCTATCCGATCTACTGGCGCAACGGCGACCAGGTGGAGATCATCTGCCCGCAGACGACCCCGCAGCGGGCGGCGGTCACGGTCAGCGTCTCCGGCCCGACGGAGAGCGAGGCGGACCTCAGCGACACGGGCATGGCGTGGGGCGACTCGGAACGCTATGATTTCTATGCGTTCTACCCGGCGGGGGCCGTCCGGGCCAACAGCGGCTCGATTGTCCTGACGGCCGTTCCGTCGGTGCAGACCTGCAACAACGGCGAATGCAACATGCAGTTGGCCTATATGGCCGCCTGCAGCGAGGGGGTCGAGCGCGGTGCCGAGGTGCCCTTCGCCTTCCGGCCGCTGATGACCACGGTTACGGTCTCGGTGGGCTTTTCCGAGACCGCCGAGGTGCAGAAACTCGTGCTGTCGAGCGACGACCCTGTGGCGGGGGCGTTCACCTACGACATTGCCGCGGACCGCTGTACGACCGATCCGGGCAAAACCTCCAGGGTCCTGGCCGTGCACCTGACCACCGGGACGACGCCTTACATCCGGCTCGATGCGGGTTCGAAGATCGTGGTGACGGCCTTCATGCTGCCGCAGGACATCCGGGGACTGACGCTGACCGCCGTCACGACCGAGGGCAGGACCTATGCCTATACGACCCCTGCGACGCTGCGGGCCGGACATCGCTACACCTTTACGCTCGGCGACATGCCGTCGCAGGCGCAGCGGACCGGCACGGACCTCTCCGACTGGATGGCCTCGCTGCCCGACAACGCCTATCTCTCGCAGGTCTCCATCCCGGGGTCGCACGACGCCTGCACGATGTACGGATCGCACTACGAATACACGAGCGGCAAGCCGGGCGAGCGGTACCATTTCAAGTGGCTGCAAAACATCGTTTTCGGGTACATCAACACGACGAAGATGATCAAGGCGCAGGAACTCTCCATCGAGGAGCAGTTGGCGGCCGGGGTGCGGATGTTCGACCTGCGTCCTTCGGCATCGGGCTCCTCGGTTCAGGACCTGCCGATTCAGCACGGCATCGCCCAGCTGGGCGACCCGTCGCGCGGCGGCTACACCCCGGGCGGCACCGACCGGCAGGAACTTTTGCCCTTTATGCTTTCGCAGGTTCTCGACCGTTTCGTGCGGTTTCTCGAGGCGCATCCCGGCGAGACGGTGCTGGTGCACATGAAATACGAGAACACCAGCGGCACCGGCAAGACGGGCTGGGACCGGAGCGTCGTGAGCCTGATCCGGACGCACTGCGAGGGCCGCATCGCCGATTTCCATCCCCGCATGACGCTGGCCGACGCCCGGGGCAAAATCCTCTTCGTCATCCGCGAGGACTACAAGTCGTCCAACGACGGACAGTATCTCGGCGCCTACCTGAACTGGACGCACGACAAGGTGGTCTTCGACACGACGCTCTCCGGCAACGACGTCGGACAGGCCCCGATCCGGGTCAACGACCTCTACAACATCAAGAACGGCGCTTCGGACGGCAAGACCAAGTATGCGGCCATCGAGGAGTGTATCGATTACACCTACAACACGACGGACGTCACGCGCTGGTGCATGAACTACGTGAGCTGTTACGACACGGCCCACTGCTCCGTGTCGGGGGTGAATATCTTCGGCGCGGTCGGCGACTACGACTACTGCGCCAACCTCTACAACCGCTATACCGCAGACCGGCTCAACCGTTCCGATTTCCGCGGCAATGTCGGCATCGTGCTGATGGATTTCGCCGGGGCGTCGCATGCGACGATGACCTACGGGCAGACCTGGTCGGAGATGGAAGTCTACGGCGACGATCTGGTCCGGGCGGTCGTCGGCAACAACAACAAGTGGCCGATTCGCTGCAACGAGTGACCGCCGGAAACAGACCGCCGGGCCGCAATCACGGCCGGCAAACGAGGCTGCCCGACGGAGTTCGGACAGCCTCGCTGCGTCGTGCCCCGGGTTGAATTCTGCTATAAAACCGAAACGGACAGCCTATTTCTTTGGATTTGGATTTTATTTCGGTACCTTTAAAGGTCCAACTCCGATTTGTAAACTCATGGCATCCGACAATCCCCAACTCGACCTCGCGTGGAAGTTTCTCGAACAGACAGGCGCCAATATCTTTCTCACCGGCAGGGCCGGCACCGGCAAGACCACCTTTCTGCGTGAGCTGAGACAGCGCTCGCCGAAACGGATGATCGTCGTAGCCCCCACGGGCGTCGCGGCGATCAATGCGGGCGGAGTCACCGTGCATTCGTTTTTCCAGCTGCCGTTCGGCCCTTATATCCCGGCCATGCAGCAGGGGGAGGGAGGAAGGTTGAAAATGAATTTCAACCGGGAGAAGATTGCGATTATCCGGAGTCTGGATCTGCTGGTAATCGACGAAATCAGCATGGTCCGGGCCGATATGCTGGACGCCGTCAACGACGTGCTGCAGCGATACCGCGACCGGAGCAAGCCGTTCGGCGGGGTTCAGCTGCTGATGATCGGCGACCTGCAGCAGCTGGCCCCGGTCGTAAAGCCGCAGGAGTGGGAGCTGATCCGCGACCACTACGCCTCGCCCTATTTTTTCGACAGCCGGGCACTGCGGAGTACGACGTATATCACGCTGGAACTGCGGCATATCTACCGCCAGAGCGACGGCGGGTTTATCGACATTCTCAACCGCGTGAGGGACAACGCCGTGGACCGGGACACGCTGGCGAAACTGAATTCGAGGTACATCGCCGGGTTCGAGCCCGACGACGAAGCGGGTTACATCACGCTGACCTCGCACAACGACACCGCCCGGGCGATCAACGAGCGGAAGCTCAGGAGCCTCGACGCCCCTTCTTTCACCTTTTCCTGCCAGGTGGAGGGCAACTTTCCGGAATACCTCTACCCGAACGACAGCGAGCTGACCCTCAAAAAAGGGGCCCAGGTGATGTTTGTCAAGAACGACGTTTCGGGACAGCACCGCTATTTCAACGGGAAGATCGGGCGGGTGACGGCCATCGGCGAGTCGATGATCGAAGTGACCCTCGACGATGCGGCCGAACCGGTCGATGTCGGGATCGACGAGTGGACGAACGTAAAATATACCATCGACCCGCAGACGCAGGAGATAACCGAGGCCGTGGAGGGGGTGTTCCGTCAGTTTCCGCTCAAGCCGGCCTGGGCGATCACCATTCATAAAAGCCAGGGACTGACCTTCGAGCGGGCCATTATCGACGCCGCGGAGTCGTTTTCGCACGGGCAGGTCTATGTGGCGCTGAGCCGCTGCCGGAGTTTCGAGGGGCTGGTGCTCCGCACGCCGCTGCAGGGCCGGTCGATTATCGACGATGCGACGATCCGGGCCTTCAATAAGAATCTCGAAGAAAACCAGCCCGACGAAACCGTCCTCTCCGCGCAAAGGCGGCAGTATTATCGCTCCCTGCTGTTCGACCTGTTCGATTTCGTGCCGTTGAGAATCCGGCTTCTGGTGGTCCGGAAGGTGCTCGGCGAACACCTCAGCGGGCTCTATCCGAAACTGACCGAGGCGTGGAACGACATGCTGGACCGGTTCGCCGCCGAGATCGTCGCCGTGAGCGAAAGATTTCAGACGCAGCTGGACGACATCCTCGCTTCGGCTCCCGATGCGGAGCGGAATCCCCGGCTGACGGAGCGGATAACGAAGGCGCAGGCCTATTTTCTGGCCCGGTGCCGGGAGTTGGTCGAGCCGATCGTGGAGCAGAGCGATGTCGTTGTAGACAACAAGGAGGTTAAGAAACAGCTTACGGGGGCCCTCAAGAAATTGCGGGAGGTCCTTGCCGTGAAGCTTGCCGTGCTCGGCATGGACAACAGCGGGGGCTTCACCATCCACAACTACCTCGATACGCGGGCCAAAGCGACGCTCGACGAACCCAAGGCGAAACCGGCGAAGGGCACGAAGGGCTCGAAGCGTGAAAAGACGGCGGCGGAGGAGCATTCCGGCGATGTCGAAAACGCCGGACTTTTCGCCCTGCTCCGGGTCTGGCGGAGGGAGACTGCCGCCCGGGAGCATGTGCCCGCCTATGTGGTGATGCATCAGGCGGCCCTCCTGGCGGTATGCAGGGCCCTTCCGCGCAGCGAGCGGGAGTTGTCCGGCATCAAGGGCATCGGAAAGGTTTTCGTGTCCAAATACGGCGAGGAGGTCCTTGCGATTGTCCGGGATTGGGTCGCCACGGAAAACATAAATTCCCGATAACGGCCACGTTATCGGGAATTTACCTGGAGCTGAATCCGAGATTTGAACTCGGGACCCCTTCATTACGAGTGAAGTGCTCTACCGCTGAGCTAATTCAGCCTTCGGGAAACACGGAGGTTCCCTTTGGGACTGCAAATATCAGAAAAAAATATTTTTCCCGCAACAATTTTACGAAAATTCTCGCTTTTCTTGCTATATTCGCGTCAAAACTGACCCGAATCCCTGCTATGATCACTTTTCTGGTGTGCCTCGCGTTGTTGGTTACCGCTTATTTTACCTACGGACGCTATCTGGAACGGCTCGTCGGCATCGACCCCGCAGCCGAAACACCCTGCAGCCGGCTCTACGACGGTGTGGACTACGTGCCCCTGCCGCGCTGGCGCATTTTCCTGATCCAGCTGCTGAACATCGCGGGCCTCGGCCCGATCTTCGGGGCCGTGCTCGGCGCGGCCTACGGACCCGTGGCGTTCCTGTGGATCACCTTCGGAGGTATCTTCATGGGCGCGGCCCACGATTTTATCGCCGGGGTCATCTCGCTCCGCCACGACGGCGCGAGCCTTCCCGAGACCGCCGGCCGGTATCTCGGCAACGGCATGAAGGTCGTCATGCGCCTCTTCTCCGCCGGGCTGATGATTCTCGTGGGCGCCGTGTTCCTCTCGCAGCCCGCGTCGCTCGTCGCCAACCGGCTCGACGTTCCGGCGCTCAGCGGCATCGCCTTCGGGAATTTCTCGTGGCTGCTGCTGATTATCCTCGGAATCATCCTCGTCTACTATATCGCCGCCACGCTTCTGCCCGTGGACAAGATCATCGGCCGCATCTATCCCGTCTTCGGCTTCGCGCTGCTGTTCATGGCCCTCGGTATCCTCGTAGTGCTACTGTTCGGCGGGGAATACACCATCCCGGAATTCACCTCTTTCGAAAACTGCATCGCCGGCGCGAAAGAATTTCCGATCGTCCCGATGCTCTTCACCACCATCGCCTGCGGGGCCATTTCGGGGTTCCACGCCACGCAGTCGCCGCTCATGGCCCGCTGCATGCGCAGCGAAGGCGAGAGCCGCTCGGTTTTCTACGGCGCCATGATCTCCGAATCGATCATCGCCCTCGTCTGGGCCGCCGTCGCCATGGCCTTCTGGGGCAATGTCGGGGGACTGAACGACGCCATCGCCGAGTACGGCGGACAGGCCGCGGTGCTGGTCGACGTGATCGCCAACAAGACGCTGGGCCCGGTGCTCGCCGCTTTCGTCATCTTCGGGGTGGTGGCCTGCGCCGTCACTTCGGGCGACACGGCTTTCCGTTCGGCGCGGCTGATCGTCGCCGATTTCATGGGCGTCGAACAGCGCTCGCTGCGCAAGCGGATCTATATCAGCATCCCGCTCTTCGCACTGGGACTGCTGATTATCTTCGCGCTGCCGTTCCAGACCTTGTGGAGCTATTTCGCGTGGATGAACCAGACCCTCGCGGCCGTGACGCTCTGGATGATCGTCGCCTACCTGCGCCACCGCGGACGGGCCCTCTGGCCCGGACTGCTCCCGGCCCTCGTCATGACTTATGTCTGTGCCAGCTATATTTTCGTGTCGCCGCTGATGTTCGGCATGCAGAACCGCACGGCGGCCTATCTGCTGGGCGGTGTGGTGACGCTGGCTGTCCTTGTCGCAATGATCTTCAAACTCCGGAACAACGATGCAAAAGGCTTCTCTTAATCCCACGCCCGACCAGACCTTCGAGGTGGTCGGCGAAGGACCCTATAATTTTGTCAAAATCCTTGCGCGTTCGCGCGAAATGCAGTCCTCGGGCGATGTCGAAGGGGCCTGCAACGAGCGTTATCAGGCCTTTCAGCGCCTTGCGGAGCTGATTCCCGAGGACGAGGAGGTCATCCTCGAGTGGAACCACCGCAATTCGCGGGCGGCGCTGGAGCTGGTCCTCGCTTCGGCCATCGACCATTTCCTGATCAACGATTTCGAGCTGTCGGCGGCGCTGCTGGAGATGCTGCTGGAACTCGACCCCGAGGACCATCTGGAGGGCAGCGAGCTGCTGGCCTTCGACTACCTCGCCATGGACGAGCAGGAGTTGTTCGACGAGGTAATCAACGACGTTTCGGACAAGTATCCCGGCCGCGGAATACTGCTCCTTTGGTCGGCCTACCGCCGCGACGGAAAACTGCCCGAAGGGGAGTTGCAGCATTTCCGCAGGCATTTCGCACCCTGGTTCGCGGAGTTCACGGCCGCCGAGCACCCTGCCGACGAAGCCTACCTGCGCGACATCGGGAGCGAACGTCCTTCGCCCGGGGCGCAGGCCCGCGAGCTGTGGCTCCAGACCGAGAACCTCTGGGTGCTCTGGCCCGGGTTTATCGAGGCCCTGCGGGCCGCCCGGTAAGATCTTTTATCGTTCGTTGTAAATTTTCATTTTCTGTCCGCCGTATTCGTTCATCAACTGCGGGTAGGGCAGTACGCCGTTTGCATCGGCCCACCGGAAATAGAGCTGCGCCATCCGTGCGACCCTGTGTGGATGCCGGGCTGACAGGTCGTGCCGTTCGGTGCGGTCGTGCGCGATGTCGTAAAGCTCCCATTGCTGTCCGTTGTAATAGGAAGCCACGAGTTTCCATCGTCCGAGACGTACCATGCGGTTTCCCTCGTGTTCGGCGAAGATCGGACGAACGGGCAGCCGCCGCCCTTCGGCAAGGGGCAGGAGCGAGATGCCTTCGGCCGGTATCGGCCGGCGCCCTTCGTACTGTGCGGGATATGCTGTCCCTGCGGCGTCGAGACAGGTGGCCATGATGTCGATGAGATGGCAGGGCTGATGGTCGATGCCGCCCGGGTGTTTCACCCGGTCGCCCCACCACAGAATGCTCGGAGAGGAGATCCCGCCCTCGTGTGCGAAATGTTTGTAAAGGCGAAACGGTGCACAGCAGACATTGGCCCAGCCGGTGCCGTAGTGGTGGTAAGTTCCGGGCTGTCCCATGCCGGCGAGTTCGTCGGCGGTGTGGATGCGGTAGTTCGTGCCGCTGCGGCCGTCGAACCCGAATTCATGCCATTCGGCGCAGGCTCCGTTGTCCGAGAGAAAGAGTATGAGCGTGTTTTCCAACTGTCCGTTGTCGCGCAGCGCTTCGACAAGGCGTCCGATATTGCGGTCCATAATGTCGACCATGGCCGCGTAGATGGCCATGCGTCGTGCCAGGTCGTGTTGCTGTTCTTCCGAAAGCTCTTTCCAGGCCGGGATCGGTCGTGTGCGGTCGATGAACTGGCTTGCCGGCACTACGCCCCGGCCGGCGGCCTGCTCTTCGTCGGACAGCAGTCCCAGACGGCGCAAACGCGCCTCTCTCTCCTCCCGGACCGCATCCCAGCCTTTCAGATAGACCTCCATGTAATGATCGATGCGTTCGCGGGGAGCTTGCAGCGGGAAATGCGGGGCGTTGTATGCCACGTGCAGGAAGAGCGGTTTGTGCAGTTCGCACGCCCGGGCTGCGAAATCGATGGCATAGTCGGTGATGGCGTCCGTGGCGTAAAATTCACCCCGGGCATATTCCCGCCGGGGCGCCGTTTTGGGTAGACGGATGTAGCGATCCGGATTCCAGTAGGTCATGGCGCCGCTGAGGAATCCATAAAAGTCGTCGAACCCGCAGTCGACGGGGGTGTATGCCTTTCCCATGTGCCATTTGCCTGCCATGGCGGTATGATAACCGGCTGTCCGGAGCGCTTCGGCGATGGTGAGGTTGTTGTCCTGGCGATAGCCCCGGTAGCCCTCGGGCCATGCTTCGCGGTGGTCGCGCACCATTTCACCGATACCTACCCGGTGGGGGTAGAGCCCCGTCAGCAGGCAGGCCCGCGAGGGGCAGCTGCGTCCCGAATTGTAGAGTTGCGTGAGGCGCAGGCCTTCGGCCGCCAGCCGGTCCAGTGCGGGGGTTTCGATTTCGCCTCCGAAGCATCCCGGATCGGAAAAGCCGAGGTCGTCGGCCAGGATGACGACGATATTGGGCTGTGTCTGGGCGGGTTGGGCCGATGCCGTTCCGGCGGCGGTCAGCGCGGCCGGGAGGAGGAGAGTCCGGGGATTCATGGGCGGAGCGTGACGACGGTGAATGAGATACGGCGGTAGAGGTCGTCGGCGTCGCCGTTTTCATAGAGCACGCCTACACGGTTCCGGTCGAGTTGTACCAAATCGGAGTAGGCCGACGGTCCGGGACAGACGGTTGTCAGATGAATCCATGTCCGGCCGTTGTCGCGGCTCTCGCACAGCGAGAGGTTGTGGCGCCGGCGCGGGTCGTGGGGATTGCAGAAGAGTAACCTCCGGGTGGGACGGCCGCCGCGCGTGAGGTTCAGCAGGCTTCCCTGACAGCGGGGTTCGACCAATTCGGGATGTTCGCCCCGGGCGCTCCAGCTTGTCCCGCCGTCGCGGCTCACGGCGTAAAGCCGGAGGCTGTCGCTGCGTTCGTAGTGACGCATGTTCAGCAGCAGCGAGCCGTCTGCGAGTTCGGCGACCGTGCTTTCGTTTCCGCCGCGCTGCGAAACGGCTCCCAACTGCCACGTGCGGCCCTCGTCGTCGGAGAAGAGCAGTTGCGAATAGGATTCGACCCGGCCGCCGTTTTCCAGCCGTTTGTGGTTGGCCGGTACGACGATACGCCCTTTGTGGGGTGCGCGGCGCTTGACGATGGCGTGGCACGGGCCGGTGGCGTACCAGGTCCACTCCGGGTCCTTGACCCCGGAGGTGATCTCTTCGGGACGGCTCCAGGTTCGTCCGTGGTCTTCGGAGCGGAGCACGAAAACGCGCCGCGTGTCGACGCTCGTGCGGCGTTCGATCTGCCGCTCGCGGTCGCAGCCGCGGTTCCACGTCGCGAGCATGACGATCCGTCCGTCGCCGAGAACCGCGGGAGCCGGATTGCCGCAGGTGTTGCCGCCGTCGTCCCAGACCGTCGTGATCGGGCCCCAGGTGTGTCCGTCGTCCTCCGAACGGCGCATCACGAGGTCGATGTCGCCGCTGTCGCGTTTGTCGTGGCGGCGTGCTTCGGCGAAGGCTATCAATGCGCCGTCGTCCGTGCGGATGACGACCGGAATTCGGAATCCTGCATAGCCCTCCTCTCCTTCGGTAAAGACCGTGACCGCTTCACCGACGGCGGGGGCGGCGGATGCGGAGTTGCGGACGGACCTGCCGGACTCGCCGGTGGTGGATGCGGCAGCCGCTTCGGCGGCCAGCGTCATGCCGAGGAGCATAACTCCCCCGACAAGGCTTCGCAAAGTCTGTTTCATGGTTAATCGGTATGTGGACGGGTTGTTTACCGTTTGTGGCGTTCGAGGTAGATCGTGTAGAGCTTGAAATGCTCGACGATGGCATGTTTGTAACCTTCGAGATCGCCGCGTTTGATGTATTCCAGCAGATGACGGTGAGTGACCAGTTCGCAGTTCTGGATAAGTTCCTGCTCGATGGGTTCGAAGAAATCGCGGTATTTCTCCTTGACGAAATCCAGCACCGGGTAGATGATGTCCTGAAACTCCGAGATGATGCGGTTGCCCGTGATTTCATAGAGCTTCGTATGGAAACGGTGCTCGCTGATGGGGGCGTATTTGTTGTTGCCGATCACCTGGCTCATCTCGACGATCTGTTCCAGCTCTTCGATGTCCTGCGGGGTGAGATTGCTGAAAATGTTGTTGCTGATGCCGATTTCGAGCGCGATGCGGAATTCCAGAATGTCCCGCAGCGTCGATTCGTTCATCAACAGCGGATTGATGCAGCGCTTCATGCCGCCGAGCAGCGACGGTTCGCCCAGGATCATGCCTTTCTTGGTGCGTGAAACGATCATGCCGGTCATCTTGAAACGGCTCAATGCTTCGCGCAGGACCGGACGCCCGACGCCCAGCGATGCGGCCAGTTCGATCTCGTTGGGAATGCTGCTGCCCGGGCGCAGGCCCTTCTCCTTGAAAAAACGGATCAGACTCTCTTCGACACTGTCGACGAGCGTGGTGTTGCGGTTGTCCAGTTTCAGTACCTCCATCTGCGGTAATTTTCCGTAAAGATACGAATTATTTTTTTTGTCATGTCAAATTATTCGGACAAATCGAAGCCAGTCGGTCCGGTTTGTCATTCCGTCCGCCAGTCGAATTGCTTGGGGCGTTCGACCGTTTGGCGGTATTTGCGGCCGAAACGGTCCGTGACGATCACTTCGAGCGGCGTGTCCGGGGCCGAGGCTTCGACCGAGAACATGTGCGGATTGTCCACGGCGCGGAAAGCCGTGGGGCGCGTGGGCAGTACATCGCGGCGGATCAGGATGTAGAGCGGGTCTTTGGCCCACACCTGCTCGACTTTCAGGTCGCGGCCCTTTTCGCGCACGCGCACCGTCCACCGTTCGTCCCAGTTGTAGACGTTGATCAGACAGCGGTTGCTGCCCGGTCGGCCGCCGAACTCCTCGGGGACCCGGTTCAGGTCGTAGACGCGGAACTGGTTGCGGTCGGCCCGGTAGCCGTTGGGCTTGAACTGCCAGTCGGCGCGGCCGCCGCGGTAACGCAGGATCAGGTAGCCGCCGGGAGAGCCGTCTTCGCTCACCAGCCGGCTTTCGGGACCGTTGATCTTCCACGACACGGCCGAAGCCGAAACGAGCGTGTGCTGGAAAATGCGGTCGGTCAGCGGGATGTTGATGAACCGGTGGTTGTGCCCCGTCAGGAAGCGCACGTCGTCGAACCGCGCCAGCAGCGGCATGATCTGGTCGTACATGACCTGCTGGCTCTCTTTGGCCGAGAATTCGGGGGTGCCGTCGCTGCCGATGCCTGTCCAGTCGGCGGCGGGTACGTGCATGCAGACGACGAGCGGCGTGCCGCTGCCGACGGTTTCCAGGTCGCGGCCCAGCCAGCGAAGCTGGCGTTCGTCGAGTTGGTAGTCATTGCGGGAAGGGCGTCTGCCGTTTTTGAGCGCTCCCTTGCGGACGATGATGTTGTCGAGCATGACGAAATGCACCTTTCCGAGGTTGAACGAGTAGTAGTTCGGACCGATGATCTGCCGGTAAGGGCGCTGTGCGATGCTGTCCCACTGCGCGTCGGGGATTGCCGGATCGACGAATCGTTCGTTGTCGTGGTTGCCCGGGATGTGGAAGATGGGCGAGGGGTAGGTTTTCATCACATCGAGGTACTTGCGCAGCGCGAAATCGTTCTTGTGCCACATGATGTCGGTGGTCATGTCGCCCAGATGGAGCGAATAGACCGGACCTTTGGTGCGCTCGATTTCACGCGAGATGTCGGGCAGGTACCATTTGCGGAACTGCGGCAGGTCGAGCTCTTCGGGATCGCCCCGGAGATGGGTGTCGGTCGAGACGAAGAGCGTGAAATTGTCGTTGCTGCGTTTTTCGAGCTGGAAATCGATCACGTCGAGGTCGCAATGGGTCGTATAGCCGAAAAAGCGCGGAATCAGACCGTCGGCGGCCGTTTCATAGCCTCCGGGGATGGACATGAACACATATCCGCAGGGTTTCGAGGAGGACATTTCGTAACGTCCGTCGGAATCGGTCCGGACGACCAGTTCGCCGTCCGAGACGACGACTCCGGCGACGGGTTTCCCTTTGCAGGTGACCCGGCCCACGATATTGGGCTTCTGTGCCTGCACACACCAGGCGGCGCAGAGTGCGGTTAAAAGGAGCAGTTTTTTCATTTTCGTTTCGGTGAGCGGAGCGAGCCGGAGAGAGACGCCCCGAAGCGTCTCCCTCCGATCGGTCCGGGTTTTTATTTTTCTTTCACGCAGCGGATCTGCATTGCCTGATTGCGGTAGCCGAGGTCTTCGGTGTTGGCATGAACCTGGGCCGTACCGATAGCCGGTGCGTACATGAACATGAAGCGACCGGCGGGACGGAAGAAGAGCAGTCCCGAAGCATAGGTTTGGGCCGTCTTTGAATATTGGTTGCTTCCGCCTGTGAACATCGACCGCGACCAGTAGAACGCGGCATTGTTCGACTCCACGACGGTTCCTGTGGCGTCACGACGTCCGCCGCAGGGGAAGATCAGCGTCTCCACGGCCGGATCGGTTTCGTGTTCCGGCCAGAAATTTCGGGCTGTTGCTGCTGTAGTGAAATCGGCTGAGGCATCTGCTTTGAGCCGGTCGATACGCAAAATGTTTTCACCTCCGGTCATGTAATTTTGCGTTTCAGTCTGGTCGTGAGTCGCGGACCATGTAGGAGGGGTTGCGGTTAGTGTACCGCCTTTGTTGATCCACAGGTAACGGACATAATAAGCGTCGGCTGTACCCTTTTGTTTGATGCCGGAGTGGAACATGGTTTCCGTATCTTTCGTGATGGCTCCCGATCCGTAACCTACATAGGGGTGCGTCACTCCGTTCGGAAGCACTTCGGCGGTCGATTGTTTGCCGTTTGCGAAGATCAGGGCATCGTTGCGATAGAGCATGACGCCGGCCAGTTCCTCGTAGGTCGGCAGCCGCCATCCGGCAGGGCAGGGATTCGTCGTGACGGATTCCCAGTACTGGTCGAAGGAGCCTTCTACGCCCTGCGAGTTCCAGTCCTGCGTTTCGCCCGTGTAGGCGATGAACGCCGGGCTGGCGAGAGCCTCTGCGGGCGTCATCTGCGTCGATACGGTCTCTACGTCGCCGGTTGCGGGGAAGGGCATCGTGCGGCCCCACTGGTAGAGGTAGCCGAAACTGCGCACGTCGTTGGCGAAGGCCTGCGAGGCCCTGAGCGTGGCGCCGATCGAACGGTCCATCCATTCCAGGTCGCCGAACTTGATCGTCTTGATGCCTGCGAGACCCTGCTGGACGACCTTGACATTGCAGGTCGCACCGCCGGCATTGACGGCGAACGAGGCTGTCCGGTCCTCGCCGGTATTCTCTTTCAGCGTGCGGATACGGATTGTGCCCTCCTTGACGATGACGGCGTCGTACCAGTCTTCCGATATGGTTCCGATCTCGGCCGCGCCGTCGACGTTGAGAATGTAGCCGATCGTGAAGCCGTAGTTCGGTTCGGGGGTGAAAGGCAGCGTCACGGTGTTCTTGTCCGAGAGCCATTCGCCCGTGATCTGGATGGCGTCCACCTCGGCCGCTCCGCTGAAATCGGGCGACAGCACGGCCGTCACCTCCCCGCTCCGGTTGCGGAGCGTCAGTTTGTAGTCGTAGTCGGCGTAGAGGGTGCTGGCGAGCGTGGTCTTGCAGACGAAATCGCTGCCCGAGAGAGTGCCTTTCACCGTGACGGCCGTTTGGTTGGCTACTGCCGGCAGCAGGTAGAAAGCCCCGGCCTCTTCGCCGGAAGCGAGATCGGCTGCTGCGGTGTAGTCGACGGTCGGCAGGTCGACCGAAATGGTCTTTACGAAAGGATAGACGCTCGCCGAGGCTCCCGAAACGGAGACATCCGAGAGGACGATCTCTCCGGGAAGCGTGTTGCGAAGCGATATTTTGGCGACGGTCCGGGCCAGACATACCGGCACATGGGCGTTGGCGGCACTGGCGATGAAGGTCGTGCCGGCCATGACGAAGGGGGCTGCCGGGGCCTTGGGACCGGCAGGGGTCACGACGACGCTGTTGCGGAAATCGTCGAGCGCCGTGGCCGGGGCACTCTCGGTCGCTTCGTCGAGCGTGACGAGTGCCGGAAGCGTGACGCTGCTGCCGGCATTGCCCAGCACGAAGACATGCTTCTGTCCGGAGGTCGGAAGCGCGATCTGCTCGCTGCCGATGCGGTAGTTGTGCGTTCCGGCGATCTTTTCCGGTTCCGCGGGGACGATCCCCTGCCTGTAGTATTGCAGGGCATTGGTCGTGACGTCGAAAATATAGATGTCGTAACTCGTGACGGCCCGTTCTTCGGCCGAAGCGGCCGAGCGGGTCGAGATCATCGTACCGCTGACCTGCACTTCGACGCTCATCTCGGCCTGTTGCCGGTTGTTCTCCAACACGCTGTTCTCGTCGTGCAGTTCGGGTGAGCATGCTGTGGCGAGGAGCCCGCAAAGGAGGCTTATGGTTCGTTTTTTCATGACTCGGAGGGTTTATTCGTTGATGTATTTTGCGATCGTGGCAGCCGGGATCTTGCGGAACGAGATCTGCTCGCGGTAAACCGATGTTCCGTTTTCATAGAGTATGCCGACGCTGCCGTCGTCGAAGACGACCATATCCGAATAACCGGATTTGCCGTCGGTGATCTGGTAAACGTCCTCTTTCCAGGTGGCGCAGTCGTCCAGACTGGCCCGGATCGAAAGATGGTCGCGGGTCGTGCTGTTGTTGCTGCTGGCCAGGATGACCGACGAAGGAACGCCGTTCGTATTGTAGTTTACGATCGACCCCTGGCATCCCGGGTCCGTACGCAGCGGGTTCGGCGTATAACGGCTCCAGGTGATGCCGCCGTCTTCGCTGACGCTCCAGCCGCGCTGCTTTTTGTAGGCTCCCGTGCTGCGCATGTCGAGATAGACGCGGCCGTCGGACAGCTCGACCGGTACGCACTCGTTGCCGTAATGCAGCTCCTCGTCGAGTTCGAGCATATGCCAGCTCTCGCCGTTGTCGTCGGAGTAGGCGATGTGCGAACCGTAATAGTTCTCATCCTCCGAATCCGCGGGTACGGCCGTTCCGCCGAAAATCTGATATTTATGGTCGCAGCCGACGAGAATGCGTCCCTTGTGTTCGCCGGTCTTCAACTGAATGGCGTGTCCGGGACCCGCTTTGAAGAAACCTGTCCAAAGGTAGCGGTCGGGGTTCGAATTGCGGTTTTCGGTGAACCACTTGAACGGGCCCGACCAGGTCGCGCCCTCGTCGTCGGAGTAGAAGCAGACTACATGACAAGCATATCTTTGCGACTCTTCGAATGTAAAATAGTTGCTTTTGAACTTATCTTTGGTAGCTCCCGTACGCTGCCAACAGCAGAGTACTACCAGGCGGCCGCTTTCGGTCCAGACGGCGCAGGCGTTTCCGCAGGTGTTGTCCTCATCGTCGAACAATACCTGCGAAGGACCCCAGGTCTGGCCGTCGTCGGTCGAGACCCGGTAGACCAGGTCGATGTCGCCGCCGTCCTTGTTGGTCGAGCCGGTCTCTTCGCGGGCCTCGCAGAAAGCGATCAACTTGTGCGGGGTCCGGACCAGCCCCGGAATGCGGAAATTATGGATGCGTTTGGTGGGATAGACGGCTCCCTTGTTTTTCCACAGCACCTGTGTCGTTCCGGCCGAAAGGTCGGTCCCTTCGTCGAGGTCGTGGGTCGGCGTGCCGAACTCGAAGGAGTCGTCGCAGGCGACGGCCGCCAGAGCCAGCACGGGAAGCAGGAGGTTCAGTATTCTGGTTTTCATCGTGGCGTGTTTTTTAGTTGTAACCTACCGTTTGACGGATATTCGGATTTTCGTTCATGCAGGCGGTCGTGATGGGCCACAACAGGATGTTGGTCTCGTTCTGGCGGCCGCGGAGCGATTCGATCTTCGTGAAGGCGTAGTCCAGGCGGATGTAGTTCCACCAGCTCTTGCCTTCGCCGGCGAACTCTTTCAGGTACTCGGTCATCAGCGACTCTTTGAAACTGTAGTAATCCGAGGAGGCGTAATAGTTGTCGATGCCGTAAGCCCGCTTGGCGACGCGGTTGAGGTATGTGAGCGCCGTCGGGGTGTTGCCCCGTTCGTTCTCGATCTCGGCCTTGAAGAGCAGCGCCTCGGCATAGCGGTAGAGCGGCAGGTCGGAGATGAAATAGCGCTTGTTGTCGGCCCACTTGCCGGCGAACTTGTTGACCCATGTGTAGTGGTAACCCTCCTCTTCGTCGGTCCAGTCGCCGTAGCTGACCGGGGTGCGGGTGTCGCGCTCGTCCTTGTAGAGTAGCTCTACGAGGCTCGGCGAGAAGATGAAACGCTGGTCGTCGGAGGTCATCAGCTTGACGTGCGTTTCGATATGCTCGCTGGCCGAATGGAAGCGGGTCTGCGGAATGAGGTAGGTGCTGGCGTAGCCGCCTTCGTACTCGCCCTGTCCGAAGTGGAGCGTGAGAATGATTTCGGCATTGTTCTTTTTCGTGATGTCGAAGATGTCGGCATAGGAGCCGATCAGGTCGAGCCGTGAATCCTTGAACACCTCGGCGAGGGCCTCGTCGGCGGCCGTGAGGGCGTCGTCGCCGCCTTCGCGGGTCTGATAGAGCCAGAGATTGTAGTCGGCTTTGAGCATCTGAACGGCGCTGCGCGTGGCGATGGTGCAGTCGGCGGCCGATGCGGGCATCAGGCGGAGTGCATCGTCGATGTCGCGGGCAACCTGTTCGTAGATCAGCGCCGCGTCGCTGCGCGAAGGTTGCAGGTCGTTGTCGCTCGACTCGAAACCCTCCAGGAGCAGCGGTGCGTCGCCCCATACGCGGGCGATGTTGTAATAAGTGTAGGCACGCACGAAATGGGCGTTGGCCAGAATGAGGTTCTTTTGGTTTTCGTCCGAGAAAGCGATTTCCGGCACATGGCGCAGGATGAGGTTGGCGTTGTTGATCGTCGTGTAGCTCGATCCCCAGTTGGTGCCTTTGGTTTCGCTGCTGTCGAGCGCGTTGTTGAACATCTTGTCGGCCGATCCCGAGCCGCCGGCTCCGTTGGTGAAGGTTCCGGCACGGTAGTCGCCCCAGTAGATCATGGCGGTCTGGAACGATGCGCGGAACTGGTGGTACATGCCGTAGAGGGCTCCCGTGGCGTCGCCTTCGTCGAGCCACATGTTCGAAGTCGTGATCTTGCTTTTCTGGATGATATCCATGTCACCCAGGCACGAAGCGGAACCCGCTGAGACCACGGCGAGCAGCACGAATTGTATGAGTCTGTTTTTCATGACGGTTCTTGCTTGAAATTGATTAAAAGATCAGACGTACGCCGAACGAGAAGCGCCGGATCGGGGGATAGTTGTAGAATACGCTGCCGTCGTAGGTGGTGGACGACCCCATTTCGGGCGAAATGCCCTTGACCTCGGTAAAATAATAGAGGTTGTTGCCCGACACGGTCAGCGTGACGCCTTTCAGACCCACCTTCGTGAAGAGTTTCGACGGCAGCGAGTATTGCAGCGTGATTTCGCGCAGACAGAGGTAGTCGCCCTTGTAGGTGAACGTGTTGGTCGCGCGGCGGTTGTAGTTGTCGTTGCCCCAGTTCGAATCGTTGGCGTAGAACTTGGCGTACTTGGTTTTGTCGCCGGGCTTTTTCCACGCTTTCAGCACGTCTTTGGCCAACGCGTAGTTGTTGGTGAAGGTGCCGTAGAAATAGCGCGAATAGGATTCGTCGAAAATCGAGTGTCCCGTGGCCCAGTCCAGATAGAGCGACAGGGTCCAGTTTTTGAGCCGGAACGAGTTCTGCAAACCGCCGGTGAAGGGCGGGACGGTGACTCCCAGGCAGAACTGGTCGGCCGTGGTGATCTGTCCGTCGCCGTTCCGGTCGGCCCATTCGTAGTCGCCGACGCGTTTGGCGCCTTTCTGGGGCAGACGCGACAGGGCGTCGTAATTGGCGTTGGCGGCCTGCTCTTCGGTTTCGATGATGCCCGTGGCGACATAGCCGTAGAAACGGTTGAGGGGTTCGCCTTCGGCGATGCCGCCGAAGAAGGTGCCGTCGCCCAGGGCGATGCCGCCCGTGCGGTTCTTGTCGATCCCGTTGTCGGGCAGTTTGAGCACTTTGTTCTGCTGGTAACTCAGCACGAGTTTCGACTCCCAGCTGAAATTCTTCTTCACGATGTTGCGGGTGGTCAGTTCCAGTTCATAACCCCAGAAGCGGACTTTGCCGAGGTTGGTCCAGAATTTCGAGAAGCCCGTCGTGTTGGGCAGGTTCTGTTCGTAGAGCAGGTTGCGCGTGCGCTTGTCGAAGAAATCGGCGCTCACGTAGATGCGGTTCTTGAACAGGCCGGCTTCGATACCTATGTCGAGCTGGTTCGAGGTCTCCCATTGCAGTTTCTCGTTGGGCATCTCCGAGGGTTTGATGCCCGAATTTCCGTTATACATGTAGCTGGCTCCGTAGGAACCGTAGGCGTCGTAGATACCCACCGAAGCGTTGTTTCCGGTCGAGCCGTAGCTGGCGCGCAGTTTGAGGAAATTCAGCTGGCGGATGTCGTTCAGCCAGGGCTCTTCGGTCAGCACCCAGCCGCCCGAAATACCCGGGAAGAAGCCCCAGCGGTCGTCTTTGGCGAATTTCGACGATCCGTCCTCGCGGAAAGTGGCCGTCAGCAGATACTTGCCTTTGTAATCGTAGTTGAGGCGGCCGAAGAATCCGATCTGGCATTCGGCCTGCTCCGACGAGGTGATGTCGTCGGGTTCGAAGACCGAAGAGCCGTTCATGGTGGTGACCTTGTCCGAGGTGCCGCCCGATCCGGCTACGCTGACCGTTTCGTAATCGCGTTTCTGGTAGGAATAGCCGCCCATGATCGAGAAGTTGTGATCTTCGGCGAATGTCTTCTTGTAAGAAACGTAAGCTTCGAGTTTCTGGCGTTCGGTCATGGTCTGGCCCCACGACGATTTCCGCGTGGCGTCGAAGACGTTGGCCTTGATGAACTGCTTGGTTTTCGAGTCGGTGCGGAAGAACGAACCCTGCACGTTGGCCGTCAGGCCGTCGATGATCTCCCATTTCAGACCTCCGATGAGCGACAGGTAGTTTTTCTGGTTGCTCCGGTCATAGTATTTGTTGTAGAAGAGCGGGGTTTGCGACGAGGAGTTGTAGCCCTCGACCGGCGTGCCGTCCTCGTAATAGGCGTTCATCGTCGGCGGGTTGGCCAGTGCGCGGGAGATGGTGTTGCGCTGGTTGGCGTAGGCTTCGGTGTTGGTGCGGGCAAAATCCACGCCGAAGCTGGCCGTCAGCCGCTTGGTGATCTTGGCATCGAGGTTGCTCTTGAAATTCACGCGGTCGTAACCCGTCGAGAGGGCCACGCCTTCGTCGTCGGTGTATCCCAGGCTGGCCGAATAGCGGACCCGTTCGCCGCCGCCGTCGATTCCCAGGTAGTAGTTTTGCCACCAGGCGCCGTTATAGAGCAGGTCCTGCCAGTCGGTGTCGCGGTACATGATCGTTTTCGAAGGGTTGATCGGGTCGGGCATGGTCCTGTATCCGGCGGGCAGCACATCCGTTGCGGGATCGTAATAGCGGGTCGAGAAGATGCCGTCGGGCTTGTTGCCGACACCGGCCGAGTGGGCTCCGTTCAGGTAGCTCAGGGCGTCGGATGCACGCGAGGGGATGTTCAGGTATTCGGCGACTGCCGTGCGGACGACCTCGATGTATTCGCGGGCGTTCAGGAACTCGATTTCGGTCTCGGTGTCCTGCCAGGCCCAGTTGGCTTCGAACGTGATACGGGGAGCCTTGTTGTAACCGCCGCGCTTGGTGGTCACGAGGATGATTCCGTTCGAGGCCTTTGCGCCGTAGATGGCCGACGACGCGGCGTCTTTCAGCACGTCGATCGAGGCGATGTCGTTGGGGTTGATGGCCGAGAAATCGCGTTCGACGCCGTCGACGAGCACGAGCGGGGAGTTCGAGCCGTTGATCGACGAACCGCCGCGGATCTGGTAGGAGAATCCGCCGCCGGGCGAGAAATTGGTCTGCGTGACTTTCAGACCGGCGATCTTGCCTTTCAGACCTTCGCCGACGGTCGAGATCGGAATGTTTTGCAGCGCCTCTCCGTCGAGTTTGGCGATCGAGGAGGTCACCGACCGGCGGGACTGTTCGCCGTAACCGACCACCACGACCTCATCCATGGCAATCGTTTCGGGCGCCAGCTCTACGTCGATGCGGCTTTGCGCACGGAGGATGGCGACCTCCTGCGTTCGGTAACCGATGAACGATACGACCAGTGTGGCGTCGCCGTTCGCCAGGTCGAGTGTGAAATTGCCGTTCGAGTCTGTGGTGATGCCCTGGGTCGTGCCTTTGACGATGACCGAGGCTCCGACGACGGCCTGGCCCTTGTCGTCCGTGACCCGGCCCGTCAGACGGTGAGTCTGGGCCCAGACACTCATGCCGGCGAACAGAAACGCCAGACAGAGGAGGCATCTCGATGCGACGCTCCATCCTCCATATCCGGAGTCGAAACGCCTCTTTGTAGTAGAGTTTTTCATTTGGCGGAAATTTTTGGTTTCATGATATAAGGTTGGTTGTTATTTATTTGTTTTATAAGACAAATTCGGGCGACCGAAACGCTCTTCACGACAAGAGGTTCGAGAAGAGGCGCTTCCGATTGGGTTACGTTCGGAGTTTTCGTTTTCCGTAGATGGTCAGCGAATCGATGTCGCGGTTGCTGCGTGGGGTGCAGAGGCTTGCCAGATAACCGACGATGAAACACGAAAGGAATCCGGTCGTGGAGTAGAGCAGCAGGTTGACATACCCGCTGCGGGCTACGATAATCTGTACGACGATGCTGGCTGCGATGCCGCACAGGGCGCCGAACGTATTGGCACGCCGGGTCGTGAGGCCCAGCAGAAACAATCCGCCCAGACCGCCGAGCAGGATGCCGAGGATCTTTGAGAATTCGTCCCACAGCGATTTGATCTCCCACGAAGCCATCATCAATGCGAACCCTACGCCGACGATCCCCAGTACGAGGGTCGAGAGGCGTGCCGTGCGCAGCAGGGCGCGGCCGTCGTGTACGGCGGGGCTGAGTTTACGGTAAATGTCCGTGACGAAAGCCGTGGCGGCGGAGTTCATGCTGCTGCTGAGTGTCGACATGGCGGCGGCGAACAAGCCGGCGATGATCAGTCCCAGTACGCCCGACGGGAGCTGGGTGCTGATATACCACGGCAGGATGGCGTCGCTGTCGCGGACGGCCATGCTCAGTTCCGCCGGATAGTGGCGGTAGAAGGCCCACAGTGCCGTGCCCACCAGAAAGAAGAGGATGGTGGCCGGAATGGTCAGTGCGGCGTTGACGTAGACGCCTTTGCGGGCTTCGTGTTCGGTGGCGGTGGTCAGGTAGCGCTGAACGATGGTCTGGTCGGTGCCGTAGGTGGTGATGTTGGTGAAGAAGGTTGCGATCAGCACGGTCCACACCGTCGGCTGGCGCAGGTCGAAAGCCGTCGATCCGAGGTTGAATTTCCCGGCTTCGGAGGCCGTTGCGACGATGGTTCCGAGGTCTTCGGGGAGTTGGAGGCAGACGATGACCAGCACCGTGACGGCGGCGCCCAGGAGCACGACGACCTGCAGGGCTTCGGTCCACGCCACGGCCTCGATACCGCCCATGAGCGTATAAGCGAGGCTCAGGACGCCCATCAGGGTTATGCAGAGGAAGATGTCGAAACCCGTGACGACGTTGAGCGCGATCGACGGCAGCAACAGCACGACGCCCATGCGTCCGATCTGGAAGAGGATGAAAGCGATGCTGCACAGGATGCGCACGAGGGGATTGAACCGTGCTTCGAGATATTCATAGGCTGTGGTGACATTGAGCCTGCGGTAGAAGGGGATGAACAGCAGCACGATGACCGGTACGGCCAGCACGATGCCCGAGTTGAAGAGCAGGTAGCTCCAGTCCGTGGCATAGGCTTTGGCCGGAATGGCCATGAAGGTAATGGCGCTGAGCGCCGTTCCGAAGATGCTCAGCCCGACGATGAACCACGGGATGCGACCCCCCCCCTTGAAATAGTCGTCGGAGGTCTTCTGATTTTTAGAGAAATACCAGCCGATGAGCGCCAGCGAAAGGAAATAGAGGGTGATGACGCCGATGTCGAGCCCCGTCAGGCGATGGACGGTGCTTTGGAGCGTTCCCCGCAGCAGGACGGGGGTGCGCACGCCCGGGCGTATCTCGCCGCTCGTGATCAGTATGCCGTCGTCGTCCGGGAGGACGTTCGTCGTGACCGGAAGGTCGATTTCATCGGAGACTGGAATTTCCGTAAGGGTTTCCGTGATCGTGTGGTAAAGCCGCAGCAGCTGGTCGTCGGAATTGGTCCCGCTGCGGCCGCCGATCAGCAGAATGTGGTTGGTGCCGAATGGCGCCGCCGTTCCGGCCATGACCGGGAATTCTCCTTCGAGGCGGTCCCAGCTTCCGAGCCGCGGGTTGTAACGGTATCCGTCTTTATGAACGGTCCAGGCCGAATCGCCCGAAAAGTCGCGGCCGCTGAATAGGTAGAAACAGTTGTCGAACCCGTCGCTTTGCGAAGCCGCTACCGCAAACGCCCGGGCCGGCCCGGGCCACGGTGGCAACTCCTGCCATCCGCGCCCGCGGTCGTGAAGATCGAGCACGAAGAAATTGCGGGTGGCGGCAGCTCCCTCCACCTGCTCGATGCCGCCGGCCACGTAGACGCGATGGCCGACCAGAGCCCCTGCGGCATTGGCCAGGGGACGCGGCAGCGAAGGCCAGGGCGTGAAGCGGGGCCGGTCGCCGTCGAGTGTCAGGAGCGATACCTGATCCGTGCAGTTCGCGGCGTCGCAGCCGCCGATGCAGAGCACGCCTTCGGGCAGTGTGACCGAGATTCCGTAGGCCCGGGGTGCGGGCAGGGCATCGCGGATGACTTGCCAGCCCCGGGAGGCGTCGTAGATGTATAAATCCCGGTGATATCGTTTCTCTCCGTTCGCGTCGGGGGTGCGGTCGGGAAAGTTGGCGCCGCCTGCGATCAGCAGTTTCCCGTCGATACGCCCCGAAAAGACACCGGCTATTCCGATGTTGGGCGTCCCGTCGAGTTGCGGCAGGCTGAGCGAGGTGTCCCAGCGGATGGCGTCGGTCTCCGTCAGCTGCGTTGCGGGGACCCCGGCCGTCGAAACTGCCGTGCCGAGGAGCAGGAAAAGGGTCAGTATCAGGTTTCTCATGGGTCGGAAGAGGTTGGCGGGTGTCGTTATTTCGCAAAGCCGATCCGGTCGAGCTCTTCGCCCAGTTGGCGCATTTCGGACCCGGTGTAGGGCGCGAAAGGCAGCCGGCAGTCGCCGCAGTCTATTCCCAGGTGGTTCATGATGGCTTTACCACCGCGGACGCCGCCGCCGTGGCGGATGATGACGTGCACGATGTCCACCGATTCCTGCTGGAAGACGCGGGCGCGTTCGATATCGCCTGCGAGAAATGCGTCGTAAAGGTTCCGGTAGGTCGACAGCGAATAATTATAGGTACTGCCCACGCCTCCGCGGGCGCCTACGGCCATGCCGCAGAGCAGCATTTCGTCGAAACCGTTGAGGATGTCGAAACGGCCGTCTTCGAGGCGGATGCATTCGAGCATCTCCATAAAGTTGTTCGAGGTGAATTTGATGCCGTTCAGGTTGGGAATCTCGCGCGATCCTTTTTCGAGGAACTCCTTCATCGGCAGGTTGACGCCTGTTACCGAGGGCATGTGGTAGGTATAGAACGGAATCGGAGCGACGGCTGCGGCGATCGGCTTGTAGAAATCCACGAGCTCCTCGACGGATGCGGGTTTGAAATAGAACGGAGCGATGGCACCGACGGCGTCGACTCCCTGTCCGGCCGCATGTCGCGCGAGCTCGATGCAGTCGGCCTGGCAGGTGCCGCCTACGTGTGCGATGACGCGCATGCGGCCTGACGCGGCTTTGATCCACGCTTCGAGGACGCTTTTGCGTTCGGCGACGGTCATCGAGGTGCATTCGCCCGTCGAACCGCAGACGAATACGCCGTCGGCACCGTCGGCGACGAGTTTGTCGGCATAGGGCTGGATTTGCGGGAGGTTGATTGCACCGGTCTTGTCGAACGGTGTGAATACGGCTGGGATTAGTCCGGAGAGTTTGATCATGGTATGGGGTTTCATAAGTTTTTTAATAATAGACTGAATAATCCTATTTGTACGACAAATATAGCGAGATAAAATGAAAATCCAAAAAAGTTCGGTGCTTTTTCGGATTTTCGGGAATTTTTTTGCGCGAGACGCTCCTGCCGTGTGCAAAGAAAGTGTCTGAGAATTCAGGAACAGCCCGGAGGTTATCGCCTTGCTGGTTCCATGTGCCCTGCGTGTGTTTGCCGGCTATGTATAGGAAGCTATGGTTTTTCTGTCAGCTTGTTGAAGCAGTGGCGGCAGATCGGTTCATAGCTGTCCTGTGCGCCCAGCATCACCTGCTTTTCGTCGCTGGTCAGGCGGTGCGAATGGTGGGCGAGGTTGCCGCAGCGCACGCAGATGGCGTGGACCTTGGTGACATACTCCGCCGTGGCCATCAGCCGCGGCATCGGGCCGAAGGGTTTGCCGGTGTAGTCCATGTCGAGCCCGGCGACGATCACCCGCACGCCGTTGTTGGCCAGCTCGCGGCAGACCTCCACGATGCTGTCGTCGAAGAACTGCGCTTCGTCGATGCCCACCACGTCGACGTCGGAGGTCATCAGCAGGATGTTCTGCGGCGATTCCACGGGGGTGGAGCGGATGGCGTTCGCGTCGTGCGACACGACCTCCTCCTCGGAGTAGCGCACGTCGATGCGGGGTTTGAAAATCTCGACCCGCTGGTGGGCGAACTGGGCCCGTTTGAGACGGCGGATCAGCTCCTCGGTCTTTCCCGAGAACATCGAGCCGCAAATAACTTCGATCCAGCCCTTTCGGCTGGCATTTTCCAAAAACATAAGCTGTAAATAATTCCTTTATTTATAATCCTCCCTTCTTAAGGGAGTCGCATTCGTCTACGCGGGTGATCCGGGCGCCGAGGGCGTTCAGGCGTCCGTCGATGTCCTTGTAGCCGCGGTCGATCTGGTCGATGTTCTGGATGGTCGAGACCCCTTCGGCCGACATCGCGGCGATCAGCAGCGCCACGCCCGCACGGATGTCGGGCGAGGTCATGCGCGTGGCACGCAGGCACAGCCGGTGGTCGTGGCCGATGACCGTGGCCCGGTGGGGATCGCATAGGATGATCTGCGCCCCCATGTCGATCAGCTTGTCCACGAAGAACAGGCGGCTTTCGAACATCTTCTGGTGGATCAGCACGGCGCCGTTAGCCTGCGTGGCCACCACGAGGAAAATCGACAGCAGGTCGGGCGTAAGGCCCGGCCACGGGGCGTCGGCGATGTTCATGATCGACCCGTCGAGGAACGTCTCGATGCTGTAATGGTCCTGCTGGGGGATGTAGATGTCGTCGTCCCGCTGTTCGAACTGAATGCCCATGCGGGCGAACTGCGCGGGGATGATGCCGAGATTTTCGAACGACACGTTGCGGATTGTCAGCTCCGAACGGTTCATCGCGGCCATGCCGATGAAGCTGCCCACCTCGATCATGTCGGGCAGCAGCGTGTGCTCCGTGCCGCCCAGCTCCCCGACGCCCTCGATGGTGAGCAGGTTCGAGGCGATGCCCGAAATCCGGGCGCCCATGCGGTTGAGCATCTTGCACAACTGCTGGATGTAGGGTTCGCACGCGGCGTTGTAAATCGTGGTGAATCCGCGGGCCATCACGGCGGCCATGATGATGTTGGCCGTACCGGTCACCGAGGCTTCGTCCAGCAGCATGTAGGTTCCCCGCAGCTCCCGGCCCTCGACCATGAAGAACTCGTCGGCGATGTCGAAATTGAACTTTGCGCCCAGCTTCTGGAATCCGAGGAAATGGGTGTCCAACCTGCGGCGGCCGATTTTGTCGCCGCCCGGCTTGGGGATGTATCCCACGCCGAAACGCGCCAGCATCGGGCCGATCAGCATCACCGAACCCCGCAGGCGGGTGCAACGCTGGCGGTAGTCGTCCGACTGGAGGTATTCGAAATCGATGTCGCGGGCGCAGAAGGCGTAGGTGTCGTCGGCGAGGCGTTCGACCTGCACGCCCATGCGCCGCAGCAACTCGATGAGCTGCATGACGTCGAGAATCTGGGGGATGTTTCGCACGACGACCCGTTCGGGGGTCAGCAGCACGGCGCAGAGTATTTGCAGGGCTTCGTTCTTGGCGCCCTGGGGCGTGATCGATCCGTGGAGACGGTGTCCGCCTTCGACTTTGAATATGGCCATAAGTTAGAGTATCGTTACGAGTCCAAAGGTAGTAAAAAGCCGGGAGGATGCAAAACAAAATTGCGGGCGGTCCGGCAAAACGTTCCGATTTCTAAAAGGGTCGTTACGACCCCGACCCCGACCTCGGAGAAGGCAGGATTTCGGGCTTTTTACCCGGGTTTCTGAAATATTTTCACGAAAAACTTTTGCGAATAACTTTTTTGTTGTACTTTTGTAATCCGTAAAAACAGCTAAAACAATAAAAACTATATAGCTATGGCAATGAAGAGAACATACCAGCCTTCGCGTCGCAAGCGTATCAACAAGCACGGTTTCCGTGCTCGTATGGCTACGGCTAATGGTCGCAAGGTGCTGGCTGCGCGCCGCGCAAAGGGTCGCAAGAAACTCACCGTATCGGACGAGTCGACGTTCAAGTACGCTTAGTGGTTTCCTGCAGAAAGAATTAAGGGCCGGCTCAGTTGAGAGTCGGCCTTCTTTCATTGAATGAAAATATGCTTACCGTCCGACAAGCCTCCGAAACCGACTGTCCGCTGATCCGCCGCCTGGCGGACGAGGCCTTTCCGGCCACCTACCGCGAGCTGCTGACCCCCGCGCAGCTGGACTATATGATGGAGTGGATGTATTCTGCGGAGAGCCTGCGGGAGCAGTTCCGCGCGGGCCACGTCTGGTTCATCGCCTCGTCCGACGGCGTGCCGTGCGGCTATGTCTCCGTCGAACGGCAGGGCGAAGACCTTTTCCACCTGCAGAAAATCTATGTCCTGCCCGGGTTTCAGGGCCTCGGCGCCGGGGCATTCCTGTTCCGCCGGGCCGTGGAGTATATCCGGAGCGTGCATCCAGCGCCCTGCCGGATGGAACTCAACGTCAACCGCCGCAATCCCGCCCTGCATTTCTACGAACGCATGGGCATGCGCCGCCTGCGCGAAGGGGATTTCCCCATCGGCAACGGTTACTACATGAACGACTATATCATGGGGTTGGAGATAAAATAAGGACTGGCTTTTGCCGGTCCTTATTTTATTAATTCATAATTCACAATTTTACTTTGCTGAAATCATCAGCGTCCGCAAACTCAATAATTATGAATTGTGAATTATGAATTGTTCTTGAACAAGTCTGTTTCGCCGCGTTCGACTTTGCCGTACATGTCGGCCAGTTCGGCAATCACCGGAGAGATGTATTCGAGTGTGTCCGTGACGGCCTGCTTGTCGCCCTCGCCCTTGATGCGGTAGAGCATCGCGGCGTAAAGGGCCCGGAAGCAAAGCTCCGTGTCGTTCATCCCCGGATTGCCCATGACGGCCCGCAGGCGCGGCAACTCGGGTTCGAGATGCGCGTAGGTCCGGCGGTAGTGCTCGCCCACGGGGAGTTTCATCAGCTGGAGGTGCAGGTCGTGGAGGTCCTGAATCAGGTGCAGCGTGTGTTCCAGATGTCCTTTCTCCTCCTTGCCCTCCTGCCGGAGCAGGTTCGCGAGGTCCATGTACCAAAGCAGAAAAACGTGTTTCTGCTCCTCGCCGATGTCCTTGCGCGGGGCGATCAGCGTCGAGAAAACCGCCTCGGGGCTGAATTGAAGTGCCCGGAGCAGGTCTTCCAGCTGCCACAGGTAGAGAATGTATTCGGCGATGTTCTCGCGCCGTTTAGCTTTGGCGATGTCCATAGTTAGAATTCACAATTCACAATTCATAATTCATAATTCATAATTCACAATTGTTGAATTTGCGGATGCTGATGATTTCAGCAAAGTAAAATTGTGAATTATGAATTGTGAATTTTGCATTATTTAATCCAGGTTTTGGGTCCCGTTAGGTGCTTGAGGAAATACTGCTGCGATTTGAGCAGGTTGCGCGACTGGAGCACCATGTTCTTGGTCTCGTTCAGGATCGTCAGGTAGAGCATCGAGGCTTTGGTGTTCGACCGGGCCTCGTTGATGCGTGCGAGCTCCGATTTGATGGCGTCGGCAATCGACTCGAACAGTTGGTCGCGCATGGTCAGCACCGTCTCGATCTCCGAGAAATCCCCGTCGCGCAGCATCAGGTTGATGTGGCGGTAGATCGACTCCACGTCGTCGTTGATCGACATCAGGTCCTTGGCCTGCTCCTTTGACAGTCCCTCGTGGTTGTTGTCGATGTGCTCGAACGCCGGGCGGGTGATGTGCATCAGCGCCTTGGTCATCTCGTTGAGGTAGTCCACCACCTGCACGTAGTAATGCGCCGTGTTGACGTCGCCGCCCTGCAGCTTCTTCAATGTCGGCAGCAGCGAGTATTTGCGTTCGCGCGACTGGTAGAAGAGGTCGTTCGACTCCTTGACCATGTCGCGCAGCACCTTGCGGTTCTCCTTGAATACGGCGATCAGCGTGCGGTCGTAAATCTTCGTCGCGCACTCCATCGTGCGGCAGACCTCGTCGCGCAGCGAGGCGATGATGTCGTCGTTGGTCTCGACCTGCTCCTTGACGATGGTGTTCTCCTTGTCTTTTTTCAGGAAATTGCTGTGGATGAGCATCCAGCCGCAGAGGATTGTGATGACGATGAAGGCCGGGGTTCCGCCGTAGATCAGCGCCAGCCCGACGACGAAGGCGATGAGGAATCCGCCCAGCGCCGTGATGAACCATCCGGCCACGACGGTCATGACGCCCGAGATGCGGTAGACGGCGCTTTCGCGGCCCCAGGCGCGGTCGGCGAGCGACGAACCCATCGCCACCATGAAGCAGACGTAGGTGGTCGACAGCGGGAGTTTGAGCGACGTGGCGATGGCGATCAGCAGCGCCGAGGTCGTGAGGTTGACCGTGGCGCGAATCATGTCGTAGGGCGAGCCGCTGTGCTCGACATCCTCGTATTTGAACCGGCGCGAGATAGCGTCGCGCAGGTGTTTCGGAACCACGCGTTCGATGCCCGTGCTGACGTTGAGGGCCGCGCGGACGATCGTGCGCGAAAAGACCGACGAACCGTATTGCTCCTGGCCTCCGTCGTCCTGCGCCGAGAGCGAGAGTTCGGTTTCGGAGACGTGCATGGCTTTTTTCGAGGTCCACAGCGTGAGGATCATCAGGATGCCCGCGGCCAGCAGAATCAGGAAATTGGCCGGGACGTTTTCATTCAGGGCGCCCATGAGCATCTGCGTGTCGCCGGCCTCCCGGGCGATGGAGTAGGCGTCGAATCCGGCGACGGGCACGCCGATGAAATTCACCAGGTCGTTGCCCGCGAAGGCCAGGGCCAGGGCGAACGTGCCCGAGAGAATGGTGATGCGCAGGATGTTGATTTTGAACCGCTGGATGAAGAACAGCAACAGCGAGCAGGCGACCCAGCAGATGAAGATGGCCGTGGGGAGGTGGTTGTCGATCAGCTGGATGAACGCATGGTCGGCCAATATGGATTTGAGTCCTTTGAAAATGGCGAAATAGACGATTGCCGTGAGCGACGCGCCGCACCACAGCGACCCGTAGCGGCGGAAAACGACCGTGTAGCGGAACGAGAAAATCATGCGCGAAATGTACATGACGAAGGTTCCGCAGGTGAATGCGATGACCACCGAGAGCAGGATGGCCGAGACGATGCCCATGGCCCGCGAGGTGTTGATGTAGTGTCCGAGCGAGGCGACGCCCTGCGTGGGGTCGTTGGAGATTTTGTAGATCGACACGGCGATTGCGGCTCCCAGCAGGCAGAAAATCAGCGACACGGTGGTCGAGGTGGGGAGTCCCCAGGAGTTGTAGAGGTCGAGGAGGATGACGTTGGCGAACATGACGCCCAGGTAGAGCATCATCACTTCGTGGAAGGTGAACAGTCCGGGATTGAACATACCGCTTCGGGCCACCTCCATCATGCCGCTCGAGGTCACGACGCCGATGATGATGCCGACGGATGCCACGGTGAGGATGATTTTCATCGAGGCGGCTTTGGAGCCGATAGCGGAGTTGAGGAAATTGACTGCGTCGTTCGTGACGCCGACGAAAAGACCTGAAATAGCGAGGATTCCCAGAATGCCGACAATAACGGTGTAAATTTCGCTCATGTTGGGGGTTTAGTGCAAATTGTGAACAAATTTACGCCATTTTTTCCGACGAAACGGTTTCGTAACTCATTGTTAACATTAACTTAACATCGGAGACCCCGTCGTCCCGGCCTCCGGGCGGTTTCGTTACGCGCCGTTATACCCCTGCGACGAAATATAACGACCGGCGGCGTGTGGCTCCGCCTGAAAAAAGCGACGGACCCTTTTCCGGGGGGCCGTCGCTTTCGTATTGCAGGGAAAGAGCGGGTGACTGCGCAGAACTGGGTCTGAACCGCCCGGTCCTTCCGCCGCCCCTAAAACCCGGCTCTTAGCCGGGCGGCGTTTTAGGCGGGATCTTCGTCGGTGTCGGTGTAGGCTTTGAGCAGTTTGTCCTGCACGTCGGCCGGAACCTGCTCGTAGCTGGCGAATTTCATCGTGTAGGTCGCCGATCCCGATGTCAGCGACGACAGCGTCGTCGAGTAACGGTAGAGCTCGGCCAGCGGAACCAGTGCGTTCAGGCGGTCGAATCCCTTGTCCGACTCCATGCCGGCGATCATCGCGCGGCGGTTCTGGAGGTCCGACATCACGGCGCCCATGTACTCGCTCGGCACCAGCACCTCGACGTTGTAAATCGGCTCCATGATCTTGGGCGCCGCATTGCGGAACGCCTCCTTGAAGGCGTTGCGGGCCGCGAGTTTGAACGATATTTCATTCGAATCCACCGGGTGCATCTTGCCGTCGTAAATCACCACGCGGATGTCGCGGGCGTAGGAACCCGTCAGCGGGCCTTCGTCCATCTTCTCCATGATGCCCTTCAGAATGGCGGGCATGAAACGCGCGTCGATGGCGCCGCCCACGATTGCCGAGTAGAACTGCAGCTTGCCGCCCCACTGGAGGTCGTATTCCTCCTTCGTCTTGGGGTTCACGACCATGTCGCCCTTGCCGGGGACCTTGTAGTTTTTCGGTTCGCCGATGCCTTCGTAGTAGGGCTCGATAATCATGTGCACCTCGCCGAACTGCCCGGCGCCGCCCGACTGCTTCTTGTGGCGGTAGTCGGCCTGGGCCACCTTGGTGATGGTCTCGCGGTAGGGAATCTTCGGGGCGATGTATTCGTAGGTGAGTTTGTTCTCCTTCTCGATGCGCGACTTGAGGATGTTCAGGTGGTGTTCGCCCTGACCCTGGATGATCGTCTGCTTCAACTCCTTGGAGTATCCGACCAGGATGGTCGGGTCTTCGAATTTGGCTTCGTTGAGCACCTTGCCCAGCTTCTCCTCGTCGGCCTGGTCCTTGCACTTGATGGCGGCGCGGTAGCGCGGTTCGGGGAAGACGATCGGTTCGATTGTCACCGGGGCTGCGGGGGCTGCGAGCGTGTCGTTCGTGCGCGTGCCCTTCAGCTTCACCGTGCAGCCGATGTCGCCGGCCATGAGTTCCGTGACTTTCACGCGGTTTTTGCCCGCTACGGCGAACAGCTGCGAGAGTTTTTCCTTATTGCCCGTGCGGGTGTTCACCAGTTCGGTGCCCTCGGTGATCTTGCCGCGGACGACGCGGAAATAGGTGATTTCGCCGATATGCTGTTCGAGCTGGCTCTTGAAGACGAACGCCACGGCGGGAGCCGTCTCGTCGGCGGTGATTTCCGCGCCGTCGGTCGAGAGGAATGCCGGAGCCTTCTGCGGACCCGGGGCCACGTTGATGATGAATTCCATCAGACGCTTGGTGCCGATGTCGCGTTTACCGCTGGTGCAGAAGATGGGCATCACCTCGCGGTTGGAGACGCCGATTTTCAGGCCCGAACGGATATCGTCCTGCGTGAGCGTGCCCTTGTCGAAATAGAGCTCCATGAGGGCTTCGTCGTGTTCGGCGGCCATTTCGACCAGCTCCTTGTTCAGCTCCTGGGCCTTTTCCAACTCCTCGGCGGGGATTTCCAGCTCCTCGCGGTGTCCGTCGTTGTCCTTGAAACGGTACATCTTCATCAGCAGCACGTCGATAAAGGCGTTGAACCCGGGACCCTGATTGACGGGATACTGCACGATGACGGGTTTCACGCGCGACGAAGCCTTGATCGACTCCACGGTGGCTTCGAAATTGGCCTTGTCGGCGTCGAGCTGGTTGATTACGCCGATGACGGGTTTTTTCAAGAGACGCGCATAGCGTGCCTGAATCTCGCTGCCGACCTCCCAGCCGTTCTGGGCGTTGAACAGGAAGACGCCTACGTCGCCGACCTTGAATGCCGAGAAGAGGCTTCCGCAGAAGTCGTCCGAGCCCGGGCAGTCGATGATGTTCAGCTTGCGGTCCATGAATTCGGTGAAGAGGATCGTCGAATAGATCGAGCGTTTGTATTCGTGCTCGATATCCGTGTTGTCCGAGAGCGTGTTGTTCGTCTCGATACTACCCCTGCGGTCGATGACTTTCCCCTCAAAGGCCATCGCTTCGGCAAGGGTAGTTTTACCCGTGCCGGGAGCGCCGATGAGTACGATGTTTTTGATCTCTTTGGCTGAATAGTTTTTCATATTCCCGTATGGTTTTAAGGTATTCGTAATTAGGTTCTCATTACCCGTGCCGCGCCCGCTTCCGGGACGGCGACTATAAATATACGAAATATTCGGGAAAAACAACCCCCGGAACGAAAAAATCGCCCTCTGGAGGCGATTTTTAAGTCTGTCGGGAACACGTCCGCCGGTCAGGGCAGCCACTCCGCCAGTGCGGGCCGGATGACGGCCTCCATGACCGCGTATCCTTCGGGCGTGGGGTGCACGCCGTCCCGGGTGTATTCGCTGCGCATCGACCCGTCGCCGGCGTCCATCGCGCTGTGATAATCCACCCATGTCAGCCCGCGTTCCGCGGCGTACTGCCGCAGCCGGTCGTTCAGGGCCCGGATTTTTTCGGGAACAGATTCGATCTCGGGGCGCCACGGATATTTCGCGGCCGGCAGCACCGAGCAGATGATCGGTCGGATGCCGGCAGCGAGAGCCAGCTCGGCCATTGAGACGATGTTTTCGGCGATGTGTTCGCTTTCGATCGGGCCGTTGTTGCCGGCGATGTCGTTCGTTCCGGCGAGGATCACCACGGCCTTCGGACGGAGGTCGATCACGTCGGCGCGGAAGCGGCAGAGCATCTGGGGCGAGACCTGCCCGCCGATTCCGCGGCAGGCGAAATTGTTGTCGGTGAAAAATTCCGGGTGGGCGTTATCCCATCCGTCGGTAATCGAGTTGCCCATGAACACCACGGCGGGGGCCGTCGTCAGGGCGGCGTTGGCCTCGGCGTAACGGCCGTAATTGGCCCAGTCGCGCTGCTGTCCCGCGGCGAGCAGGGGCAGTGCGAGGGCGAGCAGGAACGCTGTCTTTTTCATCGGCGGACTATTTTTGCGCCTGGGTGATGTTGCGGGCGTTGCGTTCGTCGTCGTTCTTGCGGCGTTTCCCGCCGAAGCGGCCCAGGAGCCATCCGGCACAGAAGACGATCCCGTAAATGGCGATCTTGACAAACAGGTTTTCGAGCCCGTTGACGATGTTTTTCGAGAAGATGGCGATCAGGAGCACGGCGATCAGCGCCAGCGATCCGTAGATGATCCATTTTGTTTTGGCTGTCATGGCAGTTCTTTTTGGGTTTCGATATGCAATTTCCGGTATCGACCTTAAAACCCGCTTCTTAAGCAGGAGAGTTCTTCAACTGTAATAGGGATTTTGTGGTCGCCGAGGATGCGGCTGCCGGTCTCCGTCACGAGGATGTCGTCCTCGATGCGGATGCCCCCGAAATCGCGGTAGGACTCCAGCGCGTCGTAATCGACGATGCCCTTGTAAAGCCCTTCGGCGCGGCACTTGTCGATCAGCGCGGGGATGAAATACAGGCCCGGTTCGTCGGTCATCACCGTCCCCGGCTCGATGCGCCACGCCGCGCGGTAGATGCAGGTTCCCGACGCGGCGGCGCGTTCGGCGATCGACGCGAAATCGAACGACCGCTCGCCCATCGCCTCGCAGTCGTGCACGTCCATGCCCAGTCCGTGTCCGAGTCCGTGGGGCATGAGCATCGTCATCGCCCCGGCGGCCACGGCGTCGGCGGCCGAGCCCTTCAGCAGTCCCAGTCCCACGAGCCCTTCGGCCAGGGTCATGTAGGCGGCGTTGTGCACCTCGGTGTACATCATGTGGGGTTTGACGATGCGGGCCACATGGTCGTGCGCGGCCAGCACGATGTTATAAATATCTTCCTGTTTCTGCGTGAAGCGCCCGCTGACGGGGTAGGTGCGGGTGTGGTCCGAGCAGTAGCCTTCGACGCTTTCGCCGCCGGCGTCGCACAGCAGCAGGCGGCCCTCCTCCAGCACGCCGTCGGCGTTGAGATTGTGCAGCGTCTCGCCGTGCTGCGACACGATCGAGGGGAACGACACGCCCTGCCCCAGCGACTTGGCGACGCCTTCGATGGCGCCCGCGATCTGGCGTTCGACGACGCCCGGGCGGCACATCTTCATCGCCGTCGTGTGCATCTCATAACCGATTGTGAAGGCGCGTTCCATCTCCTCGACCTCCTCGGCGCTCTTTTTCTCGCGCATCTCCGCCACGGCGAACATCAGGTCCACCGACTTGTAGTCGTGCAGCAGCGCGGGTTTTATGCCCAGCAGCGCCGACAGCTGGAGTTTGGTCTCCCCGCGGTAGGGCGGCAGGTAGTGGACCCGGCGGCCCAGGGCGACGGCCCTGCGGAGGCGTTTTTCGAGTTCGGCCATCGGGAACGTCGCCGTGATGCCGACCCCGGCGCCCATCTTGCGGAGCGTGGGCTGGGGACCGGTCCAGATGATGTCCTCGACGGTGAAATCGTCGCCGTACAGCGCCTCCTCGCCCGTGTCGGCATCGATCACCCCGACCACCGACGGGACGTTCAGCCCGAAGTAGTAGCGGAACGACGAATCCTGCCGGAAATAGTAGGCGTTGTTGGGGTAGTTGTTGGGCGACAGAGAGTTGCCCGGAAGCAGGATAAGGCCGCTCCCGATTTTGGTGCGCAGTTCGTGACGGCGCGCAGTATAGGTTTTTGCGGAGAACATAGGCGTTTGAATAAGAGGATGATCGTTACGCCCCCAAATATAGGAAAAAATCCGGGATTTGTCAATCTTCGCGGGCAAATTCCACGCGGGCGCCCGTGTCGTCCACCCCGACCGTCACCCGGCGTCCCAGGTAGACCGCCAGGTTGGGGTCCGTATGCCCTGCGGGGAATCCGAAGACGACGGGTATCCCCAGCGGCCGCGTGTAGGCCGAAATGACGGTGCAGGCATCTGCCACGCCGAATTTCTCCATGCCCAGCATCTCCGAGAAGTGGCCCACGACCACGGCCCGGAGGTTTTCGAGTTTGCCGCTGCGTGCGAGGCTCTGCATCATGCGGTCGATGCGGTAGACGAACTCCCCGACCTCCTCGATCAGCAGCACCGTCGGTTCCTCCGCCGTCAGCTCCTCGGGGGTGCCGTCCGCCGAGCGGATCACCGTGAGGTTGCCTCCGGCCAGACGTCCTGAGGCCGTTCCGGGCTGGTTGAGCGGATGGGGTTCCACCTCGATGCACACCGTCTCGCCGAACAGCGCCTGCCGCAGCGATTCGGCCGAGGGGTCCTCCTCCCCGTCGAAATGGAATCCGGCGGGCATCGGGCCGTGGATGCTCTCGATGCGGAGCTTCCGCAGCGCGAGGTGGAGCATGGTGATGTCGCTGAATCCGACCACCCATTTCGGATGTTCGCGCAGCCGTGCGAGGTCCACGAGCGGTAGTAGCCGCACCGAGCCGTAACCCCCGCGGCAGGCGATCACGGCTTTCACCGACGCGTCGTCGAGCATCGCCTGCAGGTCGGCGGCTCGCTGCTCGTCGGTCCCGGCGAAATAGGGTTGTTCGCGGTCGGCGCAGTGGGCGCCGAATTTCACGTGCAGGTCCCACGACTCGATCCGTTCGCGGATTTTCGCCGTGTCGGTCTTCAGCGGCAGTTTGCCCGCCGGGGAGACGATGCCCACGGTGTCGCCCGGCTGCAGGTAGGGCGGGCGGATAAAGGCCGTGGAGTCGGACCCCTGGGCCCCGGCGAAGAGCGGGGCGAGCAGGAGCAGTATCGGAAAGAGGTGTTTCATGGTCTGGGTCATTTGCGCCGGGTGAGTCCTTCGGGCAAGGGTAATGAGATGCGTGAGAGGCTGATGACGGCGCCCGTCACGGCGAAGCCTCCCGCCAGCAGCAGCGCCGTGTGGGTGCTGTTTTCGGGGACGATATGGAACAGCAGGGCCATCAGCGCCGCGCCCGTGGTCTGGCCGATAAGGCGGGCCGTGGCGAGCATGCCGCTGGCCGATCCGCTGCGTTCGGGAGGCGCCGAGGCGATCAGGATGCTGTTGTTGGGCGACTGGAACAGCCCGAATCCCGCGCCGCAGAGCACCAGCCGCCAGATGATGTCGAAATCGGTCGGATGCTCCGGGAGGAACGCCAGCAGGAACAGTCCCGCAGCCATCATCGTCAAGCCCGTGCCGCCGAGTATGCCGGCGTGGATGCGTTCGACGAGCATTCCCGCCGCCGGGGCCACGACCATGATCACGGCGGGCCATGCCGTCAGCAGCAGTCCCGTCTGCACGTCGTTGTAGCCACAGGCCTCCTGCAGGTAGAAGGGCAGCGCCACCATGGCGAGCATCTGCCCCAGGAACGAGCAGACCGACGTCAGGACCGACACCGAGAAGATCGGGATGCGCAGCAGGTCGAACGGCAGAATCGGATAGGGTTCGCGCAGCTGGCTGCGGATGAACAGGAATCCGACGATGAGCAGCGCCGCGACGCCCAGCGAGAGGATACGCGGGTCCAATCCGTGGGAGAATCCCTCGACCGAGGCCATCAGCAGTCCGAACGTCAGGGCGTTCATCACGGCGTCGCGCCAGTCGAAGCGGTGGCCGCTGATCCGCACGGGATTCGCCGGCAGGAACCTCCGGCTGAGCGACAGGGCGATGAGCCCCATCGGGATGTTGACGGCGAACAGCCACGGCCAGTCGGCCACGGAGAGGATGCCTGCGGCGAGTGTGGGCCCGGCCACCGACGACACGGCGACGACCGTGGCGTTGATGCCCATGCCGCGTCCCAGCCGGGCTTTGGGGTAGATGAAACGTATCAGCGTGGTGTTGACCGAGGTGATGGCCGCCGCGCCGAATCCCTGCATGACGCGGGCCAGCACGAGGGTCTGGAGCGACCCCGAGAGGGAACACCCCACCGACGCCACGGTGAAGAGCATCAGTCCGCCGATGTAGATTTTGCGGTAGCCCACCACGTCTCCGAGCGCCGAGAACGACAGCAGCGAGACCATGATGGCCAGCTGGTAGGCGTTGACGATCCAGATGGAGTCGGCGGCGGAGATGCCCAGCTCTGCGCCGATGGTGGGCAGTGCGACGTTGGCGATGGTTCCGTCGATGACCGAGAGCGAGACGCCGAAGGCCACGGCCAGGATGGCCCCGAGCCGCCGGGGCATCGGCAGTCCGTCGGCGGGACGTTCGGGTATGTGGGGTGTGGCGTACATGGCGACTGCAAAAGTAGGGAATTTTCTGTACTTATTCCTGCAAAAAGTGCCAAAAGCTCTCCGACGGACGCCTCCGCCTGTTTCGTGCGGCCAACGCCGATCGTTATGCCGAAACGCCCCGAAGGGGTCGAATGACCGCCGGGAATGCCGCGGGGCCGTTGTGGAACGACTCGCGCGAATGCCGGTCGGCCGTCGTGAATACTGAAAATGGCCTTACCAGATTCAGTAAGGCCATTTTTGCGTGCAGGTTCCGATTGCTATAACTTGTATAAAACCAATTTGGTGGGCGGAGTGTCTTCTGTCGGTTTCCGGTCTTGATTGACCGACAGGGTCTCCCAGCGCAGCAGGTATCCGTTCTTCACTAATGTTTTGACCTGCATATTCGGATAGCCCGACGTCGGTTTCAGGAAATGGGCGGGAATTGCCTCTTTGGACGGTTGCTGGCCGACGATTTTCAGCGTGTTCTCGTCGATCAGTAAAATCCCGTTGCCTTCTTTGTAGTGTTTGTACTCAAAAGCCAGTTTGCCGTCTCCGATGACATGGGGCGCAGCGATCCAGATGTTTGCCGGCATGGAACCGTAGCCTGAGAAATACCAGCGGTGTTTCCAGTCGGTTATTTGTGCAAGACGCCAGTCGTTGTTCTCAAAGCGGGCGATATAGAGCTGGTTGTTGCCGTTCCGGTCGAATTTGTGATAACCGATTATGATTCGTTTCTGGGAGTCGAATCCTATCTTGATTCCGGGATTGAACAGGCCCCCTTTTACAGGGGTCGGGTCTACATACAATACGGAATCGTTCAGGGTGATCGGGAGTTCCACCTTCTCGCCCCTGATGCTTTCCCAATGGATCAGATCAGGGCTCTTGGCATAAGAAAGCGTGTGGTTGGACGAACAATCCCCCGTGTTGCGCCACACCCAAATCAGGTGGAACACTCCGTCAGGACCTAATACCGGACCGCTCATATACGCACTCATCGTATTGTCGGCGCTGCGGCCATTGATTAACGCCTCGTTTATCAAACGCTTCCAGGTGCGTGTTTTCTGATCGTAGATGTTGTACAGTTCGTAGCCGTCGCCGCTTCCTCCCGAACGATAATGGAAAATCAGCCTGTTTTCCCTGTCGCGCATGAATGTGGGGTATGTGACCCGGTATTCATCGTCTCCGGTCATGGTTTTGATCCTTTTGAGCGATTGAATGTCGTAAGGCTTCTCACTCCTGAAATAGACCAATGTGTCATTGTGCATATTGCCGCTGAGGTGGATGTAACCCTCATTGTCGGTCGTCATCGTTATGTAGTTGTGCGAATCCCAGCCGACAAAGCTGTCCAGTTTGCGGTATTCCCATTTATCGGAATTGATACGGCGAGCTGCAACGGTCATCTGGCGTTTCGCGTCGTAAAAGGCCACAAACTGTTTTTTGCCGGCTATCATCATGTCGAAACCGACGGGAAACGACGAAACGACCTCGCCCACTTCCAATCCGGACGGTTTAATGACTGATTGCTTCGGGGTTTTCGCAACCCCGTTCGCACACCACATGGTGAGGAATAAAATGGTGCTGATTAAGATTCGGTTTTTCATATCAGGTAAGATTTAATAGCTTTCAAAAACAAGTTTACAGCATTTTCAGGCGATGCAATGCCTCGATGTAGTAGTAATCCGCATAGACGATCGACGCATCGATCTCGCTGCCGTCAGGGTAGTGCCCTGTGGAGTGGAGCAGGAAGGCTACATTTTTATCACGGCTCTGGTATTTTTCCGAAGATAGTGAAATGAGCATCTTTTGGGCGATGCCGAGGTAGTATTCGGATAATTGCGCGTCGTCCACCAACTGGGATAGTTCGATTAATCCGGACGCGGTGACAGATGCTGCCGAAGCATCCCGCGGCGCATTGGGTATGTCGGGGTCGGAGTAATCCCAATAAGGCACATAATCCTCGGGGATATTTTCTAACAGACGGTCGGCTGCCTTGCAGGCTGTCTGAAGAAAGGCTTTCTCGCCGGTTTCTCGGAATGCCATTGCAAAACCGTAAACAGCCCAGGCCTGTCCGCGTGCCCACATCGATTCATCGGCGTATCCCTGATGTGTCACCCGGGCCAGACGATTGCCCGATATGGTGTCATAGACAACGACGTGATAGGTGGAATAGTCGTCCCGGAACTGGTTTTCCATCGTGACCTCAGCGTGCCTTTTGGCAATATCGTATAGCCGCTGCGAACCCCCGTTCTTGGCAGCCCAGAACAGCAGCTCGAGATTTATCATGTTGTCGATGATGGTGTTGTGCGGCCACGATTTCGTCTTGCACATTCCCGGCCAGGAATTGATGGTCCCTACGACCGGATTGTAGAGCAGGGCCAGGGAGTCCGCTGCGCGAAGAAGCTGCTTTTTATACTCGGGATTCTGTGTCAGCCGATAACCCTGTCCGAGACTGCAAAAAAACATGAAGCCCAGATCGTGACTGTGATTTTTGTTGTCGAGGATCGGGATGATCGCTTCCGAGAAACGCTCTGCCTGGCGCTTTATCTCCTCGTCTTTCGTAAATTCATAGTCGTACCATAGGATGCCCGGCCAAAATCCGCAGGTCCAGTCGTTTATATCGGAGCAGTGCCATTGGGGGTCGGATGCGTCCGCTGCGATATTGCGGGCTCCCCTGCCGGGGTCGGTCATATTTGGTAATGCCTTGCGGATTTGTGCATCGCAGTATGCGAGTTCTTTGTCCACATCTATTTTTTTATCGACTGCACACGAAGCGGCCATACACGAAATGAGCGATACCAACACTAATTTATTCATATACCCAATATATAATCTCATTGATGTCTTTTAATTATTTCTCCCTGATTATCATTGCAACGCCTCCTCGGGGAAGCACGTCGAACGTTAAAACATTTTTTGACTTTACGTCTTTGTTCGTTATTGCGACGTGTGTTCTTGTTTTCACCTTCTCGCCTCCGTCGGTATAAATGGTCGATACGTATTTTTTATCCGGGTCCAGGAAATTCATCGCTATATCGATGGTGCGGGCATCGTTGTTCGTGATCGCTGCGACGAACCATACCCCGTCTTTTTTGCGGGCGATGGCTATGTGCTCTCCGATCTGGCCCGAAAGAATGCGTGTGTCGTCCCATACCGTCGCGAGCGCGTTGAAGAAATCCAGTTCCGGTTCATCCTGGGCATTCTGGGGGGAGTCATACCAATACAGGAACTGGAGCGGACTGTAATTGATCACGGATAGAGCCATTTGGTGTACGGCGGTGTTTTTCAGGAAACGGGCATTCAGGCTGGTCGCCAGGTCCGGTTTGAGTTCGGGCCTGTGGAAATAGCATACCGTGGCGTCGGCGGCTCCGGCGAGGAACCGGGTGAACGGCTGGGTCGTGTTGACTGTCCCGTCGGGGAACTCCTCGTTGCCCCGGACTCCCTCCTGGGTGAGAAGGTTCGGGTAGGTGCGGCTGAATCCTGTCGGCCGGTACTCGTCGTGAATATCCACCATCAGATGATATTTCGCACATCGCTGGACGGCATCGTGCAGCCATGAGGTCCAGCGGTATGAGCCCACGTGTACGAATCCGAATTTAATGCCGGCGATTCCCCAAGACTGGTATAGAGGTAAAATCTCTTCCAGATAATTGGTTAGGGCGCGTTGATTGACATAGAGCCAAACGCCTATACCTTTGCTTTTGGCGTATTTTACGATCTCCGGAATATCCAACGAACGGACCGGTTTGCGCGGGTCGGAGGTTTTCAAGGCTTCCGGGCCATACCATCCTGCGTCGAAATGGATATATTCGAGTCCGCGTTTTGCGGCAAAATCGATCACCTCTTTGGCCGCTTCGGTCGAAAGCCGCGTTACACGCATTACTTTTCCCGGCTTGATCCACGAGGTGTCTTCTATCCGGCACGGGTCGTTGAGATTCAGGATAATATCGTTGTTAGCCAGCAAATCCGCCGCACTCCCGGCAACCATCACGAGCCGCCAGGGAGTTGCAAATGGAGCAAAGTCCTCGACGTCGTCGTACATTTTGCAGCGGATGATGTTTTTCTCTCCTTTCCGCACGAAAAATTTGGTCCGGCAATAATTTATCACCTCGCCTTCACACAATGCGGCATAAAGGCCGTTCGCGAGTTTCAGCGTTAACGGCCGTTCGGCCTCTCCCGGCCAATTCTGAACGGGCATCCGGGTATGCACGGCCTGGGCATACGGGGCAAACCAGCACTCGGTATTTTCCGGAACGCAGAATGTGGTCGACTCTTTTTCTATGCGAACGTGACCATTGCCCGTGTATGCATAACGAAAGGCGATACCTTCATTATAGGCCCTGACGACGAAATTCAGCACCTCTTTTTTCCCTTTGGCCTTTAAGACGACCGTACTTTGATTATAGCAGTCCTTTACGACAGCCCGTTCGCCATAAACCGGACGCCACGTCGTATCGACGCTTTTGACCTCTCCCGGCGTTATCGACTCTATATTGTCGTGATAACCGCTTATGCCCAATTCCGAAGGCAATATCACCTGTTTCTCCCGGTTGGTGATCTCATATTCGATTTTTCCGGTATTGGAGTCGAGATTCATATCGAATTTCAGGTTTCCGTCGGGGGAAATCACCGTTACGTTTTGCGCAGAGGCGACGATAGTGCATAATAACAGCGCTGTCGTAGAAAAAAACAATCTCTTTGGGCTCATACTTTAAAATGTATTTGAATATGTCAGGTTAACACGATATGGATCCGCCTATACGTCGGACGAGGCGTTATATCACTATACAAATGTACGCAGACGGTGTATTTCCGTCTATTCTAAATGTGTTTTTTTAATGCCTATAATAACAAAAGACAATTATTAAGACGGCAAATGTCTAAATAAGCAAGCTTTTTAGACATTTGCGCTACATGGCACCTGGTATGATACGGCATTATTTCATGCCGGGAGATTGTATGCTGCCTCCTTGCAGGATGGCGGCCGGGAATTCGGGCCTGTCGGGGGTCGGGAGAACAGCCGGCAGCTGTTCTCCCGACCGGTTATCGCTTCATTTTGCCTTGAGGTTGACGACGCAGCTTTTATACGAACCTTTCAGGGGCCAGGGCATACCTATTTCCATCAGGTATTTTCCGGTAAAACTGCTGTTGCCGACCTGATAGGTCGCATCGGGCAGCAGCGAATCCAGTTTCAGGCGGCGCGATTGCTGGGCATCCGGGGTCGCTCCGTCTATAATCTCTGCGAGATTGTAACACAACACGACCGATTCGTCTCCGCTTTCGGACGTATACTGAATGGCGACTCTGTTTCCCTCGAAGGGCGATTGAAGCCGGGAGACTATGCCATGCTGAATAAGATGCCTGATCTCTTTATACTGGGCTATTTTGCGTTTGGCGAGTTCGCGCTGTTCCGGACTCCATCGGGATATGTTGTTACCCACTCCGAGGACCCCCTGGAATGCCACGTCGAACGAGAATTCGAGGGTTATTCCGGCTTTGTGAACATCGTTGCTTGCTGTCCAGCAAACCATTGTATTCGCGGGGAAGCAGCTCAGATAACCGTATTGTATGTATAACCGGTCGATCGGGTCGGTTTGGTCGGAGGTCCAGGTTTGATCCATGTGGGTCAGCATACCCAGGTCGGGGCGGCCTCCTCCGCTAGAACAGTTCTCAAAGATCACGTTGGGGAACTCCGCGCGAAGCTCTTTAATCATCCGATACAGATTCTCGACATACCGGATTCGGACTTCCCGTTGTTTGTCTATCGGCACATTGCTCCATCCCGGTTGGGACAAACCCCGGTTGCGGTCCCATTTAATGAATTTGATGTTGTTATTGGCCAACAGATCGCGCATCGATTTATAGACATACCGGTATACGTCTTCTCGGGCGAAATTCAGCGTTAACTGATGTCTCCAGGTGTCTTTGGTGCGGTTGGGAAATTCGAGTATCCAGTCGGGGTGCTGCCGGTAGAGGTCCGAGTTTTCATTGATCATCTCTGGTTCGACCCAGATTCCGAAATCAAGTCCTATTTCATTGATTTTGCCGATCATCGGACTCAGCCCGTTGGGGAATTTATGCGTGTCGACGGTCCAGTCTCCCAATCCTGCCCGGTCGTTTTTCCGCCCCTTAAACCAGCCGTCGTCTATTACGAAAAGCTCGATGCCGATCTCTTTCGCGGTCTTTGCAAAATCGAACTGCTGGTTTTCCTCGATATTGAAGGTCGTGGCATACCAACTGTTGTAAAGCACCGGACGAAGCAGATCGGTCGTTGACGGATTCATCACAAACCGACGGACATACCGGTGTATCGACTGCGTCGCTTTTTGCTCGCCTTCGGGGGCGTATCCGAAATTCATTTTAGGTGTCGTATAGCTTTGGCCCGGATTCAGATCGAGCGTCGTGTCCCAGAAATTGATACCTCCCACAATCTGCAGGCTGCCGTTATGGGTTTGCTCGATGTCCAGTCGCCAGTTGCCGCTGTACTGAACTTGCATATACCATACGCCCGGATTGTCCAATGTCGAGATCATGGCCCACGGCGTATTGGCAAAGGTCATAAAATCACGCGACTGCAAACTCTTTATACCTGTCGTGAGCTCTGTTTTCCGGAGGGCGAACTCGCGCAGCCATTGACCCGAATGGTGCGTGAGGAAATAGCGGTCGGGCGTCATATACAGGCTGCCGCTGAGAAGATTGTCTATTTTTATATTGAATTTCCTGCTTTTGGACGTGTTGGTGACGGTAATCCATTTTTCAAACATATCGCAGTCGGGGATTACGGAGATATATTGGGTAACGGCAAGGGCGTAGTGCCGGTCCGACGTTTCGATTACGAGCACCTCCTTGTCATCGATCTGTTGAACGGAGATTTTGTCTGTGCGGAGTTCGATGTCCCGCACTCCGTCCGGGAATACGGCTTCGACCACCGGCATTTTATCCGCAAAGCTTCCTCTTACCGGAATTTCTTCCAGCGTGTGGGGTGCGTTGGGGCGGATGCGGTCCTGCGTGTGGTCTGTACTTGCAGCCGATATATCTCCGAAATAAACCGGATATATCCTACCGTTATCGATGCGTAATTGGTAGACGGAGTTTCGGGTCTGTAAATTCCATATATTGCCACGGTTGATAATGTTTTGTCCGTATATGTATTGCGACAGTAACACGGACAGTAAAATAAGCGCTCTTTTCATGATTGGATAATTAGGTTGATTATTTTTACAAAAAAAAGGATTCCGGCACAAATAAAAAATGGATTTTTAGGATAAAAACATATACTATTTTGCAGCCGGTCCGATCTGATCCGAACGGCCGCCTATTTTTAAGACGGGATTGAACGATGTTTTCTATTTTTTCATGCTTTTGTCATTTATTCGGGAAAAGAAGCTGTGATGTTTGCGCCTATTTAGTATATTTGTCAATATGCAGCGGATGATTATTGGCCGAATTCATAAAAATTTCCGGGATTTTTTGAAATAATAAGTTAATTTATGCTTTATTACACACGCTTGTTATTCCTCTTTTTCTGCACCCTTACGATATGGGATCTGGGTGCAAACTCCCTCAAAGAGGTGCCCTTCCCCTATTCCGTGCAGCGAATCACGCCCGAGAGCGGAGTTACCTACGATGGCATAAGGGACGCAATACAGGATTCTCAGGGGTTTGTGTGGATATTGTCCGATAACGACCTGTTTCGTTTCGATGGATACACCTTTAAACGATATACGAATGTCATCCTGAGCCTGGATCAAATATCCAATCTGAGCTTTTTCTGTCTTGAGATAGACAGCCGCGATTGCCTGTATATCGGCATGAAAGACGGTGTCGTGTGCTATGATACACGATTCGACAAGGTGAAAATGATGAGCCCGCTCGCTGCCCGAACATTGATTTTCGACGGAACCGATTGTTTGTGGATGTTGGGCGATGAGGTCGGCTATTACGTTTTGAGCGAAGAGCGTTATGTGAGCGTTAACGACTCCGACGGCCAGACCATCCGAAACTCCTATGCCGCGTGTTTCGATCGGCAGCATGTCTATATCGGTACGTCTGACGGATTGATTTATAAGTACGGTAACGGTTCTGTCGGGCAATTTCCCCCCCCCCTCCCTTGTCCAGCTGCATAATATCGTGGATATGGCCTGCGGCGGGGACGAATTGTATGTTCTCACCGAGGAGCGCGGCCTGCATATTCTGAATAAGGAGAGCGACAAAGAGGTCGCTTGCTACGACTTTTTCAATATCAATAACCAGCATATGCCGGCAAAGTCTATCCTGATAGACCGCCTGAACCGGATATGGATAGCCACCCAGCGGGGTATTTATCTGATCGATCGAACGGATCAGACCTATTCCCTGTTGAATAATGCGGATGATAAAAATCAACATTTGATTTCATCGTCAGTCTGGAAGATCGAAGAGGATCAGCAGGGAAATTTGTGGTTCGGGACCTATTCGGGAGGCCTGTATTTCATAGATTGCAATGGCAAAGAACCGTTTTATACCTATCGGGAGGGGAATAACCAGCTGAATTGCCCTGTTGTAAGTTCCATCGTGGCGCAGGATAATGTCTTGTGGGTGGGAACCGAAGGGAAAGGCGTCAACCGGCTGGATATGGATAGTGGTAAGTTTACTTATCTCATGCATGATCCCTCGAAGAACAGCCTCTCGTATGACAACATAAAGTCTTTGGTGTTGGCAGACGACCAGTTGTGGATAGCGAGTTTCCGGGGAGGTCTTGACCGGTACGACATACAAAAAAACAGATTTGTCAATTTTAACGCATTCGACCCGTCGCATCCGCTGCTCGAGAACCACATACGCAAAATCGTTAAGGATGGACAGGACGGTTTCTGGATGAGCTACGTCAGCGTGTTGAGCGCGTTTACCTATTATTCCCACAAGACCCGGGAATTCACACATATTAAATTTCCTTCCGACAATCGGGACCTGATCGGCCGGGGAATATCCGATATGGCATATATGCAGGGGGATATATTATGGATAGCCACCGATAAGAACATATATACCTATAATAAAAAGACAGGTGAGATCAGTAATATCGTTGTCGATCCCGATTCTGACAGAATGCCGGGCAATATAAGTGTCAAATGTATTGCCTGCGATGTCGACTCTTCGATATTGTGGATAGGTACGAACGCCGGTGAATTGTGGAAATACGACTCGCGCAACCATAAAATGGCATTTTGTGCCGATCTCAGTCTCTACAATGCCTATTCCATAAACAGTATTATCTGCGACAAGGCGGGGCGTGTCTGGATGGGGAGCGATAACGGGCTGTTCAATTACAACGAAGAGGCGGATAAATTGTTGTGGTTCAATAAGTCGGACGGAGTTCAGGGGAATATGTTCTATCTTTTTGCTGCGACAATGTCTTCGACCGGGGAGCTGTATTTCGGAGGCAATGAAGGGCTCAGCCGAGTAAATCCGGACCATATTACTGCGGAGGAATCCGTTCCCGAAATCATATTCACGGATTTTTCGATTGACGGCCAGTCCGTAGCACCCACCGACAGGCATTCTCCTTTGAGAAAAAACATATCCGTGACGGATTCTATCGTGCTGAATTACACGCAGTGTAATATCGGTATGGAATTTTCGTCCAACAGTTATGTCGCCCAAAAGAAGAACCTGTACAGGTATCAGTTGAAAGGCTATGACGACCGGCAGATCGTAATGCCTGCATCGCAGCGTTCTGTTTCATATACCAAACTGAAATGGGGAAGCTATATTTTCGAAATCAGCGCATCCAATAACGATGGTGATTGGGGACCTGCGAAATCCTTGTATATCAGAATCCGGCCGCCCTGGTGGTACAGTACGGTCGCCGTTATCTGTTATTTTATCCTGGGAGGAGTGTTGTTGGCAGCGATCGTACGCTATCAGGACAACAAGCGGAAAATACAGCTTCGGCAGCACGCCGAGGAGATTGAACGCCAGCAAAAAGAGGCCAAGCATCGTGAGCAGCAGCTTTTCTTTACGAATGTTTCACACGATTTCCGGACTCCTTTGTCATTGATGTTGGCTGCCATCGACTCTATGGACAGTGCGTTGCGCAATAATCAGTACGTCAAAGTAATGGAGCGCAGTGTAAAACGGTTGATGAATATGGTTAATGAGTTGATGGACTTTTTAATCATTCAGAACTCCAAGATGTCCTTGAGATTGAAGACCGGCGATTGGAATGGGTTTATCGGCGAGCGATGCGGTGATTTTATGGGATTGGCCAAGCAGAAAGGGTTGGAATTCACGGTAAATCTTTGTGGCAATATGCCGAAGGAGCTTGTTTTCGATGAGGTGATCTCCGAAAAAATTCTGTTCAACCTGCTGTACAACGCATTTAATTATACGGTCGAAGGCGGGGTGTCGGTCGAGACCATTCTGGTCGATGGCGCGTATGTGCCGAAATACAAAAGTTATATAACGATTGAGTCGGATAATATTCCATCGGGAGCTCCGGTGTTCGGGGTTGTGATTTCCGATACGGGCGTGGGAATCTCTGAAAAATCCATTGCGGATGTTTTCGAACGCTATTTCAGAATCAGCGACGATATAGAGCAGCATATCGGCTCCGGCATCGGACTGGCCCTGGTCAAAAGCCTTGTGGAACTTCACGGCGGCCGGTTGATATTGTCCAGTGAACGAAAGGTCGGAACTGAGATATGCGTCATGTTCCCCGTTCATGCTCAAACCGGCCCGGCCGATGCCGATACTCCTCCGGTCCAATCCCGTCGTGATAATGCCATGTATATGGTGGATTCCGATATGGATGAAAACAGGTCGGAGGAACCGGCGGCCATAATTGCCGGCAACTCTAAGAAAACAGTCATGTTGGTGGAGGATAACAGCGGGCTCAAGGATATGCTGGGAGCCTTCCTCGCGGAGGAATACCGGGTTATAGCCTGTTCCAACGGGCTGGATGCCATCAATATGATGGAGGCCACTATGCCGGATGTCGTCGTTACGGATATCATGATGCCGATAAAAAATGGAATCACGCTGTGCAAAGAGATCAAAGAGAATTTCCTGACATCCCATATTCCGGTGATTATGCTTACGGCCAAAGTGGGCGAGGAGAACCAGATAGAGGGAATGAAGGTCGGGGTGGATGCGTATATCAATAAACCCGTAAGCAAAGAATTATTGCTTTTGAGCGTGAACAATCTTATTCAGCACAAGGAGCAGTTGCGCAAGTTCTATCTGAAGAATATTATTTCCGATGTCAATTTCGAAAACACCAAAGACCAGAAATTCATGGATGCGGTCAGCGAATGTATACAGCAGAACATAACCGACTCATCGTTCGATGTCGCCATGCTTGCGGCTAATTTGTGTGTGAGCCGCAGTAACCTGTATAATAAAATTAAGGTGTTGACGGGCGTGTCTCCTGTGGAGTTCCTTCGTAAATTCAGAATCAATAAGGCGGCAAGGATGCTGATAGATACGGATATGTCCATATCTCAGATTATCGAATGTGTCGGTATCGAAAGTGCGTCGTACTTTTCCAAGGTATTTAAACAGGAATTCGGTGAGACTCCTTCGGAGTACCAGAAGAGACGGCGGGGATAAGATACCGGCAGAACCGGAGAACGGATTTTGTCCGTATCCTGGAAAATCGGAGTCGGCGCCTGTTCCCGCGCCGACTCCGATTTTTTATGGGTTGTTGAATGATTCGGCCATTCCCCGAGTGTGTTTCGGAGGGTGTTGACTGTCTGGAGAAGCTCCGGTTTACGGTCCGGATGCCGTTTTGCACTAATCTAAATGTCCAATCGTCTTGTTTGTTTCGATATTTCTATTTGGGTTGGGCGCTTTTTGTCATAATCAGTTATTCAAAAAAACATATGAGACAGGCGAAAGTTAACCGCAGGGCTATTTTTGTATATAAAGAAAAGGTCCGTAATGTGTTGCGTAATCTGTTGGAATTCGGGCCGGAACTTGAAATTAATGGAACCTACTGTTTAACCTTAAATCATGAGCTTATGTCTAAAAATAGCCGCCGCCCCTTCCTGACCTAATCTATCGATGTGTACTGAGCAGGTAACTATCCTGCAGTCGAAGTACAATCCGGACAAAGAGATTTTGAATTGTCTATTAACCTAAAATGGGATGATATGAAGAACAAAAAACTAATTGTTGCAATCTTGTTGGTGTTTTTGTCTTTCGGCTTTAATCCGCTGTGTGTGAACAATACATTTGCCCAAACCAACAATGGTTCGACACAAAGGAGCAAGGCCCAGGACAAATCGCAGTCCAACAAAAAAATAAATATTTCCGGAGTCGTGTCGGACGACAAGGGAAATCGTGTGACCGGGGCGACAGTCGTCGTGTCCGGTACTGCCATAGGTGTGCTTTCGGGCCCCGATGGGCAATATGCGCTGACAGTGCCCGAAGGCAGTGAGATCAGCGTGTCGTTTGTCGGTTATACCACGCAAAAGTTTCGCGTGGGAGCCGCCTCGGTCTATAATGTAGTAATTAAAGAGGAGGCCAGCGATATCGATGCCGTGATGGTGGTCGGATACGGCACCCAAAAGAAGAGCACCCTTATCGGAGCTGTTACGCAAACCGGCAACAAAGAACTCCAACGCACGGGAGGCGTGACGAACCTGGCGCAAACTCTGACGGGTAATCTTCCTGGTCTGGCAACCATTCAGAATTCGGGCCAGCCGGGCGCGAACGACCCGACCATCCTGATCCGCGGACGTTCCTCCTGGAACAGCTCGGCTCCGTATGTTCTTGTGGACGGCGTGGAGCGCCGCATGAATGATATCGACGTCAACGAGGTCGAAACGATATCGGTACTGAAAGACGCATCGGCAACGGCCGTGTACGGCGTGAAGGGTGCCAACGGTGTCATTCTGATTACTACGAAGCGCGGTGAGATCGGCAAACCCGTCGTTACGGTCTCTGCCAATACGACTTTCAAGGTGCCCTCCCTGCTTGTGGATAAATTGGATGCCTATGATGCGATCACGCTCAGAGATGCCGCGATCGAGAAAGAGGCGGTGATCGCCCCGACCTCGTGGAACGATTACGTGCCTTTTGAGGTGCGGAACCGTTACCGCAACCAGGCGGGTCTGAGATATCCCGAAGCATATCCCAATATCGACTGGCAGAAACTGCTGGTCGAGAATTTCGCGATGGACTACCGGGCCAACCTGAGTGTCTCCGGCGGTAACAAGGTCGTGAAATATTTCACCTCGGCATCCTATCTTTATGAAGGAGACATCCTGAAGTCCAAGCCGAAATTCTACGGCGAGGACTGGAAGCCCGGTTACAACAACAGCCGTTTCAATTTCCGTTCGAACGTCGATATCAATGTTACGAGATCGACGACCCTGGCCGTGAATCTGTCTGCCATTTATACGGACAGGTCGCAGCCCGCTACCAACCAGAGCAACTACAACGGCCAGATTCTCAATGCGCTCTATATTACCCCGGCGAATGCCTATATGCCCCGCTATTCCAACGGGCTGTGGGGTTACTGTAATGCGGTGACAAACGGATACTATAATCCGCTGCAGTTCCTGACCACAATGGGCTATGAGAAGATAAGAAAGACCAACGTGATCTCGGATTTCGTGCTGACCCAAAAGCTGGATTTCATAACGCCCGGACTGAGTGTCATGGGTAAGTTCTCTTTTGATAATGTATTCTCCTCCAAGCAGCTCTATAACCCGGGTTATCGGCTCAACGGTTATTATTTGGACCCTGCGATCGAGGATGCATCCTATCTGCCCGATTTCGATCCCAGCGACTATGAGAAGATCCAGGACCTCTCTACGATACCTTATTATGATACGGCGCACTCTCCCTGGAAGCTGAATAACGAAGAAAATGATGCGGGTGCGACTTTGCGCCGGATTTACTACCAGGCCCAGATCAATTATGCCCGCATGTTCGGAAAGCATAATGTTTCGGCTACGGGCGTATTTACGCGCGAGCAGTATGCAACCGGTTCGGATTTCATGAAATACCGCGAGGACTGGATCTTCAGGGCTACCTATAATTACGACTCCCGGTATATGCTGGAGGCCAACGGTGCCTATAACGGTTCCGAGCAGTTCGGTGCGGGGTACCGCTTCGATTTCTTCCCTTCGGTCGGTCTGGGCTGGTCCGTTAACAACGAGTCGTTCCTCCGCAACCAGACCTGGCTCGATCTGTTCAAACTGCGATACAGCTTTGGTCTGGTAGGCGATGACAATGTTCCCGGCCGTTGGCTGTATATGTCCCAATACCAGACGAACAACGCGATTACGGGTATGAATGACACGTTTACCGTCAGAAGCCCTTACACGCTGTATCAGCAATCGGCGATCGGTAATCCGGACATTCACTGGGAAAAGGCCCGGAAGAGCAATTACGGTGTGGATGTGTCGGTGCTGAACAGCTTGCTGACCTTCTCGTTCGATTATTTCACGGAGCTCCGGTCGGATATCATCATTCAGGGAGCTAACCGGCAGCTGCCCATTTATTATTCGTTCTATATTCCTGTCGCGAATGTGGGAGAGGTCGAGAAGAAGGGTTATGAGATCGTCGTCGGCCTTCGGAAGCAGTTTGGCGCCAATTGGAATGTTTGGGCTAATTTCAACATGGCTCATGTGGAGGATAAGATTCTCTTCAAGGAGGAACCGCGACTGCTCGCTCCGAACCTGATGCAGGAAGGTTATCCGCTGGGGCAGATCAAGGCGCCGATCTCCGACGGCTTCATGAAAAACTGGGACGAAATCTACTCGAGCCCGGTCTATGCCACCAACGATGCCACGAAATTGCCGGGCGATTTCCGGGTTATCGATTTCAATGCCGATGGAAATTATGATGCGACGAAGGATATCGCGCCCTACGGGTACTCGGACATTCCCCAGAACACCTACTCCACAACGATCGGCCTCGATTACAAGGGTTTCAGCCTGATGCTTCAATTCTACGGCGTGAGCAACGTGACCCGCAATGTGGCTAAAAACAATTTCGATCAGGGCTTGGATATCGCTTATTCGCACGTGCAGGATTATTGGTCGCCGGACAATCCGACGGGAACCTCCTTCTTGCCGCGCTGGAAAGCCGCAGGCAATATGACGGCCAACTATTATTATGTCGACGGTTCCTATGTCCGTTTGAAAAATGCCGAGCTCTCTTACACCTTCAACAAGGCTACGTTGCGGAAACTGGGGCTTTCCGGTTTGAGGCTTTATGTCAACGGCAATAACCTTTGCTTCTGGTCTAAAGAGCTGCCCGATGATCGCGAGATCGGTAACGGTTCGTTCTACCCGAATGTGAAACGCTTCAATATTGGTATTGACCTTAAATTTTAACAGATTATGAAAAATATAATAAACAGGGCGAAATTTACGGTGACAGTTGCTCTTGCAGCCTGTTTCGTATTTTTGGGCAGCTGTGAGGAATACCTCGACAAGTCGCCTGACGCGGGTATGTCGGAAAAGGAGTTGTTCAAGAATTTCAAGAATTTCCAGGGTTTTATCGAAGGTATGTATACGCATCTGAATTCGCCCTGGAACGGCAACTCGATCGGTGTGGTCAGCGACGAGGCCTATATGCTGTTTTACGATCCTCCCATCGCCTATTTCCACGACGGCAACTACTGGGCCTGGAATTATGACAAAGGCCGCAATATGTTCGGTATCCTCCGTTCGAAAAATCCGGGGAACCTGCTGAATCCCAATGCCGCCGCTGAATGTCGCGGTATCTGGTACAGCTCCTGGTACTGCATCTATCTGGCAAACAAGGGCCTGGCCAACCTGGATAAGATGTACGGAACCGAGGCCGAGAAAAAAGTCATCCGCGGTCAGCTGCTCTTCTTCCGGGCCTATTGCCATTTCAATGTCATGCAGTATTGGGGCGGCATGCCTTATGTCGACCAGTTTTACGAGGCCTCCAAGCCGGTCGTCTATCTGCCCCGCCTGAAATTCCAGGAGTGTGCCGATAAGATCGAGAAAGACTTGAGCGAAGCGTCCGACCTTTTGCCGTTGGATTGGGATGAAGAAGAGTACGGATCGTATACCCAAGGCAATAACAGCCGGCGACTGACCAAATTTTCGGCGCTGTCGGTATTGGGAAAATGCCAGTTGTATGCCGGCAGTCCGTTGATGAACTATGAATCCACGGGCGAGAAATCGTTCAATGCGGAGTATTGCAAGAAAGCCGCTGCAACCCTTAAAAAGGTGATCGACCTGGCCAAGTCGACGGGCAAGAAAAGCCTTCAGCCCTGGTCCGATATCGACCGCATGTTCTTCACACACGATCGAACCAATACGGATATCCGCGAGGCGCTTCTTATCCCTATTCCGGCCAACACCCCCACCATCGGATTCAACGGGGTCATGTACTGCATGTTCTCTCCCCAGGGCAATCGTAATATTTACGGCTGTCAGTTTTATCTCAACCTCAACTACGAATTTTCCAAGAATTTCGGTATGGCGAACGGATTGCCCATTACGGAGCAGGATTCGGGGTATGACGAGGCCGATCCCTGGAGCAACCGTGATCCGCGTTTCGACAAGTGGGTATGCAAGGATAACGACCAGATTACCGATACGAAGACTGACAATCCGCTGGACCAATTCGCTCAATTTTATACGGGCGGCCGTCACCGCGGTGCCACTAATACCTTGGTTTATACCGGTATCGGGACGAAGAAGTTCTGGAATCGCAAATGCAATCCCAAAGACACTCCGGGAATAGCGACATCCGGGAACTTATACCTGCTCAATCCTCCGCTGATCCGTCTGGCCGATGCGTATCTGATGTATGCCGAGGCCGTGTCGTGGGGATATGGTTCGCCGATGAGCACCGTGCCCGGGGATTCCGACCCTCTTACCGCAGTGGATGCCGTAAACATCGTTCGTGCCCGTGCAGGTGCGCCCGAAGGAGCAACTACGGGAGGTATGCCGCCGCTCGATACCCGTTACCATAATGACCAGAGCAAGTTCTTCGAACTGCTGATCCAGGAGCGTGCGATGGAGCTTCTTTTCGAGAGCCAGCGTTTCTGTGACCTGAGAAGATGGCTGCGCAACAGCGATTCCCGCTATAAGGCGATCACGGGCATTAATTTCGACCGTGATCCGGTGACTGAGAAGCCGATTAATATGGAGGAGTTCCTGGTCAAGACCCGGGTTGTCGACGATCGCCATAACTGGCTGCCGCTCCCGGCCGACCAGGTGGCATTGTACGAAGGATTTTATCAAAATCCCGGCTGGTAAACCATTGCAATAATTCAAAAATTAACGACAATGAATAACATAATAAAACTGTGTTTTATCTTTTTGCTGCTGGGGTCTTTCAGTGCCCGGGCGCAGGATGAGATAAAAAAGAGGAGTTTGGATGTCAAGTCCGTCGTCCTCGATGGGAACGGCGTTCCTGTCGAAAGAGCTGTTATCCATGCTCAGCGGGGATTTGCCAAAACCGAATCGGACAGACACGGTCGGTTTTCGCTCAAGGTAGAGCCCGATGCAATATTGGTAATCGAGGCAAAAGGGTTGACTACCGTGACGTATCCGGTCAATCAGCTGCCGGCAGAGATCAAAATGTCGAGGGCTCCGTTATATTACGAGGAAGAATCCGATGTGCCCATCGCTTTCCAGACTGTAAAACAGGGCGAGTTGATAAATCCGGTCCAGATTGTCCGTCCGGCCGAAGAGGACGGCATTGTATATAGCCGGGATCTGAATGAACTGGTTGGGACCCGTATTGCCGGCCTTATCGGTTCGAATGATGTTCGGGGTTTGGGCAATGCGCTGGTTGTTGTAGACGGAGTTCCGAGATATAAGTCGCTGTCTGCTGCCTCGCTTTTGCCTTCCGAGATTGAGAGTATGACGTTCCTCAACAGTGTTTCGGCTGCGGTTCTCTACGGTGCGGAAGCTCGGAACGGAGCGATCGTAATCACGACCAAGAGAGGACAGGCCGGGACCCAGAAGGTGTCCGTCAAGGTGAACTACGGAATCAAGGTCGCTAAAAATATGCCCGAGTTCCTGGGTTCGGCGGACTACATGACCCTTTATAACGAAGCGCTTGTGAACGATGGGCTGAACCCGATCTACACGGATGCCGAGATCGCCAATTACAGAAGCGGGGAGAATCCGTATCAATATCCCGACATCGATTATTACTCGTCGGATTATGTGAAACGCATATCGACCAATTCGAGGGTCGTTGCCGAGTTTTCGGGAGGGTCCGACAAGGTGACCTATTATGCGAACCTGGGTTGGGACCGGGACAATGATTTCGTCAATTTCGGACCGGCCAAGTCGATGTCCCTCAATCGGTTCAATGCCCGTACCAACGTGGATTTCAAGATCAGCGACGTTATTTCCAATACGGTGATCGGAAGTGCGGTATTCGATTTCGATAAAACGCCCCGGACGAACTATTTCAATGTGGCATCGACCATGCGGCCCAATCAGATCATGCCGTTTATTCCGATCGATATGCTGGACCGGACGGACGAGAACATCAACGCGATGATCGATGCCAGCAGCAACATCATCGAAGGCAAATACCTGCTCGGCGGAACGGCCCTGCAAAAGACGAACCCGTTCGGCGACATTTATACCGGTGGCTATAATCAGAATATCGACCGGTCGATGGAATTCAACAACATTCTGAAATTCGACCTGAACAAGTTCGTGAAGGGTTTGACCGTGTCGGCCAATATCAGTTTCGATTTCTTCAACAGCTATACGCAGTATATAACCAAAAACTATGCTGTCTACGAGCCTGCGTGGACCGACGGCAAGATAACGGGTCTGACGAAATATAATGAGGACAAGTATGACGGAAAGATGTATATCGGTTATGTGACGAGTTATCGCCGTTTCGGCTTCAACGGACAGGTCAATTACACCAACACGTTCAACGAGGACCATCATGTAGATGCCATGCTTCTGGTCAGCGGGCGGACCTACTTTAATTTTGCCCCGAACGCAAGCGGTGTCAATGCCAACAAATGTCCGGACAAGTTTGCGAACCTGGGACTGAGGCTGGCCTATAATTACAAGAACAAGTATTACATCGATTTCAGTTCGTCGGTTACGAACTCCGTTAAGCTCGACCCGAAAAACAGCATAGGATTCAGCCCCACGCTGGCTTTGGCCTACAACATAGCCGAAGAGAGCTTTATGAAGGGCATCTCCTGGCTGGACCATCTTAAGGTGTATGCATCTGCCGGCATTATTCAGTCGGACCTGAGTATCCCCGGATACTATTACTACGACAAGGTCTACTCCACGTCGACGGGATTTCCCTGGAATGAGAAAGCCTCCAATCATCCGTCCGTAGTGGCTACCCGCGGTTACAATCCCGACCTGCGGATGGAAAAGCGCAAGGAGGTGAATGTCGGATTCGATGCCTTGTTGTTCGACCGCTCGCTTCAGATTGCCGTAAATTATTACGAGACGCGGATTACCGATAAGATCGGCAAGTCGACCCATAAGTATCCCACTTACCAGACGGACCTGGCTCCGTATGGCAACGACGTCGGCAGCGACCGGTTCTTCGGCGGAGAGATCGCCGTGAATTACACGAAGAAATTCAACGATTTCAGGCTCGATGCAGGGGTTGTCGCATCGCTTTGCGATTCGCGGGTGCTCACCCGGAATGATTTTTACGCTTATGACTATCTGTATAGGACGGGACGCCCTGTCACCGGGCTCTATATGCTCGAGGCGGAAGGCCTCTTCGGCAGTCAGGAGGAGATCGACGCATCCCCGCGGCAAACGTTCGGCACGGTGAAACCCGGTGACATCAAGTACAAGGATCAGAATGGCGATAAGATCATTGACAACAACGACATGGTCTATGTCGGACGGGGTTCTAATCCGGTCAATTTCGGTGTGAACCTTACGATCGGCTACCGGAATTTCACCCTTTACGCGAACGGCTATGGTTCCATGGGCGGTCACTCCTCGATCGAGGGCTCATATTATCGCATGAGCGGCACCGATAAGTACTCCGTGGTCGCCAAGGAGCGTTGGACGGAGGCTACCAAAGCGACGGCCAAATATCCGCGGTTGAGCTCGGTAGAGTCGACGAACAACAATCAGAGTTCGACTTTCTGGCTGTTTAAGAATCGATATTTCAATCTGTCGAGAATCCAGTTGAACTATAGTTTTGCTCCCCACATCTGCCGCAAGCTGCAGCTCGGCCACCTGGATGTATATCTGCTGGCTTCGGATGTTGCATTGGTCGGAACGCAGAATGCCTATCGCAACCAATCTACGGGATCGCTCAAGACACGTAGTTTTGCTATCGGTTTGAATGCAACCTTTTAAATAGATTAACTGTATGAAAACAATATATTTATTCTTTGTCGGATTTGTGTCGCTGACAGTTGCTTCGTGTGATATTCTGGAGCCGATGAACGACACGCACGATACCGAAGATCGTCTTACCGAGAACATCTATGCTGAAGGCATCCTGTTTAACGGGTACACGCTGCTGCCTACCGGCAAGCAGTGGAACTTCAGCGATGTGGCAACCGATGATGCCGTATCGAACGATTCGAACAACCAGTTCCGGCTGATGGCCGAGGGCCGCTGGAGTGCCAACTACAGCCCTATCAGCCAGTGGGCCGCCTCCATGCGGGCCATAAACTACCTGAACCAGTTCCTCTATAAGGTTGTCGACAACGTAAGATGGGGCAAGAACGATGCTACCCACAATCTCTTTCTGACCCGTTTGAAAGGAGAAGCGTATGCTTTGCGGGCCATTCATAAATTCTATGCCCTGCAGGATGTGGCTGGAAAAGTAGGCGGTCAGCTGTATGGTATCCAGATCACGGACAAATACCTGGACGAGGGCTCGAATTACGACATTCCCCGTGAAACCTTCGAGAAATCGCTGGAGTCGATCTATGCCGACCTCGATGCCGCTGCCGATCTTCTTCCCCTTGTTTACAAAAGCATTTCGAACGAGTCTGAAATACCTGATATTTATGGTGATGTTTCCGTCGCCGACTATAACCAGGTGATGGGCGATCTGTTTCGTCAGCGCATGCAGAAGCGGATTGTTCTGGCATATAAGGCCAAAGTTGCGTTGATGGCGGCCAGCCCGGCATACAATCCCGACGGGCAGAACGAAGGAGACGCACGGTGGGAGAAGGCTGCGCAGTTGGCGGCGGATGCTTTGAAGGATATTGTCCTGTCGCCTAACGGGCATCGTTATTTCGAGGGCGCTCAGGTCAACAGTGTCCCGCTCGACGACAAGAACGATAACGAGATGTGCTGGCGCACTCAGAATCTGGACCAGAGCAGCGGTTTGGAGAAGCGCGTATTCCCTCCCTCGCTCAATGGCAATGGCGATGTAAACCCGACGCAGAATTTTGTGGATGCATTCCCGATGGCCGACGGTTATCCCTATGGGGACCCCAACAGCCAGTATGCCGTTGATCCCGGGAATCCCTATGCGAACAGAGATCCCCGTCTGGGCCGCAGCGTTATTTATAACGGAGCTACTTTTAAAAATGCGAAGATAGTTACCGGAGTCGGCGGTGGCCTGAATGCCAAGGATAGCACGGAACTCTCGACAAGAACGGGGTATTATCTCCGTAAGCTGGTCCGTGAGGATGTCAATTTCAACAACGACGGTGCCGTGACCAATCAGAAGCACTATTGGGTGCATGTCCGCTATACCGAGATTTTCCTGGCTTATGCTGAGGCGGCGAATGAATTCGGCGGTCCCGACTATGCGGTCCCGGGCTACGGCAAAACCGCCCGTGAGGTTATCGGCGAGATTCGCAAGCGTGCCGGAATCGCCCAGCCCGACAACTATCTGACCTCGATTACCGGCCGGGACGATATGCGTAAGCTGATTCGCAACGAACGCCGTTTGGAGTTGGCGTTCGAAGGCTTCCGCTTCTATGACCTTCGTCGCTGGAACCTGCCTCTCGACGAAACGGTCCGCGGCGTCCAGATTGAAGGCAGCGAGTATGAATATATGGATATCGAGTCTCGTGTGTTTGAGCCGTACATGATTTACGGACCGCTGCCCGAGCGGGATGTGCTGAGTTTCCCCGCACTCAAACAAAACGATGGTTGGAAATAACGATAAAACAGCAAAGCTATGAAAATGAATAATCGAATTATATATGGGGCAATGGTCGCCGCAGCGGTCATGCTGGGAGCTTGCGAAAATGCGGAGCAGGATTTCCCCGATTTCAAATACAATGCCACCTATTTCCCGTACCAGTATCCTTCCCGCGTGCTTATTCTCGGAGAGGACGAGCAGGTCAATACGGCTCCCGATAACCGGGGTGAATTCAAGATCGGATGCACCATGGCCGGCGTCTATGCCAATGACCGGTCGCGCGATGTCGAATACGTGATCGACGAGAGTCTTGCGGAGAATCTCTATACCTCTTCGGGGGTGCAGCTGAAGGCACTGCCCCGCTCGTACTACAACTTTCACGAGGACGGAACCATGGTGATTCCGAAGGGCAGTATGCAGGGGTATCTGGACATCAAGCTCACCGATGAATTTTTTGAGGATGCCGACTCCAAAAACCTGAAATATGTGATTCCCGTGCGCATCGTAAGGGCGCAGACGGATTCTGTCCTGCATGGCGTCCCGGCTCATCCGAATGCCGACCGCCGAATCGATACGGATTGGTATGTAAAGCCGATGGATTTCACGATCTATGGGATCAGGTATATCAATGCATGGCATGGCAAGTACCTGTACCGGGGACAGGATGAGTATGGAACGGATAACAAGGTCGTATACCGTCACAAATATGTGGAGAAATGCGATCTTGCGGATATCACGACTATATCGAAAAACCAGGCGTCTTTCGAGACGCAGGTGCGTAAAGCCGATGGCAACAGCCCTGGTAAGATCGCTCTGATCCTGACTTTCGATGCGGAAGGCAAATGTACCATTACGAGCCGTGAAACATCGTATGCACCTGTTACCGGTACGGGCGAGTTCGTCAAAGACGGGGATATGTGGGGCGGCAAGAAGCGTAATGTGCTGCATCTGGCCTATTCCTACACCGATCCTGCCACGGCCGAACTCCATACCGTGAGGGATACGCTCGTGGTCCGGGACCGCAATGTTAAGCTGGAGACCTTTTCTCCTGTTGTGAAATAACGGGACTATCTGCTATGAGCCAAACTATACAAGCCTTAGTGCTTGTATAGTTTGGTAATTATATGGCTTCGGAGGGAATTTGCTGACTCGGCTGTCGGCATTTATATAAAATAACCTTAAAATCACTATGCTGATATTCATTCTTGGTATTTTTTGTGCGGCGGGACTCTTTATTACGTTCAAGTTTTGGGATAAATACGATGTGGACCCGTTCTTTGCCACCGTGATCAACTACCTGACATCGGCCGTCGTTTCCTATTTCATTTGTGCCGAAAAGCCGACCGTCGCTTCGACCATAGCTGTCGACTGGCTCCCTTTTGCAATCGGGTTAGGATGCATTTCCCTCATTGATTTCAACCTGAACAGCTACGTGACAAAGAAATTGGGTATCGGTGTGACCAGCATCTCGAGCAAGCTTTCGCTGCTGATCCCCGTGACTCTGGCGATCGTACTGTTCAACGAAACCGTAACGGGAATCAAGGTCCTGGGCGTCGCTGCCGCGATTGTCGCATTGATCCTGATCTCGATCCGTAAGGGAGAGGGCATTTCCAAAGGGGTGCAGTGGAAAAAGATCTACTACTTTCTTCCGTTATTCGTCTTTGTCGGTTCGGGCGTCAATGACTTTCTGATGCTGAGCCTCGGACGGGTCAACAGCGGTGCCAATGCTTCGGATGTGACGAATGTGGTGTTCGTTGTCTTTACCATGGCTTTCCTGGTCGGAATCGTTACGTTCATTGCCTCCATGCTTGCCGGAAAGATGAGCGTGAAAGGCTTCCTGAAAAAACGCAATATCATAGGCGGTGTGGTCATGGGACTGGTCAGCGTATGCTGTTTCTCGCTCTATCTTTTTGGCGTGGGACAGCTTACGGAGAAAGGCTGGGACGGTTCCATCCTGGCGAGCATCTACGCGATCGGAGTCCTGACCATTTCGGTTCTTTGCGGCATCATCGGATTCAAGGAGCGCTTCTCGCTGCTCAATTACATCGGCATTGTTGTGGCTTTGGTGTCCATTGCAATCCTGTCAGCAACGGCATAAATCATAATCGGGTAAAATGGTATCCAAGATAGAATTTAAGACGGCGGGCGTTGTCGATGCGGCCGAATTGGACGCTGCCCTGTTCAATGTCGAACTGTATGGTGACGATCTGAGCCATCTCGATTGGTGCAAGGTTCCGGGTCGGGGGACGCTGAGAGTGGGTGAGCTGGGAGTGACCCTGCTCGCCATCAACAAAGCGCACGAATTCATTTTCGTTTTTCGGGGAAACTGCGTCGAGGTTATCCTCAACAATAAAGTCGGTCTGTTCCCGTCGTTCGCCATGCTGCCTGCGCAGATCAAGGCTCCGGTAAAGGGGGTGCTTCTGGACCTGGACGGCACGTGTGTCAAAAGCGAAGCGTTCTGGATCGCGGTTATCCTCGAGACGGTCAACCGGATGAGGGGCCGTTTGGGCATGCCGCCGGTCGGCGCGTTCGACCGGTCCGAATTGCCCCATATTTCGGGACGGACCGTACCGGAGCACCTGCTCTATTGCATCCAGCATTATTGTCCCCGGGCTGCGCTCGGCGAACTGCAGGACCTGTATACGGACATTGCCGAGGAGTATATGCAGAAACTGAACGCCGGCGAACTGGACATCGACGCGTTCGAGCCCGCCGAAGGACTGAAGGAACTGCTGCTGACGCTCAAGGAGAACGATGTCAAAATAGGCATCGTCACCTCGGGACTGTATTATAAAGCGTGGCCGGAATTGAAGCAGGCCATGGATAAACTGGGGCTTGGCGAGCCCAAGGAGTTTTTCGACGCCATACTGACCTCGGGAACCTTGGCGAAAAAGGGCGGTGCATGTGGAACGATGGGCAATGCCATTGCCAAACCGTGGCCCAATATCTATTTCGAGGCGGCCCAGGTCATCGGTTTCACCATGGATGAAAGGGAACACTATGTGGGCATCGGGGATTCCGGTTCGGATGTGGGTTCCCTGCGGCTGATGGGAACTCCTTTTATCGGGGTCGCCCATGGGAATATCGAGCAGGGCGGAACCAAATGTATGTGTACGGATTTTGTCGGATCGCTCGCCGATGTGAAAGACTTACTTGAAAAACAACTGAAAAATTAGAATACCGTGAAAAGAGTTGCATTTAAAATGAAATTGAATCCGGGCTGCAAGGAGGAGTATATCCGCAGGCATAACGAAGCCTGGCCCGAACTGATGAAGAAGATAAAGGATAGCGGCGTGAGCGATTATTCGATATTTATCGACGACGAGACCGACATTCTTTTTGCTGTCCAGAAGGTGGAAGGAGAAAGCGGCTCGCAGGATATCGGCAATGAGGAGATCGTCCAGAAATGGTGGAAATATATGGCCGACATCATGGAGGTAAATCCGGATTGTTCGCCGGTTTCCATTCCGTTGAAAGAGGTTTTTTATTTAGAATAGTCCGACGATGAGCAAAACTAAAGTACACGTTGTGTGTCAGACGCACTGGGACCGGGAGCATCGCAGTAATTTTCAGGAGACGCGGCTGCTTTTAGTCGAAATGATGGATCGTTTGATGGCGATGTTCGACAACGATCCGGACTTTCATACGTTCATCATCGACGGTCAAACTGTGGTCCTGGAGGATTATCTGGCCATCAAACCCTATAACAGGGCACGGATCGAGGAGCTGGTTCGCAGCGGGAAATTGCAGATCGGTCCCTGGTATACGCTTCCCGACCACACGTCGTCCAATCCCGAGTCTTTGATCCGGAATTTGCTGCTGGGGAAACAGCTGAGTCTCGAATTCGGCAAACGAATGGATATCGGTTATTCGATTTTTTCGTTCGGACAGATCGGGCAGCTGCCCCAGATCTATAAGAATTTCGGAATAGACGAACTGATATTCTACAAGGGGGCTCCGCTCAATGAGTTGAAATTCAATGAATATTATTGGGAGGCTCCAGACGGGTCGAGAGTCCTGGCGTCGAGGCTGGGCGATTGGTTCCGGTGTAATTTCTTCGTCTATTTCACGGTACCGGTGATCTTAGGCGGAGATATGAATAAATTCGGGGGTTGGAAATGTCTGTTCAATGACAAGCGCAAGTTGACCCTCGGCTGCGACCCCGTATTCGGATGGCAGCCTGCCGTCGAGCTGGAACCCGATATCCGGATCAGGCGGGAGGAGATTCCCGGTGCGATAGACAATGTATTGCACACGGTTCGCAACAGCCACAGCAAAAATGTGAAGATCGCCATGGAGGGCATCGATTTTTCGTGCCCCGTACCCGAGCTGACGGCTGCCATGAAAGAGGCCAATGAGATTTGCGCCGACAAGGTCGAACTCGTCCAGAGCGATCTGAGACAGTATTTCGACGATTTCAAAAAGGATGTCGACCTGTCCATGCTGGAGGTGCTCAAAGGAGAGATGCGTTATGGTCCTATCGGCAAGATACACAGCGAGACCATCAGTTCCACGACGTTCCTGAAGCAGTTGACCGCCAAGGCCGAAACGATGCTGTTGCACTATATCGAGCCTTATGCGGCATTCATGCAGCAGTATGGCTATGCCTATCCGAAAGACATCCTGATGGAGGCATGGCGCAACATCATGAAGGTCGAGGCCCACGACTCCATTCACGGAGCGGGAACCAAGGAGATCGTGTCGAACTCCGTCTATATCATAAATCAGGCAATAGATATTGCGCAGGCCGTCGCCCGCCGCGGGTTTGAAAACGTTATCCGGCAGATCGACACGACATCCGTCGACGCGGACGAGATACTGCTCACCGTCTTCAATCCGCTGCCGTATACCTATGACGGAGTGATCCGCCTGAAAATCAACCTGCCCCGTGAAGACTATGCCAAGTCGCTGACGGTGAAGGATTTTGACGGCAATGTCGTCGACAGTTACATCTACGATCGGTGCGATACCGTTTTGGGTGCTGTGAATCCGGAAAATCGGCCCAAGTCGATTTTCGTGCGGACATTTACCGCCGACCTCTTTGTAAAGGATATTCCGGCTTTGGGCTACAAGACCCTGCGGGTGGAGCGGAGCAAAAATCCGAATTCGGAGGAGAATCCGTTCGGGGAGCCTTATTTCCCGTACAAACCGATTGTTTGTCGTGACGGATCGCTCAATAACGGCAAATTGAAAATTACGGTTAATCCGGATTGTACGCTCCGCATCGAAGACCTCGAAACGGGGGCATTGCAGGAGCGCACCCATATTTTGCGCGACAGCGGGGACGCCGGCAATGTCTGGGTCAATGTCGAGCCCTCTTTCAATCAGATACATATTCCGTTGGCGTCAGCGGCCGAATTGCGCATCCGGGAAAATTCCTCGATACGGGGTTGTGTGGACGTCTGCTACAAACTGCGGCTCCCGATGGGGGTTGAGAAGGATAAAAAGCACCGCAGCGCCAATTATCGGGATGTCGACATCGTTTCGACCATATCGCTGGATCGGGATTCCAAGACAATCAAATTCAAGACCTCGGTGAATAATGTCGTCGAGGATCATAAACTGTCCGTCCTGTTCCCGACGGGAGTTGCTGCGACCAAATCTTACAGTGACGGCTCTTTTGAGGTTGTAGAGCGTCCGATAGATTATACGACCAATCGGGGCGGTCGCACCGGGGATGAAATCTTGTGTCATCCCATGCAGAAATTTATCGATATTTCCGATGGCAAACACGGGGTGGCTTTGATGAGCAAGGGCATTCACGAGTATCGCACGGATGTGATCGATGGAAAAGCCGCCGTCGAGTTGACCTTGCTGAGGGCTGTGACGCAGACATTCCCCATTCACGGGGATGTGTTTATCGAATTCGATGAGAATCCGGCGCAGTCCCAGGGAGAGCAGACCTTTGAATATGCCTTGGATTTCCATACCGGAGACTATCTGGAGGGGGATGTCCTGAAGACGGCTTATTGCTATGTGGTTCCTCCCGCGGTATATCAGCACGCGCCCGGCATGCACCGTGGCATGTTGCCGCTGTCTCACTCGTTCATTACAAAATCGAACGATGCCGTGACCCTGCATGCCGTCAAAAAGGAAGAGTGCGGAGATGGCATGATCATCCGGTTGTGCAATCCGTCTGCGGAGAGGCAGCAGGAGACGTTGTCCCTGAAACATCGATGCTCTCACGCCTGGTTGTGTCATGCCGATGAGCGTGAAATAGCTCCGGTCGGCATCAAGGATGGCTGCATTCAGCTGGATATCGAACCTTATAAGATCGTAACGTTAAAGCTGCTGTTGCATTAAAGGGCTGTTCCTCCTTTCGGGAGGTCTGTTTTTAGATGATGTTTCACCAATGGATGAACTGGAATTCTGTGCCGGATTCGAATCCGCGGGCGCATGCCTGATAACACTCCGGAACCGGCTCGGATCGCAGGCCGCCTTTACCAATTACGGCGCCCGATGGGTTGATATGGCTTTGGCAGACCCGTCGGGCAATCCGTTGCGGACCGTGTTGGGATTCGATATCCTGCAGGCTTATTTGGATGCCGGGGAAAAGTATCACGGCGCAATCGTAGGACGGGTCTGCGGACGCATGAAAAACGCGGCCTTTACGCTGGATGGCCTTACTTACCGATTGGCGGCCAACGACGCTTACGGAGATCCCGTGAAAAACCATTTGCATGGCGGTTTGCAGGCGTTTCACAACCGATTCTGGAATGCCGGATTTCGTCGGACTCCGAATGGCAGCGATTGCGCCGTGTTTTCCCTCTTCTCTCCGGACGGGGACGAGGGCTATCCGGGGAATTTGCAGGTGGCGGTGACTTATACGCTTCTCCATGACAGCGATACGGTTGTCATGGAGTGCCGTGCATATTCGGATCGGCCGACCGTGGTGAATCTGACAAACCATGCGTTCTTTAACCCCGCCGGCCACGGAAATGCCATGTGCGTTGCAGATCATCGGCTGACCCTCGCGGCCGACCGGATGGTCGCCTGTGACGACTGCCTGATTCCGACGGGTCGTTTAACGCCGTTGGCCGGAACTTATGCCGATTTCTCCCGGGGACAGACTCTGGCGGATGCCATCGCTGCCGGAGACGCACGGGTCCGGTCGGATGGCGGCTTTACGATTGCCTATGTTCTGAATGACGAAACTCCTCAGACAAGGCCCTGCCGTTTCGCCGCGCGGCTCGAAGATCCCGGAAGCGGACGTTATCTGGAATTATTCACGGATCGACCCTCCCTGCAATTATATAACGGGTATTTCATGGACGGCAGCGACATCGGGCATGACGGGGTTCCCTATTATGCCGGTTCGGGTGTGGCTTTGGAGCCCCAGGATTTTCCCGATGCGCCGAATCATCCGGAGTTCCCTTCGATCACGGTCATGCCGGAACATCCTTATCGCCAACATACCGAATACGTATTCGGAAAGCGGCGATAGCCGATGACGGGGGCTGGCCGGAATCCGGTCAGCCCTTCTTCGACATTCTGTATTCCCGGGGCGATATGCCCATTATTTTCGAAAAAAGGCGGGAGAAATAGTAGCAGTCTTCAATGCCTATTTTGTGGCATATCTGGTTGATTTTCATGTCTGTGAAATCAAGCAGCCGGCAGGCTTTCTGGATTTTGATCTGATTGAAATAAGCCGTAGGCGAATAGCCGGTCCGTTGGCGGAAGATCATCGAAAAGTGCGAAGGCGAATACCCGATATGCCCGGTAATATCAGAGAGGCTCAGTTTCTTTTCGACATTCTCGATCATATAATGGATTGCGGCCGTCACGATGTCGAATTCGGATTCGGCGGATTGTGCCGCATTGCGGTAGGATTGCAGATAGCGCAGCGACCCCAGGAAATGAAAGAACACGGAGGTGGCATACAGCAGATTCTCGGTGCTGTATCCCATGCAGAGCGTCCGGAAAATATCCTCGAAAAGGTCGTTGCGGTCGTTGATGCGGGAATTCATATTGGGACGTATGTCCGTGGGGCGTGCGAAATTATCGGCGTAAAAGCCCGCCAGATGGCCTTTGAAATGAATCCAGTAGATTGTCCAGGGTTCCTCGTCGGAGGCCGTGTAACTGTGAGGAACTCCGGCCGGGAGGATGAAGAACTGATTCCGGTTCACCGGAAAAGTCTCGCCGTGCAGCCGGAAACTCCCTTTTCCCTCGACACAGTAGATCAGGACGTATTGGGAGATGGGTTCCCGGCGTTCCCGGTAGTGGTATTTGGCGTGCGGGTAATAACCGATGTCCGTAATGTGAAGCTGGGCCGACAGCGGGTTTTTCTCCATTTGCCTGACAATGGAGAGAGGCAGCACCAATGCCCGTTCGCCGCTGAATCCGTCTTTTCGTTTCATATTCTTCCGGGTCAGGTTCAATACTTTATTCTTTCGTAAAGATAGGTAATTATTTCCGCATCGTAAAATTATCCATGTTTTATTCGGGTCCGTCTATTTCCCCGCAGCGTTTATTCTTCTTTCTTTGCAATATCGAAATTCACTAAACTACAAACCTTTCCATGAAACGATTCAATATGCTCTACATTCTGCTCATCAGCCTCGTGTCGGCGATGGGCGGGCTGTTGTTCGGTTACGACTGGGTCGTAATCGGCGGAGCCAAAATCTTCTATGAGCCGTTTTTCGGGCTCGAAGGGCTGGCGGCCATGCGCGGCTGGGCCATGAGTTGTGCGTTGGTCGGCTGTCTGGCCGGAGCGCTGCTTGCCGGGATGTGGTGCGACCGTTACGGCCGAAAGAAAATGCTGATCATCGCCTCCGTGCTCTTCACGGTCTCCGCTGTCGGGGTGGGGTCGGCAAACGGATTCACTGAATTTATCCTTTACCGCATCGTCGGGGGATTCGGTATCGGCATTGCTTCGAACGTATCGCCCATTTACATTGCGGAGGTGACCCCCGCATCCATCCGCGGACGTTTCGTGTCGCTGAACCAGCTGACTATCGTATTGGGCATCCTCGCTGCGCAGATCGTCAACTGGGCCATTGCCCGGCACTTTACGGTCGGCGGGGAGACACTCAATCCGCAGAGTCTCGAATGGGCCTGGCGCTGGATGTTCTGGGTGGGAGCCGTCCCGGCCATTATCTTTTTCGGGCTTTCGTTCGTTATTCCCGAAAGTCCGCGTTGGCTGGCTCTCAACGGCCGGGAACAGTCTGCCCGCCGGATCTTTACCCGGATTGGCGGCGAGGAGTATGCCGTCAAGGCTTTGGAGGAGATTGAAATGCTCAAAGGCGGAGCCGGAGAGCGGGTCTCTCTCTCGAAAATCTTCCATCCTTCCACCCGTCGTGTCCTGATCCTCGGCGTGGTGCTGGCCGTATTCCAGCAATGGTGCGGAATCAACGTCATATTCAACTATGCCCATGAAATATTCTCGGCTGCCGGATATGCTGTTTCCGATGTATTGATGAACATCGTCGTAACGGGCGTCACGAATGTCATATTCACGCTGGTGGCCGTCTATACCGTAGATCGTTGGGGCCGCCGTGTGCTGATGACCGCGGGTTCTGCCGCCCTGGCCGTCATATATGCTATATTGGGTACGGCCTACTATTTCGAGGTGAGCGGATGGACCATGCTGTTGCTGGTCGTGTTGGCGATCGCTGCCTACGCCATGTCGCTGGCCCCGATCGTATGGGTCGTGCTGTCGGAAATATTCCCCGCAAAGATGCGAGGGGCGATGATGGCGCTTTCGACCTTTTGCCTGTGGGCGGCCAGTTTCCTGCTGACTTACACGTTCCCGCTGCTCAACGAATGGCTGAAAGCTTCCGGGACCTTCTGGGTCTACGGCGGTATCTGTTTGGCGGGCTTCTTTTTCATCCGGTCCTATTTGCCGGAGACGAAAGGGAAAAGCCTGGAACAGATCGAAAAAGAAATTACCAAATAACATAAGTATAGTCACGATATGAACAAAGTGAATGTATGGGAGGAGGACATCCTGCTCCCTACCTACGGTGTCGGTAAACCGGAAAAGAACCCCATGTTCCTGGAAAAACGCGTCTATCAGGGCAGCAGCGGTGTCGTCTATCCTTATCCGGTGATCGAGAAGATCGAGGATGTCTGCGAGGAAAAAAGCTACCATGCCGTTTTTTTGGAGAATGAATACCTCAAGATCATGGTATTGCCCGAACTGGGCGGACGTATCCAAATGGCATACGACAAAATCAAGGAGCGCCATTTCATTTATTACAACCATGTGATAAAACCCGCACTGGTCGGGTTGGCCGGGCCCTGGATTTCCGGGGGTATCGAGTTCAACTGGCCGCAGCACCACCGTCCGAGCACCTTCCTGCCGGTCGATTTCAGCATCGAACGGCGGGACGACGGATCGGCGGTCGTCTGGGTGAGCGAGCGCGAACGGATGTTCCACCAGAAAGGAATGGCCGGATTTGTCCTCAGTCCCGGCCGTGCCGTGCTGGAGATCGTCGGAAAACTCTACAATCCGACGCCCGTGCCGCAGACCTTTCTGTGGTGGGCGAATCCCGCCGTTGCGGTCAACGACCACTACCAGTCGGTTTTTCCGGGAGATGTGAATGCCGTGTTTGACCATGGTAAGCGCGACGTCTCGAAATACCCCATCGCTACGGGAGTCTACTACAAGATGGACTATTCGGCCGGAGTGGACATTTCCCGCTATAAGAATATCCCCGTCCCGACCTCTTACATGGCGATCCGTTCGAAATACGATTTTGTCGGCGGTTATGAGAACGACACCCGGGCCGGTGTCCTGCACGTTGCCGATCACCACATTTCGCCCGGCAAGAAACAGTGGACGTGGGGATGCGGTGATTTCGGACGGGCCTGGGACCGGAACCTGACCGATCAGGACGGGCCTTATATCGAACTGATGACGGGGGTTTATACCGACAACCAGCCCGATTTCACCTGGTTGCAGCCTTATGAGGAGAAGACCTTCACACAATATTTCATGCCCTACCGCGAACTGGGCGTCGTGAAAAACGCAACGGCCGACCTGCTGATGAATCTCGAACCGGCCGAAGCCGGACGGCATACGCTGAAACTCTTCGCCACTTCGGAGCAGCCCGCTCTGCACATCGTCGTGGAGCACAACGGACGGGTTTGTTTCGACGAGGTTCGGAGCCTCTCCCCGAAAGCGGTTTTCGATGCTTCGGTGCCGGTGTCGGAATTGCGCGGCATTCGTGTTCGCGTGCGTGATGCCCGCGGGAAGCTGCTGCTGAGCTGGGAGCCCGAATCCGACGCGATCAAGCCGGTTCCCGATCCGGCAAAGCCCGCACTCGATCCCGCTGAAATAGATACTGCGGAGCAACTCTATCTGACGGGACTTCACCTGGAACAATATCGTCACGCGACCTACAATCCGACGGATTACTATCTGGAAGCATTGCGCCGTTTTCCGAACGACGTGCGGAACAACAATGCCATGGGATTATGGCTCATTCGCAAAGGCCGCTTTGCCGAAGCGGAACCCTATCTGCGCAAGGCCGTAGAGGTGTTGACCGAACGGAACCCGAACCCATACGACGGCGAGCCGCTCTACAACCTGGGTTTGTCGCTCAAATACCAGGGGCGTTCGGACGAGGCCTACGACTGTTTCTACAAAGCCTGCTGGAATGCCGCCTGGCAGGATGCCGGTTATTTTTCGCTGGCTCAACTCTCCGCAGCGGCCGGACGGTGGGAAACGGCACTCCATGAGATTGACAAATCGTTGCTGCGCAACTGGCACAACCTGCGTGGCCGTCACCTCAAATGCACCGTTCTTCGTCATCTCGGACGGCGGGATGAAGCCTTGGCCCTGATTGCCGATTCCCTCGGTATCGACCGGTTCAATTTTGGGTGCAAGTTCGAAGAATATCTCATTTCGGCGGACAATGCGCTGCTCGAGGCGCTTGATATACAGATGCGCAGCGAGGCACATAATTACGAGGAGCTTTTCCGGGACTATGCAGATGCCGGTTGCTGGGAAGAAGCGCTCGCCGTCGCAAACGCGGCGCTTGCGTATGTCACTACACCCTGTCCGATGCTCCACTATTACAGGGGCTGGGCTTTGATCCGCCTGAACCGCAACGAAGAGGCCGTCGAGGCCGTTGCCCGAGCCGAAAAAGAGACTCCGGACTGTTGCTTCCCGAACAGTCTGGACGACATCGAAGCATTGCAGGCCGCTTCGGAACTGTTGTCCGGTGCGCCTCGGGCCCTTTACTATCTGGGTAATTTGTGGTACGACAAACGACAGTACGCCGAGGCCGTCGCCTGCTGGGAGGCCTCCGCGGCGCTCGACGGGAAATTTCCGACCGTATTGCGCAACCTTGCGTTGGCCTATTTCAACAAGTTAAATCGCAGGGAAGAGGCTGTCCCGCTGCTCGAACGCGCCTTTGCGCTCGACACGGCGGATGCCCGGATTCTGATGGAACTCGACCAGCTCTACAAGCGGCTGAACCGTCCTCATGCCGAACGCCTGGTATTTCTGGAGCGTTACCGGGATACGGCTTTCCGGCGGGACGATCTGTATCTGGAATACGCTACGCTGCTCAACCAGGTCGGCCGTTACGAAGAGGCGATGGCGTTGATCGACGGGCATAAATTCCACCCTTGGGAGGGTGGCGAAGGCAAGGTGCCTGCACAATACCAGTTAGCACGGCTGGAATTGGCAAAACGCTGCCTTGCCCGCAAGGAGTATGACCGGGCGCTGGAGCTGATCGATCAGTGTTATGTCTATCCGCACCATCTCGGTGAAGGGAAGCTTCCCGGGGTCCAGGAAAACGATTTTAACTATTACAAGGCGCGGATTCTCGAACAGGCCGGACGTGCGGAGGAGGCTCGTGGGCTTTACGAGGCTGCTTCGGTGGGGAACAGCCAGCCCGCGGCGGCGATCTACTACAACGATCAGAAGCCGGACAAGATATTCTATCAGGGTTTGGCTTTGCTCCGGCTCGGCCGTGACGCCGAAGCGCGTGGTCGCTTCAACAATCTGATCTCTTATGGCGAGAAGCATCTTTACGATGTGTTCAGGATGGACTATTTTGCCGTATCGCTGCCCGATCTTCAAATATGGGAAGACGACATGAATCGGAAAAACAGGATTCACTGCAATTACCTCATGGCCCTCGGCCACCTGGGACTTGGAAACAAAACTGCAGCTGAAAAGTATTTCGCTGCGGCCGCAGCGTTGGACAATAACCATCAGGGCGTGCAGATCCATCGCAGTATGTTGGACGAATAGAAGGACTCCCGACACGTAGTGACAATGAATTGAGCCCCCTGCGACCAACTGTCGCAGGGGGCATTCAATTAGCCCAAAGACACGCGAACCTCCGGCTCATCGAGCCGGGGGTTCGTCACACAACTATTATCGGGTTTTCCGTCGCGGCGGCCGGTAAGGGGACCGCTGCCGGGTCGGCCCAGTCTTGAACTTTTTATTTTAATAGGGTTGTGGTACTCGGTTCCGTTTGCCGCGTCGTTACCGGCGGCAGCTTTCGGGCACGATGTCGCCTTCGGGTTCGATGCCCTTGAGGTATTTGCCGAAGAATTTCTCCATCGCGCGGTAGAAATCGAAACGGTTCTCCTCGTTGTGGAATCCGTGGCCCTCGTTGTCCTTGACCATGTAGTCCACCGCCACGCCGCGTGCACGCAGCGCCTCGACCATCTGGTTGCTCTCATTGATGTTCACGCGGGGGTCGTTGGCGCCCTGAACCACCAGCAGCGGGGTCTTGATTTTGTCGGCGTTGAGCGCCGGGGAGTTTTCGGTCAGCATGGCGGCGTCCTTTTCGGGGTTGCCGACCATTTCGTACATCTGGTCGAGCAGCGGCTTCCAGTAGGGCGGAATGGTGTTCATGAACGAGAAGAGGTTCGACACACCCACGTAATCCACCGCGCAGGCGTAAAGGTCGGGGTCTTTGACGATGCCCTGAAGCGTGGCGTAACCGCCGTACGAGCCGCCGTAGATGGCGATTTTCGCGGGATCGGCGATGCCCTTTCCGATCAGCCAGTTCACGCCGTCGGTGATGTCGTCCTGCATCTCCTGGCCCCATTTGCCGTAGGAAATCTCGGTGAAACGGCGTCCGAAGCCCGTCGAGCCGCGGAAATTCATCTGCAGCACGGCATAGCCGCGGTTGGCCAGGAACTGCGCCTCGGGGTTGAAGCCCCACGAGTCGCGGGCCCACGGACCTCCGTGGGGGTTCACCACCACGGGCAGCATTTTGGCGTTGTGCATCGTCTTGCCCACAGGCAGCGTGAGATAACCCTCGATGCGCTCGCCGTCGCGCGACGTGTACTCGATGGGGAGCATTTCGGCCATCTCCTCCTGTTTGATCCACGGACGCAGGTCGGCCAGCTTGGTCATCGTGTCGGCCTCGGCGTCGTAGATGTAGTAGGCGCCTGCCGTGCGGTCGCTGCCGGCGTAGACGATGTATTTGTCCTCGGCCTTGTTCGTGTCGCCGATACTTAGTTCATAGCCGCGCAGGTGCTTCTCCATGCGGCCGAACATATCGCCGGCCTCCCGGTCGAAGAAATGGCGCGTCGTGCCCTTGTGGCCTTCGTACGATACGCCGAGGAGTTTATGCTGTTTCTCGCTGTACCAGACGCCGTTCAGGTCGTAGGTGTCGTTGGTGTAGAGCACCTCTTTCTCCGCGCACGTCGCCGGGTCCATCAGCACGAGGGCCTCCTTGTCGCGTCCGAGGTTCGTGATGGCGTAAACCTGCTTGTTGTCGGGCGTGAAGGTCGCAAAGTAGACCGACTCCTTGAAATTGGTCGTCAGCACGGGACGAAATTCCTCGGCTTCGGTCTCGCGGTAGCGGATCTGCATGTTCACGCCGTCGACGACCGCATAGGCCACGCGCAGTTTGCCGTCGTGGTCGGTCTGCCAGCCCTGCACATCGCCGGGGTTTTCGCAGAGCATCGTCATCTCACCCGTCGCGAGGTTCAGGCGGTAGGGGTCGAATATCTGCGGGTTACGCTGGTTGGTGCCGATGATCATCAGCGAATCGATTTCGTCGAGCGGGTCGATGATCTGGGTCTTGACGCCCGGGATGGCGGTGTAGGCCTTCGGGTCCGAGCCGTCGATGTCGACGCCGTAGAGCTGGAAATTCTCATCGCCGCCCGTGTCCTTCAGATAGAGGATGCGGTTGTCGTTGGCCCAGAAATAGCCGGCCAGGTCGCGTTCGGTCTCCGAGGTGATGCGCACGGCCTTGTCCGAACCCACCTCCTGCACGAAGATGTTGCGGCGGCTCTCATAGGGAGCCATGTAGGAGAAATACCTGCCGTCGGGTGAAATCTGGTAGCCCGATTTTTCGGAGTTCCGGAAGAAGGTCTCCATCGGCAGTTCGGGCGCCGATTTCGGGGCGCAGGCGACGGCCGCGGCGGCCATTGCGGCGATGATAAAGAGTTTTTTCATGGGGTTATTTGTTTGAGTTTTCACGTTTTTCGGCTGTTCCGCGCCAGATGTTCGTCAGGCAGAGGAGCAGCACGATGACGATCGGCAGGTCGCTGGTGTGCGACGCTTCGGGGAACATCAGCTGCGTGGCGACCTTCACGGCGAAGGCGGCGACGACGAGAAAAACGGTCAGGATGCGGATGACTTTTTCGATTTCCATGGGGATGTATCTTTTTGTTTGACACCGCAAACATACGAAAGATTTTTTGAAAAACAACCAATATTTATTGAATTTCGATAAATAATTTTCGATAGTTGGCAGAAACGGCCTTCGGGGTATCTAAAAAGGCGCATCGTGCGATGCGCCTTTTCGTATTATCGGTCGTCAGACCTTGAGGTATATTTTCTTCCGGTCGAGGAACCACAGCAGCAGCCAGCAGACGGTGATGTAACCCGCGGAGAATATCACCGCGGCGACCTCGGACGAGCACATCGAGCCCAGCCCGCCGAAAAAGAATTCCGAGGTGTAGCTCACCCGGACAATCCGCTGGACCATATAGATCGTGATCGAGTTGACGCCGATCACCCGGAAAAAGTAGGTCCACCGCCGCCATTGCCGGACATCTATGATATAGTAGAACAGCGCGAACATCCCCAGCGAATAGGCCCCTGCGGCGAAGACGAAAGCCGGGGTCCAGAGCTTCTTGTTGATGGGCTGCAGCGGATTCAGGCAGAGCGCGAGCGCCAGCATCACGACGGCTCCGGCGGCCATCCGGAGCGCCTTGCGGCTGCCCGGGACCTGCTCCTCGGAACGGCGGACGAATTCGCCCGTGAACATCCCCAGCATAGCCGTCACGATGGCCGGCAGGGTGCTCAGCAGCCCTTCGGGGTCGAATCCGCGGCCGCCGTAGAGGTGTGCCGGCATGATCGTCCGGTCGATGTATCCCACGATGTTGCCCGCTTCGGTCAGCGGCCCGGCCCCTGCGGCGTCGGGCGCCGCCGTGAATTGCAGCAGCAGTCCGTAACCGACGAGGATTGCGGCGGCTATGGCGATCCGCGTGCGCACGCCGAAATGTATGAACAGCAGCGCCGCGAACATCCACGCCAGTCCGATGCGCCCCAGCACGCTCGGCAGGCGCAGCGTGGCGAAATCGAGGTTGAACAGTCCGTTGTAGACCAGTCCCAGCGCCACGAGCGTCAGCCCGCGGCGAATCACTTTCAGCCGGATGCTCCGTTCGCCGAGCCCTTTTTCGCGCTGTTTCGCCAGCGAGAAGGGGAACGAGATGCCCGCGATGAAGAGGAACAGCGGAAAAATGGTGTCGTGGTGGAAGAACCCGTCCCACGCGGCGTGGCCCATCTGGGCGGACATCCAGGCCGAAAAATCGCCGGGCCAGAGTTTGCATAGGGCGACGACGAGCCCTGCGAAGCCCATGATGAAGAGCATGTCGAAACCCCGCAGGGCGTCGAGCGAGAGAAGCCGCTGCGGGGCGGACGGTTTGGTCGGCTGAGGTTTCATGGCTGTCGGGTTTCAGGCGTTGTCTGCCGGAACGAATTTGTAGAGCTGGTCGCCGCGGCGGATCACGCCGGGGGTGCGGATGGCGCAGAGCTCGCCCTGCGCGACGGAGCTTACGGGGGTGCCGTCGGGTCCGTGTAACTCTTCGAGCACCTGCTCAGCGACGCCCGTCGTGGCCCCGAGGAAGAAAATCGGCTCCCCGACGGCGAGTGGCGCCGCCTCGACCAGCACCTCGGCCACCGAGAGCTTTTTGTAAAAATTCACCACTTTGCCCACATAGACTTTACGCTGTGTGGCCGACGATCCGTAGGCCGGGCTGTGCTCCACGACGGGGCGTCCGGCGTAGTAGCCTTCCCAGAATCCGCGGTTGAAGACCGTCCGGAGCCGCTCTTTCAGCTCCGCGGCCAGGGCCGGGGTGTAGGTTCCGGCCTCGAGGGCCCGAAGCGCCTCGTCGTAGCACCCGACCACGCGTTTCACGTATTCCGCGCCGCGGGCGCGTCCCTCGATCTTCAGCACCCGGACTCCGGCGGCGATCATCTTGTCGAGGAAATCGATCGTGCAGAGGTCTTTGGGCGAGAGGACGTAGCGTCCGTCGATGTCCAGCTGCGCCCCGGTCTCCTTGTCCGTGACGGTGTATTTGCGGCGGCATAGCTGGCGGCAGGCCCCGCGGTTGGCCGAACAGCCCGTTTCGTAGAGCGAGAGGTAGCATTTGCCCGAAACGGACATGCACAGGGCGCCGTGGGCGAACATCTCGATCTCGACCAGTTCGCCCCGCGGCCCGCGGATGTCGTTCTCGGCGATTTTCCGGTGGATTTCGGCCACCTGCTCCAGCGTCAGCTCCCGGGCCAGCACCACCGTGTCGGCCCATTGGGCGAAGAACCGCACCGCCTCGGAGTTCGAGACGTTGCACTGGGTGGAGATGTGCACCTCCTGCCCGATCCGCCGGGCGTAGCCGATTGCCGCCAGGTCCGAAGCGATCACGGCGTCCACGCCGGCGGCTTTGGCCCGGTCGATTACGGCATGCACCTCGGCGATTTCGTCCTCGTAGACGACGGTGTTGACCGTCAGGTAGCTCTTCACCCCGGCTTTGCGGGCCGTGGCGACGATCTTCGCGAGGTCGTCGAGCGTGAAATTGGCTGCCGAGGCCGAGCGCATGTTGAGCTTCCCGACGCCGAAATAGACGGCGTCGGCTCCGGCCTGAATGGCGGCCGCGAGCGATTCGTAGCTCCCGACGGGAGCCATTATTTCGATATCCGAACGTTTCATCGTTTTCAATAGTAACAGAGCCACCAGCCCGGGCGCTCTTCCCGAAGGGCCTTCGCACGGACCGATTCGTCCCGGTCGAACTGGTCGCGGTAGCTTTGCCAGCCGTTGCCGAGGTATTCGTCGGCCGGGATGAACTCCCCGGCTCCGGTGTCCAGTCCGCCGCTTTCGGGAATCCGCCAGTCGCCCCAGTTGCACACCTTCGCCGCACCGGTTTTGTAGCTGCGCCAGGTTCCCTGCCACTGGTTGTTGCGGTATCCGTCGGCGACCAGCATCAGCGTGTCGTAATAGATGTTGCCGGCCCGATCGACCGCGATGTCGAGGGTGTGGGTGCCTTCGAACACCCCCGCGCCCGGCTGTTCGGGGTCTTCGCGCAGGGTGTAATGCCCTTTCAGGCGCCATCCTCCGTAAATCCCGCCCCATTCGTCGAATTCGCCCGGTGAGAGGTAGGTGACGAGGGAGTCTATGTGCAGCTCCCCTTCGAAATCGCAGACGTTGCCTTTGGCGAGCGTCGCGCCGCTCAGAACGTATGTCAGCGGATCGGTTCCCGATCGGCGGATGGCGGCGATGTGTATCCGGAACCGTCGGAAATCCTTGCCGATATACCCGAGCGGTTCGGGCCGATCGACCCACGGGAGCGAGGTCGTATCCAAGCGGTCGATCTCCGGCAGCGGTCCGGTCCAGAGCATCGAAAGGTCCCGTTGCCGGATCAGGTCGAGGGTGATCTCCGGCCGGGCCTGCCCTGCGGCGGAGAGCGTCGAAAACAGCAGGAGTATGGCGAGAAGACGTTTCATGACTTAGTTTTTCCGCCCCATCAGGCTCATGGCATAGTCGCGCATCTGCTTGGTCCGCGCAGGCTCCACTGAGAGGGTGTCGAGAATCGACAGCGCCCGCTCGAAGCGCAGCGAGATCTGCTGCTCGGTGAGCCGCGGCACCTCCAGCCGGTCGTAAACGGCCTTCACGGCGGCGATCTTTTCGGCGTCGCCGAGTTTCGGGTCGCGGTAGGCCGTGCGGAGCGTTTCGCGGGCGGCTTCGTCCGCACGGCTCATGGCCGTGACCATCAGGTAGGTCTTCTTGCCCTCGAGGATGTCGCCCCCGATGGCCTTGCCCAGCCGTTCGTCGCCGTAGCTGTCCAGCAGGTCGTCCTGCAGCTGGAAGGCGAGTCCCAGTTCGAGGGCGAAGCGCCGCAGCTTGCGGCAGTCCTCCTCGGAGCCGCCGCCCAGCATCGCGCCGATTACCACGGCCCCGGCCAGCAGCACCGAGGTCTTCAGCTCGATCATGTGCATGTATTCCACGACCGAAACTTTGGTTTTCTGCTCGAAATCCATGTCGTACTGCTGTCCCTCGCACACCTCGAGGGCCATGTCGTTGAACGTCGCCAGCACCTGCGGCAGCAGTTTCCCCGGTACGGAGCTCAGCAGCCGGTAGGCGTAGATCATCATGGCGTCGCCCGAGAGGATGGCCACGTTCTGGCCCCACCTGGCATAGACCGAGGGTTTGCCGCGCCGCACGGCGGCGTTGTCCATGATGTCGTCGTGCAGGAGCGTGAAATTGTGGAACACCTCGACGGCCGCGGCCGCGGGCAGCGCCTGCTGCATATCGTCGGCGAAGATGCCGTGGGCGAGCATCAGCAGCATCGGCCGCAGGCGTTTGCCGCCTCCGGCCAGCGAGTAGCCGATGGGTGCGTACAACAGTTCGGGTTCGGCCGGGAAATCGGCCTGAGCGAGGTAATTCTCGATGGCGGAAAGTATCTGTTCGTTGCTGTGCATAATCCGGGTAGTGTTTTTGGGCCTGAATCTGTCCCAAAAGTAGAAAAAAAGTTTGGAGTAGCCGAATTTTAAATTAACTTTGACAGGATAAAATTTTACTTTAACCTGAAGCACAATATGAAAAAACTCGCAATCGGTGTGGACATCGGCGGCATCAACACCGCCTTCGGCCTCGTGGACGAGAACGGCGACCTTTATGCCGAATCGGTCATCTCGACCAAAAAATACCCTTATGTCGACGACTATCCGGCTTACGTCGAAGACCTTTGCAACTCGATGCGTGCATTGGCGCAGAGCCTTTCGTTCGAGTACGAACTGACAGGTATCGGCATCGGAGCCCCCAATGCGAATTTCCATAAAGGTACGATCGAGACTCCCGCGAATCTCTGGAAATTCAAGGAGAACGACCCCAATCCCGACGAGAAACGCCGCGTCTTTACGCTGGCGGCGGATATTTCGAAATGTTTCGGCGGCGTGAAGACGCTCATCACCAACGACGCCAACGCCGCAACGATCGGCGAGATGATTTACGGCAACGCCAAGGGCATGAAGGATTTCATCATGATCACCCTCGGCACGGGACTCGGCTCGGGATTCGTCGCCAACGGCGAGATGATCTACGGCCACGACGGCTTTGCCGGGGAGTTCGGCCACGTGATTGTCGAGCGTGACGGCCGCGAGTGCGGCTGCGGGCGCAAGGGCTGCCTGGAGACCTATGTGTCGGCGACGGGCATCAAGCGCACGGCGTTCGAGCTGATGGCCAAGATGAATGCCCCCAGCAAGCTGCGGAGCATCGCTTTCGAGGATTTCGACGCGTCGATGATTTCGGCCGCCGCCGAGCAGGGCGACCCCATTGCGCTGGAGGCCTACCGCTTCACGGGCGAGATGCTGGGCCGTGCGCTGGCCGACGTGGTAACGGTGACCTCGCCCCAGGCGATCTTCCTCTTCGGGGGTCTCTCGAAGGCCGGCAAGCTGATCTTCGAGCCCACGCAGTGGTACATGGAGGAGAACATGCTCTTCGTCTTCAAAAACAAGGTGAAACTGCTTCCGAGCGGTATTCAGGGTAAGAATGCCGCCATCCTCGGCGCCTCGGCGCTGATCTGGCAGGAAGCTGCAAAATAGGCCCTGGCGGCCGTTCCGGCAAGGGCGAGGTTTTTGAGCTTCGCCCTTTTTTCGAGATAATAACCGATAACCTGAATTTCAAAAAATATGAAACGTCTTTTTTTACTTTCCGTCGCATTGCTGACGGTCTGGGCGGCGGCCGCGCAGGTGCGGTTCGTCGACGCCACCACCTTGAACCTGATCGGTAAGGCCCAGCCTACGTCGCAGTCCTACCACCGGATCGACACAGCCGTCTACAAGGGCTTCACCAAGGCCGAGAACCAGCAGGTGCGCTGCGGGGCGGGCCTGGCGCTGGTGTTCAAAACCAACTCCTCGCGCATCGACCTGCTGCCCGAATATACGTCGTTCGTCTATAACGGCGCCAGCACCCCGCGGGTGGCCTCGGAGGGTTTCGACCTCTACATCCGCAAGGACGGCGAGTGGGTGTACGCCTCTTCGCGTGCTCCCCGCAAACGCGGCGAGGCCTTCACGCTGATCAAGGGCATGGACGGCTCCGAGAAGGAGTGCCTGCTGTACCTGCCCAACTACAACGAGCTGACCTCGCTGCAGGTCGGCGTGGACGAGAACGCGAAGATCGAAACGATGGAAAACCCCTTCCGGCACAAAATCGTGATCTTCGGTTCGAGCTTCACCCACGGCGTCAGCACCAGCCGTGCGGGCATGAGCTATCCGATGCAGATCGCCCGCAACACGGGACTCTATTTCTGCAGCATCGCCTGCAGCGGCAACTGCAAACTCCAACCCTATTTCGCCGACTACCTCGCCGACGTGAAGGATGCCGACGCGATGGTCTTCGATGCCTTCTCGAATCCCAATGCGGAGATGATCGCCGAGCGGCTGATTCCCTTCATCGCGCGAATCCGGGAGTCCCTGCCCGAGACGCCGCTGATTTTCGTGCAGACGATCTACCGCGAGAGCCGCAATTTCGACCTCCAGTCGGAGAAGAACGAGGCGGCCAAACAGGCGATGGCCCGCCGGCAGATGGCCGAGGCGATGAAACGCTTCAAGAACGTCTATTTCATCGACAAGGCCGGCCTGACGGGTACGGACCACGTCACCTCGGCCGACGGCACGCATCCGTCGGACCTGGGCTACTGGCGCTGGGCGCAGAACCTGCAGCCCGAGTTGCTGAAGGTCCTGAAGAAACACGGCATCCGCTGATCGGGCGGACGATAAAAAAGGGAGGCTTTCCGCGGAAAGCCTCCCTTTTTACGTTTGTCGCGACGGGTTTATTTCATCACCACCTGCGTCTGGCCGATCAGGCGGCCTTCGCAGTAGAGCTGTATCTGGTAGGTTCCGGCCGCGAATCCGGTCGAGTTGTAGTAGATGCCCACCTCGAGGTCCTGGTTCTGGTAGTCGACCTCGCGCATGGCGGAGTAACTCAGCCGCTCGCCCTCGAATTCGAAGGTCGGCATCGCCTCGGTGGTCAGCACATAGCCGTCGGGCGAGGTGATGCGCACATAGATGGCCTTGTTGCCCGGTGTGGCCAGTTCGTTGGCTGCGAGCACGAAATCCACGCGCAGGCGTGAGGCGCTTTTGACCCGCGATACGGGTTTGCTCCGGTCGTTGAGGCCCGCGAGCCGGATGTCGCGGGCGCGGAGTACCGAACCCACTTTGACCTTGTTATCCAGTTCGGCGGCCTTCTCCTCGGCCATGTCGGCACGCAGTTTGGCCGACGATATCTCTTTGCGGAAACCGACGTTCTCCTTGATAAGCTGTTTGTTGAGCGTGTTGAGCGAGTCGATCTGCTTCACATAGCCCTTCATGATGGTACGCAGCGTGCCGACCTCCTTTTCGTATTGCTTGATCTTGGCGAGGTTCCACGAACGCTCCTTCTTGAGGCGCGTCATCAGCGAATCGGCGCGTTCGCGTTCGAAATTGAGCCCGGCGGAGATCGAGTCGTTCGAAATCTGCAGGTCGTCGTAGTCGGTCATCAGGCGTCCCAGGTCGTTCTGGATCGAATCGCGGTCGGCCTGCAGCAGTTCGTTGTCGAGCATCTGCTGGCGGTGGATGCTGAAATAGAGCACGGAGATCGCCACCAGGATCACCGAAAGGATGATGATGACGATGCGGTAACCGCGGATCGATTTCCCGGCGTCGGGCTGCGGGGTCATGTAATCGTCGTCTTCGAATTCCGAAGGATCGTATCCCTGTCTGTTTTCCATAAAAGTTGAATTTCTTTCTTCGTTTTCCCGCTCCGGCAGGGCTCAAACTCCGTTCGGCGCTGCGCCCGGCCTGACGAAAACGTTCGCTTTTGTTCCGCTAATATACGAAAAAATTATTTCATCAGACTCTCGACGGGATATTTAAGCCCTTTGTAGCCCGAAATGTAGGCGTTGATGCTGCCGATTTTGACCGGCGATTCGATGTACAGCGGGATTTTGTTGCCGTCGTCGGAGATCCAGATCGTGAAGATCGTGCCGTCGGTGAACGAATAGCCCTCGGTGGTGCCCAGCTGGCACTCGAATTTCAGCGTCCGGAAGCGTCCCATGTTGCGAATCTTCTTGTTTTCGCGCCCCAGGTAGCGGTAGTGCAGGTGGCGGATGGTGTCCTGCAGGACCATCTGCAGCGTGGCGGGCTCCCCGACGCGGAAATCCTCGGCCGTGGCCGAGCGCAGGTTGAAGAACAGCGCGATGGGGTCCATGCTCTCCTGGGTGAGGTGCATCTGTTTTTCGTTGAAGGGGTTTTGGCGGCTGCGCCAGCGGGTGTGGATGGTCGAATCGGGCCAGACGTAGGTGTAGTAGCTCTGGAAGGTGTAGTCGCCTTCGCGGATGTCGCTCTCGAAGCGCACGGGGCGCAACGAGGCCGTGTCGATCCACACCGAGTAAATGTCCTCGAGGTTGAAGAACCAGCGGTAGGTGGGCAGCGTGCGGCCGATGCCCTCGACCTTGTAGAAGGTCTGGCCGTCGGCGCTCTCCTCGGTGGTCTTGACCTCCACGGCCCCGACCTCCGTATTGGGGAACATCTTGGCCTTGTAGCTCACGCGGTAGAAGAGCTGTTCGCCCGGGTGGTAGAGCTGCGCGGCGAGGGGCAAGGCTGCGGTGAGCAGGAGTATGGCGGTCAGGAAACGTTTCATCGGAAAGGATTTTGTTCGATAAGAGGGGGTTCTGTCGATGGGTTAATGCTATAATAACGTGCGTCGGGTGTCCAATATTACGAAATGCGTGAAAAATCGATCTCTTCGCGTCCCGAGTAGCGGCGCCTCAGCGCCTCGAGACCCCGGTTGGCGGGATGTGACAACGTGGGGTCCGCGGCGAGTATCCCGGCCGCCGCCTCGCGCGAGACGGTGAGTATCTGCACGTCGGCCGTGGGGCTGGCGATCTTCAGATCAAATGCCATGCCGCTCTGCAGCGTGCCGTTGATGTCGCCCGAACCCCGCAGTTTGAGGTCGAGTTCCGCGAGGCGGAATCCGTCGTTGGTTTCACACATCGCCTCGAGACGCGCCCGCGATTCGCGCGAGAGCTTCTCTCCCGACATCAGGATGCAGTAGGACTGCTCGCCGCCGCGGCCCACGCGGCCGCGCAACTGGTGGAGCTGCGAGAGCCCGAAACGCTCGGCCGACTCGATGACCATGACCGTGGCGTTGGGCACGTCGACGCCCACCTCGATCACGGAGGTGGCCACGAGGATGTTGGCCTCGCCCGATTTGAACTGCCGCATCGACTCCTCCTTGTCGGCGGGCTTCATTTTGCCGTGGCAGATCGCCGTGACGTACTGCGGCAGCGGGAAATCCCGCGAGACGGCTTCATAACCGTCCGTGAGGTCCTTGTAGTCCATGGCCTCGGACTCCTTGATGAGCGGGTAGACCATGTAGACCTGCCGGCCCTTGGCGATCTCCTGCCGCATGAATCCGAAGAGTTTCAGACGCGCCGCGTCCGTATAATGGAACGTCTTGATCGGACGCCTGCCCGGGGGCAGTTCGTCGATCACCGAGACGTCCAGATCACCGTACAGGGTCATGGCCAGCGTGCGGGGGATCGGCGTGGCGGTCATCACGAGGATGTGGGGTGGCTGTTCGTTCTTGGTCCAGAGCCGCGCACGCTGCTCCACGCCGAAGCGGTGCTGTTCGTCGATCACGACGAATCCCAGGTTGGCGAACTGCACGCGGTCCTCGATCAGCGCATGGGTGCCGATGAGGATATCCACCTCGCCCGAGGCGATGCCTTCGAGGGCCATCCGGCGTTCTTTGGCCTTCGACGCGCCGGTCAGGACGGCCGTTTTCACATCCATCCCTTCGAGCATCTTGCAGATCGTGGCGAAATGCTGGCGGGCGAGAATCTCCGTCGGGGCCATCATGCAGGCCTGGTAGCCGTTGTCCACGGCCAGCAGCATCGTCATCAGTGCCACGAGGGTCTTGCCGCTGCCGACGTCGCCTTGCAGCAGGCGGTTCATCTGGAACCCCGTCACGGTGTCCTGCCGGATCTCCTTGATGACCCGCTTCTGGGCTCCGGTCAGCGGGAATGGGAGTTTTTCGTTGTAGAACGTGTTGAAGACGCCCCCGACCTTCGGGAAAAGGAATCCGTTGCTCTTGGCGAGGCGTTCCGTGCGGCGCTGCTGGATATTGAGCTGCACGCCCAGTAATTCGTCGAATTTCAGCCGGTACTGGGCCTGTTTCAGAAGCTCCTGCGACTGCGGGAAATGGATGTTGTAGATGGCGTCGCGGAGCGCTATCAGCCCGTATTCGGTCCGGACGGCCTCGGGCATGGGGTCCGCGATGCGGTCCCTGGCCAGCGCCCAGGCGTTGCAGATGATCTGGTACATGCCTTTCGTCCCGAGTACGTTGCCGAGCTTCTCGGTCGAGGGGTAGATACCCTGCATGCCGCTCTCGGCCTTGCGCGAGAGGGCCTGCTCCATGGTTTCCAGTTCGGGATGGGCCATCGACAACTCGCCGCGGTAGAACGACGGACGCCCGAAGACGAGGTATTCGCGTCCGACCTCGATCCGCTTCTCGATCCACTTGACGCCCTGGAACCAGACCAGTTCGGCCGATCCCGTGGGGTCCTGGACGAAGGCCGTGAAGCGGCGTTTGCGGCCCGTTCCGGCATAGGCCACGCCCGTCACGCGGGCCCGGAACTGGACGTAGGACAAGCCTGCCGCGTCGGTGATTTCCGAGATGCGGTAGATGCGCGTGCGGTCGATGTAACGAAAGGGATAGTGGCTGAGCATATCGCCCAGCGTGCGGATACCTAGCTCCCGTTCGAGGAGCTTGGCACGGGCCTCGCCGACGCCCGCTACGAATTTGATATCGTTGTCGAGTATATCCACAGGGGCAAATATACTAAAAAACGCGCAATGCGCATTCCCCCGGCGGATTATTCCTTTTTGTCGAGTGCGGCATCGACCCCCGTGCGGGTGAAGGAGTCGTCCGTATAGTCGGAGCCGGTAAATTCGATGTCGATTATTTTTGTGGCGAATTCCCCGCCGTTTTCCGGGCCGTCGATGTCGGTGAAAGTCAGCGTCACGTTGTGGGACCACTCCTCGCCCGAAAGTTCGTAGGAGCCGTCTCCGCCGGTGGTGGATGTGATTGCGTTCGCCTTGTTGTTGACCTCGATACCCGGAATCGGGTTCCCGGCCTTGTCGGTCACTTTGCCTTTGACCTTGTAGCCGATATGGGGAGGTGGGACTCCGTACATCTCGGGCGTGTCTTTGTTCCCGCAGGCCGTTGCGAACCCCAGCAGCGACGCCGCCATCAGCAGTAGTTTCTCTTTCATGACGCACACATTTTAGAGATATTCCGAAATATAACGATTATTTCGCGGTTCGCCAAATCCTGCTTATATTTGTGGGATAAAAGTGAGATGATGGTAAATCTTTCGGAATTCAGACGCCGCCCGGCGTGCGAGGTGCGCATCGGGCAGGTGACGATCGGCGGCGGACACCCCGTCGCCGTGCAGTCGATGACCAATACCGACACCAACGACACCGCCGCGAGCGTGGCGCAGATCGAGCGCATCGACCGCGCCGGAGGACATATCGTGCGCCTTACGGCGCAGGGACGCCGCGAGGGCGAAAATCTGGAAAACATCGTCCGGCAGCTGCGTGCCGACGGATTTTCGACGGCCGTGGTCGCCGACATTCATTTCGTCCCCGAGGTCGCGGCCATCGCCGCCCGCTATGTGGACAAGGTGCGCATCAATCCCGGCAACTACCGGACGCAGAACGGCGAACTGGAAGCCCTTATCGAACAGTGCCGCGAACGGGGCGTCGCCCTGCGCATCGGCGTCAACCACGGTTCGTTGGCCAAACGCGTTTTCGACGAGTGGGGCGACACGCCGCAGGGCATGGTCGTCTCGGCGATGGAGTTTCTGCGGGTCTGCCGGGAGCGGGATTTCGGCCAGGTGGTCGTCTCGATGAAATCGTCGAACACCCGCGTGATGGTCGCCGCCTACCGCCTGCTGGTCGGGGCGATGGATGCCGAAGGGATGCACTACCCGATACACCTGGGTGTCACCGAGGCCGGGAACGGCATCGAGGGGCGCGTGAAGAGCGCCGTGGGCATCGGGGCCCTGCTGGCCGACGGCATCGGCGACACGATCCGCGTGTCGCTCACCGAAGCTCCCGAGAACGAGATTCCCGTGGCGCAGCTGCTCGTGGAGCATTTCGCCGACCGTCCGGGAACATTCGAGGTGCGGCATCCCGAACGCTATTCCCCGACCGAATACCGCCGCCGTTCGCGGGTGACGGTGCCCGTCGTGCATACCGAGCCGCTGGACGGGTTCCGCGTGATCGAAGCCGTGTCGGGCAATCCGACCGCCGAACTGCGGGCCGCGATTCTGAATCTCGACGTGCCCGACGAACCGGTGGTCGTAAGGCGCCGCTATGAGGAGTCCTCGTTGGAGACGCTCGCCGTGAAGGCCGCCGCCGACCTGGGGCCGCTGCTGCTGGACGGATTGGCCGACGGCATCTGGATTGACGCTCCGGGATTTTCGGAAGATGCGGTCCGCGAGGTCGAACTGATGATTCTGCAGGCGGCCCGCGTGCGTTTCTCGCACACCGAATACATCGCCTGCCCCTCGTGCGGCCGCACGCTCTACGACATCGAGAAGACGCTGGCCGACATCAAGGCCCGCACGTCGCACCTCAAAAACCTGCGTATCGGCGTCATGGGCTGCATCGTCAACGGTCCCGGCGAGATGGCCGATGCCGACTACGGTTATGTGGGCGCCGGACCGGGCCGCATCACCCTTTACAAAGGACGCGAGGTCGTCGAGCGCAACATCCTGCAGGAGGAGGCCCTCGACCGCCTCGTGGAACTGATCAAATCCAACGGCGACTGGCCCCCGGCTTAAGAAGCCGGTTTTAGGGGGCGAAAGGTTACTCCGAAATGCTCTCCGTCCGGTTCTGCGCCCGTACTCGCTGTGAAATATGAATTGAAATGACCATTTTGCCTCTTGCATACCTCCCTTCGGTGGAGTATTTCACGCACCTCGTGCGCGGCGGCTGCGTCGTGGACCTCGGCGAGCATTTCGTGAAGCGTTCCGAGCGCAACCGGACCCGGATTCTCGCCACCGACGGGGTGATGGAACTCACCGTCCACGTCCGCCATGCCAACCGTCCCCGCCAGCCGATGCGCGACGTGCGCCTCGACTACTCCAAACGCTGGCAGCACCAGCATTGGGGTGCGCTGGTCGCCTCCTACAAGTCGTCGCCCTATTTCGATTTCTACGCCGAACGGTTCGAGCCCTTCTACCGCCGGGAGTGGGAATTCCTGGCCGATTACAACCTGGCGCTGCTCGACACGCTGTGCTCGCTGGCGAAGGTCCCGATGCCGGACCTCTCCGACACCTATGTCGACGCCGCTCCGGGCGACCTCGACCTGCGGCCCAAACACAGGAAGGGCCCGGCGTTCGTCGCCGAGCCCTATTTCCAGGTCTTCTCCGAAAGGATGCCTTTTGCGCCTAATTTGTCGTTTGCGGACCTGCTGTTCGCCGAAGGACCTGCGTCCGTTTCGGTTTTAGCACGTTGCCGACAAGAATAGTCACGCTGTCGCGCAACCCTCCCGCCGCGGCTTTCACCTCGACCGTCCCCTTCAGGGCCACCGAATCCGAACGGTACTGGAAGGGGGCGTATTCGGTCATGGTCAGCGTGTCCCTCCCGGCAATCAGCACGGGCGTTCCGGCCGACGAGTAGACGCGGAAAGCCTGCATGTCGTGTTCGCGCAGCCGGCGGCGTTTATCGACGATGTGCAGCGTCGGTTCCTCCCGGTTCCACATGGCCTTATAGAGATAATAGGCGTCCTTGCATTCGCGGCGGTTGAGCGTCACCAGTCCGGCACCGTTGACCCCGTAGGCGCGGCGCGACGATCCGTAGTCGAACATATTGTCGATCCAGATGCCCCAGAACAGCGAGTCGTTCTGCAGGTTTTTGGCGTACTCCTCGTGGAAGCGCGTCTGATTCTCCTCGGGCATCCAGTTCGAGCGCGGCTCGGCCTGCGCCGTGTAGCTCTTGTGGCCGATGAATCCGCTGCCGCCGTAGCTTACCGCCGAGCGTAGGTGCGACCAGCTCTTCTGCAGCTGGTTGCGCCACAGGATCACGTCGTCGGTCGAACCGCGCCGCCAGCCCACGTCCTGCCGCCAGACGATCAGATCGGTGATGAAATTGATGCCGCCGTTCTGGTCGCTGCAGGCCACCGTCGGACGCGAGGGGTCCAGCGCATGGGCCGCGTCGTTCAGCCGCCGCAGGTAGGGCGTCACGTCGTCGCCCCGGGTCCAGAGGCGCGAGAAGATGCCCCACATCACCACCGAAGGGTGGTTGATGTTCTGGGCGATGATCTCCTGCAACTGCTCCATGCCGTTCTGTTCGAAGGCCGGCATGGCGTAGTAGGCCATGTCGCCCAGGAACGACGAGCGGTGCAGCGGCGTATCGACCCAGACCAGCATGCCCTGCTCGTCGCAGCGGTCGTAGAGGTACTGTGCATGGGGCATGACGGCCGAACGCAGGGCGTTGGCCCCGAGTGTGCGGACCTGCCGCAGGTCGGCGTCGTAATCCTCCGGGGCCAGCGTACCGCCCGAAAGGGCGTTGTCGTGGTAGAGCGTCACGCCGTGTATGGGTACTCGCACACCGTTGACCGTCAGTCCGCCGGCCGTGCTGGCGGCTATCGCGCGGAAGCCCGTGCGGACCGTGACGCTGTCGGTTACGGCCTCGTCGCCGATCGTCGCCGTCACGGTGTAGAGCGCCGGCTGCTCAGGGCTCCACAGCTCGGGGTTCTCGATCGAGAAGGGTACGACGACGGGTTTGCCGTCGAGTTTTGCTTTCTGGCGTTTGGTGTAGGTGCGCAGGCCGTCCGGGGCCGTGACGCTGACGTTCAGCGTGCAGGAGTTGTCGCCTTTCGAGGTGATGTGCACCTCGATTTCGCCCTCGACCTTCTCTGACGTCACGGTCTGCTGGCGCACCAGCACGCCGTCCGAACCGAGGTAGAGAGGCGATATGGCCGTGCGTTCGGTGAGAATCAGCTCCGCTTCGCGGTAGATGCCGCCGTAGAGGTTCATGTCGGTTGCCGTGGGAAGCACGTCGTCGCGGTAGCTGTTGCTGACCACCATGAGCATGGCATTGTCGGTTCCGAAGCGGACCTTGTCGGTGAGGTGATTTCGAAGGTGAAAGCCGTGGCGCCGCCGCGGTGTGTGCCGACGTAACTGCCGTTGACGAAGAGGTCGGCCACCGACTGCACGCCGTAGAATTTCACGAACAGGCGTTTCGAAGCCCATTCGATGGGTATGTACATGCCGTTCTGGTAGTTGCCCGTTGTTTCGAGCCAGTAGCCCTGGGCCAGCGGGTCGGTGTTCCAGCTGTGGGGCAGGGTGACGTGGCGGGCGTTGTCGGAGGTTTTCTCCGATTTGAAGAAAAAGCGCCAACCTTCGTTGATCGGGAAGACCTCGCGGGCTTGGGCCGTTGCGGCGAGACCCGTGAGCAGCAGGAGGATCGTTATGAATCGTTTCATGGCAGGCTGTTTTTAGTGTTCGGTACAAAGATAGAAAAAAGAACGGGGGGCTCCAAACCAGATTACGTTCGGTTCCCAGATAACCGTTCGACTCCTAAAAGTGTCGTTACGACACCAAAGATAATGCAAACCGGGGGCAAAATCAAATCGGATTGTAGCCGTTGCGCCGCCGTTTGTGTTCGGTAAAGATACGAAAACCGGGCGTAAAATCAACCGCATGTTGGTTCTACGCCCGGCAGGGACAAAAAAATGGCGGACCGCGCCTCTTCGGTCCGCCAAAAAGCAGAGGATGGTTGTGAAACTTGTTAACTAAAAAACAACTCCTTGGGTGTCATCCCCTGCGTGAGATAGGGGAGGGGTTTCCCGGGACCAATGGTCCCGGGAAGCTAACTCCGGGTGTTATTTCTTGAAGCTGATCTTGATCGTCTTCGTGAACGGCTTCTTCTCGTAGCCTGTCACCTTGCCGGTCTTGTCCTTGACAGGCTCGTAAGCGAAGCGATACTTGTAGGTTACGTCGATCGTCGCTGTCGTGGCTGCTACCGACTCGTTGCTGGCCGTTGCCGTGATGACGCCGGTCTTCTTGTCGAACGTTACGCCTACGACGGGCAGGTTGTTGGCCCATTTCAGGTCGCTGTATTCGACTTCGCCCTCCGTATTCTCGAATTCGTAGCCGTCGGCGGCCGTAGCGAGCGTAGACAGTGCATAGTTGTCTTGGCTCTTCGCGTAGATCGGGTTTTCGAAAATATCCATGGCGACGGGGATGACTGTGACGGTCGTCTCGCCGTCGTTGTATTCTCCGGGTTCTTTGCCGTCGGCCGACATGGCGAGCACCTTATTCACGATGTCGAACGTAACGTCCTCTTTGCCTGCGGCCGGGAGAATGATCTCGCTGCCCTGGAAGAAGTTCCACGAATCGAAGTCGATCGGGGCTACCAGCGTGATATCGAACTTCTCCGTAGCGCAAAGCTTGCTGTTCTTGTCGAACAGTTCGGCTTTGACCGTGCACGACGGCAGGATGAAGTTCTGCCAGCTCATGCTGCTGCCCGAGATCAACGGCCATTTCGAGGCGTCGCCCTTCGCATAAACGGTTTCGTAGGTCTTGTAATCGTCATTAGCGTCTTTTACCAGCGTGTAGACGACTGTCGCACCTGCCGCCTTAGCCTCTGCGGTCATATCGTATGCGCGCTTGAGGTCGATAGCGTCCAGAACGACTGCATCTCCTTTGACTCCGGCATTCAGCTCGATGAACGGATTCTTGCCTGCCGCTCCGGGCTTGAGGTACAGATCGTTGCCCTTGAGCGAGAAGATTTCGTTGGTCAGGGTGTAGGAACCTGTCAGTTTGATCTCGAAGGCTTTGTCGTTGCTGACGATGCTGCCCTTGCCCGTTCCGGTCGGTACGGTGTAGGTGTACGAAGGCTGCTTCTCCCAGTTGATATTCGTTCCGTCGAATGTGAGTTTGAGCGTTGCGCCGTTTTCGAGCGTAACCGCAGCGGGCAGAACGATCTGGTCTGCCTTGTCGTTTCCGGCTACATTTACACCGTCATAGTTCAGCGTCAAGCCATTCAGGAAAGTAGCTACGTCTGCCTTCTTTGCGAAATACTGCTCGTTGAAGAACGTTTCGTTGACTTTCTCGAACGAGATCTCATAGTTGTCACCTACCTTGGCACCCTCGTTCTTTATCTCGTAGGAGAATGCGGGCAGTCCGTTGAAGGTTACCTTACCGGAGATGTTGACGAACGTTTCGGTGGAGCCTACCTTGGGTGCGGCGGTGAAGGTTGCTTCGCCATTGCCGTTCAGCCACTTGGTTACGGTTACCGTGAGCTGCTGTGCCGATTCGGCGTTCAGCATCTTGACCGGAGCGATCGTTACGGCAGGTACGGCCTGACCGTCCAGAACCAGTTTGCTATCCTCGGGAAGTTCCGCTACCTCTGCATTGATCGATGCGGGCAACTCATTGAACATTTCCCAATCCATTGCCTTGTCGGCCGGAACGGTAACCGTGAACGAATAGGTGTTGCCAGCTGCATAGGTTGCATATTTCCAGTCGATCACGCCGTTGATCTCCGTCAGCTCGGCGGCCTTGTCGCCTATGACTTTGACCTGCGATTTGATACCGGTGAGCCATGCAACGCTCTTCTTATTATCGTAAGTAATCGCGAGATCGTCGGTAACTTCGAGTACGTCGCCTACGTTGTCAACGCTCTGTTTTGCCGCGTTTTTGACGGTAATCGTCTTGTTTACATTGGCTTTGTCCAGCGGCTTTGCCGGATTGACCGTGAGCTGGGTCTGGTTGGAGAAATCACCGGCGTTACCAGTGTAGGTTGCGTTTTTGTGGGTGTATGCGAATGCCAGTTTTTCGGCAACGCCTGCATCCCACAGATACTTGGCTGCGGCTTCTTCCAGCGAAAGGATCTCTTTGCCCTCCTGATTAACATCGAATGCGAGCTGATAGTCATTCAACAGCGTTATCGTCTCGGTCGAGTTCCATACCAGCGGATATACGGCTGCATCCTTGTAAGCGACGAGTTTGTCTCCTTCACCGGTTTTTGCCAGGATAAAGTTGTCTTTGACGTCTTCCGATGCGCCCGTGGTCGAGATATAGGGAGAAACGATCTCGAAGCCTACGTATTTGTATCCGTTGCCATCCTCGTTCTTCTTGGCTTCCTGTTTGAGACAGAGGGCCACGGCATAGGTCTTGTCGGCCTTTTCGAGCTCCTTGTAGAGCGCCTCGTCGGCAACGGCCGTGAAGATCAGCTTGCCCTCCTCGGCCTCTACATCGCCTTCGTAGGTGACGGGTGCGGCTTCGGCAGCACGGGTCTTGACCTCTTCGGGAATGAACGAAACTGCGACCTCCCCGTCGTTGATCTGCTCGGCGAGCGTTTCGGCGAGCGCTGCGGGTGCTACGCGGAAAGCGATCTTCACTTTGGGGGAAGAAGCCAGCGGAATGTTGTCGGCTGTTTTGGCGCCAGCAATGTACGAACCGCCGAAGTTTACGTCATAATCGGCTCCGACCTCCGTCGGGACGAATACGATCGACTGGATGCGGCCGGCGAGGTCGTCGATGGCGCTCCAAATGGCCGTGATCTTTTTGTCGTATTCGGCGAATACGGTTGTCAGATCGTTGGCTTTCAGGTATGCGGCATTGCCGGTCGTGCCGTAGTCGGGACCGTTGTCGGGAATCAGACTGATGATCTTTGCTTTCAGCTCCGAATTGGCGTCGTCGAGGGCGGCGATGGCTGCATCGCTTACCTGACCGGCCCATACGGCCTGATTGCCTGCGATGTACTCGGCCATGTACTGGGAGAAGCCCGAACCGACCATTTCCGAGATGGCCTTGCGGATACCATCGACTTCTTTGTCGTCGTTGATCGCTTTGACGATCTCCTGTTTAATGGTGGTCAGGTCGGCATCGCTTACGCTCGTGTCGATTTTGCCGATTTCGGTATTGATCAGTTCCTGAACTTCTTTCTGCACGTCCTTCGTCCAGATATTGGCGAGGGTGAACTGTGCTTCGATCAGTTTGTCGATGGCGGCCTGGTCGAGCGTATTCTTGTCGATCAGGTCCAAAATCTCTTTTTCAGTTCTGTAACCGAGCTTTCCTACTTCTTCGGCCAGTTTGCTGCTCGCTACATAGCCGGCCAGCTTGGTATCCAGTTGAGCGTTGGTGACAAATGCCGAGAAATCGACATTCTGCAATTTGTCGGTGATCGCCTGAAGGGCGGAAGCGTCGGCCTTCAGCTCGATTTTGCCCTTCAGGTCGTCGATCTGACCTTTCAGGTCGTTGATGTCGTCGTCGTAGTCCTTACAGCCGACGGCACCCAGCATGGTTCCGGTCAGAAACAATGCCAGAAATTTTTTGAACAAGTTGTTTTTCATAGTACGAAAGATTGAAATGAAGATGTGTTTTGCATGTAATTTTCAAATTGTTACTCATTTGCGACGCTTGACATTGGTATCATATATGATACGCATGGTGCAAATATATATATAAAAATTTGCACAGCAAAATTTTTGTTCAAATTTTTAAAATGGGAATAGATTATCAGGAGGAAATCCGGTATATCTCAACGAGGATCAAGGAGTTGAGGAAGGAGCGTATGCTGACCGTACAGGAGTTGGCATACCGCTGCGACATGGAGCGGTCCAACTTGAGCCGTATCGAGGCGGGACGGACCAATCTGACCCTAAAAACCATGTGCATCATCTGTAACGCACTGAATGTTAACCTGCGCGACGTGATACGCTGAGGATTGACACCTATATTTATATACTTGTCTCCAAATCGTCCTTTATGTACTTTTTTTGGGCTGTTCCGGTAAAATTCGTATCTTTACGGACACAATTTAAACGCTGTTTTTGAACGCTGTTGATCTGATCGTCTGTCTGGTGCTCGTGCTGGCCGTCTGGAACGGGTGGCGCCAGGGCTTCATTCTGCAGGTATGCTCCCTGGCGGGCATCGTTGCGGGCATCTGGCTTGCGGCGCAGTTTGGCACGCAGGTCGGCGAATGGCTGCGGCTGGACCCCGACATCGCCGCTGCGGGCGGGTTCGTCACGGTGCTCGTCGCGGTCATCCTCGTCGTCGCCATCGCCGGACGGCTGGTGCGCAAATTGTTCCACTTCGCGGGATTCGGCATTGCCGATACGCTGCTGGGCATTGCGGTCTCGGTGCTGAAATACCTGCTCGTGCTGAGCGTCCTCTTCTCGGCGTTCGACAACCTGAACGAAGATTACACCCTCGTGGGGCCGGAGACAATCGAAAAATCAAAGAGTTACAAACCTGTCATGCGTCTTTCGGAGGCCGTGTTCCCGTTCCTGGAATGGGTCGGCGACCAGGTGCCGCGGCAGGATGAAAACACCCCGTCCGATGGAGAGTAGGTTTACGGCCACCGTGGTCCGGGCTACCGGCAGCTGGTACGACGTTATACACGACGGCGAGGTGCTGCACTGCCGTATCCGGGGCAAACTGCGCCTGAAGGGCGTGCGGTCGACCAACCCCGTGGTCGTGGGCGACGAGGTGGTGTGCGAGGCCGAGGGCGGCGACTGCGTGATCGTGGACATCGCGCCGCGCCGCAACTACGTGATCCGCCGGGCTTCGAACCTCTCCAAAGAGTCGCATATCATCGCTGCCAACGTCGACCAGGCGCTGCTGATGGTGACGCTCCGTTCGCCCGAGACGCCCAAGGAGTTTGCCGACCGGTTTCTGGTGACCTGCGAGGCCTACAAGGTCCCGGCGACTGTGCTGCTTTCGAAAATCGACCTGCAGGATGCGCAGGCCGTTGCGGAGTTCCGCGCGGTGTACGAGGGGGCCGGTTACCGGGTGCTGGAGGTTTCGGCGAAGGAGGGCTCGGGCGTGGAGGAGGTCCGGGAGTTGCTGGCGGGGCGCACGACGCTGGTGTCGGGCAATTCGGGCGTCGGGAAATCGACGCTGATCCAGGCCATCGACCCCTCGCTGGACATCCGCACGGGCGAGATTTCCGACAGCCACCACAAGGGCCGTCACACCACGACTTTCTCGACGATGTACCCCCTGGCCGAAGGCGGGGCGGTGATCGACACCCCGGGAATCAAGGGGTTCGGACTGCTGGACATCGACGATGCCGAGCTCTGGCACTATTTCCCGGAGATGATGCGCGTGGCGCCGGGCTGCCGCTTCTACAACTGCACGCACACCCACGAACCGGGCTGTGCGGTGGTCGCAGCGGTAGAGGCGGGGGAGATCGCGTGGTCGCGCTACGAAAGTTACCTGAAAATCCTCGACGACGATGAAAAATACCGCAAATAACGCTTTGCCGGAGTTCGGACCCGAATTCGGCCCCTGCGGGAAGCGTATCGCCTGCCTGAAGGAATTCATGTTGCCCGAACGCTACGACGTGCTGCGGAGGACACTCGGTATGCGGACCCGCTATATGACCGTGCTGGCCGAGAATATGTACCACGGGCAGAACGCCGCGGCGCTGATCCGCCATTGCGAGGCGTTCGGGGTGCAGGAGATGCACACCGTGGAAACGCTCTGTTCCTTCGAGCCGAATCCCGACATCGCCCGCGGCGCCGAGCGGTGGATCGATGTGCGGCAGCACCCCTCGACGGCGGAAGCCGTCGCCGCGCTCCGCGGGGCGGGTTACCGCATCGTGGCCACGACGCCCCACCGCGAAGACGTGACGCCCGAAACCTTCGATGTCACGCAGGGACCTTTCGCGCTGGTTTTCGGCACGGAGCACGCCGGGATTTCCGACGAGGTGATTGCTTCGGCCGATGAATTCCTGCGCATCCCGATGTGCGGCATGGTCGAGAGCCTGAACGTCTCGGCTTCGGCGGCCATCCTGATTTATATGCTTTCCGAACGCATCCGCCTTACGGTCGACGGCTGGCAGATGTCGCCCGCGGAGCAGGCTGGGGTGCTCGACGGCTGGATGCGCGAAAGCGTGAAGGACGCCGAGGCGATACTTCAAAAATTACGACTCCTATGATCTTGCGCAACCAATTTCTGGCCCATGTCGCCCAGACCTCGCCGTCGCCGATGCTGGTGGAGGTCGCGCGTGCCGAGGGCTCGTTTTTCTATACCCCGGAGGGGAAACGCTATTTCGACCTGGTGGCGGGCGTGTCGGTGAGCAATGTCGGCCATGCGAATCCGGCCGTGGTCCGCGCCGTGCAGGAGCAGGCCGCACGCTATATGCACGTGATGGTCTACGGCGAACTGGTCGAGACCCCGCAGGTGGAGTACGCCGCGAAGATCGCGTCGCTGCTGCCCGCGCCGCTGGAAAGCGTCTATTTCGTCAATTCGGGTGCCGAGGCGGTCGAGGGAGCCCTCAAACTGGCCAAACGCTATACCGGACGTACCGAACTGATCTCCATGCGCCGTGCCTACCACGGTTCGACGCACGGGGCGATGAGCGTGATGGGCGCTCCCGAAGGCGAGGAGTGGAAAGGGGCGTTCCGGCCCCTGCTGCCCGACGTGCAGGCCGTCACGTTCAACGATTTCGCCGATCTGGAGCGCATCACGCGCCGTACGGCCTGCGTCCTTGCCGAGCCCGTGCAGGGTGAAGCGGGAGTCCGGCCGCCGCATCCGGGGTATCTGGAGGCCCTGCGCCGACGCTGCGACGAGGTGGGGGCGCTGCTGATCTTCGACGAGATTCAGACCGGGATGGGCCGCACGGGCGAACTGTTCGCCATGCTCAAATACGGCGTCACGCCCGACATCGTCTGCCTGGCCAAAGCCTTCGGCGGGGGAATGCCTTTGGGGGCGTTCGTTTCGAGCCATCGGATTATGGATACCCTGCAGGAGAACCCCGTGCTGGGGCATATCACCACTTTCGGCGGCCATCCGGTCTGCTGTGCGGCTGGACTGGCGGCGCTGAACTACCTGCTGGACAACCGGGTGGTCGAGACCGTCGAGGCGAAGGGCGCGTTGTACGAATCGCTGCTCGCCGGACATCCCGCCGTTCGGGAAATCCGCCGTTCGGGACTGCTGCTGGCGGTCGAACTGGGCGAACCGGCGAAACTCTACCGCATCATGGAGCTTTTCAAGGAGGCGGGCATCCTGAGCGACTGGTTCCTGTTCTGCGACACGGCGTTCCGCATCTCGCCGCCGCTTACGATCTCCGACGGCGAGGTCCGCGAAAGCGCGGCGATCATCCTTGATTGTCTGAACAGATTGTAAAAGGGGCTTTCTAAGCCCCTTTTTTCTATGCCTCTTCGGCAAATGCCTTGAGCCGGGCGATCTCTTCGCCCCAGCGTGCTTCGTCCGGGGTCTCGAGGATCAGCGGAATGCCGTCGAACCGCTTGTCGCGGGCGATGTAGCGGAAACATGCCATGCCGATCATTCCCTCGCCCAGCGGCGTGTGGCGGTCGACGCGGCTGCCCAGAATCTTCATCGCATCGTTCAGGTGCATGCCTTTCAGGTAGTTGAATCCCACGACGCGCTCCAGCTCGGCGAACGTCGCGTCGCACGCCTCGTCGGTCCGCAGGTCGTAGCCCGCGGCAAAGGCGTGGCAGGTGTCGATGCAGACGCCAACGCGCGATTTATCCTCCACGCGGTCGATCAGGTAGCGGAGGTGTTCGAAGCGGAACCCGAGGTTCGAGCCCTGCCCGGCGGTGTTTTCGATCACGGCCGTCACGCCGTGCGTGCTGTCGAGGGCGATGTTGATCGACTCGGCGATCCGGTCGAGGCTCTCCTCCTCGGTGATCTTCTGCAGGTGGCTCCCGGGGTGGAAATTCAGGCGGTCGAGTCCCAGCAGTTCGCAGCGTTTCATCTCGTCGAGGAATGCCTCGCGCGATTTTTCGAGCGGCTCCTGCTCGGGATGCCCGAGGTTGATGAGGTACGAGTCGTGGGGCAGAATCTGCCCGGGGGTGTAGCCGTAGGTGTCGCACGCCTTGCGGAAGGCGTCGATCTCGGCGGCCGTGAGCGGCTTGGCCATCCATTGGCGCTGGTTCTTGGTGAAGAGTGCGAAGGCCGTGGCCCCTATTGCGTGCGCATTGGCGGGGGCGTTGTCTACACCTCCCGCGGCGCTTACGTGAGCTCCGAAATATTTCATAATTCGTTCTTTCAGTTTATCTTTCAGACAAAGTTAAGGATTTTGTAAATAAATTCATAAATTTGTAGCTTGAAAATCAATAGAATCGCTTCGCTATGAAACATTTCTTCCCAATCCTCACATTTGCGGCATTTCTGGTTGTATCCGTTCCGGCTTCGGCCCAGATTTCGATCGACGAGGTCAATGCCGAGCAGCAGAGCGTGACTTTTCAGGATAAACTGAAGTCCACCCCCGTCGACGTCGACTATTTCAGCCTGGCCCGCTACAAGGCCGAGCGTGCGGCCATCCGCAAGGAGCGCAACTACCTCGAATTCGGCGGCGGCCTGCAAGGTGCGCTGACCTCGTATAACGATCCGTGGATTTCGGTCTCGGGCGGTGACAACTCCATTGCGCTGGTGGCGACCTTCAACCTGAAACACATATTTACAAAAGACCTGTTTACCATCGAGACCAAGTTCAATGCCAAGTTGGGTTATAACCGCATGAAGGTCACGGTCGACGACAACGAGGAGGGCATCTGGTTCAAGAACCAGGACGAGTTTGAGATTTCGACGGCTCCGTCGTTCAAGATGACGAAGAACTGGTCCTACGGAGTCATCGCCAAGTTCCGCAGTCAGTTTGTCAACGGCTACAAGTCGCGCACCGAACAGGAGGAGGCCGACCTCAAGAGCAAGTTTATGACCCCGGCTTACCTCGATATTTCGCTCGGTATCACTTATAAGAGTCCCAAGGAAAAGTTCCCGATCACGATTAATATGTCGCCTCTCGCTTTGAACGCCACTTTTGCCGAGAACGACTGGATTCGCAAGCGGCAGGTGGGAAAAGACAGCGAAGGCAAAGAGATCGAGATAAAGCCGGCCTATTCTTACGGTATCGAGGACCCCGACAAGACCTCGAAATACGAGGGCGGTTCGTCTGTCCAGATCGATTTCGACCGTACGTTCGGCAAGACGGGCTACCTGCGCTACCGCACGATGCTCTACGGATTCTACGGCTGGATCACCGACATCGGCCAGAAGAACAAGATCAGCGATTACAGCAAGTATCTGGCTGCCTTCGAGGAGTGGAACGCGGGTGACAAGGACATCAAGAACAAACCCCGCCTGCCGATCCATCCCATCGTGCGCTGGACGAATACCATCGACATCAAGGCAACAAAGTTCTTGACTACGACGTTAAGTTTCGAGCTGTACTACAACCGCGCCCAGAATGTCGACGTGCAGACCAAGACCCTGCTGAGCGTGGGCCTGACGTATACCTTTAAGAACAAATAATGTATAAGAACTCGAAACACACCGTCCTTTTCCCGCTGCTGCTGGCCGCGGGCGTGGTCCTGGGCCTCGTGCTGGGACAGTATCTGGGGCGCAACACCACCACCTCGCAGCTCAAGGGCATGCTCAGCCGTATGGCCCTGCCCACGAACAAACTGACCTATACGCTGTCGCTGATCGAGAACCAGTATGTCGATTCGGTGTCGATGGACTCCCTTGCCGAGCACGTCATTCCGCTGCTGGTCAAGGAGCTCGACCCCCATTCGGTCTATATCCCCGCTTCGGAGATGCAGGCGCTGAACGAACCCCTCGAAGGGGAGTTCGACGGTATCGGCGTGGTTTTCAACATGGCCACCGACACGGTGATCGTGCTGAATGTCATTCCGCAGGGTCCCAGCGACAAGGCCGGCATCAAGGCCGGGGACCGCATCATCGAAATCGGCGACTCGGTGGTCGCCGGGCGCAAGATACCCCAGAACAACGTCGTGAAGATGTTGCGCGGTCCGCGCGGCACGACGGTGCATCTGGGTATCGGGCGGCAGGGCATCTCCGGACTGGTGCCGATCGACGTCGAACGCGGCGTGATCCCGATCAGGAGTATCGAATCGGCCTTCCGCATCGTCGACGGCGTGGGTTACGTCAAGCTGGGGCAGTTCGCCCGCACGACTTACGACGAGTTCCACAAGGCGCTGGCCTCGCTGCGTGCCGAAGGGGTCACGAAGCTGATTTTCGACCTTCGGGGCAATTCGGGCGGGTTCCTCGACCAGGCGATCGCCGTGGCCAACGAATTCCTGCATAAGGACCAGCTGATCGTCTACACCGAAGACCGCCGCCACGAGCAGCTCCGGGAATACGCCGACGGCAACGGCTCGGCGCAGGACATGGAGGTCGTGGTGCTGATCGACGAGGGAAGCGCTTCGTCGAGCGAAATCCTCGCCGGGGCGTTGCAGGACAACGACCGTGGTACGATTGTTGGACGCCGTTCGTTCGGCAAGGGACTCGTGCAGCGTCAGATTCCGTACAGCGACGGATCGGCCCTGCGGCTGACGACGGCGCGTTACTACACGCCGACGGGCCGTTCGATCCAGAAGCCCTACACCATCGGCGATGACGCGGGTTACGAGGAGGATATTTGGAACCGCTATAAGAACAACGAGTTTTTCTCGGCCGACAGCATCCATTTCGCCGATTCGCTCAAGCGGACGACGCCGGGCGGCAAGGTGGTTTACGGCGGCGGAGGCATTATGCCGGACGTGTTCATTCCGGCCGATACGACCGATGTGACGAAATATTTCGTCGAGGTGGCGGGTCGCAACATCCTCTACCGCTATACGATCGAGTATGCCGACCGGCACCGCGAGGCGCTCAACGCCGTGAAGACCATCGACGAACTGCAGGCGCTGCTCGACAGCGATAAGACGCTCGTGGACGATTTCATCCGCTATGCCGCCCGCAAGGGGGTTGCGCCGCGTGCCGGTGACATCGCCCGTTCGCGCCGGCTGATCGAGGCTCAGCTCCGGGCCTACATCGGACGCAACACGACGCTGGAGGACAACGGCTATTATGCAAATATTTACCCTGTGGACAACGTGATCGTGCGGGCCATCGGGATACTAAAGGAGGAGGATAAGGAATGATTAAGAAACTGATCGGTATTATCGTGGCCGTGGCGGTGATCGTCATCGTCGTTGTGGCGGCCGTCCGGCGCAACAATTTCCAGTCGATGGTGGTGCGCGACGAAATGTTGGATGGTGTTCAGCCGACTGCGGAGCCCCCGCACCTGATCTCGCCCGCCGAACTCGACGTTCCGGCCGAAGGCGTTCCGGATGCCGGGACGGTCGACTCGCTGAGCATCGTGGTCACGGATTCGATCTGAGGCTCTTCCTGCCGACTGAAAGCGGCGGCCCCTGCAAAGGGCCGCCGCTTTTCACGTATAGGGGCCGGATCAGTCCGTGAGAAATGCCTCGTAGATGTCCGCCAGCCGGCTGCGGAGGTATTTTATCGCATAGTGCTTGCGCGACAGCAGGGTCGCCACGGGGATTCCGGTGTCCTCGGCGAGTTCCCGAAAGGTGAATCCCTCCATCTCGGTCAGTTCGAACACGTCGCGCTGGGCGGCGGGCAGTTCGCCGAGGGCCTTTTCGACCTCCTCCCAGACCAGCGCCCGCAGGTACTCCATCTCCGGCGAACTGCTGTCGTCGGCCAGCAGGGCCGTGATTTCGCTCACGAATCCGCTTTCGTCGTCTTGTTCGCGCATCTGCGGCATCCGCTCCTCGCGGCGTTTGCGGCTGTGGTCGATGATGCGGTTGCGGGCCGTGCGGAAGAGCCATGCCGCGACCTGTCCGATGGGGTTCACCGTGTCGGTCTGCACGAAGCGCATGAACACCTCCTGGAGGATGTCCTCGCCCTCCGCCTCGGAGTCCACGCGCCGCGCGATAAAGGTCCGCAGCTGCCGGCGGTAGTTTTCGAATACCTCGGCCGGATTATTCTTTTCCGGCTTCATCGGCGGACTGTTCCCGTTCGCACAAACCCCGCATCCGGCGGCGGATGAATTCCCGTTTTTCGCTGTGCGACATCCCGCGCATCGCTTCGTGCAGGTGCCGGTGCTCGCGGCGCGACATGCGCGGATGCCCGAAGCCCCCGAAGGGTCCGAAATGCCCGAAGAGCAGCCGGATCAACAGCATCAGTCCCAGCGCCTGCCAGTAGTTGATGCTCGTCCAGCCGATGATTCCGGGGATCAGGGCGTTCCACAGCCACATGGTCACGGCCACGCCCAGTGCCAGCAGGGCCGTGCCTCCGAGGCAGAAACCTGCGGTTTTCAGTTTTTCTTTCATGATATGATCGGTTTTAAGTGAAATAGCTCCGTGGGGGCATCGCCGTTCGCACCGTCCGCATCCGTTGCAGCGCGACGCGTCGGCGATATTGACGAAACGGCAGACGCCGTTGTCCACCAATTTGAGGACCTTGCTGCCGCAGACCCTGACGCAGTAACCGCATCCGGTGCAGTCGAAGGTGTATAGGACGATCTTTCGTTTTCGGGTTGTCATTGCCGTTGCTTTCTACTTATGCAGACGATCATGCAGCCCGGATATTTTACGCCGTCTCCGTTTTTCCTCCCCCGGATATGAAAAACAGCAGTTCCTTCGGAAGGAACTGCTGCCTGTCACCGCCGGAAATTCCGGACGGTTAGAAATATTTCACCTCTTTGCCTTCGATGGCCGTGAGGAGGTTGTTGGCGGCCGACGATGCGCCGATGCGGAACAGGTCTGTCGTAAGCCACTCCCTGCCGAGAATCTCCTCGACGATGGTGTAGTAGAGCGCGGCATCCTGAGCCGTGCGGACTCCGCCTGCGGCCTTGAAGCCCACCTTGCGGCCCGTCTTGTCGAAATAGTCCTTGATGGCCACGCACATCACCACGGCGGCTTCGGGCGTTGCGGCCACGTCGATCTTACCCGTCGAGGTCTTCACGAAATCGGCCCCGGCGAACATCGACAGCAGCGAAGCCCTGCGGATCAGCTCGGGAGTCTTCAGCGCCCCCGACTCGATGATGACCTTCAGGACCACATCCTCGTCCATCTCCGTGCGGATCACCTCCACCTCATTGGCCGCTTCGTCGTACTCGCCTGTGAGCATACGGCCCACGTTCAGCACGATGTCCACCTCGTCGGCGCCGTTCTCCACGGCCATCGCCACCTCGAGGGCTTTCACCTCGAGGAACGTCTGCGCTGCGGGAAATCCGCCGCCGACGCTCGTAATCTTCATCGGCGTGCCGTCCACGGCCAGCCCCACGGTCTCCACGAACGCCGGGTAGATGCAGATCGACGCCACGTTGGGAATGTGGGGGTATTTCTGGTAGAATTCCGCGGCCTTGCGGGCGAACTCCGTGACGGAGGTCACCGAATCGTTGCACGACAGCGTCGTGAGGTCGATGGCCGAATAGCAGAATTTGTAGACTTCGGTATTGTGGTTGCGAGCTTCGGCAACCTTGCGGATGCGGGCGACCTCGGCGTCGACCTCTCCGGCGCTCCATGCCGGGGCATATTCGTTCAGCTGGTTGGCGTATTCCATACGATCTTGTTTTTTACAAAATTAGAAAAATTATTCGATCCTGCGTCGCTTCCGGACCAATTATTTTAAAAACGGGCCTGCTTTCGCATTTGTTGTCCGGCCCTCCCTCCCTTTCGGGACGGATGCAAAAAAAGAGCCTGAACCGTTCCGGCCCAGGCTCTTTTTGTCAGTTCGCGGGGAATTATTTCTGCAGCGGTTTCAGGTTGACATCCTTGGCAGCCTTCTGAGCCAGCGCGGGATTCTTCGAAACGGCGCTCTTCAGCTGAGCCTCTGCGGTCTTGAGGTCGCCTTCCTTCGTGGCGATCACGGCACGCAGGTAATCGGCGTCGGCCGAGTTGTCCTTGGCGATAGCCTTCTTGGCACCGGCCAGGTCGTTCGACTGAACCAGCGCGATAGCCTCGTTGTAACCCTCGAGACCCTTGGCGGCAGCCTTGTAGTCACCCTCGGCGGCAGCCAGGGCAGCCTTGGCCTGAGCGTCGGCGGCAGCAGCGTATTTCTTGGCCTCTGCGGTGTTGTTGTTGGCCAGGTTAGCCAGCAGCAGGTTCTTGTTGAGCTCCTTCGACGAATCCAGCTTGGCAGCCTTCTCGAACGATTTCAGGGCAGCGGCCTTGTCGCCGGCCTGCGTCTGAGCCACGCCGAGGTTGTTCCATACGCGGGCGTCGTTGAATTTCTTCGAAGCGGCGGTCAGGATGGCAACCTGCTCGTCGGCACCGTTGGCCAGTTCCTGAGCGGCATAGAGATACTGCTCAACAGTCAGCTCGCCGCCGTTGCGGTAAGCAGCCATGATCTCGGCGTCGGTCAGACCCTGGAGGTCGGTGCTGTTGACGATCTGCGAACGGCGCAGCTCGGGAAGCACGTCTTTCTTCAGTTCCTCGAATACCGTCGACATGTTCTTGATCTCGGTCTCACGCTCTGCGGGCGAGTTGTAAAGGCTCAGCACCTGGAGAATGAGGTTCTTGTCCTTGATGTTCGATTTCTCGACCAGCTCCTTGAAGCCGTCCCAGTCCTCACCGTAGGCAGCGGCGTCGATGTCGAGACCGGCGTCCTTCAGCAGTTTGGCAACGACCTTCTTACCCGACTCGCTGCGGGCCTGCGAGAGTTTGTCGTTGAATTTCACCGGACCGTCGGGCGAAGCATAGCCCTTCACGGCGATGTTCTGCGTGGCGCGGTCGTTCGTGAGGTTCTTGTCTACGTTTGCCTTGAAGGCGCCGAGGTCGGCGTTCTTCTCGTTCTTCTTCGTCACGGCCGACGAGTTGATTGCGTAGAGCAGGTCGGTCTTGTCAACCACGGTGGTCACCTTCTTGTAGTCGTTGGCCATCTGATCCATCAGGTCGCCGTACTTGAGGTCCTTCTGCAGGGTGTTCAGACCGTAAGCGACGGTCAGACCAAACTCCTTGGCGATAGCGGCTTTGGCAGCGGCGTCGTTGCCGGCCAGCACGGCAGCCTGCTCCTTGGTGGGGATGGCGCCGGTGTTCAGGTTAACGAGCACGAACTCCTTGGCCTTGCCCTTCGGGCACTTGATCTCGGCGCGGAGCTGCAGGGCGCACTGGTCCATGCGGGGATCGTAGGGGAATTCCACGTGCTGCGTGAAATTGCCGCCGTTGATCTTGTCTACGACTGCATAGTTCTCGTCTACCTTCGAGCCCTGGTAGTATTTGGTAGCGCCGGCGACCTCGCCGCCCTCGAATACGATGACGGGAGTAACCTTGATGATAGCCTTCTTGTTGAAGTACTCTACGGGGAACGTGACATTGATGTCAGCGGCAACGGTGCCGTTGTTCAGCGTCAGAATTTCGGGAGTGACCGTCAGTTTGATGTCGTCCCGGTTCTGAGCCATCTTCTTGAAGCAATTACAGCTCGAGAATGCCAGCGCGGCAGCTACGAGCACAACGCTCAATTTCATTAAGTTTTTCATAATAGGGTAAATTAATGTGTTTATTTTAAATTGTTTGCCTCTTTTCAGTCGGTTCCAGCCTCCGTTTCCGGGAGCGGCCGGCCTCTTCTCGGCCCGCGGAACAGCGCAAATATAAAAAACTCTTGCTAATTATGCAATATCCCGGACGGAAAAACGGTCTATTTCCGTCCGAAATATCCACATTAACAGTCGTTTTTACTCCTCTTTGTGCTCGTGGTGCTCCCGGCGTTCGCCGCCGCGGCGCTCACCACGCTCTCCGCGCTCGGGACGCGGGCGGCGTTCCCGCTCCACATAACCCTCGGGCTTGGGAAGCAGCGCCTTGCGCGACAGTTTGAGTTTGTTGGTCTTGGGGTCTACGCCGATCAGTTTCACGTCGATCTCGTCGCCCTCTTTCAGGCCGGTCTCCTCCATGGTTTCGAAGCGCTTGTAGTCGATCTCCGAAATGTGGAGCAGGGCGTCCTTGCCGGGCATGATTTCGACGAAGGCGCCGAAGGCCACGATCGAACGGATCTTGCCGTGGTAGGTCTCGCCCACCTCGGGGATGGCCACGATGGCCTTGATGCGGGCCAGCGCACCGTCGAGAGCTTCCTTGTCGATGCCGAAGATGTCGACATACCCCTGGTTGTTGTTCTCGGTGATGGTGATGGTGGTGTTCGTGGTCTTCTGGATGTCCTGGATGACCTTTCCGCCCGGGCCGATCACCGAACCGATCATATCCTGCGGGATGGTGATCTGTACGATGCGCGGTACGCAGGGTTTGTAGTCCTCGCGCGGTGCGGCGATGCACTCGGTGAGTTTGCCGAGGATGTGCATACGGCCTTTGCGGGCCTGCTCCAGCGCGGCGGCCAGCACCTCGTAGGAGAGTCCGTCGACCTTGATATCCATCTGCGTGGCGGTGATACCGTCGGCGGTACCCGTCACCTTGAAATCCATGTCGCCCAGGTGGTCCTCATCGCCCAGAATATCCGACAGCACGGCCCACCTGCCGCTTGCGGAATCCGAGATCAGACCCATGGCGATACCCGATACGGGTTTCTTGATCTTCACGCCGGCGTCCATCAGCGCGAGGGTTCCGGCGCAGACCGTCGCCATCGACGACGAGCCGTTCGACTCGAGGATGTCCGATACCACGCGCACGGCGTAGGGATTCTCCTCGCCCAGCGGAATCATCGGTTTCAGGGCACGCCATGCCAGGTGTCCGTGGCCGATCTCGCGGCGGCTCAGGCCGCGGGCTGCCTTGGCCTCGCCCGTCGAGAAGGGCGGGAAATTGTAGTGGAGCACGAACTGCTCGGTGCCCTGCACCAGCACCTCGTCCTTGACTTTTTCGTCGAGCTTCGTGCCGAGCGTCACGGTCGTCAGCGATTGCGTTTCACCGCGGGTGAAGATCGCCGATCCGTGAGCCGCGGGCAGATAGCCCACCTCGCACCAGATCGGACGGATTTCGTCGGTCTTGCGGCCGTCGAGACGCTGTCCCAGGTCGAGGACCATGTTGCGCATGGCCATCTTCTGCACGTCGTCGTGGAAATATTTGTGGATCAGCGGAGCCTTCTCTGCGAGCTCCTCCTCCGAGTAGCGTGCCGCGAACTCGGCCTCGAGGGCGTTGAATTTCTCCTCGCGCTCGTGCTTCATCGTGCCGCTCGTGGCGATGGCGTAAGCCTTGTCGTAGAGCTCCTTGATAATCGTCTGGCGCAGCTCCTCGTCGTTGACCTCGTGGCAGTAGGTGCGTTTCACATCCTTGCCCAGCTCCTTCGAGAGCTCGATCTGTACGGCGCAGTGCTTCTTGATCTCCTCGTGCGCGAACTTGATGGCGCCGAGCATCACCTCTTCCGAAACCTCCTTCATCTCGCCCTCGACCATCAGGATGTTGTCGATTGTACCGGCGACCATGATGTCGAGGTCGACCTTCTCCATCTCCGAGTAGTTGGGGTTGATGACGTACTGTCCGTCGATGCGGGCGACGCGGACCTCCGAGATGGGGCCTCCGAACGGAATGTCCGAAACGGCCAGTGCTGCCGAGGCGGCCAGTCCGGCCAGCGCGTCGGGCTGAATGTCCTTGTCAGCCGAAATGAGGTTTACCGTCACGTAGACCTCGGCGTGGTAGTCTGCGGGGAACAGGGGGCGGAGTGCGCGGTCGATCAGACGGGCAACGAGGATCTCGCTGTCGTTTGCGCGGCCTTCGCGCTTCATGAAACCTCCGGGGTAGCGGCCGATGGAGGCGTACTTCTCCTTGTACTCTACCTGCAGGGGCATGAAATCGGTGTCGGGTTTTGCATCCTTGGCGGCCACGACGGTACCGAGCAGCATCGTGTCGCCCATCTTGACGACGACCGAGCCGTCGGCCTGTTTGGCCAGTTTGCCCGTTTCGATCTCGATCTGGCGTCCGTCGGCCAGGGTGATCGTTTTACGGACTGCGTTGTACAGCTTCTTTTCTTCCATAAAAATTTTAAACCTATGAGTGTTTTCGAATTGTTTTTCACAATGAAAATGAAGGCAACCCCTCGTCGGGAATTGCCTTCATCTCTTCCTCGGGACTACTTGCGGAGGTTCAACGTTTTCACGATTGCGCGGTAGCGCTCGATGTCGATCTCCTTGAGGTACTCCAGCAACGCGCGACGCTTACCTACCAGGCGCAGCAGTGCGCGCTGGGTTCCGAAATCGTGCTTGTTAGCCTTGAGGTGTTCCGTAAGGTGGCTGATACGGTAGGAAAACAACGCGATCTGACTTTCGGGCGAACCCGTGTCGGTGTTAGACTTGCCGTACTGGCCGAAAAGCTCCTGCTTTTTCTCAGCTGTTAAATAAGCCATTATGTAAATTTATTTACGTTCCACTCTACGACGCATCCTCCTTACTGTGGATAACGCCAGAGCGTTTTGCAAAGGTATGAAATAATTCATAATTCATAATTCATAATTCACAATTATTTTCATTTTAAGCCCTAAAAACTACAATTTTACAGGGAAAATCGTACTTTTGCGGCTAAACGAGTGAAAATTATGCTGAAAAAGGGTATCTGCGGGGTTCTGACCGCGCTCGCCGCGGCCGGTTTTTGCGGCTGCGAACGCCGTCCGGCGTATACGACGGTCGAAGGGGTGATGCTCGGCACGACGCTGCGCGTGGTGGCCGACGTGCGGGGCGTTTCGGCGCAGGAGCTTTACGCCGCAGTCATGGAGCTCGACCGCGAGGCCAAGGCGTCGATGTCGATCTACGACGAAACGTCGCTGCTGAGCCGTCTGAACCGCAACGAAACGGACTCCGTAGACCGCCATATCGCCTTCAACCTGCATCTGGCGGACAGCATCGGGGCCCTGAGCGACGGGCGTTACGACGTGACCGTGAAACCGCTGGTCGAGGCGTGGGGCTTCGCCGGGAAGGAGCGCCTCGAACACCCCAATGTCGATTCGATTCTCGAGTTCGTGGGACGCGAGAAGGTGCGCATTGAAGCCGGACGGCTCGTCAAGGACGATCCGCGCGTGCAGCTCGATTTCAACTCCGTCGCCAAGGGCTATACGGTCGACCTGCTGGCGGCGCTGGTCGAGAAATACGGGGCCGAAAACTACCTCGTCGACATCGGCGGCGAGGTCCGCTGCCGGGGTGTCAATCCCGGGGGCGAAGGGTGGCGCATCGGCATCGAGACCCCTTTCGACGGCAATATGTCGAACGGCGAATACCTCCAGAAACGCATCCGGCTGCACGAGGGCGGACTGGCCACCTCGGGCAACTACCGCCGTTTCTACCTCGACGCCGGAGGGAACAAGGTGGCCCACACCATCGACCCGCGCACGGGGCGCAGCGCCCTTTCGCGCCTGCTGTCGGTGACTGTCGCGGCTCCGACCTGCGCCGAGGCCGACGCCCTGGGGACGATGTTCCTGGCGATGGGGGCCGACGATGCGCTGGCCGCCGCGAAGCGGATGCCCGGAATGAAGGTCTACTTTATCCTTGCGGGCGACGGCGACGGGTACGAGGAGTATATCTCGCCGGCTATGGAAGCGCTGATTATGCAATAACGGAATATGAAACAAGCGGTATTTCTTTACAACACGCGGTCGGGCAAAGGAAAGATTGCCCGTAACATCGAGGCTATCTGCACCGTTTTCCGGGCTTACGGATACGAGATCACGCCCCAGCTGATCGATTTCTGCGCCAATCCCTTCGACGGGAACGAGACGATCGACCTGATGGTCGTGGCGGGCGGCGACGGCACGGTCAACTATGTGGTCAACGCCATGAAACGCAAAGGGCTGGATATTCCTGTCGGGGTCGTTCCCGCAGGCACGGCCAACGATTTCGCCGGGGCGCTGGGCATGTCGCGTGAGCCGCTCGAGGCGGCGCGTCAGATTGCCTCGGGAAGCGTCGACCGGGTCGATGTGGGGTGTGTGAACGGGCTGTGGTTCGTCAATATCTTTTCGTTCGGCATTTTCACGACCACCTCGCAGCGCACGCCCGACGAGCGCAAACACAAGATCGGCAAACTGGCCTATATCATCGAGGGGGTGAAGGAGTTCCGTTCGATGCACGCCGTTCCGCTCGAGGTCGAGGCCGACGGTGAACGCTTCGACCTGCGGTCGCTGATGGTGCTGGTCTTCAACGGCGAGACGGCCGGCGGTTTCCACCTGGCCCGCCGTTCGTCGATCAAGGACGGGCTTTTCGACTGCATCCTGCTGGAGAAGAAGAACTTTTTCCGTTCTACGCTGGCCATGTGCCGTTACCTGGCGGGCGGGAGTCCGAAGATCGTGCGCCACCTGCAGGCGCGGCGGATCGACATCCGCTCGACGGTCAACGAACCGACGGATGTCGACGGACAGAAGGGCGCTGAATTTCCGCTTCACATCGAGTGCCTTGCCGGCGGTCTGCAGGTGATGTGTGAACGGCCCGCTTGAGAAGGTAGGTTGTAAACAGAAGAAGCTCGATCTCCGACACCCGGGCATCGCCCCTGAAGCCCGGCTCTTAGCCGGGGTGGGTCAGATTTGTAAACGCGGTCGCAGACCGCGATAACGACGATCAGCCGCGGAATAAGTTTTTTATTTCCTTACTTGTGATTTTAAGCGGTAATTGTTATTTTTGTCGGAAAAACTACGACGATATGGCGGATAATGGCAAAATGACACGTGGCGGCGGACGCGAAAATCTGCGCAAAGTATCCATCTCCCGGCTCAAGAAGGAGATGAGCGATGTCTTTTACCTTTCGGACGATCTGGTCATCTCCACGCTCACGGCCGACAAGAACACCACGGCGGACTATCCGACCTCGATCGACGGTTTCACGGCCATCATTATGATGGCGGGCGAGGCCACGGTGTCGATCGACATGCAGAATTACAACATCAAGCCCAACACCATCGTCTTTTTCAATCCCGATTCGATCATCCGCACGGTCAAATGTTCGTCGAACGCCGCAGCCTACCTGCTGGCCTTCTCGAAATCGTTCGTCAACGAAATCCAGATCGACCTTTCGACCTCGCTGCCGGTCTACATGCGTTTCGGCAAGGCCCCGGTGCTGGAGGTGACGCCGCAGGACGTGGACGAAATCCGCCAGCTGTTCCAGTTGATCAAGACCATGCTGCGCAGCGACAAGGAGCGCTACCGCCACGAGATCATCCGCACGCTCTTCACCACGGCGTTCTACATCATCACCGAGATCAACCAGCGCGAGCAGCCCGGCGAGATAAAACAGGGTCGCTGCGAGGTGCTGTTCGACGAATTCATGTCGCTTTTGCAGCAGTACAACAAAAAGGAACGCAACGTGAGCTTCTACGCCAAACAGCTCAATATCACGCCCAAATACCTCTCCTCGGTGGTGAAAGAGGTGAGCGGCAAGACCGCTGCGCGGTGGATCGACGAGTCGGTGATTCTCGAAGCCAAAGCCCTGCTCAAATATTCCGGGATGAGCATCCAGGAGATTGCCTATCACCTGAATTTCTCGACGCAGTCCTTCTTCGGCAAGTATTTCAAACAGCATACGGGCACCTCGCCCTCGCGTTACAAACGGAAAGGCTGACACGCCATGAAACGGTTGTTGCTGCTCTGCTGCTGCCTGGCGGCGGTCCTGCCCCTTTCGGCCCGTGACGGCTCTCTCGAACGTGCCGTCCGCGCCCTGACCGATTCGGTGCGGGCGACGGTGGGCGTCGCCGTGGTGTTCGGCGACGGCGATACGCTCGTGGTGAACAACGGACACCGCTATCCCACGATGAGCGTCTATAAGTTCCACCAGGCGCTGGCCGTGCTCGACCGCCTCGACCGCCGCGGCCTTCCCCTCACGACACGCATTCCGGTTCGTAGGTCCGACCTGCTTCCCGATACGTGGTCGCCGCTGCGCGAGGCCTGCCCCGGGGGCGGCCGGTTCACCGTGGCGGAACTGCTGGCGTACAGCGTCGCGCAGAGCGACAACAACGTCTGCGACCTGCTGTTCCGGTTTCTGGGCGGTCCGGAGACCGTGAACCGCTACATCGCCGGACTGGATGCCGGCGAAGCGGCGATCGTGGCCGACGAGGAGACGATGCACCGCCATACGGATAACCAGTATCTCAACTGGACCACGCCGCTGGCCGCCGTGCGGCTGCTCGAACGTTTCCGCCGCGGGGAGCTCCTTTCCGCCGCATACGGCGATTTCCTGCTGGAAACGATGTTCGCGACGGAAACGGGTCCCGACAAACTCCGGGGCCTGCTGCCTGCGGATGTCGCCGTGGCGCACAAGACCGGCAGCGCGTTCCGCGATGCGCAGGGGGTGATGGTCGCTGACAACGACATCGGCATTGTCCGCCTGCCCGACGGACGCAGCTATTCGATTGCGGTTTTCGTGATGGATTCCCGCGAGGACGACCGGACCAACGCCGCTGTCATCGCCCGCATTTCGCGGCTCGTCTACGATTCCTTTTCCGGAAAATAACTGAAAATCCCCGGCTCCACAGAGCCGGGGATTTCGTTTCGAAGCTATTTCAGCGCCTCGACTACCTGCCGGATCATCGCCGGGATGGCGTGCTCCTCCTGTGCGGTGTAGTAATTGCCGTCGATCTCGAAGGCGGCGTCCGTGGCGACGGGCCCCGTTACGGCGGCCTTGGCCAGCGGATGCACGGCGACGCGCCGTCCGGCGGCGATGCCTGCGAATCCGAACATCATCCCCGCGGCGCAGTGGCCGATCATCAGTTTGTCCTTTTCCCCGAAGGTTTTCAGCACCTCCATCAGGTCTTTGTTCCAAGGCTCGCCGGCATGCTGTGCGAAGACCGGCACGGCGTCGCCGCAGGCGAACACCAGGGCGTCGAAATCGTCCTCATGCCCCCTGAGGTCGGCGATTACACCGTCGACGGTCAGTCCGACGCCCGAATTGGTGCGGATCTCCCGCGTGTCGGCGACGGCAAACACCTTGTAAGGAATCTTGTTCTCGAAAAATGCTTCCAGATACTGGAACAGGCCCATCCCGTTTACGGGATTCACGGCCACGACGGCGACTCTCTTTGCCATAATTGCGATGCGTTTAGTGAGACAATGGTTATTTTCAGTAAGTTTGTTACCTTTGCATGCAAATATAGGGCGAATTGCCTGTAAAAACAAGAACGCACTTGAAAATAAGCTGGTTACGCATAAGTAACCATTGCTGAATACCAAACGGATGGAAGCGGAAAAAAATCTGAAAAATTTCACACCCACGGGCTGCTGCCCGATCCGGGACATCCTGAGCCGGCTGGGGGACAAATGGTCGATGCTGGTGCTGCTGACGCTCCACGCCAACGGGGTGATGCGTTTCAGCGAAATCCACCGCACGCTGGGCGACATTTCGCACCGCATGCTGACCGTCACGCTGCGGATGCTCGAAACCGACGGAATGGTCCGCCGCGAGGTCTATGCCGAGGTGCCTCCGCGGGTGGAGTATTGCCTTACGGAGCGCGGCCGGAGCCTGCTGCCGCATATTTTCGGGCTGGTGGAGTGGGCCGAGACGAACAAGGAGGCTATTCTCGGGGCTCGCCGGCAATCCTGAGCGACATCCTCAGGGCGTCGGCGCCGTCGTGGTAGTAGCCGCGCAGCAGTTTTCCGGACCGGAATCCGTTGCGGGCGTAAAGCCGCAGCGCCGGGTCGTTCGTGACGTTTACCTCGAGCGTCGCTTCATGCAGTCCCAGCTGCCGGGCCAGCGCAATCGCCGCATCCAGCAGTGCCTGCCCGGCTCCGCAGCCGCGGGCCGCGGGATCGACCGCCACGGAGTAGATGCGCAGGTTGCGGGCCGTGCGCCGTGTCAGCAGCGCGATATACCCGACGACCTCCCCGTTGCGGCAGGCGACGTAACAGGCCCCCTGCGCATGTTCCAGCAGATAGCGCAGCTGCCGCCGCGAGAAGGCTTCCCCTTCCGGGAAGGCGTGCCGTTCGACGGCCTCCACGGCGTCGAGGTCCCCGGCCGTCGCCGGGCGTATTGCGAGCGGCGGCGTCATTGGGCGTGCAGGCGGTTGAGGCAGTGGATGAAGTGGTTGAGGATGCGGTAATAGAGTTCGTCGCCCAGTACGGCATCCTCGACCTCGTGGTCGATCGACGGGTTGTCGTTGATCTCGATCACCACGGCCTTGCCGTTGATTAGTTTCAGGTCCACGCCGTACAATCCCTTGCCGATCAGCGCCGCGGCTTTGACCGCCGTGTCGATCACCTTCTGCGGGACGTTGTAGAGCGGCAGCGTCTCCCACGCTCCGCACAGGTTGCGGCCCGTGTCGTCGTGGGCGTGGTTGTAAATCTGCCAGTGTCCCTTGGCCATGTAGTATTTGCAGGCGAAGAGCGGCTCGCCGTCGAGCAGGCCGATCCGCCAGTCGAACTCCGTGGGGATGAACTCCTGGGCCAGCAGCACGGCCGAATGTTCGAACATCTCGGCGAGGGCCGTGCGCAGCTCCTCTTCGTCCGCGACCTTGTGCATGCCCACCGAGAACGATCCGTCGGGAATCTTGAGGATGAAGGGCGCCCCGAGGCGTTCGCTGATCTCGGCGAAGGTGTATTCGTTGAGCCGGAACAGCAGCTGCGAGGCGGGGGCCGGAATGCGGGCCTTTTCGAACAGTTCGCACAGGTAGACCTTGTTCGTGCAGCGGATAATCGACTCGGGGTCGTCGATCACGGCGATGTCGTTCATCGCGGCCCGCTGGGCGAGGCGGAAGGTGTAGTGGTTGAGCGAGGTGGTCGTGCGGATGAACAGCGCGTCGAACTCCATCAGCCGCATGACCACCTCGCTGATCAGTTCGGCGTGGATGTTCATTTTCCGGGCCACCTCGAGGAATTTGTCGAGCGCCGCCTTGTCGCTGGGCGGGAACTTTTCGTTCGGGTCGTAGAGGATGGCGAGATTGTAACGCGCGGGCTTGGCCGAGCGCGGCGACCGCCAGACCTTCTTGTTGAAGCAGTCCAGCGCATTGGCGAAATCGTCCTGCTCGCTCTCCGAGAGCTGGCGCAGCGCCAGCGCCTGCACCGATTCGATCTGGTTGCGGGCATGGTTGTTCATCACGACGCGCAGGATCGGGCAGGGGTAGAGGTCGAAGATGAAGCGGGCGATCTTCTCCAGCCCCTTTTCCCGGCAGGTCCCGAAGTAGATGTTGAACTGCCAGATTTCGTCCGAAATGCGGTTGCGCTCGATCCATTGGTGGCACAGCTGCTGCAGGTTGCGGGTCATGCGGACTCCGGCGCCCGATTCGAGTTTGTTGAGGGTCTCGACGCCCGGCAGCACCCGGTGTCCCCGGGCCTGGGCCAGCAGCGAGCAGTAATAGCCCTCGGAGTTGTAGCCGTAGTCGTCGCTCAGGTTGATGACCAGTTTGGGCTTCCGCTCCCCGTAACGGTACTCGAGGTAGTCGGTGACGGTGACGAGCGAATCGGTTTCGCAGTAGGGCTTCCAGTCGTTGAGGCTGTTCAGCAGGATGAGGACGCTATTCATATCATATAACGATGCTTTGACCGGGCCAAATGTAAGCAAATAAGGCATCGGTTGTACACCCTGCGGGCGGATTGTGCGAAATAAAAAAACGGGTCCCCGCGGGAACCCGTTCTGCCGTTGTCTGCGGGACGCTCAGGCCCGCTTTTTCACCGCTTTGGCCTCCATGGCCTTGTCCAGCTCGATGCCGAAATCCGAGAGGACGTTCATGTAGTTGATAAAGGCGTCGTAAGCCGAATCGTAGGGGTTGAAATAGGAGTGCACGTCGCCGTCCGACAGCCACTTGGTGGCCATATAGTAGAAATGGTCGGAGGTCTGCATGAAACTCCACACGTAGTCGAAATCGGGGTTTTTCAGCGCCGCGACCTTCTCCTTCAGGGCGTAGAGTTTCGAGAACGCCTCGTTCTGCAATTCGTTGCCCAGCCATGCCGTCACGTCGCGCTCCTCGTCGGCCCACGACATCACGTGCGGGCAGTGGAGCACGGCCACCGGCTGGTATTTCTTCGCCGCTTCGGTCACCGTGGCGAACTCCAGTCCGTTCTTCTTCGCCAGAACCGCCTTGGGCAGCGCACGCATGAACTCGAAGATGCCCGTGTCGGCATTCTGGTGCTCGCCGAAGGTCTCGTAGTCCATGAATAGGTTCACCACCTCGCCCGGCGTTTCGTCCGAAGCCAGCCAATGCACGTATTTGTCCACCGTCAGCGGCCACTCGTCCCAGCTCTTGTTCGAGAAGCGGAAGGCGATGTCGTCCGAGAGTTTGTAGTTGCGCAGCAGGAGGCGCAGTTTCTGGTCGATGGCGTTGGCGTAGACGTAGTTGGGCGATTTCCAGCCCAGCACGTGCTTGGCGCCTTCAGCCAGCATCGTGCGGAAGCCCATGCCGGCCACCATCTCGCCGATCTCGTCCGAATAGATCAGCTCCGTGTTGCGGAACGCCGTGGGTTTCAGCCCGAACTCCTTCTTGATGAGGCTGGTGTGCAGCTTCACCTGCTCCTGGAAATCCTCCTTCGAAGCCAGCGAGGCCAGCGAATGGGAGTAGGTTTCGGCCAGGAATTCCACGCATCCCGTCGCCGCCAGCTCCTTGAACGAGTCGAGGACCTCGGGGGCGAAGGCGCGGAACTGCTCGATGGCGATGCCCGTGATCGAGAACGAGCAGCGGAATTTGCCCTTGTTCTCCCTGATGAGTTTCAGCAGCAGGGCGTTCATCGGCAGGTAGCACTGGCGGGCCACTTTCTGCATGATCGAGCGGTTCAGGAGGTCGTCCAGATAGTTATGGTCTTTGCCCATATTGAAGAAACGGTATTTCTTCAGTCGCCAGGGCTGATGTACCTGAAAATAGAGACAGACGGTTTTCATGGCGGGTGGTTATTTTGATTGTTTTTTATTCTCTTCGATCACGGCTTCGTAAACCGATTTGATCTTGGCCGCGGCGTCGTTCCACTTGAGGTTGGTAACCTCCTCGAGGCCCTTCGAGGCGAACATGCCCGAAAGGGCGGGGTATTTGATCAACCCGTAAATGGCGTCCGCCAGGGCGTCCACGTCCCAGTAGTCCACCTTCACGGCGTAGTCGAGCACCTCGGCCACGCCGCTCTGCTTCGAGATGATGACCGGTACGTTCGACCGCATCGCCTCGAGGGGCGAGATGCCGAACGGCTCCGACACCGAGGGCATCACGTAGACGTCCGACAGCTGGAACATCTTGTGCACGTCCTCCCCGCGGAGGAATCCCGTGAAATGGAACCGGTCGGCGATGCCGAGCCGTGCCACGCGGCGGATGACGTGGTTCATCATGTCGCCCGAACCGGCCATCACGAAGCGCACATTGGGCACGCGTTTCAGCACCTTGGCGGCGGCCTCCACGAAATAGTCGGGGCCCTTCTGGTAGGTGATGCGGCCCAGGAAGGTCACGATCTTGTCCTCGACTCCCCGTTCGGGGACCTTGCCGCAGTTCTCGGCGAAACGCACGGCGTTGTGCACCGTCACGACCCGGTCGGCCGGAACCCCGTAACGGTTGATGACGATGTTGCGCGTGAGGTTCGACACGGCGATCACCCGGTCGGCGGCGTGCATGCCGGCACGCTCGATGGCGTAGACCTGCGTGTTGACGTTCTCGCCCGAACGGTCGTATTCCGTGGCGTGCATGTGCACCACGAGCGGTTTTCCGGAGACGCGCTTGGCGGCGATCCCCGCATAGTAGGTGAGCCAGTCGTGGGCGTGGATCACGTCGAACTGCCCTTCGAGCTCTTTGGCCACCTGCGCGGCGACCACGGCATAGCGGGCGACCTCCTCCATGAGGTTGGCGCCGTACTTGCCCGAGAAGGTGTAGCGCTGCTTCCAGACGTCGGTCGTCGACCAGGTCCGTTCGCCCGACTTGACATATTTCTCGTGATAGGCTTCGTACTCCTCCGGCGAGATGTAGGGAACCATGTTCGAGTCGATGTGGATGAACGACATCTTTTCCAGAATGTCGTCCGCGCCGCTGCCCGTCGAGCCGTACATCGCCTCCACGTCGCTGGCGTTCACCACATGGGTGAAACGCTGGTCCTCGTCGCCGTAGGCGTGCGGGACGATGAATGTCACGTTGACGCCGTTACGCGCCAGTCCGCGGGTCATTCCGTAGCAGGCCGTTCCCAGTCCGCCCGCAATATGGGGCGGAAACTCCCATCCGAACATTAAAACTCTCATACCTTATCAGTTTTGTCTTATCTATTATTACCCTTTCGGCCGCTGTCGCCCGGCCTTGTCGCCGCCTTCGGCGTCGTATTCAAATCCGACCCCACCCCGTCCCTCCCCCGGGGAGGGAGATGGCGTTCGCTTCGGATTTGGTGCGTCCTGTTTCACGAGCCGTTTCCTGAACGGCAGGCCCTTGAAAGGGACTTGCCGTCCGGCACAATTACGCTCCACATTGTGCGCCCTAACTGTCGCCGTTATTTCTTTTTTTCGGTCTCCTTTTTCGCCGTTTTCTTTTTCGCGGCGGGCTTGGCGGCAGACCCTTCCTTACTAACGTTTTTTCCGGCCTTCGCAGTCTTCGTTGCCGACTTTTTCACGACTTTTTCCGCCTTCCGGGGCTTTTCCTCCGGCTTGCGGCGCACGATCATGCCGTAGATGTCCAGCACGGCCGCCACGCTCCACGCCTGCGAAATGGCTCCGCGGGGTGCGAACGGGGGATCGGCGTCGAACAGCTCGCCGATCGAGCCGATGCCGTAGGTCTGGATGTCCTCCTCGAAGTTGGCCAGAATCTCCTCGGCCTGCGGGAGGAACGAATCTCCGTCGATGTCGAAGCAGGCCCCGACGTAGAACGACAGCAGCCACGGCCAGACCGAACCGTTCTTGCCGGCGAAATCGCGCTCCGCGGGCGTACCCTCCTGCGAACCCTTGTAGAGCGGGTTGCGGGGCGAGAGCGTCCGCAGCCCCTTGGGGGTCAGGAGGTGCTGGCGCACGGTGCGGATCACCTCCAGCTGGGCCTGCTCGTCGAGCATCTTGTAGGGAAGCCCGCAGGCGAGGATCATGTTCGGACGGATGTCCGCCGAAGCGCCCTCGCAGCCGATGTAGTCGGCCAGATAACCCTCCGGCAGGCGGAACAGTTCGTTGAACGACGCGGCGGTCCGTGCGGGGAGCGCCTCCCAGGCTTTCACGAATTTCTAGTCGCCGTGCTCGCCCGCCAGGCGGAGCGTATAGCAGACGGCGTTGTACCACAGGGCGTTGACCTCTACCTGGTAGCCGTTGCGCGGGGTGACGGGCTGTCCGTCGATCACCGAATTCATCCACGTCAGGGGCACGTGCTCCGACGAGGCCCACACGAGACCGTTTTCGTTGAGCAGGACCCGTCCTGCGACGCCTTGCTTATAGGCTTCCAACACCTGTTTCATCGCCTCGCCGTAGCGTTCCCAGACGGCCTTGGCGCCGATATGCGCCTCGAGCCGCTGCAGCGTCCAGAAGAACCACAGCGGGGCGTCCGCAGCCACGGCCGCCGAGGCGTTCCCGGCGAACATGCCGTCCTGCATGGCACGCACCTCGTAGTCGAGGGCGTCGATGCAGTCCTCCTTGTGGTCCTGCTCCAGCGTGATGCCCGGCAGCGAAACGAAGGTCTGGCGGCCCGAAACCCCGTGCCACGGGTAGCCCGATATGACCTCCGTGCGGTTGCCCGGACGGCGGATCAGGAACTGTCGCGCCGAGTGTTCGAGGCAGCTGATGAAATCGATCTTGTGCGTGCGGCGTGCGATGGAGCCGTCGAAGAGCTCTTCGATGGTCTTCGTCGAGCCCATCTCGTCGAGCGACGCCGAGAAGACGATGCTCTCGCCTTTTTTCAACTCGGTTTCGAAATAGCCCGTCGTCAGCAGGTCCTCGTGTCCGGCATAGCCGCGGGCGATGTCCTGCGGGTACTCGAAATTGTAGTACCAGTCGGGCGCCGGCACGAACTCCGTTCCGGGCTTGCTCGTCTGGAGGTAGAGCCACGGGAACGACCCGTAGAGGCGGCATTTCACGCCGTTGACCGCCGGATAGGAGTGTCCGTCGGCAGCCATGTTGGCGCGGGTCAGCGCGTGCTTGTCGCGGAAGGCCAGGAACGGACGCAGCCGCAGGCGCGTTTCCGAGTGGGCGTCCACGAGCGTGTAGCGGATCATCAGCTGCGTGCGCTTGTGAATCCAGAGCATCTCCTTCTTGAGGATCACGCCGCCCACGCGGTAGGTGATCGTGGGCGTCGGCGTGTACTCGAAATCGGTGATGTACTTGTGCCCGCGGGGTTCGTAAACCCCCGGGAAGCGGTGCAGGGCCAGGTTGAATGTCTGGTCGTGCTGGATCACCGTCTCGTCGAGCGACGAGAGCAGGACATAGGTCCGGCCGCTGTCGTCCACCGGCGCCACCATCAGTCCGTGGTAGCGGCGGGTGTTGCAGCAGACGATGGTCGTGCTCATGTATCCGCCGATGCGGTCCGTTGCGAGCATCTCGCGCTGGAGCGAGTACTCCAGGTTGCCCAATTCGCTTTTGTCGAAAGTAAGTGCTGACATATCGCTATAAAATGCTGTTCGTCCTTTAAAGATATTAAAATTTTCAGAATATTGCAACCTTGCAACTGAAAATTGACATCTTTTTAATACCTGTTTCTCTTTGGAAACCTATGCCCATTTCACCAATGCAAAATCCATGCGATGCGGAAGATGCGGATTGCTGGGATAGATGCGCAGCGCCACGTCGAACGTTCCGGCCTCGTTGGGTGTGTAGTCCAACTCGTAGGTTGCCAGGTTGTTGTCGGTCCGGGCGTGTTTGAGCTGGATCGTGCGGGTGACGTTGACGCTTTGTCCGCCGACGATCTGGCGGGCAATGACCATCTCCACGCCGATATCCTCCGGACGCAGGTTGGCAATGTCCACCGTCACCGAGAAATGGTATTTCTCGCCGACGCAAACGGCCTCCTTGTCGATCTTCACGCGCTGTACGTCCGCCACGCGGACCTGGTCCCAGGCTGCCGACACCTTGCGCTTCCAGGCCGCGATTTCGCGGGCCAGGCGGTAGGCTTCGGCGCTCAGCTCGCGTTTGCGGGCCGCCAGTTTGTGGTAGAACCGGTTCTCGTAGTCGATCAGCATGCGGTTGGTCGTGAAATTCGAGGCGATGTCCGCCACGCACCGCTTGACCGACGCCACCCACTCGTGGGGGATGTTGTCCGTGCCGCGGGCGTAGTATTTCGGGGCGATCTGCTCCTCGATGGTGTTGTAGATCATCTCGGCGTCGAGCTCGTCCTGGAAATGCTGGTCGGTGAACGTGCGCTCCATGGGCAGCATCCATCCGGCGCCCTCCTTGTAGCCTTCGACCCACCAGCCGTCGAGCACCGAGAACTGCATCACGCCGTTCATCACGCACTTTTCGCCCGAGGTTCCCGACGCCTCCAGCGGACGGGTCGGGGTGTTCAGCCACACGTCGACGCCCTGCACCATGCGGCGTGCCAGCTCCATGTCGTAATTCTGCAGGAAGATGATCTTGCCCACGAACTGCGGCATAGCGGCCACCTCGACGATGCGTTTGATGAGGTCCTGCCCCGGCTTGTCGTTGGGGTGGGCCTTGCCGGCGAAGATGAACTGCACGGGGCGCTCCTTGTTGTTGACGATCGACGCCAGCCGGTCGAGGTTCGTGAACAGCAGGTAGGCACGCTTGTAGGTGGCGAAGCGGCGTGCGAAGCCGATGGTCAGCACGTCGGGCTTGATGCCCTCGATGACCTGAAGCATCTGGCGCGGCGAGTCGAGGCGCACCTGCGCGGGGTCGCTGTAACGCCGGCGGATGTGCTTGATGAGCTTGTTCTTGAGCTTCATGCGCTCCTCCCAAAGCTCCCCGTCGGGGATGTTGTGCACCTTCTGCCAGGCCGGGATGTCGTAGACGTGTCCTTCGAATCCGTCGGCGAAATAGCGGGCGTAAAGGCGCCGCATCGACGTGGCGATCCACGTCGGGAAATGCACGCCGTTGGTGACGTAGCCGATGTGGAGTTCGTTTTTGAAATACCCCGGCCACATATTGCCCAGAATGTCCTTCGACACCTCGCCGTGGAGCCACGACACGCCGTTGACCTCCTGCGAGAGGTTGCAGGCCAGCACCGACATCGAGAATTTCTCGTTGGGGTCGTTGGGGTTGGTCTTGCCCAGGTTGATATACTGCTCCCAGGTGATGCCCAGCACGTCGGGGTAGTGCGACATGTACTGGCGGATCATCGACTCGGGGAATGCGTCGTGCCCGGCGGGTACGGGGGTGTGGGTCGTGAAGAGCGACGACGAGCGCACCACCTCCAGCGCTTCGGAGAACGAGAGCTTGCGGTGGTTCACCAGGTCGCGGATGCGCTCCACGCCGATAAAGGCGGCGTGGCCTTCGTTGCAGTGGAACACGTCGTGCTTGACGCCCACCCGGCGCAGGGCCCGGATGCCGCCGATGCCCAGCAGAATCTCCTGCTTGAGGCGGTTCTCCCAGTCGCCTCCGTAGAGGTGGTGGGTGATCTGGCGGTCCTCCTCGAGGTTGTCCTCGATGTCGGCGTCGAGCAGGTAGAGGTCCGTGCGGCCCACCTGGCATTTCCAGATGCGTGCCAAGAGCGTGCGGCCCGGGAAGGCGATGGTGACCGTCATCCAGTTGCCGGCCTCGTCGCGCACGGGCGAGATCGGGAGTTTATAGAAATTCTGCGCCTCGTAGGTCGCCTCCTGCGCACCCTGCGCCGAGAGGCGCTGCGTGAAATAGCCGTAGCGGTACAAAAGACCCACGGCGGCCATCGGGACGTTCTTGTCCGAAGCCTCCTTGAGGTAGTCGCCGGCCAGGATGCCCAGGCCGCCCGAGTAGATTTTCAGCGACGAATGCAGGCCGTACTCCATCGAGAAATAGGAGATCGTCGTGGTCTTCGGGTCGGGCTTCTCGTTCATGTAGTCGCGGAACTGCGTGTGCACGGCGTCGAGCATGGCGAGGAAATTCGTATCCTTTTCGAGCTCCTTCAGGCGTTCGACGCTCAGTGCGTCGAGGAAGGCGATCGGGTTGCGCCCGCATTCGGCCCACAGCACGGGGTCGATTCCTTCGAACAGGTCGCGGGCGCCGGGGTTCCAGCACCACCAGAGGTTGCGCGACAGCTCCTCGAGGGCATGCAGCCGTTTGGGCAGCGTCTTGTCGACCATCATGCGGTTCCAGACGGGCTTCTCGACGAAGAGCTGCTGGCGCACGAAATTGATCTGCTCGGTTTTGGCGCCCCCGTCGTCCAGCACGGCGCGGTTGGTGCGCACGATCGAACTCTCGACGGCCTCGGAGTAGGCCTGCTCATAGGCGGCGAAGAGGTGCTCCCACAGCGCCGTCGTCGAGATTTCGTAGGCCGAGGTGCGCATTTCGTTCACGTGCTTCTCGTCCAGCAGGCTGAAGCGCAGCAGGGTCTCGGCGATCTTCTCCTCGACCTCCTTGTCGTTGTAGTCGTCGCGGCGGATGACCTCCACGCCGGCGTGCTCGCGGTGTTTGTCCACCCAGAGGCCGAATCCGGCCAGCGTCGTGGTGACGGTCGGCACCGAGAAGGCCACCGACTCCAGCGGGGTGTAGCCCCACGGCTCGTAGTAGGAGGGGAAGACCGTGAGGTCCATGCCCACCAGCAGTTCGTAATAATCCTTGTTGAAGATGCTGTCGGCCTTGTTGAGGTACGTCGGCACGAAAATCACCTTCACTTTCGACCCGGGAGCAGTCAGCGCCGAGTCCTTGAGGGCGTTGACGATCGGGTCCCACGCCGGATTCTCGAGGTAGTGGGTCGTGTATTTGTACTGGCTTGCATCGATCGGTTTCGACGGGTCGGCTAGATGGGCCTGCAGGTCGGCACGCGGGCCGCGGTTGCCTGCGGGCACGGTGATGTAGGCCAGTACCTCGCGGCGGAGCTTGTCCGAGGCTGCGAGTCGTTTGAGCGATTCGATGAAGATGTCGAGGCCCTTGTTGCGGAACTCGTAGCGGCCGCTGGTGCCGACGATCAGCGGGTCGCCCGTGAACTGTTCGCCCAGGCAGGCTTCGGCCACCGTGATCATCGCCTTGCGGGCCTCGTCGCGCTTGGCGTAGTACTCCTCGCCGGTCCACACGAAATCGTTCTCGAAGCCGTTGGGCGTCACGCCGTCCGGCTCGCGGCCCAGCAGGTATTTGCACTCGTTGGCCGTGATGTCGCTCACCGTGAGGAAGGCGTCGTGGTACGTGGCGCCCATCTTCTCGATCGAGTGTTTGGCCGTGACGTTGAACTGGCGGGCCAGTTCGTCGGCGTTGAATTTCGTCAGGTCGTTGTAGAGCGGCAGGCGGTTGCCGGCGATGCAGCGGCCCATGACCGTGGCGTGGGTGGTGAACACCGTGGCCACATAGGGGGCGTGGTTGCGCAGGTACAGGCCGCCGGCAGCGGTCATCCACTCGTGGAAATGCGCTGCGGCGCGGTCGGTCGGGGCGCCGAAGGTCTCGACGTAGGAGGCGATCACCACGCCTGCGGCCCAGCCGAAGAGCACCGGCTCGATATAGTCCCACTGGCCCGAGATCGAGTCCACGTGGTACGACTCCCAGAGGCTCTTGAGGATTTCGTCCTTGCGGGGAATCAGCGACGAAAAGTCGACCAGCACCACCGTCGGCTCGCCCTTGATCTTCCAGCGGCCGACGCGCACGCGGATACCCTCGGCGTAGAGTTTCTGACGCCAGGCTTTCAGCTGGTTGGGGTCCTCTTCGAACTCGGGGTTCACGCCCTCGTGCGAGAGGTCGGGACCGAGCAGGATATAATGGTCCGCGAATTTGCGGGTTACGGTCTGTGCCTTGGTCGAAATGACGGTATGGATGCCGCCGACCTTGTTGCATACCTCCCAACTTACCTCGAACAGGAAATCGGGGGAGTGTTTCGCATTGCTCATATACTTATTGCTTGTTTGTAATTATTCGTGACGGAATGGATTGAAATCCGGCTGCAAAGGTAATACTTATATTTCTATAAAACAACCCGGAGGCCTAATTACTAAAAATATTTAAGAATAACTTAACATTTCAGTTTCACTTGGTTGCGCGGTCTGTTACGTTTCGAAGAGCGCTTCGATCACGGCGTCGGAAACCAGCATCCGCGCCGCCGGGACGGCCATTCGCCCGCCGGAAACGATGAGCGTTCCGGCCCGTATCCAGGGCTCTGCATCGTGCCGCATCCGCGCCGTCCGTTCCGGTCCGAAAAGGGCCTCCGCTTCCGCCAGGCCGATGCCTTCCGCCGTGCGCAGCCGCGTCATCACGTACTCGTTGAAGCGGTCACGGTCGGTCAGCGTCTCGGCTTCCGCGGCGGCTCCCGCGAGGTATCCCTCCACGGAATCGACGTTCCAGTGGCGCTCCCGTCCGTCGAACGAGTGGGCTGCCGGACCGATGCCGAGGTATTTCTCACCGTGCCAGTACGACGCATTGTGGCGGGCGCGGAATCCCGGCAGGGCGTAGTTCGAAACCTCGTAATGTTCGAAGCCCGCCCCGGTCAGCGTTTCGTGCACCAGGGCATACTCCTCTTCGCTGACCGACTCGTCCACCGGGGCGAACTCCCCGCGGGCGGCACGCCGTCCGAAGGCCGTTCCGGGTTCTATGGTCAAATGGTATGCCGAAATGTGCTGCACGTTCAGTCCGAGTGCCGTGTCGAGCGTGCGGCGCAGCGAATCGCCGCCGAATCCCGGCACCCCGAAGATCAGGTCCACGGTGATGTTTTCATAACCCTCGCGCTGTGCGCTCCGCACGGCCTGAACGGCCTGCGCGGCGTCGTGGCGGCGGTTCATCAGTCGGAGGCACGCGTCGTCGAACGACTGGATGCCGATCGAGAGGCGGTCGACGCCCGCCCGGCGCAGCGCCGCGAGGTATTCGGGCGTCAGGTCGTCGGGATTGGCTTCGAGGGTGGTCTCCTCCGCTGAGGAACAGTCGAACAACTCTCCCGCATGATTCAGCAGTCCTGCGATGGTCTCGGGCGGGCACAGCGAAGGCGTTCCGCCGCCGAAATAGCGGGTACGGACGGCTTCGCCGCCGAGATACTCCCGCCGGGCCACGAGTTCGCGGTGCATGGCGGCCGCGAGCTCCTCCATGCGTCCGAGTCCGACGCTCTTGTAGAAATCGCAGTAGGCGCAGATGCGCCTGCAGAAAGGTATATGAAAATAGAGTCCCGCCATATCTATCAAAGATACAAAAAAAATCGGGATGTGGTGCTTGTTTTTCTGGCCGGAAATATTATTTTTGTACCAAAACCTCCACGATGGGAAACGATACGAACAGATCGAATTGTATGTCGCCCGGCATTCGTCCGTCGATTCCGTCTTTGCGTGCAGGTGAAATACCCCCCCCCGTCTTTTCCGAACTGACTTAGCGGATGCTCCGTCCGCCGTTCCGGTATATGCCGGATTTCCGCCGTCCCGAAAGGGCGGCGCGGTTGGCGCTGCCCTCTGTTTTCGGGAAGCCGTCCGGAGTCCTCTTTTTACTCACTTAAATCATAGATCTCATGAAACTTGAATTCAGAAAGACCCGTGCCCTGATGATGGGCGCGGCGGTAGCAGTTGCGTTTTCGATCTGGGGCTGTCGCTCGGATGACAACAAGGAGCCGATGCCTCCTCCACCTCCTCCGCCTGTAACGAGCGTGTGGGACGGCACGTCGGTCGAACCGGTCGGGCCCGAGGGCAATCTTTATCCGATCGCTTCCGCGGCTCAGCTGGCCTGGCTCGCCGGGGCGTTACCCGCCGGAGAGGTCGAAACCTCCGGGAAAATTTTCGACCTTCGGTGCGACATCGATCTCGGCGGTCATACGTTCACGCCCATCGGGGGCCGCAATGCCGAAGACAAGATCGTGGCTTTCCGCGGCGAGTTCCGGGGAAACGACCATACGATCTCGGGGCTGAAATTGGAGGACGCCGACGAAACGGGCTATCTGGGGCTTTTCTCCTATGTGGCCGGGACGGTGGCGGACCTGCATGTGGAGGGCCGCGTGGTTTCGACCCATGCCCAACTGTTCGCATGCGGAGGGATTGCCGGGGCGGTCGGCGGCGGCGAACTCCGCAACTGCTCGTTCTCGGGCGAAGTGACCGTCTCCTCGTTGTTTTATACCGGCGGTGTGGCCGGCGCGTTGATGGGCGGCGCACTGACGGGCTGCGTGAACCGGGCCGCGGTAAAATGCCTGCACCCTTCCAACTGTGTGATGGGCGGCGTGGTCGGAGAACTGTACGGCACGGTCGGCAAGGAGGCGCTGGTGGCGGGATGTATCAATTACGGCGCTGTTTCGGGACCGGGCCGCGTGGCTGGCATTGCGGCCGAAGTGGCAGGCAATATTCCTTCCGGCGACCCCTGCGGTAATCAGACGGTCATCGCCTGCGCCAATTACGGGGCGGTGACGGGCGGCAGCAACGTGGGCGGTGTCGTGGCGGCCTGCGTGCTTACGACGATGAACCTGCAGGCCGTGGCGGGGTGCTGCAATGCCGGCGAGGTGACCAGTACGAAGGCCGGCGCGTTCTGGTCCGACGGGGGCGTCGTGGCCCTGCTGGAATCCGATGCGGTGATGCAGGGGTGCTTCTGGCTGGAACCTGCCGCGGCGTATACATCGCAGCATCTTGGGACGGTCTCCTCCGACTGCGGTGCAAAGGACGAAGCGGAGTTTAAATCGTCGGCGACGCTTGGCACGCTCAATGCCGCCGTCGGGACCTGGAATGCGGCGAACGGCAATGCCTGCGTCTATCGTTTCGTGACCGGCGAAAACGGCTGGCCGGTTCCGGCTGCCGGAAACTGAAACGACGGTCCGATTTTTGTGAAATCCCCTGTTCCGGACCTTCGGGACAGGGGATTTTCCGACGATGCAGCCGCCTGTCAGTGAAACAGATGCCGCTTTCGGGAAAAATAATAAAATATTTTTGTAATTTCATCTGTTAATTTTTTCACAATTCTGAAAGTTTTTCTACCTTTGTGCCGTTGAAGTCCGGAGAGTCCGGACGGAAACTTAGGTTAAGAAGAGGATTTTAATCAAAATAATTACAACTATGGACAAAATGGATTTGAAAAAGTACGGGATCACCGGCGTGACCGAGATCGTGTACAATCCCTCCTACGACGAGTTGTTCCGTGAGGAGACCAAGAAGGGCCTGCGCGGCTATGAGAAGGGTCAGCTGACCGAAACCGGTGCTGTGAACGTCATGACCGGCGTTTACACCGGCCGTTCGCCCAAAGACAAGTTCTTCGTGATGGACGAAACTACGAAGGATACGATCTGGTGGACCTCCGACGAGTATAAGAACGACAACAAGCCCGTTACGAAGGCTGCCTGGAAGGAGCTGAAGAAGATCGCTTCGCAGGAGCTGTCGGGCAAGAAACTCTACGTCGTCGACACGTTCTGCGGCGCCAACGAGAACTCGCGCCTGAAGATTCGCTTCATCATGGAGGTTGCCTGGCAGGCTCATTTCGTGAAGAACATGTTCATCCGTCCGACGGACGAGGAGCTGGAGAAATACGGCGAGCCCGATTTCGTGGTGATGAACGCTTCGAAAGCCAAGGTGAAGAACTACAAGAAGCTGGGCCTGAACTCGGAGACGGCCGTTGTCTTCAACCTCACCGAGAAGATGCAGATCATTCTCAACACCTGGTACGGCGGTGAGATGAAGAAGGGTATGTTCTCCTATATGAACTACCTGCTGCCGCTGAAGGGCATGGCTTCGATGCACTGCTCGGCCAACACCAACGCCAAGGGCGAGACGGCTATCTTCTTCGGTCTGTCGGGCACCGGCAAGACCACGCTTTCGACCGACCCGAAGCGCGAGCTGATCGGCGACGACGAGCACGGCTGGGACGACGACGGCGTATTCAATTTCGAGGGCGGCTGCTATGCCAAGGTCATCAACCTCTCGCAGGAGAACGAGCCCGACATCTGGAACGCCATCCGCCGCAACGCGCTGCTGGAGAACGTGACGGTGGACAAGAAGGGCAAGATCGACTACGCCGACAAGTCGGTGACGGAGAACACCCGCGTATCGTACCCGATCTTCCACATCGACAACATCGTGAAGCCCGTATCGAAGGCTCCGGCTGCCAAGAAGGTGATTTTCCTTTCGGCCGACGCATTCGGCGTGCTGCCTCCGGTTTCGATTCTGACTCCCGAGCAGACCAAATACTATTTCCTCTCGGGCTTCACCGCCAAGCTGGCCGGTACCGAGCGCGGTATCACCGAGCCCACGCCGACCTTCTCGGCCTGCTTCGGCGCCGCCTTCCTGTCGCTGCACCCCACCAAGTACGGTGAGGAGCTGGTGAAGAAGATGGAGAAAGCCGGTGCCAAGGCATATCTCGTGAACACGGGCTGGAACGGAACCGGCAAGCGTATCTCGATCAAGGACACGCGCGGCATCATCGACGCGATCCTCGACGGTTCGATCGACAAGGCTCCGACCAAGACCATGCCTATCTTCGATTTCAAGGTTCCGACCGCTCTGCCGGGCGTAGACCCCAAGATCCTCGATCCGCGCGACACCTACAAGAACGCCAAGGATTGGGATGTGAAGGCCGAGGACCTCGCCAACCGTTTCGTGAAGAATTTCGCGAAATTCACGGGCAACGAGGCTGGCAAGAAGCTCGTAGCTGCCGGTCCGAAGGTGAAATAATCCGAAAGATTGCATAGAATGAGGGACTCCCCGGACCGACTGGTCCGGGGAGTCCCCGTCTAAGAGACGGGTTTTAGGGGCGATGGGAGGTTTTTTTCGAGTCGGGGCCCTGTCTGCGCTTCCAACCTGTTCTGAAACCCGTTTAAGAGACAGGTTTTAGAAAGGGTGGAAGCGCAGATTTGTTTCCGGAGGGAATGGCTTTCTGTCGCCCCTAAAACCCGCCTCTTAGGCGGGGGGTGAAGATGCGGTAGCCGATTGAGAGGCCGATTTTGTTGGGGTACCACTCCGAGGAGCCGTTGAACGGATCGGGGTATTTCGGCTCCACGGGACGGTGGGGATACATGTCTATCTGGCCGTCGAAGCTGTACCCGTTGTAGTGGCTGTCCATCCAGGCCCAGCCGAAATAGGCGTCGAGCAGCCACCGTTCGCCGAACTGGTATTCGTAACCCACGCACAGGCCGATCATCATGCCGTAACCCTTGCTGTAACGGTTTTCGAATTTGAGTTTCCAGTTTTCGATGTAGGGTTTCGACATGTCGAAGGCCATCATGCCGATGTTGGCCCCGAGGTACCACCCGCGGTTGTGTTCCTTGAAATAGCGTCGGTATTCGCCCATGAAGATGGCGAAGGTCATGTGCTTGCCGTCGAAGGATTTCCACGGGGAGATGACTATTTCGCTCTGGAGCGTCGATTTGGGCGTGATGGCGAATTCCACGGCGGGGTTGACGACCCCGACCAGCGCGTAGAGCCCGTTGAGTTTGACGTATCCCTGCGCGAACGTATGCTGTATGCCGAAAAGTGTGAACAGAAGCGCACAGGCTCCGAGTTTGTAGAGTTTGTTTTTCATCATTCGTGGGATTCTGCCGGGAGCAAAGGTAAAAAAGTCGGATTGCATCCGGTTCGGCTGCATTTTCCGCCCCAAAGGTATGAAAAAATCCGGGCAATGGACATAATCGTCCGGAATCTTCCTGTGGAATAAGGGGTTTAAACTCCTTTTTTTGTCACCGCCCCGGCCCGGGCATCCTGCAAAAACAGGGCCGGACTCCTTGTAGAGCCCGGCCCCGGTCTTCGGTATGCACGGCGGTTTATACCGTCATGATCTCCTTCTCTTTTTTGGCGAGTACCTCGTCGAGGGACTTGGAGAATTTCTCGAGCAGTTTCTGCGTCTGCGTCTCGCCGTCTTTCGACTCGTCCTCGGGCATGCCCTCTTTCTGGGCCTTCTTGAACGCTTCGACGGCGTCGCGGCGGGCGTTGCGCAGGCTGATGCGGGCCGTTTCGGCCTCCGAGCGCACCTGCTTCACCAGCTCCTTGCGGCGCTCCTCGGTCAGGGGCGGGATTGACAGCCGGATCTGCTCGCCGTTGTTCGAAGGCGTCAGGCCGATGTTCGAGTCGATGATGGCCTTCTCGATCGGGCGCAGCATGTTCTTGTCCCACGGCTGGATCAGGATGGTTTTGGCGTCGGGTACGGTGACGCTGGCGGCACCCGAGACGGGCACCTGCGAACCGAAATAGTCGACCATCACGCCGTTCAGGACGTTGGGCGACGCTTTGCCGGCGCGTACGTTCAGCAGTTCCTCTTCGAGGTGGTCGATGGCCTTCTGCATGCGGCCCGTGGCGTCGTTGAGAATCGTTTGAGTATCCATGGCTTTAGGGTTTAATTTTCGAGTGTCTTTTCAATGGTGCGGATCAGGTCGTCGAACTCCCCGTCGTCGTAGCCCACCGTGGCGAGGACCACTTTGCCCTCCTTGTCGATGAGGAAATTGCGCGGGATGTAATTCGAGGCGTAGCGGTCGTAGACGGTCCGTGCGGAGTCGAGGCCCATCGGGAAGGTGTAGCCGGTCTTTTCGCGGAAGGACGCCACCGTTTCGCGCTTCTCGCCGCGCGAAACGGGCAGGAAGACGAACGGTTTGCCGGCGAAGCGGTCGATGATCTCCTCCTGCACGCGGGTCAGCTCCTGGCGGCAGGGCGGGCACCACGTGGCCCAGAAATTGAGCAGCACGACCTTGCCGCGCAGACTGCTGAGCGTCACCTGGCTGCCGTCGAACAGCTCGACCGTGAAATCGGGAGCCGTGTCGCCGGCTTTCACGAGAGTCGTCGATTCGGTTTGCGTTTCGGCCTCCTTCGGAGTCTCTCCGGCGGGGAGCAGGAAGATGACGGCGACGATGACGACAATCAGCGCCAGCATCAGCCACAGCGATTTATTGCTTTTCTTTTTTGCCATAATTTTACGGTTTTACGAGCGTTCCGATCGGCTCCCCGGCAAGTACCTTGCCCAGGTTGCCTTCGGTGTCCATGTCGAAGACGATGATTTGCAGTCCGTTTTCGCGGCAGAGCGTGAAGGCCGTGAGGTCCATGACCTTCAGCCGGCGGTCGAGCACCTCCTCGAACGATATTTCATCGAATTTCACGGCTGCGGGGTCCTTCTCCGGGTCGGCCGTGTAGACGCCGTCCACCCGGGTGCCTTTCAGCAGTACGTCGGCCTCGATTTCGATGCCGCGCAGCGCCGATGCCGAGTCGGTCGTGAAATAGGGATTCGAGGTCCCGCCCCCGACGATGACCACGTAACCCGCCTCGAGGTACTCGATGGCATGGGCTTTGGAGAAATACTCGCCGATAGGCTCCATGCGGATCGAGGTGAGCACCTTGCATTTGACCCCGTTGTCCTCGAGCGCCGATTGAAGCGCCAGCGAATTGATGATCGTGGCGAGCATGCCCATCTGGTCTCCCTTCACGCGGTCGAAGCCCTTTTTGGCGCCCGAGAGGCCGCGGAAGATGTTGCCGCCGCCGATGACGATACCGATTTGTACGCCTGTTGCCGCTGCCGCCTTGATTTGTTCGGCATAGGATTGCAGCACCTCGGGAGAGAGCCCGTATTTTTGCGCTCCCTGCAGCGATTCGCCGCTCAGTTTCAGGAGGATTCGCTTGTATTTCATCTTTCGATACGTTTTATCGTAACGCGAAGATAGGTATTTTTTCGAAAAATTTACATATTATTGTCTATCTTTGGTGTTGTAACAACACTTTTATCAGTCGGGGAGTTTTGCCGTACTGCATGCGATTCGGGTTTGGAGCCCTCCGTTCTTTTCCTTATCTTTGGGGGCGTAACGCCCCTTTTATCAGCCGGGGCGTTTTGCCGCACCACATGCAACTCGGTTTTGGCACCGTCCGTTCTTTTTCCTATCTTTGCAATCCTTATGTCTTCGGAAGAATATAAACTGCTCGATACGATCTCGTCGCCGCGGGAGCTGAAAAAGCTCTCGGCGGAAGAACTGCGCGTCTACTGCGACGAACTGCGGCGCTACATCATCGACGAATGCTCGGTCAATCCGGGTCACCTGGCTTCGAGCCTCGGGGCCGTGGAACTGGCCGCGGCGCTGCATTACGTTTTCGAAACCCCGGAGGACCGGATCGTCTGGGACGTAGGCCATCAGACCTATGCCCACAAGATCATCACCGGGCGCCGCGAAGCCTTCCGGACCAAGCGCCGGCTGAACGGCATCAGCGGCTTTCCGCGCATGTCCGAGAGTGAATACGACGCTTTCGGGGGCGGTCATGCTTCGGTGTCTATCTCTGCGGCCTTCGGCATGGCCAAGGCGGCCGAACTGCGGGGCGAGAAGCGGCAGGTGGTGGCCGTCATCGGCGACGGCTCGATGACCGGCGGACTGGCCTTCGAAGGGCTCAACAACGCTGGGGCCTCGAAACGCACGAACCTGCTGGTGATTCTCAATGACAACAACATGGCCATCGACCAGGCCACCGGGGCGCTGAAAAACTACCTGCTGAAAATCTCGACGTCGGTCCACTACAACCGCTTCAAGCAGCGGCTGTGGGGCATTTTGTCGCATACGCCCCGTCTCTTGTGGCTTTGCCAGAAGGCGGGCAACGCCGTGAAGCAGGGGTTGCTGAACAAGAGCAACCTCTTCGAAAGCCTCAATTTCCGCTATTTCGGACCCGTGGACGGCCACAACCTCAAGGAGTTGGTGCGGACGCTTCGTGCACTGCGTGACATAGAGGGACCCAAGTTGCTGCACGTCATGACCGTAAAGGGAAAAGGCTATCTTCCGGCCGAGCACAACCAGTCGGTCTGGCATGCTCCGGGGTGTTTCAATCCCGATACCGGCGAGCGGATCTCTGCCCCGGACGATACGGCCCGCTATCAGGATGTCTTCGGCGAAACGCTGCTGGAACTGGCCCGCAAGGATGCCCGCGTCGTGGGCGTTACGCCCGCCATGCCTTCGGGCTGCTCGATGAACATCCTCCTGCGCGAAATGCCCGAACGCTGTTTCGACGTCGGCATTGCCGAAGGGCATGCCGTGACCTTCTCGGCGGGACTCGCCGCGGCGGGGATGGTGCCCTTCTGCAACATCTATTCCTCGTTTATGCAGCGGGCTTACGACAATGTGATTCACGACGTTGTGATACAGGGACTCCCGGTGGTGATGTGCCTCGACCGCGGAGGTCTGGTGGGCGAGGACGGCGTGACCCACCACGGGGTCTTCGACATGGCCGCCTTCGGCGCCGTGCCGGGACTGGTGATTGCGGCCCCGATGAACGAACCCGAACTGCGCAATGCGATGTACACCGCCCTGCAGGCCGGCGGGCCCTTTATGATCCGCTATCCCCGCGGTCACGGCGAAGGATTGCCGTGGCGGGGCATGCCGTTCGAGGCGCTACCCGTGGGCCGCGGACGCCGTTTGCGCGAGGGCCGCGATGTGGCGCTGGTGACCGTCGGAACCGTCGGCAACGCCGCTGCCCGGGCCGCGGAACGTGCTGCGGCCGAAGGTGTGGAGGCCGCCCATTACGACCTGCGTTGGGTGAAGCCCCTCGATACGGAACTGTTGGACGAGGTGGGACGCACGTTCCGCCGCGTCGTGACCGTCGAGGACGGATGCCTGCGCGGAGGTGTCGGCGAAGCCGTCGCCGCGTATTTCAACGCCCGCGGTTACGATGCGCACGTCACGAGCCTGGGCATCGGCGACGAGTGGGTCGAACACGGCACGCCCGAACAGCTCCACACCCTCTGCGGGTATGACGAGGAGGCGATTTTTCGCGCCCTCGCAGGCGTAAAACGCCTGTCTCAGGAGCGATAGCAGGTCGTTCCGCTCTCCGTCCGGTATAATCTGTTACATCGTGAATGTCCAGTCGTCGCCGCGGCTGAGGGAGGGATCGAACCGGAAACCCTCCCATTCGAAGGCCTGAAGGGCCTCGGGGTCCGTGATCCGGTTTTTCAGGATATGCCGCGGCATTTCGCCGCGGCACATTTTCGTATAGATAACGATGGTTTTCAGCCGGTCGCCCTCGCGGATGCGGAATTCCGGGGTGATGACCCGGACCTCGCGGCAGATGCGACGCCAGTCGAACAGCCGTTTCATCTCTCCGCTGGCCAGGTTCACGAGGATGCCGTCGTCACGCCGGATTTTGTCCAGCAGGGCGTCGGTCAGCCGTTCGTGCCAGTAGGCGAAGACCGTCTCTTCGTCGTGACCCGGCAGCACGGCGTCGCCTTCGAGCCGGTAGGGGCGGATGGCGTCCAGCGGGCGGAGCAGTCCGTAGAGGAACGACGTGATGTTGAGGTGCTCTTGGGCATATTCGAAATCGGCGGCGGAGAAATCCGCCGGGCCGATGCGTTTGAACACGATGCCCGTGTAGGCCGCAAGGGCCGGGAGGGCCGGGGTGTCGCCGTCGTGGAAACGGCGGTAGCGCAGGTGGTTTTCGGCGGCGATGCGGCGGTTGACGCGCAGGAGCCGGGCCAGCTCGTCGGTCGGGAGCGTAGCCAGTTCGGCGGCCAGCTGCCGGGCCTCTTCGAGGCGGGCCGGAACGGTCGTGCGGGGCGTCGGGACGGAGCTTTGCTCCGCCATCGTCTTGGCGCAGGAGAGGAGAATCTGCATGGCTTTTCTATTCGTTGAAGCGGGTGAAGGGAACGAACGGCGTCAGGGTGAACTCGGCCGTCAGGAGCCAGTCGCGGCGGGGATTCTCCGCATAGGCCCGTTTGCAGATGCGGTATCGGGCGTATGCGGCCGGGTAGATGCGCGGTTCGAGCCGTGCCGGAAAACGGTATTCCCCGCCCGGGCGGAGTCCGTGGAGGAGCGAATGCCAGATGCCGCCGGCCGGCAGGGTCTCCCAACGGTCGTTTTGGAACCGGCAGAGCGTGTACTCCTCGCCGAAAAGCAACTCCCGGTCACCGGCGTTGCGGATCGTGAGCGCGACCTGCTCCGTGCCGGGGGCGTAAAAGGCGTATTCGGCCTGCATCGAGGCGGTTCCGGCGGGCGGGACCTCTCCTTCGGGGGCGGCGGGGTAGGGCGTCGTGTCGGGGTCGAATCCGCAGAGGCGGATCAGCGGACTGTCGTGCAGACGCCGCCGGAAATCGCTCCGGACGGCCGAATCGGCCCGCATCAGATGCACCTCGACGGCGTTTTCCGTTTGTCCGCTGGCGCGGATGTTGTCGGAAAGCGGGTCGCCGGGATGCGATGCCCGCCAATGCCAGATGCTGTCCTGCAGGGCACGCAACTCCCGCTCCGCCGGATGCCGCTGTGCGGCGGCGCTGAGGCAGAGACAGAGGATGAAGAGTGCAGGAAGACGTTTCATGGCGGTGTCAGGCTACGGAGCAGGGGATGCCGAGGGCTTCGACGCGGGCGGCGATGGCCTGCAGCTCCTCTTTGGAGACCTTTTCGAGCGTCTGGCAGGGGGTGTCGCGGTCGAGCGAATAGACCATCACCTGCCGCGGGCGGATTTCGCCGACCAGTTTCAGCCACGCCGAGACCTCCTCTTCGGAGGTGTTGTCGATGGGCCGTCCGTCGCACGTCCCCCGCAGGAACATCGTCTGCAGGACCATCTGTCCCTCGAAGCGTTTCATCTCCTCGACGATACCCCGGACCGTATAGGCCGGGTTTTGCGGGTTGTTCATTCGCCGCACCGTCTCGTCGAACGCCGAGTCGAGTTTGAGGATGTTGTTGTCCACGCGCAGCAGGGCCCGGCGGACGCTGTCGCGGTGGATTTGCGTGGCGTTGGAGAGCACCGAGACCTTCGCCGCGGGGCACAGCGCGTCGCGCAGGGCCAGCGTGTCGCCGATAACGGCTTCGAATTCGGGGTGCATGGTCGGCTCGCCGTTGCCGGCGAAGGTGATGACGTCGGGCGGGGTGCCGTCGGCCACCATGCGCCGCAGGGTGGCTTCGAGCTGGGTGCGGACATCCTCGCGGGCGTTGAAGCGCCGGGCGCCGGGATGTTCGGCATTCCAGCCGCATTCGCAGTAGATGCAGTCGAACGAGCAGAGTTTCGACGCCGTGGGCAGCAGGTTGACCCCCAGCGAAAGGCCCAGCCGCCGCGAATGTACCGGGCCGAAAATGATGTCATGAAAGAGTGATGTCATAGGGCGAAATTAAGCATTTAAAATTAAGAATTAAAAATTATGCCTATATTTACGTAAATTGATTGTAAATGAAATTTAAATTCGGATTGCTGCCGCGTGTCGTGCTGGCTATTGCGCTGGGCATCGCCTGCGGATTTTTCCTGCCCGACTGGGCGACGCGTATCGCGTTGACCTTCAATGCAATATTCGGAGAGTTCCTGGGCTTCGTCATTCCGCTGCTGATCCTCGGGCTGGTGGCGCCGGGCATCGCGGACCTGGGCAAGAACGCCGGACGCCTGCTGGCCCTGACGGCCGTGCTGGCCTATGCCTTCACGCTCTTTTCGGGATTCGGGACCTATCTGACGGGCCGGGTGCTGTTCCCGTCGCTGCTCGCGGGCTCCGAGGCGGTGCTTCCTGCGGAAGGGACCGCCCTCACGCCTTATTTCACGGTCGCGATGCCGCCCGTGATGGGGGTGATGTCGGCGCTGGTGCTCGCCTTCGTGCTCGGCCTCGGGATGGCATATACCCATTCCGTGACGCTCAAGGGCGCGATGGACGATTTCAAACGGATTATCGACCGGGTGATCGTGCGCGTCATCATTCCGCTGCTGCCGCTCTACATCTTCGGCATATTCCTGTCGATGACGCAGTCGGGGCAGGTGGCCGGGGTGCTGGGCGTTTTCGTGAAGCTGATCGCGGTGATCTTCTGCATGACGGTCGTGCTGCTGCTCATCCAGTTCTCGGCGGCGGGGATCGCGGCGCACAAAAATCCCCTGAAGATGCTCCGCACGATGCTCACGGCCTATGTCACGGCCCTCGGCACGCAGTCGTCGGCCGCGACGATCCCCGTGACGCTGGCCCAGACCCTGAAGCTCGGCGTGCGGCCCGAACTGGCGTCGTTCGTGGTGCCGCTGTGCGCCACGATCCACCTCTCGGGGTCGATGATGAAGATCACGGCCTGTGCGCTGGCCGTTGCGATGATTGCCGGACTGGACATCTCTGCCGGGACCTTCGCGGGGTTCATCCTGCTGCTGGCCGTGACGATGGTCGCGGCGCCGGGCGTGCCGGGCGGGGCCATCATGGCCGCGCTGGGGCTGTTGGAGTCGATGCTGGGGTTCGACGAGACGCTCCTGGGACTGATGATAGCTACCTATATCGCCATGGACAGCTTCGGAACGGCGACCAATGTGACGGGCGACGGGGCCGTGGCGGTGATCGTAGATGCCATCGACCGGCGGTTAAAATCTTAAAATAGGTATAAATGCGTATCCGTACGGAATAAAAAACGGCTACTTTTGACTGCTAATTCTGTTTTATTTATACTTTTGTGCGTTCAAAACGGAATAAACCGGCACATAACTAATATTAAAAATAAAATGGTTGATATTTTTTCACGCCTCGAGAAGAATGCGGGCGGACCGATCGGTCAGTACATGGCGTATGCCCACGGTTATTACGCCTTCCCCAAACTCGAAGGCGACATCGGCCCCCACATGGTTTTCCGGGGCAAGAAGATGCTCAACTGGAGCCTGAACAACTACCTCGGACTGGCAAACCATCCCGAGGTCCGCAAGGCCGATGCCGAAGGCGCCGCCAAGTTCGGCATGGCGGCCCCGATGGGCGCCCGCATGATGAGTGGACAGACCGTTTACCACGAGCAGCTGGAGCGTGAGCTCGCCGAGTTCGTCGGCAAGGAGGATGCCTTCCTGCTCAATTTCGGCTATCAGGGTATGATCTCGATCATCGACTGCCTGCTGACCCCGCGCGACGTGGTCGTCTACGATGCCGAGGCCCACGCCTGCATCATCGACGGACTCCGTCTGCACAAGGGCAAGCGTTTTGTGTTCGGTCACAACGACATGGACTCGCTGCGTCTACAGTTGCAGCACGCTACGGACCTGGCCGAGGAGCAGAACGGCGGTGTGCTGGTGATCACTGAGGGCGTATTCGGCATGAAGGGTGACCTGGGCAAACTCGACGAGATCGTGGCGCTGAAGAAGGATTTCCAGTTCCGCCTGCTGGTCGACGATGCCCACGGTTTCGGCACGATGGGTCCGGACGGTCGCGGTACGGCGGCGCATTTCGGTGTCGTGGACGGTGTGGACGTGCTGTTCAACACCTTTGCCAAGTCGATGGCCGGGATCGGCGCCTTCGTGTGCGGTCCCCGCTGGCTGGTTAACCTGCTGCGTTACAACATGCGTTCGCAGCTCTACGCCAAGTCGCTTCCGATGCCGATGGTGATCGGTGCGCTGAAGCGTCTGGAGCTGATCCGCAACCACCCCGAATTCCAGCAGAAACTCTGGGAAATCGTCCGCGTACTCCAGAGCAGCCTGAAAGAGAACGGATTCGAAATCGGCGTGACCAATTCGCCCGTGACGCCCGTTTTCCTGAAGGGCGGCATAACCGAGGCCACGAACCTGGTCGTAGACCTGCGCGAGAACCACGGTGTTTTCTGCTCGATGGTGGTTTATCCGGTGATTCCGAAGGGCGAGATCATCCTGCGCATCATCCCGACGGCGGTGCATACGCTGGAGGATGTGAAGGTTACGATCGAGGCTTTCAAGGCTGTTCGCGACAAGCTCGAAAGCGGTTACTATGCTTCGATGCCCATTCCGGCGCGTGCCGACGAGGGCTTCAAGGTACGTTAGATTCCGGGCGGGAGCTGTGGCCCTGCCTGCTGCATAGGACATCCCTGGTTCGGAAGAGCCGGGGATGTTTCGTCAAGAGACAAAAATCGCCGGAAAATTTTGCAGAATAAAATTTTTCGATTTATATTTGCAGTCCCGAAACGCAGGAAACGACGATTCCCGGAGTGGGGACGGCGCGAGGCCGGGTTCGGGGGAAATAAATTTGCGGAAATAGCTCAGTTGGTAGAGCGCAACCTTGCCAAGGTTGAGGTCGCGGGTCCGAGTCCCGTTTTCCGCTCCAAAGAGGTCATTTTGACCTCTTTTTTTGTTGCGCAAAGCGACGCAAATAATCCTGTATATCAACGATATGCGGGATTATTTCGTTTTTGAACCATAGCAAAGGCAGGCATCCGAAAGCAGGTCACTAAAGTGCTTAAACGTGGTACATGGGTACGAGCCGCGAAAATGCACCATGCGAACGACGATAATGCACTGAACGACATAAGTTTGCTCCAAACATTCAAGGCTTTTCAATCGTAAGGATTGTTAAACTAAACTGAATTTTAGACTATGGAAAGAAAACGATTTTGCGTGACCTTTTTTCTGCGCAGGGCACGAACGACCAAGGCAGGACTGGCTCCGATTCTCGCCCGCATTACCACGAACGGGGTGTCGAAAGAGGTGTATATCCAATGCTCCGTACCTGCATCAGTCGAAAGAGTGGGCCACACTGCGCCCGGCATACGTTCGCTACACTGGCGATCGAATACGGCATGCCGATCGACATCATCGCCAAGATCCTCGGTCATACGAATACGAACATGACACGGAGGTATGCAAAGATCTCGGAAGCGAATATCAACCGGGAGATGCAGAAAATAGGGGAGATACTGACAGCATAGATAGGAGGACGAACAGGCTGGAATTTCGGATGATTCCTGCCCGTTCGTCCTATACGCGTTTGCCCGTAGAATTATAGAAATATTTATTTCCATAAATCTGTGAGTAAACATCCGGATATAAGGTCCCATATCCGATGATTTATTCAGTCGATTACAGGTCGCATCAAATCCTTATTCAAACAAATCTATCGGCCGCAAAATGCGTTGAAGGGGACTCAAAACGGCCCCAAATACGAGAACAACAACAAGGATATTTTCAAAACTTTCGGCAGAGATTCCCCGGCGCGTTTTTTACCATCGTTAGATGGTAGCGAGCTGTACCTTTGTATGCCGAAAAGTTTTTCGACATACAAAGGTGCTCGCTCTGCGAGGCCGGATGTGGCGTTCCCAAGTCACGCCACTTTAACTACCAACACTATGACAACCGCAAAAAAGAGAACCGGACGGCCTACAGCCACCGATCCCCGCATCCACCGGTACAATTTAAACTTACGACGAAGAAAATATCCGGTTTGAAAAGATACTTTCAGAAGCCGGACTGGAAGATTGTAAAAGCCGTCAATGCACACTTTTCGAATGTCACCGTCACCCGACAGATTGCAGCTTTGGAGCAACGGACGCGAGAACTGAAAGCTATCAGCATTGATGAGATTAGGAATCTTGCAAAACAAGCAACGGAATGGCTGAAATGATATTTGCAACATTCTCAGTAATTGAGAACAGTGAATCTGCCAACAAAAATATATGGTCTCTTTGTAAGAGACCATATGTGACTGTGCAAAAGTATGTATTATTGTTTAAAAGGCCAAACAAAACAGGCTATTTTTACTATGAAAAATCCCCCCCCCCTCCAAGAAATGTGCTGCAAATTAACTATTTACGCCTGACGGCTAACCGACAGATTCTGCAAAATGTCTTACGAATCACTCCTTACCACCAATCGTAAATTTTCTAATTAGGGAGGTCTGTTTGCAATATCTATGAATATACATCCAGTACATACGACAGCTGCTCAGGGATTTAATGTCGGTTATGGTCTCTTACAAAGAACCCATATATGAAGTTGCGTTTTACTCTTTAAAAACAAAGAGGTATTTTTTAAGTTGCGAGGCAGGGTCAAATGATGGGAACACGGATTTGACCTTGTTTATTTTAGAAAAAAGAAGAGGATAGTGAAATTTTCAGAATTCTCTTTAATGTGGCGTCTAATCTATTGTATATCAGTGCATTTAACAATAGCACCGGTATGGCTTTGAATTGTCTATGAGAAAGGGTGAATCACCGATACAATCGGTGAAAATCGATTCTCGCTCCTTCGAAAGGTCCAAATTCGGTTCTGCTGTTCCGACATCTCCGGATCGCATGAGGGATATTCATGCCGTTAGGTGGTATGTATTAGTGCTTCCCTCCTGCCACAAGGGTCCGGCAAAAGGGTTGCAAGAGGAACTCAAACGCCGCCACAGAAACGGAGAGCCATTATTCGAATATTTCGCACCTTCGTATGTGGAGGTGAAAAAGAGAGACGGCGGGTTTGTCGAAACCCGTCGCCCGTTGTTGTATAACTATGTATTCATCCACGCCTCGGAGTACGAGATTTACCGGATGAAACAATGGCTGCCCCAATACAATTTCCTGCCCCGTATCAAAGACGGAAAACTCGAATATCATCCCTATCTCTCCGAGGAAGCGATGACAAACCTGCAATGGGTAGCCGATTCTTATTCCAACGTGGTCCCCGTCTACACGCCGAAACCGGAGCAACTTATCAAAGGCGACCGGATACGCATCACCGAAGGGCAGTTCAAAGGAGCCGAAGCCAGCGTCATCATCCAGCCCGGCGCCGGAAAGCGGGATATCATGGTCTGCGTGGAGAACTACATGTGGGTCCCGCTGCTGCGCGTACAACCCGGCCAATATGAGGTCATCGCCCTGAACGACGACGGCAAACACATTTATACCCGTCTGGAAAACGATCGTCTGCTCTTAAAACTGCACGAGGCATTAGGGCGTTTCTACCATCAGGAAAACGGAGCAACCGAAGCCGACCGCAAACTGGCCGCCGAAACAGTGAAACAATACGGCAACCTGCGCATGGATTCCGACATCATGCGCAGTAAACTCTACGCATTGCTGCTACCGGCCTACACGATATCGGGAAACCGTCAGGAATCTGAAAGGCTGATCGGGACTCTTCAGGCGATGCTTCCCCTCATCAAGGCGGAACAATCCCGCGCCCTTCTTCTCATCACGCTCTACGGATGCACGAACAGTTGCCTTTACCACACCCAGGCGCATGAGATCATCGATAAGTGGCGGCAGGAAGAAAATCCCAAAAAGAGCAAACAGCAACTCATCCGGCGGCTGGACGACTATGACCGCTGGCTGGGACACTGATACCTTCCGCAGTAATATCCAATCTATGAAAAGCACTGAAATCGCCGGAATCTCGGACAGACAACAACAGCCTGCTGGAAACGCAAGTTCGCCGGGGGTAAGCCTGATGGATTTTCTGTCGACTCATCAGGCAGAAATCTTGGACCGGGAAAAGGACAACCAGCGGTTTGCTCATTTATACGGATTCGGAAATTACTGGGTGGCTTTCGAGCACTCGGCCTATCAGTTGTGCCGGTTATTCTCCCGAAGCGAAACGTCGATCATCCGTTTCGTCACCTATCCATTCCCCGTCGTGATGGCCGCAGTAACAGACGCAGAACTGCACGCTTATTCCCGCCGTCATATCCTGCGGATTGCTGAACCGGACTACCGGGTGCTGACAACGGAAGAACTCCCGTTCGAGCGTTATCGGGAATGGCACAGGGTAGAGGTGGAAGAACTGATATAATCCGCCTGCTGAATTTTAGAGACCTAATTTTACGCACCTCACATGATTTATCATTTCCTATCGCGTATCGGAATTGAGAAATACCTCTCTTCCCGATATTTCTCCTCGTGGTTGATCCTGGGTATCGATGCCTTCCTTTCAGTTTTCGCCACCTCCATTGCGTATCTGTTGGTGCGCGGCCTTTTCCCCAATCCTGTTTTTACGATAGAATACGGAGCCTGTCTTCTGGCTGGCTCATGCTTACTCAGCGTTATTTCGTTCGTCCTTTTCCGTACATTCCGGAGCATCATCCGCCACTCGACCTTACGCGAGGTGTGGAAACTCGGCGCCGCGGTTCTGCTGAAAGACGCGCTGATGTTCGGATATGTTCTCATGCTGCCTCAGAACCCGGCTCCATCTATGGCTGCTATTGCCATGGGCTTCTTATTGGATGTCTTGGTTACTCTGTTCTTGTTGCTGGGATTTCGCCTCGGCATGATCGTCATCTACGATCTGCTCAAATTGAAATCCGTCCGACGTAACAGTTGTCAGCGGGTATTGGTTTACGGAACCGGAGATAAAGCGGTGGCTTTGGTTACTCGCCTTCAGAACTCACCCCATTACCGGGTCGTCGGGTTTCTGACTTATGGTAAATTGTTGAAAAACCATACGATCGCAGATTGTCATGTCTACTATTTTGAGAACGGAGGCAACATCGAATATTTGCGGGATCGTATCGATATCGACGCCATACTTTTCGCTACCAATGACGACGCGCAAAATGAACAAGACCGGCTGATCAAATACTGTACGGAAAAATCGGTAAAGATTCTGGTCGCCCCGCCGATCGACGAGGTTATCGGCGGCAAGATCATGAAGCAGTCGATTCGTGAGATCAAGATCGAGGACCTGCTGGGCCGTCCCGAGATCAAGATCTCGATGGAGGAGATCATCGCCAATTTCCGGGGCAAGACCATTCTTGTAACTGGAGCCGCCGGGTCTATCGGCTCGGAACTATGCCGACAGTTGGCAACGTTCGGTATCCGGGAACTTGTTCTGTACGACAACGGCGAAACTCCGATGCACAACCTGCGTCTGGAACTGGAAGAACGCTATCCGGAGCTGAAATTCATCCCGGTTATCGGCGACGTGCGAATCCCTGCGCGTCTGGATTTCGTGTTCCGGACCTACCATCCGCAAGTGGTGTTCCATGCCGCGGCTTACAAGCACGTCCCGCTGATGGAGGAGAATCCCTGTGAAGCGGTGTTGGTGAATGTTGCCGGATCGCGCAACGTGGCGGACAAGTGCATCGAATACGATGTGGAAAAGATGGTAATGATCTCGACGGACAAGGCGGTGAACCCGACAAATATCATGGGTTGCACAAAACGCCTTGCGGAAATCTATGTACAGTCGCTGGGGCTGTCGATCGAGCAGGGGGCGATGAAGGGCAAGACGAAATTCGTGACGACACGCTTCGGAAACGTGCTGGGTTCGAACGGCTCAGTGATCCCTCGTTTCTGGGAGCAGATCGCCAAAGGCGGCCCGGTGACAGTTACGCATCCCGATATTACACGTTTCTTTATGACTATCCCGGAGGCCTGTCGGTTGGTAATGGAGGCGGCAACGATGTCGACGGGCAACCAGATCTTCGTCTTCGACATGGGCGAATCGGTGAAGATCGCCCATCTGGCCCGTCGGATGATCGAGCTGGCGGGCTTCGAACCGGACAAGGACATCAAGATCGAATACACAGGTCTGCGGCCGGGAGAGAAACTCTATGAGGAAGTACTTTCAAATAAAGAGAATACAGAGCCTACACTACATGATCGGATTCGGATCGCCAAGGTTCGAGAGTATGATTACCGGGAAGCATGTGAGGTAGCCAAAGAGCTGGAAGCATTGTCCCGGAAAGTCGAGATTCCCGACATGGTTCGCCTGATGAAGCAGACAGTGCCAGAGTTTATCTCTAAAAATTCGGGATTTGAAAAATACGATAAAAAATAAAAATCTAATCTTTCATATTAATTTATGTCTATTTTTCAAAACAAAATATTATTGATTACAGGCGGCACGGGGTCGTTCGGTAACGCCGTGCTACGTCGCTTCCTCGATAGCGATATCAAGGAGATCCGCATTTTCAGTCGGGATGAGAAGAAGCAGGATGACATGCGTCATGCGCTGCAGAATCCTAAAGTGAAGTTCTACATCGGCAATGTCCGCGACAAGTCATCGGTGGATATCGTGATGCGTGGCGTCGATTATGTTTTCGCAGCCGCAGCGTTGAAGCAGGTTCCGTCGTGCGAGTTCTTCCCGATGGAGGCTACGCGTACGAATGTCATCGGTACGGGCAACGTGCTGGAATCGGCCATCGAACACGGTGTGAAGAACGTCGTAGTCCTTTCTACAGACAAAGCCGCCTATCCGATCAACGCGATGGGTATCTCGAAGGCGCTGATGGAAAAAGTGGCTATTTCCAAGGGCCGTGAATTAGGTGAAGGTGCTGCGACGACGATCTGCTGCACGCGCTACGGCAACGTGATGGCAAGCCGGGGAAGCGTTATCCCGCTTTGGGTAGAGCAGATGATAGAGGGTAAACCGATCACGATCACCGATCCGAACATGACCCGTTTCATGATGACGCTGGACGATGCCGTGGATCTGGTCGTCTATGCCTTTCAACACGGCCATAACGGGGATTTGTTCGTTCAGAAAGCCCCTGCTGCCACATTGAGTACCCTTGCCGAAGCCCTGAAGCAGATTTACGCAAAAGTGGACCCGAAATACGGTGAGACGGAGGTGAAGGTTATCGGTACGCGGCACGGCGAGAAACTCTATGAGACGCTCGTCACGCGTGAAGAGATGTCCAAGGCAATCGATATGGGCAACTACTACCGTATACCATGCGATACTCGTGACCTGAATTATGACAAGTTCTTCACCGAAGGCAGCGAGGATATCTCGAAGATCGAGGATTACCACTCGCATAATACGCATCGTCTGGATATAGAGGGCATGAAGCAACAATTACTACGCCTCCGTTTTATTCAGGAGGATCTGGGTATGATCGACCGCGCCAAGCCGCGTGACATTCGTTCGGAGTAATCTCTCTACATAAGAATACAGGCCTTGCGTCCGGGTATAAAACGGATTGCAATCCTTACATCTCATTTCTTTGCGGCATTTCTTTCTGACAACAGCCGCCCCACACAAAATGAACATATTAGTTACGGGAGCCAAAGGCTTCGTAGGAAAGAACCTCCTTTCCCAACTGCGTAATATCCACGACGGTAAGGCGAAGAACTATGCCGTAGAAGGAAATCTTACGCTCTATGAATACGATCTGGACAGTACGCCGGAAGAACTGGACCTGTACTGCAAGAATGCGGACTTCGTTTTCAATCTTGCGGGTGTGAACCGTCCGCAGGACCCTGTGGAGTTTATGAAGGGTAACTTCGGCTTCGCGTCGATGCTGCTCGACACGCTGAAAAGGCACGGCAATACGTGCCCTGTGATGATCTCGTCGTCGATCCAGGCGGCGCTGGACAACCCCTACGGCGAGTCCAAACGTGCCGGCGAACAACTATTGTTCGACTATGCAAAGGAAACTGGCGCCAAAGTATTGGTTTACCGTTTCCCGAACCTTTTCGGCAAATGGTGCCGTCCGAATTACAATTCGGCCGTAGCGACGTTCTGCAACAATATCGCCAACGATCTTCCGATCACGGTGAACGACCCGTCGGTGGAACTGCATCTGGTCTATATCGACGACGTGGTGGATGAGCTGATTGGAGCGCTTACGTGCAATGAGCACCGTGACGGGGATTTCTGTTATGTCCCCGCATCGTACCGGATTACATTGGGTGGGATCGTAGATCTGCTGCATTCGTTCCGGCGAATGCCCGAAACGCTGGAGGTTCCCGACACGACGAAAGACGGTTTTGCCAAGAAACTCTATTCGACCTATCTGTCGTACCTTCCGGCCGACCGGTTCGCTTACGACCTGAAGATGAATACGGACTCGCGGGGAAGCTTCACGGAGATTATCCGCACTGCTGACAGGGGGCAGTTCTCGGTGAATGTCTCCAAACCGGGTATCACCAAGGGCCAGCACTGGCATCACACGAAGAACGAAAAGTTCGTGGTGGTGCACGGACACGGACTGATCCAGCTGCGCAAGGTGGGCAAAGACGAACACGGCAACGATTACCCGGTGGTCAATTATGAGGTAAGTGGCGAAAAGATCCGGGTCGTGGAGATGATTCCGGGTTATACGCACAACATCGTCAACCTCTCCGATACGGAGGATCTGGTTACTTTCATGTGGTGTAACGAGTGTTTCGACCCTGCAAAGCCCGACACCTATTTCGAGCCGGTAGAATAACAACAGTACAATGAATACAATCAAACTTGACTATTCGGACGTAAAGTTTGCGGATAACGGCAAACTCAAATTACTGATCATCGTAGGCACACGCCCGGAGATCATCCGTCTGGCAGCGGTCATCATGAAATGCCGCAGGTATTTCAATACGGTTTTGGCGCATACAGGGCAGAACTATGACTATAATCTGAACGGGATTTTCTTCAAAGACCTGAGCTTGGAAGACCCGGAGGTGTATATGAATGCCGTCGGCGACGATCTGGGTGCAACGGTTGGCAATATCATCAACTGTTCCTACAAGCTGATGGTCACAATTAAGCCCGATGCACTGCTGATCCTGGGCGACACGAACTCCTGCCTATCGGCCATTGCCGCCAAACGGCTCCATATTCCGATCTTCCATATGGAAGCGGGTAACCGTTGTAAGGACGAATGCCTGCCGGAGGAGACCAACCGGCGGATTGTGGATATCATCTCGGACGTGAATATGTGTTATTCGGAGCATGCACGACGCTATCTTGCTGAGAATGGACTTCCGAAAGAGCGCACCTATGTTACGGGCTCCCCGATGGCCGAAGTCCTGCACGCGAATTTGAAGGAGATCGAGGCCTCGGACATCCACCGGCGTCTTGGACTGGAGAAGGGAAGGTACCTGCTGCTGTCGGCCCACCGCGAGGAGAACATCGATACAGAGAAGAATTTCCTGAGTCTGTTCAACGCAATCAATGCGCTGGCTGAGAAATACGACATGCCGATTCTCTACTCGTGCCACCCGCGCTCGAAGAAACGTCTGGAGCAGTCAGGGTTTGAACTGGACAAACGGGTAATTCGTCATGAACCGTTGGGCTTCCACGACTACAACTGCCTTCAGATGAATGCCGCAGCGGTGATTTCGGACTCGGGGACGCTGCCCGAGGAGTCATCGTTCTTCCTGTCGGTAGGCCATCCCTTCCCGGCCGTCTGCATCCGCACCTCGACGGAGCGTCCTGAGGCGTTGGACAAGGGCGACTTCATCCTGGCAGGCATCGATGAAAAATCGCTTTTGCCGGCTGTGGAAACGGCGATCGGAATGAACGACGCGGGCAATTACGGAATCCCCGTTCCGGATTACACCGATGAAAACGTCTCGACAAAAGTCGTTAAGATCATTCAGTCCTACACTGCTGTCGTAAACAAAATGGTCTGGAGAAAATAATTCTTCGCCTTCGATTCCTTTCTATTGTTTACATTTTTCCTATGACGAGTTGTAATGAATCGATTAAAGCACCAGGACTTCCTGTATTGGAACTGGTATTTATCTGTATTTTCAGTATCTTTTATATCGATTTTGAAGTTCAAGGAAAATACGAGATTATAGCACCATTTATAGCATTATTATACTTATTCTATTGTTATTTGCGAGAGCCTAAACAAAGAGGGAAAATCATAAAGTTTATCTTTGCATGTGCAACAGTCGCAATCTTATATCAGATATTAACAATACCTATAACTATTAGAGGTTCTAATGCAGCTAGCAAATACCTGTATTCCAATTTTTCTCAATATCTACTGGTATTTTTTCCATTAGCCTTCTTATATAGGACCGATAAACTAGCAACAGCAAATCAGATAAAGATAATTGTAGGCGTTATTATAATCACTGCGATTGCTCTGATACAAGTGGCATTAAAATTCGCAGCAATCAACCCGGATATTCTGCATTCTATGAATCAAGAAGTCCTTGAAGACGCAGGTGTAACATTTCAAGGGTTTGATTTCGTGTATGCTTTTACATTTCTGATAATTACATGTTTCGTTTTAATCAAACAGTCAGACAGTAAAATCATAAGATACCTATCAATAGGTGCCCTAATCTATTTTATCCACTTTTTGTTGAAAGCTCAATTCGCATTGGCTTTTGTTACTACATTTATCAGCTGTCTTTATTTGTATTATACTACAACCAGAAATAAAGGTAGCAGATTTTTCGTAATAATAGGATTAAGTGCTTTAATATTTCTTATCCCGTATATTTTAGAGAGGCTGATAGATATGACGCAAGATTTAAACGTCCTAAATGTCCGCTTGAAAGAAATTTATGATTCAATATCCGGTAATCACGCTGAAGACTCCGATATGCAGGCACGCTTCGATCTATATTGGGAATGTATCGTTGCTTTTTTTAATAGTCCCATTATAGGGAATAAATATCTGCCATTTAATGGACACTCTACATTTTTGTTGGCTTTTGCATATTTGGGTATATTTGGTGGTGTATTAATCTGTTGGATGTTTTATAAAGGTTCAAGATTCGTTCAATCAATTCTTGGTAATGATCAATACGTATATTTCAAACCTTTAATGTGCCAGATAATACTGATGGGACTTACAAATCCGATACAATCGACTCCTTCAAATTTCATAATGCTTTTTTTTATAAACCCCTTGTTAATCAAAAGATGTGTTAAACAATAACTATATTAGTCATGAGTCATCCATCCAAAATAGATGTTGCGGTTCTAATAACGTTTTTTGTTAGACCTGACACGCTTCAAAAAGTCTTTGATTCAGTCAGTCAGGCTCGTCCTAGTACATTACTTCTTTGGCAGGACGGTCCTCGCCCAAATCGTCCAGATGACTTGATTAATATAGAGAAGTGCAGAGAGATCGTAGAGAATATTGATTGGGAATGTATTGTATACAGGAATTATCATTCCGACAATATGGGGTGTGACCCATCCACATTTTTAGCTCAAAAATGGGCTTTTGGTTTAGTGGACAAATGTATTATATTGGAGGATGACAGAGTTCCGGTTCAATCATTCTATCCATATTGTAAAGAGCTTCTAGATAAATATGAATTTGATGATAGAATTAATCATATTTGTGGTACAAACCTTCTGGGGGATAACTCGAACTGCGAATCAGATTATTTTTTTGCACAAGCCGGTTCAACAACATGGGCTACATGGAGAAGGGTTGCAAAGGGATGGGATGAAGAATATTCCTATCTGAACGATAATTATGCAATGCGATGTCTTGAGAGTAGTGTAGCAAAACCTCTCTATAAAATTTTATTAAAGCATGCGATAGCCCATAAGAAGGAAGGTAAACAATACTGGGAGACAATTCTTGGGATGGGGGGACTTTTAAATAACCGGCTCGCAATTATTCCGAAAAGGAATATGGTTGTTGACCTTGGGCTCACTGATGATTCTACACACGCTGTTGCGAATATTAAACTCCTACCTAAATTTGCGAGGAAGATGTTTTTTATGGAGGCATACGATGTGTCATTTCCTCTAAAACATCCAAGATATATTATCAAAGATAATGTATATTATAATACAATACTTGAAAATTCCGGGATTGGAAAGCCTTTTAAAGCATTGATATATAAGTTGGATTACATATTGCGTTGTATCAGATACGGTGAGGTAAGGCGACTCTTTAGATCATTGAAGCGACGTTTTAGGCCGAATGCTTAAAAAGAGCATCAGAAAAGCGTGTATTTGCCGAAGACGTAGTTATTGGAGGTAAATCATATGTCACAAAGTCCGTTACTGATTCGAATGTTATCGTTGCGGAATTCCTGCCAAGATAATAAAAGAAATATTAAATGGCAATCTGAACGCATCTTATTGCGCTTGATTATTTTTCATTATTATGAAAAGAATAATGATTAAAATTGTGTCGTCGATTCTGACGACTATGGATAAAGTCAAATTGCTATTTAAACCGAAATGGAGGCTGGAGCGAGAAACAATTGTTATATCTCCAACCTCCTGGAAATCATTTACCCCCCCCCTCAACAGCAGAAGAATCAAGGATTTGCAGTATGATATAAAATATCTGGAATTAAGTTCGATTAAGCAGTCAGATTTTTCAAAGATTATTGCGTATATAGGTAAAATTGAAGTCGGACAACTGAAGTTATTTGGCCAAGAGTTGCAGTGGCTACAGATTCCATCACATGGTGCTAACGGGTTTGAAAGAAAATCATTATATAAAAATGAGAACGTGGTCGTTTCGTGTGTGAAAGATGTGTATTCGGATCCTATCGCACAATATTGTATCTCTGCCTATTATCTGTTCAATACCTATAGTTTCAGACCGAAAGGCAATAAGTCTGATCGATGCGATGTTATACCAGACAAAGTCAATATAATGATTTTTGGGGTGGGAAACATTGGAATGACTTTGGCTAAAAAGTGTTATCAGATGGGTTGGTCGGTTTTTGGGGTTAAACGACATGTTCCGGAACATTTGCCTGAGTGCATTAAGGCTATTTATACTTTAGATGAAGCGATGACGCATCTTAAAGATGTCGACTATATAGTGAATATATTACCGGAAGACGACTCAACCAAGAAAATTTACAACATTGAATTTTTCAAAGCGATGAAGTCTGACGCTCTCTTTTGCAATGTTGGAAGAAAATCGGCTGTCATTGATAAAGACATTGCATATGCAGTAAAAAATGGCATTATAAGAGGAGCTATATTGGATGTGCACAATGATTATAATTATAATACTCCTGACATAATCTTGACCGGACATTCAAGCTCGGTTTCTCGAGGGAATGATGAAAAGTTTGATAGATATTTTAACGTTCAGTTGAATGCATTTCTTGATGGGCAAGAGATAAAGAATCAGATAACACTACGATAAATTATGGTAAAGATGGATTTTTGGGAACGAATAATGATTCCCGAAAGAGTTCGTATACCTCTTTTAGGTGGCTGGCTGTATCAGGCATTGTCTAAAAGAGCTCGTCGTCATATCAAGAAGCTTCCGTTCGGTAAACTTGGCTTGAACGATGCACCGAGAAGAATGAAATTGATATGTACACTGACCACATTTCCCGATCGCATCGATAGTGTTCAATACACGATAAAGTCTCTTTTTAATCAGTCAATGAAGCCTGATAAAATTGTGCTTTGGCTCGCGGAATCTGAATTTAAGGATTTCGAATTTCCGGAAAGCATCAAACAGCTTCAAAAGAGAGGCCTTGAGTTACGCTATTGTGAGAATTATTTCGGTCATAAGCGTTATTACAAAATAATTGAAGAGCAAAGGGAAGATGAGTTGATTGTAATGTTCGATGATGACATTATTTTCCCATACTATATGCTCGAACGGCTTTACGACAAGTGGTTGGAATTTCCTGATTGTGTGATATGCGACAGGGGACAGGTACTGACCTTTGAAGGTCACGATGTCTTGAATCCCGGTCGTTGGTCAAGCATTTCAAATGTCGGGATTGATACCCCGTCCTACAGAATACTTGCTTCTCCTGGCGGGGGGTGTCTTTTCCCGCCTCGGGCCTTTTATAAAGATGCCAATAATACTGATATTATTCGTAAGTATGCACTAAAAACTGATGATATATGGTTAATGTTTATGGCGGTACAAAATGACACAAAGATTATAAGGACCTATCAATACCACCGAACATTTATTCTAAGCGAACAAGAACAGACTGTACAATTAGGCAAAGAGGCCATTTATCAGGGACGATATATCAAGACCTTTTATGATTTAGCCAAAGCCTATCCACACGCATATCAGAATATGCTTTCTGAAATTGCTGAATAGCAATATGAACCATTTCGACAGATTAATTCAATCTCGATTCTTCTACATGTTTAGGGGCATTGCCATAATTAGTGTGGCATACGCTCATAGCCTATCATTGTCAGACGAGATTTTACAACGGGTTGGTGCTGCTGTTGGAATTTTAGGTGTGCCGATATTTTTATTCTGTTCGGGATTCTATTTTAAACAACAAAAATGGTGTGAACTCTTAACGAAACTTTTAGCTGGAATTGTTTCGCCATGGCTTCTTTGGGGTACGGTTGCTTTTGTTATCTCGGTAGCATTGGGAGCTGCTTCGAATAACCTGATATCATTCTTGGCATTTCTTTTTGGACATGGCACATGGCTCTACTATATTCCAGTCTATTTGACAATCCGAATTTTGTTTAATATTTCAGATAGCCCCTATTTTATTGCTGCCTCAATCATAGTATCGCTTGCTTCAAATGTTATAAGTTTCATACCCCCCCCCTCCAGCGGTTTGACCCCAATCATTACACCATGGCAAAATCCACTAAACTGGATGGGATTCTTTGCCATGGGGATTCTTTTCAATCGGCTCGGACTCCTTGAAAAGGTTATTAATGGCAAGTTTCTGATCAAATTCATATTGGTTGTCATTACAGTCTTGATTGCCGGGCTGTTGGTTTGGGTACCATTGAAGATAAACTATTGGAATCCTTTGGCTATCGTTCTGGAGTTTGTTTCGATAGTATCAATCCCTATTATAACATTCAAATTCATAGATTCAAAGTCTCTTTCATCATTGGGCCGTAATTCATATCTCCTTTATCTGCTTCATATGCAGTTGGGCATTGCTCTTGCGAATATTTTATTCAGCATTGTTTCTGTTCCTGATTTTATTATACTGTTGACAAAACCTCTGATAGTTCTGGGAATCACAATGTGTTTGATATTTTTGATCAAACTTACCGTACAGTTATTGAAATTAGACAGGTTTAATCAATATATTGGACTATATTCCAACGGCACAAAATGAATCAATTAAAGGCGGGAGCTACGATTTCTTACTTGTCATTGGGTATAAATATCATTACGGGATTATTATATACACCGTGGATGATTAATTCTATTGGCCGAACTAATTTTGGCTTATATACTCTCGCTATGTCAGTTATCTCATTGTTCGTCTTTGATTTTGGACTCAGTGCTGCGGTAACCAGATTTATAGCTAAATATCTGGCTATGGACCGACAGGATTTAGCGAATAAATGCCTGGGACTTGTATATAAACTTTATATCTACATTGATATTGTCCTTTTTTTAGCTTTAGTCATCGTGTATTTCTTCATCCCTCAAATATATGAAGAATTGACACTTGACGAAATTGAACGGTTTAAGGTCGTTTATTCTATAGCTGCGGTTTACAGTGTCTTGTCATTTCCTTTTATTCCGGTAAATGGTATTCTTACGGCTCATGAAAAAATCGTTCAATTGAAATTGGCAGATATCTTCCAAAAGCTGTTCATAGTGGGCACAATGACAGCATGCCTTTTGCTCGACTATGGACTATATGCTTTAGTCTTGATTAATGCTGTTGCTGGACTGTTATGTATCATATTTAAATTGGTATGTATAAAGCGTTATACGAAACAGACGGTCGCATGGAGTTATTCTTCCAAAACCGAATTAAAGAGTTTGGCATCATATTCAGGCTGGGTTACTGTCATAGCTTTAGCTCAAAGATGTATATTCAATTTGGCTCCAACCATTTTGGGTATCACATCCGGAACCGTGTCAATCGCAATATTGGGTATTGCTATGACAATTGAAGGATACTGCTTTACCTTTGCGAATGCTCTGAATGGAATATTCCTTCCTAAAGTTATGAGGATTTTAATAAAGGAGGACGGTAATATTCTTCCACTTATGATTCGGGTTGGGCGAATCCAGCTGCTGGTAATAGCTTTTATTATAGTCGGTTTTATTTGTTTCGGCAATCAGTTTATCTATTTATGGGTTGGAGAGGATTTTAAGGCAAGTTATATATGTGCAGTTCTTCTAATTATCCCCTCACTATTTCATCTTCCACAAACCATCGGAAGTGAAGCGATATATGCTCAAAATAAAGTCAAGCAATTGGCCATAGTCTTTGTTGTTATGGCTATTTGCAATATAATAGGTGCATTTATCCTTTCTCCGTCATTGGGGGCTTTGGGCATTTGTATCTCTATATGTTTTGTTTATCTCATCAGAACTATAGGATTTGACCTGATTCTTTGGAAACAGATTAAAATCAATATATGCGATTTCTTCAGATCAAGTTTCGGCTCATTGCTACCCTCTTTATTAGGAATAGGATTGATCGGATTCATTATTACATATTTGATTCATCCCGGGACTTGGTTTAAATTGATAATCGATATTATACTATTTGCAATAGTATATTGGGGCGCCCTATATGTTTTCGGCATGAATAGCGAGGAAAAGAATCTGATTATGACTCCATTTAGAAGATTCTTGAGATTTTGTAAATAATTCATAATGAAAATAGTTCAAATAAATTCAGTTTGCGGGCAAGGTAGTACAGGACGAATTGCTGTGGATATAGCAGTTGAAGTTGAACGCAGAGGACATGTTTGTTACATAGCATATGGACATGGCAATACTGATTATCAACGCAGTTATAAGATTGGGAACCGATTCGAACATCTTCTGCATAATATTTTATTTTCCCGCCTTTTAGGATTGCAGGGATACGGTTCTATCGTATCAACATTAAAATTTGTCAAATGGCTTAAGAGAATAAAACCGGATATCATTCATATTCATAATCTTCATGCAAACTACATTAATTACAGGATTCTTTTTAAATATATAATCTCTCGCAAATTACCCGTGATATTTACATTGCATGATTGCCTGAATTTCACGGGGAAATGTACTAATTTCACAGCAAACTCTTGCAACAAATGGAAACAGGAATGCCATAAATGCCCGCTATATCATAAGTCCGGAGTACCCAGTATTTTCTTTGACTGGTCAAGAAAAATGTTCAGAGATAAGAAAATGCTCTATTCTCGGATTGAACGATGCAAAACCATTGCTGTTTCAAAGTGGCTTAAAGAAATTGCATCTGAATCTATTCTAAATCGTAATGGGCACTCCGTTAGTTATATATATAACTGGATTGATCATCGTGTTTTCAAACCGGCAGATAAAGAGGAGATTGAAAGATTCTACCAAAAATACGATCTTCCTCGCGATAAACGATATCTAATATCGGTAAGTCAGGAGTGGGATATGTCAGCAACCCGAACTGAAGATGCATTGGCAATTGCGGAAAAGCTGCCGGATGATTATTATCTTATATTAGTAGGCCGAATGAACAGATCTTTTGAGTTGTCTAAAAATATAATACACATCCCATACATATCATCGCAAATGGAATTAGCAATTGCATACTCATTAGCAGATGTTTATGTGCATCTTTCCATTCAGGACACCTTTGGCTTGGTGATCGGAGAAGCGATGGCATGCGGAACAATACCTGTTACATATAATAGCACTGCGTGTTCTGAAACACCGTCCTCGTTTGGCATTGTTGTACCGCCTCGTGATATCAATGCCATAATAAATTCATTATCTCATATAGAATCGAAGAAAGCACGTAGATTAGAGATGATCGAATTTGTAAAGAACACATACGATAAAACTATCAATATCGGTCAATATATCGAAACATATACAGAAATTGTACAGAATGAAATTTAGCATTATACTTCCCTGCTACAACGTTGAAAAATATATTCGCGCGTGTATTGATAGCATCTTGCAGCAAACCTATAAGGATTTTGAAGTCATTCTCGTGGATGATGGTGCCAGAGACTCCACTCCGCAGATTTGTGATGAATATGCCGAGAAGGACACCCGCGTCAAAACAATACATAAACCGAATGGAGGCCAGGCTGACGCTCGGAACATCGGCCTTGAAGCAGCTCAGGGCGATTACATTTGCTATGTAGACAGCGACGATTTCCTGGCAAACGACAACGTGCTTCAACTTCTCGCAGACAAGACAGACGGGAATCCGGATATTGTTCACTACAAATTTCAAGAATGGTTCGAATCGGACGGACATATCGCACCATGTCGTTTCGACTATCGTATTCCGACCAAAGGGCGGTCTGTCGCTGATATCTATTGTGATCTTATCGATAAAGATGCATATTACAACAGCGCATGGAGCAAAATCATCCGCAGAGGCCTCTTGATGGAGAATAAAATCAGGTTCGAAAAGGGTATCGTAGGCGAAGACAACGAATGGTACTATCATGTGGTGATGGCGGCAAAGAGTCTGGCGCTTGTCGATGAACCGTTGTATATTTACCGCAGGCGTCAGGGAAGCACGACAACCGTGATCACACGGAAAAATCTTGTCGACCAGTTGCATGTACTTGACAAGTGGGAAAAAATCCTGCAAACAAAAGCGGCGGACAGCCGAACCTCGGTCGTACGGAGCAGTCTTGCGAAACAATATTGCAGTGCCCTGATCATCTATGCGGGACTGACGGATGTGTCCGACCTGTATCCCGAACTGAAACGGAAGTCCCATATGCTCCGGTACAGCCGGAACAAGCGGGTAATCGTATTTCGCCGAATGAAACGGCTTCTGGGCATTAAGGGGTTGATCGTTGCCTTGAAAACAGCGAAAAGATTGAGGTAATGGGAATCATACTGACATCGGACAAGAGAAAATGTCCGGAAATGGCGAACCTGGAGGTTGTCAACGTCAAGACCATCAGGCAATACGAAGGCAACGCGAACGTAAAGGCCCTCATTTGTTCTCGGGATGTGGCTCGGGTCTGCCAGCACATGAATATTCCGAACCTGAAGGTGATACAACTCTTCAGTGCAGGATTCGACAACATCGATCCTGAACTTTTGCAATCGAAAGGTATCCACCTATGCATATATAATGTCGGTATGGCTGAATTTGTGGTTTATGCAATGCTTATGCACGCCAAACGTTACAATCATAGCATCAAGAATCGCCGGTTGCGTCCTTTCAGAAACTATCATTACTTGACGGAATTATCGGACAAGACCGTCGGGATTCTCGGAGCCGGGAACATCGGAGGCCAAATAGCGAAACGACTGGAGGCTTTCGACATGCACGTTCTCGGTTATGACCTGCATACAGACGATCGGCCTCATTTTGAAAAAATCTACAATGAGACACATCTTCAGGAATTTCTCGGCCGGTGCGATTATCTTGTGAACTGTATGCCTCTCTTCAAGAGTACGGAGGGCATGCTTTGCAAAAAGTGGTTCGACCTGATGAAATCGACCGTTACCATCGTGAATGTGGGCAGAAAGAAAATAATCAATGACAAAGATTTCATTGCATTCTTGAAATCGCACAAAGATGCAGGGGCCGTACTCGACATGTTCGAGAAAGTTCCGAACCCATTCACCAATCCATATCGCAGGCTGTCAAACGTTCTGGTGCTTCCCGGAGTGACGGCCATTTCGCGGGAAATCGATAAAAAACTGTCCGTATTGATCGGGGAGAATATGAAACGGCTCCAATCCGGCGAACCTCTTCTCAACCAAATAGTATAAAACATGCAGGACAGAAAAATGTATCCTTCGTTGGATATCGTGAAGTTCATCATGGCATTGCTCATTCTGATGCAGCATACCGCCAACGAATGGGCACATTCTACGGGTCTGGTGCACGCCTTTTTCGGTTTGGGCAACTTTGCGGTGCCATTCTTTTTCGCATGCAGCGGATTTCTCTTCTTTTCGAAATTCAATACACTCGATAACCGGGGTCAGAAAGATTATTACAGAAAGTGGTCGATCCGCATCGGTAAGATGTATCTCGTATGGTCGTTGATCTACTTTTGTTTTGTATTTGCAGGATGGGTGGACCGCGGATTGAACTGGGGGCAACCGGCCCAATACCTTCATCGAGCTTTGGTATTTTCAACGTATGCCACTATTTGGTTCTTGCCAGCTCTGTGGATAGGGGTCAGCATCGTGTATTGGATGAGACGTCATTGCATAAAGGCTGTTTTTGGGACAACGGTCATTGTACTCCTGATCGTAGGCAATTTGTTCGGCAGTTACAGTAATGTGATGACTCATAATGATGTCGTGAAATCCGTATATGACTGGTATATGGATGTATTCATCACGTGGAGGACTGGACTGTTCAATGCCGTGCCTTACATTGCCATCGGTCTATTGCTGGCGGACGATGGATTAAATAAAATTTCGATAAGGGTCTCTTTGCCGTTGACAGTCCTTTTTTGTGGTGCATTCATTATCGAGGCGTTTTGTATCACCCGCTTTCATCTCAGCACTGCAACCGATATGGGTTTCATGATGTATCCGGCTATCTTCTTCATGATGCATTCGCTCATTCTGTGGAGGAGGGTAAAGCCGCGCCCCATATGGATTCATTGCAGGAACTTGAGCATGTTGATCTTTCTCAGCCAGCGCCTGTTTCTTTCCGCTATCCCCGGAGTATTGCCCGATCGAGTGAGCGAATGTATCAAGGCGTGGCCGGAACCGTGTATATATCTGTTCTTCGCGGTGGTGGTGCTGTGCTTTTCAATAACGGTTGAAAGGCTGTCGGCGAAATATGGATTCCTGAAAATATTATGGTGATAAAAGATAATTTGCCCAAGGTGCTGATTGTCGGCATCAATGCCTGGAGAGAAGACGGAACAGCCCACACACTAATGGACATCTTTCGCTGCTGGAATCCGGACAAGTTGGCTCTCGTATACAGTCGTGCCGATATGCCTGACACGACGGTTTGCAATCATTATTTTCAGATAAGCGAGACCCAAGTTATGAGGAGCGTGCTTCGACCTTGGATTCGTGTGGGGAAAGAGGTGCAGTGCCAACCGGTCGGCAGTCCTGCCGATGTGGAAGCGGAGCATGAGCGTTATGCCAGAGCGCACAAGAAGGCTTCCCCGTGGATGCCTTTGGCCCGTGAAATGGTATGGAAACTCGGACATTGGAAAACAAAAGCGTTGAAGACGTTCGTAAAAAACTTCGATCCCGATATTCTGTTCATCCCGATCTATCCCACCGTATATATGGGTTGGATCCAAAAATACATTATCAACCTCACGGGAAAGCCGATGGTTTGCTATCTCGCGGACGACAACTACTCCTACGATTCATGCAGGGGCATTCTCCAGTATATTCATCGTTATTGGCTTCGTAAACAGGTAGGCCCCATCGCTCGCAAAAGCAATCAGATGTTCGTGATCGTGGATAAAGAAAAAGAGGATACGGACCGTCGTTTCGGGACGGATAGTGTAATCCTCACCAAAAGTATAGATTTCACCGGCAAGACATATGAGCATCACACACCAAACACACCGTTGAAATTCGTCTATACGGGCAGTTTGTTGATTGGTCGAGACAAGACACTGGCGCTGCTGGCAGATGTCATAAATCAAATAAATTCAAGAGGGGAAAGGGCCGAATTATATGTCTACTCACAGACTGAACCAAGCGATGAAATCTTGAGAAGGGTAAATAATGGTGCGTCACATTTTTGCGGTCGCATTGGGAGAGATGAGGTCTTGAAAGTGCAGAAAGAAGCCGATGTCGTTGTATTTGCAGAAGCACTGGAAGGGAAAGAAGCGAATGTGGCAAAATTGTCATTCTCAACAAAAATTACCGATTACTTATCCTGCGGAAAATGTATTCTTGCTATTGGCAGGGAATATATTGCCCCAATTGATTATTTTAATCGATATGACGCTGCCATTATAGCTCATTCTGAAAATGAGATTCATGAAGCCGTTATTAAGTTGATTAATGATCCGGAGTTGGTCGATTCATATGGAGAAAAAGCTTTCAATACTGCAAAGCAAAATCATGAAAGAGATTTGCTTAACAAACGGTTTGTAGAAACGATGATAAAGGTTATAGAATAGGCAATAATCCGTATGTCAAAAAAAATATGCGCAATAACCACTGTCGAGATCACACAAAATAATTTTGTAATTCCGGCAATGAGTAGGCTTAAGCAGAATGGTTGGGATGTGACATTGGTTTGTAATATGTCTCCTGAATTCATAATTCAGTATCAGGATGAATTCAATCTTATTAATATTCCGTTCCATAGAGGTATTAGCATTTCAGATTTGCTATTTATGCCTTTTAGATTAGCCCGACTTTTTAAGAAAGAAAAATTCGATATCGTTCAATACACTACTCCGAACGCGTCGTTATATGCATCTTTAGGCTCTAAATTCGCAGGAGTGAAACATCGGGTTTACTGCCAGTGGGGAATCAGGTATGTGGGAAGTCGAGGAATTATGCGTTCGGTTTTACGTTTGTTGGAAAAACTTACATGTGCAAATTCTACAGCGATAAGACCCGCAAGTAAGAAAAATATGGAATTTGCTATAGCAGATGGTCTTTACAAAGCAGACAAAGCTCGTGTAATTGGAGATGGAGGCACAGTCGGAATTGATCTGGCACAATTTGATCTAAACAAAAAGAACATATTCCGAGAGCAAGTTTACACAGAGTATTCTCAACTGAAAGACAAAACAGTTTTTGCTTTTGTCGGAAGATTGAATGTAGATAAAGGAATTTTTGAACTGTTGGACGCATTTACTAAACTACAAAATAAATATTCTCGGATTGCATTGTTACTCATTGGTAATTTTGAAGGGGATTTGCCCATACATCTTCATGATATCAGAAACAATCCAGATATTATCATTACCGGATGGATTGAGGATGTCCCAAAATATATTTCTGCAGCCGATGTAATGGTTCATCCGAGTTATCGAGAAGGATTCAGTATGGTCATTCAACAAGCGATGGCAATGGCGATTCCAGTGATAACCACGGATATTCCAGGTCCTTCGGAAGTGATTGAAAACGGCATTTCAGGTTTATTAGTTCAGCCCCAAAGTACAGAAAGCCTATTTAATGCGATGAATTGGACTATTTCTCATTCCAAACAATGTCAAATGATGGGGGCTTCAGGACGGTTGCGTTGCGAAAGCCTGTTTTCAAGAGATAGAATGCTCAACCTTACGCTTTTAGACCGTGAAGATATACTAAAATCAGGTCAACTTGATAAAAAGTAGGAATCAGGAGTAGCGTCGAATAAGTTCCATTTTGCGTCTTTTTGTCAATCCGCGGTGCGCTTTGACATTGGATTTGATGCTTGAAAACATTTCCACCAATTCATTATTTGCGTTAGGTGTGATTCGCTCCTTGTTGTCATAGCATGTCATATAGATAGATTTCTTCTCGCATTCAGATATGCATTTGGGGACCCCATATTCGCTGGAGTCTTCATATTTCCATTTCCGGAGTTCTCATTCCTGGCTTATGATGTGCTGCGCCAATAAAAACACTCCTTGACCATCGGTCCTATCATTAACAAACAATAAGCAATTCTCTTGACACTTCAATGTCAGGATTCCTTGTAAGACAATACAGAACAGGCTGTGCTGAATGAGATCGGGCTTGAGACCTCAACCCGACCGTGCAGACCGTCTCTATTGAAGGGCTGTCGATACTTTTGAGATAACCTGTAATGATTCAGCGCTTCACATACTTACGTCGGAGAATCTCGTTCCTGGAAACCTCTTTTATCGTCATCAGGTCAAAGTCACGCCATCGATAGATTGCGGCCCCATCCGAGAATTTCAGAAAAAGCATTCTGCCATATCCCTGAAAAGCTATACAAATATAAAGAAATCAATAATAGTATGAAGCATTTAAAACTAATGATTCTGTGCGATGATCCGGAATCAGCACAAATGGCTGAAAATGCTGGTATAGACCGAATCTTATTGGTAAAGCGGAACGCCAGCATGGGCGTAACACCGTAAAATCCAATAATAAGATAGATGATCTTCCGGCGCTTCGCAAGGTCATAAAGAAATCTGAATTGTTAGTTCGAACAAACCCGATACATGCTTATTCAAAAGAGGAGATTGATAAAGCTATTGCTTATGGCGCAGATATTCTCATGCTGCCCATGACTATAGATCAGCATGATGCAGAGCAATACGTCAGTATGGTAGCTGGCAGAGCTAAGGTTTGTATTATGATAGAAACCGCAGCCGCCATGGCGCGATTGGATAAAATCATATCCGTTAAAGGCGTCGATGAGATATTTATCGGGCTAAACGATCTCCATATTAGTATGGGTCTTTCTTTTATGTTTGAGCTTTTGAGCGACGGGTTGGTGGAATATATCGCCGGCAAATGCAACAAAGCCGGTATGCCTTTCGGGTTTGGCGGTATTGCCCGTATTGGAGAAGGCGATCTGCCATCCGACGATATTCTTGGTGAGCATGTTCGCTTGGGATCCACCAGCGTAATCCTCAGCCGCACGTTCAAAGGGATCTCGGGCGTTGACAAGAACACCCGTCCGATTGACCTTGCTGAAGAAGTCGGGAAAGTCCGTACTCGCCTGGACGAGATCAACCGGTGGAACGGGGTGCAACACAAAGAAAACCGAATGAGAATTGCAGAAGCAGTAGACAAGGTTATTGCGAAAATCTTGAGCAAATAAACCGAATATGACGACATCCCAAAAATTATACGTCTGTGGTGTTAAACGACCGATCGGATTCCTTGGGGCGCTGGTTGCATTGGTTTTTCTGTCGCCAGTGTTCGTTGCAGCCGTGATTCTGCTGTACTTCGCAAACAAAGGAGCCGGAGTTTTCTTCGTTCAACCTCGCCCGGGAAAGAACGAGCGGATATTCAAGGCTTTGAAATTTAAGACCATGACAGACGAACGCGATGCAGACGGCAATCTGTTGCCGGACGTAGAGCGCTTAACCAAGGTGGGTAAGTTTATCCGTTCGACTTCGATAGATGAGTTGCCGCAGCTGATTAATATTCTGAAGGGCGATATGGCATTTATAGGTCCAAGACCGCTCCTGGTGCAGTACCTGTCTCTCTACAACAAAGAACAGCATCGTCGCCATGAAGTGACGCCGGGTATGAGCGGATGGGCTCAGGTGCATGGTCGTAATAATATTTCATGGACAAAAAAATTCGAGTATGACGTGTATTACGTCGATCATATCGGGTTCGTGATGGATGTGAAAGTGTTCTTCATTACTATCAAAAAAGTGTTGTTTCGTGATGATATCAATCGGGACGGCCATGCAACAATGGAAATATTCAATGGACATAACTAAACAGCGATGTATTTGTTCGGAGCAAGCGGCCACGAGAAAGTGGTCAAGGAAATATTGACGGCCAGGGGTGAACCGGTCGAAGCTTTTGTGGATGATAATCCGGACGTAAATGAATGGTCCGGGAGAAAGGTCCTGCATGATGCTGCAGGGTTGAGCCCGATGATCGTGAGCGTCGGGTTCAATCAGATTCGGAAAAAAATAGTGGAAGGACTGACCTGCGAGTTCGGGACGGCCATTCATCCCTCCGCCATTGTCTCTTCCTCTGCAAGGATCGGCGAGGGGACGGTGGTGATGGCTGGTGCGGTGATCAATGCGGATGTCGTGATCGGCAAACATTGCATCGTGAACACGGGGGCTTCCATCGACCATGACTGCAGTTTGGGCGATTATGTGCACATCGCACCGAAATGCGCTGTCTCGGGAGATGTTACCATCGGCGAAGGTACATGGGTCGGGGTCGGCTCGTGTGTGAAACAATGTCTGAAAATCGGTTCATGGGACATGATCGGGGCCGGGAGTGTCGTGGTAAAAGATCTGCCCGATGGCATTGTTGCGTATGGAAATCCGTGTAAAGTACAACATATGAATGGACAAAAATCGGTAAAAAAAGGAATGACAATGTCTGGTGAAAGGAACCGTATCTATCTCTGCTTGGCCCATATGTCAGGCAAGGAACAGCAATTTATCAAAGAGGCATTCGATACGAACTGGGTAGTTCCCTTAGGTCCGAATGTAAATGCTTTCGAAGGGGATCTGAAACAATTCACCGGCGGAGATAAAGAGGTCGTCGCACTCGCGTCCGGAACCGCTGCTGTACATCTGGCTTTGTTAGCTTGCGGAGTAGGGCCGGGCGATGAGGTAATAGTACAGAGTTTTACATTCTGCGCCTCTTCTCATCCTGTGACTTACCTTGGCGCCACTCCGGTTTTCGTCGACTCCGAAGCTGAAACCTGGAACATGGACCCAGCTTTGCTTGAAAAGGCTATCGAAGAACGTATCGCGAAGACCGGTAAGAAACCGAAGGCGATAGTCCCGGTAGCACTATACGGCATGCCTTACAAAATCGACGAGATTATGGCCATTGCCGATAAATACGACATTCCAGTCATCGAAGATGCCGCCGAGGGCTTCGGTTCAAAATTTGACGGGCGGGTACTCGGAACGTTCGGCCGTTACGGGGTGTTGTCGTTCAACGGCAACAAAATGATTACCACGTCGGGCGGCGGAGCACTGATTTGTCCGGATGCCGAGGTGAAAAAAGAGATCATGTTTTATGCAACACAGGCTCGTGAGGCATATCCTTATTATCAGCACGAACATATCGGCTACAACTATCGGATGTCAAACATATGCGCCGGAATCGGCCGTGGCCAGATGACCGTTGCTGATGACCACATCGCTCATCACAAACACGTCTGCCAACTCTATAAAGAGTTATTGACCGGAGTAGAAGGAATTGAACTCCATGAAAATCCGTCACCTCGCTATGACAGCAACTATTGGCTCTGTACGATTCTGCTTGCCCCCACACTACACATCAAAGGCGAAGAGCATGCTTACGAAACAGCTATACAAGGAGCCGTGGGCGGAGCGGCCGGAGTAACGCACAAGGCAAAGACGCTGCATACCGACTGCGAGCCGAACACGAACGTTGAGGCGATGCGTATGGCATTGGATGCCGCAGGAATCGAATCGCGCCCCTTGTGGAAACCGATGCATTTGCAGCCGGTTTATGCAAAGAATCCGGCTTATGTGAACGGCGTGAGTGAATCCTTATTCAAACAGGGGCTGTGCTTACCCAGCGGTCCCTATGTGTCGGATGAGGATGTACATTATATCGTCAACCAGATCAAGGAAAACATTGTCAGATAACTATCGACAAAAACTTGAAAATCGGACTGATTTTCCCTCAAATCAACTGTTGAAAATCTCAAAAATAAAGAGTAGCTATAACATATTGATACATAAAGAACAAAGACAATAGGTCCGAGTCCCGTTTTCCGCTCACGACGGGAGACAATCTTTTGATTGTCTCCCGCTTGTTTTTACTCGTCCCGGCCGTCGAAGAAATAGGTGGCGTAGTTGTAGCCTGCGGCATCGTAGCATTTGCGGAAGGTGTTCATGCGGCGCCTGAAATCCGCGAAATCCTTGCGGTCGTAGGACCAGCCCACCTCGGCGATGGCGGCCAGTCGCGGCAGCAGCATGTGTTTCAGGTGCGTGGACGTGAAGATGTACTCCGTCCAGAGGTTTGCCTGGACGCCGAGGATGTAGGGGCGTTCCTCCGGAGCAAGCCGGTCGTAAGGGTCGAGCGCATAGGATTTGCTCATCGGGACGAATCCGCCGATGCCCAGCGGCTCTTTCATCGGATCGTTCGTCTGGTAGTAGTCCAGGTAGCAAAAATCGTTCGGCGCCATGATGACATGGTTGCCGGCTTTGGCCGCGGCGATACCGCCTTTCGAACCGCGCCACGACATAACGGTGGCCGTCGGCGAAACCCCGCCTTCGAGAATCTCGTCCCAGCCGATGATCTTGCGGCCGTGTTCGCCGAGCCATTTCTCCATGCGGCGCACGGTGTAGCTCTGGAGTTCGAATTCGTCCTTCAGCCCCTCGTTCCTGATGCGTTGCTGGCACATCGGGCAGGTTTTCCAGCTATCCTTCGGACACTCGTCGCCGCCGATGTGGATATACTCCGAGGGGAACAGCGCCAGCACCTCCGTGAAGACGTCCTGCAGAAATCCGAACGTCGTTTCCTTGCCCGGGCAGTAAACCTCGGGACTGACGCCCCAGCGTGTGCGGACCTCGTAACCCTCGCCCCGGCAGCCCAGCCACGGATAGGAGGCCAGCGCCGCCACGGCATGCCCCGGGAGTTCAATCTCGGGGATTACCGTGATGAAGCGGTCGGCGGCGTATTGTACGATGTCGCGAATCTCTTTCTGGGTATAGAATCCTCCGTAGGGCGTCCCGTCGTATTCGGTCGAATTGGCATAGTGTCCCACGAGCGTCTCCTTGCGAACCGACCCGATCCGCGTCAGCTCGGGGCATTTTTTGATTTCGATGCGCCAGCCCTGGTCCTCGGTGAGGTGCCAGTGGAAACGGTTCATCTTGTGGAGGGCGAGGATGTCGATAAATTCTTTGACCTGCTCCGGAGTCCAGTAGTAACGGCCGGAGTCGAGCATGCCTCCGCGGTGTTCGAAGAACGGGCGGTCCTTCACCGTCACGACGGGCAGGACCCCGTAGCCGTTCACGACGAGCTGGCGCAGGCTTTGCAGACCGTAGAATACGCCCTGTACCGTGCCGCCGCGGACCGTGACGCCCGAAGGCGTGATTTCGAGTACATACGCTTCGGCAGCCAGCGTGTTGTCCGTCGTCAGGCTGACGGCACCTTCGGCGGCGCTTTTCATGCGGCCTCCGAGCGCCGGTTCGACGGTTTCGGCAAAGAGGTCGGCGACGCGACGCAGTTGGGCGTCCCGGCCCGTGCCGATCACGGTCGAGGCGGTTACGGTGAAGGTTCCCTCGCCGGGGACGACCGATGCGGGACGGGGTACGATATTCGCCTCGGGGCCGGCTCCGTGCGCCGCGCCCGACAGCGAGAATGCGCACAGCAGGAAAAACAGTTTCTTCATGTTCATTCGGTTTTAGGGGTTCGTGTTTCGGTTGTCGAGGTAATGCCGCAGCTGCCCGGACCAGATTGCATAGCCCTGTTCCGTGAGGTGGGTGCCGTCGGTGGTGTATTCGCGTTTCAGGCCGTTGGCGTCGGCGAGCGCCGGATTGAGGTCGAGCCAGTCGATTCCGTTCGCCGCACACCATTCCCGGAGCTGCGCGTTGAGCGCTCCGATCCGCGCGTTGAGCGCTGCGTTGTCGTGGACGAAGAGCACCGACTGGACGACGGGCCGGACGCCGCCCGCAATCAGGCGGGTGACGATCTGCCGCTGGTTGGCGAAGACGGTCGCGGGAGGAATGTCGTTGAACAGGTCGTTGATGCCCGCCAGGACGAAACAGATTTCGGGACGGGCGGCGACCACGCAGGTATCCAGCATCCACAGCATCTGTCCGGTCAGGTAGCCGCCCTGCCCGGCATTCCGGACATCGCGCCGTCCGAGCCGGGGATTCCAGTCCTTGCCGTTTGCCGTCAGCGAATCTCCGAGCAGGATGATCCGCACCTTTGCGGGCGACTGGGCCAGGATGCGCCGGATAACCTCGCTGGCCAGATTCGACCGGACGGAGGCCGGGAGGGTCTCTCCGGACGGGAGCATCCCACCGAGGAAATCCCGGACGTTGGCCGTGAACCGGGCGAGTCCGGCCTCGTTGAGCATCAGCCCGTCGGCGGTGTACCCGGCAGACAGATAAGGGCCGTCGGTCAGACCCGCCGAAGGGTCGAAACAGGCGTAATCCCGGCTTGCGGCGAAGGTTTTCAGCGCTTCGTTGAGCCGGGAGATGCGGCTGTTCAGATAGGGGTGTTCTCCGGATGCCGGAAGCGTCAGCAGGATAACCGGTCTGGCTCCCGTCGCATCGAGCCGTTCGCAGATCGTCCGGAAAGCCTCCAGCGTGCGCGGCAGCGGCTGCCCGAGCAGGATTTCGGGCAGTCCCGAATAGACGATGCAGCAGTCCGGACGACGGTTCAGCAGCCGTTCGTCGAGGTTCCACAACTGCTGCGAGAGCAGGAAATTCTTGTCTCCGGCATCCGCCACGTCGTATTCCGGCAGTTCTTTTCGCCAGTCGACATTGCACCCCTCGCCGTTCGTGATGAATCCGACGACGGGTCGGGCGCAGCACTCGACGGCGATGAGCAGGCCGGAAAAAAGTAATATGAAAGATAAGATACGTTTCATCGGATAGCTGTAAAATCCGGGCGGAAAACTCCGCCCGGATTCTTCGGTTTAGTCGCGGTCGCGGACGCAGCGCACGTTCACCAGCATCGAAGCCGTGCCGTCGCCCTCGCTCCACGGGCGCGAATTGAAATTCCAGGGAACGATCTCGTTGCTCCAGCCGAACACCTCGAACATCTGGGCTGTCGTGGCGTCGGTCTTGGTCGTCGTCCAGAAGCTGGCCTTGTCGTCGGCATTGTCCGGGGCGCCGACATTGCCGTGCCAGAACTTGCCTGCCGGGACGATGTTCAGGCCCGTGTCGTTCGTGCCCGTGCTGCCGGTCCAGTACTGCGCCGACTTGACCCGTGCGGCGCTGTAATCCGCGGCGGCCTGCACGGCTTTCCACTCCTGCATCGTCGAGACGTGCCATCCCTCGGGGCAGACGCCCTGCATGCGGGTGTCTTCGGCTCCGGTGGCTTCGTCGTAGGTCCGCAGGGCCGTCGGCCAGCTGTAATAGACGCCGCGCACTTTCGCATCGCCGATCAGAGCGTTGGTGAAGGTCTTGGCTGCGGGGTTTCCGTAGATCGCATCGACGGTCGTGAATGCCGTTCCGTCGCTGTACGACATGGCCCGGAGGTTTTCGGCCATCCATATATCCTCGCCGATTTTCACCACCGCATAGGTCTCCGGGCTGGCGGGGTCGCGCAGGTCGGTGTAGGGGCGCAGCATGCCCGTCAGCCGAAGGCTCCGGGTCTCGGACGGCACGGTCTTGATGCTGACCGTCGAGGTCACACGCCAGTAGACCGTGCGGGTGAGGTAGGCGCCGCCCAGGTCGGAGAGCATGTCGTCGAGCAGCGAGTGGGTCAGTGCAGCGGATTTTTCAGCCGTCAGGGGCCGGGTTTTCGACGCGCTCATGTCGGGGTTGAGGCTGTATTCGAGTGCATAGGTGACCCCGCGGGCGTTGCAGGTCCATGCCGCCGTGCTCAGCGTCTCGTCCTTGCGGGCGTAGTCGAGGGCGTAATCCGCTCCGTCGGCCGGGCTGTCGGTGAGGGTGATCGGGTCGGCGGCGGTCACGGCTTCGAAGCGCCGGATGTAGACGGTCCGTTCGGTTTCGTCGGCCGCGGCGAACTCCGCGTCGCTCGGCGTCACGCTCCAGGTGAATTTCTTCTTCTGCGAGGCGACCATGCCGAAAGTCTGCTCCAGCAGCAGGTCCAGGTCGCCCTGCGAAATCTCATGGAAGGCCGTTTCGCCCGTGTTGAAAGTCGCGCTCTTGTCGAACTCGGCGTCGTGGAGCCGCAGGGTATACGTGATTCCCGTCGTGTCGCACGCCCATGCGAATTTCACTGCCTCGTCGGCCTTCTCCGCGTCGAGCAGCAGTTCGGCATCGGCCGCGGGCTGCGTGAGCGTCAGGGCCACCGGGTCTTTCGTGATGCGCCGGACGGTCGCCGTGCGCACGGCGCTGTTCTCGATCGGATTGTTCAGGTCGCCCGTGCCCGTCACCTGCCAGTAGATTGCGGTCTCGGTGTTCCGCTCGATTCCCTGCGCCGCCAGCCAGTCGTCCAGCTCCTGCATGGTGAAGGCGTGCGAGGTCTCCGATTGGCAGGCCACGGTCATTGTCCCTTCGCCGGAAAGTCCGGCGTCGAGGCCGACGTGCAGCGTGTAGTCGGGAACGGTCGAGGGACACTCCCATTCGAAGGCGATTTCGGCCTCGGGGGTCTTCTTGTCGAGAACGATCTTCGCCTCGCTGGCGGGGCTCTGGAGCAGGATGAGTCCCGTCGGGAGTTCGCAGCGCGTGACGGTCATCCGCCGCACCTCGTCGCACCAGCCGACCTCGGGGTCGACCACCTCGACCGTCCAGTAGAGCTTCACCGTGGCGCCGATGGCCACGTTCATGGAACTCAGCACCGAGTCGAGCTGCAGGGTCGAAAGCCGCCACGAGTCGCTCACGCCGGGGTTCTGTTCGCAGGAGGTCGTGAATTTGTCGTCCAGCCCGAAGCGCAGTTTGTAGTCGATGAAATGCCGGCGCGAACTCCACGCGAAGGTGTAGAGCGAATCGGGGTGTTCGTGGTTGAGGACGATGACCGTGTCGATTGCCGGACGGGTCAGCATCACCGGCTGGCGTCCCACCTCGTAGAAATCATTGTCCTTGTCGCAGCCGCCGATCCACACGGTACCGACGAATAATGCTGCCAGCGCAATATTTCGGATGATTTTGTTCATGGCCTTTGTTTTTTAATGGTTATACGCCCCGATGTTGCGTGCGCTGCCGATGCGTTCGCCCCAGAAATCGGTCGTGAGCGGAAATACCGGCTCGGGGGCGATTTCGGCGCCCGCGCCGATGCAGGGCGATCCCGTGGCCAGCTGCAGTCCGGCGAGAATCTGCTCCTTGTCGACCAGATTGTTGTTGGCAGTGAACTCCTCCACGAGGCGGACGAATTTCGGGTCGGTGAGGATCGTCCCGACGTTGTGGTCGCCCGAACCGGGGACGGTCCCCTCCCGGTAGCCGTAGATGCAGTTGTTGCGCAGGATCAGCCCCCGGTCGTCGATGAACTCGCCCGTGCCGACCTTGGCGAAGGGATTGGCCGTGCCGGTGGTGTTGTAGAAGATGTTGTTGGTGAAGACCAGCGACCCTTCGATGTTGGTGTAGCTGTCGAACGTGATGGCCGTGTTGTCGGCGTGCGTCGCGGCGGAGCGGGTCTTGATGACGGTGTTGTTGTAGAAATGGCATCCGCCCACGCGGCCCACCACGTCGATTGTCGACGAGAGGGTCTGGCCGTTGCCCTTCACGTAGTCGCGCGTGCCGTCGTTGATGCTGACGTTGTAGCGCACCACCGTACCCTCCTGCGAGACGAAATTGCGGTCGAATGCCACGTCGCTCGGACAGAGCATCAGCCAGCCGCCCGTGTTGTTGTAGGAGATGTTGTACTCGAAGAGGGTGTTGCGGCAGTTCTGGTCGACGTCGAACGCCTGTCCGTCCCACGTGGCCTTGTGGTCCTGCACGGTGTTGTAGCGGAAGACGGTGCCGTCGCTGTGGATGCACCACAGGGCTGCGGCGGCCTCCATGCGGTTGGGGATGCTCTCGTCGGCGAAATCGCCCGGTGCGCAGTTGCGCACGACGTTGTATTCGACGAGTGCGTCGTCGCAGCCGTTGACGATGATCTGGTCGCCGGGGATGCCCTCGAAGACGTTCCGGCGGAACACGAAGCCCGTGTTGGCCTTGCGCAGCGAGCGGTCGCCCGTCGAGAGGTAACCCGTCAGTCCGTCGCGCTGGCAGTCGGTCAGCCGGCAATCCTCGACCACCAGGTCGTGGAACGACGACGGGTTCGAACCCCCGATGACGTTGTAGTAGAAGATGCCCGAGCCTCCGCCTTCGTTGTGGTGGGTTTTGGTGCCGTAGACATCGGCGATTTCGCAGCGGCGGATGTGGATGTGGTTCATCACACCGCCCTCGATGTTGTCGGCCTCGATGCGGATGCCGGCGATCTTGGGCCGCGGGGTCTCGCCCTTGTTGGTGATCCGCAGGTCCTGCAGCTCCCAGTACTGGACGTTGCGAAGCAGGATGGTCTCATAGCTTCCGCCGCCTGCGATCTCGGGCAGGGGCAGGCTTTCGTCCCCGTAGGAGCCCAGCACGATCGGCGCCCCGGCCGAACCGCTGCCGCGCAGCGCGAGCGACCCGTTGTAGACCGTGCCGCGCTTGATGAGGATCGTATCGCCGGCCTTCCAGGAACGTTCCAGGATGCGGTCGACGCTCTCCCACGCTTGCGAGGGGGAGTGTCCGGTGTTGTAATAGGACCCGTTTTCGGGGTCGATGTAGTAACGGTGGGGGTAGGAGACCTCCTCCGGACCGCCTTGCGGGGCGCGGGGTTCGTCCTCCTTGCAGGCCGCAAGCTGGCACAGGCCCAGCAGCGCGGCGAATATGATCAGGTGCATTTTCATGGCTTTTCGCAGTTTGGGTTTACATCGGGTCCATCACGCAGCGGATGGGGTACATGTGGTTTTCGGACCATGGTACGACGCTGTACGACTGCATGTTCAGTGTCGAAGCGTCGTCGTAGATCGAGAGCAGGACGGCCTTGGTGGGATCGTCGGCCGAGGCGCTGTCGCCGTAGGCGAACTGCATCCCCTGCAGGCGGGGCGTCGACGTCCAGAACCGCGCCGTAAAGGTCGGGTCGGTGAGGAATGTCAGCCCCTCGTGCCAGTAGAATCCCGACACGACGATATTCATTTTGGCGCTGTTCGTGATGCCGGCGGCTGTCGGCCAGTAGGAGGGGTCCTTCACGGCGTTGGCGCCCACGTCGGCCCCGAGGTATTCGCGCAGGGCGTTGAACTCGTCCATCGAAGGCAGGTGCCACCCGTCGGGACAGACGCCCTGCACCGTTTGGCCCGCTTCGTAGGCGGCCTTGGCCTCGTCCCACGTCAGGCGCGTGGCGGCGGCCCACGTGTAGTAGCGGCCGACCTTCTGCACGTAGAGCGGGTCGCTGCAATAGCCGTCGCCTGCGGCCGCCTTGGCCTCGACGGGCAGCGGTTCGCCGTCGGCATAGACCGTGGCACGCAGGTTCTCGGACATGATGGTCATCAGCGAACCGTCGTTGAGGATGAACTGGCAGGCTCCGTAGACCTCGCTGTCGCGGGCGTCGGTGAAACTCTCGACCAGCGGAATGGCGCTGAAATAGCGCCACGAGGTGCGCACGTCGCTGCCGCGCGTCTGCTCGACGCGCCAGAAAAAGCGCTTGACGCCCGAAAAGTCGGGCCAGACGGTGCGCAGCATGTCGAGCATCTCGGAGTTGGTCAGCACGAGCGAATCCTTTTGCCCCATGTCGTAGACGCAGGCGTTCTCGAAGTGCATGTCCACATCGAAGGCGATCTTATAGGTGGCTCCCGGACGAACCTCCCAGGTGAAGACCTGCTTGTCGTCGGGTTTGAAGAAGTCGATCTTCAGGGTCGAGCCTTCGGCCGGGGAGACGGGGCGTGCCCACGTCGCATCGACATAGTCGACCTCCTGCTCGCACGAAAGGCTCAGCAGCGCGGCCACGACCGCGGCCGCGGGGATCAGATATGCGGTGAATCGTTTCATAGTCAGTGGCATTTGAGGTTAATAACCGGGATTCTGGTCGCCGCGGATCAGCGGATTGGCGTTCAGCTCCTTGAGCGGAATCGGCCACAGGTAGTCGCGGTCCTTGTTGAACGAACGCTTGTCGACGACGATCTCCTCGTACTGCCAGTAGGACGACGTGGCGCCGCTCGAAGGGTAGTACTGCAGTTTCGAGACGTCGAGTCCGTGGGCGTCGGTCATCACCTTCTCGGCGATCTTCCAGCGGCGGATGTCGTGCCAGCGCTGGCCTTCGTGGAAAAGCTCCACGCGGCGTTCGTTGCGGATCAGCGCCCGCATGGTCTCCTTCGTGAGGTTGGGTAGCGATTCGGTCAGGGTGACCATCCCCACGCGGCGGCGCAGCCGGTCGATCATCTCGTAGGCGCCTTTGGGACCGTTCTCCTCGTTCTCGGCCTCGGCCCATGCCAGCAGCACCTCGCCGAAGCGCATCAGGATTTTGTCGCCGCCGTCGTTGTTGAGGTTCACGAGCGTCTCGTTGGCGCCCTTTTTGGCCGCGAAGCCGGTCTTGTTGTCCCAGTTGGCGGGCTGCCAGTGGATTTGGTAGCGGGAGGTGCCGTCGCAGCGGTATTCGTCGCCGGGGCAGAGCACCGAGAGCTTCAGGCGCGGATCGCGGTTTTCGAAGGGATAATCCTTGTCGTAGGCCGGATCGGCGGGGATCGAGGCGCCGTTGTCGGCTTCGAGCGGCTTGACGGGCAGTCCGTTGGCCGTGAAAAAGCTGTTGACCGCCTCGAGCGTCGTGTTGAACGAGAACCAGTTGTACCACAGCTGGGTCATGTAGCTCGACTGCAGGTCTTCGGCGTAATTGATCTTGAAGATCACCTCCTTGTTCGATGGGTCATTGATGCCTTCGTCGAGAAACAGCTTGCGGAAATCGCCGTAGAGGTCGTATCCGAGCTCCTCGATCGCCTTGGCGCAGGCGATGACCGTGGCGTTGTCGTATTCGTACTGCGCGATCTGCAGCTGGAGCATGAGGGCCGACCCGAGGCAGGCGACCTCGCCGCCCGGGATGTTGTCGAGGTTGGCGACGGCATATTCCACGTCGCCCTTGATGAAGGTCATCACCTTGGCGAGTTCCTCGCGCGGGGCGTTCTCCTGCGGCGAGTTCTCGTCGACCAGCGGCACCCGGCCGTAGAAACGCACCAGGTCGAAATAGAACCAGGCACGCAGGAACCGCGCTTCGGCCAGAATCTTCCGGCTGTCCGCAGGGCTGATGCCCGTGGCGAGGGCCATCGAACGGATCAGGGAGTTGGCACGCGAGATGGCCTGCCAGTCCTTGGTCCATTTCAGCTCGGCCCACCAGCTTGCGGCGGTCTGCGTTCCCGATGCGAATTCGGCGCTGAACTCCCAGGTGTGGTGGTTGTAGGAGTTGTCGCACATATTCTCATAGGTGTAGGGCGTGATATAGGCCGGCGAATCGTCGTAGAAGCAGTAATAGATGCCCGCCAGCATACTCTTGGCCTGCTCGACGCCTTTGAGGAAGGTGTTGGGCGAAGACTTGTCGACGGGAACGGTGTTCAGATAGTCGGCACAGCCGCCCGACCATCCCGCAAGCAGCAGGGCTGCGATGAAGAGGGTGGAAAACTTTTTCATGGCTCAGAAGGTTACGTTCAGGCCGGCCGTGAAGGTCCGGACCAGCGGGTAATCGTAGATGTTGGTGGCATTGACACCCGCACGCTCGGGATCGAAACCCTTGTAGCGGGTGAGCGTAAAGAGGTTCTGGGCGCTGACGAAGACGCGGACGCCCGAAATACCGATCTTGCCGACCAGCGATTTGGGGAGCGTGTAGCCCAGTTCGAGGTTCTTCATGCGCATGTAGGAGAGGTCCTCGACGTAATAGTCCGATTTGATCTTCGCACGCTGGTTGTCGATGTAGACCCGCTGGTAGGTGTTGTTGGGACGTTCGGGGGTCCAGCGTTCGGTCATCCAGGCCGCGGTGTTGTAGCCGTTGAAGAACGGGGAGACCAGCTGTCCCGTGCTCCAGCCCTCGCCGCCGCAGACGCCCTGGAAGAACGCCGTCAGGTCGAAGCCCTTCCAGCGGGCGCCGAGGTTGAACGAGAAGAGGAAATCGGGGTTGGGGTCGCCCAGGGCCACCCGGTCGTGGTCCATGTCGATGACCCCGTCGCCGTTCTGGTCCTTGAAGCGGATGTCGCCCGGCGCGGCCACCAGTCCCGAGTAGGAGTTCACGGGATTGCCGTTGCGGTCGAAGGTCGTCAGGTGGTTGTGAATCTCCTCGTCGCTCTGGTAGATGCCCTCCACCTCATAGCCGTAGAGCGAGTTGATCGGTCGTCCCTCTTCGAGCAGGATACCTGTCGTGGAGTTGAGGATCGGGCTCTGGCCCTTCAGGTCGAGAATCTCGTTCCGGTTGAAGGAGAGGTTGGCTCCGGCGCTGAACTCCCATTTGCGAAAGGCCTTGAAATAGGAGAGCGCGAACTCGCAGCCGGTGTTGCGCATGCGTCCGGCGTTTTTCCACGGGTCCTCGGTGAAGCCGAAGATGCCCGACACGGGCAGCTGCATCAGAATGTCGTCGGTGTCCTTCACGTAGAAATCGCCCGTGAAGGTCAGCGAGCCGAACAGCCGCAGGTCCAGGCCGATGTTGTACTGCGTGGTGGTCTCCCACGTGAGGTCCTTGTTGGCGATATAGGAGGTGGCGGCTCCGGTGACCTGCTGGTTCTCCCAGATGTAGTTGCACGAACCGATCGAAAGGATGTCGATGCCGGCGTAGGAGCTCCATATCTTCTCGTTTCCGAGCTGGCCCCACGAGGCACGCACCTTCAGTTCGTCGATCCACCGCACGTCGCGCATGAACGCCTCCTGCGAGATGCGCCAGCCGGCCGAGAACGACGGGAAGACGCCCCATTTGTGGTCTTCGGCGAATTTCGACGAACCGTCGTAGCGGATGTTGGCCTCGACGAGGTATTTCTCCTTGTAGTCGTAGTTGAAACGCCCGAAGAGCGACATGCTCTTGACCTCGGTCTCCCAGCTCGAGTTCTTCTGCGTCGAGGGGTCGCCCACCTCGAGCGACGGCAGGTTGGTGGTCAGGCGCGTGCGGGAAGCCTTGTAGTATTTGTTGTCCCACTGCCCCTGCTGCCATCCGGCCAGCACCTTGAAATGGTGGTGGTCTCCGGCCGTGGCCCAGTAGGAGAGGGTGATGTAGCTCGAAAGGTTGCCGTAACGGTAGGTCGATTCGGTGATCGACGACTCGCGCGACGTGCTTTTGCCGATGGTCTGCGTACCGTCGGCTCCCGTGAAGACCTTGTAGAGGTCTACGTTCGGGGCATAGATTTGCCCCGTTTCGGTCGTGCGGTCGTAGTTGACGGCGCCTTCCAGCCGCAGGTTTTTCAGCAGCGACAGCTGCAGGTTGAGGTTGCCGCTGAAATTCCCGGTCTTGGTCTTGTTGAAACCTCCGGCCTCGCGCACGGCGTCGTCGTAGAACCAGTCGGTCCAGCCGTAGCCCTCCATCTTGGCGTTGACCATCGGGCTCATTTGTACGATCCGGGCGAGCGTGTTGCCCGTGCCGTCCACCAGGTCGTTCTTGACGCCCGAGTACCCGGCGACGTTGGTCGAGATTTTCAGCCGGTCCTTGAACAGCGAGCTGGTCGTGTTGATGCGGAAATTGTATTTGTCGTACTCCGTGCCTTCGAGGATGCCGTCCTGCCCCAGATAGCCCATCGACAGCGTGTAGGCCAGCTGGTCGGTGCCGCCGTTGAGTTTCACGTAGTGGTTGTGCAGGATTGCGGGCTTGAAGTAGAAATCGGCCCAGTCGCGGTCGGGATAGAGCGCCGGATCGCTGCCCTCGCGGAAATGGGCGATGTAGCTCTGGCTGTAACGGGGCTGCTGGCCCGAGTTGAGGCACGCCTCGTTGTAGAGGTTCATGTAGTCGACCGATCCGAGCAGGTCGGGGTAGCGGGTCACCTGCTGCACCGAGACATAGCCGTTGTACTCGACCTGCAGCCGTCCCGAGCGGCCTTTCTTCGTGGTGATGAGGATCACGCCGTTGGCGGCCTTGTTGCCGTAGATGGCGGCCGAGGCGGCGTCTTTCAGGACCGACATCGACTCGATGTCCTTGGGGTCCACCTTGTCGAACGACGATTCGAACCCGTCGATGATGACCAGCGGCGACGAATCGTTGAGCGTGCCGATGCCGCGCACGGTGATCGTACCGGCGTCGGCGCCGGGCTGACCCGAGGTCTGCGTCACCTGCACGCCCGTGATCTTGCCCTGCAGGGCAAGCGACACGTCGGTGATCGGGCGGTTCTTGAAATCGGCGGTCGAGACCGTCGACACGGCGCCCGTGAGCTTCTCCTTGCTGGTCGTGCCGTAGCCGATGACCACGACATCCTGCACGGCGAGGGCGTCCTCTTCGAGCGTGATGTCGGCGCGGGTCATGGCCTGCGTCACTTTGAACTGCTGTTTCTTGTAACCGAGATACGATATCTCGAGCGTCTCGCCGACACGGGCCGTGATGGAGAACGTGCCGTCCGTGCCGGTCGTCGTGCCGGCCTGCCGGCCCTGAACAGCTACGACGACGCCCGTGATCGGGCTGTGCTGTTTGTCCGTGACCTTTCCCTGGATACGGACCTCTGCGCCGGACTGCGCATGCACGGCCAGGAGAAAGAGTCCGGCCAGCGCTGTGAGCCACAGACGCAAATGGGTGCGATAGCTGTGTTTCATGTTCAACGGTTTTTAAGTTGGTAAGTTTGTTTCATATGCAGTAGGTTGGTTTTGCGTTCGTCACTCTTCCCAGCGCCAGCGGTCGCGCCACTCGACGCGGAATCCGTCCCCTTCGAACCGCACGGGCAGCCACACGTAGCGCCCATCGGCGGCATCGGCCGGGTTCCAGCGGTCGCCCATGTAGATGTAACGGTCGGTGCCGGCCACGGCGATGACGAAGGTGCTCTGCGAATCGTAGGTGGTCTCGGCTCCGGGGCCTTCGCAGGGGTTTCCGAGCTCCCGCCACGGACCCCAGATCGATTCGGCGACGGCCGAGCGGGCGGCGTTGGGGGCCCATCCCGTGCAGCCCGACATCATCAGGTAATAACGCCCGCCGCGCTTGAAAAGCGCCGGGGCCTCCATGAACCGTCCGGGGAAGAACCGCGCGTAGCGGCCGCTGTGGGAGAGGTAATCGTCTGCCAGCTCCGAGATGTGGAGCGTGCTGTTCTCCTCTGAGGAGTAGATGTGGTAGGCGCGGCTGTCGTCGTCGACGAAGAGCGTCATGTCCCGGGCCATCTGGCCCTGCGCGGCGTCGCGTCCCACGAGGTTCAGCGAATCGGGGTGTTCGGGCAGGCTGCCGCCGTCGAAGCGCATCCCCGCGGCGCGGCTCTCTCCGAAGTACCGGGGCAGGGCATTGGCCGGATAGACCCCGGCGTCGGGACGCACGGCCCGCAGGAAGGTGTAGGGACCCGCGGCGCGGTCGCTGACCGCCACGCCGCTCAGGGCGCCCGTGTAACCGGCGCCTTTGGGTTCGAGGTGGAACCACATGACGTATTTGCCCGTGCGGGCGTTGCGGATCACCTTCGGGCGTTCGAGGATGCACCCTTTTTCGATCGGGCTGCCCGAGCCTTCGGGAGCCACGGCCAGGGCGATGCCTTCGTCGCGCCAGTCGTAGAGGTTCTCCGAGGAGTAGCAGTGTACGCCGACCTGCGCGAGGTTGCCCGCCTCGCCTTCGGTCTTGTGTTCGCCGAACCAGTAGTAGCGGCCTTCGTCGTAGAGGATGCCGCCTCCGTGGGCGTTGATGACGGCGCCGTCGGTGTCGGTCCAGACCGCTCCGGGACGGAACTCCGGGCGGGAGCAGGCCATGGTCGCAAAGGTCAGCCACAGGGCTGTGAGCAGGGTGGAAATGCGCATGGCAGTCGTTATTGTTTGTAATAATAGGTGTTGGGTTTCTCGACCGTCGCGTCGGCGAATCCCGGCTGTCCGGGAGCCATCCGGACGTTGCCGCAGCCGACGGCGCTCACCTCGGCCGTGCGGCCGCCTTCGAAGCTGTTGCCCGAAATCTCGGCCTCCCGGCAGTGCTGCAGGTCGATGTAGGTCAGTCCGTCGAATATCGGCGGGTAGTCGTCGCTCTGAATGAAGCGGTTGTCGCGGATTTCCAGCCGGTCGGCGCTCAGGGCGTAGATCACCTGCGAATCGAACGTGCGGACGGTGTTCTGTTCGAAGACGATGCGTCCGTGGTAGTAGAAATCGTCGCCGCGACCCGAAGCCGGAATTTCGGGCGAGATTTGCAGTACCGACTGGGGATTTTCGCCGCCCGTGCCCATGTTGACGAACGTGTTGCGGCGGATGACGACGTCGCCGACGCTGCCCGATTCGAACCACGAGTTGGCATCCCCGGCGATCAGCACGCCGGCCATCATCGACGAGAAATGGTTGTCTTCGACCACTACGGGACACGGCGTCGAGATCAGGATGCTTCGTGCGCGGTTGTTGCGCACCGTGCAGCGGCGCATCTCGACGGCGGGCATATTGCGGGGATTCTCGACGGCGAGGTGCTCCGACGGCGGGGTGGCCAGGCGTTCCGTCGCGCGGATCGTCCACCGCTCGTCGCCGAGGGGCCGGGCTTCGGCCGCCACGAAGGTCTCCAGCGGGCGGAGGCTGATGCGGTCGATCAGCCGCAGGGTGTCGCCGGCGCGGGCGAAATCGAATCCCTGCTGCTGGACGTGTCCGAAGCGGGCAGTCAGGCAGTCGCCGGAGAGGCTGTCGACGGCCATATAGGTGCCGTGGATGTTCGTGGCGTCGTCGAGCATGTTCTCGAACAGGCAGCCGTCGAAACGGATCGGCCCCCGGCAGTTGACGAAATGCGTGGCGTCGGCCGAGGCCGAGATGAAGCGTCCGGAGCCCTCCCGCAGACGGACATCGTATTTTTCGAGCGTCACGTCCTCGGTGTTCTCGCAGATCAGCGCCATGGCGCCCGAGGCGTGGACGGTCGTCCGCTCGATTTGCAGGCCCCGCGTGCGGTGCACGACGATACCCGGACAGCGGCGGTTGTTGCGGAAGGGGCCTTTGTCGGCGTAGACCGAGCCCACGGGCGGCAGTTCCGGAGAGAGGAACCCCGTCAGCCGCACGGTGTCGGGACCGAGCATCGCGGCTGTCAGCTTCCGCTGCCAGTAGGGATGGAGGAAACGAGCCGTATTGTAATAGGGGGCGTGGGTCCGGGTGTCGAAGACGATGTTGTCGCCCTGGGTCTGCTCCCAGCCGTAGCCCGAGAAAATCAGCTCTCCGCCGTCGACCCGGACGGGGTTGCCGCTGGTGATCTTCAGGTCGATACTGCGCGTTGCGGCGTCTTGTGCGATCACGCGCCCCTCCAGGACGAACGGCACGTCGTAATCGAGCGTGATGCCCCGGAGGGTGATCTCCTCGCAGCTGTCGATGTAGAAGGGGACCAGTTCGCCGTGGAAACGGAACTCCGTGTCGTGCCCGCAGACGGTGACACGGCGCATTCCCTCCATGCGAAAGGCGATGCGTTTGGTCCCGTTGTCGTTGTTCGATACGCGCAGGAACTGCTCTTCGGCCTGCTCGGGGTAGAAGTCGTAGACGCCCGGTCCGAACTCCAGCGTGAGCCGGCCTTCGGGGTGCGAGCGCAGGATGTCCCGCACCTGTGCGGTGTAGTCGGTCCGGCCGTCGAGCGGGACGCGGATGTGCGCGGGGCGCGTATCGCAGCCCTGCGCAAGGAGCGCGAGCAGGCCGGCGAGGATCGGGATCAGTCGTTTCGTATTCATTCGTCAAACGTTATTTGCAGATGATTTCAAGGGGCTGGCTGCCGCGCTGGACAATCTCCGAGGGGCGCATGTGTTCGATGCCGATGTTGTGTCCCGGAAAATCGGGCCCGAAGCTGTTGTGCTCGATCCGCACCTTGCGGCATCCGTCCAGGAAGAGGTTGTAGGGGCGGTAGAAGGGTTCGAAGGTTCGGGTGCGTTCGAGGCGGTTGCGGCTGAACTCCAGTCCCTCGACCGAACGAGCGAACAGGACGGCGTAGTCGAAATGGCGGAAGGTGTTCCCCTCGATGCGGATATTGCGATGGTAAGCCTTCGCATCGGCGTCCTGCGGCCGGAAGGAGGGCGAGACCGAGATGACCGCTTCGCCCCAGCCCCAAGGGCCGTCGATGATGTTGTTTCCCGAGGTGTAGCAATCCTCGAAGAGGTTGTCCCGGATCGTTACGTCGCATACGGCGCCCGATTCGAACCAGAGGTCCGTGTCGCCCTCGATGAGGATCGCGGCCCCGGCCGACCGGAAATAGTTGTTCTCGATGAGGATTTTGGCCGGCGTGGTCACCAGAATCGAACGGCCGCGGTTCTGTTTCAGCATCTGGCAGTTGCGCACGGTGAGCCGGGGACAGAGCGTCGCGTTCTCCAGGATGTTCCCCGCGGCGATGCGTCCGGCGATGGGTTCCCTGAAATGCAGCAGGCAATCCCGCGTGCCTTCGATACGCTCCGTGCCGGCCGACGTCAGCGGACGGCCGCGCTGCATGGTCGCCGTATCGAGCGGCCAGACCCGTTCGCCCGGGCGGAACCCCTGGTCGCGGCTCGTGGGCGTGATCCGCACGGAACGTTCGCCGCAGACCTTCGCAACGGGGGCGTACATGCCATGGACGTTTGTGAAATCGTCGCCCGAACCGCTTACCGTGCAGCCGTCGAACAGGATGTCGCCCGTGCAGCCGATGAAGTGCGTGGCGTCGGCAATGGTGCTGAAAACGCGCCCCGACTGTTCGTCGGCCACGATGTCGAGGCCGATCATCGAGATGTCGTGCGAACGGACGCCGAAGACGCCGCAGCTCAGCGTGTGATGGATCGTCACCTGCTCGATGCGGGTTTGCCGGCAGTCGGCGATCTCGATGCCGTTGGTGATGTAGCGTCCGTGGAAAAAGACGACGATGGTCCCCGGGGCGGGTTTCATGGCCGGGCGGTAGTGGAAACGTACCCGGTTGTTCCCCAGATCGGTGACCCGGGCCCGGAACATGTCGCGGCCCAGCGGTACGTCGCGCGTCTGGTAGAGCAGTTCGTGCGTCGTGGCGTCGTAGAGGTTCGTGTACTCGGGGACGATGCGCTGGAGTCCGTATTCGCCGACGAAAGCGAGGGAGTCGCCCGCCACGACATAGGGATAGCGTTCGGCGTCGATCGCCATATCTAAATAGGTATCCGTGGCCGAGACGATCGTCGCCTGTGAGTTGTAGGGCTGCTGCCAATCGATACGCACGTTGCGGAGCGTCGTGCCGCGGCATTCCGAAAGCCGCACGGGATTCATCAGCCCGTGGAAAATCCAGTCGCATCCGCCGCCGTCGATCTCCACGCCCTCCGTCCGTGTCAGGGCGAAGGCCGTGGTCGGCTTGCCGGCGGCCTGCCGCTCCGCGTCGGGGTAGAAATCGTAACGCCCCTTGTCGAAACAAATCTGCAAGCCCCGGACACCTTTGTTTTCCGCGATGATCCGCCGGACGACCGGCAGGGCGTCCTGTCCGCTTCCGGGCTGCAGTCCGTAGTCGGCCACACGCACAGTGCGGCGTGCGGCATTTGCGGCATACGGCTGGAATGCGGAGGCTACCGCAAAGAGCAGAAGGGCGATAAGATGGATTTGTCGGTTCATGGGTTGTTGTTTCGGTTAGGACAAAAGTAACCGAACTCCGGGATTTCCGGCTATCCCGATGTTTAGAAATCGTGCAGGCTGGGTTAGCGGCGGGACGGGCAGGTCGATTTAAACGAATTTATAGGTTCCGTGAACAAATATGCAAATACGGTGTGCCGTAAATACAAATATATATTGTTAACTTTCGGAAAAATGAGGATGCATGAAACGACTTCTGACCCTTCTGTCGTGGATGTTGCTGCTGCAGACATCCGTATCGGCCCAGCATGACGGCATTATCTGGAACTACGAACACCTGAGCCGCAACGACGGGCTTTCGGGCAACCGCGTCACGGCGCTGTGCGACGATATGTACGGCCGGATATGGATCGGGACCTCGCAGGGCCTGAATATTTACGACGGACGGAGACTGCAGAAGGTCGAGGAGTACAACGGTTTGGAGGTCTGGTCGTTCCACGACGCCGGCGACCGTATTCTGATCGGCACGACGCTCTTCCTCGGGGTGTATGACTATGCCAGCGGCCGTTTCTCGCGCCTGACCTACGAGGGCCGGGACGTGGGGTATGTGCGCACGATCGTGCAGGCCGGAAACGACCTGCTGCTCAAAACCCCGAAGCAGCTGTTTCGCTGCGACGGCGACCGGCTGACGCGCGTGGCGGAGGACACTCCCTACGAATATTTCTGCTGCGACAAGTTCGGACAGATGTGGGGACTTTTCAAAGAGCGCGTTTTCCGGATCGGCGAGGATTTCAAGGTGGCGGCAACCTACGACCTGACCAGCGCCGACCGGTCGCCGCTGGTGGGGGTGAGCCTTTATGCCGATTCCAAAGGGTGCGTCTGGGTCGGGACGATCAAGGACGGACTTTTCCGTTACAACCGGGCGGCCGACGAATTCCGCCGCGAGCCCATCGCCCGGCAGTTCCATGTCCCGGAGATTGAGAATATCGCCGGTATGAACGAGGACCGTTACGACCGTCTGTGGATCGGTCACAACAACGGGGTTTCGGTCTACGACTACAATAACGACTCGTTCTGCAACTACGTTTGCGAACACAATGATAACGCGATACTCAACACGGTGATCTGTATTTTCCGGACCCGCCGGCAGGATATGCTGCTGGGGACCTATTTTTCGGGGCTGTTCCGGGTCGGCAACCTCGATTCGGGGGTGGAATACTACACGCTGGGCACCTCCGGGCCTTCGCTCCGCACCCGGAACGTCGCGGCCAACGGCATACAGCGCGATGCGCAGGGAAACTGGTGGGTCTCCACCAACAGCGCGGGAATCAACGTGCTCGATCCGTCGGGGAGTTTCCTGCGGCGCATTTCGAGCCGCAATGCGGAGATCAACGACAACATCCTCTCCCTGCAGCGCGACGTCCGCGGTAATTTGTGGGCAGGGTCGCTCGCCAGCGGTCTCTACTGCCTGGCTCCCGACGGCCGCATCCGCCAATATACCAACCATGCCGGCGATACCGCGTCCATTTCGAGCGGGAACATCCTGCTGCTCTGCCCGCTCAATGCCGATACGCTCTTCGTGGCCACCGAAAAGGGGATCGACATCTACCGCTATGCGACCGATTCGTTCGAGTCGGTCTGCAAACGCGGCAAGGAGGAGTTCGCCTTTTACGACGCACAGATTCATGGCGACAAGGTCTGGTTCATCAATTTCTGTTCGGTGCTCTGTTACGACCGCCGGCAGAGACGGATCGAAGAATTTCAGGTCCCTGAGACCGAAACGCGGCCCTACATGCAGTGCGGCTGGGTGGACGGCGGCTGCTGTCTGTGGCTGGGGACGACCAAAGGCGACGTGTGGCGGTTCGAAGAGGGACGTTTCACCCCGGCCGTGCAAAACCATCCGCAGATCAATGGCGGGATCGCCGGGATGCGGGGCGATGCCGCCGGCAACCTGTGGCTGGCGGCGGGCAACGACCTTTTCCGGCTCGACACGGCCGGAGTCCTGCGGCGTTTCAGTCTTGCCAAAGGTATGGGAATCAATGAATTCAATGTCCGCTCCGGGTATGTGGGCCGCGAAGGCGAGATCTGCTTCGGGACGACGAACGGACTGGTCTGTTTCTGGCCCGCAAAGCTCGAAAGCGACCTCCGGCAGCAGCCGACGCTCTTCATCTCCGGGTTGAAACTTTTCAACAAACCCGTGGAGATCGGGGGCGACGTGCTGAAATTCCCCGTTAACGACACGCACGAAATCACACTGGCTCACAAACAGACCTTCCTGACCTTCGAGGTCTCGGTGATCGATTACGACATCTTCCGCACGGCGCCCTATTCGTGCCGCTACCGGCTGGAGAATTTCGACGACAACTGGTACGAGCTGGGCCCGCAGGGAGAGATCACCTATACGGGACTGCCCACCGGCCGTTACGGCCTGTCGGTGCGGCTGGTGTCGGACGACGGCGAGGTGCTGGCCGAAAAGCGGATTGCCCTCCGGGTCCGGCCGCCGGTGCTGCTCAGCGGATGGATGATCGCGCTCTATGCGTTGGTGCTGGGGCTGGTCGTCTGGCAGTTCGTGCGGCTGGTGCGGCGGCAGCGGCATGCCCGGGCGTTGGTTGAGCAGGCCCGCCGTGAGCGCGAGACCCGCAACCGGCTCAATGCCATGAAACTCGATCTGTTCAGCTGCATCTCCTATGAGTTCAAGACGCCGCTTTCGGTGATCTCGACGTTGCAGGACAGCGTGCTGCCGCCGTCGGACGGCGATGCCGGGAGCGATCCGGCGATTTTCCGGCGCAACATCGAGCGGCTCGACTTCCTGGTCAACCAGCTGTTGGATTTCCGCAACATCGAGTCGCGCAACATCTCGGTCTCGATCCGCAAATACGACCTGGTGCCCTTTCTGAGCAACATCTACGAGACGTTCGTGCCCCTTTACAACCGCAAGCAGATCACGCACAGCTTTCATTCCGACGTGGAGTCGCTGCCGATGCTTTTCGACGCCGCCAAGATGGAGATGCTGTTGGGCAATTTGCTGGGCAACTCCTTCAAATCGGTGCAGCCGGGCGGCGAAAGCACGCTGAAACTCTCGTTCGACGGACGGCAGGCCGTCATCGAACTCTTCAACAGCGGCTCCTGCCTGACCGAGGAGCAGCGGCAGGCCATTTTCCAACCCTACAATTCGGCGGGACTGCCCAACAGCGGTATCGGGCTGGCGCTGGTGAAGAGTGTCGCCCGGTTGTTCGACATTCGCCTGTCGGTGGAGCCGGTGCCGCAGCGCGGCAATGTCTTTCGGGTGGAGATGGCCGTCGGGCAGGACGACGGGGCCGAGCCCGAACGGCCCGATGCCGCGACGGGCATTGTCGAGCGGATCGTCGACAACACGAGCTATTTCGAAGATGTCTCCCAGCCCCGGTTTCTCGATGCAGAGGGACACCGCAAATTCCGCATCCTGCTCGTCGAGAACGATGCCGACTCGAAGCGGGTGCTGGAAAAACGGCTGCAGAAGCATTTCCACGTGTCGAGCGCCGCGACGGGCGACGAAGCGCTGCTGCTGCTCAAGTCCCAGAGCATCGACGTGGTGATCAGCGATATGCAGCTTGCCGACACGAACGGTTTCGACCTGTGCGGCATGATCAAGAACTCGAACCGCACGCGCCACATTCCGGTGATTCTGGAAAGTTTCGAGCTGTCGGGCGAGAACCGCATCCGGGCGCTGCAATGCGGAGCCGACGCCATGTTCCAGAAGCCGATCAACCTGCAGGAACTGTTCCTGCGTCTGAGTAACCTGCTGCGGACGAAGGACGTGCTGCGCGACTATTACATGACGGCGGGCCATGTCGGAATCACGACGCCCGAGCTGAACAACACCGACGAACGGTTCATTCTCTCGATGACGGATTATATCCACGCCCACCTCGACGATCCGGCCCTGTCGGTCAACGAACTGGCCCGTTATGCCAATATCAGCCGCACGCAGCTGTATCTCAGCATCAAGCGGCTGACCGACCGGACGCCTTCGGAGTTCATTCTGCAGATCAAGATGCGCGAGGCGGCCAAGTGGCTGCAGACGACGGCGATGACCGCGTCGGAAATCTCTTATAAGCTGGGTTACTGCAATCCCAACCATTTCAGCCGCCAGTTCAAGGAGTATTACGGCGCCTCGCCCGGCGAATACAGGCGCCGGCAGGCGAAATCCGGAGCCTGATTGCCGCCGTCCGGGCGGGGAAATGCCGGATCACATACGGCGCGGGGAGGTTTGAGCGATCGGATCTCCCTTTCGTATGCCCGGCGGTCTTGCCGTTCGTCGGTGAATTCCGCCCGGTCGTCGGGGTGATCGGGCGGAATGTCTATTTCAGTTGCACGCACGGGAAACGGCCGGTAGTTTTGTGGCAAAAGAAAATGCCATGAGACGAAAACTGTGGATAGGATGCATCGCGCTGCTCGGCTGGCAGCTTGCGGCGGCGCAGGACTCGCTGAAGGTCTGGACCCTCGGGGAGTGCCTCGACTATGCGCTGGAGAACAACATCCAGCTGCGGCAGAGCCGCAACGACTACCTCTCGGGCGTCGAGGACACCAGGGAGGCGAAAGCCGCGCTGTTCCCGTCGCTCGCGGCCTCGGTGACGCAGGGATACACGAACTACCCGTCGTCGAACGCCGTCGACCGGAACAGCTACACCGGAACCTACGGACTGAACGCCGGCATGACGCTCTACGAAGGCGGCAAGCTGCGGACAGCCGTGAAACAGCAGCAGGTGCAGAACCGCATCGACGCGCTTGCAGTCGAGGAGAGTGCCAATGACATCCGCATCGCCATCGTCCAGGCTTACATGCAGTGCCTCTACGCTGCCGAGGCCGTCACGGTGAACCGCTCCACGGCCGAGGCTTCGAAGGCCCGGCGCGACCGCGCGGAGGCGATGTGGCAGGCCGGGTCGATCAGCAAGGTCGATTTCGCACAGCTCGAAAGCCAGTATGTGAGCGACGAATACCAGGTCGTCGTGGCGCGGACATCGCTCGACAACTACAAGCTGCAGCTCAAGCAGCTGCTCGAACTCGATATAACGGAGGAAATGAATCTTGCGGCGCCCGCTATCCAGGAGAGTGAGGTGTTGTCAGCCCTTCCTGCCAAGGCCGAAATCTATGCAACGGCCCTGGACGCCATGCCCGAAATCAAACGCGGGGAACTGGGCGTCGAATCGGCGGAATTGGGCATTAAGCAGGCGCGTGCAGGATTCTTTCCGTCCGTTTCCCTCTCGGCCGGCATCGGCACGGGCCACATGTCGGGCGGCGGGTTCGAAAGCGGTTCGCAGGTCTGGAACCGTTTCAACGAAAACATCGGGCTCTCGGTGAGCATTCCGATCTTCTCCAACCGCAAGAACCGCACGGCGGTCAACAAGGCGCGGATTGCCGTGTCGAACAGCTATCTGGAGCGGCAGAACCTCGAGAAACAGCTGCTCCGCGAGGTGGAGTCGGCCTATCTCGACGCCGTGTCGGCCCAGTCGCAGTACACCGCCGCCCGCGAGAAACAGCGTTATGCGCAGCAGAGCTACGACCTCACCGACGAGCAGTTTCGCGTGGGCATGAAGAACACCGAGGAGCTGATCACGGCGCAGAACGAACTGACGGCGGCGCGGCAGGAGCTTCTGCAGGCGAAATACATGGCGCTGCTCGGCATCGAACTGCTCGACATCTATCAGGGAAAATAATCAAAAAAACAGATAGCACGATGAAAAAACGCAACATACTGATCGGGGCCTGTGCCCTGGTTGTGGCCGCCGGACTCTGGTTCGCGTTGCGGCCGTCGAAAAAGAGCGGCATCACGCTGGAAACCGCTCCGACCGAACGCATCACCATCCGCAATTCGGTGACGGCGACCGGGACGGTGGAACCCGTCACCGAGGTCGAGGTGGGTACGCAGGTGTCGGGCATCATCGACAAGCTCTATGCCGACTACAACGACGTGGTGAAGGCCGGGCAGCTGATTGCCGAGATGGACAAGGTGACGCTGCAGGCCGAACTGGAGTCGTCGCAGGCCGAGCTGGCGAGCAGTAAGACCGAGTACGAATACCAGATGAAGAACTACACGCGCACGAAGACGCTCCACGAGAAGGAGCTGGTGAGCGACGCCGATTACGACCAGGCGTATTACCTCTATGAAAAGGCCCGCAACGCCTACGAGCAGGCCAAAGCGGCCATCGTCAAGGTGAAGCGCAATCTGGGGTACGCCACCATCACTTCGCCGATCGACGGCGTTGTGATCAGCCGCGCCGTGGAGGAGGGGCAGACCGTGGCCGCGGGGTTCGAGACGCCGACGCTCTTCACCATCGCCGCCGACCTGACGCAGATGCAGGTGGTGGCCGATGTCGACGAGGCCGACATCGGGCAGGTCGCCGACGGACAGCGGGTGACGTTCACTGTCGACGCCTATCCCGACGACACGTTCGAAGGCACGGTCGGGCAGGTGCGCCTCGAGGCGACGACCGAATCGAGCGTGGTGACTTACGAGGTGGTCATCACGGCCTACAACCCCGACCTGAAGCTCAAACCGGGACTGACGGCCAACGTCACGATCTTCACCCTCGAAAAGGACGATGCGCTGGCCGTCCCGACCAAGGCGCTGCGCTTCGTGCCCGATGAGGAACTGCTCGCGGAACTGGACCTGACGGTCGAACAGCCTGCGGAACAGACGGTCTCGGGCAAACGCGAAATCTGGGTCAAGGACGGACAGACGCTTTCGGCGCGGTTCGTCACGACCGGTGCCGCGAGCGGCGAGTTGACCGAGATCGTCGAGGGACTTTCCGACGATGCCGTGGTCGCCGTGGGCCTGACGGCCGCCGCCGCTCCGGCCGCCGCTGTCGAACGCAGTCCTTTCATGCCTTCGGGCCCCGGAGGCAATAAAAAGAAATAGCCATGAAAGAGGTCATTCGGCTGGAAAATATCCGGCGCGACTTCCGGGTCGGCGATGAGACGGTGCACGCCCTGCGCGGGGTGTCGTTCACCATCGCCGAGGGTGAGTTCGTCACGATCATGGGTACGTCGGGATCGGGCAAGTCGACGCTGCTCAACACGCTGGGGTGTCTCGACACCCCGACGGCGGGGGAGTATTACCTCGACGGGGTTGCGGTCCGCACGATGGACAAGAACCAGCGGGCCACGCTGCGCAACCGCAAGATCGGGTTCGTGTTCCAGAGCTACAACCTGCTGGCCAAGACCACGGCCATCGAGAATGTCGAACTGCCGCTGATGTACAACCCCTCCTATTCGGCGTCGGCCCGGCGCGAACGCGCCGTCGAGGCGCTCCGGGCCGTGGGGCTGGGCGACCGCCTGCTGCATAAGAGCAACCAGATGTCGGGCGGACAGATGCAGCGCGTGGCCATTGCCCGGGCGCTGGTGAACGATCCGGCGGTGATCCTTGCCGACGAGGCCACGGGCAACCTCGACACCCGCACGAGCTTCGAGGTGCTGGTGCTCTTCCAGGAGCTCCACGCCGCGGGGCGCACGATTATCTTCGTGACGCACAACCCCGAGATCGCCCAGTACAGCAGCCGCAACATCACGCTGCGCGACGGCCGCATCACGAGCGATGTCGTCAACGGGAATATTTTACGCGCAGCCGACGCCCTGGCGCAGCTGCCCAAACAGGAGGAGTAAACGATGAATTTCACCAATTTGTTCCGGATCGCCGTCAAGGCGCTGAGCAATAACAAGCTCCGCGGGTTTCTCACGATGCTCGGTATCATCATCGGCGTGGCGTCGGTCATCACGATGCTGGCCATCGGCCAGGGGTCGAAGCGCAGCATTCAGGCCGAGATCAGCGAGATGGGGTCGAACATGATCATGATCCATCCCGGCGGCGACCGCCGCGGAGGCGTGCAGCTGAGCGCCGACGACATGGAGTCGCTGAAACTCAGGGACCTCGAGGACATTCAGTCCAAAACGCGCTATGTGACCTATGTTTCGCCGGCAGTGAACAGCTCCAGGCAGGCGGTCTACGGGGCCAACAACACCCCGACGACGGTCTACGGCGTGAACCTCGACTACCTCGACATCCGCCGCTACAAGGTCGCCGACGGCGACGTGTTCACCGAGCACGACATCAAGACCGCCGCCAAGGTATGCCTCATCGGCCAGTCGGTCGTCGACGAACTTTTCACCAACGGAGAAAATCCCGTCGGGAAGGTCATCCGCTTCGGGACCATTCCGTTCCGCATCGTCGGAGTGCTCGAAAGCAAGGGTTACAACAGCATGGGCATGGACCAGGACGACCTGATCATCGCCCCCTACACCACCGTCCAGAAACGTATCCTCGCCATCACCCACCTGCAGGAGATCGTCTGCTCGGCGCTGAGCGAGGCCTATACGGACGATGCGATCGACGAGATCACCGACATCCTGCGCACCAACCACCGGCTCAAGGCGGATGACGACGACGATTTCTCGATCCGTTCGCAGCAGGAACTCTCGTCGATGCTCACCTCGACGACCGACATGATGACCGTGCTGCTGGCCGCCGTGGCGGGTATCTCGCTGTTGGTCGGAGGCATCGGCATCATGAATATCATGTACGTCTCCGTCACGGAGCGTACGCGGGAGATCGGCCTGCGGATGTCGATTGGGGCCAAGGGACGCGACATCCTCGCGCAGTTCCTCATCGAGTCGATTCTTATCAGCGTCACGGGCGGCCTGATCGGCGTGGTGTTCGGCGTGGGGGCCGCTCTCGTGGTCAACATCGCGGCGGCGTTCCCGATCTACATCCAGCCGTGGAGCGTCTTTCTCTCGTTCGCCGTCTGCACCCTCACGGGCGTCTTCTTCGGGTGGTACCCCGCCCAAAAAGCCGCCATGCTCGATCCCATCGAAGCCATCCGCTACGAGTAACCCGCCTAAGAGGCGGGTTTTAGGGGGCGATGGGTTGTTTTTTGCCTCCTTATCCGGTTCGGCGCTTTTGGCGTATATACTTTTTAAAGTACAGCCGTCCGAAGAGTACGCCATCTCCCTCCCTGAGGGAGGGTCGGGGTGGGGTCGGATTTGAATACGACGCCATAGGCGGCGGGAACAGCCAGCCGGAGCGGTAAACGGTGTAAATCGTATGTAGCTTCCAATATAGTGTCTCATTTTTTATTACATTTGTAACCATGACTGCTCCGCAATCGAAATACACAGGTTGGCTGATCCACCTCACGGCGTGGGCCGTGATCTTCGGAATGCCGCTCTTCGTCACCGGTCCCGACCGGCCGCTGATGAGCGGCGGGGAGTATTTGCGGTTCCTGCTCGTCCCGCTGTCGTTCATGGTGGTCTTCTACACGAACTATTTCGGACTGATCGACCGCTATCTTTCCACACGGCGTTTCGGCCGTTTCGCGGGATACAACATCCTGCTTATCGGGGCCGTGATGGTCGGCGTGCACCTGCTGTTCCGTTACGTGCTGCCCGACACGGGACACCATCCGCCGATGGAGCGGTCGTGGCAGGATGCCCTGCGGTTTTTCGCGGGAAACGCCATCCTTTACTTGCTGGTGGTCGGCGCCGGCGTGGCTATCCGGATGACCGGAGGCTGGTACCGTGCCGAGACCGCCCGCAAGGAGCTGGAGCGGAGTCGTGCCGAAGCCGAACTGCAGAATCTCAAGAGCCAGCTCAATCCCCATTTCCTGTTCAACACGCTCAACAACATCTATTCGCTTATCCAGATCGACGCCGACCGGGCGCAGCAGGCCGTGCACGACCTGAGCCGTTTGCTGCGCTACGTGCTCTACGACAGCAGCCAGCCGACGGTCCCGCTGAAGGCCGAGATCGAGTTCCTGCGCGACTACATCGAGCTGATGCGCATCCGCCAGCCCCGTCACGTGCGGGTCTTCGTCTCGCTGCCCGACACGCCGTCGCAGACGCCCGTGGCTCCGCTCCTGTTCATTTCGCTGGTCGAAAACGCCTTCAAACACGGGGTGAGCAACGAAAAACCCTCCTATGTGACGATCGACATCCACGAGATCGGGGGACAGCTGATCTGCCGGATCAAGAACAGCTATTTCCCCAAATCGGGCGATTCGGACCGCAGCGGCTCGGGGATCGGGCTGACGAATCTCGCGAAACGGCTGGAAATGATCTACCCGGGGCATTATACGTTTGAATACGGACAGGCCGGCGATGCCTATCAGGCGTTGCTGTGCATCGAACTGAAGGAGCAATGAAACTGAGCTGCGCGATAATCGACGACGAGCCGCTGGCCGTGGAACTGATGGAGTCGTATGTCCGGAAGACCCCTTTTCTGGACCTGCAGGGCTCGTTCGGCAGCGCCGTGGCGGCCTTCGACACGCTGCGCGAGCGTCCGGTCGACCTGCTTTTCTGCGACATCCAGATGCCGGGGCTCAACGGCATGGAGCTTTCGCGGATGCTCCCCGCCGATACGCGCGTCGTTTTCACCACGGCTTTCAGCCGCTACGCCGTCGAAGGCTTCCGGGTCAACGCCGTGGATTACCTGCTCAAACCGATCAGCTATGCCGATTTCCTGGCCGCGGCGCAGAAGGGGCTGGAGTGGTTCGAGCTGAAACGCTCTGCAGGGACCTCCGTGGCCGACGATCGCCGGAGTATCTTCGTCAAGACCGAATACCGCCTGCAGCAGATCGCGCTGGAGCGGATACTGTATATCGAGGGGCTGAAGGACTATGTGAAAATCCATGTCGAAGGCGAGCCGCATCCCGTGTTGTCGCTCATGAGCCTGAAATCGCTGGAGGAGCAGCTGCCTGCCGACCGGTTCATCCGCGTCCACCGCTCCTATATCGTGCAGCCTGCGAAAATCCGTACCATCGAGCGCAACCGCATTGTCTTCGGGAAGGAGTATATCCCGATCTCCGAAAACTACCGGCAGGCGTTTCTCGACTTTCTGGCCGCTCATTCCCTGCTGCTTTAAACCGGACCCGGCTCGAAGCCGTGCAGCGGGCGGACCGTCCGTTTTCGGGTCGCCGGGGAGTCTGTTTCCGTGGCCGCCGGAGGCCGGGAACGTGAAAAAATCGGGGCGGCGGACTGCGTCCCCGGATTATTTTTCTATATTTGCGCAGTACGGATACTAACTTTAAGCAGGGAGGAGACGAGTGACTATGATGAAAAATCAGCTCATAAGGGCGTTCCAGCGAGGCGAAGAATGGGCCTTCCGGAAGGTTTACGAGCAGTTTTTCAGCCCGCTGTGCATTTATGCCGTCAAGTATGTCCGGGATGCGAGCGAGGCGCAGGACATCGTGCAGGACGTTTTTGCCGCGCTCTGGCTCCAGCATGACAATTTCAGCAATTATTACACGATCCGTTCGTTCCTTTATATATCCGTCCGCAACAGGTCGCTCAACCTGCTCAAGAAAAACCTGCTGGCCAACGAAAAGATGATCCACGTACAGCAGAACACGCTGTCCGAAGCCCAGGAGTCGGAGATGGTCATCGAAACCGAGGTCGAACGGCGGCTGATGGCGGCCATCGAGAGCCTGCCGACCGAGTGCCGGCGCGTGCTGGTCCTCTCCATCGAGGGCAAGTCCTACCAGGAGATCGGCGAGTTGCTCCATATCGCCATCAACACGGTGAAGAACCACCGCATACGGGCCGTGAAGAAACTGCGTGAAATGATGCTTTGAAACCCGAAACGACTGACCACCAACCGCGAAAACCGATTATAGCATGACTGATGAATTGATGATCTCCGACCTGATCTACAAGGAACTGATCGAAGAGATAACGCCCGAAGAGAGCCGTGTCCTGAAGAAATGGCTCGAAGAACCGGCGAACCGGGCCCTGTATGACCGGATCAGGCAGAAAAACGGCCTGGGCAGGCGGCTGTACGAATATGTGGACGTCGATTCGCTGAAAGATTTTCGCAGCACGCTGCCCGCTCCTGCGCCCGCCGCTCCCCGCAGGAGCCTGCGCCTGCGCTATGCCCTGTATGCCGCGGCGCTCGTGCCGCTGCTGGTCGCCGCGATTTTCTTCGGCGCGAGGATCGGCGGGGACGGTTGGACCGGCGTGAGCCATCCGGAGATCGTGCACAACAGCGAGGGGGCGCAGCTGATCCTCTCCTCGGGGCAGGTCGTGGACCTGGCGGCCGACGAGGGGCGTCCGGTCGTTCTGGCCGAGGCGAATGCCGTCGTCGACGCCCGCGACGGGGAACGCACGCTCTCCTACAAAAAAGCCGAAGCGGCGGCAGCTCCGGTTCCGGAGGCGGCTGTGACGGCGGCTCCGGCCATGCATACGCTGGTCGTGCCGCGCGGCGTGAATTACAATGTGGAACTTTCCGACGGAACCGTCGTCTACCTCGATGCCGATTCGCGGCTCGAATACCCCGTTTATTTTGCCGGCGACAGCCGCGAGGTAACGGTTTCGGGCCGGGCCTATTTCGATGTCGCCCACGATGCCGAACATCCGTTCATCGTCCGGACTGCCCGGGCCGCGATCCGGGTTTTCGGCACCGAATTCTGTGTTTCGGCCAGCGGTTCGCAGAGCGTCACGACCCTCGTGAAGGGCAGTGTCGGGCTGTTCGATGCCGGCAGCGGCGAGCAGCTGGCGATGCTGACACCCGGACAGCAGGCCGTCGTCAGCGGTGACGAGTGCGTGGTTCAGCAGGTCGAAACGCTCTATCAGACAGCCTGGAAGGACGGCTATTTCATCTTCGAGTCCAAGTCCGTCGGCAGTATCATGGAGGAACTTTCGGCGTGGTACAACATCGACTACGTCCTGAAAGACTCCCTGCGGGATGTCAATATCACGGCGCGGATCAAGCGTTACGACAATGTCGAATCGGTGCTGGACATCCTCTCCAAGACCCGCAGCGTGAATTTCAAACGGGACGGACGGGTAATTACGGTTATAAATTGAAACCGCCTCCGGAAAAAATATGCGATTTCTCGTGAAAAACCGGCCGTTCGGATAGCCCGAACGGCCGGTTTGTTTGTTATAATAAAAAAGTGTAATTTCGATTTGACACCCGATAAATAACCCATCATGAAAAAACCGCTTCTTTTCTCCGTTGCGGCGCTGCTCCTGCTGACGGGAGCCGCGGCGCCCGAAAGTCCCGACTACACCGTGTCCATGCACCGGGAAGTAATCGACGATTACCCGTATACGTTTTATACTTTTGCCGATACGGCGGGCAACCTGCTCAACGATGTCCGTTACGCCGAGGCGTATCCTTTCTCCGGTGACCGGGCCCTGGTCCGCGAGACGAAAAAGTACGGTTACATCGATCCTACGGGCGAATTGGCGATTCCTTATCAGTTCGATGCCGCCCTGAGTTTCGGCGACCAGGGCTTCGACAAAGACCTGGCTGTCGTGCGGTTTGCCTTCCGCGACGAACTCCGCGAATTCATAACCCCGTGGACGTACGGCGACAGCGAAATGGTGCTGATAAACCGCCGGGGCGAAGCCGTTACACCCCGTTACGAGGTGATCCGTCCCGTGAAGTACGAGCTGGCGGTGGTCGTGGAGACGCGCCGCAACCACGGGCTTCCGGTCGGGGTCGCCGAGCCGAACAAAGTCCCCGACGCCTGCAAGTGGGGCTGTATCGACAAATACGGCCGGGAGGTGATTCCCTGCGTCTACGACCGCATTTTCGGGCTCAACGAAGCCCTGCTGCTCGCGCAGAAGGACGGCAAATGGGGTGCTGTGGACGCCCGTGGGAAGGAGGTCATTCCGTTTATCCACGATTTCTGTCGTTACAGGAGCGGGCGTAGACAGGTCTTCAGCTCCGACTGGGACGGCGGATGGCCCAATATGAGCCGGGTTACGCTCGGAAAGGGGCGGATCGATATGTATGACGGAGACCGGAAGACGGTTTACGACGAGTTCGGCCGGAAGCTGAAATAGCCTCCGTTCCGCGGCTTTTGCCCGGAATCTGTCCGCCCGTCCGGAGGCGGAAAAACAACGGGTTTCGACATAACCGGCAGAAAATCGGAATAATCCACCACTGAGCCGCTTCAGGGCCCGATTTTGGGTTACAGATTGAAACCTTGCCGGAATAAAAATTCACTTTTTTTGCAAAATCAGCCGTTCGGGATAGCCCGAACGGCTGTTCTGATTGTTATAATAATCGTGCGAGGCAGTGCTATTCTGTTGCGGGGATTGCAGAAACGCACAAAACTCCGGCAGGCCGGAGTCGGTTAGGTTGACTATTTAATTCCTTAAACTTTTGCGTATGAAGAAATTTTTACCCCCGGAAAAGGAGATGAGAGAACGTTCCGGCTGCGGAACACCAATGGCGGTGAAAAGGCTGCTGTGCCTTGCCGTGCTGCTGGTTTTCGCGTTCCATGTAACCCCCCCCCTTGTTTACGGCCAGCCAAAAAAACTGTTCACGCTCTCGATTCGTGACGCTTATCTGACCGAACTTTTCCTGCAGATCGAGAAACAGAGCAACTACTCGTTCGTCTACCAGACGGACGACATCGAAGCGCTGGGCAAAAAGAATTTCTCGTGTGTGCGTTCCGATCTGGAAGCGATCCTCAAACGCTGCTTCACGGGGACGGGCCTCGCCTGGGAGATCACCGACAACCATATCGTCATCCGCCGCAAGGAGGCCCAGCAGGCCAAATCGGACCGCGTGACGATCGAGGGCCGCGTGCTGGACGAGTACCGCAAGTCGCTCGCCGGCGTCTCCGTCGTGGTCAAGGGCACGCGCTACGGAACCACGACCGACTCGAAGGGCGAGTTCAGGATCGTCGCGCCCCGCCAGAAGGATATGGTCGTCCGGTTCACGTTCATCGGCATGACGCCCCAGGAGATCGACTACGTCGAGGGTAAGAAACTCTACGTGAACCTCCAGCAGTCGTCCACGGACATCGGCAATGTCGAGGTCGTGCACACCGGTTACCAGGAGCTGACGCCCCGCGAAATGGCGGCTTCGATCGTCTCGATCAAGGCCGAGAACATCTATAACCCCGGCCTTTCGACCATCGACCAGATGCTCGAAGGACAGGTTCCGGGCCTGACCTACATGCAGAGCAGCGGCCAGCTGGGCGCCGCGCCGAAACTGCGTATTCGCGGTACGACGACCATCCTCGGCTCGCAGGAGCCCCTGTGGGTGATCGACGGCGTCGTGCAGACCGACCCCGTGAACATCGACCCCGAGCAGATCAACGACCTCGATTTCGTGAACCTGCTGGGCAACGCCGTGTCGGGCCTGAACCCCGAGGACATCGACCAGATCGACATCCTGAAGGACGCTTCGGCCACGGCGCTCTACGGTAAGAGCGCCTCGAACGGCGTCATCGTCGTGACGACCAAGCGCGGCAAGCAGGGCCCTCCCGTCGTGACCTACTCGTTTTCGGGCACCTTCACCCAGCGGCCCAGTTATTCGGATCGTTCGGTGGACGTGATGAACTCGCTGGAGCGCACCTCCTTTTCGCGCGAGCTGATGAACAACCGGCAGGTGTATCCCAATATCACCTCGTGGCTCGGTTACGAGGCTTCCTACCGCGACTACATGAACGGCAGCATCGACTACAGCGAGTTTGCGCGTCAGGCGAGCTATTACGAGACGCTCAACACCGACTGGTTCGACCTGCTGATGCAGAACGCCTGGTCGCACCGCCACACGCTGAGCCTTTCGGGCGGAACCTCCAATGTCCGCTACCACGCCTCGCTGGGTATGAACAACCAGCAGGGTTCGATCCAGGGCGAGAAGAGCAAGACCTACACGGCGACGTTCAACCTGACGGGTAATTACAAGCGTTTCAAGGTCACGTTCGGCATGAACGGTTCGGTGTCGGACACCGACGGCGAGCCCACCGACCTCCGGATCAACGACTATGCCTACAATACCAGCCGGGCGGTGCCCGTCTATGACGGGGACGGCAATTACTGGTCCTACCTGCGGTCCACCTCCGCGTCGTCCACCAACGACAGCGACACCTATCCGTTCAACATCCTCGAGGATATGGAGAACAGCTACCGCAAGCAGAAGAACAACAGCCTCACGGCCCGGGCCGGTGTCGATTACGACATCACCTCGACGCTGAAGATCACGTCGCTGCTCTCCTACTCCGTGTCGAACAACTACACGGGCAACTACCACGGGCAGAATACCTGGTACGGCCGGACGCTCAACAAGCGCTACAACTCTCCGACCGACGAGTACTATTACGAGAACACGCTGATGCCCATCGGCGGCGAGTTGAAGGAGAGCCGGACCGACCGCCGCGGCTATTCGGCGCGTGCGGCGCTCGTCTACACCGAAAAGTTCGGCAAGGATGCGCAGCACAAGATCGACGCTTCGCTGGGTACGGAGGTTTCGTCCACCACCTACGAGGGGCTGTCGCAGACCTACCGCGGCTACGATCCCGACCGCGGCAACATCATGCAGGGCGTGACGATCATCGGCGGCTCGAAGGTTGAGAATCCGGTCAACTATACGAAATATGCCGACTGGCTGCAGACGGCCGAGGCGATGGGCGTGCGCACCATCAGCCGGTCGAACAACCTCGCGGCCTACATGACGCTGGGCTACGGCTACATGCAGCACGCCTATTTCAGCTTCAACATGCGCAGCGACTTTTCCAACGAGTTCGGCTCGCGGGCCAACGAGCGTTTCCTGCCCACGTGGGCGCTTGCGGGACGCTGGAACATCACGGACAACCTGCTGAAGGATGTCCGCTGGATCAATTCGATGTCGCTGCGGGCCTCGTTCGGCTCGCAGGGCAACGTGCCGAGCGTGCCGACGCGGCTGGTGATTCAGGAGGGCGGCTACGACAAATATTTCGATTCCTACACCAAGAGCATCAGCAAATGGCCCAACCCCGACCTGAAATGGGAGAAGACCTACACGACCAACATCGGTCTGGATTTCGCGATCCTCAAGCGTAAGATCACGGGTACGATCGAGTGGTATTACCGCAAGACCACCGACGCCTACATGAGCCAGAGCATCTCGGAGGTCAACGGCATCACCAGCTATACGGTCAACCGCGGTACGCTCACCAACCAGGGCCTCGACCTGACGCTGAATTTCACGCCGATCAACCGCCTGACGGAGGTCAACGGCGAGATCAAGGGTTTCCGCTGGCGTTTCGACCCCTCGCTGGGTTCGGTTATCAACCAGCTGATCGACAAGGTCGTGCAGACGCCCGAGACGACGCTCAAGCACGACAATGAAATCTACTATTCGGAGTATCTGAACGGTACGATCCATGTCGTGGGCCGTCCCATCAACGGTTTTTACTCCTACCAGTTCGCCGGGCTCGACGGCAAGGACGGACGTCCGACCTTCAAGAATTTCAGCCAGATGATCACCGTCACCGATCCCGTGACCGACGAGGATACGGAGATTTCCCGCGCCAAATGGCTGGACGAGTATTTCGAGACCAACCAGCAGCGCTACATGACCGTCATGTCCTACTCGGGCACGCGCGTTCCGACGATTCAGGGAAGCCTGCGCAATACGTTTACCTACAACAATTTCACGCTGAGCATCAACCTCGCTTACAGCCTCGGGTCGAAAATCCGCCTGACGAAGCTCTATCCCAACGTCTCGGGAACCAACGGTACCATCGCGCCGCTGCCGACGGAGAACGTCCGCCGCGAATGGCTCCGTCGCTGGCAGAAGGAGGGCGACGAGAAATACACCAGCATCCCGGGCATCCTCTCCGGAAGCGAGTTCACCTCGACGCTGAGTCCCTGGTGGCAGAACGCTTCGGACAGCGACATCCGCAACACCATGACCGCCATGTTCAAGGACGGTTTCGCGCCCAATATCTGGCAGATGTTCGACTACTCGGATTCGCGTGTCGTGAGCGGCAACTACCTGAAGATTCAGTCGATCTCGCTGCGCTACCAGCTGCCGCGGAAATTCTGCAACAGCGTCCGGATGAAATCGGGTTACGTGATGTTCACCGGCACCAACCTCTACACCTTCGCCAATTCGAAGCTCAAGGGGCAGGACCCGACCACCTCGGGCGGTTCTGCGATTGCCGTGTCGATCCGCCCGACCTATTCGCTTACGCTCAATGTTTCATTCTAAAGCACGGACCGTTATGAAAAAAATACTTATCATCCTGTTTTCCGGAGCCCTCCTGGGGAGCCTGCCCTCCTGCGGCAATTTCCTCGAGGAGTACTCCCAGACGCTCTCCTATGTGGACGACCTTTCCGACCTCGACGAACTGTTGATCGGAGGCGCCTATCTGGAGAACCGGGCCAAAGTCTGCAAATACCTCTGGATCGATTTCATGGACGACGACTGCAAGGAGGAGTGGTACGGCGCCTCGACCGGTAACCGCGTCGCCGACTACATCCGGGGAATCTACCGCTGGGAGCGCTACCCCTGGTGGGAGGACAAGTCGTCGGTGAAGAATACGGCCAACAACGTCTGGTACGGAGGCAACCCCTCCTGGCAGGACCTCTACGCCAAGATCGCCGTGACGAATGCCGTGATCGAGGAGGTCGAACGTTTTGCCGGGGACCCGAAGACCCATGCCAACTACCTGCAGGTCAAGGGAAGCGCCTATTTCCTGCGTGGGCTCTACTATTTCACGCTCACGAACCTCTGGGGACTGCCCTACGTGGCTGCGACGGCTTCGACGGACCTGGCAGTGCCCCTGAAGACCGAGTCGGCGATGAAGCCGGGCGGCTTTGCACGCAATACCGTGCAGGAGGCTTACGACCAGATCGTCTCGGACCTCGAGATGGCCGTTTCGTGCCTGCAGCCCGTCGAGCGCGGCAACAAGCTCTATGCCAACGCTTCCGCGGCGCGGCTGCTGCTGGCGCGGTGCTATCTCTACATGTGCGACTGGGACGAGGCCCGCAAATGGGCCGGAGAGGTTATCGCCGACGTTTCGAACGCCACGTTCCGCATGTACGACATCAACAGTGCAGCCAGTGTCGCCGCCTACCAGACCGCGACCAAGACGGACCCGAGCCTGGCGTGGAGCGAATACATCTTCCTGAACGGCTGGCAGTCCGGGCAGATCATGGGTACGACCAAATGTCCCCAGTTCACCTTCTCGCAGGAGCTGTACAACACCTATGCGGACAACGACCTGAGAAAGAGCTTCTGGTTCATAGCGCGGGTTTCTTCGGGCGTTACCTACGGGAAATTCTTCTCCACGGAGGCGAATTATTTCACGCCGCTGAGTTTCACGCTGCCCGAGGCTTACCTGATCGAGGCCGAGGCCGCCGCCATGGAGGACGACTGGACGGCTGCCGCCGCCGCGCTCAAGGAGATTCGCGACAACCGCATCAAGACGGGGACGGAGGACGTCGCCTATGAAACCTTCACGGGGCAGGAGATGATCGATTTCATCCGCTCCGAACGTCGCCGCGAACTGGCTTTCCGCGGCCTGCGCTGGTACGACCTGCGCCGCTACGCCGTGCTGCCCAAATACCAGCTCAAGACCACGCTCCGCCACGCGATCTACGAGTGGGGCGACAATGCCGCCGTGCTGCTCGGTTATCACGTGCTGGGCGAATGGCCCGGCGACGGGGGCTGGGTGATGCCTTTCCCGACCTATGCGCTGCAGAACAACGAAGGTATGCTGGTGGACAACGAGCGTCCCGACCGGGTGCCGGTACAATAGTTAACCTATCATGAGAGAGAATATGAAAAAAGTGATATATATGGCCGTCGCGGCGCTTTTCGTCACGGGCTGCGGCGAGGACAAGGACCTGGAGCCGTCGGGGCTGGACCGGAACTGGTTCGCCGTGGAGGATTCGAGCGACCCCGTCGACCATCTCCGCTACGAGATTTACTCGCAGACGGGAGTCACCCTGTTTCGCAAGGACACCATCGGTTCGATCGACCGCGGACTCGACGCGCTGGGCAATCCCTACATCTACTACGAGGTGCTGGACGTGAATTACGCCATTACCAGCCGCGTCGAGGTCGCCACCTACGAGCTTTCCGAGGACGATGAAGCCGCTATCGCGGGTTTCGAACTGATGCGCGACCGGGTGATTCCGGCGCTGCCCAAAAAGCTCTATCCGCGCTGTTTCCTGCTGGTCGACAAGCTCAACATCACCCAGACGAAGAACCAGAACGGCGAAGCCTCGGCCTACAAAGGGATGATGACGACGGTCGTGGGACGCCTGAACACCATCAGGACCATGTCCGAGGCGGAGAAGAAACGGCTGGCGGCCGGAGTCCTCGCGGAGATCGTCTCGGTGTATCTGGTCAGCGAATGCGCGACCGAGCTGGAAGAGTTCTATTCCAAGGCGAACACGGTGACGCTGGGCGGCGATGCGATCAGCCTCTACAAGTACACCTCCGATATCCGGGAGAAAAGCCCCGGCACCTCCCGTCCGGCCTTCAAGGAGTGGATGGAGTACGGATTCCTGGTACACGACACCTCGTATGCCGATTTCAACGACACCGCGGGTTCGCGGAGCTACAAGACCATCGGCGAGCGCCGTGACGTGGAGACCTTCATGGTCGAGGTGCTGTTGGACGACGATGCCGCTTTCGAGGCCGCGTATGGGGCCTATCCGCTGATCCTGGAGAAATACGAACTGCTCAAAGCCGTCTGGGCCGGGGTCAGGAACGAACTGCAATAATAAATAAAACCGCCGATAACTGAATGAGACGTAACCTGTTGCTGGCTCTGCCGGCGATGTGCATGCTGCTGTGCTGCGCAACGCCGGCGGCAGCCTTTTCGAACCTTCGGAAGAAGGAGTCGAAAAAAGAGCGTGCCGCCGAGAAGAAAAAACTCAGCAAGTACGAAAAACTATTCGAAAAAGGAGTTGAAAAAAGTGCCTCCGGAGCGTTTGCCACGCTTCACAAGGTGAACGGCAAACTCTACCTCGAGTTCCCGCTGGAACTGCTGGGGCGCGAGATGCTGCTCTCCTCGACGACGGCACAGACCAGCGACAGCCGGTTCTGCATCGTGGGCTACAAGGCCAAAGCGCCGATACACCTGCGCTTCATGGCCCGGGACACGCTGCTGACCATCCTCCGGGTCAATGCCCGCCCGGACCGTCCGGACGACGGAGACCCGCAGGCCGCGGCTCTCGCAGCGCGGAATTTCGCGGACCCCGTGTGGGAGGGACACCGGATTCTGGCCTACAACCCCGACAGCACGGCGCTCGTTTTCGATGCCACCAAACTGTTATCGGATTGCAGCGATCCCGCGATGGCGCCCGTATCGCCCCGGGTCGGGTCGTACGAGATCGCCTTCAGTCCGGATAAGAAACTGACCTCGATCCTCAAACTGGGGGCTTACGACAAGAGCCTTTCGGTGAGCACGCGCTTCTCGGGCAAGGCCGGGATCAAGGACAACGGCGTGGCGATGTACAACAAGCATCCGCTGACCGTCACGGCCCAGCGCACGTTGCTGCTGCTGCCCGAAAAGAAGATGAAGCCGCGCATCTCCGACCAGCGTGTCGGAGTGTTCCTCACCTCGAAGCAGCGGATTCCCGACGGTTCGCCGACGGAGACCTACACGCTGGCCAACCGCTGGCGGCTGGAGCCCTCCGACCCGGCGGCTTATGCCCGCGGGGAGCGGGTGAAGCCCGTCAAACCGATCGTGTTCTACCTCGACAGCCTCTTTCCGGCGGCCTGGAAAGGAGCCATCCGCCGCGGTGTGCTGCGCTGGAACGACGCTTTCGGGCGGATCGGGTTCGCCGATGCCGTCGAGGTGCGGGATTTCCCGGCCGACGATCCCGCGTTCGACCCCGACAACCTCGAATACTCCTGCATCCGTTACGTGCCTTCGCAGGTCGAGAATGCGATGGGGCCTTCGTGGGTCGATCCCGCGACGGGCGAGATCATCAACGCCTCGGTCCTGATTTACAACGACGTGATCCGGCTGACCGCGGCCTGGCGTTTCCTGCAGACCGCGCAGGTCGACGAGCGCGTCCGCACGGCCGACATTCCCGACGAGCTGCTGATGGAGACCCTCAGTTACGTGGCGGCGCATGAGGCGGGCCACTGCCTCGGGCTGATGCACAACATGGCCGCTTCGGCGGCGTATCCCACCGATTCGCTCCGTTCGGCGGCCTTCACGCAGCGATACGGCATCACGCCCTCGATCATGGACTATGCGCGTTTCAACTACGTGGCGCAGCCCGGGGACAAGGGCGTGAAACTCATGCCGTCGGACTTGGGTGTCTACGACTATTACGCTATCGAGTGGCTCTACCGCTGGTATCCGGGCGATAAGAGCGTCCGCGAGGAGCTGGCCGAGGGCGAAACGCTGATCGATGCGAAGGAGGGCGACCCGATGTACCGCTATGCGCCCCAGCAGGTGCTGAGCCGCTACGATCCGTCGGCCGTCGAGGAGGACCTCGGGGACGACGCCGTGAAATCGGGTGCTTACGGCGTGAGCAACCTGAAACTGGTTGCCGCCGGCATGGACGGCTGGATCGGCCCCGGCGATCCCGAATACAAACTGCGCAAGGACCTCTACCGGAAGATGGTCGATCAGTACCACCGCTATATCTATACGGCGCTGCACAACGTGGGCGGCATCCGGTTGGACAACTCCCGCCGCTCGGTCGAGGAGGGAACGCGCTTCGTCTCGACGCCGGCCGCCGTGCAGGAGGCTTCGCTGCGCTGGGCGCTGCGGGAGCTGAGCGACTGCGACTGGCTGGTCATGAAGGCCCATGCCACGGGCTATCCCCTGGGCTATTACCAGAGTTATATGCAGGAGACGCTCCTTCAGTCCATGCGCAAGCGGCTGGTTTTGCTGTGCGCCGGGGTGACCCTGTCGTCCTACCTGGCGCAGGAGGAGCCTTTCACTGTCGGGGACTACCTCGACGTCGTTTACGAGGAGCTGTGGGAGAAGGTCGTGGGGCGGAAACCCCTGACGCCTTCGTGCCGCATCATGCAGCGCCACAGCATTGCCCTGCTCAATTCGAAAATCAAGGCCATGGGCGGCCACTCGCTGTTCATGCTGGCCTATGCGCCCGACGATGCCGACCTGAAGCTGTTCGGTCTCGACCGGGCGGCTGCGGAGGAGTTCGTTTCGCTGGGCAAGGGATACGGCTGGCAGCCGAAGATCGACGCCGAGGCGCTCGACGAGACGGAGACGGCCTTCTTCACCCTGCTGACGAAGCTCCGCACGCTGCTCACGGAGCGGATGCCCCGCGTGGCGGAGGACGAACGGGCCTACTATCAGGCCATGCTTTACTCCGTGGAGCAGATGATCGGCACCCGAAACCTGAAATAACCGTTCTCTCAAGATGATGATGAAATACATGAAACTGATTGCGGTGGTCTGTGCGGCAGCATGGGCGATCGCCTCGATACCCGAAAGTCAGGCAGGGCCCCGCAAGCGGGCCAAAGACAAGCAGGAGCAGACCGTGCGGAAAACGCCCTACGAGAAACTCTTCGACGGGAAGAAACACACGACCGCCGTCGGCGAGCTGGTCACCCTGCACAAGATCGACAGCAAGGTCTACCTGGAGATTCCGCTGGAATCGATGGACCGCGACATGCTGCTGGGCACGACGCCCGCTTCGACGATGTACGTGCGCGGATGCGTTGCCGGACTCCGGCAGCGGGACCCGCTGCATATTGCGTTCAACTTGGTGGACAGCACCGTGGTCCTGGTGCGCCGGAACGACGTCTGGCAGCGGGAGGGCGTGTCGGAGCGTGTCGGGGCGGCCGTCGCCGCGGCCGGCTGCGACAATGTCATGGGCCAGTACCGGATCAAGGCCTGCAACGACGATGGGACGGCCGTGGTGGTCGACATTACGGATATTTTTTGCACCGACATTCCGGAACTCTCCCCGATCGGCGAAGGGTACGATCCGTTCGATGTTACGGCCACCATGAAGACCAACCTGACCCGCGTGACCGACGTCCGGGACATAAACGGCGAGCTCTACGTTCACACCTCGGCGCAGTATACCATAAGCGAATGGCGATTCATCTTTCCGGTGGTCGCCATGCTGCCCGTGGATGTGGACGTAGTGTTCTCGCTCGTTCCCATGCCCGCGAAGACCATGCGGCCCCGGCTGGCCGACGACCGCATCGGTCTGTTCACGGTCGAAAAGAAGGTGCTCTCCGAGGTGGGCGGACCCGTCGGCGAGGTAAAGTACGCCGCACGGTGGAACATCGTTCCGGCGGATACGGCGGCTTACCTGCGCGGGGAGCTCACGGACCCGGTGCGCCCGATCACGATGTACATGGACCCGAATATGCCCGAGACGTGGCGCGAGCCGGTGAAACGCGGCATCCTGAGCTGGAACAGGGCTTTCGAGAAAGCCGGGTTCCGGGAGGTGATCCGCGTGTCGGATTTCCCGGAGGACGATCCCGAATTCAATCCCTACGGGATCAACACCTCGTGCGTCTGGTACGCTCCGTCGAACATCGAGAACGCCGAAGGCCATTTCTGGGCCGATCCCCGCACGGGTGAGATTCGCAGTGCCACGATGGTCCTGCACCAGCACGTCGCCTCGAAGATCAACCGCTGGCGCTTCGTGCAGACGGCGCAGATCGATCCCCGGGTGCGGAACGTCGTGATGCCCCGCGACGTGATGGACGAGTCGCTGGCCTATGTCGCCGCGCATGAGATGGGCCATTGCCTGGGCCTTACGCACAACATGGCCGGATCGTCGGCCATTCCGGTCGATTCGCTGCGCTCGGCGGCGTTCACGCGGAAATACGGCACGACGGCCTCGATCATGGACTACGCCCGTTTCAACTACGTCGCGCAGCCCGGCGACGAAGGGGTGCGGCTCACGCCGCCCGACGTGGGCGTTTACGACGAGTATGCCATTGCATGGCTCTACCGGTTCGTGCCCGACGCCGAGGCGGAGAAAAGCGTGCTCGATGCGTGGATCGCCCGCCATGCCGGCGATCCGATGTACCGGTACGCCGAACTGCAGGAGGCGGCCTACAACCGTTTCGACCCTTCGGCTGCGGAGGAGGATCTGGGCGACGATGCGATCCGCGCCGGGGAGTACGGCATCCGCAACCTGAAATACATCATGGACAACCTGCCCTCGTGGATAGGCCCGGAGAACGACCCCGACGGGGCCTACCGCAAAAGCGTGGAGACCAAGCTGCTGAAGCAGTATCAGCTCTACCTGGAGACGGTGTGGAGCAACGTGGGCGGAATCTACGTCTACAACCGCGGGGAGAGTCCCGACGGAGCCCGCTACAAGTGCGTGCCGCGCGAGGTTCAGAAACGCTCGGTGGAGTGGGTGTTCCGGCAGCTGCTCGATTGCGAGCAGTTCCAGAATCCCGCCGTCTACGAGAAATTCACGATCAACGTTCCCTCGCCGCTCAAGGCGCAGAACCTGATCCAGTCGAATATGGGGCTGTCGTTCCAGATGGTCTCCTACAGCAACGTCCTGTCGGACGACCCCTACACGATGGAGGAGCTTTTCGACGATATTTATGAGAATGCCTGGAAGAACAGCATCGAGAACCGCAAACTGACCGCCGCTGACAAGCTCCTGCAGCGCAACCTGCTGAAGAGTTCCGATATGCGTGTGGCCGGGGTGGGCGGAACCCGCATGCTCTCGTCCGACAACGGATTCGGGGATTTCCCGGAGGCCGTTGCCGGCGTCGCGCCGGATGCCGGAGCCCCGCTCCGCTCCTATGTGCAGGCGATCATTCCCAGCGCCACGCAGCGACTGTACGCCACGGCCGACGAACATACGCTGGCCATGCTGAGAAAACTGCAGGCGCTGTTGCAAAAGCGGGTCGCCGATGCGGCCGATCCCGCCGACGTCCCGTTCTACCGGGCACAACTTTTCTCCGTCAACAAATTATTGAAACCGAAAAAATAAAACCACGCGAAAATGAAGAAGACTCTCTTTATCTGCCTGCTCCTTGTGACGGCCCTGCTGTATGTCCAGCCGTCGGCGGCCAAGAGCAAAAAGAAAAAAACGGCCCGGACCGAGCAAAGCAAGGCCGATACGGTCAAGAAGAAAAAAATCTCGCCTTACGAAAAACTTTTCAAGGGTAAGAAGGCGGTGAAAGCCGACGAAGGCTTTATGACCCTGCACATCGTGGGCAACAAGCTCTATTTCGAGATGCCCCTCACGGAGATGGGCAAGGAGATGCTGCTGGCCACGACCGTGACCGAGACCACCGACAACGCGGTCGCCATAAACGGTTACAAGGCCAAAACGCCCCTGCACATCTCGTTCTCGCTGGGCGACAGCGTGGTTTACATGCACCGGATCAACTCCCGCATGAGCTACGACCCCGACAACGAGCGGATGCGCAGCGTCGCCGTCCGGAACTACGGCAATCCGATCGTGTCGAGCTTCAAACTGCTGGCCTACAATCGGGACAGCACGGCCGTGGTGTTCGACATGAGCAACCTGTTCAACGGCAGCGACAATTCGACCACCCCGATTCAGGAAGGCGGCTTCCCGATAGCCCTGCGTGCCTTGGCCAACAAGTCGACCGTGGACATTTACGATGTCAAGTCGTTCGAGGACAACGTTTCGGTCAAGACCTCGATGACCTACAACGTGAGTGCGAAGGCCATACTGGGCGGGACGCTCTTCACCGACAAACCCGTGACGCTCAAGGTGACGCGCACGCTGATGCTGCTGCCCGAGGAGCCGATGAAACCGCGTATCTCCGATTCGCGCGTGGGTATTTTCCTCACCTTGAAGCAGCACATTCCGGCCGACGGCGAGGAGCTGGTCAACTATTCGCTGGCCAACCGCTGGCGGCTGGTTCCCGCGGACCGCGAGGCCTATGCCCGCGGCGAGTTGGTGGCGCCCGAGAAGCAGATCGTCTTTTACGTCGACACGCTCTTTCCCAAACAATGGGTCGCACCCATCAAGGAGGGCGTCGTGCGCTGGAACAAGGCTTTCGAGAAGATCGGTTTCAAAGATGCCGTCGCCGTGCGGGATTTCCCGGCCGACGATCCTGCGTTCGATCCCGACAACCTCAAATACTCGTGCATCCGCTACGTCCCCTCGGCCGTCGCCAACGCCATGGGCCCTTCGTGGGTGGACCCCCGCACGGGCGAGATACTCAACGCCTCGGTGCTGATCTACAACAACATCATCAAGATACTGACACAGTGGCGTTTCGTGCAGACGGCGCAGGTCGACGAGCGGGTTCGTGCCAAGACGCTGCCCGAGGATGTTGTCTACGAGTCGCTGGCCTATGTGGTGGCGCACGAGGTGGGCCACACGCTGGGCCTGATGCACAACATGGCGGCTTCGGCGGCCTATCCCGTCGAGAAGCTCCGCGATCCGGCCTTCACGCAGCAATACGGCACCACGCCCTCGATCATGGACTATGCCCGGTTCAACTACGTGGCGCAGCCCACGGACAAAGGGGTGAAACTGACGCCTCCCGAGCTGGGCGAGTACGACTATTACGCCATCAAGTGGCTCTACTCCTACCTGCCGGGCGACAAGAGCGCCCGTGAGGAGGCCGAGACCCTCGAATCGTGGGTGGACGAGAAGGCCGGCGATCCCGTATACCGCTACGGCAAGCAGCAGATGGCCAGCCGTTACGATCCCTCGGCCATGGAGGAGGACCTGGGCGACGATCCGCTGAAAGCCAGTCAGTACGGTGTTAAAAACCTGCAGTATATCTCGTCGCACCTCAACGAGTGGATCGCCGACGACCCGACGGCGGAGGTCCGCAAGGGTCTTTACGATCAGATCGCCAAGCAGTACAGCCGCTATGTGAACAACGTGCTTTACAACGTGGGCGGCATCTACCTCACCGAGGCGAAGGACGGCACCCGGGCCAAACGCTTCGAGTCGGTTCCCCGCCAGCGGCAGAAGGAGTCGCTCAAGTGGGTCCTGAAGCAGATCAGTACGAACGAATGGCTCGACAACGACGACATCTGCCGCCGTTTCGGCTTGAACATGAAATATTCGCCCGCGATCAACAACTCGCTCGCCGCGACGCTGACCAAGCTCTACATGAACGTGACCCTCTCGTCGTTCGTCGCCGAAAAGGACCCCTACACCGTGGCCGAATTCTTCGGCGACCTCTATACGGGCGTGTGGGACAGCGCGATCAACAACCGCAGGCTCACCAACGGCGACAAGATCGTCCAGAAGGCCGTCGTCAAGATGATGGGCACCTCGGCCGGCACGATCGGCGCGAAGAAACCCTCGTCGTTACTCGACGGCATGGTCAGCTTCGAGGAGGCGTATGCACCCTCCGTCGATCAGATCCTGCTTTACGGACTGGACGAGGGCGGTGAGGCGGCCCGCTGCGAACCGCTGCTGCGGCAGCTGGAGAGCGAGCAGGGCAGCCGCTATGTCGCCGAACACCTCTTCGAACGGAATTTCGGCTACGGCTACGCCTGGCAGAACTGGGTGCGCTCGACGGTGATCGACGAAGCCCCGGTCTACTACCTGGACATGATGCTCAAGGTCAAGTCGCTGCTCGCACGGCGGGTCAACACCGCTCCCGTGCAGGATCGCCCCCACTACAAGGCGATGCTTTACGCCGTTACGCAGATGATCGACCAGACGGACTACAAGTAGCCTGTAAAAACCCATCACGATGAAATATCGGTTGATCGGAACGGCCGCACTCGTACTGCTCCTCGCGGGCAGCGCGGTGCGGCTTTTTGCACAGGAGGCGCGGTATGTCTTCCTGTTCATCGGCGACGGCATGGGGTTCGGGCAGGTGCAGGCCGCCGGGCTTTGGGCTGCGTCGCAGGGCGCCGGGGAGCTGTGCTTCACCGACTTTCCGGTGCAGGGGTTCGTCACGACGCACTCCGCCTCGAACGACGTGACGGACTCGGCGGCCGCAGGCACGGCCCTTGCCACGGGGCGGAAGACGGCCAACGGCGTGCTGGGGCTGGATGCCGCTTGTGCGGAGCCGCTGACGACCCTCGGCGAGCGGGCCCGACGCGCGGGATGCCGCGTCGGCGTGGCGTCGAGCGTCGCCGTGAACCACGCCACGCCGGCGGCTTTCTATGCCCACCGTTCCGCCCGGGAGAGTTACTACGACATCGGGCTCGACGCCCTGCGGGCCGGGTTCGACATCTACGCCGGGACCGGGTTCAAGGAGGAGCGCCGCAAGGGCGATCCGGACTCCCCGAACCTCTATGACCTCTTCGCCGGAGCCGGATACCGGGTCGTGCGCGGCGCCGACGATTTCCCCTCTGCGGCGGATGCGGCGGAAAAAGTGCTGTTCGTCCAGCCGGCTGACGCCGCCAATCCGTCGAGCCTGCCGCCCGCGATCGACCGCCGGGCGGGGGATATGACCCTCGAACAGATCACCCGCGGATGTATCGATTTCCTCGGTTCTGCGGCGGCGGACGGACGCCCGCAGCCGTTTTTCCTGATGGTCGAAGGCGGCATCGTCGATTGGTTGTGCCATGCCAACGACACGGCCGCCGTGCTGGCCGAGACTTACGACTTGGGGCGGAGCGTGGCCCTTGCGCTGGAGTTCTACCGCCGTTATCCCGCCGAGACGCTTATCGTCGTGACGGCCGACCACGAAACGGGCGGACTGGCCGTAGGCCGGGGCGAGACGGCCCCCATGTCGTTCGACGCGCTGGCGCGGCAGACGGCCTCGGTGATCGGCGTGACGATGCGGCTCAGGGCGCTGCGGGACGCCCGTCCGGGGGAGACGGTCCTCTGGGACGATGTGCGCGGGGTGCTGCGCGAGAGTTACGGGTTCTGGGACTATACGGAGCTGACTCCCGAAGAGGAGACGTTGCTGAAAGAGAGCTATGAGGAGAGTTTCCGCTCGCAGGAGGGCCCGCTGGTTCGGAGCCTCTACTATGCCGTGGAGCCCGTGGCGGACTGCGCCGTGGGGATTGTCGCCCGCCGCACGGGCATGGCCTGGGGCAGCGGGGCGCATACGGCCGCCGTGGTGCCGGTCTATGTGCTGGGGGCCGGTGCGGAACGGTTCGCGGCCTTGCGCGACAACACCGACATTCCGCGTGCCATCGCCCGGGCCGCCGGGTATCCCGGCGCTGACTGACGGGCTATTTTGCCGTCCGGTAGGCGGTCGGGGTGAGGCCGGTGTGCTCCTTAAAATATTTGCCGAAGAACGACTGATTGGGAAAGTTGAGGTAGTAAGCCACCTCCTGAATGCTCATCGTGGAGTATTTCAGGAGGTTTTTGGCTTCGAGCACGACGTAGTCGTCGATCCATTCCGAGGCCGTGCGGCCCGTCGTCTTGCGGATGATCGTCGTCAGGTATTTGGGCGTCAGGTGCAGCTGCGCGGCGTAGAACCCGACCGAGCGGTGCTGCATGTAGTGTTTGGCCAGTTCGTTCATGAACTGGTGGAAATACTCTTCGTTGCGGCTGCGGGCCGAGACGGGCAGGACCGCAGCCGCCGAAATATGGCGGTCGATGACGCGGCAGACCTTGTAGGCCAGCGTGCGGATCACCGAGCGCATGATCTCGTCCGAATAGAGGTCTGTGCGGGGTGTTCTGCCTTCGGCGTCGATCTCCGCGAACGACCGTGTGATGCCGTTCCACTCCTCGTCGGTCAGCTGCAGACAGGGCTGCCCCTCGACGCAGAGGAACAGCCGCGACAGCAGTTTGAAATCGATGTTGATGCGCCGGATGAACTCCTCCTCGCACATCACGGCATAGATCGAGGATTCGCGCTCGACGGACTCCACCTGCAGGATCGAGCCGGGGAGGTGGACGAAGAGCGTCTTTTCGCCGAGCGTGTGGTGCTGCAATCCCGAGGTGAAGGTGATCGAACCTTTGGAACAAAACACGATTGCAAAGGCGTTCAGGCGGGCCGGATAGCGGAACAGGTTGATATTGAACTCGTCTATCACGTTGACGCGCGAAGCGATCACACAACCATCGTAATAGAGGTCTCCCGGGCGCAGGGTGTTGGCTTCGAGCAGCGTGGCGAGCGAGAAACTCGGGATGTTCTTTTCGTTCATTTTGTGATTGACTTTTTCGCAAATATAGTGAATTGAAAAACGGATTTTCGTCGAAAAGTACGAAATCGAACCAATCGGCGAATTTAACCGACAAGATGGCCTTTCTCCGGAGTCCCTAAAAGGAGAACTTTGCATCGAAAATAAAATGCGAAATTCATGAAACGAACGATCTTTGTAGCCACGCTGCTTATGGCCGCGGGCTGTTCATCCCCGAAAAAGGCCCGGACGGTCGATCCGCTGCGGGTCGAAACCATCGTCGCCGCACCTTCGGCCGATGCCGGGGCCGCGGTTTATGTCGGTACGATCGAGGAGGAGGCTTCGGCTTCCCTGAGTTTCCCCGTTCCCGGGACTGTCGCCCGCACCTTCGCCGACGAAGGGCAGCGCGTGCGGCAGGGGCAGCTGCTGGCCGAGCTCGATCCGACCTCGGCCCGCCAGACCTTCGATGCCGCCGAAGCGGCCCTGAACCAGGCGAAGGATGCCTGCGCACGTTTGCAGCAGCTTTACGACGCCGAGAGCCTGCCTGAAATCCAGTGGGTCGAGGCGCAGACGCGGCTCCGTCAGGCCGAAGCGGCCTTTGAAATCGCCCGGAAGAATCTCGGCGACTGCTCGCTCAGCGCACCCTTCGCGGGCGTCGTCGGCAAGCGGCCGGTTTCGGCCGGGGAGAACGTGCTGCCGGGCGTTCCCGTGATGACGCTGTTGCAGATCGGGAGCGTCAAGGTGCGGTTCTCGGTGCCCGAGCAGGAGATTGCCGGGCTCGGCGCGGACAGCCGCATCGGGGTCTGCGTTGCTGCGCTGGGCGACCGTATGTTTACGGCCGGAAAGATCGAAAAGGGCGCCGTGGCCAATCCTGCGGCCCATACCTATGATGTAAAGGCGACGCTTCCGAATGCCGAAGGCGAGTTGCTGCCGGGCATGGTGTGCCGTGTGACGGTTTCCGCGGCCGCGGCTGCGGAGGAGATCGTCGTGCCGGTGCGTGCCGTGCAGCAGGCCGGTGACGGAAGCCGTTTCGTGTGGATCGTGCGCGGCGATTCGGCCGTGCGCAAGGCCGTCACGACGGGGCGTCTGGTGAACAACGGCATCGTGCTGACCGCGGGTGCCGCGGCGGGCGACCGCATCGTGGTCGACGGCATGCAGAAGATCGGCGAGGGCAGTAAAGTCACGGAGCGATGAAAGGTTCGAACAACGTGATCGCCTGGTCGATGCGCAATTTCCGCATCACCTTCCTGCTCGTCGGGTGCCTCTTCGTGTTCGGCATCTACGGACTGGTGCGCATTCCCAAGCAGGAGTTTCCCGAATATACGATCCGGCAGGGCGTCGTCGTGGGCGTCTATCCGGGCGCTACGAGCGAGGAGGTTGAGGAACAGCTGGCCAAGCCGCTGGAGCAGTTCCTGATGACCTACAAGGAGGTGAAGCGTCCGAAGACCACCTCCACCTCGCAGAACGGCATGTGCTATGTGATGGTCGAGCTGGAGGACAACGTGAACGACAAGGACGAGGTCTGGTCGAAGATCAAGCACGGCCTGGCGTCGTTCAAGATGCAGCTGCCTTCGGGCGTCGCGGCGCTCGTCGTGAACGACGATTTCGGCGACACCTCGGCGCTGCTTATCACCCTCGAGTCGGATACGCGCTCCTACCGCGAGCTGAAAGGCTACATGGACGACCTGAGCGACCGCCTGCGGCGCATCGAGTCGGTTTCGAACCTGCGTCCCTACGGCGTGCAGTCGGAACAGATTTCGGTCTACATCGACCGCGAACGGCTGGCGGCCTACGGCATCGGCGAGAAGGTGATCTCCGCGGCGCTGGCCGCGCAGGGGCTCACCCCGCTGGGCGGCACGGTGAGCAACGCCGCGACCGAGACGCCGATTCACATCGCACTGGCGCTGGCCGGGGAGCGGGAGGTCGCCGAGCAGATCATCTGGAGCGATCCCGAGGGCCATGTGCTGCGCGTGAAGGACGTGGCGCGCGTCGTCCGCGAATACGACGATCCGGACAGCTACATCCGCAACAACGGCCATCGCTGCGTGCTGCTGTCGATGGAGATGCGTGCGGGATTCAACATCGTGGAGTACGGTCAGGAGGTGGACGAGGTGCTGCACGCCTTCATCGAGGAGGAGCTGCCCGCCGATGTGCAGGTGCAGCGCATCGCCGACCAGGCCAAGGTCGTCGGGGACTCCGTGCGCGGGTTCCTCCGCGACCTGTTCGTGGCCATGGCCATCATCATCGCCATGATGATGCTCCTCTTCCCGCTGCGGTCGGCCATCGTCGCGGCCATCACCATTCCGCTCTCCACGTTCATCTCGGTGGGCATCATGTATCTGTGCGGCATCCCGCTCAACACGGTGACGCTGGCCGCGCTGGTCGTCGTGCTCGGCATGATCGTCGATAATTCGATCGTGGTGATCGACGGCTATCTCGACTACCTCGCGCGGGGCTATTCGCGCTGGTATGCCGCCGTGCAGAGCGCCCTGGAGTTCTTCCCCTCGCTGCTGCTGGCCACGGTCTGCATCTGCATGATCTTCTACCCGATTCTCTTCACGATGACGGGCATGTTCCGCGATTTCCTGACCTATTTCCCGTGGACGATCACCATCAACCTGATGGTCTCGCTGTCGCTGGCCGTGCTGATCATTCCGTTCCTCGAGGTGCTCATCATTCCCAAAGTGCAGCCGCGCAGGGAGGGCAAAAAGTCCTTCACCGACCGCGTGCACGACTACTATCGCCGGGTGCTGGCATGGACCTTCCGCCACGGCTGGCTGACCATCTCGATGGGTGTGGCCTCGGTGGTCGTCTCGCTGCTGATCGCCACGCAGCTCAAGTTCCGCATGGTGCCTTTCGCCGACCGCGACCAGTTCGCCGTGGAGATTTACCTGCGTCCCGACACGCCGCTCGATCGCACGGAAGCCGTCGCCGACTCGGTCTACCGGATGCTGCACGCCGACCGGCGGGTGGAATCGGTCACGTCGTTCGTGGGGTGTTCGTCGCCCCGCTTCCAGATGAGCTATGCCCCGCAGATCGCGGGTAAGAATTACGCCCAGTTTATCGTCAACACCACGTCGGTCGACGATACGGAGGCCATTCTCGACGAGTATGCCGATGCGTGGGCCGACCGTTTCCCCGAAGCCTATGTCAAGTTCAAGCAGCTGGACTACCAGAACGTTCCCTCGCTCGAATTCCGCTTCTACGGCAGCGACATCGACTCGCTGCGTGCCTCCGCCGACCGGTTGATGGCCCGTATGCGGCAGATGCCCGAACTTATGTGGGTACACTCCGACTACGAGGACCCGCGTGCCGTCGTCGACGTGCGGCTCGATCCCGTCACGGCGCCCCAGCTGGGCATCACCCGGACGCTGGCGGCCGTCAACCTGGCGCTTGCCGCCGGGGATGTGCCCGTGGGATCGGTCTGGGAGGGCGATTACAAACTGCCCGTGGTGCTGAAGAACGACGCGCGGCAGGGCGAGCGGTCGCTGGCCGACATCGGCGACACCTATGTCTCCTCGCCCGTGCCGGGAGTCAGCGTACCCCTGCGGCAGGTTGCCGGGGTGGAGCCCGTGTGGAGCCAGTCGAAGATCGTACACCGTAACGGTATGCGCTGCATCACCGTCACGGCGGACCTCAAACGCGGCGTCAACGCCATGCGGATGACCTCGCGGATCGATAAGGTGCTGAAAAACGAGATTACGCTCCCGGCGGGCGTTGAAACCGAACTGGGCGGCGCCCACGAATTCGACGCCGAGACCATTCCGCCCATTGCGTCGGGACTGAGCATCTCGCTGGTGATTATCTTCTTCTTCATCCTCATTAATTTCCGCAAGTTCGGCATCACGCTGGTCATCATGGCTGCCATGTCGCTGTGCCTGTTCGGGGCGATGGTCGGACTGTGGATTGCCGACCTCACCATCGGGCTCACCTCGGTGCTGGGATTCATCACCCTGCTGGGCATGATCGTCCGCAACGTGATTCTGATGTACCAGCATGCCGAGGACAAACGCAAGGTCTGCCGCTGGTCGGCGAAGCTGGCCGCCTACGACGCCGGCAAGCGCCGCATGGTTCCGATCTTCCTCACGACGGCTACCACGGCCGTGGGCGTCGTGCCGATGATGCTGGGCGGCAGCACTTTCTGGGCCCCCGTGGGTCTCATGATCTTCGCCGGAGGCATCGGTTCGCTGATCCTTGTGGTGACGATCCTTCCGGTTCTCTACTCGAAAATCTACAAGTGATGAAAAAGGCATTTATATCGCTACTGTTTGCGGCTTTCGCCGTCCCGGCGGGCGCCCAGACCCTTACGCTCGACGAATGCCGCGCCGCGGCTCTCGAACACAACCGGACGTTGCAAAACAGCCGCTTCGACCTCGAAGCGGCCCTGCAGACCCGCCGCGAGGCGTTCACCAACTATTTCCCGCAGGTGTCCGCCACGGGAGGCGTTTTCCAGGCCCAGCACGGGCTGGTGCAGGCCGATTTCGGCATGACCATTCCGCAGCTGGGGACGATGAACCTGCCGCTGTCGATGGTCAAGCGGGGGCTCGTGGGCGGCATCACTGCCGTGCAGCCCGTCTTCGCGGGGCTGAAGATCGTCAACGGCAACAAGCTCGCCCGGCTGGGCGAGGAGGTCGGGCAGCTGCAGCTGCGGAAGACCGAAGCCGAGGTCCGCGAGCAGACCGACACCTACTACTGGCAGATCGTCTCGCTGCGCGACAATCTCTCGACCATCGGGGCCGTGGAACGGCAGCTGGAGGAGATTCACCGGCAGGTCGAACTCTCGGTCAAGGCGGGTCTCGTGACCACGAACGACCTGCTGCGCGTGGAGTTGCGTCAGCAGGAGATCGCCTCGAACCGCCTGAAGGTCGAGAACGGGCTGAAGGTGTCGAAGATGCTGCTGGCCCAGCATATCGGCGTGGACTGGCACGGCTTCGATGTCGGGGATTCGGCCTTCGGGGAACCCGAGGCGCCGGGGGCTTTCTATGTCTCGGTCGAGGAGGCGCTCGACCGCCGGGCCGAGTATCAGCTGGCCGAAAAGAATGTCGAGGCGCAGAAATACCAGAAACGCATGGAGCGTGGCAAACGCCTGCCGACGGTGGGCGTGGGGGCTGGGTACCTCTATTATAATGTCACGGACAAGGACGTGGACGACGGACTGGTGTTCGCGCAGGTTTCGGTGCCGATTTCCGACTGGTGGGGTGGCGCCCATGCGCTGAAGAAAGCCCGCATCCGCGAGCAGCAGGCCGAGAACGACCGGCTGCAGGCCCGCGAGATGCTCGCCGTGGAGGTCGAGCGGACATGGAGCGAAGTGGTGGAGGCCTATGCGCAGATCGAACTGATGCGGCGCTCCGTAGCCTCGGCCACCGAGAACCTGCGGCAAAACCGGAATTTCTACCAGGCCGGAACGGCTCCGCTCACCGATCTGCTCGACGCCGAAACGCTCTACACCCAGAGCCGCAACAATTTCACCTCGGCCTGCGCCGCCTACCGCACCTCGCTGGCCAAATACATGCGTGTGACGGGCCGGTAAAAAAATACCCGCCATCCGGCGGGTTTTTTGTGTCTGGTTACTCCACGAACCGCCGCGTCACGCGCCAGCGCTGCATGAGCCGCACCACGAGCCAGCTCGCGGCGAAGGCTCCGCAGGCGATCAGCGGAATGCGCACCAGCGCCGGGAGTCCCGGAATCCGCTGCACGAGGTCGTAGCCTGCCTGTACGAAGATGAAATGGCAGAGGTAGATGCCGAACGTGGCGCCCGCCAGCCGCGAAAGCCATGCGCGGGGCCGTGCGGCGGCTTTCTGCACGAGGATAAAGACCGGGGCGGTCATCAGGAAGACGTTCACGCCGGCGAAATACCAGACGATCTCCAGGTAGGCGTAGTTGCCCGGGAACGCTTTCTGCATCATCACATAGCCCACTCCCGTGACGAGGTAGCCGATAAGGAACGCCGGGATGCAGATTCCCAGCGTCTTGCGCCAGCTCCACGCGGGCGGGAATTTCACGAGGTAGAAGGCCAGCACGAGGTAGCCCGCGAAGCCCGAGACGTAGTAGAACGTGCCGAATTCGTTCCAGTCGCAGACGCCGTAGAGGCCCATGTTGCCGTAATTGCCGGCATAGCCCAGCATCGGGGCCAGCATCTTCACGTAGGGCAGCAGCAGCGTCACTCCCCAGATGCCGAGCACGATCCGCAGGTCGCGCTGCGAGGCCCGTTCGAGCCACGCGCTCAGGATCGGCAGGATGAAATAGAGTCCGAGGAGCATGTAGAGATACCAGAGCGGCGTGGTGTCGTAGGTGAAATTGAAAACGAAGGTCCACATCTTGCGGAGCGTGGCCTCGCCGGTGAACAGCGCGGGGTCGATCGACGGACTGGCCGAGCCGACATAGCGCATGTAGAGGAAATAGAGCACGGGCAGCGCCAGCGACCAGAAGACGAGCGCCGCGAGAATGCGGCCGATACGCTTGCGGTAGAAGGTCCCGGCGTCGGTCCGCACGGGCAGCAACAGTACGCCCGACATCATCACGAAGAGCGGCACGCAGGCCCGGACGAGGCTTCCGGCCAGGGCTCCCTGCAGGAACGTCGCACGGTCGCTGTCGAACACGGCGACAAAGGCGTCGCAACTGTGTGAAAAGACCACCAGAAAGCACGCGATCACGCGCAGGAGGTCCACCCAGCCGATGCGTTCGCGGGCCGGGACGTTGAGGTCGGGAAGTCGGTTTTCCATGGTCGTTGGGGCTGAATTTCCTGCGAAGATAATAAAAAAAGTTCGGGCAGATTCGGGTTGCGTGCGGTTCGGCAAAACTTTTCCGGCGCCTGCGACCGTTTGCCGCCCTTCGGGGTATGAAAAAACGCACGGTTCCTTTCGGAAACCCTGCGCTTTTCTATGACCGGTTATCGCGGCGGCCGCGCCTAAAAGGTATTGCGGCGAATCATCTGAAAGTCGCACCTGATCTTGGCGGGCGACTTGTCGAGGATCATCCGCGCCACCAGCACCCCCATCTGCCGGAAATCGGTCGAAATGGTCGTCAGGCCGTTGAGGATGATCTCGTTGATCGGCGATTCGTTGTAGGAGATGATGCTGATGTCGCGCCCTACCCGGTAGTTCCGTTCGCGGGCCCGGCGCACCAGCTCGATCAGCCCCAGGTCGTACTGGCTGTTGAGAATCAGGTAGACCTCCTTTTCGCGGATGATTTCGGGGGTAATCTCCGTGTGGAACTCCACGGCTATCTCGTTGTCGCGGCAGAACCGCTCCACGGCCTTGCCCACCGAGGCGTAATAGAGGCTCGAGGGAAGCGTCACGACGTTGAACCGGGAGCAGGTTTTGAGCTTTTTGAGCCCGTATCCCAGCCCTTCGTAGGCGTCGTTGGCGAAATCCTGGTAGACGGCACCGTAGTTGCCCGGAAGCTCCTTCATCCAATGGTCGACCTGAATCAGCTTGCGGTTGGGAATGCGTGTGAGTATCTTCAGCACCCGTTTCTGCGACGCCGCGTCGAGCGGGAAATGGGGAGTGATGACGTAGTAGTCGAACAAATCGAGGTTCTCCTCGACATAGTATTCCAGCAGGTCGACGTTCTGGTTATGGAGCCGGATGGTGATCTCTGCCGCGTCGCCGATCTCGTCGGCGAACGAGTTGAAAAGCACCTGCTTGTAGTTGCTCAGCTTGTCGAACAGCACGAGAATGCTCAGCTTTTCCGCCACTCCTGCCGCCGAAACGTAGAATCCTTTGCCCTGTTTGGCATCGATGTAACCTTTGTTCCGGAGTATGGAATAGGCCTTCTTGACGGTCTCTTTCGAAATGTCGAGTACGGCCGAGAGCTCGTTCATCGACGGCAGCAGGCATCCCTCGGGATATTCGCCCTGACGCACCAGCTCCTCCACCTGTCCCACGATCTGTTTGTAAACCGGGATTTGGCTCTCGTGGTCTATTTTAATCTTTTCCGGCATGTCTGTCATTTAAAAAAATGAAATAAATATTGGTTTGTATCAATTTTTGTGTATATTTGCACCACACTACACAACACCAATCAGGGCAAGTACCACACCTCACAACTTTTATGTTGTGGTGACACAAATATAGGAAAAAAACCGCTAACCACTTTTAAAAATGAAAAAAACTTTCTTTCTCAGCCTGTCCGGCCTTTTGCTCGCATCGACCGCCCCTGCACAGCATTGGTCGCTGACCTGGAAAAAGATGCAGGCGGTCTCTCCCGGGCTTGAACAGATCGGTTCGGTGGCGACTGCTTCGTCGCGCGAACTGGCCAATCCGCGTTGGTCGGTGGGGTGCGAGTGCCTCGACCGCGAATATGCCGATTTCTCGGCTTACAAACCCTATGTGGGTGAGTTGGGCGTGGGTGCCGCGCGTATCCAGAGCGGCTGGGCCCGCTGCGAACAGAAAAAAGGAAAATACGAATTCGGATGGCTCGACGAAGCGGTCGACGGACTCCGCGAACAGGGTATCCGTCCATGGATGTGCCTGGCCTATGGAAATCCGGTTTACGGGGCGCAGAAGAGCCTGGGATCGCGCATATTCACCGATGAGGAGACGCTGCAGGCCTGGGAACGCTATGTGACGGCTGTGGCGCGTCGTTACAAGGGGCGTGTCAGCGAGTGGGAGGTGTGGAACGAGCCGAACCTCCGCGGCGCCGACCAGTCTGCGGCCTATGCCGAACTGCTGATCCGCACGGCCGAAACGGTGCGCCGGGTCGATCCCGAAGCGGTCATCATCGGTTTCGGGCTTTCGCGCATGCCGGTCGGCTTTACGGGACGGGTGCTGGACATCGTCCGCGAGCGCGGCAAACTGGGACTCATCGACTACGTGAGCTTCCACCCCTATCACGAAAATCCCGACGACGCCACGCCCGGCATCGGGGCGCTGGCCGAACTGGTCGCCTCCTACGATCCGCGCATCCGCCTCTTCTCGGGCGAGAGCGGCTGCCCGGCGGTCCTCGAATGGGCCCATGCGCTGCGCTACCACGAGTGGAGCGAGTACAGCCAGGCCAAATGGGTCGCACGGCGTCTGGCCAACGATTTTGCGCTGGGCATCCGCTCGTCGATCTTCGCCATCGTCGACAACCAGTATCCCAACATGCTGCAGTCGTTCGGACTGCTGCGCACGAACCTGCTGAAACAGGTGGTCTACAAACGGCCGTCGTACCATGCCATGCAGCACATGGTCAACCTGCTGCACAGCGGGGTGAGGCCTTCGGGACACCCGGCGTTCACGGTCAATACGGCCCGCGAAATCGCCCTCGTGGGACTTTCGGACGCCGACGACAAGTCGGTCGGCGTGATGTACTGGTACTCCGACCGGATTCCGGGCGACGAACTGGCCTGGGACCGGGTCGAAATGAGCGTCGAGGGGCTTTCGCTCAAAGACCCCGTGCTCGTGGATGCCGTCACGGGACGTGTCTACGACTTGCCGCAGCCTCACGGCAGCCGCGACGGAGGGCGCATGAAGCTGACCGGTTGCCCGGTGTGGGACGCCCCGATGCTGCTGATGGAGCGCAGCGCCGTGCCGTTCCGCGGAGAGGCTGCCGAGCGCAAGGCCGCCGGAACCAGTCAGGATATGTTGTATTAACCCGACCTTTTCGATAAGCCGCGTGCAGAGCCGAACCTGATCGGGCTCTGCCGAGGTGAGAAAAGGTGCATAAAATGAACCTATAACCCAATGACAACCGCAACCGTCGGGAAGAAAAACCCGAAGTACAAATGGGAGGTGCTGGCCCTGCTGTGGGTCGCCTACCTTCTGAACCAGGCCGACCGTCAGGTCTTCAACGTGGTGCTTCCGCTCATCCGCGAGGACCTGGGTCTGAGCGATGTGGCCATCGGCTCCATCGCCACGGTCTTCAACCTTTTCTACGCCCTGCTCGTGCCCATCGGGGGACTCGTGGGCGACCGCTTCAGCCGGAAATGGATCGTCACGGGTAGCATCCTGTTCTGGAGTGTGGCCACGATGTTCACGGGCCTCTGCAACGGATTCGTGATGCTCGTGCTGATGCGCAGCGTCGCCACGGGCGGCGGCGAGGCCTTCTTCGGACCGGCGAACTATTCGCTGCTGGCGCAGTACCACGACAAGACCCGGGCCTTCGCCATGTCGATCCACCAGACCGCCTATTACATCGGCATCATCATCAGCGGTTACGCCGCGGGATATATCGGACAGCTGTGGGGCTGGCGCAGCGCCTTCTACGTCTTCGGCGCCATCGGCGTCGTGCACGGCATCGTCATGGCCGTGCGGCTGAAGGACAAGAAAGAGCCGGCCGCCGTGGCCGCCGCGGAGGCTGCGGAGCCCAAGCCGCGGCTGATGGAGGGCTTCCGCATGGTCTTCACCACGCCGACGGCCCTGATTCTCACCATCTGCTTTTCGGGACTGATCTTCGTGCTGACGGGCTACCTCACGTGGATGCCCACCTATCTGTTCGAGAATTTCGGCATGGACCTCGCGGGCGCCGGATTCCACTCGATGTTCTACACCCACTTGTTCGCCTTTGTCGGCGTGCTGCTGGCCGGACGCCTCTCGGACAAGCTGGGCAGCCTGCATCCCGCGTGGCGTATGGCCATGCAGGGCATCGGCCTGCTGGTCGCCGTGCCGTTCATCGTCCTGATGGGCAACTCGGCCACGCTGTGGGTCATCTACATCGGTTTTGCAGGATTCGGATTCGCCCGCGCGTTTTTCGACGCCAACACCTACACGGTGCTCTACGACGTCATTCCGCCCCGCTACCACTCGTCGGCTTCGGGCGTGATGATTATGACCGGATTCGCCATCGGCGCAATGGCTCCCCTGGTGCTCGGCGCCATGAAGCAGGTCGTCGGACTGTCGTCCGGCATCTCGATGCTGGCCATCGTCTGGCTCGTGTGCGGGGTGGTGATGCTCCTGGGAGCCAAATATTTCTATATGAAGGACTATAACAAAATCAGACATGAACAGTAACCTGAAAACCAGAAAAGCGAAGGCGGGTCTGCTGCTGATCGCGTCGCCCCGCTTCAAGATGCTGGGCGAGGGACTCGAACGGGGTACCTATGCCGAGCGCAAGGACGCCGATGTGAAAAAGATACTCGCCACGATGGAGTTCCTCGACGTCGTGTTCCCCGGGATCGTCTACGACAAGGAGGAGGCCATGAACGCCATGGACCATTTCTACATGGAGAAGGTCGATTTCGTGATCGCCGAGTTCCTCTCCTGGTCCGAGGATTTCGCGTGAATACGCTTCCTGCGGGATATGCCCGAGGTGCCGATTCTCTTCGTCAACGTCGCCAAAGACCACGTTTCGTTCAAGGACACGCTGGACGAGGACGACTTTATCGACTACCTCTGCGCCGGCACGCTCGTCGGGTCGCTGGAGGCTTCCGGGTCGGTACCCCGCACGGGACGCCGCCACGTGAAGGTCGTGATGGGCTCGCGCGGGGAGGTCACCGAACAGGTCCGCCTCTTCGCTTCGGCGGCCCGTGCACGCGCCATTCTCCGCCAGTCGAACGTGGGGCTGCTGGCCAACTACAACGAGGCCATGTGGTCCACCTACATCGACCCTTACGATTTGTTCACCAAGCTGGGGCCCGAAATTCGCTTCCTGCCCTATTCGGTCTACGGCGACGTGATCGACGCGGTGAGCGACCAGGAGCTGAAAGCGTACTGCGATGAACTGACCTCGCGCTACAAGATGATGGACGACGTGGCGCGCGACAAGTTCGAAGCCTCGGTGCGGGCCTCGATCGGCCTGCAGAAGATGGCCGAGCGGTCGGACATCGACGTGCTGGTCTTCAACGACATAGACCGGGCCATGTTCGAACTGGTGGGCCTGCGTGCCGGGTTCTACCACCCGTGGTTCAACGACAACTGCTCGGTGCTGGTTCCCGAGGCCGACATCGGCGCGGGCCTCATCACCTACCTGCTGAAGCTGATTTCGGGCCGGAACGTCAATTTCCTCGAACCCTTCCACATCGAGTCCGACTACGGCACCTTCGCGGGCGGACACGCCGGACCGAACGACCACAACGACCCTGCCTGGCAGCAGAACGTGGTGATCGCCCGCGACGTGCGCTTCGCCAAGACCTCGTACAAGTATGCCGGGGCGCCGTTTGCCTGGTACCGCATCTCTCCGGGGCGCAAGACCATGGCGCAGCTGGTGGAGTGCGACGGACGCTACAAGCTGGTCGCCACGCTGGTCGATTCGCTCGAGGGCGACCACATTCTGGCCACCTATTCGCACAGCATTTTCCGCCCGGTGGTCCCCGTCGAGCGGCTCTTCGAGGAGATCCTGAAGATCGGCACCACACAGCATTTCGCCATTGTCGACGGCGACTACCTGCGCGAGCTGGGCATGCTGGCCGAAATCATGGACTTCGAATATCACGAAATCAAATAATTAACCCTATAAAATCGTATCTATCATGAGTTTCATGTATAATCCCTATCCGTATGACGATCCGCGGGCCGTCAACCGCCCGACCCTCCCGAAGAAGACCGTCGAGGCGGTCGTCGGCGGAACCCCCAAGGCTGCCGCGGCTCTGGCCGCCGATGTCATGGGCCGGCTCAAGGCCGCTCCCGGAAAGAACGTCGTCGTGGCATTCGACGGCTACGCCACGGCCGACTGGACGCGGATGGTCAACCTGCTCTCGCAGCAGCTTATCGGAAAAGGAATCGACGTGGAGGCCTTCCCGTTTGCCGAGGTGTTCAAATCGGAGCAGGAAATCGCCGATATAATCGACTCCAACCTGGAGTGGGACACCACGAAAGACCCTTCGCTGCTGTTCGGACGCCTGATCAAGCGGAGTTTCGAAGATTTCTTCGATACCCGGAAGGTGGCTGCATTCAGGTCGCGCCTGGAGGGGCTGAAAGCTCCCGTGGAGAAAGGCCGCGTGCTGATTGTCTTCGGAAGCGGATGTCTGGTGAAGGAGTTGCTCGGGCTGTACGATGTGAAATGCTATTTCGACGTAACGCCCAAAGAGTCGATCCTGCGTATCCGCCGCGGCCAGTATGCCAATATGGGCGACAAGGTCGCCCGTCCGGCCAATCTGGTGATTCGCCGCTGCTACTATGCCGATTTCGAAATCGGCGTTCACCACCGCGGCGAATTGCTGCGCGGGGCGCTGCTCGATTACTACATGGCTTCGGACAAGCCCGAGCACATCCAGATGATCCCGATGGCGGCGCTGACCGACATCTTCAAGTCGCTGGCGTCCTATCCGTTCCGCTGCAAGCCGGTCTATCTCGAAGGCGTGTGGGGCGGCACCTACGTCAAGAAACTGCGTAACCTGCCCGATGCGATGCGCAACTGCGCGTGGGTCTTCGACCTGATCCCGATGGAGGTGTCGATTGTTGTCGAGGCCGGGGCCGAGAAGATCGATTTTCCCTATTTCTCGTTCGTGCAGAAGGAGGGACATGCCATTATGGGCGACAAATGTGTCGAGAAATTCGGCGGCTATTTTCCCGTCCGCTTCAACTACGACGACACGTATCACAGCAACGGCAACATGTCGATTCAGGTGCACTCCGGGGCGCAGTACAACCAGGAGAATTTCGGGGAGCTGGGCCGTCAGGACGAGAGCTACTACGTCATTGTGGCCGCTCACGACGCCAAAACCTTCGTCGGATTCCGCGACGATGCCGATACGGAGCAGTTCATCCGGGACATCAAGCTGGCCGATACGGAGCATAAGCCGGTCGACTATTTGAAATACGTTCATTACGAGGAGTCGAAACCCGGCCTGCAGGTGATGCTCCCCGCGGGCACGATCCACTCGTCGGGCCGCAACCAGGTGATTCTGGAGATCGGCAGCCTGACGATCGGTTCCTACACCTATAAACTCTACGACTACCTGCGTGCCGACCTCGACGGAAAGCCCCGTCCCATCCATACGTGGCACGGCGAGCGCACGCTCAACTACGATTGCCGCACGAGCTGGCTGCGCGGCAATATCGTCCAGCAGCCCCGCACGGTGCGCGAGGGCGAAGGCTGGGCCGAGAAGATCGTGGGCGAGTGCGACATGCTCTATTTCTCGCTGCGCCGCCTGGAGTTCGAAAAGTCGATCGAGGACGATACGAACGGTAAGTTCCACGTACTGGTGCTGGTTGACGGCGAGCATGTGCGTATCCGCTCCGTCGAGCACCCCGAACGCTATTTCGACGCCGAATATATGGATATGGTCGTGGTTCCCGCGGACATGGGCCGTTACGTGATCGAGAACCTCCGCACGGAACCCATCTGCGTCCACAAAACGATGCTCAAGGATGGGTTCGACAAAGAATAACTGCCGCCTGCTGCTCGATGTCGGGGGAACGTTCCTCAAATCGGCCGTGGCGGACGCTGCCGGGCAGCTCCTGCCCGGTTCGGAGTTCAGCTGCCCGGTCCGTTCGGAGGGCTCGCGTGCGGAGATCGAAGGCTCCCTGGCCACGACAGTGGCCAGGGGCGCAGCCTTCGCCGCGGAGCGGGGGATGGAGCTTGCCGGCATCGGCATCGCCATTCCCGGGCCGTTCGACTATGCGGCCGGCATTCCCCGCATGACGCACAAGTTCCGCAGCATCTACGGCGTCGACCTGCGCGGGGTGCTGCACGCGATGCCCGGCGTTCCCGCCGATGCGGAGATCCGCTTCATGCAGGACGTGAACGCCGCGCTGGCCGGGGAGATCGCCCGGGGCAATGCCGCCGGATACGGCGCCTCGGCGCTCGTGTCGCTCGGAACGGGACTGGGTTTCGCCCTGAGCCGTGACGGGCGGGTGCTGTGCAATCCGGCGGGCGGTCCGAAGGTGGTGATTTTCGACCTTCCCTACCGGGACGGCATTCTGGAGGACTACGCCTCGAAACGGGGATTCCTGCGCATCTACGGTGAGCTTACGGGCCGCACGGACCCGGCGCTGACGGTGGCCGATCTGGGCCGCATGGCCGGCGAAGGGGATGCCCGGGCCTGCGAGACGTTCGCGACGGTCGGGAGTATTCTGGCCGCCACGCTCCACGACTTGCTTGTCGAACACGGCATCGAATGCCTCCTGCTGGGCGGTCAGATTTCGCGCTCGTTCGCCTACATGGAGGCGGCCCTGCACGAGGGACTGCGCGATGTCAAGGGGCTGACCCGCATCGCTCCCGCGGAGCATATCGGCGAAGCGGCCTTTTACGGACTGCTGGCGCAGGCGGACGACGACTGTTAAGCGTTACAACGAACCGTCCGATTTCGTATATTTGCAGGAGAGGCGGTCGCCTCTCCTGTTTTTGAATTGCTGAAAACATGACCGAAAAATACCGCAGATTCCTGCACGCCGTGCGTGCTTTCATACCCTGTGAACGGGTTTACACCGACTACCTGCGCCGGCTGGCGTGGGGCACCGATGCGGGGTTTTACCGCCTTGTGCCGCAGATCGTCGTGCGGGCCGCCGGCGAGGAGGAGGTCGTCCGGCTGATGCGGACGGCTGCCGGGCTGGGCGTGCCCCTGACCTTCCGGGCCGCCGGCACGAGCCTTTCGGGGCAGGCCGTCAGCGATTCGGTGCTCGTGGTGGCGGGCAAGCATTGGGAGCGCTGCGAGGTGCTCGACGGCGGCCGCGCCGTGCGGCTTCAGCCCGGCGTTGTGGGCGCCCGGGTCAACGAGGTGCTGAAGCCTTACGGATACCGCTTCCCGCCCGATCCCGCTTCGATCCGAAGCGCCATGGTGGGCGGCATCGTGATGAACAACGCCTCGGGCATGAACTGCGGCACCCATGCCAACAGCGACCGGATGCTGCTCTCGGCGCGGCTGGTGCTGGCCGACGGCACGCTGCTCGATACGGGCGACAAGGCGAGCCGCCGGGCCTTTTCAGCGAGTCACGGGGAGTTCCTGCGCACGGTCGAGGCCCTGCGTGACCGGGTCCGCGGGGACAAGGCCCTGACGGAGCGTATCCGGCATAAATATTCGATCAAGAACGTCATGGGGCTGAACCTGCTGCCGCTGGTGCAGTCCGACGACCCGTTCGAGATTATCGCCCACCTGCTGGTCGGCTCCGAGGGGACGCTGGCGTTCCTGGCCGGGGTCACGATGCGCACCGAGCGCGAATACGCGCACAAGGCCAGTGCGATGGTCTATTTCGGCGACATCGGCGAGGCGAGCCGCGCCGTCGTGGAGATGCGCAAACTGCAGGACGCCGCCGGGGAACGCATCGTGCACAGCGCCGAGATGCTCGACCGCAAGTCGCTGGCTTCGGTCGGCGATACTGCGGGCGAGGGCCTTACGGCCGTGCTGACCGAGACCAAGGCGCACACGCCGGAGGAGCTGGCCGCCAACGTCGCCCGGATCGAAGAGCTGCTGGGGCGCTTCGAGCTCCATGTTCCCGCACGCTTTACGGACGATCCGGCGGAGCAGGCGAAATATTGGGCCGTCCGTTCGGGCATCTTTCCGGCGGTGGGCGGCAGCCGTCCCGCCGGGACCACCTGCCTGATCGAGGACGTCGCCTTCCACATCGAGGACCTGCCCCGGGCCACGGCCGAACTGCAGGCGCTGATTGCCCGCCACGGCTACGACGACGCCTGCATCTACGGACACGCCCTCGAGGGCAACTACCATTTCATCATCAACCAGTCGTTTTCGACCCCGGCCGAGGCGGCGCGTTACGAGGCGCTGATGGACGACGTCGTGGAACTTGTCGTCGGTAAATACGACGGTTCGCTCAAGGCCGAGCACGGCACGGGACGCAACATGGCGCCCTTCCTCCGCCGCGAGTGGGGCGACGACGCCTATGCCGTGATGCGGGCCGTCAAGGAGCTGTTCGACCCCGCGGGGCTGCTGAATCCCGGGGTGATCTTCAACGACGATCCCCGCTGCCACCTCTCGCATTTCAAACCCCTGCCGCTGACCGATCCCCTGATCGACCGCTGCATCGAATGCGGATTCTGCGAGGTGAACTGCCTGACGTGCGGACTGACCCTCTCGTCGCGCCAGCGCATCGTCGTGCGCCGCGAGATCGCCCGGCTGAAGGCCTCCGGCGAAGACCCGCGCCTCGTGCGGGAGCTCGAACGCGGCTACCGTTACCCCGGGGAGCAGACCTGCGCCGGGGACGGGCTCTGCTCGACGAGCTGTCCGGTGGGGATTAATACGGGTGATTTGACGCATGCCCTGCGTGCCCTGAGGGTGCCGCCCGGGAGTGCGGGACATGCCGCCGGGGAGTTTGCGGCCCGTCGTTTCGCCGGGCTGAAAAACACCCTGCGACCCGTGCTGACGCTGGCCGACACGGCGCACCGGGTCCTCGGCACACGCACGATGACCGCCGCCGCAAAGGGCCTGCACGCGCTGGGACTGCCCCGATGGCTGCCCTCGATGCCGCGGGCCTACCGCCTGCCGGAATCCCTGCTGAAAACATCCGTGCCGGAGCCGGACAAAGTCGTCTATTTCCCGAGCTGTATCAACCAGACGATGGGCCTTGCCCGCGAGACGCCGGTCGCGGAGCCGCTGCCCGGCAAGATGGTTTCGCTGCTCCGGAAAGCCGGTTATGAGGTGATCTTCCCCGGGAATATGGAACGCCTCTGCTGCGGCACGATCTGGGAGAGCAAAGGCATGGCCGACATCGCCGACCGCAAGACCGCCGAGCTGGAGGAGGCGCTGTGGCGTGCCAGCGAAGCGGGCCGCTGGCCGGTGCTGTGCGACCAGAGCCCGTGCCTGCACCGGATGCGCGAGAAGATCGGCCGCATGAAACTCTACGAACCCGCGGAGTTCATCTGGACCTTCCTGCGCGACCGGCTGGAGTTCCACGCCCGGCCGGAGCCCGTCGCCGTGCACGTCACCTGCTCGATGCGCCGCATGGGGCTTGCCGGGGTGATTGTTTCGCTGGCACGGCTGTGCGCCGCGGAGGTTGTGGTGCCCGAGGAGGTCGGATGCTGCGGATTCGCCGGTGACCGCGGATTCACCCATCCCGAGGTCAACGCCTGGGCCCTGCGCAAACTGCGGCCCGTCATCGAACGCTCGGGCGTGAAGGTGGGCTATTCGAACAGCCGCACGTGCGAAATCGGGCTTTCGGCCCGTTCGGGCGTGCCCTACGTCTCGATTGTCTACCTGGTGGATGCCTGCACGACACCTAAAGAAACCCCCGGAGCCTGAGCTTCGGGGGTCTTTTTCAGATCAGCAGTTCGTAGTCGATGCGCCACACGCCCGTCTCCCCGGGGAAGACCCGGAACGGCGTGTAGGGTTCGAGGCAGGCGACCGTGGGGCAGGCCCAGAGGACCATGTGCGACAACTCGCCGCTGCCCGAGGCCCGGATACCCGCTCCCGTGCGGAGGTTGCGGAGACTGAATCCGTACCCCGGCGTCGCGGGGTCCTGGCTGTGGAGGTCCCCCATGAAGACCGACTCGCCCGGCTCCAGCGGACGGCTGAAAGCGACGCCGTCGGGCGTCAGCGCCACGCTGTCGTAAGCCTCGCGCCACGTTCCCCCGGGGCGGAACGGGAAATGAATCGAGGTGTCGGGACCCGTGGCCATGCGGTCCAGCGTGAAGAAATTGTGGTTGTAGACATGCCCCGTGAGCGGTGCCGGACCGAGGTTCTTGAGCGTGTACTCGATCCGCAGGCCCGGCGCATCGGTCAGCCGCAGCGTCTTGCGGTAGTCGTAGCCGTATTCGTCGCTTAGCAGCCGGTGGCGGAACTCGACATGGTTGCGCTCGGCGGTCACCTCCCGGATGCCGGGATCGGCGATCTCGTAGAGCCGGAACCGGTCGTAGGGCTGATCGGAGAACCTGCGCAGCGTGCCGACCCCGATTTTGAGGAACTCCTCCCCGGGACGCGCCCGTTCGTAACCGATCTGGGTGAACTCGTCCGCGGGACCCGTCAGGCCGTCGTGCCGCAGGGAATCGTGCCGCGGCTGCCACTCCGAGACGTAGCGATGCCCCCGGCTGCGCAGGTCGCGGACGACGCCGCTCCAGTCGAAGCGTGTGCCCCGGTAGTAGCCGCATTCGGCATCGGGAAGGCATACGACGGCGGAAACGTGGCGGTTGGCGATGCGCACGACGGGAGCTTCCGACACCCAGGTACCGGAAGCTCTCGTCGTTGCATTCGGTTGCAGCTCGCGCATGGTTATTTCGTCTTTTTGTAAACCAGCACGGCAAGGTCGTATTGGCCCAGCGTCACCTCGCGGCCGTCGGGCGATACCTGTGCGCCGCCCAGCGTCGAAGCCTCCACGAAGCGGTAGCCCGGAACCTCGATCGCACCCTTCACGGCTGCTCCCGGCTGCGTGCGGGTGGCCACGACGGCCATGCCGTCGCCGTTGGTGTAGGCGCGGGCCTCGATGCCGGGATTCGACTGCGTGAAACCCTCCGTGTCGCGGTAGGTGCCGACCAGCAGCAGGTCTTCGTACCTGGCCTTGATGGCGTTCGCCTTGGCCAGGTAAGCCTGGTAGTGCGGCGTCTTGTCGATCAGGTCGCGGCAGCGGTAGATTTCGATGTCGTTGCGCAGGCCCTTCAGCAGCGTGTTGTTCACGCGGCGTTCGATGTCCGTGTCGTCGCGGATTTCGCGGTCGGAGATGATGATTTCAGGGAAGGTGTAGCGGAACCAGTCGATAAAGCTGTATTTGCTGGCGGTGGTCTGGTAGATGTGGATGTAGTCGCAGTACTGCGCCGTCACGTCGGTCAGCCACTCCGTGCCGAGTGCGAACTCGGGGTCGAAGCTGACGTTGCGGTCGCGGACCATCTTCAGCACCTCGGCCTTGTCGGCGATGACGTGCATGTTGGGCACGGGGAACTCCCGGCTCAGGTCCCAGTTGGTGGCGCGTTCGCCGTATCCGAGCTGGTCGTAGAAGACGCTGTTGGCGCCGTATTCCCGGGCGCGGTCGGCCCAGTCGAGGAGCATCTTGCGCCAGATCGGCGCACGGGTGTCGGCCACGACGAACGTGCGGGCGTTGTAGTCGGCCAGGAACGTGCCCTGACCCGTGAAGCGGTATTGTTCGAAGAGCTCCGCGCCCGTGTTGTCGCGGTAGCAGATCTCTTTGCCCTGGCCGCTCTTGTAGAATTCGCTCTCGCGGTCGATCAGCTTGCCGTTGAAATAGAGCAGGACCTTGCCGCCGTCCTTCTTGTAGTCGGCGATGGCCTTTTTCCAACCCGCGTCGCCGCCCTGCGCGGGATCGGCGTTGTAGTGGGGATTGCCGTGGTCCATGCCCGTCTCCCACCATCCGAAGGTGAAGACGGCGTCGGCCCCGACGCTCTCGCCGACATCCTTGATGCGCCCCGGCAGGTCGGTGTACTTGAACAGCAGTTCGCCGTATTGGTGGCGGAAGATGATCCGTTGCCAGCTGCGCATCTTCTTGACCCACATCGGCGCGTCGCGGTGGTCCCACCACGTGTCGGCCCAGCGGCGGTAGTGCTTCGAGGTCTCGTGCCACGAACCCGTATAGGGGGCTATGACGTTGGCGTCGCACGTCCACGTCTCGCCGGCGAAGCAGTGCGGAAACTTGTAGAACCCGGATTCCAGCCGTGTGAACTCACCTTCGGCGTCGGGATAGAGGCGCAGTCCGTGGTTCGTGTCCTGGAACGTCGTGTCGTGGCTGCCGAAATAGAGGCCCTCCCCGTCGCCCACGTAGGCGAAACAGTTGGAGGCCATACAGCCGCCCGTACCGCCCGTGACGGTGCGCATCGGGTATTTGGCGTCCATCTGGCGGAATTTCTGCGCCGGGGTCTTGTAGGGCGCGGTGTTGCTGTAACGGAAGATCATTCCCTTGGGGTCGTCGTACAGCTGGCCGCCGGTGTGGGTGAGCAGCAGCTTGTGGTCCCCGGGAAGCGGCATGTTGCCCACCAGCGGGTAGTGCAGTTCGCGGACGATCGTGTGGGGCTCGCGGTTCTCGATCTTCGATGCGAAACGCACCTCGTCGCCTTCGAGCGTGATGTCGAGCGTGAGGCACATGTCGAGTTTCACCGCTTCGCGGACGCTGAAATCGGTGGCGTTCAGGTGGTCGTAGGTCAGCGTGATCGTGTCGCCCCTGCGCGAGATGCGGGGCGTCTGTTCGGCGGGCAGCACCTCGATCTCCTTGGCCTTCTGCGTGTCGTAGTAGAGGCGCCAGAGGTAGTCGCCGCCGGCGTAATCCCGGCCGGTTTCGAGGTTTTTGATACTGGTCAGGCGGCCCTGATCGTCCACCGAGACTTGCAGTTTGTCGTTTCGGAGCGTGTTCCCTTTCGGGGCTGCCCCGGCCGCCGGGAACAGCAGGATGCCCGTGCATGCGAGCAGCAATTTCACCATTTTATTCATGTCTCTCTTCGTTGTTGCGGCCCGAACGCCGGACGCCCTTCGCGGGGCGCCCGGCGGGCCTTGCTTTACGGATTAGTAACCCGGATTGTTTTCCTTGATGTTCTTCATGACCTGCATCGTGGTGGTCGGGAGCGGCCACAGATAGCTCTTCGGAGCCACGAACTTGCACTCCGCGAGGACCTGTGCATAGGCATTGCTGTTGAAGAAATCGGCGGCGCCTTTGGCCACGGGGGCCATGAAATCCATACACCCGTCTTCGTCGATTTCGGGCACGGCTCCGTGGAACCACATGTTGTTGTCGATGTAGGCACGCTGGAGCTTTTCGTCTTTCTTCGGCAGGCCGATCCAGGGGCGGTTGAGCACCTTCTCGGCAATGCGCCAGCGCCAGATGTCGTACAGACGCAGGTTCTCGAAGGCGAATTCCATGCGTCGCTCGATGCGCAGGATCGTGCGGAGCTTGTCCTGCGACCGCTCGGTGATGGCCGGATAGTCGGAGGTGGCCGTCACGTCGGCCTTGTAGGCGCGGGCGCGGACCCGGTTCATGGCCTCGAGCACCGTGTCGTCGATTTCGTTCAGCTCGATCTTCGCCTCGGCGTACATCAGCAGCACGTCGGCATAGCGCAGAATCAGCTTGTCATTCTCGGGTTCGAACGGAGCCAGCCAGTCCTCGTCGACGTGCTTCTTCAGCACCAGGCCGTTGTAGGAGGCGTACTGGTTCGAGGTGCCTTGGATTTTGTAGGAGCGCGAGTCGTTGTTGACCACTTCCGTTCCTTCGCGTGCGCTGTACACCTTGTCCCGGTCGAAATGCGGATCGAAAATCACGCCCAGATGCTGCGTGCCGTGTTCCACGATGGTGTAGGTGCAGCGCGGGTCGCGGTGCTCGAACGGCTTGTGGGGATCGTAGACCGTCGATTCGTCGATGGGTTTGCCCTGGTCGTCGAGGAATGCGCAGAGCAGGTACCACGAAGGCAGGCAGGTCGTGCAGGTCGGGGCGCCCGACAGCCGGGGCAGCTTGGCCGTGCAGGCCTGGCCGCCGAGATACTGGTATTTCGAGTCGTTCGACAGGGCCTTCGAGCGGGGAATGTTGAAGATGCCTTCGGGCGAATGCTTCGTCGCGTTGCGGAACAGTTGTCCGAAATCCGAATGGAGGCTGTAAGTCCCCAGCTGCATGCAGTTCCAGGCGGCGTCGCGGGCCTCTTTGAAGAGCTTTTCGGCCTCCGTGGCGTCGGCATCGCCGAACCCGTTGTTCTCGAGGGTGTCCCATTTGCGGATCGAGGCGAAATGGAGGGCGAAACGGGCTTTCATGCCATAGGCTGCGCCGCGCGTGGCCCGTTCGATCTCGCCTCCATAGGATACGGGCAGTATCGGGGCTACGTCGTCGAACTCCTTGAGGATGTCGGGCAGGACGGTCCACATGTCGCTGCGGGTCAGCTCATAGGCACTCTCGCGGCCCTGCTCGGAGTCCATGTCCATATCTTCCGGAACCACGACGGGATCGCCGAAATGGATCATGATGCGGGCGTAGAAGCAGGCGCGGTAAAAGCGGGCGTTGGCCATGATACGGTCGTAGCGGGCCTGCTCGATCCGGCCTTCGTGTTTGCGGAGCTCGGTGATGATCTTGTTGCAGCGGTTGATACCCGTATAGGTGATGTCCCACATGCGGACCGAGAGCGGAAAGTCGGAGTTCACGCCGTCGATAAGGAAACGGCCCGGGGAGTTGCGGTTTTGTCCGTCGTCCGTCAGCATGTCCAGTTCGGTCTGGTTGCCGGAGGTCCATTCGTTGCGCTCCATGGGCCAGTAGGTGTGGTGGAGCAGGGCGTTGAGGTTCAGCTCGAACTGCTCGGCCGTCTGGAACCAGGAGCCGCTGGCGGCCTTGTCCCTGGGCGAAAGGTCCAGGTCGCTGCACGAAACCACAAGGCTTCCGGCCAGGGCGAATAATGCGATTTTAATGGTTTTCATATCTTTTCGTTCTTTGATACGACGTTAGAATTTAAGCTGTGCGGAGAAGAGCACCGATTTGGTGATGGGATAGCCGGTGGTGCCGACCTCGGGGTCCCAGCCCTCGGGGAAATGGCTGTGGGTGAAGAAATCGGTGAGCGTTACGGCGAAGCGGAGGCTCTTGACATGGATTTTGCTCATCCATTTCTGGGGCAGGGTGTAGCCCAGCGAGATGTTCTTCACGCGGAAATAGGAACCGTCGAAAAGCCAGTAGTCGGAGATCGCATAGTTGTTGTTCGCACTGGACCACGAATAGCGCGGGTATTTGGCACGCTTGTTCTGCTCGATGGTGTTTTTACGGCTCCACGAATTCCCCCCCCCGATGTAGGTGGCGAAATTATACCACTGCGAGCGCAGCGGCTGTACCATCTCGTCCGTGAGGTAGGAGTTGCGCTGGCCGACGCCCTGGAACGTGAGGTTGAAATCGATGCCGCGCCACGCCAGGTCGACCGAACCGCCGTAGTTGAAATGCGGGAGCGAGGAGCCGAGCACCCGGCGGTCGTAGTCCGTCGAGATGAGCGGATTGTTCGGGTCGCCGTCGGCGAAATTCCGGTAGCGGATGTCGCCCGGGGAGACGTAGGAACCCAGGGTCGCCGAATTCCTCACCTCTTCGGAGGTCTGGTAGAGGCCTTCGCTGACGTAGCCGTACCACGAATTGTATTCGACGCCCTCGCGGATGATCTTGCCGCCCGAGATGACCTCCTTGCCGCCGATATAGCCCATCTTCGAAACGTCGTCCGAAAGGTTGAACGAGAGCCCGTAGCTGAAATCGCCGATGTGGTCCCTCCAGCCGAGGGTGACCTCCCAGCCTTTGGTGTTCATGTCGCCGATGTTGTCATAGGGGTCCGAAAGTCCCATGATCGGGGCGATGGGGACCTGCAGGAGCATGTCGCGCGTCTTTTTGTAGTACCAGTCGGCGGTCACCGACAGGCGGTTGCGGAGCATCGAGAGGTCGATGCCCACGTCGATGGTCGAGGTGGTCTCCCAGGTGATGTCCGTGACGATGGCGGCGGCCTGCGCATAGCCCGACAGGCCCGTCAGGGTCGAACCGATGTAACCCATCGTGTGGTTGTTGGCCAGCACGGCCTGGTAGGGATAGTAGCCCTTGATACGCTCGTTGCCCAGTTCGCCGTAGGAGAGGCGCAGCTTGCCGTGGTCGAGGACCTTGCGGGCGCCCTCCATGAATTTCTCCTCGGTGAAGACCCAGCCGGCCGAGGCCGAGAGGAACGTGCCCCAGCGGCAGTCGGGCGCGAAGCGTGAGGAGCCGTCGCGGCGGACGTTGCCCTGGACGTAGTATTTCGACTTGTAGTTGTACATCAGTCGGGCGAAATAGGAACGGCGGGCCAGTTCGTTGATGTCCTTCGAGTTGGCCGTGGCTCCGTCGGAGTTGCCGGCGGCCAGGTCGGGAATCAGCGAGTGGGCGAACGACGTGTTCTTGGCCACGATCGTGCCCTCCTGGTACCAGTAGTTCTCGTAACCGACCATGGCGCTGAAATTATGGTCCAGGCCGAACGTGTGCTGGTAGTTGGCATAGACCTGCGTGGTGTGGGCGAAGGTGTCGCCGCGGCTCTCTTCGAGTTCCGTGGTCAGGGCGCTGCTGATGTATTTCGAACTGGTGAGACTCTCCTCCTGATAGCTGAAATAGGAGGTCTGGCGCTGAAAATCCTTGATTTTGGTGTAGGTGAACTGGGGCGAGAAGATACCCGTGACAGTCAGTCCCTTGACGGGGGTGATGTCCAGCTGGAACTTGGCGTTGGCCAGGTACTTGTCGGTGTCCTTCTCGCCGCCCGACATCAGGGCCGCATAGGGGTTCACGCCGTCCTTGCCCGGGGCGTAGCGTCCGTCGCTCCACACGGCCTGATAGATGGGCGGGATGTAGCGCATGGTGCCTGAGGGCGAAGCGTGGGGATTGACCTGGTCGGTGTAGCGCAGCGAGATGTCGGCCGAAGCCTTCATCCACTTGAATACCTGTATGTCGTTGTTCAGGCGGGCCGTGTAGCGCTTCCACGAGAGGTTTTTGCGGAACAGTCCGTCGACGTCGTCGAAGCCCAGGCTCAGCACCGAACTGCGCTTGTCGCCGCCCGACTGAATCGTCAGGCTGTGCGAATGGCGCACGCCCACGTCTTTGAGCACCAGGTCCATCCAGTCTACGTTCGGATAGATGTCCGGATTCTCCCGGTTGAGGATGGCGTAGTTCTCGACATATTCGCGGGAGTAGTCCTGAAACCAGCCGCCCGAGGGCAGGTCGTTGTAACGCAGTTCGTTGACCGCCGCCATGTAGTCGTTGGCGTTCATGTACTCCGGCTTCTGGGACTGGAAATCGAGTCCGAGCGTATAATTATAGGTGACGCTCGCGCCCGACTTGCCGGCCCGCTTGGTGGTGATCAGGATGACGCCTGCCGCGGCCTGAGAACCGTAGATCGAAGCCGATGCGGCGTCTTTCAGGACGGTGATGTTCTCGATGTCGTTGGGGTTGACATCGTCGATCTTGCCGGCCACGCCGTCGATCAGCACGTAGGGGTCGGATGCACCTTCGGTCATCGACGTGATGCCGCGGATGCGGATCGTGGCCGAACCGCCCGGTGCGGAGTTGGTGCGGGTGACCGTCACGCCCGGCATCGCGCCCTGAAGGGCCTGCGAGATGGTCGGGCTCTGGCGGTTGAGGATAGCTTCGCCTCCGATCGAGGAGAGCGAGCCCGTGAGGTCCTTTTTCCGCATGGTACCGTAACCCACGACAACCACTTCGTCCATCGAGGTGCTCTCTTCCTGAAGCACGATGTCGAAGGAGGTGCGATTGCCGACGGGAATGGTCTGGGCCTTATAGCCCAGGTAGGAGACGACGAGCGAAGCATCTGCGGCGGGCTTTTTGGCCAGGCGCAGGAGGAAGTTGCCCTGGGCGTCGGTTGTCACGCCCTGCTGGGTCCCCGAGAGGATAATGGTGGCGCCGGGAACCGGCTCCCCTTTCTCGGTCTTTACGCTTCCCTGAAGGGTGAAGTTCTGGGCCGAAGCGTACGATGGCGAAAATAAAATCGCTGCCAGAAGCGCACAGAAAGCCATGATCATCCGAAAATCACACTTTCTTTGAAATTCATCGTAACTTTTTTTCATCTTTTTAGAATTAGTAGTATATTTGCGCTGTACACCACACCACACAACAGATAAGATGGACGGATTAGTGTGGTTTGGTGTGGTACAAAAATAAATGTAATATTTGATATTCCAAAGAAAAGACGGTTTTTTTTGAATTTTTTCATCGAATGTCATCGAAATGTAACGAGGACTGCCGGGCAGGGGATGCTCCCGCATTTCAGTGTCCGGATTGTTGAAACCTTAAACGAACCTTTATCTTACAGCTATGAAAAAGTATTTGTTATGGATATGCACGGCGGCGGCTTTGCTGACTGCCGGGGCTTCCTGCTCCGACGACCCGGAAGTCGACAGCGTCGGCCGGGTGGGCATCCAGCAGGAGAGCCTGACCGCCAGCGGCGAGGGTGAGGACCTGACCCTCAACGTGAACAGCAACGCCTATTGGCGGATCAATTTCACCGATCCCGAGACCGGCGAGTCGATTCGCTGGGTCACGGCCAGCGAGACCAGCGGCATGGGCAACACCGCGGTGACGCTCAAGGTCGCACGCAACCGTTCGACCAGCGGGCGTACCACCTATGTTAATGTAATCACCGAATCGGAGTCCTCCACGGCTTCCGTCCTGCTGTCGCAGGGCGCCGGCACGATCGGCGGCGGCGACGGGTACGATTTCCCGATCTACCAGACGTTCAGTATCGATGCCGCCCTGGCGTTGGACAACGCCTTTATCGAAGGGCCTGTCTGCTATTTCGACAACGGCATGATCCTGCGTCGGACGGGTACGCCGACCGTGATGGAGTTCAGCACCAAGACCCACACCAACCCCACGACGAACTGGTATTTCCAGCGGGGCGTCGTTATCGGGGAGTGGGAGACCGGCGATGCCCTCCAGCTCGAAATCCCGGTGAAGGAGGAGCTCTCGGGCGACCTGCGCTACTCCTACGGCAGCCGCCGCGACGGCACCCAGAGTGCCGGTCATGCGTGGGCCTTCGAGTGGAGCGCCGACGGCGAGAACTGGACGCTGTTCGACGGCACCAGCTCCGGCGGCGCTTCGGACGCCACCTGGAAAGTGATCGATTTCACGATTCCCGCAGCCAAGAAAATTCCGGCCGGCGGTAAGCTCTGGATTCGCCACCGCTGTACCGACGGCTCCAAGGCGAGCACCTCGGCAACGAACAAGACCGTGGCTTACCAGAGTGCTTTCTGCATCACGAAGGCCAAGGCCGAACCGACCGCAGTGCCCGACATGAACGACGAGACGGTGGTCTTCTCGACCGGTTTCGACGATTTGATCGATACCAAGGCCGCCTATATCGACATTCCGCTCGATTTCATGTCGTCGTGGAACGACGGGGCATATGCCTTGCCGCAGGCGCAGATCGGCATCGTGGGCGTAACGTCCTGCTGGAGCCGTCCGGGCTTCCTGCAGGTGGGCCGCGGCGACGAGGCGCTTATCACCCGCTACACGCAGGGCGCCTATACGATCAAACTCGCGTCGCGCTTCGAGACGATGCGGGTGCTGAAGAGCGACCTGAAACTCACGTTCCTCGCGACGGCGATGATCGATGCTTACGGCAAGCCCACCGATCCCGGTGTGGTCGTGAAGGCCGACGGTACGAGCGGCGCCACGGTGGAGGGCGGTACGCTCGAAGGCGTTGCCAACAACGAGTTCAAACCCTTTACGGTTTACGTGCGCAATGCGACGCCCGAGACCGAGATCACCATCACTTCGGCCGACATGGCCTCCAGCACCGACGACGTGCGCTTCTTCCTCGACGACATCGTGCTCGAGATCGAGGGCGAACCGCAGCGTCCGAGCGCCGACGATCCCGTGAAGGCCGACGTTTCGGCCATCCGCGTCATGAAGGGTGCCGGAGCGGTGACGATCAGCGACAACTATTTTATCCAGGGCCGTGTGGTGGCCGTGGATAACGTGCCGGCCGACTGCTTCGCCGTGCAGGATGCCGATGCCGGCATCTTCGTCAAGCTGGCGAACCACGGTCTCTCGGCAGGCGATCAGGTCGAGGTGGTCGTGAAGGACGCCCAGTTGGCGACCGATGCCGACGGGCTGCTGGTGGTGACGCCGAAGGCCGCCGACAAGGTGACCAAGACCGCGGCGCCGTCCGAGATTCCCGCCTATAAGCCGGTTTCGGTGGCCGAACTGACTGCCGGAACCTATGAGGCGATGCTCGTCACGCTGCCCGAATCGCAGGTGGTCGATGCCGATCTGGCAAAAAACCTGAGCGGGACTGTCACGCTCGAACTGGAGGATCAGACCACCTATACGATGAAGACCTATGCTTCGGCGTCGTTCGCCGCGACGGCCGTTCCGCAGAAGCGCGGTGCGGTGAAGGGTCTTGCCGGAGCGTCGTTCCTGCTGCCGACCTCCGCGGAGGATCTCGCGGCCATGACCGGCACCCGCTTCGGACAGGCGGTCTATGCCATCACGCCGATCTCGGGGCTTATCAAGGTTTCTCGGGAAGGTGCTGTGTATGGGTTCCGTAACGTTACCTATGCAGACAATACCGTGACCTATTCGTCGCCCGAGGGATGTACGATCACCAAGATCGGCAACGAAGGTGTGGCCGGTTGTACCTTGGCCAATACGGGGTCTGCCACGATTTACGACGGTCGTTTTCTCACGACTGGCTGGGGTGGTGATAACTGGCAGGATAACGGACTGGTATTCAAGATTAAGGCTACGTCGCGCATTGTAGGTAACCTGCGTTTCGGATTCGGCCTGTTTGCGGCAAGCACTCAAGCGGTTCCCAAAAATTGGAAGGTTGTTTGGAGCCATGACAATGTCTCCTGGAACGATGGTGTGCGTGTGCTGGAGATGCCTTTCACGGGAGAGGGCTCGGAGACTTTCGCACTGACTACTGCTGCCAATACCCGTGGCTATCGGATGGCTTATTTCAACGTTCCGGAGAGTAAGGCCGTTGCCCAGGGTGGATTTTTCTATGTCAAGATCATGCAGGCAGATAATACGACCTGCCATGCTTCCGGCAAGACGATTTCTACGGCAGGACAGCTCCTTTTCCAGCACGGGTTCTATCTGACAACCCATGAAAAACGGGCTTACCATACATCGATGCTGCCTTCGGGCAAGAATGTGCTGCTGACCGAAGGCTTCGATGATGCTTTCCTGGCACATGACTATTTCATCCCCTCGTGGCAGATGTGGACTAACCTTTCGAATGAATACACGATGCCTGACGGCTGGGAAAAGGCCGGCACCGTGTACGAGGGAACGGGCTATATCCGGGTCGGTAAGAACGCTACGGACGCTGCGAGCAGCATTACCACACCCGCGTTGACCGCTTTGGGCGATGCGACTGCCAATATTACCCTGAAATTCAAGATCGGCATCGGACTGGGAGGTAAGAACGAATATGCTCCCGATCCCTGCACGGTCACGATTACGACGACAGGCGGCGGTACTGCCGGTACGTTGACTCCCGATCTGAGTTCGCTGCTTCCGCAGTCGGATTTGACGGAGATCACGAACGATACGGCTCCCGCATACGAGAATGCCTACCACCGCTGGTATGAGGTTTCGGTGCCTGTCACGGGAGCTACGAAGGATACGAAAATCACGATTGGCGGAGAGGGACGTCATTTCATCGACGAGATCGTAATTACCAAGGACTAACCTAAATAACTATAAAAAAAGCTATGAAAACACTGAAGTATCTGCTTTGTGGAATTACAATGTGCGCCCTGGCGTGCTCGTCAAGCAAGGATGACGGGGACGGACCCGGCAAAACGTCGAACACGCTGAAAGTGATGTCGTTCAACGTTCGCTACAACAGCGCCAACGACGAGGGCGATACGAACTGGGAAGTGCGCAAAGCGGCCGTCGTGAAGATGATCAACACGGTTCAGCCCGATGTGGTCGGCCTGCAGGAACCGCGCACGGCACAGCGGACCTACCTGAAGACCAACCTTCCGAACTATGCCTATATGGAGGTTCCCGGAACGGGTGACGGAAAAGGCGGCAACACCTGCCTGATCTATCGTCAGGACCGGTTCACGCTGGTGGACAACGGCTACTTTTTCCTCAGCCCGACGCCCGACGAACCGTCCCGCTGCTGGGATGTGGGGGATACGCAATGGCGGACTTCAGTCTGGGTTCACCTGAAAGAGAAGGAGACCGGCAAGGAGTTCTGGTTCCTCTCGACGCACATGCCCGTGCGCACGAATTCCAGCTTTCCCAACGAGCCGTACATTCAGGCGCGTATCAACAGCGCGAACCTCAATATCGAGCGGATGAAGAAGCTCGCGGGCGATTCGGGGATGTGCTTTATCGTGGGCGACATGAACTGTTCGGAGAAGGCCGCCGACGGTTCGGTCAATGCCGACGGCGTGCGTGCGCTGAAGCCCTACCGGGACTGGATGACAGCGGGCCGCGACATCGCTCCTGCGGGGGATGCCTACAGCTTCAACAATTTCGGTTCGGGAACGGCGGCGCCGAGCCGCAACCTCGACCACATCTTCCACCGCAATGCGAAGATGGCCATATCGTTCCGCACGCTGACCGACAATTACGGCGTGAAATATGTTTCCGACCACTATCCGATCCTGCTGACGGCGCTGTTCTGACCCGAAGCACGTATATGAATGAGAAACGCCCCGGCTCTGTAGAGCCGGGGCGTTTCCGTGTTTTCGGGACGCGGTCAGTTGACGATGACCGTCGGAAAGTATTCCCGCAGCAGCGCCGCGGCGCGGTCGAGTTGTTCGGGAGAGTTCTCCCGCACGTCGCGCAGCCGGTATTCCAGCCCCATCGCCTCGTATTTGTGGACCCCGAGGGTGTGGTAGGGGAGCAGTTCGACCCGTTCGACGGACTTGTAACCCCCGAGGCGTTCGCCCAGCGTGCGGATGTCGGCCTCGGCGTCGCTGTATCCCGGCACCAGCACATAACGCAGCCAGAAGGGTTTTTCGTGAGCCTCGAGCCACGCGGCAGTCCGTAATGTCTGGGTGTTCTCGCGTCCGGTGAGGGCGCGGTGCCGCTCCGGATCGGCCTGCTTCACGTCGAGCAGCACCAGATCGACCAGCCCCAGCAGCTCTTCGACCGCCGGATTCCACACTCCGCCGTTCGTGTCTATGCAGACGTGGATGCCGGCCTCCTTCAGCGACCGGACCAGCGGAACGAGCTCCGCGGCCTGGAACGTGGGCTCGCCGCCCGAGAAGGTCACGCCGCCGCGCCGTCCGAAGAACGGTTTCTGGTCGACGGCCATGCGCAGGATCTCCGCGGGGTCGGTCGGTGTGCCCTCTCCGGCCTCGATGGTGTCGGGGTTGGCGCAGTAGAGGCAGCGGAAATTGCAGCCTTGCAGGAAAACGACGAGCCGGAGTCCCGGCCCGTCGAATGTTCCCATGGATTCGTAGGAATGTACACGAAGCATGATTATTCCTTGTTTTTGAATAAGGGGTTCGGGCGCAAACCGGGTTCTGACAGGTGAATCCGGCTATTGCCCCTAAAGGCGGCTTCCTAAGCCGCTACATACGCTCGTGAAAACTGCGGCTGATAACTTCCAGCTGGTGTTCGCGGCTCAGCTTCGTGAAATTCACGGCATAGCCCGAGACGCGGATCGTCAGCTGCGGATACTTTTCGGGGTGCTCCATGGCATCCTCCAGCATCTCGCGGTTCAGCACGTTGACGTTCAGGTGGTGGGCACCCTTCGTAAAGTAGCCGTCGAGCATTGTCACGAGGTTGTCGATACGGTCCTCAGCCGTCGGGCCCAGCGATTTGGGCACGATCGAGAAGGTGTTCGAAACGCCGTCCTGCGCGTCGCGGTAGCGCATCTTGGCCACTGAGGCGAGCGATGCGATGGCGCCGCTCTTGTCGCGGCCGTGCATCGGGTTGGCTCCCGGGGCGAAGGCCACGCCCTTGAGGCGTCCGTCGGGCGTCGCACCGGTCTTCTTGCCGTACATCACGTTCGAGGTGATCGTGAGCAGCGACAGCGTCGGGCGGGCGTTCTTGTAGACGGGCAGTTTCTTGAGCTCCTCGCTGAAATAGTAGACGAGGTCCACGCCCAGGTGGTCGACCCGGTCGTCGTTGTTGCCGTAGCAGGGGAATTCACCCTCGATGTCGAAGGCTTCGGTGAGTCCTTCGGCGTTGCGGCGGGGCGTCACTTTGGCGTATTTGATGGCCGAGAGCGAGTCGAGGGCGATCGAAAGACCGGCCACGCCGTAGGCGAGGTTGATGCGGGGATCGGTGTCGACGAACGCCATCTGGGCCTTCTCGTAGTAGTACTTGTCGTGCATGTAGTGGATGATGTTCATCGCCTCGTTGTAGATGCGGGCGATCTCCGTGAGCACCATCTTGTAGTTGCGCATCACCTCCTCGAAGCGCAGCGGACCCTCCGAGAGGGCCGGGATGCCCTTGACCATCAGCGTGCCGGTGTTCTCGCAGCGGCCGCCGTTGATGGCCAGCAGCAGGGCCTTGGCCAGGTTGGTGCGGGCGCCGAAGAACTGAATCTGGCGGCCGATGTCCTGATACGATACGCAGCAGGCGATGCCGTAGTCGTCCGAGTGGCGGACCTCACGCATCAGGTCGTCGTTCTCGTACTGGATCGAGCTGGTGTCGGCCGAAACCTTGGCGCAGAAATCCTTGAATCCCTGCGGCAGTTCGGGGCTCCAGAGCACCGTGAGGTTGGGCTCGGGCGAAGCGCCGAGGTTGTAGAGCGTCTGCAGGAAGCGGAACGAGGTTTTGGTGACTTTCGTGCGGCCGTCGTTGAAGCGTCCGCCGAGGGCCTCGGTCACCCACGTGGGGTCGCCGGCGAAGATGTCGTTGTAGGACTGCATGCGCAGGTGGCGCACCATGCGCAGCTTGATGACGAACTGGTCGATCAGCTCCTGGGCGAACGACTCGTCGATTGCGCCGTGTGCCAGGTCGTATTCGATGAAGATGTCGAGGAACGACGATACGTTACCCAGCGACATGGCGGCTCCGTCCTGCTCCTTGACGGCGGCCAGGTAGGCCATGTAGACCCACTGCACGGCCTCCTGGGCCGAGTGTGCCGGACGGCTGAGGTCCAGGCCGTAGTATTCGCCCATCGTGCGGATGTCCTTCAGGGCCTTGATCTGCTCGGCGACCTCTTCGCGCAGGCGGATGCGGGCGTCGGTCATCGGGCCGGTGAGGTTGCGCAGGTCCTCCTGCTTGGCCTCGATCAGGCGGTCGGTGCCGTAGAGGGCCAGACGGCGGTAGTCGCCGATGATGCGGCCGCGGGCGTAGTTGTCCGGAAGCCCCGTCAGGAATCCCAGCGAGCGGAACGAACGGATCTCCTCGGTGTAAACGTCGAATACGCCGTCGTTGTGGGTCTTGCGGTAGTGGGTGAAGATGTCCCTGACTTTCTCGTCCACCTCCACGCCGTTCTCCTTGCAGGCACGCGATACGACGTTGATGCCGCCGAAGGGTTTGATGGCTCGTTTGAGCAGTTCGTCGGTCTGCAGGCCGACGATCAGTTCGTTTTCCCGGTCGATGTAGCCGGCCTTGTGCGACGTGATGGTCGAGACGGTCTTGTTGTCCAGCGAGCGGACGCCGTTATGCTGACGCTCCTCTTCGAGGGCCTTGAGACAGAGGTTCCAGATGTGTTTCGTGCGTTCGGTCGGTCCCTGAAGGAACGAGGCGTCGCCCAGATAGGGGGTGATGTTCGTCTGCACGAAGCTCGTAACGTTGATTTCTTTGCTCCAAAGCCCGTCGATAAAGGTTTTGTTCAGTTCCATAGATAAATGATATTGTTCGTTTTGAGATTATAATTGTCCTATTTCGGCCTGCAAAGATACGTTATTTTTTTCACACTAACCAAAGGGCGCTTACAAATTTTTATAAAAATTTAAAAAATACCTACGATCAGGTACCGGAGGCGTCTGAATCCGGGGGCGATCGTTATTTCGGGCGGTCGTGGCCCTGCTTTTGCCCCGGCTAAGAGCCGGGTTTTAGGGGGCGGTGGCAGGTTGGAGTGGTTCGGAGTCGGATACGCGCTTTCAGGCTTTTCCCGTTCGGCAAAATTGCGTACCTTTGGTGCCGTAACGGCACTTTTAGGAGATCGGAAGGTTTTGCCGTACCGTGCGCAATCCGGTTTTGGAACTGCCTGGCTTTTTCGTATCTTTGGACCGTAAAATCCCGACGACGATGGAAGAATTGACTTTGACGACTCCCGCCCTGCTGTTTTCGGCCGTGTCGCTGATCCTGCTGGCCTACACGAACCGGTTTCTCTCCTATGCGCAGCTGGTGCGCACGCTCAAGGAGCAGCATCTGCAGCACCCTTCGAAGGTCACGCGTGCGCAGATCGACAACCTCCGCCGCCGGCTTCACCTCACGCGCTCGATGCAGGCGCTGGGCGTCTCGAGCCTGTTTCTCTGCGTGGTGACGATGTTCCTGATTTATGTGGGGTGGATTCTCCTTTCGGCCTATGTCTTCGGGGCGGCCTTGCTGCTGCTGATCGCCTCGCTGGGCGTTTCGCTCTGGGAAATACAGATTTCGGTCCGGGCGCTCGACATCCATCTGAAAGATATGGAAAAGCCTGTTTAAGAAGCGGGATTCAGAGGGACCGTATTCAGGTATGCATACCAGAAAAACGAAGATGCCGCGACATCCCGTCACTGCATCTCCCACTAACCTACTTATGTAACCTAAAACCAACTTGTGAATCCGGTTCCCCGGTTTTCACATGACAAAGATACGGGGCCGTCGTTTCAGCGAAATGACGGCCCCGTTACATTCGTGTTACTTCTGCTGTTCCAGGAAATAATGCTGCGATTTCAGGAGGTTCCGCGACTGGAGTATCATCGTCTTGGTCTCGTTGAGGATCGTCAGGTAGAGCACGCTGGCCCGGGTGCTGCCCGAAGGATTGCTGTTGATGCGCCGCAGCTGGCTCTTGATCGCCTCGACGATTGTGTCGAAGAGCTTGTCGCGCATCACGAGCACCATATCGAGGTCCGAAAAGTCCTTCGTCGAGAGCATGTCGTTGATCTTGTCGAAGATGGCCTCCACCTCGTCGTTGACGCGCATCAGGTCGACGATCTGTTCTTTCGACAGCCCCTCGTGGTTGTTGTCGATGTGTTCGAACGCGGGCCGCGTGATGTGAATCAGCGCCTTGGTCACCTCCGAGAGGTAGTCCGTAACTTGTACGTAGAAATGCCCCGTATCGATGTCGCAGCGCTGCAGGCGGCGCAGTGTGGGCATGATGTTGTATTTGCGGGCGCGGGCGTCTTCGAAGAGCTTGTTCGAGTCGCGGACCATCTCTTTCAGCACCTTGCGGTTCTCCTTGAAGACGGCGACCAGCGTGCGGTTGTAGATGCGCGTGACCTCCTGCATCGTCGTGCAGACCTCGCCGATGCAGGCGCACAGCACCTCGTCGGGGGTCTCGGCGGTGTCGAGCGGCAGCAGTTCTTTCTCGGCCTCCTCTTTGAGTTCGGGGCTTTTGCGGTGGCTGCGGACGAGCAGCCAGAGGCAGAGCAGCGTGAGCGCCGCCACGGCGATCCAGCCGCCCCACAGCAGCAGGGCCGTCACGATCAGCGCGATAAGGAATCCCCCGAGCGCCGTGATGAACCATCCCGAGATCACGGCCATCACGCCCGTGATGCGGTAGACGGCGCTTTCGCGGCCCCACGAACGGTCGGCGAGCGACGAGCCCATCGCCACCATGAAGACCACGTAGGTCGTCGACAGCGGCAGTTTGTAGGAGGTGGCGATGGCGATCAGGATCGACGCGGCGGTGAGGTTCACCACGGCGCGGATCATGTCGTAGGGGGCCGACGAGCGCTCCTCGGCGGGCAGCGGTTCGAAGCGGCGGTCGACGGCCTTCTGTACCCGCGACGGGATCAGTCCGGTCCACATGGTGTTCATCACCAGCGTGGCGCGCACGAGGCTGCGGGAGATGAAGGTCGAACCGAAACGCTCGTCGCCCTCGTGCTGCGAGGCGAGCGAAAGTTCGGTCTCGGTGACGTGCTGCGATTTTTTCGAGAAGAAGAGCGTCAGCACCATAATCAGCCCCGAGATGCCCAGCAGCAGGAAATTTGCGCGTGCGGGTCCTTCGAGAGCCCCCATCATCATCGTCTCGCTGCCCGCCTCGCCGGCGATTCGCCAGGCGTCGTAGCCGGCCAGCGGCACGCCGATGAAATTCACCAGGTCGTTGCCCGCGAAGGCCAGCGCCAGCGAGAAGGTGCCCGAGAGGATGGTGATGCGCATGATGTTGAGCCGCATACGCTGGAAAATATAGAGGATGAGCGCGGCGGCGGCCCAGAAGACCACGAGCGTCAGTACGACGTGTTCCCCGACGTATTCCGAGACGGAGGTGGGGATAAGTCCCGAGCTTTTCAACCCCTTGAACAGGGCGAAATAGAGGATGCCGGCCAGCGAGATGCCGCACCAGACGGCTCCCCAGCGGCGGAATACGGCGGCGTAGCGGAACGAGAAGATCAGGCGCGAGACGTACATGAAGATCGTTCCCGTCACGAAGGCCAGCGCCACCGACAAGAGGATCGCCGCGATGATGACCATCGCCTTGCCCGTGTTGATGAACTGCGAGAGGTCCTGCAGCGAGGAGCCCGGGTCCCCGGCGATGCGGAACAGCGCGGCGGCCACGGCGGCGCCCAGCAGTCCGAAGACCATTGACACGGTGGTCGAGGTGGGCAATCCCAGCGTGTTGTAGAGGTCCAGCAGCAGCACGTTGCCCAGCATCATGCCCAAGAAGAGCATCATGATCTCCTGAAAGGAGAACTGCCCGGGGTAGAAGACGCCGCTGCGGGCGACCTCCATCATGCCGCTCGAGGTGAGCGTGCCGACGAGAATGCCGGCAGCCGCGACCCAGAGGATCACGCGGCGCGGCGCGACCTTCGAACCCAGGGCCGAGTTGAGGAAATTGACGGCGTCGTTGGCGACGCCCACGACGATGCCCATCACGGCCAGCAGGGCCAGGATGACGACGATTGCGGTGAAAAGTGGAGACATAGTGTATCCGGTTTCGTGATTGTTAACGGTATTTTACCGTTGCAAAGGTCCGAAACGGATGTTACAAAGGTGTTACGGGGATGTTGCGGCGGGGTGAAAATTACTGAATGGCGGCAAAAAAAGTCCGAAATCCGACCGCATGGCGATCCCCCCCCCGCCTTGGCGGGGGGGGTCCAATTTGTAAACGTAGCCAAAGGCTGCGAATACGACTGGACGGGATGGCGGACGGTGGATCGGGCTAACCGTGCTTCTTCAGCGTAAATACGAATTCCAGTCCGCCGCGGTCGCGGTTGCGGGCCGTGATGGTGCCGCCGTGGAACATCACGGCGTTCTTGACGATGGCCAGTCCCAGTCCCGTGCCGCCCTGCTTGCGCGAACGGCCCTTGTCGATGCGGTAGAAACGCTCGAAGATGTGCGGCAGGTGCTCCTCGCCGATGCCGATGCCGTTGTCCGCAAAGAGAATCGTGCACTCCTCGGGGGTGTCGTCGATGAGGCGGATGAAGATGTCGCGGCCCCCGGAGTAGGCGGCGGCGTTGTCCGCGAGGTTGCGGAACACCGATGCCAGCAGCGAGGGGTTTCCCTCGACCTCGACCTGCCGGGGAAAGTCGATGTTCACGCGCAGACGCTGGTCGGCGGGTTTCAGCTCCATGTCGGCGGCCGTTTCGGCTATCAGTTCGTTGAGCGACACGCACTCTTTCCGGATTACCTGGCTCGCCTCGTCCATACGCGTCATGGTCGAAATGTCGGCCAGCAGGCTGCGCAGGCGTTCGGTCTGCGCGGCGCTCTTTTCCAGAAAGTCCGTGCGCTTTCCGGCATCGAGGTCCGGATTGGCCAGCAGGGTTTCCAGATAGCCCTGAATCGCCGCCACGGGGGTTTTCAGTTCGTGGTTGATGTTGTTCGTCAGCTGTTTCTTGATGCGTATCTTCTCCTGCTCTTCGTGCAGGGCGAGGGCATGCTCGCGGTCGCGGTCGGCGGTGGTCTTCTGCAGCCGCGCGTAAAGGCGGATGATGTGCTGTGAAATGTCGCCCAGTTCGTCGTGGGGGAAATCCGTGCGTTCGTCGATTCGTTCGCCCCGCTCGGCGCGTTCGGCAAATTCGTTGAGCCGCGTGATGTTCTGCCCCAGGCGGCGGGTGGCGAAATAGCCTGCGACGCTCATCAGCAGCGTGACTCCCAGCATGAACCAGAGGAATTCGCGGTCGGCGGCCAGCACCTCGCTCAGCGGCACCGAGTAGGGTACGGCCGTGCGGACGATGCAGCGGTCGCCGAGCATCGCCGAATAGAAATAGTTGCGTTGGGTGCTCTCGGAATGGCGGCGGATGGTGTAACCCGTGCCGCGGGCCACGGCTTCGGCCACCTCGGGGCGGTCGAGATGGTTCGAGGCGGGCAGCGTGTCGAGCGAGTTGTCGAACCGGACGCGCCCGTCGCGGTCGATGATTGTCACGCGCAGGTCGCCGAAGGCGTTGTTCTGGCGGGCGATGAAGGCTTCGGGGGCGGTTCCCTCGTCCACGGCATCGAGCATCCGCAGGTTGAGGAGCTGCAGCCGCGCATTGAGCTGCTCGGCCTTGAAATGCTTTTCGCGGCCGTACTGGAACAGGACGAAACACGCCACCAGCGTCCACGAAAAGACCAGCAGCAGCAGGAACAGCCGCCGGTGGTAGGAGAGCCTACTCCTCAAAGCCGTAACCATAGCCCAGTCGCGTTACGATGTGGTCGCCGTAGGGTCCGATCTTGCGGCGCAGGCGCGTGATGTTGACATCGACGGTGCGGTCGAGCACGATCACCTCGTCGCTCCAGATGCGGCGCAGGATCTCCTCGCGCGAGAAGATCACGCCCCGGTGGGTGAGCAGCAGGGCCAGTATTTCGAACTCCTTCTTGGTGAGCGCGAGCTCCTTGCCGTCCAGCGTGCAGACCTTGCGCCGGAGGTCCATTCTGAGCCCTTCGAAGGCGATTGTCTCCTGCTCGGCCGGGGCGTCGGCCGTGCGGCGCAGGACGCTCCGCACGCGGGCCAGCACCTCGCGCACCGAAAACGGCTTCGGGATGTAGTCGTCGGCCCCGAGGTTCAATCCGGCGACCGTGTCGTCCTCGGTGTCTTTCGCCGTGCAGAAGATCACCGGAACCTTCGCCGTTTCGGGGTTGGCCTTCAGCAGCTGGGCCATCCGGAAGCCGCTCATCTCGCCCATCATGACGTCGAGCAGGATCAGCGAATAACGCTCGGGGTGCATCCCGAGGGCCTGTTCGGCGCTGTACGCCACGTCGGCCTCATAACCCTCGACCTCGAGGTTGAACTGCAGGATTTCGCACAGCGACTCTTCGTCGTCGACCACCAGGATTTTGTGTTTTGCCATAAATTCGGGGTTTTGAATCCAGGTCAAAATTACGCAACATTCACGGATGTTACACGCCCCGCGGGGATATTTAACCGAAATGTAATAAATCCCCGGCCTGCTTTCCGCTCGTAAGACGGGCGCCTTACGCCCGTCCCAGCACCTCCATCTGCTGGCGGATCGACTCTTCGTGGATGGCCTGCAGGACGGTGCGCATGAATTCGCGGTCCATGCCCACCTGCTCGGCCTGTCCGGCACGGCGTGCCAGCAGTTCTTCGTAACGCTGGGCCTGCAGGACGGGCATGTTGTGCTCTTTCTTGTACTGCCCGATGTCGCGCGAGACGCGCATGCGGCGGGTCAGCAGCTCCAGCAGTTCGTCGTCGAGCTTGTCGATCTGCGAACGCAGCTCGGTGAGGCTCTCGGTGGTGATCGTCTCGTCGCGGATCACGAGGTTGCGGGTGATGTAGGCCAGCGCGTCGGGCGTCACCTGCTGGGCCTTGTCGCTCCACGCGCAGTCGGGCATGCAGTGCGACTCGATGATCAGTCCGTCGAACCCGAGGTCCATGGCCTGCTGGGCCAGCGGGGCGATCAGTTCGCGTTTGCCGCCGATGTGGCTGGGGTCGCAGAAGATCGGCAGCGACGGCAGGCGGCGGTGCAGTTCGATGGGCACGGCCCACAGCGGGTGGTTGCGGTAGAGGTTCTTGTCGATCGATGAGAAGCCGCGGTGGATGGCCCCGATGCGGCGGATGCCGGCGTTGTAGATGCGCTCGATGGCGCCGATCCACAATTCGAGGTCGGGGCTCACGGGATTCTTCACCAGCACCGGAACATCCGCTCCGCGCAGGGCGTCGGCGATCTCCTGCATGGCGAAGGGATTGGCCGCCGTGCGGGCGCCGATCCAGAGCAGGTCGATGCCGCCTTTCAGGGCCGCGGCGACGTGTTCGCGGGTGGCGACCTCGGTGGCGGTGTACATCCCCGTTTCGCGTTTCACGCGCTGGAGCCAGGCGATGCCGACCTCGCCGACGCCTTCGAATCCTCCCGGTTTGGTGCGGGGTTTCCACAGTCCGGCGCGGTAGATGCGGAAGCCTTCGGCGGCCAGTGCGCGGGCGGTCTCCATGACTTGTTCTTCGGTTTCGGCACTGCAGGGGCCTGCGATGACCAGCGGTCGCCGGGGATCGACCCCGGGAAGCGTGATAGGTTGAATGTCGTTCATGATGAGCTGATTTTTATAGTTTTCGATTTGTCTTAAATTGCGGGGTTGGGGCATTCGGCATATTCGCCCAGGATGCGGAAATCGCTGGTGAGGGGCCGCGCGGCGTCGACGGCCTGCCGGTAGCGCACCGGGTCGCCGAAGGTGACGTCGACGTAGAAGCGGTACTCCCATTCGCGTCCGATGATCGGCAGCGACTGTATCTTGGTCAGGTTGATGTCGTAGAACGACAGGACGGTGAGCACTTTCGAGAGGCTTCCCTGGGTGTGCGAAAGGGTGAACAGCAGCGAGGCTTTGTTCGTGTTCGCGGGGTCGGCGAAGGCGGCGGCGCGGCTCTCGTCGGCCAGGAGCAGGAAGCGCGTGAAATTGTGTTTGTTGGTCTCGATGCCGCGGCTGAGGATTTCGAGTCCGTAGAGTTCCGCCGCGTCGGCGCCGCAGATGGCGGCCGTTCCTGCGAGCCGCCCCTCGGCGATCTCCCGGGCGCTGCCGGCGGTGTCGTCGCGTTCGACGATCTTCATCGCGGGGTGCGCTTTGAGAAAGTCGCCGCATTGCATCAGGGCGATCGGGTGGGAGTGTACCTCGCCGATGTCGCCGAGCGTCTGTCCGGGCAGTGCGGCCAGCACGTGCGAGATGCGGAGTTTCTGTTCGCCGATGATCCGTGCGTGGCTCTGCTGCAGGAGTTCGTGGTTGGGGAGCAGGCTTCCCGCGATGGTGTACTCGATAGCCGCGATGCCCAGCAGCGAGGGGTTCGCCGCCATCCGGGCGAACAGCTCGTCGAAGCTCAGGCAGGGGAGGATGCCGATCTGCCGGTCGTTGAAGTAGCTGCGTGCTGCCGTTTCGTGATAGCACCCTGCGATGCCCTGTATTGCGATCTGTTCCATAGTTTGGTTTGAAAAAGAAAAATCCCGCTCAACCGAGCGGGATTTTCGTATCATGATTAATCTATATTCCTATTTCATACAGTTAATTGCACGCGACCCCGCTTTTTCCCTTGCTATAAAAGAAAAAGTAATAAAAATAATATGCAAAACCGTATGCTCTCATGGTCGCGATTGACTTTATCATCGGCAAATGTAGCGAAATAATCCGGAAAACCAAACGCCGGGGCTGTTTTTTTGCGGAAAAATCAGCGTTTGCGGTGCCGGAATCGCTTGCGGAGTTCTTTGCGGCGTTCGAAGGCGAGGCGGAAGAAGGTGCCTTGCAGCAGCGTGTCGTCGACGTTCCAGCCGCGGGCCTCGGCGTAACGGTCGAGGATGTAGAGGAACGCTACGGCGGGACAGGACAGCCGCCGCAGGTTGACCATGCAGACGCGGGGCCGCAGCGGCCGGTCGGCGAACCGCATGCGGTTGATGTCGATCAGCTGGAACCGGACGGCGCCCGTCGCCGCGTCGCGGCGCCAGAGGACGTTGCCGTGGTTGAAATCCCGGTGCTCGATCCCCTGTTCGTGGAGTTGTCCGGCGAAGCGGGCGAAGGCTTCCAGCACGGGCAGCGTCCCTGCGGAGGGGAAATGTTCGGTGGTCTGCGACAGCGGCGTATAATCCGAGTAGCGCGAAACGTAGTAGCTGTCGCTCAGCAGCCCGCGGTGGCGGTATTCGCTCCACGCGATGGGTTCGGGCGAGTCGATGCCCAGCGCCCGCAGCCGCACGGCGTGTTCATACGAGCGGCGGGCCTTGCTCCGGCGGAAGAAGGTGTAGATGAAAGCCTGAAACAGGTTCGGGCGGCGGAACCGCTTGACCGCGACCCGGATGCCCCCGACGTCGAAGGCCTTGATCGTGTTGCGTCCGGTATGCAGTACCTCGCCGCCGGCCCCGAACAGTTCGGGGAGGTGCTCCGTGAAGCTCCGCAGGCGTTCCGAGGCGGGATTGACGTGAATGCGCATGATGGAAAAAATTTATGCTGCAAAGTTACGTCCCCGCGGGTTATGCCGTTAGTCCGATTTGATTGTGAAGTTGTCCTGAAACGGAAAAGAGCGCCGCCGCAGGTGGCCTGAAATCGCTCGTATGAAACAAAAGCGGCAGCTCTTTTCGAACTACCGCTTTTATTTTTGAGCTGTCACCGGGACTTGAACCCGGGACCTCTTCCTTACCAAGGAAGTGCTCTACCACTGAGCTATGACAGCAACATTTCTCTTTCGAGTGGTGCAAAAGTACACAAGAAAAATGAAAAGACCAAAAAATTGTACACATTTCACAATTATTTTCTATCTTTACTTCCGAATCATAATAAAATGCAAATGAAACGTATCCTGATAGTAGGCGCCGGAGGCCAAATCGGTTCCGAGCTGACAGTTTTTCTGCGCGGTATCTACGGCGGTGCGAACGTCGTGGCCACCGACATGCGCGAGTGCCGGACGCTGTCCGAAGACGGGCCTTTCGAGGTGCTGAACGCCCTCGATGCAACGGCCATGGCTTCGGTCGTGGCCCGTTACCACATCGACACGATCTTCAACCTCGTGGCGCTGCTGTCGGCCGTCGGCGAACGCAATCCCCAGATGGCCTGGAACGTCAATATGGGTGCGCTCAACAATTCGCTCGAGGTGGCCCGCCAGCATCACTGCGCGCTGTTCACCCCTTCGTCGATCGGGGCTTTCGGACCCTCGTCGCCCAAGGATAAGACTCCGCAGGACACGATCATGCAGCCCACGACCATCTACGGCATCTGCAAGGTCACGGGCGAGCAGCTCGGGAACTACTATCACCATAAATACGGCGTCGATACCCGTTCGGTGCGCTTTCCGGGCATTATTTCGAGCGTCACGCTGCCCGGCGGCGGTACGACGGACTATGCCGTGGAGATTTACTACGAGGCGATCCGTTCGGGGAAATTCACCTGCCCCGTGCCGCCGGACGTCTATATGGACATGATTTATATGCCCGACGCCCTGCGGGCCTGCGTCGAGTTGATGGAGGCCGATCCGACGAAGCTGATCCACCGCAACAGCTTCAACCTCGCCTCGATGAGCTTCACGCCCGAAATCATCTGCGCCGAGATCAAAAAGCGGCTGCCCGCGTTCACGATGGATTACAACGTCGATCCCGTGAAGAAGGAGATTGCCGAGAGCTGGCCCAATTCGCTGGACGACACCTGCGCCCGCGAGGAGTGGGGCTGGAAACCCGAGTGGGACCTTTCGCGCATGACCGACGATATGCTGGCGCATATCCGCACGAAACTGGGCATGGCGTAATGCGGGATGTCGAGGTAACCTGCGTTACCGACACCTCCGAAAGCTGGGACGGAACCCCGCTGCCGGCCTATCCGGCCGGGACGCCGCGGGTGACAATTCTGCGGGGCGTGATTCCGCCCGGAGCCACGATGGCGATGCACCGCCATTCGGTCGTCAATGCCGGCATGGTGCTTCGCGGCGAACTGACCGTGGTTTCCGATACGGGCGCCGAACGAACCTTCCGGGCCGGCGAAGCTCTCGTCGAGCTGGTCGGAACGCCCCATTACGGGGTAAACCGGGGCGGTGCAGAGACCGAGGTGGTGATGTTTTACGCCGGGGCAGGGGATTTGCCGTTGTCCGAACCGATTGAATAACCGAAAAAATACCGATTATGAAACGCATCGTCCGGAGTGTCGTCGTCCTTTTGCTGTTGTTGGCGGCCGTCATCGCGGGCGGCAGTCTCTATATGCTCTCCTATTCGCTGACGCCCGACGCGACGATGGCGGCGAAGAATGCCGCGTCTTATAAATATATGTATGCCGAATATCCGTTCCTGAAACCGTGGGTCGACAGCCTCGAACGCACGGGGGCGCTGCGCGATACGGTGATCCTGGGTGCCGAAGGCGAGCGGCTGCACGCGGTGTATGCGGCGGCTCCCGAGCCGACGGACCGGACAGCGGTGATCGTCCACGGATATACGGACAACGCCGTGCGGATGCTGATGATCGGCTATCTTTACAACCACGACCTGGGTTACAACATCCTGCTGCCGGACCTCTATTACCACGGGCAGAGCGAAGGCCGGGCCATTCAGATGGGGTGGAAGGACCGCCTCGACGTGCTGCGGTGGATGGAGATCGCCAACGACATCTTCGGCGGCGATACGCGGATGGTGGTCCACGGAATCTCGATGGGGGCCGCGACGACGATGATGGTCTCGGGCGAGGAGCAGCGGCCCTATGTGAAATGTTTTGTCGAAGATTGCGGCTACACGAGTGTCCGGGACCAGTTTGCGAAAGAGCTCAAAAAGCAGTTCGGGCTTCCCGCTTTCCCGCTGCTCGATGCGGCGAGCTGGATGTGCCGGCTGAAATACGGCTGGAATTTCACGGAGGCTTCGGCGCTGAAGCAGGTGGCGAAATGCCGGCTGCCGATGCTGTTCATCCACGGCGACGCCGACGGTTACGTCCCCACGCGGATGGTCTATCCGCTTTACGAGGCCAAGCCGGGCGACAAGGAGTTGTGGGTGGTGCCGGGCGCCGAGCATGCCGTCTCCTACCGCGACAACCGGGAGGAATATACGCGGCGCGTCGGGGAATTTGTCGGTAAATATATCTGAGAACTATTGTATGATGAATGATTATAATTTGCAGCAGGCGCAGGCCTTCTACCGGATTCTGGAGGAGACCATCGGAAAGCTTCCTGCCGACGTGCGCGAGAGACTTTACCGGCCGAGCGCCGAGAATTGTGTGAAAGACGTCGTCCTGACGGAGCTTCGCAGGCAATTCGAGGAGTGCGGCTGCGACCTGGATCGGCAGTATGCGAAATACAACCGCTCGGAGTACTTTTTTGCGGACATCGTCGAGCCGGGGCGGGTCTATGAGATCGGGTACCCCCGGTGTCTCTGTCCGCAGGTCGATGCCGGATTCGTCAAGGCCCCGACCCATTGCGAGTGCTCCCGCCAGAGCATCCTTTTCGTCTACCGGGAGCTGATTCCCGACCGGACCGTCCGGGTGGAGACGCTCCGAACCGTCCTCGCGGGAGATTCGGAGTGCCGGTTCCGGGTGACGGTCGAGTGAATGCGGGACCTGCGGATTCATGCGGCGGGCGAACCCTGCCTGCAAAAAAGAACGGCCCGGATGAAAATCCGGGCCGTTTCTGTTGATGAGAGAACCTCTTCGATTAAGCCTTGCCGGCCGATCCGAGGACGCTCTCGCACTTGTGCTTGTAGAGTTTCTTCAGCTCGTCGCGGGCCGGACCCAGGTACTTGCGGGGGTCGAACTCGGCGGGCTGGTCCACGAAGATCTTGCGCACGGCGGCGGTCATGGCCAGACGGCCGTCCGAGTCGATGTTGATCTTGCAGACGGCGCTCTTGGCGGCTTTGCGAAGCTGCTCCTCGGGAATGCCGACGGCATCCTTCAGCGCACCGCCGTGGGTGTTGATGATCTTCACGTATTCCTGGGGTACCGACGACGATCCGTGCAGTACGATGGGGAATCCGGGGAGTTTCTTCTCGATCTCGGCCAGGATGTCGAAACGCAGCTCGGGCGGAACGAGGATGCCCTCGGCGTTGCGGGTGCACTGCTCGGGCTTGAACTTGTTGGCGCCGTGCGAGGTACCGATCGAGATGGCCAGCGAATCCACGCCGGTCTTCTGTACGAAATCGATTACGTCGGCGGGGTCGGTGTAGGTGTGGTGCTCGGCCGAAACCTCGTCCTCCACGCCGGCCAGTACGCCCAGCTCACCCTCGACCGTAACGTCGTGCTGGTGTGCATACTCCACGACCTGCTTCGTCAGGGCGACGTTCTCGTCGTAGGGGAGGTGCGAACCGTCGATCATCACCGACGAGAAGCCCATGTCGATGCAGCTCTTGCAGAGTTCGAACGAGTTGCCGTGGTCGAGGTGCAGGACGATGGGAATGTTCTTGCCCAGCTCTTTGGCATACTCGACGGCGCCCTGGGCCATGTAACGCAGCAGGGTCTGGTTGGCGTATTTACGTGCGCCTGCCGAAACCTGCAGAATCACGGGCGAGGAAGCCTCGACGCAAGCCTGGATGATGGCCTGCATCTGCTCCATGTTGTTGAAGTTGAATGCCGGGATGGCATAACCGCCTTTGATGGCCTTGGCGAACATGTCGCGCGTGTTCACAAGACCCAGATCTTTGTACGATACCATAGTATTAGAATGTTAGTGAATTGTTGCTCTCAAAAAACCGTACAAATTTACTAAAAAATCTAAATAATAGTCTCTTTTTGTGAAAAAAATAACAGACACATGGAAAATACGGATTGTTTTTTGTAAATTTGCAAGGATTTTCCGGCGGACGCAGCGGGTTTTGCAGGGTGTTTGGATCGATATACATCCGCATTCCGGTCGCGTGCGGCAAATCCCCTCCGGGAGGGGATTCGGGGATGGTCCGGTTTCGCGAAGGGCCGGCGTTCCGAAATGAACAGACAGACACAAAACATATAACAATACATATCACGCTATGGCAGACTTTATCTATCAGGAGCCGTTTCCGATTCAGGACGACAAAACCAAGTACCGTCTTTTGACGAAGGAGTATGTGAAGGTCGTGGAGTGCGACGGGCGCAAGATTCTCAAGGTGGACCCCAAGGGTCTCGAACTGCTGTCGAAAGCCGCTTACGCCGACGTGTCGTTCTACCTGCGTGCCGCGCACCTCGAGAAACTGCGCAACATCCTCGAGGACCCCGAAGCCACCGACAACGACAAGTTCGTGGCCTACACGATGCTGCTGAACCAGGTCGTCTCGGCCGATGGCGAGCTTCCGACCTGCCAGGACACCGGTACGGCCATCTGCATCGGCCACAAGGGCGAGGACGTCTACACGGGCGCCGACGATGCCGAATGCATCTCCCGGGGCGTTTACGAGACCTATAAGGACCGCAACCTGCGCTATTCGCAGGTCGTTCCGCAGACGATGACCGAGGAGAAAAACTCGGGAACGAACCTCCCGGCGCAGATCGACATTTACGGCGGCAAGCCCGGCATGGAGTACGAATTCCTCTTCATCACCAAGGGCGGCGGCTCGGCCAACAAAACCTTCCTCTACCAGCAGACCAAGGCGCTGCTGAACGAGGAGTCGCTCACGAAATTCATTAAACAGCATATTTTCGACCTCGGTACGTCGGCCTGCCCGCCCTACCACCTGGCGATCTGCATCGGCGGTACGTCGGCCGAGATGTGCCTCTCGACGGTGAAGAAGGCTTCGGCCGGTTATCTCGACGAGCTGCCCACCTCGGGCAACGAAGGCGGCCGCTGCTTCCGCGACCTGGAGTGGGAGGAGAAGGTGCTGAAAATCTGCCAGGAGAGCGGCGTCGGCGCCCAGTTCGGCGGCAAGTACCTCGTGCACGACGTGCGCGTGATCCGCGCCCCGCGCCATGCGGCTTCGTGCCCCGTGGCCATCGGCGTCAGTTGCTCGGCCGACCGGAACATCAAGGCTAAAATCACCCCTTCGGGCATTTTCCTCGAGGAGCTGGAGAAGAATCCCGCACGCTTCCTGCCGAAGGAGGCTCCCGGCATGTCGCCGGCCGTGGACATCGACCTCGACGAGGGTATGGACAAGGTCCGCGCGATCCTGACGAAATACCCGATCAAGACGCGCCTGAACCTCCGGGGCACGCTGATCGTCGCCCGCGACATCGCCCATGCACGCATCAAGCAGATGCTCGACGAGGGCAAGCCGATGCCCGAGTATTTCAAGAAACATCCGGTTTACTATGCCGGTCCGGCCAAAACGCCGCAGGGCATGGCTTCGGGTTCGTTCGGTCCCACGACGGCCGGGCGTATGGACCCCTATGTGAACCTGTTCCAGGAGCACGGCGGTTCGCTGGTGATGGTGGCCAAGGGCAACCGCTCGCAGCAGGTGACCGATGCCTGCAAGGCTCACGGCGGGTTCTACCTGGGTTCGATCGGCGGTCCCGCCGCAATCCTGGCGAAGAACTCCATCAAGTCGGTCGAGGTCGTCGACTTCCCCGAACTGGGTATGGAGGCCGTGCGCAAGATTTACGTCGAGGATTTCCCCGCCTTCATCATCGTCGATGACAAGGGAAATGATTTTTTTGCTAATTTTAAGCACTGATAGCCGGTTGCCGGATTTGTTGCCGCATTCCCGTTTCGGGACGGCGTTGTCGCGGCGGAGCGCCGCGTTTACAAATCCGACCCCACCCCAAACCCCTCCCTCAGGGAGGGGCTTAGTGCCGCAAGCGGCAAAATTGGCGTTTCGGACGGCAGGTGCAAATTAGTTGCATGAAAAAATACTAACGAGCAAAACTTTACGTTGTAAAATTGTAAAAAAAGCCATCGTAAGACCTGAAATCCGGTAGATAACCCGGGCGAAATTCCGGTTGCGTCGTGACAAGCCCCTCCCTGAGGGAGGGGTTTGGGGTGGGGTCAGGTTTGTAAACGACGCCGCAGGCGGCGAATACGACCTGCCGGAACGAGGTCGCGGTGCTAAATTGAAAGACATATCGCTTTGTGATGAGATTTCTTTTTGCAAAAATATCCCTGACGGCACTTTTTGTGCTGGCGATCTTCTCGGTATATGCTGCCGAGAAGGTCACTTTTGAGGCCAATTCGCCGCTGACGGTCGCTGTCGGCGAGGCGTTCCGCGTGGAATTCGCCCTGAACGCCAAACCCGACGGGGATACTTTCAAGGCGCCTTCGTTCGAGGGATTCGACGTGCTGGCGGGACCTGCCATCTCGCAGGGGTCGTCGGTCCAGATCGTCAACGGCTCGATGACCAAGAGCGTCAGCTATACCTACACTTTCGTGCTGCTGCCGCAGGCCGCGGGCAACGTGACCATCGGCGCCGCGGAGGTCAAGGTCGACGGCTCGTCCTACCGGACCCGGCCGCTGCCCATCGAGATCGTGAACGAGGGCGAAGGCTCCCGGGCGCAACAGCAGCAGGGCGGTTCGAACCGGGCGGACGATACGCAGACCGATGCCCAGAGCCAGATCGGCAAGGACGATATTCTGCTCCGGGCCGTCGTGTCGCGCTCGTCGGTCTACAAGAACGAACCCCTGCACGTGGCTTTCAAGCTCTATACGCGGGTTCCGGTGGTCAACCTGATCCCCTCGGGATCGGCGCCGTCGTTCAACGGCTTCTGGTCGCAGGATCTGAGTGATCCCAATGCGGCCCGTTCGGGGCGTGAAACCTACAACGGCAAGGTCTATGACACGCAGGTGATCTACGATTACCTGCTTTATCCGCAGCAGGTGGGCACGCTGTCGATCGAACCGGTGGAACTGACGGCCGTGGCGCAGGTTGTGGTGCAGAGCCGCAATGCCGATCCCTTCTTCGGCAGCGGCCGCGAGGTCTTCAACGTGCCCCGCAAGGTGCAGAGCCAGCGGACCTCGGTCCATGTGAAAGCGCTTCCGGCAGGTGCTCCGGCCAGCTTCAGCGGTGCCGTGGGCAGTTTCACGATGGACGCCCAGTTCCCTTCGGAACGGATCGCGGCCAATTCGGGCGCGACGGTCACGGTGAAGATTTCCGGCACGGGCAACCTCACCTTCGTGCAGGCCCCGAAACTGCCGCTTCCGACCTCGTTCGAGCAGTATAACGTCAAGACGACCGAGTCGATCAACACCTCTTCGTCGGGCATCTCCGGCTACCGCCAGTTCGAATATCCCTTCATCGCACGCGCCGAAGGCACTTACGACCTCGAACCCATCGAGTTCACCTTCTTCGACCCCCAGCGGATGCAGTACGTGACGCTGAAATCGAAGCCGCTGACGCTCGAAATCACTCCCGACACCCGCGGCGGCGGGGGCGATGCGGTGGTGATGCAGGGCCGCGGCATGTCGAAGGAGGAGGTGAAGATGCTGGGGCAGGACATCCGCTTCGTCAAGCTGGGCGGGGCGCAGTTGCGTTCGGAGCGTGTGCCGTTCATCTTCAGCGCGGCCTACTGGATTCTGCTGGTGGGCGTCCTCGTGCTGTTCGCCATGATTTACATCGCCCTGCGGCGGCAGATCCGCGAATCGCAGAACATCGCCCTCGTGCGCGGCAAGCGGGCCAACAAGGTCGCCGTGCAGCGATTCCGCGCCGCCAAGCGCTATATGGAGGAGCAGAACCGCCATGCCTTCTACGAGGAGATGCTGCGGGCGCTGTGGGGCTATATGAGCGACAAGTTCAACATTCCGGTGGCCAACCTCACGAAGGAGAACGTCCGCGAGGAGCTGCACAAACGGGGCGTTTCGTCCGAGGATTCGCAGCGGTTTACGGCCATCATCACCCAGTGCGACGAGGCGCAGTACTCGCCCGTGGAGTCGGCCCGCATGGGCGACGTCTATTCCGAGGGCGTGAACCTGATTTCGCGCATCGAGTCGGTGATAAAACGATAGTGTTATGAAGCGACTGATTATATTTCTGATCCTGACGTTCGGCGTTCTCTGTGCGCGTGCGCAGGAGGGTGCCGACAGTGCGGCCCAGTCCGCGGCTGTCGCGGAACCGGCTGCGGAGGCTTCGCCCGAGCAGTTGTGGGACCGGGCCAACACGGCCTATATCAACGGCGATTTCCACGCTGCGGCGGAGATTTACGAACAGATTTACGCCCGCGGACTCACCTCTGCGAAGCTGTACTACAACCTGGCCAACGCCTATTTCAAGGAGGGGCGGCTGGGTAAATCCATCCTCTTTTACCGCCGGGCCCTGCGGCTGTCCCCGGGCAACGACGACATCCGCTACAACCTGAGCGTCGCCGAAGCCCGCACGAAGGACAACATCGAGCAGATTCCCGAGTTTTTCCTCACGGAGTGGATGCGCGACGTGCGCCACACGATGAGCTGCACGGCGTGGAGCATCTTCTCGCTGGCGGCGCTGGTCTGCGCCCTGGCGCTGTTCCTGATGTACCTGCTGGCACAGCGTTTGCCGTTGCGCAAGGGGGGCTTCTACGGAACGCTTGTGGCGGTCGTGGTCTTCATGCTCACGAGCTGGTTCGCCATGGGCGAGCGGCGCGAGATGCTCGACGACACGCAGGCCGTGGTGATGTCGCTCTCGACCGCCGTGAAGAGTTCGCCCGACAAGTCGGCGACGGACCTCTTCGTGCTGCACGAGGGAACCCTTGTCGAGATCACCAACCGCCTCGACAACTGGTGCGAGGTCACCATCGCCGACGGCAAGAAGGGGTGGCTGGAGTGCAAAACGATCGAAACGATTTAAATGTCGAAACTTTTACAGGACGTCGTCGGCGAGCTTTCGAAGCTCCCGGGCGTGGGACGCCGCACGGCACTGCGTCTGGCCATCCATATCCTGCGCATGGAGCGGGATTCGGTGGCCGAGATGACTGCCAGCATCGACCGTTTCCGCAACGAGGTGAAATATTGTGCGCAGTGCAACAACCTCTCCGACGAGGACATCTGCCCGATCTGCGCCGACCGCGAACGGGACCATGCGACGATCTGCGTCGTGGAACAGGTGGCCGACGTGCTTTCGGTCGAGAACACGCGTCAGTATCGGGGTATGTACCATGTGCTGGGTGGGGTGATTTCGCCGATGCAGGGGATTTCGCCCTCGGACCTGAAAATCGACCTGCTGTGCGACCGCATCGCCCGCGGCGGGGTGAAGGAGGTGATTATCGCCATCTCGACCTCGGTCGAGGGCGAAACGACGCTTTTCTACCTGATGAACCGCCTGAAGCAGTTCCCCGGACTGAAGATCACCTCCATCGCCCGGGGCATCGGCTTCGGCGACGAGCTGGAATACGTCGACGAGCTGACGATTACCCACGCCCTGCTCAACCGCCGCGAAATCGATCCCGCTTAAGAAGCGGGTTTTAGGGGGCGACGGGTGGTTTCGGGTTTTTTGATCCGGATTTCGCGCCGAACTGTTGGGGTGGGGCTGCCATTTTGGTCAGCAATCTGGTTGCGTACGGCAAGACGATGAAAAAAAGTACAAGGTATTAAAACACAATACACTATGGATTTTGTAACGAACGAGAAACTCACTATCGTGGGTGCGGCCGGCATGATCGGCTCGAACATGGCTCAGACGGCGCTGATGATGCGCCTGACGCCGAACATTTGCCTGTACGATCCTTATGGACCGGCGCTGGAAGGCGTGGCCGAAGAGCTTTTCCACTGTGCCTTCGAAGGGGTGAACATCACCTTTACGACCGACATCAAGGAGGCCCTGACCGATGCCGCCTATGTGGTTTCGTCGGGCGGCGCGGCCCGCAAGGCGGGCATGACGCGCGAGGACCTGCTGAAAGGCAATGCCGAGATCGCCGCGCAGTTCGGCAAGGACCTCAAGGCTTACTGCCCGAATGTGAAGCACGTGGTGGTGGTCTTCAACCCGGCCGACATCACGGGCCTTATCACGCTGATATATGCGGGTCTGAAGCCTTCGCAGGTTTCGACCCTCGCGGCGCTGGACTCCACGCGCCTGCGTTCGGAACTGGCCAAATATTTCAAGATCTCGCCCGACGAAATCCGCAACTGCCGCACCTACGGCGGCCACGGCGAGCAGATGGCGGTCTTCGCCTCGACGACGCTCGTCGCCGGACGGCCCCTTTCGGAGCTGATCGGCAAGGAGATGCCCGAGGGCGACTGGGCCGACCTGCAGCAGCGGGTGATCCAGGGCGGCAAGCACATCATCGACCTGCGCGGGCGTTCGTCGTTCCAGAGCCCGGCCTACCTTTCGATCTGCATGATCGCGGCGGCCATGGGCGGCAAACCGTTCGAGTATCCCGCCGGCGTATTCGTGCATAACGACGAGTTCAAGCATATCCTGATGGCGATGGAGACCTCCATCACGAAGGATGGCGTGTCGTACAAGAACGTGCAGGGCACGGCCGAGGAGCACAAGAAGCTCACGGAGAGCTACGAGCACCTGTGCAAACTGCGCGACGAGGTGATCTCGATGGGCATCCTGCCTTCGGTGGACGAGTGGCGCAGCCTGAATCCGCACCTGAAATAGGTTGTTTTCCCGAAACTGAAAATCCCGGTCCTCGTCGTGAGAACCGGGATTTTTTGTCGGCAGCACAACCCTGTCAGGGTTTCGCCTGGAAAACGGCTTTTAATTCGCCGTTGCTCAACAACAGCAGCATCGGGCCGTCCATGTCGTAGTGGGTGGTCGCTTCGAGGGCCCGGGCGAAGGCGTGTTCCCGCTCCATGCCGGGGCAGGCCATCATCGTGGAGGCGATCGGTCCCATTTTAAGGGTGCGCTTGTCGTCGGTCTTGTAGATGCCCGACAGGCGGTTGCAGGCCCCGACGCCCGTCAGGCGGTTGCCTTCGGCCAGCAGCGTGAGGGTGAATTTGTCCTTTTCGGGACGGACGGTCTCTCCGCCGAGCTGGATGAGCTGCCATTCGGTCCCCACCAGGGGTCGGCGGGCTTTTTTCTGGTAGGCGCGGCAGTTGCAGCATCCGGCGATAAGTGCCCCGGTGACAGCGACAACCGCAATTCTGAGCAAAATCTTCATCTGATTTTCGTTTGTTCGTTGCTGCAAATATAGGGAATTAATTGTACCTTTGGTGTCGTAACGACACATTTATGAGTCGGGAGACATGGCAGGACCGGGTGAAATCCGGTTTTGCGTCCGCCTGGCTTTTTCATGCGAAAAACCTTTACCTATGAAAACCATCATCGCATCGCCCCATGCGCCCAAGGCCGTGGGTCCCTATTCGCAGGCCGTGGAGGCCGGCGGAGCGCTTTATGTTTCGGGCCAGCTCCCGATCGACGCCGCGACGAGCCGGATGGCCGAGGGCATCGAAGCCCAGACGCGCCAGTCGCTCACGAACCTCGGTCACATCCTCCGCGAAGCCGGATACGATTATTCCGACGTGGTGAAAACCACCGTTCTGCTGCAGTCTATCGGCGATTTCGCTGCCATGAACGCGGTCTATGCCGAGTTTTTCACGGCGGAGATGCCCGCACGCATGTGCTACGAGGTCGCGGCGCTGCCGATGGGCGCCCGGGTCGAGATCGACGCGGTGGCGGTGAAATAGTCTCCGCCGACAGGCCGAAGGTGCGCCCCGGATGCCTGGGACGCGCCTTTTGTTCTTTTGTAAATAATTTGTGGATAAAATAGGTCCCGGCTGTTGGTTTTTTATTGGGAAAAGCCGCAATTTTGTAGAACCGGGTTCTTCCGGACGGGACGCAAAAATTGAAGACAATAGATAAGAATTAAGTAGTTATGTCAAAAGCCACCAAAGCTGAAGCTCCGCAGAAGGTCAATTACAACGATGCGGTTGCCGAGTCGAAAGTCTATTTCGACGGAGACGATCTTGCCGCCACGGTGTGGGTGAGCAAGTACGCGCTCAAGGACTCTTTCGGAAACATTTACGAGAAATCGCCGCGCGAGATGCACGAACGCATCGCCGGCGAGATCGCCCGCATCGAGAAAAAGTATCCCAATCCCCTGTCGAAGGAGGAGGCGTTCGAATTGCTCGATCATTTCCGTTATGTCATTCCGCAGGGCGGACCGATGACCGGTATCGGCAATAATTTCCAGGTGGCGTCGCTGTCGAACTGTTTCGTGATCGGGCACAAGCATCCCGCGGACTCCTACGGCGGCATCTTCCGCATGGACGAGGAGCAGGTGCAGCTGATGAAGCGGCGCGGCGGCGTGGGGCACGACCTCTCGCACATCCGTCCCACGGGCAGTCCGGTGCTGAACTCGGCGCTCACGTCGACGGGTATCGTGCCCTTTATGGAACGTTATTCGAACTCTACGCGCGAGGTGGCTCAGGACGGCCGGCGCGGTGCGCTGATGCTGTCGCTGTCGATCAAGCATCCCGATGCCGAGCGTTTCATCGACGCCAAGGTCGATACGGGCAAGGTCACGGGCGCCAACGTCTCGATCAAGATCGACGACGAGTTCATGCGTGCGGCGCTTGCCGGCAAGAAATACCACCAGCAGTTCCCGATCAAGTCGGACAGCCCCAAATACCAGCAGGACATCGACGCCAAAAAACTTTGGGAGAAGATCATCCACAATGCGTGGAAATCGGCCGAGCCGGGCGTGCTGTTCTGGGATACGATCATCCGCGAGAGCATTCCCGACTGCTATGCCGACGAGGGTTTCACGACGGTTTCGACCAACCCCTGCGGTGAGATTCCGCTCTGCCCCTACGATTCGTGCCGCCTGCTGGCCATGAACCTGCTGAGCTATGTGGACAATCCGTTCAAGGCCGATGCGAAATTCAATTTCGAGAAATTCCGCAGCCATGTGTACAAGGCGATGCACATGATGGACGACATCATCGACCTCGAACTGGAGAAGGTCGAGCTGATTATCCAGAAGATTGCGGACGATCCCGAGGATATGGATGTGCGCCGCGTGGAGCTGGAGCTGTGGAAGAAGATCCGCGAGATGGCGCAGAAGGGCCGTCGCACGGGCCTCGGCATCACGGCCGAGGGCGATATGCTCGCGGCGCTGGGGCTGCGCTACGGTACGCAGGAGGCGACCGATTTTGCCGTCGAGGTGCAGAAAGCCCTCGCCCTGGCGGCTTACGGGGCTTCGGTGAAGCTGGCCGCCGAGCGCGGCGCCTTCCCGCTCTACGATGCCGCGAAGGAGGCGAACAACCCGATGATCGCCCGCATCCGCGAGGCCGATCCGGCGCTCTACGAGGAGATGACGAAGACCGGGCGCCGCAATATCGCCATGCTGACCATCGCCCCGACGGGCACCACGTCGCTTATGTCGCAGACCACGTCGGGTATCGAGCCGGTGTTCCGCACGGTCTACAAGCGCCGCCGCAAGATCAACCCTTCGGATAAGGACACGCACGTGGACTACGAGGACGAAACGGGTGAAAAGTTCCAGGAATACAACGTCTACCACCACAATTTCGTGAAATGGCTGGAGGCGAACGGCTACGATACGTCGAAACTCGCCACGATTTCCGACGAGGAGCTCGACCGGTGGGTCGCCGCGTCGCCCTACCACGGCGCCACGGCCAACGACATCGACTGGGTGGCCAAGGTGAAGATGCAGGGCGCCATCCAGAAATGGGTGGACCACTCGATCTCGGTGACGGTGAACCTGCCGAACAACGTCTCGGAGGCGTTGGTGGCCGACGTTTACCGCACGGCGTGGGAGTGCGGCTGCAAGGGCGTCACGGTCTACCGCGACGGCTGCCGCGACGGCGTGCTGCTGGAGAAGAACTCCAAGAACAAGAAAAAGTGCGAGGAGCATCCCGGCGAGGTGCAGAAGCGTCCGAAATCCATTCCCGCCGACATCGTGCGGTTCAAGAACGGCTCGGAGGACTGGATTGCCTTCGTGGGCCTGCAGGACGGACGTCCTTACGAGGTCTTCACGGGAAAAATCGAGGAGGATGCCATGTTCATTCCCCCGAAAATCAAGAAGGGATTCATCATAAAGGTGCGCGAGGAGGACGGAACCAAGCGTTACGATTTCCAGTACACCGACCGCTACGGCTATACGAACACCATCGGCGGCATTTCGCGCCTGTTCAACGAGGAGTTCTGGAACTATGCGAAACTGATTTCGGGCGTACTGCGCCACGGTATGCCGATCGAGAAGACCGTGTCGCTGATCGAGTCCCTGCACCTGGACAGCGAGTCGATCAACACCTGGAAGACGGGTGTTTGCCGCGCGCTGAAACAATATATCATCGACGGCACGAAATCCAAGGGCAAGTGCCCGAGCTGCGGACAGGAAAATATGGCCTACCAGAACGGGTGCCTGACCTGCATGTCGTGCGGCTATTCCAAGTGCGGATGATGTATCGCTAAACGTCTGATTCAGTATTCTTAAAAGGCCGGAAAAGATTGCTTTTCCGGCCTTTTGGGATCAAAATCGCTCTTTGTGTGTACTTTTTTGCTGAAAATGAATGGTTTTTGAAGGGAATGATGTACATTTACGCTCGAAGTGAGAATGTATTAACTTAAATACGAGTACACTATGAAAAGAATTTTTCTGACTTTCCTGATCGCGGCCTTTGCCTCGGCCGCATGGGCGCAAGACACCCCGAAGAAGCCGAGTTTCTCGGGTTTCGTTTCCAACGGATTCTGGGATAACTGGGAAATTTCAGTCGGTGCGGGAGCCGGTACGGCTTTCAGCAACGGCAGCAATCTCAAATCCCTCGGCGACCGCATCGGGTTCGAGGGCAATTTCTCGCTCACGAAATGGGTGCATCCCGTCGTCGGCCTCCGGGCCCAGCTGCAGGGCGGCTGGTTCAATAACTACGATCCCGAAATGGGCAAGATGGACTGGCCGTATATGTTCGTCCATACGGACCTGATGCTCAACGTCTCGAACTGGATCGGCGGCTACCGCGAGGACCGTGCATGGTATGCCGTGCCGTTCGTCGGCTTCGGCTACATGGCTTCCAATTTCACCGACAAGAGCCAGCGTGACAACGGTGGCAACACGAATCAGGAGCTCGCCTTCACGTATGGTCTGCTCAGCAAGTTCCGCCTCTCGCCGGCGTTCGATTTCAACATCGAGCTCAAGGGCCTGCTCTCCAAGTCGGAGCTTTGCCCCGCCCAGATGAACGGACAGTACCTCCTCGGGTTCTCGGCTACGGCCGGCCTGACCTACCGCTTCAACCAGCGCGGCTGGCAGCGCGGTGTGCCGGGTTATACGGCTGCCGACATCCAGGCTTTCCAGGACGCCGTGGCTGCGAGCATGGCCGCATCGGCCGCTCTTGAAGCGCAGAACGCCCAGCTTGCCCAGCAGCTTGCCGATGCCGAAGCTGCCGCCGCCGCTGCGGATGCCGCCGCTGCGGATGCCGCCGCCAAGGCCGCCGCTGCCAAGGCTGCCGCCGAGGCCGCTGCCGCCGCGCGGAATACGAATACGCTGAGCCCCTATTCGATCGTGTTCTACGATTACAGCATGTCGAAACTCACGTCCAAGGACAAGACCCGCCTCGAACTGATGGCCGACGTCATCAAGGACGGCCCGAAAGACCGGGTTTATACCATCGTGGGCCATGCCGACCAGCAGACGGGTACAGCCGCCGGCAACCGCCGCGTCGCCGACAACCGGGCCAAGAACGTCTACGATTACCTCGTGAAATGCGGCGTGAATCCCAAGCAGCTGACCTACGAAGGCAAGGGCAACGAGCAGGATATTTACAAGAACAACCAGAAGGCCAACCGCGCCGTGATCGTCAAATAGGTCCGGACCGGTCGCATAAAAGAAGATGCCCCTCACAGCGAGGGGCATCTTTTGTTAGGTGTGCAAGAGGTTTTATCGGATGATCACGGCATTGACCAGCCGGACGCCCGAGCGGCGGTTGATCTCCTCCCGGAGCGCCTCGCGCTGGTAGAAGAGTTCCGACCGCAGTACGCTCGACTGGATGCGCACATGGAGGATGTGGTTTTCCAACCGCAGTTCGGTGGTGACCTCCGCGGCGCGGTCGCCGACGATTTCGCGCCACGTGTCGGGCAGTTTGCCCTCGGCGACTTTCGCGGCGATATAGGGGCGTTTGAAGAACTCCTCCAGCAGGTCGCCCATCAGCATTGTTTTGGTGCGTCTCATGATTCCGGGGTGTTGGTCGGGGCGGCGGAGCGTTCCTGCGTCACGGTGCCGTCGGCCACCGTGAAGAGCGAGTAATCGCCGCCCGCCTTGTCGAGAATGGTTTTCAGGCGCGTGGGATTGCAGTCGGTGATGAGTATCTGCCCGAAGGCGTCGTCCGAAACCAGCCGGATCAGCTGTTCGACACGCCCGGCGTCCAGCTTGTCGAACAGGTCGTCCAGCAGCAGGATCGGCCGTTCGCCCTTCGCCTCGGCGACGATGGTGTACTGCGCCAGCTTGAGGGCAATGAGAAACGATTTCTGCTGTCCCTGCGAACCGTATTTGCGCAGGGGGTAACCGCCGATTTTCAATACCAAATCGTCGCGGTGGATGCCTGCGGTGGTGAATTCGTTGACGAGGTCCTTCTGCCGGGCGGCTAGGAGCACCTCCTCGAAGGGGCGGTCGTTCAGTTCCGACTTGTAGTGGAGTCCGACCTGCTCGCGGTCGCCCGAAAGGGTGCGGTAATAGGCCTCGACGACGGGCTGCAGCCGCTCGGCGAACTCCTGCCGGCGGGCGTGGATGGCCTTGCCGTGCTCGCACAGCTGCATGTCGTAAATTTGGAGCATCGTCTCGTCGGGCCGGGTTTTCAGCAGGCGGTTGCGCTCGGCCAGCACGGCGTTGTAGCGCATCACCGAGTTGAGGTAGGGGCGGTCCAGCTGCGAGATGAACGCGTTGAGGTAGCGGCGCCGTTCGTCCGCCGAGTCCGAGATCAGCGCACTGTCCGCCGGCGACACAATCACTGCAGGAATCAGCCCCACGTGGTCCGACAGCCGTTCGTACTCCTTGCCGTTGCGTTTGAGGACCTTGCCGCCCTTGCGCGAGAACGAGCACACCACGCCTTCGCTCTTGCCCGCGTCGGTGGCGTACTGCCCCTCCACGAGGAAGAAATCGGCCCCGTGGCGGATGCTCTGCGCGTCGGTCATCTGCAGCGACGACTTGCACATCGACAGGTAATAGACTGCATCCACGACGTTGGTTTTGCCCGCGCCGTTGTCTCCCACCAGGCAGTTGATGCCGGGGCAGAGGGCGAGCTCCTCCTGGGTCATGTTTTTGAAATTCAGCAGCGCAATTTTCTTCAGATGCATAGGACAAAAGTACAAAAAATCCGGACACGACATTGCACATTGTGAATAGTTTTGTATCTTTGCAGACTATCGTATGAAATTATAAACTAAAACACAATAAAGTAATATGGCAAAGCAGAACGTCGCCGAACAGGAAACCCTCGGCGAAGCAATGAACAGAACGGAGCTCTTTTTCGAGAAGAACGGCCGGACGATGGGTTATATTTTCCTCGGCCTGCTGGTGCTCGCGGCGCTCATTTTCGGGTATCGTGCGCTGATCGTTCAGCCGCGTGCCGAGAAGGCCGCTGAGATGATTTCCGAAGCTCAGGCCCGTTTCGAGGGCGAAACTCCCGATTTCGAACTGGCGCTGCTCGGCGACGCCAACGGTGCGGGCTTCCTCGACGTGGTCGACAAATACGGTTCCACGCCCTCGGGCAACCTTGCCAAGCACTATGCGGGTATCTGCTACCTGCGCACGGGCGATTTGGAGAACGCCGCGAAATACCTCGCCAAATTCTCCCACCTGAAAGGCATCCCCGGAGCGCTGATCAACGCGCAGAACTACGGACTGCAGGGCGACATCGCCGTTGAGCAGCAGGACTATGCCAAGGCCGTGAAATTCTATGAGAAGGCCGTGAAGGCCGCCGACAACAACCTGACGGCCCCGATGTACCTGCGCAAGGCGGGTCTTGCGGAGCAGGCTATGGGCAACGCGCAGAAGGCTGCGGCTTTCTACGAGAAGATTCTGACCTCGTATCCCGCCTCGATGGAGGCCCGGGAGGCTGAGAAACTGCTCGGCAGCGTAAAATAAGCGGAGGAAGACGATGGCGACCAAGAATCACAATCTTTCCAAATTCGACTCACCCCTGCCTTCGGCCGCGGACATGCGGTTCGGTATCGTCGTGGCCGAGTGGAACCGCGAGGTCACCGAAGCGCTGCTGGAGGGGGCCGTGCGTACGTTGCGTGCCGCGGGATGTCCCGATATGAACATCCAGATCAAGTATGTTCCCGGCACCTTCGAGCTGTCGCTCGGCGTCCAGTTTTTCGCGGAATACACCGATGTCGATGCCGTCATCGCCCTGGGATGCGTTATCCAGGGTGACACGCGCCATTTCGATTTCATCTGCCAGGGTGTGACGCAGGGCATCACGCAGCTGCAGATCCAGTGGAATATGCCCATTGCGTTTGGCGTGCTGACGGTCAACGACATGCAGCAGGCCCTCGACCGCTGCGGCGGCCGCCATGGCAACAAGGGCGACGAAGCGGCCGCTACGGCCATCAACATGGTCAAGCTGCAGATTGACATGGAGGCGGCCTCTCCGGATCACGAACCCGACCGCCGCAACATCAACTGATTCTACATTTTTTCTGCATAAAATATCCCCGGCTCTCTTTCGAGCCGGGGATATTTGTTTGTACGGACCGGGATCAGTCGACGACCTTGATCGTCGGACCGGTCTCGCCCTTGCCGTCGTCGCGGTCGGCGGCCCAGCGGATCGTACCTCCGTTGGGGGCTTCGAGGGCGCCTGCACCTCCGGACTGCCAGTTGGCGGCGCATACGAACCGGAATTCGACTTTGCCGTTGTCGATGCCCTGACTGAACGTCACGGTGAAGTCGATCGAAGTGTAGGCATCGGTGACGGTGTGGGTGTATTGTACCGTTTGGCTGTTCACGGTCGCCGTTTTGAGTTCGGTGGCGGGTTTCCATTCGCCGCCGTCGTTGTATTCCATGCGCCAGTAGAGGTGTCCGGTCGCCGAGGTGCGGGGCGTTCCCTTGAAATACACCTTCGTTCCGGCCTTGAAATTCTTGACGGGGATCGAGAAGAGCCATTCATCGCCCGGCCAGCCGCCGGTGATATAAGGCTCGCCCGTGCTTCCGAGGATGCGTGCGCATTTGCTGTTGGGATCGCTCGGCGCGGTGTGCGTGTAGGAGAGCGTGCCGTTGCCGGAGGCCGATTTCATCGCGTTGTTATCCTCGAACTGGACCTTGGAGATGTCGATGCGTGCCACGTTGAAAATCCATTGTGCCGGAACGTCGAGACCCTCCATTTCGGACTCTCCGTCGTTGGACCTCTGTGCGACGACCACGGGCAGCTCTTCCGTGCCGGCTTTGATCGTGAAGGTCGAACTGCGCTGCTTGTCGGAGTTATTGGCCTCGGGGGTGATCGTCACCGTGCTGCTCTTGTAGGCCTCGCCTTCACCCGGGGATACCGTGTACCAGGTGTCCTCTTCGGGAATCGAGATCGTCCAGTCGTAGTTCGAGTAGACGGTGAAGGTCTCCGGCTTGGGCGACGCTCCCGGGAAGGAGGGGCTGAAGCTCTCGGGGTTGATCCGGATGTAGGGCACGATGCTCTGGTGTACGGGCAGCTGCGCTGTCGTGCCGGAGAACTCCCCGGCGCCTTTGAAATCGATGCTTCCGCTGCGTTCCAGCTCCTGCGCCCCTTCGGGATAGGCCTGAATGTCGAGCCGATAGAGTCCGTGGCCCAGCTCGGTGAAGGTGAACCAGTCGTCTTGGTCCGGCGTATAGAAATAGTCGATGTTCGAGGAGACGGTGACGTCGTAACTCTTCGCGGCGTGCTCCGCCTCGATGGCATCGACCGGAGTCCCGTTCTCCGCAAGGCTGATATTGATGTAGGGGATGTTGGCCAACTGCCTGACGGCGATCGTCGTCTCGGTCTGGCTGCCGTCGGCGTAGCGGAATACAAGAGTCGTCGAGCGGGGGGACGTGAAATCGTTGTCCTTGGCGCAGACCCAGAAGCGGCCTTCGTTCTCGCCGGCTTTGGGGAAGATGCGGAGCCACTCCGCGTCGTCGGAGTTGCATTCGACGGTCCATTTCCGGTTCGACCGGACGACATAGCCCGCCACGACGGCGGTTTCGTCGCCGATGATGGGCTGGATGTCGAAGCCCAGTTCCGAAGCGTTGGAGATGTATTTGCTCGCGGTCATCTCCTCCAGCCGGAAATAAGCTCCTCCGCCCGACGTATCGTCGTCGTCGCACGATACCAACCCGGCGGCCGGGAGCAGGAGCGCCATGGCGCCCGCTGCTTTCCAGAGCATATTGCGGAATATCTGTTTCGTATTCATGATTTCGGTCTTTTAAGGGTGATTAGTTTTCCTCGGCGATTACGTTGTGCCGGAAGGAGTGCGGCCACGGTGAGCCGGCGTCCCTGGCCACGGCCTGGCCGCTCCACCACACGGGGAAGATCATCGTGTTGTCGTTGACCGATCCGCCCTGCTCGGCGAAGGCCGCCTCGTAGTTGGCGTGGTTGTTGGCCACGGCGATCAGCGGATAGGGGTAGCGGGCGATGAACTTGCCGTCGGTGCGGTCCAGCTCGATGGTGCCCAGTCCGGTCTTGCACTCGGGATAGCCCGTGCGGCGCATTTCGTGGTACATCTGGAAACCGACGACCCAGAAAAGCGAGAGCCATTTCTGCTCGGCCAGCCGCTGTTCCGTGCCGTCCCATTTTGCCAGGTCGCTCTCCAGGAGGGTCGTGATGTCTTTCTGGACGATCGAGACGGGCGTCGTCGATACCGAACTGCCCGACAATACGGGGAAGGCCGCACGTTGTCCGTACTGGCCCCATTTCTCGCACGATGCCTGCACGGCCTCTTCGTAATACTCCTGCGCCGATCCCGCGATCCAGCCCTTCAGGGCGGCTTCCGCCTTGATGAAAAGCAGTTCGTCGTAGCCCATCAGGTAGATGGGGTTGGTGTCGTTGACCAGCGTTTCGTAGTGCAGGAACGGCTCCTGGTCAGCGATGGGCCGGCTGTTGTAGCTGTTCGTGCAGCCCGAGATGGCGCCTACCATCGGCTGAATCTGGCTGGCGTTGTAACGGGGTTTGATCCAGATGCGCAGACGGGGGTCCGTCGTGCCGTCGGCCTGGTTGTAGATCAGGCTGAGGAAACGCTCCGAGACGTGGTGGTCGCCCGAGAGGTCGGTCTCGCTCGTGAACGAACTGGTGTTGAAATAGCTGAGGTAGTATTCGGCGGCGGCCGTGAATTTGACCGTGGCTTCGTCGTCGTTCGATTCGAAGACCGGATAGGTCGCCGGATCGGCCAGCAGCTGCTTGATCTGGTCGCCGACGCTGGGCGTGAAGGCGTTGTTGCGGCCGCTCACACGCATCAGCAGGCGCAGGCGCAGCGTGTTGGTGAATTTCTTCCATTTGGCGATGTCGCCTCCGTAAATGGCGTCCTTGGTGGCGTTGGCCAGTACGACGGAGGGTTGGTAGAGGCTGTTGGCCTGTTCCAGGTCGGCGATCATCGCTTCGTAAGCCTCCTTCTGGGAGTCGATGTGCGGCTGGAGGATGCCTTCCGAACCTTTGAGCGCCTCGGTGTAGGCGATCGAACCGAACATATCGCAGCAGATCGACAGGTAATAGACCTTCATCGTCAGGGCGATAGCCTCGTAATTGGGCTGTTTCTGGGCTATTGCCAGTCCCCGCATGTGGTCGGCGTTGGCGGCCCACTTGTAGCAGAGGTCCCAGATGTTTGCGAAATTACCGTCGGCGAGGTTGTAGCAGTGCTCGCGCCGGGGCGTCGATTTGGCGACGGTCACCTGGGAGATTTCGTTGGCGATGGAGAGCATGTAGCTGGCCATCGATTTGGCTGCGTCGTAAATGAGCGGTTCCATCATGGACGAGGGTGCGATCGAGCCGTCGGTGAGCGTGTTGGGGTTGGTGTTGTACTCCTCGAAGTCCCCGGTGCAGGCCGTGCAGGCCGCAAGCAGCGCCAGTGTAAGGATCTGTTTTGCGTATTTCATATTCGCCGTTTTTTAGAATTGAAGTTTGAGATTGAAACCGTAGGTCCGGGTCATGGGGAACGTTCCGGTCTCGATGCCGGGGTAGATGTTGGTTCCGTTGACCAGTCCGGCCGCTTCGGGGTCGTACTGCGGCCAGTCGGTGATGCAGAAGACGTTGGTCACGAAGAATCCGATCGAGACGTCCTGCAGGAATTTGGTCTTGGCCACCAGGTGCTTGGGCAGCGTGTAGTCCAGGCGCAGCTCCTTGAGTTTCAGGAAATCGGTGCTGAAGGTGTTGGATTCGGCGTTGTCGCGGTTCCACAGGTCGGTGCGGTAGTACTCGATGGCGTTGTCCACGACCGTCGTGTTTTTCGTGTAAACGACCGAACCGTCTTCCTGTGTAATGGCGTTCACGCCCTCGAGAACGAATCCGTCCTCGCGGTTGTCGAGCGAGTTCTTCAGCTTGCCCTGATAGGCCAGCGAGAAATTCGTGACCGAGTAGGCGTTGCCGCCGACCTGGGCCGTGAAAGTCGCCGTCATCGAGAGCCCTTTGTAACGCAGCGTCGTGCCGAAACCTGCCTTCCAGTCGGGATTCACCTGGGCGATGTACTGGTCGGGTTCGGTGAAGGAGGGGCGTCCCGTCGAGGTGCTGAGGATCGTCATGCCCGAGCAGTCCACCTGCCGGCCGTCCTCATCGACGTAGAAAGAGCCTTCGGGGGCCTTCTTGAAGGTCTTGCCGTAGATGTGGTGCATCGACTCCCCGACGTAGGATTTGATGTAGACGCGCGATCCGATGGTCGTCGAGGTCGAGGTCTGCAGCGGCGTTGCGGGGTCCCATTCGGGGGTCAGGGCGCAGAGCTTGTTCTTGTTGAGCGACCAGTTGCCGGTGATCTCCCACGTGAAATTGCGGGTCTTGACCGGGACGGCGCGGAATGAAACCTCGACGCCCTTGTTCTCAATGCGTCCGGCGTTGATCCTCATGGCCGTGGCGCCGATTTCGGCACTCTGCGAGGCGCTGATGATCTGGTCGGTGGTGGTGGTCTTGTAGAAGGCGAGGTCGATGTTCAGCCGGCTCTGGAAGAACCGCGTGTCGAGTCCTACCTCCCAGCTTTCGTTGTTCTCGGGGGCGATCAGCGGGTTGGGGATGGTGGTCGGGATGACGTAACCGCCGGGATAGGCCGTCGTGCTGTAATCGGGGTAGAGCGAGAAGACGCTGGTGTCGTTACCCACATTGGCCCACGACGCACGCAGTTTGAGCATGTTCACGTTGGGCGAATCGATCTTGAGGGCCTTGTCCAACAGTACGCTGGCCGAGACCGAGGGATAGAAATACGACCACTGGCTGGAGTGCAGCGTCGACGACCAGTCGTTACGCGCCGTGATGTCGATGAAATAGGTGTCGTCCCACGACAGGTTGATGAATCCGTAGAGGCTGTGGATGGCCTTGTTGCTGCGGTAGGGCGTGGTGTCGAGGGCCACGGCCGAGTTGGCGAACGAGAACATGCCGGGACCTTCGTTGAGCAGTTTCGCCGCTTCGATGGTCGTCGAATAATACTTGTTGCGCAGCGTGCTGCCGCCGAAGGCCGCCGTCACGCCGAGGCGGTCCCAGAAGGAGTCGTTGTACTTGAGCAGGAAATCCGAACTGTATTCGTACTGGCGGATGGTTTTCTCGCGGTACATACCCTCGGGATAGCCCGTGCCGAGCATGGGTTTCTGCTGCGAGCGCCACTCGATGTTCATGTCCATACCTCCGCGCAGGGCCAGCGTCAGCTGGGGCATGAACTCGATGTTGAGGTTCACGTTGCCGAACACGCGGTCGCGGTCGAGTTTGTTCAGCTCTTCGTAGAGCGTGCGGTAGGGGTTGTAGATGTCCTTGAGGGCTGTATTCTGCGGGTGGTCCAGACAGATCAGCGAATTCTGGAGGTCGAGGCGTCCGGCCTTGTCGCCGGCGATGGCCGCGTCGTAGTTGGCCTGGGTGAAGCGGCCGTTGAAATACTCGTCGGCATAGGTCGACGCGGGGTTGGTGTTGTAGTTCCAGATCAGGCCGTACAACGGCGACGAGGAGCTGTAACCCGAGATCGGCATGTTTTCGCTGTCCTTGCGCACATAGTTGACCTTACCCGAGAACTGGATGTGCTTCGAGATTTTCTGCTGCAGGGCGAGGGCGAAATTCTGCTGGTTGAACCCCGTGTTGGGCATGATCCAGTCGTTGCGCGTGTCGGTGAACGAGAAGCGGGCGCTGGTTCCGCGGCCTGTCGAACCGTCGATGGTGACGGTGTTGGTCCACGTCACGCCCGTTTCGAAGAGTCCGGTGTACCAGTCGTCGGCATAGACCCACGGCAGTTTGGTGTATTCGCCGGTCTCCCAGTTTTTCGACATGTAGAGGTAGCGTTCCTTGCTGGCGTCGAAGCGTTCGCCGTAGGTGTAGCGCGACATCGAACGCTGTACGCCGATGCCGTCGGAGGCTGCCGACGCCGGGATGCCCCAGGCCGAGAATTCGCTGTCGGTCTGCAGCACGTCGCCGTTGGCCGAGGGGCCGTAGGTCTTCTGGAAATCGGGCCAGAACCCGGCCTTCTCGAGCGTTACCGTGCCGCTGTAGGTGACGCCGATGCCCGGTTTCTCACGGCCCGATTTGGTGGTGATCAGCACGACGCCGTTCTGGGCCAGCGAGCCGTAGAGAGCCGCCGCCGCGGGGCCTTTGAGCACCGAGACGCTCTCGATGTCGTCGGGGTTGATGTCCGCCACCGAGTTGCCGAAATCCACCGGGGAGTCCGCATTGGCGTAGTTGGCTCCGGAGCCCGATCCGACCGTTCCGCTGAGCATCGGAATACCGTCGATGACGAACAGCGCCTCGTTCGAACCGTAGTTGAGCGACGAATCGCCGCGCAGCGTGACGCGCACCGTGCCGCCGGGGCCGGTTCCGGCCGACGACATCGACAGACCGGCGACCTTGCCGTTCATGTTGTTGATCCAGTTGGAGGAGATCGACTGGGTGAGCGACTCGTTCGAGACCTTCGTGATGGCGTAGCCGACCGATTTCTCCGAACGGGTGATGCCCAGGGCCGTCACGACCACGTCTTCGATCTTCTGGGACGACTCCTTGAGGGTGACGTTGATGGCCGTGCGCGGGCCGACCTGAATTTCCTGCGTGTCATAGCCCAGCGACTGGAATACCAGCACGTCGCTGTCGCTTTTGACCTGGATCGAATAGGTTCCGTCGACATTGGTGGTAACGCCGGTGGTGGTTCCTTTCAGGATGACCGCGGCGCCCACGAGCGGGGTTTTGCCGTCGGTCTCGTAGACGATACCCGTGACGCTGCGAGCCTGCGCCCATGCGCCTGCGGCGGACAACAGCATGACCACGGACAGGAATATGCTCCGTATGTAAGTTTTCAGATTCATATCTTTAGTTTTTAAATTCGGGGTTCTTTTGAACGGCTGCGGCCGACCGCAATCGGTCGCAGCCGGTTTGCGGATCAGGGCTGTACTTCGGTGACGGTGAATGCCGGGCAGGTGCCGGCCTTGGTCTTTATGCGCGTCGTTCCGCCATTGGCCGCGACGATGTTCTTGGCCTTGTTCCCGGCCATTGCGTCGCAAACCCGCAGACGGATGTAGATGTTCCCGGATGCCACGGCCGTCGGGACGGTGATGTTGTCGTCGACCGCTACGTCGGCATTGGCCGGCGAGTCGGGCATCATATAGGTATAGGTAATGTCGCGGTTTTCGCTGTCCGTCGTAGCCTTATCCTGAATGGTTCGGGTGTTCACGGGGGTCCAGGAGGCCTTTTCGTCGGCCGAATATTCGAGTATGTAGAATTTGGGGCCCGAGGCCGACGAGGAGATCAGCGCCTTGACGTTGAGCGTCGTGTTGGCTTTGAAATCGGTGACGGGAACCGTGAAGAGCCAGTAGTCGTCCAGCGCGAACCCGTACATCAGCAGACGGCCGATCTCGTTGTCGGCTCCCAGCGTAAAGGACATGTCGGCGCTGTTCGAACTCGGGTTGACGGCGCGTACGGCGTCGATCCGGGCCGCTCCGTCGTCGCTCTTGTACCAGCGCTCCGTGCGGTTTGCCAGCCCGTTGGCCTCGGCGTCGGCCGGGAAGGTCCATGCATAGGCGACGGCA
>MSHJ01000010.1:0-377691 GCA_001941065.1 Alistipes sp. Zagget8
CCAGCGCCCGCTGATCGACGGCGCTTTCGTCCGTCCGAAGGTAGACTGTCAGGAAGACCTTTTCACGGCGTATTACGAGCGCCCGAACATCCATGCCTACACCGACGAGATCATGGCGGATTTCGAGCCGGGAAGCATCTCGCTCAACCACTTTCCCAAGATCGACGAGTCGGGATTCCCCATCGGACTGATTATCTACGGCGTTCCGGGGCTTACGATGTGGGACAACAACGAATATTACATGACCACGGGCGGACTGACCACGGTCGATATGCACCTGACCCGGGCCGAGTGCCTGATCCGTTCGAACAAGGGCGACGACCTGCAGCAGGCCATGAAGATCATCAACACCATCCGGGAAAAGCGCATCGATCCCTATACCCCGCAGTCGGCGGCCGATCCGGCAACGGCGTTCAAGTACCTCAAACAACTCTCCCGCACCGAAAACTGGTTCTCGTACCGCAATTTCGTCAACCTGAAGCGCTGGAACACCGAGGACGCCTATAAGGAGACGCTGCACAAAAATATGCAGGGCCACGAGTTCGAACTGCGTCCCGATTCGCCGCTGTGGATCTTCCCCTTCCCGCAGAACGCCACGAACTACAACCCCAACCTCACTCAAAATTATTAAGATCCGACTATGAAAAAGATTCTTTTCATCCTGGTCTGCGGAGTGCTTGCGGCCGCCTGCTGCAAAGACGACAAAACCGCCGCCGAATACCTCACGGAATATTCCGAATCCGTCGTGGGGTCGAAAGCCTCCGCGATCCGGTTCAACGCCGTCTCCGAGCGCGACTCCGGCACGGAAACGCTGGAGGTCTACGCCGAGCCGAACCCGGCGGACACCGTCATCGGCATCCGTTTCCAGGCCACGAGTGCGGATTCGCGCGTCATCTACAACGGCACGGAACTCTTCGTCATCGGCCTGCGCGACAGCTACCGCTACCTGCAGAAGAACGACTACGAGACCTACCCCATCCTCAAACCCTTCATCCCCATCACGGGATACGCCGGATCGCCGTTCTCTTTCGCACGGGTCCTGCCGAAGATCGCTGCCGACACGACGGCACGGATCACGATGCTCACCGACACGGTGATCGACCGGCTCAAATGCCGCCAGATCGGCGTCACGCTGCGAAACAAGAGCATCTACGGCGAGAGTCTCTACAAATTCCCGGCCGACATGCCGCGGGAATTCGTCTACAAGTTCATCTTCTCGAAGAAAGACGGACTGCTGCGCGGCGAAGGCTCGGCGAACGATGCGGGCGGTTACGACATGGTCTACTACACCGATTACGTCTTCGACCGTCCCGAAACCGACCGCAAGTGGATGTTCGCCGACTACCCCGAGGCCAAGCCCTACGAACGCACCGAGTACGAGATGCTGACCGTCGGAAGCCCGATGCCGGAGTTCTCGGCCATCGTCGACGGCAAAGGCACCGTCGACCGGAGCGCATTCGAAGGCAAACCCACGCTGATTCTCTTCTGGACGATGGGCTGCGGCGCTTCGCGGTCGGCGATTCCGGTCGTGAACCGGCTGTACGAAAAATACCCCGCCCTCACGGTCTTCGGGTTGAACAACGACGACCCGGAGCTGGAATACATCACCCGGTTCGTCAAAAAATACGACATCCGCCACCCCGTGGGACTGGGCAACCGCGAAGCCTCGCTCGCCTTCGGCGTCAACGGCTGGCCGACGTTCATGCTCTTCGGACGGGACGGCAAGCTGCGCTTCGTCCAGATGGGGCTGGGCGGAACGACCGAAAAGACACTTTGCGAAGAGATCGAAAAAACCATAGCCGAAAAATAAAAAGTTCACCCATCATTTTCAGAAAGCACCCGCCGGCTCGGGTGCTTTTTTTGTGCCGGGGGCGGAACCAATGCCGCCGCGAGGGCTTTTGTCGGAAATCCACGCCGAATATTGAAAAGAAATTTCTATCTTTGTGAACTTATTTCCAGGTGAGACAATTTTTAAACGAACAACGAATCAATGGCATTACAATGCGGCATAGTCGGTTTGCCGAACGTGGGTAAATCGACCCTTTTCAACTGCCTGTCCAACGCAAAGGCCCAGGCGGCAAATTTCCCTTTCTGCACCATCGAACCCAATGTGGGCGTCATCACGGTCCCCGACCAGCGGCTGATCCGCCTGGCCGAAATCGACAACCCCAAGCGCGTGGTCCCCACGACAATCGAGATCGTCGACATCGCGGGGCTGGTGAAGGGCGCGTCGAAAGGCGAAGGACTCGGCAACAAATTCCTCGGCAACATCCGTAACACCCACGCGATCATCCACGTGCTGCGCTGTTTCGACAACGGCAACATCACCCATGTCGACGGCACGATCGATCCCGTGCGCGACAAAGGCATCATCGACACGGAATTGCAGCTGAAGGACCTCGAGACCGTCGAAGGACGTCTGGGCAAAATCCAGAAGCAGGCCACCTCGGGCGGCGACAAGAACGCCAAACGGGCCGTGGAACTGCTGCTGCAATACAAGGCGGCGCTGGAGCAGGGCCTCTCGGCCCGCACGGTCGAGCTGGACAAAGAGGACCGCAAGCTGGTCGCCGACCTCAACCTGCTGACCGACAAACCGGTGCTCTACGTCTGCAACGTCGATGAAAAGAGCGCCGCGACGGGCAACGCCTACACCGAAGCCGTGAAGGCCGCCATCGCCGGGGAGAAGGCCGAAATGCTCATCATCGCCGCCGCCACGGAGGCCGACATTGCCGAGCTGGAGGGTTACGACGAACGCCAGATGTTCCTCGAGGACCTCGGGCTGGAGGAGTCGGGCGTGGCCCGCCTGATCAAATCGGCCTACAAATTGCTCAACCTCGAGACGTTCTTCACCACCGGAGCCGACGAGACCCGCGCCTGGACCTACTCGCGCGGCATGAAGGCCCCGCAGACCGCCGGAATCATCCACACCGATTTCGAGAAGGGATTCATCCGCGCCGAGGTCATCAAGTACGACGACTATGTGGCGCTGGGGTCGGAGAAGGCGTGCCGCGATGCGGGCAAAATCGGCATCGAGGGCAAAGAATACGTCGTGCAGGACGGCGACATCATGCATTTCCTGTTCAACGTCTGACACTCGGCAACGAACCTTAAAAAACATACCGCCATGAAAAATTCGAAGTACATCCTCCTGGGCATCGCGGCCATCGTCTGCGCCGTCGTGCTCGCACGCGCCTACACCTACAAATACCGGTCGCAGGACACGATCGTCGTAACGGGTCTGGGCGAAACGGAATTCACGTCGGACCTGATCGTCTGGTCCGGGACGCTGACCGCCGAGGCGCAGGACGTGGCGTCGGGATACGCCCGGATCGAGCAGAGCAAGGCCAAGGTGCAGCAGTACCTCGCGTCGAAGGGCCTTCCGGCCGACGCCGCAGTCTTCGAGTTCGTGAACGTCGACAAGCAGTACGATCCGGTTTACAACGCCTCGGGCAACTGGGCCGGGCAGCGGTTCAAGGGCTATCAGCTGCGGCAGCGGTTCACCGTGGAGTCATCGGACGTGGAGAAGGTGGAGACCATTTCGCGCGAAATTTCGTCGCTCATCGCCCAGGGCGTGTCCATCGAGGCATACGCCCCGGACTACTACTACACGAAGCTCGACGACGTGAAGATGGGGCTGATCGAGAAAGCCTCGGCTGACGCCCGCACGCGGGCCGAGAAGATCGCCGTGAACGCCGGGGCGAAAATCGGCAGCGTCTCGTCGGCACGCATGGGCGTCTTCCAGATCACGGGAGCCAACTCCAACGAGGAGTTCTCGGCCGGAGGATCGTTCAACACCGCCAACCGCAACAAGAAAGCCCGCATCACGATGCGGATCGAGTATCGGATACGATAATCGCAGCCGTCATTGCGCCCGCATCTGCGATGCCGCGCTGCGACGTTACAACATCACCCCCGGATTGCCACGTCGTTTCACGCCCCGCAACGACGGAAACACGGCAAAAGACCAAACGGGAACAAACTGTTAAAAGCAAACAATATATCCATGGAAAGACCCGTTCGGGTGCGTTTCGCACCCAGCCCCACCGGACCGCTGCACATCGGAGGCGTCCGCACGGCATTGTATAATTACCTGTTCGCCCGCCGGCACAACGGCACGATGATCCTCCGCATCGAGGACACCGACTCGCAGCGTTTCGTCCCGGGTGCCGAGGAGTACATCCTCGAATCGCTCAAATGGTGCGGCATCGAGATCGACGAAGGCGTCGGCGCCGGAGGTCCTCACGCCCCCTATCGCCAGAGCGAGCGGCGCGAAATATACCTCAAATACGCCCTGCAGCTGGTGGACGCCGGATGGGCCTACTACGCCTTCGACACCGCCGAGGAGCTCGACGCCCTGCGCCGGGAGGCCGAGGCACGCGGCGAGGCTTTCGCCTACAATTATGCAGTGCGCGAAAAGCTGGCCACGTCGCTGGCCCTGCCCGCCGAAGAGGTGAAGGCCCGCATCGACCGCGGGGACCAGTGGGTCATCCGCTTCAAGATGCCCGAAAACGAGGTGGTCGGGATGGACGACCTGATTCGCGGCCACGTGGAGGTCAACACCTCGACGCTCGACGACAAGGTGCTCTACAAATCGGCCGACGCGCTGCCCACCTACCACCTGGCGAACATCGTCGACGACCGGCTGATGGAGGTGTCGCACGTCATCCGCGGCGAGGAGTGGCTCCCGTCGCTGCCCCTGCACTACCTGCTGTACAAAGCCTTCGGGTGGACGGACGCGCAGCCGCAATTCGCCCACCTGCCCCTGCTGCTGAAACCCACGGGCGGCGGCAAGCTCTCGAAGAGGGACGGCGACAAGATGGGATTCCCGGTATTCCCGCTGTTCTGGACCTCCCCGACGGGCGAAACCGCCCACGGATACCGTGAGGACGGCTATTTCCCCGAGGCGTTCATCAACATGCTGGCGCTGCTGGGATGGAACCCCGGCACGGAGCAGGAGATTTTCTCGATGCAGGAGCTGATCGACAGCTTCTCGCTGGAGCGCGTCTCGAAATCGGGCGCCCGCTTCCAGCCCGACAAGGCCAGGTGGTTCAACGCCCAGTATATGCACCGCAAGACGGACGCCGAGCTGGCGGACCTCTACCAGCCGATCCTGCGCGAACACGGCATCGAGGTGTCGGACGAGCTGGCCGGCCGGGCCGCAGGCATCATGAAGGAACGCGCGACGTTCATCACCGACCTCTGGGACCTCACGTCGTTCTTCTTCACGGCCCCCGCGGAGTATGAGGAGAAGCAGGCCAAAAAGTACTGGAAAGGCCAGAATCCCGCCATCCTGCGGGAGCTGCGCGGCGTGCTGGAAGGCATCGGCGATTTCTCGATGGAGAACACCGAACGCACGGTACACGCCTGGATCGAGGAGAAGGGCTACGGCATGGGACAGGTGATGAACACCCTGCGCCTGGCGCTCGTGGGCGCCGGGAAAGGCCCGGGCATGTACGACGTGACGTCGTTCATCGGCAAGGACGAGTGTCTGAAGCGTATCGACAACCTGCTGAACAACCTAAAACCTGCAGAATAAAATGGTAGAAATCGAACAGAACGTCTGGGGCATGACCCCGGAAGGCGAGGCGATCATCCTCTACACGCTGCGCAACGACTCGGGAGCCGAGGTGCAGCTCTCGAACTACGGCGCCGCAATCGTTTCGGTGAAGATGCCCGACCGCGAGGGCCGCATGGCCGACGTGGTGCTGGGGTACAAACATCCCGAAGGCTATTTCTTCGACGGAGCCGCTTCGGGCAAGAGCGTGGGCCGGTGCGCCAACCGCATCGCCTTCGGGCAGATGACCGTCGAAGGCAAAGAGTACCGGCTGGAGGTCAACAACGGCGTGAACCACCTGCACGGCGGCACGAAGGGATTCGCCAACCGCATCTGGGAGAGCCGCGTGGAGACCAACCGCGTGGTGATGGCGCTCGTGTCGGAGGACGGCGACCAGGGCTATCCCGGCGAACTGTGCGTGGAGGCAGTCTTCGATTTCGACGACGACAACGCACTGGAAATCACCTATCTGGCCAAGACCGACCGGACGACGGTCGTGAACCTCACCAACCACGTCTATTTCAACCTCGCGGGCGACGGCAGCGGGTCGATCCTCGACCACGAGCTGCGGCTCAACAGCTCGAAAGTGCTGGAAATGAACGACAAGCAAATCCCCACGGGCAAACTGCTGGACGCTGCCGGCACGCCGCAGGACTTTACGGAGTTCCGGACGTTCCGCCCCGGTATCGACTCGGAGTTCAACCACATCCGCGATTTCAAGGGGTACGACCATCCCTTCGTCATAGACAACTGGAAACCCAACATCCTGGGCGAGGTCGGCGAACTGCGCGAGGCTAAGTCGGGCCGCTCGGTGAAGGTGCTTTCGTCGCAGCCCAGCGTGATGATCTACACGGGCAACTGGCTCGCGGGCGGATGCCCCGAGACCAAGACGGGAGGCCGCTATGCCGACTACGACGGCGTGGCGATGGAGTGCCAGAACTATCCCGACGCCGTGAACCATCCGGAATTCCCCTCGCCGCTGCTGGAGCCCGGCGAGCTGTACTGCCAGAAAATCGTGTTCCGCTTCGGAACGTTCTGACGAATCACCCCGATACGAAAAGCGGCGGTCCCCGATGGGACCGCCGTTTCGTTTTATTGCTCCGGTTCGGCGACAAGCTCCGCGGCCCGCGCCAGCGCAGCCCGGATGTCGGGGCAGACATTGCTGCTCCCCAGCAGGTCGCAGAGACCCGAACGTTCGAGCGCCGCACGGACATCGTCGTTGACGCCCGAGAGCACCACCGTAATTTTGCTCCGGTGCGACATCTCGCAGAGCGTCGTGAGGTTGTGGATGCCCGTGGAGTCGATGAACGGGACCTTGCGCATGCGGATGATCCGCACCCGGGGCCGGTCGCCGATCTGGGCCATCAGCTCCTCGAAACGCGTGGCGATGCCGAAGAAATAGGGCCCGTTGATCTCGTAGACCTCCACCCCTTTGGGCACGGCGAGGGGCTCCTCATGCAAAGTCACGTCGAGACCCGCCGAAGGGTCGATTTCGTCGCGAATCACGGAAATCTCGGTGGTCTCCATCACGCGCTTCATAAAGAGCACGCAGGCAATCAGCAGCCCGACCTCGATGGCGACGGTCAGGTCGAAGACCACCGTCAGGAAGAAGGTCACGAGCAGTACCGCGACATCCGACCGGGGATTACGCAACAGCGCCCGGAAGATCCGCCAGCCGCTCATGTTATAGGCCACGACGGCCAGCACGCCCGCCAGGCAGGCCATCGGAATATACTGTGCCAGGGGCATGAACAGCACGAGGATGAGCAGCAGCACCACGGCATGGACGATGCCCGCGACGGGTGTGCGGCCGCCGTTGTTGATGTTGGTCATCGTGCGGGCGATGGCGCCCGTGGCCGGGATGCCGCCGAAAAGCGGCGTCAGCAGGTTGGCGGCGCCCTGGGCGATGAGTTCGGTGTTCGAATCGTGGCGGTCGTCGATCACGCCGTCGGCCACCGTCGCCGACAGCAGCGACTCGATGGCCCCCAGAATAGCGATGGTGACGGCCACGGGGAAGAGGCTGCGGATTGCCTCCCAGTCGATGGCCGGGAGGGATGCGGCGGGCAGTTCGGCGCTGATGGTGAAGCGGTCGCCGATGGTGTCGATCCCCTCGATTCCGGCATAGGTGCGCAGGAGCCACACCCCGACGGTCATGGCGACGATGGCCACGAGCGAACCCGGAATGCGGCGCATGACGCGCGGCGTGAGGGCGATCAGCAGGATGCTCGCAGCGCTCACCAGCACCTCCCAGCCGTTCACCGAGCCGAAATGGCGGAAATAGAGCATCCATTTCCCGGCGAAATCGCCCGGAACGGCCTCGCCCCCGAAATCGAGCCCGAGGAGGTCGGGGACCTGCGTGGTGAAGATCGTCACGGCGATGCCGCTCGTGAAGCCCACGATGATGGGATAGGGAATGAACTTGATGACCGTGCCCAGCCGGCAAAATCCCATGACGAGCAGCAGCAGGCCGGCCATGAGCGTGGCGACGAGCAGTCCCGCCTCGCCGTATTGCTGGACGATGCCGTAGACGATGACGATGAAGGCGCCCGTGGGACCTCCGATCTGCACGCGGCTGCCGCCCAGCAGCGAGACGACGAATCCGGCGATGACGGCCGTGATGATGCCCTTCTCGGGCGAGACGCCCGAGGCGATGCCGAAAGCGATGGCCAGCGGCAGGGCCACGATGCCGACGATGACGCCGGCCATCAGGTCGCGCAGGAAATCCGCGCGGGAATAACTCTTCAGCGTGTCGAAGAGCTTGGGTCTGAATGACATGAGTTTCATCTGCAACGGGTAATTTTCAATGAAGCCGCAAAATTAAGCAAAAAAGACGACAAAACAATACACAATGCACGATGCAGCATGCACAATGCACATTTTTAACGCTGCAGAGATCGGATTTCGGCATCTGCAAACGAAATAATTCTGAATTATGAATTATGAATTTAATCGCTATCTTTGCACCCGATATTTCAAAGGGGTGCCTTACTGTCAGGCTGAGATTATACCCATTGAACCGGAGACGGGTAATGCCGAGACCGGGACGAAGCGTAATCAACAACTCATACCCCTTTTCAGTCTATTAACTCAAAAAGTTTAACGATGAAAAGGATTTTCTTGATTCTTGCGGCTGCCGCGCTCTGCCCGGCCGCACAACTGCGGGCCGAAGCTCCCGCCGAACGCGGCGAACGAACGAACGCGGCGCCGAACGCCGGAGACTCCGTGCGGATGTACCGTTTGCAGGAGGTCGAGGTGACCGCCACACGCGCCACACGCAACACCCCCGTGGCCTACTCGGACATCCGGCGCGAAGCCATCGCCCGCAACAGCTACGGATTGGACATTCCCTCGCTCATCGCCTTCACGCCCTCGGCCGTGGCGACGAACGAGACCGGCATCGGCATCGGCGGCACGGCCATCCGCCTGCGCGGAACCGACCCCACGCGCATCAACGTCACCATCAACGGCGTCCCGATGAACAACCCCGACTCGCACGCGATGTACTGGTACGACACCCCCGACCTGATTTCGTCGGTGGGCACGGTGCAGGTGCAGCGCGGCGCAGGCATCTCGACCAACGGCACGGGAGCCTTCGGCGGCGCCATCAACATGACCACCGACGCCCTGCAGACCGAATTCGGAGGCGACGCATCGCTCTCCTACGGTTCGTACAACACCCAGAAACAGGCCGTGCACCTCTCGTCGGGCCTCCTGGGCGGCCACTGGACCCTCGATGCGCGGTTGTCGCACATCGGATCGGACGGATACATCGACCGCGGGGCCACGGACCTCAAGTCGTATATGTTCCAGGCGGGCTACTACAACGGCAACACGATGCTCAAATTCCTCTCGTTCGGCGGCAAGGCCAAGACCGGCCTCACCTACACCGGCGTGACCAAGGAAGATATGCGCCTCAACGGCCGGCGGTTTCACACCGAGGGCATGTACTACACCTCGGACGGCCCCCACTCCTATTATTATACGGAGGACGGCAAAACGGAGCGTGCGACCGTCGGTTACTACGACGATCAGACGGACAACTACCTGCAAATCAACAACCAGCTGGTGCTCTCCCACCGTTTCAACGAAAAATGGACGCTCAACGCCACGGGGTTCTACACCTACGGCTACGGCTACTACAAGCAGTATAAGGACGATGCCAAGCTGAAGCAGTATCTCACCCTTCCGGCCGAGCTGGCCGACACGAAGGCCGACCTGATCCGCGAAAAGATCATGCGCAACCACCTCGCCGGCCTGAACGCCTCGGCAGGCTATTCGGTGCGGAACCTCGACCTCGTGTTCGGAGGCTCGTACAGCTATTACACCTGCCCCCACTGGGGCACGCTCGACTGGGTGGACGGCGTGGACCGGTCGGCCCTCGGAGGCCGCTGGTACGACAACGACGCCACGAAGCAGGACGCCAACCTGTTCGCCCGCGCCAACTGGCAGATTATAGACGGACTGCGTCTGTTCGCCGACCTCCAGTACCGCTATGTCAACTACAAGTCCGACGGCGTGAACGACAACTACGTCTCCGCAGAGGTCGGCATGCAGCCCATCGACGTGGACAAACAGTACCATTTCTTCAATCCCCGCGCGGGCGTGAGCTACACGCTCGCCGAGCGCAACAATTTCTATTTCTCGTTCGCCGTGGCCCAGAAGGAGCCCACGCGCAGCGATTTCACCGACCGTTACATGTTCGCCGAGGCCAACACCTACCCTTCGTCGGAAAAGCTCTACGATTACGAACTGGGCTACCAGTACACGGCGCCGCGCCTCTCGCTGGGCGTGAACCTCTATTACATGAAATACAAGGACCAGCTCGTGCCCACGGGACGCATCAACGACGGCTACGATGCACTGAACGACAACGTGGCGGACAGCTACCGCCGGGGCGTGGAGCTTTCGGCGGCATGGCGTGCGACGGGGTGGTTCACCGTGGGGGCCAACGCCACCTTCTCGCAGAACCGCATCGAAAATTATGTGCACCGGGTGGTCGACTACGGGCAGACGGGCAACGTGGCCGGCGAATACGGTTATCACACCGTCGAGATGGGCACCACGCGCCTCTCCTACTCGCCCAAGACCATCGCCGGGCTGCTGCTGGATTTCCACCACAAGGGTTTCGAGGCCGTGTTCCACACGCAGTATGTCTCGAAGCAGTATTTCACCAACTACGAGAACCCCAACATGGCGCTCGACGCCTACTGCGTGACCAACCTCAACCTCGCCTACACGTTCCGCACCCGCGCAGCCCGCAGCGTGCGCGTGGGCCTGCTGGTCAACAACCTCTTCGACACCGAATACGAGGGCAACGGCTACGGCTGGTCGGAAGCCTACGAGGGCACGCAGACCGACCACGCCTTCTATTTCCCGCAGGCGCCGCTGAACGTGCTGGCGAACGTCACGGTGCGCTTTTAAACGATGGACGTAAAACTCATCCTGCAGATTGCCGGGGTCCTGCTGGGCCTGCTGTATCTCTGGCTCGAATACCGCGCCGACATCCGGTTGTGGATCGTGGGACTCGTCATGCCGCTGGTCCACGGCGCACTCTATTTCAAGGCGGGGCTGTATGCCGACTGTTCGATGCAGGTCTACTACGTGCTGGCGGGGCTGTACGGCTGGGCGGTATGGCAGGGCGCACGGCGCAGGGCCGCCGGGAACGACACGCCCGAAGCCCCGAAAAAGGCGTCCGCGGCCATCGTGCACACGCCCCTGCGGCAGGTTCCGGCGCTCGTCGGGGTCTACCTCGCGGCTCACGCGGTCCTCTACCTGCTGCTCGTGCGCTTCACCAACAGCACCGTGCCTTTCTGGGACGCCGGGACCACGGCCGCGAGCATCGTGGCGATGTGGATGCTCTCGCGCAAGCAGGTCGAGCAATGGCTCGTATGGCTGGCCGTGGACGTAGTGACCGTGGGATTGTATTTCTACAAGGGGATTCCGCTCACCGCAGGATTATACGCCCTCTACTCCCTACTCGCCGTCGCAGGATACCTCCGCTGGCGACGTCTAGCCCGCGTAAGACGCGGGTTTTAGGCGCGGCGGCAAGATTTTCCGTCTCGGAGCCAGTTCGGCGCTACCATCCCGAGTGAACGTGCGAACGCACGAACATAGGTGTCATGCCCATGTTCGTGCGTTCGTTGTGTTCGTTGTGTTCGCCCTGGGTCGAAGCGCATGTCAGATTCGGAAACCGGATGGCCTGCCGTCGCCCCCTAAAACCCGCCTCTTAGGCGGGGTTACCACGGAATCGAAACCTCGCGTCCGTCGTCGGAAAGTTGCAGTTTCCCGGTGCGGACGGCCCTGCCGATACGCATGCGCGCAGCGTCGGTCGAACAACCCAGCTTTTCGGACAGGCGCATCGTGAAGACAATACGGTCGCCCGAACCTCCGAAATCGTCGCGCAGCACCCCCACGCAAGGGTCCTCGGCAACCGGGGCCGCCGCCGGAATGTCGCACGCCACGGGAAGCGCCTCGTCGTTAACCGTGAAGGCGAAACGCTCGAAAGGCTCGTTGCGGCAGAACTGCGGCTCGACCACCGACGCCCCACCCATGCGGTGGACGTAAAACACCGATTCGGATTTGCGCTGCAGGGCCGATCCGGTGTGCCCGCGGGCCTTGTCCGAATTGGGATTGGTGTGCAGCACGCAGAGGATGTGACAGGAGAGCTGCGACGAGATGCGCATCAGGTCGGTCACGATGCGCTCGCTCTCCTTCAGGTCGTTGGTGTCGTATTGCAGGTCGCCGATGCCGTCTATCACCGCCAGCCGGGGCCGCAGACGCTCGATGGCTGCGAAAGCCACCCCGGCGCGGATTTTGGGGTCGAGTTCGCGCAAGGCGAGGGTCCAGAAACGGTCGTGATTCTGATGCTGGTCGTAACCGGCCATGCGGTGAACCCGCCTCATCACCCGTTGGACATGCGCCTCGGCCTGCTCGGTGTCGATCCACAGCACCCGTCCGGGCTGCGGCCCGAAGGCCATGTAGCCCCGCTCGGAGAGCACTCCCGCGGCAATGGCCGAGCAGAGAAAGGTCTTTTTCGACTTGGCCTCGCCGACCACGGCCGAGATGTTGCCCTCGGAACCGACCGTCAGGGCATGCCAGCGGATGACCGGCACGGGTTCGGACAATGCGCGTGTGAGGTCCATCAGATAGGGTTCGAAATCGGGGCCCTCAGGCTCCGGGGCGGGCCTATACAAGTCCGTTGTAACGTCGAGCAATTCGTTTTCGAGCATAGTCGTCGTGTCCGTAAAAGGTGGTGAAATCGAGTTCCTGACAGTAGCCTGTCAACGGTGTTTCGCGCAGCGAGAGTTTCAGCGCGTCGATCCAGGGATTGAGCCGCGCGGCTTCGAGCCAAAGGGCCGTGCAGCGCAGATAGGCCAAATAGGGGTCCGTACCGGGGTCTACAACTCCGGCCAAAGGCAATGGTTTGAGTTCCATGATAAGAAATGGATTTAAGGATAAATCCTGCAGGTGGATAGCATGCGCGCTCTGCAAAGGTAAGTCCCGAAAGGCGGCTTCGGTTTCTACATTTTATAGAAAACCGCTCCGCCCGCCCGCCTAAGAGGCGGGTTTTAGGGGGCGGTGGCAGGTCATCCCGTCTCGGGGCCAGTTCGGCGCTGCCATCCCGAGTGAACATGCGAACGCACGAACATGGGTGTCATGCCCATGTTCGTGCGTTCGTTGTGTTCGTTGTGTTCGCCCTGGATTGAAGCGCATGTCAGGTTCGGAAACCGGACGGCCTGCCGTCGCCCCTAAAACCCGCCTCTTAGGCGGGTTCGGGAAGGCCGTGGGCCTCAATATAACTCAGTATTTCCTCGCGGCGTGCGCGGGGCGTGACGTTCTGCCGCAGGACCAGCAGGTAGGAGTTGCGAATCTGTTCGCGGATGAAGGCATCGGGCAGGTCGCCGTCGGTGCGGATGCCGTTCCAGTGCACCTTGTTGAAATGAAACGCCGGACCGACCTCCTCATACTGCTCGCGCAGCGCGATTGCCTCGTCGGGGTCGCATTTCACGGCCACCCATCCGAACGCCTCCATATCGGCGCAGGCATACATCCGTCCGCCGATTTTGTACACCAGCGTGGTCTCGTCGAAAGGTGTCGTCTCCTCGGTCAGGGGCAGCGACAGGCAGTAGTCGCGGAAACTCAGCACATCCATAACAAGCTATTTTGCGCGAATATAGCATTTTTTTGGCACACGGATTGCGTTCCCCTGAAAGTAAAACCAAAATCAAGGCAAAAAATGAAAAAAATTCTCCTTTGTGTCCCCCTGCTGGCGCTGTTCGCCGCGGGTCTGATCGGCTGCTCGCAGCAACGCCAATGGAATCACGAACAGCGCAAAGCCATGCGCGAAGCGCTGCGCAGCTACCGCCAGATGGTTTACCTCGACGACCTGAACGATGCCGAATTCGTTTTGTTCACCGACGATGTGGCCGGCCAGCTCGAAAACAGCTATCCCGTCTATGTGGAATTTGTCGAGATGCAGGGCGTGGACGACACGGTCGACATGGTCGTCGTATCGACCATCGTCGACGAACTCGACGCCGACGCCCACAACATGCGCCACATCTATCCGTACAGCGCCCTCGTTGCGCAGGGCGTGCTTCCGGCGGGTCTGGACCACTCCCAGCAGAAGGCTTTCTACACGTGTTTCGCCGAGAAGGTCAATGCGACCTACGCCACGATGGACCAGTTCTTCAACGCCATTCTGGCCGACACGACCGACCTGTCGCAAATCCGCCAGCTGGAGAGCCAGTGTGCCAACGACCTTTTCAGCTGGGTTGTGACCGAGATTGACATCACCGAGACTGTCCCTGCGTCCCCGGCAGCGCCCGTCCAAAAGAAATAATCCGGCTCCGGTCCGATTCGACGGCGCGTCTCCATCCGGGGCGCGTCGTTTTTTTCGCAGCCACTGTCCGGGAGCGGAAACGGGATGGTCTTACGCAAGCCTCGCAATGACTGACCGCGAACGCGCGAACGCACGAACAAGGGTGTCATGCCTGTGTTCGTCGTGTTCGTGTTCGCCCTGGGTCGAAGCGTCGGTGAGGCCCGGAAACCGGATGACCTGCCACCGCCCCCTAAAACCCGGCTCTTAGCCGGGTGTGTGCGCACACACTTGCGATTTTGAAAAATTATGCTTAGATTTGCGGTAGAAAAACCCAAACCGTTCCGCAAAGCATGTCAGACAACGAACATACGACGGTCCGCATCGTCGACATCGCCCGCATGGCGGGTGTTTCGGTGGCCACCGTTGACCGCGTTATCCACAACCGCGGCAAGGTCTCGGAGGAGAACCTCGCACGCATCAACGAGGTGCTGCACGAGGTAAACTACCGCCCCAACCTGATTGCCCGTTCGCTGGCCTCGGGCCGCCAGTACACGCTCGCGGTGGTCATGCCGCGCTTCGCGCAAGGCGAATACTGGGCCGATTTCGATGCCGGCATCGTCCGCGCCGAGGCCGAGGCCCGGCGTTACAACGTCGCGGTCCGCAAGTTTTTCTTCGACCAGTACGACCGTTCGTCGTTCGAAAAACTACTTGCGACGCTGCGCGGCGAGACGTTCGACGGCGCGGTGCTCGCCACGCTCTTCGCGGAGATGGTGTCCCCGTTCACCCGCGAGCTCGACGAACGGGGCGTGCCCTATGTTTTCGTGGATTCGAACCTCCCGGGTTGCAACCAGCTGGCCTATTTCGGCACGTCGTCGTTCGACGCCGGAGCGGTCGCCGCACGGCTGCTGTACGACCGCCTCGACCCGGGTTCGGACATCGTCGTGGGGCGTATCATCCACCGCGGGGATGCGGGTTCGAACCAGTGCCGGAGCCGCGAGGAGGGATTTCGCAGCTACCTGCAGCAACAGGGCTTCCGGGGAAAACTGCACTACGCCGCGCTGCGGCTCGACGACGAAGCCTACAACCGCGAGGTGCTCGACGACCTGCTGCTGAAACACCGCGCTATTGCCGGAGCCGTGACCTTCAATTCGACGTGCTACATCCTGGCGGGCTACCTCGCGGCGCGTCGGCGCACGGACGTGCGGCTGGTGGGTTACGATGTCATCCGCCGCAACGGGCAGATGCTCGACGAAGGCGTCGTGACGGCATTGGTTGCGCAGCGTCCCGAGGCGCAGGGCTACCGCGGGGTGATGGCGTTGTGCGAATGGCTGGTCGAGGGGCGTCGTCCCGACACGGCAGAGAACAATATGCCGATCGACATCCTGCTGAAAGAGAATATCCGATACTATAAAAACAATCTTATCTGAAAACCATGAAAAATCTGTTTGACATCCATGACCGCGTCGTCGTCGTGACGGGCGGTGCCGGCATCCTGGGCCGCTCTATCTGCGAATACCTCGCCGCACAGGGGGCGAAAGTCGTCGTTCTCGACCGCGACGAGCAGTCGGGCGAAGCGCTTGCGGCTTCGATCCGCGAGCAGGGCGGCGATGCGCTGTTCCTCGTGACCGACGTCCTGAACCGCGAGGTGCTGACGGCCAACCGCGAGGCTATCCTTGCGAAATACGGCCGTATCGACGTTCTCCTGAACGCCGCCGGCGGCAACATGGGCGGCGCGACGATCCCGCCCGAGAAATCGTTCCTCGACCTGGAGATCGACGCCTTCAAGAAGGTCGTAGACCTCAACCTCTTCGGCACGGTGCTCCCGACGACGGTCCTGGGCGAGGCCATGACGGCCCGCAAAAAGGGTGTGATCGTCAATTTCTGCTCCGAATCGGCGCTGCGACCGCTGACCCGCGTGGTGGGTTATGGCGCAGCGAAGGCCGCCATCGGCAACTACACGAAATACATGGCCGCCGAGCTGGCCACGAAATTCAGCCCCGAGATGCGTGTGAACGCCATCGTCCCGGGCTTCCTGCTGACGAACCAGAACCGCACGCTGCTCACCAACCCCGACGGTTCGTACACCGACCGTGCGCGTTCGATCATCGCCCACACCCCGGCGGGCCGCTTCGCCGAGCCCGAGGAGCTGCTGGGTACGATCCACTACCTGATCAGCGACGCTTCGTCGTTCGTGACGGGCGCCCTGGCCGTCGTCGACGGCGGTTTCGACGCATTTTCTATATAGTTAAAAGGAATCAGCCGAAATTCTCGGACCGTATCTGTCCACCGCAGGCAAAGTCCCCGCCGAGGCGGGGATTTAGGGGTGGGTCAGATTTGCAAACGCAGCCGTAGGCTGCGAATACGGCAATCGGTTGCGGGAAGACGGTCTAAATTAAAAAACACATTCTGTCATGTATCTATGCAAACAATCCTGGCGGTGGTACGGTCCCAACGACCCCGTATCGCTGGCAGACATTCGCCAGGCCGGGGCCACGGACATCGTGACCGCCCTGCACCACATCCCCAACGGCGAGGTATGGACCGTCGAGGAGATCCAAAAACGTCAGCAGACGGTTGCCGACGCGGGCCTTGTGTGGTCGGTCGTCGAGAGCGTCCCCGTGCACGAACACATCAAGACCCGCACGGGCGATTTCCAGCGCTACATCGAGAACTACAAACAGTCGGTCCGCAACCTCGCGGCATGCGGCGTCAAGGTCATCACCTACAATTTCATGCCCGTGCTGGACTGGACGCGCACGAACCTCGCCTATGAGCTTCCCGACGGCTCGCGGGCCCTGCGTTTCGAACGCGCGGCGTTCCTGGCCTTCGACCTCCACATCCTCAAGCGCCCCGGCGCCGAGAAGGACTACACCGAGGCCGAGCGAGCCACGGCCAAAGCCCGTTTCGAGCGGATGGACGCCGCAGAGATCGAGCTCATCACCCGCAACATAATCGCGGGTCTGCCCGGTTCGGAGGAGAGCTTCACGCTGGAGCAGTTCCAGCAGGAGCTGGACCGCTACAAGGGTGTCGATGCGGAGACCCTCCGCGGCAACCTGATCGCGTTCCTCAAAGAGGTGGCTCCCGTCGCCGACGAGGTTGGCGCCGTGCTGGCCATCCACCCCGACGATCCCCCCTACCCGATTCTCGGACTACCGCGCATCCTCTCCACGGAATCCGATTTCGAGAAATTGGTTGAAGCGGTTCCCAACGCATCGAACGGTCTGTGCCTCTGCACGGGTTCGTTCGGCGTGTCGGCGCAGAACGACCTGCCGGGGATGATGCTCCGTCAGGGCGACCGGGTGAATTTCGTGCACCTGCGCTCGACGCAGCGCGACGCCGAGGGCAATTTCTACGAGGCCAACCACCTGGAGGGCGACGTGCCGATGTACGACGTGATGAAATCGCTGCTGGAGATTCAGCAGCGGCGCGGGATTTCTATCCCGATGCGCCCCGACCACGGGCACCAGATGATCGACGACCTGAAGAAAAAGACCAATCCGGGTTACTCGTGCCTGGGCCGCCTGCGCGGACTGGCCGAACTGCGCGGTCTGGAGCTGGGCATCGCCCGGTCGCTCTACGCCGATAAGTAATTCGACGCATCAACGAAAAACGGGGACCCGACATCTGTCAGGTCCCCGTTTCTTATCCGGTCACGGCCGTTATCCGGCTATACAGGAGGCTTTCTCGAAGAAATCGCGCCCCACGACGATCCGGACGGCCTGATGGAGCACCGAGAACTCGAGGGGCGTGTGTCCCAGCGGTTCGCCGTCGATCTCGACCGACACCTCGGGCGAGGATTCGATGCGGATGCGGCTGCCGCGCTCCTGCAGAATATGCCGGATGCGGTAGATGCCGCCGTTGAAGAGGTAGTGGAACCGGAACAGCAGGTGCCAGAAATGCACCGGGCGGATCAGCGACAGGTCGAGCATGCCGTCGTCGGCAACCGCCTCGGGCAGCTGCTGAATACCTCCGGCGTTGAACTTGCAGATGCCGACGGCCGCCGACAGCAGCAGGTTGTTGTAAACCAGCCGGTCGTCGACCCAGACCTTGACACCCGTGGACTTGTAGCGGAAGAAATTCTTCACCAGACACCACGTATAGCGCCAGCGGCTCTTGTGACCCTTCTTTTTCAGGTGCGAGAGCTTGCGCACGACATGGGCGTCGAAACCCGCTCCGGCGACGTTGGCCATATAGCGGCTCTGGCGGTAGTGGGCCTCCTCGTAGGAGACCACCCCGACATCCTGCAGGAACGAATATCCCTCGCTGATGGCCTTCACGGCGTCCTGATAGCGGTTCGAGATGCCGAACGTGCGGACCCAGTCGTTGCCCGTTCCCACGGCCACCACGGCCAGCAGCACGTCGCTGGGACACACCTCCTGCTGGATGAACAGTCCGTTCACCACCTCGTGCAGCGTGCCGTCGCCGCCCACGACGATGATGCGGCGGTAGCCCTCGCGCACGGCCCACACGGTGAGCTCCGTGGCATGGAACTTATGCTCGGTGAACACCGGTTCGCAAAGGATGTGCGCATCGCGCAGGAGCTTCGATATTTGCGGAAAATGGTCGAGCCCGCGGCCGCCTCCGGCCACGGGATTGACGATAACGAACCAGGTTTCGGAATTGACTGACACGTTCCGGCTACTTTTCGGGAATATTGCGCAGCGTGTCCACCAGGAAATCGTAGAACTTGCCCACCGAAGCGATCTCCACCTTCTCGTCGGGCGAGTGGGGATAGCAGATCGTTGGACCGAACGAAATCATGTCCATCCTGGGGTATTTGCTGCCGATGATGCCGCATTCCAGTCCGGCGTGGATGGCCGTCACGGCGGGTTTCCGGCCATAAAGCGCCTCGTAGGAAGCCGTCATGGCCTTCAGAATCGGCGACTCCATATTGGGGTTCCAGCCGTCGTAGGAGCCCGTGAGCTCGGTTTTGGCCCCTGCCAGCGCGAAGACGGCGGCGATGGACTCTCCCAGCGCCTCCTTCTCGCTGCCCACCGAACTGCGCAGCAGGCACTGGAGCTTCACACTCTTGCCGTCCGACACCACGCGTGCGAGGTTCGTGGAGGTCTGCACCAGTCCGGGCATCGCCATCGACATCTTCTGCACCCCGTCGGGGCAGGCGACCACGGCCTTGATCAGATTCGCGGAAACCTCCTTCGGGAGCGTTTCGGCAGGTTTTTCAACCTCCTTCACCTTGATAGACACGGCATCCTCGATACCGGCATATTCCGTTTTAATGACTTTCTCATAGGCTTTCAGCGCCTTGGCGAACTCGTCGTACTCCTTCGTCCGGACCAGCACCACGGCTTCGGCCTCGCGCGGAATGGCGTTTCTGAGACCGCCGCCGTCCACCGACGCCAGCAGCACGTCGCACGGAGCGGCGTTCAGCAGGCGGAACAGCACCTTGTTGGCATTGCCCCGCTGGCAGATGATCTGGATGCCCGAGTGACCGCCCTTGAAGCCCTTGACAGAGATTTTCGCAGCGGTGTAGTTGCGGGCGGGCGCCGGCTCGGCCTTATACTTGAAGGTGATGTTGGCATCGAGACCTCCGGCGCAGCCCACGTAGAGCTCGCCCTCCTCCTCGGAGTCGAGGTTCAGCAGGATGTCCCCTTTGAGAAGCCCCTTTTTCAGTCCGAAGGCGCCGTCCATGCCGGTCTCCTCGGTGGCCGTGAAAAGAGCCTCCAGCGGACCGTGAACGAGCGACTTGTCCTCCAGCACCGCGAGAATCGCCGCCGCGCCGATGCCGTTGTCAGCCCCGAGCGTCGTGCCGTCGGCCGTCACCCAGCCGCCGTCGACATAGGCGTCGATGGGGTCCTTCGTGAAATCGAATTTCTTGTCGTTGTTCTTCTGCGGCACCATGTCGAGGTGCGCCTGCAGAATCACGCCCTTGCGGTTCTCCATCCCCTTCGAAGCGGGTTTCGAGACATAGACGTTGTGCGCCGAATCCTCTTTGCATTCGAGGCCCTGCGCACGGGCGAAATCGAGGATGTATTTGCGGATCTTCTCCTCGTGGGACGAGGGACGCGGAATGCGGACGATCTCCGCGAAATGTTTCCAGACGAGCGCCGGTTTCAGCGCAGCCAAATTACGATCCATAGCTTATCAAAGTTTAAGTTGTTTGTATATTTTTCAAATCTCTTTTCGTATCCGACCGCCGTTGTCGCAGTCTGCGACTGCGTTTACAAGTCTGACCCACCCGGCTAAGAGCCGGGATTCAGAGGCGGAGTAACGTTACTGCACTCGGGCCCAATTCTGCGCTCCCATTTCTAAAAGCCGTTTCTTAAACGGCCCTCGGCGGGGGCTTACCCTTCGGGCGAGACGTCTGTCGTCACGGCTCTTCCTTCTCGACATGTTTGTCGAACGCTTCGACGATGTGTTTCACCAGCGGATGCCGCACGATGTCGCGTTTGTCGAACTCCACGATGCCGATGTCCGCAATGCCGCGCAGAATCTCCATCGTGCGCACCAGCCCGCTGTCGCTCCGGCGGGGCAGGTCGATCTGCGTCACGTCGCCCGTGACGATGAACCGCGCGTTGCGGCCCATGCGCGTGAGGAACATCTTGATCTGCGACAAAGTGGTGTTCTGCGCCTCGTCCAGAATGACGAAGGCGTTGTCCAGCGTGCGGCCGCGCATGTAGGCCAGCGGGGCGATCTGCACGGTCCCGTCCTCGAGGAATTTCTGGAGCTTCACGGGCGGAATCATGTCGTTCAAAGCGTCGTAAAGGGGCTGCAGGTAGGGATCGAGCTTCTCCTTCATGTCGCCGGGCAGGAATCCCAGTTTTTCGCCCGCCTCGACGGCCGGGCGCGTGAGGATGATGCGTTTGACCTGTTTCTCCTTCAGTGCACGGACGGCCAGCGCAATGGCCGTATAGGTCTTTCCCGAGCCGGCGGGCCCCACGGCGAACAGCAGGTCGTTCTTGTCGTAGAGCCTGACGAGCCGCTGCTGGTTGACGGTCCGCGCACGGACGATGTTGCCGTTGTTGCCGTAGACGATCACGTCCTTGTCCACCGGGGCGTCGTCCTGCGTGATGCCGCCCGAGAAACACTGGTCGATGACCTGCGACGAGACGTGCCCGTACTTGAGGTAATAGGCCACCAGCGAATCCATGCGCCGGGTGAACCGCTGCGTCTCGGCCTCGGAGCCGAGGACCTTGAGCGACGAGCCGCGGGCCACGATTTTCAGCGTGGGGTGCAGCGATTTTATCTGTTCGAGATAGACGTTCTGCGCCCCGTAGAGTTCGCGGGGATCGACGCCCTCGATCGTAATTTCCTTTCCGACAGCTTCCGTCATAGATCAGAATAGATAGCCGAAGCTAAGCGCAATATTATAGGTACGAAGTTTGTCGAGCTGGCTTCCGTCGGGCAGCACCACCTCGTGCTTCGAGCGGAACTGGCCGTTGTAACGCAGGTCGATCAGCAGGTGGCGCATCAGCACCACCCCGGCGCCCACCGTATAGGAGAGCGTGGGACGGATACGCCCGAAATCCAGCAGGTCGCCGCCCGATTTCTGCTTGCAGTCGTTCATCACCGTGAAGACCGGACCGGCATAGATGCGCACCGGGTTGAGCAGCCGGAACGACGCCAGCACCGGAACGTCGATCGAGTTCGATTTGAGGTTGATCTCCTTGCCGCCCGAAGGACGGATGCGGAGCCCCTGACGGACGTAGAGTATCTGCGGCTCGACGGCGAAGGCCCCGAGATTGACGGCCGTGACGATACCGGCCTGCCAGCCCAGTTTGTTCTTCACGTCGGCGGCGTCCATATTGGTCGTGTAATCGGGAATGTTGATACCCCCGACTACGCCCCACTCCACCCGGGCGCGGGGACGTTGTGCGGCGGCGCTCAGCACGGCGCCCGCCAGCAGCAGGGTCAATAGTATTTTACGCATATTTTTCACTTTTCAACTTTTACTTTTCAGTTTGACAGAGGCCCAGAGCATGTAGCCGATGCACACGGCGACGAACAGCATCCCCAGGTGCGGATTGCCCGAAGCCCGGATGATGGCGCCGCAGACGGGTCCCGAGACGGCTCCGGCCGAAATGGCCATAATCATCAGCCCGGCCACCTCGTTGGCGTTCCCGGGCACGGCCTTGGTCGCCACGGCATAGAAGGTGGCGAAGACGCACGCCATGCCGAAGCCCAGCAGTCCCACGGCGGCATAGATCGCCGCCTCGTTGCGCACGAACAGCAGCGCAATGCACAGCGCCAGCGCCCCGGCCATGTTCCAGCCGAGGTATTTCACGTCGGAGATACGCACCAACACCCACGCGCCGACCAGCGTGCCGACGATGCGGCAGGCATAGAATCCCGTGGTGGTGAGTATCGACGAAGGGTTGTCGATCAGCCGCACCGAGAGGAAGCCGATGCCCACGTCGGCGGCGATGAACGCGGCCACGCCCAGCGTCGAGAGCAGTACGGCGCGGTTTTTCAGCAGCCGGAAACAGTCGGCCAGTCCGGCGGCGCGTTCCGTCTGCGCGGGTTCCGGCACGGCGGTCAGCTGCAGCCACACGCCGCCCACGACCGTCAGTCCGGCATAAATCGGCAGCAGCAACCGCCACGAACCCGTCGCGGCCACCAGTCCCGTGACAATCGGGGCCAGCAGCAGGAGCGAGGTGTTGCGGAAAATCTGCCCGACGGTCAGGTAGCTGGTCATCCGCTCGCCGGGGACAATGGTCGCCAGCAGGGGATTGACGGCCACCTGAATCGCCGTGTTGCCGACGCCCAGCAGGCCGAAGCCCGCGAAATACCACCCCAGGGCGCAGTCGGCGCCCGCAGCGAAAGGCACCATCAGGCCGACGATCGTAAAGGCATAGCCCATGAGCGCCGTGGCTTTGCGTCCCCAGCGGTTCATCAGCGCGGCGACCGGGGTCGAGAGCACCAGGAACCACAGGAAAACCATCGTCGGCAGGAAGCTCACGGCGGCCTGCTGTGCGGCCGGGAATTCGGCGGCGATGCGCCCCGTGATGGGGGCCACCATGTCGCAGAATCCCATGATGAAGAAGCCCGCAAGCACGGGCCCGAGCAATTTCCGATCGACTTTATCTACGCTCATCCGAGGCGAAATTTCCGGTTTCAAATTTTTCAAAGTTACGTTTTTTTCCTTAAAAAACGCGTTCGGGATGCCGATTATTTCCCAAATGCGTATCTTTGCAGCCGTCAATGAACAAAAAACGTGCAAGATACGCTGCGGCCCTGGGAGTCGTCGCGGCCATGACAGCCGCCGCCGAACTGCTCGGCGAACAGGAGATCGTATTCCCCGAAATCGCGGCGCTGGCCGCCGGCATGTGGGTCGTCGATAAACAGGTGTGGCGCATCGGCCGCCGGCAGACGGTCTGGATGATGACGCTCGCCGCCGTGGTCGGCTGGCTGCTCGTCCGCTGGCCCGGGATGCCCGAAGCGGGAGCCATGGCCATCGCATTCCTCTTCGCCGCCGGATGCCAGGTGCTCACACGCACCTCGCTGGCGCCGATGCTCTCGGCGTGCCTGCTTCCGGTGGTGCTGGGGGCCGACAGCCCGGTCTATCCCGTCGCGGTCTTCGTCCTGACGCTCACGCTCTCGGGCGGGCAATGGTGGATGGAACGGCGGGGCCTGCGCCGTCCCCTGCCCCCGGTCTCCTACGCCCCGCGGCGGAGCCGGGAGTGCCTCGCGTGGCTGCGCATCTTCACGGTGCTGATGCTGCTGGCCGCAGGGCCCCTCTGGAGCGGCCTCACCTACCTCGTCCTGCCGCCGCTCGTCGTCACCTTCGTCGAATTCTCACGCCCCGGAACCGGACTGCACAAAGCCCCCGGGACCATCTGGATGCTGCTCGTGGCCGCCGCCCTGCTGGGCGCCGGAAGCCGTTATGCGCTCTGCGTACTCCTCGGACTGCCCGCGACGTTGGCCGCCCTCACGGCCTGCGGCATACTCTTCGTCCTGTTCGAGCGGAGCGGCCGCGTCTTCGCCCCGGCAGGCGCCGTGGCGCTCGTCCCGCTGCTCATCCCCGCCGCCGACCTCGCGGTCTATCCGCTGCAGGTCGCCGCGGGAGCCGCCGTGTTCATCGCCGCAGGGGCGCTGCTCGCCCGCGAAAAACCGGCCGCAGTGACGACGGATCAGTCCGCATCGTAAGAAAACGCTGCGCACCGTTTGGACGGGAACGCAGATTTTCGTATATTTGTCTAAATTCCAATCGACGCACATGCTTCTATTCGCACCTATAAACCTGACGCTGCCGCTCGAGGACCCGATCCTGAAATTCATGCTGATTCTGGTCATCATCCTCGCGGCTCCGCTGCTGCTGAACAAACTCAAAATCCCCTATTTGCTGGGGCTCATCATCGCGGGTGCGGTGATCGGTCCCCACGGCCTGAACCTCGTGCTGCGCGACAGCAGCATCATCCTCTCGGGAACGGCCGGCCTCTTGTACATCATGTTCCTCTCGGGCCTCGACATGGACATGTCCGATTTCAAGAAAAACAGCTGGCGAAGCCTCATCTTCGGACTCTACACCTTCTGCGTCCCGCTGGCCCTCGGCATCCTGGCCGGGTATTACGTCCTGGGATTCTCGATCTACTCCTCGATTCTGCTCGCCGGACTGTTCGCCTCGCAGACGCTCATCGCCTACCCCATCGTCAGCAAACTCGGCATCGCACGCGACAAGGCCGTCACCATCGCCGTCGGCGGCACGGTCATCACCGACACGCTGGCCCTGCTGCTGCTCACCGTGATCGTCGGCATGGCCACGGGCAACGTCGACGAAATGTTCTGGTGGAGGCTCGGCGGCTCGGTGCTCCTCTGCATCGCCATCATCGTCTTCCTCTTCCCGCGGCTGGCCCACTGGTTCTTCAAGCAGTGCAGCGACAACGTTTCGCAGTATATCTTCGTGCTGGTGATGGTCTTCCTGGGCGCCTACCTCGCCCAGCTGGCGGGTCTGGAGCCGATCATCGGCGCATTCCTCTCGGGACTGGCCCTCAACCGCCTGATCCCCCGCACCTCGCCGCTGATGAACCGCATCGAGTTCGTCGGAAACGCCATCTTCATTCCCTTTTTCCTGATCGGCGTGGGCATGCTCATCGACTACCGCGCCTTCTTCCGCGACTGGGAGAGCATCGAGGTGGCGGCCATCATGATCGTGCTCATCACCGCGGCGAAATTCATCGCGGCGTGGCTCACCCAAAAGACCTTCCGCCTCTCGCGCGACCAGCGGACGGTGATTTTCGGCCTGAGCTCGGCCCACGTGGCCGCGACGCTGGCCGCCGTGATGGTGGGCTACAACGTCATTCTGGGCCATACGCCCGACGGCGAACCCATCCGCCTGCTGAGCGAGAGCGTGCTCAACGGCACGATCCTGATGATTCTGGCCACCTGCACCGTCTCGACCTTCGCCACCCAGCGCGGCGCCCACAACATCGCCATCCGCAACACGCAGGAACCCGAGGAGAAGAGTCCCAAGCAGGAAGACCACATCCTGATTCCGGTGGCCGACGAACGCACGGCCGACGAACTGGTCGGCCTGAGCGCGATGCTCAAGCGGGCCAAGGAGCCCAACGGACTCTACGCCCTGCACGCCGTAGACAATCAGGTCGAGGACCCCAACGTCGAAAAACGGGCCCAGAAAATCCTCGACGTGGCGGCCACGGCGGCTGCCGCGGGCGACATCTACCTGCAGGAGCTGCTCCGCTACGACGTGAACATCTCCAACGCCATCGTCAGCGTGGTCCGCGAACGCAACATCACCGACATCGTGATGGGCATGCACCACGGAGCGCCCGCCGTCCCGGGCATTCCGGCGATTCCGGGCATTCACACGGGCACGGGTCCGGGCATCGGCAAGATGGCCGCCGACGTGCTGGCCCGAAGCAACGTCACGACCTTCATCTACAACCCCGTGCAGCCCCTGACGACCATCAAGCGCCACCTGATCGTGGTCCCCGAGAAGGCCGAGCAGGAGGCGGGATTCCAGCTGTGGCTGCGACGTATCCGCTGTCTGGCCGAGAATTCGGGCGTCAAAATCGTGGTCTTCGCCCCCGCGACGACGATGGAGTACCTGCGTCCGAAGGGCCGCAAACGCACGGCGAACCTCGATTTCGTGCCTTTCGAACTGTGGGACGACCTGCCGTCGCTCGAGCACGACCTGCGCGACGACGACTGTCTGTGGTTCGTGATGAGCCGCCGCGAGCGAATCTCCTACCACCCCGCCATGAGCCGTATCCCGGCCATGCTCGAACAGTTTTTCGCCGCTTACAGCTCCGTGCTGCTCTACCCCGTGCAGGCGGGCGACACCGAAAGCCGGTATATCTGACGGAAATAAATTTGGCATTGCCCTCGGTTTGCGCTATCTTTGCAAATAATTCATGGTGGCATTCCGGTCAGAATCCCGGTCGCGACGCGACAAGTCCCCGCCAAGGTGGGGATTTAGGGGTGGGTCCAATTTGTAAACGCGGCCATAGGCCGCGACTACGCCCGCCGGAATTGTAAAACGGAGCAAAAACAGAATAAGAACAAGATATGAGCCTTGTAGCAATCGTTGGCCGTCCGAATGTCGGCAAAAGCACCCTCTTCAACCGTCTCGTGGGCGAGCGGAAAGCCATCATCGACGCGACGGCCGGAACCACCCGCGACCGCCATTACGGCAAAACGGACTGGAACGGCAAGGAGTTTTCCGTGATCGACACGGGCGGATACACCGTCAATTCGGAGGATATTTTCGAGGACGAAATCCGCCGTCAGGTGCTGCTGGCCATCGACGAGGCCGATGTGATCCTCTTCCTCGTGGAGGTCAAGACCGGCATCACCGACCTCGACATGCTGATGGCCGACATCCTGCGCCGGACCTCGAAAAAGGTCATCCTCGTCTGCAACAAAGTCGACAACAACGACCAGGTGTACTCCTCGCACGAGTTCTATGCGCTCGGGCTGGGCGATCCCTACTGCATCTCGTCGATGTCGGGAACCGGCACGGGCGACCTGATGGACGCCATCATGGCCGCATTGCCCGCCGAAGCCGCCGCCGAGGTGGACGACGACCTGCCCCACATCACCATCGTGGGACGCCCGAACGTCGGAAAATCGTCGCTCACCAACGCCCTGCTGGGCGAGGAGCGCAACATCGTGACCTCCATCGCCGGGACCACCCGCGACTCGATACACACGCGCTACAACAAGTTCGGGATGGATTTCTACCTCGTCGACACGGCCGGCATGCGCAAGAAGGGCAAGACGATGGAGGACCTCGAGTTCTACTCGGTGATGCGCTCGATCCGGGCCATCGAGAATTCGGACGTCTGCATCCTGATGATCGACGCCCAGCAGGGGCTCGAATCGCAGGACCTGAACATCCACAACCTGATCGTCCGCAACCGCAAGGGCTGCGTGATCGTGGTCAACAAGTGGGACCTGGTCGAGAAGGACAGCAACACGATGAAGGAGTGGACGGAATTCCTCAAGAAGAAGCTCGCGCCGTTCAACGACATTCCGATCATCTTCACCTCGGTGATGAACAAGCAGCGCATCTTCGACGTGCTGCAAACCTCGATCCGCGTCTACCAGTCGCGCAAGCGGCGCATTTCGACCTCGGAGCTGAACGATTTCCTGCTGCCGCTGATCGAGAACTACCCGCCCCCCGCAACCAAGGGCAAGTACATCAAAATCAAGTATGTCACCCAGCTGCCGACGCCGACGCCGCAGTTCGCGTTCTTCGTCAACCTGCCGCAGTATGTCAAGGAGCCCTACCGCCGGTTCCTCGAGAACAACATGCGCGACAAGTGGGATTTTTCGGGGGTGCCGATGCAAATCTATTTCCGACAGAAATAAGTGTCCAAACGGGATTGCAACCCCAAAAGCCGTACAATCCCCGAAAAATCCGGTACAGACAATCCTCCTAAATCCCCCTTTGAAAAGGGGGACTTTTGAGAAAAGGACACCCGATGCAGATTTATTTCCGACAGAAATAATCCGTCCTAATCCGGCCCCGGCAACAAACAAAAATCCCCTCCTGCAACAGGAGGGGATTTGCTTTATGCGTTCCGGCGTCGCTCGAGGAGCTTTCGGGCCGTGTCGGAGAGCAGCACCACCGCGCCGGCAAGGATGGCCGTGTCCTTGATCACGAGCCGTCCCGCGCCCGACAGCAGCGGGAACCCGAATTCTCCGCTGCCCAGGTCGGGAACCCAGACCTCGGGCGTAGTCACCAGGAACGAGAGCGTGCCGAGCGTCATCACGATGGCCAGCAGTTCGCCTACAAGCCCCACACGTGCGGAGAAGAACCCGAAGAAAGTCAGGATGCCGATCGACATGATCAGGATGCCCAGTCCGTGCGAAAAACCGTAGGTGTTGTTCTTCACGTGCCATTCGTGTTTGTCGGGATTGGAGCTGCCTTCGGGCATCTTGTAGTGCTTGTAATCGGGGGCCTTTTCGTTGTAGAAGAAGCTCATGAAGGGGCTGTTGGCGACGAAGGGCACGATGCCTTCGGCTTCGTAATTCCAAAATTTGAGTCCCCCGATCCAGACGAAGATCACCAGGATGGCGACCCGGATCATGCCGAGGCCGAGCCGCTGCGAGCCGGCAGCGATTTTCAGAAAGCCGTAAAACAGGCCGGAAAGTTTTTGCATCATCGTTATTGGGTTTTAAAAGTTTCGATGGTGCAAAGTTCCGCATTTCCGCCCGTCCGAACGATGGCAGGAGTGCCGGATGACTTGGCGATTATTCCTTTTGCACGCGGGAACGGAACGAGGTGATGCTCTCGCCGTTCATTTTGGCGAAGAAACGGCTGAAAGCCGCCGTGTCCTCGTAGCCGAGCAGGTAGCCGATCTCCTTGGCGCTTTTGTCGGTGTAGAGCAGCAGCCGGCGGGCTTCGGCGTTAACGCGGTCGTGAATGACGCTCAGCGGCGAGGGACGGCCGCAGGCAGCGAAAAGATTGGAGAGGGTCTTGGGCGAACGGTGCAGCAGTTCGGCGTAGTCCTGCACCCGTTTATGAGTGCGGAAATGCTCGTCGACAAGCACATGGAAACGCCGCACGGTGTCGAAAAGCTGCTCCCGGGGTCCGTCGACCCCGAAATGCTCGCGCGCGGCGCGGGTGCAGACGATGATGAAGCGTTTGAGCTGCATGCGGAGCATCTCCTCGCGCAGGCCGTCGTTCACCGCGTATTCGGCGCACAACTCCTCGACGATCCGTTCGAGGGCCTCCTGCCGTTCGGCGGAAAGCGCCAGCCGCAACGGTTCGGAGGAGCCGTTGAACAGCAGACCGTTGCACGAAACCTCGCCGTCGTGGCCGAAGATGCAGTAAAAATTACTGTCGAACAGCAGCGAAAGGCAGTCGCCGTCGGCACGGACACTGCCGATGCGGTGCAGGGGCGTCAGCGAGACGATCTCCCCGGCGGCGAGCTGCATCGGGACATGATCGACCTCCAGCGACAGGCCGCCCTGCCGCACCCAGAGGAATTTATAGAGTCCGTCCCGGCGCGTCAGCTCCGCTTCGCGGAAATCGCGGCACAAGACGAGGTTGCCCTTCAAAGGGGTGCTGAATGCTATATCCATATCCCAAAGATAACACCCGCAACCGGAATATCCGCACGTTCGGCCGGATATTTTCCGCCCCGCCGAAACATTCCGTCCGGGCACGATTTTGGCACATATCAGCTTTTGTTATGTAACTATCAATATTATTGATTTACAAATCAGCGGATTATGTCGTACATTTATGAAAAGATTCCGTCACCCCAAAAAACAGAAACGATATGGACAAAAAGAAACTGACAGCCGAAAACGGCCGGCCGATCGCCGACAATCAGAACATCCAGACAGCAGGCGTCCGCGGCCCCGTGACGCTGCAGGACCCGTGGTTCCTCGAAAAACTCGCGCATTTCGACCGCGAGGTCATCCCCGAACGCCGCATGCACGCCAAAGGCTCGGGCGCATTCGGAACGTTCACCGTAACGCACGACATCACGAAATACACCCGCGCGTCGATCTTCGCCCGGGTCGGCAAAACCACCGAATGCTTCGTGCGCTTCTCGACCGTGGCCGGAGAGCGCGGTGCGGCCGATGCCGAGCGTGACATCCGCGGCTTCGCCATGAAATTCTACACCGACGCAGGCAACTGGGACCTCGTGGGCAACAACACCCCGGTGTTCTTCCTGCGCGACCCGCTGAAATTCCCCGACCTCAACCACGCCGTGAAGCGCGACCCGCGCACCAACCTGCGTTCGGCCAACAACAACTGGGATTTCTGGACCCTGCTGCCCGAAGCCCTGCATCAGGTGACGATCACCATGTCGCCGCGGGGCATCCCGGCGTCGTACCGCCACATGCACGGATTCGGCAGCCACACCTATAGTTTTTACGACAAGGACAACCGGCGCACCTGGGTGAAATTCCACCTCACGACCCAACAGGGCATCAAGAACCTGACGGACGCCGAAGCCGAAGCCCTCGTGGGCAAGGACCGCGAATCGCACCAGCGCGACTTGTACGACGCCATCGAACGCGGCGATTTCCCGCGCTGGACGATGTACGTGCAGCTGATGACCGAGGAGGAGGCCCGCAATTACAAACTCAATCCGTTCGACCTGACGAAAGTGTGGTATCACAAGGATTTCCCGCTGCACGAGGTCGGCGTGCTGGAGCTCAACCGCAATCCGGAGAACTACTATGCGGATGTCGAGCAGGCTGCGTTCAACCCCATGAACATCGTGGAGGGCATCGGTTTCTCGCCCGACAAGATGCTGCAGGGACGCCTGTTCTCCTACGGCGACGCGCAGCGCTACCGGCTGGGAGTAAACCACACGGAGATTCCCGTGAACAAGCCCCGCTGTCCGTTCCACGCCTTCCACCGCGACGGGCAGATGCGCACCGACGGCAACTACGGCTCGGCCAAGGGCTACGAGCCCAACAGCTACGGCGAATGGCAGGACAATCCCGCCCTCAAGGAGCCGCCCCTGGCCGTCAACGGCGACGTCTACAACTACGACGAGCGCGAGCTGGACAGCGACTATTTCACCCAGCCCGGACTGCTGTGGCGCGTGATGTCGCCCGAGGACCGGCAGGCGACGTGCGAGAATACGGCGCGTGCCATGGGCGACGCCGAACTGTTCATCAAGCAGCGCCACGTGCGCCACTGCTACTACGCCGACCCGGCCTACGGCAAAGGCGTGGCCGAGGCGCTGGGCATCTCGCTCGAAGAGGCCCTCAAAGCCGAAGACCCCGCACATCCCGCCTGGGACCCAAGAAACAAGAAATAGTGCACAACGAAAATCCCCGGGACGTAACGTTCCGGGGATTTTCAATATTGATTTTGAACTGCAAAAGCCCTTAAAACCCATCTTATAGACGGGGTTGGCGCAGAGACGGAAATTAGCGTCAATTCTGTCCGTCGCCCCCTGAAACCGGCGTCTTACGCCGGCGGCTGCCCCCTCTGTGACGCCGGCGGTCGCGTGTGCCGCGATTGCCCTCGCCGCGTCCCGAAGCGTGGTCGTTGTCCCGCGGTGCGGGCTGTGCGGCGGCAGGTTCCGACGAAGCGGCTGCCGGACGTTCGCTGCGGCGGTCCCGGTCGTTGCGGCCCGAACGGTCGCTGCGTCCGCCGCGCCCGCGTCCTCCGGCTCCGGGACGGCCTCCCGGACGCCCGCCGCGTCCGAAACGGCCGCGGTTCTCGTCGGGAGCATACCGGGGACCCGCGCCCACACTTTCGGGCAACTCGACCTTGCGGATGTCGCGTTCGATAAATTTCTCGATCTGGTGGAACTTGCCCTGCTCCTCCTCGCTGACGAACGTCACGGCGCTGCCCGTGGCCGCCGCGCGGGCCGTGCGGCCGATGCGGTGGATGTAATCCTCGGGGTCGTGCGGCACGTCGTAGTTGAGCACCAGCCCGATGTCCTCGATGTCGATACCCCGCGCAACGATGTCCGTGGCGACGAGTATCTTGACCTTGTTGTTCTTGAAATTGAGCATCACCTCCTCGCGCTGCGCCTGCTCCAGGTCGGAGTGCATGGCCGCCACGTCGAGTTTCATCCGCTTGAGCGTGTGGGCCAGCTCCTTGACCTTGAGTTTCGACGACGAGAAAATGATCGTCTTCGAATCGGTCGGCTCGGCGAACATTTCGCGGATAATGCCCAGCTTCTGGTTCTCATAGCAGATGTAGGCCGACTGGTCGATGGCCTCGTTGGGCTTCGAAATGGCGATGTTGACCTCCGCGGGATTGCGCAGGATGGTCTTGGCCATCTCGCGGATCTTCGGGGGCAGCGTGGCCGAGAACATGATCGTCTGCCGCTCCTTGGGCATATACGAGACGATCTTCATGATGTCCTCGCTGAAACCCATGTCCAGCATGCGGTCGGCTTCGTCGAGAATCAGGTACTCGACGTGCGAAAGGTCCACGCCGCTGTTCTGCAGGTGGGCGATCATGCGGCCCGGGGTGGCGATAACCACGTCGGAGCCGCTCAGCATGCCGTTCTTCTGAATGTCCCAGCCCTTGCCGTCGCCGCCGCCGTAGACGACGGTCGTGGAGATGGGCGCATAATAGGAAAAGCCCTGGAACTGCTGGTCGATCTGCTGCGCCAGCTCGCGCGTGGGCACGATAATCAGCGATTTCACCACATTGTCGGGATTGCCTTCCAGCAGCAGCTTGTTCAGCAGCGGCAGCGTATAGGCCGCCGTCTTTCCCGTGCCGGTCTGGGCACAGCCGATGATGTCGCGGCCCTCCAGAATCACCGGAATCGTATGTTCCTGCACGGGAGTCATCTCCCGAAAATTCATATCCTCAAGTCCGTCGAGGATTTCATCCTCCAGGTCGAGTTCGTCAAAACGCATAAAAACAGAAATTTTAAATTTTTAATTCTTCATTCTTAATTGAGCTTTTCGGAAATGTCCTGTCCGAAAAGCGTCGCCGGCGTACAGCCCGTGATGCGCACCTTCACATAGTCGCCGACCTTGTGGTCCCCGCGGTCGAACACCACCACCTTGTTCTGCGAGGTGCGGCCCGACAGCTGGTTCCGGTCGCGCTTCGATTCGCCTTCGACCAGCACCTCGAATTCCCGGCCCACATCGCGCAGGTTGCTCGCGTGGCCCAGTTCGTTCTGCAGGGCGATAATCTCCTGCAGACGCCGCGATTTGACCTCGTCCGGCACATCGTCCGGCAGGTGTTTCTCGGCGAAAGTCCCGGGGCGTTCCGAATATTTGAACATATAGGCGAATTCATACCCCACCTCGCGCATCAGCGACAGGGTTTCGGCATGCTCCTCCTCGGTTTCGCCCGAGAAGCCCGCAATCAGGTCCGTGGTAATCGAGCAGTCGGGCAAATAGCGGCGGATGGCGGCGATACGGTCCAGATACCATTCGCGCGTGTATTTGCGGTTCATGCGTTCGAGCATCGCCGTGGAACCCGACTGGGCCGGGAGATGGATCGAACGGCAGATGTTGGGCATCGCCGCCATGACCTCCAGCAGGCGGTCGCTCATATCCTTGGGATGCGAGGTGGCGAAGCGCACGCGCAGCAGCGGCGAAACCTCGGCCACACGGCGGATCAGCTCCGGAAAGCCGGTCTCCCCGGCCCGGTAGGAGTTGACGTTCTGCCCCAGCAGCGTCACCTCGCGGTAGCCGTTCTCGAAGAGACTCCGCACCTCGGCGACGATCGTATCCGCATCGCGGCTCCGCTCGCGGCCCCGCGTATAGGGCACCACGCAGTAGGAGCAGAAATTGTTGCACCCGCGCATGATCGCCACGAAGGCGCTCACGCCGTTGCGGTCCAACCGCACGGGAGCGATTTCGGCATAGGTCTCCTCGGTCGAGAGCAGCACGTTGACACCCTTGCCGCCCGCCTCGGCCTCGCGGACCAGACGCGGCAGGTCGCGGTAAGCGTCGGGCCCGGCCACGACATCGACGCCGTGGGGCCCTTCGACCAGCTTCTCGCGCAGGCGTTCGGCCATACAGCCGATGATGCCCACCACCAGTCCCGGACGTTCGCGCCGGTAGCGTTTCATCTCGGCAAGCCGCCCCCAGATACGCTGCTCGGCATTGTCGCGGATCGAGCAGGTGTTTATCAGGATGACATCGGCCTCGCCGATTCGTTCCGTATAGACATACCCCGCACGCTGCATGATGGAGACCACCGTTTCGGTGTCGCTGACGTTCATCTGACAGCCATAGGTCTCCACGAAAAGCCTGCGCCCGGCACCCTCGAGCGGGCGCAGCGTGTTGATGTTGAAATTCATTTATTCCGCTTGTATCTCGTTCTTTTCGGGGAACTGCTTGAAGCCCTCCCCGAAGGTTTCATAGGCGTCCGTCACCACGACGAAGGCTTTGGGATCGATCTCCTTGATTTTGTGCTGCACCTGGCGCACCTCCTTGCGGCTCACCACCAGGAAAATCATGTCGCGCAGCGAGTCGGTGTACATACCCTTCGACTTGATATAGGTCGCGCTGCGGTCCAGATCGTCGATGATGAAACGCTTCAGCGCCTCGTGGTGGTCGCTGATGATGAACAGCAGTTTGTCGTACGACGCGCCGTCGAGCAGGTAGGCGATAACCCGCGAGGAGATGTAGATCGTGATGAGCGAATAGAGCGTCAGCATCCAGCCGTTCGCGGCCGCCTCGCCCGTACCCAGTCCGAAACCGATGACCGCGAGTCCCGACAGCACGACGAAACCGTCGGCCAGCAGGATGCCCGTCGAGAATTTGATCCCGGCAAATTTCTGCAGCAGCATGCCCACGATGTCCGTACCGCCCGTGGTCGCCTGCTGCCGCACGACGATGCCCTGCCCGACGCCGATCACCACAGCGCCGATGACGCACGTCAGCAGCAGGTCGTTCGAAAGGTCCAGCCGCCCGCCCAGCAGCAGCGAAGGGTCCAGCGACTCGACCGCCTCGGGGCTCGGGTAGACCAGCCGCGTGAGGATGTTCATAAAGCCCGGCGTGTAGAGCGCCGCCAGCACCGTGCGCGTGCCGAATCCCCCGCCGAAGACCAGCATGGCGATCAGCATCAGCGGAATGTCGAACATATAGCCGAACGTACCGACCTGAACCGAGGGGAAGATGTTGTGCAGCACGATACCCATACCGTAGACCCCGCCCGGCACGAACTTGTAGGGATTGACGAAGAGCACGAACCCCGCACCCATGATCGAGCAGCCGAGGAAAATCAGAAACCACGAGCGCCACCACGCCCACGAGCCCATCGGTTCGAGCAAAGCCTTTGTGTTCACGGAGTAGATATTTTTAATATTAGTAATCTTAAATTCCCGTACAACGTACCGGATTGTCGTTGTCGCGGCCGATGGCCGCGTTTACAAATCCGACCCCACCCCAAACCCCTCCCTCGGGAGGGGCTTTACGGCCCGGTCGTCACACAACGCGCCTCGTTTCCCCTATTCCCACTGTCCGAGAGAGAAAGCGGCCCAGCGCTATGTTTTTATTTCCAAGGAGCAAAGATACTAAATTCTCCGGAAATGCAGGCCCCGGGGCAGGAATTTTCGGCCGCCCGGTCCATATCTGAAATTTTTTATTATATTTGCATTAACAATCAATCCGCAAAAAAGATGATTCTTACGATTTATACGGCTACCACCATGATTATCATCGCCTATCTGCTGGGCTCGATTCCGAGCGCCGTGTGGATAGGTAAGAAATACTATGGCATCGACATCCGCGAACACGGCTCGAAGAACGCCGGAACGACCAACATGCTCCGCGTGCTGGGCCGCCGGGCCGCCCTGCCGGTCTTTGCGCTCGATTTCCTGAAAGGATTCGTGGCCGTGACCGTCATCGAACTGATGCAGTACGACGTGCTGATCGGGCAGAACGACCTCATAAACCTCAAGATCGTCGCCGTCTTCGCGGCCGTGCTGGGACACATCTTCCCGATTTTCGCGGGATTCCGCGGCGGCAAGGGCGTGGCGACGCTCGTCGGAGCCGTGACGGGCATCTATCCGCCGGTGGCGCTGTTGTGCTTCGGCGTCTGGTTCGTGATGCTGATGGTCTCGCACTACGTGTCGCTCTCCTCGATGATCGCCGGATGCTGTTTCCCGGTCTTCACGCTCATCTCGCCCAAAGTCAACGGATCGGTCCCCTTCGTGGTCTTCTCGTTCGTGATAGCCATCCTGCTGATCTACACCCACCGCAAGAACATCGAACGGCTGAAAGCCGGCACCGAATCGAAAATATACATCTGGAAACCCCGGCGCATAAAACCCGGCGAAGGACCGGAGACCAACGGCAAGGACCCCGACCGGGAGTAGCGCCGCAGGCTATTCAGTCGAAATTTTCGGTAAAAAAGGATAAATTTCACCGCGGCATGCGGCAAAAACGTTTTTTTGCGTTATATTTGCGCCGCGATTGGCATTCAATGCAAGTGTTATGTTATGTTACAGGAGAACCTGCTGAAAATATACGAAACGAGTTTTCGCGAAAACCGTGAAATGTCGGCCCTCACCGACTATTTCAAGGGCGAGACTTTTTCGTACTATGAGATGGCCAAGGAGATCGCCAAACTGCACCTGCTCTTCAAGAAAGCCGGCATCAAGCAGGGCGACAAAATCGCGCTGATAGGCCGCAACAATCCCCGCTGGTGCATCACCTATATAGGAACCATCACCTACGGCGCCGTGATCGTGCCGATCCTCCAGGATTTCCCGCCTGCGGATGTCATCCACATCATCAACCACTCGGAAAGCCGCCTGCTGTTCCTCGGCGACAATTTCTGGGACGTGATCGAGGAGGACCAGATCAAACGCATCGAGGCCGTCTTCTCGCTCACGGATTTCCATGTGGTGTACGAGCGCGACGGCAAGTCGCTCACCAAGTTCCAGCGCGACATCGTAAAGAACTACCGCGCAAAATATCCCCGCGGATTCAGCATAAACGACATCAAATACCCCGAGATACCCAACGATCAGGTCATCCTGCTCAACTACACCTCGGGAACCACGGGCTACTCCAAAGGTGTGATGCTCACGGTGAACAACCTCACGGGCAACGTGGTCTTCGCCATGACGATGGTCAACACCGTGAACGGACAGCACTATTTCCAGAAAGGCGGACGCACGCTGTCGTTCCTGCCGCTGGCACACGCCTACGGCTGCGCGTTCGATTTCCTGGCGCCCCTGGCCGTCGGCGGACACATCACCCTGCTGGGTAAAATCCCGGCGGCGAAAATCCTGCTGGAGGCAATGGCCGTCGTGAAACCTACGATCATCTGCTGCGTGCCGATGATTCTTGAGAAGATCTACCGCAAGCAGGTGCTCCCGATGCTGGAGAAGGGCCCGATGTCGATAGCCATGAAGATTCCGCTGCTCAACTCGGCCATCTATTCGGTGATCCGCAAGAAACTGATGGACGCTTTCGGCGGCAACGTCGGGATTTTCATCGTCGGCGGCGCTCCCATGAATCAGGAGACCGAGTCGTTCCTGATGAAAATAAAATTCCCGATCACCATCGGCTACGGCATGACCGAGTGCGCCCCGCTCATCAGCTTCACCCCCGACAACGAGTTCAAGCCGGGGTCGTGCGGCCGCTACCTGAAAGGGCTGCTCGAGGTGAAAATCGACTCGGAGGACCCGGAGCACGAGGCCGGCGAGATCATCGTCCGCGGTGAACACGTGATGAAGGGGTATTACAAGAACGACAAGGACACCCACAAGGTCCTCGACGAAGAGGGATGGCTCCACACGGGCGACATGGGCACGATGGACCCCGACGGCACGCTCTACATCCGCGGGCGTTCGAAAACCATGATTCTCTCGGGCAACGGACAGAACATCTACCCCGAGGAGATCGAGGACAAGCTGAACAACATGTACCTCGTACTCGAATCGCTGATACTCGAGGGCGAAAACGGCCGTCTCAAGGCGCTGGTGGTCCCCGATTACGAGCAGGCGGAGAACGAAGGGGTGGACAAACAGGAGTTGCCGCAGATCATGGAAAACAACCTGCAGGAGCTCAACACCCAGCTGGCCGCATACGCACGGGTTGCGGAGATAACGATCTACCCCACCGAATTCGAAAAAACCCCCAAACGGAGTATCAAACGCTACTTATACGCACCATCGCTATTGAACAAATAAACGACCCAGGCAGGTAACCACTTGGATTCTCTATCCCAAATTCTTCATAGTCACTTGAATCCAATTTCTAACAAATGAGGCGTCACTAATTAGTTCGGTTACCTGCTTTTTTCAATCCCCGGTTCGGAAGAGCCGGGGTTTTTCGTTACCTTCGGCGTCGTAACGACGCTTTTAGGGGTCGGAAGGTTTTGCCGAACCGGATGCAGTTCGGTTTTGGCCCGGCTGACTTTTTTGCTATCTTTGGTGCCGTAACGGCACTTTTAGAAGGTCGGAAGGTTTTGCCGAACCGGATGCGGTTCGGTTTTGGCTCCGGCTGACTTTTTACTATCTTTGCCCCATGAAGATTCAGAAAACGCAAGCTATCGGCGAAAACCTGCTCTATGTGATGGTCTGGGCGGCCATCATCCTGGTCCCCGTGCTCAACTCCCAGATGATGTCGGAAATGCACGTCAACCTGGAGAACGTGCTGATCGCCTGGCGCCAGATAGCCCCCTATCTGATCATCTTCCTCATCCACAACGCGATCATCGCGCCGCGCTATATGCTCCGGCGCAAGTACGGGAAATACCTGCTGAGCAACCTGGCGCTGATTATCAGCGTCTTCTGGCTGGTGCAGGTCTATGAGGACCATCTCTCGGACCACCTCCTCAAGCAGGCAGACCCCGAGGCGCTCGACGCCTACCGCAAGGCGTCGTTCTCCAACCTGGAGATGTACTGGAGCGTGGTGCTGGGCTTCTTCATGACCGGCGCTAACACGGGCATCAAACTCATCTACCAGTCGATGCGCGACGAGCAGCAGATGGAGGCTCTCAAACGCCAGAACCTGCAGGCCGAGATGGATTACCTGAAATACCAGATCAACCCGCATTTCTTCATGAACACGCTCAACAACATCCACGCGCTGATCGACATCGACACCGAGTCGGCCAAGAACGCCGTGATCGAGCTCTCGAAGATGATGCGTTACGTGCTCTACGACTCGGGGCGCGAGATCATCTCGCTGAACCGCGACATCCAGTTCCTGAAAAATTATATCGAGCTGATGCACATCCGCTACACCGACGATGTGGACATCCGCGTGGACTATCCCCGCGACCTGCCCGAGCAGGTGTCGATCCCCCCGCTGTTGCTGATCGTGTTCGTCGAGAACGCCTTCAAACACGGCATCAGCTACAACCACCCGTCGTTCATCCACCTGAAGATCGAGTACGCCGACAAGATGGTCACGGGGACCCTCTCGAACAGCCGCCACACCGCCGCAGGCACCCAGCACGCCGCAGGCATCGGGCTGGAAAACGTCCGCAAACGCCTGGCCCTGATCTACGGCGAAAAGAATTACACGCTCGACATCCGGGAAGACGAGAAAACCTATACCGTAAAACTTGTAATACCGACGCTCAATGCTTAAATGTATCGCCATCGATGACGAGCCGCTGGCTCTGCGTCAGCTGACAAGCTACATCTCGAAGATTCCCTATCTGGAACTCACGGCAACATTCAACAACGCCCTCGAAGCGCAGCAGATGCTGACCGAACAGGCTGTGGACCTGATTTTCGTGGACATCAACATGCCCGACCTCAGCGGCGTGGAATTCGTCCGCGGACTGATCGAACGCCCGATGATCATCTTCACGACGGCCTATTCGGAATATGCCGTCGAGGGATTCAAGCTCGATGCCGTGGATTACCTGCTCAAACCATTCGGATTCGCCGATTTCAGCCGCGCGGCAGCCAAGGCCAACTCGCTCTACGAACTGCGCCACAACCAGCGCTCGGCCCAGGAGGGCGAATCGGAAGCCGTGCCCAAAGACAAGGAGTACATCTCCGTGAAAGCCGACTACAAGGTTTCGCTGGTGAAGATCTGCGACATCGTCTACCTCGAAAGCGAGGGCGAATACGTGCGCATGCACCTCGTCGACGGTTCGACCATCACCACGCTGTTCCGCCTCAAGAACATGGAGACGGCCCTGCCGTCGGAGTCGTTCATGCGCGTGCACCGTTCGTACATCGTCAACCTGCGCATGATAAAAGCCTACGTCAAGGGACGTATTTTCCTGAGCGACACGGAGTACGTGCCGATCGGCGAAAACTACAAGGAGGCGTTTCAGGGATATATCGACAAGAATTTCAAGAACCTGTAAGCGGGCCTCGGCTTACAGGCCGGACGGCTCTCCGGAGAGATTCGGGAATCCGTCGAGCTGGACGTATTCCCCATCGCGGCATTCGCAGCAGTAGTGTCTGAGACCGTTGGTGAGGATGATGTAGCGGGCGTTGAGCACCGAATTGTAACGCACGGCCTGCGCGAGCGTCTGCCGCCCGACGGGGATGCCCGGAGCCTTGCACTCGGCCAGCAGCAGCGGCTCGGCACGGTCGTCCACAACCACCACATCGGCCCGCTGGGGCTGTCCGTTGAGCGCCACGGCAAACTCCTGGACCACGCGCATGGGCTGGACCCCGCAGTGCGACACCAGGTAGGCGATCAGGTGCTGCCGCACCCACTCTTCGGGGGTCAGCACGAGGTAGATGCCCCGCAGGGAGTCCCACACTTCCACGCCCGCGCCCCGGCGACGGGCACGCAGCCGGATGGCAGGAAAATTGAGTTTGGGCAGCTCGGACATCGCAGTATCGAAAAATTTCCGTAACTTTACGGAGGACAAATATACGAACTTATGCGGACTATTCTTTCGACCATAGCGCTTTTTTCCCTCTGCGGGCTCTTCGCCCAGGAGTATGCGCCTTCGCACGGACGCGAACTGCCGCGCGGCGAACTGCTCGTTTACCCCTCGGCCGAAGCAGCTGCAGCGGCCGACGGCGGCGACAACCGCTATTTCACACGGCTGACGGAGTGGAACCGGCTGGGCAATGTCTATTCGACCGATTTCACCGTGCCCTTCGCCTGGGCCAACCGCCAGGTCCTTTTCCATCTGGGATGGGCTTCGGGCGACTACGAGGTGCGCGTGAACGGCCGTCCGGCAGCCTACAACGCCGACGGCAACACCCCGGCGGAATTCAACCTCACCAAACTGGTGAAAGAGGGCCGGAACTCACTCGAAATCGTCATCGCACAACCCTCCCCCACAGCGCCGCTCGAGAGCTGGAAAGAGGCTCCCCAACCCGCCATCGGAAGGGCCTGGGTGATGAGCCAGCCGACGCTGTACATCCGCAACGTCGTCACCCGTACGCGGCTTGCCGAGGACGGAAGCGGCACGGCGGAGGTGGCCGTCATACTGAAAAGCAACGCCCTCAATCCGCGCACGTCGCGCATCCACTACGAACTGCTCACCCCGACGGGCGAACGGGCCGCCGCAGGCCACAAGGATTTCACCCTCGACATGCGGCGCGAGGATACGCTGCGTTTCCTGACCCGCATTCCCATGAATATGCTGTGGAGCGCCGAGCTGCCCACGCAATATACGCTGCGTCTCAAAACCCAGCACGAAGGCCGCTATGTCGAGTTCCTCGAATTACGTCCCGGATTCCGCTCGGTGGAGATGCACGACGGGCGGATGTCGGTGAACGGACAGCCCGTGGCGCTGCGCGTACGCGAAGTGCCCGCCACGATTACCGAGAACGAGATTGCCGCACTCCGCGAACAGGGGTACAACACGCTCAAGTTACTGCCGGGCCCCGTACCCGAATCGCTGCTGGATTTTTGCGACATGCAGGGACTCTATGTGATCGCACAGGCGCCGATCGACACCCGCCGCAGCGGGGATTCGCGCCGCCGGGGCGGAAATCCGTCCAACGCCCCGGAATGGCTCGGGGCCTATCTCGAACGCACGGAGAACAGTTATCATACGACCAAACGCCATCCTTCGGTAGTGGCATTTTCGCTGGCCGTGAAATCGGCCAACGGCATCAACCTCTACGAAAGCTATTTGAATATGAAGCGTTTCGACGATTCGCGCCCCTTCATCTACCCCGATGCTGGCGGGGAGTGGAACAGCGACAAACTGGCGCTGGAATAACCTCCGAAGCCGAAAAAAGCAAAATTTTAATAAAATTTTTCCGGCAAAATCTTTGGAGATAAAAAAATTATAGCTACCTTTGCACTCGCAATCGGATAACGATTGATGCCTCTTTAGCTCAGTTGGTAGAGCACGACACTCTTAATGTTGGGGTCCAGGGTTCGAGCCCCTGAGGGGGTACAAAGCAAAAGACTGATAATCAATGATTATCGGTCTTTTTTTTGCGTTTATACTATTCCTTTCTCTTTGGCATTTTAAGGGCAAAAACAGCCCGTTTGAGGGTGCAGGGTACACATTAGGCTCCACATAGAGAACTACACACCCAACTGCATATAACAATGTAATCAAATGACATTCAAAGTTATATGCCGCAAAGAAATTATTTATAAAAATTCCACCTCTCCATTGTGCCTTTTATTCTTTCAAGGCAAACGTAAAAAGGCTGTCGGATTGGGTGTATCTGTCGCTCTTAAACATTGGGACGCAGAAGCACAAAAGGTCACAGAGGACTGCCCCGATAGAGACAATATTCAGTTTCAGATAACAGCTAAAGTAAAAGAGTACGAGAAGAAAATCCAGCGTTTAGAGATTATGGATATTCCCGTAACCTTTGAAAATCTCTTTGAACAGAACAGCAAGCGATTGAATTGTTCTATTGGAGAATATCTGAAACAGACTATTGAACGACTTGAAACGCTCGGAAAATATGGCTCGGCATCCAAACACCGTTCCCTACTCTCCCGCCTGTCTGAATTTAGGTCGCTGAACACTCGGTTCGATGAAATAGATTTAGCATTCCTGCGTGATTTTGAATTATTCCTGCGTAAAGAGGGCAATGTAAACAACAGCATAGCCACGAAATTTGCCATCTTTAAGGCCGCCTATAACAAGGCTCTTGCAGAGGGTTTGTTTCTCCAAAAGATAAATCCGTTTGCAAAATACAAGGTCGGGAGCCTATGGACACGGACGAGGAAGCGAGCCATCACGAAAGAGGATATACAGAAACTTGTAGCGTTGGAGATAGCCCCTAATTATAGGACGGACTATGCCGAGTTTGCACGGGACATATTTCTATTCTCCTACTACACGGCAGGCATCAATTTTACGGATATGGCGACCTTGCGTTACTGCGATATTGTGGACGGCAGGATTTACTACTCCCGCCACAAAACGCAGAAATTGTTGTCCTTTCAACTCGTCCCCAACGCCATGCGGATTATAGAGAAATACAGCAGAGCCAACCACGCACAGGAAGATTATATCTTCCCTATCCTCGACCGCTCGGAACACAAGACTGCACAGCAGATTTTCAACCGAACACACAAGGTTCTGCGGAAAGTCAATCGGGAATTAAAGACGCTGGGTGAGCAGATAGGATTGGAAATGCCATTGACTACCTATGTCGCTCGGCACACGTTTGCCACGGTTTTGAAGCGTTCGGGAGTGAACATTGCCATTATTTCCGAATCGCTCGGCCATTCCGATTTATCGACTACACAGATTTACTTGGACAGTTTCGAGAACTCACAAATCGACGCTGCTATGGCTCATTTGTTATAGGCTGGAAAGAGGACAGACATCGACAAGGGGTATAGATTAAGCCCCTATGTCAATGTTTGTCCTCCTAATTCTGCTGATCTTGTGGTTAGCTATTATTGGTAGAGATAGGACAGACTTGGTAAAAGGGGTTAATTATAGGCCCCTTTTCCAAGTTTGTCCTTTCATTCATTGAGATTTATTTACATTATCGAACTATTAGAACAAAATAGCATGTAAAATTGTTCTATTAGTTCACATAAACAATGTTTTACCTGTCTATTAGAACAAAAAAACGTGTTTTACAGGGTTTTTAGAACAAAATGTAGGTACAGTTCCAATTATATGTAGCTTTGAACGAGGTCTGCCTATGTGTTCTTGTCGGTCGATTCGATGGTATTCTGCCGAGTAAAATATTCTTGAAAATTATTTCAAAATATTTATTAAATTATTTGATTTTTAATTGAACTTTTCCTATCTTTGTAAAGCAATTCAGCAGGACTACTTCCACTCGATACAAATTGTGTTCATTCATGGAGAGCAGAGATTATCTGCTCTTTCTTTTGCGTTGTGTTACCACATTTTTTGAGTGCGAAATGAATATTCCCTTTAATAAGATAGTTTCAGAATCGAAAAATATGGAATCGTTAAAAAGTGTATTCACTAAAAACAGCCACTTTTAATGACACATCACACCATAGAGAGAACTAATAATTCATGCAAAAAACTTTTCATCGAAAAAACGAAGCACGATTTTTTGCGATAATTTTTTTTCTCACGACTTGTGTGGTGAAAAACTTTTTTGCCTGTTTTTTTATTCACGCATTTTTGCGTGTTAAAAAATATCGCTAAAAAAAGTATTCATCTTACTTGGTTGATGAATCTATTTTTCGTGATTGAAACTGCTCTTCATTTATCGGTTACCACATTTTTTGAGTACGAATCAAGTATTCTCTATAAAAAGAGTATTTCAGAATCAGAAAATGTGGAAGATTCCAATTAAAGAGATAGTAGGTTTTTGAATGACAGGATAGAGAGTTGCTCAAATCTGTCCTATGCAAACTGCTCAAAAGTGTCCTATATATACAATACCTACTTATACACTACCTATTAAAGTCGTACCGACCATGTACTACCATATCAAAGACCGCAGGTGATTCGATAACCGCAAACAGGCCAAAGACCATTACGGCATTGCCTGCTTTCGAAAACTACTACACTTAAAAGAGATTATATTTACGAACAATCAAAATTCCATTGCTAACGATGAATTATACAGTAATCCCCAAATCAATCGTGAATTTTCAAACGGGCAACAGTAAGCCTATTGATATTTACGTGTGAGCAACCATTAAATATTGCTCCAATTACAAGACGAACATATCCCATATAACCGAGGAAAAACTATCCCTGCTTACGGGATTGGATGAACGTGCCATTAGACGGAGCATTAAACGCCTGAAAGATGCAGGTTATCTGACCGTGCAGACTACCATTAAAGAAGATACAGACAGAGGTTTTATAAAGCGAAATTCCTACTATATAAAGCCAGCTATTAAAGACTATTTCTTTTTGGATAACAGTTTCTTTAAGAGGAACTATCCCGCCAAAATTGCAGGGTTTCTGCTCTTATTAAAGGCAATATGTCTTAATAATACGGATACCATCCAATGAAACAATAGCCAAATTGCAAAGGGTATCGGATTATCCCGTAATACCACTACTGCATTATTAAATGAATGCCTGCAATTAGGGCTTATAAAGTCCATAGAAAAAGGCTATGAACTGACGGCAGGCTGTTTTATCAATTCAGCAGTAAATAAGACCGATGCAGGGATTTATAAGGAGATATGCGAGTTCTGCAAGGTGAAAGGCGTTGCCGCTCCCAAGTGGGATAAACGGGTTATGTCTGTACTGCTTACGAAATACAACATCATCAACTTACCGAGTACCGAGCCAATAAGCATAAGTTATCAACTCAATAAACGGTGTAAGAACTTGCCTGAAAAGGTATCGTTGCCCTACTTTATAAAGGCTCTCGATATGCAGGAACAATATAATGCAGTTATAGAACAGGCAGAGCAAAACAAACTCGATAAGGATGATTTCAAAGGTTTTGCATTTTAGATATATGGTCAGCAAATAAAGAATCCATATACAGCCCTCTTGCTTACGCATGCAGGGCTTTTCCCATTTAATAAGAGAATGACATATTTTGTGGATATTCGATTTATATAAACCTTTTAATTGTGTCATTCATTTTCCCTATCTCTTTATATGGTGTGCCGTAGGCACTCACTCAATAAGCCCAAGAATATAAAAATCGCATTATATACTGCACACAAGCAGATACATGAACTAAAGCCTCTCCCCCTTGTCGAATGTGAAATCAATAAAAAAGCCATGAAAACATTGGACAGAAAGGCGTCAGAAATCCTGCAAAAATTGCTGGTTCTGCAAAAATCGAAAATCGACAACACAGACGGAGTGTATATGCCTGTTCATATCGAAATCATCGACCGAACAGACAAGTACGACCACATTTCGCTGGCTCATTACGGACGGCAGAACGGAGATGCCATGCGCGACCCCGAAATGATTTTTGCACTCCACAAGGAAAGCCAGCAATTCGTTCCGTACTACTACCGTAATGATTATATGGGTATGGAGCAGTACAGCGTTAGATGGACGGAAGAGGGTGTTTTACTGAACCGTCGTTTACAGGCAGACCACACGACATTCGCTAACCAATGGTTACGCAACATAGCCACTCAACAACACCTATTATGACAGCACGGCGATTGGTGGAGAACTGCGTACTGACGAATCAAACCGCAGTCGTGGATGAAATGCTGAACAAGCATTTGCTACCCGAAGAATATATCTATCCGTTCGTGGGCGATGTCATGGAATGGTGGCTGATTGATTCGTGGCTGGCAGAACGTCTGAAAAGAGAGGGAGAGGTTATCATCGACGAATACGGTTGCTGTTGGTGGGGCAGGTTAGCGAGCGGGCAGGCTATCTGCATGGATAACGTGATACAGAAGATTGCAGAAGAGTAAAACTCGGCTTGCATATCGACATAGCAAATTTGTAAATTACAGAGATTAGGGGCATTGCAATTCCGAGAAGATTTTGCAGTCTCTAATTTCTGTTTTTACGCTGTCGTAAGGTCGATAATTGTAAACACGAACTATCTGCAACTCATAATTACAGAGTTTATGCAGGCGTAAAGTCTATTTTATAAAAAATATTTTAGCATCGTTGATTTCTGCATCTATAACAGATAGAAGTGTATTGTATTTATTACGAGGCCAATTGTGATAAGCTTCTATCAGATTGTATAAGGGGTATATGACAAAACAAAAACAAATAAAAAATGTCACACAAAGGATTATAATTTCGGTCGCATTTTTATAGTATAGAGTAATAATAGTTGTTAAAACACTAAAAGCCATTGTCATAATTGTAATAATAACCTCATTTCGCCGATTTAACTTAATAGTGGATAAAATATATTTTTTGATATTATATAACGAAGCACAATCTTGTGGAACATTATTCATATCACAGGCCTTTCGCCATATTTCGCGTTGTATGATAAAGAAAATTCTATCCCGTTCTTTTCTTCGTTGAGAGAATCTGCCTTTAAATAATGGCGGCGATATTAATTGAGGGTTATGCCGTTTGATAATCACAACATCAAAACGGAATGACAAATGGGACAATTTCCGAATATAATACGCTAAAATAACTGCGAGAAATGCAGCAGAAGAAATAATATAGTAATTTTTTGAAAAGAATTCTATACCACAAAGACATACTGCAAATAAGAATATTATATATAATTTTCTTATATAATTTTTCTGAAACCGTCTTGTATAAAAATTGTCCCGTAATGTTGAAATCAACATACTTTCTTGAAACTCCTTGAATCCCTTAGGTGTCATTATTATTATGATTTAATAGTTTGTTCAATATACTAAAAATCTGCAACAGTTCCGAGAAATCGGAAAGATGTTTTGCTTTTCAGTTTGTTTGCCTATCTTTGTAGGACATACGACAAACACGGAAAGTGTAACTTGTTCTCAACTTGCGAACGTAGGAAATTCGGAAAGGTAGAGAGAATAGGTCAACATCTTCTCGCGTCATATCCATTCGTGGGTATAGGCGTGGGGCTGTTGCTTATTTATCTACCAAGGTTTCCTACGACCTGCAAGTTTAAGTAAGTTTTCAGCACCACGCTTTCTGTTTAATTAAAAATCAAAAATTAACCGTCGCGGTGGTGCTGAAGCGACAACCTAAACTTATTACAACTATGAAAAAGTTGTTTCTATTGGTGGCTCTATTCGCCACAACTGCCTTTGTCGCCTGTTCCGATGACGACGATAAAGTGCAAATCAATTTAGATGAACTTGTCGGGACATGGCGTTACACACATTCTGTCGGTTATGAAATCGACGAGGGTGTAAAAGACGAGTGGAACGAGGACATGAACGACGCGCAAATCTATTTCGTGTTCAATTCCGATAATACAGGGTCTTACAAGGAAATGGATTCATCGGAAAGCATCGACTATTCAGTATCGTCCAATAATAAACTGACGGTACGATATAGCCAATATGGCGACCCGCAAACCTTTACAATTACGGAACTGACGGCATCGACCCTTAAATTGGAGTACCACGAAAAGGGTGATGGTTGGGAAGAATACGAACTTAAAACATTCAGCAAACAGTGAAAAAGATGCTTTTGCTTACTGCCATTATGTTTGCGGCAGTTTCGCTCAATTCATGTTCAAAGGACGATGAAAGAGAACAAACTTTGGAGATTACTCCTACACAGGCCTATACTTTATACAATAAAGGTTCTATCTGTAAAATTCCTGTTTTTGGCACTCTGAAAGAGTGGAAATGGGAACTACTGCCTGGATTGGATGATACAGTTCCAGAGTGGCTTACGATTGAAAAAGTAGATATGATTGATTTTTGGAATGTACCTGGATTGCTTGTTACTGCTACAGATGATAACTTAACTAATTCTGAACGAACAGCCTATATTCGTGTTTACAATGATAAATATGGAATTGAAACGAATGGACATTTAGTTCAAATGCCTAAAAAACAAAACTAATCTATCTTAATGACAGACTTGGAAAGACGGTCTATAATTAACCGCTCTACCCAAGTTTGTCCTTTTTACACACTTGCATATCTCACAAATTTTTCGTATATTTACATCATAATCAAAGAGATAAATTCACAATAAATTTTAGCTAAAATGAAAAGAAAAACACCAAGTATTGATTGAAAAACGGGCACAGAGACTATCGACGATGTTCAAATATCGTATATCTCCAAAGGAGTATCTTATGATAATGACCACGGCGTTTGCCTGTTTGTGGGGCGTAGAACAGATGACCCCACACCACGAGAGTTTCACTATATCTTTGAACTCGACATCGACCCTACGAAAGATATGACCATCTGTTTTCAAAAACGAGGTCGTTATATGGCAGGATTTTCCTATCTGCTGAATCCAAAAGTCGTAGAGGAAGGTTATCTCGCCATTGTATTGTCCAACATCGTAGATATTCCCAAGTCCAACTGCAAGCTCAATCTTTTAGAAGCCCATATAAAGAGCGATACGGTCATATTCAGCTATACGGCAATAGACGGTACACAGAAAGATTTCAAATTTCCACTCACGGGTTTCAACGAAAAATATTTAGAGCAGTTTATATAGCTAAAGAATAACGAGTATTGTATGCCCTTTTTTAAGGATATATTTATAATTTTGGCATATAAATCAAATTAAGCCATGACAGACACATATATATTTATAGATGAAACAGGTACTCCTGGCCAAAAAACAAATAGTAAATACGGAGGCCCAAGCCTATGCTCATGGTTTGCAATACTTGTTTCTCAAAAAGAAAAGTCAGAGATAGAAGGCAAAATTAACAACTTAAAAAATCGTTATCTCCAATCATTAAATTTAGATGAATTTCACTTTGTTGAATTATATAATGGAAAGGGAGATTGGCGTTTATTGTCCATAGAAACTAGATTGCATATAATGTATGATTTTGCCGATATATACAAGTCTGGAAATTATCCATTATTCGTTCAATCTTTGGATGATAATGATTATGAAAGATTGAAGATTACGCGAGAGCCTTCCGTATCTATCTCCAATTTCAAGTTGAATAATGTAAAAGATTTTGCACTGATTCTTTTATTTAACAAGCTCAAGTGTTTTTTGAATAAGCATAGCAACCGTTACAAATTACCAGTTCAAATCATCATTGACGAAGGGCGTCAAAAAAACAATTCTAAATGCAGAATAGATTTATTGGGAAATAATCTCAAAGATCAAACTATTGAATTTAGGTCTTCCAAATCAGAACCACTATTACAGTTGATTGATTTTATTGCATTTAGTCTAAATAGGAATCGATATTTGTTGTCTCAAAATAAAAAATCCCAAAAGGATTTATCATTTCTTCAAATGACTACATATGCAAATTTTGAGGTAAATGGATTGAAAAGAGGATTAGTTAATTATATGGGAAATACGACTGAGCAATACGACAATTTTATTGATGAGGAATATCGAAAACATAATGAATTTGTACAAGATATAACTCTTGAAGAATTTAAGAAGTTATTGATCCAATGAATTTTTTTATCAATAGCAACGATTATAGTGGTAATATAACAGTTTAGGGGCTAAACCCATAACAAATTGAAAATCATTACCAGGTTCCAAAAAAATTCATAGAATAAAGACGACTTTCAGGTCGTCTTTATTATTTTTGCACCCCGAAAACCGAGCTAAATGATTTTATGTCCGGGCTTACCGGACTTCATGTTACAGATTAGGGGCTAATGATTTGCAGATTTTGCGGACACGAGTGCAAAAAAGACGGGCGACAAGCCAACGGCACTCAAAGATATGAATGTAAACACTGTCATAAGAAACACAGGAGGAATATACATACAACGCATATTCGCCTGATTTAGACAAGAAAATCATTCTCTATACCAAAGAAGGCACGGGAATCCGAAGCTCTGCAAGAATTTTACATATCTCTGCCACAACCTTGCTCAAACACATTATACTCATAGGAACGCGGATTTCTCGCCCTCCCATTGTAAAACGCCGGATATACGAGGTGGACGAAATTAAGAGTTTCGTGCGACATAAACAGGATCACGTCTGGATTGCCTACGCGCTGGATCGCAAATCGAAGCAGGTCGTAAGCTTCAACGTTGGAGCAAGAACGAATGCTACATTAAGTGTGGTAACCGAAACGCTCCATATTGCCGAAGCAAAACGCATCTATACGGATCGATTGCGCAATTATAGATCCCTGATCGAGAAATCCATCCATCGGACAACGCTCTATGGAACAAATCATATCGAACGGCATAATCTAACATTGCGCACGCATCTCAAACGGCTTACACGTAAGACAATTTGTTTCAGTCGGAGCCTAGCTATATTAACTGCAATACTTAAGATTTATTTTTGGGGATAAACATCCAAACTCCAATATTTATAAAAAAGACTAATATGGAAAAAACGGTTAAACGGAGGAAGATGCCCCTCCCTAAAGTTGAAGCGAAAAAAGCGTAAAAAGTTGTTGTCCGAATTAGGGGCTAAAAGGGTGTGATTCTGCCCGGATTAAATAACATTTTTTCGTCGATCTTGTATCCCGGCTTATTGCGAGAACCCCACTTAGTTACCTTCGGTTTCCTCCTTCGCACCTCGGCAATCCGAGCAAACTCGATTGCGCTCGGTTGGGTGTCGGTTCTCACCAAACACGTCATACCCAGTCCTTGACGGGTATTTGTGATGTAATCATCGTCGAGCGGCGTTGGTGGCGGTCTTTGATGATGTCCATCAGTATACCCTCGACTGTGCGTCGAGCGGCTGCATGCAGAAGTCGTCCAGGATAAGCATGTCGACCCGCTCGATACGCTTCAAGTCGGCCAGTAGCGTGCCTTTAGCCTTGAATATTTTGAATTGACTCATCAGTTTAGCTGTACTTGCATACATTACCCGGAAGCCGTCCTGGCAGGCCTTATAACCGAGCAAGGTCACGAGGTAACTCTTGCTCGTACCGGTTGGGCCGGTGATTATGAAGTCCTTGTGGTCGCTCTCGAATTCCATAGCGCCAAGCCGCTCGACCTGATTACGGTCGAGGACCCGCTCAAAGGTATAGTCGACATCATCTATGTCTGCGTTGTAACGGAACTGGGCAGCTCTGACAGCCCGTTCAACAGCTCGGCTCTTGCGGTTGTCCCATTCACTGTGAACCAGGTGCGATACGAATTGGTTTGGGTCATCTTCTTTTTGATGGTGCACTCCAGCGGGCCTTAAAAACGTCGTGCATGCTGAACCGACGCCAAGCCGAAAGCCATCAAACTTGTTTGGCTGGCCGAGGCGCGAAGGAAGAAAACTTTGTTAACTCCGTGTTCAGGATAACTTCGTAACGGCTGGCTTTGGTGACGACACTCCTTAGGTTGTCAGAAACGATAGCACGAGGAACGCCGCCATAGTAACAGAATTCATTCTCGCACGCCGTAATAAAGTCCTCCCCTACGTTGACTCTCATAGCCCCCTCCACATAAGTAAGCAGGCTGCACCCGAGGATAGCCACAAACACCTCGACCTCGCGGGGCTGTTCGCCCGGCGGGTAGATCCACAACTTGGCTCCGGTATAGTCGACGACCAACTTATCCTTCGCTTTATACTCCATACACATGGACAGGTTGCTCACGCGCTCATAACGACGCGGGGCAACCCGGAACTGGATCAGGCTGTATCCATCGGGATGGGTGTGCGATAGCACTCTCATTGCTTGTAGCTGGTCATGCCCTTACGAGCCATCTCTTTGCTTGCTGATGACAGAAAAGCCTCAAGGGTATCCGTGCGAGGATTAGGTTCCTCTGGAATTTCCTCAATGCAGAACAGGGCATAAAGATCCTAGGGTTCCTTTCCGGAGAATAGGTAGCGATTTTTATGGAGGTTGTTGTAGCTGTGTGATATTCCGAAAGGATAGTAATCGCTCGTTTGCATCTCATACATAGCAATATCTGCCCCTGTGCCTTGCGCTTCTAGCACCGACTGAACAATACGATCATACATGATATCTTCTTCGTTGAACGAGTCGAGCTGAAGGCAGTTTTGCTCTTGGAGCATATTTTACGTGTTGGGCAATAGAGAGCTGCCCGACAGGATCATAAATGAAAACATATCCCTTGGAGCTTGTTCAGGTCGTGTCCAGAAAGCAGCTGCTGTTTTCCCATCATATCGTGGAACACTGTTTATATTTGGTTTATGCATATCTTAACTACTTTTCTCTCTAATACTGAATCTCATAATTAATTATCTTATTACCTCTCAGAACGTTATCTTTCATGTAAGGGCTATGACAAGAAAATGATTTCATAATCATCTAATAATATGATTAATACGCGCATTTTGCAAGGTCTAAAAACATTCAGTTTAGCTTGTAGATGGTCTTTCATCGCAGTAGCTTTGAATATTGACTATTAAACCCCTAAACTCAAATGCCTATGAAATCTTTAGACCTTATTATGCGACACTTTATGTACGCATTAGGGATGGTATTGATTCCGTTCTTCTGCAATGCCCAAAGCAGCAGTTATCCCGTTAATGTTTCATATAATAACATGGGTGTCCCGGCACCGGAAACATGGATGTTTATGAAATATGGAGCCCAAAAACCGAACTTGTATACAGGAACGGTCAATGCCAATATTCCGATTTATAATTACAAAGACAAGGATTTTGAGATTCCACTGGAGTTGATGTATGCTTCGAATGGCTACATCCCGAATACGCAAGCAGGTTCCGCAGGCTTAGGTTGGATATTGAACACCGGCGGATGTATAACAAGAAAGGTCAATGGTGTTAAGGATGAAGAAGGAGAGGGATATCTTCAATATGCCACTGGCAATCCCCCACAACAGGGGAATTACTTTTTATCCAATGTATATTGGGATGTTAATCAAAATATCAAGTATCCCTATTTCAAAACTGCGTCTGGACGATATTGGAGCGAAACGACCCCGGACATTTTCACTTTTAACTTCTGCGGACATTCGGGGTCATTTATTTTATCACCGACGGGTGTCAGAGTTTATAATACAACACAACCGTCGGGAGAATACAAGGTGGATCTTTCTCAACTTCGAAACAAGACAATTAAAATAACTACCGGGGACGGCTATGAATACTTATTCATAATGGATGAGGGTAATACGATAAATACGAACATGTCTGGCGGGGGATCTGTCGAATTAGGAAACAAATGGAACCTGGAAAAAATCACAGCACCCAACGGGCGAACTGTTGAATTTGAATATATTATCGAATTATATGAAAACAGACGACCGGCCGGGCTGACTGCAACTTTTTACCAAGACGACAGAAGTTTATTCTGGACAGTGCAAAACGGACAATTTAAAGAGATCCGCACACCGTCAAAGACCAATTTCTTCCCATACCGGTTAAAAACCCGGGGGACAGTAAGTCTGGTAAAATGCGTTATTATCGACGATAAAGTACGCATCGAGTGTGAATATAGCCCTCGGGAACATAGCGAACGGTGGCGGGCTCCTTATTCCGGACTGGACGGAATTGATCCCGCAGATATGAAAAGCACGCAAAAATTGGATGCTATTTCCGTTTGGGAAATGGATGGTTCGAAATACAAAACACTGCTAAAAGAATGCAAATTAAACTATAAATATGGCCCTATTCCGGGAAATCCGGTTATGATGCTAAAAGAAGTAAGTCTTTCGGGAGTAGGCAGCTATCTGATGGAATATTATGACAGTGACACCAGTTTCCCATACCATACTTCGACTGCAATCGACCATTGGGGTTACTACAATGGAAAAGAGGGCTACGAACCACAGCTTGCAATCCCGGACCCCTATTTTAATAGAGATCACTACCCTTGTTTCCAATCTACGAGCCGAGATCCCAACAGTAATTATGCAATAAAAGGGATGCTTCAGAAGATAATATATCCAACAAAAGGTTACTCCCTGTTTAGCTATCAAAGCCACGATTTCTCACAAGCGATGGATCATTATTACCTCCGCGAAAATTTCTCATCATCGGCTTATAAGATCGACGCCAGCACTTGGCGCGCCGGAGGTATGAGAATATGGAAAATAGAGGACTATAATCAGGATAATACATTGGCAAAACAAGTTGAGTATCGCTACAAATTATCGTCGAAAAGTTCAGGCATATTGACGATTCTGCCTAAATATATGTACCAGTATTACATACTGACATCTACCAGTATAGATGTAGAAAAAGTTATCGGAGTCATTGAATTGATGGAACCAAATGTGGATGAACTGATCAGTAGCAGCACAAAGGGGAATCACATTGAATACTGCGAGGTGGAAGAGGTAAATAGTGACGGTTCTTACACCTTGTACAGCTACACTTCACAGACTGATTATCCGGATGAAGAGGTGTCTGGTGCAACGCTATGGGATGTTGACTTGCAAGCAGCCCTGCCGATATCAATGGAAGGACAGCGCGGAAAACCATTTACGACCGTTGTTGTCAACGCCCAAGGGGATGTTGTGAAAAGAATAGACAATGAATACGATACATCGAAAGAACTGAATCGGGTCTTCGAAGCGAAACTGGCTCCCGTAGGTGTTTATGAACATGCTATTATCACTGAAAACTATCCACTCAAAAGTGTGACGACCACGACTCGTTTAAAAAACGGTGTATTGAAATCTCAGGTCGATTATGAATACAATAAGCGAAATCAAATCGCAACAACAACAACGATAGACAGTAATAGCGACACAATAAGAGTCCGAAAAAATTATGCTTATGAAATACCGTCCGGCTCCATAGCCGATTTGGTATTGAGAAAAAATCTACTCTCTCTACCTTGGAAAAGCCTGAAGACGGTTCAAGGAAATGGGAATCAGGAAAACATTGTCGATGCTACACTATATTCATACAAACAGTCTTCAGGATATGTTCTCCCCGCATCCGTGGCCACAGCCGGTAATTTACCAGTGTCGGTAACAACAGAACCCAATTACATTAGGGATATATCATATGACCGATATGATTCGCATGGAAACCTCGTGCAGTCTACCGACAAGTCGGGTCTGACAACCAGCTATATCTGGGGATATGGAGGTTTGTATCTCGTAGCAAAGATTGATAATTGCACCTTTGACAGGGTGATGCAAATTTCCGGATTAAGTACGCTGGGGGCTACTCCGTTAACAGGCAATCTGCCCGAAACGGCCCGAAACAAACTATATGACATCAATACGATGACTGAAAATAATTACCAGATTACAGTCTATGAGCGTATCCCATTCGTCGGAATCTCTCGAATTACAGATACCTCCGGCCGGTCTATATATTACGAATATAACGACGACTGGAAACTGTGCGCGATCCGTGATCATGATGGTAACCTGCTTCAGGAATATAAATACAATGTAATCTCACAGTAAAATCTACAATCATGAAAAAGATAATATTCTTTATATTATTGTTTCTCTGTGGGGTCTTATCCCTCTACGGAACAAACCGGGTCGTAATCTCTGAAATAATGTATGATACACCCTTGAATGAACGAATAGCGCAGGGTATTCCCTATAGCAATGGGGAGTATATTGAGTTATATAATTTTGAAAAGACTCCTGTTAATTTGACAAGCTGGAAATTAACAGGGGGTGGAGTGACTGAAATCTACAACTTCCCTGCAGGCACTATTATCGGAGCCGAAAGTTTTATTCTCGTTGCATATCAATATAATAACAGCAAGTTTGAGTTAGAAGAATTATATCCGGGAGTAAAATCATATCCGAAATATAATTCCCCTCTGTATCAGCGGAAAATTATTCTGAGTAATTCCGGAGAGACGGTAAGTCTTATTGATAATACAGGAAAAGTAGTTGACCATGTCGCATACGACGGGACATCCAACAAAACGAAGCCGGATCGCCTGAGTGCAGATAATGAAGACGGTATTGAGGGATGGGCATGTAAATCGCTACAGCGGAGTAAGGTTCAGTATGACAATTTAGGACGCGCTGTTTTTGACCCAAGCCATTGGTGTGCTTTTGGAGTCATCCCGTATCACCATTTTATGGAACTATTACCTGATTTAGGAAGTTTGAATTTAAGTGATAAAAATTACATTCACACGCGCACTTTTACAGGAGAAGACGGAACTTCATATTATGATCAAGTCAATTATTACGATGGCCTGGGCTATCTTGAACAAACTGTAGACTGTAAGGCGGCAGATCCTCAGAAAGACCTTGTTTCCTTCGTAGAATATGATGAAGTAAGACGAGAAATTAAGCAATGGCTGCCAGTTCCGATAACAAATAATGACGGAGCTTATAATCCATCCTCAGCAGTCAAGAGCGCAGCCATTTCTGATTACTATTCTGATTCTGCACCGTACTCAGAAACAAGGTATGAATCGTTGGCATCAAATCAGGTAGACAAGAGTTTCCAACCCGGGGAAATATTCCATCAAAAGGCAAATGAAAAATCCCTCAATTATGAGTATGATGTTAACTCGGAAAATGAAGTTCTAAGTTTTGCGGTCGGGCAGTCCGGTCTGGAGCTAAAGGGATATTACCCCAAACATACATTGGCCAAAGATACGACGATCGACGAAGATGGTCGGGAGATATGCGTATTCACAGATTTACAAGACCGGATCATTCTCTCACGAACAATTATCGGAAATGAGTCTGCTGATACATATTATGTATACGATATATGCGGTCGGCAAGTATTAGTGATTACTCCTGAAGGAACCCTCCAACTTAAATCCGGTGGATCGAACTGGCCATTTTACGACAGCCTCATTAAGCAATATTGCTATTATTATCAATATGATGGACAAGGTAATATAGCAGAAAAGCGTCAGCCTAGCCGGGAGCCGGAGTTATTTATTTACGATGCCGCCAATCGATTGACCGCATACCGCGATGGGAATAGTAATCTCAATGAAAAACAGGATTCATCGATAGACGGCATTGGAGAAAATGACGGGTATCGGTGGACTCATTATGAATACGACGAATTCGGTAGACTCGTAAAAGAAGAATCGAGGGCAGAATCTATAATGCATCCAATAGAGCCCGATTCCAAAGCACATGCAGAATATAGATATGGAGGAGCCACGTATGCGCAAGGCGATGATCCGAATCAAAAGACGCCTTTTGCTATTCCGGCATACCTTGCATTTGCAGCAGTCAATGATGTGGTTAAAAACGCAGACGTAAGCAACCGCAATACCGGCTTGAAGATTTATGAAAAACTGGCCGTAATAGACTCGGCCTATAAATCGGGAATAAATAGCTATATCGAACGGGCTTTCTATTACGATAACAAGAACCGGGTTATTCAGACTGTGGAAAAGAATCATTTGGGAGGAATAAACAGATTCAGTTGTAAGTACGATTTTACCGGGAACATTATAACAAGTGTAGAATCGATTCAACCAGGGCCAACAGATGCTCGAACGGAAATGAAAATTCTTTACTCTTATGATCTCAGAGGCCGTCAACTATCTGAAAAGACCTATGTCGACAACGTTATGATGGCTCAGTTGAGCTATGAGTATGATGATCTGGGACGTTTGCGCTCCAAAATATCTGGGACAGGCGTAAATGCCATTGACGAAACATTGACCTACAACATTCATGGCTGGAGGACATCCCAGCATGTGACAAGAGGTGCAGATACTCTTCTAACGACAAATTTATACTATTACACCTCAAAACAGGTCGAATTCACCCCCAGCTATACAGGAAATATTACCACATGGGAATGGCAGCACAAAGGTGTCGACGTCCCGGATTATCCGGTTAACAGCTATGAGCTCTTCTATGATAAGTTGGGGCGATTATCTGATTCGAGGCTTTATGAAGATGATTTCTTGACAAATGCCTATCTGGAATGCCCGATACGATACGATCTAAACAGTAATCCGGAAGGACTGGTTCGAGGCACATCCGATGGAACCTTTATTAATTATTCATATAAATATACCGGTAATCAGCTAACAACGCTGACCGACATGGGGGACCAAAAATCCTATGATTATTCTTATGATGTAAATGGAAATATGACCCACGACGGTCCTAATAATCTCGATCTGAAATATAACTATATGAATCTGGTGGAAAATGTCAAATCCGAAGATGGAATTCTGGCGAATTATTTCTACCTTTCGGATGGTACGAAACTTTCGGCGATGGATGCCGACGGTAACGGGCTGGTTTATTCAGGTTCTTTGGTGTATAGGAAGCAAAACGACACTCTTTCTCTGGAAAGCGCAGCATTCAGCGCCGGGCGTTTCATTGCGACGACCGCAGGTATTGAAACCCGTTATTTCATTACAGATCATCTGGGCAGCGTACGCGTTATTGTCAATCACCAAGGCGAGGTTATCGAGCGCAACGACTACTACCCTTTCGGCATGCGCTGGGAAGATGGGGCACAACTTACGGATAACCGCTATCTTTTTAACGGAAAGGAAACTCAGGAGTTTGTCAATGTACCGTATTCGGATTATGGGGCAAGAATGCTCGATTCGAAATATCGCCTTGGATGGCTTGGGCAAGATGTGTTGGCAGAAAAGAATTCTTCAATTGGCTCATATGTATTCTGCGCAAACAATCCAATTCGCTTAATTGATAATAACGGAAAAGACTGGTATTCTTACGAGGAAGAATACCAGGACAAGAACGGCGAAACAAAAACTCGGACTCGATACAAATATATCAGGGAGCGATTGTCGGAGAACGAAATGCAAGAAAAGGGATTAAAGTATAAGGGGAGAACATATGATGATAGGAATGGTACTTATTATAGTTTGGGTGGTGCTATAGCAACATATGACCCAAGTAAGGCATTAGACATCGTCGGCCTACAGGCAATAAAAAACGCTGATGCAAATATGGAAACTGCAATTGGCCTGTCCAAATCTGCCGGTGATTTTTGGGATAATTACAACTCCATAATTGGACTTGGGAGTGATCTAGCATCAGTAGCTGGTACTTTTATGAATGCGTCACAGAATTTTAGAGGTGCTATCGGATCCATTGGTGGTATAATGGCAGGCATTAATCTGATGGGGGCTTACAACACATATCAAAATGGGAAAAAAGGTTTAGCATTTGCAGATGCAACTGCTGCGGTTGTCTCGCTTATGAGTTATCCTGGTGCTATAGTCTCAATATACTATACCGGAGGGAAGAAAATTATTGAAAAAGAAATAGAATTGGAGGGGATTTTACGAGCACGAATGCATGGACTACGAAAACTTGGTCCAGGATATTGGTAATCATCTAATTTTTAAGAAAAAACTTTTTACTATGATTAACCCAATTAATTATTTATTTTACAAAATATATAAAGTTCTGTTTTTCATTAACGGAGGAATAGTACCTGTTCAACAAAGTGGGGCTACTGCTCTTTTTCCGCTATTAAACTTTTGGACTATTTGGATATTAGTAACCGGTGAACTTACAACAGTTATTATGGTTGTTAGTTTGATCTTCATGCTTCCGCTCTCAATATTTTATGCCGCTAGTGAAAAACAAATTATAATCAAATACGAGAAAGAGTCGGAAAAATCCCGTATAATTGGAAATTGGGTAGTTGCGCTGTACATCATAATAACCATAGGGGCTTTTTTTGTAGTTGCATTTAGTTAATAAGGTTATAAATCCCATGACAAAGTGAAAATACCGATGCTATTTGAAATGTTGTCTCTATGATGGGTGGGAAGGGTGCTGCTGTTTAATTAGGTTATCATACCGTTGGTAAACCAGCATACAGGGAAGGTGAAAAATTTGTTAATTTTGTAGATGGGATACTTCAAGCATTAAATAACAGGATATACTCGATTCGAGACCATTATGTGCGGATGGCCAGTTTTTAACTAAAAAACAACGAAAATGATCAATCCTATAGATTACTTGTATTACAAAGTATATAAAGGAATATCTTATCTGAATGGTGGAGGCTATCCCATAACTCAGGTTGGGGCGACCGGTCTCATTTTGATAGCGAATTATATGACTATCAGCTATTTGATATTGGGTAGATTCCCGGATTATTTTATGGGAATAAGCGGATTATTTCTAATCGCGTTTTGTATAATCTATTTTTCTGTCAGAGAAAAAAAGATTTTGGCTAAATATGAACAAGAGTCAGAAAAATCTCAAAAGATTGGGAATTGGATTGTAATCTGTTATATTATTTTTACATGTCTATCTTTTTATTTCGTTCTAGCACCTTAATTGAGAAATCCAGCTATGTAAAATAGCTGGATTTCTCTAATTTAGCTTAGTCCTGGTAAATTGTTCCAATCCTTCTGATGGCGTAAATATATGATTGGATTTCGATAGCAACAAACTCAGCATACAAGGAAGCTGAAAAATTTGTTATCTTGTAGATATGCCCCTCAAGCGATAGATAACAGGATATACTCGATTCGAGACCATTATGTGCAGATGGTCAGTTTTTCAAATAAAAACAACGAAAATGATCAATCCTATCGATTATTTGTATTACAAAGTATACAAAGGGATATCTTATATGAATGGTGGAAGCTATCCCATAACTCAGATGGCAGCAACCTGTTCCCTTCTGATAGCGAATTATATGATAGTTTGTTATTTGATTTTGGGGGAATTTACAGATCGGTTTCTGACGGTAGGCGTATTTCTTCTGATCGTTTTTAGTTTGATTTATTTCCCAGTCAAAGAAAAAAGAATCTTGGCCAAGTTTGAGCAAGAATCAGAAAGATCCAAAAAACTGGGAATCGGGTTGTAGTCCTTTACATTATTTTTACATTTCTATCTATTTTTCTGGTTGCACTACTTTGATCAATAAAAAATCCAGCCTTGTGGCTGGATTCTTTATTCTCCCTTTTGGAAATACCCAACCTTCTCGACTTTCCCAAACAGATGACGTAATTCCCAAACCTACTCTATAGTGCAGAGACGAATCAACTCCTATTTAATTTTTATTCGATAATATTTTACATAGATAGACCCAACTTTGCCAACTTGAAAAATTGCACATAGTTCTCTATTTGAAAAGCCGGCAGCCATTAAACAGATCAGATTCTTTTCTGCTGTAGGCATTTTTCGCCATTTCTTTTTTATCGTCCATTTGATTGGATGATGATTTACTATCCCATATTTGCATAATTGCCTTACATGGGCCAATAGTTTGCACCGTCCTTGAAAAGTAACAGGTTCATTTTTATATACATATAATAAGTCAATCCAATCTTTTATATAGCATAATCGATTATGGGCGATTTGAACAGAATGTCTCCAACTAATGTATAAATAAATGATCCCCAGAGACAGAAAAAACAAGACCGGAAAGAATGTAAATCATATTGCACATAATTTGTATTTAGCAAAAAATATGCACGATATCCTAGTTTGCCTAACCATGGTGACCAAACCAAATAACAGCAAGCAAGGAACCGTGCATAATACCCCCTTGCTGTTTATCTGTTATTTTAAATTTGGTCTTTTGGTTAGGATAAACAGGGAAAAGTCACATCTTATTTTATACAATCAATATACGATCTTTTGCGCTACAAACCAAATTTATCATAAAAATATCGCACCAATACTATAAATGAATTTTGACTCTACTATGTGATATATTCATGAATGATTTACCAAATCGTTAATTGGCCTATGAGAAGATTATATGCAATATTAGAGAACAGAGGCTAAGAACGATGAAACGGAGTGGGATAACCTCACTCCGTTTCATCTATAATATCATTATCGAGAAGATCAGATTCTATTCATCCTATCCATCCGTGGCCAGAATCTCTTGTAGTGATATCGTCCTGTGCATACGATGAACGCTTCATTTTCTTATAAAAACGACTAATTTTAGATACTATTCCTTAAGTACCATATCTCGAGGAAAAACAATTGTCCAGTCTGCATCCACTGCTGTTGCTGTCGTAAGATCAATGTATCCGATAAAATCATCCGGCTTCAGTAGATACGGTTTACCACCAGCATTATTAAACACACGGCTATCTATAAAATAGAAGCGCAATTTATCCCACGTCATAGGATTTCCACCTATCGGACCTGTAATTTTCTCAACAGCCTTAACCATCTTATAATAATCCGCCCCATGAGCTTGAATATAAAATGGATCATATGAAATCGACACATTTAGAAGATTCGAATTAGGCATTAGAGTCGAGACACGACTAGTCGTTACAATTAAGTCAATATCACTCTGGTTATCAATGGTAACACCATAATGATCATTCTTAGATCCGCATCCCATCAAAAGAACTACCAAGGCAATCGGCCACAAATAAACACTAGTTTTTTTCATTTTAATAACTCATATTTTCAGGATTAGTATATCGTTTCTTATGATATTGAAAATATCCATGCGATAATACGGGCATATTCAAAGGAAACCTCCATAAATCGCCCCATTGGAACGCCTGTATTTTGCTATTTTTTAAAGCATTTTGATTTTCAATATTATTATAAGGCATTTCAAAATTAAAACCTATTATCGGATTATTTTTACTATCCCATCTTTTATTATCCGTAAATCCCGGAAATTTTTTCTCCCAATGCTTCAAAGCCCTTGCATTAGCGTCTTGTTCAACGGCAAAATAATCATGATTCCATCCCGATTTTTCACTTTTCGCAGCACTCCAGACACTAGGTATAGCATATTTAAACAAATACATTGGTCCTGACGCTTTGCTCTGAAGGTAATGTCCATACTCATGTTGAAAAAGCGCATTATCCGGATCCGCTTCAATCGAATTGCTACCGATAATATAAGAGCTCAAAGTGAATGCACCCCAACCTTCTGTTCTGTTTTTTAACACAGTAGCTCCATCATAATAATTTACACTTTCAACAGTCCAAAACAGATTATTTACTTGGGCAGTAGTGAAGCCAGCCAGGGTTTGAGGTAGCTGCCAAGTCAAACGAGAAATAACATCTCCAAAACTACCTTGAAATAATCCGCCCCATATCCTTATATCATTTTTGGCTGCTTGGGCTCCTGATTTAAACGGATTTTCGCCCTTAAATAATCCTCGAAAAAAACCAAACACGAATGAATCAATTATAAAAAACTCTCCATCAGGATCCTTTACAGCGATAGGGCTATTCATACAGAACCCATAAGGATTAGTTAGCTGAAGGCTAGGATCGATATTAAACCAATGGCCTAAAACCGGATCATAAAATCGGGATCCAAAATCGTAAAGGCCCAGCATCTGTCCATTGATAATTTGATCCTGCAATTCTTTACCGCTAAATAAAAAACGATTTAAGTGCAAATCGTTATATTCATGCGATAAACCAAAAGGATAATAATCGGTTGTTGTCTCAGAAATAAGTCGGCTGCCATCCGCACGACATAAAGCTCGCGTAGAACCAACCTGATCTTTGAGCATGTAATAATAGACCCAGTTGTCCGATACACGTAAAGCCATTCCCTCGGGATGTTGCATATAGAGTACCCTTGAAACAAACGACTCACTTCCCTCATAGACAATTGGATCGCAATAGAAAGTCAAAGAACCATTAGCTCTAGTGGCAAGTTTCTGGCCAGATCCCGTATAAATATATGAAACTTCACCCGAATCTCCAAATATACGCTGAGGCAGATTCAAAAGATTATATTCTATGGAAACTTTACGGCGACCATCATAGACCATATTCCCAACAGCATCATAATCGTATACATCAGAGGATTCCCCATTCATGACCACAGAACTGACCGCATTGCCATTCTTGGTATCAGCATAGTTATATATAATATCATGCAACCGAGCTCCATCTGAATCATTGCGCTGCAAAGAGGATATATTCCCATTAGGCGTATATACCATGCCTTTTTCAGCAAATTTTTCCATTGGACGCCATACGCCACCAGACTCCTCCAAATAATTTGCAGCCAACAGCTGTTTACAATTATCATATGTATAAGAATAAGCTCGCTGTAATTGATTGCCGGTTCCCCACTTGGCATAACTAATATTCCCATCGAAATGTGGAACTACTGATGTCGACATCTCCGGAGCAACAGATTCAAAACCCAACTCATAGGAAAATTGAGACGACGAAATCCCAGTATTCCGGCCCAACATGTCATAAGTATATCGGACCGAATCCGCTCTATTATGCAAATACTTCACAGAGACTCGCCCCAGATCGTCGTAAACATATTCAGCAAGAGTTACCTGCGTATCTCCGGCAATTTGTTGCTTTACAGACAAGATTCGAGCTTGGGAATCATACTCCACATCCTTGTCATATTCGGTGACAAGTGTTCCAATTGTTTGCTTCACATTAATCCGTGTCGGGTTCCCAATAAAATCGTGAATGTTAGAAGTGACCTCCAGTCCTTCAGGAAACAACTCAGCAACAGACTGGATTGTATTATAGTTTCGGTCGTAATAAAGTGCCGAAGTAAGCCATCTATCCGTTTCTACACCCAGAACTTTGGTTTTTTGCCCCGTAACCAGACCTTTTACAGCATCCGATTTTTCCACATCGAAAGCATCTTCTGGAGAGAATGCCACTGCACGTTGTCCAGCCCAGCCATAATCATCATAATATGTGACATTCAAGCAATCTGCAGTCGTTACTGATGTCGGATAAGAGGCATTTGTATATCCATGCAGGGATGTTCCGCGAGTTTCTCCAAAAACACTTTGGCTCTCAAGAGCTGCAACATGATCGTTTTCTGTTCCGCCACAGACTCCGGTTATCAGAGGACGATCAGTAACATCGTACTTTGTAAATGCCCATTGTCCTTTTGCACGTTGCAAAGCATCTTGTGTCAATACGGAACGATTGCGCTTATCGTAGAGTGTAATAGTATATCCCGCACCAGGGATATATTGTTTATAGGCTCGTGCTTGATCATCATAATCAATCCGATAGCACCATTTACTCCAATCACTCAAGGATTTTCCATCCTGCGACGGCGGCACGATATAACGCAATAAATTGATAGCATCATATACATAATATGTTGCCAATCCCTCTTGCTTTTTGCAAATTAATTCATCATTAACATCATAATATTCACGGAAGGTTTTTCCCTCCGGATCAGTTTGTTCACGAACGATCAGCGTCCCTGAAGCATACAACCCAGCCAAATTCAACAAATCATTGACAACGACATATTTTTTAATCGAATCAGAAGATATGTTTTTTCGAATATTGATCAAGTTTTTCTTGATCGCACCCGTTCTGAATGCTGATCCTGGATTAATTTGTGCGATATTATTATCCTCGGGAGTGTTGTCAAACTCAGATTCGAAATAAGCGTAATGATTTACTCTATATTTCTGCTTATAATAGCAATCATGCTCTGCCAATCCATTGAGTGATAGGTCAAAACTACCCATAATTGAATAAGGCAGATAGCTTCTGGATTGTCTGCCTGCAGCATCATAATAAGCCGGAAAAACGATATCTTCACCGCCGCCGCCGGCCGTTACACTCCGTGTTTGCAACTCCCGTCCGAGGCCGTCATAATACTTGATTGTCTTAATGCAATTCGAGCCATCCGGGACTGTATATTGCTTTGTATAAACCCAATTGAGATCGGATGAAAGATTCGGCAGATTGAGAAATTCCACCGCTCCATCCATATCAGTACAGTCATACTCATATTTTGCCTTTACGGTAAAAGTTCCACTTTCTTTTCTATGCTCGAAAACCAATGGACGACCGGTCCCTTGCTGCTCAGCAAGGAGTTTTCCATCATTGTATAGCAAGTATTTTGGGTGTTGCTCAGATCCAGAAAGATGAATATCTATCCCATCATTACCAATTCGGGTTCCCGTTACTTTGAAAATATCAATAATAGGCTCTTTGGAAATATATAATGGGCCTAGTACTTTGTCGTAGTATCGAAAACAAATAGGGACATCATAGGAAATCCGATAGTGAACATCTTTTACTGTCAATACGAATAAACCATTATACTCCCCTGGGCCATAATATGCCGCTATTGAAACAGCCTTATCCCACCATGGAACTTTACCACTATTAAGTTTTTCAACTAATTCGGTCAATTGCTCCGAATCAAGGGGGCTCTCCAATCGAAAGTCAAGACAAACAGGCGAACAATCATCAGAAAAGTTTACATTGAAATCTGTATCGTTTACAACAATATTGGGATCTGAGACAACTGAATTTTCGTCCAACTCTAAATATGCGACATCCTCAAAAAGTTGATAATACAGCACCTCTACGGAACCGTTTTGCATACGGTCCTCATCATCCTTAATTGTATATACCCCAATATCCGAAATCTGGAATGAAATAGAATCTCCGGTTCCTGCAACACTTGAGCAATAAACATTATTCCGAAATAGCTGATATTGCCGGTTGGGATCAGATCCGTTGAGAGTGATTGTTAGGTCTTCCTCTGGACAAATATGTTGTATAGCCGGATTTACTATCGAATAAGTCGCAGGAAGTGGTTCCTGAACAATTAATATATCGCATTCATTAATACCAAACAGCCCCATCCGTGTTTCTGAATTTGGATTGGGCTCGACATAGAATACGAGCTGTCCATCAGACCAATAATCTTCAGGATGAATTACATCATATAGAGTTATCCACCAATTTTCGTAAATCGGGGACAATGTTGAAACGACATCAGCCCGAGAAAGATCCGCATCTCTTAAAGCATAAATCAATGTAAAGGTCCCTCCATTTGCAGAAATATTGAACCGCTGAGGGCCATTAACGATATCTATTGCAAAATAGATATCTACATTCGGAGAGTCTATATTCTGCGCGAATCCGAAATATCCTGACAATAGACCAATGAACAAAAAGATATATCTTTTCATATAATTTACTTATTATTGTTTAACATGATAGCTATACTCCTCAAGTACATTTCGGTCATTATCCCGGACTCGCAAGAGCCGCCCCAGCCAGTCATAATCGTAATAAACGACGGCGCCATTTTGGTCAGTTTCGGATGTTTTCAAGCCTTCTGGCGACCATGTGCACGTTGTTATAGCAGCATCAACTGGATAGAGACAAATATCATCTATCAACATCGAAATCCCACCGACCGTATAACTGTTAGATGATTCAGTAATGGATATTATTTGTTTTTCACGATTCCAGGTAACTCCATTATCGGTACTTTTCCAATAGGTTAGCAGATAGTCTCCGGGAATGAACCGCCGAATTGGAATCATATATTCTTTATCATAAACTTTAATTCCAGTCTTTGCATTGGCGCAATTTACAGCATCACCGGTCATCTCAAATCCGGTATGAAATACCTGACAGGTCCTACGATAATCCATGGTAGATAATGGATTGGTATTGGCTGCATTAGTCACAGATGCTATAGGGCTAAAGGTGAGATAATCATAAACCGTCGATTGTGTACGGCCTTCGACTTGTTTTGTGAGTAAATTGCCAACATCGTTATAGTCAAAATCTGATTCGACTGTCACATATCGTGAATCACAAATCAAGTTTCCATTCGAGTCTATAGACGACTCTCTAAAATCCGATATCGGCTTATTGAGTTTTAAAATTTTCTTCGCAGACAATGCCGGAAATTTCTTTCGAAATGGTGAATCTGGCCCAAACAAGCTATACTCATATAATTCAGCACCTGTAACACATTCATTTTCATATGCAATACGTTCTATAGGCACCCCAAACAACCGATATTTTATCAATGTGTCCATGAATGAATTTTCTACATTCGAATAACTTCCTGGATATTTCGTTATGACTTTCCTTTTTTGACCATCGGCCAAACTTATTTCTTCACAAACAGGCAAATTTGTCTCGGGATCATATGTATAGTTTAGGGTCCTGTTCAACTCCTTCTTTCCTGTCCGGGTTACTGATGAAACATTGACAGTTTCCGAAAGCCAATCGCATATCGTAACATAATCATACCCGTAATATGAAAGCATATTATAACTGTTTATCTTCATTTTAAGGTCATAAGAGTATGTATAAACTGTTTTGGACATCTCGACTTTACGGTTATCCAAATTACGTTCTTCCAACAACAAACCCCGGCGCCAGAATCGGGAGGAATTTGGTAACATCCCATTTGTTGTATTTGGAACTAATTCAGTCCCAAGTACTGAAAAAACCGACTGGACATCATTCTGATCGGAAAAAGTAGTATACTTTGATACTATCGAAGAACCATTCGGACGCATTTCGGTAACAATCCCATAATAGATATTGCTACCTCCGATATCATAGATATTAAATTTGGGATGTGATGTTACGTATTTATGTTCATAAATCATATTATCATATGTAATATCCTTGCCGATATCACAACCATCCTGGTATCCATACGAAGTTGCCTCCATAAGTATTCCAGCATCATATTTTTTTATCGATTTGATTCTCACTCCACCTTTTGCGACGTTTTTCTTATCTTTGTTTGCCTCATATTCATACTCAACATGGCCGCCTGAATTGTAATAGACTTTTTTTAAAATAGATGCCTCCGTATACTGAAACGAAGGTTGCCGGGATGCTCCTTCCGAAGGTAACCACGAGGTGTTATTCGCTCCATTGTAATATCCCCAATGATCAAAATCCTTTGAATCCCCATCTGGCAGCAGCACAGAATCATTGTATTCGAAGCGATTTATAAGTTGTGAATTTTCGCCATTACTTTCAGAAACATTTTGCAACATCAACCGGCTTACAAAATCACCCCTGCGATAATATGTATATGCAAAATTCACCGACTTCACATAACCAGGATTATAAATGCGAATTTCATTCAACTGGCGATTTCCAGATGCATTTACAGCCGAAAGAAAATCCAGATGACCGGTTTTCCATGTTATAGAAGACAAATAATACGGTGTATTCTGAACATAAGTAGATAAATTTCTTATTTTTTCATTATCCCAACGACTGTAAAACCTATTCCAATACTTCAATTCGTTCCCCTGGACATAAGAAAAATTAATCTCGGCTCCAAGATGATTTGTCATTTTGGTCAAATGCCATGTTGAAACATTATTCTCGGATATAGCCTTATTTTTATTAAAAAGAACATCGAATGGATCAATAATTTGTTCAAAAATACTTGCATCTACTCCTTCATGGGCATTCTCCGAATGCATTGTCGTTTTGGTATACTCCTTAAGATTGAATTCGTAATAATAGCCATTTTCATCTTCAATCGTAAAACATGATGCATACTCCAGTTTTATCTTTATGCCGGAATAGGGAATGGGCCATGCCTTTCCATCTTTATCCAACACGAACATTCCCGAACGACCTGGTATCTCATAGTAAAATAAATCAGGTTCGGAATCGAAGTACTGATGTTCTAGGCACTTGTGATATATAGGGGGTTCACCTGACGTTGCTGTAGCCTCTGTTTTTATACATTTATCAACGCGGGAATCAACAAAATGCCCTTTATACCACCAATCCGACATCGGTCCATCAGCAAGAATTCCTTGCCCCAGAGGATAGCCGCCTTTAAGATCATCATTATCCATAATGACTCGTGTAATCCGCCCTCCGGCAGAAAGATTCCAGCCGAGTCCCGTCCATGAGGCCCTGTCTGTCACCTTATGACCGGAACTATTATAGGACAGAGATATAGGCACTTGAAAACTGCTATAATCAATTGAATAAATTGGCACATAAGTTCCGACAATACCCATAGACTTATTCACTTGAAGATTCACAGACCGAATCAAACCGGCCGACTCTGGCGATGGTTGATTAAAGGACTGCCCTAAAGACAACTTTGGCAAAATAAAAATTAGCATACCTGCTAATACAATTTTCTTCATAATCATTCAAATTAGGTTACTATACATAAGACATTAAAAAAGCATATTTTCATATTTACCCCATAATTCCACCGAGTCGGAACATGGGCATGTACATGGAGATGAGGATTACGGCGACCAGAAGGCCGACGAGCATGATCAGGGCGGGTTCGAGGAGCGAGCCCATGCGGCGGATCTGGTATTCGAGTTCGTCGGTAAGGGCGTCGCCCTGGCGGCGGAGCATTTCAGGAAGGCGGTTGGTCTCCTCGCCGACACGGACCAGGGCCGTGAGTTTGCGGTCGTACAGCGCGGGGAAACGCGCCACGCACGCCGAAAAGAGTTCGCCGTGCTCCAGGCCGCGGCAGATCGAGGCGAACGACTGCCGGTAGGGATAGAAGCCGATTACGTCGGAGAGCATCCCCACGCCCGTGAGCAGCGGAATCCCGGACGTGCAGAGCAGGTAAAGCAGTTTACAGAACTGCGCCTGGTGATTTTTGCGGATAATCGCGCCCACAACGGGCAGATGCAGCATGAGTTCAGAAGTCCATCGTTGTACCTCCTTTCGGTTTCGGTTGGTATATAGAATGATATATGCAGCGCTCCCGGCAACCGCGATTGCGGCGGCATAAGCGGGAAACGATTTTGAGAGCGAGATGATCCAGCGCGTCAGGGCCGGCAGTTCGCCGCCCATACGGGCATAGACCTGTTCGAACATCGGCACGATCACGGCCAGCATGAAGGCCACGACCGCTAGGGCCGTGCAGAGGATCACCAGCGGATAACTCACCGCCGAGGAGACCATCCGCCGCTGGGCGGTCCGCTTGCGGTAATAGCCGCCGAGGAATTCGAGCGTTTCGGAGAGACGCCCCGTCTGCTCGCCGATGCGCACTACGCCGCAGTCCAGGGGCTGGAACGCCCCGCTGCGCTCCATGGCCTGCCACAGGGCTGAGCCGCCTACCACGCCGTCGTAAAGGCCCTTCAGGAGCCCTTTCATCCGGGCATCCCGCTCGCCCTCGATCAACAGTGCAAAGGCGTGCGAGAAATCCAGCCCTGCGGTCAGCAGGGCGTGCAGTTCGGCGTAGAATACCTCCCGCCGGGCATCCGTCAGTTTATTCTTCGTAGTCATAGCCCTCTTCAATTTCCTCCAGTGACCTACGGTATCGCTCCCGGGGCGGAATTTTTACCGGAAACCGGAGTGCGAACCCTTCCGTAAGGGCCACCTCCAGCGTATCGGGGGCGGTCCCGGAGAGCCGCAGCCCGGCAACGCCCGACAGCAGCGTATCCCGGAACTTCCCGGTGCGGTAAACCAGCGCCGAATCGCATAAAGCCAATACCGACTGCCTGCCGCTGCAAAAGACAGCCACCCCTTCACGCCCGATGCAGATGCTGTCGGCGCCTGCGGTCAATGCCTCCAGCCGGAAATACCCGTCGCGGCGGCGACCGTTCTCCAGCAACGCCCCGGCACGCCGGGTTTGTAGGCGGGTGAAAAGCGTCAGGCCGTCCATCACGGCAAGAAAGACGACGCCCGCCACGAGCATCATCACCAGCGTCTCGACCAACGTCGAACCCCGCAGCGTATGGTTCAGTCCCGGCATTCGACCAGTTGTTTGAGGGTGATTCGTTTGCGGCTGCCGTCGATGCGCGCCGAGACCGTCACGACCTGCAAATCCGGAAATCCGCGGTAAGCGTCGATCCGGACCGTGACCGCTCCCCAGTCGTAGGCCTCGGCATATTCGCCCGAGGGCCATAGCCCGGTGGCGTACTTGTCGAAAGCCCGTCCGGCGCGGTAATCGGCCTCGGCCACAAGCAGCGCGTCGTCGTCGCGCACCGTCAGGCGCGGCAGCAGTTCCATCACCGCTGCAAAAACCGTCAGAAATAGCACGGCGGCGACGATCGCCTCCAGCAGCGACGCACCCCTCAGTCTGCGCATGCCGCCTCCTTTCTCCGCGCGGATGCGAGCCAGAGCGGCTGTGTCGTCACGGGATTTTCGAGCAATGTCACCTCGTAGAGCATATCCTTGTAGTAGCCCTGCGGCGAGAAATAAACGGCCTGCCGCAATACCGCCCGCCCCGCGACGATGCCCTGCACCTGGGCCACGCCGTCGACCCAGAGCAGGCCGCGGAGCCGCGCCGTGCGCGACTGGCGGTAAGAAGCCGAGACCTTTTTGCGGACGACCGTGTCGCGGACAACGGCATAACCGTTGATTTCGGCCCGGTCGTCGACCTCGGCATACTGCCCGGCATAGATTCCCGAAGGGTATTCCAGTACGGCACGCGCTTCGACGACGAGCGTATCGCGGGCGAACAACTGCGCCGCAATGCGCGCTCCGCCGGCTACCGTGATTTTACGCGCAACGATGAGCAGATGCTCCATGCGGCAGGTCGAGTCGATGCGCAGGCAGTCGGCATAGAGCACGATGCGCCCCCGGAGCGAACAATCGCCGACCTCGGCATTGCCAAGCCGGAAAACAGCGGCGGAATCGCGCAGGAAAGAGTGGAAAAGGCTGTCGGGGAGCGTATCCGGCGAGAGCTCCGAACAGGTAAACAGCGCGGCGATACGACGCAGGACGACCGGATCGGGCTGCGGCAGCTCGGCCTCGGCATGCAGAATGGCCGTGTGGGGAAGCTGCGGTCCGCGGTAGAAATCGGAACCTACGCGCCCGTAAACCAGTCCGTTTTGGGGCAGGCGCAACGTCCCCTGCAAGCGGGTTTGCCCGGCGAGCGTCACCGCCGAACGGTTGTCGGCATAAAAAAGCGTATTCGGGGCGTCGGGCTCCGCGCCGAACAGCCGGCAGAGATGCAGCAACGAATCGGCCGTCCGGACCCGAACCGCATCATAAAGCCCCCACGGTACGACATCGACAAAAACCCGCGATAGCGGCAGGGAGTCGTACAAAAGACAACCCTCGGGGGCGTCCGGCAAAACGTCGTCCGGATGCAGCCGCCAGAGCGTATAGGCTGATTCGGCATCGGCCCGGGCCTGGCGGAGCCGCTGGCTGCGGGCGAAGAGCCGCGACTCCTGTTCCCACAGCATCATAAGGCCCAGCAGCGCCGTCAGCATCACCACCGACACGACCACCACCGTGGGCAGCACATTACCTCGCAGGTATGAGGCCGGAGGTTTCATTGCTCGCACAGTTTTACGCCGTACGTTATGCCGCTTTTGCGCAGATAAAGCGAATCACGGTCGCAGTCCGCGAGCATGAAATCCCCCGCCGCATCGCCGCGCCTCAGCTCGTACTGGCGGTCTCCGACGGTCAGGATATAGAGCGGCCGCCCGCCCGAGGAGATAGTCCCTAAATGAATGATCTTCACCCGTTCGCGTTTGGGCGGGGCGGGTTTTGCCGGAGGCAGGCCGCGGACAACGGACCGGACCGTCGCTGCGGGCCGGGCCGCACCTTTCAGAAACGGATCGGGATAGTCGAGTAGCAACGTATCGGCGGCGGGAGTGCCGACAGCCGGGACGACGAGTTTCGGACGCACGGCGGGGATTGCATCGTTCGCGGGGACAAAGATTTTCCACGCCACGATACCCCAGACCGCCACAACGACCGCCAGCAGCAGGTATGTCGTCCAGCGCGACTTCATCGTTCCAGATTCTCGGGATTTTCCGAATCCACGACGGTCAGGCTCCTGACCCCGGTGCGGGTCTTGTAACCGCTGTTGAACCCTGTGATAGACCATTCGTATTCGCCGGCCGTGAGTTCCACGCGGCAGCCGTAACTGCGGGAGAGCGAATCTGCATAGATCACCGTATCGGCCACGATGCGCCCGGCGGCCCCGAACGAGGGTGAGACCAGCGTAAACTCATAGCCGACGGCATACTGCGCGGCGGCCCAGCGGAAGTCGACGCTTCCGGCGGCAACCGAAACCCGGTCCGCAGGGGCGGTGATCCGCACCTGCGTGCCGGAAATATCTTCTTCGAGCACCTCGCAGCCGATGGCCAGCAGGGCTAATAAAAGGGGCAGCAGTTTGTTCATGGCATTATTTTTTAAGTACGATTTGCTGGATATAAAGCGTCAGCGTCAACTGGATTTTCCGCGTTCGGCGGTCCGGTACGGCCTGCCAGCCGAGCGAACGCAGGCGGCAGGCGGGAAGCGTGCGTTCGAGCGTATCGACGACTCGCAGCAGGGAGGCATAACCGCCCGTCAGGGTCAGCTGTGCGGTATACACCGCCACGCCGTCGTGCTCCGCCGTGACGAGCGGTTCGTAGCCCGCGACCTGCACCGAGAGCTCCGCCGCGGCGCGGCGCACCGTGTCGAGCAGTCCGCCCGAAAGCACCAGTTCGCGCTCCCTGGCCCCGACCGCCGCGGGCTGTGCGGTTTCGGGCGCGAAGGTTTCCAGCCGTGCGGCCATGTGCCGGCAGTCGCGCAGCGCAGCGCAGGTATCGCGCAGGGCGAAATGCCATGCAATCCACGGCAGGACCACTGCCAGCCCGGCCAGCAGCACGATTCCACGGTATTTGTAAGGCAGCATCATAAGGCAGTCTCGATGCGGAACGAGAGCCGGTCGCCGTCGCGTTCCTTTTCCACATTCATAAGCCGCACGTCGCGGCAGCAGGTCCTCTCCGAGAGCCGCTGCACGAATGCCGACACGTCGGAAGCCGCCGGAGCCGTTCCGCAGACGACGACCCGGCCTTCGAGCCGTTGCAGCGGTTTGCGGGCTTCGAAGCGTTTCGTGAGCGGTTCGACGGCCAACTGCGTCAGCACGACCCGTTCGGGAACCGCTCCGGCGACCCGGTCGCACACGACGGCCCACAGCGCAGCCGGGCGTTTCGAGAACTCCGCCAGCAATTCCCGCTGCCGGACTCCCGCCGATGCGGCGTTCGAGGCCGTACGTTCCCGCGCCGTGATCTGCTGCTGCAACGCCTGCCGCCGGGCATTCAGCTGCGGGGAGAACACGACATTCGCGGCCAGCACGCACAGGAACAGGCCCAGCACCGGAAGCGCCGCACGCCGCACCACGGCCTGTGCCACCGCCGAAGATTCGGCGCTCGGACGCACGAGCGAGCGCCAGCGCAGGCCGGCATAAACCTGCCGGGCAAGTTCGCCTGCCAGGGTTTCGAAACCGGCCCCGGCGTCCGCACAGAAAATGCGCACCGGAACGATGTCCTCCGCCGCGAGTTCTTCGGTCAGTGCGCCGAGCCGTTCCCGCCGGACAAAGGAGGTCCCGCCGCCGGCCGAACTCCACAAAAAGGTCTCCGCATCGGCCTTGATACGGGAGACGATCTGCGCATCGTCGGGTTTCGTGACCACCCCGTGGCCGCATACGACCACCGCCGCAAGCGCGTCCTTCGCCGCACTCCGTTCGGCCGGAGCCACGCCGCACGGCCACCACAGAAGCACCTCCGTGCGGCAGCTCCCGTCCGCGGCATATTCCGCCCGAACAAAGGCGATGCGGTTCAATATGCGGGAAAGCAGTTTCATTCGATAACCGTAGGTTTGATAAAAATGTTGAGCGTACGTTCGACCTTATTGCGTTTCTCCTTGCCGAAAAACCACTTAATGACCGGGACACGCGCCAGGAACGGGATGCCCCGCGAGGATTTCTCCATCGAATTACGGTCCAGGCCGCCCAGCAGGACCATCTCCTCGTTCTGGACCTTGACGATCGACTTGAAACTGCGCGTGGCGGTTCCCGGAGGGGCGTTCTCCTGCTCGCGGCCCGTAAACTCGGTCTGCTCGAACTCGATTTCCAGCGTGATCTGACGGTCGGTCGAAACGTAAGGCGTAACTTTGATCGACAGGTTCGCATCGACCGATTTCCACTGGTACGACTCCGACGAAATAGGGTTTTGGGTCCCGTAATAGTTATTCTGCACCTCCTTGTAGTACTGCGTCTCGCCGCTGGTGAGCGTCGCCTCGTGGCCGTTGAGCGTCGAGAGTTTCGGCGTGGATTGCAGGCGGATCGTGCCGTTTTCCTCCAACGCTTGCAGGCTCAGGTAGAAATTCGGCGTCACGCGCCCCAGGTTCACCGTCCCCTGCATGCGTTGCAGCAGGTTGTTGACGGCTCCCGCACTATACATCATATCGACGCCCGGGCCCAGCGTCCCGGATGTCTGCGCGGGCGACTTGCCTACCCCGCCGCCGATACCGATCTCGCGGATGTTGCTTTTCGTGATGTCAGCGATGATGATCTCCATCGTGATCAGCGGCACGGGTTTATCCACCGACCGCAGAAACGTCTCGATACGCACCACATCCCTTCGGTCGCCCGAGAGGATCAGGCTGTTCAGGTCCGGAAAGGTTTTCAGTTCGACCCCTTGTTTCAGGGCCGCAGGGATAATCTCCTCGACCTTCGAAACAGCCCGGAAAGCCAGCGGAACGATCGTCGCGGAGGAGAGCCCGTCACCCTGCGAGGCCCCGAAAACCCAGATGCCCCGCTCGCAGTAGTAGGAATACTGCGAGCCCTTGAGCAGCACGGCCAGCAGCGTCTCGAAATCCGTGTCGTCGACCCAGATACCCGTGGTCAGGCTCACGGGGGACTTGAAGTAATAGTTCAGGTCGAGCTGCTCACAGAGGTCAAGGATAATATCCTGCACGCCGCCCCGCACGATATGAGCCGTGATGCGCCCCAGTGAATCAGCCTGCAGTTCGTTCTGCGTGAACTGCCGCCGTCGCGTGTACGATGGCCCCATTGTGCCGCCCTCTTGCAGCGTGGCCTGTTCGCGATAGACGCTCCACACCTCCTGTGCATCCTTTTCGGCGACGAGACCATTGACCGAAGCAAGAGTCTGCAAAGCTCCGTCGAAAGGCATTTGGCGTACATAGCCCGAAACTCTATAATCATACAGCGGTTGCGGAATGATGATATTACGATTGGAGAGCATCCCGATTTTCTTCACCACATCGATCAGCCGATCTCCCTTCAGGTCGTAGAACAGCGTCGTGTCGGCGGCATTGTAAAAGACATTCGGATCGGGTTGCGGCTGGGAGCTGGGAGCGGCAGGAAAGACGGAGAGAATATTACCCGTGGTCTCCACGTCAAGCCGGTATTCGCGGCAGAGGAACCGCACGAGGTCGTCGACCCTCGCACGAGTGAAGTTGCACGAAACAGGCACGTTCTCGACACTCCGAACCGACAGATTCACACCGCTGGCCCGCGCAATATTGCGCAACAACTCCGCGAGAGGCAGCTTTCCGGCCGTAACGTCGACCGTGCGGGCAAAGGTCGAATCGCATTCGACCAACGCCTCCAATTTGCGGTCAACGCCCTCGAAACGGGTCGAGTCGCTCTGAGCGGCGCAAAAAACGGGAAATAACAGGATCAGCAGGGAAAGGTATTTCATAGGCTAATAATTCAACAGGGGTATCAATTCATCGAGGGAGGTTTCGCCGTGCAGAAAAAGCCCCACGACGGCGTCTTTGAGCGAAGGGATGCCGCGCGCGGCAAGCAGAGGAGCCACGTCGGAGAGTCCGTTTCGGACTGCAGCCGAAAGTTCGTCATCCATCGGGATTACCTCGTAGACTGCACGGCGGCCGCTGTAACCCGTATAGAAGCATCGTTCACAGCCCACTGCTGCAAAATGTGCCCCGGCATCGGGGACCAGCCGCCGCACCTCGTCCGTCGCCGCAGTCTCCCGCTTGCAATGCGGGCACAAGAGACGCACTAATCGTTGGGCGACGGTCATGACCAACGTATTGGCCACCAGATAAGGATGCACACCCATATCCGACAGGCGTGCCACGGCGCCCCACGCCGTATTGGTATGAATCGTCGAAAACAAGAGGTGGCCCGTCAGCGACGAACGCACGGCCATCTGCGCCGTATCGGCGTCACGGATTTCACCCAGCATGATAATATCCGGATCCTGCCGCAGGAACGTGCGCAGAGCGCTGCCAAACGTCAGTCCGATCTCCTCCTTCAACTGCGTTTGGTTGACCCCTTCGAGCGTATACTCGATCGGGTCCTCAATGGTAAGGATATTCTCCGATATCGCGTTCAATCGCCGCAGGGTGGCGTAGAGCGTCGTACTCTTGCCCGAGCCCGTCGGGCCGCAGATCAGCACCATGCCGAACGGACGCGTGATAGAGCGGCAGTAATCGTTGTATTGGCGTTCGGAGAAACCGAGGTTTTTGAGTTCGAGCAGCTCTACATGACGCGTCAACAGTCGCAATACGATCTTTTCGCCGTAGATCGTCGGAAGCGTCGAGACACGCACGTCGAATTTATTGCCGTCGCGGTCATAGAGAATGCGACCGTCCTGTGGAAGCCGTTTTTCGGAGATGTCGAGATTTGCCAGGATCTTGATCTGGTTTACGAGCGGCGCATATTGCGCCCGTTCGATGACGTAGCGTTCCGCCAATTTTCCGTCAATGCGCAAACGTACCCGGCAGCGGTTCTCATAAGGCTCTATATGGATGTCGCTGGCATAGTCTCGGAACGCTTCGCCGATGAGCGACATCAGGAAGCCCTGCCCCGACGAAATATCCGTTAAGCGATCGGCAACCGGAGTCTTAGGCGCCGTGTCCGGGCGATAATATTGCAGCAGGAGCCGCTGCAGATCTTCGCTTGCAATCGGTTCAACGGTGACTTTCCAGCCATAGAGCGCCTCTAATTCCGCACAGGCTTCGTCATAATCCCGCCCTTCAGCTCCATAACAACAGACGTCCGCACCCTGACTGCGAGCCGGGATAAGTTGGTACTCACTGGCCTCGGAGGCAGTCAGAAGTTGGATGAACTCGGTAGGAATTGCGTACGTCAGGTCCATAATCCGAAAGTTTTATAAAGGACATAACCTCCGAGCACGACAGCGAGCATTCCGGCCAGCGGAATGGTTGCGGACCGTTTCACGCTCCACCAAACCAAAGCCGCAAGACAGCCGGCAAGCAGGAACCGGACATAGGCGACAGGTGCAAAGAGTGGCGCCACAGCGAGCATCATAACGATGTCACCCAAACCAAAGCAACGCTTGAAAAACAGTTTTACAGGAATATGACGAAGGAGTTGATATCCTGCCATGACGCCAACAAAAACCAATAACAGAATTGCATTGGCAGCAGTATGGAGCATTGTCATTTTCAGCCCTTGATGCATCCATCCGACCACAAAAGCCACAACTCCGAGCACAATGAGCCACACAATGGCGACATGGCGTGTCCGGAAATCATCGCGAGCAAGCGACACGGCAGGAACCAACAACAGCAGATAGGGCCAGAGGGGAGGCATCGCGGTCAATCTTTGACGGTTTCTTTCAGTTCTTTGTCCTGGTTGATCTCCCAAACGTTGTAAGTCCCGTCACCGTCGAAATCTACGACTGCAGTAGCAGCAGCCCGAAAACCGTGTTCCGTCGCCTCGACGATCTCGATCAGGTAGTTCGCTTGACCGCCGTCTGTGATCAGCTTCAACTGCTCGAAACCAAGTTCCTCTAACGACGAAGAATAACGCGAATAAGTGTAGAAATTACTCTTTTGAAGTGTGTGCAGATAGGTTAGTTGCTGCTGAGCTTCCGTAGCCTTCGCACGTGAAATCAACGGCATCAGGTTCGGAAGCGCGATCAGCACCAGAATCCCGATGATGACCAAAACAACCAAAAGTTCGGGCAAGGAAAAAGCGCGAAGTGTTTTTTGTTTGATAAAAGAGCTCATAGAATATGGTATATAGATATATGCAAATATACCTTTCCTCACTGGTGATTGTATTCAATACTGCACTTCCAATTTCAATGTTATATGCCTAATAATCAACATATTGAAAAAATAAGAGTTATACATTACTATATCATTAACATGAATATATAATGAAAGAAAATATAAGATTTAATTCATTGTATATCAATCAAATAAACACACACATGAAAGGTCTACTTTCCATGAGAAGATGGCTCATAATCTGATGAAGCTGCTAATTTTGTTAATCGTAAATTGTTCCCCCCCCTATAACATTACAACATCTTTTGAGAAACCCTTAAAAATGCATATCATGAAACGCTTCTCTCTCTTTTTTATCTTTTTCGGGATATTCTGGATTTCTACGAATTACGGGCAAGGACAGCCTAATACTGAGTATACACAACAACAAGTAAACAAAGCCGTGCCCGTATCTCCTAATGCAGCTTCGCTTGGGATTTTTGGCAGTGTGCCTGTCGGACATTATACCGGTGTACCTAATATAAACATTCCCCTATACGAAATTCAATCAGGAGATGTCGAGTTACCGATAAAGCTTTCATATCATGCTTCGGGAATAAAACTCGCCCAGGAAGCAAGTTCTGTAGGTTTAGGATGGGCATTAAATGCAGGAGGATGTATAACAAGAGAGGTGAAACATTGGAGTGACTTTGGTCCGGATTATCCTACTTACACAGACGATGATCATATTGGCTATTATGAGGATATTGAGTTTCCTGAACCTAATTCATACAATAGCGTTGATCTGAGTTGTTTTGATCATTATTGTCCTATGCCAGACTGTTTTGATCCTACTAATAATGATTTAGATAACCTTCATGCAGCTCATCCTCCTAAAAATTGTTATGCTAACATCATGAAATATCTTAACAATAGAAAAGATTCTGAACCTGATATATTCAGATATAATTTTGGCAATATATCCGGTAGTTTTTTTTCAATAGGCGAAAAGTAGGTGATGATTCTCATCTTAGAGCTGAGGCTATTATCTCAAATAAGGATGTCTATCTGAAAATCATCTATTATATTCCCGAGAAAAGTTTTGAGGTTATAGACGCTTATGGCAATAAGTATTTCTTTGGTTCTCTTGAAACGACACGAGAAAAAACAACTATTCATACATCTACGATAAGCAACTATCCCTCGGAACCAATAACTCGACAAACAATACGGGCAAGGTCGCACGAGCCTTGGGTTTTAACAGCATGGTATTTGGATAAGATTATTACACCAAAGCAAGATACTATAACATTTCAATACGCAAAAGAAGAAATATATAGTCCCATAAATGCTAGTGAAGATATTAGTCTTACAGACTTGCAAGATTTATCGACAGCAGAAAAGTACTATAGTTTTAGTTATACAAAAAATGAGCAGACACTTTTGAAGAAGATATCTTTTAATGATGGTGAAATAAACTTAGGATATTCTGACAGAGAGGACATAGAGTCTACAAATGTTTCTAAAAAGCCCAGCAAAGTAAATGATTTGACTATAGTAAATAATATGGGGAATATTATTAAAAAAGTAAAATTCAATTATTCATACTTAGGTAGTGATCATTACTTAGATAATACTTCTGAGAAATATTTACGTCGTCGGTTATTATTAGATAACATACAAATGATTGCTCCCGAAAGTAATTCTGTGGATCAAAAATATATATTTTATTATAATAGAAATTCCCTACCATCAAAAAATGTAAATATATCAGATCATTGGGGCTATTGCAACGGAATATCCCAAACATCTTCTAAGGATTTTAAACTCACTCCACCACTAATTATCGGAGGAAGGCTATTTGAAGGCATAGACAGAACTGCTAATGAGATTTATAGTCAGTCCGGCATATTAACTTCTATTCAATACCCGACAGGTGGTAGAACCGATTTTGAATATGAGTTAAATGAATATGTATGGCACGATCCCGAAGACAATGGTATTATTATGAATACAGAGTACTATAAAGAACATATAACATCGGTTGGTTATGATATTAATTCATCGAACAATATTTTTATTAGCACGGATTTTACAGTCTCTGGTGGAGACTTATTAGAGTTGGATTTTTGGTATGAGTCTTACGACAACGACCCCACTGATGTCTTCATCCCATTTTGTTTTGAAGAAAAAATTGCTGATGGAACTTATAACGAAAAAAAATATGTGCCGCTACGCGGAAGCACAAAACATATCGTATACACAGAAAAAAATATAGGATTACCTTCAAGAATATATCGTTTAAAATTTGAGCTGAACAATAATAATTCTAAAAATTGCGGAATCAAGGTTGATATTAATGTACTAAAAGAAAGAATGGTATTTAGTGGAGGCGGGTTAAGAATTAAAAAAATTCATGATCTCTCTAATAATGCCGATACTATTTCTGTAAGGTCTTTCATTTATGAGAATTCTGGAAGATCATCTGGAATATTAATGACAGTGCCTGTTTACCATTACCGGTTTAATCCATCTGACACGAATATATTGCATTGGTTAAGCGATCCCCTTGGGAATGATTGGTGTATAAACATTGCCTCTAATGCATATTCACCAATTATGAGGTCTGCATCAGGTATGTATGTTGGTTACTCTTACGTTGAAGAAAGGAACATCACTCATGGTGTCAATAATGGTTATATAGTCTACCGATTTAAAAATACAGCTAATATTTCGCCAAGAAGTGGACACGTACGCGGTTTCCCATCCATATCGCATATGGATAACGGGCTGCCAACAATTGTCACTTATTTTGATAAAAATGATAATCCGGTAAAAAGTACAGACTTCGAATATTTGCAAGTGGAGAAAAATAATATTAAAGGGTTTATATGTTATATGATGCCTACAGATGTCGGACATATAAATCTACAATTTTACGATGTCTATTCAGAAAGATGGGTATTAAATAAGAAAACAGAGACTCTATTTTTTTCCGGAAGAAAATCCGTGACATCGGCCACTGAATATGGATACGACCCATTGAATTGGTTGAAGAATTACGAGAAAACGACGGTTGGCAGGGACGTTTATGAAACACAAATACAATATCCTACTAACAATTCCACCAACGATAATGTTCTTTCCGGGATGGTAAACAAAAATATGATTGGAATTCCGATCGAAATCACCAAGAAAAAGAACGGCAACATTATTTCGGGAGAGAAAACGACATTCCGGTTCAGGAATGGCATGTATCTGCCATATATGTATTCTCAATTGGATACAGGCTCGGGAAATTATTACAAGCAATCAAGTGTAGATCTATATGATGCCAAAGGGAATATACTCCAATGCTCAAATCAAAACAATGTTCCCACAACGTATCTTTGGTCTTATAATGGTCGATACCCCATAGCCGAGATTAAAAATGCAACATTTTCTCAAGTGGAAACAGCTTTTGGTTCGGGTTACATAACCGGTATGAACAATTTAACTACCCCATCTGAATATGACTTTTACGAATTGGATTCAATGCGTTCCAGAATACCGGGTACTCAGATGACGATCTATAGATACAAACCTTTAGTCGGTATAACAAACATAACCGATCCTTCCGGGCGGAAAATATGGTATGAATATGATGAGGCAGGCAGACTTGGAAGGATAAAGGACGATAAGTATAAGATTGTAAATGAATATAGATATAAATACAGATACAACTTTTAAAATCAGTAATTTGAAAATATTATGAAAGAAATAATATTATTGCTGACGATATTGTCGATATCACTTGCTGCAGCAGGACAGAATTTTGGGACAGACCAGAATTTTATTTTGACAAGAACATACACGACAGAGGATAGCTCGAAATCAATTGAAGACGCCACATATTACGATGGCTTGGGCTATCCTTCTCAGATTATAAATATAGGCGCATCTCGGTATGCGACAAACAGCATTGTCACACCTGTTTATTACGACGCTATGCGGCGAGAAAGCAGACAGTATCTGCCATATGTAGCAACCGGAAATTCCGGCCAATATTACCAAAAAGCATTGTCCTCAGGCCCTCATAGTCAAGCCGCATTCTATGATGATATGTACAGTAGTGAGGCAGGAGGTTATTCATATACAGAGAATGTTTACGAAGCTTCACCACTGAATCGCGTAGTGGAAACATATCAAGCAGGTTCTGTTTTTCGGTCGGGAAACGGAATCAAATCCACATTTGCCTACGAAACCAATGCAGGAAATGAGGTGTTGCTATTTCGTGTTAACAAAACGATTTCATCATCAGGAGATATAGTACAATCCCTGTTGGTTTCGAATTATTACAATGCCAATAGACTCTACAAGAACACGATGACAAATGAAGACGGTGCGAAGGTAGAGACATTCAAGGATTTTCAAGATCGTGTTGTTCTCGGACGCACCTTCGGTGATACGGATAACAATACGGAACACGATACTTATTATGTGTATGATGATTGCGACAATCTTTGCTATGTTTTGCCGCCAAAGTTAAGTGATGCTATAACATCAGGAGAACTTACGGACTTGTCGGATTCGAATACTACAATGAAAGAACTTGCATACGTCTATAAATACGATGGCCGCAACAGATGTGTTGAGAAGCGTCTGCCAGGTGCAGAGCCGATCTATCTGGTTTACGATAATTGTGGTCATCTGGTTATGACTCAGGATGGGAACATGCGAGGACATAACAAGTGGATATATACTCAATATGATGCAATGAATCGTCTGGTGCAGCAGAGTATTGTCGTTAGTGCAGTGGTTATTACCACTGCAATTCTTCAAAGCCGTTTTAATTGGACTTTGTACAATCCTCTTGAGCCTGGCTCAGTATTTTCGGAAGAGACCGTACTGAAAAAAAACATATACGATGACAATGTCAATGGGTCCGAACCGATAACGACGGATAAAATTCCAGTCGGGACGAATATTCGCGGATGGAAATTTAGAGTGACCGGGCTAAATATGGCCGCTCCTTCGTATCAAGTCTATCCTGTTGCGCCCATGATGGTGGTCAATAGTGTTGATTTTATAGGTCATACACAAACGGACAATATGGAAATCAATATAGGTAGCGTCATTACTGAATCTCCTATTAACTCCAGAACGTATATTAACGGTGCGAATACATGGATGGTTGCTGATGGCTTTGAATTTACAATCAAAGACGACAAAGACTATATTGTTACTGAAAATACACTGGCAACAGGCAATGGAACTGTATGGGGTTTTGAAAATATTATAGCATATCCATCTGCGCCCAAACCTAAAACCAATCCTGAATATACGACAATGGATAAAATACCTATCGGAACAGATATTCGCGGATGGACATTTGAGGTTACAGATACCCATACCCCAACACCTTTTAATGACAATACCCATTACACTATGGAGGTTAACTCCGGTTATCCATTTATTTCCGCAGATTTCCCCTATATAATAAGAGTTAATTCTTCTCAAATGTTCAGCATACCAATGACAGAACCTCCCCTCGGAATTGCTGGCGAGTTGTTGGTAGATGCTTGGATGGTGTCTGAAGGTTATCAATTTACAGTAAAAAATGATAGAGATTATATTGTAACCGGGAATAATCTCCCTGCCGGAACAGCTACGACCTGGGGCTTTGACCGGATTAAGGCATATCCACCCATTTCACAAACTCCGTTATTATTTAAGGCTGTTGCAGATATTGTTACATCTGATGATATGGATAGTCGCACTCAAGGGTTCAAAACCTACGAAAAGGTAGCGATATTGAATGGTGATGTAAGTAATGGATTTATCGAGCGGGCATTCTACTATGATTACAGAGGGCGTATTATCCAAACAGTCGAAAAGAACCATCTGGGCGGCATTAGCCGTTACACTTCAAAGTACGATTTCATTGGTAATATACTTGCCTCGCACGAATCCCACCAGCCTTCGGCCGAAGCTGAACCCGATACCAAACTCTCCGAATTTACATATGATCACCGCAGTCGGCTACTCACGGAAACAACGACGTTTAATGATGAAGAACCTGCAATAGTGCATTATACATACGACGACCTCGGCAGGTTGATCGGTAAAACTTATGGTGTTCCGGACGAACCGGATTTCGGAGCGATCACAATGGATAAAATCCCCATAGGCACGAATATCAGGGGATGGAAGTTCCAGGTAGATACGAGTTTGCCTATTCCATACTGGAATGGTTGGATGGACCTGAAGTGCTATGATTTGAGTCATTGGGGCGTAGCGCAAAGAGATACATATAAGGAAATAAACAGTTGGATATTCGAAGAGTCAATACCTGCAGGCGATTCAAATTATCCGACTATTTACAATGAGTCTATAGGATGGGTATCTACAACATTCACGGTTAAAGATGACCAAGACTACATAGTAACCTCGAATGATCTCTCCGCAAGTGACGGAACTTGGTGGGGCTTTGACAAAATGAGAAAAATAGTAACCGATCCCGAGCCATCCTCATTCGCCATAACCGAAAATTACTCTTACAACATTCAGGGTTGGCTGACTGAAAAATCGAGCGACGTGTTTGGCATGAAATTGCGTTATTTCGGAACATCTCGAGAATCTCTTGAGGCGAATACTATACCCAGTTACACGGGTAATATTTCCGAATGGAGTTGGCGGCATGGCACCAATGCAGATGAACAGACCTATGCTTTCTCCTATGATAAACTATCCCGTCTTGCCAACACGGAACAATATGTTAATGGGACTCTTAACGATTTGTTCATTGAAAATGAGCTGACTTATGATAAGAATGGTAATCTTTTATCAATGCATCGAATGGCGGATGAAACATCCCTTGACCGTCTTTCATATAGCTATACCGGAAACCAGCTTACCTCACTGTCTGGGACAGCAACCGGAACCTATTCCTATGACCTGCATGGGAATATGACCCATGATGGAGTTAATAATCTCGATCTGAATTACAATTACTTGAATCTGATCGAAAAAGTCGAACGTGATGGCAGCACTTTAGCCAAATATTCGTATCTTGCAGATGGAACGAAACTCTCGGCAACAGATGCTGAAGGAAATGGGTTATACTACATAGGTTCTTTGGTATACCAGAAGCAAAATGACACCTTGTTGTTGAAAAGCGCTGGGTTTAATGGAGGTCGTTTTGTGGCGACAAGCAATAGTACTGAGCTGTATTATTTCCTAACTGACCATTTGGAAAGTACCCGGGCGATTGTCAATCGTGATGGCGAAGTAATTGAGCGGGACAATTATTATCCCTTCGGATTGCGGTGGATTGATTCGGGTAGCATGCTCTCTGATAATCGTTATTGCTACAACGGCAAAGAAGAACAATCGTTTGTAGGCAATCCCTACATCGATTACGGTGCTCGAATGTATGATCCGAGATTCCGCCTTAGCTGGAATGCCTCCGATCCTTTAGCGGAAAAATATTATCCAATCAGCCCATATGCATTCTGTGCAAATAACCCGGTGAGGTTTGTTGATCCCAATGGATCGGAAATAAATTTCTATGAGGTTGCGCAATATCAAAATAGACTGTCGTATTTTGGGCAGGGAACAATTAGCAGCGATATGATGAAACAGATAGGCGGTTTTGAGGTGAGCCCCTATTTGGATAACAACAGAGATATAATCGGATGGAGCGCCTATCGGGATGGTAGAATCCAATATGTGATGGATAACCCTAATGACATTAATGATTTTATTGAGAATGTAAGCAGTTTAAGTATTGCTGCGGATTTCTTTTATAAGAATGGGACTCCAAGTGATGGACAAGTTGCAATGGTATCCGGAAATATCTGGTCGGGATTATTGCAACAATGGGGAGAAGCATTGCGCGATCCGGGGTATTATATGTATGCAGCAACAGTTTTTGGTGCAGCGGCAATAACAGCAGAGAGCAGAGGTGCTAGTGTTTACCGTGCCGTAGACCCTGCAGAAGCTGGTTCTATTAATAAAACGGGACAATTTTTATTACAAAATGGAGGTGTTGAAGCTAAATACTTTGCAGGATCTCTTCAAGATGCTCATTGGTATGGACAACGGCTATATCCAAACGGTTATTCAGTTGTTCAGGGAACCGTCAGTTCAAAAGTTAATCTCAACCAATATTGGTATCCAAATATAGATATAGGCGCATATGTATTTCCTCGAAATATTCTCCCTTATGTCAAACCAAAATAAATATACTAAATATGATTACTGAAAATCTATTATTCCATTATATTGGAGAATTGAATATCTCAAAAGCAAAAAATATCAATGGCAGTCAGCCCAAGGACGATGTTGTTAATTGGTTATTCTTAAAAATCGGAGAGCATAGATATAGTTTTATATATAAAATAATGTTGCCACAAGAAGCACGATATAATTTCCCATTTGAAGTTAGAATGTCATTTTTAATGCCAGAGAAAATAGCTGAATTGGCAAAGAATAACAGGAAATATGTGGTATATAGGGGAGAAGAGATCATTGGATATGCAAAAATATTATCGAGTATACAATCCTAAAATATCAAATAATTAAGAGAAAGAGACCGATTAGTACTTTATCTGTCTCTTTCTCCATAAAAAATTGTGACTAAAAAACATTTCATATTGTAGGATGTATGATCCGAGATTTCGGCTCGGCTGGAATGCATCCGATTCGTTGACAAAAAAATATTATCCAATCAGCCCATATGCATTCTGTGCAAATAACCCGGTAAGGTTTATCGACCCAACAGGTGAAGATATTTGGGAGATGGATTACGACGGACGGATAAGATGGATCGAAAAAAGTGATATTCATATCATGCGTGCTTTAGACAAAGGTGGTGCTAGAACCGGACAGTCAATCACGGTACAAGATCGGACAATTTTTGACGGTCTTACTGCCACCGGAGAAGCAAGCGACTATGCGGCGAGCTATACAGGAGGAAATCCTACCGAATTAGCCTCGATCTTTCTTTTTGGCGCTGATAACTCAAATGCTGAATGGAGATTTAGCCGATATGATGAAGGCAATGGAGACCAATATGCGATAGGAACTGTGCATAATGATGGTTTGGCGATCTCGCCCGAGCAAATGGGATTTGCACGCGAAAATGAAATCGCCTTTATCCACTCGCATCCTGGGGGTTATAAATCGCTAACAGGGCCGAATAGTGAGCATAGTAGCATGGGATCGCTGCCCGGCGGGAGAATAATACAACCCTCCGACTCTTGGAATGTTTATAATAACTCCGGCCGTTATCCGGGTGACAAAAACTCATTTGTGTACTTTCCGAATTCCGGAAATATTCATCATGTAAGGGGTGTATCAGTGCCGGCGTTGATAAGAAATATCTCAAATCACGGCGATAAAGGCCAAAGACTATTTTGGGGAACTCTAAATGGCAGATAATCTATGAAAAAGACTGTTATTTTATTGTCGTTTTGCATCGCAATTCTGTCTTTGGGTTGCAGAAATACGACTCATTCTCAAAACAAAACGCAGCAAATTACAAAACAAAGTTTTATCTTGCATCCAGAAATAATGAATGTAATCAAGGAACTGCAATTAGATGTTTCCTCAGATAGCTTATGCGGTCTATTTTACAGATACGAATGACGGCTTTACTATGCTCAAACAAGATACAATTATATATGTAGCATTTTTGAAAATTTCCCATTTGCCAAAAATGTAAATTACAAGATATATTAACCATTGATTCATTAGACATTGCGATTTTTGTATATTATTTCATCTTGATACGATAATACTTTACATAGATTGAGCTAATTTTTCCTACCTGAAAAATGGCACAAAGCTCTCTATTGGTGAATCCTGCATTCATCAAACATACGAATCGTCGTTCTGCCAGGGACAATTTATGCCATTTCAGTCTCATTTTATAATTGGGCGGTACCCAACTGATAATATTGTATTTGGTAAATTGTTTTATATGCGCAAGTGATTTACATCGGTTCTGAAATGATACAGCATCGTTACTGTATACATATAGCCAATCGAGCCAATCTTTAATCAGAGCAAGCCTATTGAAAGCGATACGTTTGATCCAAAACAAAGATACGACCAAAAAGATAATCGCAATAACTAACAAGATGATAAATACAATTAATAATATTATTAACATATGGCATATTTTTGATAATTCAAAAAAATATGCACGGCATCTTATTTGTCTAACTCAGGCGACCAAACCTTATAACAACAGATAAGAACCGTGCACAATACAACAGTTCCCACTGTCTATCTGTTATACTTAAGTTTGGTCTTCGAGTCAGGATAAACAGGAGTAACACATCTCTCTTATGTTTTATAAAAATAGGATATTTTAAGATATTATCCAAATCTTTCTGGGTTATTCCTATTAGTCATTTATACCTTTCTTAATCCGGAGAGATCGTGGATCCATTGAATGCCGGATTAAAGACAGTACCAATTATTACTGGTATATACGAACAAAAACCCAAATGCGGGCAAAAAGACACATTGGATCTTGGAAATCTATTTCCGGTAAATTGTATTCACCAAAAGAAGTGCAGGTGCCTAGCCAATAATACCCATTTTAAGCTGATAAATGGCATATAGCAAATACCACGTTACTTGTATTTCAGCAAATTATATCGCCATCCACTCAAACTTCGAACATAAAAGCAACATAGAATCAGTTAATATTTTGATGAACAACTTATTTCATTACTAAATCAGGACCTAATTAACTCGCGAATAAGCCTCATAGAGACTCTGTATCATTTAAAATATTCATCTTTTATTTTTTGAATCCTATTTTCTGTACGGGTTTCTGATTTTTTGGCAATTTCACGGATAGAGCCCCAGTAGCTTCATAGATCGCATCGATATCTTTCCGCGCATCTTCGCTTAAGTCATTCATGGCCTTCAGGTTTTCCGACGATCGCGTTCGATCGACTGTAACCGGCTACGCAGTTTGATCAGTTCGACCGACACAACTGTTGTTTGCATGAAATAATTACGTATAGTGGAAAACACGGTGAAATTGATCCATTAGGAGCGGATTAATTTTGCCGTATTTTCCACATAGGCATTATTGTTTTGTGGTGAGTGCAAAGATGCAGTGAGGAAAAAACAATTACGCTGGAGTTTAATAATAGCTCCAGAGTAATTTTAACAGTCAGCGATTCATAGATTTGTTTTAAGTATTCCGCCCATTCTCCCTTACGGCTACGAATCGACAAAAATATATTGGTATAGTTCGATAAATCGGCATGGAATAGAATATCAATGCCGTGCATTATCATTTTAAGTTGAGCTTTTCGCCTACTGATTCATACTCCATCTCCATATTTAACATTTTTATAATTACAATATTGGGTTATTTCAGTTACTTTTCTTATTTTTGCTAACAGAAACAAGTCATTGGACGGCCAAACCCCGGACAATACTTGCCAACTAAGTTCTTTACCATAGGCCGTAACTAAAACGTAACCAAATGAGAAAAACGGTTTACTCCGTCTCTCTAATACGCGATTAGACAAGAGCTTACAAAAAAGGCAGTATAAGCCCCTGAGGGGGGGGCAAAGCAAAAGACTGATAATCAATGATTATCGGTCTTTTTGTTTTAGTACATACATCCGGTTGCATATCAGTCTACGATCACGATCGAAATACCGAACAGGAAGGCCGATTTTTTCAGCCGTTCGAGCAGGTGTCCGACTCCGATGGCGCAGTGGTGCGAAGGCCCCGCTTTGCTCCAGGCATCCATGAATTTCCGGGCGCCGCAGGCAAACCGATAGCGGCTGTTGGTATTGCCGATCTGCAGCGTCGGACCTTCGACCGCTTCGCCTTCGGCTGCCAGCAGGTAAACGCCTTTTCCATCCTCACAGACCGAAAGCAACGTCACCGGACCCTGTTTCACCGACATCTGGATCGAAAGGCCCTTGCCCGGTTTCCCATGATAGACAGGCAGCGGCACAAGCCCGACACGGCCTTCGGCAATCTCGAAATGTGCCGGCCCGTCGTGTCCGAGCATCACGATGTCATCGTCGAAATCCATGGCATAAAACTCCGAGAAAGAACCTCCGGCACCCAGCAGCGACAGGATTTTCATCGCCTGGGCATTTTTCACCTCACACTCTCCGGCAACGGGAATTCCACGCCCCGTGAGTAGCGTATTCCCGGCAATCACGGAGGTCGCGATGTCCTCATAAGCACCTTCGCCCTCGTAATAGTAAGCCATCGCACCGAGACGGTGATTCCCGACCATCCGGTCCAATGCCACCGACGTAGCCGCTGCACGCCGCAACTCGGACTCTTCACACTCGGGACTCACGTCGAAACTCGTGTGAAACTCCCGGAGTTTGGCATTCACCTCGTCGTCGGTCAGCCGGTCGCGGTAATGTTTCAGTTCGCACATCTCCAGCATCTCCAGATGGGTCCCGAAGACAGCCGACTGGCGGGTGATGTCGGTATAAACGTCGAGCATACCCCCGTAATAGTGGCCCAGGATACCCAACCGGTTCTCCCGCATGCCCCGGTAAACCTTCGCCGCCGCCACCCAGTCTGCGATCTGCTCCCAGGCCAAAGGGTCCTTCAGATAACCGGTGACGATGTCGTAGCGCAGCCCGGCCCGGTTGAACACGTTGGCAATCTCGGGGACCGAGCAGGCCTGACAGTTCTCCAGCCACATCCCGGTCATCCGTCCCCGATCGCCCAATGCATTGATCTTCCGATAGTCGATGGCCGCCGCCGGCTGCAGGTTCAGCACGATGACCGGACATCCGATACGCTGGGCCACCGGCAGAATTGTCGAAGAGAGGCAATAGGTAGCGACATAGAGAAATACGAGGTCCACCTCTTCCCGTGCCAGCAGCGATGCTGCGGCGATTGCCTTCTCGGGTGAATCCACCATCCCGGCATCCACGACCTCTACGCCGTCCGTCGTTCCGATCCCGGCTGCGATCTCCTCCCGGTATGCGTTCAGGTGGTCGCGCAGTCCGTCGAACTGGTTCCAATATGTATCGAGCCCCGTGGCAAAGAGCCCGATGCGGGCCCGTGTCGTTATTTTTTCCATAAATACAAGCAATCAATTTTCAGCAAAGCTATGGAATTCATCGCAGGCCTCATTTCTCGCATTGATTTGATGATTTCATTTTATGACACAAAATTTTATCAAAATATAAACGCCTATATAAACATTTATACCTATAATTGCACAAACGATTACAAAATTTGCCGTTATCATTTTTCATAATGGAAGAAAGCCACGTAAAATACCTGATGTCGAACGACCAGGACATGCTCTGGGGAATGGTCGTAACGACCGCCGGACACCAGAACATCCCTCCGCAGGCCGAATATCCGTCGCGCAACCACCCTACCCGCTACCTCTTTTCGACCGAGAAGGGCCGCGTACTGAACGAATACCAGCTGGTCTACATCACCCGGGGCAGGGGCAAGTTCGTATCCACCCGCCAAAAGGAGTGCGAAATCGGAGAAGGTGACATGTTCCTGCTCTTTCCGGGCGAATGGCACAACTACCGTCCCGACCCGCAAACCGGATGGCACGAATCCTGGGTCGGATTCACGGGGCCGGACATCGAAAAGCGGGTGGCCTCACGGTTTTTCGTCCGGGAGAAGGCCGTCTTCAGCATCGGCATCCACGAAGAGATTTACCACCTCTACCGCTGGGCCGCGACCGTCGCCCAGCAGCAGGGCTCGGGCCATCAGCAAATCCTGGCGGGAATCGTCAACCTGCTGCTCGGATTCGCTTACAGCGAGGACCGTCAGATGGTCTTCCGCGACCGGAACATCGACGGGCAGATCGCCAAAGCTAAGATACTGATGCAGGATAACATCGAGCAAAACCTGCCGGGAGAGGCCATCGCACGGCAAATCGGCATGGGATACTCCTGGTTCCGGCGCATCTTCAAGGAGTACACGGGATTCGCTCCCAACCAATACATGCAGGAGCTGAAAATCTCCAAGTCCAAAGAACTGCTCACCAACTCCGAAATGAACTGCCAGCAGATCGCCTATGCGGTCGGGTTCGAAACGCCCTCCTATTTCAACATCGTCTTCAAAAAGAAGACCGGGATGACCCCCTCCAAATACCGGGAATTCACACAGGGGAGCCAGCTGCAGCCCCAGAACGAACTGACTACACAATCCGAACCAGTATGAAAAAGCACCTTTTCTGCGCCTTTGCCGGCCTGCTGTTTTGCAGTTACGGCTACGGCGCCCCGGGAGGCGGACTGACCGCGGGCAGCCACACGATCTCCCTGAAAACTCCCGGAAATCCGGCCGTAGACTATCCGCTCACACCCCGTCCCGGCAACGGCCGCGTTGTGCTGGAAGCGGATCGTGTGCTCCCCGTCTCCATCGTCGCCACCGAAATCCCGCACGACGCGGGCAGCACGGTGGAGATATGCATCACGGCCCTGAACGACGTTTGGTTTCAGTACAGCCAGTCGTTCGACACCGGATTCGACCACGCTGGATGCCAGTTCCTGATGCCGGGTTTCTGGTATCGCCAGAACCTCCGGTCGCCGAAAGAGGCGCCGTCGTTTCACACCGCCGACAGCTGGACCGTTCGTGAAGACCGTCTCAGCACGCCGCTGACCGGCGTTTTCGATCCCTCGAGCGGAAAATTCCACACCGTTTTGCGTACCCTGGGGCCCGGCTGCGATGCCCTGACCACCCACAAAAGCGGCGAAGTGATCCTCTCGGGGCAGACCTCGATCGGATTCACGGGTTTCGAAAACAGCGGGGGCCGGGCAGCCCTCCGCTTCGGATTTCCCTATCAGGAGACCCCCTACTGCTACATCAGCAAACTCACGCTGGCGCCGCCGGTCCGGGCCTACCAGCACCTGCCCGAGGGCGGCACAGTCATCCTCCGCTGGGAACTCCGCCACGGAGAGGCCGCGGATTTTTCCGATTTCGTGCAGGACACCTGGGAATACAGCTACGACCGCCTGCAGCCTGCAGTTCCCGAATCCGCCTATTCGGACGAACGGATGAAGGAGGCGCTGACCGACTATTTCACGGCGGCTTACGTGGATAGCTATCCGCTGAAATATATGTCCGGAGAACAGCTCCGGACAGCCGACTGCGCACCCAACGGCCGTGCCGAGGTCGGATTCGTGGGCCGGGTACTGCTCAATGCGTTCAACGCCCTCGAATACGGATACGGCCACGCCCGGACCGACCTCGTCGCCAATTCGAAAGCGACCTTCGACAGCTATGAACGCGAGGGGTTCACCGCCGGAGGTTTCATCCGCGAGTTCGTCGACTTCGGAAGCGGCACGGAGACCGATGTTTTCAGCATCCGCCGCCAGAGCGAAGGTATTTATGCCCTGCTTCACTACCTGCGCTACGAAAAAGACCATGGCCGCAGGCACCCGGGCCTGGAGCGGAAAGTGACCGCCATCCTGAACGCCTTCCTGCAGTTGCAGGCGGCCGACGGCAGTTTCCCCCGAAAGTTCCGCGACGACCGTACCACGGTAGACGCCAGCGGAGGCAGCACCCCCTCGGCCACGCTTCCGCTGGTCATGGCTTACCGCTATTTCGGCGATAAACGCTACCTCGCGGCAGCCGAAAAGACGGCCCGTTACCTGGAATCGGAAATTATCGAAAAGGCCGATTATTTTTCCTCGACGCTCGACGCCAACTGCGAGGACAAGGAGGCATCGCTCTATGCGGCAACGGCCATGTACTACCTGGCGCTGGTCAGCGACCGGGAATCCCGCAGCCACTATACCGCCCTGGCCCGCAAAGCGGCCTACTTTGCGCTTTCGTGGTACTACCTCTGGGACGTGCCTTTCGCCCCGGGACAGATGCTCGGCGATGTGGGCCTGAAAACACGCGGCTGGGGCAACGTCTCGGTCGAGAACAACCACATCGACGTTTTCATCTTCGAATTCTGCTCGGTCCTCGACTGGCTGGGACGGGAATTCGGCGAAAAACGCTTCACCGATTTCGCCGAGGTGATCGGAACCTCGATGCGCCAGCTTCTTCCGGTCGAAGGGCGGCTGTGCGGCGTCGCCAAACCGGGTTACTATCCCGAGGTCGTGCAGCACACCAACTGGGACTACGGCAAGAACGGCAAGGGATTCTACAACGACATCTTCGCACCGGGCTGGACAGTGGCCTCGCTGTGGGAAATGCTCACTCCCGGCCGTGCAGAGCGGTTCCTGAACAGGAAATAAACCACAACCGGCAAAGAAATACCCGGATGAACGCTGTTCATCCGGGTATTTCTTGTCACAGGATGCTCTATTTCACCGGCCAGTAGATCGTATAGCGTTCGAAATGAATCCGGTAGAAAGGTTCTATCGCGATGTCCCGGAACTCCTCCCCGTCAAATCCGAACGTGAGGGGATCGTCGCCGGTTTTCACGACATGCGAAGCGATGGTCTCGGCCGTCCAGGGCACGAAAGTCCGCGCAGGCAGCGGAATCACATTGTTGGCTCCGTTGTCGATCTCCCGCCAGAACGAGGCGGGCAGGGAGTCCGTCCCCATGCGCCCGGCCAGCACATAGGGACCGTAAAGCAATGCCGAATAGCGCTCCGAGCCGGGCAGTTTCTCCGCCGTAACGTGCGGCGAGAAACCGATCGTCAGCGTATCCGTCCCGCTCCACGGCTCCCGGACGGCCCAGTAGCCGGCGGAATCCACCTCGGGAACGATCTCCCGGCCGTTCAGCGTCAGTACGGCCTCCGGCGACCACGAAGGTTTGCGCACCAGCAGGCCCAATTCCCGGTCCCGGCCTGTTTTCAGGATCAGGGTCACTTCCGGCGACTCCGGCATCGAAGCCTGCTGGGTCAGGGAGATGTCCCGCTCCGTCCACGTCACAACTGCCGGAACGAACAGGTTGACCATCAGGTCGCGCCCCTGCTTGGTGAAGACCATCCGGTTCAGTTTGGCCGGGGTCTCCAGGCCGGACTGGTTGCAGCACCAGAACGAATGGTCTTCCGAGCCGTAGACCCGGTAGTGCGCCGGGCGCATCGGCGTAAAATAGACGCACATCCCCCGGCAGGGATCGTAAGCCGAAAGAATATGGTTCAGCAGCACCCGTTCGTAATACTCCGCCATCCGGGCTTCCGGACGCTGTGCGAAAAGCGCCTCGGTCAGGCGCATCATATTCACCGAATTGCAGGTTTCGGGACCTCCCTGCTCCAGCACCTTCTCTTCGAAACGGGACTCCGGAAAGAAATGTTCGCCGGTACTGTTGCCGCCGATTACCCAACTGTGCCGCGCCGTGACGATCTCCCAGAAATTACGCGCGGCCCGATCGAAACGCCCGTCCCCGGTATGGGTATAGTATTTCTCGAATCCGGTGAATTTGGGGATTTGCGTATTGGCATGCCAGCCGTTCAGGATATCCCGCCCTTCGGAAAGGGGAACCCACATGCTTCGGTCGTTGAGCCGCCCGGCCCACTCCAGATAGCGCTGCTCCCCGGTCAGTTCGTACACGTCGAGAAACGACTCGTTGATCGAACCGTGTTCGCAAACCAGCAGCTGCTGGACCTGTTCGTCCGTGAGTTTGTCCAGCACGCCGTATCCGAACCAGTCAGCCAGCGAGGTCATCAATGTCAGCGCCTGTTGCTGTCCCGCCTCCGTATAGGCGGCACGGAGGCCGTGAAGCATCTTGTTGATCAGGTAAAGGGGCGCCCAAGCCCTGTTAACGGTCGGATTATCGGTCCGGATTTCCCCGGCAGCCACCCGCCGGAACAACTCCCGGCCGTCGGCAATGGCCATGATGTACCCATCGCCGCCCGCCTTCCGGCAGGCTTCGAGTTCCGAGAGGGTGTATTCCAGCTGCCGGAGCAGGCGTTCGTCGCCTGTCGCGCGGTACATCAGCGACAGCCCCGACAGGTAATAGCCCATGAATCCGCCGCGCAGGGGCCCGACACCCCAGACATCCTCGGACTCCCATCCGGCATAGGGCTGCGCCTTCGGAACCAGCCCGGCTTCGACCCTAAAAAAGTGAAGCAGCGAATCGGGCTGCAGCCAGAGCAGGTAATCTTTCCCCTGCTCCTGTAAGTCCCGGAGCGGCCCCGGCAGCAGACGGACTTCGTCCGGGGCAAACCAACCCACCCGGTCGGCAGCGCGGGGTTTTACTTTGAGGACATCGGGTGCATCGCAAGCCGCGAGCCCGAGCAAACAAAAGGCAGTCAGGCAAAAAAAGGTGTGTGTTTTCATCGTTCGGAATTTTTTATCGGTTCTCTTTGAATACGCGCCGCACAGCTTCCAGATACCCGTAACCGTTCAGGCTGTCAGGTTCGAGGCAGCTGCCTTCGGCCCATTCGTTCCAGGCGTTGATCGTAATCAGAGGCGGCTGTTCGGGATGCGCGTCGACATAGGCTTTCGCACGCCGCAGGAATGCCTCGAACCGCGCCGGCGTCGATCCAGTCACACAGGGCTGCACCCCTTCAGGATAACGCGGATTCGGGTCCCAGCCGATCGACACGTGCGGGAAATAGGGAACATCGAATTCCCGGTCGAACTTTTCATAATAAGCAGAGGCCATATCTCCCCACTCCTGATAATCCCGGTCCGCCGGCGCCAGGTGGCACCACTGGTAGTTGGTCAGGCTCCCGAACCCGAAACGGCGCACCGTATTCTGCTGGGAAACGGAGGTATCCCCCGCCATACCCGTCGAGGTCGCAGGCAGCAGAAACCAGAGGATCGGCTGGATATGCACCCCCGGCAGACCGGCATCGACGCATTTCTGCCGAAACCGGTCGAGAACGGCAATGGCCTCGCCCTCGCCGCCCATCTCACGGATGAAGGTCGAGGTCTCGTAGATGGAAAAGACCGGCATGCCATCGATCTTATAGTAGTTCGGCAATTTGAAATAGTCCTCGATCAGGTGGTCGGTGATCCGGTCGAACAGCTCCGACGTAACCGGCTCCGGCCAGTAGACCTTGCTTTTGTCGGGATTGGCCGCATCGAGGTAGGAGGTCATCACGTGGTTGGCCCACATCAGGTAGAACTTCATCTTCCGGTTGTTCTTCGCCTGCAGGAAACCCTTGTTCAGCACATCTTCCAGAAACGGACGGTCGTCGTACCAATACCAGTCGAAAATGAAGGTATTGACGCCGTATTCGAGGGCCGTCCGGATTTTTCGCTCCTGCACCTGCGGATCGGCCTCGTCCAGATAGCCCCACAGCGGGACGTGGGGCTGACGGTGCCCGTCGAATTTGGGACGAGCCTTGTAAACGGCCTCCCATTCGCCGACTCCGTCCGGAAAAATTCCGATCTCCGCGAACCGGGGATCGTCGTGATAGGCCGGCCAGACGAACGCGGCGACATCGTATTCGGCGGCAGGAGGTCCGTCCTCCCCGCAGGACGGAGCGGCGAGACACAGCACGCCGGCAAGGGATAAAATCAAGGTCTTCTTTTTCATAGGGTTGGGATTAGTGGATTCATAAACTTCGTTCGATGCCCATTTCGAGTCCGCAAATCTCGGCAAAGCCCTTCATGCGGCCCACCAGCGGATAGCCCGGATTGGAAGAGCGGCCGAAATCGTCGAGCATCCGCAGCCCGTGATCGGGACGGAACGGCATGGCCGTGTCCTGCCGCCCTTCGGCAACGCGGCGGCGCTGTTCTTCGAGCAGGGCTTTCAGCACGGCGTACATATCCACCGAACCCGTGAGGTGTCCCGATTCGAAGAAACTCCTGGCGCCCAGCTGCTGCGTATTGCGCAGGTGCACGAAATGAATACGCGGCCCCAGTTCACGCGCCATGGCCGGCAGGTCGTTGTCAGGACGGGCCGACAGCGAACCGGCACAGAACGTCACGCCATTGACGGAATCATCGTACTGACGGAGTATCCAGCGGAAATCCTCGATCGTACCGGCTATACGTGGCAGTCCGAGCAACGGAAAAGGCGGATCGTCGGGATGGATGCAGAGATTGACACCCACCTCCCGGGCCGTCGGACAGACCTCCTGCAGGAAGGCGGCCAGGTGCTCCCGCAGCCGGTCGGGGCCAATGCCGTCGTACCGCGCCAGATAGCGCAGGAACACCTGTTTGTAATCCTCGCTGTCGCCGACCGTGCCGTTGATGAACCCCTGCGTGACCACGATGATATTATGGGCCAGTTCCTCCTGCTCCGCAGCACTCATCTCCGCAGCCAGCGCCGCAGCCCGTTCGCACACCTCGGGCGGATAGTCCCCGGCCGCCCCGGGACGCCGGAGGATATGGATGTCGAATGCGGCGAAACGGTCGTAGTCGAACCGCATCGACTCGGCGCCGCGTGCAGTCGCATAGTGCAGGTCTGTACGCGCCCAGTCGAGCACCGGCATAAAATTATAACAGACGGTCCGGATTCCGCAGGCCGCCAGGTTGTGCAGCGACTGCCGGTAATTTTCGATATGCCGGGCACACTCCGCCGTGCGGAGCTTGATCGCCTCCGATACCGGCAGGCTCTCCACCACACTCCAGCGCATCCCTTCCGCAGCGATGCGGTCCCGTACTTTTTCAATCTCCTCCACAGGCCATATCCTGCCCGCAGGGATGTGGTGCAGAGCCGTTACGATGCCTTCGGCGCCGATCTGCCGGATCTCCGGCAACGTCACCGCATCACTCTCCCCGAACCATCTCCAGGTCTTCTCCAATGCCATAAAATCAAATATTATAATAAATACCCAAAGGTTGAAAATAAAAGAGCCCGAAGCAAGTGCTTTTTTTGCATCTTCTGTTGATATATTTGCATAAGTCCATCAACCCCGCCGCCATGAAAGACGAGATCAAAATTATGTACGAACAGCTGGGCCTGACCAGCGGTTCGCCACTCAAAGTTAAGAAATGCGATTACGACTATTTCAAATACCCCTGGCATTTCCACGACGAGTACGAAATCGTCTATATCATCCGGAGCACGGGAACCCGGTTCGCCGGGAACAGCATCGAGCCGTTCTCCGACGGAGATTTGGTATTCTTCGGCAGCCTGCTCCCCCACATGTACCGCAACGAAGACAGCTACTACCACGGAAACTCCTCACTGCGCGTCCACGCCATCACCATCCAGTTTTCCAAGGACTTTTTCAACCACGCAATCCTCAACTATCCCGAATTCTTGAAAATCAAGGAATTGCTCGACATGTCACGTTACGGAATCAGCTTCGACACGACGCCGAACGCACCGATCCGGCGCCATATCGAGATGCTGCCCAACAAGACGGGCCTCGACCGCCTGCTGGCGTGCATACACATCCTCTCGATGATGAGCCGCACGACCCACAAGCGGAAACTCAACGACGACAGCGTCGATCTCCGCCTGCCCGCTTACGGGGAATCCCGTATATATAAGGTATTGGGACGGCTCAACCGGGATTACATCCACAACATCAATCTGGACGACATCGCCCGGACAGCCGGCATGAACACCAGCGCCTTCTGTCGCTATTTCAAAGAGAAAACAGGCAAATCGACACTCCAGTACATCAGTGAGTTACGCATCGGATACGCCTGCAAGCTGCTGCTGACGGGCGAACTGACCGTCACACAGATCTGTTACGAGTGCGGATACAACAACATTTCCAATTTCAACCGCCAGTTCAAAAAGATCACCCGCTTCACCCCCTCGGAGTATATCGAGGAGTTCAAGCGCAATCCCGGGATGGCCGTACTGCCCCTGTAATTTCCCGGGCCGGGTATCACAAATTTTCACATTTGCAAATTAAATACAAACGATCGCAAATTTCATATTTGTAATCGGATGGCATTACCTCCATATTTGCATCAGTGATCACCCGACATAATTTTAACTCAACCCATTTCGGAAACAACCACCTAAAACCGACCCGTATGAAGAAAATTCTGCACTTATTCCTTGTTGGGTCCCTTCTCTTCGTTTCCTGTCAGGACGACGACGAGATGAAGTATGCATCCGTCTATTTTCCGCTGGCCACCTGGGCCGACGGGAACGGGATTTTCCAGACGAAATTCGACTTCACAAAGGACACCACCTACATCGTCGGAGCCTATTGCTCCGGCAGCATCCTGCCCGAACACGACATCCATGTGACGATGGAACTCGCCACGGACTCGCTGGCATCCGCCAAACAGGCTTCGGCAGCCATTCAGGCCTACGAACTGCTGCCGGAATCGGCCTACTCCGTACAACCCGCCGGCCTCGAATGCACCATCCGCAGGGGAACCGAGCGGGGAGACCTGCTGGTAACGTTCCACACCTCTCAACTCGACGCGGACAAAAAGTATATTTTACCGCTGCGGATTCAATCGGTATCGGCCTATGAAATCGCGCCCCGATACAATACGCTCTTTTTCGGGATTACAAAACGCTAAAACTACAAACGAATGAGCAACGCTATAATGCCCAAAGCGTTATGGACGCTTTTATTGTGCCTGTGCCTCGGCACCGGCTACTCCGCCGCACAAAATAAAAAGGATGTCGCCGTGCACGGGCAGGTTACGGATTCGGCCGGGAGACCGCTCGAAGGCGTGCTGGTCGAGCACAAGGAATCACGGGTGTTCACGCTGACCGACCGGGACGGCAGTTTCTCGATGCGGATACCCGGCGATAAATCCTCGCTGATCTTCACGCTGGAAGGATACGCAACCAATCAGGTATACATAGGCGACACACATCGACTGAAAGTCACCCTGCTGGAGGGGGGGGGAAATTCCGACCCTGAAATAGCCCTTCTGTACGGTCGCCAGAACAAGTCCCTGATGACTTCGGCCGTTGCAACGGTGGACGGTTCGAAACTCACCGATCTTCCGACCACCTACATGAACACGGCCCTGTCGGGCATGGTCCCCGGCATAGCCGCCTCGCAGAACAGCGGAGCCCCCGGCAGCGACTATTCGTGGCTCTACGTGCGCGGCCTGAGATCATGGCGCAACAGCACGCCGCTCATCCTGCTCGACGGGCATGTCCGCGACTTTTCAATCCTCGATCCCAACGAGATCGATCAGATTTCCGTTTACAAAGACGCCGGAGCGCTGGCCGTGCTCGGGCTTCGGGGCTCGAACGGGGCCATCATGGCCACCTCCCGCCGTGGCAAAGAAGGCCGCCCCGTGCTGAAATTCAACACGCAGATCACCTTTCAACAACCCATCAAACTGCCGAAATTCCTCGATTCGCACGATTTCGCCCTGCTGCACAACGAAGCCATGCGCAACGACGGCCGCGCAGGCGAGCAGCGTTACAACGAGGAGGACCTGGCCCTCTACCGCTCGGGACAGGACCCCTGGGGACACCCCAACGTCGACTGGGTCGACCAGTCGCTCAAGAACGTGACCGTCGGCCAGAAATACAACCTCAGCATCGAAGGCGGCAGTTCGGTCGCCAAATATTTCGTCAACCTCTCCTACCGCTCGGAGGAGGGCATCTACAAAACCGACAAGGACATCAACACCTACAAGACGAACGCAAACGCCAAAATCTACTCCCTGCGTTCGAACGTCGATATTGCGCTGACCAAAAGCATGGACCTCTCGATCAGCCTCTTCGGATTACAGCGCCAGCTCTCCAATCCGGGAGCGGGCAGCCCGTTCGGCGCGATCTACTCCCTGCCGTCGAACGCCTTCCCCATGTATTACGACAGGAATAAGGTGGCCGGCACCAACGACCTGCGCAACAACCCTTACGGCATCCTCAACCACAGCGGCTACACGCGCTATACCCACAGCACGATGGAGGCACAGGCCGAACTGGGCCAGAAACTGGATTTCATCACCAAAGGTCTCCGCGCACGGGGATCGCTGGCGTTCGATTTTTTCTTCGAGAACAACATCAACCGCAGCAAAAGCTACGTCGTCTACGAATACACGGGCGACAGAGAAGACGGCAACCCGCTCTTCGACACCTGGGGCGAAGAGAAGAAACAGGCGAACTCCAACTCCTACGGCGCCGCCAAGACCCGTATTTTCGACGTGGAAGCCGGTCTGGACTACGACCGCAGTTTCGGCAAGCATCTCATAGCCGCCACCCTGTTCTTCAACTACAGCCAGAAATCCGACGACACGCAGAACCTGCCCAACACGCACCAGGGGCTGCTCGGACGCGCCACCTACGCCTACGATTCGCGGTATATCGTCGAATTCTCGTTCGGCTACCAGGGGACCGAGCAGATGCCGCCCCAGAAGCGTTACGGATTCTTCCCGGCAGTTTCGGCCGGATGGGTGCTCTCGGAGGAGTCCTTCATCAAGAACCACATCGGCGACGTGCTGAGCTATTTCAAGGTACGCGGCTCGTGGGGCATCACCGGCAACGACGCCGGCATCCCCTACTATTTCTACCTGCCGGCATTCATCCGGGCCAACGGCCGTTACACGTTCGGCGCCGAGCCGCAGAACGTCAACAGCTGGGTAGAGGACGTAAAGCACCAGTACCTGCCCAACGTCACGTGGGAGAAATCCGAAAAAACCAACATCGGCGTCGACATGCGGCTGTTCAAGAACCACCTGAGCATCAGCGCCGACTATTTCCGCGAATTCACCAGCCAGATCCTGACGCCCCGCAACACGGTCTCGACCCTGATCGGTTACGGAACCTCGGGCGGTCCGCTGGGCAACGTCGGCAAGACCTACAACAGCGGATTCGAAGTGGAAGCCGCCTACTCGGGCCGGATCAAGGATTTCCACTGGACGCTGGGCGGCTACGCCTCTTATGCGCACAACGAAATCCGCTACAACGACGAGCAGCCTTTCGCCTACGACTACCGCAGCGCCGTCGGCTATCCCATCAACTCCCAGTACGGATTCCAGGCCAACGGGCTTTACACCAGCGAGCAGGATCGTTATAACAGTCCCAAGACGACCTTCGGAACATCCTATGCCGGCGACATCAAGTACCGCGACCTGAACGGCGACGGCGTGGTGGACAACCAGGACCAGCACCGGATCGGATACAGCAACCTGGGCGAGATCAACTATGCTTTCTTTGCCAACGCACAGTACAAGGGCTTCGATTTCCAGGTCATCTTCTCGGGATCCGGCAACCGGGATGCCTATCTTTCGGGCGTGGCGATCCAGGCCTTCACGAACATCTCCGGCTCGGGCAGCGAAATGGCCGGTAACGTCCGCGACTACCATTGGAACAACCGCTACATCCCCGAAGACCCCTCGACGTGGACCACGGCGAAATATCCCCGCCTGTCGCTGACCGACCGCGACCACAACTACAAGCAGACCTCCAGCTTCTGGGTCGACGACGCCTCGTTCCTGCGGCTGAAGAACCTGGTGATCGGCTACACCCTTCCCCTGCGCATTTCGAAAAAGCTGCGCATGTCCAAACTGCGCATCTATTACAGCGGATACAACCTCTTCACCTGGTCCGATATGCGGACCATCGACCCCGAGGATGCTGCCTCCGGAAGCGGATATCCCATCCAGAAATCGTCGAGCATCGGTATAAACATTCACTTCTAAGACCATGAAAAAACTCATCATAACCGCCATAATATCGCTTACGACGCTCTGGTCCTGCGATCTGAATTACGTTCCGCTGGAACAGATGTCGGGCGAAGAGGCCTTCAAGGACAGCCTGCGTCTGGAAATGTTCGTCAACGACCTGTACGTCTATCTCAACACCGGCGTCCAGTTCAACCGCGTCGGCGGCGCCCTGCTCGACTGCGCCACGGACCTGGCCGTATACAGTCCGCTCGGAACCAGCTCGGGCATCAACTCCTACACCCGCGCCACGATGAACGCCGCATCGGGCGGCAACCCCGACGCCCGCTGGGCGGAGACCTACACCGGCATCCGCAAAGCCAACGTCATCCTGCTCAACATCGATCTCACCGTGGGCCTGTCCCAGGGCAAAAAGAACCAGTATCTGGGCGAAACGCTGCTCAGCAAGGCACTGATGCACTACGAGCTCGTCAAACGTTACGGCGGCATCCCGATCATGGACAAGATTCTCGACCTGTCGGGCGACATCAACATTCCCCGTTCGACGTTCGGCGACTGTGTGGAATACATCGTCCGCCTGTGCGACGAAGCCGCACCGCTGCTGCCCACGAAATATCCGGACAACGATTACGGACGCCTGACCCGCGGAGCCGCCTACGGACTCAAGGCGAAGATTCTGCTCATGGCCGCCAGCCCGCTCTTCAACGAAAACCCGATCGAGGGATCGAACGAGATCCACCGCTACGCCTCGCCCGACCAGGAACGCTGGAAACGGGCCGCCGACGCCGCACGTCAGGTCATCGAACTGAAAAATCCCGACGGCACGAAGGCTCACGAGCTGTTCCCGTCGTACCAGCGGCTGTTCTTCACCAATTTCGGGAACACCGAATCGATCATCGTCAAATGCCGCAACTTCACCAACGATGTGGAGGCCGCCAACGGTCCCGCCGGTTACCAGAGCTGCCGGGCCTGCACGAGCATTACGACAGAACTGGTCGATATGTACGAGCTCAAGAGCGGTCGGCTGCCTTCCGAGGACCCGGACTACGATCCCCAGAAACCCTATGAAAACCGCGATGACCGGTTCTACGCCAGCGTGCTCTATTCGGGTGTGCCGCTCTGGGGCCGCGAGGTGGAATTCTACACCGGAGGCAAGGACTTCCCCGCGACCATCGGACAGCGCGGCTGCGAGACCGGTTACAGCCTCTACAAGCACATCGACCCCCTGGCCAGCGTCGTGCCGACCAAGTACACCCTGCACAACCACCAGATACTGCGTTATGCCGAGGTGTTGCTGATCTACGCCGAGGCCATGAACGAATACCTGGGAACGGGCGACGACGACATGTGCACGGACGGGATGATCTACGACTGCGTCAACGAAGTGCGCCAGCGTGCGGGACTGCCGGCGGTAAGCGGCCTGACCAAAGGCCAGATGCGGGAGTTGATCCACCGTGAACGCGCCGTGGAGCTGGCCTTCGAGGAGGTGCGCCTCTACGACCTGAAGCGCTGGCGCGAGGCGGAAACCGTGCTGAACCGCCCGGTTCACGGAGTCAAAGTGACCGCCGAGGGCGGCACGATCGTCTACGGCGAAGAATTCGTCGTCGAGGAGCGCTCCTTCCCCATGCGGATGTACTACTACCCCATTCCCCAGTCCGAGCTGGACAAGAACAGCGCACTGGTGGTAAATCCGGGATGGTAATCCGAAATTCATTGTCAAATCTGTAAATCAGCACCGATGAAAAAATATATATTGATATTCATCTTCGCCCTAATCCACGGATTCACCGCAGGATTACAGGCCCAGGGAGTTGTCGTCTCCGGCAAGGTCAGCGACAAGGACGGGCAGGAACTGGTCGGCGTGACGGTCATCGAGACCGGCACCAACCATGCGACGGTAAGTGCCGCAGACGGCAGCTACAAGCTCTCCGTTTCGGGAAAAAGCGCCAAACTGGAATTCCGCATGCTGGGTTATATCCCCCGGGAGATCACGGTAGGCAGCCGGACGACCATTGACGTCACGCTCGAAGAGGAAGCGCTCAACATCAACGAGGTGGTCGTAGTCGGATACGGCACCCAGAAACGCGCCACCGTCGTCGGGTCCATTTCGACGGCGGACGCCTCGGCCCTCCAGAAAACCGGAACGACGAACCTCACGCAGGCCATCGGCGGCCGCGTCTCGGGCGTCTTCACCCGCAACCCGGGCGGGCGTCCGGGCGAGGACAACGCCAATGTCTACATCCGCGGTACGGCCAGCTACAACAGCGGCGCCAACAGTCCGCTCGTACTGGTCGACGGCGTGGAGCGCGAGTATGCCCAGATCGACCCCGAAGACATCGAGAATTTCTCCGTCCTGAAAGACGCCTCGGCCACAGCCGTGTACGGTGTGCGCGGAGCCAACGGCGTTATCCTGATCACCACCAAACGCGGTCTTACGTCGAAGCCCGAAGTGTCGTTCCGCGCATCGTTCACTGCGAGCACCCCGACGCGGCTGCCCGACAAACTCGGGTCCTACGACTATGCACGCCTGCGCAACGAGGCGCTGATGAACGTCGGTCTGGACCCCGAGTACAGCGCCTATGACCTCGAGATGTTCCGCACGAAGGCCAGCCCCTACACCCATCCCGACAACGACTATATCAACGACATGCTCAAGAACGCAGCCTTCAAGCAGCAGTATTCGCTGGTCGTGCGCGGCGGTTCCTCGTTCATGCGCTACTACGTATCGGCCGGATACGCCAACGACGACGGTATTTACAAGAATTTCAACAACGGCAAATACGACACGAACGTCTATTTCCGCCGTTACGCCCTGCGTGCGAACCTCGATTTCAACGTGACCAAAACCACCACGATCGGCGTCGACCTCGCAGGACGCCTCGAGGAGCGCCACAACAACGGAGCGGGCGACGAACTGTTCCAGCATCTGGTGCGTACTCCGCCCGATTATTTCAACTACGTGAACCCCGACGGTTCGATCGGCGGCCACCTGAACCTGACCAACCCTTACATGGCCCTTTCGCGCTGCGGCTATTACCACTCCAAGACCAACAAGTTCGAGAGTGTGATCCGCCTCAACCAGCAGCTGGATTTCATCACCAAAGGACTCTCTGCACGCGGCATGTTCAGCTACATTTCGTCGATGCGCTCGCGCCGGGACCTCTACGAACGCCCCGCGACCTACTATTACACCAAGGAAGGAACCTACGAACTGGTCCGCGAAGAGGAGCCCATCACCATCCAGACGGGGTCCGGGAACGGTCCTTTCCGCCGGGATTTCGTGGTGGAGGCGGCGCTGAACTACAACCGCACCTTCGGCGACCACACTGTCACGGGACTGCTGGCCTTCAACCGCCAGGAGATTCAGAGCGACGCCACGCTTCCGATCGGCTACATCAACTACGTCGGCCGTGTGACCTACGCCTATAAAAACAAATACCTGGCCGAGGTCAATGCCGGATACAACGGCTCGATGCAGTTCTCGAAAGACAAGCGCTACGGGTTCTTTCCGGCGGTATCCGTCGGCTGGGTCCTCTCCGAAGAGGGTTTCTGGGGCCGGTCGGCCAAGGCCTTCAGCTACATGAAGCTCCGCGCCTCGTATGGACAGGTCGGCAACGACCGCATCGGGTCCAACAAGTACTACTACCTGCAGACCTATCCCCAGCTGGGTTCGAACCGTCCCTCGTTCGGCGAGACGAACACCCCGGAAAATCGCATTTACGAAGGTAAGGAAGGCAACACCGAAGTAGGCTGGGAACGCGCCAATAAATTCAATGTCGGCGTGGACCTCAAATTCTTCGACAACAAGCTCTCGTTCACGGGCGATTTCTTCCACGAACGCCGCCACGGCATTCTCGACTACGACGGCACCATTTCGTACATCTACGGCATGATGGCCCCGAACGACGGCAGCAAAGGTTTCCCGCCGGCGAACATCGGCGAGGTGGTCAATCGCGGTTTCGAGATCGACCTGGGATACAACGGCAGCGTCAACAAATTCCGGTATTACGTCCGGGGCAACCTCTCCTTCGCCCGCAACAAGGTGGTCGAATGCGGCGAAAGTCCCGTCACCTACCCGTGGCTATCCAAGGTGGGACGCCCCATCGGCCAGCGTTTCGGCCTGATCGCCGACGGTTTCTACAACACGGAGGAGGAGATCGACGCCCTGCCGTCGGGATTCACCGACAGGCCCAAGCTGGGCGACATCAAATACCGCGACATCAACGGCGACGGCAAAACCGACAATTACGACGTCGTACCCGTCGGGCGCACGCAGGTTCCCGAGATCATCTACGGATTCTCCTTGGGCGGCAACTGGCGCAATTTCGACTTCGAGCTCTTCTTCCAGGGAGCGGCCAATTCGGACATCTACGTGAATGGCTACGGCTACTGGGAGTTCCAGGGCATCAGCGGCGCCATGCACCACCACCTCGGCCGCTGGACTCCCGAAAACAAGGAACACGCCACCTATCCGAGCCTCTCGCCCTCGACATCGGAACAGAACCACCGTTTCTCAACGTTCTGGCTAAAAGACGGCGCCTACCTGCGTCTGAAGAACGTCCAGATCGGGTACACGCTGCCCCAGCGGATTTCCAAGAAAATCGGCATGTCGAACCTGCGCTTCTACGTGACGGCGACCAACCTGTTCACGTTCTCCGAATTCAAGGAATACGACCCCGAATCCAACGACGGCGACGGCAGCGCCTACCCGGTCATGCGCTATTTCGGCGGCGGTGTCAGCCTCAAGTTCTAACCTTCAAATTACGAAGCTACATGAAAAAGATCGTTTATATACTGTTGTTATGCCTGCCGATGCTTTCGTGTCAGGACGCCTCGTCGCTGATGGACAAAGAGGATGTGGGCGACCTGTATGAAAAGGACGTCTTCCGGAGCGGCACCTACGCCCGCTATTTCGTCAACGACATCTACTACAACATCCTCAGCACCGGATACGGCGTATCGGGTTGGGGAGGCGCATACATGGACTGCGCCACCGACAACGGCGAGGCCCGCCCGCTCAACTCCGCGGCCCACCGCTACAACACCGGCAACTGGAACGCCGCGGATAACCCGCTGGGATTCATCTGGACCAACAGTTACGCCCAGATCCGCGCCTGCAACAAATTTCTGGAGAATTACCAGCTGATCGAAGAGGAATCCGGCATCACCACCCGGCTGGACATCGAATACCTCCGTGCCCAGGTCATCTTCCTGCGAGCCTATTTCTACTCCGAACTGCTGAGGGCCTTCGGCGGCGTACCGCTCATCACCAAGGTCCTGTCGATGAACGACCCCGAGATCAAATCGGAACGGGACTCGTTCGAAACCGTCCTCGATTTCATCGTCGGCGAGTGCGAGAATGCCGCCGAGCTGCTCAAATCCCTGCGCGGCGAAGACGCCACGCGCTACGGAATGTTCGGAGGCAATTTCGGCCGTGCGAACGAAGGCATCGCGCTGGCGCTGAAAGCCAAAGTCCTGCTGATGGCCGCCAGTCCGCTGTTCAACCGGCCGGCCAATTTCCCGCAATACGATTCGGCCGACCCCAACGTCTCGCTGTGGCGCTACCCCGACTATGATCCGGAACGCTGGAACACCGCGGCCGAAGCACTCAAAGACGTCATCGACCTGGGATTCTACGACCTGTACCGTGCCAAGACCGGAACCAAGACGGAATACGAAACGCTGTTCTGCGTCCGGGCACCGATCGAGGAGGCTATTTTCCCCTACCTGCGCGGCGCCAGCATCGACATCTATTTCAACAACCTGCCGTTCGATTTCATGCTGGTGCGCGGCAAGGGAACCCCGGTGTGCTATACGCTGCCCACCCACGACCTGGTCATGGCCTATGAGATGAAAAACGGCATGCTGCCCGAGCAGGAAGGCTCCGGCTACCGCCCGCTCAATCCCTTCGCCGACCGCGATCCGCGTCTGAACGCTACGATCTGGCACGACGAATCGGTTTTCTGCGACATCCGCTTCGACACGTGGCACCGGGAGGTCACCTCGGAAAAGAGCGACGGCAAACACTACATCACCGGCTATTCGCGCACAGGGTATTTCCTGCGCAAATACATGGACCCCGACCTGAACCCTTCGGCTTCGACGGCTCCGACGCTGCCGAACTCCTATCACCTGATCCGCTACGCCGACATCCTGCTGATGTATGCCGAAGCGCTGAACGAATACTACGCCGATCCCGCGTCGGCACCGGCGGACGGCATCCGCTGGGCCATCGACCAGGTCCGCTCACGCGCCGGCATGCCGGGTGTGGACGAGACATTCCGAAACCGGGGATGGGCACTCAACCAGGAGAACGTGCGCAAATTCATCCAGAACGAACGCCGGGTGGAATTCGCCTTCGAGGAGCATCGTTTCTGGGACATCCGCCGCTGGATGATCGGAACGCAGACCCAGCGGGAGGCGCACGAACTGGACATCACGCTCAAGGATGACGATCTCACGAAGGTTTACAAATCCCGCAAATTCGAAAACCGCATTTACGAAGACCACATGAACCTGCTGCCCATTCCGCAATCGGAGATAAACAAGAATTCCAATCTCGTACAGAACTGGGGCTGGTCTCCGAAACAAGTCAACTAAAAAACAGTCGTTATGAAATTCATCGTGAAATTACTGGCACTGACTTTTGTGACCATACCGCTCCTGTTCTCCTGCAAGGACGAAGAGATTACCGAACCCGGCGTGCAGGTGACCACCCTCGATTTCTCGTCGATCGGGACCAATACGGCCGTCGGCAGCGGCTACCTCACCAAAGGCAACGCCACGACGCTGACGGAACGGGGCATCTGCTGGAGCACCCTGTCCGACCCCACCGTCGCCGACAGCAAGGCCGTCTCGACGGACGATGCGGCGAAGCACGGCTTTTCCGTGCAGATCACCGGCCTTACGGCCAACACCTGCTACTATGCCCGGGCCTATGTTTCGGACGGCAGTATGGTGCACTACGGCAACCCGATCGTCTTTACGACCAAAGACCAGCCCGAAACAGGTTGGTGCCTGATCGAAAGCATCTCGGGAATCACTCCCTCCTCGGCCACCGTCACCATGACCATGGCATCCGACGGCGGCAACGACATTGCCCAGATCGGTGTCTGCTTCTCGCAGACGGCCGACCCGACGGTCGACGGCGAGGTGCTGTTCGCCACCGGAGGCCGCGATTTCTCGGCGGAGCTCACCGACCTGAAACAGAACATGCAGTATTACGTCCGCCCCTACATCAAGACTGCGGACGGGCAGGTCACCTACGGTGAACAGGTCACATTCCGCACTATCAATTTCATCGTCTCCAAGGCCCCCTATCCGGGTTACAGAACGGCCTATCTGTTCGGAGAAACGATGAAGAACGAATCGGACCCGTCGGTCGAGCGCGGATTCTGCTGGAGCGAACAGGAGAATCCGACCGTCGAGGCCGACCATTTCAAGATGGTCAGCGGTTCCGAGGGTAATTTCAACCTGCTGGCCACGGGCCTCGAAAAGGGCAAGACCTACTACGTCCGGGCCTATGCCAAGAACTCCAGCGGCACGCATTACGGCGAACAAATGACCTTCACCACCCGAACGGGCAGCATCCTGCCGGGCGCGGCGCTCGAAGACATGATCCTCGTGGAGAAAGGCACGTTCCAGATGGGCTATCCCGAATCGGCGACCGTTCCCAACCTGTACAGCGGCAAGACGCTGAACACGGAAACCGTACACTCGGTAACGCTGACCAAGGATTTTTACATCTGCCGCTACCAGGTGACCTGCGAACAGATATGCGCATTCCTGAACAGCCATCCCATCAACCGGTCCACGAGCCTCGTTTACAACACCTACCTCTTCGGAGCCACGAATACGCGTCCCTTCTCGTTCAAGGCGCCGATGGACGGCGGGATCTCGACGTTCGAGCCCAATGCCAACTGTGCACGCCGCCCGGCAGCCAGCATCACGTGGCTGTGCGCCTATGAGTACTGTCGCTGGCTTTCGGCCGAATTGGGTGTGGAGGTGCGCCTGCCGACCGAAGCGGAATGGGAATATGCCGCACGCGGCGGGAACAAAAGCCAGGGCTACCTGTTCAGCGGCAGCGACACCGCCGGCGAGGTCGGCGTCCGCACCAACGGCAACGCCGGTCCTCAGAACGTCGGTTCGCTGAAGGCCAACGAACTGGGCATCTACGACATGAGCGGAAACACGTTCGAATATTGCGAGGACGTCTACGCCGATTTCTTCTATCAGGACGGCGCCACAGACCCGTGCAATAAAAACACCAACGACCTCACGGGCCAGCCGCGATGCATCCGGGGCGGCAGTTTCAGGCACTTCAACGCAGACCGCACGAAGGACTACCAGCTTCTCGGACGCCGGGGCCGGGCCGGTAACGGCAACACCGACTGCGGCAACCACTCCGGAATGCGTATCGTCATGACGAAACTTCCCGCAAACCTCGATTAAGCCCGCCACGATGAAAAGCAACTACCTGAAATTCGGAATAGGGATACTGATGATTCTCCTTTGCGCCTGCGAAGGAGGATCATCGGAACCCGCCGACGGCCCCGAGGGTCCGGATCCCGGGGCCAAGCCGTTCCTGAGCATCCTGCCCACGACGAGGACCGTAGGCAGCGCAGGCGGGGAATTCAGCGTCTCGGTGAGTAGCAACACCGCGTGGACCGTCGAGCCGCTCGCGGAATGGATCAGCGTTCCCGTGCGCGAGGGTGAGAAAAGCAGTTCCGTGAAAATTCGCTGCGGAGCCAGTACGGTCACCTCCCGTTCGGGAGAGGTGATGTTCAGCGCCGAGGGCGCCGAGCCTGTGAAACTGCGGGTGACGCAGGGCGACAAGACCTTCACCAATCCGCTCGGCGGAGTCCCCGACCCATGGATCATCCAACACGACGGCTGGTACTACCTCTGCAAGATCGGCAGCGGCGGCGTCTACATCTCCCGCTCGAAAAAGCTGACCAAACTGGAATCGACGCAGATCGTCTGGTACGCTCCCAAGGACCAGGGCGAAAACAAACCGTGGAACGTCGCCAATTACTGGGCCCCCGAACTGCACCATATCGACGGCCGCTGGTATATCTATTACACCGCCGGCCGGCCCGCATCGGAATTCGGCGGCCACTACTACTCGCAGCGCAGCGGCGTTCTGCGTGCCAAGAGTTCCGACCCGTTCGGCGAATGGGAGGATATGGGCATGCTTTACACGGGCGACCACTACACCGAAGGCATCGTCCCCACGCTGGAAAACACGGAGTATTTCGCCATCGACCTGAACGTCATGGAGATCAACGGAACGCTCTACGCCGTCTGGTCGGGCAATCCGGTCGGGTCCACCACACAGAGCCTCTTCATCGCCAAAATGAAAGACCCCTGCACCATCGGTTCCAGCCGGGTGAAGCTCTCCGACCCCGACCAGCCCTGGGAGCTGCTGACCTCGACCATCGAAGAGGGTCCCGCCATGATCAAGCACGGCAACAAAGCCTTCATCGTCTACTCCTGCAACGGTTCCTGGACCAAGCAGTACCGGCTGGCCTACCTGGAGCTGGACGACCTGCAAAAGGACCCGATGAAGCCGGAAAACTGGAAGAAGTCGGCATCCTACGTTTTTTTCCGCAACGACGACATCCAGGCCAAGGACAACACCTATCAGGAGGGCATCAACGGCGAGCCGGGAGGGGTCCACGGCGTAGGCCACTGCTCGTTCACCAAATCCCCCGACGGAACCGAAGACTGGATCGTCTACCACACGAAACGGTTCCGCGAGGACGGTTACGAGACCTACCGTTACACGTTCGTGCAGCGTTTCGGATGGAACGCCGACGACACGCCGAATTTCGGCACGCCGGTCGGCTGGGAAGAGCCCGTAGTCGTCCCCTCGGGCGAAGAATAAATACGCGATCCAAATAAATTCAACAAAGAAATGAGTGATTTAAAAGGCAAAGTTGCCATTGTAACAGGTGGAGGCGGAGTGCTGGGAGGAAATATCTCGGGCAGTCTGGTCAAGGCCAGAGTGAAAGTAGTCATCCTCGACATCCGTCAGGAGAACATCGACAGGCGGGTGGCGGAACTCTCTCCCTACGGAGAGATCGCCGGATTCACCTGCAACGTCCTCGACACCGAAAGCCTGGAGGGTGTGAAGAAGCAGATACTCGAACGCTGGGACCACATCGACATCCTGGTCAACGCCGCCGGCGGCAACCTCCCCGGCGCCACGCTGCGCGAGGACCAGACCGTTTTCGACATGAAGGTCGAGGACCTGAACCGGGTGATCGACCTCAACATGTACGGTTCGGTCTATCCCTGCCTGGTGTTCGGCAAAGCGATGGCAGAGCAGAAATACGGCGTGATGATCAACGTCTCCTCGATGGCGACCTATTCGGCGATCACGCGCGTGCTGGGTTACTCGATGGCCAAAAGCTCGATCAACATCTTCACCCAGTGGATGGCCATGGAGATGGCGCTCAAATTCAGCGACAAAATCCGCGTCAACGCCATCGCCCCGGGCTTTTTCATCGGCGACCAGAACCGGGCCGTGCTGATCAACCCGGACGGCTCCTACACCGAACGCAGCAAAAAGGTCATGGCCCATACGCCGATGGGACGCTTCGGTGACATCTCCGAGTTGAACGGAATCGTGAAATTCCTCTGTTCGGACGAGGCGAGCTTCATCACCGGCGCGGTCATTCCGATCGACGGCGGATTCAGTTCTTTCAGTGCCGTGTAAACGAAAAAACAGAACCCAGATGAAAAAAACGCTGATCTTGATCGCCACATTGCTCGGACTATGCACTCCGGGCATGCAGGCTCAGGTGCGCCTGACCGAAAAGACCTCCGGGAAGGAGGTTTTCCGGCTCTCCGCACCGAACCGGCAGACGGTTATCCTGTACGATGCCGACGACGCAACGGTCGTCGGCAAGACGGCGGAATTGCTGGCCGCCGACCTCGCCCTCGTCACGGGACGGCAGGGGCTGACGGCAACCGGCGGCGAACTTCCCCGCAGCGCCGACGTGATCATCACCGGAACGATCGGCCAAAGCGCGCTGATCGACCGACTGATCGCACAGCATAAAATCGCCGCCGACACGATCGCCGGCAGTTGGGAACGTTACTCGATCCAGACGGTGGCCAAACCGATCCCGGGCGTCTCCCGGGCGCTGGTCATCGCCGGCAGCGACCGCCGGGGAACCGCCTACGGCCTGCTTGCCCTCTCGGAGGCCATCGGCGTAAGCCCCTGGTACTGGTGGGCCGATGTTCCCGTCAAGCCGCGCACGTCGCTCTACCTGAACGTCCGTCCCGAGGTTTCCAAAACCCCGGCGGTCAGGTACCGGGGGCTGTTCATCAACGACGAAGACTGGGGCCTGCTGCCCTGGGCGCGGCATACGTTCGACCCCGAACGGGGCAACATCGGTCCCAAGACCTACGCCAAGGTCTGCGAACTGCTGCTCCGGCTGAAAGCCAACTACCTCTGCCCGGCCATGCACGAAGCCTCCACGGCTTTCAACCGGATTCCCGAGAACAAGATGGTGGCCGATTCGTTCGCCATCGTCATGGGATCGGTCCATTGCGAACCCCTGCTGTTCAACAACGCCAGCGAATGGGACCGCAAGACGATGGGCGAATGGGACTATGTGAAGAACAAAGAGGGCATCAACGGCGTACTGCGCCAACGGGTCCGGGAGAATGCCGCCTACGAGAATGTCTACACGCTGGCCCTGCGCGGTCTCCACGACCGGGCCATGACCGGCAGCAGCGACATGAAGGAGCGCGTCCGCCAGCTGGAAGGCGCCCTCAACGACCAGCGGCAGCTGCTCGTCGACGAACTGGGCCGCCCCGGAGAGGAGATTCCGCAGGCCTTCACCCCGTACAAAGAGGTGCTGGAAGTCTACTCGGGCGGCCTCGAGCTGCCGGACGACGTGACGATCATCTGGCCGGACGACAACTACGGCTACATGAAGCGGCTGAGCGGCGAGCGCGAGCGGGAACGTTCGGGGCGTTCGGGCGTCTACTACCACGTCTCCTACCTGGGCAAACCCCACGACTACCTCTGGCTCTCCTCGACCTCGCCGGCGCTGATGTACGAAGAGCTCCGCAAGGCCTACGACGCCACGGCCGACCGCATCTGGCTGCTGAACGCCGGTGACATCAAAGCCTGCGAACCGGCCGTCGATCTCTTCCTGGCCATGGCCTACGACATCGACCGGTTCGACTACGCCAACACGGCCGACTACCAGGCCCGGACGCTCAGCCGGATTTTCGGCGACACCTATTACGACACCTTCCGCGACATCACCGCGACGTTCTACGACCTGGCCTTCCAGCGCAAACCCGAACTAATGGGCTGGGGATACCAGTGGGCGACGGACAAACACGGCCGGGAGCGCAACACCGATACGGATTTCTCCTGCGCCAACTACGGGGAGGCCGGCCGCCGTGTGGCTGAATACGACCGGATCGGCCAACTGGCCGAAGAGGTGATGAGCGCTCTTCCGGAGGTCGAGAAACCCGCCTTCTATCAACTGCTGTACTACCCGGTCCGGGCCACGGAACAGCTCAACAAGATGATCCTCGACGGACAGCGGAACCGCTGGTACGCCCGGCAGGGCCGTGCCGCAACCAACCCGCTGCGCGACGAGGTCCGGGCGCATTACGATTCGCTGCAAACCCTCACCGCAGGCTACAACGAACTGCTCGGCGGCAAGTGGAACCGGATCATGACGACGCGCCAGGGTTTCGCCTGCTCTTATTACGGGCTGCCGGCGCTGGACAGCATCCGGCTGCAGTCCGGGGCATCGCTGGGCGTCTGGGCGGAATCGGAGGACGTGCTCAAAGGCCAGCGCAGTTTTCACGCATTGCCTGCTTTCAGCGTCTACACCCGCCGCACGGGGCGTATCGAGGTGTTCAACAAGGGCGACCAGCCGCTCGACTGGACCGCTGTGGCGTCCGACGCATGGATTCGCCTCAACCGCACGTCGGGGACGACCTCCACGCAGCAGGAACTGACCGTGGAGATCGACTGGGAGAAGGTTCCCGCCGGGGAGCGCATCCTGGGATCGGTCCGCATCGATGCCGGCAGCGAACGGGAGACGGTGCTCGTCTCGGTATTCAACCCCGCCGCACCCACGCCGGAAACCATCCAGGGGCTGTACGTGGAGGATAACGGCTGTGTTTCGATCCCCGCCGCAGGTTTTCACCGCAAATTCGAGAACGAGCAGGTAAAAATGACGCTCATCGAAAACCTCGGCTATGAAAAACAGGCCGTGATGATGGGACACCCGCTGGGCGGCACACAGCGCACCGGCGGTCGCAACACCCCCCGGCTGGAGTACGATTTTTACAGCTTCAGCAGCGGATCGGTGGACGTGTACACCTACATGCTGCCCACGTTCCCGCTGAGCGCCGACCGCCCGTTCGCCCACGAAACCTCCTCGACGGAGACCAAATACGGCGTGGCGATCGACGAAGGCCCGGTGATGAATCCCACCACCTCGTCGTTCGAATACGCCCAGGCATGGTACGAGAACGTACTGAAGAACTGCGCCGTGAAGAAAACCACGCTGCACATCGACCGCCCCGGCCGACACACCGTAAAGGTCATCTGCGGAGACCCGGGCGTCGTGGTCCAGAAAATCGTGCTCGACTTCGGCGGCATGAAACGCTCCTATGCCGGGCCTCCCCCGACCGAAGCCATCCGATAAACAACCGAACAAGTCAAACCCGATGAAGAAAATTTCAAAAATACTGGCCCTCTGCGGCATCCTGTTCCTTTCGTCCGGCGTCCGGGCCCAGCACACCTACACGAACCCGGTCATGGATTTCGACATGCCCGACCCGACGGTGATCAGCGCCGACGACGGTTATTTCTACCTCTACGCCACGGAAGGCCACGGTTACAGCATCCCCATCGTCCGCTCCTCCGACCTGGTGAACTGGGAGCGCATCGGCGCGGCCTTCAGCAAGGAGACCCGCCCCACGTTCGAGCCCAAAGGCGGGCTCTGGGCCCCCGACATCAACCGGCTGAAAAAGCAATACCTGCTCTACTACTCGATGTCCTATTGGGGCGGAAGCAAAACGTGCGGCATCGGCGTGGCGACGGCGGACAGCCCGCAGGGACCTTTCAAGGATCACGGGCCCCTGTTCCGCAGCAACACCATCGACGTATTCAACTCGATCGACCCGGAATTCGTGCGCGAGAAAGGGCGCAACTACCTTTTCTGGGGCAGCTTCTGGGGCATCTACGCCGTGGAGCTCACCAAAGACGGACTGGCCGTGAAAGCGGGCAGCCGGCCGAAGCAGATCGCCGGAGGGGCCTTCGAAGCCGCTTACGTCCACAAACGCGACGGCTACTACTACCTCTTCGCCTCGATCGGCTCCTGCTGCGAAGGTCTCAACAGCACCTACACCACCGTCGTCGGTCGCTCCCGCAGTCTGATGGGCCCCTACACCGACAAGTCGGGGAAAGGGATGCTCGACAACGGCTACGAGGAGGTCATCCGGCGCAGCGACCGATTCGTAGGACCCGGACACAACTCCGACATCGTCACCGACAAGGCGGGGGACGACTGGCTGCTTTATCATGCCGTGGATTCCCGCGACCCGCGGGGCCGCAAACTGCTCCTCGACAAGATCGAATGGGTCGACGGATGGCCGACGGTCCGGGACGGGCGCCCTTCGGACACGCCGCAACCGACTCCCTTATTTTAAACCATAAAACCTGAAAACGACATGACAAGAATGTGTATCAGATCGATGTTCCTGGCAGCGCTGCTCTCCGTATGCGGGGTTGCCGGAGCGATTGCGCAAATTTTCCCGGCAACGGGGAAACCCGCCGGCAGTCAGTTCCTGCTGGCCGGCAAGAACTCCGGGGCGACCCTCTATTACGACGACCGGGATTTCGAGGTAGTGAAACGTGCCGCCGGGTTTCTTTCACAGGACATCGGCCTGGTGACGGGCCGCGATGCCGCCGTCCGAACGCTGCCCGCCGCCAAAGAGACGGCAATCGTGGTGATCGGCACGCTGGGGCACAACAGCCTGATCGACAAACTGGTGTCCGAGGGACGCCTGAACGTAGACAAGATAAAGGGCGGCTGGGAGCAATACGCCGTCGAGGTCGTGGAGCGTCCCGCTGCCGGAATCCGCAAAGCGTTGGTCATCGCCGGGTCCGACCGCCGGGGCACCGCTTACGGCGTATTCTCCGTCTCGGAGGCTATCGGCGTAAGTCCATGGTACTGGTGGGCCGACGTACCCGTCGCAAAGAAGGACCAAATCATGCTGGACGTGAAATCCTACCGTTCGAAAGAGCCGTCGGTCAAATACCGAGGTCTGTTCATCAACGACGAGGATTTCGGGCTCAAGCCCTGGGCCGCCAAGACCTTCGAGACCGAAGTGGGCGACATCGGTCCCAAAACCTATTCAAAAATCTGCGAACTGCTCCTGCGCATGAAAGGCAACTACCTCTGCCCGGCCATGCACTCCTGCACCAAGGCGTTCAACCACTATCCCGATAACAAACTGGTCGCCGACAGCCTGGCGATCGTCATGGGATCGGTGCACTGCGAGCCCCTGCTGTTCAACAACGCCAGCGAATGGGACCGCAAGACGATGGGCGACTGGAACTATGTCACCAACAAGGAGGGCATCAACAAGGTGCTGCGCAAGCGCGTCGAGGAGAACGGCGTCTATGAGAACGTCTACACGCTGGCGATGCGCGGCATCCACGACGCCGTGATGGCGGGCAACCTGACGCTCGAAGAGCAGGCCCGTGTGCTCGAAAAGGTGTTCGACGACCAGCGGCAGATCCTGAGCGACGTGCTCGGCAAGCCTGCCGACCAGATTCCGCAGGCCTTCACCCCGTACAAGGAGGTGCTGCATACCTACGAACACGGCATGAAACTCCCGGACGACGTGACCATCGTCTGGGGCGACGACGATTTCGGCTACATGAAGCGGCTGAGCAATGCCGAAGAGCAGAAACGCGGCGGACGCTCGGGCGTCTACTACCACCTCTCGTACTGGGGTCCCCCGATGAATTTCCTGTGGATCAACACCAATCCCCCGGTACAGATGTACACCGAGCTGAAAAGGGCTTACGACACCACGGCCGACCGCATCTGGCTCGCCAACGTGGGGGATATCAAACCCGCCGAAAACGCCCTCTCGCTTTTCCTCGACATGGCGTGGGACATCGACGCCTTCACGGTGGAGAACGTCGGGTTCTACTATGCGAACACACTGTCGAAATACTTCGGCGAACAGCACCGCGACGCACTCCAGCACATCTTCGACGAATATTTCAGTCTGGCCTTCGCCCGCAAGCCCGAGCACATGCAGCACCATCTGGAACAGCATTTCGCCGAGGACAACTACCACGAGGCCGAACGGCGTACGGCCCGTTACGCCGCCATTTCGGCCGAGGCCGATGCGATCTATGCACAGCTGGACGAAGCCTCCAAACCGGGCTTCTTCCAACTGGTCTATTATCCGGTCAAAGGCGCCGCGCTGCTCAATATCGCCATCCTCGAGGCCCAGCGCAACCGCTGGTATGCGGCGCAGGGGCGTGTTTCGGCCAATCAGGTCCGGGAGCGCGTGAACGCCGCCATCGGCGAGCTGCGGAAGATCACGAAGGATTACAACGAACTCAAGGACGGCAAATGGCGTTACATGATGACGCTGGCCCAGGGCGGCTGGGGCGACATCTACGTGCCGCCCACCAAGGAGGTCAAACCCGCGGCCGCACCGGGCATGGGCATTCACGCCGAGAGCGAAACGCTCCACACCGGAATGAGCAACCTCCACGCGCTGCCCGCCTTCAACCCCTTCACGGACAAATCCTATTACGTCGACGTGTTCAACACGGGCAGCGGCGAACTGAAATGGAGCGCACAGCCGTCCGAAACGTGGATCAAACTCGACAAGGCGAACGGCAGCACCCCCTACGAACAGCGGGTGAACGTATCGGTCGATTGGGACAAGGCGCCCAAAGGCCGCAGCCTCAGCGCCCGGATCGTATTCAAGGGCGCCGGCGCGGAAGAAACCGTGTATGTCTCGGCGTTCAATCCCGCGGAGATCGTCCGCGACAGCCTGGCCGGCCTCTATGTGGAGGATAACGGCGTGGTGTCGATCGACGCCGCGGGTTTCCACCGCAAATTCGAACGCCACGGCATCACGTTCGACAAGATCGCCCGCTACGGATTCGAAGACACCGTCGTGCAGCTGGGCGACCCCTTTGCCAAGGCCGATTTCTATCCCAGCCTGGAGCTGACCTCGAATTACGTGGCACCGGCGCCGCTGAACCGCTATCCGATGATCGAGTACGATTTCTACTCCTTCACCACGGGTCCCGTAGACGTTTACACCTACATGGTACCGCTTTTCCCGCTCGACAACGAGCACGGCACGCGCTACGGCGTGATGGTCGACAAGAGCCCCGTCTACCTGCCCGAAGCCGGAGCGCCCTATTACAGCACGCTCTGGATTCAGAGCATCATGCGCAACTGCCGCATCAACAAGACCTCGCACATGATCTCCGAACCGGGCAAACACACCGTCCGCATCTTCGCCGCTCACCCGGGCATGATGATCCAGAAGATCGTGATCGATTTCGGCGGCATGAAATACTCCTATATGGGTCCCCAGCCGACCAAAGTGGAAACCAAAACCGAATCTGAAAAATAAATCCGAACACCCATGAAAACGTCTTTGATACTGAAGAGAACGCTGTTTCTTCTGATGTGCCTGACCGCCGTATCCTTCACCGCCTCGGCACAGAAAAAAGCCAAAAAGAATCAGCAGGCGCCGGTCTACCGTCTTCCCGACGACCTGCAGACGCTGATCGGGGACCCGGCGCTGCTCCAGAAGCCCGAAGGGCTCGAGGTGGCCGCCTATGTCTTCCCGAATTACCACGCATCGGCCCTCCACAACAAGATCTATGCTCCCGGATGGACCGAGTACAACCTCATCCGCAGCGCCCGCCCCTGGTTCGAAGGGCATCAGCAGCCCCGGACGCCCCTGCTGGGCGAGCTGGATGAAAGCCTGCCTTCGACCTGGGAGGTTTATAACAAGCTCTGCAAACAGAGCGGCATCGACGTCCTGCTGTGGGACTGGTACTGGTACGACAGAAAGCCCTGCCTCCACGAAGCGCTGGAGGAGGGATTCCTCGAAGCGAAAAACACCAACGACGTGAAATTCGCCTGCATGTGGACCAATCATCCGTGGTATATTCTCTATCCGACCAAGCGGACCGACGGCGGCAACGCCTATCCGCCCAGTTTCGATGCCCCGGATTTCTCCTATGAGGAAGCTTTCCGCAGTCTTTCCTATATCGTCACGCGCTATTTCAACCAGCCGAACTACTGGAAGATCGACGACAAACCCGTCATCTGCATCTGGGATGCCCGCCGTCTGGAGCAGAAGCTTGGACTGGCCGGCGTGCAGAAACTCTTCACCGAACTGCGCGGACTGGCCGTAAAACTGGGACATGCAGGCATTCATTTCCACATCACGGGATTCACCTCCGGGCACAACAAGGAAGCCGGATACAATACGTCAGGCTCTTACAACCCGCTGGACTGGATCGCAGGCCGCTTCCAGTCCAAAGAGATCGAGTTGCCCGATTACGGCGTTGCCGCTGCCGACGTGGCGTTCAAAGTCTGGGACGAAGGTTACGAGACCCATCAGGTTCCCTATGTGCCGGCCATCGGCGCCGGCTGGGACTCCACGCCCCGCTACATCGCACCCGCCAACCGTCCCGCAACCCCCGACCGCACGAAATGGCCCGGATGCACGATATTCGTCAACGAAAGCCCCGCGGCCTTCAAAGCCTTCGTACAGTCGTCGTTCGCCTACCTGAACCGGCATCCCGACGTTCCGCGCTTCGTCACCATCGCCTGCTTCAACGAGTGGAGCGAGGGCCACTACCTGCTTCCCGACAACCGTTTCGGATACGGCATGCTCGACGCTTTGGGCGAAGCCGTAGGCAAAGAGAATCTGCACAACAGCCACGGCAAATAACCCGGGACGATGAAGAAAACAACGCTGTTCGCCTGCGCCGCACTGCTGGCCGGAGCCGTCGTATGGACGGTTCCGGCACAGGAGGCGCCCGACCTGAAGGGAGGCCCGATGGGCGTGGAACGCATCGCCAAACTGGCCAACTACTCGGTTTACAGCTCCGTGCCTGCCGACTCCCCGACCGACACCTGCTGGATGCAGGTCGACCTGGGACGTTCCTACCCCATCGAACAGGTGAAACTCTATCCGGTCATCTGGGACTGGTGGCTCGCCGTATGGCGCCCGCGATTCCCGGTACGGTTCAAACTCGAAGCCGCCGACAACGAAGCCTTCGCCAACCCGCGCCTGATCGCCGACCAGACGGGGCAGGATTATGAAGTCACGATTGTCGACAAGGTGGACTCCTACACCCCTGTCGAGCCGGTTTCGGGCCGTTACGTGCGGCTGACAGTCACCAAACTGCCCGAATTTCAGAAGAAATACTCGTTCGACCTGTGGCGCTTCGAGGTGATCTCGGGCGGCAAAGACGTCGCCGAAGGACGCACGCTCAGCGACTCCGGACGGGGGTATCTGGGCAAGCACCAACTGCTGCGGGCACCTCGTCCGATGGGCGAATTCGCCGTACTGGACTGCCCGGAGAACGTCACCTCGCCCGATTCGTGGCGTCCCGTCAAACCGGAACTCCGGGTCCCGCACAAAGGGGTCAGGGCCGGCGGGCTGTTCGGCGAGGTCATGGACCGCAATGCCCATTACCTGCTCACCTCGTTCTCCGTCAACGACATGCTGCGGGATTTCCGCATCCGCGCCGGCAAACCCGTCCCCGAAAAGAAGGACCGCGACATCGACATCGAGTGGCTCAAATACCTGCCGGGGTCCGTCGCAGGACGGTTCCTGATGGGTACGGGCAACCAGCTCCGCTGGAAAGACGATCCCGAACTGCGCAAACGGATGAACCGGCTCGTGGACGGCATCGAGGAGTGCGCCGAACCGAACGGTTATCTGGTCGGGTACCCTGAGAACGAAATACTGGTCTTCGAATACGGCGGCTACTGCCGCTCGTGGGTGTCGCAGGGGCTGCTCGAAGCCGCCATCGCCGGAAACCCCAAAGCCTATCCCATGCTGCGGAAATTCTACGACTGGTTCAACACCTGTCCCTACCTGCCCGAACTGGTGCGCCGCGGTGCGTTCGGCCGTCAGGGCATCATTCCCAGCACGCGCCTCTACCACACTCCCGTAGGCGTGCCCCTCGACATTCAGGTGGCCCAGCGCTACTATCAGGAGAATTTCTGGATGGACCAGCTGGCCGACCGGGATGTGGACGCCATCTGGAAAATCCCCTACGACCGTCCCCACTGCTACCTGATCGTCACCCTGAACGCCTATATGGATATGTACATGGCCACCGGTGAGCAACGTTATCTGGAGGCCGTCCTGGGCGGCTGGGACATCTACCACGACTATTTCCAGCACACGGGCGGCAGCATCAGCATCTGCGAGAAGCTCGAATATCCGCCCAAGTCCTACCTGCTGCGGTTGGGAACGGGAGAGCTCTGCGGCAATTCGTTCTGGTCGTTCCTCAACCAGCAGCTCCACGCCGTTTTCCCCGACGAAGAGAAATATGCGAACGAGATCGAGAAGTCGATCTACAACGTCGGAATCGCCAACCAGACCCGGGACGGCAGCATCATCTACCACGCCATGCTCGTCGGCCACAAGAACCGGGGCGAGAACCACAACACCTGCTGCGAAGGCCAGGGTACACGTTGGTTCGGGGCCCTGCCCGAGTTCATCTACTCGATAGCCGACGACGGCATTTACATCAACCTGTTCAACGAATCCTCGATCGAATGGTCACAGACGGACGGCGGCAAAATGTCCGTCCGGATGCAGACCGCGTTCCCCGAGAATCCGGGCGTAAAGCTGACCGTGTCGCCTCAGAACGGCAAAGCATACAGCAACATACGCCTCCGCATCCCGCAATGGGCCGATGCGCCCATGGAAGTGACCGTCAACGGAAAGCCGGCGGGAACCGGCCGTCCGGGCAGCTACCTTCAACTGAAGCGTACCTGGAAAAAGGGCGATGTGATCGCTTTCACGCTGCCCATAGGCTTCCGCCTGACCAAATACAACGGCACGGCCGAAGGGTTCCAGGGCACCGAGGCCTATGCGCTGGAGTACGGCCCGCTGCTGATGGCAGCCATGGGGCCGTCCGAAGAGAAGGGATTTCTCGACATTCCGGTCTCCGCATCGGAACTGCCGGCGAAGCTGAAACCGGAGAGCGGCGACCCTCTGCGGTTCAAAGTGGAGTGCTCCGAAGCTGGTATCGAATATGTCCCCTATTACCGGATCGCCGATGAGAATTTCACCTGCTATCCGTTCCTGAAAAAGGCAAAATAGAGCCCCGGTCGCACCGACTCTGTAAAAGCACGCTTTTCGGCGCATCAAGACGACGCCGGGAAGCGTGTTTTCCGGTATTTATGGAGAACCCGGACTATCTGCCGTTTTTTTATTAATTTTACACCCGGACGGGCGACTGAACGATCCGCCCGCCATTTACAACTATGACCACGAACAAATACCGCCCTGCACCGACGGACACGTCGGGAATCGTGCTGCCGGAAGCACTCCAGGAACTCACCGAACAGATGGCCCGCAACGTCCACGAGGTCTGGGCCCAGACCCGCATCGCACAGGGCTGGAGCTATGGCCCCGAACGCAACGACGCCACGAAAAAACACCCCTGCCTGGTCTCTTACGACGAACTGCCCGAAGCGGAACGCGAATACGACCGCAACACGGCCGTCGAAACCATCCGGCTGATCCTGAAACTCGGATTCAAAATCGAACGGGAATGAGCCCTGCCACGAATAACCTGATCGAAAACCGTCAGATCCGCATCTTCATCTCCTCGACATTCCGGGACATGCAGGCCGAGCGGGACCACCTGATGACCAAAACTTTCCCGCTGCTGCGCCAAAAAGCCGCCCGGCGCGATGTGTCATTGGTCGAACTCGACCTGCGGTGGGGAATCACCGAGGAGGAATCCCAAAGCGGCCGGGTCGTGCAAATCTGCCTGAACGAGATCGACAACTCGCGTCCGTTTTTCATCGGACTGCTGGGCGACCGCTACGGCTGGTGCCCCGACCGGCGAAAGTTGGCCGGGAACACGCTTCTCGAAGAACGTTACCCCTGGTTGGGGGAGGAGTTGGAACGAGGCGTCAGCATCACCGAGATCGAGATGCAGTACGGCGTACTGCGCAGCCCGGAGACCGTAAACGCTTTCTTTTTCCTGAAAAAGGGCAGCGACGAATCAGACGAACGACTTCGACGGCTCAAGGACGCGATCCGGAACGACCTGCGCTATCCCCATGCGGAATACGAGAATCCCGAACAACTGGGCCGGCAGGTCGAAGCGGCTTTCGACGAACTGCTCGACCAGCTTTTTCCGCAGGGCGAGCTCACCCCGCTGGAGGCTGAACGTCTGGCACAGCGTGCTTTTCTGAGAAGCCGCTGCGGAGTTTATATCCGCAACGAAAAAGATTTCGAAGCCCTCGATACATTCCTGCACGACGACCGGCGCCAACTGGTCGTCACGGGACAGAGCGGCATGGGCAAAAGCGCGCTGATCGCCAACTGGATCGACGGTATCGGCAAAGGCCCGGCCCGCAGCGTCATCTACCATTTCGTCGGGAACTCCGGCGCCGAAGGCGATTACCGGCGTATCCTGAACCGGCTGAACGACGAGATCCGCGACCTCTACGCCATCGAAGACGACGAGCGCGACGATTCCGATCCGGGAAAGGCCCTGCAAGAGCTGCTGGTGCAGGCCGGAAACCGCAAACCGCTGCTTGTCGTGCTCGACGGCATCGACCAGCTCGCGGACGAACAGGACGCCAAACTGCTCAACTGGCTGCCCGAGGCCCCCGAAGGGGTCAAAATACTCTTCTCGACGCGGGAAGACGACGCCGTGACCACAACGCTCCGCCGCCGGGGATACCCCGAGCATTCCGTTCACCCGCTCGACCAATCCCAGCGCCGGAAACTGATCGGCGACTACCTCCACCGTTACGGCAAATCGCTGATTGCCGAGCAGATCGACCGGATCGTCACGGCGCCCGTAACGCGCAACACGCTGGTGCTCCGCACACTGCTCGACGAATTGGTGAGCTTCGGCGTCCACGAACAGCTCAACCGGCGGATCGACCGTTACCTCGAAGCTTCGGACACCGAAGATTTCTTCCAACGGGTACTGCAACGCGCCGAAGAGGATTATGGGGAACAGCTCGTGCGCGGCACGCTTTCGCTGATCGCCGTTTCGAGAGCCGGCATGAGCGAACCCGAGCTGCTCGAAATCGGCGGCATCCGGCAACTCGAATGGTCGCAGTTCTACGGTGCCTTCGCAGGGCATTTCACGGTGAAGAACGGCCTCGTGCAATTCTCCCACCGCTACCTGCGCGATGCCGTCCGGCGCAAATACCTGTCGCAGGAGACTGACGGACGTGCCTGCCGGGAACGGATCATTATCTATATGACCGATACCCGGCGCAGCGGGCTAGGACGCACTTATGACGAGCTGGCACACCAGTACCACGAAGCAGGCTTGACCGGAGAGTTGTACGCCCTGCTGACGGATTACGACGTCTTCAACCACTACTACGAAAAAGCCCCGGAGCGGCTGGGCCGTTACTGGCGGACATTACTGGAAACAGGCCGCTATTCGCCGGAAGGATACCTGACCATCGCACTCCCGGAAGGCGACGAACGGCAGGCGAAATTCTTTTTCCAGGTGGACGACCTGCTCCGCACCGAACTGACCGAATACTGGAACAAGTACCCGGTCTTCATCCGTCAAGCGGTCGAGATCGACCGCAGGGTGGCGGCTCGCAATCCGGAATTCGAAGCCGATCTGGCCGACGCAATGACCTGTCTGGGAGACTACTATCATCAGGCAAATGAAATAGAGTCAGCAAAGGCAATTTTCGAAGAAGCACTCGAAATCGCGCAGCGTCTTGCGGCCAAAGACCCACAAACCCATGCACCCCTGCTTCGCATAGTGCTCAACAATCTGGGTTGGACACTCGAAGATAATGAGGAATTCGGCCCGGCGGAGTCGATGTACCGGGAAGCGATCCAGGTAGCCCGCGAAATGATGGCCGACAGGGACAAAGGGCTTCAGGCCGCCGCCGGTAGCATGGCCAACCTGGCTGTACTGTACAAAAAGACAGACCGTATCGACCTCGCCGAACAACTCACCCGGGAGGCGTTGGCCGCCCAAAGAGCAACCCTGAAACAAGGCCCCCGGCATCAGATTGCCGACGCACAATGTCTGCACAACCTGGCGAACCTGCACTGGGAAGAGATGGGTCGGTTCGAAGAGGCCGAACAGGAGTACAACGAAGCGCTGAAGATGCAGCGCCGGTTGGCTGCGGCCAACCCCGCCGGAAGAAATGCGTTGGCCAAGACACTCGGAAGCATCGGGCTGATGTATCGTAAAATGGGTCGTTACGACCTTGCGCGGCAACGCTACGAGGAGGCGCTGGCGATAAACCGGGAACTGGCTAAGATCGACTCGGACCCCGTGCCGGAGGTCGACGTTCTTTTCCAGCTGGGGCTGGTCCACACCATGCAGCAGCAGTTCGACGAAGCGATCCGATGCTACGACGAGGCGCTGGCGCTCGTCCGGAAAGAGGACGGCAGTTATCCCTACGAAGGCGACACTGACCTGCTGACGACGATCTCCAAAGCCCTGCAGAACCGCGCCTCGCTCCTCCACAACAGGCACGAATTCGAAGCTGCCGTTGCCTCCGACGCGCAGGCTCTCGACATCCTCCGCGGTCTGCGCCGGGACAATGCACCGATACCCGACCTCAAAGAGACGCTCGTCACGTCGCTGAATATCTCGATAGGCTACCGCATGGCACTGGCCGACGAGCACTACGAAGCCGAAAATTACACATCCGCAGGAAACGGGTACGTCGAAGTGCTGGAGCTCTGCGAGGAACTCGAAAACGAATACGACGAATACGACAGCCATGCCAACGAGAAACTCATAGCGCTGAACCGCCTGGGGATCATTATGAGCTATGCAGAGACCTACGGCGAAGCCGAGAACCTATTCCTTGCGGCCTTCGACCTGGCGATGGCTCTGTACCAGTGCGACGAGGAGAAATATTACAGTCATCTCAAATCCGTCTGCGACAACCTCATCGTCCTCTATACGCGGACGGGACGGCCCGAACTCGCCGAGGGATTCCGGATCTAAACGATAACCTTAAACGACAACCGATATGCAGCACACACAGCGCACAACCCGCATCCGGTTCGCAGCGGCCTGCGGACTTGCGGTCCTCATTCTGGCATCGGTCTTCCTGCACGTTCCGTGGTGGCAGGCGCTGGCGGCCATAGCCGTTGCTGGCGTCGCCGCCGTCTGGCTCTGGCGCCGACGCCCCTCCTACCGCCGCAACTGGATGGAGTATTTCGACCACATTATCTCGGGCGGCATCCGCTACCAGCTGGTCAGTTTCATCACGATCATCGTGGTCGTGGTCGGACTCTGCATCCTGCTGGCGATCTGGTCCGACTGCTCGATCCTCACCCACGAGGACGGCTGGGGCAAGGCCCGGGGCGTAATCTACCATTTCCTCGACCCGGGCTACCTGAACGACGACGAAACCCCGGCCGTGCAGGGATTCATGCTGCTGATCTCGCTGACGGGCATGGTGCTGCTGGGCGGACTGCTCATCACCACGCTGTCGAACATCGTCGAACGGCGCGTGAGCGGCGTCGAACGCGGATTGGTGACCTATCCCGGTATCCGCGACCACTATGTCGTCATCGGTTACGGCGAAATCGCGGTGTGCCTGCTTCAGAACATTTTCCGCCACGAATCGGAACGGCTCCCGAAAACCGGAAAACGCCCGGCCGAAAGGCTGCCCAAAATCATCCTGCTGACCAATCAGGACATCCCCTGCGTGCGGGCCCGGATACAGTCGCAGCTGCCGCCCGAACTGGAGCGAAAGGTGATTCTCTACGCGGGAAACATCGAATCCCGGGAGCATCTCGCCAAACTCAACATCGACACAGCCCGCGAGGTTTACATCCTGGGCGAATGCGAAGAGTACGGCCGGGACTCGAAAAATCTGGAGTGTGTGCGGGCTATCCGGGAACTGCGCGGCGAGGCGAAAACGCCGCTGAAGGTCAACGTGCAGTTCGACCGTCCGGCCTCCTATTCGATCATCCAGAAACTTGCCCTGCCGCCCGAATTCATCGCCGACGGCGACGGAAAGAACATCATCTATTTCCGCCCCTTCAATTTCTACGAAAACTGGGCGCGGCTGTTGTGGGGCCATTACAAAAAGGCCGATTATGCGGACCTCGATTTCAAACCGCTCGACCGCGACGGACGGCACGTCCACCTCTTCATCGTGGGATTCAACCGCATGGGGCGTGCCCTGCTGCTCGAGGCGCTGCGGCTGTGCCACTACCCCAACTACGACGAGCGGACGGGCGCCAACCGGACCCGCATCACCGTGATCGACAAGGCCATGGACGACCTGCTGCCGCAGTTCCGCTCGCAGTATCCCTATCTGGACCAGATCGGGGACATTGGGATCGAATACGTGACGGGGCGCGTCGAAGACACCGCCGTGCGGGAGATGATCGCCGGGGCCGCGACCGACGGCCGCGAGCTGGTGACAATCGCCGTCTGCCTGCAGGACCCCGACCTGAGCCTCTCGACGGGTCTCAGCCTCCCCGAAGAGGCCTACTACACCATCGGCCGGAACCCGGAGGGCTGCATAGCCGGGAACAACGACAACGTCCGCATCCTGATCCGGCAGGAGCTGCAGCAGGGCATCGGCGAGATTCTCGACGCCGACAAACGCAAATTCAGGCACGTGAAGGTCTTCGGCATGCTCACCGACGGCATCGGCCGCCACCTGCTGGACGACACCTCGGCCATGTGGGTCAATGCCTACTACGACCTGAAATACGCCCCCAAGGAGGGCAGTCTCAAACGCCCCGTTTACGACGCCTACACGGAATACCTCCGAAAGCAGGGTTTGAAAGAGGAGACCGACATCCTCGACCTCGCGGCAATGCCCCGGCACCGGGCGGAGGCCGAACATGCGGCCCGTCAGCTATGGTACCTGACCAGCGAGGATTTCCGCTTCTCGAACCGCTACCAGACCGAGATGTACGGCATCTACCAACGCTATGCGGGCAATCCGGCGCTTCAGGAGATGGAACACCGCCGCTGGTGCGCCGACCGCAGCATCATCGGCTACCGGGACACCTGCGCCGAGCGGTTGAAGGACATCGAGTTTTTCAAACTGCATTGGTCGATCGTCCCGTTCAAGGACCTGCCGGAAAAAGAGCAGGACAAGGACCGGGATGTGATCGAAAACATGAAAAAAATCCTCAACCTGGGTCCGGCGACGCTGGATTGACCGGCCCCGCATTCCAAAAATTTACCCGGCGGCTCCTTCGATGGAACCGCCGGGTATGTTTTTCCGGAACCGGGAAACGGCTACTCCACCGCCCGGAACGGGGTTTCGGCATCGCCCGTCCATTCGTACAGGCGGACGGTGCTGCTCTGCTGGCGGGTCTCCTTCGAACGCGCGTTCTCCGAGATGTAGAAATAACCGCCGCCCAGCGGGCACAGTCCCGTCGAGCCCCATTTGAAATTCCATCCGCCGATGCCGCCGTCCGGGTTTCCGGCCTCCACCAGCAAGAGCACTTCGCCCTCGGTCGGGGTGTCGAAGCCCTGCAAGGATTCCTTGCGGGCGGGCTTGCTGCCGTCGATCACAAAGAGCGACCAGTTCGGATACTGCGGCTTTTTACCCTTGTAGACCGCCGCATAGAGGTTGCCCGAAGCGGGATCGTAAGCCAGGTTCTGAATGCCGTAGGAGGTATTGCCCGTGCGGACAAAATATTTGCGGTCGGGCGCCGCGGGACCGCTCTTGTGCGGGGCGGACTGCGAAAGAGGCTGCTCATAACGCTTCCAATCCTTCGTGTCGTAGGCCAGCAGCACCTGATAGTCGTTGTCCGTGCGCAGCGTGTCGCCGTAGATGCCGTAAGCCACATAGAGGTAATCGCCGGCCTCCCCGCTGCCGAAGCGGGGCGCGAAAGTCACGCCGTCGATACCCGAACAGCCGAAACGGTGGGCGACCGTCCGTCCGCCGTTCACGGCTTCGGCGAAATAGTCGTCGACAGCCTCTTTGACGTAAACGGTCGTCATCACCTGGTCTTTCTCCGCATCCATATCGGGACGCACGATGCGGTCCACATCGAAAACGGCGATGTAAAATCCGGTCTGGTCTACCCCTTCCGACTCTCCGTCGAGGGTCTTGCGGATGCCCTTGCCAATCGCATCGTCCTTGTATTCGAGCGAACCGTAGACACGTCCGTCGGCGGGATTCATCGTCAGACAGCCCAGGTGTCCCGTCAGTCCGTCGACGCTGCCGATCAGGTTCCCCTCAAGGTCCATTTTCAACAGCTTGGTCGTAAAGGAGAAATAGATGTAACCGCGTTCGAGGTCGACGGCAATGCCCTGCACATGGAACGGACCCTGATCGCCCGAAAGGATCGTGCGGGGCAATTTGTCCAGGTCGGGCGCATCCGCCCGGTTGCCGCCCGACGGGCAGGCGGTCAGCAGCAGCGGAGCGATCAGAAAGGGAAGCAGACGTTTGAGATTCATCGGTAGTTTTTGTGTTAAGGATGGGTTTATTTTGCTTTTACGCAACAAATATAAACAAAAGTAAAATAAAACGCAACAAAAAGAAAAAATTTACCCGCCGGCTTCGGCGGGTAAATTTTCGGACTCAGACTTTTTCGACGTAGGCTTCGAGAGCCGCGAGGTCGACGGCAAGGGGTTCCGAATGCTGCGGCCTGCGGGTCAACTCTTCGAGCCGTTCGGGAAGCGGTATCCGGGCCCCGGTCACCGAGGCGATAACCTCCCCGAACTTGGCGGGATGGGCCGTCGAAAGGTAAAAACCGGGCTTGTTGACGGCCATCGACGCGGCATAACCCACGGCGCTGTGCGGATCGGAGACATAGCCGTGACGCTCGTACAATTCGTCAATCGTACGGCGGATGCAGGCGTCGTCGCAGCGGAATCCCTCCAGCTCGCCGCGCAGGATCTCGGGATCGCCCCCGCAAAGCCACAGCATGCGTTCGAAATTGCTCGGGGCGCCGACATCCATCGCATTGGCCGGAGTCCGCACCGACGGCCGCGTCCGGTAGACGCCCGTGCGGAGGAACTCGGGCACCACGTCATTGACGTTCGACGCCGCCACAAAGCCCCCGACGGGCAGCCCCATGCGCTGCGCCAGCATCCCTGCGGCCAGGTTGCCGTAGTTGCCGCTCGGCACGACGACGACGGGACGGTCCCCGTCTGCGGCCTGCCGCCACTGGCAATAGCCCCAGAAGTAATAGAACGCCTGGGGAATCCACCGCAGGAGGTTGATCGAATTGGCCGATGTCACGCGCCGCCGTTTGCGGAACGCCGCGTCGGCGAAGAGCTCCTTCACCAACCGCTGGCAGTCGTCGAACGTCCCGGCAACCCGCAGCGGATGGATGTTGCCCCCGAGGGCGGTCATCTGACACTCCTGCAGGCGGCTGATCTTTCCCTCGGGATAGAGCACCACGACATCGACACCCGGCACGTTGTAAAAACCGTGTGCCACGGCGCTGCCCGTGTCGCCCGAGGTGGCCGTGAGGATCACCAACCGTTCGTCGGCGGCCCCCAGCAGGCCGATCGCACGGCCCATGAATCCCGCGCCGAAATCCTTGAAGGCGCAGGTCGGACCGTGGAACAATTCCAGCGTGTAGCGTCCGCGTCCCACCCGCCGCAAAGGCACGGGAAAGTCGTACAACTCCTCCAGCTCCCGCCGCAGGGCCTGCGGATCGAAATCGTCGCCGAAAAAAAGCCCCGCCAGATAGCCCGCCATTGCGGCATAGGACTCTCCTACCAGTCGTTCGACCTCGGCCATATCGGCCTGCGGAATGCGTTCGGGGACGAACAGCCCGCCGTCGGGCGCCAGCCCCATCATCGCGGCCTCGCGGAGCGAACAGCCGCAGGCCCGTTTCGTATCTCTCGTACTGTAAAATTTCATCGTTCCGTCGTTTTATTGTCCCACGACCCGCGCCCCGGCGTTCGACACGCGGCCCGCATAGGTGTGGCAGCCGATCTGCCGCTCCTGGAAATGCCGTTTCATCTGCGCCGCGATCCGCTGCGCCACCTCGTAATCGGCAGCCAGCGCAAAGACCGACGGTCCCGATCCGGCAATGTTCATCGCCAGCGCACCTTCGGCCAGCACCTGCTCCTTCAGCGCATCGTACCCGGGAATGAATCCCTTGCGGTAGGGCTCCACGACGGCGTCGTGCATCGAACGGCCGATCAGCGCCACGTCGCGCAGCGCGAACCCGGCGACCAGTCCCCCGACGTTGCCCCACTGCGTGATGGCTTTCGACAGGGGAATCTCGCGCGGCAGGACCTCGCGGGCATCCTTCGTGCTGACCACGATGGCGGGGTGCGCCACGGCGTAAAAGAAATTGTCGGGCACGGGCAGCCGGACGATGTCGAACGGCTCGTATCCGCGGACCAGCACCACGCCGCCCAGCACCGCAGGACCCACATTGTCGGCATGGGGCGTTCCGCCGATCAGCGCCTCGCCCATCATGGCGAATTCCACAAGCTCCTTGCCCGAGAAGGGACGGTCCAGCAGTTCGTTGAGTCCGTAAACGGCAGCGGCCGACGAAGCCGCGCTCGACCCGATGCCGCTGCCGGGGGCAATCTTCTTCAGCATCGTGATTTCAATCCGCACGGGGCGTCCGTATGCCGCCAGCATGGCCCGCAGGGCGGGTGTAATAACGTTGTCCTCGATGTTTTCGGGAAGGTTCATCCCGCTCAGGTTGCGGATTTCCAATCCTTCGGCCCCCTCCTCGGCGCCGATTTCCAGCAAATCGCCAACGCCGTCGAGCGTCAGGCCCATCACGTCGAAACCGCAACCCAGATTCGCGACCGTTCCCGGCGCGAAAACCCGAATATATTTCATAACTAAAATTTTTGTTGAATTAAACTACCGTGAACTTGATCTGGTTTCCGCTCCGGCAGCCTTGGCCGGAAATGCATACCGAGTATGCGGACGGATTATTGACTATCGAACCCCCACAGGGGTCGTAGTCGTAGTGGTAGTCGTAGTGGTGGTGGTGAAGATACCGGTATGGACACAACCGACGGGATTGCCGATAAATCCGCAACCTCGTCCAGTCATCGTGATATGCCGTTCAGTAACCATCATCGGCAAATGTAAAACAAATATTTTAAAAATCCAAATCAAAGTAACAATTCGTAAGACCTCCGCCGAAAATACCGGAGGCCCTTTTATATATATAGGAATAGCACAAAAAGGCGCAAAACAACTCCACCGAATCAAAAATGGAAGCCCCGCAGGGTATCCGGACGGCCGAACGGGGACAAAAATGCCCCGAAACCCCATTTCGGAGCCAAAAATCGAGTTTCAGATCGTAAGTAAATGCCGCCCGCCACGAACAGATACAAAGCTGAGCGAAAAATATGCTTCCGGACTGTTATAATATTAAATTTTTTTAGGAAATTATTTGTTCAAATAATTTAATATCCATACCTTTGCTTCATAACGAATACGAACAACTGACTATGCTTCATTCGATTATTATCGTCATTACCCTGCACCTCGTGGTCCTTAGAAGATAACGGGAGAAAGGTGGCGTGTATAATTCGATTGAAAAATAAAGCCTTTCTCCTGCCGGGGAAAGGCCTTTTTTGTTTCCGGCACGTCCGGAACGCAGACTGAAACCGAAACGGAAAGATGAAACACACACTCAGAAGCGCCGTCACCACGACGGGCCGCCGGATGGCGGGAGCCCGCAGCCTCTGGCGGGCCAACGGCATGCGCGAAGAACAGTTCGGCCGCCCGGTCATCGGCATCGCCAACTCGTTCACGCAGCTCGTGCCGGGGCACGTGCACCTGCATGAAATCGGCCAGTACGTCAAACAGCGGATCGAAGCCCTCGGGTGCTTCGCCGCAGAGTTCAACACCATCGCCATCGACGACGGCATCGCCATGGGCCACGACGGCATGCTCTACTCACTGCCCTCGCGCGAAATCATCGCCGACAGCGTCGAATACATGGCCAACGCCCACAAGGTCGATGCCCTGGTCTGCATCTCGAACTGCGACAAGATCACCCCCGGGATGCTGATGGCCGCCATGCGGCTCGACATCCCGACGGTCTTCGTCTCGGGAGGCCCGATGGAGGCCGGAAAATTCCGGGGCCACGGCGTGGACCTGATCGACGCCATGGTCATGGGCGCCGACGACACGTGCAGCGACGACGACATCGCACAGATCGAACGCTGCGCCTGCCCCGGCTGCGGATCGTGTTCGGGAATGTTCACGGCCAACTCGATGAACTGCCTCACCGAAGCGCTGGGACTCTCGCTCCCGGGCAACGGCACGATCGTCGCCACGCACGCCAACCGCCGCCGGCTGTTCGAGGACGCCGCGGCGCTCATCGTCCGCAACGCCGAACGCTACTATTTCATGGGCGACGAAACGGTCCTGCCGCGCTCGATCGCCACGAAGGCCTCCTTCGAAAACGCCATGTCGCTGGACATCGCCATGGGCGGCTCGACCAACACGGTGCTGCACCTGCTGGCCGTGGCGCACGAAGCGGGCGTGGATTTCACGATGCAGGACATCGACCGCCTCTCGCGGCAGGTCCCGGTGCTCTGCAAGGTCGCGCCCAACTCCCACTACCACATCCAGGACGTCAACCGCGCCGGCGGCATCTTCGCCATCCTCGGCGAACTCGACCGCGCCGGACTGCTCGACACCTCGGTTCCGCGCGTCGACGGACGCACGCTCGGCGAGGCCATCGCCGCCTGCGACATCCTCTCCCCCACAGCCGCGGATGCGGCCCGCCGCCGTTCGCTGAGCGCCCCGGCAGGCCATTACAGCCGCGAACTCGGCGCCCAGCACTCCTATTACGAGGAACTCGACACCGACCGCGCCGAAGGCTGTATCCGCGACGCGGAACACGCCTATTTCCGCGACGGCGGACTGGCCGTGCTGACGGGCAACATCGCCCGGCAGGGCTGCGTCGTGAAGACGGCCGGGGTCGATGAAAAACTCTTCGTCTTCCGCGGCCCGGCCCGGGTCTACGAATCGCAGGAGCAGGCCATGAACGGCATTCTCGCCGACGAGGTGCAGCCGGGCGAGGTGGTCGTTATCCGCTACGAGGGTCCCAAGGGCGGTCCGGGCATGCAGGAGATGCTCTACCCCACGTCGTACCTCAAATCGAAGAAACTCGACAAAGCCTGTGCGCTGATTACCGACGGCCGTTTCTCGGGCGGCACCTCGGGGCTCTCGATCGGACACGTCTCGCCGGAGGCCGCCTCGGGCGGGGAGATCGCCATCGTCCGCACGGGCGACGAGATCGAGATAGACATTCCCCGCCGTTCGATCCGCCTCCTGGTCGACGACACCGAAATAGCCGCCCGCATGGCCGCGCAGGGACAGTTCCGTCCGGCAAACCGCGACCGCCGTGTTCCGGCGTCGCTGCGAGCCTATGCCCATTTCGTAAGCTCGGCCGACAAAGGCGCCGTGCGCATCATCGACGAAGAATAAAAAAACAGACCCGCTTATGAATACATCCCGTCCCGAAGAGCGACGTACGGCCTCCGACCCTGTAATCCCGGGATCGAAGGCCCTGATCGAATCGTTTCTCCACGAAGGCGTCACCACCCTTTTCGGCTATCCCGGAGGCGCCATCATCCCCGTTTACGACGCCCTCTACGACTACCGCGACCGTCTGCGCCACATCCTCGTCCGCCACGAGCAGGGCGCCGTGCACGCCGCGCAGGGCTATGCCCGCGTCAGCGGACAGGTCGGCGTCTGCCTCGTGACCTCGGGCCCCGGCGCCACGAACACCGTCACGGGTCTGGCCGACGCGCTGATGGACTCCACGCCGCTGGTGCTCGTCACCGGACAGGTCGGCTCCTCGCTGTTGGGCACCGACGCCTTTCAGGAGACCAATTTCGTCGGCATCACGCAGGCCGTCACCAAGTGGAACTGTCAGGTCAAGCGCACCGAGGACATCCCTGCGGCCATCGCCAAAGCCTTTTACATCGCCCGCACGGGCCGTCCGGGCCCCGTCGTGGTAGACATCACCAAAGACGCCCAGTGCGGCACGGCGCCCTTCCGCTACGAAAAAATCACCTCCATACGCAGCTACGTCCCCGCGCCCGCGCCCGACGCGGAGCGCATAGCCGAGGCGGCCCGGTTGATCGACGCCGCCCGCCGCCCGCTGGTGATGGTGGGGCACGGCGTGACGCTGGGCAACGCCGGGGACGAACTGCGTGCGTTTCTCGCAAAAAGCGGCATGCCCGCGGCATCGACCCTGCTGGGGCTCTCGGCCCTGCCGTCCGACGATCCGCAGTACGTGGGGATGCTGGGCATGCACGGCAACTACGGTCCCAACATCAAGAACCGAGAGTGCGACCTGCTCGTGGCCGTGGGCATGCGCTTCGACGACCGCGTGACGGGATCTCCGGCCCATTTCGGCGAGAACGCGAAAATCATCCATCTGGAGATCGACCCCGCGGAGATCGACAAGATCATTCCGGCCGATGTCGCCGTGGTGGGCGACGTGAAACAGGCGCTTCCGATGCTCACCGAGCGTATCCGCAAAGGCGACCACAGCGCCTGGATTGCGGAGTTCCGGGAGTGCGACAAAATCGAGTATGAAGCCGTCATCCGCAAGGCGGTGCATCCCGGCGAGGGACGCATCCGCATGGGCGAAGCGGTCGACGCCGTGGCCCGTGCCTACGACAACGACGCGGTGCTGGTCACCGACGTGGGCCAGCAGCAGATGAACGCCGCACGCTACTTCGGGTTCCGCCGCGGCCGCAGCATGGTGACTTCGGGCGGTCTCGGGACGATGGGTTTCGGGCTTCCGGCGGCCATCGGCGCCAAGCTGGGCGCCCCCGACCGCGAGGTGGTGCTGTTCGCCGGCGACGGCGGCCTGCAAATGACCATTCAGGAGCTGGGAACCATCTGCCAGTCGAAAATCCCCGTGAAAATCGTCCTGCTGAACAATTCGTTTCTGGGCATGGTGCGGCAGTGGCAGGAGCTTTTCTACGACCGCCGCTACTCCTTCACCGAGATGATAAACCCCGATTTCGGGCTCATCGCCCGCGGCAACGGCATCGAATACCGCATGGTCGAACGCCGCGAGGAGCTCGCGGAGGCCGTCGCGGCGATGAAAGCCGCCGAAGGAGCCTTCCTGCTGGAGGTGCGTGTCGAGGGCGAAGAGAATATTTTCCCGATGGTCCCGGCCGGCGCCCCGGTGGCGGACATCCGGTTCGAATAAAACGAAACAGCCGATGGAACAGGAATATATCATCACCGTATTTTCGGAGAACAAAGTGGGCCTGCTGAGCCAGATCACCACGGTCTTCTCCTGCCGCGACGTCAATATCGAGAGCCTCACGACCTCCGAGTCGGCGCTCCCGGGCATCCACAAATTCACGATCGTCGTCCGCACCGACCCCAACCAGATCGACAAACTCGTGCGGCAGGTCGAGAAGAAAATCGACGTGCTGAAAACCTTCGTCTACACCCCCGAGGAGGTCGTGCAGCAGGAGATTGCCCTCTACAAAGTGACCCGCAGCCGGGGCGTCGAACAGCTCGTGCGCAAGCACAATGTCCGCATCCTGGAGATCGACGAAGACTACATCGTCGTCGAAAAGACCGGCCACAAGGCCGACACGCAGGCGCTGTTCCGCCTGCTGCAGCCTTACGGCGTCCAGCAGTTCGTGCGCAGCGGCACGGTGGCCATCATCAAGTCGCGGCGCGAGCTGCTGAACGAGTACCTCGAAGAGCTGGACCGCATGAGAAACGCAGAATAATTTTCAAAACATACAACAACTAAAATCACGAAAAACATGGCACAGATCAATTTTGGCGGCGTCGAAGAGAACGTCGTAACCCGCGAAGAGTTCCCCCTGAAAAAAGCCCTCGAAACACTCAAGGACGAAACCATCGCCATCATCGGCTACGGCGTGCAGGGCCCCGGCCAGTCGCTGAACCTCCGCGACAACGGTTTCAACGTCATCGTCGGCCAGCGCGAAGGCTCCAAGAGCTGGGACAAGGCCGTTGCCGACGGCTGGGTGCCGGGCGAGACGCTCTTCGGCATCGAGGAGGCCGCCGAGCGCGGCACGATCATCCAGTATCTGCTGTCCGACGCCGGGCAGATCGCCGTATGGCCCACCATCAAAAAGCACCTCACCCCGGGCAAGGCGCTCTATTTCTCCCACGGTTTCGGCATCACCTACAAGGAGCGCACGGGCATCGTGCCCCCGGCCGACGTCGACGTGATCCTCATCGCCCCGAAGGGTTCGGGCACGTCGCTGCGCAGGATGTTCCTCCAGGGCCGCGGCCTCAACTCGAGCTATGCGGTATTCCAGGATGCGACGGGCCGCGCCTTCGAGCGCGTCGTGGCGCTGGGCATCGGCGTCGGCTCGGGCTATCTGTTCGAGACCGATTTCAAGCGCGAGGTCTACTCCGACCTCACGGGGGAGCGCGGCACGCTGATGGGCGCCATCCAGGGTATCTTCGCCGCCCAGTACGACACGCTGCGGGCCAACGGCCACACCCCCTCGGAGGCTTTCAACGAGACCGTCGAGGAGTTGACGCAGTCGTTGATGCCGCTCGTCGCCGAGAACGGCATGGACTGGATGTACGCCAACTGTTCGACCACGGCCCAGCGCGGTGCGCTGGATTGGTGGAAGAAATTCCGCGACGCCACGAAACCCGTCTTCGAGGAGCTTTACAAAGAGGTGGCCGCCGGCAACGAGGCCCAGCGCTCGATCGACCTCAACAGCAAGCCCGACTACCGCGAAAAGCTCAACGACGAGCTGAAGGAGATGCGCGAAAGCGAAATGTGGCAAACCGGCGCCGTGGTGCGCAAACTGCGCCCCGAAAACAACTGATACCGATAAAAGGACGAAAAAGCCGCCGGCAGCCACCGACGGCTTTTTCGTTTTCAGTTTTTTACCTATCTTTGTCTCCCGAACAACGTCAATCCAAACCAAACTACTCAATATGTACAGCCATGACAACCGGGTGGTGATCACCCTCGACGCCGGCGGCACGAACCTCGTGTTCGGAGCCATGCAGGCCAACCGCTTCATCGTGGAACCCATCACGCTGCCTTCGCACGCCGAAGACCTGGACAAATGTCTGGCAGCCATGGTCGAAGGGTTCCGGGCCGTCATCAGCCGTCTTTCGGAGAAGCCCGTAGCCATCTCGTTCGCATTCCCCGGTCCGGCCGACTACCCCAACGGCGTCATCGGAGGCTATCTCCCGAACTTCCCGTCGTTCCGCGACGGCGTGGCGCTGGGGCCGTTCCTCGAGGCGACGTTCGGCATCCCGGTCTTCATCAACAACGACGGCGACCTGTTCGCCTACGGCGAGGCGCTGGGCGGCGCGCTGCCCGAGGTCAATGCCCGGCTCGAAACGCTGAACAGCCCCAAACGCTACAAGAACTTGGTGGGTTACACCTTCGGCACGGGCTTCGGCATGGGTATCGTGGTCGACAACCGGCTCAACCGCGGCGACAACTCGTGCGTCGAGACCTTCTGCCTGCGGCACAAGAAGATGCCCGACATCATCGTCGAGGACGGCGTGGCCGTGCGGGCCGTGAAGCGGGTCTACGGCGAGTTGGCGAATGACCCGGACCACGGACTGGAGCCCAAGGACATCTGCGACATCGCCGACGGCAAACGCCCGGGGAACGTCGAAGCGGCCCGGCAGGCTTTCGCCGAAATGGGCGAAATCGCCGGCGACGCCATGGCCACGGCCGTGACGCTCATCGACGGACTGATCGTCATCGGCGGCGGCATCACGGCGGCCCGCAAATGGATTATGCCGAGCCTGCTGAAAGAGCTCCGCGCAAAGATGCACACCCTCTCGGGCGAGGAGCTGAACCGCGTGCAGATGAAGGTCTACGACCTGGACGACGAGGCGGAGTTCCAGGAGTTCGCCAAAGGCAGCATGCAGCCCCTGAAGGTTTACGGCACGGACCGCTATGTGGCCTACGACCCACAGAAACGTATCGGCGTCGCGATCTCGAAGCTGGGCGCAAGCCAGGCCATCTCGGTCGGCGCATACGCTTTCGCCCTGAGCCAGCTGGACGTACAAAACGTATAAAACACCATGTATAAGTTTCAACCGATTTTAAAAACGATGCTCTGGGGCGGCGACAAGATAGCCCCTTATAAACAGATCGAGACCTCGCAGCAGCAGGTCGGCGAGAGCTGGGAGCTCTCGGGCGTAAAGGGCAACGAATCCGTCGTGGCCGAAGGACCCGAGGCCGGGACCACGCTGCCCGAACTGATCGCCCGACACGGGGCGGAGTTGCTGGGAGCGAAGAATTTCGATCGTTTCGGCGAAGAGTTCCCGCTGCTCATCAAGTTCATCGACGCCCGGCAGGATCTCTCGATTCAGGTCCACCCCAACGACGAACTGGCCTGGGAGCGCCACCAGTCCAAAGGCAAGACCGAAATGTGGTATGTCGTGGCCGCCGACAAGGGAGCGCACCTCCGTTCGGGATTCTCGAAGCAGGTGACACCTGCCGAATACGCCGCCAGCGTGGCCGACAACACCATCACCGACATCCTCGCCGATTACAAGATCCATCCGGGCGACGTCTTCTTCCTGCCCGCAGGCCGTGTGCATTCGATCGGCGCCGGGTCGTTCATCGCCGAAATCCAGCAGACCTCGGACCTCACCTACCGCATCTACGACTTCAACCGCCGCGATGCCAACGGCAACACCCGCGAACTGCACACCGAACTGGCGAAGGAGGCCATCGACTACACCGTGCTGCCGGATTACCGCACCCGTTACGAGGCGGTGCAGAACAGCCGTGTGGAGCTGGTTTCATGTCCCTATTTCACCACGTCGATGCTGGACCTGACCTCCCCCGAGACGTTGGACCTCGCCGACCTCGACTCGTTCGTCGTGGCGATCTGCATCGAGGGCCGCGGCACGATCACCGACGACAGCGGCGAGGCGGTTCCCGTACATCAGGGCGAAACGGTGCTGATCCCCGCCTCGGCCCGGTCGCTCGCGTTCACGCCCGACGGTGCGATGAAACTGCTGACAAGCTGGATCGCATAGCCACACGGCACGATCAAATAACACACACACCCAAAGCCTGCCTTTCTTCGGAAAGCGCAGGCTTTTTCGTGACTGCGGGTTGCAAGTCTGCGTTCTTTTCTGTAACTTTGGGGTTGCAACCAGAACCTAACATCTAAACTACCGTATGAAGGCAGAATTACAGAGAATCGCGTCCCAGTTCGCATTGGAGGGCGCTATCGCGGCTATCGACTCGCTGGGCGAGGGTTTTATCAACGACACCTTTATCGTCCGCACGGAAGGCGGTGCCCCGGATTACATCCTCCAGCGGAAGAATAAGAACATCTTCCCCGACGTTCCGGCCATGATGGAGAACATCCGCAAGGTCACGGATCACATCCGCCGCCGCGTCGTTGCCGAGGGAGGCGATCCGTTGCGCGAAGTGATGACGATCGTCCCGACCCACGACGGCAAATACTATTCCGTGGATTCGCAGGGCGACTACTGGGCCGTCTCGGTCTTCATCGGCGACACCATTGCCTACAACAAGGCGGACTCCCCGGAGCTGGCCCGTAAGGGCGGCGAGGGAATCGGCAAGTTCCAGGCCCAGCTGGCGGATTTCACCGAACCGCTGGCCGAGACCATCAAGGGATTCCACAACATCCGCCACCGCTTCGTGCAGTGGGACGAAGCGCTGCGTCGCGACGCCGCAGGCCGTGTGAAGGATTTGAAGGAGGAGATCGGCTGGATCGAGTCGCGCCGCGGCGAGATGATGGATTTCTGGTCGAAGGTCGAGGACGGCACGATTCCCACGCGGGTGACGCACAACGATACGAAAATCAACAACATCCTCTTCAACAAGGAGGGCGAGGTGCTGTGCGCCATCGACCTCGACACGGTGATGAACTCCACGTCGCTGAACGATTTCGGCGACGCCATCCGCTCCTACACCAACACGGGCGAGGAGGACGACCGCGACCTCACGCGTGTCGGTATGTCGCTCGACATGTTCCGCGCCTACACCGAGGGCTACCTTTCGCAGCGGGCGAAGCAGCTGACCGCGCCGGAGATCGACAACCTGGCGTTTTCGGCCCGCTACATCACCTTCGAGCAGGTCCTGCGCTTCCTGATGGACTACATCGACGGCGACACCTATTATAAAATCAAATACCCCGAGCACAACCTCGTGCGCACGCACGCCCAGTACAAACTGCTGCGCAGCATGGAGGAGCAGTACGGCACGATGTGTGAGATCGTGCGGGAGACGGTGGCCAAATACAGCTGAGCCATGGAAATTCGCAAAATATCAGGTATCTCGCCCGACGACCGGGCGGCCGTGGAGCGGGTCTTCGCGGAGATCAAGCCCCGGCCCGTGGCGTGCTGCAACTGGCCCGGAGAATTCCCCTATGCGCCGGAGGTGTCGTTCCGCATGTTCCACACGGGCGACTGGCTGATGCTGCGCTTCGACGTGGCGGAGAATTACACGGCGGCGCTCGTCACCGAGGACAACGGACAGGTGTGGACCGACTCCTGCGTGGAGTTCTTCATTGCGCCCGACGAAGGGCTGTATTACAATTTCGAGACCACCTGCATCGGACGGATGCTCCTCTCGGGACGCAAGTCGCGGACCGAAGACGTGCAGCCCGCCCCGGCGGAGGTGCTGGCGAGTGTGAAACGCTTCCCGACGTACCCCTTCGGCGAACCTTTCGCCGAACGCGAGGGCGACAACCGCTGGTCGCTGACGCTGGCCATTCCCCCGCAGGCGCTTTTCCGCCATGCGCTGACGGACTGGAGCGGCCTCACGGCACGTATGAACCTCTACAAGTGCGGTGACAAGCTCTCGCACCCCCATTTCCTGTCGTGGAGGCCCATCCAGACGGGAAGCCCCGATTTCCACCGCCCCGAATTTTTCGAGGAGGTGACGTTTGAAAAGTGAGAAATTAAGTAAACCCGGCCGACAATTCGGTTAAAAACCCGGTCGGCAACCCGGTTGCGTCGCGACAAGCCCCTCCCGAGGGAGGGGTTTGGGGTGGGGTCAGACTTGTAAACGACGCCGCAGGCGGCGACAACGACGGTCTGAAGCGAAACGATAGAAAACAAACAGATAGCATAATTAAAACATCATACCATGAACAACAAGTATTCCCTGCCGAAAGATGGTGGATTGATTGCCGAATCGGTCCCCCGCGACATTATCCACCGCTACGAAAAGATCCTCACCCGGGTCTATGAGAACGAATACGAAGGCGTGCAGTATGTCGCCGACAACATCGTCAAGGCGATCCGCACGTACAACGAACTGCACTGTTCGAACGAGGTCTACGAGGAGTCGCAACCCTTCGTGCTGGGCCTCACGACGGGACGCACCCCGCTGGGTCTCTACCGCGAACTGGTGAAACGCCACAACGAGGGGCTCATCAGTTTCCGCAACGTCGCCGTTTACAGCCTCGACGAGTTCTACCCGATCAAATCGACCGAGCAGCAGAGCCGCAACTACCGCATCCACGAGGAGTTCCTCAACCACATCGACATCCTGCCCGAGAACGTGCACATTCCCGACGGCACGATGTCCGAGGACAAGGTTTCGGAGTACTGCGCGTCGTACGACCATTCGGTGCGCCGCATCGACCTGATGATTATCGGCGTCGGCGAGGACGGACAGATCGGCTTCAACGAACCGGGTTCCTACTCGCGTTCGCGCACACGGCTGGTGCAGCTCACCTACAACACGCGCAAAATCCAGTCGGGAGCCTTCTTCGGGCTGGAGAACACGCCCAAGATGGCGATTACGATGGGCATCGACACGATCATGAGTGCCGACCGCATCATCCTGATGGCCTGGGGCGAGGAGAAGGCCCACATCGTGCAGAAGGTCGTCGAGGGAGAGATCACGGGACAGGTTCCCGCCTCGTATCTGCAGGCGCATTCCAACATCGAGGTGGTGATCGACGAGACCGCCGCGCAGCTGTTGACCCGCGAACAGACGCCGTGGCTGGTAGGCCCCTGCGACTGGACGCCGAAATTCGTCCGCAAGGCCGTGGTATGGCTCTGCGGTGTGCTGCAGAAACCCATCCTGAAGCTCACGTACAAGGATTATATCGAGAATTCGCTCGGCGAACTGCTGGAGCAGGGCCGTTCCTTCGACCAGATCAACATCGACGTTTTCAACGACCTCCAGCACACCATCTCCGGATGGCCGGGCGGCAAGCCCAATGCCGACGACACGACGCGCCCCGTGCCCTCGTCGCCGTACCCCAAGCGGATTGTCATTTTCTCGCCCCACCCCGACGACGACGTGATCTCGATGGGCGGCACGTTCATCCGCCTCGTCCAGCAGGGTCACGACGTACACGTGGCCTATGAGACCTCGGGCAACGTGGCCGTACACGACGACGTGGTGTTGCAGAACATCGACACGGCCCGCGAACTGGGCTTCGGCAACCACTACGGCGAGGTCGAAAAGATCATCGCCGGCAAGAAAAAGGGCGAACCCGAACCCCGCGCCCTGCTCGACCTGAAAGGCGCCATCCGCCGGGCCGAAGCGCGTGCCGCCGTGCGCTCGTTCGGCCTGAACCCCGACACCAACGCCCATTTCCTCAACCTGCCGTTCTACGAGACGGGAGGCATCAAGAAGGGCCAGCTCACGGAGAAGGACATCGAAATCATCGTCAAGCTGCTGCGCGAGATCAAGCCCCACCAAATCTACGCCGCCGGCGACCTGGCCGACCCCCACGGCACGCACCGCACGGCGATGGAGGCCATCCTCGGGGCCCTCGAGGTCGTGAAGGACGACGAGTGGCTGGAGGAGTGCCACCTGTGGCTCTACCGCGGCGCCTGGATGGAATGGGACCTCGGCATGGTGGACATGGCCGTGCCCCTGTCGCCCGACGAGCTGATCATGAAGCGTCACGCCATCTACCACCACCTCTCGCAGAAGGACATCATGCCCTTCCCGGGCAGCGACCCCCGCGAATTCTGGCAGCGGGCCGAGGAGCGCACGCAAAACACGGCGCGGCTCTACGACCGGCTCGGCATGGCCGAATATCAGGCCATCGAGGTTTTTGTGAAGATGTTCTAACCTTTAACTTTTATAAGTATGCGTCTAATCATCGAAAATACACCGCAGCAGGTCGCCCAGTGGGCCGCCAACTGCATCATTCAGCAGATCAAGGCCAAGGAGCAGGTGACCAGGTCGCCGTTCGTGCTGGGCCTCCCGACAGGCTCGACTCCGCTGGAGACCTATAAAGAGCTGATCCGCCGCCACAAGACCGGCGAGGTGTCGTTCAAAAACGTCATCACGTTCAACATGGACGAGTATGTGGGGCTCCCCGAGGAGCATCCCGAGAGCTACCATTCGTTCATGTGGAACAACTTTTTCAAGCACATCGACATCCGGCCCGAGAACGTCAACATCCTCGACGGCAATGCCGGGGACCTGACGAAGGAGTGCGCCGACTACGAAGCCCGCATCGTCGAGGCCGGGGGCATCGACCTCTTCATGGGCGGCGTCGGCGAGGACGGCCACATCGCTTTCAACGAACCTTTCTCGTCGCTCAATTCGCGCACGCGCATCAAGACCCTCACGCAGGACACGATCCAGGTCAACGCCCGCTTCTTCGGCGGCGACGTGTCGCTCGTTCCGAAGACCGCGCTGACGGTCGGCGTGGGCACGGTGCTGTCGTCGAAGAAAGTGCTGATCCTCGCCACGGGGCATAAGAAAGCCCGTGCGGTGCGCCACGGCGTCGAAGGTTCCTACAACCACCAGTGGACCATCTCGGCCCTGCAGGTGCATCCCAACGGCATCCTCGTGTGCGACGACCCGGCCGCCGAGGAGCTGCGCGTGGCCACCTACCGTTATTTCAAGGACATCGAGCGGGAGAACCTGATCTCGAAATAGGGACATCCCCGGATACGAAAAATCCCGCACTCTCCGAAGAGTGCGGGATTTTCGTTTGCAGGCAGGCCCTTACAGCGCTACCCGCTGCAGCGTCACGGGACCGATCAGCCCCGACTCCTGCAGCGGAGAATCCGGCGTGTAGGGGTTGTAGGCCGCCCATGTGCGGCGCTCGGCCTCGGGCAGGCGGCTGTTGCCGACGAGTCGGTTGACCCACGTATTGACGACCTCGATCTCGAGTTCGTTCGTCCCCTCGCGGAGCAGGTCCGTAACGTCCACCCGGTACGGGGGCGTCCAGACACCTCCGGCATCGGCGCCGTTCACACGCACCTTGGCCATCACCCCGACGCGGTTCAGGTCGAGCAAGATGCGGCCGCCGTCAGCTGCGGGCTTCTCGAACGTCGTCGAATAGGTCGCCGTGCCGGAGAATCCGCGCAGGCGCTCGTCGGCGCTCTGCGACCAGTCGCCGAGCGTGTCGGTCTCGAGCATGAAGCTGCCCACTCCGTCGGGGGATTCGAAACGCGCCGTCCAGACTCCACCGACCGTTCCGAGCACCTCGGGACGCGGGAAATTCGCATCGGCCGTGAACTCCGCGGCGGATTTCTCCGCCGATTTGCGAAAGACCACGAAGCCGCTTTCCTGCGGTTCGAGACGCATCGGCACCCCGGTCACGGTTCTTTCGGCACGGTAGGCCGGGAGTTCGCGCACGGCCCCCGTCACGGGCTGCCACCACTCGGGACGACGGTCCGCAACGCGGAACGAGGCCGTGAACTCAATCGGCTCCTCCGACTGGTTCGACACGAAATAGATCTCGGCGCCGTCCGTCGTCCGGTGGCCGAACAACAGCGGCAGCGAAGCGTCATGCCCGAAATCGGGCACAAGGCCGATGGCATCGAAAACCTCCTCCATCGAATAACCGTCGAAGACCGTTCCCTTGCCGTAGCGGTTGACGTGCTTCCCCGTTTCGGGGCCCCACAGCTCGGCAGCCATCGCCTGCACACGGCCATCGGCCGCCGGATAATCCGCCAGGCTCGGAGAGCGCGTCGGAGCGGGTCCCAGCACCACGGCGCCCTCGCGCACGAGCTGCATCACCCGTTCGAGCACCTCGGGACGCATCGTCTCCTGCCGCGGCAGCACCAGCACGCGGTACTGCGTGCCGTGGGGCAGCGTCAGCAGGCCGTCGCGCACCGTGGCGTCGCGGCACAGCACCTCGGCGTTGATGTAGTCGAACTGGTATCCCGACGGCAGCGCCGGATCGCACACACCAGTCATTTTGGGCACGTCCTCGCCGATGAAATAGGCCGCATCGGCCACGTTGAGCCCCTGCTGGAGCATGAAATTACAGCGTTTGAGGTAGGCGATAAAGAGGTCCAGCTGATCGAACCACGTATTGTTGCGGTTGAACTCGTTGCCGAACCAGGCATTCATGCCCGGCTTCGGTTCCCCGGCCGCCTGCGAGATATAGACGTGCAGCAGCGTGTTGTTGATGCCCTTCGAGAAGAAGCGGTCGCCGCGCTGTTTCATCTGGTAGGGATAACGGGCAAAGGGCTTGAAGCCGGCCGTGAACGACTCGGCCGAAACCTTGTTCTTACCGTAAATATGGGCGCAGGAGGATGCGGCGCGGTTCTCGATGTCGCCCAGATCGCCCTCGCTCCAATACTCCCCGGCCACCTCGTCCGACTGTCCGCCGTACTGCAGGAACTCGCCGGGGAAACCCCAGTGTCCGTAATTCTCGAGCCACGTGGTAAATCCGTCGCGGTGGGCCAGTTCGCGCAGGGCGCCGATATGGTCGTACGACAGCCGGTCGGCCATCATCCGCCGCAGGTCCCACAGAAAACGGTCCGAACGGTCGCGGTCGCCGACCGTCAGGCCGCTGAACACGGGCAGGTAGGGATGCGCGTCGTAGCCGTAGCGGGCCTCGAAGGCTTCGAAAAAGTCGTCGCCGAAATTCTGGCCGCCCTTCTCGTAGCTGTCGGCCACGATGACCTTCCACGCCTTGCGGTCGGCGGCGGGAATGCGCCGGCACAACTCTCCGACAAAGGCGTCGTAATGCTTCGCCAGATGCTCGGGACTCCATTTGTCGACCTCCAGGCCGATTCCGTCCTCGAGCGACGGACCGTTCATCACCCCGGTCGGCACCATCCCCGTGCGCAGGATCATCCAGCGTCCGGCGGGAGCCTCCCAGCGCACGCGGTCGCCCGCAAGGCAGTCGCTGATGTCCACGATCGATTCGGGCGCAATGGCGGCGACAGTATCCGTCTCGGCGGGCTGGCGGCCCCACATATAGTCACCCCAGTAGGGCAACGGCGTCTGGTGCATCTTGGCGAGCGATTTTTCAGAATAGCGTTCCACGAGCGGCAGGGCCGAAAATTCCACCTCGGCCAGACCGCCGTTCGCCGAAGCACCGCTCACCACCAGCCGGAAAGCATCGGCATCGGTCGGCTCGCAGGCGATCGTGACGGGGGCATAACCGTCGAATCCCACCTCCACGGCCGGATTCGTGCGGTTGATATCGAAGCGGCGCAGCACGGTCGTGCGGCCATCCTTCACGGCCTGCAATTCCGCTGCGGCGGCAAAGGGCGCATGAGCCGGATAGATACGCACCGACCTCAGCGTGAACGCATCGACAGGCTTTACCTCAACCACCGCATCACGTCCGGGCGAGCACGCCAGCGCCGTTGCCGGATCGCCGTCGAACGCCTTGGCGGCACCCGCCGAACCGCTCACGCGGGCCGATGAAGCGTCGAGCTTCAGCACGCCTTCGGGCAGCGGCACGGCGATGGTCCGCACATCGGTGAAATCGGGCGAAGGGGCCGGGAGCGTGACCTCCACCACCCTGCCGCCTTCGACCTCGGCGGGAACGGTTGCCAGGTAGCGCATCGCCTCCTCGGGTTTGATCCACGGCCCTCCCGCCTGGCTCCAGCCGGGGCAGTTGAACACGCCGATGTCGATCCCGAGCTCCGTGGCCTTCTTCAGGGCCGTATGCATGATTTCATACCACTCCTCGGTGAAGAGTTTCACGGGCCCCCGGTGGGGCATCTCCGATTCGGGAAGGCCGATGTTGCCGATGAAGGCGCGGTCGATGCCGATGCGCTTCATCGACTCAAGATCGGCGACGACCCCCTCTTTCGAGACATTTCCCGAAATCCAGTACCAGTAAACCGACGTCTGCACGTCGGTCGAGGAGGGATCGCGAAATCCCTCCTCCAACCCTTGCGGCCCGTCGCAGGCCGCCAGAAGCATCGAGCACGCCGCAAGGGCGCACAGGTGTATTTTCTTCATAAGCTCTGCGGATTAAAAGGCTTTGCGGTAAAGCGCCTCGATCTCGGCCACGGAGGTGTCGCGCGGATTGCCGCCCGTGCAGACATCGTTGAAGGCTGCGACGGACAATGCCGGAATGTCGGCCTCCTTCACGCCGATCTCGTGCAGCTGCTGCGGAATGCCGATGCTCAGCGAGAGGTCGCGGACAGCCTTCACGGCGGCAGCGACGCCCTCTTCGACGCTCATTCCGTCGGTATCGACGCCCATGGCGCGGGCGATGTCGCGGTATTTCGGGGCAGCGGGCGATGCGGCGTTGTACTCCATCACGTAGGGCAGCAGCAGGGCGTTGGCGACGCCGTGGGGCGTGTCGTAGAAGGCTCCCAACGGGTGCGCCATCGAGTGCACGATGCCGAGGCCCACATTCGAGAAGCCCATGCCGGCGATATACTGCGCCACGGACATGCCCTCACGCGCCGCGGCGTCCTTGCCGTTGTCGACGGCGGCTTTGAGGTGCTGCGCGATCAGCTCGATGGCCTTCAGTTCGAACATGTCGGACATCGTCCACGCACCTTTGGTAATATAGCCCTCGATGGCGTGGGTCAGGGCATCCATACCCGTCGCGGCGGTCAGCCCTTTGGGCATCGAGTACATCAGTTCGGGATCGACCAGGGCCACCGACGGAATGTCGTTGGGATCGACGCAGACCATCTTTTTGCGGACCTCCTCGTCGATAATGACATAATTGATCGTCACCTCGGCGGCTGTTCCGGCCGTGGTGGGCAGCGCGAAGGTCGGCACGGCGCGGTGGTGCGTGTCGGCAGGTCCTTCGAGCGATTTCACGTCGGCGAATTCGGGATTGTTGGTCACAATGCCGACACCCTTGGCCGTGTCGATGACCGAGCCGCCGCCCAGCGCCACGATGAAGTCGGCGCCCGAAGCCTTGAACACGGCCACGCCATGCTGCACGTTGGCGATGGTCGGATTGGCCTTCACGTCGCTGAAAATTTCATAGGGAATGCCGGCTCCGCGGAACACCTCCTCGATCTTGGAGGCCACGCCGAAACGGACAAGGTCGGCATCCGTCACGAAGAAGGCTTTCTTGTAACCGCGGCGGCGTGCCTCGTCGGCGATCATCGAGCGGCATCCGGCGCCGAAATAGGAGATTTCATTCAATACGATACGTTGCATAATCGAATCTGGTTAAGTTGGTTATTTGTTGTGTTTGACAAGTTCTGCTTTGACGCCGCGCGGAGCTTCGACGCGGCTTTTCACGGTGCCGTCGGCACCCTTTTCGTGACGGATTTTCACCACGCCGTAAGGCGTCGGAAAAGTCCCCTCGACCCACTCCAGGTCGCCCAGATGGGGATCGATGCGCAGGCGGCGGCATCCGGGTTCCACAACCCCGACGCCCAGCACATACTCCGTGAGCCACGCCGTCGGTCCCGAAGCCCAGCCGTGGCACAGGCTATGGCGGAATCCCTTGTAGCAGTAGGCCCCGCATTCGCGGTGCAGGTCGCGCATCCCGGCCGGAACCGGCTCGTCGATGCGGGCCGCCGGGAGCCACTCCATGTTGAAATCCTCCCAGAAGGTCGTGGCCCCGAGGTCGAGCATCGCGCCCCAGTACTCCCGGATACGCTCCAGCGCCCCCTCGTAATTGCCTGCCGCGGCCATTGCCCGGAGCATATAGTAACCGTAGAAGGTCGAGAAACCGGCCGACCCGCCCTTCGAAATATAGTCGCGGTCGGTCTCCGCCGCATCGGCAAGCCCCGCCAGCACCATCAGCGAACGTCCCTGCTTGGCCTCGCCGCCGTCCCCGACCGGGCATTTCCGCATCAGCGCGGCTTTTGCCCGGCATTCGGCGGCCAGCGCGGCATCGCCCAACGCCTCGCACAATCCGGCCCCGGCATCGAGCGCCAGAATCGTCAGCGACTGCAGGCCCGCCGCCGTGCTCGCGGCATCGTCGCTCGAAGGCCAGTCCAGAAAGCGCGTGCCGTCCAACCGTTCGCGTCCGTCGGAACCGATCTTTTCGAAGACCTGTCTCAGCAGGGCCGTTAGGTAGGGACGCTGCGCGGCGAGGTAGTCCCGGTCGCCGTGGTAGCGGTACCAGTCGCTGTGGATAATGATCCACCACAGCGAATAGGAGCTGATGCCGTTCATCCATCCCGGCAGCGGCGTGGTGTCGCGGGCCAGGTCGAGGCTGCGCGGCACGACCTCGTTGTAGCCGAAGACCGAATTGACGGTCATAATCTCGGGATGCAGGTCCCCGACCCAGACCAGCCGGTCGCGCTTCACGCCGTCCCACAGATACTCCTGCATATTGAGGTGGACGGTGTAAGCGCCGGTCATCCAGATGCTGTCGAGGCGCGGATCGCTCGAGCGGAACGATCCTATATAAGGTATATCCCGGTATTGGAAGACGGCCTCGACCTGCTTGAGGTGCAGTTCGCGGTCGTCGTCCAGCAGGTCGATGCGCACGAAACGGAAGCCCGAATCGCCGCACTCCACGGCGCCGAGCCACGGCAGCGTGAGCGTGAAATCGCGCACGGCATGGTCGTTCGAAGCGCCGTTCGTACCGTCGATGTCGCACATCGCTTCGCTGACCGATTCGCCGAAGCGGACGCGGACCCGCACGGGCGTGTTGTCCGCGGGCATGCCGGTCACGATGCGCAGTCCGCCCTGCAACTCGCGGCCGAAATCGAGCAGCAGGCCCGGACGACGGCCGCCGTCGCTGCGGAGCACGCAGATGCGGGCGTTCTGCAGGTCGGCCTGCCCGTTGCCGGGTTCGAGCAGCAGGTCGCCGCCCGCAATCAGGTCGGCGTGCTCCTGCGCGACGATGCGCACGGGAGGCAGATAAGCATAGGTGCGGGAGTCGAAACGGGCTGACGCTCCCTCCCAGGCCGGAGGCAGCTGGGGCCGGGCGGCCGAAACGGAGAGGGTAAAGCAGACGAAAAAGATCGGGGCGGCCAGTTTCAGCAGCCGGGACATCGGGTCAGTCATTGTTTTTTGCCGGTTTTTGGTTCCCTCGGCCGGAGCTCCGCCGGACACGCCGCAAATCACATCCGCATTTCGCTGTTCTGAAACGAGAAAGTGAGCTTTTTTCCGACCTCGGGTATTTATACAAATATAGCAATTTATCGGGTCCCCCGCTATCGATTAATGACCTTAAAAGTTTTATTTTTGACACGCAAAACGGCCCTCCGAAGCCTCCGCAGACCGAAACCGGAAGGACCGGAAACCGCACACCCCGGAAACCCGCCCGGCAAGCCCCGGCACGACACGCCGAAAAGAAAAAAGAGGGACATTTTTTTCACTATTTTTTATTTGTTAAATGCGGAATAAATTTTATCTTTGTAAGAACATCTGTTTTTCACTTATTCAGAACCATCGTGGGAGTATCGCTCAAAGACATAGCCGGAAAACTGAACCTCTCGAAAACAACCGTTTCGTGGGTGCTGTCCGGACAAAGCAACAAAAAAGGAATCAGCGCGGAGACCCAGAACCGGGTTTTCGCCTGCGCCCGGGAACTCGCCTACGAGCCGAACCTGCTGGCCCGGAGTCTCAACACCGGAATTTCGAAGACCATCGGCCTGATCCTCCCCTCCATATCGGACAGTTTTTATGCCCACATCGCCCACCAGATCGAATCGGAGGCCGAAAAAGCGGGCTACTCGCTGATGATTGCCAGCTCGAACTCCGAAATCGAACGCGAGAACGCCATGATCCGCCTCTTCCGGTCGAAAAAGGTAGACGGTATGATCATCGCCCCAACCAAAATCTCGAAACGGGAGATCAACCGCCTGGTCGACAGCCACTACCCCGTGCTGCTGTTCGACCGCTATTTCCCCGAGATGCACGTCAACTACGTCATCATCAACAACGAGGAGAGCAGTTATAAGCTGGTGCGGCACCTGATAGACAAGGATTTCCGCAAAATCGCCATCATCACGACCAACCCCCACCTGCTGACGATGGACATGCGCCGCGAGGGATATGCCAACGCCCTTTCCGACGCCCATATCCGCATCAACCCCGACCTCTACGGCGAGGTGACCTATGTCAATTACCAGGACAACATTTACAGCACGCTGGACCGCATCTTCAGCGCCGTACCCGACGTGGACGGATTCTTTTTCACCACGCATATCCTCGCCATCGAAGCCTTGCGCTATTTCTACGACCGCGGCATCGACATCAACGACGGCAGCTGGGGACTGGCCTGCATACACGAAGATTCGCTCTTCCGCGTGCTCGCACCCAAAATGAACATCGCCCATTTCCCGATCGAGGAGATCGGCAACAATGCCGTGCGGATACTCCTCAATCAGATTCGCCAGTCCAACGATCCCGAAGCGGGCGAATACGTCCCCGAATCGAAGGTGCTCCCCTGCCGGATAGAATTCAGGGACCAGTGAGCCCCTTTTTTTGCCCGCTTAACTTAAACGATTAAGTAATCAATAGACAGAACAAAGTAACCAAAACCCAAACAAATGAACAAGGAAATTTCACTGCGCAAAATCCTCCCCGTGATGTTCGGCTTCTTCATCATGGGATTCGTGGACATCGTCGGCGTCTCGACGAGCTACGTCAAGAACGACTTTGCAGGCATGAACGACACGATGGTCAACCTCATCTCGCTCTCCTGCTTCCTCTGGTTCTTCCTGCTCTCGATCCCCACGGGCATGCTGATGAACCGCATCGGTCGCAAAAAGACCGTCCTGCTGAGCTTCGCCCTGCATGTGGCCGCGATGATCGTCCCGCTCGTGGCTTACGATTTCACCGCCGTGCTGGTCGCCTTCGCCCTGATAGGCATCGGCAACACCCTGCTACAGGTGTCGCTCAATCCACTGGTGACCAATGTCATCGCCGGGGACAAACTCACCGGAACGCTCACCCTCGGGCAGTTTGTGAAGGCCGTCAGTTCGTTCCTCGGCCCGATTATCGCGGCTGCCGTGACGGGCAGCTTCCTCGGCTGGAAGATGATCTTCCCGATCTACGCCGCCATTTCGCTGCTGGCCCTCATCTGGCTGTGGCTGACCCCGATCGCCGAACAGAAGGTCGACAGCGCCGACATCTCGATCGGCCACACCTTCTCGCTGCTCAAAGACAAGTACATCGTGGCGTTCTTCATCGGCATCCTCGTGCTGGTGGGCGTCGACGTGGGGATGGGCATCACCTTCCCCAAACTGCTGATGGAGCGCTGCAACCTGCCGCTGACGGATGCCGGCATGGGCAACAGCGTCTACTTTTTCGCACGCACGGTAGGCGCATTCCTCGGCGGCATTCTGCTGATGAAGCTCCCCGAGCGCAAATTCTTCACGGCCAGCGTCTTCGTCGCGCTGGCGGGTCTCGTGGGCATGATCTTCTTCCACGGACTCTGGGCCGTGCTGGCCTGCGTGGCCGTATTCGGCGTCGGGTATGCCAACCTCTTCTCGATCATCTTCTCGATCTCGATGCAGCGCGTTCCCGAACGGGCGAACGAGGTGTCGGCCCTGCTGATCGTCGGCGTGGCGGGCGGCGCCGTCATTCCGCCGGTGCTGGGCGTCATCACCGACGCATTCGGCTCGCAGGGGGCCGCCATCATCGCCCTGAGCATCGTATGGCTCTATCTGGTATTCCTCATCGGCGCGATCAACGCCCACTCGAAGAAAGCCTGACCGGGATTTTCCGGCAAAGCCCAAAAGAGCGCATCCTGACGGATGCGCTCTTTTTTCACGCAGTATGCAGGCCCCGGCAGGCGACAACCGCCATTCGACGCCCGGCGGCACCGGCAACACCCCGGCAGCCAAATCCTCCCCGGACGATGCCGGCGGCAAGGCAGGCCGACTACTGCACAAAAAACTCCCGCACCTTTCGGTACGGGAGCATTTCAAAACATATTCCGGGCATTAATTCGCCGGATTCGGAGCTTCGTTTTTGTCTGTGTAGGGATCGTCCACCTGCCATTTATTCGACGGGCTGCCGTCTCCATTCTTACTACCAGGAGAAAGCGCATCAGGCATCTCCGAAACGGAGGGAACGGTACCCAGCAGTTCGTCCCGGTGGGGATCGATCGTCGAATAGACCTTGATCGTCGCACCACGCTCTTTCCAGGCCTTGTAGATCGGCGTCCACGCACCGTCGATCGTATGCTCGATCAGGAAATGCGAGTCGATCAGAATCGTGGCGTTATCGGCCACATTGAAGCCCTGATTGGCGTTGTTCCAGACCATTGCCATCTCCCCGACCTTCGTCGGCGTACTTGCGTAGGTCCCGGACTGGTTGCGGCGGATGTCGAGGTAAGTCACGGCCGAATTGGGGGCATCGACCCCGCCGCCGGTTTCGAAGTTGCTTATCTCCAGCCACCTGAGCCAGTCGCAGTTATGCACGTCCACATGGGTCAGTTTAGGACTGTCGTAGGTCCGGATACGATAGGCATAGGGAGGGCCGACGAATTTTTCGAGGTTGCTCGCCCGTTCGCAGAAAAACTCGATACCCTTGGCTTCCCATTTCGAAAGGTCGATCTCCTTGATATTGGGCATACCCCATGCCGGAACCAGACCGGTAACGCTCTTGAAAAGTTCGATACCCTCCAGCGACGTAGCACCGCAATCGCTGATGTCGAGGGCATATCCCTTGCCGTTACCCGTCATCGTCGCAGCACTATTGACGTCGAGCAGGCCGAGCGGGGAAAACACCACATTCGGGTTCTTATCGGCGCTGGCCAGCGCACTGCGCAGGGCAACATCGGGAATATAGCCCTCTTCAACGCTCGGAAGCGAGAACGTAATCTCGCCCGAAATCACTTTCCTTTCCGCGTATCCCGGCCGGTCGAGGTAAACCTTCACCGTCTTGTCGAGATAACCGGCAGCGACATTCACACCAAACGAAATGCGCGAAGCATTGATCGTCAGCACGTCTTTAGAAACACGCTCATAGACGGTTTCTCCGTCCTTGTCGTAACCGATGTATACGTAATCCTCTTCGGAATCGAATCCCGACCCCGTAATATTGATCGCGCCGGAAATACCGGCCGTTATGACGCCTTTCACCTCATTGGTGATCTCCACCGGAATTTCGGGGCCCCCGGGTCCGTCCGGTCCTTCCGGATCGTCATCGCCGCAGGCGGCGAACATCGTCCCGGCCAGCAGGAACAGGGCGAAGAATTTAATTGCAGATTTCATTTCAGGTAATTGTTTGATTGGTTTTATTTATCCGTTTGCATGTTCAAAACCGGTACGGCACCTCCCGAAAGGAAACCACCGTACCGGTTTGAAAAAAGAATTACTCAGTCTCCGCAGGAACCCAGCCGTTGGCACCGTTCAGCGTCAGCGCACCGTTATCGTCCTTATACATCGGAACGGTACCCAGCTTCTTCTCGATATTCTTCGACGAATAAACATCGATCGTGGCACCGCGCGTCCAGGCATCGTAGACACCCTTAAAGCTGCCCGTCTCACCAGCCTGGCGTTTCTCCGTGATAAATGCGTAATCGACCAGGATATGAACGTTGTCCGGGAGCTGCATGACGGCACCCGACTCGAAAACCGTATACTGGTTATCGCCGTCGCAATACTCCGCAGGCTCCTTCTCCTTGTCCTTGAAAGTGCCGGTATGCTCCCGGCGAATGTCGAAGGTCTGGATAGCAGGATCGTTGAAGCACTGCAAATTGTGCATCCACTTGTTGAGGTGCAGATCCACCGTCTTCAATTTAGTGCAGTCGTAAATGTCCAAACGGGAGATCATCGGGCCGGCAATCACCTCCTCCAAAGCTCCGGAACGCTCCATCGTGATAAACAGATACTGGTCCGTCTTGAGTTTCGAGAAATCGGCCTTTACCAGACTGGACGTCTCGTGGGCTATGATGCGGCCGCAATGCGTGAAAAGCTCGATACCTTCGAGCGACGTAGCACCGCTCGCATAGAGGTTGATCGTCTCGATCGTGGCGGCTCCGGCAACGTCGAGCAACCCGTAGGAATCGAAGAGCGGGGCGATCGTGGCATTACCCTGCTGCGGGTGGGTCGACATCAGCGTAGCCCGGAAATAGGGATCGGGGATATAACCCTCCTCAACGGTCGGCATCGTGAAAGTCAGGTCGTTCGTGAGCTCCATCTTTACCGTCTCCCGGTCGAGGTACACCTTGAAGGTCTTGTCGAGATAGCTGGCAGTAATGGGAACACCAAACGAAATACGGCTCGACTTGATCGTCAGCAGATCGGTCGTGATGCGCTCGTATTTGATCGCTCCGCCTTCGTTATAGCCGATATAAACCCAGTCCTGGTCGGGATCGAAGCCCGAACCCATAATCTCAATCGCAGCGGCCTTACCGGCTTTCACCGATCCGCTCAGCTTGTTGTCGACAGTTACGCCGTCAATTACATCCGTCGGTTCACCCGGTCCATCCGGTCCATCCGGTCCATCATCACCACCGCAGGCAGTGAACATTGCGCCGGCCATCAGGGCCATCGCAAGAAATCTCATCATCTTTTTCATAATCATTACTTTTTTGGTTGAGGTTATTTCAGTTATCATCACGTTAGTTCCATCCGTCGTTCTGCCAGTTGTCGCCCGTCAGGCTGAGCATCTTGCGCACCTCGTCCAGGCTGACGGGATATTTGAGGAATTTGGAGGTATAGCTCTGGCGGTCGAACGGGAAGCGGGTGTAGGTCTTCTGGCCGTTCGACTCCTCGATGCGCATACCCGTCACCCGTTTGTCGGTCTTCGACAGATCGCCGTCGGGCGTTGTCCAGCGGCGCACATCGAAGAAACGGTGCTCCTCGAAAGCCAGTTCCACACGGCGCTCGTTGCACAGTCGCAGCCAGAAAGCATCGCCGTTGTCGGCCACGCCGGGCATTCCGACACGGGCACGCACGGCGTTAACCGCCTCACGGGCACTCATCGGCGTTCCGTAGGTGTTGAGCTTCTCGACCTTTTCACCGTCGTCCCCTTCCTCTATCTCCAAAACCTCGGTAGCCGGAGCCTGCTGGTCGGCATTGCCGTAGGCCCGGTAAGCAGCCTCGGCGAAATTGAGGTAGAGTTCGGCCAGACGGAACATCCGGATATAACCGTCCTTGTTGCCGCCGCTGGTGCTCGACTGGGCATTGTTGAACTTGCGCAGGTAGTAGCCCGTACAGGTATTGCGCCGGCTGGAAGGCGACAGCGACAGACCGCAGTTGCCGCCGACGAAAGTCTCGACCCCGTATTGGCTGTTTTCGAGTTTCACCGTCACTCCGTCGTAATAGATGGTCGCATAGAAACGCGGATCACGGTTCAGGTACATCTTGTCCGAGCAGTCCACATAGCCGAAATCCCGGGCTTTCTGCGAAATGTTCGGCGTGCCGTCGGCATTGTAGGGATTCGCCAGGTCGAGCAGCGGCGTGGATTCGGAGCCGTCAGCGTTCAGGACCTCGTAGGCGTCCACCATCTCCTGCGTGGGGCAGGCCCCGGCCGACACCTGCCCGTCGTCGATCGGCATGCCCGCATACTGCCATACGAGGCTCTGCTTCTGATTGCCGTAATTGGTCGGCTGGTAGATCGTCTCGGTGTCCCAGCCTCCCGAACCGGGATAGGACGTGAGGAAGAACTTGTCGTAAGGCGTCAGGCCGGTCGCAGACTCGTCCGGGAAGGCCGTAGCGGCGTCGAAAAGCGCCAGACCGTGACCGGTGCAGAGGTCGAGCGCCTGCTTGGTGATTTCGGCGGCGCGCGCCCAGGTGTATTTCTCGGTCCCGGCATAGTCGTCGGCCCACAGCGGACTGGCGGCATAGAGCGCGGCCTGCGACTTGATGGTCCAAATGGCGGCACGACTCAGTTCGGGAAGGCCGATGCTCGACAACCGCTGCCGCCATTGCAGGGCTTCGTCCGCGGCAAGCGCCTTGTCGCACGACTCGATGATGAAATCGACGCACTGCGCAAAGCTGGCCCGCTTGTCCTTTGAATAGTCGTGGTCCTTGCCGAGCGACTCGCGCAGGACGGGGACGCCGCCCCAGCGTTTGACAAGCTGAAGGTAACAATAGGCACGCAGGGCATAGGCCTGGGCGATCATCAGGTCCTGCTGGGCTTTTTCATAGTCGGTTTTGAGGCTGGGATCTTCCAGGTATTTCAGGGCTTCGTTGCAGCTGAAAATGCAGTTGAACAATCCCGACCAGCGTTCCGAGCCCGAATTTTCGTTGTTCCACCACAGCGGCATGCCCGTAGCGGAAACACCGCCCCGGTACCAGTCGTAAACCGCCGACGACTGGGTGACCTCCTGCGCTTCGTCGCAGTAGGCCGCCATCATGTAGCCTCCGGCGGTGAATCCTGCCGCAGGTCCCGTCTCGACGGGGACATAGAACGACGATTTCAGGTGTTCGTAGGCTCGCGCCAGCAGTTCGTAGATGCTGCGCATATCCCCGGCACGGTCGTCGAGCTCGCTGTCCATCTCCTTCTGGCAGCCGGCGCCCGCAAAGAGCAGCGCCGCCGCGGAAAGAGTCAATAAAAGGATATATTTCATTCTTTTCATAACGATTCGCTGTTATCGGATTAAAAATCGAGTTTCACGCCCAGGTTGATCACGCGCATCGGCGGCAGTTTGGTCATACTGCCCGTCTCGGGATCGATCACCTTCGAGTCGAGGCCCGACGTGGTAAAGAGATTCTGTCCGCTCAGCACGATCTTCAGCCGCTTGATACCCGCATTGCGCATCAGGCGCGCCGGAAGCGTGTAGGAGAGCGACGCATTTTTCAGCCGCCAGAACGAACGGTCGACGATGTCGAAATCGCTGCCTTCGGCGCTGGTCGAAGCGCTGTTGTAGCTCAGGGCCGGGTATTTGATCTCCTGCCCCGCGGCAAAGCGCTCGGGAGTCCACGACGCCTTATGCAGGTCGTTGTAAACACCGCTGGCGTCGCGTTCCGTCAGATAGGCGACCGAACCGTAGTAGCCCGTCACACCCTGGAACATCAGGTCCAGCTCCAGCCCTTTCCAGCTGAAACCCGCGCGGATGGTCGTGAACCCGGTCGGGAGGGTACCATTGCCGATGGGCGACAGGTCCTTCTCATTGATCTCACCATCACCGTTCACATCCTTATAAATAAGATCGCCCTTGCGCGGTATTCCGATCCCGGAATACATCTTCGTATATTTCGCCAGCTCCTCGTCGGTCGAAATGTAGCCGCTGCCGTTACTGCGGTCGACCAGATAGCCGAACTGCTGGCCCAGCGGGTAGCCGTCCACCCGGTGGGAATAGGCATAGCCCTTGTATCCGCTGCCGTCGCCGGGATAAGGCATCTCGCCCGTATAAATCACCTCGTTCTTCGCATGGGTGTAGTTCACGCCGGCATGGATGCCCCACCCCCGGCCGAGGTCCGTCGCATAGGAGATACCCAGCTCGACGCCGCGGTTCTTCATCTTGCCCTCGTTTACCTTCTGGTAGTTGGCGACATAGATACCCTGATAGGCCGGAATCCGAGCGCCGCTCTCGATAAGCATGTTGTCGGTGCGGCGGCTGAAATAGTCGAACGTCAGGTTCAGCTTGTTCCAAAGCCCCAGGTCGAGGCCGTAATTCTGGGTCTTGTGTATCTCGGGTTCGAGGTCGGGATTGCCCAGCAGACGGACGTCGCCGTTTTTCTTGATGTAGTCCTTATACATATAGCGGTAGTAGCCCACCTCGAAATCGTCGAGGGCCACCTCGCCGTAGGAGGCACGCACCTTCAGCAGGCTCAGCCACTTCACATCGCGCAGGAACGCCTCGTTCGAAGCGACCCAGGCCGCCGAGAAGGACGGAACGAACGTGTAACGGTTGCCGCGGGAGAAGACGTCGGAAGCCGTCAGTCCGAACGTCGCGCCGACCACATAGCGGTCGTCGTAGGCATACGAGAGATTCAGCCCCGTATTGTGGTCGTCGTGCGGAAATCCCACGGCCGGATAATCGGCATTCACGTCGTCCAGCTGCTCATTGGTGTAATACGTGTAAAGATGGGCCTCCGCAGCGTGCTTGCCGAACGAATGCTTGTAGTCCAGCTGGGCAATGTAGCTGATGGCATACTGGAACATACCGTCAGCACCGCCTGCAAGGTTGGTGTTCAGGTTGGAACCCAGCTGCATGAAATCCCCCTTCGTATAGTCGTAATAGTAGCGGCTGAAATCCTGCGTCATGTAGTTGTAGCGGTCGTTGCTCGACTGGAAAGCCAGTTTGCCCGTGACGCTCAGTCCGCGCGTGACGAAGTCGAGATCGACCGTAACACCGGCATACGTCGAGGCGTACATACTCGTATACTTGGTGTAACCCGAACGGTTCAGGATACCATAGGTCGGCAGGGAGAGAGTCTCCATCGTCGTTACGCGGCCGTCCTCGGTCGTGGGCCCTATCATCGTCGGAGGCTGCCGGAAGATCGTTTCATAAATGTCGGAATTGGTATAACTCCGGCTGGCCAGATCGGTATTCTTTCCGGCCAGACGATCATTGCGCACATTGCCCGATACCCCGGCGAAAGCGCGGACGTGCTTGGAGATGTCCACGTCGATCTTCGCACGGAAATTCACCCAGAAACGGCGCGGCGCGGCCACGTATTCGTCAGTCTCCTGCTTCAGGAGCGAGGTCTGGTTCATAAAGTTGATGTTCGACCAGACGCGCGTGCGCTGGCTGCCGCCGCTGAGGCTGACGCCCAACCGCTCCATCGTGCCGAAACTGCGCACGAAATCGTTATAATAGTCGTTGTTGGGATAGAGGGGATCGCTGCCCGATTTGATCCGGGCCATCTGGTCGGCGGAGAAGGGAGCCGAACCCACCGAACCGTCATTCTCCCATGCCTGGTTGCGCAGCGAAGCGTACTCGTAGGAGGAGGTCTTCTCGGGTTTGCGGGCGATCTGCTGCAGGGAAAAATCAGCCGTGACCCGCACGTCGAAGGCCCCGGGGAGTCCCGACTTGGTGTTGATTACGACCACGCCATTGGCGCCTTTCAGACCGTAGATGGCCGTGGCGGCGGCGTCTTTCAGGAGTACGATGTTGTCAATCTCGGCGGCCGTCAGGTATTCGACGTTGTAATCCTGCATGACGATACCGTCCACGACGAACAGCGGCTGCGTACCCTGGGTCGAGGAGATACCGCGAACATATTTATACACGCCGGCATTGCCCGGGTCCGAGGAGTATTCGAGCGTTCCCAGACCCAGAATCTGACCTTCGAGCAGCTGACTGAAGCTCGCATTGGGCACGTCTTCGAGCTGCTTGCCCTGGATGGCCGAGACCGCCTCGCTGAGCGTCCCGCGGCGGCGGATAACGCCGTAACCATAATTCAGCAGGTCGTCCTTATACGATTCGTCCGCACGCATCGTCACTTTCATATCGGGCGACACGGGCAACGAAACATTGCCGTAACCCACCGTGCGGAAACAGAGGTTCGGAGCATCCGTCCGCAGTTCGAAACGGCCGTACAGGTCGGTCGTGCCGAGCGTTTTTCCGGCGGGATCGGTAATCACCACCTGGTAAAGCGGCTCGCCGGCGGCATCCGTGACGGCCCCTTTGGCGCTCGGAACCCCGGCGTCGGGAGTCTGGACCTCCTGCGCCGTCAGAACGCCGCACGGAAAAGCAACGAGGGCCGCGAGCAATAGTACTGTATGTTTGATATGCATTCTCATAATCGTTTCCTGTTAAAAATTACCACCCGGAATTCTGCCAGCGCTTGTTCGTCAGCGAAAAGAGGCTGTTCGCCTCGGTCTCGGGAATCGGGAGCAGCACATCACGCGGCTGCGTGCTGGCGTTCCGCAGGGTATTCGTCCGGCGCTCGTAGGTGTAAGTGCCGTCGGAATTCTTCGTGATCCACATGGCAGTCAGATTCTCGCAAGGAATCTTGAAATACTGCTGGTAGAGCTGCGAGCCGGAGAAAGCCTCGGCCCAGCGGCGGACGTCGAAATAGCGGCACTCCTCGTAACAGAGTTCCACCATGCGTTCGTGCCTCACCCGCAGGATCATCTCCGCCTGCGACAGGTTGTCCGGCAGGGCCGGCATGCCCACGCGGCTGCGGATGGCGTCCACCTGCGCTTTGGCGACACCCAGTTCCCCAGCTTCGGCAGCGGCCTCGGCCAGATTGAGTTTGATCTCCGCCAGCCGGAAGAATTTCCAGGGCGCCGCATCGACCTTGTTGTCGGTCGCGTCGACATCGGGCGCAATGTATTTCCGGTAATAGTAGCCGGTGCGCGTAAAGCGGTTCTCGCTGGTGTCGTCGCTGACCCCGTTCTCACCGCCGACAAAGGTCTCCACGGTGCGCAGTTCCCCGCCCCACAGCACCTGATCGCCGTTGCGGATGATGCAGGCCTCCATGCGCGGATCGCGGGGCGCCGCATAGGGATCGTCGGGATTGTAACCCAGGTCCAGTGCTTTCTGATTGTAGTTGGGGACCTTGGTGGCCGTATAGGGGCTGGAAAGGTTCAGCAGCGGTTCAGCCACGGTTCCGTCGGCATTGAGCACCTCATAAGCGTCGACCATCTCCTGAGTCGGCACGACGCCGGCACGGGTCGAATTGTTGGGCCAGTTCAGGGCGCCGATATAGTTGTGATCGATGTAATTCTGCCGGCTGGTGGCCTGATAGATCGTCTCCCGGTCATCGGCCGACGTCAGCGAAATAGACGTGAATAACTCCTTGTAGGCAGCCGCCTTACCGGTATAGAGCCGGGGATTGGAAACGGCCGTTTTGAGCGAATAACCGTTGGATTCGAGCGCTTCCACGGCCTGCTGGTTCACCTGGAAAGCCGTTCTCCAATGCGACGCCTTCTGGTCGGCGGAATAATCCTCGCTGTGCACCGGGCTGGCGGCGAACAGGTAAGCCTTCGACTTGATGCACCACGCCAACGCCTTGGTCATGCGCTTGGCATCGGAAGAGTTATCGATACGCCACGGCAACTCGTTCGTGTTGATGGCTGCCGTGCACTCGCCGTCGATCAGCTCGGCAAGTTCCCAGACGGAACGCTTCTTCAGCGTCGAATAGTCGTAATTGTCGGGATAGCCGTCCGGTTCGTAAGCGAAAGTCCCGAACCATTTGAGCATCTCCAGCATGTAGTAGGCGCGCAGTACGTGTGCTTCGGCACGCCAGCGGGCGCGCTCGCTTTCGGAATTGACTCCCGCTTTGTCGATGTACTGCAGGAACGTCGTGCAATACCGCAGCTGCAGCATGTAAACGCTGTAATAATCCTCCGCGGGGGCATCGGTCTTGTAGTCGCGTATCGGATGCGAGGAGGCCGTGCCGCCGCTGGTATACATCTTGGCGGGAATGGCGTCGTTGATTGTTCCCGAGACCAGATAGCCCTCGTCCGACAACGCCGTCGGGGCGTTGCAGACCCAATAATAGGAGGTACCCTTCGTCGGAAGTTTGCTGTAACAGGTATTCAGATAGGCGGCTGTCTTGTCGTGGTCGGCAAAGATCTGGTCGAGCGTCTCGCGTCCATCCGGCGTAGTGTCGAGGAGCGAGCAGCCCTGACCCGCGAAAGCCGCCAGCAGCACAGCACCGATATATCGTATGATTTTCATAATCGCTGAAATTTTGAGGTTTTAGAGTTTGAGCTGTACGGAGAAACTGATATTGCGCGTCAGCGGATACTGGTTCTCGTTGTCCTGCTCGGGGTCGATGCTCTGCGCCTTCATGTTGTTGGTGCTCCAAAGGTTCTGCCCCGAGACGGCGAGGCGGATTCCGCCGATACCCATTCGCTTCATCCATTTCTGCGGAAGCGAAAAACCGATCTCCAGGTTTTTCAGCCGGACGTAGGACATATCGCTGACCACATAGTCGTTGCGGTCGTTTACGCCGTTGCCCGCCAGCGTATAGCCGGACCGGAGCGCCTGGTAGGTGATTTTCTCACCGCGTTCGAAACGCTCCTTGGTCCACGCGTGGGTCTCCCACTCTCCGGTCAGGTGGCCGTTGCCGAACATACCCAGGACATACACACCCTGCTTATGTCCCACACCCTGCCACTGCATGCTGAAATCCAGATTCTTCCACGACAGCGACATCGACGCTCCATAGGTAATCTCGGGCGTTCCGGAGGGATAGCCGTAAGGAATCTGGTCCTTGATGTCGATCTGCCCGTCGCCGTTCTGGTCGACGAATTTCCACTGTCCCAGGAAAGCGTTGACAAAACCGCCCTTGCTGTACATAGAACTGTATCTCGCCAGGTCTTCCTCGGTATTGATATAGCCGTTGCCGGCACCGTCCTTGTAGTCGACCTGCAGCACCCAGGTCTGCCCGATCGGGAAGCCGGTCTGGCGATACGGATAGAGATAGCCGTCGCGGCCCGTCTGCAGACGCACCTCATCGGCTTCGAGCACTTTGTTGCGGGCGAAATTGTAGTTACCCGAAACATTGATGAACCAATCCTTGCCGAGGGCCTTCTGCCATCCGAGCACCATCTCGTAACCGTGGTTCTCGACCTTGCCCATGTTCACACGGGGCAGCACTGAGGAAGGAAGGCCCTGAACCAGGGGTACCGTCGAACGGGCAACGAGAATGTCGTCGCGCATCTCCCGGAAATAATCGAAATTGAACGAGAAACCGTCCAGGAAATTGATGTCGAGACCGTAGTTCTGCTGCCGCGCCTTCTCCCATTTCAGGTTGGGATTGCCCAGCAGCGAGGTGGCGACGTAGTTGCCACGCCCCAGCGACGAGAGAACGGTGCCGTTATCGACGTAGCCCTGATTGAAAGTCACGCGCACGTCGTCCAGGTAGAGGAAGCGGCTCTCGCCCAGACGGTCGTTGCCCACGATACCGTAGGATGCGCGAATCTTGAGGAAATCGATCCATTTGCGGTCGATGTTGTCCTTGAAGAATTTCTCCTCGCTGAGCGTCCAGCCCACCGAAACGGCGGGGAAAATACCCCAGCGGTTCTCTTTGGAAAACTGCTCCGAGCCGTTGACGCCCACGTTGACCTCCGCCGTATAGCGATTATCATAGGTATAAGTGGCACAGGCCGACATGTAGAGCATGTTGTAAGGCAGGTAGAGCGAAGCGGCCGAGTTGCTGACCGAGTTGTCCAGTTGACCGAGCACCATGACATGCACGTCGTGCTTCTCGTTGAACAACCGGTCGTAATTGAGCGAAAGCTGCGTGTTGAATTTGTAGTAGGAACTCTGTCCGCGTCCGCCGCCGGGAAAACTCAACCCTTCGGTATCGGCGTGGATGCCGTCGAACGCCACGTCGGTATGGTCCCAGGTCCAGTAGGACTCCTCGTCGGGACTCTTGGCCTGGTAGAAACCGTAGCGGTTGTATGCCTGTATGCCTTTGGTAAATCCCGAAGCATAGAGGTCGTAGTAGGAAAACATCGCACGGAATTTCAGCCCCTTCACCAGCTTCTTCATATCCCAGTCGAGCGAAGCGCTGGTATTGACCGTGGTCTTCATCTGGCGGATGTAACCGCCCTGATTCATACGCGGATAGAGCTGGTAGCCCGAACCGTCCTGCACCCAGCCGCCCTCGGGCAGCGGATTGCCGTTCTTGTCGGTCGCTCCGGCCGGAAGCGCAGGCCCGGGAGCCGTCGGCGGCACGCGGTTCAGACCGCCCAGGATATATGTACTGCCCGCAGCGTCGAAATTGATATCGCCCTCGCCGCCGAGACCGTCGCCCCAGACGATTCGGTTGACTTTGTTGAGGTAAGAGCTGACGTTGAGGCTGAATTTCAGGTCGTCGGTGATCTTGTAGTCGATATTCGCACGCACGCTCACTCGCTTGAGCCAGAAGCTCGGGTCATAGCCGCGCGTCGACTCGGGCAGGAACTTGAAAACGCTGCCCTGGTCGATATAGGAGGCATTCATAAAGTACTGGAGACGATCCGTACCGCCCGAAACATTGGCGTTGATCTTCCACTGCGAACCCATCTGCGTATATTCGTCGTAAGTGTCGCGGTTGGGGAAGAACGTGGGATTGGCACCGCTCTTGAACTGCTCGATCTGCCAATCGTTGTAAACGGGGGATTTGCCTTCATTGGTGGCACGCTCGTTCAGCAGGGCGGCATAGTCCCACGAATCCATCTTCATAGCGCCGCGCCAGAGAATCTGCTGAAAACCATAGTCGGCCGTAATGGTGACGGCTGCTTTGCCGACATTACCCCGGCGCGTGGTGACGTAAATCACACCGTTGGCACCGCGGACACCGAACACGCCCGTAGCGGCGGCGTCTTTGAGAATGGTTACGTTCTCGACCTCGTTGGCATCGAGCGAGCTGAGGTCGTCACGGGGTACGCCGTCGATCAGGATCAGCGGCGAAGAGTCGCCGGTGGTGCTGACACCGCGCAGTTTCATATTGACCTTCTCGGCACCGGGCTGACCCGATGTCTGCGTCACGGTCAGACCCGGCAGACGGCCGGACAACGCCGTGGAGAAATTGGAAACCGGAGCGCGCTTCAGGTCGGTGTTGCCGACCGAAGCGACCGAACCGGTCACGGAGACCTTTTTCTGAGTACCGTAGGCGACCACGACCACTTCGTCGATCACCTTGCGGTCGGGTTCGAGTTTGACGGTGAAATTAGTCCGGGAACCGAGTTCAAGTTTTACGGTTTTGTACCCCAGGTACATGACGGAGACCGTCTTGTGGAGGGGGGGGGAAATTGTGAGTTTAAATGATCCGTCCAACCCGGAGTTGGTACCGATCGTCGTTCCGTCGACAATGACGTTGGCTCCCACGACGGGCATGTCGTTTTCGTCGAGCACCTTACCGGTGATCTCATGCGACTGGGCAAACAGCGTGCCCGGCACACACAGCGCGATCATCCACGCGCCGACCGCGAGCCACCTGACCACTCCGGTACAGAATTGCTGACACGGTAGTTTAAAATGATTCATAGGCGTTAATTTGTAGTTTCTTGTATCAGTTTATCAAGGCCGCCCGGAGGCGGTTTTGTTTGGGTATTTCCGAATCTCGCGCCCGTACCGGGCCTCCTCTACTTGTTTTCCGGTCCCGGGAGCAATGCAATCCCGGATTTACTTAAACGTTTAAGTAAGCAAGGCTTAAAAAAGATGAACCGGCAAATTTACGGTCTGCCATAGGGATTCATCTCCAGCCGAATCATCCGAAATCACGTTCGAAACTGGTCCAGCACACGTGTGTCCGACTAAATACCACACTGCATAACAGTTATTTACAAATCCAGCTACTGTTACACCCGTCTGCACCATACCGCACCCGTTTCACTCCGACACATCCTCACTCACTCCTCCTGCGGTACCGGTTTTCAACTTAATTGTTCAAGCAATTCGCAGTCGAAAACCTGTTTCTTCAACACAAATATAAGTAAAAATTCGAAACACCTACCGATTTTGCAAGAAAAAAACAGAAAAAATGCGACTTTTAATTATACCTATATATATTATCCATATTGAAAAATTAACCGATTAATTTATAAAATATTTTCAAATATATTCCTTACAAAGGGCCACATCCATCGGAAGATAGCCCTCCGGATGGAAACGAGGGAGTTCCGAAAAAAAATAGACGGTTTTTTAGTAAAAACAAGGCAATAAATTTTGATATTCAAAAAAAAGAGGTAATTTTACATTCGAATTTTAACGGTTAAGTAGATGTTTAGGTTGTTGTAACGGCATTTATACGGCCACGAAAAGGCCCCGGGAGGGCCCTTTTCGTGGTCCGGGGCCGTCCAGAGAGCGAAAAACCGGCTTTCGGCACACGACAACCAACCTTAATCGAGTAAAGCGAATACTAACCAAGAAAAGAATAAATCCGATATGAACACGACATTTACCAAACTGACCGCCACCCTCGCGCTGCTGATCGCCGCAGGAAGTCTGACGGCCGGCGAGAAGAGTTCGCTCGACGGCAAATGGAGGCTCGACTACTGGCCGCAGGGCGACACGCCCGTCATGTCGCCCGCCGACGCACGGCAGGCGGAGATGAAAACCATCGACGCGACTGTTCCGGGGAATGTGGAACTGGACCTGCTCGCCGCCGGGCTGATCGAACAGCCCGAAATCGGCAGCAACGTCTACGACCTGCGCCCGTGGGAGGGTTATCAATGGCGGTACAGCCGCTCGTTCGCCACGCCCGAACACGCGGACGGCGACCGTGTCCAGCTCAATTTCAACGGCCTCGACTGCTATGCCGACGTCTGGGTCAACGGCCTGCAGGTCGGATCGGCCGACAATATGCTCATCGAGCACCGTTTCGACGTGACCGAGGCCCTGAAACCCGCCGGCGAAGAGAATACGCTGGAGGTTTACATCCGTTCGTCGGTGATCGAAGGGCGTCAATACATCCCTCCCACCATCAGCATCAATTTCGCGCAGGTCGAGTCGGTCTATTCGCGCCGCGCACCCCACACCTACGGCTGGGACATCATGCCGCGGCTGGTGAGCGCCGGACTGTGGCGCGGCGTGGAGCTGGAGGTGCTGAAACCCGTGCATCTGCGTGACGTACACTGGTTCACGACCTCCGTGGACGTTCCCAACAAGCAGGCCACGGTCTTCCTGGACTACACGATCTCGCTGCCGACCTCGATGCAGGACGGCAAGATCACGACCGAATTTTCACTGAGCCGCAACGGCAAACAGGTGGCCATGTACCGCGCCAAGGTGACGTCGCACGCCGCACGCCACATCCTCGGACTCGGGGATGTCGAATTCTGGTGGCCCCGCGGTTACGGAGAGCCCGCACTCTACGACGCCGAGGTGAAGCTTATGGACGACGCCGGCAACACGATAGACATCGACCGCCGCCGCATCGGCATCCGCACCGTGCGCCTCGATTTCACACCGACCCATACGCCCGAGAATCCGGGCCGTTTCTGCTTCATCGTCAACAACGAGAAGGTTTTCGCCCGCGGCAGCAACTGGACGCCGATGGACGCCCTGCACAGCCGCGACCCGCAGTGGCTCGACCGCACGTTCGGACTGGTCACCGACCTGAACTGCAACATGATCCGCTGCTGGGGCGGCAACGTCTACGAAGACACCCGCTTCTACGAACTCTGCGACGAGAACGGCGTGATGGTGTGGCAGGATTTCGGCATGGGATGCACGTTCTACTCGCAGCGTTACGAATTCGCCCGCGCCATCGAACGCGAGGTGACCTCCGTGGTGATGAAACTGCGCTCGCACCCCTCGATCGCCCTCTGGTCGGGCAACAACGAAAACGACCAGACGCTCACCATCGGCACGCTGGCGCCGTTCCGCATCGACCCCAACCGCGACGTCGTGTCGCGGCAGGTGATTCCGATGGTGCTTTACGAACTCGACCCGTCGCGCAGCTACCTCCCCTCGTCGCCTTACTGGAGCGAGGAGGTCTGCCAGCAGGGTTACAGCACCGCGCTGCTGCCCGAAGACCATCTGTGGGGTCCGCGCGGTTACTACAAAGACCCGTTCTACACGGGCGCCAACTGCCTTTTCGTCAGCGAAATCGGCTACCACGGCATGCCCAACCGGTCGAGCCTCGAAAAGATGTTCCCGGCCGAAACGGTCTACCCGTGGACCGACAAAAAGGAGTTGCGCTGGAACGAGGACTGGCTCACCAAGGCCGTTCGCATCTTCAAGGAGTGGGGCTATACGCCCGAGCGCAATAATCTGATGATCAATCAGGTCCGCCTGCTCTTCGGCGAGGTGCCGACCAAGCTCGACGATTTCATCTTCGCGTCGCAGTCGGTGCAGGCCGAGGCGATGAAATTCTTTGTCGAAATCTACCGCGGCAACAAGTTCGCCCCGAAGACCGGCATCCTGTGGTGGAACATCCGCGACGGCTGGCCCGTGATTTCCGACGCCGTGGTCGACTACTATTTCTCGCCCAAGATGGCCTACTGGTTCCTGCGCAACGTGCAGCGCAACGTCTGCGTACTGGTCAACGACGCCACGGACGGCAGCCACCCGCTCGTCGCCACCAACGACACGCGCAGCGCCGCCAACGGCACGGTCCGCGTCAGCGACGTGGCCTCGGGACGCGAGATTTTCCGCGGCAGCTACACCGTTCCGGCAAACGCCCGTGCGGAGATCGCCCGCCTGCCCGAAATGGAGGGTCAGGGCATCCTGCTGATCGAGTACACGACGCCCGAAGGCTCGCTCAGGAACCATTATCTCTACGGCCATGCGCCGTTCAAACTGGACGAATACCGCAAGCTGCTCCGCAAAACGAAAATCTACGATCTCTAAATAAACGAAATGGCTACAACGAACATGAAAGAGAACATCATCGGCGTCGACATCGGAGGCACCAAATGCGCCGTCACCTACGGACAGCAGGAGGGCAACCGGGTAACGATTCTCGATAAGGAGTGTTTCCGCACCTCCGACGTCACCCAAACCATAGAACAGCTCAAAACCTGCGTCCGCAACGTGATGAAGCGCCACGGGCTCGAAGCCGGCAACACCCGGGCCATCGGCATCAGCTGCGGAGGTCCGCTGGACAGCCGCACGGGGGTGGTGATGTCGCCTCCCAACCTGCCCGGCTGGGACAACATCCCCATCGTCGAAATCTTCGAGAAGGAGTTCGGCATCCGCACCGCCATCCACAACGACGCCAACGCCTGTGCACTGGCCGAATGGCAGTTCGGCGCCGGAGCGGGCACCCGGAACATGATCTTCCTGACCTTCGGCACGGGACTCGGCGCGGGACTGATCCTCGACGGACGCATCTACACCGGAACCAACGACAACGCCGGGGAGCTGGGGCATATCCGCCTGAGCGATTTCGGCCCCGTGGGCTACGGCAAATGCGGCTCGTTCGAAGGGTTCTGCAGCGGCGGCGGCATCCGCCAGCTGGCGCAGTTCGCGGTGAAGGAGCGCCTGCAGATGGGCGAAAAGGTCGCGTGGTGCCCCGAGGGCGACCCCGACAAAATCGATGCTCGGCTGGTGGCCCAGGCCGCCGCGGAAGGCGACGCCCTGGCGCTGGAAATCTACCGCACCTCGGCCCGCTACCTGGGCAAGGGGCTGTCGATCGTCATCGACCTGATCAACCCCGAGATGATCGTCATCGGCAGCATCTACGCCCGCAACGAGAGCCTGATGAAACCCTATATGGAGGCGGTGATCACCCGCGAAGCGCTCTCCCACGCCCGGCGTGTCTGCCGCGTGGTACCCGCGGCGCTGGGCGAGGCGATCGGCGATTACGCCGCGCTGTCGGTGGCCGCCAACGCATAAAACGATACGAAGATGAAACGGCAGATTATCGAACACAGTCTCCGCGAGGCCAACGACGCGCTGGCGGATTTCCTCGCCTCGCCCCGGACCCTTCCGACGATGGAGGCGATCGTGGACACGATGGCCGAAGCGCTCCGCAACGGCTGCAAAATCATGAGCTGCGGCAACGGCGGCTCGCTCTGCGACGCCACCCATTTCGCCGAGGAGCTCACCGGACGTTTCCGCGAGAACCGCCGTCCGCTGGCGGCCATGGCCATCAACGACCCGGCCTACATGACCTGCGTGGGCAACGATTTCTCGTTCGGGGACATTTTCGTCCGCTGGGTCGAGGCGTTCGGCAAACCCGGCGATGTCCTGCTGGCCATCTCGACCAGCGGCAATTCGCAGAACATCGTCGCCGCGGCCGAAGCGGCCCGCCGTCTGGGCATGAAGGTCGTGGCGCTGACCGCCGAAGGCCCCACCCGTCTGTCCGAAACGGCCGACGTGGCGCTTCAGGCGCCCCGCACGCCCCATTCGGACCGCATTCAGGAAATACACATCAAAGTTATCCACATCGTGATCGAAGCCCTCGAAAAAGAGCTCAGTTTCTGATTCCGCAAGACACTCACACCCTAAATTCCAACCTATTATGAAAAAAATCTTTTCCGCTATTGCCGTCCTGACGGCATTCGCAATGGTTGCCGTCTCGTGTAACGACGACGACACCAAGGACGAGGACATCCCCGTCACCGAAGTCAAAGTCACCCCGGCGACCGGCAGCGTCGTCGCAGGAACCACCCTTACCCTGAAAGCCGAAATCCTGCCCGAGAATGCCACGAACAAAACCGTGGAATGGGTATCCCGCACTCCGGAGACCGCCACGGTCGATAAATCGACGGGCGTCGTGACCGGTGTAGCCGAAGGTGAAGCCGTAATTATGGCAATCTGCGGCGGCAAAAACGGCAAAGCGACACTCACCGTCACCGCAGCTCCGATCCGTGTCGAGAAAATCGAACTTTCGAAGACCGAACTGCCCCTGTTCGTCGGTAAGACCGAGAAACTGACCTACACGATCAATCCCGAGAACGCCACCGACCAGACCGCTGTATGGGATTCGAGCAACAAGACGGTTGCGACCATCGCCGACGACGGTACCGTAACGGCCCTGGCCGAAGGTACGACCGACATCACCCTGACCATCGACGAGAAGACCGCGACTGCAAAGTGACCGTGTCGATTCCCGCTATCGAAGGCATCACAGTACCCTACCTGAGCGCAATTCAGGGCAACACCGTCACGATGACCGCCGCAGGATTCAAAGCCGGCGACAAAGTGAAGATCGAGGCGGTGGCCGGCGAAGAATACAGCGCCGAAGCCGACGTCGCCAACGTAACCGCCCAGAACGCGACGTTCGAACTCCCTGCCGCCGCATCGCGCGACCGTTCCTACAAGCTGACCGTCCTGCGCGGCGGCGCGAAGCAAGCCGAGGCATTCCTGCACCCCGACGATCAGTTCGTAGCCATTCCCTACCACCTGGGCTATTATCTGACCGGCGAGGACGAAGTGGTTCCCACCGATCCCTCCATGCGTGCCAACGAGGAGGGTGTTACCCGCCGCGGCTACATGCCGGGCAAGATCGTCGATTACAACGAGGAGACCAAAGAGTTCCGGGTATGGAAAAAGGATGCCGCCCTCGCCGGCTTCACCGCCGCGACGCTCGACCTCACCTATGCCACGGGAGTCACCTCGATCAAACCCCTGACCGACCTCTACGGACCTCTGACGAGCGTGAACCGCGTCTACGTCGCCAATTCGTCGATCGAGTCGCTCGATATGACCCAGTTCCCCAACGCCACGCTGCTGCATGCCTGGGGCGACGCAGGATCGGGACTCAACAAGATCGCAAGTATCAATTTCGGCACCTATACCGACGACGAACACGCCTGCAAAGTGACGCAGATGTATTTGTCCTCGCAATCGCTCACCGGAACCATCGATCTGCGCAACTGCATCGCCCTGAACGAACTGAAACTCGACGGCAACCAGCTCGAAGGCATCAACCTCGGCACGGCCAACGGCGACAGCTCGGACAAAGACCGCATGCTGGTCGTATATTCGATCAGCGCGAAGAACAACAAGCTCAAAGAGATCGACATCTCGAACTGCGGACGTCTGCGCCAGCTCTGGCTCGACGGCAACAAGATCGAACGGGCGCGCCTGCTGAACAACGCCTTGGGCGAAGGCTATAACAGCCAGCGTCCCGACTCGTGGTTCCCCTACATGTACATACTCAAAAACAAGGAGGATTTCACGATCACCTGGGCGACGGCCGCCGAAGCCGAAGGCCGCGAACGCCATATCGACGTCGAACACTACTGGTACCGGAACCTGTCGCCCTCGAACAAGGGCGAGAACGGCGAAAAGCCCGGCTACGACAAGTGGGTGAACAACAGCCCCGTGATCCAGGCGCTCAAAGACGGCTTTACCGTTACCGATTGGAGCTATGCGCTGGAAGGCTACGACGGCGGCGGCGTCAAGATCAAGCACACGCATACCTCGATCGACGACCTCTGCCCTGCGGAACAGGATGCCGAATGATAAAAAACCGAATAATACAACCCTAAAAACAGACGATGAAACCCGTAATCAATTACCGACGTACCATCATCGCCTTGGCAAGTGCCCTGTTGCTGGCGCTGGGAGCAATCCCGGCGTCAGCGCAGGTGCGTTTGCAAATGCAAGGCGACAAGACAGACATCGCCCGCTGGATCGACCGACATTTCGCCAAAGGCCAGCTGCCGCCGTTCTCGTTCATCCTCGACGAGCGGCCGTCGGAGGAGTTCCTCCGCACGTGGCGCTGGAGCCGCACGGCACCCGCATCGGCGGAAAAAGATGTCGTCCTGCGCACGTTCACCTACACCGACCCCCGCAGCGGACTTGAAGTGGTCTGCGATGTCAAGGGATACCCCGATTTCCGGGCCGTGGAGTGGGTGCTGCATTTCCGCAATACGTCGGCAAAGAATTCCGGGCAGCTCACACGCGTGAAGGTCGCGGATTTCGACATGGTCTACCCCGCCGCCGGAGCGCTGAAAATCCACTATGCCGAAGGCAACAAGATTTCGAAGGCCGACTATGCGCCCCGCACCGCGGAGTTCCGCACGGAGCAGCCGCTGCACATCGAGCCCCACGGAGGACGTTCGTCGGAGGAGGCTTTCCCCTTCTTCAACCTCGAATCCGAGGCTTCGCGGCAGGGCGTGATGGTCGCCGTCGGCTGGACCGGAACGTGGTTCGCCGACCTCGAAAAACGGGACCCGAACCGCCTGACGCTGGCGACGGGCATGCTGAACACCGATCTTTACCTCTACCCGGGCGAGCAGATTCGCACGCCCTCAGTCGCCCTGATGTTCTGGAGCGGCGACCGCATGAACGGCCACAACCGTTTCCGCCGCCTCGTCCTCGCACACCACTCGCGCAAGGTCGACGGCAGTCCGTTCTATCCGCTTTGCAGCGCCTTCAACTACCGCGACCCGCAGCCCTGCGGCGAATATTCGTGTCTGACGGCCGACTGGGCCATCGCCATGGTCCGCCGCTACTCGATGTTCGAACTGACGCCCGACGTCTTCTGGCTCGACGCCGGATGGCACACCGGGGCCGGTGATTTCCAGCACGGCAAGAGCTGGGCCAACACCACGGGCAACTGGACAGTCGACCGGGAACGCTTCCCCGAGGGGCTGAAACCCGTATCGGACGCCGTGCACGAGACCGGCGCCAAATTCATGGTGTGGTTCGAACCCGAGCGCGTCGTGAAAGGCACGCAATGGGCCACGGAACACAAGGAGTGGATGCTCGACACCGCATGGCCCGAAGGTTCGGAACAATCGACCTGGTACCTGTTCGACCTGGGCAACGACGCGGCGTGCGACTGGCTCTGCAAATACTACGGCGACCTGATCGAAGAGAACGGAATCGACTACTACCGCCAGGATTTCAACATGCTTCCGGCCGGCTACTGGCGCGATGCCGACCAGCCCGGACGCAGCGGCATCACGGAAATCCGCCACATCGAAAACCTCTACAAATTCTGGGACTACCTGCTGGAACGCTTCCCGGGCCTGCTGATCGACAACTGCGCCTCGGGCGGCAAGCGCCTCGACTGGGAATCCATCGGCCGCAGCGCACCTCTCTGGCGCAGCGACTACTACCACTACGACGACCCCGACGGCTACCAGTGCCACACCTACGGGTTGAATTTCTTCCTGCCGATACACGGCACGGGCATCCTGCTGCCGGACCAGTATTCGTTCCGGTCGAGCCTTTCGTCGGCGCTCCAGTGCAACTGGAAAGTCACCGAACCGGGCGTTTCGGTCCTCGACATGCAACAACGCATCCGGGAATACCGCGATATCCGCGAATACTACTACGAAGATTATTATCCGCTCTCGGGAACGGGCGACCTCACGGGTTCCGACGTGTGGCTGGCCTACCAGATGCACCGTCCGTCGGACGACTCGGGCATCGTGGTCGCCTTCCGCCGCCAGGACGCTCCCGACGCGGAATACAAAGTACGCCTGGGCGGACTCACGCCCGACGCCTCCTATACCCTCGTGGACTGCGACACGCAGGCCGAGACCGTTCGCAGCGGCCGGGAATTGACGGAGGGGCTGACGCTCCGCCTCGACAACCCGCGAAGCTCGCTGCTGATTAAATACCGCAAAAACTGACGCCCCATAAGCCATGAAACACCTGTTCAGACTACTGCTCGCAGCACTCCTGCTGACCGCCGTACAGGCCTCCGCCCAGTCGCGCCTGCGCATTCCCGCCAAGGGCGCCGAATGTGAGAAATGGGTCGCCGGAGCCTTTGCCAAAGGCAAGGTGCCGCCTTTCTCGTTCGTCTACGGAGGCGTGCCCTCCGGCAAGACGATCGCCAACTGGAAATACGCCGCCGAGACGCTTCCCGCAACGGATCGGAACGTCACCGAGCGCGTCTACACCTACACCGACCCCGCAACGGGACTCGCCGTCGAATGCCGCGTGAAGACCTTCGCGGATTTCAACGCCATGGAGTGGGTGCTCCGCTTCCGCAACACCTCCGACAGGAACACCCCGAAGATCGAGCAGGTGAAGGTTGTAGACATCACCCCTGAATCGACGGCCAAGGGAGCCTACCTGCTCCACTACGCCGACGGGAGCCACGTCTCGAAGGCCGATTTCCACGCCCGTTCGCGCGAGCTGGCCGTGGGCGACCAGCATTCGATGCACCCGCAGGGCGGACGCTCGTCGTCGCACGCCTTTCCCTTTTTCAACGTCCAACTGCCCACGGGAGGCATGGTCGTAGCCATCGGATGGACCGGTAACTGGAAAGCCGACATCGCACGCCCGGCGGCGAACGCCGTGAACGTGGCGACCGGCATGAAGAACCTGGCCGCTTACCTCCTTCCGGGCGAGGAGATCCGCACTCCTTCGACGGCCATGCTCCTGTGGCAGGGCGACGACCGCATGGACGGCCAGAACCTGCTGCGCCGCTTCCTGCTGGCCCACCACCACCCCACGGCCGACGGCAAACCCGCCGTGTTCCCGATCTGTTCGAGCTTCAACTACGGCGACCCCGCCCCCTGCAACGAATACACCTGCATGACGGCCGATTACGCCAAGGCCCTCGTGAAGCGTTACAAGCAGTTCGGCCTGCTGCCGCAGGTCTTCTGGCTCGACGCCGGATGGTACAGCAAGGCCGCCGACTGGAAGAACCACTACAACTGGGCCAACACCGTGGGCAACTGGTCGGTGGACAGCGTGCGGTTCCCGCAGGGGCTCGGCGAGGTGGCCGACGAGGTGCACCGCGCCGGCTGCAAGTTCATGGTGTGGTTCGAGCCCGAGCGCGTGATGAAAGATTCCGACTGGGCCATGCAGCACCCCGAATTCATGCTCGACGCCAGCGGCAAGGCTGCCCAGCCGGGCTGGGTGAAGCGCGGGAGCGTCGATTCGTTCCTCTTCAACCTGGGCGACCCCGTGGCCCGCACGTGGTTCTGCGAGCAGATCGCCACGCTCATCCGCGACAACCGCATCGACTACTACCGGCAGGATTTCAACATCGATCCCGAAGGCTTCTGGTATGCCAACGACCAGCCCGACCGCGTGGGCATCTGCGAAATCCGCTACATCGAGGGGCTCTACGCCTTCTGGGATTACCTGCGGGCCGAATTCCCGGGCCTCGTGATCGATAACTGCGCTTCGGGAGGCCGCCGCATCGACCTCGAATCGACCTCACGGTCGGCGCCCCTCTGGCGCACCGACTACAACTACGGCGAGCCGATCGGCTACCAGTGCCACACCTACGGGCTGAACATGTGGCTGCCCGTACACGGCACGGGCACGCACAAATCCGACGCTTTCACCTTCCGGTCGAGCCTCAGCGCCACGATCATCTACAACTGGAAAATCTCCAACGCCGATTCGTCGATCCCCGAGATGCAGCGCCGCATGGCCGAGTTCGCCGCCGTGCGCCCCTACTTTTACGAAGACTACTACCCGCTGACGGGTTACGGCGACATGACGGGCGACGACATCTGGCTGGCCTACCAGCTCCTGCGGCCCTCGGACCAGACGGGTTACGTGGTGGCTTTCCGCCGCGAACTCTCGCCCGACGAGCGGCAGGTGGTCCGTTTCCGCGGACTGGAACCCGACGCGGCCTACGTGCTGGAGAACGCCGACAACGGCGACCGCGTGGAGGCCACGGGCCGACAGCTGATGGACGGTTTCACGATGAGCATCGGACAGCCGCGCTCGTCGCTGCTGATTAAATACGGTAAAAAGTAAGACCATGCTGCGCAAATTGTTCCTTTCACTGCTCTTCGCCGCGGGTTCGCTCTCGCTGTATGCCGCCCGCCCGGGCTTCACGCTCTGGCAGCTGCCTCCGCAGGGACCCTCGCAGATGAACTCCTATGTAATTCGCACCGATGCGGGGCGCGTCGTGGTGATCGACGGCGGCACGGCGGCTGACGCCCCCTACCTGCGGGGATTCCTCGCGGCGCTGGGCAACCGCGTGGAGCGGTGGTTCGTGACGCACCCCCATGTCGACCACATGGGCGCCCTGACCGAGATTCTGCGCATCCCCGACGGCATCGAGATAGGGACCGTTTATCAGTCGCCGATGAGCCAAGCGCAGCTGGACACCGACCTCAACCGGCGGAAGCTGGCCGACGCCTACCTCGAAGCCCTCGCGGCCTCGGGCGTACACGTCGAAAACCTCACGCAGCCGGGAATGGAAATGCGTCTCGACGGGCTGCGGCTCAAGGTCCTGCAGGTCAACGACACCACAACGCTGGTCAACGCCTACAACAACGCCAGCATCGTGCTGCGGCTCTGGGACAAGCGCAAATCGCTGCTGATGCTCGGTGACACGGGCGAAGAGAGCGGCGACCGCCTGCTGCGCAGCGTCCCGCAGGAGGAACTCGACTGCGACTATATCCAGATGGCCCACCACGGACAAATGGGCGTCCGCGAGGAGTTCTACCGCACGGTCCGTTTCCGCGCCTGCCTCTGGCCCACGCCCCTGTGGGTCTGGAACAACGACGTGGGCGAAGGCTACGACACGGCGTGGATGAAGACCCCCGAGACCCGCCGCTGGATGGATGAAAAAGGAATCACCGAGCACCACTGCGCCTGGCAGGGACTCGTAAAGATCGAATAACCGAAGAAAAAACCTAACACCATAAACCATGAAAAGAAACATCCTGCGTTACGCGATGCTGGTCTGCCTGAGTGCTTTGGCAGTCACCGTATCGTGTTCGGAAAGCAAATCGGGCGAGACACCCGACGACCCCGACAAACTGACGGCCATCACCATCACCCCCGCGTCCCTCGCGCTGACGGTCGGACAGACCACCCCGCTGACCGCTGCGGCCACGCCCGCAACGGCCTCGCTCGAAGGTCTCCGCTGGTCGAGCGAGGACCCGACGATCGCCCAGGCCGGCGACGACGGAACGATCAAGGGCGTAGCCGTCGGCAAAACGACCGTCAAGGCCAAATGCGGCGACGTGACCGCCTCGTGCGAGGTCACGGTGACCGCCGCCCCTATCGTGCTCGAAAAAATCGAACTTTCGGCCACGCTCGCATCGGTTGCGGCGGGTAAAACGGTGGACATCACGGCGAAACTCGTTCCCGAGAATGCCGCCGTGGAAGGTCCCGTCGTCTGGAAAAGCGACGACACCTCCAAAGCGACCGTCGACCAGAACGGCCGTGTGACGGGCGTCGCCGCCGGACGCACCGTCGTCAGCGCGACCTTGGGAACGGTCAGCGCCAGCTGCGACATCGAGGTGTACGCCCCGGCAGCGGCCCGCGATTTCGTCTTCCTGCAGCTCAACCTCTGGGAGGGCCTCGCCAACGTCGCCAACGCCCGGGAGGCGCTTATCAAGCAGCTCGTCGAACTGAAACCCGATGCCGCATCGTTCTGCGAGTTCCCATCCGAGGGAAGCGCGGAGGACATTTTGTCCGAGGCAGTCAGGGAGTTATACACCCGCACGGGAATACGTTACACCTACACTTACAAGGGAGGCAGCGGCACCCGCGGCCTGCTGACGCGCCACCCGGTGCTCTCGACCGACGCCGTGAACGGCAGCCAGTGGTTCTACCGCACCGTGATCGATTTCTACGGACAGCAGATGGCGCTCTACGCCTCGCACGCCTACCACATGTATTACGCCTGCTACCTGCCGCGCGGCTACGGCGACGGCTCCTCGCCCTACGGCTGGGACAAACTCGCCGACGGGCCGATCACCGACGTCAGTTTCATCCTCGACCGCGAGGAGAAATCCGGCCGCACACAAATCGCCAAAGACCTCACGGCCGACTCCAAGACCCAGCAGGCGCAGGGACGCCTCTGCATCTTCGGCGGCGACCTCAACCAGCCGTCGCACCTCGACTGGACCGAGGCGATGAAAGACAAATACGAGCACAACGGCTGCGTGGTGGCATGGCCCATCTCGACGGTCTGCTACGCCGACGGCATGCAGGATGCCTACCGGACGGTCTATCCCGATCCGGCGACCCATCCAGGCGTAACGTGGCCCGTGAGCAACAAGGACGCCAACAAGATCACCCAGTGGGCGGCGGAGGCTGACGAACGCGACCGTATCGATTTCGTCTACTACCGTCCCGCATCGAATTTCGCGCCCAAAAAGGCCCAGATCATGGGTCCCTCGGCGATGATCTCCAAGAGCGTCGTGGTCGAGGACCAGTTCGTCAATAAAGCCGAGGAGCTGATCGAGCCCGTAGGCGGCGTATGGCCCAGCGATCACCGGGGCCTGCTGATCACCTTCGAGGTGAAATTCCCTTAATAAAACCCTGAAAAAACGCACAAAATGATTCAACGAACCATCCCGTTCCTCCTGCTCGCCCTGATCGCCTGCTCGAAATCCGACCCCGGCCCCGGACCGGGGCCGAAGCCGGGCGAGGTGGTTACATACGGTAACGAATCGCTGGTGGCGGTCGACCCCGCAGGCAAAGAGATCGCCTTCGACTACCGCGCCCCGCGCGACAAGAAGGTCGGCATCTTCTATTTCATCTGGCAGGGCGCCCACGGCTACGACGTAGGCGACTATTTCGGCGGCGACATCGTCCCGCCGAAAGCCTCCGACACCCGGTCGCCCTACGACATCAGCGAACTCGAGAAAGGCCACTCCAACCCGGCGGACATTCCCTTCGGTCCCGGGGGCGCCATGCACTACTGGGGCAAGCCCTACTTAGACTATTACGTGGCCAACGACAAGTGGGTGATCCGCCGCCATGCCCAGATGCTCGCAGAGGCGGGCGTCGACGTGATTTTCATCGACGTGACGAACGGCTATGCCTACCTTCCGGTGGTCAAAACGCTCTGCGACGTCTATGTCCAGATGATGCGCGAAGGCAACCCCCGGCCGCAGATTTCGTTCATCCTCAACTCGAACCCCGCCCCGGTGGTGCAGGAACTGCTGACGCTCTACGGCAACAGCGACTACGACCGCCTGTGGTACGAACTGGAAGGCAAACCGCTGCTCCTCGCACCTCCCGGAAATTACGGAGCCGGAGTCGCCAGCCGCCTCACGTTCCGCCACGCGTGGTTCGACACCCAGTTCAACTACGGCGGCAACTGGTACGGAGACGGAGTCGGCAAGTGGTCGTGGGGCGAATTCTCGCCGCAGCGCAACGTGCAGGAGGAGATGCCCGTCATGGTCGCCAGCCATCCGATCTGGAACATCGGACGCAGTTACACGGGCAATTCGCCCCAGGGCAAAGGCGGCCACCAGCCCGCAAACCCCACGGCCGAACAGCGTGCCGCGGGAACCTATTTCAAGCAGCAGTTCGAACGGGCCATCGAGTGCGACCCCGACCTGATCTTCCTCACGGGATGGAACGAATGGGTGGCCCAGCGGCAGGGAGACACGGGTGCGACGTTCATCGACTGCTACAACCACGAATTCAGCCGCGACATCGAACCCTGCGCCGACGATTTCACCGACGTCTACTATTACTACATGGCCGACTACGTGCGCCGCTACAAGGGCGTCAAGGCGGTCGAGCCGGTGAAGGAGATCCACGAAATCGCCGTAGACGGACGATTCGACGACTGGGAGGCCCTCGGAACCCGTTACAAGGATTACACGGGCGACACCGAGGCCCGCAACCACTGGGGCTTCGGCTACAAGAACATCAACCTCACGAACACCACCGGACGCAACGACATCTGCTACGCCAAAGTGGCCACCGACAGCAAGTCGCTCTTCTTCTACGTGGAGACCGCCGATGCGATCACGCCCCGCACCGACCGCAACTGGATGCGGCTCTTCATCTCGGTGAAGGGCAGCGCCGCCCCGGCCTGGGAGGGATTCCAATGGGTGGTAAACAACAAGGTCACGGGCGACACCCGGACGACGCTCCAGCGTTCGAAAGGCGGCTGGGACTGGGAGGACGCCGCAACGGTCGACTACGCCGTTTCGGGCAACCGGATGGAGCTCGCCATCCCGCTCCGGGAGCTCGGCATCGCTGACGTGAGGGATTTCACGGTCGATTTCAAGTGGATCGACAACGCCGTCACCGACGGCGACATCCGCGAATGTATGCGCGACGGCGACTCGGCTCCGGGCGACCGCTTCCGTTACCGTTACATTTTCAAGTATTAACTCCAATACCCCGATTCAACCATGAAACATCTCCTTATGACCGCCCTGATCGCCGGATCGCTCGCAGCCTTCGCCGGCTGCAACGACGGCGACGACGGCAAATCGCAAAAGTATCCCTCGCAAATTCCCGCCGCGGAGAAGATTCCCGTGGTGGCCTGGCACGGCGTGCGTTCGTCGCACGGCACCGTTGAACGCTTCCAGGAGGCCGAGCAGATGGGCATCACGCTCAACTACTCGCGCATGGGCAACGTCGAGACGGCCCTCAAATGTCTCGACAACGCCGCCAAAACCAATATCAAGCTCATCGTCGAATGCGGCGAACTCTACGAGGAAAAGAGCGTCTCGACGCCGTGAACCGGCTGAAGGACCACCCCGCGCTGGCCGGCTATTTCGTCATGGACGAACCCCATCCGACGCAGTTCGCCAACATGTCCAAAATGATGTCCGACATCCGGCACGTGGACCGCGAGCACATTTGCTATGCGAACATCTTCCCCACGGGCGGCCCCGAACACTATGAGGCCCTCGGCGTGAAGGACTACGACGAGTACATCGACCGTTACATGGCCGAGGTTCCCGAAATCACGTTCCTCTCGTTCGACAAATACCCGATCATCAAGGACCCGAACGTGGCGGACAGTCCGCGGCAGATTCTCGGCGAGTGGTACCAGTGTCTGGAGATCGTCCGCGACCGGGCGCTCCGCTCGGGCATGGATTTCTGGAGCTTCATGCTCACCGTGCCCCACACCAGCTACCCGCAGCCGACGGTGGAAGACCTGCGCCTGCAGGCGTACAGTAACCTCGCCTACGGCACGCAGGCACTCCAGTGCTTCACCTACTGGACCCCGACGGTCGAGAATCCCGAACACTGGAACTACCGCAACGGCCCGATCGCCGAGGACGGCACCCGCACCGAGACCTATGACATCGTGAAATCGGTGCTCGACGAAATCCAGAAGCTGTCGTGGGTCTTCCTGGACAACAAGGTGACAGGCGTTTACCATATCGGAACGCCGCTGCCGCTGGACACCCACGCGCTGGGCAAGCTCCCCGCCGAAATCACCGAGCTGTCGGTGGGCCGCGAGACCAGCACGGCGTGCATCTCGTTCTTCGAGAACCACGGCTACCACTTCATGATGGCTGTCAACACCAGCATCAACGAAAAGTGCTACCTCAACGTCGGCACGCAGGAGCACGTGCGCCGCATCCACAAGGACGGCTCCGTGCAGCTGGCCTCGAACGACACCCGCACGCTGACGCTCGATCCGGGCGACATGGTGCTCTATATGTGGTAGGCCCCGCCTCCACGACCGGAATCCGTAAAAAGCCGCACAACGATGCGGCTTTTTACGGATTTTCCCGTATCTTTGTCCCCGCAAGGTTTCGGAACGGGACACGACGCGCCCCGGCCGATGAAAAGGGAATCCGGTGAAAATCCGGAACAGTACCTGCTGCTGTAAGTCCCCTCCCCCTCGCGGGAGACGACGGTTGCCGCACGCTATGCCACTGGCTCGAAAGCCGGGAAGGCGCGGCAACAGGGACGAGTCAGAAGACCTGCCTTGACAAGGATTCGCACCCGCGGGTTTCGGGCAGAGATCGGATGGCAGCTTTCGTCATACAGCTTTCCCGTTCAGTCTATTTCCTCCCGGGACCCGGCCACACAGGCGGCGGGCGCAATACGACTGTAAAATGGTAAACGATATGATCCGGAATCTCTGTTTTTCGACAGTTGCGCTCATGCTGGCGCTGCTCGCATCCTGCAACAAGGACGACGTAATCACCGACGGCGGTCCCAAACCCGTCATCACGCTGGACAACCCCGACGGCATCTACCCGGTGAAAGTCGGCAAATCGGTAACGATAGCCCCGACGGTCGAGAACGCCGAAGGCGCCGTCTATGCATGGATTCTCGACGACAAACCGGCAGGCTCCGGGCCGACCTTCACATTCGAAGCCGAAAAGGCCGGCTACTATTACCTCGTCTTCCGCGTCGAAACCCCGAACGGTTCGGCCGAAGAGGAGCTGCGCATCGATGTGAACCTGCTGCAGCCCCCGGTGATCTCGTTCCCCGTCGGCGAAGACAAGACGATGGAGGTCGAGACCGGCCGCGAAACCGTCATCGCCCCTACGGTCGCCAATGCCGACGAAACCACGACCTATGTGTGGACGCTCGACGGCGTAAAGGCCGGAACCGAAGCGACCTATACTTTCAAACAGAGCACGAAGGGCGAATACCTGCTGACCTTGCAGGCGGAGAACGAAGACGGAAAAGGAGACCCGGAGACCATCACGGTCCGGGTTGTGGACCGCTTCTCGGTGACTGCGGTCTTCCCGGCCCCCTCCTGCCTGTTCGGTCCGGCAGGTCTGCGAACCGTATCGAAAGACCGCACGCTCTGTCTGCGGCCCTATCTGGAACATTTCCACAATCCGACCTTCGCATGGACGGTGGACGGACAGCCCGCCGAAGGAAAGGGCGAGTTCTTCACATTCAAACCGGACGGGGAGGGCGAATACACGGTCGTCGTGACGGTGACCGACGACGACGGGGCCACGGCGACGGCCTCGGTAACAGTAACGTGCTGCAGCGATGAAGCCTCGCACAAACGCACGGGCGGAACCAACCGGTTCTCGAACAAAGTCTACGAATACACCCCGGCGCCGGGGCAGTTCATCAACGAAGGGGGCAGCATCGCTTCGGCCGAAGCCGCCGCAGCCTACGCCCAGGAGCAAATCCGGAAAAACGTCGAAGAGAGCAAAGACTATTACGTGTCGCTGGGCGCCTGGGGCGGCTCGATCGTCGTGGGCTTCGACCACAGCATCGAAAACAAGGGCGGCTACAACGGCTACGATTTCTCGATCACGGGCAACCAGTTCGCCCAATCGTCCGAACCGGGCATCGTGTGGGTGATGCAGGACACCAACGGCAACCGCCTGCCCGACGACGAATGGTACGAACTCAAAGGCTCGGAATCCGGCAAGCCGGAGACACTCCAGTTCTATGCCATGACCTATTACCGTCCGAAGAGCGACAATACGGCCATCCAATGGAAGGACAACCGCGGCAATGCAGGCCAGGTCGAACGGAACAACAGCCACAAACAGGGTTATTTTCCGCAGTGGATCACAGATGAGAGCTACACGCTCTACGGCACGCGGCTGGCCGCCAACACGACGCAGGACCCGATCACGGGCGACTACCGCAACAATCCCTATGAGGAGGGATACGCCGACAACGCAGGCCGCGACCAGGCTGCGGGCGAGGTCGCCGACGGCAATCCGCGGAAGAACTATTTCAAGATCGCCAACGCCGTGAACGCCGACGGGAGCGCCGCCGACCTGCAGTATATCGACTTTATCAAGGTGCAGACGGGCATCAGCCACAATTCGGGGCCGCTGGGCGAGGTTTCGACCGAGGTATTCGCCTTCGAGGACGAGAACATCTGACGGACACATTCCGAAACAAGAAAAGCGGCGGACCTTTCGAAGGGCCCGCCGCTTTTTTCAGCCGGTAAGGTGTCAGAACGTATATTCGTGCACGCCGCCGCCGACCGTGGCGACGGTCTCGCCGTCGATTCGGATGTCGGCTGTCGTATTGGCCGGAACGGTGACCTTCAGCGTCACGCGGCCGCCGCTGCGCCGCCATTCCGAACGGATCTCGCCGCGCACCGAATCGTAGGAGGCTGCGGCCCAGTCGAGCGCCCCGACGAAATGGGGAGCGATGACGATATGCCCGAATCCGGGGTCTGCCGGATCGAAATTGATGCCCGCCAGGTCGTTGACATACCATGCGGCGACGTCGCCCAGGAAGACGTGGTTGATCGAGGCGTCGTGCCATACGGGCGAAAGCGTCCACGTCTCGGCCAGCGTCGTGAAGCCCTGGCTGACCCACCAGCCCCACGAAGGAGCCTCGGTCTGGGAAGCCATTCTGTAAGCCGTCTCGACATGGCCGTAGCGGGTGAGCATACGCAGCACCGTCTTGCTGCCGATGGTTCCGAAATCGAGGAAATAGTTGTTTTCGGCAATCATGCGGTCGAGGTTGTCGGCCACGCGCTGCTCATCGCCTGCGGGAACGAGCCCCAGGTAGAGCGCCACGCCCTGCGCAGCCTGCGAACCGTTGGCATAGAGGCCTTTTTCAGCATCATAATATTTCGCATTGATCAGCTCGCGCAGCTGTTCGGCCTTGCGGACGTAACGTTCGCCGTCGCGGCCCAGCAATTCGGCGAAACGGGCCATCAGCACGTTGTCGTAATAGTAGAAGCAGGTCGAGGTGTAGTCGGTCGGGGTCTTCGTATTGTAAGGAACCCAGTCGCCGATGCCGTAAGTCACGCCGCCGTCGGCCTCCTCGCGCGTGGCGAGGTATTCGAGGTAATGCTCGCAGACGGGCCACATCTTCTCGACGGGACGCAGGTCGCCGTAATAATTATAGAGTGTGTAGGGAATGATGAAGGCCGAAGCGTCCCACACCGGCCCGATCCAGTCGTCGTAACCCCACCCGGCCGTGGGAATGATGCCTGCGAGGCGTCCGGCCTCGTTCTGGTTGTCGACGAAATCGTCCAGCCATTTCTCGTAGAAAGCCATCCCGTCGTAGTTGAGCAATGCCAGGTCCATGGCCAGGTAGCCGTCGGCCGTCCAGCCGTTCTTTTCGCGCTGGGGGCAGTCCGTGGGAATCGACGTGAGGTTGTTGAGATAGGTCCGGCGCGTCATCTCCCAGATGCGGTTGAACAACCCGTTCGAGCAGGAGAATTTCCCGACCGACGGCACGTCGGTGTGCATGAACCGGGCCGTGAGGCTCTTTTTGCCGAGTTTCACCGGAGCGCTCGACCGCAGCTCGACATACTGGAACCCGTGGTAGGTGAAATCGGGCGTCCACGTCTCGCGGCCTTCGCCGCTCAGGATATAGGTATCGGTCTGGAAATCATAACCCGGCAGAGGCTTGTAGTAAATATCGAGGTTGCGCATCTCGATACGGCCCGAAGGCTGCAGGAATTCGCCATGGGTCATCGTGATCTGCGTGCCGCGCTCGCCCTCGACCTGCAGGCGGCAGAGTCCCGTGAGGTTGACGCCGAAATTGAACACCCAGACCGTATCGCCGAACGAACGGACCTCGACGGGCTCCATCTCGCGCGTGGCCAGGATGGCGGGCATCGACTGCGCCTTCAGCATCGGCGAGGGAGCCGCGACCTCGACGGCCTGCGCCCAGCTCGAGTCGTCGAATCCGGGACGGTCCCAGCCGGGAATCTCCATGCGGGCGTCGTAGACGTCGCCGCTGTAAATGTCGTTCGAACGGTAGGGGCCGTCGGCCGTCGTGCGCCATGAACCGTCGGAGCAGATGACCTCGTGCGTGCCGTCGGCATAGTCGATGTGCAGTTCGCAAATCATCCGCGCACGTCCGCGCCAGCGGGCCACCTCGAAACTCCATGTGGCGAGGGGCTGAATGGCGTTGTAGAAGCCATTGCCCAGCACCGCCGAGAGGACGTTCTCGCCCTCGCGGAGACGGTCCGTAACGTCGTGCACGGCATAGAGGTTGCGCTTGTCGTAATGGGTGTAGCCCGGGTCGAGGAGATTTCCCGAAACGGGTTCGCCGTTCAGGCCCATCTTCGCATAGGCCGCGGCGCTCACATAGAGCCGGGCACGCTCGACGCCGGATTTCACGTCGAACGCACGCCGCAGCATCGGCGCAGGGACAAAATCCCGGTCATGGGCGTCGGAAATCCAGCGGGCCTGCCATTCGGAGGTGTCCATCAGCGCGGTCTCGAACTCCGCAACGGGCGAAACGATCCGCCGTCCGTCGGCGTCCCACGCCTCGACCTGCCAGTAATAAGGGGTTCGCGAGGCTAACAGCCCGCCGTCGGGCATCGCGGCAAAGGAGCGGCTGCCGGCGACCTCCCCGGAGTCCCAGACATCGGGAGCGTCCAGTTTTTCAGGCTTCGTGGCCACGCTCAGGCGGTAGCCGGCCTGCGCGAAAGCATCGGCGGCTTCGTAGGTCCAGGTAAAGCGGGGCGAGGGGGTGTCCACCGAGATCGGCGCCGTGAGGTACTCGCAGCGCATGTCGGCAATCGCGGCACGCTTGCCGCAGGAGCCCGCCAGCAACGGCAGGCAGCACAGTACGAACCAGCGTCCGGCATTTCGAAAATTTAAAATTTGCATTTGGGTCAGCATATTTATTGGGGTTTTACAGATTTTTCAGGCTTCATTCTCACCGCCGTCCGCACACGGACCGTCGCTGCCGACACCGAAGCGGCGGCGGTACTCGACGGGGGTCATCCGCAGGTGGCGGCGGAACATGTTGGAGAAATAGGAGGCATCGCCGTAATTGAGCCGGAAGGCGATCTCCTTGATGCTCATGGCCGTTCCCGACAGCAGGCGGCAGGCCTCCTGCAGCCGCAGCTCCTGCATGTAGCGGGCCGGGGAGATGTTCGTGTAGTCGCGGAACATCTTGCGGAACCACGAATAGCTCATGTTCACCCGCCGGGCCACCTCGTCGGGCGAGATGTTGGCGTAAAGCTCCTCGCGCATGATGCGCCGCGCCCGGTCGATCTGCCCCACCACGTCGAGCGACACGAACTGGTGGTTCGAATGGTAGTACATCGCCATGCCCAGCAGCAGGTTGGCGATGCCGGCGAGGTACTGCTGGTAGGAGGAACGTTCGTTCTCGGCCACCTCGATGGCCTTGTCGTAGAGGGCCGTGATCTCCTCGCGGACCCCCACGCGGAACACCTCGCGGCTGTCGTCGAAGAAATCGTTGCGGAAGCGTGCATCGACATTCGGACCGCGGAAGCCGATCCAGTACTCGTGCCAGCCCGTTTCGCGGTCGGGCATGTAGCTGTGCCAGCGGTTGGGACGCAGCAGCACCATGTCCCCGGCGCCGATGTCGGTGCGCTTGCGGCCGGGGCCGTAAAACGAGCCGCGGCCCGAGGTGATATAGAGCAGCTGGTAGCTCTCCAGCACACGCCCTTTTCCAACGTCAAAATAGAAACCCGAGGGGTGTCCGACCCGCGGGGGATAGGTTTCGTAGCCGGCGGCGACGGACTCGCTGCCCACGGTGTCGACCGTGATGCCCCACGTCTGGTCCTTTTCGCTGCTCACCAGATACTTATGATTGTTTACAGGTTTCATTTTGCGGGTTACTGAAACGAAAAAGTAGTTTGGTTATACAAATATATATAAAAATCCGCAACCCGCGTCACCCCCTCCGGAGGCAAAGCGCGAGAAAAATCAAAAAACAAAAGTCATCCATCATAATACAACGTTGAAACGGCGAAAAAATGAGTTTTTTTGTACAACCCAAAAATCACAAACCGAAACATGCAACCCAAACACTTCGTCGCCTTCGACCTGGGGGCCACCAGCGGCCGCACCATTCTCGGCTCGCTCCGGGACGGAGAGCTCGCACTCAAGGAACTGACCCGCTTCCCGAATACCATCCTGCCGCTGGGCAACCATTATTACTGGAACATCTTTTCGCTTTACGAGCACCTGTGCGAGGGCCTGCGGGCCGCCGCCCGCGAAGGGGTCGAAATCACCTCGGTGGGCATCGACACGTGGGGCGTCGATTTCGCCTTTGTCGGCAAGGACGGCTCGCTGCTGGGACTGCCCTACGCCTACCGCGACCCGCACACCGACGGCGCTCCCGAGGAGTATTTCTCGAAAGTGCTCCCGAAAGAGGAGGTCTACGGCGACACGGGCATCCAGATCATGAATTTCAATTCGCTCTACCAGCTCTACGCCATGCAGCGCGACCATTCGTCACAGCTGGCTGCCGCCGAGCGGCTGCTCTTCATGCCCGACGCCCTGTCGTACCTGCTCACCGGAGAGATGGTCACCGAATACACCATCGCTTCGACCTCGCAGCTGCTGAACCCCCGCACGAAGCGCATCGAACCGCGCCTGCTGGAGAAGATGGGCCTTTCGCCCGAGCTGTTCCCGCCGATCGTGATGCCGGGGCACCGGATCGGCACGCTCCGGCCCGAACTGGCCGCCGCCTGCGGAGTCCCGCAGCTTCCGGTGGTCGCCGTGGCGGGCCACGACACCGCCTCGGCCGTCGCCGCCGTGCCGGCCGCCAACGAGCGTTTCGCCTATCTCTCGTCGGGGACGTGGTCGCTGATGGGCATCGAGGTCCGCGAACCGCAAATCAACGAGCGGACCGAACGCTACAATTTCACCAATGAAGGCGGTGTTGAAGGTACGACCCGCCTGCTGAAGAACATCACGGGGATGTGGATTCTGGAGCAGTGCCTCCGGAAATGGAAGGACGAGGGCCGCGACTACACCTACCCCGAGATCGTGAAGATGGCCACCGGGGCCGCGCCGTTCCGGACGATGATCGACCCCGACGACGCTTCGTTCGCCGCTCCGGGCGATATGCCGGCGGCCATCCGCGCCTACTGCGAACGCACGGGACAGCCCGCGCCCGACGACGACAGCGCCATGATCCGCGCCATCTTCGAAAGCCTCGCGCTCAAATATCGCTTCGTACTCGACCGCTTCCGGTCGCTGGCGCCGTTCGGGATCGAACGCCTCCACGTCATCGGCGGCGGATCGAAGAACGCCCTGCTGAACCAGTTCACGGCCGATTCGCTCGGGATTCCCGTGACGGCAGGCCCTTCGGAGGCCACCGCCGTGGGCAACATCATGCTCCAGGCCCGGGCCGCGGGATGCGTCGGCACGCTGCACGAGATGCGCTCGCTGATCGCCCGCTGCATCCCCACCGAGAGCTTCACCCCGGGCGACACCGCTGCATGGGACGCCGCTTACACCCGCTTCAAGACAATCGTAAAATAACTTAAAACACGACAAAAAAATGAAAACCGAACAGATTCAGCAGGCCTACGAGGTCGCAAAAGCACGTTATGCCGACCTGGGCATCGACACCGAAGCAGCGCTCGCCGCTTTACAGAAAATCGCCCTTTCGCTCCACTGCTGGCAGGCGGACGACGTGACGGGCTTCGAGAACCAGGGCGGAGACCTCACGGGCGGCATTCAGGCCACGGGCAACTACCCCGGCAAGGCCCGCAACATCGAGGAACTGCGTGCCGACATCCTCAAGGCCAAGTCGTTCATTCCCGGCAAACACCGCCTGAACCTCCACGAAATCTACGGCGAGTTCGGCGGCGAGTTCGTCGACCGCGACCAGGTGGAACCCAAACATTTCCAAGGCTGGATCGACTGGGCGAAGCAGAACGACATGAAACTCGATTTCAACTCCACGTCGTTCTCGCACCCCAAGAGCGGCAACCTCTCGCTGTCGAACCCCGACCCCGAAATCCGCAATTTCTGGATCGAGCACACCAAGCGCTGCCGCGCCATCGCCGAGGAGATGGGCAAGGCGCAGGGCGACCCCTGCATCATGAACGTCTGGGTGCACGACGGCTCGAAGGACCTCACGGTCAACCGCATGGAGTACCGCGCCCTGCTAAAGGATTCGCTCGACAAGATTTTCGAGAAGAAATACGACAACATGAAGGACTGCATCGAGTCGAAGGTCTTCGGCATCGGGCTGGAGAGCTACACCGTGGGTTCGAACGATTTCTACATCGGCTACGGCACCTCGCGCGGCAAGATCGTGACCCTCGACACGGGCCATTTCCACCCCACCGAAATCGTCGCCGACAAGATTTCGTCGCTGCTGCTGTTCACTCCCGAGATCATGCTCCACGTATCGCGCCCGGTGCGCTGGGACTCGGACCACGTGACGATCATGAACGACGAGACGCTGGAGCTCTGCAAGGAGATCGTGCGCTGCGACGCCCTCGACCGCGTACACATCGGCCTGGACTATTTCGACGCTTCGATCAACCGCATCGGCGCCTACGTCATCGGTTCGCGTGCCACGCAGAAATGCCTGATGCAGGCCTTGCTGGAGCCGCTGAAGACGCTGCGCGAATACGAGGCCAAAGGACAGGGCTTCGAGCGGCTGGCGCTGCTCGAGGAGTCGAAATCGCTGCCCTGGAACGCCGTGTGGGATATGTTCTGCATGCGCAACAACGTTCCCGTGGGCGAAGATTTCATCGCCGAAATCCAGAAATACGAACGCGAGGTCACCTCGAAACGTGCATAAACCATGGAGATACTCATCGGATTGCTGATCATCGCCATCGGCAGCTTCGGACAGTCGAGTTCCTATGTCCCGATCAAAAAGGTCAGGGAGTGGAGCTGGGAAAGTTTCTGGCTCGTGCAGGGAATTTTCGCGTGGCTGGTCTTTCCGCTGCTGGGAGCCCTGATCGCCGTGCCCGAGGGCGGCTCGCTCTTCACCCTGCTGGGTGAGGGCGGCGCCCTCAAGGCCGTTATATACGGCGCCCTGTGGGGCGTCGGAGGACTGACCTTCGGACTCTCGATGCGCTACCTCGGGGTAGCGCTCGGACAGTCGATCTCGCTGGGCACCTGCTCGGCCTTCGGAACGCTGCTCCCGGCGCTGTTCGCCGGCACGGACCTCCTGCACGGGCAAGGTCTCATCCTGCTGCTGGGCGTCTGCGTGACCCTCGCCGGCATCGCCGTGATCGGCTACGCCGGGTCGCTCCGCGCCGCCAACATGACCGAGGAGGAGAAACGCGCCGCAATCAAGGATTTCGCGCTGACCAAAGGCCTCGCCGTGGCGCTGCTGGCCGGCGTGATGAGCGCCTGCTTCGCGCTGGGCCTCGACGCCGGAGCCCCGATCAAGGCCGCGGCCGCAGCGCAGGGCGTCGATCCGCTCTATGCCGGGCTTCCGGTCATCCTGCTCGTCACCATGGGCGGATTCGTCACCAACGCCGTCTACTGCCTCTGGCAGAACGTCCGCAACCGTACCGCCGGGGAGTATTTCGGTGTGCCGGGTTCGGTGCTGGTCAACAACCTGCTGTTCTGCGCCCTGGCCGGCGTACTGTGGTACTCGCAGTTCTTCGGGCTGGAGATGGGCAAGAGCTTCCTCACGGGGTCGCCCATCCTGCTCGCATTCTCGTGGAGCATACTGATGTCGCTCAACGTCATCTTCTCGAACGTCTGGGGCATCCTGCTCAAGGAGTGGAAAGGCTGCGGCAGCCGCACCCTCGCAACGCTCATCGCAGGTCTCGCAATCCTGCTCTTCTCGATTTTCTTCCCTTCGCTGTTTCAATAAAAAACCGATATGAAATCAATCCTCGAAAACAGGCCCGAACTGGCCAAGCGCGTGGCCGAAGTCGCCGAAGTGGCCGGCTACCTCTGGCAGAAAGGCTGGGCCGAGCGCAACGGCGGCAACATCACGGTCAACGTCACGGCCTATGCCGACGACGCCATCCGTTCGATGGCCCCGATCAGCGCCCCGGTTCCGTTCGGCATGACGCTGCCCCACCTCAAGGGGTGCTATTTCTTCTGCAAGGGCACCAACCGCCGCATGCGCGATCTGGCGCGGTGGCCGATGGAGAACGGCTCGGTGATCCGCATCCTCGACGACTGCGCGTCGTATGAGATCATCGCCGACAACCCCGTGAAGCCCACCTCCGAGCTGGCTTCTCACCTGGCCATGCACGACCAGATGATCGCCTCGGGCAACGGCTACACCGCCGCCGTCCACACCCACCCGATCGACCTCATCGCCATGACCCACAACCCGGCGTTCCTGGCCAAGGACGTGCTCACGAACCTGCTGTGGTCGATGATCCCCGAGACGCGGGCCTTCTGCCCCAAGGGACTGGGCATCGTGCCCTACGAGATGCCGAGCTCCACGAAACTCGCCGAAGCCACCATCGAACAGCTCCGGGAATACGACGTGGTGATGTGGGAGAAACACGGCGTCTGCGCCGTCGGTCCCGACATCATGGAGGCCTTCGACCAGGTGGACGTACTCTCCAAGTCTGCGCAAATCTACCTGACGGCCAAGTCGATGGGGTTCGAGCCGACGGGCACCACGCAGGAGCAGATGGACGAACTCAAACGCGCCTTCAACCTCTGATACGGATATGAGACAGACGAAAATCATCCGGACGTTTGCGCTGGCCCTGCTGACGCTTGCCGGATGTTCGGCATCCTCGGCAGAGTCCAGGGATGCCGAACGCCTGCCCGAAGCCACCCATACGCCGGGTTACGAGCGCAACGCGAGCACGGAGGTGAGCGTCCGCCATTCGACGGGCGTCACGCTCGTCGGACTGGGCGTGGAGCTCGACCCGCATTTCCTGTCGCAGAACGTCACCCGCCACGACGGGGCGAAAGCCTCGGATTGGGATGAAATCGTCGTGCCGCGCATCCGCAAGATGGGCATTCAGCGCTTCCGCGTGATGCTGCTGCCCCATTGGTGGGAACCCCTCAACGACAACGGCGACCCGAACGTCGCGGCGCTCGACCGCTTCACGTTCGAATCGGCCGAGATGCAGTCGCTCTACAAGGTGCTGGACATCGCCCAGGAGATGCAGGCCGACGTGACGCTCGTGCTGTGGGGATGCCCCACCTGGTGCGACCTGCTCGACCCGGCCCATGCCGATGTGAAACGCCATTTTCTCTGTTCGTCCGAGGGGACGAACTGGGTCGTGGAGCCCGCCGACAACGAGGAATTCGCCGAGAGTTTCTCGACCGTGGCCAAGCACCTGATCGAACGGCGGGGCTACACCTGCATCAAGGAGCTGACGCCCTTCAACGAACCCGACGGCAACATCATCCCGCTCGAACGCTACGTTCCGCTGGTCAAGGTCCTCGACCGGCACCTGCGTGCGGACGGCATCCGCGACAAAGTGCGGCTCAACCTCTCGGACAACACCGACACGCGGCGTTTCTTCCTCGAGGGATGCGCCCGGGACCTCGCGCAGGAAGCCGACCTGTTCAACAGCCACACCTACATCTTCGGCTATGACACCCCCAACCGCACGATTCTCGCGTGGGAGGAGGCCAACGTCGCCGCAGCCGCCCGGGCTGGCAAAGACCATTTCGTCGGGGAGTTCGGATCGAACCAGTGCGTCGGGGCTACGCGCCAGACGGACATCGACCGTTACGACCGGGGCGTGCTGATGACGCGGCTGGTCGTGAATTTCCTCAATGCGGGAGCCGTCGGCACGAGCTACTGGAGCCTTATCGACCAGTATTACGGCCGCAACGAACCCTATGCCGCGATGCAGCAGCTGGGGATGTGGCGCTATATGCGGGAAGCCTACCGTCAGGACCCCGATCCGGGCATCTACAACTCGCTGAGATACGACTACGAAACGCGGCCGCAGTACTATGCCTATTCGCTGCTGACGCGCTTCGTGCGCAAGGGTTCGGAGGTCTATCCGCTCGACCTCGGCAACGATTTCGCGGCGGGAACGGCCGTCTGCGCCGACGACGGCCGCTGGACCTATGTGATCGCCAACGCCACGGACAACACCCTGAGCTTCGACCTGAAAAACGCCTTCCGCGGCGGCAGCGGGGCCTGCAAGGTCTACGCCTACGAAGAGCGCCGTCTGCCCGGCGGCGACGAGCAGATCGCCCCGTCGCTGAAGCTCGAAAGCCTCAACGGCACGTTCTGCGTCGGCGTCCAGCCCCACAGCGTCCTCGTGCTCACGCAGCTCTGAAACCCCACACCCGCACCGAAAACAAAGAACCCGTAAGGCAGGCAGTCCTTACGGGTTCTTTTTCGAACGGAGTCTAATCTCCGAAATCTCCGTCCGCTTATTTCTCGTAGGTCAGGTTGTCGATAGCAAAGTAGGTCGGACACATATAGTCGGTCGTCGATACCGCAAAGGTCAGCGAGGTAACGGTTCCGAGCGCCGACAGATCGACCGTCTCCCAGCCCGATTTCACCGTCTCCGAAGCCTTGTCCACGAGCGTTACGGTCACTTCTCCGGTCTTAATACCGCTGTTGTAACCCGTAATCACGGCCTTCACATCGACCAGCGTCGCCGGCGAGGAACCCTTGAAATAGAGGTAGAGATAGGTCGTATTGGCCACAGCCACCGATACGGGTTTCACGCCGCCCACGAAATTGACTGTCGGAATACCTTTGCCGTTCGGCGTATACTCGGAATAATAAATAGCCGCGAACTGCGCCGAACCGTCGGCTCCTCCGTCACCGTAGACGCTCTTGTCATTGGTATAGCCTTCGGTCTTCTTGTCCTTGTGGTTCGAAACGACCAGACCGCCCCAACTGTCCACGGTGTGTCCGTTGTCCGAATAATAGGTATACATCTGCGCCTCTTTCTCCGTGTAGATCGGACCATAGTAGAGGTTCGACTTGATCGGCTTACCCTGCCAGTCCGTGTCGTCCTGTTCCGTAGCCTGACCCTTGCCCCAGATAAAGCCGTCGGTGCCCAGGTTGGCGGCTTCGAAATCGATTACCCGGGTGTCGGGAAGCTCGTAATAGATGTATTCGTTATCGTCGCAGCCGACGAAAGCCAGAGCGGCTAACAAGATAAGGGGGGGGGTAACAAGAAATCTTTTCATGTTTTTGTTTTTTGGGTTTTGATATGTTCGTAAAATAAAAAATCCGGTCCCGGAACCTCCCGGAATCGAATCTCTTTTTCGCCTCAGGCCGCCTTCCGGCCGCCGTTTCATGGCCCGGCCACAAAACCCTACGATGCTCCGTTCTCCGCAGATGCGCTCGAAAAAAAGATCCTCCTCTTCGGGGAGATGCAAGGCAGGTCTTCTGGCTCGTTCCTGCCGCAACGCCTTCCCGGTCCTGCGACCAGTGGCTTCAGCGTGTTGCGGCAACTAACGGAACTTACAGCAGCGGGAACTGCTGCCGATTCACACGGCATTCCCTTTTCATCACACGGGGCCTTGCCCGGCCCTTTGTGAACCATTGCGGTGCAAAATTAGAAAATAAATTCGTATCTTTGCCCCCGCAAACGTAAAAAACGCAAAAAATTATGAAACACGCATACGTATTCCCGGGTCAGGGCGCCCAGGCTGTCGGCATGGGCAAGGACCTCTACGACAATGTTCCGGCCGCAAAGGAGCTTTTCGAGAAGGCCAACGAAATCCTCGGGTTCCGCATCACCGACATCATGTTCGCCGGTACGGACGAGGAGCTGAAGCAGACCAAAGTCACCCAGCCCGCCGTATTCCTCCACTCGGTCATCATGGCCAAGGCCCTGGGCGTGAAGCCCGATGCCGCCGCAGGACACTCCCTGGGCGAGTTCTCGGCCCTCGTGGTTGCCGGAGCCCTCTCGTTCGAGGACGGTCTGAAGCTCGTCTCGAAGCGTGCCATGGCCATGCAGGCCGCCTGCGAGGCACAGCCCGGCACGATGGCCGCCATCCTCGGACTGGAAGACAGCGCTGTCGAGGAGATCTGCGCGTCGGTCGACGGCGTCGTGGTCGCCGCCAACTACAACTGCCCGGGTCAGCTCGTGATCTCGGGTGCCGTGGAAGCCGTGGACGCCGCTTGTGAAAAAGCCAAGGCCGCCGGAGCCCGCCGTGCCCTGCGCCTGCCCGTGGGTGGTGCGTTCCACTCGCCGCTGATGGAGCCTGCCAAGCAGGAGCTGGAAAAGGCCATCGCCGAAGCGCCGTTCCAGACGCCCGTGTGCCCGATCTACCAGAATGTGGATGCCAAGCCCTACACCGATCCCGCCACCATCAAGGCCAACCTGATCGCCCAGCTGACGGCTCCCGTGCGCTGGACCTACATCGTGAAGAACATGCTGGCCGACGGCGTGACGGAGTTCACCGAACTCGGCCCCGGCACCGTACTGCAGGGCCTGATCCGCAAGGTGGATGCCAACGCAGTCGTGGAATCGAAAGCCACTTTATAAAACAAAAAGTCACACCCAAAAAGCAACGTTCTGATTTTCAGAGCGTTGCTTTTTCATATCCTATTCTGAAATAAAATTTATTAAATTTTATTAAAAATTGGTTGCATTTATTAAATAAACTCGTTATATTTGTAGAGTTAGTTAAAAATGAGATTGTACGGATGACATCACTGACCGAATTTTTCAACAAACACGAAGATGATGCCCTGAAGGGTATTTCTCACAAAAACAGCATCATCAAGCGCAATATCATCGCGCACATGGCCGTCAACGGCGAATGCACGCTTTCGGAGCTGACGAAAGAGTTACATATCAGCGTTCCGACGATCACCAAACTGGTGCAGGAACTCGTCGACGAGAACATCGTGACGGACCTGGGCAAAGTGGAGACCCCGGGCGGACGGCGGCCCAACATTTTCGGACTGGCCAATTCGGCGATTTATTTCGCCGGCGTGAATGTCGGCCGCGACAACATGCGCTTTATGATCACCGACCTCCAGAACAACATCATCAAGGAGGAGAACGATTTCACATTCGAACTGCTGGACCGCCCGCAGTGCATCGAGCGCATCTGCACGAACATCGAGAATTTCATCGCCTCGTGCGGCATCGACCGCGGGAAAATCCTCGGCCTGGGCGTCTGCATGACGGGACGCGTGAATCCCGACACGGGCCGCAGCTACAAATATTTCACCACCAGCGAGCAGTCGCTGCGCGATATGCTCGAAGAGCGCGTCGGCATCCGCGTACTGCTGGAAAACGACACCCGGGCGCGGTGCTACGCCGAGTACACCTGCGGCAAGTCGAAGGACGAGAGCAACGTATTGTATCTCCACATGGGCCGCGGCGTGGCCATCGGCATCGTGGTCGACAGGCAGCTGTACTACGGCAAGAGCGGTTTCGCGGGTGAATTCGGGCACATCCCGTTCTTCGACAACGAGATCATCTGCTCGTGCGGCAAAAAGGGCTGCCTCGAGACCGAGGTTTCGGGTATCGCCATCGAGGACAAGATGTGCCACCTGATCCAGAACGGCGTGAACACCATCCTGCGGGAGAAATACGACCAGCAGAAGACCATCCATATCGACGACATCATCGCCGCGGCGAAGAACGACGATAACCTCTCGATCGAGCTGATCGAAGAGGCGGGCGAGAAGGTCGGCAAGGCCGTGGCCTTCCTGATCAACACCTTCAACCCCGAGACGGTCATCGTCGGCGGCAACCTCGCGGCGGCGGGCGACTACATCATGCTGCCGCTCAAGTCGGCGACGAACAAGTATTCGCTCAACCTGGTCTACAAGGACACCAAATTCCGCGTGTCGAAGATGACCGAGAACGCCAACGCCTGGGGCGTAGCGATGCTGATCCGCAACAAGATCATCGGGTTGTAATGAACATCGAAGGCCGCACCATCCGCCTGCGGGCCGTGGAGCCGGAGGACGCCGACCTGATGTACACCTGGGAGAACGACTGCGACATCTGGCCGGTCAGCGGCACGACGGAACCGTTTTCGCACTACCAGATGCGGCGCTTCGTCGAACGGCATCAGGACACGGCCGGAGTGCTCTGCGACGGGCAGTTGCGGCTGATCGTCGAGACGCTGCCGGGCGGCAAGCCGGTCGGAGCCATCGACCTATTCGAATACGACCCGATCCATCGCCGGGCAGGCATCGGCATCCTCATCTACGAGCAGAGCGACCGGGGCCGCGGCTACGCCTCCGACGCGCTGGAAACCCTCTGCCGTTACACGCATGACACGCTGCGCACACACCAGCTATGGTGCACTGTCGGCGCCGACAACGAGGCGAGCCTGCGGTTGTTCCGCAGCGCGGGATTTACGGAAATCGGCGTCAAACGCGACTGGATATGGCGGCCCGAAGGTTACATCGACGAGATCATGCTGCAAAAGATGCTCGACTGAAATAAAAAAATCCCGGAGTTTTCGAAAACTCCGGGATTTTTCATCCTATAACGCAGGATTATTGCAGCCGGCGCGAACCGTCGGAGATCACCACCTCATAGACCTTGGGTTCATGGCCGTACTTGGCATTGAATTTCTCCTTGGCCGTGGCGATGAAATTGTCGTAAAGCGAGTCCTTCACCAGGTTGATCGTGCAGCCGCCGAAGCCGCCGCCCATGATGCGCGAACCGCTCACGCCGCACTCCTCGGCAACCTCGGCCAAAAAGTCCAGCTCCTCGCACGACACCTCGTAATCCTTCGACATGCCCCAGTGCGTTTCGTACATCCGTTTGCCGACCGTCTCGTAATCGCCCTTCTCGAGCGCCTCGCAGACATCCAGCACGCGCTTCTCCTCGCCGATCACATAGCGGGCACGCTTGTAGTCCTCCTCCGAAATCTTATCCTTGACGGCGTCCAACTGCTCCATCGTGGCGCCGCGCAGGAACTCCTGTCCCAGCATCTTGGCGACGCGCTCGCACGATGCACGGCGGTCGTTGTAGGGCGAACCCACCAGCTCGTGCTTCACGCGCGAGTCGAGCAGGACGAGTTTGTACCCCTTCGGGTCGAACGGGAAATAAGCGTATTCCAGCGAACGGCAGTCCAGACGGATCAGGTTGCCCTTCTTGCCGAACACCGAGGCGAACTGGTCCATGATGCCGCAGTTCACGCCGCAGTAGTTGTGCTCGGTAGCCTGTCCGATCTTCGCCAGTTCGAATTTGTCGATTCCCAGCGACCAAAGGTCGTTCAGCGCAAAGGCGTAAGTCGATTCGAGCGCCGCCGACGACGACATGCCGGCGCCCAGGGGCACGTCGCCCGCGAACACCGTGTCGAAACCGCCGATCACCCCGCCGCGCTTCTGAATCTCGCGGCAGACACCGAAGATATAGCAGGCCCAGCTCTGGGCGGGTTTGTCCGCCTCGTTCAGGCCGAACTCCGAGCTCTCGCCCAGGTCGAGCGCATAGGCGCGGACCTTGTCCGTGCCGTTGGGTTTGATGGCGGCGACGATGCCCTTGTCCACGGCGCCCGGGAAGACGAATCCTCCGTTGTAATCCGTGTGCTCGCCGATCAGGTTGATACGTCCCGGCGAGGCGAACAGAATGGCGCCTTCACCGTAAAGTTCCTGGAATTTCTTGCTGACTTTTTCTTTCATGGTTCCTATCATGTGGTTTTAAGTGATTCGAATTGCACGAAGATAGGAAAAATTCCGGAACCCGCATTGCACAATTTCCTCAATTAGTATCAATATTCAACCATTTCATAGAAAAAAACCTCGGGAACGATTGCAATACGATGGGATGAAAATGCCGCTTCCGGTCGGCTTTCGGCTTGTAAATCCGGAAATGTTTATTAACTTTGCAGAGGTTTCATTTCACAAGTCACCAACCAAAATTTCAAACGATATGACGAAAAAGATCATTTTCACGGCCGCCCTGCTGCTCGCAGGAGGAGCCGTCATCGCACAGCCCAAGGTGATCGCCCACCGCGGTTACTGGACCGCCCCGGAGTCGGCGCAGAACTCGCTGGCATCGTTCACCAAGGCCGATGCCATCGGCGTCTACGGCTCGGAGATCGACGTGTGGCTCACGGCCGACAACAAATTGATCGTCAACCACGACCGCAAGTACAAAGGCACCGATGTCGATATGGAGAAATCTACGGCCAAGGAGATCACGGCCATCGTGCTGCCCAACGGCGAGAACATCCCCACGTTCGACGCCTACCTCAAGCTCGTCGCGTCGAAACCCGACACGCGCCTGATTCTCGAAATGAAATCACTTTCGGATTACAACCGCGAGGACCTCGCCGCCGAAATGATCGTCAAGGAGCTCAAGAAATACAAGGTGCTGGACCGGACGGACATCATCGCCTTCTCGATCAACGCCTGCCTGGCGTTCAAGAAGCTCCTCCCCGACACCAAAATCTACTACCTCAACGGCGACCTGCCTCCCAAGAGCATCAAGAAACTGGGGCTGGCCGGCATCGACTACTCGATGGGCGTGCTGCGCAAGCATCCCAACTGGGTGAAAGAGGCGCACGAGCAGGGTCTCGAGGTCAATGTCTGGACCGTGGATTCGGAGGAGGATATGAAATATTTCATCGGGCAGGGCGTGGACTACATCACCACCGACTATCCCGAGCGGCTGCAGGCCCTGCTGAAAAAGTAGGTCCCCGATAATATAATAAAAGAGCGGCAGGATTCTTGCCGCTCTTTTATTATATATAAGTGGGTTTCAGACGTCCACCACCGTCACCTCGATTCCGCGCTCGCGCAGGCGTTCCAGATAGAGGGGCTGCACGCCGCTGTCGGTGATGATGCGGTCCACGGCCTCCAGGTCGCAGATTTTGCTGAATCCGCGGCGTCCGAATTTCGAACTGTCGGCCAGCACCACGACCTTCTGCGCGGCGTTTATCATCGCGCCATTGAGCGACGCCTCGAGCATGTTGGTCGTCGTCAGCCCGAAATCGGTGTCGATGCCGTCCACGCCGACGAACAGCTTGCTGCAGTTGAAATTGCGCAGCATCGACTCGGCAAAGGGACCCACGACCGAAACGGAACTGCTGCGCGTGATGCCGCCCAGCTGGATGACGTCCACATCGGCGTGCTGCGAGAGTATCTGCGTCACGGGCACCGCCGCCGTGATGACCGTCAGGTGTCCGGCAGGCTTGATCTCCCGGGCCAGGAAGGCCATCGTCGTTCCCGAGGCGATGATGATCGAATCGTCCTGCGACACGAGCGCCGCGGCCGCAGCGCCGATGGCCCGTTTTTCGGCGACGTTCTTTTTCTCCTTCTCGTTGACGTGTCGGTCGCTGATATAGGGGCTTATGAGAATAGCGCTGCCGTGCGTACGATAGAGTTTTTTCTGCTGTTCGAGATACGACAGGTCCTTGCGGATGGTCACCTCCGAAACCTTGAAGAGTTCGGAGAGTTGCGTCACCGAAATCGAGCCGTTCTGCTGGAGCAGTGCCAGGATGCGGCTGTGCCGTTCCGGAAGGCTCAAAAGGGGTTCTTCGCCGGATTTATTCATGCTCAATTTGAAATTTAACGGTTTCTGCAGACCAAGATACGAAAATTATTCGAAATAGATTCACCCGGGCGTATAAATTCACTTTCCGGGAGAAACACCGGCAGGGGCATATTATTTCAAAATAAAATCGATTTTATTTTGAAATCGCGAAAAACCTTTGTACTTTTGTTCCGAAACGAAACTCATAAACATTATACATTCGCATATATGGAAAGAGCGGCGCAAATCAACAAACTGTCCGACAAGGACAAAATCTGGGACATGGTAGTCGTGGGCGGCGGTGCCACGGGACTGGGTGTGGCGGTCGACGCGGCCACGCGCGGCATGAGCGTAGCGTGTCTTGAAAAGACCGACTTTGCCAAATGTACGTCGAGCCGCTCGACCAAACTGGTGCACGGCGGCGTGCGTTACCTCCAGAAAGGCGACGTGATGCTGGTGCTGGAGGCGCTGCGCGAACGCGGCCGCATGAAGGCCAACGCCCCGCACCTGGTCAAGGACCAGGCTTTCGTCATCTCGAACTACCGCTACTGGGACAATTTCCTCTATTTCTGCGGTCTGACGTTCTACGACATGCTCTCGTTCGGCTTCGGCTACGGGCGTTCGAAATACATCTCGGCGAAGAAGGTGATGAAATACATCCCGACCTCGGTCGAGAAGGGCCTCAAAGGCGGCGTGGTCTACCACGACGGCCAGTTCGACGATTCGCGTATGGCCATCAACCTCGCGCAGACCTGCGTCGAGAACGGCGGTACGGTCGTCAACTACGCCTCGGTGACGGGCATCCTGCACGACGAGGCGGGCAAGGTCGCCGGCGTGAAATTCGTCGACAACCTCACGGGCAAGGAGTACACGCTCAAGGCCCGCAGCGTGGTGAACGCCGCCGGCTGCTTCGTCGACGACATCATGCACATGGACAGCCCCGAGCACCGCAAGATGGTCACCCCGAGCCAGGGCGTGCACATCGTGCTGGACATGAAATTCCTGCAGAGCGACTACGCCATCATGGTTCCCAAGACCTCCGACGGCCGCGTGCTGTTCGCCGTGCCCTGGCACGACAAGGTCGTGGTCGGCACCACCGACATCGTGCGCCCGACCCCCGAGGAGGAGCCGCGTCCGCTGAAGGAGGAGATCGATTTCATCCTCGGCACCGCGGGACTCTACATGAACCCGGCTCCGACCTATAAGGACATCCTCTCGGTATTCGCGGGCCAGCGTCCGCTGGCGGCGCCCAAGAAGGAGGGCAAGAACACGAAGGAGATTTCGCGCAGCCACAAGGTGATCACCTCGGACAACGGTCTGGTGACGATCACGGGCGGCAAATGGACCTCCTACCGCCTGATGGCCGAAGACACGGTGGACAAGGCGATCGAGGTGTGCGGGCTTCCCAAACGCAAGTGCGTCACCCAAAAATTCCACATCCACGGCTACCGCAAGAACCCCGACCTCACGGACCACATGTACGTCTACGGATCGGACGAGCCGAAGATTCTCCAACTGATCGAAAAGGAGCCCGCGCTGGGCGAGAAGCTCTCGGAGAAATTCGGCTACACGCTGGCCGAAGTGGTCTGGGCCGTGCGCGAGGAGATGGCCATCACGCTCGAGGATGTGCTGTCGCGGCGTGTGCGCCTGCTGTTCGTCGACGCCCGCGAGGCGATCGCCGCAGCCCCGAAGGCCGCCGCAATCATGGCCCGCGAACTGGGCCGCGACCAGGCATGGATCGATGAACAGGTGAAAAATTTCACCGATGTAGCAAAAAATTATATCTTTGAGCAAAAATAAATCAGCTTGAACCGTCGAAATCCGATCATACCCCGAAGCCCCGTCCCGAAAAGGAGGGGCTTTCGGGGATAAATCAGGAACCACCGCGGCGGCCCCGGCGGAACAGAACCTAAAAACCAATCCAACCTATCTCTTTCTATGTGGAAATTACTACAACCTCCTGCGTATAAACCGGAAATGGAAGCCGACAAGGTGGACGCGAAATACAAGCGCATGCGTCTGCAGGTATTCCTGGGCATCTTCATCGGATATGCCGGTTTTTACATCGTCCGGAAGAATTTCTCGATGGCTATCCCGGAGCTCACGCTCCTGGGCTTCGACCAGAGCGAACTGAGCATCGTCCTCTCGATGAACGCCGTGGCCTACGCCCTGTCGAAATTCCTGATGGGAAGCGTCTCCGACCGGAGCAACGCCCGCGTGTTCCTGCCGCTGGGACTGGTGCTGGCCGCCGTGTCGATGATGTTCATGATCGTGCCGGTCACGCTGCTCGGCCCGGAGCGCAAGCAGCTGGCCATCGTCCTGATGGCCGTCCTGAACTTTCTGGTGGGCTGGTTCAACGGCATGGGCTGGCCTCCGTGCGGCCGCGTCATGACCCACTGGTTCTCGATCAACGAACGCGGCACGAAGATGTCGATCTGGAATTGCGCCCACAACGTGGGCGGGGCGCTGGTGGGCCCGATGGCCGTCTACGGCGCCATCTGGTTCGGCTCGTGGTTCTACGGAAGCCATTCGGAGTTCTATTTCCTGATCGGCACCTATCTTTTCCCGGCGGTCGTGGCGATCTTCATCGCCATCCTGGCCTATGTGCTCATCCGCGACACGCCGCAGTCGTGCAGCCTTCCCTCGGTGGAGAAATGGCGCGACGATTTCCCGAAGAATTACAGCGCCAAGCAGGAAGAGGTGCTCACGACGCGTGAGATTTTCTTCAAATACGTCCTGAACAACAAGCTGCTTTGGTTCATCGCCATTGCCAACGCTTTCGTCTACATGGTGCGCTACGGATGCTTGGACTGGGCTCCGACCTACCTCCGAGACGCGCAGGGCTACGACATCAAGCAGGCCGGCTGGGCCTATTTCGCCTACGAATTCGCCGCCATTCCCGGCACGCTGATCTGCGGCTGGCTGAGCGACAAGGTGTTCCACGGACGCCGCGCCGTCCCGACCATCCTCTTCATGGCGATCGTCGCGGTGTTCATCTTCCTCTACTGGCAGTTCTCGTCGAATTACGTCATCGTCACCATGTCGCTGATCGCCATCGGGTTCTTCATCTACGGCCCGGTCATGCTCATCGGCGTGCAGGCGCTCGACCTGGCCCCGAAGAACGCCGCCGGAACGGCCGCCGGACTGACCGGATTCTTCGGCTATTTCCTCGGCACGGCCATCCTGGCCAATATCGTGATCGGGTCCGTAGCCGACAAGGCCGGCTGGGACTGGACATTCATCCTGCTGATCGGAGCCTGCTTCCTCTCGATCGTCTTTATGGCGTTCACGTATAAGGGGGAGAAAGAGGTCCTCGGCCAGCGATAGCCGCCCGACCTGCGCAACGACTCAACGAATCGTGAAAGCCCTTAACTCCTTGTTAAGGGCTTTTTCGCGTCCTCCGACCAGCCGGTCGACCAGCGCATGGAAACGCGGCGAATGGTTGTGGTGGACCGTGTGGCAAAGTTCGTGGATGATCACGTAGTCGCGCAGATGCTCCGGGAGGGTCATCAGGAAGAGGCTCAGCGAGATGTGGTTACGCCCCGAACAACTCCCCCATTTCGTGCGCGAGGCGCGAATCGAGAGTTTTTCGTATTTCAGCCCCGTCGCTTCCGACAGCCGCGCGATGCGGCCCGGAAGGTCGGCTTTGGCGGCCCGGCGCAGCTCCTCGATGCGGGCTTTCTGCTCCGCAGGCGGCAACTGCGGAGGCATGGCCGCCCGCTTGCGGGCCAACCGTTCGCGGGCCGCTTCTATCCATTCGGCCTTCTGTTCGAGGAACTCCAGAGCGCGTTTCTGCGACACCCCATAGGGAAACGAGAGCCGCACGACACCCGTGGCACGCACCGAAATCGAAACACGACGTGCACGCAACGTGCGCGAGAGCGTCACCTCCCCCAGCCGGGGATGCGCATAAACCGAGGTCATCGCATCCAGACGGAGTTTATCGACACATCGGAGAGCGTGGCTGTCGAATCCCTGCGCTCGATTTCCAGCCGTCCGAACAGAATCCGGCAGCGCTCGCTGCGGTAATCCAGCAGTTTCAACGCCTGCCCGTCGGTCGGAACGGCACTCTCGGCAGGCATAAACCCGCTCTTTTCCAACTGCGCTTTCAGCAGTTCAGCACCCGCAATCACCATCACAGGCTCTTTTTCGCCCAGCCAGATACGCAGCGTGTCGTTGGTGTAACGGAACCCGTCGTCACTCCAGTAGTGCAGGTTCGCATAATAGCGGGAATAGCCCGCGACAACCTCGAACGACGCATTTGCGGGCATATCGACGCTGATGTACCGATCATCGATCGACACGATGTCGTAATCGTATCCCCACTTCACGTAATCGCGCATCCCGTCGGGGAAGATAGCGGCAAAATCATCGAGTTTCACGCCGAAGGGCGCAAAGGCGGCACTGTCTCGCCGGATGTATTCCAGCGATTCGTAAAGCCGGCGGTACTCCTCTTTGTGAACGGTGTCGGCCATCGCCAGCGGCGCCAGCGACAACCGTCCGTCGGCATCGAGCCGTCCGAGCGAACGGGCAATCCGTTCGGCACGGTCCGCCTGCGACCGCACGGCGACGCGCTCCGGCTCGAGGACGGGGACGTAGGCCAGCACGGCGAAAGTCACCCATGCCGCAAGGCATACCCACAGGTAGCGTCCCACGCGCTGCGAGAGGAACAGCAGCACGCAAAAGGTCATCAGCCCGCCGCACACCACGAGATAGACACGCGGTTCGGTCAGTCCGTATTCGTTCGTGCGGCGCACCACGCCGATCCAGAACAGCACCAGCATCGGCAGCGACACCAGGCTGAAACGGCCGAAGAACCAGTTGTAAATCCGCTTGTCGAGCAACTGGTCCAGCGCCTTCACGGCGAGCGTCGTCATCGTGAACCCGAAGACCAGATAGGCCACGCCGCCCTCGGGCAGCGACCACGTAAAGAGGATTTTGGCCATGTAGAGGTAGAGAATCACGGTATAAATCAGCAGCGCCGGGGTCACGATGTAGTTCAGCAGCACCTCGAGGATGCGGTTGCCGCGCAGTTCGGCGCCCCGCCAGCGGTCGGCCATCATCAGGAAGAGCACCGGCACGGCCAGCGTCTCGACAATCGTCACGGCCCAGACCGCAACGTGCTCGATCCATTTGCCCTCGAGGCCGAAGATATAGGTCGTCGAATAGAGTATCGCATAGAACAGCCCCAGCGCGACATTGGCGAAGAGCAGGGCCAGCGCCCCCGACCGCAGCCAGACAATCGTTCCGCTGACGAAACGGTCGTTGCGCACGGCCCGCAGGCTCAACAGCAGCAGCAGCGGAGCCAATATGCCGAGCGAAATACGGTACGGGGCGCTTTCGACCCACGCTTCGAGTCCTCCCCAGAGCGTCAGCGGCACGATCGGCACCCACACGACCCAGTAGATTTTCCGCCACGGACCGCGCCCCGCCAGCACATTGACCGACAACGCCAGCGCGAAGAACAGGGGCACGGGGGCCAGTTGTTCGAACAGGTCGTTCCCGCTCCAGTCGAGTTCATAGGTCAGCAGACACCAGACGCAGGCATAAAGAGCGAGCAGGGTTTCGATCGGATACGACCGCGCGACCCGCACAGCCCCGTCGCGGAGCCATTGCAGGTAGTATTGGAGTTTGGCTTTCATGGGTTTGGGTTTTATGCAGGGTTACTCGTCGGCCCCTCCGATGCGCTGGCGCACCACCTCGAAGAGCATCACGGCCGCGGCGGCCGAGACGTTCAGCGATTCGATGTGCCCGATCAGCGGAATGGCCAACTGTTCGTCGCAGAGTTTCAGCACCTCTTTCGAGATGCCCGTATCCTCGGCGCCCATCACGAGGGCGGTCGGTTTGCGGAAATCGGCGTCGTACAGCAGCTTGCGGCTCTTCTCCGTGGCGGCCACGACCTGAAAACCCTCGGTCTGCAACTGCTTGAGCGTGTTGCGGATCGACCCCACGCGGCACACGGGAATCGCCGTAAGGGCCCCTGCCGACGAACGGATCGCCTCGGCGTTCACGGGAGCGGAGTTTTTCAGCGGCGTCACGAGCCCGTGCGCCCCGGCGCATTCGGCCGAGCGGGCGATGGCCCCGAAATTCCGCACGTCGGTCACGCCGTCGAACACCACCACCAGCGGCGTCTCGTCCTCGGGCACACGCTCCAGAATATCAGCCAGTTCGACATAGGCGATGGCCGCGGTCTGGGCCACGACGCCCTGGTGGTTGCCGCGCGTCAGGCGGTTGAGCTTCTCGACCGGTACCTCCTGATAGTGAATGCGATGCCGCATGCAGAGGTCTTTCAGCTCCTGCATCAGCTGCCCTTCGGCGCCCTTGCGGATGTAGAGTTTTTCGATCTGCTTTCCGGCCTCGATGGCTTCGGCCACGGGACGAATCCCGAAAATAAGGTTATTATCCATTGCTTAAAATTATACTCGTTCGTTAAAGCCTCCGTCCCGGATTTTTCATTTTAAGCGAGCAGGTGAGGGATGTGCCGCAGATGCCGCCTGAAATCGCAAATCACTGTTCTTCGATTATTTCCAATTCATACGACGCCTTCTCCCACTCGTGCATCTGATGCTCGTAACGATTTTTGAGCTCGTTGTAAGCCTTGTAGTCGGCTTCGTTGTATTCGGCCGCCGCGGCGAATTTCGCGTCGTACTCCGCAATCTGCCGCTCGATCCCGGCCAATTCCGCCTCGACCGTCTCCACGGCTTTTTTCAGTTTGCGAATCTGTTTCTCCTGCTCCTTCCGCTGTTCGTAGGAGAGTTTTCCCGAAGCGGCCGGTTTCGACTCATCGGCTGCTCCGGCGGTTTTCGGGGCCGTTTTGGACGGAACATCGCGCCGTTCGATCTCCTGCAGCGACTCCAGTTTGCGCTTTTCGAGAAAATAGTAGATGCCGCCCAGATACTCTTTCACCCCGCCGTCGCGGAATTCGTAGACCTTCTCGACCATGCCGTCGAGGAATTCGCGGTCGTGCGAAACCACGACCACCGTTCCGTCGTATTTCATGATGGCGTTCTTCAGAATGTCCTTCGAACGCATGTCCATGTGGTTCGTCGGCTCGTCGAGCACCAGTAAATTCCGGGGTTCCAGCATCATGCGGGCCATCGCCAGCCGCGCCCGCTCGCCGCCCGAGAGCACTTTGACCTTCTTGTCGATGTCCTCGCCGCAGAACAGGAACGCGCCCAGAATATCGCGCAGACGGGTGCGGATGTCGCCCACGGCCACACGGTCCAGCGTGTCGTAGACCGTAAATTCGCCGTCCATCAGGTCGTCCTGATTCTGGGCATAGTAACCGATATTGACGTTGGCCCCGAGACGGATCGACCCCTCGGTGGGCGTCAGCTGTCCGATCAGCATGCGTGCGAGGGTCGTCTTGCCCTCGCCGTTGCGGCCCACCAGCGCAATTTTGTCGCCCTTCTCGATCACGAAATTCGCACCGCTGAAGACGTGCTTCTCGCCGAACGACATCCCCGCTTCGTTGATCTCGGCGACGACCTGTCCCGACCGCGGCGCGGGCGGGAACTTGATGTTGAGCGTCGCCAAATCCTCCTCTTCGATTTCGAGACGGTCCAGCCGCTCCAGCTGCTTGATGCGCGACTGCACCTGATTCGATTTCGTGGGCTTGTAACGGAATTTCTCGATAAACTCCTCGGTCTTTTCGATCAGCCGCTGCTGGTTCTCGTAGGCCGCCACCTGCTGTGCACGGCGTTCGGCACGTAGGACGACGTATTTCGAATAGGAGACCTTGTAATCGGTGATCTTGCCCAGCGACAGTTCGACCGTGCGGTTGGTGACGTTGTCCAGAAAGGCCCGGTCGTGCGAGATCAGCAGCACCGCGCCGTTGTAGTTTTTGAGGTAATCCTCCAGCCATTGGATCGACTCGATGTCGAGATGGTTCGTGGGCTCGTCGAGCAGGAAGATCGAAGGACGCCGCAGCAGCAGTTTCGCCAGCTCGATACGCATGCGCCAGCCGCCCGAAAACTCGCTCGTGGCGCGTCCGAAATCGGAGCGTTTGAACCCGAGGCCCAGCAGGGTCTTCTCGATGTCCGCGTCGCGGGTCTCGCCGCCGAGGATGTGGTAGTGGTCCTGCGCGTCGTTCAGGCGGTGCAGGAGCTGCTCGTATTCGGGACTCTCGTAATCGGTGCGCTCGGCGATCTCGCGCGTCAGGTCCTCGATCTCGGCTTCGAGCCGCAGCACCTCCTCGAAGGCCTTGGCGGTCTCCTCCGCAAGCGTCGTGGTGTCCGCAACGCGCATCGTCTGCGGCAGGTAGCCGATCGTACAGTCGCCGTTCAGTGTCACAGCACCCGTCGTGGGCTGCTGTTCGCCCGTGATGATGCGCAGCAGCGTGGTCTTGCCCGCGCCGTTCTTGCCCACGAGCCCGATGCGGTCCTTGGGATTGATCAGAAACGAAATATTGTCGAAAAGGGTCCAGCCCCCGTAACTGACGGTAAGGTTATCTAATGAAATCATGGCGAGTCTAAAAACACCGCAAAGTTAGCGATTTAATCCGACATATCGTATCTTTGAGGGCTGAAACAGAATCCCGGATATGGAAAAGTTGGAACGATACCTGCAATTTATGCGCGAGGCCGAACGGCTGAAAAACGTCCTGCGTTCGGCCCATACCTCGGCCGGACGTCCTGAGAGCACCGCCGAACATACATGGCGGCTGGCCCTGCTGGCCCTTGTCCTTGCCGGCGAGAAGCCGGAACTCGACCAGCAGCGGGTCCTCGCGATGTGTCTGGTCCACGATCTCGGGGAGGCCTACGAAGGGGACATCCCGGCCGTCGAGCAGTCCGATCCCGCCGCCAAAGCCGCGGCGGAACGTTCGGCCATGGACCGGCTCACGCCCCTGCTGCCCGACTCCGCGGCCGCACGCATCCGGACGCTCTGGGAGGAGTACGAAGCGTGCGCCACGCCCGAAGCCCGCTGGGTCAAGGCGCTCGACAAGGCCGAAACCATCCTCCAGCACAACCAGGGCGCCAACCCCGCCGATTTCAATTACGAATTCAACCTGACCTACGGTGCGGAGTGGTTCCGCGACGATGCGCTTCTGCGCGAACTGCGCCGCCTGCTCGACGCCGAGACGGCCCGGCACGCCGGACACTGAAACGCCTATTTCCGCGGAATGAAATCCCCGGCATGGCTGCGGACGAACCCCGCCAGAAGCTCCTGAAACCGTTTTTTATCCATCAGCGCATAATATTCCGTGTCGAAACGGTCGAAAAACCGCTCCTTGTAACTGGCGGAAAAGCCCTTCATCGTCCCGTCCCAGAATCCGGCGAGCCGCTCCCGGTTGGCGTCATAGCAGCCGTCGGCCTGTCGGACGAGTTCCGCCGCGTCGGCGGCTCCCGCCCGGGCAAAGGCTTCCGCAGCCCGCTGCCGCTCCTCGCCCGTATTGTAGTAATATTGATTGAAGCCGCCGTTGCGCACCTCGCCGTCGAGCATCACCATACTGACGAAATCGCGCTGCGCTTCGTTTGCAGACTCGGCATCGGGAAGCGAATAGAGCACCCTGTGAACCAGTTTCCCGGCAGGCAGCGCCGCGATCTCCTCCCGTGTCAGGGCGGAGCTTCCGCCCCCGAAAAGCTTTTTCAAAAAACCGAACACGGCCATCAGGCATTCAAGATTTTCACGATCTCGGCCTGCGGGTCCGCCGCGCCGAAGACGGCGTTGCCGGCCACGAGCACGTCGGCCCCGGCCCCGTAAACCTCGCCGGCGTTGTGCGACGAAAGGCCCCCGTCGACCTCGATGATCGTTTCGAGCCCCATCTCCCGCGCCATCGTCCGCAGCTGTGCGATCTTCTCCAGCGACCCGGGAATGAACGACTGTCCCCCGAAGCCGGGTTCGACGCTCATCACCAGCACCAGGTCCACCAGCGGCAGTATCCCGCGCAGCGCCTCGACCGGAGTCGCCGGCTTGATCGACACGCCGGCTTTGGCACCGGCTTCGCGGATCAGGCCGATGCAGGCCGCGGGATCGTCCGCCGCCTCGACGTGGAAAGTCACCAGGTCGGCGCCCGCCTCGGCGAAACGTGCCACGTATTTTTCGGGACTGACAATCATCAGGTGCACATCCAGGAATTTCGCCGTCGCCTTGCGGATCGCCTTCAGCACGGGAAAGCCGAATGAAATATTGGGGACGAAAACGCCGTCCATCACGTCGATATGAACCCATTCGGCCGCACTGGCGTCGATCATCCGGGTATCGCGCTCGAGGTGTCCGAAATCGGCCGAGAGCATCGAGGGAGCTACTGTACGTTTCATAATAAAAAGTGTCGTTACGACACCAAAGGTACAAAAAATTCCCCGGAAAATCCTATCTTTGCATATCATGAACACAGCATCCATCCTCGCCATCGTTCTTCTGGGCGCACTCGCGGCCGCGCTGGGCGCCGTAATCGCCACGATGCACCGCGAAACGTCGCGCCTCGGCACCGAGAAGACCGCCGCCGAAACGGCCCGCCTCGCCGCCGAGGCCGAAATCCGCGCCCAGATCGAGAACCGCATGCGTGCCGAAACCGAACTGGCGGCGCTCCGCGCTTCGTCCGAAGCCGAGATCGCCGCCCTGCGGCAGAAGAACGCCGAGGATCGCGAAGCCGAACGCGCCGAACGCGAAAAGGCCGAGGAGCGCTTCCGGGCGCAGTTCAAGAACCTCGCGACGGAGATTCTGGGCGAGCAGTCGCAGCATTTCAAGCAGACGAGCAAAGAGTCGATCGACATCCTGCTGAAACCGTTTCGGGACAACATCACCGATTTCAAAAAACGGGTGGAGGAAATTTACACCACGCAGACCTCGCAGCGGGGCGAACTGAAAGCCGAGTTGAAACGTCTCATGGAGCTCAACCAGAACATTTCGGCCGAGGCCCGGAACCTGACCGACGCCCTGAAGGGCAATTCGAAGGTGCAGGGCGACTGGGGCGAGATGCTGCTGGAGACGATTCTCGACAGCTCGGCGCTTTCGAAAGGCATCCACTACGAGACGCAGTACAACATCAAGGACGAAGACGGTCGCAACCTGCGTCCCGACGTGGTGCTGCACCTCCCCGAAAAGAAGGACATCGTCATCGACTCGAAAGTCTCGCTCACGGCCTTCGTGGGCTACACCTCGGCCGACAGCGAGGAGGAGCGGCGGCGTCACCTCGCGGCGCACGTCGCCTCCGTGCGGCAGCACGTCACCGAGCTGGGCCGCAAGGAGTACCAACGGCGGCTGAACTCCCCCGATTTCGTCATCATGTTCGTCCCCAACGAACCGGCCTTCCTCGCGGCATTGCAGAACGACCCGGCCATCTGGTCCGACGCCTACGACAAAAAAGTCATCATCTCCTCGCCGACGAACCTTTTCGCGCTGCTGAAACTCGTCGCCGACCTCTGGAAATACAACGACCAGGACAAGAACACCAAGGAGATCGCCGCCTGCGGACTGAAGCTCTACGAACAGCTGGTGGCCTTCACGGCATCGCTCGAAGGGGTCGGCACGGCGCTCGACAAGGCCCGCGACGCCTACGACGACGCCCACAAACGCCTCTGCACGGGCAACGACAACATCATCCGCGTCGGCGAGCGGCTGCGCAAGACGGCAAGCCTGCAAACCAAGAAACGACATGCGGCCCGCACGCTCGAGATTGCCGACGCAGACACCGGCGACGACCTGCCGGACGACACCCCCGCCCTGCCCGGCTCCGAGGCATAAGCGACTGAAAACAACAAAAAATAACCCGATGAAAAAACTGATGATTCTGCTGGCGGCCCTTGCCGCCGCGCTGGGATGTGCTGCCGCCGACAATCCGAAAGCGGCCCCCGAAGCGGTCGTGACGGCGGGCAACGCCCGCTTCACGATGCTCACCCCGCAGTTAATCCGCATGGAGTGGAGCGAGGACGGACGTTTCGAAGACCGCGCCACGCTGACCTTCGTCAACCGCCAGACGCCCGTGCCGGATTTCAAGGTCCGCGACACGAAATCCCGGCTGACAATCACCACCCCGGCCCTGACGCTGACCTACACCAAAGGCAGCAAGTTTACGGACAAAAACCTGAAAGCAGTCTTCAAACTCAACGGCCGCGAGGTCGTCTGGACTCCCGGCACCGAGGACCCGCAGAACCTCATGGGCACGACCCGCACGCTCGACGGATGCGACGGCCAAAAGCTGGGCCGCGAGCCGATGGAGCCGGGGCTTCTCTCGCGTTCGGGATGGGCCCTCGTGGACGACAGTCCGCGCCATGTGCTGACGCCTGACGGCTCCGAATGGAAGGAGTGGGTCGAGGCGCGTCCGGCGGGCGACCGGCAGGACCTCTACCTCTTCGCCTACGGACACGACTACAAGCAAGCTTTAGCCGATTTCCAGCTCGTCGCAGGACGGGCCCCGCTGCCCCCGAAATACACCTTCGGCTACTGGTGGAGCCGCTACTGGCAGTATTCGGACAACGAATTCGTAGATTTAGTGCAGAAGCTCAAGTCGATGGACGTGCCGCTCGACGTGCTGATCGTCGACATGGACTGGCACGAGACCTGGGGACTGCGCAAGAAGGATTCCCCCAAGGACGAATACGGACAGCGCATCGGCTGGACCGGCTACACCTGGCAAAAAGAGCTCTTCCCCGCGCCCGCGAATTTCCTCCGGTGGACCGAAAACGAGCGGCTGAAGGTTGCGCTCAACCTCCACCCCGCCTCGGGCATCCAGCCCTACGAGGATGTTTACGACGCTTTCACCCGGGAATATGGCTGGACCGAAAAAGGCAAGAGCGTGCCGTTCCACATCGACGACCGGAAATGGGCCGACGCCTATTTCAAGACCGTACTGGGTCCGATGGAGCAGGACGGCGTGGATTTCTGGTGGCTCGACTGGCAGCAGTGGACCGAATCGAAATTCACCCCCGGCCTGTCGAACACCTTCTGGCTCAACCACACCTTCTTCCACCACGCCGAGCGGAGGAATCCCGCCCTGCGGCCCTTCATCTACCACCGCTGGGGCGGTCTCGGATCGCATCGCTATCCGCTCGCCTTCTCGGGCGACACCTACGCCACGTGGGGCACGCTGGCCTACCTCCCGCAGTTCACCGCGACCTCCTCGAACGTAAACTACGGCTACTGGGGGCACGACATCGGCGGCCACATGTTCCGCAAGGAGCAGACTCACACCGATCCGGAGCTTTACACGCGCTGGCTCCAGTACGGCGTCTTCACCCCGATCTTCAAGACACACTCCACGAAGGACCCGCGCATCGAGCGTTACATCTGGTGCTTCCCCGATGAGCTGTTCATCATGCGCGACGCCATCCGCCTGCGCTACACCCTGGCGCCCTACATCTACGCTGCAGCACGCGAGAACTACGACACCGGCGTCGGGATGTGCCGCCCGATGTACTACGACTACCCCGAGCAGGACCAGGCCTACGAGGTTCCCGAGCAGTTCCTGTTCGGCAGCGACATCCTCGCCACGGCCGTCGCGGAACCCGCCGACAGCGTCACGGGGCTGGCCGCACGCCGCATCTGGTTCCCCGAGGGACAATGGTACGACTGCGCCACGGGAGCCATGCACGAGGGCAACCGCACCGAGGTGCTGCACTACACCCTCTCGGAAAATCCCTGGTACGCACGGGCCGGAGCCATCCTCCCGATGAATCCACCGACGGTCAAAAACCTCCAGCAACCGTGCGACACCCTCGTGCTGACATTCATTCCGGGAGCCGACGGGGAGCTGAACCATTACGAGGACGACGGCATCAGCCAGCAGTACACCACCGACTATGCTATCACGCGGGTCACGAAGCAACAGTCCGGAAACGTTATCCGCGCCGTCGTCGCACCCCGCGAAGGCACCTATGCGGGAGCTCCCGACAGCCGCAGCTATGAACTGCGCTTCCCCGCAACATTCCCGCCCAAAACGGTGAAAGTAAACGGCCGCGAAATCCCCTATGCACGCTTCCCGAAGGCCGGACAATGGACCTACGACGCCTATACGCTCGCCCCGGTGGTCTACACGGACGCCGAGCCCTGCGACAAACCACTCACCGTGGAGCTCACCCTCGACGACGACGCTGTGGCCCGTCAGGCGGAACTTTACGGCAAGAGCGGCATTTTCAAACGCTGCAAGGAACTCACCGTCGAATTCAAACTCGAGCAGGGACGATTCGGGGAGACCTACCTGATGCTGCCCAAGGAGTACCTCAGCGTTTCGCAGTGCCCCAATTTCATTCTGGAGGAGCCCTTCCGCATCCGTGAATTCATAGCCGCGTTCGACAGCAACAGGGCGGAGCTCTTCGAAACCACGGACCGAATGACAATCCTCGGAGATCATTTCAAAAAACGACTGAGAGAACAGATCGGCAGCATGGAATAACGAAAAATCCCCGCAACTCACGTTGCGGGGATTTTTCAGCTTTTTTTCCAGCTTTTGCGCATCCGGCATTCGATTCCGGGCGTCGCGTCCTGCGCCAGCGCCTCCACGATGTCGTCCCACGATTCGGCGACCCAGCCGACCCGGTCCCGGCAGCGTATCAGCACCTCGACGGCCCAGACCTTCACCGCGACCTTCGCCGCCGGATCGACGGCCCATTCGGCCGCCGCCTCGGCGATCCGTCCCAGGGCCTCCGGCTCCGGTTCGTAACGTCCCAACAGGTCGGCCATGATTTTGCCGAAATGCCGCCGCGCACTGGCGTTGGCGCACGCCGGGAAATCCCGCCGGCAGAACTCCCCGGCATGGGGCATGAAACGTTCGGGAGCGGTGAAATAAATCCGTTCGAGCACATAGGCCCCGCGGAACAGCACCTTCTGCCGTACGGATTTCGGAAGCTCCGGAGGCGGGGCGACGGCGACGCCATAGAGCCTATCCACGGCATCCGCCCCGAGCACCGCCCGGGCCGCTTCGTCGGCGAAATCTTCATAAAACCGCTCCGACAGAAGCTTTATAAGGTCCTTTTCGGTCATATTGCCGCCATCACGACAAATCTCAGAAGAGTTTTTTCTTCGAGGTGGTAACGACAAAATCTTTTAAATAGAAAGGCTCAAAATAGGCAATATCCTCCGTGTGTCCTTCATCGAAGGCCCGCTGGGCCAGCTGCGCCAGACCGCGGACCGAAGGAGTCACCTCCACGCATACGGCGTCGGGGAGGATGTCGGCGCACTTGCGGGCCCCGCTGCCGAAGATCACGAACGGACGTCCCTGTCCGCGGAACGCCGCGAAACTCTCCGGCCCGACCACCTCGGCCGACACCTCGCTTTGCGGACGCCCTTCGGTGTCGAAGACCTGCGCGTAGACCTCCATGCGGCGGGCATCGACCATCGGACAGAGATAAGCCTCGTCCCAGCCGTCGACCGCAAGAATCCCCGCCTCGTAATCTTCGCGGGCCACCTCAGCCAGCGCGTCCAGCGACCCCACGGCCACCAGCGGCTTCCGCAGTCCATAGGCCAATCCCTTGGCGAACGACACGCCGATACGCAGCCCGGTGTACGACCCGGGGCCCTTGCCCACGGCCACGGCGTCCAGATCGTCGGGCACGATACCCGTCTCGCGGAGCAGTTCGTCGACGAACACGCCGACCTTGCGGGCGTGGTCGCGCCCCTCGTCGCTCTCGCGCAGCGACAGCAGTTCGCCGTCTTTGGCAATACCCACGGAACAAACGTCCGTACCGGTTTCAATGCAAAGTATCAAAGACATATTTTACCTTTTTAATCGATCACACCAAAATGCTCCAGCGCCTTCCGGATTCCGTCGTCATCGACCGACGCCGTCACATAATCCGCGGCCTCCAGCGCCTCGTCGCAGGCATTGCCCATCGCCACGCCGACACCCGCGGCACGGAGCATCGCCACATCGTTGCCGCCGTCGCCGAAAGCCATCGTCTCGTCGTGCGCAAAGCCGAAATGCGATGCGAATTCGGCCAGTCCCGTCGCCTTGTCGATGCCCCGGACGTTGACATCGACGAAGATCGGACACCAACGCCCCGTCACCAGCCCCGGCAGCTGCGGCATCACCTCGCGCTCCAGTTCCGGATCGAAGAAAAAGCACATCTGGCAGCATTCGACCCGGTCGAACATCTCGTAGAGGTTGGTTTCGACCGGCATCGGATGAGCCACCAGCCGCGACCACTCTTCGGCGGCAGGCGACAGGCGGTTGATGAACAGCCCCTCGTTCAGCTCGAAAGCCAGCGAGAACCCGTACTTGTCCGAGAGCTGCATGGCCTGTTCGAAATCGGCCCGCGGAATGGGATGCCGGGCGACGACCCTTCCGTCGCGCATCAGACAGTCGGCACCGTTCAGCGCCACCACGCCGTCGTAGGGAATCTCCCCTAACAGCTCCAGGTCGCCGGCCGCACGGCCCGTGGCGATGAAGAGCTGCACGCCGCGGTCATGCGCCTTCCACAGCACCTCCAGGGTCGAAGCGGGTATCGCGTGGGTTTTGAAGCTGATCAAGGTCCCGTCGACATCCAGAAATATCGCTTTTATCATTTTCGGTAGTTTTTCATCGCCTTGTCCATCTCGCGCTTGGCGTCGTTCTCCTTCAGGTACTCGCGCTTGTCATACGACTTGCGGCCGCGGGCCAGCCCCACGACGACTTTGGCCAGTCCGCGCTCGTTCAGGAACATCCGCAGGCCCACGATCGTGAGACCCTTGTCCTGCGAGGCACGCTGCAGCTTCTCCAGCTCACGGGCCGTGAGCAGCAGTTTGCGGTCGCGGCGCGGCACATGGTTGTTGCAGGTTCCCCAGGCATACTCGGCGATGTTGATGCCGCGCACCCACAGTTCGCCCTTGTCGAAATAGCAGAACGTATCGACCATCGACGCCTTTCCGGCACGGATCGACTTGATCTCCGTTCCGACCAGCACGACGCCCGCAACGTACTCTTCCAGAATCTCATAGTCGAACGTCGCCCGCTTGTTCCGGATGTTTATCTTCTTTTGTTCGCTCATATACTCAAAAACGGCACACGAATTGCAATTTTAATTCACAGGGGTGGGAATCGGTCAAGGTAACTAATTCTTTTATCTTTGATATGTTTTACACATCTTTCTGTTTATTTTCTGTTTGCACACGGTATGCGCAGTGATGCGTGTACAACCCGAAACCCGCCCCTTTTTTTCTTTATAAAATCGGTCGTCCTATCTTATTGGCTATCGTCTTTTTAACCTGATTGTAAGCTGCCAGCCGCTGCATGATCTCCTTTTGCTCCTCGTCGGGGAGTTCGTCGTCCAGCTTCGCCTGCAACTCCTTGATCAGCGCCTCGATCACCTTCGATTTGTAGAGCGTCACGGCCTTCGGCACCCCCACGGCCAGCATCTCGGCATCGCTGTCGATGTGTATCTCCTTGCGCTGCCACAACTCGCTGAGCACATAATTGTCATCCGCCGTGAGGATGTCCACCGACATGTTGCACACCTCCGGGTCGATGTGGTTCAGGAAGACATGCGCCGGCACCTCGACTCCGGTTCCCAGCTGCGTCCACTGTTCGCGGTAGGCGGCCATGATCTTGGTGTAGACCGGATTGCGGAACTCGATGTTGTCGTCGCTCAACTCCGAGAAAATCACCTCCGCGACATTGCACGCCACCATCGTCCGCCCCTCCTTGAAATCGAACGAGCAATGGCCGTATTTCAGGAGGTATTTCACGATCTCGCGCTCCAGCGCCTCGAAACTGCTTCCGGCCTCGACCTGCTTGACGAACTCCACCTCGGGCTGCTGGGCCTCCCGCTGCCGGAGCGTCGTCTGCCGGCGCAGGAACTCGTCCGCCTCGCGGTCGCCCGACGTGGTCATCCGCTTGCGTGCCACCTCCGAGATCAATATCTGCTCGTCGATGTCCATGCTCCGCGCACACTCCTTGATGTAAACCGACCGCTGAATCGGATCGGGAATCTGCGCGACCGACTGCACCATGTCGGCAATCAGCGAGGCTTTCTTAATCGGATCGCCCTCGGCGTCCTTCAGCAGCAGCTTGGCCTTGAATTCGAGAAAATCCTGCTCATTGGCCCGAATGTACTCCTGCACCTCGGCGGCCGTATGGCTGCGGGCGAACGAATCGGGGTCCTCGGGTTCGGGCAGCAGCACCACGCGCACGTTCATACCCTCCTTAAGGATCATGTCGATGCCGCGCAGCGAAGCGTGAATGCCCGCCGAGTCGCCGTCGTAAATCACCGTTATATTTTTCGTAAAGCGGTTCAGCAGGCGTATCTGCTCCGTCGTGAGCGACGTTCCGGACGACGACACGACGTTCTCCACACCGGCCTGATGCATCGAAATCACGTCGGTGTAACCCTCGACCATGATGGCGAAATCCTGCTGCTGAATGGCCTTCTTGGCGAAATAGAGGCCGTACAACTCGCGTTTCTTGCTGTATATCTCGCTCTCGGGGGAGTTCTGGTACTTGGCGACCTGCTTGTCCGTGCGGAGCGTGCGGCCTCCGAAGGCCACGATGCGCCCCGAAATGTTGTGCACGGGGAAGATCACCCGGTCGCGGAACCGGTCGTACAACGAGCCGTCCCGGTCGCTGACCAGCGAAAGTCCCGTCGAAATGAGAAACTCTTGCTTGTAACCGGCCGCGAGGGCGTCCTTCGACATCCGGTCGCCCTTCGCCGGACAGAATCCGAGTCCGAATTTTTTGATCGTGGCATCGGTCATTCCGCGCTTCTGGCGGAAATAGGAGAGGCCGACGCTCTGCCCCTCGGTCTCGCGGTGGAGGTAGTTGGCAAAATACTCCGCGGCCCAGCCGTTCAGGGCGAACATCGACTCGCGGTCGTCGTTGCGGCGCACCTCCTCCTCCGACATCTCCTTCTCCTTGACCTCGATGCCGTAGCGCTTGGCCACCATCTTCAGGGCCTCGGGATAGGTGATGTTCTCGTGCTCCATCAGGAAGGTCACGGCGTTGCCGCCCTTTCCGCATCCGAAACACTTGTAGACGCCCTTCGAGGGCGACACGACGAACGACGGGGTTTTCTCGTTGTGGAACGGACAACACGCCTGATAGTTCACGCCCTTTCGCTTGAGCGTGACGTATTCGCCGACGATATCCACGATATTGGCGGCGGCGTAAATGCGGTCTACTGTTTCCCTGTCGATCATAGCGTACAAAGGTACGAATAAGCCGAGAGAAAAAAGCAAGCTCGCTTGCATTTTTTCCGAGGCGGAGTATCTTCGGCGAAGCCAAAGGTACGAATAATTCGGGAAAAGGAACGGGGAAAACAGCACCGAAACTCAAAAATCCCGAAAGAGAACTACTTCGGCCTTTGCAGCAGGCAGAAACAGGTCGTCGTAAAGAAATCGCGCAGCCAGGGAACAATCTCCAGAAGCCGCGGCAGACACCGGGGTTTCAGTCCGAATTTCGCTTCGTAATGTGGATTTATCAGGAAAAACCGTTCGGCAACCGTCCGCAATCCCGCCCCGGCAGCCAACCGCCGGAATTTCCGGACGGAGATGCGGGTATCGCGAATTTCAAGCAGCCCTGCGATTTTCCCCGGCGTTTCCCCGGCCAGCCGCAGCGCCCAGGGATAGAGCGGTCCGGGCAGCAGGTGGAGCCAGGGACAATGCGCGGCAAAGCGGCTGACCGCCATCTGCTGATGGCCGCCGAAAGGCATTCGCCAGGGCGGATAAGCCACGAATAAAACGCCGTCCGGCGCAAGCAGTTCCGCCAACCGCGCCATCAACCGGGGCTGGTCCCCGACATGTTCGATGACATCGCGGAGAATAATCAGATCGTAAAGGTGATTCGGGGGGGGGTAAATTCGAGGATGTCGGCCCGCAGAAACAGACCTTCGAGTCCGCGGGCTTCGAACAGTTCCCGGGCGGCCTCCAGGGCTCCGGCGTTCAGGTCGATGCCGGTAACACGGCATCCCGCTTCCGCGAACGGCTTCAGATTCCCGCCTTTGTCGCAGCCCGCTTCCAGCACGCGGCATGCGTCTCCGAGGGGTTTCGCCAAACGGGATTTCAGCCACGGAAGGTAATAACGGGCACATGTACGGGCGCATTCATCGAAATAACGCCCGGCATTTTCATGTCTTTCCTGCATGGATTCGGAAATTATGCCGGCCGGCAATGCCGCCGGCAGTCGTATATGCAAATATAGGGATTTTGGGCGACTATTCATCCGTCCGGCAATTTATTTCGGATTTTATCGTTATTTTTGCCCTATGGATTTCAAACTCGTATCGGACTACGCCCCGATGGGCGACCAGCCGGAGGCGATCGGGCAGTTGGTGAGCTCGATCGAGCACGGCTCGAAGCACAACACGCTGCTGGGCGTGACGGGCTCCGGGAAGACCTTCACGGTGGCCAACGTCATCGCGGAGCTGAAGCGTCCGACGCTGGTCCTGAGCCACAACAAGACCCTCGCGGCGCAGTTGTACGGGGAGTTCAAAAACTTCTTCCCGGAAAACGCCGTGGAGTATTTCGTCTCCTATTACGACTACTACCAGCCGGAGGCCTACCTGCCTTCGACGGACACGTATATCGAAAAGGACCTCTCGATCAACGCCGAGATCGAGAAGATGCGGCTGCAAACCGTCGCCACACTGCTGTCGGGACGGCGCGACGTCATCGTCGTGTCGAGCGTCTCGTGCCTCTACGGCGCGGGCAACCCGGCGGATTTCCACGCCACGGCCATCAACATCAAGGTCGGGCAGGTCGTGAGCTACAAGCATTTCCTCTACAAACTGGTCGAGGCGCTCTACACGCGCACCGAACGCGACCTGGAGCCCGCGACGTTCCGCGTCAACGGCGATACGGTGGACATCATGGCGCCCTTCGGGGAGTTCGGCAACCAGTGTTTCCGGGTGATGTTCTTCGATAACGAGATCGAAGCCATCCAGACCATCGACCCCGTGACGGGACAGCGCATCCATACGCTCGACAACCTGACGCTCTACGCCACGAATCTTTTTGTGACCACCAAAGAGCGCATCAACGCCGCCGTACAGCAGATTTACCTCGACCTGGGCAAGCAGGTCGAATTTTTCGAACGCGCCGGGCGTCCGATGGAGGCGCAGCGCATCAAGCAGCGCGTGGAGTACGACCTCGAAATGATCAAGGAGCTGGGCTACTGCCCCGGCATCGAGAACTATTCGCGCTATTTCGACGGCCGGGCCGCCGGAACGCGCCCGTTCTGCCTGATCGACTACTTTCCGAAGGACTACATGATGGTCGTGGACGAGAGCCACGTCACCCTGCCGCAGGTTCACGCCATGTTCGGCGGCGACCGGGCCCGGAAGGAGAACCTCGTAGAGTACGGCTTCCGCCTCCCGGCCGCCAAGGACAACCGCCCGGTGACTTTCGCGGAGTTCGAACAGCTGCAGGGCACGTCGATCTACGTGAGCGCCACGCCCGCCGATTACGAGCTGATGAAGAGCGAAGGGGTGATCGTCGAGCAGCTGATCCGCCCGACGGGGCTGGTGGACCCGCCGCTGGAGGTGCGCGTGACGGTGAACCAGATCGATGACCTGATCGGGGAGATCGACAAGCGCGTGAAGAACGACGACAAGGTGCTCGTGACGACCATCACCAAACGCATGGCCGAGGAGCTTTCGAAATATTTCGACCGCGTGGGCGTGCGCAACCGCTACATCCACTCGGATGTCGATACGCTGGAACGCATCCAAATCCTCGAGGACCTGCGGGCCGGACTGTTCGACGTGCTGGTGGGCGTGAACCTGCTGCGCGAGGGCCTCGACCTGCCGGAGGTGGCGCTCGTGGCCATCCTCGACGCCGACAAGGAGGGATTTTTGCGCAACGTGCGCTCCCTCACCCAGATCGCGGGACGCGCCGCACGCCATTCGCAGGGCAACGTCATCCTCTATGCCGACACCTGCACCGACTCGATGCGCTACGCCATCGAGCAGAGCAACCGCCGCCGCGAGAAGCAGGTGCGTTACAACATAGCGCACGAAATGCTGCCGCGGCGGGCGCAGCGCAGCGGCACGGGACAGAGCGCCCTGCTGACGGGACGCGACACCTCGGAGGTCAACCTGACAGCCTACCCCATTGCCGAGGACCACTACGCCGCGGTGGCCGACGTGCAGAAGAACTACGCGGCCAGCGAGAACATCGACGCACTGATCGACAAGGCCCGCGAGGACATGGAGCGAGCGGCCAAATCACTGGATTTCCTCGCCGCGGCGAAATTCCGCGACCGGATGTACGAACTGCAGAAACTCCGCGAGGAGAACAAAAAAAGGTAAAACCCGCTCAAAAAGCGGGCTTCAGGGCGGCAGCAGGGCCTGACACGGGGTTCGAACCGTTCAATGCTCAGCGGCGTGGCGGAAGGTGAAATATTTGGCCGCCAGGAAACTGTACACCGTCGTCAGCAGCGTCGTGAGCATCTTGGCCGGCGTCGGCCACACGCCGCACACCTCGACGAAGAATTTCAGCCCGGCATAAGTCAGCAGCACCGACCCCGCCACCGACAGCAGGTAGCGGAAAAGCTGCGTCCCGGCGCCGATAGGCGACTGGCGGAACGCCACGTAACGGTTGAGCCAGAAACCCACGAAAAACGTGAACGGAAAGACAAGGATCATCGCCGCGATATGCGGAGAGACGACCACGATTCCCAGATCGAAATAGCGGTGGGCGACGATAAAATTGTAGAACAGGAAATAGCAGAGCGGATCGAACAGGATGTAGGTCACTCCTCCGCAGACGGCGTACCGAAACACCTGCCGGGGCAAAAACGCCCGGACCGGCTTGATGTAAAACCAGTCGATTGCCCGGATTATCAGCTCCGAAATTCGCATCAACGAGCGGTGTAGGTCCACATGCCCGGGAATCGCTCGGCATGGATGCCGATAAACTGCGCACACGGCCCGGCGTTGTCCGACGAGAAGGGCGAGACCATGAATTTCTCCCCGAAACGGTAAATCCGGCAGCGGAATGCCGGCTCCTTGGCAGCGATCTCCCGCACGGCGCGTCCGGCATTCTCGGTCGTGCTGAAAACCCCCAGCACCACATAACTGCGTCCCGAGAGCAGGTCCATCGGCTCTCCGGGGTCCGCGTGCACCTCCTCTGCCGGGACCGTTTTCGCCGAAGCGGACGGCGATACCGCGCCTGCGGACTGCGGGAGTTCCTCCCCTGCCGCCGGCAGTTCCGCCGCCAAATCCCCCTCCGGCGCATCGGGCAGCTCCGCCAGATTCACGGCGACAGTGTCTGCGGGCTCCGCCGCAACACCCTCGGCCACAACGGTCTCCGGTTCCGCCGAATAGAGCATCAGAAACTCCCGTCCCCCGTAAACCAGCGCAACCGCAATGGCCGCGACACCCAGCCACAACGCCCAGTCGAAGCGGCGCGGAGCACGTATCTTCACGGGTTCGCGGCCCTGGGGATTCAGCCGCCGTTCGAACGCTTCGTCGGGCGTGAAATTCTTGAATGCCAATACCCCGACGCCTTCGACGGTCAGCAGGTTCGCCTCCCGGGCGCGGGCCAGCCAGCGGTCGTACACCTCCTGCGCCGCAGTCTCCGGAGCCTCAGCTCCCTCTTCCCGCATGACGCGGGCGATTTCATCGACCAGCGACACACCCCGCTCCTGCGAGGTGAACGACACCACGCGGTAAGGGGGCAGTACGGTGCGCCTGTCGATTCGCTGGGCGGGCCGCCGCTCGGTATGGAGCGACCCCACGCCGGGCAGGAAAACCTCCCCGCCGCCGGCCAACAGATTGCCTATGAGCCTGCCGACCTGTTCCGTCATCGGTGTACCGTTCATTTTTTCTTCTTTTTAGGTGGTGCGGCGTGCGCCTTCGGTGCCGGAGCGACCGATGCCGGCACCGTCTCGGGCCGTGTGGCACCCCGCCAGATCATATAGATACCCAGCAGGATGAAAGGGATGCTGAGCCACTGGCCCATGTCGAGCGTCCATCCCAGTTCGAAAGGCTCCTGCTCGGTTTTGATGTATTCGATGAAGAAGCGCGTGAGAAAAGTGCCTATCAGTCCTATCCCGAAGAGGATGCCCGGACGGCGCCGCGCCGTGTCTTTCTTGTAGTAGAGCCAGCAGAGGATACCGAAGGTCGCCAGGTAACACAGCGCCTCGTAAATCTGCGTCGGATGCACCGCCGCGGGGGCAAACTCCGTGACCCATTTGTGCGAACGGATGAACTCGAAGCCCCAGGGCAGCGTGGTCGCCTGCCCGAATATCTCCGAATTGAAGAGGTTGCCCAGCCGCACGATGGCCCCGCCGATGCCCACCGGAATCATGATACGGTCCAGCGACCAGATGTAGGGCAGTTTGTTCTTGCGCGAGAATAACCACAGGCCGATCAGCAGGCCGATGGCCGCACCGTGGCTGGCCATGCCGCCGTCGCGGAAACCCGTGATGATGGTCCACGGTTTCGAGAGGTAGTCCATCGTGTCGTAGAAGAGGCAGTGACCCAGTCGTGCGCCGAGAATCGTGGCGAGCGTGCCGTAGATGAATATCGACTCGGAGACCTTCGAAGGGAGTCCCTCGCGTTTGCAGAAATTATCGAAGAATTTAGCTCCGATCAGGATGGCCAGTGCCCACATCAGGCCATAATACCGGATGTCCAGCGACCCGATGGCGAAAAACACCGGATCGAAATCCCAGACGATGGATAGCGGTTGTGACAGTAAAATCATTTATTTAAGTTGTTTCTTTATTCAACCCCGATTCCTTTTCGGACGGTCGTAGTTGCCGCCTCCGGCGTCGTTTACAAGTCTGCCCCAGCTAAGAGCCGGGTTTTAGGAGCGGTGCACGGGTATTGACCTTCCAATCCGGTTCTGCGCTTCCACCACTTATAAGCCGTTTCTTAAACGGCCCTCGGAAGGGGCTTGTCGCGACGCAACCGGGTTTTCGGCCAAAGTATCAACTGGGGTGTCAGCCAAGTTCCCGGCCCAAACGGTTCAGGTTACTTTATCTCCTGCAGATTCACTTTTTTCAGCGTGAAGGAGAAGGTGCTGCCCACTCCCGGCTCGCTGCGAACCGTAATCCGCTCGCCGTGCGCCTCGACGATGTGCTTGACGATGGCCAACCCGAGTCCCGTGCCGCCCTGCTCCCGCGAACGGCCCTTATCCGTGCGGTAGAAGCGTTCGAAGACACGCGGCAGGTCCTCCTTGCCGATTCCCGAACCGTTGTCCTCGACCTCCACCAGTATCTTGTCGAGCATGTCGCGGAAATGGATGCGTGTCATGCCGCCCTCCTTGCCGTAACGCACCGAGTTGATGATGAGGTTGACGAACACCTGTCCGATATAGTGCTTGTCGGCCAGCACCCAGAAGGGCGACGGCAGGTTCTCGGCCCCTTTGACCGTGATCTTGATTCCCTTTTTGTCGGCCTCCATCTCGGCCTGCTCGGCAATCTCCTTGGCCAGCGCCACGACGTCGAATTTCTCCAGGTTGAGCTTGTTCATGCTACTCTCCAGCTTCGAAATGGTATCGAGGTCATTGACGATATTAATCAGGCGGTCGATGCTCTTTTCGGCGCGTTCGAGGTACTTGCGGTTGATCAGTTCGTCCTCCAGCCCGCCGTCGAGCAGGGTCGAAATATAGCCCTGGATATTGAAAATCGGGGTTTTCAGTTCATGCGCCACATTGCCCAGATACTGCTTGCGGAAGCACTCGGCCTCCTTCAGCCGGGCGATCTCCCGGTCGTTGGTGTCGGCCCATGCCGTGAGCTCCTCGCCGATGTTCTCTACACGCTTATCCTTGAGTTCGGAGAATATCTCGTTGGTGTGCACGTCGCGCGAAAGCACGATCGAGTAGATCGGCTTGAGCTTGTAAGCCACATACTTGCGGATGATGAACAGCGCCGCGAGCGCCACCACGACAAACACGCCGACCGACGTGCAGAGCGTGATCCACCACACGACGTCCAGCAACGTCATGCCCACGGCCACGATGACCGCGGCGAGCAGGGCAATCCACAGCGACGCCCCCTCCTTCGTTTTGATGTGCACCATAAATTCGGGTTTACTTCATGTAGTTTTTCATCAGCCGGGCGATGTACTTGCCCACGATGTCGAACTCGAGGTTCACCACCGATCCCACGTCGATCCGGCAGAAATTCGTATGCTCGAAGGTGTAGGGAATGATCGCCACGCGGAACGACGACTCCTTCGAGTCGCAGACCGTGAGGCTCACGCCGTTCACCGTCACCGAGCCCTTCTCGACCGTGCACAGCCCATCGCCCTGCGGCTCGTACTCGAAGGTGAAATACCAACTGCCGTCGGCGTCCTCCCGGGCCGTGCAGACGGCCGTCTGGTCGACGTGTCCCTGCACGATATGGCCGTCCAGCAGGGCATCGGGCTTCATCGAGCGTTCGAGGTTGACCAGGTCGCCCTCTTTCAGCAGCCCGAGGTTGCTGCGGTCGAGGGTCTCCTTCATGGCCGTCACGGTATAAGTGTCCTCCGTGATGTCCACAACTGTCAAACATACGCCGTTATGTGCTATGCTCTGATCGATTTTCAACTCCTTGCAGAAATCCGCACGCAGGGTAAAATCCTTGTTCTGACGGTCCGTCCGGACCGCCACGACCTCCGCCGTGCGTTCCACGATGCCTGAAAACATACGCTTTAACTGTTTATGATCAATTTGCCCTTCACTTTGTAAACCGCGACTATATCGCTGACATTCAGCAGAATGTCATCATAATTCTCGCGATCCCCGGCCACCAGGCGGACTTTGTCCTCCTCGTCGGCGGCCCGAACTATCCGCAAAGTTACAATTTTTCGGGAGACAATCGCATATTCACCCCCGGGAATAATCGCATCCCGGTCTACGGCTTTCAGCAGCACCACCGTGCCGGGAGGCACGAGTGCGCCCATCGCGCGGCCCGTGTAGCTCATCGCCAGGTCGCACGGCCCCACCGGAGGCAGGATCAGGTTGCTTTGCGGCTCGAGGTGTTCGAGATGTTCCAGCCCGTGCTCGACATCCACGTCGTAAAAAGGTATCTGGGGACCGCGCGTCCGTTCGTCGGCGAACATCTGTCCTTCGCCCGTGAGCAGCCACAATTTGTCCACCTGAGGAAATTTAGCAACGATCCGGTCGGCGACATCGAGCGAAATGCCGTTGTTGCCCCGTTTGATCTGGTAAAGATTTTCCCCTCGCGCAAGGCCGATATGCCGTGCGAAATAGTTCGTCGACATATTAGCCCATTTAATCACAGCCTCGATTCTTTGCCAATTATTCTGCTTTTCCCGCATTTTTTTCGTATAATTAATTTTTTTTTGCATCTTTGCACTCCCGGTCCCGTAGTTCAATGGATAGAATATAAGATTCCGGTTCTTACGATATGGGTTCGATTCCCGTCGGGACTACCAGGCACAAGTGCGGAAATCCGCGCTTGTGCTTTTTTATTTTGTCACACGGAATCGGATTCACGTTCTTTTATCCAACAAAAATAGTAACAAATTTCAATCAGGCAATAAAAAATAGCACTTTTAGTCGCTCGAATAAAACATTCGGCTCAACAACAATAAGGAGGCCCGCACTTTCCGTGCGAACTTCCCTCATGCAATAAATGTGCGATTTGCGAAATTTGTTTTAAAATGAGAGGCGCACACCCAGTCTCAGGGTCAGCGTAAGCGGATAATCTGTCCGGGCGGTTTTCAGAGCGGTCTCCGTAAAATAATACGACGCTTCGGGTTCGAAATAGAGCCCTACGACACCGCCCAGCCGGTACTGCGCACCGGCCGCGGCAAGGGCCGACCACTGCACGCCCGGTTCGTCCATGGATTTCGAACCGAACTTGGCGGAGACGCATTTTTCGACCATGCCTCCCGCACCTATATATAATGAGAACCTTCCGCGTTCCAGGAACTGCCAGTTCATGCGCAGGGGGACACCGATAAAATGGAGCTTCTGGCTCACATCCTCCGAGGAGTATTTCACCGTCACATCCGAGCGCAGCAGCGTGTAGTTCACACCGCTTTCGAGCGAGAGCCCGTGTGCGAACTCTTTGCGCACGGAGAGTCCGAAACTCAGCGGCTGGTGGTGGCGGAACGAATTTTCACTGTAATCGCCGCGAGCCATGAGCGACAAGTTGTCGCCGTTCCCGACGATCGACGAAACGTCGTTCGACACCGAGGAGTACATCCGCGGAGCGGCACCGTCCCCGCCGGTAGCTCCCGACACGCCGCCGGCCGCAAAGGCCGACAACGAGGCTTTTTTACGCGGGGGCTTGTACGCCGCGAGCGGTTCATCGTAATACGATGTCCGGGCCGACACTCCGGCCGACGAACGGGTCGCAGAACGTTTTTCCGCCGTTTTTTCCGCCGGCTGCGCCGTCTCTGCAGTCTCCTGCTTTGCGGAAGCGCGGTCCGTCCCAGCCTCTCCGGCGGTCGCTGCCGCCGTTTCCGTAACAGCCGTTTGCGCCGTCTCCGCCGCCGGAGCCGTTTCTGCCACAGGCTTCACCGCTGCGGCAAGCAGCGTCTGCCGCACGGCGGCAGGGGTCGCCGCGCGTTCAGGAGCTAACCCCACGGCCTGCGCGAGCGTCTCCTGCACGGATTCCGCTTCGCGGGACTGCGGCATGGTTACCGCGGTTGCGTCCTCTCCCACTGTCGATGCGATAACATTCCCATCATTTTCCAACGCCTTGTCCGGCCGGAGCATATAATCACCTGCAACGACACCGAGCAGAACGACAGCGGCAGCGGCAGCAATCCGCGGCCAATAGATCCGCCACACGGAACCGCGGGGCGCAGCCTCCTCCGGAGCCCGAAGCTCCGGGGCCGCACCGCCCAGTTCGCGTTCCAGACGCTCCCAGCCTCCTGCCGGGGGCGGGAGCTCAGCGTCGCGGAGCGCGTTCCGCATGACATCGGTCCAATCTTTATTTTGTTTCATAACGTTTCAATGCGTATCCAAATACTCCCTGATCTTGCGGGCCAGCATGGCCCGGGCGCGGAACAACTGCGAAGAGGAGCTTTTCTCGTTGATTCCCAGCATTTGGGCGATCTCCCGGTGGGAATACTCCTCGATGCAGTAGAGGTTGAATACCGCGCGGTAGCCTTCGGGCAACTCCCCCACGAACTGCATCAGCACGTCTCGCGGAACCCTTGCCATCTCCGACACGTCGGGCTCGGCGACCTCCGCCGCGGCCTTTCCTTCGTCGAGGGCCACGCTTCCCAACTTGTTGCGGTTGCGTATCCACTCGAGCGCGACGTTCACGGTGATGCGTTCGATCCAGGCCCTGAGCGATCCGGGTCCGCGGTAAGCGAACCGGTCGAAGGCACCGTATATCTTCAGGAAAGCGTCGTGAAGCAGGTCTTCGGCCGTGGACCGGTCCCCGGAGTAGCGCATACAGATTGCCAGCAAACGGCCTGCATAGCGGTCGTACAACTCCCTGCGGGCTGTATCGTCCCCCTTCCTGCACCCTTCGGCCAGTATCTGTTCCTCCATTGGCATTACCAGTTCACTTATATAAATGCAGCAGGGGTCAAAAGACTGCACGGCGCTAAAAAAATTTATTTTTCATGCAGTATTTCGCCCTGCCGGACGTTTTAAGAGCGAAAGGTAACATAAAATACGGAAATTATGAAAAAATTTGGTTTATTCCTTATCGCGGCTATGGCCGTCTTCGCGTTTACTTCCTGCAACGACGACACCGACGGCGATTACCCGAGATACACGCCGCTTATCACAACCGTCCACACCCTCGGAGGGGAAGCGGACGAAGCCAGCGCGGACTACTATTTCCAGCGCGACAACGGAGAAAAGCTCTACCCGGGCGACAAGTCCCGCGTTCCAAACTACAGAGGCAAGGAGCGCCAGCGGGCTATCATCTGGTTCAACCTCCTGAAGGAGAGTGTGCCCGATTACGACTACAACATCGCGCTCTATGCCGTCGATGAAATCTTCACCGGCAAGGCGCAGGTCGTGAACACGGGCGAGGAGCTCGAGGAGCTGGGTACGGCCAAGACGGGCTTCCAGGACGGGACGTTCAACCTCTCGAAAGAGTGGCTGACCTTCTCCGCGCTCTACGCCGTGCGTGACAACAGCAAGCACACGTTCACGCTGGCCGTGGACGAGTCGGGAACGACTGAATTCAAAGAGAGTGCCGAGGGTTATCTCGATGTCGTGGTGCGCCACGACGCCGGAGGCGACACGGGCGGTTACGACAACGGTTTCTACATTTCGTTCGACCTCACGGACATCGCCGACAAACTGGAAGGCATGAAGGGCCTCAACCTGCTCCTTCCGACCCGTGAAAACGGCGACAAGGAGCTCAAAATCGATTTTAAAGATCTGCCGCAGGAGAAGTAGCCACTCCCGGAGGCAGAACCTGTCCCGGTCCGCCACATCGCGGGCCGGGATTCTTTATGCCTGCGGAGCACGGCAGGAGGGATTTTCGGACGATCGTCCCGGAAATTTGTACGATATGTTCAATCCGGACGGCGTATCGCTTGTAAATTTGGCTTCGGAAAAGTATCTTTGAACTTAAAACCGAAACCCCTGAAAGATGAAGAAACTCCCTGTTGCAATCCTGCTGCTCGCAGCCGCAGCCACCCTGACGGCGTCCGCGGCGCAGAAGACGACACCGAAGACGATTTACCACAAAGGCTGGATCGACTTCAACAAGAACGGCCGCATGGACCCCTTCGAGGACCCGTCGCGCAGCCTCGACGAACGGGTCGAAGACCTATTAGGCCAAATGACCCTCGAAGAGAAGAGCTGCCAGCTGGCCACGCTCTACGGCTACGGCCGCGTGCTGCGTGATTCGCTGCCTACGGAAGGTTGGAAAAACGAGGTCTGGAAGGACGGCATCGCCAACATCGACGAGATGCTCAACGGCGTGGGCAAGTGTTTGCGCACCACCCCGCACCTGGTCTCCGACTACACGGGCCACGTCGAGGCGAAAAACACCGTCCAGCGGTGGTTCGTCGAGCAGACCCGGCTGGGCATCCCCGTGGAGTTCACCAACGAAGGCATCCACGGCCTGAACCACAGCCGCGCCACGCCGCTTCCGGCGCCCATCGCCATCGGATCGACCTGGAACCGGGCGCTGGTGCACCGGGCCGGCGAGATCGCCGGACTCGAAGCCCGGGTGCTGGGCTACCGGAACGTCTACGCTCCGATTCTCGACGTGGCACGCGATCCCCGCTGGGGCCGCGTCGTGGAGTGCTACGGCGAGGACCCGTTCCTGATTGCCGAACTGGGCGTCGAGATGGTCCGCGGCATCCAGTCGCAGGGCGTCGCCTCGACGCTCAAACACTATGCGGCTTACAGCGTCCCGAAGGGCGGGCGCGACGGCAACTGCCGCACCGACCCCCACATCGCCCCGCGCGAACTCCACCAGATGTACCTCTATCCGTTCCGCCGCGTGATCCGCGAATCCCGGCCGATGGGTGTCATGAGCAGTTACAACGACTGGGACGGCGTTCCGGTGACCTCCAGCCGCTATTTCCTCACCGACCTGCTGCGCCACGAATACGGCTTCGACGGCTATGTGGTCAGCGACAGCGAGGCCGTGGAGTACGTCCACACCAAACACGCCGTGGCCGAAACCTACGAGGAGGCCGTGCGTCAGGTGCTCGAAGCGGGCCTGAACGTGCGCACGAACTTTTCGCCCCCGGCACGGTTCGTCCTCCCGGTGCGGAAGCTGGTCGAGGAAGGCCGCCTCTCGATGGAGGTCGTGGACCAGCGTGTGCGCGAGGTCCTGCGGGTTAAATTCCGCGAAGGGCTTTTCGACAATCCCTACAACGATCCCAAAGAGGCCGTCGCCGAAGCCGGGGCCGACAAACACCGGGATTTCATGCTCGACATCCAGCGCCAGTCGCTCGTGCTGCTCAAGAACGAGGGTAAAACCCTGCCTCTCGACAAAGCGAAGACCGCCCGCGTGCTGGTCGCCGGGCCACTGGCCGACGAGGACAATTTCATGATCAGCCGCTACGGCCCCAACGACCTCCCGACGACGACCGTGCTCGACGGCATCCGCAACTACCTGGGCGCCGCCGCCGAGGTGCGCTATGCCAAGGGGTGCGACGTCGTGGACGCCGGATTCCCCGATTCCGAACTGACCGACACGCCGCTGACGGCCGCCGAGCGGACCGGTATCGACGAGGCGGTGAAGCAGGCCGCGGGCTGTGACGTGATCGTCGCCGTGCTGGGCGAGGACGACGAGCGTGTGGGCGAGAGCCATTCGCGCACCTCGCTCGAACTCCCCGGACGCCAGCAGCAGCTGCTCGAAGCGCTCCACGCCACGGGCGTTCCCGTGGTGCTGGTGCTCATCAACGGCCAGCCGCTGACGGTCAACTGGGCGTCACAAAACGTCCCGGCCATCCTCGAGAGCTGGTTCCCCTCGGTCGAGGGCGGTACGGCCATCGCCGAGACCCTTTTCGGCGACTACAACCCGGGCGGCAAACTCACGATCACCTTCCCGCGGAGCACCGGCCAGATCGAGCTGAACTTCCCCTACAAGAAGGGTTCCCACGGCGCACAGCCCCGCAAGGGTCCCAACGGCGGCGGCGTGACCCGCGTGCTGGGGTCGATCTACCCCTTCGGCTACGGCCTGAGCTACACGACGTTCGCCTACAAGAACCTCCGGATCAGCCCCGAACCGTCGCGCACGCAGGGTTCGTTCCGCGTGAGCTGCGAGGTGACCAACACGGGCGACCGCCGCGGCGACGAGGTCGTGCAGCTCTACATCAGCGACAAATTTTCGAGCGTGGTGACCTACGAATCGGTCCTGCGGGGCTTCGAGCGCGTGACGCTGGAGCCGGGCGAGACGAAGCGCGTCAGCTTTGAAATCACGCCGTCGCACCTGGAGCTGCTCGACAGCAACATGAACTGGACGGTCGAGCCGGGCGAATTCGAAATCCGCATCGGCGCTTCGAGCGAGGACATCCGCCTGAAAGAGACCATCCGGCTGAGCTGACCCTGCCCCATCCGAACCTGCATCCGGAAGCCATAGCTTCCGGATGCATTGTTTTTAGGGCCGGGCGGTGCAGATTTGCCGAAAATCGTTATCTTTGCATTATGTCTATTGTACGCAACACCGAAAGCGATCTCGAATTCGAAAACAAGATCCGCCCGCAGGAGCTCGAAAACTTCTCCGGACAGGACAAGATCGTCGATAATCTCCGTATTTTCATCAAGGCGGCGCTCATGCGCGGCGACTCGCTCGACCACGTGCTGCTGCACGGCCCCCCGGGACTGGGCAAAACCACCCTGGCGAACATCATCGCCAACGAAATGGGGGCGCAGCTGCGGCTCACGTCGGGTCCCGTGCTGGACAAGCCGGGCGACCTGGCGGGCCTTCTGACGAACCTCAACCCGGGCGACGTGCTCTTCATCGACGAGATTCACCGCCTCAGCCCGATCGTCGAGGAGTACCTCTACTCGGCGATGGAGGACTACAAAATCGACATCGTGCTGGACAAGGGCCCCTCGGCGCGTTCGATCCAGATCGAGCTGGCGCCTTTCACGCTGATCGGCGCCACGACGCGCAGCGGCCTGCTGACCTCGCCCCTGCGGGCCCGCTTCGGCATTACCTGCCACCTGGAGTACTACGACGCCCCGGTGCTGGCCGGAATCGTGAAGCGTTCGGCCCGTATCCTCGGCGTCTCGATCGACGACGACGCGGCCCACGAGGTGGCCCTGCGTTCGCGCGGCACGCCGCGTATCGCCAACGCCCTGCTGCGGCGCGTCCGGGATTTCGCCATGGTCAAGGGCGAGGGGCATATCGACCTGGAAATCACGCGCATCGCCCTCGCGGCGCTGAACATCGACTCGCGGGGACTGGACCAGATGGACAACAAGATTCTGGGAGCCATCATCGAGAAATTCAACGGCGGTCCCGTGGGCCTCAACACCGTGGCTACGGCCGTGGGCGAAGAGGCCGGGACGATCGAGGAGGTCTACGAACCGTTCCTTATCAAGGAGGGCTTTCTCAAACGCACGCCCCGCGGCCGCGAAGCGACGCCGCTGGCCTACGAGCACCTCGGATTCACCCACCCGCGCGACGGAGACGCGTCACTCTTCTGACCGCGGAAAATCCCATACCCCAACCCATCAATCCCAACCCCTATGAATTCCGACCGCGTCCTCCACTCCCTGCTGCGCCTGCTCGCCGCCGTTCTGCTGCTGCAAAGCGTCGGCTGTGCGCCCAAAATCTACACCAGCATCCAGAAAAGTTATCCGGCCCGGCCCGATGACACTCCCGTGCTGGTCTACTACCTCTCCGACACCCTGCCCGACCGGGCTGAGGTGCTGGGCAAAGTCGAGGTCCGCGACAACGGTATGTCGACCAAATGCAGCTATCCGGAGGTCCTGCGGCTGGCCAAGAACGAGGCGAACAAGGCCGGCGGCAACGGGCTGATTCTGACCTGGCACAAGGAACCGACGAGGTTCGGCAGTTCGTGCCACCAGATCGCCGGCGACATCCTGCTGATGCCCGACTCGGTCTACCGGGACTCCTACCCCCGCAATATCGTGCTGCAAGCCTACCGTGCAGCCTATTTCGGGATTCCGGCCAACACCGTGATAGTCAACCGGCAGGAGCCGTCCGCCGGCGACCGCAAGCCCTGCACGCTGCTGATCAATGCGGGCTACGGCGGCATAACCAGCAAATACTACCTCCCGGAAGGAGCCACGGGGAGCCCGGAAGAGGGCTTCGTGATCGACGGCGCCTTCCAATGGACCTCGCGCAGCGGAATCGGATTCGGACTGCGCTATGCAGGCTATTTCTCCTTCTACGAATATGAAGGTCTCAAACCCGGCATCCGCCTGCACTACGTGGCCCCGGAATTCGTCTACCGGCTCGGACTGGGCCGCCGCGACAAATGGATTTTCCACGTGTCGGCAGGCATCGGCTATGCCCGTTACAGCGAAAAGATCGGAGACATCTCGATCGGATGCGGCGGCTTCGGCTACCACGCGGACCTCGGCTTCGAGTACCGGATCGTACCGTCCGTCGGCATCGGTCTCGGACTCGGAGGTTACAGCGCCCGTTTCAGCACGATGGACTACCTGACCGAAGAGGTCGCCCCGGACGACAGGGCCGGCATTACATACGGCACCCTGAACGGCGGCCTGCGGTTCTATTTCTGATAAGACGCGCAATGGCTATGAACGATAAAATCCGCACCTTCAGACGCCTGCTCTTTCTGACCTCGGCCTGGCTGCTGGTCCCGGGCTGTATCGCCTGCCTCCGCGCCGAAACGCCGCAGACCGAGCGTATGCGCTACCTCGTCCCGCGCGGCCGTTCGCAGCACACCCTCTTCGTCAATGCCGGCTACACGGTGATTCTCTCGCCCTGGTATTTCCGGGAGAGTACGTCCGGCTCCCTGAACGAAGGGTGCGACATCACCGCCGGATACAACTGGACTTCGCGGCGGGGGCTCGGCGCGGGCATAATCTACTCGGGCGGATTCTTCTCGGCCGAACGCAACGGACTCGAACGCACGGTCCGCCTGCACTACATCGCCCCGGAATTCGTCGCCCGGCAGCGGGCGGGACGCCGATGGCTCTTCCGCGAAAGCGCCGGCATCGGCTACGGCCGTTACATCCGGAGCTACGGCGACGTGCGCGGCAGCCGGGGCGGAGTCGGTATCCACGAATCGGCCTCGGTCGAATTCATGCTCACGCACCACCTCGGACTCTCGGCCGGCGTCAGCGGACAATGGCTGATCGCCGACTCGCCGGACGTGGGCGACGGCATGGAGCTGAACCTGGTCGGCATCTTCCGCTTCCAGTTCGGAGGCGGCCTGCGGTTCTATTTCTAAAATAATTTCAGAAAATCCTAAAAAAAGTTAAGATCGGGACAATTTTTGTGTTATATTTGCCGTTACAGGTTAACAGGTTACTAACGGAAAATGAGAGAGATGAGCACAAAAACGCAACTCGACGACGCGGCGCTGCGCTACCACAGCGAAGGCCGCCCCGGTAAGATCGGGATCGTCCCGACAAAACCCTACCATACGCAGTACGATCTGTCGCTGGCCTACTCGCCCGGTGTGGCGGCGCCTTCGCTGGCCATTGCCGACAACCCGGACGACGTTTACAAATACACCGACAAGGGCAACCTCGTGGCCGTGATCTCGAACGGCACGGCCGTGCTCGGACTGGGCAATATCGGTCCGCTGGCGGCCAAACCGGTCATGGAGGGCAAAAGCATGCTCTTCAAGACCTACGCCGGAATCGACGCCTTCGACATCGAGGTGGACACGACCGACCCCGAGGAGTTCATCCGCACGGTGAAAGCCATCGCCCCCACCTTCGGAGGTATCAACCTCGAGGACATCAAGGCCCCGGAGTGCTTCGAGATCGAGACGCGCCTGCGCGACGAACTGGACATCCCGCTGATGCACGACGACCAGCACGGCACGGCTATCATCTCCTCCGCGGCGCTCTTGAACGGCGCGAAGGTCGCGGGCAAGCAGCTCGACCGGATGCGCGTGGTGGTCAACGGCGCGGGAGCCGCCGCCATCGCCTGTGCGCGGCTGTTCATCGAGCTCGGCATCCGCAAAGACAACATGGTGCTCTGCGACAGCCAGGGTGTCGTCACGGTCTACCGCGAGGACATCAACGCCATGAAACGCGAATTCGCGACCACGCGGCGCATTTCGACGCTGGCCGAGGCCGTGCAGGGCGCCGACGTTTTCCTGGGCGTTTCGAAAGCCGACACGCTCACGCCCGAGATGCTTCGCACGATGTCCGAAAACCCGATCGTGATGGCCCTCGCCAACCCCGACCCTGAAATCGCCTATGACAAGGCGATGGCCTCGCGTCCCGACATTATTTTCGCCACGGGACGCTCGGACTATCCCAATCAGGTGAACAACGTGCTGGGCTTCCCCTACATCTTCCGCGGAGCCCTCGACGTACGGGCCACGAAGATCAACGAAGCGATGAAGCTCGCCGCGGCACACGCGCTGGCCGAACTGACCCGCGAACCGGTTCCGGCCATGGTCCTGCGGGCCTACGGGGTCGAGAAGCTCGAATTCGGGCGTGAATACCTGATTCCCAAGCCGCTCGATCCGCGCCTGCTGTGCACGATCGCCCCGGCCGTGGCCCGGGCCGCCGTGGATTCGTGCGTGGCCAAGCAGCCCATTACGGACTGGGAAGCCTACGCGGAGAGTCTCCGCAAACGCTATCAGGAATAGAAAGAAAAATCCGGTCGAATCGACCGGATTTTTTTTAGGTGAACAGCGCCGCAAATGCCTCGGGGGTCATGGGCCGCACCTCGCAGTCGCCGATACCCACCGGCAGGACGATGCGGAGCATGCCGTCCTCGTTTTTCTTGTCCTTGCCGACCTCTTTCAGCAGGCGTTTCACATCCACCGGCGGCGTCAGGTCGAAGCCCAGCTTGGCGAGCACCGCCACGATGCGGTCGCGGTCGGTCGCGGTCAGCACCCCCAGCTTCACCGCGGCTCCGGCAATCAGGGCCGTGCCGACGGCCACGGCCTCGCCGTGGTTCATGCGGTTCGACGCCTTTTCGATGGCATGGGCCAGCGTGTGCCCGAGGTTGAGCTTGCGGCGGTCCCCCGATTCGCGTTCGTCGCGTTCGACGATGTCGGCCTTGACCCGTATCGCCGCCGAAACGGCATCGGTCAGCAGGTCGGTGTCCCCGCGCAGCGCCTCGAAAGTCGTCCGTTCGATGCGTTCGAACAGGTCGGCGTCGGCGATAATCGCGGCCTTGACCACCTCGGCCAGTCCGGCGCGAAACTCCCGGTCGGGAAGCGTGCGCAGCAGCGCCGGATCGCAGATCACGAACTGCGGCTGGTTGAAGGTCCCGGCCATATTCTTGTACCCGTCGACGTTCACGCCGTTCTTGCCGCCGACCGATGCGTCGACCTGCCCCAGGAGCGTCGTCGAGATGAACCCGAATTTCAGTCCGCGCATATAGGTCGATGCGGCGAATCCCGCCACGTCGGTGACGATGCCGCCCCCGACGGCCAGCACGAAGGTCGAACGGTCCACGCCCAGCTCGATGAAGCGGCGGTAGATCGCCTCGACGGTCTGCAGGGTTTTGACGCTCTCCCCCAGGCCGATCAATACCGGGTCGTATTTCTCCAGCATCGGGTGATACAGACGGTCGATCGTGGCGTCCGAGACCACCACCACGCGCCCCTCGGGCAGCATCCCGGGGAGAATGTCCTCCACGGGACCGATATAAATCTCGCTCTGTTCGCGAACGTTGAAGGCAGGTTCCATTATTTAACTTTTTTAGGAATATAGCAAAATTAGTATATTTTCCCGAGAATTTGTTACCTTTGCAGCACAAAATATATTTCTATGCAAAAACTGCGCAATATTGCGATTATTGCCCACGTCGACCACGGCAAAACCACACTCGTAGACAAGATGATTCTGGCAGGCCACATCCTGCGCGACAACGCCAAGCCGGCCGGCGAACTCATACTGGACAACAACGACCTGGAACGCGAACGCGGCATCACGATTCTTTCGAAGAACGTTTCGGTCATCTACAAGGACTATAAGATCAACATCATCGACACCCCGGGCCACGCCGATTTCGGCGGCGAGGTCGAGCGCGTGCTGAACATGTGCGACGGCGTGCTGCTGCTGGTCGACGCCTTCGAGGGCACGATGCCCCAGACGCGCTTCGTGCTGCAAAAGGCCCTCGCGCTGGGCAAGAAGCCCATCGTCGTGGTGAACAAGGTCGACAAACCCAACTGCCGTCCCGAGGTGGTCAACGAGCAGGTTTTCGACCTGATGTTCTCGCTGGACGCCACCGAGGAGCAGCTCGATTACAAGACCATCTACGGCTCGGCCAAGCAGGGCTGGATGTCGCACAAGTGGAACGAACCGACCGAGTCGATCGTGCCGCTGCTCGACGCCATCATCGACGAAATTCCCGAACCGTCCATCGTCGAGGGCACGCCGCAGATGCTCATCACCTCGCTCGAATACTCGTCCTACACGGGCCGTATCGCCGTGGGCAAGGTCACGCGCGGCTCGCTCAGGGCGGGCCAGAACGTTACGCTCGCCAAGCGCGACGGCGTGACGATGCAGAAGACCAAAATCAAGGACCTGATGATCTTCGAGGGCCTCGGCAAAAAGAAGGTCGAGGAGGTTCCCTGCGGGGAGATCTGCGCCATCATGGGCATCGAGGGATTCGAGATCGGCGACACGATCTGCGACTACGAGAATCCCGAACCGCTGCCCCCCATCGCCATCGACGAACCGACGATGTCGATGCTCTTCACGATCAACAACTCGCCGTTCTTCGGCAAGGACGGCAAATACGTCACCTCGCGCCACATCAAGGAGCGTCTGGACCGCGAACTGGAGAAAAATCTCGCCCTGCGCGTGACACCGGGTCCCTCGGCCGACTCGTTCAACGTCTTCGGACGCGGCGTGCTGCATTTGTCGGTACTGATCGAGACCATGCGCCGCGAAGGTTACGAACTGCAGGTGGGCCAGCCCCACGTCATCGTCAAGGAGATCGACGGCAAGAAATGCGAGCCGATCGAGGAGATGACCGTCGACTGCCCCGAGGAGTACGCAGGCACGGTGATCGATCTCACCACGCGCCGCAAGGGTACGCTCACGAATATGTCCTCCGACAGCGAACGCACACGCCTGGAGTTCGACATTCCCTCGCGCGGCATCATCGGCCTGCGGTCGAACATGCTGACCGCCACGGCCGGCGAAGCCATTATGACCCACCGTCTGAAAGGATTCGAACCGTGGGTCGGGGAGATCGAGATGCGCACCAACGGCTCGATCATCTCGGGCGAGACCGGCACGGCCTACGCCTACTCGATCGACAAGCTGCAGGACCGCGGGCGCTTCTTCATCAGCCCGATGGAGCAGGTCTACGAAGGGCAGGTCATCGGCGAGCACACGCGTCAGAACGACATCACGGTGAACGTCACCAAGGCCAAGCAGCTCACCAACATGCGTGCTTCGGGCTCGGACGACAAAACGTCTATCGCCCCGCCGAAGGTCTTCACGCTGGAGGAGGCCCTCGAATACATCCAGGGCGACGAATATGTCGAGGTCACGCCCCATTCGATGCGCCTCAGAAAGATTCTGCTGAACGAAAACGACCGCAAACGCGCGGCAAAATAACCCCGGAACAATGGACCATTTCACCCTTTCTCTGGCCGTAGGCGCCGCTGCCGGGGCGCTGGTGGCCATCCCGATGATTGCCCAGAAAGCGTCGTTCCGACACTGCGTCGCAGCGTTCTGCACCTATCTGTTCGCCGCCGTCATCACGTTTTACAGCGACCTGCCCTACCTGCCCTGGTGGGCCGACGGCATGGGCGTCGCGCTGATGATCGCCATCCCTGCGGCAACGGTCGGCTCGGGTAAGGAAAGCCGTCCCGTGCCGACGCTGCTCAACGCTGTACTGGTCGGCTTCCTGATAAGCGTCGCGGAACGCTATCTGGCATGATAAAAAAACGGACTCCGGTCCGTTTTTTTCGTTTAGTCCATGCAGTATCAGGGGATTGGCTCCGTTTAAAGGGAAACCTCAAACTCCTATGAAAAAACTTTGCTTCTTATTGCTCCTGCTGCCGCTTGCGTTCGGCAGCTGCGATGACGACGACGAATCGCGCGTCGAAACATGGACTGTCGCGTCCGAAAAGGGAGTCGACCGCATCGGTATGGACATCGGCTACACCCCCGCCTACATTGTGAAAGCGAGCCCGAACGGCAACTGGTTCGCCGACGCAATCCACATTCAGAATTTCACCTTCGAAAAAGGCTATGAATGTGTCCTGCGCGTACGCATCGACCCGGTCCCGGAAATGATCTGCGACGGACCCGCCTATAACTACACGATGGAAAAGCTGATCTCGCGCACTCCGGCCGAACCGCCCGTCGACCCGAAATCGTTCAGCCCGGAACTCGATGTCACCATCGCCTCGGAGCAGGGCGAATATTTCGGCACCCCCGGCTATTGGTTCAAGGATATGCGCTATACCGATTCATACTGGCTGCCGTTCCCGTGGGAGATCGAAGGCTTCGATTTCAAGCCGGGCTTCGAAGCCCGCATCCAGATACAGCCCGTCGCCGAATACGACGAGGCAAAGGGCGACTACGAGGTGAAATACTACCAGACGGAACTGATTTCGAGCGAAGAAAAGGCCTCCGAAGGGATACCCGTCTCTTAGACGGGCTTTAGAAAGGGTCGGTGCGGAAATCGGGCTCCGGTGTGCAAAATGCCGATGCAGCCCTAAAACCCGCTTCTTAAGCGGGCAAATCACTTTCGCAGGGTTGCGAACGAGAGGATGTGCCAGGTGACGCCGACGGCCACGAGCAGCAGCGCCAGCTGCGCCCACCACCACCCGTCCAGTATTCCGAAGATGCAGTAGAGCATCGCGGCCCACATCAGGACGATGGAAAAGACTTTAGCCCGCAGCGGAATGGCTCGGTTTTCGCGGAAATTGCGGATATACTCGCCGAAACAGCGGTGCGACAGGAGCCACGCATAGAGCCGCGGCGACGAGCGGACCCAAAGGGCCGCCGCCAGCAGCAGGAACGGCGTGGTGGGCAGCAGCGGCAGGAAGATGCCGACGATGCCCAGCGCAAGGGCGATGCAGCCCAGTATGGCGAGCAGGGTTTTCACGACGCAAAAATAATATAAATTCGGGGCCGGGAAATGCCGAGCCATGCGATTTTTCATTATCTTTGGTGTCGTAACGGCGCTTTTAGAAGCGGAAGGCCGTGCAGAACAGGCCGCAACCCGGTTTGGCTGCCGTCCGGTTTTCGCTTATTTTTGTAGAACAGAACACAAATAAACCGATATACGATGAAAAAAATAGGTATCGCCAGCGACCATGCCGGCTACGAAATGAAAGAATTTTTGGTGGGTTACCTCGACGCCATGGGTTACGAGGTGCTCGATTTCGGGCCCCATTCGCCCGAAAGCGTCGATTACGCCGATTTCGCACACCCGCTGGCCGCAGCCATCGAGCAGGGCGAACTGGAACGCGGCATCGCGCTCTGCGGCTCGGGCGAAGGGATGGCCATGACACTCAACAAGCATCAGGGCATCCGTGCGGGTCTCTGCTGGGACACCGAGATCGCCTCGCTGATCCGCCGCCACAACAACGCCAACGTCATCGTCTTCCCGGCCCGGTTCATCACCAACGACGAAGCCGTCAAGATGCTCGACGCCTATTTCGCCGCCGAATTCGAGGGCGGACGCCACGAAGCACGCATCGCCAAGATGCCCGTCGCAGGCTGTAAATAAAAACGGAATTCACAATTCGAAAACGAAGGGCGAGACGGCTTTTAGCCGTCCGCCTTTTTCGTGCCCGGCGAAGAGCCCGAAGACCGCCGATCCGCTGCCCGACATCGAGGCATACACGGCCCCCTCGGCGAGCAGGCGTTCCTTTGCGGCGCGGATGGCCGGATGTGCTTCGAAGATATGCGTTTCGAAATCGTTGGTCACCAGCCCCTGCCACTCCGCGACGGGCCGCCGCAGACGTTCCGCCAACGGCACCTCCGGCACCCGGGGCCGCACCCCGGCATAGGCTTCGCGCGTCGAGACTCCCTCGTCGGGTTTGACGATCACGAGCGTCATTCCGCTCAGGTCCAGCGGAAAAGGCGTCATCACCTCACCTCTTCCTTTACATAGCTGCGGCGAATTGCGGACGAAAAAAGCCGTGTCGCTGCCCAGTTCGGCGGCGCACGCTATCAGCTCCGCCTCGGACAATCCCAATGCAAACAGCTCATTCAGGGCGAGCAGCACCGTCGTGCCGTCCGACGAACCGCCTCCCAGCCCGGCCCCGAACGGCACACGCTTGTCGAGACGAATCCCGACCCCGTCCACACCGTAACGCCGCTGCATCAGGCGGAAGGCTTTGAGGCAGATGTTGTCTTCCGGAGCGCAGTCCACGGCCAGCCCTTCGGCGCGGAACGTGACGCCGGGCGCTCCGGTGCGCGTCACCTCCACCTCGTCGTAAAGGCCCCGGACGGGAAACATCACGGTTTCCAGCTCGTGAAATCCGTCCGCGCGGCGGCGCAGGATGTCGAGGCCCAGATTTATTTTGCAGTTTGCCTGTGAGATCATGGAACAAAGGTAAGAATTTTCTATTTTTGCCGTATGAAATTCCGCACCGAAATCGAAACATCGCCCCTCGGGGTGCAGATAGGCTATGAAAACCGCGTGCTGACACTCGGTTCGTGCTTCGCCGCGCACATCGCCGAGAAGCTCGCCGGGGCGAAATTCCGCGTCACGGCGAATCCTTCGGGCATCCTGTTCAACCCGCTGTCGATTGCCGCGGCGATTCGCAGTTACGCCTCCCCCGTTCCCGTCACCCGCGAAAAGTTGGGATATGACGGCGACGTATGGTATCATTTCGGGTTCCACGGCGATTTCTCGGCCCCGACGGCCGAAGAGGCCCTCGGGCGGATGAACGCCGCCCGGCAGTCCGGGGCCGAAGCGCTCCGCACGTCCGACCGCGTGATCCTCACATTCGGCACGGCATGGGTCTATGAGCGTGAAGGCGAGGTCGTTGCCAACTGTCACCGGAGACCCGCCGCGGAGTTTTCGAGAAGACGGCTTTCGGTCGGGGAGATCGTCGGAACTTTCGCCGAACTGATCGAAGGACCGCTCGCCGGGAGGCAGATCGTACTGACGGTCAGCCCGGTACGGCACATCGGAGACACCCTGGCGGGCAACGCCGTGAGCAAGGCTGCGCTGCGGCTGGCCGCGGAGGAGCTGAAGCAACGGTATAACTGCGTCGAATATTTCCCGGCCTATGAAATAGTTACGGACGACCTGCGCGACTACCGTTTCTACGGCGACGACCTCGTACATCCCGCCCCGCAGGCCGTCGCCTACATCTGGGAGAAATTCACCGCCACGGCCCTCACCGACCGCGCCCGGAACCTGCTCCCGGAGGCCGAAGCCATCGCCGCCGCAGCGGCCCACCGTCCCCGCAACCCGCAGGGCGAGGCGCACCGCGCCTTCTGCCGCCGCCAGCTGGAACGCATCGCCGCACTCCCGGAGATGGATTTTCAGTCCGAGGCCGAATATTTCCGCCGATGTCTCGAAATAAATTCGTAAATTTGCGGCCAATTCACCACCACAGATGACAAAAAAACTCTTTCTATATGCCATAGCCGCTGCGGCGGCACTCCAGAGCGTCGCGGCGCAGCCCCGGCTGATCGTGCAGATCGTCGTCGGCTCGATGCGCGGCGAAGACCTCGACCGCTATGCCGCGAATTTCGGCGAAGGGGGCTTCCGGCGCCTCACCGAAGGCGGCACGGTCTACACCGACAGCCGCTACGACTACCTGCAAACCACCACGCCCGTCTCGCTGGCCACGCTCACCACGGGGGCCATGCCCTCGACCCACGGCGTGATCGGCTCCCGCTGGGTCGATTACACCACCAACCGGGTCGTCGAACTCACGGACGGACGCAAGGGCCCCGGCGCCTACCACCTGATCGCCCCGACGCTCACGGAGACACTTTTGCAGCATGCCCCCGGCAGCCGCGCGGTGACCGTCGCCGCCGAGGCGGTGTCGGCCGTGGTGATGGCCGGACGCAGCGGAGAGGTCTTCTGGCTCGACCCCGAACGTTGCGACTGGGCGACCTCGCCGTACTATGCGCCGGGGGTTCCCGAATGGATCGAGCGCAGCAACCGCGAGCGTTACAACCTCTCGTACATCACGACCGAATGGCGCACGCTGTTCGAACGCGGCCGCTACCTCAACACCCGCAACCACGACATCGCACTGGCGGGCAAGAGCAAGAAAGACAAGGACCTGAACGGTGCGGGACGCCTGAAACCGGCAAACGATTTCGAACGTCTGCTCTACACCCCGGCGGGCAACACCGCCGTGCTGGGGCTGGCCAAGCAGGCCATTGCACAGTATAAACTCGGGGACGACAAGGTGCCCGACCTGCTGAACATCTGCCTCGACACGCCGCGCCGCATCAGCGAAGCCTACGGTCCCGAGTCGATCGAGGTCGAGGACATGTACTACCGGCTGGACCGCGACCTGGCGGATTTCCTGACTTTCGTCTTCGCGCAGGTCAAAGACGGAAACGCCCTGGTGGTGCTCACCTCGGACCACGGCACCAGCCCCTCCTACGACGCGGGGCCCGACGAGGCCGACCGGTTCAACCCGCGGCAGTTCGAGGTGATTGTCAACGGATTCCTCAACGTCCGCTACGGCGTCGGCGACTGGGTGGTGGAGTACTGCGACCGGAGCGTGTGGCTCAACCACAACCTCATCTACGAACGGGGCCTGAACCTTGCGGAGGTGCAGAACGAGGTGGCCATCTTCGCCATGCAGTTCAGCGGAATCTCCCACGCGCTGGCCGCCACGGCCATGCGCACGAGCTATTTCGGCAGCGGATACGCCCGCCGGATGCAGAACAGTTTCTACCCCCGGCGTTCGGGCGACGTGATTCTGAACCTGATGCCCGGATGGATCGAGGAGCAGGAACGCTGCTGGTCGATGTCGGGTTCGATGTACGGATACGACACCGAGGTGCCGCTGGTGTTCTACGGCAAAGGCGCGGGGATGCAGCGGGTGAACCGCCGCGTGGACATGACCGCCGTGGCCCCGACGCTGGCGCGGCTGGCGGGCGTGCGCGAACCGGCAGCCTCGGAAGGCGGAGCGCTGGCGGAGATCGTGGATTTGTAAGGACTTTCAATCAACACACAGCATGGACAAGATACAGGACGAAATCATCGAGGAATTTTCCGTCTTCGACGACTGGCTGGACAAATACGACTACCTGATCGGCCTGAGCGAAACGCTCCCCCCGATCGCCCCCGAACACCGCACCGGGCAGTACCTGATCGAAGGCTGCCAGTCGCGGGTGTGGGTCGACGCAAGGTTCGAAGACGGCCGGGTTTACTACTCGGCAGACAGCGACGCCATAATAACCAAGGGCATTATCGCGTTATTGATCCGCGTACTGAACGGACGCACGCCGCAGGAGATTCTCGACACGGAACTCTATTTCATCGACGCCATCGGACTGGCGGCCAACCTCTCGCCGACACGGGCCAACGGGCTGGTGTCGATGGTCAAGCAGATGCGGTTGTACGCGCTGGCATACGCAAGCAAAAACAAGTAAAGCAATGACACCCGAAGAGATTCTGCAGGTGGAAAAAGACATCGTCGCCACCCTCAAGAACATATACGACCCCGAAATCCCGGTCAACATCTACGACCTGGGGCTGATCTACGAAATCGACTACACGCCCGACGGCGTGGCCACGATACGCATGACCCTCACCGCCCCCAACTGCCCGATGGCCGACATGCTCGTCGAGGACGTGAACATTCAGGTCGGAAAGGTCAAAGGCGTGAAATCGGTGAACGTCATCCTCACGTTCGACCCCGTGTGGGACAAGAGCATGATGTCCGAAGAGGCGCTGCTGGAGCTCAACATGTTCTGAGATGGCGGACGCGGCGGTACATACGGTGGAACGGCTGCAGGCCGGAGCCGGAGCGTACGCCTGCGGCGGTTATCTGGGCGGACTCAACACGCTCCAGCGGACCGAAATATGCACGTCGCTGATCTTCGACCGCCTCAGCCGCAAGATGCGTCTGGTGGAGACGCTCCGCCGCGAAGCCGAAGACAACTGGAACCAAACCTTCTACCTGCTCTATTTCCGCACGCTGGGCGACCGCCGCAATCAGGAAGCCTGCCTCGAACTGGCCCGGCGCGTGCCTTACCGAATCGTGCTGCGCGAACGGCTGGCCCCGCATGCCGTCGAGGCGATGCTCTTCGGCGCCTCGGGACTGCTGGAGCTTTACCGCAACGACACCTACACGCTCGACCTGAAACGCGGGTTCGAATACCTCGCGGCCAAATACGGCATCGAACCGATGGAGGCCTCGGCATGGACGCTGACGGAGATACGTCCGGCCAACCATCCGGTGCTGCGGCTGGCACAGGCCGCGGAGTTCTTCACGCAGGACGAGTTCGTGATGGAGCGAGCGATGGCCTGCCGCACGGAGGAGGAGGTCCGGAAACTGTTCTGCATCGAGGCGTCGCCCTACTGGCGCACGCACCACATCCCCGGCGCCGAGAGCGACGAAAGCCCCAAGCGCATCGGAGCCTTCAAGGCCAACATCATCGGCATCAACCTGGTCGCAGTCCTGCAGTTCGCCTACGGCAGCTACACCGCCAACGAACGGCTGCGCGACAGCGCCCTGACGCTGATGGAGCGCCTGCCGGCCGAGGACAACCGCTATATGCGCGACTGGAAGGCCGCAGGGATCGGTCCCCGCAACGCCTTCGAATCGCAGGCCCTGCTGCAGCTGGCCACCGAATACTGCGCCGAAAGGCGATGCGCGGAGTGTCCCGTCGGACGGCGCATCCTGCGCCAAACGGTTGTGGCGGAGGACTGAACGGCGTATATTTTGGCTTTTCCGGAAAAATAGTTACTTTTGCGCAACGTCACGCTCCCGACGGCAGACCCGGGCTCCGGCAATCTGCCGTAAATTGTGTTAACACCCATGCTCTTCAATTCGTTTGAATTCGCGCTGTTCCTCCCGGCCGTCTTCCTGCTCTACTGGTTTGTGTTCAACCGCAGCCTGCGGGCGCAGAACCTCTTCGTCGTAGGGGTCAGCTACCTCTTCTACGGCTGGTGGAACTGGCGGTTCCTGCTGCTGATCGCGTTTACGTCGCTGTGCAGCTACGCCAGCGGACTGCTCATCGACCATCACCGGAAACGGAGGGGGGGGGGAAACGTGGTGCCGGGCCGTCAGTGCCGGAAACATCCTGCTGAACCTCGCCATCCTCGGCATCTTCAAGTATTACGACTTCTTCGTCGCGTCGTTCGCCGAACTGTTCGGCATCGCCGACTACGACAACCTCCTGTTACAGATCATCCTGCCGGTCGGCATCTCGTTCTACACCTTCCAGGCCCTGAGCTACTCGATCGACGTGTACCGCGAGAAACTCGCCCCGACGCGCGACATCGTCGCCTTCTTCGCCTTCATTTCGTTCTTTCCGCAGCTGGTCGCCGGCCCCATCGAACGGGCCGCGAACCTGTTGCCGCAGTTCCTGCGGCCGCGGACGTTCGACACGGCGCAGGCCGTGGACGGACTGCGGCAGGCGCTGTGGGGATTCTTCAAAAAGATCGTCGTGGCGGACAACTGCGCCATCCTCGCCAACGGCATCTTCGACAATTACGAAAACCTCTCGGGAGGAGCCCTCGTCATCGGGGCCGTAGCCTTCTCGTTCCAGATCTACTGCGATTTCTCGGGCTACTCGGACATCGCCATCGGCATCGCGCGGTTGTTCGGGTTCAGCCTCATGCGCAACTTCAACTACCCCTATTTCTCCCGCGACATCGCCGAATTCTGGCGCCGCTGGCATATCTCGCTCACCACGTGGTTTCGCGATTACGTCTACATCCCGCTGGGCGGCAGCCGCGGATCGAAATGGACGGTGTTCCGCAACACGCTGGTCATCTTCCTCCTGAGCGGATTCTGGCACGGCGCGAACTGGACCTTCATCGCCTGGGGCGGCTACCACGCCCTGCTGTTCCTGCCGCTGATCCTCTCGGGACGCAACCGCCGGCACACCGGGGAGATCGCCGCAGGGCGTATGCTGCCGACGGGACGCGAGGCCCTGCAAATCGCATCGACCTTCGCGCTGGCGGCCGTGGGATGGATCATCTTCCGCGCCGAGACCATCAGCGACGCCTGGCATTACGTGCGGCGGATTTTCTCGCCGGCGATTCTCGACCGCGTGGCGCTCGGCGGCAGCTACGAGTCACCCGGCATCAACGCCATCGTCGGCGTGGCGATCCTGCTGGCGGTCGAATGGAGCCAGCGGACCCGTCAGCACGGACTCCAGCTCACCAGCCGGGCGCACATCCGCCGCCAGGGCGTGCGCTATGCCATCTATTACCTGCTGATCCTGGCCATCTACATCATGCACGCCCAGCAGCAGACCTTCATCTATTTCCAATTCTGATTCTGCCATGAACCGATTCCTGCGACGCATCTTCTGGTTCGTGCTGCCCGTGGCCGCCGCGGCCGTCGGCGCGGAGTGCGGACTGCGCAGCATCCCCCACCAGCTCGGGTACAAGGCCGCCTACATGGAGCGGCACGCCCCGGAAATAGAGGTCCTCTCGTTGGGGCTCTCGCACGCCTTCTACGGGCTCGATTTCCACGCCTCGCGGTTCCGGGGATTCAACCTCGCCTACCACGGCCAGCCGCTCGACCGCGACCTGGAACTGTGGGAGAAATACGCCGACCGGCTCACGTCGCTGCGCGGCGTGGTGGTCTCGCTCTCGTGCTGGAGCATCCACCACCGGCTGCGAAAAGACGGCGAACAATGGCGCGTGCCCTTCTACACGATCAATTACGACCTGCCGGGGCCGTGGTACGCCTTCAAGGAGCGTTACATCATCGCCTACCCCTCGCCGGCGTTCCGCTACCTGAAACACGCTCTCTCGCCCGGGGACATCCGCGCCGAGGGCAACACCCCGCAGGACGAGTTCGGCTCCTACATGGTCCTGCGCGACAACCGGCGTCCCGACTGGGACCGGCGCACGGCGGCAGGCGCCGCCCGGGGACATTCGGATTTCAACCCCGAAGACGTGGCCCACAACCGCGGGGTGCTGCGACGCATCGCCGCCGACTGTGCGGCACGCGGCATCCGGCTGGTGCTCTACACCCCGCCGACCTGGCCGACCTATCACGAATACCTCTCGGACGAGGTCGTAACCCTCACGCGGCAGATCGGAACGTCGCTGGCCCGGGAGTTCCCCAACGTGCGTTACGCGGACCTGCTGAAAGACAAGCGGTTCACGGCCGACGATTTCTTCGACGCCTCGCACCTCAACTACGACCACGGAGGCCCGAAGCTCATGCGCATCCTCGACGACGAGATCGCCGCGGACCCCTTGCCGGCAAAATAATTTACAGAAAACCCACTCTGCGGCTGCTGCCCGGATGGATTTCAGAAAATTATTACTATTTTTGTAGGATTTAGAACCGTAACCCCGAAAACAATAACAACATTATGGATATTCTTGCAAGTATAATCAAAGTCCTCTTCGGTTCGAAGGCCGACAAGGACCGCAAACTGATCGAGCCTTACCTGGAGAAGATCAAGGCCGTCTACCCCTCGATCGAGGCGCTCTCGAACGACGAACTCCGCGCCCGCAGCGAGGCCCTGAAGAAACAGATCGCCGATTTCATCGCCGGGGACGAAGCCCATATCGTCGAGCTGAAAGCCGTCCTCGAGAAACCCGAGACCCAGCTCGAAGAGAAGGAGAAGATTTCGAAGGAGATCGACGAGACCACGAAGCGCATCGACGAGAAGATCGAGGAGGTCCTCGACAAAATCCTCCCCGAAGCGTTCGCCATCATGAAGGACACGGCACGCCGCTTCGCCCAGAACGACACGGTCGTGGTGACAGCCAACGATTTCGACCGCAACCTGGCCGCAACGAAGGATTTCGTCACCATCGAGGGCGACAAGGCCGTATACGCCAACCACTGGCTGGCCGGCGGCAACGACATGAAATGGGACATGATTCACTACGACGTGCAGCTGTTCGGCGGCGTGGTGCTCCATCAGGGCAAGATCGCCGAGATGGCCACGGGTGAGGGAAAGACCCTCGTGGCGACGCTCCCCGTATTCCTCAACGCACTGGCCAAGAAGGGCGTGCACATGGTGACGGTGAACAACTACCTCGCCAAGCGCGACTCCGAGTGGATGGGCCCGATGTACCAGTTCCACGGCCTTTCGGTGGCCTGCATCGACGACACGCAGCCCAACTCCGACGAGCGACGCGAAGCCTACATGGCCGACATCACCTTCGGAACCAACAACGAATACGGCTTCGACTACCTGCGCGACAACATGGCGTCGTCGCCCAAGGACCTCGTGCAGCGCAAGCACCATTTCGCCATCGTCGACGAGGTCGACTCGGTGTTGATCGACGACGCCCGGACGCCGCTCATCATCTCGGGCCCCGTGCCCAAGGGCGACGACCAAATGTTCGAGCAGTACCGCCCGGCGATCGAAAACCTCTACAACCTGCAGAAGAACCTCGTGACGGCCCTGCTGGCCGAAGCCCGCCAGCTCATCTCGGCCGGCAAGAACGACGAAGGCGGCGTGAAGCTCTACCGCGCCCACAAGGGTCTGCCGAAATACAAACCGCTGATCAAATACCTCTCGGAGCAGGGCGTGAAGGCGCTGATGCAGAAGACCGAGAACACCTACATGCAGGACAACAACCGCCGCATGCCCGAGATCACCGACGACCTGTTCTTCGTCATCGACGAGAAACTCAACTCGGTGGAGCTCACGGACAAAGGACATGAGGCGCTGTCGAAATACTTCAACGAGGACGGTTTCTTCGTGATGCCCGACATCGGCGCCGAGGTCGCCGAACTGGAGAAGGCCGGACTGACGCCCGAGGAGAAGGCGCAGAAACGCGACGAGGTGATCAACGACTACTCGATCAAATCGGAGCGCGTGCACACGGTGATCCAGCTGCTGAAGGCGTTCACCATGTTCGAAAAGGACATCGAGTATGTGGTGATGGACAACAAGGTGAAGATCGTCGACGAACAGACGGGCCGTATCCTCGAAGGCCGCCGCTATTCGGACGGACTCCACCAGGCCATCGAGGCCAAGGAGCACGTGAAGGTCGAGGCCGCGACGCAGACCTTCGCCACCATCACGCTGCAGAATTACTTCCGCATGTACCACAAGCTGGGCGGTATGACCGGTACGGCCGAAACGGAGGCTTCGGAGTTCTGGAGCATCTACAAACTCGACGTGGTGGTGATTCCGACGAACCGCAAAATAACCCGCGACGACCGTCAGGACCTGATCTACAAAACCAAGCGCGAGAAATACAACGCCGTAATCGAGGAGATCGTGAAGCTCGTCGAGGCGGGCCGCCCGGTGCTGGTCGGCACCACGTCGGTCGAAATATCGGAGCTGCTGAGCCGCATGCTCAAACTCCGCAACATCAAACACAACGTCCTGAACGCCAAGCAGCATGCGCTGGAGGCGCAGGTCGTGGCCGAGGCCGGACGCTCGGGGCAGGTGACCATCGCGACCAACATGGCGGGCCGCGGTACCGACATCAAACTGACGCCCGAGGTCAAGGAGGCCGGAGGTCTGGCCATCATCGGTACGGAGCGCCACGAAAGCCGCCGTGTAGACCGCCAGCTGCGCGGACGCGCCGGACGTCAGGGCGACCCCGGATCGTCGCAGTTCTTCGTGTCGCTGGAAGACGACCTGATGCGTCTGTTCGGCTCGGGGCGCATCGCCACGATGATGGACCGCATGGGCCTGAAAGAGGGCGAGGTGATCCAGGCCGGCATGATGACCCGCGCCATCGAGCGGGCCCAGAAGAAGGTCGAGGAGAACAACTTCGGCATCCGTAAGCGGCTGCTGGAATACGACGACGTGATGAACTCGCAGCGCGAGGTGATCTACACCCGCCGCCGCCATGCACTCTACGGAGAGCGCATCGAGATCGACCTGAACAACATCATGTACGACTACGCCGAGAATTTCGTCGAGGAGAACCGCGGCATCGAATTCGAGGATTTCCGCATGGAGCTGATCCGCGACGTGGCCGTGGAGCCCCAGATCGACGAAAAGACGTATGAAGACGCCAAGCCCGCGGAGCTGGTCGAGGTGATCGTCAAGGCGCTGAAGGAGGCTTACGCCCGCCGGGCGAAGGCCGTGGCCGACACGGTGCGACCCGTGATGGAGCGCATCTACGAAGACAAAAAGGACCAACTGGATTCGAACATCTATTTCCCACTGACGGACGGACACCTGGGTTACAACGTGCCGGTGAACCTGCAGAAATGCAAGGACACGGACGGTTCGGAGATTTACAAGGTATTCTCGAAAGTGGTGATGTTCACCACCATCGACGACGCCTGGCGCGAGCATCTGCGCGAAATGGACGACCTGCGCCAGAGCGTGCAGAACGCCACCTACGAGCAGAAAGACCCGCTGCTGATCTATAAATTCGAATCGTTCGAGCTGTTCTCGAAGATGATCGTCAAGGTCAACCGCGACGTGCTGGCCATCCTCAACAAAGCCTACATCCCCGTACGCGACCAGAACGCCGAGGCCGTGCAGCGTCAGCAGCAGGAGCGTGCCAAGGTCGACGTCAACAAACTGCAGGCTTCGCGCATGCAGGCGGCGGCGCAGGCCGGACAGGAGGAGCGTCAGAAGCCGATGCCGATGCACGTCGAGAAGAAGGTCGGACGCAACGACCCCTGTCCCTGCGGATCGGGCAAAAAGTACAAGAACTGCCACGGACAAGGGCAATGATTCAATTCATAATTCACAATTCATAATTCAGAATTAACGGTTATGGGTTATCAGGAGGAGAAACAGCGCCAGTTGGACCTGCGTTACCTGCGCATGGCGAGCATCTGGGCCGAAAATTCATACTGCGTGCGCCGCAAGGTCGGGGCGTTGATCGTCAAGGACAAGATGATTATCTCCGACGGCTACAACGGAACCCCCTCGGGCTTCGAGAACATCTGCGAGGATGAGAACGGCCGCACGAAACCCTATGTGCTCCACGCCGAGGCGAACGCCATCACGAAGGTCGCAAAATCGGCCAACAACTGCGACGGATCGACGCTCTACATCACCGCCGCACCCTGCATCGAGTGTTCGAAGCTGATTATTCAGGCCGGCATCAAACGGGTGGTCTACGCCGAGGATTACCGCTCGGAAGAGGGGCTGAAGCTGCTGCGGCGCGTCGGCATCGAGTGCGTGCAGTGCGAACTATGAAACGTATCGTCATCGTAGGCGCCACGTCGGGCATCGGGCTCGAGGTGGCACGGCTCTGCATCCGCGCAGGATGGCGGGTCGGGGCCGCCGGACGCCGTCAGGAGGCCCTCGACGCACTCCGGGCCGAAGCTCCCGGACAAGTCGAGACCGAAGCGCTGGATGTCACCCGCGACGACGCCCCGGAGCATCTCGCACGGCTGATCGAACGGCTCGGCGGCATGGACACCTACCTCCACACGTCGGGCATCGGCAAACGCAACGTCGAATTGCGGCCCGACATCGAGATAGACACCCTGCGCACCAACGGCGAAGGGTTCGTGCGGATGGTGACGGCGGCATTCGGCTATTTCCGCGCCCACGGCGGCGGACACCTGGCCGTCATCAGTTCGATTGCCGGGACCCGGGGCCTCGGATCGGCCCCCGCCTACTCGGCCTCCAAACGGATGCAGAACACCTACATCGACGCACTGGCCCAGCTTTCGCACATGGAGGGATACGGCATCCGCTTCACGGACATCCGCCCGGGATTCGTGGCGACGCCGCTGCTGGCCGGCGACGGACACTACCCGATGCTGATGCGCACGGAAAAGGTCGCGGCGCGGATCATGCACATCCTCCGCCGACCGCGCCGGCGGGTGGTGATCGACCGTCGCTATGCCGTGCTGGTCTTCTTCTGGCGGCTGATTCCCCAATGGATCTGGGAACGGCTGAAGGTGCGGACAAAAGCATAAGGGAGAACCCCGCGGACCGATTTTCGCGGGGTTTTTCGCCGCCGGACGAAAAAATCACTACATTTGTCCCGAATGGCACGACAGCGGCATACACCCAAAGGGCGGCTTCTGGTGACGGGAACGATTCTCCTGCTCCTGTTGGTGGCGGGCGTGCTCGTCACCGGACGCATCATCAACGGCATGGCCGTGCAGATGAGCGGACGCATCGTCACGCAAATCAGCCAATACCATTACCGGCTCCTGCAGGTCGAATTCGGACGTTCGGAGGAGATGCTCACGGCGGCGGCACGCTTCACACGTTCGCACCCCGCACCGTCGGAGGCCGAAATGCGCGTGCTCACCGCGACGCTGATGGAGACGGACCCCAAAATCGGCCGCATCTGGTTTATGGAGGGCGGAGGAGAGGTCGTCCGCAGCTACCCGCGCCGCGGAACTCCCGGCGTCACGACGGCCGGCGGGGAGTACCGGCGGCTGGTTGCGGAGCTCCGGGACGATTCGGTCCGCAGCTGCGTGACCCGCTCCGGGGGAGAGCCTATCTGGAAGCTGGTCTGCCGGGTCCGGGACGACCGGGGCGCCGAGCATTTCTGCGGCGCCGATCTCCCGCTCACGGACATCTACGACTACATGGCCGAGCAGGACCCCCACAGCCGCAGTTACGCCACGCTGTTCGACCCCGAAGGAATCATCGTCTACCATCCCGACAGCCGGAAACTGGGCCAATCGGCCTCCGAAACCAGGGACAGCACGGCCTTTCGCGAGGTGCTCGGCTCCGGGCGGAAAATCATCGCCTCCGTCGTTTCGGACTACCTGGGAATCGACGAGGAGCGCATCTACTATCCCCTGCAGCTGGGCGGCCGCCGCTGGGTGGCCGGCATCGGCATCCCCCGGCTGGCCATCGAACAGGAGATCAACGATTTCCATTTCTACACGATTCTCACGGCCGTGATCTCGGTGCTCTTCTTCGCGACGCTGCTCGTGCTGGCCCAGCGCCGCTGGCGGCGCGAATACGATCTGCGGCGCCTCTCGGAGCAGGAGTCGGCGCAGTTGCACCTGCAGCAGGTGTTGGAGCAGATCGACCCCCATTTCCTGTTCAACTCGCTCAACTCGCTCTACGCCCTGATCCGCTGCAGTCCCGACCAGGCCCGGGAGTTCACGCTCACGCTGTCGAAGGTCTACCGCCACGTGCTCGAACGCCGCAAGCAGATACTCTCGACCCTCTCGGACGAGATCGATTTCACGTGGCAGTACTATTCGCTGCAGAAAATCCGGTTCGACGACCGCATCGAACTCACCACGGCCATCGACCCCGCGCTGCGCAACTGGCGGATTCCGGCGATGAGCCTCCAGACGCTCGTCGAAAACGCCCTGAAACACAACCGCATCACGGCGCACAACCCGCTGCACATCCGCATCCGCACCGAGGGCGAAAGCCTCGTGATCGAGAACAACTTCACGCCGCGCGGCGACGGCCATGCGGAATCGCTGGGCGTGGGACTGGAACGCATCCGCTCGGTGTACCGGTTCTACACCGAGGAGAACATCTCCATTTCGTCCGACGCCGAGACCTTCCGCTGCCGGCTTCCGCTGCTGCCGCCGGAAAAACGGCCCGTCTAATTGCGGCATTCACTCCTTAAAACCGGGCATTCGGCCCCGATCGCTTTTCTTTAAAAAAATTAAATTTTATTATTGCATCGTGCGGATCAAGTATCCTGCGAAGAAACCGAGCAATAATAAACAATGAACACACGACGATTTACCCTGACAGCCGCTGCCCTGGCAACGCTCTTTCTGCTGGCAACAGCTCCCGCGGAGGCCAAAAAGCCGGGCCGCAAATCGAAGAAAACCGAAGCCGCCGCCCCCAAGGCCGACTCGCTCAAGAAAGACAAGAAGAAAGGTTACGAGGAGCTGCTGAAAGGCGCCGTGACCGACAAGGGCCTGTTCGATGTCCACCGCAAGGGTACGGACTACCTGTTCGAGATACCCGACTCGCTGATGGGCCGCGACATCCTGATCGTCAACAAAATATCGGGCGTACCCTACGCCCTGAACGACAGCGGCATCAACAAGGGCATGGGCTACGGCGAGAAGATCGTCCGGTTCCGCAAGGACACCCTTTATAAAAAAGTGTGGGTCATGACCTACGACCCGCGCATCACCTCGCCCGAAGGCGACCGCATCACCCGCTCGGTGAAGGACAACTACCGCGAAACGGCCATCGAGCAGTTCCCGATCGAGGCTTACAATACCGATTCCACGGCGGTGGTCATCAAGGTCAACAAGGTCTTCGACGGCAGCGAGAAGAGTTTCAACAACGTCTTCGGGGCGCTCCGCATCGGCGGTTCCCCGAAAAAGGACCTTTCGAAGATCGAGTCCGTGAAATCGTTCCCCGAAAACATCATCGTCAAATCGACCCTTTCGGGCACACACTCCGGCGAGGAGGGCGGTTCGATGCCTGTCACCGTGGACATCACCTCGAACCTCGTGCTGCTGGCCGAGGAGCCGATGGTGGGGCGCTTCTCCGACGAGCGCGTGGGCTATTTCGAAATCGGACACCTCTATTTCAACGACAAACAGCAGAAGGCCGAGGAGCGGGCATTCATCAACCGCTGGCGGCTGGAGCCCAAGCCCGAAGACGTGGAGCGTTACAAGCGCGGCGAGCTGGTGGAACCCCAAAAGCCCATCGTGCTGTACATCGACCCGGCGACGCCCCCCGTATGGGTGCCCTACATCAAGAAGGGCATCGTCGAGTGGCAGGAGGCTTTCGAGGCCGCCGGATTCAAGAACGCCATCGTGGCCCGGGAGGTCGATCCCGACGACAAGGAGTTCGACATCGACGACGTGCGCTACTCGGTAGTGACCTATGCCGCCTCGGAGACGGCCAATGCCATGGGCCCCTCGGTGATCGATCCCCGCAGCGGCGAGATCATCGAAGCCGACATCATCTGGTGGCACAACGTGATGAGCATCCTCCAGGCATGGATTCGCCTGCAGACCGGCGCCGTAGATCCCCAGGCCCGCGGCAACGAACTTCCCACGGAGCTGATGGGCAACGCCGTGCGCTTCGTCTCGTCGCACGAACTGGGACACAGCCTCGGCCTGAAACACAATTTCGGCGCTTCGTATTCGGTGCCGGTGGATTCGCTCCGTTCGAAAACCTACACGGCGTCGCACGGCACGGCCAGCTCGATCATGGACTACGCCCGTTTCAACTACGTGGCACAGCCCGAGGACGGCATCACGCAGCTGACGCCCAAAATCGGGACCTACGACAAGCATGCCATCAACTGGGGCTACCGCTGGCTCGGAGCCAAGGACCCGCACGAGGAGCTGCCGACGCTCAACGCCTGGCTGCGCGAGCATGAGAACGACCTCGAATACTGGTACGGCGAGCAGCGGTTCCAGGGCAACGAAGACCCCCGCTCGCAGTCGGAAGACCTGAGCAACGACGCCGTCGCAGCCAGTCTCTACGGGCTGAAGAACCTCCAGCGCATCGTTCCCCATGTGACGGACTGGACCTCGGAGGAGGGAGAGCTGCAATACGAAAGCGGCCGCTTCCTGATGGCAATCGTCTTCCAGTGGCTGGCCTATGCCGACCATGTGAAGACCAACGTCGGCGGATACTACCTCAACAACGTCGTGGCAGGCCATGACATCGACCGCTACGTGCCGGTTCCGGCCGACTACCAGCGCAAGAGCGTCAAGTATCTGATCGACCAGGTGTTCAACACCCCTGAATGGCTGTTCAAAGCCAAGGCGTGGGACAAGGCTTACGCCCAGCGTCTGTCGCCCGTGGGGATGATGGAATATGCGCCCTACAATTTCGCCCGCGAACTGCAATACAAGGTTTATTACGAGCTGCTGGCCGACGAGCGTCTGGTGCGTATGTATGAGACCGAGGCCCGGCAGGGACGCGGCAAACAGACCTACACCCCCGAGCAGATGATGGACGACATCACACAGGCCGTTTTCATCCGTCCCGGAGGCCGCACCCTCTCGATCTGGGAGCGCATGAGCCAGAAAAATTACCTCGACGCGCTGATCGTCTCGTCGAACATCACGATGGTCAAGACCACCAAGCTGGGTTCGACGCTCCACGACCACGACGGACGCGGGTGCAGCTGCTCGCTGATGCAGGAGGCCCCGGAGCTGACACTCGAACCGCTGCCGAGGCCCGAGGACATCGAGTTCCGCACGGCACGCAACTACGAACTGATGAAGCGCGTGAGCGAGACCACATCGGCCAAGCGGGCCGAGATGCGGAGGCTGCTGACCCTTGTGCAGAGCCGCACGGGAAGCGGCGACCAGGCGACCCGGAACCATTACCGGGACCTCGAACTGAGGCTCAAAGAAGCCTTGCGCATGTTATAGAAACCCCCGAGCTGCAAAGCCGTCTTCCTCCCGGAAAGACGGCTTTGCGGTTCCTTAGGGAGAACCGGAACAGGTTACAGATTAAAACATATTTGCAAAATATAACTCCGATTTGACACAAAAAGAACTCAAACACATTTATTTTTACAGCATGAAAAAACTCTTTACGCTATTTGTTCTGATCTGCCCCCTGCTCGCGCTGGCGCAGCAGACACGGCAGATTTCCGGGCAGGTCCTCGACCGCGCCGACGGTGCGCCGCTGGTGGGCGCCACCGTCTTCATTGCGCCCGAAGAGACCCAGGCCAAGGATTACAACCCGCAGGGAACCATCGCTTACGAACAGGGGCGCTTCGCCTTCAAACTGCCCGTGAGCGTCAAGAAAGTCGTGGTCAGCTACCTCGGCTACGAGGCGCAGACCCTCGATATTTCGGGTAAAAGCAATTTCACGATCTACCTCTCGGCTACGGAAAGCAAGATGGACGCCGTTGTGGTGACCGGATACCAGCGCATCGAGAAGCGCAAGCTCACGTCGTCGATCTCCAACGTCAAGATGTCGGACATCGCACGCGACGGCGTGGCGAGCGTCGACGAGATGCTCTCGGGTTCTATCGCAGGACTCACCTCGACCCCCACGACGGGCGCCCCGGGCGGTGCCAGCAAGATCAAGATCCGCAGTTCGGTGACGCTGAACGGCAACACCGACCCGCTGTGGGTATTGGACGGCATGCCGCTCGAAGGCAATGACATTCCCTCGGACTGGTCGTCGAAAGAGAACGTCGACAACCTCTATAACATGTCGATCGCGGGCCTCAACCCCGCCGACATCGAGGACATCACCGTGCTGAAAGATGCCGCCGCAACGGCCATCTACGGTGCCCGCGCGGCCAACGGCGTCATCATCATCACCACCAAGAAAGGCCGCCGCAACCAGGCCACGCGCGTCAACGTCTCGGCATCGCTCTTCGTGACCGACCGCCCGAACCTCTCGAAACTCAACCTGATGAACGCCTCGCAGAAAGTCGATTTCGAGTTAGGACTGGCCGCTAACGGACGGCTCAACTACCGGGAAAAGACGGGCGGCGTAGCCCGCATTCTGGACCAGGCCAACGAACGGGCAACGCTCCGCGAGAGCGGCTTTTCGGCGCTTACGCCCGAAACACAGTCGGCAATCAATGCCCTGCGTAAGGACGGCATAAACTGGGGCGAGGAGATCTACCGGGTAACGCTCAACCAGCAGTACAGCATCAACATCTCGGGCGGCGGCAACAAGGCCAGCTACTATTTCTCGGGCGGTTACTACAACGAGCAGGGAACGACCGTCGGCACGGGATTCGAGCGTCTGAACCTCACGCTGAAGACCGATTACGACCTGCTGAAGAACCTGCGTTTCGGCGCCTCGGTGTTCGTGGGGCAGAACAAGAATGAGTCCTACGTTTCGGACACGGACGTCTTCACCAATCCCTCGCAATACACCCGTACGGTGAACCCTTACCTGACGGCTTATAATCCCGACGGCAGCTACATCTACGACCCCGACATGACCGCTTATCAGGGAAACAACGACGACGTGATCGACTACAACTTCTTCGAAGAGCAGCGCAATACGGAATACTCGCTCAAGACACGTTCGATCAAAACGATCTTCGACCTCGACTACAAACCCGTCAAAGGACTGCGCATCTTCACCCAGTTCGGCCTGCAGGTCGATAACTCGATGACCGAGAAAATGGCGCAGGAAAACAGTTACTTCACCCGCAAATACGCACTCGAATCGCGCATAGACGGCGTCACGTACATGCCCGAAGGCGGCGTTATCCAGAACTGGAACGGCGACCTCTCGCAGTATACCTGGAAAGCACAGGCCGAATACTCGGGGACATTCGCCAAGAAACACGAACTCGACCTGATGGCCGGTCTGGAGATGCGCGGAACAACGAGCACCACCATCCACACCAAAGGATTCGGATACGACCACAAAACGATGGTTTCCGAAACGATGCCGATTCCTCCGGGGTCCGACCTGCTCACCAAATCCTATTTCAAGCAGTACCAGAAATCGTTCTACGAGAACCGCTACCTGTCGTATTTCTTCACCGGATCGTACACCTATGACAACCGCTACACGGTCTTCGGATCGATGCGCTACGACGGTACGAACCTCTTCGGCGTCGATCCCAAATACAAGTTCAACCCCATGTGGTCGATATCGGGTGCCTGGAGCATCAACCGCGAGCAGTTCCTGCGCGATGCCAAATGGCTGGACAACCTGCGACTGAGGGGTTCGTACGGTGCTCAGGGCAATATCGACCGCACAACCTCGCCCTATATCCTCGGAGAATGGAACAGACGAAATCCCGGAGGAGTCAACGAGGATGCTATCAACGTTATTTCGCCTCCCAATCAGAACCTGCGCTGGGAGACCACCTACACGTGGAATGCCGCCCTCGACTTCTCGGCCCTCGAAAACCGCATCGGTTTTACATTTGAGATTTACGGCCGTCACAGCGAGAACCTGATCACCACCCGCACAATCCCCTCGGAGACCGGATTCACATCGACATCGAGCAATTTCGGCGAAATGTCGAGCAAGGGTATCGAGTTTACGCTCAATACGGTGAATATCCGCACGCACAATTTCCGTTGGGAAACTTCGATCAACCTGGCCCACAACACCGACAAGGTGGACAAAATCCTGATCGACGAAAACAGCTGGACTCCCTCGCTACAGGGTTATTCGAATAAGGCCGTATTCGCCTACAAGACCGCAGGCCTCGACGAATATGGTATCCCGATGTTCTGGAGAGACGGACAGCGGATCAGCCTTCAGGAATTGGTGAATTTCCGGGTCGTGGAAGTTGTCGATCCCTGGGGATTCGGCTCCAGCTACAGCGCCGTAATGAACCAGTCGCAGAGTGCCATACGCAACAACCTTTCCTATATCGGTTCGTATAACCCGAACGTAACCGGAGGCTTCAACAACCGGTTCTACTACAAGAACTTCGACCTGTCCGTTTCATGCAATTTCGTCTTCGGACAACTCGTGAAAGAGTCCCCGTTCTACAATCCGACCCAGACCAGCCCCGGGCAGAACAACACGACCAAAGTACAGAAAATTTGGTCGGCGACCAATACTTCGGGCATCTACCCGGCCCTCACGGGTGGCCTGCAGCCCGACGGAACGTCATGGGGCAGCTGGGAAACCTGGTTAGAGGACCCGGATCCCTACCGTGCATACAACACGATCCTCGAGTCCTTCAATTCGATCAGCGGAGCCAGCATCTTCAACAATCTCGATATCTGGTACAAGAAGATCAATTACTTCCGTGTGAACAGCATCCGGCTGGGATATGCCTTCCCGGAACGGATCACCCGCAAGCTCCACCTGTCGGGACTCCGCCTTCATTTCGAAGCCCGCAACCCGTTCGTCATCGCCACGAACTACGACGGATATTTCGATCCGGAGACTTACGGCAGCATCTACTCCCAGCCGATGGCACGCACCTACTCGGTCGGTCTTAACATCACTTTCTAACACGTTCCGAACATGAAAAAAACAGCATACATCCTTCTTGCCGCATTGGGATTCGCCTCGTGCAACTACCTCGAAATCGATCCCGTCGGCAAGGTCATTCCCCACAAGGTATCGGAGTACCGCGCCCTGCTCACGACCGGGTACTACAACTATTCGTCTTTCAGCGCAACCACCTATATCGGCCTTCTGTCCGACGAGATCGACCGCCTGGATCAATCCCAATTCGGGACCAGCAGTGAGGGAGTGGCGCTCTCCTACAACCTCACGTGGCAATACGGAACCCAGATGCGTGAACTGCCCTATCAGGATTGTTACCGCTCCATCTTCTATGCCACCGCCGTGATCGACGAAGCCATGGACGCGGATGCGGATACTTCGGGTGAATCCAAAGAGCAGATTCTCGGCGAAGCATACGCCATGCGCGCATACCTCCATTTCGCATTGGTGAACCTCTACGGTCAACCCTACAATCCCGCTACCGCCTCGACAGACCGGGGAGTTCCCATCTCGAACAACATCGACATCGAGCAAAAATACCGCCCGGCAAATGTAGCGGCCGTCTATACGCAGATTCTCGAAGACATCGAGCAGGCCGAAAATTACCTGACCATTGAAAACTACCTGAATCTGGAGGTAACGGAGCGGGCAAAACTCAACTACCGTTTCACCCGCGACGCCTTGCAGGGCCTCAAGGCCCGCGTAATGCTCTACATGCGAAACTGGCAGGAGGCTTACGACGCGGCGACCGCGCTGCTTCCCAAATACAAACTGGTGGATTTCAATACGACGGTGGGAACCAACGCACTGCCGTGGAAAGCGACCTCGGAGGAGGCTATCCTTGCCTGGGAACGGCCGTTCAACGGAGCGAACAACGACCTGATATACGCAGGCCTCCTCTCGGATGAAATTCTCGGGTTGTTCGACTCGGCGGCAGATAAACGTAGCTCATATATCGGTGCCGCATATGTCTACGACGAGAATTGGAATCCAACGCTGATCGGATATCGTCCCAGCAGCCGCTCAGCGAGCGACCGCACATCGTTGCGTATCGCCGAGATGTACCTGATCGCCGCCGAAGCCGGTTCGTACCTGACCGGGGAGTTGGACAATGCCAAGGGCTACCTGCTCGACCTGCAGAAAATGCGGTTCTCGCCCGAAGGATACACAGCCAAAGAAACAGCTGTTGAAGCGATGACCGCCGAACAGTTCCGGACGGAGGTAGCCAATGACCGAGCCCGCGAACTGCTCATCGAAGGTCACCGCTGGTTCGACCTGCGCCGCACGACACAGCCCTCGATTACCCACATTTCCGACGGCCAGACCTATACGCTTTATCAGAGCGATTCGCGTTACACGCTGCCGTTCCCGCAGTCGGCCGTCAACAACAACCCCGAGCTGAACAACTAAACGGGGAGAAGACACGCCCTTCGGGTCCAGCACAAAAAAACAGTCCGGTTTTTGCACCGGACTGTTTTTTTTGTAATTTTACACGTCATGAAAGCCATTATCATCGAAGACGAACCGTTGTCGGCGGCCGAACTGCGCACGTCGCTGGCCGAGGTCGCGCCGCACATCGAGGTCGTAGCCACGGCATCGTCGGTCGCCGAAGCGGTCGAGACGGTGAGCCGCGTCGGGCACGACCTGATCTTCATGGACATTCACCTCGAGGACGGCAGCGGGTTCGACATCTTCGAACGCGCGGACATCTCCGTGCCGGTCATCTTCATCACGGCCTACGACTCCTATGCGCTGAAAGCGTTCGAGAACAAAGGCATCGACTACCTGCTGAAACCCTTCGGCCGCGACGACCTCCGGCGGGCCATAGCCAAGCTGGGATTGTTGTCGGGGGGGGAATTGCGTCTGCGGAGCACAGCGCCCCGACGCAGACGCCTCCGGCCTACCAGGAACGCTTCCTGGTACACATGGGCGCCCGGATGAAATCGGTCACCACGGCGGAAATCGCCTATTTCATGGCCGACGGCAAGTACCTCCACCTGATGACGCACGACGGTAAAGATTACATCCTCGACCGTTCGCTGACCGACGTGGGTGAGAAACTCCCGCCGAACCTCTTTTTCCGCATCAACCGCCGTTTCATCGTCTCGTTCGACGCCATCCGGGAGATGATCCGCTACTCGGGAAGCCGCATCAAAATTCTGCTCGACCCGCCCCTGGCCGAAGGCGAAGAGGCGTTCGTCAGCACCGACCGCGTGCCCGATTTCCGGCAGTGGCTCAACCGGTAATAGTAATCAGAACCTCTTTTTTGTTTTTAGTGGAGCCGGTTTGTGCTTAAACGAAGCAAGGCGCGGATGGGTAGTAATAGTCCCATTCGCGCCTTGCATATGCAAAAATGCCCTATAAAATCAGAACGGCAGGTCGTCCGGGTCGTCCGCCGGAACGGAGGGTGCCGCCGAGGGCTGAGGCTGGGGAGCCGCCGCAGACTGCTGGTAGCTGCTCTGCTGTTGTGCACCGTAGGCCGGAGCCGGAGCGCCTTCCGATGCCGGGTTGTCCGAACGGCGGCCCAGCAGGTTCATGTTATCCGCCAGAATCTCGGTCGTATAGCGCTTGTTGTTGTCCTTGTCCATCCACTCGCGGGTGCGCAGGCGTCCCTCGATATAGATTTGTGAGCCTTTCTTCACATAGCGGTCCACGACATCGGCCAGACCCCGCCACAGCGTGATCGTGTGCCATTCGGTATGTTCCTTCGTTTCGTTGGCCTGACGGTCGAACAGGCGTTCGGTCGTCGCCAGGCGAATGCGGGCGACCTTCGCACCGCCCTCGAGCGTGCGCACCTCGGGGTCCATGCCCACGTTGCCGATCAGAATTACTTTATTTACCATTTATTTAAGATTTTTAATCATTTTCCGGAAAAGGACCTCCATGCGCACCCCGGCCTTCTTGCCCTGCCGCTGCACATCCTCGTGGTCGCCCACCTCGTCCGAAAGGCCGCAGTTGGTGATGACCGACACGCCGAAGACCGGAATCGACATGTGGCGTGCCACGATCACCTCGGGAACGGTCGACATGCCCGCGGCATCGCCGCCGATGGCCTTGAAATAGCGGTACTCGGCCTGCGTCTCGAACGTCGGGCCCGTGCCGCCGACATAGACGCCGTACTGGAGTTTGATATTCTCCTCCTCGGCGATCTTCGTGGCCGCGGCAATCAGCGACTTGTCGTAGCAGTTGTGCATATCCGGAAACCGGGGGCCCAGTTCGGCCAGGTTGGGGCCGATCAGCGGGTTGGGCATCAGGTTGATATGGTCGGTGATGACCATCAGGTCGCCCACGCGGAACGAGGTGTTGATGCCGCCCGAGGCGTTCGACACGAAGAGGTATCTGATGCCCAGCTGCTGCATCACGCGCACGGGGAAGGTCACCTGCTGCATCGTATAACCCTCGTAGTAGTGGAAACGCCCCTGCATGGCCACGACCCGGCGGCCCTCGATCTCCCCGAAGATCATCCGCCCCTTGTGGCCCTCGACCGTCGAAACGGGGAAGCCGGGGATATTTTTGTATTCGATGGCGAATTTCGTGTCGATCCGGTCGGCGAAATCGCCCAGTCCGGTGCCGAGAACGATGCCGATTTCGGGCGCGAAATCCCGGGTCTCAGCCTGGATGAAAGCGGCTGTTTTCTTAATTTCCTCTAACATCTTCTTCCAGTTTTTGCAGAAAATCCGTTGCCGAATCCTCTATGAATGAAATATTTATCGGTAGATAATAGAGACTGCGGCGAATCTCCGCGGGAATCTTTTCCCGGTTGGTCATCTTCACCGCATCCTTTTCCGTCGTTACAATCACCGCGCCGGGATGCTTCGCCAAAAGTCCCTTCAGGGCATTCATGTCGCGGACCTTGTAGACGTGGTGGTCGTCGAGCGTCATCTCGGCCACGACCGCATAACGCTCGCGGAGCGACTGCAGGAAGGGTTTGGGACTGCCGATGCCCGAAAGGGCGATCACCTCCCGGCCCTGGGCCAGCGGCTCGTCCGGAGCTTCGTCGGCGAAAAGCGGCTGGGGCATGAAACTCTCGAAACGGGTGAAATAGACCCGCTGGTAGGCCACCTGAATCAGCACCTTGCGCAGAATGCGCCGGTCGATGGGCGCCATCCGTTCGGGGCATTTCGTGACCACGAAATAGTGGGCCCGGTGCAGCTCCTCCGGCAGATCACGCAGCGTCCCTAGCGGCAGCATTTTGTCGTGCTGGACGGGGCGCGTGGCGTCGATCATCACGATGTTGACCTTCGGTTCCACATAGCGGTGCTGGAAACCGTCGTCCATCACGATCAGGTCTACCTCGGGATGCTCGGCGCGGATACGGCGGATGCCTTCGGCCCGTTTCTCGCACACGACGACCACCGTATCGGGAAATTTGAGCTTAATCTGCAGCGGTTCGTCGCCCACGTCGCGGTAGCGGGAATCGCACCGGACCTCCCGATAACCCTTCGTGCGGCGTCCGTAGCCGCGCGACAGCAGCGCCACGTTGTGCATCTGCGACATATAGGCTATCACCATCTCGGCCATCGGGGTCTTGCCCGTACCGCCGACGGTGATATTGCCGATGCAGACGATCGGGATGTCGAATTTCTCGCTCTTGAGGATACCCCAGTCGAAGAGACGGTGACGAAACGTCACCCCCGCTTTATACAGGACAGCCGCAGGTGCGAGCAGGAATTTCAACATCTCTCTTCTTTCTTTTCTTCCGGTTCGAATAGATAACTTTCAAAGGTAATTAATTTTCCCGGGACCTCCAAACCTAAATCCGCAAATCTCGGCCGATCTCCGCAAATAGCGTACTAAATGCAACGGGTGAAGCGTTTTTTTACTATCTTTGGCGTCGTAACGACGCTTTTAGGAGGCCGGAAGGTTTTGCCGGACCGGATGCGGTTCGGTTTTGGCGCCGGCCGACTTTTTACTATCTTTGCTTCACGTATGAACTATCTGAAAACAACGATATGCGCCCTGCTGCTCATGACCGCAGGCGCCTGCAGCCGGACACAGGGCCCGGCGGCCGAAACGGAAGGGGCGGAGGAGCCCCACAACATGCTTTACGGCATCAATGCCGACAACTACCGCACCGAGGTGGGCGAAGTGGGGTCCGGAGAGACGATGGGCAGGATACTCAACGGATTCGGAATCCCGGCTGTCACGATCGACCGGCTGGACAAGGCTTCGAAGGATATTTTCCCCCTGCGCAACATCCGCGCGGGGCACAAGTACACCGCTTTCATCCACGAGGACTCGCTCTACGCCCCGCACCTCGACTACCTGGCTTACGAGCTTTCGGTGACTGATTACGTGGTCTTCGGATTCCACGACAACGACTCGGTGTCGGTGCGCAAGGACTGCAAGGACTACACGATGCGCCGCACCAAGAAAAGCGCCGTCATCAACTCCTCGCTCTGGGGCGCCATCATGGAGCAGGACCTGCCCTACGCACTGGCCGCCGAGCTGGAGGACATCTACCAATGGACGGTCGATTTCTTCGGCATCCAGAAGGGCGACAGCTTCACGGTGATTTACGACGAACGTTTCATCGACGACTCGGTGTCGGTGGGCATCGGCCGTGTCTGGGGTGCGAAATTCACCCAGGGCGGCAAGGAATATTACGCCGTGCCGTTCCGTCAGAACGGCAAGATTCAATACTGGGAGGCGGACGGCGCGAGCCTCCGCAAGCAGATGCTCAAAGCCCCGCTGAAATACTCGCGCATCAGCTCGAAATTCACCTACGCCCGCAAGCACCCCATTTATAAGGTTTACCGCCCGCACACGGGCGTCGACTACGCTGCGCCGAAAGGCACGCCCGTACACGCCGTGGCCGACGGCGTGGTGACGTTCAAGGGCTGGGGCGGCGGAGGCGGCAACACGCTCAAAATCAAGCATCCGGGGAACCTGCAGACGGGTTACATGCACCTGAGCGGCTATGCCAAGGGCATTTCGCAGGGTACGCGCGTGGCGCAGGGCCAGCTGATCGGCTACGTCGGATCGACGGGCGCCTCGACGGGTCCCCACCTCGATTTCCGCGTCTGGAAAAACGGCACGCCTATCGACCCGCTGAAGATTCCGCAGGAACCCGCGGAGCCCATCGCCAAGGAGAACCGCGCGTTGTTCGAATACGTCCGCGACCATATCATGGCCGAGCTCAACGGCGATGTGAAACCCGAGGAGCAGATCACGCAGATCGACTCGATCGTCCTCCCCGCAGCCGTCGCACAACCCCAGGAATAACCGCATGGAACGCACAGGAATCATCATCGTAGCCGGAGGCAGCGGGCGCCGCGCAGGGGGCGCACGGCCCAAGCAGTTCGCATTCCTCGCAGGGATGCCCGTACTGGCACGCACGATCAACAATTTCGCCGAGGCGATGCCCGGCGCGGAGATCGTGGCCGTGCTGCCGGAAGAGCACATCGAATTCTGGAACAACCTCGCGGCCCGTTTCGACGTGGCGCCGCACACCGTCGCCGCAGGCGGCGCGGAGCGTTTCGACTCGGTCAGGAACGGACTCGCGGCGCTGACGACCGATCCCGAACTGATCGCCGTGCAGGACGGCGTGCGTCCGCTGGGGAGCGCCGGAATGATCCGCCGCGTGGCGGAGGCCGCGGCGCGGCACGGAGCCGCCGTCCCGGTGGTGGAACCCGTGGATTCGTTCCGCGAAACGGAGGGCGTGCCCGACACGGAAGGCATCGTCCCCTCGCGAATCGTCGACCGCCGCCGGCTGCGCATCGTGCAGACCCCGCAGGTCTTCCGCGCCGACATTTTGCGCCGGGCCTACGAGGCGGAATACCGCCCGGAGTTCACCGACGACGCCTCGGTGGTCGAGGCCGCGGGACACCCGGTATGCCTCGCCGAGGGCGAGCGCGGAAACCTGAAACTGACCACCCCGGAGGATTTCACCATCGCCGAGGCCCTGATCGCCGCCCGCGAGGAGGCCGAAGAAGCACAGACAACGACCGATGCCGAGTATCTATAAATACCGTTTCGACCGTCACACGATCTATTGGACGCTGGTCTACCTGGTGGTTTTCATCCTCCTGGGCTGGCTGCTCTACCACCTGTACGAAGGGGGCTATCTCTCGGCGTGGTTCACGTCGTTCATCGTGGCGCTTATCGCCCTGATGTCGCTGTCGATACCCCGCCGGATCGTCGTGTCGGACGAGAAGGTCGAGATTCGCTGCCTGTTGGACATCACCGAGATACGCCGCGACGAAATCGCCTCGGTGCGCCGTGTGGAGGCCCGGCGGATGCAGTGGTTCGTGCCGATTTTCGGCGGATGCGGGTTCTTCGGCTACTACGGCCATTTCATCGACCTGCGCCGGCTCGACCGGGTGCGGCTCTATGCCTCGGAGTGGCGCAATTTCGTCGAAATCACCGACATCTACGAGGACCGGCTCTACGTCTCGTGCGCCGACGCCGACCGTCTCGTGGCCGAGCTCACCCCGCCGGGCGGCAACCGCCCCGACGACGAGGACGACGACGAAGCGTAAAGACGGCAGCCAATTTGCATTACCATTACTCACCTTAATAAAAAACAGCAAAAGATGAAAAAGTATCGTTGTGTAGTCTGCGAGTGGATTTACGACCCCGCAGTCGGCGATCCCGACGGAGGCATCGCCCCCGGAACGCCGTTCGAGGAGATTCCCGATGACTGGACATGCCCCGTCTGCGGCGTCGACAAGAGCAATTTCGAAGAGGTCGAGGAGTAAACCCGCCTTTCGGACCCGATGCGGCGCATCCCGATTCAGGGGGTGCGCCGCATCCGCTTTTTCCGGAGGTTCGCGCCGGGGATGGCCCGGAACGCACCGAACGGTCCGGAAAGAGAGACGGCAGGCGGCCGAAATAAAAACCGGAAGGGTTGGATTTTTCGAAAAAGTGCCTTATATTTGTCCCGAACCGAAAAAAGTGAATTCCATGTCGGCAGTTATCAATAATACGATGTGTTGTGCCGCAGCGATCTGTTGTCGTTGCTGTTTCGTCGTAGCTGCTGCCGCACGGGGATTGTCGGGTGAAATAGACGGGTAGGACCCGTTATCATTCCATAAATTATGCGGCAGACAACCTCTGCCGCTTTTTTTTGTCGTTAACTTAAAATCAGATACCATGGAAAAAATTGCAAATTCAGCGCTGGACCTCGTCGGCAACACGCCGCTGGTCGAGCTATCGCGCCTGGGCCGGGAGGCCGGCGCCGTGGCCCGGGTCGTCGCCAAGGTCGAACTGTTCAACCCCGCCGGAAGCGTGAAGGACCGCATCGCCCTGGCGATGGTCGAGGAGGCCGAAGCCCGCGGCACGCTCCGTCCCGGAGCCACGATCATCGAGCCCACGAGCGGCAATACGGGTGTCGGACTGGCGCTCGTCAGTGCCCTGAAGGGCTATAAGCTGATTCTCACGATGCCCGAGACGATGAGCGTCGAGCGGCAGCGGCTCGTGGCGGCCTACGGCGCACAGGTGGTCCTCACCCCCGGCGCCGAAGGCATGAAAGGGGCCATCGCCCGGGCCGAAGCCCTGCTCGCGGAGATTCCCGGATCGGTCATGCTCCAGCAGTTCGAGAACCCCGCCAACCCCGAACGCCACTACCGCACCACCGCCGAGGAGATCTGGCGCGACACCGACGGAACAGCGGACCTCTTCGTGGCCGGTGTCGGCACGGGAGGGACCGTCAGCGGCACGGGCCGCCGGCTCAAGGAGCTGAACCCCGGAATGGAGGTCGTGGCCGTGGAGCCGGCCGCTTCGCCCGTGCTCTCGGGCGGCGCCCCCGGGCCCCACCGGATACAGGGCATCGGTGCGGGATTCGTCCCCCGGAATTACGCCGCCGCAGTCGTGGACCGCGTCATTCCGGTCGGCGACGACGAGGCCATCGGGACGGCGCGGCTGCTGGCCGCACACGAAGGGCTGCTGGTCGGCATCTCCTCCGGAGCCGCCGCATACGCCGCCCTGCAGCTGGCCAAACGCGAGGAGAACCGCGGCAAAACGATCGTCGTGCTGCTGCCCGACACCGGCGAGCGTTATCTCTCGACCCTGCTGTACGCCTTCGACGAATACAAAACCGACATCCGCCTATGAACCGCACATCCACCGAAACACAGCTCCGACAAATTGCCGAAGCCCTCGCTGCACCGGACATCCACATCCCCGCGGCCGTTCCGGCGGGCATCGACCCTGCAGCGCTGAAACGGGCCGTGCGGCTCTTCCGGTCGGCGGTCTTTGCCGGCTATTTCGATGCGGAACCCGTCGCCGCGAGCCTCGGCGAACTCTCCGACATCCTCGCACGCCAGAGCGCCCGCGCCTGCGCCACGTTCCACCGCGGGGTGCATCCGGACGCCGAGCCGTTCGGCAGGGAGGTCGCCGCACGGCTGCTGGAGCAGCTGCCCGAACTGCGCCGCCGGCTCGGGACCGACGTGAAGGCCGTCTTCGACGGGGACCCCGCGGCCGTGAGCTACGAAGAGGTGATCCTCTGCTACCCGGCGCTCGTCGCCCTGACGCACTACCGCCTGGCCCACGCCCTGCTGCAACTCGGCGTGCCGATCCTGCCGCGCCTGATCTCCGAGGCGGCCCACTCGGCCACGGGAATCGACATCCATCCCGGCGCAGAGATCGGGGAGTATTTCAGCATCGACCACGGCACGGGCGTCGTGATCGGCGAGACGTGCGTCATCGGCAACCACGTGCGGCTCTATCAGGGAGTGACGCTCGGCGCCAAAAGTTTCAAGTTCGACGCCGCGGGCAATATCCTCCAGGAGCCGCGCCACCCGATTCTCGAAGACAACGTGGTGGTCTACTCCAACTCCTCGATCCTGGGGCGCGTGCGGATCGGCCACGACACGGTCGTCGGCGGCAACGTCTGGCAGACGACCGACCTGCCGCCCTATTCGCGCGTAATTCAGGGCCGTGCGAGCGTATCGACATTCGAGAACGGGGGCGGAATATAACCCCGGGGAGGGTCCGGAGCCCTGTTTCAAAAAAATCGGGGGGGGGTATACAACCTCCGCCGATTTTTATTATTTTTGTCTGCCGCGCACGGTGCGCGGCTAAGAATCAAATCAATACAATGATGAAAAAAATCCTATTCCTGATGGCCGCTACGGCCATGATCTGGGGGGGGTAATGCAGTAACGGCACAGACCCTCGAACCCGAATTCGAGGGAGAGGTCGTCGGCGTATTCCCCGACGGCTCGTCCAAGAAGCTCGAAAAACACAACGTGCGGATGCGAACGGGCGCCGGCGTCTACATCGCCGGATTCGCAGCCAGCAAATCCAAAACAAAAGTACTCGTGGAAGGCGGTTCGGCCAGCGTGCGGTTCGACGGCTCGCAGCCGATCGCGCTCATCGTCCGCGCCAAGGACAACAAGGCCGATCCCATGTCCATCGTGCGCGTCTTCCGCATGAAGGGCACCAAGAAGAACCGTTCGGCAGTGATCTCTGCCGTCGGATCGTTCTCGGTGAGCTCCAACACGATGGACTACCTGCGGTTCTCGGCCGAAAAGTACGGCGAAAGCTCCTACCGCCTGACCTTCGACGAACGCCCCGCAGGCGAATACGGCATCATCGTCTCGAATCCCAACAACGTGGACGAGAAGATGGTGATCGTCTCGGCGTTCGCCATCGACGACGGAGCCGGGGCGAAAGAGTGATCCCGCCCGGATAAAACGAAAGATGCGTCCCTTGAGGGGCGCATCTTTTCACAAAACAGACGATTGCCGGAACAATCAGTTTACATTCGGCAGAAACGAATAATCTTTCGAATAGCCGAGCATCTGCTCCACGTAGTTCGCCGGGTAGGAAACCTTCACGTCGACGATCTTGCCGTCCTGCTCCACCAGTTCGAACTCGGGGTTCACGAAACCGCCGTAAGGCTCGATCCCGAGCGCATAGTAGCGGTCGCGGACCTCCTTGTGCAGGGCGGGATCGACCACGACGGCATACTGCTCGACCAGCTTGTGCCCGGCTTCGTAATCGCCTTCGGACTTGATGCGCTGCACCTCGCGGAGCATCTCGCCGAAGAGCCCGCGCAGTTTCTCGAAATCGTTGACCACCACGTAGGTCTTGCCGTTCTCCTTCACGACCTCGATCACGTTGTCGGCCTTGCCGCGCTCGTAGCACCACTCCGCAATCAGTTTGCGGTTGCGCATGTGCGACTCCTCGACGTTCTTGCCCAACTCGACACGCGCCAGCTGGGTCATCATGCCGTTGAGGATATATTTCGCATAGCCCGCCTTGGCCACGTCGAACGACGGAACGAGCCCCAGTTCGACCAGCTTCGGGTCGCCCAGGTAGTAGAGGCCGAACAGGTCGGCGCGGGCCTCTTCGAGCGTCGAGCCGTAGCTCTTCAGTTCGCCGCCCTTCACGCCCGGCGCCAGCTGGCCCGAACCGTGGCCCAGACACTCGTGCAGGTCGGTGTGGAGGTCGTCGGCCAGTTTGCCGTACTTGTCCATCCGTTCGCGGTCCTCAGCGCGGAGCACGAACTCCTCGTTGAAGCCGTTACCGTGGGCGGCCATGTCATAGGCATAGGTGATGTTGTCGATGGTGACCGATTTCGAGCCATACTCCTTGCGAATCCAGTCGGCGTTGGGGAGGTTGATGCCGATGGGCGTCGAAGGATAGCAGTCGCCGCCCAGCATCGCCACGGTGATGACCTTGGCCGAAACGCCCTTCACGACCGGCTTGCGGTAGGCCTCGGCCACGGGCGAGTGGTCCTCGAACCACTGCGCGTTGTCGGAAATGACCTCCGTGCGGTGGCAGGCCTCCTTGTCCATGAAATTGACGTTGCCTTCCCACGCCGCCTTGCGGCCCAGCGGATCGCCGTAATCCTCGATAAAGCCGTTGATGAAATCGACGTTCGACACGGTGTCCTTCACCCAGCCGATATTGTAGCGGTCGAACTCCTTCAGGTCGCCCGTCTTATAGTAGCTGACGAGCGCCGCGATATTGCTCTTCTGCGGCTCTTTGGCCACGGCCTGGGCCTTTTCGAGCCAGTAGACGATCCGCTCGATGGCCGGAGAGTACATGCCGCCCACCTTCCAGACCCGCTCGTAGATGCGGCCCGTCTTCTCCTCCTTCACCAGCTGCGAATTCAGTCCGTAAGAGGCCGGTTCGGGATTGCCCGCATCGGCGGCGGCCATATCGGCATAGAATTTCTCGGCCTCGGCCTGACGCACATTGCGGTAATAGTTGCTCGACGAGGTCCACAAAAGGTCCTCGCCGGCCTTCTGGTTCAGCCGCGTTTGGTACATCGCGGGGTTGAAAATCGCGTTGCTGACCACGCCGATCATGCCGGTCAGCTCGCCGAAACACTCCACGGGGATCGACTCGCAGACGTCGAGGAAATACTGCTCGGTAAATTCGGGCACGAACTTGTCGTTGGAATAGTGGTGGTGGATGCCGTTGGCGAACCACACCTTTTTCAGGTATTTCTCCAGCGCCTTCCATTCGGGCGTCGTGCGGTCGCCCGCGTAGTTCTCATAGATCGTCTCCAGCGTGCGGCGCACGGGGAGGTTCACGGGGCAGTTCTGGTCGAAGAAGATGTCGCGCCCGCACTTGGCGGCCTCGGCGAGGTAATAGACGAGTTCCTTCTCCTCGAGCGGCAGCTCGTCGAAGCCGGGAACCTCATAACGGATGACCTTGATGTCGTCGAAACGGTCGACGATCCACGGAGCCTCGCCCTTCGGCGACTGGCTGCACGCTGCAAGCGCAATAGCGGTAAAAGACATAGATACGATTTTTTTCATGTCGTTCGGGTTTTATAGAACAAAGATAGTGCAAGCCGAGAGCAATGCCAAATTTATTTGGACATTGCCGAGGCGCAGCCTATCTAAACCGGAATGGTCTTCTCCGGTAAAGATAGTGCAAGCCGAGAGCAAAAACAAACTTGTTTGTATTTTGCCGAGGCGCAGCGGGCTTAAGAAGCCCGATTTACGGGCGACGGGAAGGATTACATCCCGGACCAGAATCCGCGCTACGGCCAATTCCAAAACCCGTCTCTTAGACGGGCCTTTTATCACGGCCGTTGCACCTGTTGCAACTATTGTTCTATCCGAAACCGCCGCAATCTTCTATTTTTGCATCAACGGTTGTCATGCGAAAGTCAATCCATTTACAAAAACACGAACCTAAAATCAAAAAAACCTAAAAACAGCAGCCATGAGAAAAACAAGTTTTTCGGCCATGTGTGTGCTTGCCCTGCTGGTCGCCGGATGCCAGAATTCCGACGACGACAACCGGGGGCTGGAGTATGACACGCTCCGTGTCAATTTCAGGGGGAGTATGGCCAACGGCACCTGGGAAGCGGGCGCCGAGGTCGGCATTTTCGCCTCCTGCACACGCAACGACGTACAGAATACACCGATGAGCACGAACGCCAACGCCCGCTATGCGGCAGCGGAGGCCGGCGAGTCGGCGGCGCTCGGCAGCGCCACGGAGGACGACGACATCGTCGCCGGCGCCTCGGACCACAACTACCGCTTCTACGCCTACTACCCCTATTCGAGCGCGGCGGCCGACATGAAGGCCATCGCGGCGGCGGCCCCGGCCGAGCAGTCTTATACCGGACGGGCGAACGGCGGTCTTTACACGGCGTCAAAAAGCGTGACGACCGTGGTGCCCACCGTGGAACTGCAGTTCCGCAACATTTTCGCCACGATGGAGCTCTACCTGCCCGACGACCTGCTGGACGAGGACGGCAATTCGGTGGTGAAGACGCTGACGCTGAAACCCGCCGTGGCGGAGAATTTCAGCGGCACGCTGGCCGTGAGCGGCACCTACGACCTCACGACGGGGACCTTCACCGAGAATCCCGCATCACGGTCGCAGCAGATCGCCGTCGATTTCGGCACCAGGGGCCTCACGCTGGGCGACGCCTACACGAAAGTGCCGCTCGTCGTGGCGCCCTTCACGGTCCCGGAGGGCGGATTCGAGGTGACGTTCACCGACATGGACGACCGCCGGAGTTCGCTGACGATCCTCGCCAAAGCCGAGGATGCAGGCACCGTGGTGGCCGCCGGCGAGGTGTCGAAGCAGTACCTCAGCGCCAGCGACGACGGCATTGTCCCCGTGACGTTCCCCGTGGTCTTCCCGCTGGGATACGAAAACGGTAATTATGTCTTCTCGGCAACGACACAGCCGCAGTGGCTGACCGACGGCCGCTGGATATGTCCGTCGCAGACCCAGGCCTACGCGGAGTGGCACAAGGTTTCCGACCCGAGCGACCAATATACACAGAAAATAGAATACGTGAACAGCGCCAGCAAGATCGGCTCCCCGGGCATCAAGGGCATCTGGACGGGCGATTATTTCGAATTCACGCTGCCGGTCAGGAAATTCGCGGCAGGGACCTCCGTAACGCTCACCTTCCCGATGTACACCCGGCAGGGCCCGGTATTCTGGGATATCGAATACCTCGACGGCGAGGAGTGGAAATGCAACAAGGAGACCGTCACCTGCTACGACCCCGCTTACAGCATGGAGTGCACCTATTCGCTGGTTCGCGGCGGCAAGGTCATCGAACACACCATGACCTTCGAGAACGAGGTCAAAAGCGGCGAGCTCAAATTCCGGATCAAGTGCGCCGACGGAAGCGTCCAGGCGGACACCGACACCAAAGTCGCTGTACGCAGTACTCCCTGGGTCAGCAGTTCGGCTTATGCTGCCCCGTTCTACCTCTATCTGGAGGGTTCCGACGTGAAGAGCGTAACTTTCTCGACAAACTGAAAAAAGTGAATAAAAAAACGTAAATTTGTATAGAAACCGATGAAAACTACGAAACTCAGGACGATTTTTCTTACGGCGCTCTGCGCGGGAGGCTGCTCGGGACCGGGCGGCCCCCCGGCGGCGGAGTGCGACGTACGCATAGCATGGGACCGCGGCACGTTTCAGGAGATGACCTCCGCGCCCGTGGAGAACAAGGGCTACACCGAGCGGGAACTCCACTACCCCCGCATCAAGGCGCTCTCGGACGGGACGCTGCTGATGACCTTCATGAACGACCATTTCGGTTGGGACGCTTTCGTGCGGCGCAGCGAGGACGGCGGGCGCACGTGGAGCGATGCGCAAATGGTGCGCCAGCGTTTCGACGCCCGCTCTTCGGCGGGAGCCGACCAGATGGTATTCGTAAACCCGGATTTCATCGAACTGCAGGACGGGCGCATTCTCGTCGCCTACCAGTGGCGGTATAAGAAAGGTTACAACGACATCGCCCACACCAACGAAAACTGCGGCGTCGAAATCCTGTTCAGCGACGACAAAGGCCGCACCTTCTCCGAACCCCGGAACATCTACACGGGCCGCTGCTGGGAACCGGCGATGCTGCAGCTTCCCTCGGGCGAGATACAGATGTACATCACCGACAGCAACGAAACCCTCAACGGCGTTTCGCAGCCCTGCACCATCCTTATCCGCTCATTCGACGGCGGCCGGACATGGCAGGGCAAGGAGAGCTGCTCGTACCGCGACGGCGAGATCATCTCCCGGACGTTCGACGAACGCTGCACGGCCGACGGGATGCCCTCGGGCGTATGGCTCGATGACGATTACGGAATCGCCGTGCCGCTGGAGGTCTGGAGCGGCAAGTACAAGATGGACCAGACCCCCGTCATCGTGCGCACCGACGCCGCGACGAACTGGCATTCGGACCAGTCGATCCGCAGCGAGGGAGGCCCCGAATATCCCTGGAAGAAACAGCTGAACAAGGATTTCGTGGGATTCGGCCCCTACTCGACCAAGCTGCCGACGGGAGAAATGGTCGTGCTCACGAACGGCGTCTACAAGAACGTTCAGGGCATGTGGGTCTTCATCGGCGACAAACGGGCCGACAATTTCCGCTTCGCCACCTCGCCGTTCGTCGGACACTGGGGCTCGATCGACTACATCGGCAACGACCGCGTGCTCGGAACCGGAACCTTCCGCTATCCGGACGGGGAGCGTTCGCGCGGCGGCGTGCGGCTGATGACCGGACGGCTGAACCGCGCCAAGACCGTCGCCAAGGGCGATGTGCAGATGGCGCCCGTCGGGGAGTTCGACCGGGAGAACAACGGCTACTGGTTCCTCGGCAAGGAGACTGCATCGTCGGTCTTCACCGATTTCGGATACACCGACGACTGTTTCATCGTCGCCACGTATCTTTTCGACGAAAACCTCGTGGCCTTCACGCCCGAGAACTCCGACGCTTCGGTCGTGCTGCTGGCGCGGCGGTCAGCCGACGAAGGCTGGGACACCTATAAGATTCTCGTCAACGCCGAAGGGCGCTGGCTGGTCTACCGCGAGGAGACCTCCTCGTGGCGGCTCGTCGGCCAGGGCGAAACCGGAGTCGACCTCCGGGGCACGGTCAACGACGCCGGCGACACCGACCTGGGCTTCGGGGCCCGGCTGTGCATCGGCTGGGAACTGCTCGGCGGCAAACCCGCCCCGGGCGAAGAGCTCCGCGCACACCTCCGCCACCACTACAAGGAAGAGGTGAAGGAGGGTCCCGTGTTTGCGCTCGTCGAAGAGGCCGAAGGCGAGAACAGCGACTACCCCGGGGAGTGGCTGCGCATAACCTTAAAATAGCAGACGTGCGACCGAACGGACAGACAGCGAAACGGGCGGCAGGCATATTCCTATGCCTGCTGGCCCTTTTTGCGGCTGTTCCGCACGCCGGGGCGGTCAACCCCGGTTCACGGTATTTCACCCACCTGAAACCCACCGACAGCGGGCTTTCGTACAACTGCGTGCACGCCATCATTCAGGATGCGCGGGGGTTCATCTGGCTGGGGACCTCGGACGGGCTCAACCGCTACGACGGCATGCGGTTCCGGATCTTTCACAAGAACGAACTCGGGGGAAATTCCGGATTCATCGTCTCGCTCTGCGAGGACAACCGGGGCAATATCTGGATCGGCACCGACAGCGGCGTGGTGCTCTACGATGCCGTGACCGACCGTTTCAGAGCTCTCGACACGCCCAGCGACCGGGGAACGGTGATCCACAACAAAGTGACCACCATCAAGAAAGACCGGCAGGGCGTGATCTGGATGGCCGTCAACAACCAGGGGCTCTTCTCCTGCGACCCCGAAAGCGGGGCATTGAAAAATTATTTCGTGGAAGAGGGACGGCAGACGCTCCCCGCGAACATCACCTCGTTCTGCTTCGACGTGAACAACGAATGCTGGCTCTCGCTCTATTTCTCGAACCTCTACCACGCCGACAAGACGCTGACTGAGGCGACTCCCGTGGAGTTCGGCGACCGCGGGCAGCTCTTCCGCAACGACAACATCATCGAGATCATCGAGAGCCCCTACAACACGCTCTATGTGGCCAGCGTCGACAAGGGCGTCTGCGAGATCGCACCCCGGAGCAATAAAATCCGGACGCTGATCCCCAACGCCGAAAACCGCTATGTCCCCGAATCGCTCTTTCCGGGCCGCGACGGCGAGCTGTGGGCCGCCACTACCAAAGGCACCTATATCTACAACCCCGGCAGCGGCGAGACCATCCACCTGAAGGCCGACCGGCAGGACAAGTTCTCGCTCTCGGACAGCCACACGCTCTCGGTGCTGGTCGACGACTCCGACGGCATCTGGATCGGCACCAACGCCGGCGGGGTGAACTACTCGGGGGCTTTTCACCAGAATTTCGACAAATATTACATCGTCCGGGACGAGCCGCTCGCCAACTGCCTCGTGCGGGGATTCGCCGACGACGGCGAGGGGCGGCTCTGGATCACCACCGAGAAATCGGGGCTGATGACCTACTCGCTCAAGACCGGAGAACTGCAGAAATACCGGAACGCACAGCTTCCCGAGGCCCTTTTCGGCATCAACCACGACGACGGAAAGCTGTGGCTGGGTTCGTTCCAGGGGCTCTACCGCCTGGACCTGAAGACCGGGGCGGTGAAGGTATACAGCCGCCGAGACGAATCGTCGAGCCTGCACGACAACAAGATATACAGCATCTACAAAACCTCCGAAGGCGACCTGCTCGTGGGCACGACGCTCGGCATGCTGCGCTACGACCGCGCGGGCGACAGTTTCACCTCCATTCCCGTCTTCGAGGGCATGTTCATCACTGACATCACCGAAGACACCTCCGGCGACCTGTGGGTGGCCACCTATGCCAACGGGCTCATCCGCTACGACCCCGCAGCGGGTGCGATCGTGCGCAGCTACACCTATGCCGCCGGCAATCCGCGTGCGCTGCCGAGCAACAAGGTGCTCTCGGTGTTCCGCGACAGCATGGCCGCATCTGGGCGACGACTTTCAGCGCAGGATTCTGCCTCTACGACGAACAGAGCGACGATTTCGTGGTTTACGACCAGGCGCTGCTCGGGGCGGGAAACCTGCCGAGCGACATCAACTACCGGATCGTCGAGGACGACAGCGGCAACCTCTGGATCTCCACCAACAAAGGGCTGATCTGTTTCACGCCTGCCACGCTGGAGACCAAGGCCTACACCACCACCGACGGCCTGCTCAACAACGAATTCAACTACAACGCAGGGTTCAAGACCTCCGACGGCACGCTCTATTTCGGTTCGTCCGACGGATTCGTCCGCTTCAATCCCCGCACATTCCACACCGACACCCGCGTCCCGGAGATCGTCATCACCGACCTGCGCATCGGCGAACGGATCGTGAAGGCGGGCGACAGCGGATCGCCCCTGAAATGCAACGTCGACCAGACGCAGCACATCGCCCTCAACGCACGCCAGAACTCCTTCGGATTCGGGTTTGCGCTGCTCGGGTTCGCCTCGCCGGCGAGCAACACCATCCTCTGCCGCCTCGAAGGGTACGACACCCGCTGGCGGAGGGTCTCGGAGAACAACACGGTCTTCTATTCGAACATCCCCGCAGGCAGTTACCGCCTGCAGGTCAAGGGCGTCAACAGCAACGGCATCTGGAACGACCGGCATCCCGCCGTGGAGATCACCGTGGCCCAGCGGTTCTACAAATCGACGCCGGCAATCCTGCTCTACGTCCTGCTGCTGGTCGTCATGAGCATCCTCGTGTCGCACTATTTCTACCGCAAGGCCATGAAACGCGAACGGCAGCGGCAGAGCGAGTACAAACGGGCCCGCGAAATCGAACTGTTCAACGAAAAGATGGCCTTCTTCTCGAACATCGTCCACGAGATCAAAACCCCGCTGACGCTCATCCGGACGCCGCTGCAGAATATCCTCGCCTCCGGGGGCTGCGACGAGGAGGCCCGCGAGGACCTGATGGTCATCAACAACAACACCGAATACCTGTCGCAGCTGGTGAAGGAACTGCTGGATTTCGTGAAGATCGAGTGCCACGGCTACATGCTGAACTGCGGCAATGTCGACCTGATCGAAAAAATCGGCTTCCTCTGCTTCAACTTCGCGGAGACGGCCAAGGCCAACAATCTCCGGCTGACGTTCCGCCACGAGGACGAGCAGGTCTTCATCCTGGCCGACGAACCGGGACTGAACAAGATACTCAACAACCTGCTGCACAACGCCCTGAAATACGCCGAATCATATATCGAGGTCGAAGCGAAGAGCGTCGGCGGCAATGCCGTGGTCTCGATCCGCAACGACGGCCCGATCATCCCGCAGGAGCACCGCAGCCGGATATTCGAGCCCTTCGTACAGTACGGCAACGACGCCAAAGGCGTCGGCATCGGGCTCTCGCTGGCCCGCACCCTCGCCGAACTGCACGGCGGGCAGCTCGTGCTCGACGACGACACGGCCTGCACGGATTTCATCCTGACGCTTCCCCTGTACCGCGCCTCCGAGGAGGCTGCCGGCGAAGAGGAGCAGGCCGCAGCGCCCGGGGACGAACCGGAAAAACCGGGGCTTCCGACGCTGCTCATCGTGGAGGACAACACCGACCTCGCGGCCTACCTGAAACGCAAGCTGCAGGGCGAATACCGGACACTCACCGCCGCGACCGCCGAACGGGCGCTGGAACTGCTCCGGCAGCAGGAGGCGGACCTCATCCTCTCGGACATCGCCCTGAACGGCATGAGCGGGCTGGACCTCTGCAAAAAGGTCTGCACGGATTTCGAAACCTCGCACATCCCGGTGATCCTTCTTTCGGCGCTCTCCTCGACCCGGTCGAAGGTCGTGGGCATGGAGTGCGGCGCGAGCCTCTACATCGAGAAGCCATTCAATATGGAGTACCTCCAGGCCTGCATCCGGAACATCCTCGACAAGCGGAGCGCCATGAAGAACGCCTTCAGGAGCAAGGTCATGCCCCTCGCGGCACACCTCTACAACCTGCCGCACAGCGACGAGGAGTTCCTCTCGCGGCTCGACTCGATCATCCTGGCCAACATCAGCGACCCCAATTTCTCGAACGAACAGCTGGCCGAAGCCTTCTTCCTGAGCAAGTCGACGCTCAACCGCAAGATCAAGGGTCTGCTCGACACCACGCCCAACGACTATATCCGCACCAAACGGCTCATCGTGGCCGCGCAGATGCTGACCGAAAACCACTGCCGCATCAACGAGGTCTGCTACTCGGTGGGGTTCAACACCCCTTCGTATTTCGCCAAATGCTTCAAAAAATTCTATGGCATCCTCCCCGCAGAGTACATGAAGGAGCATAATGCCGATTAACGGGGCATTGTTCCCTGAATTGCATTTTTTGTTCTATTCCGATTCGCCTTTAATCGCCAAATTTGTGATACGGCCAGCCAACCCCGGCCGTGCAATGAAACTACTATGAACCGAACCATCCTCACCCTCCTGCTCGCCGCCGGGAGCATCCTGAACGCTCCGGCGCAGGCGTGGCAGCCCGCAGGCGACAAAATCAAAACCGCCTGGGCCGACGAGATCGATCCCGCCTGCCCGCTGCCCGAATACCCGCGCCCCACGCTGGTGCGCCCCGCCTGGCAGAACCTCAACGGGCTCTGGGATTACGCCATACGCCCGGCCGACGCCCCGCAGCCGGAGCTCTTCGACGGGAAGATACTCGTTCCCTATCCCGTGGAGTCGTCGCTCTCGGGCGTACAGCGCCGGCTGTCCGAAAACGAGGTGCTGTGGTACGAACGCCGCTTCACCGTCCCGGCCGGATGGCGGCAGGGAGCCCTGCTGCTGCATTTCGGCGCCGTGGACTGGGAGGCCGATGTTTATCTGAACGGCATCCGCGTCGGCGGGCACAAAGGCGGCTACACGGCGTTTTCCATCGACATCGCACCTTATCTCACACGCGGGGAGCAGACGCTCGCCGTGCGGGTCGCAGACCCCACGGACCGCGGAACGCAGCCCCGCGGCAAACAGGTGACCGAGGCCCGGACGATCTGGTACACCCCCGTCACCGGAATCTGGCAGACGGTGTGGCTGGAACCCGTGCCCGAAAGCCGCATCGCCTCGCTGCGCACGACTCCCGACATCGACACGAAGAGCCTGACCGTCGAGGCCGCGATCGTCGGCGCCCGGCGCGGCGACATCGTCGGGATCACGCTCCGCGACAACGGGCGCACAGTCGCCGAAGCCCGCGCCGCCGCCGGCGAACCGCTGCGGCTGACACTCTCCGACATGAAGCTCTGGACACCCGATACCCCCGTGCTCTATGACCTCGAAGCGACACTCCTCCGCGGCGGCAGCTCCGTCGACCGGGTCGGCAGCTACGCCGCAATGCGCAAAAACTCCGTGGTGCGCGGCAAGGAGGGATTCCTGCGCCTGGCGCTCAACGACCGGGAGTGCTTCCAGTTCGGACCGCTCGACCAGGGCTGGTGGCCCGACGGACTCTACACGGCTCCGACCGACGAGGCGCTCGTGTACGACATCGTAAAGACCAAAGATTTAGGATTCAACATGATCCGCAAGCACGTGAAGGTCGAACCCGAACGCTGGTACTGGCACTGCGACCGGCTGGGCATCCTCGTCTGGCAGGACATGCCCAACGGAGGCCCCTCGCCCGAGTGGCAGAACAACCGTTATTTCGACGGCACGGAGGCGAAGCGCACGGCCGAATCGGAGGCGCAGTTCCGCAAGGAGTGGAAAGAGATCGTCGACCAGTTGTACAACCACCCTTCGGTGGTGATGTGGGTGCCGTTCAACGAAGCCTGGGGACAGTTCAAGACCGCAGAGATCGCCCGGTGGACTAAGGATTACGACCCCACGCGCATCGTCAACGCCGCCAGCGGCGGTAATTTCCACCCCGACGCCGGCGAGGTGCTGGACATCCACAGCTATCCCCATCCGCGTTTTTTCCTCCTCGATATCGGACGGGTGAATGTCATCGGCGAATACGGCGGCATCGGACTCCCGCTCGAAGGGCACCTCTGGCAGCCCGACCGGAACTGGGGATACGTTCGTTTCAAAAACGCCGGCGAGGTGACCGACGAATACGTCCGCTATGCCGAAATGCTCGAACGGCTGATCCCGGCGGGGTGTTCGGGGGCCGTCTACACCCAGACCACCGACGTCGAAATCGAGGTGAACGGACTGATGACCTACGACCGCAAACAGGTGAAGGCCGATGAACGACGCCTGCACGAGGTGAACCGGCGGCTCTGCCGCAGCCTCGGGCAATGAACCGAAGAACTTTCGCAACAACCGCATAACCGAATTTACTAACCATCAACCAATGGCCTTATGATTACATCAAAACAACGATTCGTCCTGGCCGTGCTCCTGCTCGTGGCGCCCTTCGCCTTCGCGCAGCAGTCCGCCAGGATCACGGGAACTGTCTTTGATGATGCCCGGAAGCCCCTCGTCGGGGCCTCCGTGACTGTCGCCAATACAACCCGCGGCGTGAGCACCTCCTCGGACGGCAAATTCGAGATCGTCGCCTCGCCGAACGAAACCCTCGTGATAAGTTACCTCGGATATGCCGCGCAGGAGATTCGCGTAGGCTCGCGCACCCACATCGACGTGACGCTGAAACCTCAGGCGAACCTCATCGAAGACCTCGTGGTGGTCGGATACGGCGTCCAGAAACGCGTGAACGTCACCGGCGCCGTGTCGTCGGTCAACTATGCCAAGGAGGCCGAATCGCGGCCCGTGACCTCGACCGCCCAGCTTTTGCAGGGCATGAACGCCGGCCTGATGGTCTCGCAGACCTCGGGACAACCCGGACAGGAGGGAATGCTGATGCGCATCCGCGGCATCGGAACGCTCAACGACTCGGCCCCGCTGGTCATCGTCGACGGCTTCGAAGGCTCGATCGGCAACGTCAATTCCGACGACATCGAGTCGGTGTCGGTGCTGAAGGACGCCGCCTCGTGCGCCATCTACGGCAACCGCGGCGCCAACGGCGTGGTGCTCATCACCACCAAGACGGGCAGCTCGGGCAAGTTCAACATCTCGTACAACGGCATGGTGGCCTTCAACCGTCCGGCGAACCATTTCGAGCTGGTGTCGAACTACGCCGACTACATGGAGCTGATGAACGAGTCGGCCGAGAACATCGACGGCACGCTGCCCTTCTCGCAGGCGATGATCGACCTCTGGCGCGAAAAGGAGAAAGACCCCAACGGCATCGCCGACTCGGGCTATCCCAACTACGTCGCCTACCCCAACACCGACTGGATGAAGGCGATGTTCGAAAACAACGTCTACCACAAGCACAACCTTTCGGCCAGCGGCTCGTCGGGCGCCACGAAATACCTCATGTCGTTCTCCTATGTCAACAACCCGGGCGTCGTGGCGCGGACCGGCACCGAGCGGTTCCAACTGCGCACCAACATCTCATCGCAGGTCACCAAATGGCTGGAGATCGGCACCAAGCTGTGGGGATACGAAGGCACGCGCGAGCTGAGCGATTTCTCGGGCGCCTCGGGCTACATGTCCCGCGCCACGCCGGGCATCTACCCCTATTACGACGGAAAATACGGCTGGATGGAGAACTCCGAGCAAAGCTCCTCGTCGCGCAACAACCTCTATTTCATCAACCGTTTCGGCGGCGAGGAGAAGAGCCACTACGTCAACGCCGCGATCTTCGCCAACGTCAAGCTCCCCTACCGCATCAAGTACAACGTGTCGTTCAACTACGCGCGGTCGAGCTCCGAACACAAGTACTACGGCAAGACCTGCAACGCCTTCTCGTTCTCGAAGAACGACTGGGCCTACCGCTACGAGGACCTGACCAAACTGGCCCTGACCCAGACCGACAAGGGCACCTACCGGTGGACCTTCCAGAACAATTTCGCGTGGGACTACACCTTCGCCGAGAAACACGACCTCACGGCCCTCGTGGGATTCGAGGCTATGTACAGCAACTCGTCGAACCTCACGGCCAAGAAAACCGGCTTCGCGCAGGACAAACTCGTGGAGTTCGACACGGCGACCACCGTGACGAGCATCGACGGCACGCAGACCGACTTTGCGACGGCTTCGTTCTTCGGCCGCCTGACCTACGCCTACGACAACCGCTACCTCTTCGAAACGAACCTCCGTTACGACGGTTCGTCGCGCTTCGCCCGCGAATCGCGCTGGGGAATATTCCCCTCGGTATCGGCCGGCTGGCGCATCTCGCAGGAGGCGTTCATGCAGGATTCGGGCATCGACAACCTCAAGCTGCGTGCCTCGTGGGGCAGGCTGGGCAACCACGCCATCGGCAATTACGAGTATCAGGCGACCTACGCTTCGGGCTACCTCTACTCGTTCGGCGGCAAGCAGTCGCCGGGCATCGTGGCTTCGCTCTCGAACAACCTGCTGGAGTGGGAGACCACCACGTCGACCAACGTCGGCCTGGAGCTGGGCGTGCTGCACAACCGCTTCACCTTCGAGATGGACTACTATAACAAAGTGACCGACGGCATCCTTTATCAGGCCCCGATCTTCGCCACCATCGGCCAGAAGAGCGCCCCCAACCAGAACCTCTGCGAGGTGACCAACAACGGCCTGGAACTGACGCTCGGCTGGCGCGACCGGGTCAAGGATTTCTCCTACGGCATCTCGGCCAATTTCACGCGCAACTGGAACGAGGTGACCAAATACAAAGGCCGCCTCAAGGCGGGCTGGGTGACCGGCGAGGACGGCACGCGCGTCTACGACACCAACCTCGGCGACGTCACCACGGCCGTGGGCACCACGCGCCGCGTGATGGAGGGCAAGCTCATCAACGAGTTCTACCTGCTCGACACCTACAAGGGCAACGGCAGCTATTTCTTCGGCGACGGCTCGGTCAACCCGCAGGGCGGCCCGCGCGACGGCATGATCCGCACCGAACAGGATATGGAGTGGGCCCGGGCGATGATCGCCGCAGGCAACACGTTCCTCCCCAACCAGACCATCGGCAAAAAGGGCATCTGGTACGGCGACTACCTCTATGCCGACACCAACGGCGACGGCATCTACGGCAGCGAGAACGACTACACGTTCCAGGACGTCTCGATGACCCCGAAATACTACTACGGATTCCAGGTCGACCTGGCGTGGAAGGGCATCGACCTCTCGATGACGTGGGCCGGGGCCGGAGGCTTCTCGATCTACTGGCGCTACCTCGGGTTCAACGCCTACTCGACGCGCGGCGACACGACCATCGCCCGGGAGATCGCCTACGACCACTATTTCTTCGATCCGGAGAACCCCTCCGACCCGCGCACCAACCTCACGTCGAAGCACGGCCGCCTGACGATGAACTACGGCTCGGAGCAGAACGGCGGAACGAACTACTCGTCGCACTGGCTCTACAAGGGCGACTACCTGAAACTCAAAAACCTGACCGTCGGCTACACGCTGCCGAAAAAGTGGCTGCGGAAAATCCGCCTGCAGGATGTCCGCATCTACCTCAGCGGCGAGAACCTCTGGACCATCACCGACTATCCGGGCATGGACCCCGAATTTTCGGACACGATGAACTACTACGCCAGCCTGAAGCAATATTCGATCGGCCTCAACATCAAATTCTAAATCCTCCAGCCCACTATGAAGCATTTACATAAGACATTCATCGGGTCGGCCCTGACGCTCCTGCTCGCCGGCTGCAACAGCTTCCTGGACCTCTCGTCCTACGACGAGGTCAGCTCCGGCACGGCGTTCTCGACCACCACGCTGGCCGAATCGGTCGTCGTCGGCGCTTACAGCAACATCCTCTACGACTACATCGACGGCAGCCGCTCGCGCCTCAACTGGGACGCCTTCTCGTCGGTCATGGACCCCTCGGACGCCCACATCTACCTCAACTACTCCTACCTCACGGGGACGATCCAGCCCAACGACGCCTCGTTCCTGACCTACTGGAAGCGTTTCTACGAGGGCGTCAACCGCGCCAACGACGTGATCAACAACATCGGCTCGTGCCCCACGATGAGCGACGCCCTCAAGCGCCAGCGCATCGCCGAGTGCAAGTTCCTGCGGGCCTTCCACTATTACCGCCTCAACTGCCTCTGGCGGGGTGTTCCGGTCTACCTCGAAAACCTCGCACCCGGAGAGTACACCCGGCCCCGCTCTTCGGAAGAGCAGGTGTGGGGCATCATCATCGACGACCTCGACGACTGCATCGCCTGCGAGGAGCTGCCCGGCAAGTACAAGTCGAGCGACAGCGACTACGGCCGCGTGACCAAGGGCGCCGCCTACACGCTGCGCGGCAAGGTCCACCTCTGGCTGAAACAGTGGAAGGAGGCCGAAGCCGATTTCCGCGAGGTGGGCAAACTGGGCTACGGCCTTTATCAGGGCGACTATGCCGACCTGTTCAAGCTGGCCAACGAGAAATGCGACGAGATGATTTTCAGCGCCCAGATGGAGGATGTCCAGGGCTTCGGCAACGTCTTCAGCTACACCTACGGCAATATGGTCACCAAGGGCAACGGCAACTCGTCGTTCTTCATGAACGCCCGCTTCGTCGATTCCTACCAGTGGGCCGACGGCAAGCCCTTCGACTGGGACGACGTGATCGACGGCTACGACGCCATGCAGCCCAAGGCCCGCAGCGTCTATTTCCTGCGCGACAACATGACATCGACCGAGAGTTCGACGATGCAGACCTACGGAGCCGACCTCTCGAAATACCTCGAATCGGGCAACGAAGCACGCATCCGGACAGCCTACACCGACCGCGACCCGCGTCTGGCGGCGACGGTCATCACCCCCTACTCGACCTACAAGGGAGGCGCTTCGGGCGCGGAGCTGACCTACACGCTGCGGTGGCCGTTCCGCTCCAGCGCGGCGCCGTCGCTCGACCTCGAGACCCGTTCGAACAGCTACATGCTCTACTCGATCCGCAAGTTCGTGACCTCGGGCAACGAGTACGCCAACATCCAGTACAACCCCGTCGACGTGCCGATTTTCCGCTATGCCGACGTGCTGCTCTGCCTCGCGGAGGCCGTCAACGAGCAGGGCCGTTACGGCGAGGCCGCGGGCTATGTGAACGAGGTCCGCAAGCGGGCGGGCGTCGCGGAGCTCAACACGCCGGGCAATCCGTATGTCGCCGTGACCAGCGCCGACGAACTGCGCCCGCGCATCCGCAACGAGAAAAAGTGGGAGCTGGCCTGCGAAGAGCAGCTCTACTGCGACGAACTGCGCTGGGGGACGTGGCAGGCGGACAAGTTCTCGGCCGGAAACGGCCTGCTGGAAGCCTGGGGCGCTCCCGTGTACGAATATCAATGGGGCGGTCCGGCCTACCTCAAATGGCCCGTCCCCTCGTCCGAGCGGGAGAAGAACCCCAGCCTCGTCCAAAATGAAAACTGGCATTAAAAAACACATAACCTGAATATCCGATGAAACGAAAAATCCTGATGACACTCGGCCTGCTCGCCGGCATTGCGGTCGGCGCCCGAGCCCAGCAAACCGGAGTCACGGCCCGGGAGGGAACGCTCGAACTCCCCACCTATGTTCTCAACGCCGCCGAAACGGCGCCCATTTTCGAACGCGACTGGTCCTACCAGCGGGCACGCCGCTCGGTCTATCCCTATCCGTTAGACGACAACATGACGCGCGACCGAAAGACGGTGAGCTACAAGGCCCTCTACCTCGAGAACGAATACGTGGAACTGTGCGTGCTGCCGGAGATCGGCGGACGGCTGTTCTATGCCATCGACAAGACCAACGGCTACGACATCTTCTACCACCAGCACGTGGTCAAACCGGCGAACGTCGGCATGACCGGAGCCTGGATCTCGGGCGGCGTCGAGTGGAACGTCTTCCACCACCACCGGGCCACGTCGAACATCCCGTGCGACTACCGCATCGTCGAAAACCGGGACGGCAGCAAGACCATCTGGGTCGGCGAGACCGAACTCCGCCACCGGATGTCGTGGGCCATCGGCATCACGCTCCATCCGGGCAAGTCCTATATGGAGATCACCGGACGGCTGGTCAACTCGACCGAGAACGACAATTCGATGCTCTACTGGTCGAACGTCTCGACGCTCGTGGACGAAAATTACCAGATCATCTTCCCCCAGAGCACCGAGTTCGTGACCTTCCACTGCAAGAACTGGTTCGCGCACTGGCCCGTCACCCGCGAGCCGTTCAACGGCATCGACGAGTATGCCGACGGCATCGACGCCTCGTGGTGGAAGAACCATTTCATGTCCAACTCGATGTTCGTGCACGACCTCAAGGAGGACTTTATCGCCGGGTACGACCACGGCCGCAAGGCCGGCACGATGCTGGCGGGCAACCACCACATCGTCAAGGGCGGCAAGTTCTGGCTTTGGGGCCCCAACTCGGAGTGGGACACCCGCATCCTGACCGACAACGACGGCCACTACTGCGAGCTGATGGTGGGCGCCTATTCGGACAACCAGCCCGACTACAACTGGAGCGCCCCCTACGAGGTGAAGGAGTTCACCCATTACTGGTACGGACTGCGCGACATCGGCGGCGTGAAGACCGGCAACCGGCAGGCGGCCCTGAACCTCGACCTCGTGGCTCCGGGCAAGGCGCTGGTGGGCGTCAACGCCACGGAGAAACTGCCCGGGATGACCGTCACGCTCACGGCCGGCGGCCGGACGCTCTTCACCCGGCAGGCGGACCTCGCACCCGACGCGCCGTTCGTGGAGACCGTCTCCATCGACAGGACGATCCGGCCGACCGACCTGCGGATCACGCTTTCCGACGCCGCAGGCAAGGAACTGCTGGCCTACTCGCCCGTGGAGCGCGACCCGAACAAGCCGCTGCCGGAGATCGTGGACCGTCCGCTGCGCCCCGAGCAGATCGAAAACACCGAGGAGTGCTACCTCGTCGGGATGCGCAACCTGCAGTTCCACAACCCGTTCATCGACCCCACGGACTATTTCGAGGAGGTCCTGCGCCGCGACCCGGGCGACACGCGGGCCAATACGCAGATGGGCGTCTGGTGGCGCCAGCGGGGCGACAACGAAAAGGCCGCCCGCTACCTGCGCACGGCAATCAAACGCCAGACCAAGGACTATACCCGTCCGAAGGACTGCGAGGCGCTGTACAACCTGGGGCTGATCCTCAAGCAGGAAGGCCGGGTCGAGGCGGCGATGGACACGCTCTACCGGGCCGTCTGGAGCTACAACTACAATTCGGCGGGGAATTTCCAGCTGGCGCAGCTCTATGTGGCGCAGGGAGACATCCCGATGGCGCTCGAACGGCTGAATGAGGCCATCACCTACAACGCCAACAATTTCAGCGCCCTGAACCTGAAAGCCACCATCCTGCGCACACTGGGCGACAAGGCGGGCGCCTCGGCCTGCGTGAAACGGGTGCTGGAGGCCGATCCCGTGAACGCCTATGCCACTTACGAACAGCAGCTGCTGGGCGAAGACGACTATTTCGAAACGCTGATGCGCGACGAACCCGAATCGTACCTCGAACTGGCCCTCGCCTACCTGCACAACGGATTTCCGGAAACGGCCGTGAAACTGCTCGAACAGATCGACGCCCGGGCGGCCTACCCCACCGTCAAGATGTGGCTGGGCTATCTGGCCGGCAAGGCCGGCGACAAGGCCGCGGAGAAGGCGTATTTCACAGCGGCGCTGGCCCTGCCGACCGACCGCTGCAACCCGTTCCGGCTGGAGACGGCCGCCGTGCTGGAGCGGGCCAGGGAGCTCTGCCCCGACAGCTACAAGCCCTGCTACTACCTGGGCAACCTCTACTACAACAAGCAGCCCGACCGCGCGATGGCCGAGTGGGAGCGGTGCATCGCCCAGGAGCCCTCGTTCGCCATGGCCTGGCGCAACCTCGGATGGGCCCACTGGCTGCACACGAAGAATTACGACGAAGCGGTGAAATACTACCGCCGGGCCATCGAGCTGGCTCCCGAAGAGGCGCTCTTCCTCGAGGAGATCGACCAGGTCTACGAAGCCAAGGGCGAGGACGTGCAGGTGCGCTACGACCTGCTGAAAAACCACCACGACGTCTGCACGAAGCGTTACTCCCCGCTGGCCGGGGAGGTCACGGCGGGCATCTTCGTCGGGGATTACGACTACGTACTCAAACTGCTGAAGGAGTGCTATTTCCCGACGCGCGAAGGCGTTGCCAACTTCCACGACGTCTATGTCGACGCCCTGCTGCTGGCCGGGGAGGAGAAATTCGCCGCAGGGCAGCAGAAGGAGGCCCTCGCGCTCTTCGAAAGCGCCTTCGACTATCCGGAGAACCACCAGGTATTTCTCGTGGACAAGCGCATGCCCCGCGACGCCCAGATTTACTACGTCATCGGCAACGCCTACGAGCGGACGGGCAACCGGTCCAAAGCGATGCTGAACTACAAAAAAGCCGCAGCGGTGAACGTCAAGAAGACCGACTACCGCTACTGGCAGGGCCTCGCGCTCGAAAAACTGGGCAAGAAGGCCGAGGCCAAGGCGCTGTTCGAAGCGCTCACGGCAGCCGGCAAGGCCGGCATCGTCGAAGACTACGTGAACTTCTACGGCGCCGAGGGCACCACGGGCAAGACCGTGGCGACGATCAACACCAAGGCCTTCTACACGCAGGGACTCGGCCTGCTGGGGCTCGGCAACCGGGACGAAGCCCGGAAATGCTTCGCACAGTCCGTGGAGCTGAAGCCCGACAACCTCTGGGCGTCGGTGATGCTCCGGGAGTTGAAATAACGACACGAAAATGAAACGAACCATTCTTTCGGCGGTTTGCGGTGCGATGGCGGTCCTGACCGCCTGCACCGCAGGCACGCCTTCCGTGGAAACCGCCCCGTTCGGGCAACTCTCGTCCGGCGAGGAGGTCACCCTCTACCGGCTCCGGAGCGGCAGCGGTGCCTCGATGGAGGTCATCGATTACGGCTGCCGCGTGGTGCGGATCTGCGTCCCCGACCGCAACGGCGTGATCGCCGACATCGTCCCGGGATACGACAACATCCGCGATTTCGAGACCGGAAGCGAACGCTTTTTCGGTGCCCTGATCGGCCGCTACGGCAACCGCATCGCCAATGCCTCGTTCCCGCTCGACGGCGACACCGTGCGGCTCACCGCCAACGAGCATCTGGCCGGATGTCCGGGCCACCTGCACGGCGGCAACAAGGGTTTCGACCGGGTGATGTGGCAGGCCGAACCGCTCACGGAGGCCGACCGCGCGGGCGTGCGCTTCACGCGCCTCAGCCCCGACGGCGAGGAGGGCTATCCGGGCAACCTCGCCTGCACGGTCACCTACTGGTTCACGAAGGACAACGTCTGGCGGGCCGAGTACACGGCCGTGACCGACCGTCCGACGGTCGTGAACCTCTCGAACCATACCTATTTCAATCTCAAAGGCGTGGACGACGGCGGCTACGTGATGGACCACGTGATGCAGGTCGAGGCGGACCGCTACCTGCCCAACGACGCGCGTTTCGTTCCGCTCGGTCCGTCGGAGCCCGTGGAGGGCACGCCCTTCGACCTGCGGGAGCCCCACCGCGTGGATTACGCCATCGACACCCCCAACGAACACCTGCGCACGATGCGCGGATTCTCGGTCTGCTGGGTGCTCCGCAGCCAAACGGGCTGCCTGGCCCGGGCCGCCGACCTGTGGGAACCGCGCAGCGGCCGCGGCATCGAACTCTGGACCACGGAGCCCGGACTGCTGACCTACACCGGACGGCTCTTCTCCCCGAAGGTCGTGGGCAAGGGCGGCCGGGCGGTGGAGAAATTCGGCGGCATGCTGCTCGAAACACTCCGCTACCCCGACTCGCCGAACCACCCCGAATATCCGTCGGCGGTGCTCCGTCCCGGAGAAACCTATCATTCAACCACCGAATTCCGGTTCTATGCCAGATAGTCCCGGAGTCCCAATGAACCGAACGCCATGAAACAAATCATCACGAAACTCGCCCTGGCGGCACTCGCCTTCGGCACACCGGGCTGCAGCGACGACGACTCGCCCGGACCGAACCGGGGAGGAGCCTCCGAATCGCAGGAGCTGACCCTGACGCCCATCGGACAGCTGAACCAAGGCGCGGACGAGATCAATTCCCACGCCGACGCAACCGCACGGTCGTCGGTCAAGATGAACTACCGCAGCTACCTCAACCTCGGCCAGAGCGTCACGGGCAATGACAACCCGAATTACGCACGCATCAAAAAATTATCCGACGGTTCCTACATCCTGTTCAACCATTACGGAGGTCAGGGGAACGCGAACGGCTTCGACGTCTATTATGCCACGAGTCCCGACCTGGAAAACTGGACCGGCCGGGGACTGTTCCTCGAACGCTATGTCATCACCAATTCGCGCGGCAATCAGGACAAACGGGTCTTCACCAACCCCAACGCCATCGTGCTGTCGAACGGCGACCTCCTGGCTTTCGCCTCCTACCGGGCCAACATGAGCTACAACTACCTCGACTGCCAGTACGACCACGGCATCGTCATCCTGCGCAGCACGGACAACGGCAGGACGTGGAGCGATCCGCAGGAGATATACCACGGTCCGAACTGGGAGGCGCACATGGTAGAAATGCCCTCGGGAGAGCTTCAATGCTATTTTTCGGAGAGCCGTCCGTGGATTTCGGGCGGCCATTCGGGGACCTCGATGGTCGTCTCCACGGACCACGGCGCGACCTGGACCCCGGGCCTCGACCAGACCCCTTACCGGGTCATCCGCCAGCACTGGGTGAACAGCGACAAGGACGCCACCTTCTACACCGACCAGATGCCGGTCGTCGTGCGCCTCAACAACAGCAACAAGCTGGCCGCGGCGCTGGAGTCGGCCGTGAGCTGCGTCAACGGCAACACCTCCTACGCCATCTCGTTCGCCTATTCCGACGACAAGGGGCAATGGGGCCGTCTCGAAGGGGACGAAACGGGACCTGCCGACCGTCAGAGCAACCTGTTCAACGGCGCGGCGCCCTTCCTCGTGCAGTTCCCGTCGGGCGAGACCCTCGTATCCTACGGACTCTCGAGCCGGATGAACATGCGCCTCGGCGACGCCGAAGCCCGCACGTTCGGCGAACCGTTCGTCGCCCTGCCCGGCAGGGGCTCGTGGGGCTGCCTGGAGCTGAACGGCAGCCACGAGGTGATCGCCGCGATGCGCAACAGCGAAAATTCAGGCGACATCACGATCGCGCTGGCCCGCTTCCAGCTGAACCACCGCATCACGGCGACCCGCCGCACGGTCTCCGTCGACGGCGGCAACACGGAGTGGGCAACGACCGACGACGCGCTCTTCGTGGGCGAGAAATCGCAGGCCCAGGCCACGCTCCGATGCTCGTGCGACGACCGGAACGTCTATTTTCTCGTGGAGGTGCTCGACGAAGCCATTTCGCGCGACGACTACGTGAATATCCTGCTCTCGCCCGCCAACGAAGGCGACAGGCTCACCTCCGCCGCCCGCCGTATCAAGGTCTCGCACAGCGGACTGAAGAGCACGGACATCTATGCCGGAGGCTGGCGCGAGACCGACATGGGCGTCACGGTGCAGGCCGCCTACGACGGCACGCTCTCGGACAACAGCGACACGGACCACGGCTATCTGGTCGAGGTCGCCGTGCCGCGTTCGCAGTTGGACCTCGCATCGGGGGAGATACTCGTGAACCTCGTGCTGTTCGACAGCCAGGGCGGCGAGGACGCCATCTGCCCCACGTCGTCGCGCAGCATCGCGACCTGGATACCCATCGCAGGGCTGTAAAAACAGCCGTCAGGAAGGTGGCGCGGAACGACGAAAGTTCCGCGCCACTGTCTTTTCGGAACGCCTCCGAACTATTTTTTACGATTTTCTTTCGTTATGTCTGAGGGAATTTCTACCTTTGCCCCGCAACTCGTTTCAAAAGGAGATGAAAGTATTTACAAGCGTCAAGGAGCTTCGCTCCGAGTTGGACCGGACGGAACCGTCGGGCGTCGGCTTCGTACCCACGATGGGTGCCCTGCATGCAGGGCACCGTTCGCTCGTCGAACGTGCCCGCCGGGAAAATGCCACGGTCGTCGTCAGCGTCTTCGTGAATCCCACGCAGTTCAACGACAAGAACGACCTGCGCAACTACCCCCGCACGCCGGAGGCCGACCGCAAACTGCTCGAAGAGGCCGGTGCGGATTTCGTGCTGATGCCTTCGGTCGAGGAGATATACCCCGAGGAGGATACCCGGGTCTTCGATTTCGGACAGATCGACAAGGTGATGGAGGGCGCGACGCGTCCCGGCCATTTCAACGGCGTGGCGCAGGTCGTCAGCCGCCTGTTCGACATCGTGCGCCCGGCACGCGCCTATTTCGGGGAGAAGGATTTCCAGCAGATCGCTGTCATCCGGTCGATGGTGGCCCAGCTGAAACTGCCGGTCGAAATCGTGGACTGTGCGATCGTCCGCGGCGAAGACGGACTGGCGCTCTCCTCGCGCAACCAGCTGCTGGACGCCCCGCACCGGGCCGCCGCGCCGCACATCTACGCCGTGCTGCGCCGGGCCGTGGAGAAATCGCACGAGCTGACGCCCGAGGAGCTGAAAACGTGGGTCAAGGCCGAGGTGGAGAGCGACCCGCTGCTCAAAGTGATCTACTACCAGTCGGTCGATGCGCTGACGATGCAGGAGGTTCCGGCATGGAACGCCTCGGAGCGCATTCAGGGCTGCATCGCCGTACAGGCGGGAGACATTCGTTTAATCGACAACATCCGAATCCGATAATGAAATTCCAGATTGAAGTCATCAAATCGAAGATCCACCGCGTAACGGTCACGCAGGCCGACCTCAACTACGTGGGGAGCATCACCATCGACGAGGCGCTCATGGAAGCCGCCAACATGATCGAAGGCGAGAAGGTCCAGATCATGGACATCAACAACGGAGAGCGTTTCGAGACCTACATCATCAAGGGCCAGCGCGGCAGCGGCTGCATCTGCCTCAACGGCGCCGCGGCACGCAAGGTGCAGGTGGGCGACGTCATCATCATCGCCTCCTATGCGCTGATGGATTTCGAGGACGCCAAGCAGTTCCGTCCCTGGATCGTATTCCCCGACACGGCGACCAACCGGTTAATCAAATAGTGCCCGCAGGCGGCCTGTCGGCCTGAAGAACACAAAATCTCCCCAAAAGGGGAGATTTTTTCATATAAACCGCTATCTTTGCTAATATTAAGCATCTCACGATGGACATCACGCTCTCCCTGTTCGCTTTTCTGCTCTCGATACTGGGCATCATCGGCTGCATCGTGCCCGCCCTGCCGGGCGTGGTGCTGAGCTATGCGGGCCTGCTGTGCGCCTATTTCACCTCCTATTCCCAGATGAACGCCCCGGCGCTGTGGCTCTGGCTCGGAGTGACCGTCGCCGTAAGCATCGCCGACTATTTCCTCCCCGCCTGGATGACCCGGCGGTTCGGCGGTTCGCGTGCAGGCGCCATCGGCGCCACGGTGGGCGTCTTCGCGGGATTCTTCCTGTTCCCGCCCGTGGGCATTCTCCTCGGGCCCTTTCTGGGCGCCGTGCTGGGCGAACTGCTCAACGACCGCGGCGATGTGCCGAAAGCCTTCCTGGTGGGATTCGGGTCGTTCCTCTCGTTCATCGTCGGCACGGGAATCAAAATCGCCGCCTCGGTAGGCATGCTGATCCATGTCGTGGCCGACACATGGCCCGCACTGAGAGGCTGGTTCGCAACTACTTTCTAAAACATACCGTATATGAAAAAGTTTCTACTACTAACGGCGGTCCTCCTTGCGATGCTCGCCTCGTCTTGTTCCAAGTACAAGTACGAAAAGGTCGCGGACGATCCGCTGAACACCCGGATTTACACGCTTCCCAACGGGCTGAAAGTCTACATGAGCGTCATGAAGGAGCAGCCCCGCATCCAGACGGCCATCGCCGTGAAGGTCGGCGGCAAGAACGACCCCGCCGAGACGACGGGTCTGGCCCACTATTTCGAACACCTGATGTTCAAGGGCACCGAGCAGTTCGGAACCTCGGACTACGCCGCGGAGAAACCGATGCTCGACGAAATCGAACGTCTGTTCGAGGTCTACCGCAAGACCACCGGCGAGGCCGAACGCGCGGCCGTCTACCACCAGATAGACTCGGTGAGCTACGAAGCCTCGAAAATCGCCATACCCAACGAGTACGACAAGCTGATGGCGGCCATCGGCGCCAACGGGACCAACGCCTTCACGTCGCAGGACATGACCGTCTATGTCGAGGACATCCCCTCGAACCAGATCGACAACTGGGCGCGAATCCAGGCCGACCGGTTCCGCAATCCCGTGATCCGCGGCTTCCACACCGAGCTGGAGACCATCTACGAGGAGAAGAACATGTCGCTGACGCGCGACAATTCGAAGATGTGGGAGGCAATGGACGCCGCGCTGTTCCCCAACCACCCTTACGGCACGCAGACCGTGCTGGGAACGCAGGAGAGCCTGAAGAACCCTTCGATCACCAACGTCAAAAACTACCACAAGACCTACTACGTGCCCAACAACATGGCCGTCTGCGTCGCGGGTGATTTCGACCCCGACGCGATGATCGCGACCATCGACAAATATTTCGGCGACATGCAGCCCAATCCCGAACTGCCGAAGCTGGCGTTCGAACCCGAGAAGCCGATCACCTCGCCCGTCGTGAAGGAGGTCTACGGACTCGAGGCGGCACGGGTCATGCTGGGCTGGCGCCTGCCGGCCGCCACGGACAAATCGATCGACGTGGCGCAGATCGCGGGCACGATTCTCTACAACGGACAGGCGGGTCTGGCGGACCTCGACCTGAACCAGCAGCAGAAGGTCCTCGGAGCTTATGCCTTCACCAATGTGCAGCCCGACTACGGAACGCTCCTCATGCTGGGCGCCCCCAAGGCCGGGCAGTCGCTCGACGAGGTGCGCGACCTGCTGCTGGCCGAAGCGGCCAAACTCCGCACGGGCGATTTCGACGAAGGACTGCTCGAAGCCTCCGTCAACAATTTCAAGATGCAGCTGATGAAGCAGTACGACAATTACGACGAACGCGCCCTGATTTTCGCCTACTCGTTCATCAACGGCGCCGACTGGACCGACGAGGTCCGCCAGCTGGACCGCATGTCGAAGATCACCAAGCAGGATGTCGTGGAGTGGGCCAACGAATACCTGGGGCCCGAGAGCTACGCCATCGTCTACAAGCGCGAAGGCAAGGACCCCGACGAACAGAAGATCGCCGCCCCGAAGATTACGCCCATCGCCACCAACCGCGACGCGCAGAGTGAATTCCTGACCGAGATACAGACAACCGAGGTGCAGCCCATCGAACCGGAATTCGTGGATTACACGAAGGACATGGCGCAGTTCGAGGCGCAGGAGGGAGTCGAGGTCCTCTACAAGAAAAACGAGAGCAACGACATCTTCACGCTGGTCTACGTGTTCGACACGGGTACGGAGAACGATCCGGCGCTGAACCTGGCGTTCGACTACCTGGGCTACCTCGGAACCGACAAACTGACCGCCGAAGAGATGGCTTCGAAGATGTACGCCATCGCCTGCTCGTTCTCGATGCGGGCCAACGCCAACAGCTGCTCGATCACCGTCACGGGCCTGAGCGAGAACATGCCCGAAGCGATGGACCTCGTGGACCGGCTGCTCGCCGACGCACAGCCCGACGAGGCGATTCTCGCCAACCTCAAGGCCGACATGGTCAAGAGCCGCGCCGACGCCAAGCTCAATCAGGGCAGCTGCTTCGGGGCCTTGCAGCGTTACCTGTTCTACGGTCCGGATTTTATCCGCCGCACGACGCTCACCAATCCGGAGCTCGAGTCCATGACCTCGGAACAGCTGCTGGAGAAGATTCACAACCTGCTGAACAAACAGCACAAGGTGCTCTACTACGGTCCCCGTCCGGAGCAGGAGGTGAAGGAGGCGCTGGCGGCCCACCACAAGACCCCGGCCGCGCTCCAGCCGCTGAAGAAGACGCACGTTCAGCTGCTGCCGACCGACGAGAACCGCGTGGTGCTGGCGCAGTACGACGCCAAACAGCTCTACTACATCCAGTTCTCGAACCTCGGCAAGGCGTTCGACGTCACGGCCGACCCGGAGGTGACGCTCTACAACGAATATTTCGGCGGCGGGATGAACTCCGTGGTGTTCCAGGAGATGCGTGAGGCCCGCGGACTGGCTTACTCCGCGGCGGCATACATCGTAGAGCCGGTATACGCCGACATGAATTACGGCTACAAAGCCTTCATCGCCACGCAGAACGACAAGATGCAGACGGCAATCGAGGCCTTCGACGAGATCATCGAAAACATGCCCGAATCGGAAGCGGCGTTCAACATCGCCAAGGAGTCCCTGCTGTCGCGCCTGCGCACCGAGCGCACGGTGAAGGAGCAGGTGTTGTGGAGCTACCTCGACTTGTGCGACATGGGTCTCACGGAGGACCGCGACCGGCAGCTATTCGAAAAGGTGCAGTCGATGACCCTCGCCGACGTGAAAGCCGCGCAGGAGAAATGGGTCAAGGGCCGCAAGTACGTCTACGGCATCCTGGGCGACATCCGGGACCTCGACCTCAACTACCTCAAGACGCTCGGCCCGATTCAGACCGTTTCGCAGGAGCAGTTGTTCGGGTATTGATCCCCGGCGACGGGAACACAAAAAACCTCGGAAATTTCTTTCCGAGGTTTTTTCATTGCCGCAGGGGCGGTCAATAGCGGTAATGTTCGGCCTTGTAGGGTCCGTCCTCGGGAACGCCGATGTAGTCGGCCTGATGCTTCGTCAGGCGCGTCAGTTCGACGCCGAGGTTGTCCAGGTGCAGGCGTGCCACCTCTTCATCGAGATGCTTCGGCAGACGGTAAACACCCACTTCGAGATTCTCCTGCCACAGTTCCATCTGCGCCAGGCACTGGTTGGTGAAGGAGTTCGACATCACGAACGAAGGGTGTCCCGTGGCGCAGCCGAGGTTCACCAGACGACCTTCGGCCAGGATGAAGATCGAGTGTCCGTCGGGAAAGGTGAACTTGTCGACCTGCGGCTTGATGTTCATCCGCACGGCCGCCGATTTCTCGAGGCGGGCCATCTGAATCTCGTTGTCGAAATGGCCGATATTGCAGACGATGGCCTGATCGCGCATCTTCTCCATGTGTTCCAGCGTGATGATGTCGCAGTTGCCGGTGCAGGTGACGTAGATGTTGCCCTCGGCGAGCGCACTCTCCACGGTCTTCACCTCGAAACCCTCCATCGCGGCCTGCAGGGCGCAGATGGGGTCGATCTCCGTGACGATCACCCGGGCGCCGTAGGAGCGCATCGAGCGGGCGCAGCCCTTGCCCACGTCGCCGTAACCGCACACGACGACCACCTTGCCGGCGATCATCACGTCCGTGGCGCGTTTGATGCCGTCGGCCAGCGATTCGCGGCAGCCGTAGAGGTTGTCGAACTTCGACTTAGTGCACGAGTCGTTGACATTGATGGCCGGGACGAGCAGTTCGCCCGCCTCCTGCATCTGGTAGAGACGGTGTACGCCCGTGGTGGTCTCCTCGCTCACGCCCTTCCACTCGGCAACCGTGCGGTGCCATTTTTCGGGATCTTCGGCCAGGATTCGTTTCAGCGTGTCGAGAATCACCTCCTCCTCGTAGGACGAAGGTTCGTAATCGAGCGTCGAGGCGTCGTTCTCGGCCTTGTAGCCTTTGTGAATCAGCAGCGTGGCATCGCCGCCGTCGTCCACGATCAGCTGCGGGCCCTTGCCGCCGGGGAACGAGAGCGCCATGGCGGTGCACCACCAGTACTCGGGCAGCGTCTCGCCCTTCCACGCGAAGACCGGAACGCCCGCAGCGGCGATGGCCGCAGCGGCATGGTCCTGCGTCGAGAAGATGTTGCAGGAGCACCAGCGCACGTCGGCACCCAGCTCCACGAGGGTCTCGATCAGCACGGCCGTCTGGATGGTCATGTGCAGCGAACCCATCACGCGCACGCCCTTCAGCGGCTTCTCGGGACCGTATTTGCGGCGCACGGCCATCAGGCCCGGCATTTCGTGTTCGGAAATCTCGATCTCCTTGCGGCCCCACTCGGCCAGCGACATATCGGCGACCTTATAAGGAAGCGTTAAGTCCAAATACATAATTCCTATCTGTTTTTTAAAATATATTCCTTGTCCTTTGCGATCTGTTCCCGCAACTCCTCCACCGTGTCGAACTTGCGTTCGTCGCGGATCTTTTCGAGCAGTTCGACACGCAGCAGGCGGCCGTACAGCTCGCCCCCGAAATCGAAGATATGGGTCTCCAGACGCCGTTCGACACCTCCGACCGAGGGGTTGCGCCCCAGGTTCGACATCGCGTCGTACATCCGTCCCCCGACCTCGGCCCGCGAACGGTAGACCCCGTCGGAGGCCGTGACCGTCTCGGGAACGGCCAGGTTGGCCGTCGGAAACCCCAGCTCACGTCCCAACCGGCGTCCGTGCTCCACTACGCCTGCTATCAGAATCCGTTCCATCAGATTTTTTCAGTCAGTTTGCGCACCAGCCGGAACTGCGAGAAGAACTCCTTGGCGAAGACCCGGATAACCGTGTACGACGGGATGGCCAGCAGCATGCCCAGAATCCCCGCCAGCGACCCGGCTATCAGAATCACGATGAAAATCTCCAGCGGATGAGCCTTCACGCGTTCGGAATAGAGCGTCGGCTGGAGGATGAAATCGTCCATACCCTTCAGTATCAGCAGCGACCCGGCGATGATGAACGCCGTATGCCCCACACTCATGCCCTCAATCGGCGAGACGATGCCCACGAAAACCGAGACGATGCCGCCGATCAGCGGCCCGGCGTAAGGAACCACATTCATCACACCCATGATAAGGCCGATAAATGCGGCGTCGGCGGCCTTCATCCCGAAAGCCATCATCACCAGCGACACGGCGATCATCAACAGCAGGCTCTCCGAAAGGATGCCCGTGAAATAGCGTGCCAGCAGGACCGTCACCGAGTCGAGCGCACGGGTGATGTTATCGTGGTAATGTTCCGGGAAGACCGAGGTAATCATCGCGTAGAACAGCCCCTCTTCCTTGAGGAAAAAGAACGTGATGAACGAGATGGAGAAAATGGCGATCACCGACGACAGCACCACGTTGATAATCGACGAGAAAATCGTGTTGAGCGAATTGATGTCGATGATCTGTTTGAGCGCGACGGTCAGTTCGTCGGAGAGCGAGAACGTGCTTTCGGGCAGGGAGAAAAGCGTTTGCAGGTCGTGCTGCATCCGGGCGATGGGTTCGCCGATGCTCCCCACGACCGCGGCGAAATCGACATGCGCGAACTGGTTGATCTTGTTGAAGACCAGCGGCACGAACAGCGAACACAACGTGGCCACCACCACCCAGATCACCACCAGCGTAACCAGCGCGGCCAGCCAACGCGGCACCCGCCATCCCTTGACATGCAGCCCCGCGAGGCGTTTCACGAGCGGACGGCCCATGACGGCCAGCACGGCCGAGACGAGGATGTAGACGACGATCGACGAGAAATACCAGACCAGAAAGAGCACGACCGCAGCGATTGCCGCGCCCGCGATAAACCGTAAAAAAGTCTGGGGCGTCGCCTTCATCGCGCTATGCGTTTTCGAGGTTCTTGCGCAGCCGGGCAATCGGGGTCTGCGAACCCACGGTGGGATCGCCGATCTCCACCAGCAGTTCGCTGTCCTTCGGCACGAGCACGTCGACGCGCGACCCGAACTTGATGAATCCGCAGACGCTGTTCTGCTCGACCTGATGACCGACAGTCATGTAGGAGATGATGCGCCGGGCAATCAGCCCCGCGATCTGGCGGAAGAGCACCTTCTGCCCCGAGGGCATCCGCACCACGGTCGTCGTGCGTTCGTTCTCGGTCGAGGACTTGGGGTGCCAGGCCACCAGGAAACGTCCCGGATGGTATTTGAAATACTCCACCTCACCGCCCACGGGAACCCAGTTCATGTGGACGTTGGTGATGGACATGAAGATCGAAATCTGGAGCATCTCCTCCTTGAGGTACTCGTCTTCGGAGACGACCTCCGTCACGACCACGCGGCCGTCGCAGGGAGCGAAGACCAGATCGGCGTCGTGGATGCGCACCCGGCGGGGTTCGCGGAAGAACGCCACGATGAAGAACCAGAACAGCAACAGCACGACGGCGCTGAACCACAGCAGCGAGATGTTCGCATCGTGGACCAGCAAATGATAGAACAGCCACCAAAAGAGAATGCAGACAGCTCCCGAAATGCCGATGATCTTGTATCCTTCCTTATTGATTCTCATAAACGTTTAAGGTTTGCAGTGTTACATCACAAAAAGCATATAGACGAAGACGAACGGTGCCGACAGCAGCATGGCGTCGAAGCGGTCCAGCACGCCGCCGTGTCCGGGAATCAGCGTCCCGGAATCCTTCACGCCCGCGGCGCGTTTGAACATCGACTCCACCAGGTCGCCCAGCACGCCCGAGACCGCCGCGACCAGCGCCAGCCCGGCCCATGCCGCGTAGCCGCCCTCCAGCACCCGGGCTGCGACGAGCCCCATGGCGACGGCCCCGACGATGCCGCCGAAGAACCCTTCCCACGACTTTTTGGGCGAGAGGCGTTCGAACAGCCTGTGACGGCCGATCGACATCCCCACCAGGTAGGCGAAGACGTCGTTGGCCCAGATAGTGAAGATATAGAAAACCATCACCCGGGGATTCCACGCCCCGCCGCTGAACATCGGGAAATAGCACATCACCGAGAGGGGCAGCGCCACGTAAACGACACCCATAAGGGTCGTACCGATATTGGCGGCCGGATTCTCCTGCCGGCGGTAGAGTTCGCAGATAAACATCGCGGGCAGCGACAGCAGCAGGAACGCCAGTCCGCAGACGAAAGCCTGCCGGGCGCTGCCGAGAATCTGTATGTCGTCCGAAATGAAGGCGAAATTGAGCGCGAAAAGCACCAGTCCGGCGACCAGTCCCACAATCCGCTGGGGTTTGCTGCCCTGCTTTTCGGCCAGCGTGTAAAACTCCGACAGGCCGACGACCAACAAGACCGCCAGCAGGATGCCGAAACTCCACTGCGACCAGACAACGGCTCCGAGCACCACCGCGGCGAGGACTGCCCCGCTCAGCGTGCGCACCCAGAGGTTCTTCATTTTTTCACTCATCGATTTTCAAGGGTTGTAGTGGGTGACGGGGTTATTCGGCTTCGGGTGCGGCGACGGCCGGGGCTACGGGAGCCGGCTCGGCCGTTTCGGATTTGTCGGGTTTTGCCGAAGGGTCGGCTACCGCGGCGGCCTGCTTCCCGGCTCCGGGTTCCTCTCCGGCGGGGGTGCCGCCTCCGGCCTTGGCTTTCGCTTCGGCCTCCTTGCGTTCGCGTTCGATGTCTTTCTTACGCTTGCCGAAGATGCGCTCGACATCCTCGGTGAAGACCACCTCGCGCGTCAGCAGCAGTTCGGCCAGCTCCTTCAGGCCGTCGGCGTGCTCGCGCAGCACCTGCTCGGCCATCTTATAGGCCTTCTCGATCACCAGTTTGGCCTCGGCGTCGATCTGCTGGGCCGTCTGCTCCGAATAAGGTTTGGTGAAAGACATATCGCTCTGGCCCGTGGAATCGTAGTAGGAGAGCGTTCCGACGTTCTCGCTCATGCCGTAGTAAGCCACCATGGCATAGGCCTGTTTGGTGACGCGCTCCAGGTCGTTCAGGGCGCCCGTCGACATCTCGCCGAAGGTCAGCTGCTCCGACACACGGCCGCCGAGCGTGGCGGCCAGCTCGTCCATCATCTGCTCGCGTGTGGTGATCTGACGCTCCTCGGGCAGGTACCATGCGGCGCCAAGCGCCTTGCCGCGCGGAATGATCGTCACCTTGATCAACGGGCTGGCGTTCTCCAGAATCCAGCTCACGGTGGCGTGTCCGGCCTCGTGGAAGGCGATCACGCGCTTCTCCTCGTCGGTGATGATCTTATTCTTGCGCTCCAGACCGCCGATAATGCGGTCGATAGCCGACAGAAAGTCCTCTTTGGAAACGAATTTCTTGTTGTGACGGGCGGCAATCAGCGCGGCCTCGTTGCAGACGTTGGCGATGTCGGCGCCCGAGAACCCGGGAGTCTGACGCGCCAGGAACGAACGGTCGAGCTGCGGATCGAGCTTCAGCGGACGCAGGTGGACGTTGAAAATCTCCTCGCGCTCCTTCACGTCGGGCAGTCCCACCTCGATCTGGCGGTCGAAACGTCCGGCACGCATCAGCGCCTTGTCGAGGATGTCGGCGCGGTTCGTGGCCGCAAGGACGATCACGCCCGTATTGGTCTGGAAACCGTCCATCTCCGTCAGCAGCTGGTTCAGCGTATTTTCACGCTCGTCGTTGCCCGAGAAGCCGGCGTTCTTGCCGCGGGCGCGGCCGATGGCGTCGATCTCGTCGATAAAGACGATGCACGGAGCCTTCTGCTTGGCCTGCTCGAACAAGTCGCGGACACGCGAGGCGCCCACGCCGACGAACATCTCCACGAAATCCGAACCCGAAATCGAGAGGAACGGCACGTTGGCCTCCCCGGCGACGGCCTTGGCCAGCAGGGTCTTGCCGGTTCCCGGAGGGCCTACCAGCAGCGCCCCCTTCGGGATTTTGGCGCCCAGTTCCTTGTATTTGTCGGCCTTCTTGAGGAAATCCACGATCTCCATGATCTCGACCTTGGCCTCCTCCAGACCTGCCACATCCTTGAATGTCACACGCTTGGCATTGTCCTTGTCGAACACCTGCGCCTTGGCCTTGCCCACGTTCATGATGCCCCCGCCGCCTCCGGCGCCGGCGCCGCGCGACATGGAGCGCATGACGAAGAACCACGCCCCGATGATGACCACCCACGGAAGCAGGTTCAGCAGCAGCGAGGTCCAGTCGTTAGTCTTGTTCTCATAGCTGACCGGGACGATCTGCCCCGACCGCTCCTCGGCGGCCTTCAGGTCCTCGCGGAACGAGTCGACCGACCCGATGGTGAAGATCAGCTGCGCCCCCGATTCGGGCAGGCGGCGGAACCGCTTGTCCACCGAGTCGCTACGGTATCTGTCGGCGGCGTCCTTCTTCAGGTAGACCTGCGCCTGCTCGCGGTTGACGACCTGGATTTTATCCACGTCGCCCTTTTCGACCATCTGTTCGACGGTGGTCCAGTCGCTGGGCAGGGGCGTGTCGTTGACATCGCCGAAGACGTACCAGCCGATGATGAACGCGCCGATCAGGCCGTAGATCCACAGCATCGAGGGCCGCGGCATGTTCATGTTCATTTTATTGTTGTTCTTGCCTTTCTGTGCCATAATCCGTTTACTCTTCGTATTCGTATTTCACCATCGGCGCGTCGGCCCACAGCTCCTCGAGCTTGTAGAACCCGCGCAGTTCGGTCTGGAAGATATGGACCACTACGTCCACATAGTCCATGGCGACCCACACGCCGTTCTGCTGGCCTTCGATGCGCCAGACCTTCTCGCCCAGCTTCTCGAACACCTGCTCCTCGACCTCGGCGGCAATGGCGCACACCTGCGTCGTGGAGTCTGCGTTGCAGACGATGAAATGCGAACAGATCGCCCCGTCGAATCCCGAGAGGTCCAACGATACAATATCCTTACCCTTTTTATCTTCAATCGCGTTGACGATCGTTTCGATCAGTTTACTCATAAATATCCAATAGGTGTCTATAACCTTGCAAAGGTACGAAAAGAGAATGAGATTTGAAAGCAACCGGTTAAAAATCGCTCCACATCCGGCATATTGCCCGGACGGGTACCCATTATTTCGCTCTTTTTGTTGCCTGTTTCGTTTTTATCACTACTTTTGGGCACTCACTAACCTACTCCAAACGCAAATTCTATGAAAAAAATCTTCATGCTCTGCCTGGCCGGTGCGCTCGCCCTGGCCTCCACATCCTGCAAGGACGACAAAAAAACAATCACCGTACAGACGATCACCGTCAACGGGCAAATGTACGAAGTCAAAAGCGCACTCTACGGGGAGAACCCGTCCGAATACGGCGATGAAGCCTCGTTCAACCTCATCCTGCTGAAAGACACTTTTTCGCAAATCCCGAAAGACGAGCCCTCTTTCTACGTCGGAATCGAGCTGTCGGAATCGCTCTACGGCAAGACCGTCGACCTGACCAAACCCATCGTAAAGAGCGGAACGCTCGAACCCTACCTCGACATCGTCGCGGCGAACGAGGGCCAATCGTTTGAGATCGACAACTCCGAAGGGTCGATCGACATATCCGTCGGGGAAGCCGACACGTCGCTCACCGTTACATCGGGAACCCTGAAAGTGACCAAAAACGGCGGAGACTTTTCCGTCAAACTCTCCGTCGAACTTTCCGACGGCAAATCGGTCTTCGCCGACTGGACGGGAAAAGCGACGAAAATAGTCGAATAACCGGCCCGATAATCGGCATGCGCCCGGCCTGCGTTTTGCAGGCCGGGCGTTATTTTTCGCCCCTTCTTGTTGCCGGTTCCGTTTTTTTCACTATATTTGAAGACACTCTAATTCACTTAAATGCAAAATTTATGAAAAAGATCTTCATGCTCTGCCTGGCCGGTGCACTCGCGCTGGCCGCCACCGCCTGCGACGACAAGGACGACAAGGGGGGGGGTATTCCGGTAAGATGACCGTCAACGGTCAGACCGAAACCATCAAAAGTGCACTCTACACGGAATATGCCGCTGATGGAACCGACGAAGCGGAATTCGACCTCTACCTGTTTAAGGACGTCTTTTCACAGGTTCCGACCGAAGAACCCTCCTTCTATGTCAACATCGAGGTTTCGGAATCGCTCTACGGCAAGACCCTCGACCTGACCAAACCGCTCGAAAAAAATTCAAACCTCCAACCCTATCTTTACATAACCGTTGTTGGTAACGAAAAAGATTTCAGCATCGAGTATTACGACAACACGATCAGAGTAACGAACGACGCCACCGTCACCGCCGGTACCTTGACCGCAACCCGCAACGGAGACAATTTTACTATCAAACTCTCTGTAAAACTCTCCAACGGCAATTCGACCATGGCCGACTGGGAAGGAACGGCTACAAAAGTGAGTTTCAAATAACCCGTTCACACACCATAAACAAGCGCCCGGCAGTCTCCTGCCGGGCGCATTCTTTATATGGAGGACGAAGGCTATGCCTTCGCCGCCGGGACATTGGCCAGAATGGTCTCGGTCAGGGCCCGGATAATCGAGTTCTTGACGTAGGTGCGGCGCACGGCGACGGCGATCTTGCGCGACGTGGCCCCTTTGGCAAGGGTTTTCAGCCGGTCGCGGCGGTCCGAGGGGATGTATTCGAGAGCCATCTCGGGGATGATCGTCAGACACGACGTGCAATCCACGATGCGCATCAGCGTGTCCAGCGACCCCGATTCGAACGAGTAGCGCGAAGGCGTGTTGCGGCGTGCCTGGCACAGCTCGATGATCTGGTCGCGCATGCAGTTGCCGGGGCTCAGAATCACGAGGTCCTTCAGGTCGATGTCCTCGATGCGGATGTTCTGCCGTTCGTAGAGCGGGTTTTCGGGCGACACATAGGCGTAGAAGCGGTCGTTGAAAAGCTCCTGCTCGAGGATGCCCTCGCCGCAGGTGCCGCTGGCCACCAGCGCCGCGTCGATGCGGTCGCGCTTGAGCGCCTCGACGATGTCCGAGGTAATCATCTCGGAAATCTCCAACTCCACCTTCGGATAGTCGCGCACGAAAGCCGGGATGAACTTGTGCAGCAGGTAGGGCGCAATGGTCGGAATGACCCCCAGCCGCAGCTTACCCGCGGTCTCGCCCTTCAGCTCCGCGACGGCCTCCCGGATGTAGTTGTAGGCCTTGATGGTCTCGCGGGCCTGCTCCAACACCACCTCGCCCGCCTCGGTGGGAATGACGGGCTTCTTCGAACGGTCGAGCAGCACCACGCCCAACTCCTCTTCGAGCGACTTAACCTGCATGCTCAGCGAGGGTTGCGTCACAAAACAATGTTCGGCGGCCAGCGAGAAGCTGCCGCAGTTGGCCACGGCCAACAGATATTCAAGTTGGATTATCGTCATAGCAGGCGTCTATTTTACCCGACGAAGATATAAAAAAAAGCTATATGCCGCAACTTTATTAGGTCGCGCACGCGCTTTTTCGTAAGTTTGGGGTCGCAACGGCACTTTTATCAGTCGGAACCTCCGGCCGCAGCGCCCGCAGTCCGGTTTTGCGCCATCAATTCTTTTTCGTAAGTTTGGGGTCGTAACGACCCTTTTATCAGTCGGAACCTCCGACCGTATCGCCCGCAATCCGATTTTGCGCCGTCAATTCTTTTTCGTAAGTTTGCACCCGATATACGCATTTATTTCAACTATGGCAAAAATCATCCTCACCGGCGACCGTCCTACGGGCCGCCTCCACCTGGGTCATTTCGTAGGTTCGCTGCGCCGCCGCGTCGAACTGCAGAACTCGGGAGAGTTCGAAAAGATATTCATCATGATCGCCGATGCACAGGCGCTCACCGACAACGCCGACAATCCGGAAAAGGTGCGCCAGAACATCATCGAGGTCGCACTGGACTACCTCTCGGTGGGCCTCGACCCCGCGCAGTCGACGCTCTTCATCCAGTCGCAGGTTCCCGAACTGTGCGAACTGGCGTTCTACTACATGAACCTGGTGACCGTCCAGCGCCTGCAGCGCAACCCGACCGTGAAGGCCGAAATCGCCCTGCGCGGATTCGCCGAAGGCGCCGCCGAGGGAGACACCGCGCAGCGGCAGGGTATCCCCGTCGGGTTCTTCACCTACCCCATCTCGCAGGCGTCGGACATCACGGCCTTCAAGGCCACGACCGTCCCCGTGGGCGAAGATCAGGAGCCGATGATCGAGCAGACGCGCGAAATCGTCCACAAATTCAACACCGTTTACGGCGAGACGCTCGTCGAGCCTGAAATCCTGCTGCCCGACAACGCCGCCTGCATGCGCCTGCCGGGCACCGACGGCAAAGCCAAGATGTCCAAGTCGCTGAACAACTGCATCTACCTTTCGGACACGGCCGACGAGGTCAAGAAGAAGGTGATGGGCATGTACACCGACCCCGATCACCTGCGCGTGGAGGACCCGGGCAAGGTCGAGGGCAACACGGTCTTCACCTACCTCGACGCTTTCAGCCGCCCCGAGCATTTTTCGAAATACCTCCCCGAATACGCATCGCTCGATGAACTGAAGGCGCACTACCGCCGCGGCGGACTGGGTGACGTGAAGGTGAAACGGCTGCTGATCGCCATCCTCAACGAACTGCTGGAGCCGATCCGCGAACGCCGCCATCACTACGAGGCCCGCATCGGCGAGGTGTACGAAATTCTCCGCGACGGCTCCGAAAAGGCCCGCGCAGCGGCGGCCGAGACCCTCGCAGACGTCCGTGCCGCCATGAAGATCAATTACTTCGACGACAAGGAACTGATCGACGCACAGGCCGAGCACTTCGCGCAAAACGCCGAGTGAACGAATAAAGAATAATTAAAATGTCTTTCCGCACCGAGCGCATCTACCTCGAGTTCCTCCGGCTGACCCGGAGGTTGTCGAACAGCCAGATCATGATGCTTCTGGCCGTGGTGGTCGGTGTGCTCGCGGGACTCGGCACCTATCTGTTCGAGATGCTGCTGCACGGCATCAAGAGCGGACTGATCCGCTGGTTCCCGGTGGACAGCGCCCATGTCCTCTTTCTGGTCTACCCCGCCATCGGCATCATCCTGGCAACGCTGTTCGTCAAATACATCGTCCGCGACAACATCTCCGAAGGCGTGACGCGCGTCCTGTACGCCATGTCGAGCCGCAACTCGCGCATCGCCGGCCACAACTGCTGGACCTCGGTCGTGGGCGGCGCCACGACCATCGGATTCGGCGGATCGGTGGGTCCCGAGGCCCCGATCGTGCTGACGGGAGCCGCCATCGGCTCGAACATCGGGCGGCTGGCGCGTCTCAACTACAAACACACGACGCTGCTGCTGTGCTGCGGCGCCGGAGCCGCCCTCGCGGCGATCTTCAAAGCCCCGATCACGGGCGTGGTCTTCGTGCTGGAAATCCTGATGCTCGACATCACCGCCGGGTCGGTCATCCCGCTGCTGATCGCCTCTATCACCGCCACGACGATGGCCTTCATGCTCCGCGGCTTCGACCCGATTCTGGCCGTGACGCTGGCCCCTGCGGATGCCTTCGAGCTGTGGCAGATCCCGCTGTTCATCCTGCTCGGCGGGCTGTGCGGACTGATGTCGTGGTATTTCACGTCGATGAACTCCCGCGTCGGGAATTTCTTCAAGGGCATCGACAAGCAGTACAAAAAATGGCTGTGGGGCGGCGTGATCCTCGGCGTGCTGATCTTCATCTTCCCGCCGCTGTACGGCGAAGGCTACGAAGGATTCACCTCGCTCATGCACGGCAACGCGCAGGAGCTGTTCAACAACTCGCTATTCTACCGCTTCCGCGACATCGACTGGGTCATCATCCTCTTCGTCATCGCCACGATGTTCTTCAAGGTCATCGCCATGGCCTCGACCAATGCCGCGGGCGGCGTGGGCGGAACTTTCGCGCCGTCGCTGTTCGTCGGGGCCTTCACGGGCGCTTCGCTGGCGCTGGTCTGCAACACGCTGTTCGGCTGGGAGGTGTCGATCGTCTCGTTCACGCTGGTGGGCATGGCGGGCGTCATGTCGGGGGTGATGAAGGCCCCGCTGACCTCGATTTTCCTCATCGCCGAACTCTCGAACGGCTACGGGCTTTTCATCCCGCTGATGATTACGGCCTGCATCTCGTTCGCCGTGGGCTACTACCTCGACCCCGACTCGATCTACACCAAGCAGCTGCGCCTGAACGGCGAACTGCTGACCCACGACAAGGACCAGTCGGTGTTCGTCTTCCTGAAACTCGAGGAGCTGATGGAGACCGATTTCCTGCGCATCCGGGAGAACATGACCCTCGGGGACATCGTGCACATCATCTCGACGGCACGCCGCAACATCTTCCCCGTGATCGACAATTTCGGACGCCTGCTGGGCGTGGTCCAGCTGGACGACCTGCGCGAAGACATGTTCAAGCACGAGCGGTACGGCCGTCCGATTTCGGACTACATGATCCCGCCTCCGGACAAGATTATCGAGCACGAATCGATCCTGAGCGTCATGGAGAAATTCGAGGACAAGCGCACCTGGATGCTGCCCGTCGTGGACAAGCAGGGGCGTTACATCGGGTTCATCTCCAAATCGCGCATCCTGAACGCCTACCGCGAACAATTAGTGAAAATCCAGCAGTAGCGCTCCGACAAGGAATTTCAATTTGAGTTTAACCCTTTTTTTATGGAATGCAGCGTCTTATACGAAGGTTGGCAAATGGAATGTTGTGGAAAACCATTCACCATAGGCGACATCGTAAGGTGGCCCGTAGTCACCTGGAAAAAACAGATTGCCGTTTCCAATGGCGAGTCGCGGGATTCAGACTATGCATATGAGGCACACGGGGACTCGAACGAGGGCCTGTATATACTCCAAGGAGTCGTATACCAAATCGACGTACTGTATACAGTACGCAAACCGTCGGATGACGATCCCCGACTAATGCTTCCGTTTTCGGACTTTTTCGTAACTGCCGAAAAAGCGGACGGGGAGGAGGAGGAAATCGACGGAGCCGATTTCGACGCTTATATAGTTTCATTAAAGAACATCGAAATACGACCTGTTTCCGCCGATGGACCGATTCTTTGAAAAGAGACATTTCGCCTGCGGAACACACATCCGAAAGGTTCTAAATTATGAATTGTGAATGATGAATTGTGAATTGAACCGCATCTGGGCCGAAGAGGTCAACTGCGCCGTCACAGTGTGCGACACCGAGGGTACGATCGTCTACATGAACGAAAAGGCACGGGCCACGTTCGCCAAACACGGCGACCTGATCGGCCAAAACCTCTTCGACTGCCACAGCGAACGCTCGCGCGAAATGATCCGCCGGATGCTCGCCACGGGCGGCACGAACGCCTACACCATCGAAAAGCAGGGCGTGCGCAAGATGATCTACCAGACGGCCTGGAAGGAGCGCGGCGAGGTCCGCGGGCTGGTGGAAATCTCGATGGAGATACCCGCCGAAATGCCGCACTACATCCGGAAATAATAAAAGGAGGTTTTTCAAAACCTCCTTTTGTTTTACAGAAACGCCCCGAATCCGGACAAGTGTTTCGTAGGCGAAAATTCAACGACCTCGTAGTCGGCGACGCCATGGATGCGGAACGGGTCTTCACACGTCAGGGCTTCGACGGCCGCGCGGTCCGCGGCACGGCAGAGGATGACGCCTCCCGTACGGGGATTCTGCGGCCCCGAGCAGAGGAACACCCCTTCGGCATAATGCCGGTCGAGGTATTCACGATGCGCCGCGAGGTGTCTCTCCACCTCGGCAAGCGGTTTCTTATAGGAAAGCAGGATAACGAACATAATTACGTTGCAATAGTAAGCCCCCGCCGAGGCGGGGGTTTGGGGGTGGGTCAGACTTGCAAACACGGCGGCACGCCGGGAGGATTCCGCCGACCGTTATGAATCCTTCGTTCATATTTCACAAAACCGGATCGTCTTTTCACAGCTTAATGTCGTAAATCTGGATCACGCCCGAGAGTTTGCCCGCATCGTCGGTGACGAGCAGCGAGGTGACCTTGTTGCGGGTCATCATCTTCTCGGCCTCGATCAGTTTTTCATCCGGCGTGATGGTCTTGGGGTTGCGCGTGGCGATGTCCGCGGCCTTAATGTTGAAGAACTCGCCTCGCAGACGCTCCATCGCACGTCGCACGTCGCCGTCGGTGACGATACCCTCGATCCGGTCGCCGTCGCAGATCACGATCAGCCCCAGCCCGCCCTTCGAAATGGCATGGATCATCTCCGCCGCCGGGCAGTCGGGAGCCACTACCGGCAGATCGTGATCGCGCATGACGCTACCCACGGTCATCAGCAGACGCCGTCCGAGGCTGCCGCCCGGGTGCAGACGCGCGAAATCGACGCTCGTGAAACCCCGCATCTGCATCAGCGACACGGCCAGCGCATCGCCCATGGCGATCTGCGCCGTGGTCGACGACGTGGGCGCGAGGTGTAGGATGCAGGCCTCCTCGCGGACCCCGACATCCAGATGCACATCGGAATTCTTGGCCAGCGCCGACTCGGGATTCCCGGTCATCGAAACGATCCGGTTCCCGTTGGAGTGGATGAAGGGCACGATTTTCAGAATCTCGTCCGTCTCGCCCGAATAGGAGAGCGCCACTACGATGTCTTCCTTCGAAATCATACCCAGGTCGCCGTGGAAAGCCTCCCCGGGGTGGAGGAAAAAACTCGGGGTACCCGTCGAAGCGAGCGTCGCGGCGATCTTGCGCCCCACGAGGCCCGACTTGCCCATACCCGTGATGATACACTTGCCGCGGCTTTCGAGAATCAGCTCCACGGCCGCGGCGAACTCGTCGCCCAAAGTCTCTTCCAAATGTTTAAGCGTCAGCATCTCCGTATGAATCGCCTTGCGGGCCACCGCGAGAATCTGCGCCTTTGTCGTATCGGTCATTTAAAGCAGGGATTTAATTAATGCTTCCAAATCATCGAGCCTCAGCATATTGGCGGCATCGCTCAGGCCTTTGTCGGGATCGGGATGCACCTCGAAGAAGAAGCCGTTGGCCCCGAACGCCTTGGCCGCATGGGCCATGGCGGGCACGAACTCCCGGTTGCCGCCCGTCTTGCCGCCGGCCGCACCGGGACGCTGCACCGAGTGGGTGCAGTCCATGACGACCGTGGGGGCAATTTTGAGCATGTCGGGGATGTTGCGGAAATCGACGACCAGGTTATTGTAACCGAACGAGTTGCCGCGCTCGGTCAGCCAGATGTCGGAGGCTCCGGCCTCGCGGGCCTTTTCGTAGGGGTATTGCATGTCGGGCCCCGACAGGAACTGGGCTTTCTTGATATTCACCGTTTTGCCGGTCTTCGCCGCGGCGACCACCAGATCGGTCTGGCGGCAGAGGAACGCCGGAATCTGAATCACGTCGACCACCTCGCCCACGGGTGCAGCCTGCGCTGGTTCGTGGATGTCCGTGAGGAGCTTCAGCCCCCATTTCGCACGCACGTCGGCAAGCATCCGCAGGCCCTTTTCGAGCCCCGGACCGCGGAACGACGCGATAGACGTGCGATTGGCCTTGTCGAACGACGCCTTGAAGATAATGTCGGTGCCGAGCGTCCGGTTGATGGCCGCCAGCCGTTCGGCCACGACGTCCAGCAGTTCGGCCGACTCTATTACGCACGGACCTGCGATAAATTTCGGACTTCCCATAATTATGAATTATGAATTGTGAATTGTGAATCGAGAAAGCGTTCCGCTTTCTCCAGGTCTTCGGGGGTGTCGATGCCGATAGTCTCGACCTCCGAGATGCCCACGCCGATCTTGTAGCCGTTCTCCAGCCAGCGCAGCTGCTCCAGCGATTCGGCCTTTTCGAGCGCCGACTGCGGCAAAGCCGTCACCGCACGCAGCACGTCGGTGCGGAAGGCATAGAGCCCGATATGTTTATAAAAGGTATGACGTGCAAGCCACTCCGCACGCTCCACGCCCCGCAGGTAAGGGATCACCGAGCGGGAAAAATAGATGGCCCGCGACTGTGCGTCGAGGACCACCTTGGGGGAGTTTGGATTTTCGAGGGCGGCGAGTCCGTCGGCCTCGGTGAAGGGTTTCACGAGCGTGGCGATGTCAGTCGCGGGGTCGTCGAAACACCGTTTCACGGCCTCCAGCTGCGAAGGCTGGATAAAGGGTTCGTCGCCCTGCACGTTCACGACCACGTCATACTCCACGCCGAGCCGGTCATAGGCTTCCCGACAGCGGTCGGTGCCGCTCCGGTGATCCGGGGAGGTCATTTCGACCCGGCCCCCGAAAGCCCGCACGGCGTCGCGGATGCGCTCGTCGTCGGTAGCCACCACGGCATCGTCCAGCACGCCGGCAACCTGCTCGTAAACCCGCTGGATGACGGGTTTGCCGCCCAGCACGGCCAGCGGTTTGCCGGGAAAGCGCGTCGACGCGTAACGCGCGGGAATGATCGCAATGAATTTCATAGTACCCTGTTTTCTTCGGCCAATTCGGCCCGCTGCTTGTTCGTCAGATGCGCCGCCGCCAGTTCATACGACTGCCGGACCAGCTCCTTCAGGAGTTGCCCGGGCACGTCGCTGTCGAAACGGACGCTGATCCAATGTTTTTTGTTCATGTGCCAGCCCGGACCGATGCCCTCGTAACGCTCCCGCAGTTCCGGAATCCGCTCGGGAGCGCACCGCACATTGCAGAAATCCCAGGCTACGGCGTTCACGAAACAGAACCATTTGTCCAGCACGTAAAACACGAGTATATCCCGATCGTAATCCGATGTAGACTTGCCGAACGGAAAATCGTCGTGCGTCCCTGCAAACGAGAGGCAGTAGGTCCGGAACTCCTCGATATTCATCTACTCCAAAGCCAGTTTCAGCACCTCGTCGTTGGTCTTCACATAGTGGAACGTCAGTCCGGCGATATAGTCCTCCTTGATCTCGGCGATGTCCTTGCGGTTCTCCTCCGAGAAGATCAGCTCCGTGATGCCGGCACGCTTGGCGGCCAGAATCTTCTCCTTCACGCCGCCCACGGGCATCACCCGTCCGCGGAGGGTCGTCTCGCCCGTCATGGCGATGCGCTCCTTCACCTTGCGGCCCGTGTAGGTCGAGACGATCGAGGTCACCATCGTGATACCCGCCGAAGGTCCGTCCTTCGGAATGGCGCCCTCCGGCACGTGGATGTTGATGTCGTTCTTCTCGAACAGCTCGGGGTCAATGCCCAGCTCTTTGTGGTGGGCCATCACCCATTCGTGGGCAATCGTGGCCGACTCCTTCATCACCTCGCCCAGGTTACCCGTCAGGCTCACCTTGCCCTTGCCGGGCGTCAGCACCGATTCGATATAGAGGATGTCGCCGCCGACCTCGGTCCAGGCGAGGCCCGTCACGACGCCCGTCATGCCGCCCACCTCGTACTCCTCGCGGAGGAACTTGGGCATGCCGAGTATCTTCTCGACGTCTTTGGCCGAAACCTCGGGCGCGAAAGCCTCGTCGAAGGCGATCTGCTTGGCGCGGGCCCGGGCGAGCTTCGCCAGGTTCTTGTCCAGCGAGCGGACGCCCGCCTCGCGCGTATAGCCCGAGACGATCCCCTCGACGGTCTCCGCCGACAGCGTCATCTCCTGCTCCTTGATGCCGTGGGCCTCGCGCTGCTTGGGCAGCAGGTGGTCCAGCGCGATGCGCACCTTCTCCTCCACGAGGTAGCCGGGGATGTTGATCATCTCCATACGGTCGCGCAGCGCCGGGGCGATGTTGGCGATATTGTTGGCCGTGGCGATGAACAGCACCTTCGACAGGTCGTACTCCATGTCGATGTAGTTGTCGTGGAAGGTGGTGTTCTGCTCCGGATCGAGCACCTCCAACAGGGCGCTCGAGGGGTCGCCGTGGTTCGAAACCGTCACCTTGTCCACCTCGTCGAGGATGATGACCGGATTGGACGATCCGCACCGCTTGATGGTCTGGATGATGCGGCCCGGCATGGCGCCGATGTAGGTGCGGCGGTGTCCGCGGATTTCCGACTCGTCGTGCAGTCCGCCCAGCGAGATGCGGCCGAACTTGCGGCCCAACGCCGCGGCGACCGACTTGCCCAGCGAGGTCTTGCCCACGCCCGGAGGGCCGTAGAGGCACAAAATCGGGGATTTGAGGTCGCCCTTGAGCTTGATGACGGCCAGGTGCTCCAGCAGGCGTTCCTTCACCTCGTCCAGTCCGAAATGGTCGTGGTCGAGCTGTTCGCGGGCGCACGTGAGGTCGAGGTTGTCCTTCGTCACGTCGTTCCACGGCAGTTCCAGCAACAGCTGCAGGTAGGTCATCTGCACCGAATATTCGGCCACGGCGGGATTCAGCCGCTCGACCTTCTGCAACTCCTTCTCGAACGTTGCGCCGACCTCCTCGGGCCAGTTCTTCTTCTTGGCCGCCTCGCGCATCTTCTCGATGTCGGCATCGGCGCCATCGCCCAGCTTGTCCTGAATGGTGCGCATCTGCTGCTGCAGGTAGTAGTCGCGCTGCTGCTTGTCAATCTCCTGCTTGACACGCTCCTGAATCTGGTTTTTCAATTCGGCCAGCTGCTGCTCGCGAATCAGTATCTCCAGCAGCTTGCGGGCGCGAGCCAGCAGGCCGGGAGCCTCCAGCAGCGACTGGCGGTCTTCGTCCGTAAGCTCCATGTTGGAGCAGATGAAATTGATGATGCCGCGTTTCGAGTCGATGTTCTTGATGGCGAAAGCCGCCTCCTTGGGCATCGACGGCGAGACGTTGATGATGTTCAGCGCCACGTCGCGGATCGAGTCCACGAGGGCCTCGAACTCGATGCTCTTCAGGTCGGGGGTCGAGTCGCGCAGGGCCGTCACCCGGGCCTTGAAATAGGGCTCGGTGGTGATGTACTCCGTGATTTCGACCTTCTCCAGGCCGTTCAGAATCACCGTCAGGTTGCCGTTGGGCATTTCGAGAATCTTGATGATGCGGGCCGCCGTGCCGACTTTGTACATGTCGTCCGGCGCGGGGTCCTCGACATCGCTTTCGCGCTGCAGCACGGCGCCCAGAATACCGCCCTCGGCATTCACCGCGCGGACGAGGTTGATGCTCTTGTCGCGGCCTACCGTGATGGGGGTTATCGCCCCCGGGAAAAGCACCGAGGAACGCAGCGTAAGGATGGGAATGATCTCGGGAACCTCGACCTCCTCCACGGGTTCGTCACCGCCGGTGACGATGGGAATCATGTGGTGTTTGCCGTCGAGCAGTTCGGGAACCAGGTTCAGATCGTCTACTTCAAAGGTCTCTATCTTATCTTTTTTACTCATAGCATACAAATATATAATGTTGCAAAGGTAACGTTTTTTCATGGTTTTTATTTTATCTTTGACAGAATGTTAATAACTTTGCATCCCTGAAAACAAAGTAAAACCTACGCGCTATGCAAATCGCCGACAAATACGCACCCCAGCAGATCGAATCCAAATGGTACGACTACTGGATCGACCGGGGGATTTTCCACTCGGAACCCGATGAACGCGAACCCTACACGATCGTCATTCCGCCCCCCAACGTGACGGGCATGCTCCACATGGGGCACATGCTCAACAACACGCTGCAGGACGTGCTGGTGCGCCGCGCACGCATGTCCGGGAAAAACGCCTGCTGGGTGCCGGGCATGGACCACGCGTCGATCGCGACGGAGGCCAAAGTCGTGGCGATGCTCCACGAAAAGGGCATCGAAAAGGCGTCGCTCACGCGCGAGGAGTTCCTCCGCTACGCCTGGGAGTGGAAGGAGAAATACGGCGGCATGATTCTCAAACAGCTGCGCAAACTGGGCGCTTCGTGCGACTGGGACCGCACGTGCTTCACGATGGACGAGGCCCGCACGGAGAGCGTCCTGAAGGTCTTCTGCGACCTCTACGAAAAGGGCAAAATCTACCGCGGCGTGCGGATGGTCAACTGGGACCCCGCGGCGCAGACGGCCCTCTCGGACGAGGAGGTGATCTTCAAGGAGTCGCACGGCAAACTCTACTACCTGCGCTACAAGGTCGAAGGCACCGACCGGGCGATTATCGTCGCCACGACGCGCCCCGAGACCATTCTGGGCGACACGGCGCTGTGCGTCAACCCCAACGACCCGCGCTATGAGTGGCTGGCGAAGGACGCCCGCGTCATCGTGCCGCTGGTGGGACGGTCGATTCCCGTGATCCGCGACGAATACGTGGACATCGAGTTCGGAACGGGCGCCCTGAAGGTAACTCCGGCCCACGACGTGAACGACTACATGCTGGGTGAGAAATACGGTCTGGAGACCATCGACATCTTCAACGACGACGGCACGATCAACGACAAGGTGGGCCTCTACGTGGGTCAGGAGCGTTTCGACGTGCGCCGGCAGATCGAAAAGGACCTCGACGCGGCGGGCCTGCTCGAAAAAACCGAAGATTACACCAACAACGTGGGCTACTCGGAACGCACGGGCGTGGCCATCGAGCCGAAACTCTCGATGCAGTGGTTCCTCTCGATGCAGGAGCTGGCCGAACCCGCGCTGAAGGCCGTGATGGAGGATGCGATTCGGTTCGTGCCCGAGAAATACAAGAACACCTACCGCCACTGGATGGAGAACATCAAGGACTGGTGCATCTCGCGCCAGCTGTGGTGGGGACAGCGCATTCCGGCCTGGTATCTGCCCAAAGGCGGATTCGTGGTGGCCCCGACGGCCGAAGAGGCGCTGGAAAAGGCCCGCGCGAAGGCCGGCGACGCCTCGCTGCAGCTGACGGACCTGCGGCAAGACGAGGATGTGCTCGACACGTGGTTCTCGTCGTGGTTGTGGCCCATCTCGGTGTTCGACGGCATCCGCTTCCCGGACAACAGGGAGATCAGCTACTACTACCCCACCAACGATCTGGTGACTGCCCCCGACATCATCTTCTTCTGGGTGGCCCGCATGATCATGACCGGGTATGAATACCGCGGCGAAAAGCCCTTCGGAAGCGTCTATTTCACGGGCATCGTGCGCGACAAGATCGGCCGCAAGATGTCCAAGCAGCTGGGCAACTCGCCCGACCCGCTGGACCTGATCGCCCAGTACGGCGCCGACGGCGTGCGTATGGCGATGCTCATCTCGTCGTCGGCCGGCAACGACGTGATGTTCGACGAAGCGCTCTGCGAGCAGGGCCGCAATTTCGGCAACAAGATATGGAACGCCTACCGTCTCCTGAACGGCTGGACGGTGGACGCTGCGGCAGCACAGAGCGAAAACAACCGTCTCGCCGTCGCGTGGTTCGAACAGGCGTTGGGCCGCTCGCTGCGGCAAATCGCCGAGGATTTCAAGTCATACCGCATCTCGGAGGCCTTCAAGGAGGCTTACCGGCTGTTCTGGGACGATTTCAGCGGTCTGTACCTCGAGATGGTGAAGCCCGCCTACGGACAGCCCATCGACGCCCCGACGCTGGAGGCGACGAAAGGCTGGTTCGACGCCCTGATGCGCGTGCTGCACCCCTTCATGCCGTTCGTCACGGAGGAGATCTGGCAAGACCTCGCGCCCCGCGCCGAGGGAGCCTCGATCTGCGTGGCGCAGATGCCCGAGCCCGCGGCCGAAGACGCCGCGATGCTGGCACGTTTCGAACTGGCGAAGGAGATCATCACCTCGGTGCGCAACATCCGCAACCAGAAGAACCTGCCGCAGAAGGAGGAACTGACGCTGCGGGTGATCGCCGACGAGAACTACCCCGCGGAGTTCGCCCCCGTCGTGATGAAGATGGCCAACCTCGCGTCCATCGAGACCGTGGCGGAGAAGGACCCGGCGGCTGCGGCGTTCATCGTCAAGACCACCCAGTATTTCGTGCCGATGGCGGGCAAGATCGACGCCGAAGCCGAGCGCAAAAAACTCACCGACGACCTGGCCTACTACGAGGGATTCCTCGCCTCGGTGATGAAGAAGCTCTCGAACGAACGTTTCGTCGCCTCGGCGCCCGAAAAGGTCGTGGCCAACGAACGCGCCAAGCAGGCCGACACCGAAGCCAAGATTTCAGCGATCCGCGAGCAGCTCGATGCGCTGAAATAATTAAAAATGAAAAATTAAGAATTAAAAGTTTCCCGAAAAGGACGTTAGACGCCATTTTTAATTTTTCATTCTTAATTATTAATTCTTGGAATTGTGCCGACAATTACAATCTACACCGACGGCTCGGCCCTCGGGAACCCCGGGCCCGGGGGATACGGCGCGGTGCTCCTCTCGGGGCACCACCGCAAGGAACTGTCGCAGGGTTTCCGGCTGACGACCAACAACCGCATGGAGCTGATGGGCGTGTGCGTGGCGCTCGAAACCCTCAAGTTCGAGGGTTCGGACGTCGTGATCTACTCCGATTCGAAATACGTCGTCGACGCCGTCACCAAAGGCTGGGTCTTCGGCTGGGTGCGCAAGCAATTCGCCGGCAAGAAGAATCCCGACCTGTGGATGCGCTTCCTCAGCGTGTACAACCGCCACAACGTCCGCTTCGTCTGGGTCAAGGGACACGCCGACACGGTGGAGAACAACCGCTGCGACGTGCTGGCCGTAGCGGCGGCCAACGACCGGGCACACTGGCTGGAAGACACCGGATACAATCCTGCGGAGCGGTAAACGGAAACGTTGCCGCTCCGTTTTTTTTGCTCCTTCGGGCGCGAACTTTCGCCGAAATTGCCTGCAAGTTTCGCTTTTCGGGTTATTATTTCTACCTTTGGAGCCGTAACGCCCCCTTTTATCAGTCGCAACCGTTGGCCGTACCGCCCGCAATCCGGTTTTGGTGCTGTCAATTCTTTTTCATACCTTTGTTTCGATTATTGCGTAACCACCAAACCATACGCCCGGAATGTTCAAGACATATATGCGGCTGTTGGGCTTCGCCCGGCCGATCAAGAAATACGCCGTTCCCTACTTTTTCTACTCCCTTTTCTACGCGCTGTTCAACTCGCTGACGTTCATGCTGATCATCCCGATCCTGAACACCATGTTCGACGCGAACTACTCGTTCGAGTATGTCGAGAAACTGCCTCCCCTGGAGCTGAACAAGGAGTATCTGGCCACACTCTTCAATTTCACCTATTCGCATATCTTCCAGGAGTATTCCACGCAGAACGTACTGCTGCTGCTGGCCGTGGTGGCCGTCTGCATCAGCCTGCTGAGCAACCTGTTCCGTTATCTGGGCGCCTGGACCATGGAGAACATGCGCACCCGGACCCTGCAGCGTATGCGCAACGAGATGTTCTCGCGCGTGATGGACATGAACGTGGGTTATTTCTCGGACCAGCGCAAAGGCGACATCATCTCGAAAATCACCTCCGACGTGGGCGTCGTGCAGTTCTGCATCACCAACACGCTTCAGGTGTCGTTCCGCGAGCCGTTCCTCATCGTCGGCTACATCGTGATGATGGTGGCCATTTCGTGGGAGCTGGCAATCTTCTCGGTGCTGTTCCTCCCGGTGGTGGCGCTGCTGATCGGCAGCATCGTCAAAAAACTCCGCCACCCGGCACGCACCAACCAGCAGCGCATGGGCGAAATGGTCGCCACGCTCGACGAATCGCTCGCAGGCATCAAAGTCATCAAGAGCTACAACGCCGTCGAGTACATCAAGCAGAAATACTATGCCATCAGCGCCGACCTGGCGCGGCTGACCCTCTCGATGGCCCGCCGCCAGCAACTGGCGTCGCCGATGAGCGAATTTCTGGGCATCACGGCCGTGGGCGTGATCCTCGTCTTCGGAGGCTCGCTCGTGGCCAAGGGGACACTCGATCCCGGCGGATTCATCGCCTTCGTGGCCATCTTCTCGCAGATCACGCGCCCCGTGCGCACCTTTATCGACCAGTTCGCCAACATCAACCAGGGCATCGCCGCCGGCGAGCGCATCTTCTCGATCATCGACACGACCCCCGAAATACAGGACGCCCCCGACGCCAAAGAGCTGACGGGCCTGAAGGAGAAAATCGAATTCTGCGACGTGCATTTCACCTACGACGGTTCGTGCGAGGTGATCGAAGGCGTTTCGTTCGAGATACTCCGCGGGCAGACCGTGGCGCTGGTGGGTCCCTCGGGCGGCGGCAAGTCGACCCTGAGCGAACTGCTGCCGCGGTTCTACGACCCCACGGCGGGCGACATCCGCATCGACGGCGTCTCGCTGCGCGACTATACGCAGGAGAGCGTGCGCGAACACATGAGCGTCGTGGCGCAGGACACCGTGCTCTTCAACGACACCATCGAGGGCAACATCGCCATGGGCAAGCGCGGCGCCACGCACGAAGAGGTGGTCGAGGCGGCGAAGGTCGCCAACGCCGACTGCTTCATCCGCGAAAGCCCCGAGGGCTACGAAACGAACATCGGCGACCGGGGCGTGAAACTCTCCGGCGGACAGCGTCAGCGGCTTTCGATTGCCCGCGCGGTGCTGAAGAACCCCGACATCCTGATTCTCGACGAGGCCACCTCGGCCCTCGACACCGAGAGCGAAAAACTCGTGCAGGAGGCCCTCAACAACCTGCTCAAAGGCCGCACGTCGGTGGTCATCGCCCACCGTCTGTCGACCATCCACAACGCCGACCAGATCATCGTCGTGGACCACGGACGCATCGCCGAACGGGGCACCCACGCCGAACTGATGGAACGCAACGGCATCTATGCCAAACTGATCGAAATGCAGTCCTTCGACTAAGGGAAAATGACCGAACGGGAAAAGATGCTCAGCGGGGAGTGGTTCACGCCGCAGGACCCCGAACTCACGGCCATCCGCGACCGGGCCACCCGTCTCATGCACCGGCTCAACGTCGAGTTGTGCGGCCACGGCGAGGAGTATCGCGCCGCGCTGCGCGAATTGTGCCCCGGCTGCGAAGGATTCGTCCGCGAACCGTTCCGCTGCGACTACGGCGTCAACATTTCGATCGGCGAAGGCTCCTTCGTCAATTTCGACTGCGTGTTCCTCGACCTGGCGCCGATACGCATCGGCCGCCACGCGCTCATAGGTCCCAAAGTGCAGCTGCTCACCGCCCTCCACCCGATGGAGGCCTCCGAGCGCCGGACGGGGCTGGAGGCCGGACGCCCGATCACCGTCGGCGACGACTGCTGGATCGGAGGCGGCGCGATCGTCTGTCCGGGGGTCACGATCGGCGACCGCGCGGTCGTCGGCGCCGGAGCCGTCGTGACACGCGACGTTCCGGCCGACTCGGTCGCCGCCGGGAACCCGGCCCGCATCCTCCGCAAACTCACGGAATAAACCCGGCTTCCATGAACGCAGAACAACATTCCGTTTCGGCCGAACTGCTGCAAAAATCCCTCGACGCCTCGGGCATCGGGTGGTGGCTGCTCGATTTCGACCGCCACGAAATGACCTGTTCCCGACTGGCAGCCGAACTTTTCGGCGCCGACCGCACCTGCATTTCATTCGCCGATCTCTACCAACTGCCCGGAGAGGAGCACCGGGCACGGATTTACACCCGGTGCGCGGCACTCAAAGTCACCGATTCGCTCGACGAGACATTCGTCACGGCAAACGGGAACAAATGCCTGCAGGTCAAGTCCGTGGAGGTTCGGACCGACCCGCGGACAAACATCCGGACAGCCTTCGGAAGCGTGCGCTGCGCCGCGGACGACAGCCCCGAAAGTGCGGAACTGGCCGCCGTCAACCAGAGCTACATGGCGACGCAACGCAATTATAGCCACCTCGCACAACTCATCGAACACCTGCCGATCGGCTACATACGCATCAACATCCTGCGCGACAAAACGGGCGAAGCGGTCGATTACCTGCTCTCGTACATCAACCAGCGGGCCGGTACGATCCTGGGCGTCCACACGCAGGAGTACGCCGGCAAAACAGCCCGTGAAGCAGGGGAAAACCCGCAGAAAGACATTCCCGTATTAGAGGGCATTCCCTCCCGCTCGTTCAGCGAACATAAGTGGGAAAGCCCCACCGGGTGCATCTGCCGCAGCCTGATCTACAACACCCCGGGCGACGACGACGAACTGGTCATCCTGCTCGAGGACATCACCGAAGCCACGCACAGCCGGGAACGGCTGGCCGATTTCGAGAACCTGTTCAGCCTGATTTCGGATTTCGCACACGTGGGCTGCGTCAGCTACAACCTCTGTACGGGAGCGGGCTACACCAAAGGCCCCTGGGCGGCGAACTACGGCGAATCGGAAGGGACGCCCGTCTCGGAGATCATCGGAACCTGGCAGCATGTCCATCCCGACGACCGGAAGCGCCTCAAACACCTGCTTGCAGCCCTCGAACGCGGGGAGATCCCGTCTTGCACCGACGAGGTGCGCATCATCCGCCCGAACGAACCGGTGCGCTGGCTCATGACCCACGTCCTCTGCCGCGACTACCGTCCGGAGGAGGGCGTTATCGACCTGGCGTGCGCCAACTACGACATCACCGAACTCAAACGCACCGAAAAGGAGCTGCGCGAAGCGAAGGAACGCGCCGAGGAGGCCAACAAACTCAAATCGGCGTTTCTGGCCAATATGAGCCACGAAATACGCACGCCGCTGAACGCCATCGTCGGATTCTCGGAACTGCTCGCCCACGAGCAGGACGCCGGAGCCCGCAGGGAATACTCCGCCATTATCCGGCGCAACAACACGCTGCTGCTGCAGATCATCTCCGACGTGCTCGACCTGGCGCTGATCGAAGCGGGACGGTCGGAGATCGTCCGCACGGTCTTCGACGCCCGGGATTTCTGTCTCGAAACCGCCGGTATGTTCCGCCCGCAGTGTCCCCCGGCCGTGGAGCTCCGCGTGGAGGAGGGACTGCCGCCGCTCCCGGTCCCGGGATACCGGCAGGGAGTCACCCGGATCATCGGCAACTACATCCGCAATGCCCTGAAATTCACGAAAGAAGGATCGGTCACGATCGGATTCCGCGAGATTCCCGATCACATACGTTTCTACGTCCGCGACACGGGCATCGGCATCGCCCCCGAAGATCAGGAGCGCATCTTCGAACGCTTCGTCAAACTCGACACCTTCACGCAGGGAACCGGTCTCGGGCTCTCGATCTGCAAGTCGATCGCCGAACAGCTGGGCGGGCGCACCGGCGTCGATTCGGCCCTCGGCGAAGGTTCCTGCTTCTGGCTCGACATTCCCGTCCGGAAATAGCACCGATTCGCGGTATACGATAATCGGGCTTAAAAAAGTCCGATTATTAAATCTTTTTTATATCTTTGCTGCTTGTCAGAAAAACAGCGAAGAAATTTCTTACCGATATGAAGTTCAAGGAGTATAAAGGCCTCGACCTGGCCGGCGTAGCCGCCGACGTGCTCGGCGAGTGGGACGCCCGCGACACATTCCACAAAAGCATCGACACCCGCGAGGGGCACCCCGCGTTCGTATTCTACGAAGGGCCCCCCTCGGCCAACGGCATGCCGGGCATTCACCACGTCATGGCCCGCACGATCAAGGACATCATCTGCCGCTACAAAACGCAGCAGGGCTACCTCGTGCACCGCAAAGCCGGATGGGACACCCACGGACTGCCCGTGGAGCTGGGCGTCGAGAAGAAACTCGGCATCACCAAGGAGGACATCGGCAAGAAGATCACGATCGAGGAGTACAACCGCACGTGCCGCGAGGCGGTGATGGAGTTCACGGGCGCCTGGGAGAACCTCACGCGCAAGATGGGCTACTGGGTCAATATGGACGATCCGTACATCACCTACGACAACAAATACATCGAGACGCTGTGGTGGCTGCTCAAACAGCTCTTCGACAAGGGGCTGCTCTACAAGGGCTACACCATCCAGCCCTACTCACCGGCGGCCGGAACGGGTCTCTCGACCCACGAGCTGAACCAGCCGGGCTGTTACCGCGACGTGAAGGACACGACCTGTACGTCGCAGTTCCGGGTCGTGCGCGATGCGAAGAGCGAAACGCTGTTCGAAGGGACCGAAGGCGACCTTTATTTCCTCGCCTGGACCACCATGCCGTGGACCCTGCCGTCGAACACCGCGCTGGCCGTGGGCCCCGCCATCGAATACGTGCGGGTCAAATGCCGCAATCCCTATACCGACCAACCGCAGACGGTCATCCTGGCCAAAGACCTCCTGGGCTCCTATTTCACCAAAAAGATGGAGGGGACCTACGAGGTGCTGGAAGGCGTCTGGAAGGGTCCCGAGCTGGAGGGCATCCGTTATGAACAGCTGATTCCGTGGGTGAAGCCGATGGGCGACGCGTTCCGCGTGATCGTCGGCGACTACGTGACCACCTCCGACGGTACGGGCATCGTGCACATCGCCCCGACGTTCGGCGCCGACGACGACCGCGTGGCGAAAGCCGCAGGCATCGCGCCGCTCTTCATGGTGGACCGCGCCGGCAAGAACCAGCCGATGGTGGACAAGCAGGGCAAGTTCTTCCTCGTGGAGGACCTCGACCCGGAGTTCGTGAAGACGAACGTCGACGCCGCGAAATACGGGGAGTATGCGGGCCGTTACGTGAAGAACGCTTACGACGAACGGCTGTGCGACACCGACCCGACGCTCGACATCGACATCTCGGTGATGCTGAAGGCCGAAAACAAGGCGTTCAAAATCGAGAAGCACACCCACTCCTACCCCCACTGCTGGCGCACGGACAAACCGGTGCTGTATTACCCGCTCGACTCGTGGTTCATCCGCACCACGGCGCTGCGCGACAAGATGATCGAACTGAACAAGACAATCCGCTGGAAACCCGAATCGACCGGAACGGGCCGCTTCGGCAAGTGGCTCGAAGGACTGGTGGACTGGAACCTCTCGCGTTCGCGCTTCTGGGGAACCCCGCTGCCGGTATGGGCCACGGAGGACTACTCGGAGGTGAAATGCATCGGTTCGATCGAGGAGCTGATGGGCGAGATCGAGAGGTCGGTTGCCGCGGGCGTGATGAAGGAGAATCCGTACAAAAATTTCAAGGTCGGCGACATGTCGAAGGAGAACTATTCGACAGCGAACATCGACCTGCACCGTCCCTATGTGGATTCGATCGTGCTGGTCTCGTCGAAGGGCGAGCCGATGAAGCGCGAATCGGACCTGATCGACGTGTGGTTCGACTCGGGCGCCATGCCCTATGCGCAGGTGCACTACCCGTTCGAAAACAAGGAGGGCTTCAACGAGGTCTACCCCGCCGATTTCATCGCCGAGGGCGTCGACCAGACGCGCGGCTGGTTCTTCACGCTGCACGCCATCGCGTCGATGCTGTTCGACTCGGTGGCCTTCAAGAACATCATTTCGAACGGACTGGTGCTGGACAAAAACGGCAACAAGATGTCCAAACGCCTGGGCAACGCCGTCGATCCGTTCGAGGTACTCGACACCTACGGAGCCGACGCGACGCGCTGGTACATGATCTCCAACTCGCAGCCGTGGGACAACCTCAAATTCGACAAGGACGGCGTCGATGAAGTGCGCCGCAAGTTCTTCGGAACCCTTTACAATACCTATTCGTTCTTCGCGCTCTACGCCAACGTGGACTCGTTCACGGGCAAGGAACCCGAGGTGCCGATGGAGAAACGGCCCGAAATCGACCGCTGGATCATCTCGCTGCTCAACACCCTCGTAAAAGAGGTGACCGAATCGCTCGAAAACTACGACCCGACCCCGGCGGCCCGCGCCATCCAGGAGTTCGTGGGCGAGAACCTCTCGAACTGGTACGTGCGCCTCAACCGCAAGCGGTTCTGGGGCGGCGGCATGTCGGAGGACAAACTGGCGGCTTACCAGACGCTCTACACCTGTCTGGAGACCGTCTCGATGCTCGCGGCGCCCTTCGCGCCGTTCATCTCCGACCGCATCTTCACGGACCTCAACGCCGTGAGCGGCCGTCACGCCGACGAGTCGGTGCACCTCTCGGTCTTCCCGAAGGCCGACGAACGGCTGATCGACGCCCGGCTGGAGGAGATGATGTCGCTGGCCCAGAAGGTTTCGTCGATGGTGCTGGCCCTGCGCCGCAAAGTCTCGATCAAGGTGCGCCAGCCGCTGACCAAAATCCTGATTCCGGTGCTCGACCCCGCCATGGCGGAGCGCATCTCGGCGGTGAAGAACCTCATCATGGGAGAGGTCAACGTCAAGGACATCGAGCTCATCGAGAAGACCACGGGGCTGATTACCAAGCGCATCAAGCCCAATTTCAAGACCCTCGGCCCGCGGTACGGCAAATACATGAAGCAGATAGCCGCCCTCACGGCGGAATTCTCGCAGGAGCGCATCGCCGAGATCGAGGCAGCTCCCGAAACGGTGTTAGACCTCGGCGGGGAGAAGATCGTCGTGACGCCCGCCGATTTCGAGATCACCTCGGAGGATATGCCCGGATGGCTGGTGGCTTCGGAGGGAAAACTCACCGTGGCGCTCGACATTACAGTCACCGGGGAGCTGAAAGCCGAAGGTGTGGCACGCGAGTTGATAAACCGCATCCAGAATATCCGCAAGGACTCCGGATTCGAGGTCACGGACAAAATCCGCGTCGAGATCGAAGACAAGCCCTGCGTGGCCGACGGCATCGCCCGGTTCGCCGACTACATCGCGTCGCAGACCCTTGCCGTGGAGGTGAAGGCCGCGGCGGAACCGGCCGGCGAAGCGGTCGCGGAGACCGATGTCGACGAAGAACCGCTGCGCATCGCGGTGACGCGGATATAGCCCCCGATATATCCTGTAAAATTTGGTAATATCGGAATTATTGCTTAATTTTACATGAAACCAAAACAAGGAGGATACGACTATGGCAGACGAAAGAACACGGTACAGCGACGCGGAACTCGAAGAGTTCAAGCAGCTTATCCTGAAGAAACTCGAGAACGCACGCGCGGACTACGAGTTGCTGCGCGCCACGATCACCCATACGGCCGACAACGACACCGAGGATACATCGCCGACGTTCAAAGTGCTGGAGGAGGGTGCCGCAACTCTCTCGAAAGAGGAGAGCGGCCGGCTGGCAGCCCATCAGATGAAATTCATCCGCAACCTCGAAATGGCGCTCGTGCGCATCGAGAACAAGACTTACGGCATCTGCAAGACCACCGGCAAACTCATTCCCAAGGAGCGCCTGATGAAGGTGCCCCATGCCACCGAATGCATCGAGGCCAAAGAAGGCCGCCGATAATCCGGGGGGGGGCAGGACAGCGGAACGGAGGTGACAGAGGCGGAAGCAGGCAGAGGCAGTGGAAACAGCTCCCCGCGCAGGCATAAAGCGACGCACCGAACGATATATCCGACTGTCACGATAGAAAAAGGTTCACCTCCGGGTGAACCTTTTTTCGCATCCGGAGGGCCTCCGGATGCGATTTTTCATACTTAATACCGGAAAAAAGCGTTATCTTTACCAAATGTATGCCCGGTTCTGCATATTGCTACTGACCCTGACTGCAGCGGCAACCGCCTCCTTTGCCCGCGTCGCAGGCCCCGGTGCGCATACGCCCGACCGGTTCACCCCCGACAGCGCCCGGGTGTCGAATCCCGACGCCTCGGCCCACAACCAGCGGCTCTACGACAGCATCCAGTCGAAAACCAACCGCCGCGCCGTGCCGCGCATGCTCTACCAGATGCTGTTCGTGAAACCCGTCCTCGACACCACCATGAGCGGCCGCGTGACCGACGAAAGCCGCCTGCTGGAACCCTACTCCGGAAAAACCATCGGCGAAATCGCCATCGACCGCGAGCAGATTTTCGACGCCGGGGGCAACTGGCTCGAACGCACCGCCAACAAGACCCACCGCATCACCCGCGAACGCGTCATCCGCCGCGACCTGCTCTTCGAACCGGGCGACACGCTCGACCCGGAACTCATCGTGCGCAACAAACAGCTGATCCGTTCGCGCGGCTACATCGCCGACGTCGACATCACGGTGCTGCCCGACGCATTCGACTCGACGCGCGTCAACCTCCGCATCACCACGCGCGACAGCTGGACCATCTCGGTCGACGGAGGGTGGCATTCCGAGGGCCGGACGATGGTCGGGCTCTCCGACGCCAATATCCTCGGATCGGGCAACAAGCTCAAATTCATGACCAATTTCAGCCGCAAGGATTTCTCCTACGGCGGCAACATGGTCGAATACGAAATTCCCAACGTGCTGGGGACCTTCTACACCGCGGAGTTCGCCGCCGGGCGCGATTTCTACAACTCGACGCTCGACATGGGGCTGCGCAAGGAGTTCATCAAGCCCACCGACTACGAAATAGGCCTCACCTACAGCGACATCAAGGCCAAACGCTACATGGTCGAACAGGACACCTCGCTGCTCGTCAAGGAGCGGACCCTCGACGCCTGGGGCGGTTACTCCCAGTTCCTGCGGCGGATCAATTCGAGCGTCTACCTCACGGGCCGCTACAACTACCGCCGCGTCAGCCGGCGGCCCCTCGTGGGACCGCATTTCAACCCGGCGCTCCACGACCAGGACGCCCTGCTGGTCGGCGCGGGACTCTACCGCGAGAAATTCTACACGGCCAACATGATCTACGGATTCGGACGCCGCGAGTACCTGGCGACGGGCTACAAGGCCGAGCTGACGACGGGCTATTCGTGGGGCGAGTTCAACGACGCCATGTACCTGGGCATGAGCTACGAAACCGGAGGATTCCGCGGCGTGGGCTACATCATGGGCGGATTCACGCTCGGAAGCTACATCGACCTCGACGACGGCATGTGGCACCGCAGTGCCATCGACGTGGACCTGCGGTGGTTCTCCAACCTGTTCCTTTTCCGGCGCAGCCGCATCCGCCAGTTCCTCGCCTTCAACTACACCCAGGGCTGGAACCGCGGCACGGGCAGCGACGAAAGCATCCGCTTCACCCGCATCGACGGACTGCAGGCCCTCAAAGAGCACATCATCGGCACCAACCGCATGATCCTCAACACCGAAACGGTCATTTTCACCCCCTACCAACCGCTGGGATTCCGCATCGCCGTGTTCGGGTTCGCCGATTTCGGACTGATCGGCTATTCGCCCAACATCTTCAAAAACGACTTCTTCACCTCGTTCGGACTGGGCGTGCGGCTGCGAAACGAACGGCTGGTGTTCAACACCATTCAGATACGGCTGGGCATCGCCTTCGGCAAAAAAGGACTGGTCGAGAGCGAGTATTTCCGTCTCTCGAACTCCACGCGCATGGAACAGTACCGCTACCGTCCGACACGTCCCGAGATCGTCGATTTCGAATAGCCCCGGCACGAAAAAAGGACGGAGTTCCGAAACTCCGTCCCCTGCTGAACTTTTTATCTGCTTATGGTATTTCCTTTAAGCCCTTACCTGCGGGCGCGGATGTCGGCAACGCCGTTGCGCCCCTTCTCACCGTACTTTTTCACGGCCTCATCGCCCTTGTAGACGGTCATCTTCTTGATCCGGCCCGGTTTCAGCGCGTAGACATCCGCCTGCGAAGCCTCCTTACCGTTGATAAGGATCAGCATACCTTCGGGAAAAGGCCCCCGGACCGTTACCCGGCCCGTAGTGACCGACACCGAATTTTCGCCGGAAGCCGGTTTCGCCCGGCTCGATTCCGAATAACCGGCGCTCTGCACCGCTACGCGGACCCGGTTCTGCTCCAACTCGTTCTGGGCCTTGTCCAACGCCGTCTGCGCCTCCTCCCAGGCGTCCGGACTCATATACTTGCGGGCCTGCTCCATCCCCCTGCGGGCGGCCTCTATGCCGGAAGCACCGGCTTTCAGCGCGGCCTGCTGCGCATCGGAGGTCCGCTTGGTCGTGATCGTTATCACGCCGTCATACCCCTTTGCGGAATACTCCTTCGGGACATTGTCCCCCTTGACGACGGATATGCTCTGTATCCGGTTCGGGTCGAGCGACTGGATCTCCGAGACCCGTGTCCCGTCGACCAGATAGACCACCGACCTGGAGTCTGCCGTACTGAAACCGTCGACCTGCACTATTTTTCCGTCTAAATCCGGCTCGGAGCGTTTGTCCCTGTCGGATATGGCCACGGAGACCGATTTCCCGGGGACAGCCTTCGCCTCGGTCACCGAAAGGCTGATGCGGCCGTCCTCCGGATTCCCGGCATCTTTTTTCAGCGTCACAAGAATCACGCCGTATTTAGCTTTTTCACCATAGGCAGCCTTTGCCGTCGAATCTTTGAGCACGGTAATCGACTCGATCTGTTCGGTCTTGATACTGTCCAGCACGGTCTCCCGACCATCAACGAGAACCAGCAACTTATCGTCGAGCGAAGATCTCAGCCCCCGGATACGGATTACCGGTTTTTCTTTTGTACCTTTGTCCTCCGGAAAGACATACGCGGTTTCGGCAAAAGCCCCGAGGGCTATGCCCATAAGCGGCAGCAACAGGAGCGCACGGGCTCCGGCCCACCGCGACGATTTTTTACGTAACATCATGGTAATACGGTTTTTAAGTTTACTGTGATTAAAGCTGTTGGCGACTGAGTACCACCTCCCGCCGGCAGCTTTCCTGATTAATAACAACTGATAACTCCTCGCATCGACACCGCTGTCGAGCACCGCCTCGTCGGCCTCGTACTCATGGATGGCCCGCAGTTCGCGGCGCAGCAGCCACATCGCCGGATTGAACCATTGCAGACAGCCCGCCACGTCGGTCACGATCAGGTCCAGCGAATGGCGCAGCCGCAGGTGGGCGCGTTCGTGCAGCAGGATGGCATCGCCGTTTTCGTCCAAGTCCTTCCCCGACATGACGATGTAGCGTCCCCAGCTGAAAGGCGTCACGGCCCGGTCGGTGCGCACCAGCACCGCCCCGTCCTCCAGCCGTTCGCGGCGTCCCCGCCGGACCAGGCGCACCACGCCGAAGAGCGAACAGCAGGTCCCGAGGAGCGTGACGAGTGTTCCGGTCAGGAAAGCGCCTCCGGCGAGCTTCTTCCACGGAAAAGGCTCCGCAAGCGGTTCTGCGACGGCGGTCGTCACGGTCTCTTCCGCCGGGAATTCCGGCAGCAGCGGCACCTCGCGGTAGACAGTGATCACGCACAGCGGCAGTACGAACGAAAGCACCATCGCCCCCAGCACCACGATCCGGTTGAAGCGATGGAAGGTCTCGCGGCTCAGCAGCAACTTGAAAAACAGGTAGAAAACAGCCAGGCAGGCCCCGACTTTCAGGCTGTATATCATCAGGTCATACATGGCTACCGGCGGTTTTCGTTTTCGATGCGGTCGATCAGGCAGCGCAGCTCGTCTACCGAGATTTTCTCCTCCTCGACCAGCGCTGAGACAGCCCCGAGGTAGGAATTTTCGAAATAGCGGCTGATGACGCTTCCGAGCGTCGAGCGGGAGAACTCCTCCTCGGTGATGAGCGGATAGTACTGGTAGGTGCTTCCGAACGTTTTATGGCCCACATAACCTTTGGCTTCGAGGGCCCGCACCATGGTCGAAAGGGTGTTGAAATGGGGTTTGGGATCGGGCGACAGCGCCACGATTTCCCGCACGAACAGCGGTCCGTGCTCCCAGAAGCAGCGCATCAGCTCTTCTTCCCTGCGTGTCAGTTTTTCCATAAGCGATAATACCTTTTGTGTTCCGGTCAAGGGCAAAGAACCCGCCTCTTAAACGGGCGGGAGCGCGGACAAGGGGTACCCTCCCCAAAACAGCCATTGCCCCTAAATCCCGGCTCTTAGCCGGGCTTACATGGGCAAAGGTAACTAAAAATTCTTCACATGCAACTATTTTTCATAGTTTTTAAACTAAAAAATTTAGTTACGCTATTTTTTTTCGGATTTCCATTATTAGTATGTATCTTTGATTCATGATACTAATCGCCGACAGCGGATCGACCAAATGCACATGGAGCACGGATGACGACGTGCGCACGACGACGGTACGCACGCGGGGAATCAACGCCGTGCAGCACTCCGCGGAACAAATCCGCGAAGCGCTCGCGGAACTGCCTCCCCTCGGCGCGGTCTCGGCCGTGCGGTTCTACGGCGCCGGGTGCGGCGAAACCTTCCCCGAGGCGAGCGAAAAACTCCGCCGGGAGCTGGAAGCGCATTTCGGGACGACGGACATCACGGTCGAATCGGACCTGCTGGGCGCCGCCCGCGCCCTCTTCGGCCGCGGCGAAGGCATCGCCTGCATCCTCGGCACGGGCTCCAATTCGTGCTGGTGCCGCGACGGGGAGATCCTGAAAAACGTCCCGCCGCTGGGCTATGTGCTGGGTGACGAGGGCGGCGGCGTGCATCTGGGACGCAACCTCCTGAACGGCATCTTCAAGGGGCACATTCCCCTGAAAGAGGAGTTCCTCGCCGCGACCGGGCTGAGCTACGAGGAGATTATCCGCCGCGTCTACCGCGAGCCTTATGCCAACCGTTTCCTGGCGTCGTTCGCCCCCTTCATCCTCGCCCATACGGAGTGCCCCGAGGTGCGCGAGATGATCTACCGCTCGTTCCTCGAATTCGCCGAACGCAACCTGAGCCGCTATCCGCAGAAACTCGCCGTTTCGTTCGTGGGCGGCATTGCGGCCCGTTTCGGGAAGCTGCTGCGCGAAGCGCTGGCGGCGGACGGCTACCGCATCGGAACCATCGTCGAATCCCCCGCGGAGGGACTTTTGAAATACCACCATGGAAGATAGAATCACCGAACAGGCCTCGGCCTATGACGACCTGCAGCAGATGTCGGTGCACGACATCCTGACGGGCATCAATCGCGAGGACGCCCGCGTGCACGAAGCTGTGCGGGCGACCATTCCCGTCATGGAACAACTCGTCGAACGCATCGTCGAACGTATGCGGCGCGGCGGCCGGCTGTTTTACATCGGCGCCGGGACGAGCGGCCGGCTGGGCGTCACCGACGCTTCGGAACTGCCTCCGACCTACGGCGTGCCGTTCGACCTCGTGATCGGACTGATCGCCGGGGGCGACGGGGCCCTGCGCCGGGCCGTGGAGCACGCCGAAGACGACCCCGAAGGTGCATGGCGCGACATGGCGCCCTACCATCCCGGGGCCGACGACACGCTCGTCGGCATCGCGGCGTCGGGCACCACGCCCTATGTCATCGGCGGACTGCGCACGGCACGCCGCCACGGATTGTTGACCGCCTCGATCACCTGCAACCCCGCCTCGCCCGTAGCGGCCGAGGCTGAGTATGCCCTCGAAGCCGTCGTGGGACCCGAATTCGTAACCGGCTCGACGCGCATGAAGGCCGGAACGGCCCAGAAATTGATGCTCAACATGCTGTCCACGGCCGTGATGATCCGTCTGGGGCGCGTCGAAGGCAACCGCATGGTCAACATGCAGCTGACGAACGACAAGCTCGTGGCCCGCGGAACGCGCATGATCGCCGAGGCGTCGGGACTCTCCGAAGCCGAAGCGCGGGAATTGCTGCTGCGCCGGGGCTCGGTGAAACGGGCGCTGGAGGAACTCGAAAAACAGCGAAAAGATGGCTAAACTCTTTTCAGACCGCGAGATACGCGCCATTGCGGTATTCCTGCCGCTGGCGGGACTGCTCATCACGGCGCTGGTGCTGGTGCGTCCGTCGGCCAATCCCGAGGCGGCCCGGCGTGCCGAAGCCGCGATGGAGATCCGCCGGGACAGCACTGCGCTGCGGCCCTTCGACCCCAACACGGCGACGCTGGACGACCTGCTGGGGCTGGGACTTTCGAAACACGAGGCCGTGAGCCTGCTGAAATACCGCGCCGCAGGCAAGGTCTTCCGCATTCCCGAAGACCTGGCGCTCTGCTACGGCATCAGCGACTCGTTATACCGCCAACTGGAACCGTGGGTACGCATCGGCCGCAAATACGCCATAGCCCCCGAGGAGTACCGCACGGGACGCATCCTCCCCGAACCGCTGCCGCCCCAGCCGTTCCGCATCGACACCGTAAGCGTCCGCTACCTGCGGGCCATCGGGGCCCTGTCGAAACGGCAGGCCGAAGCCTTCGTCCGCTGGCGCGACCTGAGCGGAATTTACGACATGGAGGAACTGCGCGACTGTTACGTCGTGAGCGACTCGGTGGCCGCGGCGCTCGAACCTTACGTCATCTTCCCCGAACGGAAGCCTCGTCCAACCGAGCAGCCCGTGGAACTCAACACGGCCGATTCGGCGACACTGCGCTCCGTCTCGGGCATCGGCCCCAAGACCGTGGTATCGATCCTCAACTACCGCGAACGGCTCGGCGGATTCCTCCGCGCGGAGCAACTCGCAGAGGTTCCGGGAGTCACGGAACGCAATTATGAGAAAATTTTGAAACAAATTTACTGCGATAGTTGCAAAATTCGGAAAATTGATATTAACTTTGCAAGCCCGAAAGTGTTGGGGAGACACCCCTACATAGCACCGCAGGCATTACGAAAATTGCTGAAAGCAAGACAGTTGAAAGGAGGTTGGAGTACCGCTGAGGAATTGGTAGAAGAGAACATAATGACCCGCAAGGAGGCAGCACGGCTGGCTCCCTATCTGCAATTCGGGTCTGACAGCGGACCTGCCGACGAGTAAACGGACTTTTTTCAGGGGAGGGGCATCGAGGATGCGCACCCCATAGACACACTGAAAGAACGAATTAATAAAACAACAAAAAAACTGAGAATATTATGATTATCATGCCGGTAAAAGAGGGCGAAAACATCGAACGCGCCCTGAAAAAGTTCAAACGTAAATACGAGCGCACGGGCGTCCTGAAGGAGCTCCGCCGCCGCCAGTATTTCACCAAGCCTTCGATTTCGAAGCGCGAGGCGATGATGCACGCTGTTTACGTGGAACACATGTACCGCGACGAGGAATAGTCCCCGCAAGGGATGAAACCAAAACCGGCCGTTTCCGATGGGAACGGCCGGTTTTCCGTTTCAAAACGGGCCTTTTGAACGGAAAACCGAAGAAATTGCCCCGTATTGGAAATCGCAGATCAGCCCCGGACGGTAATTTTGTGAAAAAATACCGATACTGCCCATGAACCGAATCATTGCCCGATCCTGTCTGCTGATCTTTACACTCTGCACCCTCCACCGCCTGACGGCGCAACCCGCCGACACCGGTGTGCGGATACTCTGGAACCGCGGCGGAATAGCCGGGACCGTCGAGGTGTCGAACGGACGCCTGCTCGGCCTGCAAAACGCCGGCAGCAAACCCGCATCCGGAAACTCGTTCCGGATCGCGAAACGCCAAACCCCGGAGCTGACCGTGCGGATCGGCGGCGCACACTGCGACCCGGGACCGGAGCCGACGCTGATCACCGTGCGAACCGCAGCGCAGGCATTCTCCTTTTTCCTCCGGGACGTGAACGCGCAAACCCCGGTCTATATCCCGCAATACGGCGTCATCGTCGTGCCGCAGTCGGACACCCGGAGCTATGCCCGGATCGAGCAGGAAATCCGGTCGCGCGGACTGTCGACCAAGCGCCGGCAGATCGAGCGGGAGCCCGAAGCGGCCTTCGACCCTATCGCGGCCCGCACGCGCAACCTGAGCGTCCCCGTCTGGCTGGGACTGGGGCGTGACATCCGGATGTTCGAGATCACCGAAGAGCTGCAGGATACCCCCAACGAAGATAAGATCATCCGTCCGATGCGCTCGTCGGCCTCGTTCGACTTTCCCCAAAAGCCCGGCCATCCCGTCAGTTACCGCTACGCCGTGGGGCGCGGCATCGGGGCCCTCAACAACATACACCGCTGGCTGGAGGAGGGCGCACTGCCGATCTACCACTCCCGGATGCAGGACGACGACATCGTGTACCACACCGTCTCGTTCGCCGCGTTGGAGCAGTCGGAACTGACCGAGAAGCACGTGAAAGGCACCCATTACCTGCTCTCCGACGCTTACAGCCCCGGACGGGTTTTCACCGAGGCCCAGCAGCAGCGGCTGGAGCAGCTCCGCGCGGGGATGCGGATGCCGTCGGAAGAGGTGGTGCTCTTCAGCCGAACGGAGATCAGCAATACGGGGCAGGTTCCCCGCTATGCCTGGGTCAAGGTCCCGACCCCGGGCGCGGGACTGCCTCATGCGTTCGACTACCGCACGGGATTCTCGAAACTCGCGGAAGACGGTTCCGTCTTCTGCGTCTCGCAATGGAACGGCCGCCCGATGTACAACGAGGAGCTGGCGGTGCTGATACAGCCGGGTGAAACGGCCGCTTTCGATTTCCGGCTGACGCACCTCCCCATCCCGGAGGAGCGGGCGGAGAGACTGCGCCAACGGTCGTTCGAACAGGTATACGCCGAATGCCGCGCATACTGGAACCGCAAACTCGCGGCCGCGGCCCGCATCCGCCTGCCGGAGAAGCGCTTCGACGAGATGGTCCGCGCGGGTCTGCTGCACCTCGACCTCAACACCCTCGGCGAGGAGCCTTCGGGACCGCTGGCCGCCAAAACGGGCGTCTACTCCCCCATCGGAACCGAAAGCGCCCCGATCATCCAGTTCTACTGTTCGATGGGGCTGACAGAGCTGGCCCGCAAATCGCTCGACTATTTCATCGACACGCAGCAGGAGAACGGGCAGATCATGAATTACTACGGCTACACGATCGAAACGGGCGCCGTGCTCTGGAACGTCGGGGAGTATTTCCGGTACACCCGCGACGCTGCGTGGATACGCCAGAACTGGCCGCAGCTCGTCAAAGCCTGCGATTTCCTGATCCGGTGGCGGGAGCAGGACGGTCCCCTGATCCGCGGCAAGGTCGCCGATCCGGAAGACACCTACCACCAGTTTATGCTCAACGCATACGGCTGTCTCGGCATGAGCCGTATGGCCGAAACGGCGCAGGCGCTGGGGATGCCCGAAGCCGGGATTCTGCAGGCCGAGGCCGAAACCTGGCGGCAGGCGATACGCCGTGCCGCCATGGAGAGTTTAGCCGTCTCACCCGCCGTCCCGATGGGCGACGGGACCTGGAGCCCGACGCTTCCGCCGTGGACCGAAGCTCCCGGCCCCCGCCTGCTGTACCAGCAACGGGAGACGTTCCGCTCGCACGGAACCTTCACGGGTCCCGACGCGGGGCTCGGGCCCATCTACCTCGTCTTCTGCGAGATTTTCGGACCGGAGGAGCCCCTCTCCCGCACGGTGATGGAGTACGTCGCCGAGGTGATGTGCCAGGGCAACACCGGATTCAGCCAGCCCTACTACGGCAAGCTCAACTGGTGGCAGGCCGTGCGCGGGGATGTCAAACCCTTTCTGAACACCTACTACACGACCGTATCGGCCCATGCCGACCGGGAGACATACAGTTTCTGGGAGCATTTCTACCGCCTCAGCCCGCACAAGACGCACGAAGAGGCGGAATTCCTGATGGAGACCCGGTGGATGCTCTACCTCGAGCGAGGCGACACGCTGCACCTCTTCCGGACGATCCCCCGGGCGTGGCTCGGAGCGGGAAAGGAGATCGCATTGGACAACGTTCACAGCTATTTCGGTCCCCTGAACGCCCGGGCGACCGGGTTGAAGGAGGGCCGTCTGGAGGCGGTCGTCACCTGTCCCGGCGACCGGAAACCCCGCTGCGTAATCCTCCGGCTGCCGCATCCCGAGGGATTGAAGCCCCGGAAAGTCACGGGCGGCGTGTACCTGCCCGAAAGCGAGAGCCTGCTGATCGACGATTTCGACGGGGAAGCCCGGATCGTCCTTGAATTCGACTAACCTGTTTATCTATGAATCAATTCACTAAAATCCTGCGACGGCTGCTGCCGGGATTGATCGCAGGACTCGGAAGCGTGGCCGCGTATGCCTCCCCGGCGGAGTCCCGCTATCTCGACATCACCCCTTTCGGAACGGTATGCCGCTGGAATTCCCCGGATTCGCCGCTGGGCGAAGAGGCCGGCGAAAGTTCGGCCTGCAACCTCGGCATCCGGTGGTGGGACGCACGCGACATCCGCCACATCGAGGTCACGTGCCGCAACCGGGCAACCGAAGCGACGGCCGCCGCGCTGAAAGTCGAATACTGGCACGACACCTGGCCGGACAACCCGCCCGAAATGTCCTCGTATGAAGACGAGGACGACGATCCGTGGCGGGGCGAATGGGTGCAGGCCGCGGCCGATGCGACCCTGCACGGGAATAAAATCACCTATACGTTCCGGCCGCTCGGCCGGGAGGAGCTTCCGACAGCGGACCGGCTGCCCGGCGCGGTCACCTACCGCCGCACGCTCAAAATACGGGTGACATTCCCGGAGCAGTACCGGGCCGAAATCCGGGACATTGCGGCTTTCGCCATGGCCGCACTGCAGGACGAACGGTTCCGGATCGAGTTCCTGCCCGGGGAAAAACCCGCGCAGAGGCTCTCCGGCCGGATCGAGGTTTTCAACGGCCGGCTGGAGGGGCTCTCCGGCTGGAACTGGCGGTCCGGCGACCGGAAAACCGCCCCCGAAGCGTGGAGCATAGCCGCACGGTCCGGCGGCAAAGGGATCGTCGTGCGGGCCTCGACGGCGCGGCCTCTGCTGCCCGGCTCGAACGAAGAGACCGTCGTCACGGTCCGGACCGGCGGCGGGACCTTCTCGTTCGCGACGGCCGACGTGGCGGACGGCCCGCTCTACATCCCGGCCTTCAACGCCTATGTGACCTATGCCGACGACCCGGCCCCGTTCCACGAATCCATCGTCAAAGGCTCCTCCATCCGCGAACAGATCGCCGCCGAGCCCGAGCAGTCCTACGCACGGGCCAGCCGGGAGATTCCGGCCAAAGACCCCACCTGGGACCAGTCCGGACGGCGCATCTACCTGCCGCTGGCCTGCGATGCCAACTGGCAGAAATTCGCCGTCGAATGGGGCGGCAACCTCATCATCGACCGGCTCCGGGCCAACGTGCGGGGCAAGGCGCTCGGCATGTGCACCTGGAACGGCGATGCGATCAACTGGAACATCGGGACGGGCGAGAGCCCCTGCTATGCAAGGACCCCGGAGAACTGCCGCATGTCGGTGCTGAACGACCACCTGCCCGTGGTCGGCGCTGGATGGAACCACGAAGGGCTGCTGTTCGAGGAGGAGGCGTTCGTCACCTTCACGGAAAACGCCCCGCTCGCGCCCTCCGACCCGTCCCGCGACGAATTTGCCCCCGCGGTGCTGCTGGTGAAACTCCGGGTCACGAATCCCTCGCTGAAACCCCGACAGGCCCACGTATGGCTGCAGGGAAACGACGCGCTGACGGAGCTTTCGCTGGAGAACGGATTTATCTACGACCGGGCCGGTGGCAAAAAGCTCCTGCGCGGCCACGTCTGTGGCACGCGGCCCGGTTTGCCGGAACCCGCGGTCAGCGGTCACGGGCTTCACTACACCGTCGAGCTGGAGGCCAATGCGTCGGAAACCTTCGAATTCCGGTTTCCGTTCATCGGCAACCTCACCCCGTCGGACGAACAGCTGTTCACGGCGCTGGACTACGCCGCGGAACGGGAGCGGGTCGTCGGCTACTGGCGCGACCTGGTGCGGAAAAGCACGGTCTTCAACGTCCCCGACGCCGCTTTCAACGACCTGGCCCGGGCGGTGGTATCGCACATCCGGATGAGCGTGATGCGGGACCCCGAAAGCGGGCTGTACCTCGTTCCCGCAGCGTCGTTCAACTACCCGGTCTATGCCAACGAATCCATCTTCCAGACCGTCCTGCTCGACCGGCTGGGCGACGCCGCGACCGTGAGGGACTACCTCGAAACGTTCCTGCGGCTCCAGGGCAGCCGCAAACTGCCGGGAGACTACACCGGGGACCAGCGGGAGGTGTTCCACGGCGTGAAGATCTCCGACAGCAACGACTACACAGCCCTGGGATACAACATGAACCACGGCACGGTGCTGTGGGGGCTCGCCCACTATTACATGCTTTCGAAAGACGGCGCATGGCTCGAACGGGCCGCCCCGCAACTGATGAAGGGCGCCGACTGGATCGTCAGTCAACGGCAACGGACCCGGGTCACGGACAGCGACGGACAGCCCGTTCCGCACTATGGACTGCTGCCGGCCGGGATGCTCGAAGACTGTCAGGAGTGGCGTTACTGGTACGCCACGAACGCCTACTCCTACCTGGGACTGCGCTCCGTGGCGGAAGCGTTCCGCGAGGCCAGACGCCCCGAGGCCGCGCATTACGCCCAAGAGGCCGAGGCATACCGCCGCGACATCCTGAACAGCCTGCAGCGGGCCATGGAGCTGAGCCCCGTGGTGCGGCTGCGCAACAACACCTGTGTGCCCTACGTCCCGGTGCGGCCCTACCAGCGGTTCCGCTATTTCGGGTCGAAAAAGTCGGCCTATTACGACCGCTACGGAAAGGGCATCCGCCCCACCCTGCGGCTGTCGTCCACGCGCGAGGTGCTCTACGGACCCGTCACGCTGCTGAAAACCGGACTCGTCGACGCCCGTTCGGAGATGGCGGAATGGATACTCGACGACTGGGAGGACAACCTGACGCTCTCCACCTCGCTCAATCTCAACACCCACGGGTGGGTCGACGACGAATACTGGTTCAGCCGCGGAGGCATGGTCTTCCAAGCCGCGCTGCAAAACCCCATCAGCGTCTACCTCGACCGGCACGAAACGAAATCGGCGATCCGCAGCCTCTACAACAATTTCAGCGCCCTGTTCTACCCCGACGTAATCGCCCTGACCGAAGAGTACCGAATGTGGAAACACGCCAGCGGGCCGCTCTACAAAACGCCCGACGAGGCCCGCATGGTCGGCCAGATCATCGACCTGCTCCTCGACGAGAAGGAGGGCGAAATCCGGCTGGGGAACGGCATCCCGCAACGGTGGCTGGAGCCGGGGCAGCAGGTCGTGCTGCGGGGGCTCCGCACCCGCTACGGGGCGTTCAGCTACACGCTCGCGCACGGTGCGGCCCCGGAGACCGTCGAAGCCGTGGTCTCCCAGCCGGAAGAGGCCCCCTGCGTCCTGCTTTTCGTCCACGCACCCTTCGGAAAGCCGATCCGCTCGGTGAGCGTGAACGGCCAACCGTGGAGCGATTGGGATGCGGACCGGCAGGCAGTCCGCCTGCCCCGGGGCATTCCCGAACTCCGGGTGGTCGTCGACTACCGGAACTGAAACAGAACCGGCGGACCGCTCAAAAGCAGTCCGCCGGTCTTTTTTCCGGGAAGGTTCGTCACAAAGCCCGGTCGCACACGATCCGGTGCTCACCCGCCGTCAGCAGGAACGCGACACGCCCGTTGCGCTGCCAAGCGCTGTTGACGCGCCGCTGCCGGGCGGAAGGTTCCCGGCCGTCGATCGTCGCCGCACCGGCCGACTCCGGCAGCCGCACCACGGCTTCCGTCCCCTCCGGAACGGTCAGCCGGAGCTCGAAACCGCCGTCGCCGTTCGTGAAAGCCGAACGGATCGTTCCGCGGACCGTCGGCACGTCGATCGACGCCGCGCCGAACGATGCCGGATCGGGCTTGACAAGGAACGTCCGGTAACCCGCCTCCAACGGCGCGATTCCGCACAGCTGCCCGGCCAGCACGGTCAGCGCCCCACCGCTCCAGGCATGGTTGGTGGTGCCTCCTCCGAAGCCTTTTTCACCGATGCCCCACCCTTCGAACAGGGTCGTATGCTCCGGGGAATCCACCATTTCGGCAAACCGCGTCCGGGTCCGTTCGAGCGCATAGCGGCCATATCCCATGCGGAACAACGCCTCCATCACGTATTTTTCCATATAGGGACTGGCGTGAAACTCCGTCTGCAGAACCTTCAGCAGGGCGGGATAATGCTCTTCGGGCGCGATGCCCGCGAGCACGGCCAGTGCCTGCGCCCGGTCGTCGGTCTCGCCCTCGTAAGCCGGATGGCGGTAGGACGTGCCGTTCCAGCAGGCGTTGTAACCCGCCTTCACCTGTTCCGCCGCCGCCCGGTATGCGGCGGCATCGTCCCCGAAGCCGAGCAGGTCGGCCATGTCGGCGGCGCCCTGCAGGGCCAGGCTGTGCCATCCCGCGAACAGCAGGCGGATATCCCGGTTGTCGCCCCAGTCGCCCCATGTCCAGCCGCCCTGGCGGAACTCCGTCAGCCCCGTTGCGTCGAGGCTCCAAAGCGCGAGGTACTTTTTCACGGCGGGATAGACGGCGGCGACGGTCTCCGCATCGCCCGTGTTCATGTAATAGTTCCAGAATCCGTAGTGCCCGACGCTCGCCAGCATCTGCCCCGGCAGTTCGCTGTCGTAATTGCCTGCGGGCACGGGCGAGAAGAGCGCCCCGTCGGGTTTCTGCCACGCGGCAAGTTCCAGCATGGCCTTACGCATCAGCGCATGGGCCGAGGTGGAATAGCTGTAAAAACTCTCGCCCATCAGCAGCACGACATCGCCCCACCACTGGGCGCGTTCGCGGTCGGGGCAGTCGAAATAGTTGTCGCGCATATTCACGTAGAGCGTGCGCAGGGCCTTTTGCCAGAAGCGGTTGTAGAAATCGTCGTCACAGGAGAAACTCCCCGAAGCCTCGGTGTCGTACCCGGTCTGGCGGTAGGCGACCTTCCCGATCTCCACCCCTTCGGGCACATCCAGCACGATCTGCTGACCGTTCATCCACCCCAGCGACTCGTAGGTCTGCGTACCCGGACGGGTCACATACTCCGCCCACACATTCCACTGCCCGCCGGCATAGGCGTGGTCGGTGGCGATTCCGACGAGACGTCCCCCGACCGGATCGGTCAGCGTCAGCACCGGCGTCAGCTGCATATTGTAGGGCAGCTGCGCCGTGACACGGCCGTCGGCACGACGTTCGAACGGAACCTCCTCGATCCCGAAATCCTTCCATTGCGGAATGGGCCGCTCCACGAGGCGGTTCCAGGGAGCATCGCCCCAGCCGCCGACGGCGACCGCCGGGCGGAACCCGTCGAGTTCAGCCGCATCGGCCGTCTGCCAGCCCGCCATCTCCTGCCGGGCATCGAAGCGGATGTTCGACTCGGCCAGCCGGAAATTGGGCTGCGGATCGCCCGCGGTGCCATACGCCGGATGAATCCGGCACAACCACGTCGAGTCGCTGGCCAGTTCGAAACCCCGGCTCTCGGAGGCGACGATCACCCCCGAGCGTCCACTGTCCCTGTGCGAAAATCCCTCCTTGCCGAAATGCCACAGCAGCAGGGCGATCCGGTTTTCGCCCCGGTGCAGGTAGGGCGCCAGATCCACGCGGTCGTAATAGGTGTCGTCGGGCGTGGGCCCGCGCTTCAGGCCCCCTTCGAAGACCACGAGGTCGCCGTTGACCCACAGCCAGTATTTCGTATCGGCGGCGATGCGCACCACCGCCTCGCGGGGAATCTCCGCCACCCCGACATTGTGCCGGTAGGCGATCCAGGTATTGGGCTGGTCGGCCCCCGCCTCGCCGGAGGTTATCCAGCGGGCTTCCGGAGGGCTTGAAACACCGCAGCCGCCCAGCAGGGAGCAGGCGGCAGCGGTCAACAGCAAGGTGTGCATTCTCATCATTTCAGCAGGGTAAAGGTTGCGCTTTTCGTCTCGGCGCTGTTGGGGCCGATCATCACGTCGAACGCTCCCGGTTCCAGCACCCGCTCGAGCGAGTTGTCGTAGTATTCCAGCATCCCGGAGTCGATCGTGAACGTCACGGTCTTCGTCTCGCCGGGTTCCAGGCGGATTTTTTCAAATCCTTTCAGCTCCTTCAGCGGCCGCGTCACCGAGGCCACCGGGTCCCGCAGGTAGAGCTGCACCACCTCGGTGCCGGGACGGCTGCCGGTATTGGTCACTTCGACGCTCGCCTCGATCGTTCCGCCGGGGGACATCTCCGCGCTGCCGAGGATTACATCCCCGTATTCGAACGTCGTATAGGTCAGTCCGTAGCCGAAAGGATAGAGCGGCAGATGACTCTCGTCGACATATCCCGACACATAGCGCGTGATCGAGCCGTCGGCAGGGGCCGGACGTCCGGTCTGCCGGCCGTTGTAGTGGATGGGCACCTGCCCCACGCTCCGCGGGAAGGACATCGTCAGGCGTCCGCCCGGCTCGGCATCCCCGAAGAGCACGTCGGCGACAGCAGGACCGCCCTCGGTACCGGGGAACCAGGCGTAGAGGATCGCATCGTACTTGTCATTCTCCTCGACGAGCGTCATGGGACGCCCCGAGAAGAGCACCAGCACGATCGGCTTGCCCAGTTTTTTCAGCTCTCCGAGCAGCCGCTGCTGCACGGCGGGCATCCCGAGTTCGGTGCGGGAAGCTCCCTCGCCCGACATTTCGGCGGCTTCGCCCATGACGGCCACCACGACGTCGGCCCGGCGTGCCGCGGCCAGCGCCTCGCGCATCAGCTCGGCGTCCGAACGCTTGTCGCGTGCCAGGGCGCGGCCCCAGCTGGCCAGAACGCGCTCGTACTCCGGATCGTCGGTGATGTTGCAGCCCATTGCATAGACCACTTCGGCACGTCCCTTCGTCGCTTCACGAAGCCCTTCGAGCACCGTCGTCGGAGCTTCGATGTCCCCGCCGAAGGCCCACGAACCGAGCTGGTTGGGACGGTTGTCGGCAAACGGGCCGACGACGGCGACGACGCCTTTGCGGGCCAGCGGCAGCGTGTTTTCGCGGTTTTTCAGCAGCACGAAACTCTCGGCCGCGATGCGCCGCGCCGCAGCCCGGTGTTCGGGCGTGAGGATGTCGGTCTCGAGACGCTTCAGGTCGTTGTATTTATAAGGGTCCGCAAAGAGCCCCAGCTTGTATTTCGCCTCCAGCACCCGGCGGCAGGCCCGGTCGATCTGTTTTTCCGTGATCCGGCCCTCCCCGAGCGACTCCAGGGCCGTCTTGGCAAAGCCCTGGCTCGCCATATCCATGTCGAGGCCGGCATCCAGCGCCCGCACCGAGACCTCCTGCAGGTCGCCGATGCCGTGTACGGTGATCTCGCGCACGGCGTCCCAGTCCGAAACGACGAAGCCGTCGAATCCCCACTGTTTGCGCAGGACATCGTCCAACAGCCATTTATTGGCCGCCGCAGGCACGCCCTCCACCTCGTTGAAGGCGGACATCACCGTCGCGGCACCCTCCTCGACAGCCGCTTTGTAAGGCAGGAAATATTCGTTATACATGCGCATACGGCCCATGTCCACCAGGTTGTAGTCGCGGCCCGCCTCGGGAGCCCCGTACAGCGCGAAATGCTTCACGCAGGCCAGCAGGTTGTCGTTGCGGGAGAGGTCGCCCTGATAGCCCCGCACATAGGCCCGGGCAATCTCGGAGGCCAGGTAAGGGTCCTCTCCGGCGCCCTCGGCCACGCGTCCCCAGCGGGCGTCGTAGGAGAGGTCGACCATCGGGCTGAAGGTCCAGTTGACGCCCTGCGCCGTGGCCTCGACGGCCGAGATGCGGGCGACCTCCTCGACCGAAGCCATGTTCCACGTCGCGGAGAGGCCGATCGGCATCGGGAACACGGTGTTGTAGCCGTGGATCACGTCCATGCCGAAGAGCAGCGGAATGCCCAGCCGGCTCTTCGTGACGACCAGCTCCTGCAGGTCCCGGATCTTCTCCGGAACCATGACGTTCAGCAGGGCCCCGACCTCGCCGCTGACGATCTTCTCGCCCGTGGCCGATTCGGTGACGGGTCCGGTCATCACCGAGCCGTCGATGGCGATGAGGTTCATCTGCCCGATCTTCTCCTCGACGGTCATCTTCTTCATCAGGCCGTCGATAAAACGGTCCATCTCCCGGTCCGAACCGGGGTCGGAACATCCGGCCACCGCGGCTGCGGCCACCAGGGAGAGGAGCGTCGATTTCAATTTATTCATAAGTGCGTGAAAAGTCCGTTAGTTACTGAATGATCCGGAAGCTGTCCAGAAATGCCGTTTTGTCCCCGGGGAAGCTGCCCCGCAGTTCGATGAGGCAGACTCCGGCCTCCACCGTGAACGATGCGCTCTCGCAGTCGGAGAACGAGGTTCCGCTCGCGGGATAGAGCGTATCGCCCGTCTTCACGCCGTTGACGTAGAGGTCCACGCCCTGCCCGGCCCCGGAGGAGTCGCGGTAGGCCGCGGAGAAGGCCACCTTGTAGCTTCCCGCCGCGAGGTAAACGCACTGGGAGAGCGACGCCGCACCCTGCACGAAGGCCGTCTGCGCCCCTTCGGGAGCCGCGGGCGGCGTAAAGGCGCTTTCGACCGAGGTCGTGATGCCCGCATTGCCGCGGAAAGTCCAGGCGGTGCCCGCAGGACGGTAGTCGTAGCCGCTGCCGAGGGCCGGCGCTTCGAAGCCGGCATCCTCGAAGGTCGCGGCCCCGGAGGCCGAAGCCAGTTCGAGGGGCGTTCCGTCGGCGGCCTTGTTGCCGGAGACCGTCACCGACGGGTCCACGGTCGTCAGGAACCGCACACCGGGGTTCAGGTCGAAGGTGTTGTTGCGGATGGCACCGTCGTTGTTGCAGGCCAGCTCCGTGAAATGGATTTCGAAGCCGCGCGGCGAAAGCACGTTGAGGCTGTTGTTCGCGAAACGGGTGTTCTCGATCACACAACCCTCGTTCATCAACCCCTTCATGTTGTCGAAGAACATGACGGCGCATCCGTCGTTGTCATGCAGGTAGCAGTCCGTCACCGTGACGTTCTTGTTGTCGCGTTCGAAATCGATGGCCTCGCCGTCGGGATTGTCTCCCTGCCGTTTCTGGTAGGCGACCTCGGTCGAACGGATGACGAATCCGTCGTTGATGCCCAGGAAAATGCCGCAGGCGCCGTTCGGATAATTCCCCGTGCCGCAGCGGAAAACCTTGCAGCGTTCCAACACGCCGTCCCGCACCGAGATGATCGAGAATCCGCCGTAAACGCACTCCGTCGCCTCGCAGTCGGCGATACGGACCCGTTCGCCGCTGGAGATGGCAAAGAGCATCTCCACATGGTCGCCCGTGCAGTGCGAAACCGTGATGTCGTGGTTCAGGTACTCCTGATCGTTGAAGAAGATGCCCGCCAGCGGCATATCGCGGACCTTCACGTTGCGCACCGTGATATTACCGTGGGGCTTTTTGTCGGTGATGCCGAAGACCACGCCGTAACCGGCTCCCGGTCCCACCTCGATGTTCTCGAAGACCAGATAATCGGAGTTGTTGACCGTCAGCACCACGGAGCCCGAATAGGCCGAGAGGCTGGGCCGGCTGCCCGTGCCGTAGGACGAAACCACCACGGGAAGCTCCTCCGTTCCGGAGAATTTCGAGGTCCAGACGGCGGATTCCGTCCATGCGTCGCCCGCGCGGAGCAGGATGCTGTCGCCGGGATTGAACGATCCCCGGGCCACCCGGTCGAGCGATTTCCAGGGCGAGTCGGGCGAAAGTCCCGAATTGGAATCCGAGCCGGCGGAGCTGCTCAGGTAATAGTTTTTGGGAGTCGTATCTCCGGGAGGGGGAGTCTCCGTGCCGGGACTGCTCTCGCAACGGGCGCAGGACAAGGCAGTGAACAGCAGGGTCAGTAAAATGGTCTTGGGCATATACATGAGGTTTAAACGATTACAAATTTACGATAAAACCGGCCGTTTCAAACGGCAGCGGTGAAAAAAAGATCACTCCGAAACCAGCCGCAACCGCGCACCCTTCACGCCCCCGGCCGAAGCCTCGAAGACGATTTCGCCCGGAGTCTCTGCCGACTGCACGACGGCAACCAGCTGGCCTTTGAAAAGGTGCATCTGCGGCAGGTGGAACTGCTCGAGGTTCGTGGGGTCGCCGTTGGCCGCGGCGCGGTAGCTGCCGGCGCCCTTCACCCGGAACGACACCTCCTGAGAGGCCTCGGGGCAGAGGTTCCCCGCCTTGTCGACCACCTTCACGGTGATGAAGGAGAGGTCTTTGCCGTCCGCCGCAAGCGTCGTGCGGTCCGCCGAGAGTTCGATCCGGAAGGGTTTCCCCGCGGTATGCACCTCGCGCTCGGCGGCCGGATTCCCGTCCTTGTCGTAAGCCACGACCCGAAGCGTGCCGGGCTCATAGCGCACGTCCATCCACATCAGCCGGTAACGGCGCTGACGGCGCAGTTCGCGGGCCGCCTGCTCGTTTTCGGTCGAAGCGGCGGTCGCCGTGGTGTCCTTGGCGATCCGTCCCTGGCTCCGGCCGTTGACGAAGAGTTCCGCCGACGGGTAATTGGTGTAGACGAACACGGGAGTCACCTCGCCTTCGCGTCCCGGCCAGGTCCAGTGGGGCAGGATGTGGAGCGTCTCGGTGTCGGGACGCCAGTGGCTCCGGTAGAGGTAGTAACGATCCTTGGGAAGCCCCGCGAGGTCCACGATGCCGAACAGCGAGCTGTGGTTGGGCCAGATTTCGTGGTAAGGCGTGGGTTCGCCCAGGTAGTCGAAGCCCGTCCAGACGAACTCGCCGATGCACCAGTCGTAATCGTCGTGCTGCACGAAATCGTCCTCGGGAAGATTCGACCAGGAGCCGCAGTCGAGGTCGTAACCCGACGACTGGTTGTCCTCGCGGACCTTGTTGACCGTGCGCTCGACCGGGAAATGGTAGGTTCCCCGCGAACTGAACGTCGAAGCCGTCTCGCTGCCCATGACGATCTGCTGCGGCAGTTCGTCATAGGCCTTGCGGTAGAAATGGGTCCGGTAATTGAATCCCGCCACATCCATCACGGCGGCGAAATGGGTGTCGATCGCATCCAGCACCCGGTCCATGCCCATCGTCACGGGACGCATCGGGTCCTCGCGGTGGCAGATGTCCTGCAGGCGGCGGGCGATCTTGGCACCGTCGTAGCTGCTCTGGTCCGGGACCTCGTTGCCGATACACCACATCACCACCGAGGCGTTGTTGCGGAAATGACGCACCACATTCACCAGATCGCGCTCGGCCCACTCGTCGAAATAGAGGTGGTAGCCGTTCCGCATCTTCGGGGCACGCCACTCGTCGAAGGTCTCGACCATGACCATCAGCCCCATCTCGTCGCACAGCTCCACCAGCTCGGGAGCCGGCATATTATGGGCCGTGCGGACGGCGTTGGCCCCCATCTCCTTCATGATCGAGAGCTGCCGGCGCAGGGCGCTGCGGTTGACGGCCGCGCCCAGCGGGCCCAGGTCGTGGTGCAGGCAGACACCCCGGAATTTCACGGGTTCGCCGTTCAGGAACATCCCCTGGTCGGGGATGATCTCCAGCTTCCGGACCCCGAAGCGGGTCGAGTATGCGTCCGTCTGCACACCGTCGGCGCAGAGGCGGGATTCGGCCGTGTACAGGCGGGGCGTTTCGGGCGACCAGAGCGCCGGCGAATCGAGCAGAAAGGTCTGTTCGAACACCCGGATGTCGCCCCGCGGCAGCTCCGCCTCGTCCTCGGCCACGACGCGGCCCGAGGCATCCCTGATCCGGGTCTTCAGGGTCAGCCTTTGGCGGTTTCCTTCGGGAACCGCGACCTCCGTCCGCAGGTTGGCCCGGGCATAGGCCGGGGAGACCTCGGGCACGGTCAGGTGGGTTCCCCACACCGGGATATGCACCGCCTCGTTCAGAATGACGCGGACGTTCCGGTAGAGACCCGCCCCGGGATACCAGCGCGACGACTCGGGGAGATTCTCCAGCCGCACGGCCAGCAGGTTGTCCCGCTCTTTCAGGAACGGCGTAACGTCGAAATGAAAACTGTTGTAACCGTAAGGCCAGCGGCCGATCTCCACGCCGTTCAGATAGACCCGGGCATTGCTCATGGCACCGTCGAAAAGGATGTCGGCGCACCTCCCCGGGCCGAACCCGGGGGCGTCGAACCGGATGCGGTACCACCCCACCCCGACGAAGGGCAGTGCGCCCGTCCGCCCGGGTTTGAGCGAAGCGACCGTCTCGCCGTCCTGCTCGATGGCCACGACCTGCGGATCGTTGTTCAGGTCGAAAGGTCCGTAGACGGCCCAGTCGTGGGGAACGGTCACCGACTGCCAGCCGGCATCGTCGAAATCGGGGCGGGCGGCATCCACGGCGTCCGTCCGCGAGAATTTCCAGCCCTTTTCGAGTTGAAATTCCGTGCGGGCGCAGAGGTCCGGAGCCCAAAGGCAAAGTGCGATCAGAAGAGATAAAATACGGTTCATCATCATTAAAAAGTCAGGTATTCAGGAGTCTTTCGCCGCAGCAGTTGCCGCGGCGAAAGGCTTCGAATGCATTAATTCCAGCCGGGATTCTGCCAGTTCTCCCCGGTATGTTCCACCATCTTGTGCACCTCCTCCGGCTCGAGTGCATAGAGTTTGTACTTGTCCGACCAGCATCCGCGGGCGAATCCGATCCGCTCGTAGGTGTAGCTCTCGTCGGACTGCCGGGTGATGCGCATACCCGTGACGTATTTGTCGGTCTGGTCGAGGATGTTCCAGCGGCGGACGTCGAAGAAACGGTGCTCCTCGAAGGCCAGTTCGACGCGGCGTTCGTTGCGGTAGCGCTTCTCGAACTCCGACGCGGAGAGTCCGGCCGGCAGTTCGGGCATCCCGGCCCGGCGGCGGACGGCGTTCACGGCATCGCGGGCGCTCATCATCGTTCCGTCGCCCAGGTCGACCGGCGTGTCGGGGCCTTTCGCCTGGTAGGCCGCTTCCGCAAAGTTGAGGTACACCTCGGCCAGACGGAACAGGCGGATGGCTCCGTCGGCGTTGTTGCTGACGTTCGACTGCCAGTTGTTGAACTTGCGCAGGTAGTATCCGGTGCGGGTCGCACGGCGGCTGTTGACCGAGATACCGTCGGGGGCGCCGACATAGGTGTAGACATTCGGATCGACCGCCTCCTGCGCCTCATACTCGATCGTCACCTTTATATTGCGCATCATCATGTACGAGGCGGCCTGCTGTTCGAGGAAATCGAAACGGATGTAAGCCTCGGCATTCCACGAATCGGCGAAATTGGTCTTCATGTGCTCGGTCAGGTCGGCCGTGAAGAGCATGATCTGGCCGTTGGTCGGCGCGAGGTTCCCGAGTTTGAAATGTTTGTTGGGGTCGATCGATCCGTCGACCACGAAATAGAACCCGGCATCGCGGAAACGGTCGGTCGTCGCATCGGTCATGTATTCGAACGAAAAGGTGATCGATTTCAGCGTCTCCCAGTTGATGGCGAAATCGACCGGCTTGAAATAGGCGTAAGGGTCGCCGCCCGTGGTGAGGATGCCGCAGTAAGGCGGATTCTCGGCCATGTTCCAGTTGATCTCGCAGTCGTTGTAGGGACCGTCGACGAACATCATGTCGAACACCCGGGTATTACCGCCGCCCGCACCCAGCGTGCGCAGGGCGCCGTTGTAGTAGACCGAGGCGTAGAAACGCGGATCGCGGCCCTCATAGGGATTCGCAGGATCGTAGCCCGACGCCGGGTTGACGATCGGCGTCAGGTGCCGTTCGTCGGAGTAGCCCAGCACGGGCAGTTCGCCCGTGGCCTGCATCTCGTAGCTGTCGACCAGTTCCTGCGTGGGGCACGGGCCCGATTTGAGCATCCCCGAGGTGGTCGGAAGGCCCGCATTGCGCCACACCTCCATCTGTGCACCGCACTGGTAGATGGTCTCCTTGTCGACCGAACGCTGGTCGTCGGAGCTGGTGATGAAATAGAGGGCGTAGGGATTCTGCGCAATGTCCTCCTGCGGCACGACGTCGAAGAGCTTGTAGTCGTTGGCCAGCAGCGTCCCGAGCGCCTCTTTACTGATGTCCAGGGCATCGTCCCAGTCGTAGGTGCCGTCGGCCCACAGCGGGCTGGCCGCATAGGTCGCGGCCTGCGATTTGATGGCATAGGGGACGGCACGGGTCATCACGCCGAAGGAGTTGGTGGGAACACCCCAGCCGAACGCCTCCACAGAGGTCTCCAACGCGGCGTCGCAGTCGGCAACGATCTGCTTCACGACCGCGGAAAACGGCTCCCGGCGGTCGCCCGAATAGTCGTGGTCCGTCGCATAGGTCCCGGCGAGCACCGGAACCGCGCCGTAACGCTTGGCCAGCTGGAGGTAATAGAGCGCCCGAAGCGTATGGGCCTGGGCCGACCATCCGGCGATCTCGTTGGCGCTGATGCCCGTCACCGAGCGGTCCACGCTGCCGATCCGTTCGAGGAAGACGTTGCAGTTGCGGATACCCTGGTAGAGACCGGCCCACGGGCCTCCGTCGGCGGAATAGCTCGCATAGTTGGAGGCCGTCACGCCGTCGGAATACCAGACCGCGAATTTCGAACCGGCCGTGAGGTCGTCGGCATCCTGCGCCTCGTCGGTCAGCGACGCCCGGTCCATATAGGGTGCCGGACAGTAGCCGTAGCACGAATTGAGGTAGCCGGTGATGCCGTTCCGTTCGGAAAAGATTTTGTCGAGCGATGTTCGTCCGTCGGCTTCGAGGTCCAGCATTTCGTTGCAGGAGACCGCCGTCAGACAGAACGCGATCAGGAATATGATATACTTTTTCATCGTCTTGTTCATTTAATTCGATCAGAAGTTCATGCTCAGCCGGATGTTGTAGAGCCGGTAGACCGGAACCGAGAGATAACCGGTGCCTTCGGGGCCGAAATCGCCGGATTTCATCTTGTCCCACGTCAGCAGGTTCTGGCCGCTGACGCTGATCCGCAGGTTCTCGGCGGAGATCGCACGCGCCCATTTCGCCGGCAGCGTATAGCCGATCTCGACGTTCTTCAGCCGCAGGTACGAGCGGTTGTAGAGGAAGAACGAGTTGGTCTCGTGGTTGGAGTTCTTCTGGGTCGAAAGCGCCGGGTAGTCGATGCGCTGGCCGCTGTCGTAGCGCTCCTGCGTCCACGCATTGCGGTGCAGCGAGCCGAACACCCCGTCGAGGTCGTACTCGTAAACACCCGCTCCGCTGAAGGTCGTGGAGTATTTGCCGATGCCCTGGAAGAGGATGCTCAGGTCGAAGGATTTCCATTTCAGTTCGCCGTAGAACGAATAGTAGTACTTGGGAACGGCTCCGGAACCGATGGGCGCCTTATCCTTCTCGTTGATGATTCCGTCGTGGTTGAGGTCCATGTAGCGCAGGTCGCCGACGCGCGGCGCGATCTCGTAGGTCAGGCCGTCGGCCGCGATCTCCTCCGCCGAGTTGTAGAATCCGTTGCCGTTGTCGCGGTTGACCAGATAGCCGAACTCCTGTCCGTAGGGATAGCCGTCCGACCAGTTCCGGTAGGCGTAATCGGCGTCTTTGAGCACCTCGCCGCCGTTGATGATCTTGTTTTCGGCATAGAGCAGCGAACCGCCGAGGCTCAGCGACCAGTCGCGGCCGATCTGCCGGCTGAAATTCAGCCCGATCTCATAGCCCTTGTTTTCGAAAACGCCGGTGTTGACCATCGGAAGGGCCGCCATGGGCACTCCCTGATAGGTCGGCAGCGAAGCCGAGGAGCTGATGACCATGTTGTCCATCCGGTCCTTGAAATAATCCACCGACAGCGTGAGGTTGTCGAAAAGCCCGATGTCCACGCCGACGTTGAGTTTCTTGGAGATCTCGGCCGCGATGTCGGGATTCCCGACCTGCGATTCGGACACGATGTAGCTCAGCGACGGAATGGTGCCGCCCTGCGTGAGGGTGATGTTGTCGAGGTAGGCGTAACGGCCCAGTCCCGAACGGTCGGTGGCCGTCTTGCCGTAGGAAACGCGGAAACGGAGGTCGCTGAGCCATTTCACATCCCGCATGAACGGCTCGTTGGAGAGCACCCAGGCCGCCGAGAACGCGGGGGTGGCGACGAAACGGTGGCTGGGGGCATACTGCTCCGAACCGGAGTAGCCGATGTCGAATTTCAGCAGGTAGCGGTCGTCGTAGTTGTAGGTGGCCTCGGCCCCGCTGACCAGCTTCATGTAGGGCAGCAGCAGGGGCATCGTGGTCTCGCCTTTCGACAGGTCCTGGTAGAAGACGTAAGCCATGGCGCCGACCCGGTGCTTGCCGAACGTGCGGTTGTAGTTGAGCATTCCCTGATAGGTCAGCTGGTAGTACATCGACGAAGCCTTTTCGTAGCGGAGCGGCGAGTTGACATCGGAGCCATAGACGCCGAACGCCAGATCGGAGAGGTCGCCGGTGCGAATCCACTTTTCATAGGTCTGCGGCGTGTTGAGCGTATTGACCGCATTGGTCTGGTAGGCGAACGAGCCGTTCAGGCTCAGCCCCTTGGTGAGAAATCCCAGGTCGAGGTTCAGGGCGAACTGGGCATAGACGTTCGTCACGGTGTGGCGCGTGAATCCCGAGCGGTTGATCAGCCCGTAGGGCGTTCCCTGCACCTTGTCGGTCACGATGACGCCTCCGTCGGGCGTCGTCGGTCCGTAGACCGTCGGCGGAATGTGGAACAGCGTCGGATAGATCGCACTGAGGAACCCGCCGCCCGGCGTTTTCTCACGCTTGACGTTGCCCGCCAGCCGCAGCGAACTGCTCAGGTATTTGTTGATCTTCACATCGACGTTCGAGCGGAAATTGACCCAGATGTCGCGATTCTTGGCGTTGTAATCGGACTGGTCCGTGTTGTAGAAATTGCCCTGGTGCAGCAGGTTGACGTTGGAGTAGTAGAGCACCCGGTCGTTGCCGCCCGAGAGGTCGATGCCCAGCCGCTGCATGCTGCTGAGGTCCTTGAGGAACATCTCGCGCCAGTTGTTGTTGGGATAGTGCTCCCGGTCGCTGCCCGATTCGAATGCGGCGACCTGCTCGTCCGAATAGAAGTGGTTTTTGCCCAGTCCGTCGTTGAAGGCCGCCTGGTTGCGCATCCGCGCAGACTCCCCCGAGGAGATGAAATCCGGGGTCGTGGTCCGCTGTTCGAAGGTCTGGTCGAGGCTGACCCCGATCTTCAGTTTCCCCTGCTGCCCGCGGCGCGTGGTGATGACCAGCACGCCGTCGGCGCCCTGAATGCCGTAGAGAGCCAGCGAAGCCGCGTCTTTGAGCAGGCTCACCGACTCGATCTCATTGGCGGAGATGTAGTCGAACGATTCGATCGTGTTGTGGCTCACGACCATGCCGTCGATCACGACGACCGGCTGGTTGCCGCGGATCGACGAGACACCCCGGACGTACAATCCCGTATTGGCCCGGGAGGGCTCGGAGTAGGTCTCCTGCGTGAAGAGGCCCGGAAGACGTCCCGCCAGCGCCATCGACAGATTCGACACGGGCGATTTGGCCAGTTCGCGGCCGCTGACCGACGAAACGGCACCCGAAATCTCCCCTTTGCGCAGGGTCGTATGCCCCAGGTAGACGGTCTCGTCGCGGTCGAAGGTCTCGGCGATGTCCAGCACGACGTCGGCTTTGCCGTCCGTCACGGGGCTTACCGCCGTGCGGTAGCCCGGGAACGCGAACCGGAGTTCGTCAGCAGCCTCGGGAAGGGTCAGCACATAGGCTCCGTCCATACCGGTGACGGTCATCGCCCCGCCCTGCCCGGCGGAGACCCGGATGCCGGCCAGCGGTTCGCCGTTCCGGTCCGTCACCCGGCCCGAGACCTGCGCCTTTTTCTCCTTCTCCTGAGCCGAAACGCCGATCGCACCCGACAGGAGCAGGGTTATTATCGCAATATATTCAATGATTCTTTTCATAATTCATGCTCGATTTAAGGGTTATGACCATTACCATCCGGGATTCTGCCATTTGTCACCCGTGATCGCCTCCATGTTGTTCGCCTCCCGGGCAGGGATGGGCACCCACAGGAACCGGTTCTGGTAGCACAGACGCTCGCGCAGGGCCCGGCGGGTGTAGGTGTAGGAGACCTCTCCGCCGGGTCCTTCGACCCGTTTGGCGGCCATGCCGGTCAGCCAGCGGTCGGTCTTGCTCAGGTTCCCGTCGGGGCTCGTCCAGCGGCGGACGTCGAAATAGCGGAACCCTTCGAGGGCCAGCTCCACCCGGCGCTCGTTACGCACGCGCAGGATCAGCTCCTCCTGTCCGATGTCGGCCGGCAGTTCGGGCATGCCGACCCGGGCGCGAAGCTCCTTCAGGGCGGCACGCGCCTCGTCGAGATGGCCCGCTTCGGCGGCGGCCTCGGCGTAGTTGAGGATCACCTCGCCCAGCCGGAACATCTTGACATACGCGCCCTTGATGCCGTTGTCGGCACCGGCGTTCGGATGCAGGAACTTACGCTCGTAATAGCCCGTCCGCGTTCCGTGGGTGTTGTCGGCCGAGATGCCCGTGTAGGGCTCCTCGGGATAGGTCGCGATGATCCGCGTGCGGTAGCCGCGTTCGGCGGGATAGTTCTCGTGGCAGGCCGGGTCCTCGTTGACCGCCCAGAAGCAGGTGCGCTGCGAACCGTTGTAATAGACCGTCGCGTAGAAACGCGGGTCGCGGTTCTCGTAGGGATTCGCCGGATCGTAGATCGACGCGTCGTTGTAATTGGGCTGCAGGTGCGTCTCCGCGTCGATGTAGGGGTTTTTGAGGTCCAGCACCGGCTCGCCGTCGGTCGTCTCGAAGGCGTCCACCAGTTCCTGCGTGGGACAGGTGCCGCTCTTCATGCCGTTGATGCCGATGCCGTCGAAATCGTAGAGCAGTCCCTGGTCGGAACGGTTGGCGTAGATCGTCTCGCGGTCGGCCGGATTCGAGCTGTAAACCATGTTCTGCGTGAAATACTCGTTGAAATAGGCCGCCTGGTCGTTCGGGAAATGGGCAGTCGGCTGCGCGTACACGGCGGGATAGTTGATCCGGTTATAGAGTTCGTAACCGTTGGCCTTGAGGTTCTGGAACGACTTTTTCGTAATCTGGTACGCCTCTTCCCAATGGTCCTGCCCCTCGTTGTAGAGCGGGCTGGCGGCATAGACGATCATGCGGGCCTTGATGGCCTCGGCCAGCGCCCGGGTGACACGCCCGGCTTCGGCATCGGTGGTGATGCGCCACGGCAGCTCGGTGATTTCCAGCGCGGCGTCGCAGTCCTCGAGGACGAATTTCACCGTATCGTAATAGCTCGCCCGCTTCACCTTGCCGAAATCGGCGTCCAGTCCGTAAGCCTCCCGGATGATGGGCAGCCCCGTACCGAACCAGCGCAGCAGTTCGCTGTAATAATAGGCCCGGAGCACATAGGCCTCGGCCTTCCAGCGCATCCGGTCGGATGCCTGCGCCACGTTCGCCTTGTCGATGTAGGAGAGGAACACGGCGCATTTGCGGACTCCGGCCCAGTAACGGTCCCAGTAGCGTCCGTTGCCGCCCTCTTCGCTGCGGTCCAGGATCGGATGGTAGGCCGCCGAGGCGATGCCGTGGTAGAGCCGGCCGGCGATCAGGTCCTGATCGTTGTCGGCGGCGACATCCCAGGCCTCGTCGCTCCAGACGGTGATGCCGCGCGAGAGGTAGTAGAACCGGCAGCCCATTTCGGGAATGTACTCGTAGCAGCTGTTCAGATACGCACCGGTCTTGTCGTTGTCCCGGAAAATCTCGTCCAACGAGACATAACCGTCCGGAGCCATGTCCAGAGCGCTTTCGCAGGAGCTGATCGTCATGGCGGCGAGGAGTCCGGACATGATCGCATATATCTTGAATAATCTCATATCAATTCTGTTTTAAGAAACTTAAACCATTCGCTAAAACGACACGTTCAGGCCCACGGTGATCGTCTTGGTGACCGGATAGGACATCGGGTCCGTGGGCTCGGGATCGAGGTGCGTCATCTTCAGACGGGTCCACGTCGCGAGGTTCTGGCCGCTCACATAGATGCGCAGGTTCGAAATGCGGGCCTTCTCGGTGATCTTCCGCGGAAGCGTGTAGCCCAGTTCGATGTTCTTCAGGCGCAGGAAGGTCTTGTCCTGAATAAAGAACGAGTTGGCCTGCTGGCTCGTGCTGCCGCCCGTGCTCAGCGCCGGATAGGTGATCTTGTCGCCGTTGAGCCAGCGCTCCTCGGTCCACGCATGGCGGTGGTAGTCGTAGTAGGAGCCCTGCTCGACCGACTCGAAGACCAGGTTGCCCAGGTACTGCCCGTGGTAGCCGCCGAGGCCCTGGAAGAAGACCGAGAAATCGATCCCCTTGAAATCGAATCCCAGCGAGAAACCGTAGGTGAAGCGGGGAACCGTTCCGTTGCCGATCGGCGCATAGTCGGCCTCGTTGATGACGTTGTCGTCGTTGAGGTCCTTGTAGACGAAATCGCCGGGACGCGGCTGGCCGAATTCATAGGTGAGATCGGTCTCGGCGAGCGCCTCCTTGGTCCAATAGCCGCCGTTGTTGCTGTAATCGATCAGATAGCCGAAATGCTGGCCCAGCGAATAGCCCGTCTTGCGGTATTTGTAGGCATATTTGTCGCCGAGGGGCACCTCGTCGGCATAGATGACCTTGTTTTTGTTGTAACCGAAATTGCCCTTGAGATGCAGCAGGAAGCCCTTGAAGATCTCCTTGTTGTAGGCCAGCTCCACCTCGAGTCCCTTGTTGTCGACCTCGCCGATGTTCACACGCGGGATATTGCCCTGGGGGATTCCCTGGAAGATGGGCACCGTCTCGCGGCTGATGAGAATGTCGCTGCGCCGTTCCTTGTAGAAATCGAACGATCCCGAAAGGCCGCCGAACAGGTTGAAATCCACGCCGATGTTGTATTTCGAGGCGGTCTCCCACGTCACGTCGTGGTTGCCCAGCAGACCCTCGACGACGTGCTGCCCCAGGCCGAGGCTCGGCAGGTAGCCGCCGCCCGAGACGGTGATCTGGTCCTCGTAGAGGAAGCGCTGCGAACCCTGCTGGTCGTTGCCGACCTTGCCGTAGGAGGCCCTCAGCTTGAGGAACGTCAGCACGTCGTTGCCCCGCAGGAACTCCTCGTTGCTGACGACCCAGCCGACCGAAGCCGCCGGGAAGAAACCGAAGCGCTTGTCGGGCGAGAACTGCTCGGAGCCGTTGTAGCCCATGTTGAACTCGGCGAAATAACGGTCGTCGTAATTATAGGTCACACGCCCCGACACGCCGATCACATTGTACGGAAGCTCGGCGCCGGTCGACTCCCAGTAGTCGCGCTGTGCGACCAGCATGGCGCCGACGTTGTGCCGCCCGAACGAACGGTTGTAACCGAGAATCGCCTGCGCGTTGATCTTATAGAGGGTGTTCACGCCGCGGTAGACCGTCAGCGGAATCTCGCCGTACTCGTTGAGCGAATAGCTGAACGAATTCAGGTCGGCGCTGCGCACATAGTCATAGCGCTTGTTGCGCACGACGCCCGAGGTCGAGTGGCCCGAATAGGCGTCGTAGGAGATCAGGCCGCGCAGGGTCAGCCCCTTCGTGACGGCGCTGAGGTCCCAGTCGATGCCGAACGTGGAGTTCAGGTTCGACTTGACCTGCCGGTAGTAACCGAATCGGTTGATCGTCTCATAGGTCGAATAGGGCATATACGGATCGCCGGAGGGAGTGGTCGGGTTCACGACCTGCCCCGTGGGAGCGCCGTTCCCGTCGATCGTCAGGGGCCCCGGCGTGGTCGGCAGCATCAGCGTCGTGTAGAAGAACGTGCCGCGCATCATCAGGTAGGAGTCGTCGCCGTAGGCCCAGATGCCCGGCATACCGACCTTTTCTATATAGGTGCCGATGTTCAGGAAGGCTTTCAGCGACTTGGTGATCTTGTAGTCGAGGTTGGCGCGGAAGCTCCAGCGGTCCATGCGCGACGACGGATCGTAACCGAGGTCCTTCTTGGACTCGGTGTTGAGGTGGCCGCCCTGCTTGATAAACCCGGCATTCAGGAAATAGGACAACCGCTCGGTGCCGCCCGAAACGTTGGCGTTGACCGTGGTCTGGGGAGCGAATTTCTTGAAGATCATCCCATAATAATCGTGGTCGGGATACATATAGCGGCGCGTGCGAGCCTTCGAGGCGTAGTCCGGATCGGACGGGTCGAGCCCCTGCAGGGGATTTTCATACATCGACACGATCTTCGGATCGATCTCGTCGCGGCCGTCGTTGCGCAGCGCCTCGTTGCGCAGGCCCAGGTACTCGGTCGAATGGAGGCGTGCCGGACGGCGGGTAAACGCCGCGAAACTCTGGTTGACATTCACCGAAAGGCTCGCTTTGCCCTGCTGGCCGCGCCGGGTGGTGATCATGATGACGCCGTTGGCGCCGCGCACGCCGAAAACGGCCGTCGCCGAGGCGTCCTTGAGCACCGACACCGACTCGACCTCGTTCGGGTCGATCGTGCGGATGTTGTCGCGGGGAACGCCGTCGATGAGCACCAGCGGGTCGGTCGTGTTGAGCGTACTGGCGCCGCGCAGGTACATCTTGGCGTCGTCGACACCCGGCTGGCCGCCCATCGTCTGGGAGGCCGAGAGGCCCGAGACGCGGCCCGAAAGGGCATTGGCGAGGCTTGTCGAGGAGCTTTTCAGCAGCTCCTTGGAGTCCACGGACGAAATGGCGCCGACGACCGACGCCTTTTTCTGGACGCCGTAGCCGACGACCACGACATCTTCGATGGCGGCGGCCTCCTCTTCGAGCACCAGGTCGAGGGTGCGTTTCGTCCCGATGAACATTTCGACGCTCTTATAGCCCAGGAACGAGGCTACGAGCGTGCTTTTGTCGTTGGGGACAACGACGGAGTAGCTGCCGTCGGGTCCGGTAACAGTACCCGTGTAGGTCCCTTTGAGCTGGATCATGACACCGGGAATGCCCTTGCCGCCGCTGTCGCGCACTACGCCCGAAAGGGTGAACTTCGTTCCCTGCGCACGGGCCGGAACCGGATACGCACCGGACAATACGCCGAATATAAGAAGAACTATTCCGAAACGTAAAAATTTTAACATAATTGGGTGTAAGTTGGTTAGCAAATCAGATTGTGATAAGTTGATGGAAGATTGCAGATGGGTCAGGTTCGAATCATAGACATGGAGTTTAGGTTTTCATTTTCAGGCATAGCAAAATTAGGTATATAACCGGTTAGATCGCATCGAAAGCCTTCCATTTTCTTTCGATATCCGGCCAAAACGGAAAAGCCCCGCTTTTGAAATCTCGCCAGATTTTTTGCATTTCCGGTCAGGAGGCCGATTCTATGCGCAGGAATGCCTATATTTGTCGTAAAACCACGCAACCCTTATGCTTCGCTTTTTTTCCGGCTTCGTTTCGCTGCTGCTGCTCGGTCCGGGCCTCCGCGCCGCGGATTATGCCGGCACCCCCGGCCGTTTCAGCGCAACGGTCGTCTCGAACAGCCTCTCGCACCTCCATGTCCGGGATTTCTGCCAGGACAGCCTCGGTTATATGTGGATCGCCACGGCCCGGGGCCTCAACCGCTACAACGGCTACGAATACCGGCAGTTCTTCCACAGCAAACGGGACACGCTGACGCTGGACAACGACATGATCTATTCCCTCTGCCTCGACTCACAGCACCGGCTATGGGTGGGAACGAGCACCGGCGTGAACCGCTACGATTTCGCCGGCGACCGCTTCATCCGCTACCGGGCGGACTATGGTTCGGTGTACGACATTTTCGAAGACCCCGCGGGCGACGTCTGGATCGCCACCAACTCCGGGGTCGGGCGGATCGACCAGGAGCGGCAGCGCGTCGTGATGAACGCCCCGTCGCAGGGGGTTTCGGCCAGCGCCCTGCTGTGCGACGAAACAGGGAGGCTCTGGGCGGGAACGACCGAAGGACTGGCCTGTTTCCGGCCGGGCGACGGCCGGAAACGCGAAAGCGTCATCGTTCCGATCCCCGGACAGCGGCGTGCGAACTGCATCTGTCCCGACCCGCAGGGCATTTTCATGATCGGCACCTCGTCGGGCGTGGTCTTCTTCGCCCCGCAGACCGGGCGTTTCCTGCCGTTGCCCGCGCTGCTGGCGTCGGACAAGACCCTCAGTTCGGCTTCGATCCATTTCATCCGGGAGATCGCCCCGCTGAAATACCTCATCGGCACCGCGGCCAACGGCCTCTTCCTCTACGACGCCCTGCGGCAGCAGCTGCGGCACAATCCGTCGGAATACACCGAACCGATGAACTCCCAGGAACTGCTCTCCTGCAGCGTCGACCGGCAGGGCAACGTCTGGGTCGGATCGTTCGACAAGGGTGCGGCCGTGTACAGCACGCAGCAGGATTTCTTCAACTGCAAACCGGAACTGAGCAGCGTCTTCCGGAACATCTTCACCACCCGCATCATCGAGGACCGATACCGCAACCTCTGGGTCGGAACCCGTTACAAAGGACTCTACCACTACGACCGCAGCGGCCGCGTGCGGGTCTACGACACGTCGAATTCGCGCATTTTCCGGGACAACAGCAACCTCGTGGAGGAGCTTTTCATCGACTCCCGCGGACAGATGTGGATCGCCTGCGCGGAACAGATCGTGGTCGGAACGTTCACCCGTTCGGGCGATTTCTCGATCCGGCGCATCATCCCGCTTTCGGGCACGACGGGCGCCGCGACCATCACCGAGGACGACGAGGGCAACATCTGGTTCGGATTGCAGAGCGGGCTGTTTAGGATCAGGGGCGGAGCGCCCGAGGGAGGCCTCGAAAGCATCTGCACCGCCAACGTTCCCAAAATCTACCGGCTGGCGTCGGGAAAGATGCTCTTCTCGATCTACGGCAGCGGGCTGTTCGAAATCGGCGACGACCTGAGCTATGCGCAGCTGAAAATGCCGACGCCGAAGGCCGCCGCGATCGCGGGCCACTGCATCGACATCTTCGAGGACGGGGAGCACAGGGTCTGGTTCGGGAGTTACAACGAAGGCGCGATGTGTCTGGCCGGCGACAGCTGCCGGACCTTCAGCATGGCCGACGGACTGCCCTGCAACGACATCATCTGCATCAAGGCCGACCGGGACGGCAACCTGTGGATGAGCACCACCAACGGACTCTCCCGCATCGGGCACAATTTCTCGGTGACGAACTATTTCGATTACGACGGCACGCAGGGCGACCTCTACAACGAAAAGGGCGGACTGCTGGATGCCGACGGAACGATGTATTTCACGGGCTACAACGGGCTCACGGTCTTCGATCCCCGGCTGATCTCGCGCAACAGCTGCCCGCCGCGGATCAACATCGAGGACCTCAAGATACACAACGAAAGCGTCCGTCCGGACGCCGGGAAGGGGTCCATTCTGAAGAATGCCGTCGCCTTTTCGGAGGAGGTCCGGCTCGACCACCGCCACTCGGTGGTGACCATCGACTATGCGGGCATCGATTTCACGACGCCCCGCAAGCTCACCTACGCCTACAAACTCGAGGGCTTCGACCAGCACTGGAATTACGTCGGCGACCACCGCCGCGCGACCTATTCGAACCTCATCCCGGGCGAATACACCTTCCGGGTCAAGGCGTTCAACAGCGACGGGCTGGAAAGCGTCGCCCCGGCGACGCTCCGGATCGGCGTGAAACCCGCACCCTGGGCCACCTGGTGGGCCTCGATGCTCTATGCCGGAGCCATCTGCGCCGCACTCCTCGGGTTCATCCAGCTGTGGACCAAGATCAAACTCCAGAAACACAGCCTGGAGATCGAGGCCAACGAGCGGGAGCGGGAACGCGAGGTGACGGAGATGAAGATGACCTTCTTCACCAACATTTCCCACGAGCTGCGCACGCCGCTGACGCTCATCACGGCGCCGGTGCAGCAACTCTCGAAGATCATAAACCCCGGAAGCACCGAAGGGAAACTGCTGGAGACCATTTCGCGCAACGGGCAGCGGCTCCACCGCCTGATGGACCAGCTGCTCGATTTCCGGAAGATGGAGGACGGTATGCTGACCCTGCAGACAAGGCCGGGCGAACTCGTCGGAGAGCTCGACTCCATCATCGACATCTACCGTTCGACGGCGTCGCAGAAGCAGGTCGACGTGCTCTTCGTCCACCATACGGAGCGGCTGGAGATGTGGTACGACGCCGACAAGATCGAGAAGGTCATGCACAACCTCCTCTCGAACGCCATGAAATACACGCCCCGGGAGGGCCGGATCACGATCGCCACGCGGGAAATATCGCTCATCGAACTGCAGGAACGCTATGCCGAAATACAAGCCCCGGAGGAGCGCTACGCCGAAATATCGGTCGCAGACAACGGCCCCGGCGTGCCGCCCGACAAACTGGGCGAACTATTCGTGCGCTACCGCCAGATCGCCTCGCCGACGGGGCCGCGGCTCGACTACACCGGAACCGGCATCGGACTGCACTACACGAAGCGGCTGATCGAGTCGCACCACGGAGCCATCGTCGCCGAACTGCCCGAGGGCGGAGGACTGAAATTCTCGTTCGTCCTGCCGTTAGGGGATGTCTACGCCGCGATCGAGAAAGCCGTTCGCCCGGAGGCTTCCGGAGCGGACCTTCCGCCGGAGCCGGAATTTCTACCGGAGGTCCCGCAGTCCGAGGATGCCGGGCACAAATACACGATCCTCGTCGCCGAAGACAACATCGAACTGATGGGCTATTTCCGGCTCATGCTGGGTGAGAAATACAACCTCGTCTGCGCACCGGACGGAGCCGAGGCCTGGGAGGCCCTCCGCGAAAAATATGCCGACCTGGTCCTGAGCGACGTGGTCATGCCCGGGATGACGGGGTACGAACTCTGCGCGAACATCAAACAATCCCCGGCCCTGAGCCATATCCCGGTCATCCTGCTGACGGCCAAGACCTCGATGCCGGAGCAGATCGAAGGGCTCTCGCTCGGGGCGGACGCGTATATCTGCAAGCCGTTCAACGTCGAATTCCTGCTGCTGACGATCGAGAACCAGCTGAAGAACCGCGAAAAACTCCGGATATTCTACTCGACGCCCCGTCCGGCCACCGGGGAGGAGGAACCACCCGTGGCGCTGAACACCCTCGACCGCACGTTTATGGACAACCTCATGAAGCTGCTCGAAGCCGAGATGTCCAACCCCAACCTGAATATCGACGACATCGCCCGGGAGATGGCCTTCAGCCGCACGAGCTTCTACCGGAAGCTGAAGGGGCTGACCGACGAAGCTCCGGCGGATTTCCTGCGCAACTACCGGCTGAAACGCGCCGCCGAAATGATCCGGGAGGGTTCATGGACGCTGTACGAAGTCGCCGAGATGACCGGATTCGGGAACTACCCCCATTTCTCGGTACTCTTCAAGAAACATTTCAACGTAACGCCCAAGCACTATAAGGGCAGCGAGAAATAAGGGCAGGGCGACGCAGTATACGAAACGCCGCTGAAAAAATACCTCGAAAGTCATTCGAATTGACTTTCGAGGTATAGCTGCAAGCGAATGCGTCCGGGATTTTCACCCGAAGAACGATCAGCGCTTCTTGTCCTTCGGGCGGTTGAACACCTCCCAACTTGTTCCGAAACGCTTCATTTCAGTCTTCAGAACCGCCCGCAACTCGTCCAGTTTCGCCGTATATGCCT
>MSHJ01000010.1:377720-446872 GCA_001941065.1 Alistipes sp. Zagget8
CGTATATGCCTTGTCACCGGCGAGGTTATGCAGTTCGCCCGGATCGTTTTTGAGATCAATGAGCGACTCTACGCCGTTTTCACCCGCCTCCGGCAGACCGAAGCGGGTATACTTGTATCTGCCGCTGTCCAATATGCCATACGAATTGACGGTCTCGTAATAGAGATACCGGCGATCGACGGGGACGCCCGTCCGGAGCGTATTGACAAGGGACATGCCGTTCAGTTCCTTCGGGATCTCGATGTTCGCAAGGTCGAGCAGCGTAGGCAGCAGGTCCCAGCCGTTACATACAGGCGTCGTATTGTCGATCACGCCCTGCCGGATACCCTTGCCGACGAAGATGAACGGAACCTTCTGACACTCCTGATAGGGAAGGTTCTTGCCCACGGCCCCGTGCGATCCGGCCAGCTCACCGTGGTCGGATGTGAACACGACGATCGTATTGTCCTTGTAAGGACTCGTCTCCAAGGCATCCAACACCACCCCTATCTCCTTGTCCACCTGCTCCATGAGCCGGTAATAGAACCAGATATGCGCCCGGGTTTTATGCTTGTCCTCCCCATAGGGCTGCTTCAGTTTCACCGCCGGGAAACGGTCCGTTTCGGCTGTGTTGAACGGCAGTCGGGCCAGCTCGTCGCCGTCGAACTTCGCGGGGTCTATCGAGCGGTAAGCCTGACGCCAGCGGAGCTGGTTCTCCCGCGCCCACATTTCGATCTCGCTGGTGTCAAAATCGGACAGCTGCTTGTTGTTGAACAGCAACTGCGCCATGCAGATATCGTGCGGATTCATAAACGAAAGGAAGAGCAGGAAGGGTTTATCGCCCTTGTATTCGGTGATGAACTCCGCTCCTTTGTCAGCCATTTCGTCGCGGTCTTTCTTGCTCAGATACTCGTCGAAACCGTAACGGTAGGGAGGTTCGTAGATCGATCCCTTCCCGCTGTTGCCGTTTGCCCACGGCAGGTGAACCTTGCCGGCATAACAGGTCGTATAACCCGCTTTCCGGAACAGCGAACCCATAGCGCGGGTTTCGATGGTTGCGAGCATGCGTTCACCCGCCTCGCCGCCCGGCGAAAAGTTCCCCGTCATCCCGAAGGAATTGGGCGCCTCGCCGGTAAGCAGCGCAAAGCGCGACGGCCCGGAGACGGGATGCCCGGCATAGCAGTTCGAAAACGTATAACCGTTCCGCACGAGCCGGTCGAGGTTCGGGGTCTTAAAATAGGGATTGCGGGCGTAGGGATCGTTTCCGAGCGCCTCGGTGATGGCCGAAATCATGTAGTAACTCTGCTGGTCGGTCATGATGTAGAGCACATTCGGGCGATTGTCCGCCCCCTGCGCTGCGGATGCGGCCAAAAGCGGCAGGGCCGTCAGTCCGGTAATTGTTTTTCCATTCATTGCATTTTGTTATTTTCGGTTTTTCACAAGGCCCGAGATCGAATACGGGCGATTGTCGGAGAGTGTCAGTCCCCGTTTTTTCAGTTCCTGATTCAGAATTTCCCTCAATTCCCCGACTTTGGAGGCATAAGCCGGGTCCGGCGCCAGGTTATGCAGTTGTCCCGGATCGTTTTCGAGGTCGAAAAGCACGGCCGGATTGCCCGGCATCTCGTAAAGGACATAGGCCCAGCGCCCCTCCTGAATGATTTCGAACGCATTCGAGCCCTCCAGATAGAGGTGCTTTCTTGGAACGGCCTGTTCCCGGCCACAGACATAGTCCCACAGCGACACGCCCTCGAGCCGTTCCGGAACCGGCACACCCGCGATACCGCACAGCGTCGGAACAAGGTCCCAACCGTTGCAGACCGGCGTCGTGCGGTCGATGCGGGGTTGTACGCCCGGTCCGGAGAAGATCAGCGGCACGCGCTGACACTCGTTGTACATGATGTTCTTCTTGCCCAATCCGTGCGATGCCATCATGTCTCCGTGGTCGGAGGTGAAAACCACGACCGTGTTTTCGGCATAGGGAGAGCTTTCGAACGCATCGAGCACCCGGCCGATCTCGGCATCCACCTGCTTGACCAGCCGGTGATAGAACCAGATGTACTTTTTCCACATCAGCTCGCTGTATGCGCCGTAGGTCTTCCGGAAAATCGGGTTCTGCGGATGATCGTCCGTCGGCGCAAAATTGAACGGCAGCCTGCCGGAAGCATCGCTGAGGAAATAGTCATTGCCCAGTTCCCGGATTCGCGGCAGATAAGTCAGGGCGTTGATTCCCGCCGGTTTGGCCGACTGCGGATTCGTCTCCGGCCGGGGATTGTCGGCGATGACGATTTTATCCGCCCCGATGTCATGGGGGTTGATGAGCGACACGACGAACAGGAAAGGCTGCCCGTCCGGGCGGTATTCCCGGAAAAACGCCTCGCTTTTCTCCACCGCACCGAGCCTGTCATCCTTCGTGAGATGATCGAACTGCCAGTTGACCGCCTTGTCGCCGCCCGGGCTCCGGCCCTCACCGAAAGGCAGGTGGGACTTGCCGGCATAATAGTTCCGATAGCCCGCCTGTTTGAACAACGCGCCCAACGAACTCGTCCGCGCCACCTCGAGCATATCCTCCTTGCGGGACACCGGTGCAGTATTGTCCTGGATGTCGAAGCACGCCGTGGATTCGCCCGTAAACAAGGCCCAGCGCGAAGGGACCGAAATCGGGTTGGCGCAATAGGTATTGTCGAAACAGCATCCGCGCCGCACCAGGCGGTCGATGTTGGGCGTGGAAAAAAACTCGCTTTCATGGAGCGCACTCACCATATCCCAGCGCTGTTGGTCGGTGATGATGAGCAGCACGTTCGGCCGCTCCTGCGCTGCCGCTACGGCAGCACAGCCCATGGCCGAAAAAGTCGTTATCGTTCGGATTCCATACATGGATTCATCGGTTTATTGATAATCGCATTTGCTTAAAATCACCCATCCCGCGCTGCGGCCGAACGACCTGCCGCGCAGGATGGGTAAAATTATTTTTAGGGAATCTGCTGCTGTCCGGCGTCGAGCGTCGCTTTGCGCAGGCAGCGAATCGGACGTCCCGTAAAGCGGGTCGAAGCCGAGGTAATCGAGAAGGTGCCCGTAGGAGGTGCAGCGATGCGCATGATATAGGCACCGGTGTTCTTACCCGTACCCTTGGGCGTTCCGGCGTCGGCACACCACAAATCACACGTCACGAGCGATCCGTTGGTCATGTTGCCGTTGGCCGGAGCACGCCAGCCCGTCGCACCGAAGCGCGTCGCCTTGAAGAGATTAGGCAGGGTCTGCCGTGCCGGAATCGGTTCGACAGCATTGACGATTGCCTTCAAATCCTCGGTCGTCGCCATCGTATAACCTTCGGGACAGTTGTCGACAGTCCACACGTCGCCCTTGAGATTCATCGGAGGATCGTCGTACATCGCCTCACTCTGCGTCCATCTCCAGGGAATCGTACTCATATTGGTCACGACTTTCACATCCGGAGTCGAGGAAGGAACCGACCGGTCGAACTGGTAATAATAACCGGCCGCCTCGAAAAGCGCGGGATAGGTAATGCCGGTATCGAACGCCTTGTCGTAGAAATCCGCTCCGTAAGCCATCGTCGCACCCACGTTGCGATCCAGCATGTAGTAGGCGGTATTGCCGCTCACGATCGGATCGAGTTCGTAATAAAGTAATTGCGTGTCGCTATAAACCATGTTCTTGTAAGCCGGGGTCAAGGCGCTCTTGAGGTCCAGCACATAGAGCGAACCTCCGCTCACGGCCGTATGTATCTGGCAGACCTCTCCATAGACCGTCTCACCATGTTCGTTGGCCGCGAAAGGCTTATAGTAAACGGTGCCCTCCGGAAGATCGGTAAGTTTACCCTCGAAATAATCGTACATCCCGTCGGAAGCGATCTCTTCTTTAACCTCGACCTTCCGGTCTACGGCATTGGCCGACGTTCCGTAGAGGAATCCTTTGGAGGTAAGCGCCGTTCCGCCGTCAGAGAGCAGCTTGGCACGCAGTACGACCGAATTGACCGTGAAATTCTCCACCCGGAAATCGTAATCCAACAGGTATTCATCGACGACGGGATTCCCCGCCTTATCCGTCGTAAAGCTGTTCACGACAGCGCCTGCGGCACTGAACCCGTCGATTTCGACGAATGCCCGGTAATAATATTTCGTACTCGGCTTCAGCCCCTTCACAAAGACCTTGTAATCGTTCGACTCCTCCTCCAGGCCGACGGCATACGCCTTGTCGGAGAACTCCGTCGAACCCGGTCCGTACTCGATGCCGAAACGTGCATCGGGATCGTATCCGTTGAAATCCAATACACCGGCAATGGTCAGCGAAGTGGGCGTCACGTCCGACACCTCACCGGTAGAAACGGCAGGAGTTTCGAGTGCCTTGGTCCGGAACGTCCCGGCATCGCTCTCCACCTCTTTCGAAAAAGCCTTCCACTTGTCTCCGTTGAAATAAATGCCCGTCCGGATATAGAGCGCATAGTTGTATTTCGTATCGGGTTTCAGCCCGGCCACCTCATAAACGACTTCATCGGAAATCGCATTCAGATTAGCGAGCGGCTCGCCGAGGGAGAATTTTCGGGCATTGTCGCGTCCCTCCTCATCCGTCCAGTAATAGATTCCGTAATCACCGGGCTTGACCGTCGTCGACCGCCGGTCTTCGGCCGTCAGCCTTTCATCGCCCAGCGTCGACCCCGTCTCGGCAACCGAGACCGTCTTTCCGTCAATAACCGTCACCACGCCCGTCGGAGTTCCCGGAGGATCGATGAGCACGGAGTCCGTGCGGAAAATGATATTGTTCCCATAGACCTTTTGGCCTGAATTCTTGACGATAAACGCCTTCACGTAATAATCCGTTTTCCGGTCGAGACCCTCCACCCGGAGTTCGAATTTGCCGGTCTGCACGTCTTCCAGCAGGTACTCCGTACCGGTGTTCGACCCCTCGAGGGGCGACGGCGACAGGACAAATCCCTGCGAAGCGACCCGCTCCCCCACCGGATTGTACACACCCTGCAGAGTGGCACAATTATAGAAAATGTCTTTCGCCTGCAAAGTGCTCAGCTCCTGCGACGGACCGCCGAAGTTTGTGTCGTCTTTTTCACAGGCCGTAAAAAAGAGAAGCGCAAGCATCAAATATTGTATTTTTTTCATAATCGTCCGTTTTTAGTAACCATAGTTCTGATAGAACAGCGACTTATCCTCCGCGAGGTCCAGCTCGTAGGTCGGAATCGGCATCAGATAATTGACCTCGAAGTTGAAATTAATCACCGGAATCGAGTTCGGGTTGACGACGCGTGCAGGTGCCAGCGTGTGCAGCCGGCCCGTCCGGCAGAGGTCGAACCAGCGGTGGAACTCGAAGCACAACTCACAGGCCCGCTGCGTCAGCAGTTCGTCGTAAGTCAGGGTCGCGGCCGTATAATCCACCAGGCACCGGGCTTCCTTGGCAGCAAAATTGGCCCGGGCCTCCGCCAGTTCCGTTTCCGTTTCGGCCGTCGGATTCTTTTCGTGATTGGCCGTGGCCACATCGAGCCATTTCCGGGCATCCGCCAGGGCTTGCTCCTTCATCTCTTCCACGGTATAATAGCGGTTCGCCGCGGCATTCCAACCACGCGCACGGGCCAGCAGCTGCTCGTTCATGATCTTCAGCGACTCGCTGCCTGCCGTGCCCTGATTGCGGAGCATGTCGGCCTCGATGCGCATCAGCAAAATATCCGCATAGCGCAGCACGATCACGTTGTTCGGACAGTTGGTCGACTCGAACGAAAGGGTCTCCGCCCAATACATCGACGGATCGGCGCCGTATCCCCAACGATATTTGCTCACGCGCAAACGTCCGCCCGGAATACTGATCATCGAACGCTTCAGCGAATCGGGATCGTCCGTGTCGATATTGAAGGTCTCGTCCGTAACATCCGAAATAGACTCATCTTTCAGGTAGGCCAGGTCCAGCGGATCGCCCGTACTGGTGTCGTACCGCACGCGGTAATCGGCAATGCTCCAGATTCTGCGGCTGTCGCCCAATTTGAAATAGCGGTAAAAGCTGGGAGGGGGAGCGAACGAACTCGACCCGACCAGACAGCTTACGGTAGCGGCATTGGCATTACCCGTCTGCTGCACACCGAACTGCTTCGACCAATTGCTGCCCAGGCCGGGGGAACTGCTGAACTGGAGCTCCCACATGGATTCCTGACCGTTCTTCTTGCCGAGCAGGAAAATGTCGCCGTAGGTCTGGCACAGCGAATACTTTTCGGAGGCGATAATCTCGTCGCACAACGTGAGGCACTCCCCGAAAAGCTCCGCAGGGTCATACTCGAGTTCGTCGTACTCGGGAACCGGCTGGGGATTGCGGTTCATAGAGGTTCCCAGCGTCAGGTAAACCTTCGCCAGCATACCCTTGGCCACCCAACGGTTGACGTGCCCCGTCGTAATGTTTTCAGGCAGGATACCCTCTCCGGCTGCAAACTTCAGATCGTCGATAATGGCGGCATAGACTTCGCCGATCGGGTTCCGCCTGATGCGGAAACTGATGTCGGTCGTCTCCTTCAATTCCACCGGCACAGGTCCGAACGTCTGGACCAGCCGGAAATAGCACCAGGCCCGGATGACCTTCGCTTCGCCGATGATCCGGTTCATGTCCTTCTCTGCGATATTCGGCACCTTAGGCGCATAGTCGATGATGATATTGGCAGTCTGGATAATCTTGAAATGGCGCTGATACCATTGTGTCACCGTGTTGTGGCTGGCCGGATAGAGGTAACGGTCGGCAACGCCCATATTGCTCGAGGCATTGATGGCATACACCTCGTCCGTACCCACGTTCGCAACGCCGAGGGCCGCACCCTCATAGACTATCTTGGCCGTAGCATATACGCCGAGCAGTCCGGCTTCGAGTTCTTCCGTCGTTTTATAAAAATTGTTCATCACCCGCTTCGACTCGGAGGTCTCCTCGAGAAAGTCGGCGCAGGCCCCGAGCGACAGTGCCACACTCAGGACGACCGGCACGAACATCAGTTTTATCTCTCTTATTTTCATGATTCGGTTGTTTTAGGTTTACACATCAGAATGTCAGGGAAAGACCCAGCGTATAGCTTCTCGTGTGGGGGAACGACGCGGCATCCAGCTTCGGAAGCATGTCGGCATAGGCTCCTTTCGCTACGCTCACATCCGGATCGTATCCCGAGTAATTCGTAAATACATAGGCATTGCGCACCGCAAAGAAAACCGACATTTTGTTCACAAAGAACTTTTTCGTGAGCGCCGCAGGCAGCGTATAGCTCAGCGAAATATTGTCCAGCCGGAGGTAAGACGCATCTTCGATATAGCGGTCGGTGAGGATTTCCTCCCAGGAATTCGTCGGCATCTTCAGGTCGGAACCCTCGTTTCCCTGGAACACGACCTCTCCGGTCGTCATGTCGTACAGCGTAGGCGTCCAATAGTTCGCCGCCGACCGGAGGATATTGCGGCCTCCGTTGCTGTTGAGCTGCGTAAGCTCGCGTGCGGTCGCATTGAAGATCTTACCCCCGACGGAGAACTCCATCCCGACCGTCAGCGTAAAGTTGAACAGACGCAGCGTATTGACCATACCGCCGGTAAATTTGGGTTCGGAATTACCCAGAATGACGCGGTCGTTCTCGTTGACCGTTCCGTCATGGTTCTGATCGACCAGACGCGTATATCCGGGACGCAGGTTGCTTTTGGCAATTCCGGCCGAAGAATAATCGTCCGGCAGCGCGTCGATTTCACTCTGAAGTCTCCAGACACCGTTACTCTGATAACCATACCAATTACCCAACGGCTGGCCGACACGCAGAATACCGAAATTCGAACAGCGGCTCGCAGACGCCGGATTGAGAATCAGCTCCTGGGCACCGCCCAGCGACAGAACCCGGGAACGGTTGAAGGCCATGTTGTAATCGAGCGACCAGGAAACGCTGTTCGTCTGCACGGGAACGGTATTCAGCGTGATTTCCAGACCGTTGTTCCTAACGGAAGCGATGTTGCTCCACTGGGTCGCGTAACCCGTCGTATAGGGAATCGGGCGTTCGAAAAGCAGATCGGAAGTCTTCTTCGAATAAACCTCCAGCGTACCGCTCAACCGGTTCCTGAAGAAGCCGAACTCGAGTGCCGCGTCATACTGCACCATACTCTCCCATTTCAGATAGGGATTTGCAGGCCGGTCGGTCACGACACCATAGGAAGGGGTCGAACCGTCCACAGGATAAAAAATCGAAGACATCGTACTGAGCGACTGCAGCGAGGGAATGGAGGCATTGCCCGTCGATCCGACCGAGAAGCGCAGTTTCAGGTTACTCAGCGCCTCGACGTTTTTCAGGAACGGTTCTTCGGACAGACGCCACATGACGGCCCCCGAAGGGAAAACGCCCCATTTGTTGTCCCGTCCGAATTTCGACGAACCGTCGAAACGAATCGAGCCGGTGAAATAGAGGTTCTTGTACGAATAATTCACACGCCCGAGATAAGAGAGCATACGCACGTTCGTATAGTTGGTCGAAATGCTGTACGGCGTTTTACCGTCCTGCATGGCTCCCGTATTGAGCTCTTCGAGGTCGAAACCGTGCGTCTCGGTGCTGAGTTCCTTGCGGTTGGTCTGCTCGATGATGATACCAGCCATCGCATCGAACTTGTGGTCCGGATTCGAGAATTTCGGGTTGTAGGTCAGCAGGTTCTCGCTGTTCCAGTAGAAAGCGTTGGACATCGTATTGATCGCTTTGCCGCCCTCCTGACGTCCCTGCTGAACATCCTTCGGATAGTAATTCTGGTTATGCAGCTCGTTATTCGAAAAGTTGCCCGCAATCGAAAGTTTGAAATCCTTTGCGATCGGCACGTTGAAATAGATACGCAGGTTGGCATTCTTGCGGTTGCTCTGCCGCTTGATGCTTTTTGCCTGATAGAGCGAGTTGTTGTTCTCGTAACGGTTTTCATTACCCTCGACGATCCAATCCTGCGCCGAAAGCGGTTTCGTAGGCGCCTGCGCCAGCATGTTCATCGTCACACCGCTGCCATCGGTCGACAAGCCCTGCTGCTCGGAGTGCAGGCCGCTGAAATTCAAGCCGAAAGCCCCGCCCCTCTTGAAAGTATGTTCGTAATTGGCACGCAGCGAATAGCGGTCATAATCACTATGGATGAGGATACCCGGCTGGTTGTAATACCCGGCCATGACCGAAAAACGGTTCTTGGCATCGCCGCCGCTCACATTGACGCGATACTCCTGCACGAGCACCTGGCGCATCATCGCCTCCTGCCAGTCGGTGTTGACATAGTTGGGATTCGCAGGGTCCAGATAATCGGACGGATTGTTCCATTTGCTCATCTGGTTATACTGGTAAAAATTACCCTCGGAATCCTTGTAGAACGTGCGCGACGCCTGCCCGAAATTGATACCCTCGGCATCCTTCGGGTAGTAATTGTAGGCACTCCAATACATCGCCTGCGCAAATTCGTAGGAGTTCATCAGGTCTAGTTTGCTGGCCGCTTCCTGGACCGAAAAACTCATATCCAGCGAAACCTGCACCTGTCCGCTTTTACCGCGTTTCGTAGTGATCATCACCACGCCGTTCGAACCCTTCGAACCGTAGATGGCAGTGGAAGAGGCATCCTTCAGAATTTCGATGGATTCGATGTCGCCCGGTGCGACATCGGCCGTTTCGCTCACCAGACCGTCAATCACGTAAATCGGCGAGTTGCTGGCATTGAGCGAACCCGCGCCGCGGATACGGATGTTCAGCGTTTCACCGGGCTCGCCGTTGTTCGACAGCACCCGAACGCCTGCAACCTGTCCGCGGAGGGCATCCTCCATATTGACGATCATCTTGTCGCTGAGGGCCGCTTTGGAAACCGAAGCCACAGAACCGGTCAGATCGCTCCGCTTGGCCGTACCGTAACCGATCACGACGACATCGTCGAGCAGCTGCTGGTCCTCATAAAGGGTTACACGGACGTGCGTGCGTCCGGCAAGTTCCACTTCGGAGGGTTTCATACCCACATAGGAAAAGGAAAGCGTCGCTTTAGGATTCGAAACCTTCAGGGTAAAATGGCCTTTGGAGTCCGTAATGGCACCGCCTCCGGCTGCACCCTTCTCCACGACAGTGACACCGACTATGGGTTCGGAAACGTTCGTAAAGACCTCGCCGGTCACGACATAGCTTTGCTGGGCAAAGGCAGCGGTTCTCCCTCCAAACCAGACGCCGCATAGCACGACAGCGACCTTCAGTAGTAAGTTTTTAGTCATAGGGTTATAAGTTTAATCAGGTTAGTGTCTGTTTCAGCAGATTAAAATACTTACCCGGGGAGGCGCACTCCCCGGATAAGCAGGGTCAGTTGACGCCCCAGTTCTTGTTCGGCTCACGCCCCATGAAGAGTTCCAGCGTCGCACCTGCGGCGATATCGGAAAAGTCCAGGTAGCATTTACCGTACTCTTTGCCATTCAGCAGGGCTTTCTGGATATAGCGGTTTCCGGGAGCGTTGTCATGCGCGACGACCGTGAATTTCTCCCCTGCGGCATAATCCGGGTCGAGACGGAACTCGATACGGTCGAACACGGGGCTCGTGATCTCCATCCGGGTCTCGCCCGGGCAGGCGGGGTGTATGCCGGAGGCTGCCAGCACATACCATGCGGACATCTGCCCGGCATCCTCGTTGCCGACGATGCCCTCGACTGCGTTCTTGTAGCCGTTCTCGCAGATGTGGCGCGTCCAGCGCTGCGTTTCCCACGGCGTATCGAGCCGGTTGAAAAGGAACGGCGCAAGGTGTACCGGTTCGTTGGCGTGGTTGTAGTAGTCATTCCACTTCAGGTCGGCGGGAGCTTTGGAGAAAAACACCTCGAGGTCTTCCAGCACGGCCTCCCGGCCGCCCATCAGTTCGACCATGCCCTTCACATCGTGGGGCACGAACCAGCCCTGCTGGTACGGATTGCTCTCGGTGCAGCCCCAGCCCTGCTGCAAACGTCCTTTCGGCTTCATCGGTGCCCAGTCTCCGTTTTCCAGGCGGGGACGGAACCAGCCCAACTCCTCGTTCCAGAGATTGCGGTATGCCCCACCTTTTTTCAGGAACGCCGCGGCATCGTCCTCTTTACCCATCGCCTTCGCCATCTGGGCGATACACCAGTCAAAATAGGCATATTCGAGCGTCAGCGAAATACCCCGGTTCCGGTTGTCGAAACTGTAACCGAACTTGTCGTTGCCGAAAAGTTTCGACGTGTTCAGCGCATAACGATACCCGGCTTCAGCATCGTAGGTGCGAATGCCCTTGACGTAGGCGTCCGCAAGCACAGAGAGCGCCGGATTGCCGATCATGCAGCCCGAATAGGCATTGAAGAACTCCCAGCGCTCGAAATATTCCCGACCGCTCTGTCCGGCCATCGTGATGAGCGAATTGAGCATATCGCAGACCAAGGCGGGATTGATGATGGTCTGCAGCGGCATCTGGCTGCGGAAAACATCCCAGCCGCTGAAGATCGTCCGTTTCGTGAATTTCCCGTCGGTATTGTGTATTTCATAATCCCCGCCCACGTAGCGGCCGTCCACATCGGTATAGATACGCGGATCGATCATCGTATGGTAGAGCGAAGTATAGAAAATGGTCTTCTGGTCTTCCGTGCCGCCTTCGATCGCCACGCGGCTCAGTTCCTTGTTCCAAAGGTCGTGGGCCTCGGCCCGTACCGTCCCGAAATCCTTGCCGGCAATCTCCGCATTGAAATTGTTTTCCGCACCCTGCTGGTCCACGAACGAAATACCCACCTTCAGCGTCACCTGTTCGCCGGCTCCGGACGCAAACTCCGTGAAAAATCCGATACTCTTGCCTTCGAACTCCGACTTGTCCCGGATAACGTCGGCCTGCGAAAGACGCGTCTGGTAGGGAATACTCGTCACCTCATCGCGTTTGCGCACCCAATCGTCCGGAATGTCGGCGCTCCAAAAACCATAGTCCTTCAGCGGTTTGCTGAAACGGCCGTAGAAATGGAGCGTATATTTCACCTGTCCCTTTCCGTTGCCCCAGCCGCCGCCGTCGGGCGTGCATTTAATCCAGCCCATAATCGTGCTGTCGTTGACAACTTTCAGGTACTGGTAGTCCGACGAACCCGCCACACGGCGGGCCAGGTCGATCTGGATGCGCGAACAGTCGTGCTCGGGGAAGGTGAAGCGCATGATTCCGCAGTGCGGCGTAGCGGAAGTCTCCGCGCGAATGCCGTAATCCGTCAGGTTCACGGAATAGTAGCCCGCCCTGGCAGTCTCCGTAGGCTTGTCGTAGTAGGATCTCCAGCCGCTGATCGTGCCGTCCTCCTTGCCCGGAATCGTCTTCAGCGGACCGGTTGTCGGCATGACGAGGAAATTCCCCAGGTCGCCGAACCAGCCCACACCGCTCATCTGTGTCAGCGCAAAGCCCTCGATCGTCCTGTGCTCATCGCTGTAACCCGAGCTCTTGTCCTTGCCGGTCACCGTGTTGGGACTCACCTGCACCATCCCGAAGGGAGTGACAGCCCCGGGAATAGTTTTGCCCAAGCCATGGTAGGCTCCCGCCGCGTCAGGATTGCAACTCGCGCCGATAAAGGGATTCACATAATCCGCCGGAGATTTTACGCCTTCGGCCCGGGCGGTGCAGCCCCCGGACAGGAAAAGCAGAAGCGACAGGCCCGGCAAGGCAATCATTCGAGTGATTTTTTGATGCATAATCAGATAATGAATTTGATAATAATTTAAACAGAATCAATAAGTTAAATAAAATCCAGGCCGGAAGCCGGCCTCCGTTTCGGGGTACGGGTCAGGCGTATGGGACTCCGGCCGCACTTCCCCGGGAAGCTCGGCATGGTCCGCTATGACTTGATTTATGATTGTGTCCGGAACGCTATCAGCTGAAAAGTTTCGGATAGAGTTCGGCCATCCGCTTCAACTGCGTATCCCCGGTTTCCGTCGCCAGTTTCCGGTAGATTTCCACCAACCCGGCGACCACTTTGTCATAAGCCGGATTCCCGTAGAGATTGTGCATCTCCTGCGGATCATCCCACAGGTCGAACAGATAGACCGTTTGGGCCTCCGGAATGAACACGAGTTTATACCGGTCGCTGCGAACCATTCGCTGGTGATTCCGGTACGCACCGTAAACAGCCGGATAGTGCACGGCATCCGCATCCCTGAGCATCGGGACAAGCGACCGGAAATCGACATGATCCGGGATCTTTATGCCGGCGATGTCATAGACGGTCGGCACGAGGTCCTGCATGTAATTGAGGCAGTCGCGTTTTTCATTTCTGGGAATGCCGTAACCGCTGAAAACGAGCGGAACCCGCATGGAATCTTCATAGACATTCTGCTTGCCCATCAGCCCGTGGTGTCCGCAGCTGAGTCCGTTATCGGCGGCAAAGACCACGAGGGTATTCTCCTTCAGGCCGCTTTCTTCCAGTCGGTCCAGAATACGCCCGATCTCCCGGTCGAGGTGCGTGATAATGGCATAATACTCCTGCCGGTGCTTCCGAACGGCATACTCCGTGCGGGGAAACGGCGCAAGCCGTTCGTCGCGCATCGTCTCAGGACACCCCATCAGCTCCTTGAGCGGATGTTCCGGCTGAAAGTTCTCCGGCACAGCGATCTCATCGACGGGATACATGTCATAGAACTCCTTCGGAGCCTGCCGGGGATCGTGAGGCGCATTGAAGGCCACATACATGAAGAAGGGTTTGCCGGACTTCTTATGCCGGTCGAGATAACGCACCGCGTCGTCAGCCTGCACCTCCGTCCAGTGCTTGCCGCCCTCCCAATAGCCGCCCCACTGTTTGTCCCAGGGAATCCAGGTGTCGTCTTCCGGCGATTTGGGCCGGTCGTACTCCACCTCCGCCAATCCCGGGCATCCGCCCGGCCGGACATCCTCCGTTTCGTCGAAAAACTGCTCCGGCGTCGTATACTTGATGTGCCATTTTCCGGTCATGTAGGTATCATAGCCGGCATCCTTCATCACCTGAACCCACATTTCGCGGTTTTCGACGGAAGGAAGGTACTGCTCCTTTTCGCACTCGCGGGCCTTCCACAGATAACACCCGGTCATCAGCATAGAACGACTTGCAACACTCACGGCCCCGTGCCAGCCACCCATATTGTAGGTATTCGTAAAGGCGGTTCCGTTGGCGATAAGCCGGTCGAGGTTCGGTGTTTTCAACTCCGGATTTCCCAGGCCCGCCACTCCGTCGAAGGTCATGTCGTCGACAAAAAGAAAAAGCACATTCGGCTTTTCAGCGCCGGCAGGCTGCTGCGTCTGCGCCGCTGCCGGGGAGATCGCTCCCGTTGTCATCAGGGCCGCCGTCACCAGAAGGCGGGGTGAAGAACAATACTCTTTTTTCATTCGGTTCAGCTGTTCAGGTTTGTAAATGTAAAATTAAGTCACAAAACAATCCGGCCGACAGAGCCCCGGACTAAAATGAACTTATACAACATTCAAATAATTGACAATCAACAATAAACGCAAGCAACAAAGTAAACTTTCCTTATAGCCGGGTCAGGCTTTTGACGCTATAAGTGTTCCTTCGCGAAAGCCAGCATGTCGAACAGAAACTCTTCATACCGGTAAAAACGCGGGTTTACGACTCCGTGCGGACCATAGGGCACGGCCCGCAGTTCCACGACAGCCGCTCCTTTGGCTTTAAGTTCAGCGGCGAAATCGAGGGTCGGGCCGGAATCGACGAGCGGGTCCATCAATCCCTGGATAATCATCGCGGCGGGTATCCGGTCCCCGGGCTGCGGAATGATGAACAGCGGCGAGGCTTTGCGCAGGTTCTCCGTGTCGTCGGACGTGAACCCGAAATAGCGCACCAGGTCCCTACGCTTGTCAAGCCACTCCCGTCCGTGAGCCACCATGTCGGCAGGTCCGGCCGAAGAGATGAAGAGCTTCGTTCCCGGCGTCGTCAGGCCCATGTAAGAGGTCAGATGTCCCCCGGCAGAGAAGCCGTAAAAGCCGAAACGCCCGGCATCCACACCCCACTCCGGAGCGTGTGTGCGGATAAATGCCAGCGCATCGCGCAAATCCGCGCAGGTATCCCCGAACGTACCCTGCCCCGAAAGTGTATAGCTGACACTCATCACGGCAATGCCGTTCGAAGCGAACCACGACGCGGGCAGCACCATGTTGGGCGTCTTTTCGTGGCCGGTCATCCAGCCGCCGCCGTGGATGAACAACATGAATGGGAAGGGCCCTTCGCCCTGCCCTGCCGGCAAATAGACATCCATGCGGCAGGCATAAGCGGGGTAGCGCTTGTAGTCGAAACTCCGGACCGTGCATTTTTCGAAATCAGCCGGACGTATCCGGTCGGGCACATACCGCCAGGGCTCCCGCCAGCCGGGTACGGTGTCGGGATCGAACCCGAATTTTTCGGCCATTCGGGCTTCGTTCCGGACCTTCCATCCCGCACCTTCCCTCACCAACGCCATTCCGTAGCGGTTGAACGTCTTCGCAGGCTCCTGGGCACGGGCCTCCGCGAACAACAGACCCAACACAATGACAAACAGCAATTTACGCATAACGAAAGTATTTCGGTCAGTTGACATCGAGATTCCGGTGATCGCCGATCCGGGGCTTGACCGTCCGCTTCAGGGGGATGTTCATGCCGTCCGTCTCCTCGAGCCACGTGTAAAGATCGTTCGCCAGCTGCTCGATCGTCTCCCGGTATGCGGGCTCGGCGATCAGGTTGCGGGTCTCATGGGGATCGTTCTCCAGATCGTAGAACTCGTTGGTGTCCCAGATGCCGTGGTAACGGATGTACTTGTACTTATCCGTCCTCACGCCGAACGTCGTGGGGGTCTGGGGAAAATCGTACTCCCAGTAGTATTCGTAATAGATTCGCTTGCGCCAGTCGGCGACCTCTTCGCCCTCGAGCAGCGGCAGCATCGACTGTCCCCGCATCTGCGGAGCCTTATCGATCCCGCACGCCTCCATGACGGTCGGGGCGATGTCGATGTTCTGCACCATCGGTTCGACCACGGTCCCCGGCGCGATGATCTCGGGGCAATAGGCAAGCATCGGAACGCGCACCGAAGCCTCGTAGAAGGTCCGCTTGTCGATCAGGCCGTGCTCGCCCCAGCAGAAACCGTTGTCGCCCATGTAGATGATGAGCGTATTGCGATCCATGCCGGTCTTGCGCAGGTAATCCAGGATACGGCCAATCGAGGCGTCCATACTGGTCAGGCACTGGCAGTAGCGTTTGGCCTCGGTCTCCCAGTCTGTGCGGCCGAAATAGCTGTAATCGACCCCGTGCCAGCTCTCGCGCTGGGCCTTGACCCAGTCGGGAAGACGCTCCTCGCCGTACCACGCGCTACCCTTGGCAGGCTGGCCGGCGGCGTCTTTCGACGGCACGGCATGCAGGCCGTAGGTCGGCGTATCGAAATTCGCCGGCTTCGGAATCCGCTCGTCGTCGTAGATACCCTCATGCTCCTCCGACGCCGCGAACGGGTCGTGCACGGCCTTGTGCGAAAGGTAGACGAAGAAGGGTTTTTCGCGGTTCTCCTCGATGAAATCGATGGCGTGGTCGGTCAGCAGGTCGGTCACATAGGCGTCCTCGGGATAGACGACATCCTTGCCGTTGACGTTCATTTCCACGTTGTAATAGGTCCCCTGCCCTTCGAAGCTCTCCCAATGGTCGAATCCGGGCTGCGGGCGGTTGTCCGTATCGCCCATGTGCCATTTCCCGAAAAAGCCCGTCACATACCCCGCCTCCTGCAGGTACTGCGGGAAGAACGTAAGCCCCTCGGGCACAGGCGCGACATTGTCGACCACGGTATGCTCGTGCGAGAACATGCCCGTCAGGATGGAGGCCCGGGAGGGTGAGGAGAGCGACGTGGTGACGAAGGCGTTCCGGACATAGGCGCCGTTGGCGGCCATGAAATCCAGATTGGGCGTCTGCAGCCACGGCACGGTATTCAGGAATCCCATGTAGTCGTAGCGATGGTCGTCGCTCAGGATGAAGATCACGTTGCGGGGCTTCGCATCCGGGAGACGTGTGACCGAAAGCTGGTTCTGCCCGCTTTTCGTCGCGCATCCCGCCAGCAGCGAGGCGCCCAGGGTGAGGATAGTGCTGTTACGCATGGCCGTATCGTTAGAATTATTTCACGAGTTTTGCGAGTGCCTCGCCGAAGCGCTTCGCTCCCTTGTTGTCGAAATGGACGTTTCCTTTGAGGTCCTCAACCGCAGAGAGCTTGTTTCCCTCGATGAGGAAAAGCTTCCGGTCGCCCTGTGCAATGGCCTGTTCCACGATCCGGCGTTCGGCCGTGCGCACCTCGGAGAGCGGCTTTCCGGGCGCACGCTTGCCCCGCGTACCGGTCTCGTCGGCTGCCGTCGTCGGCAGGATGCAGTAGATGCGTGCATCGGGCTGCACCCGCCTCAACTCAGTCAAAAACCGTTCGTAGCGGCGTGCGATCTCCGCGATGTCGCCCCGCGTACCGCCGTTCCAGTCGTTGAAGCCCCACAGCACGGTGATAATGTCGACTTTGACATCCGTCAGTTCCCGGGCGACGGCAGGCGAAATCTGCGAACCGCCGACGCCGAGGTTGTAGAGATAATACCCGTTTATCGATGCCAGCACGAAGGGATACGAACCCTCCGACCCGCACTGGGACTGCCCCGCACCGTGGGTGATCGAATCCCCGATGGCCACATACACCGGACGTTTCTTCCGCTTTACGTCAAGCAGTTTGGCGCCGTCATCGAGAAGCAGTCCGTCGAAATTGACGCCGTAATAGATCGGCAGGACGATCTCCCACTCGACGGCGCCCTCCCCGGGCGATACCAGCACGAGCTGATCGCCGGGAACGGCCCCGACGAATTCGCCGTCGCGGTAGACGCCGTAGAAATTCGACGGCTTGCGCAGATCGGCTCCTTCGCGGTCGCTGAAAAGGGGTTTGACGGTGCGGCTGTCGGTCTTGAAGCAGATTCGCACGCCCGACTGCGTCAGGGCTTTCGAACGGGAAAAGTTGTTCAGGTCAGGACGTTCCCACAGTTCGTCACTGAAACGGTCGATCGTCATCCGGCCGTCGGTACAGGTGAGGTGCATGGCTCCTTCGACCACGATCCGTCTGTCGTCGGGGGCGATTTTCGTCTCGCCGCGGGCGATGAGGCTGCCGAGCAGCAGCAGGAATGAAAGAAGATATTTCATAAGGCATTTCATTGATCGTTATTTCTTCGGTGCTTTTCTTTTCCACGCTTCGAGGTCGAATTTGCTTTCGCTCTCTTCGATCTTCAGTTCGTCACGCTTGTCGGCAAGCCGTTTTTTCAGGTCGGCGACGATTTCGGCATAGCGGGGATTGTCGTAGACGTTGTTTACCTCCAAGGGGTCCGCTTTCAGGTCGTAAAGTTCCCAGCTGTCGATGGGAAGGTCCTTGCCCTTGCTGCCGCCGCCCTGGTCCTTGAAGTGGATCAGTTTGTAATCCCGCGTCGCAATGCCGTCGTGACGGCGGACGTTATGGATCGAAGGATAGTCGTAATAGTGGTAGTAGAGTTCGTCGCGCCAGTCCGCAGGGGCCTTGCCGGTCGCGAAGAGCGGCGTGAGGGGCACTCCGCACACCTCGGCGGGAACCTCCACACCGGCCAGGGCCAGGTACGTCGGAGCAAAGTCGATGTTCTGCACCAGTTCGTCGCACACCGTGCCCGGAGCGATCTGCTGCGGGAAACTCATGACGAGCGGCGTGCGGAACGACTCCTCGTACATGAAACGTTTGTCAAACCAGTTGTGTTCCCCCATGTAGAAACCCTGATCGGAGGTGTAGACGACGATCGTGTTCTCGCTCAGGCCGTTTTCGTCGAGGTAATCCAGCAGGCGGCCGATCTCGTCGTCCAGCGACTTGACGCAGCGAACGTAATCCTTGATATAACGCTGGTATTTCCACCGCACGAGGTCCTTCCCTTTCAAGCCGGCGGCAAGCATTTTCTCGTTCAACGGGCCGTAAACCGCCTTGAAACGCTCCTGTTCCGCAGGCGACATACGGAGAAATTCCGCATTGAAATTGTTCTTCGCCTGCTTGTTTTCAAGCAGTTCGTAGACCTTGCAATCGTCGACCATCTTCATTTCGTGCTCGATGGTCATTTGCTGCAGGCGGGCGGCATCGCCGCGCGTGCTGTAATCGTCGAAGAAGGTCGCGGGTTCGGGGAAAGTGACATCCTCGTAGAGTTCGGCATATTTCAGCTCCGGGAACCAGTTGCGGTGGACCGACTTGTGGTGGACCAGCAGGCAGAAGGGTTTGTTGCGGTCGCGGTGCTCCAGCCAGTCGATGGCGTCGTTGGTGACGATATTGGCCACGTAACCCTCCTCGCGGACGAACTCGGGATGCTCTTTCGTGCTGAACTCCGGATTGTAGTAAGTGCCCTGCCCGTTGAGTATCTTGTAGTCGTCGAAACCCTGCGGCACGCTCCAGAGATGCCATTTGCCAAAGATTGCCGTCTGGTATCCGGCCTGCTGCAGGAGTTTCGGGAAGGTCATCTGGTCGGCGTTGAAAGCGGGCGTCCGGCCCAGTTTGATCTGTCCGTGCTGGTGGCTGTACTTGCCCGTCAGCAGCGTGGCGCGGCTGGGAGAAGAGATCGAATTTTCGACATAGGCACGCGTGAAGAGAATGCCGCGGGCCGCAAGCCGGTCGATGTTGGGGGTCGGAGCGAGTTTCGACACCGGACCGCCGTAAGCGCTGATCGTCTGGTACGAATGGTCATCGCTCATGATATGGACGATGTTGACCGGTCCGGCCTTTTGCTGGGCTGTCGCCACGCCCGCCGCAGGCAGCAGGGCCGCCGTCATGGGAATCGTAAGTAGTTTATGGTTCATGGGTTCAATGGTTTGGTTCGGATCAGAAAAGTTTCGTTTGTTCCCAGTCGTTGGCCGTATCGTTCTTCTGCGGTTTGCCCGGCGTCGAACGGCCGTCGTTCACATAGCGCCGCATGCGGGCGGTGAGTTCCTCGACCGTCTGCCGGTACTTCGGATCGCCGATCAGGTTGCTGCGTTCGCCCGCGTCTGCATTCATGTCGTAAAGCTGCATGTCGGGAAGCCCGGCCAAGTCCTCCGGTTTGGTCGGATAGGACTGTCCGCCCGAGCCGCACCAGAAGATCAGTTTCAGGTCGGGGACCCGCAGCGCCAGATAACCGAAGCCCGAGAGCGAAACGAGGTCTTTGCGGGCAGTCGTTCCCGTCCGGGCGATGTTGCTCCAGATGCTGTAACTGTCCTCGGCCTCATCGTCACGCAGTTCGTGACCCGCCATCTCGGCGAAGGTCGCATAAAAGTCACTCAGCGAGACGAGCGAATCATCGACAACACCGTCATAGCGGTCTCCCCACGTCACGATCAGCGGCATGCGGTGCCCGCCTTCGTAAATATCGGTCTTCGAACCACGGTAGATATAACCGGGATAGTGCCCCTGCCGCTCGAGCAGCGGAATGTCGATGTGAGGCGCACATCCGTTGTCCGATGTGAAAATCAGGATCGTATTTTCCCATTGTCCGTTGGCCTTCAGGCGGGCAACCAGGTTGCCCAGCAGGTCGTCGATCATCACCACGAAATCACCGTAAGGCCCGATCGGGGTACGGCCTTCATACTCCTTTGCCGGAAGAATCGGCGTATGGGGCGCCGTAAGCGGCAGGTAGAGGAAGAAGGGCTTGTCGCTCTGCGTCTGCGCATCGACGAAATTCATCGCCCGTTGAAAGAAATTGCCCAGGCATTCGGTGGGTTCGAAATCGGGTGCGATCGGGCCGGAACGGAACAGGCGAAGTCCGTCCATATTTCCCGAGATGCTGTCCGGCACGGCCGTCGGCATGTCATTCTCGACATAGACATAGGGCGGCATGTCGAGCGAAGCGGCAATGCCGTAGAAATAGTCGAAACCGCCGCGGTCGGTGACGCCGTTGGCAACGGGTTTACTGAAATCGACGTCCTTGCCGTTCTTCGCACCGGGCTTTTTCGCCCAGTTCCAGCCCAGGTGCCACTTGCCGATGCAGGCTGTGTTGTAACCGTTGTCGGAGAGCATCGAGGCGACCGTCTCCCGGCCCTCCGTAATCATCGGACCCGTATAGCCGAAGCCGACCCCTTTTTTCAGCGTCGTGCGCCACGAGTAACGTCCGGTCAGAATGGAATAGCGCGAAGGCGTCGAAAGGGATGAGGTGGCATGGGCGTCGGTGAAGACGATGCCGCGATCGGCGAGCGCGTCGATGTTCGGCGTATGAATCTTCGAGCGGGGATTCAGCGCGGAGATGTCGCCGTAACCCAGGTCGTCGGCCAGCACCAGGATTACATTGGGTTTTTGCTGTGCCTGGCAGCAGGATGCGGCGCCCAACGACGCTACTCCCAGTAGAATGGATGCATTCCGGTTCATTATGAAGCAGATTTAAGGTAGTTTCACCAACGGAATCACTTGTCGAGCAACTCTTTCGTGATCTCGAACATCGTCTTGCCCTTGTAGGGGCCCTCTGCACTCGTCACGCTCTCGTGAGCATCCCACGAATCCTGAATAACGGCGTAGACAAACGTGAAGCCCAGCTCCTCCTGACGGGGGAAGATATTCTCGGTGTAAATCTCGGCCTGACGGTCGGGCGTGTTGAGCCGGAAAGCGTCCATCGGACCGGGATAGTCGATATACATATAGAGCCGCTTGATGTTCGGATAGCTCCGGAGCGTCCGGATCGCCGACTCGTTCACCTGCCACGTTGTCTTGTTGATATTGAAATCGGCATAGTCGATCTCGGGATGGTTCACCCGATAAAGGCCGGTCATGTTGACACCAATTTCCTCATAGCCGATCTCCCGCAGGCGGCGGAACATGTCATCGCGTTCCTCCTGCGTAGGATGTATCTCCTGGCAGTAATGGTCCCAGACATCGAGGTTGATATTCCGGATCGGCCGCACCAGAGGCAGGTCGTAGAGTGCCTGGGCCGACTTCCAGAAATAGGCTACGCCGCGTTCGCTTTTCAGCCACTGGAGATTGAGTTTGGGGACGATGTGGCAGTTCTCGCCGCCAGCCAGAATCGCCGCATTGAGGAATTCCAGCACAGTCATCGGCGGACACCCTTTCCGCACCGGAACGAGGTCCTCGGGATTCTGATACCCTGTAATAAAGCGTTCCAGACAATCGGGTTTGAGTTCCGCGATCATCTCCAGAATATCCTGAGCCGTATAGTCCCGGGACAGCCCCCGGCGTTTTGCCGGCATCCAATGTACGGACGAAAAGGGTTCGGCCAGCGCGATCAGGCGAACCTGCCGCTCGCGCTTCGCCCCGCATTGCGCCGTGCCAGTCTGGGCGTTCGCCGAACCGGACAGCAATGCGAAAAGAAGGGCAATCAATCCTAAATTTTTCATAGTAGTAGTTTCAGGTCAAATCGTACTACAAATTGACACAAAAAAAACCGAACCGGAAACAGTTCGGCGAAGCAAGTAAATAAAAATGAAATCAATAATATAATATTATTATTGATTCACTGCATATTACATATAGTCAGAAGCTCTGATTAAGTAAATATATTTCAGTGGAAAAATCCTTTGAAAACATCGAATATTTGTCGAAAAGAGCGCGAAAAAGCAGGGATGCGCATCAGGCCGATCTGCGTAATCTCTTTTTCGAAGCCTTTGGGGTCTTTCGCTTTGGCACGCATCTGACTCCGGTAATTATAGACAGTACGGATGGAGTAGCGCAGGAAGAGGGCGATTTTGTCCGATTCGTCGATACCTAACCGGATAAAGGCCGCGATTCGTTGCTCGATCGTCAGTTTTCCTTTGCCGGAATTGTGCTCGGGCACCTTCATCAGCCGGTTGTACTCCTCGATGAAGGTCGGAAAAATCGAAAGGATGGCCACATCGAATTTCCGGTGAAGCTCCTCCTGATCGTCCGTCATATTGAGCGCCCGGTCCACAAAGGCCTCGATCTCGGAGAGATTGCCCGTTTTGAGAATTTTGACGGATTTGAGCCGGAAGGAGTTCATACGCGCGAGGTGATTCGAATAGGATTCGATGAAAACACCCATGTATCCCTCCTTGGTCAGATTCGCATCGGAAAGTTTCTGCTTCACGGACGCCAGCTGAACATTCTGATACCCGATAAAAAACAGCAGTACGAGCAGCAGCACGCAGACGCTGCCGATCACGATCAACAGGTTGGAAATCCTCCGCTGCTGCTTCAAAGCCTGCTGCTGATACGATTCGTTGATCATGACAAACATCTCGGAAACCTCCTGGGTCCGGATACGGGCGCTGCTGTTGATCACGTCCTCCATCGAACATTTCATATAGTGGTATGCCCGGTCGATGTCACCCAGTTCGTACATTCGGATAGCCAGACGCGGCAGGGATTTATAGCCCCGCACGCCGTTGCGTAAATCGGATATGGCCGACAGAATGAGATAACGCTCGTATTCCGCCTTTTCCTCGTCGCCCGTCATCGCTTCATGACACAAGGCGATGTTATAAGCCAGCGTCCCGGCACGCTTGGAACAGGGGTCTAACGTGTCATAGGCATCGTGCAGTGCGGTAAGCGCCGCATTCAGCTGCTTCCGCTTGACAAGCCGTTCGGCCAGGATGACGACATACTGGCTCTGTTTGGAACACATCAGCAGCGAATCCCGGTAAGTCTCGGCCATCCGGTCGTAATAATCCTTGAACTCGGAATGCGAATTACTGTTGTACAAAAAGACGTAATTCATCATCCGTTCCATGAGATAGGAAGGATAGACCTCCGGCGAGACCGAAGAGCGCTTCACTTCATCCAGCAACTCGGAAGACTCTTTCAAATGCCCCATGAATCGCAGCAGCGATATCCGGTTGAGCCGAACGATCTGCAGGTAGTCGGGGCGGGTATCGGCAATTCCGGCAGCCAACGTCTGCATCTCCTCGAGATGCTCCATGGCCATATCGTTCTGAAAATCAAAATAGAGCCGAAATATAGCCTGACCGATCTTCAGTTTTCGCTCCGGATCCGATTCACGGACGAACGCCGCCTCCAGCGAATCGATCCGTCCCTGCCGCACTTCTATATAATAGGCCTTGTTCGCCACAGTCCGGTCCAAGGCAGTCAGCAGCGAATCGCGCTCGGCGAATCGGAGATTCGCGGCGGATTTCGAATCACCGGACGAGCAGGCTGGCAACAAGCAAGCGATCAACAGACATAACGGAAACAATCTCTTCATGGACGATGATATGTTAGATATAGTGCAAAAGGCATATTTCCGGCCAATACCGACAAAATGCCAGTCCGCCCGGAGCAAATCCACATAACAGACGGCTTCGAACCGCAATCCGGAGGGTACAGACGCAAATATAGGAATTTTCCATTCCCCGGCCAATGAAAACAGGCGCAAAGGCATTTTCTTCGACCGGCAGACGCCGGAGGAAACCGGTCCATGTCCATGCATTCCAAATAAAAAATGCCGCAACATTTTAAGTTGCAGCATTTTTCAACAGATATTCGCGAACTTATCGGAGGAAGAGCAGTTCGCGGTATTTCGGCAGCGGCCAGATCTGGTCGTCGACGATCTCTTCCAACTTGTCGATGTGGCGGCGGATTTCGTCGAAGCAGACGGCGACGGTGTCGTGGTAGGCAATCGCCTTTTCGCGCGGGTCCTCGATCTTGTTGGCGACCTTGCGGGCGTCGATCATCTCGCCCGTGAGCCGCTGTATCTCAGCCGTGTGATCCTGAATCTTCTTGATAAGCTGGATGTCCGACGAAGCGCTCAGCCCCCCGATCTGGTGCATCTTATAAACCTTGTCGAGCAGCTGCGCCTCGTATTTCGACGCGATCGGCACGATGTGGTTCATCGCCAGATCGCCCAGCACACGGCCCTCGATCTGAATTTTCTTGGTGTAGGTCTCCCATTTCACCTCGGTGCGGGCTTCGAGCTCGACCTTCGTAAAGACCCCCATGTCGCTGAACAGTTTCACGCTCGCCTTGTCGATATAACGGTCGAAGATCAGCGGCGTCGAGGTCTCGCAGTCCAGGCCGCGCCGCTTCGCCTCGGCCTTCCACTCGTCGGAGTAGCCGTTGCCGTCGAAACGGATCGCCTTGCAGGCCTTTATCATCTGCTTGAGAACCTCGTAGATGGCCTTCTCCTTCTTGACGCCGGCCTCGATCTTGGCGTCCACGGCCTTCCGGAACTCGGTGAGCTCGTGAGCCATCGCCGTGTTGAGCACGATCATCGCCTCGGCGCAGTTGTCCGAAGACCCCACGGCGCGGAACTCGAAACGGTTGCCCGTAAAGGCGAACGGCGAGGTGCGGTTACGGTCGGTGTTGTCGAGCAGCAGCGTCGGGATGTGCGAGATACCGCTCATCTTGAAGACGTTCTTGGCGTCGAAACGGATGGCGTCGTCGCCCTTCGAAGCGGCCAGCTTGTCCAGCACGGCCGACACCTGCGTGCCGAGGAAGGTCGAGATGATGGCCGGGGGCGCCTCGTTGGCCCCCAGACGGTGGGCATTCGTGGCGCTCATGATCGACGCCTTCAGCAGGCCGTTGTGCCGGTACACGGCCGAGATGGCGTTCACCAGGAAGGTGATGAACTGCAGGTTCTCCGAAGCGGTCTTGCCCGGGCCCAGCAGGTTCACGCCCGTATCGGTGCCCAGCGACCAGTTGTTGTGCTTGCCCGAGCCGTTGATGCCCTTGAAAGGCTTCTCGTGGAGCAGCACCCGGAACTGGTGGCGGCGGGAAATCTTGTCCATGACGGTCATCAGCAGCTGGTTATGGTCGTTGGCCAGGTTGGCCTCCTCATAGACCGGAGCCAGCTCGAACTGATTGGGAGCCACCTCGTTGTGGCGGGTCTTGACGGGAATGCCCAGCTTCAGGCACTCGTATTCGAGGTCCTTCATGAAGGACATCACGCGGGTCGGGATGGCCCCGAAATAGTGGTCCTCCAGCTGCTGGTTCTTGGCCGACTCGTGGCCCATGAGCGTGCGGCCCGTGAGCATCAGGTCGGGACGCACGGCCCAAAGGCTCTCGTCCACCAGGAAATACTCCTGCTCCCAGCCCAGGTAGCAGAAGACTTTCTGGACATTCTTGTCGAAATAGCGGCACACCTCCGTAGCGGCCTTGTCCACGGCCGTCAGCGAGCGCAGCAGGGGCACCTTGTAGTCGAGGGCCTCGCCCGTGTAGGCGATGAAGACGGTCGGGATGCAGAGCGTCGTATCGACGATGAACGCCGGCGATGCGGGGTCCCAGGCCGAATAGCCGCGGGCCTCGAAGGTGTTGCGGATACCGCCGTTGGGGAACGACGAGGCGTCGGGCTCCTGCTGCACGAGCAGCTTGCCGGAGAACTCCTCCAGAACGCCCCCGAATCCGTCGGGTTCGGCAAAGGCGTCGTGCTTCTCGGCCGTACCGCCCGTCAGGGGCTGGAACCAGTGGGTGTAGTGGTCGGCACCGTGCTCCAGCGCCCATTGGCGCATGCCCGCGGCGATGCTGTCGGCAACCTCGCGTGTGAGCGGCGTGCGGTTGTCCATCGTGTCGAGCAGCGCCGCGTAAGTCTTCTTGTCGAGGTACTTGCGCATGGCTGCACGTCCGAATACTTTCTCTCCGAAATAGTCCGAAGGACGTCCCTCGGGAGCCTTGAACTGCACGGCGGTGTGATTTATCGCCGCGTCGACCATCTTAAACCTGAGTAATGACATAATTTAGAGGAATTTGTGGGGTTCGAAAAAAACCGCGCGGGGAAATTCCAAACAATTTGCAAACTAAAACCTAACCTAAAATTCGAGCGGACGGCAGCCTCCCGGCAATGTCCGCCGACCTAAACTAACCCTGGAATCATTTCCCCGCGGCGGTACGTTTTCTGTTCTGGTTGCAAATGTACAAATTTTATCGTTACGCTGTTTTTACAAAATCACTATTTTTTCACAAAACAGTCGATTTTTTCAGCATTTTCCCGGAAAATAGGGTCATTTTTCCGGGATAGACCCAAAATTTCGAGTCATTTTTCCGAAAATAGCCTCATTTTTTCGCGCTACTCCCAAAAATCACGAATTTTGATTTTTCCGAAAATGCAAGACATTTAGGACCAATATTCAACTATATTTCCACAACCGACAGGTTTTCGGCCCCCGGGATTCGGAAAACGCCGCCGGCGGCAAAATCCAAAAATCCCCGGGCTACTGTTATTTTAGTAACAATTTCTTGTTACAATTCAGTAATTATTTTGTACCTTTATGCGCTATTTCGAAACAAAAAGAAACATCACTCATACTAATCTCTAAATAGTCATGGCAATTACCAAACGTGAAAAGCTGTTCACCGAGTTTCCGCCGGTTCCGACCGAGAAATGGGAAGAGGTGATCACAGCCGACCTGAAAGGTGCCGATTACGAGCGCAAACTGGTGTGGCGCACGGGCGAAGGATTCAATGTCCGCCCCTACTACCGCGCCGAAAATCTCGAAGGCATCCGGTTTCTGGGCTCGCAGGCAGGCGAGTTCCCGTTCGTGAGAGGCACGCGCACCCACAATCGCTGGCACGTGCACCAGACCGTCGAGGTCAAATCCCCCAAGGAGGCCAACGCCGAGGCGCTGAAACTCCTCAATTCGGGCGTCGACTCGCTGGGCTTCTCGATCGTCAAGGAGGGCTTTACGGCCGCCGACCTCGACGAGCTGCTCCGCGAAATCTCGATCCCCGCCGTCGAACTCACCTTCTGCGGCGTGCAGACGGGCAACGTAGCCGGTCTGATGCTCGACAAACTCGAAAAAGAGGGCCTCACGGCCGATGCACACGTTGCGTTCTGCATCGACCCGCTGGTCAAGGGCCTCTCGCAGAAGGGTGATTTCTGCTCGCCCAACGGCGAAAAATGCTTCGCGAAGATCGTCTCGCTGATCGAGCGGACCCGCGAGTACAAGCACATCCGCATCGTGACCGTCTCGGCCGGCATCTTCTCGAACGCCGGATCGACCATCGTCGAAGAGCTGGCTTTCGCCCTCGCGGCCGGTAACGACTACCTCGCACGCCTCACCGACGCAGGCGTCGACGCCGAAACGGCAGCCCGCAAACTGCGCTTCTCGTTCTCGGTGACCTCGAACTATTTCATGGAAATCGCCAAGTTCCGCGCGGCGCGTATGCTCTGGGCCAACATCGTCAAGGAGTACAACCCCGCGAAGAACTGCGCCTGCAAAATGATGATTCACGCCCGCACCGCGGACTGGAACCAGACCGTATACGACCCCTATGTGAATATGCTCCGCGGCACCACCGAGGCCATGTCGGCCACAATCGCCGGCGTGCATTCGCTGGAGGTGACGCCGTTCGACGCCGCATTCGAAGCCCCCACGGAGTTCTCGAAGCGCATCGCCCGCAATGTCGAGCTGCTGCTCAAGAACGAGTCGCATTTCGACCAGGTGGTAGACCCCGCCGGCGGTTCGTACTACGTCGAGAACCTCACGCAGTCGATTGCCACAGAGGCGTGGAAGCTCTTCCTCGAAATCGAGGAGAAGGGCGGCTACACCGAGGCTTACAAGGCCGGATTCATCCGCGAGCGCATCGCCGCTTCGGCCGCTGCCAAGGACAAGGCCATCGCAACGCGCCGTCAGACGCTGCTCGGAGCCAACCAGTATCCCAACTTTACGGAGGTCGCCGACAAGGCCATCACCGCCGAGGCCGTGACGCGCAAGCAGGCCGAAGGCAACACGCTGGCACCCTACCGCGGCGCCATGGCCTTCGAAGAGATGCGCCTGCACGTGGACCGCTCGGGCCGTCAGCCCAAGGCGTTCATGCTCACCTGCGGAAGCCTGGCGATGGCACGCGCACGCGCCCAGTTCTCATCCAATTTCTTCGGCTGCGCCGGTATCCGGGTGCAGGACAACACCTTCTTCAAGTCGATCGAGGAGGGTGTGAAAGCCGCCCTCGAGTCGAAAGCCGAGATCGTGGTGGTATGCGCCGCCGACGACGACTATGCCGAGGCCGCTCCGAAGGTCAAGGAACTGCTCGGCGGCAAAGCGATCCTCGTGGTCGCCGGAGCCCCCGCCTGCACGCCCGAACTGGAGGCACAGGGCATCACGAATTTCATCAACGTGAAATCGAACGTCCTGGAAACCCTGAAGTTTTACCTTAAAGAGATGGGAATTTGATTATGAGACCGAATTTTTCTGAACTGAAATACGAAGCAGGCGCACAGAAAAGCTGCTGCGCCTCGAAAGGCTGCGGTCAGGTAGAGCCGTGGCTGACGGCCGAGGGTATTCCCGTCAAGGGCGCCTATACGGCCGAGGACCTCGAAGGCATGGAGCACCTGAACTATGCGGCAGGTATCGCCCCGTTCCTGCGCGGCCCCTATTCGACGATGTACGTGATGCGTCCGTGGACCATCCGCCAGTACGCCGGATTCTCCACCGCCGAGGAGTCCAACGCCTTCTACCGCCGCAACCTCGCGGCCGGACAGAAGGGTCTGTCGGTGGCCTTCGACCTCGCCACGCACCGCGGCTACGACGCAGACCACCCGCGCGTGGTGGGCGACGTGGGTAAAGCCGGCGTGTCGATCTGCTCGGTGGAGGACATGAAGGTGCTCTTCAACGGCATTCCCCTCGACCGGATGTCGGTGTCGATGACCATGAACGGTGCCGTGCTGCCCGTGCTGGCATTCTACATCGTGACCGGTCTGGAGCAGGGCTGCACCCTCGACCAGCTGGCCGGTACCATCCAGAACGACATCCTCAAGGAGTTCATGGTGCGCAACACCTATATATATCCTCCCGAGTTCTCGATGCGCATCATCGCCGACATCTTCGAGTACACCTCGAAGAATATGCCTAAATTCAACTCGATCTCGATTTCGGGTTATCACATGCAGGAGGCCGGCGCCACGGCAGACATCGAGCTGGCCTACACGCTGGCCGACGGTCTGGAGTACCTGCGTGCGGGTATCAACGCCGGCATGTCGGTCGATGCCTTCGCACCGCGCCTGTCGTTCTTCTGGGCCATCGGCATGAACCATTTCATGGAGATCGCCAAGATGCGTGCCGCACGTATGCTGTGGGCCAAGATCGTGAAGCAGTTCGAGCCCAAGAACCTCAAATCGCTGGCCCTGCGTACCCACTCGCAGACCTCGGGATGGTCGCTCACCGAGCAGGACCCGTTCAACAACGTCGCCCGCACGGCCATCGAGGCCATGGGCGCCGCCCTGGGACACACCCAGTCGCTGCACACCAACGCGCTGGACGAGACCATCGCCCTGCCGACGGATTTCTCGGCGCGTATTGCGCGTAACACGCAGATTTACATCCAGGAGGAGACCAACATCTGCCGCGAGGTCGACCCGTGGGCAGGCTCCTACTACGTGGAGTCGCTGACCAACGAGATCGCCCACAAAGCCTGGGAGCGCATCGAGGAGGTCGAGAAGCTGGGCGGTATGGCCAAGGCCATCGAGACCGGCATTCCGAAAATGCGTATCGAGGAGGCTTCGGCCCGCAAGCAGGCCCGCATCGACTCCGGCGAGGAGAAGATCATCGGTATCAACGAATACCGCCTGGAAAAGGAGGCTCCGATCGACATCCTCGCCGTGGACAACACGGCCGTGCGCGAGAGCCAGATCAAGCGTCTGAAGGAGCTGCGTGCCAACCGCGACGAAGCAGCCGTGCAGAAAGCGCTGGCCGCCATCACCGAGTGCGTAAAGACCAAGCAGGGCAACCTGCTGGAGCTGGCCATCGAGGCTGCGAAGGTCCGCGCATCGCTGGGTGAAATCTCCGACGCCTGCGAGGTTGTCGTAGGCCGCTACAAAGCAGTTATCCGTTCCATTTCAGGTGTATACTCTTCAGAAGTGAAAAACGACAAATCCTTCGAGCACGCCAAGGAGCTGTGCGCCGAATTCGCCAAGAAAGAGGGCCGTCAGCCGCGCGTCATGATTGCCAAGATGGGTCAGGACGGCCACGACCGCGGCGCCAAGGTCGTCGCCACGGGATATGCCGACATCGGCTTCGACGTCGACATGGGCCCGCTGTTCCAGACTCCCGAAGAGGCCGCCCGTCAGGCCGTCGAGAACGACGTGCATGTGGTCGGCGTATCGTCGCTGGCCGCGGGTCACCTGACGCTCGTGCCGCAGCTGATCGCCGAGCTGAAGAAACTCGGCCGCGAGGACATCATCGTCATCGTGGGCGGCGTAATCCCCCACCAGGACTACGACGAACTGTACCGCGACGGAGCCGCCGCCATCTTCGGCCCCGGCACGCCGATCGCCACGGCTGCCATCAAGATCCTCGAGATCCTGCTCGCCGACTAATTCGGTTGAATTGCAAAAAGGAAAGCCTCCGGAAGATTCCGGAGGCTTTTTTGCACCCCAGAGTAACACCGTATGGAAAAAATCCATATATTTATTACAGCATCGCGTCACAAACCCTTAAACATCACTCCTATGAAAACATTATTGAAAATCGGAATCTGCCTGCTGCTGGCTGCGGGATTCGCAGCCTGCGACAAAGACGAAACTCCCGTAATCGGGCGGCTGAAAGTTAAATATATAAATATGGAAGCTACATCCGTCACCATTTATACGGAAGCGGAAAACAAAATCTACTCTAAACAAAATCCGGGAACAAACTTATCGATCGATTTAAATCCCGGCAACTACGCAATTTTATCGACACCATCAAACGGTATTAAATATTATTTTCAGATTCAAGCCGGACGTACGACACACGCATCCTATCACAATTCTGAAACTCCGATTATAAAATACGAATAATACCGATTTACAAATCCTCAAAACCTCCCGGCCATTCTGCCGGGAGGTTTTTTGCCTGTTTGGTCCGAAAAATTGTCGAAAAAGTTGCCGTAAAAGCAGGTAATTTCTATATTTGTACGACTAAACATCTTTTTCAACTTTTCAGACCATGAAGAAACTTTTCTGCACAGCCCTTTTCGGGCTGTTTCTCGGCGGCGTCTTCGCGCAAACGCCCGAGATCGCCGAACCCGATTTCATCGGGGAGGTCGTCACCATCCTGCCCGACGGCAGCAGTTCCAAACTCGAAAAAGAGACCGTCCTGCTGCGAACCCGGGCTAACGCAAGCGCCCAGATCTTCGGCATCGGCAAGGCCAAGACCAAACTCATCATCGACACGCCCGAAGCTGCCGTACGCCTCAAGAGCGGGAACGACATCCGGTTCATCGTCAAAGCCGTGGACAATGCCACCGACCCCATCTCGATCATCAACGTCTTTCGCTTCGAGACCAACAAAAAGAAACGTCTTGCCGAATTGTCTTCGGTCAGCTCGTTCGGCAGCGTGAAATCCAACAAACTGGAGCGACTCCGCTTCTCGGCCGAGAAATACGGCGAGAAATCCTACCTGCTGACGCTGATCGACAAACCCGCCGGGGAATACGGCATCACGGTCAGCAACCCGAACAACCTCGACGAAAAAGGGACGATCGTTTCGACCTTCGCCATCGAATAAAAACGCCGTACCATACAGCAAACCCCGCGGCCGGAAGGTCTGCGGGGTTTTTCGTATGAGTTCGAATTTTTTCAGCCTCAAATTTGTCCGGCGGGACGATTTATCCTATCTTGCAACGTCAATTTATCCAACCATGAAAAAATATCTGATCCTGCTTTTTGCCGCCTGCTGCTCCGGAGCGGCGCTCTATGCCCAGGTTCCGGAATTTCCCGAACCCGAATTTATCGGCCAATGCCTAGCCATCCGCACCGACAATTCGACCGAGCAACTCGTTCAGGAGAGCCTGGCGCCCCGCCACCGCGCCTCCACCGGACAAAAACTGTTCGGCATCGGCAAGGACCATATCGACGAAATGACGCTCAAAGGCCCGCGGGCCTATGCCCGGTTCAAGAAAAGCGACGGCATCGCCTTCATCGTCCGCGTCCCGGACAACGGCCCCGACCCGATGTCGTCCATCACGGTCTTCCGTTTCAAGGTCAAAAAGAAGATGCGGATCGCCGAATACGCTTCGGTCGGAACGTTCGGCGACCGCCAGAGCAACACGCTGGAGCGTCAGCCCTTCACGTCGCGCCGGTTCGGAAGCAGCTCCTACCTCATCATCCTCAAAGACGTTCAGGAGGGCGAATACGGCATCACGGTCGATGCCCTCGGCAGTCTGACCGTCTCGACGTTCGGCGTCGACAAATAACCCGCCCCGCAGGCAAAAAAATCCCCGCACCTTATCGAAAGGCGCGGGGATTTTTACATGGAACAGTCCGATCAGAGGCAGGCTTCGAGAATCTTCCGGGCCATGGCGCCGTCGACATTCCCGGCCTCGCCGTATTTCACGCCCGCAGCCTGAAAACGCCGTTCGATTTCGGCAATGGTCTGCTCGCCGATACCCTCCTCCGAAAGCCGCGTCGAGAGTCCCAGCGAACGGAAAAACGCCTCGTTGGCCGCAATCGTGCGGTCGATACGCTCCTCCTCCGTACCTCCGGTGATGCCCCAGATGCGCTCGCCGTATTGCAGCAGTTTGCCGCGTTTCTGATCGCGCAGTACGCGCAGCGTGCCGTTGATGACGATGGCCAGCGTCGCCCCGTGGGTCAGCCCGTGCAATGCCGTGATCTCGTGGCCGATCATGTGCGTCGCCCAGTCCTCCCGGACACCCATGCGGATCATGTCGTTCAGCGCCAATGTCGCCGAGAGCATGTATTCCGACATCACGTTGTAATCGGGATTGTCGGACAACGCCTCGGGTGCGATTTCGCTCACCGTATGCAGGATGCCTTCGGCCCAGCGGTCCATCAGGCGCGACTGACCGGGCGTGGTGAGGTACTGTTCCAGGACATGCACGAAGGTATCCGAAAGTCCGCAGGCGACCTGCCGCTTCGGAAGCGAATAGAGAACCTCGGGATCGAGAATCGAGAAGAGCGGATAGTTGCCCGAGAACGGGTATTTCTCCTTGGTTTCATAGCGCGAGATAACAGCCCCGGAGTTCATTTCGGAACCCGTCGCCGATATGGTCAGCACTGTTGCCAGGGGCACGGTCTTTTCGGCGTGTCCGCGGAGCACGATGTCCCACGCATCGCCGTCGTAGAGCAGTCCCGCGGCAATGAGTTTCGTGCCGTCGATCACCGAGCCGCCACCCACGGCCAGCAGGAAATCGACCTGCTTTTCCTTGCCCAGCGCAATGGCCTCGCGGAGCGTCTCGACCGACGGATTCGCCTCGATGCCCCAGAATTCGACGAAGTCGCGCCCTTCGAGCGCTTTGACGACCTGGTCATAGACACCGTTGCGTTTGACGCTGCCGCCGCCGAAGGTGATCAGGATGCGTTTATCGGCAGGGATGAGTTTCGGCAGGCGGGCGATCTGTCCTTTGCCGAAAACCAGTTTGGTGGGATTGTGGTAGATGAAGTTGTTCATGGCGAATGTGTTTAGCTGATACAAAGATAATAAAAAGTCTGCCGAGGCAAAACCGGATTTGCCGGTCCGGCAAAATTTTCAACCCTTCTAAAGTGCCGTTACGGCACCAAAGATAGCAAAAAGAACGCCGGACAGATCGGGCGCCAGCAGATTTACCACTTTCCCGCATTTTTTAATTAAGGCCACTATATAAAGTAACCTGAATGTTTTCTTGCATCCGACTGTTGTCGCTCACGGAGTTCTGCCGTATTTACAATTCGGCCCATTCCCAACCCTGAACGGGATGGGGCTTTCGGACAGCGTATCGGGAACTGTGATTCCAATTAGGAGCCAGTGTAAAGTATATATTATTCCCTTCGGTTCATTTCGATACACTAGGGCCCCGGTCAAAATAATCGATCAATGCATAGGCATTCACATGAACCTGTTTCATGGCCTTCAGAAAATCCACATAAGGTTCACAATCTACCGAAACGATACCCTTGTTGCAATAGGCCTCCTCTCCGCTCTTGCTGTTATAAATCGCATCCCGGTATTTGAAATGCACCCATCCGACACAGTTCCGGGCACGCAACAGATGAAGCGTGAAATTCTGGTAATAACGTCCTCTGTCGGCCTGCGTGCGTACAAGCCAGCCGCCGCCCTCCTTATTCTCATACGGAATGCCGTTGCGGGCTGCATCCTCGCCCTTGACATAGAATTCGGTGACGAAAAACGGTTTGCCTTCGGACCACGACTCCAGATCGCGCATATATTCCTCTTCGGGTGTCCAGACCCCGTAATAATTGACCGAAATCGCATCGCAGTATCGGGCGCAGGCCCGGACGGTGATCTCGTCGTATTTCGGGAATCCGTGCAGACGGCTTCCCAGAATCAGGTGGTTCGGGTCGTAGCGCCGCAGCGCCTCGGAGGCGGTCCGGAAATAGTAATCGGCCACATAGGCACGGAACGCCTCCTCGTCCTCCTCGGTGATTGCCTCGGGCGCGACACCGCGACGCCGCAGAAACTCAAGCGCCGCCTCTTTGGCATAGGCGCAACTCTCGGGAAGCGGCGTCGGGTTCCGGGCATCCGTCATACCCAGAAAATTACGAAGCAGAATCGTCTGGTCGGCAAAATACTTACGCCATCCGATAAATCCCAATTCGTTGTCGATGTAGTAGCCGATGCAATGTTTATCGTTGCGGAACTTGGCGCAGTTCTCGCGGGCATACCGGTCCAGATGATCCAAATAATCGGGATGGAAAACCGCGATCAGCCGGTTGAGCTTCAGCCGGTCGATCTCCGTATCCCACACGAACGACCGCAGCATGTAAGCCAAATCGATATAGGCCAATTTCCGACCGCCGGAATCGAGAATCCGCTCACCGCACCCCGGGGCCATAACATCGGAGTAGTGTTTGAGGGTGAAAGCCCCGAAATTGGCATAGTTGAAACCGTTTTCCCGCAACAAACGGGCCGTCTCGCGGCTCCACCTCCGTTCGCCGGGCATCCCGGCGCAATCCCCGAGGCTCTGCGTTCCCATCAATACGAGGCATCCGTCGTCGGGATCGACGAAATACCAGCGGCCGTCGAATCTCCCGAGGCGGAAATATCCCGGACTCCCGATGACAACCGACGGTTCCTTCAGGTCGCGGCGTCCGCCCCACCGGGTCAGACGAATCCGTTTCGGCCGAAAATCGCGCAAACTGTCGACAACGAGTGTCCGGTTCGATTCGCCGCTCTCCCAGCCGGTATATTCCAGGTTCCGGATTTTCTGGTATTCCACCGTACAACGGTTCCCGTAAGGCACTTGCTGCCCGAAGCCGGGGTTGCCGAGGCCGAGAGCCATCGACAAGAGACATATTCGGATTTTCATCATTCGGTCTTTTCAGTGTAGAAACGGTCGATTGCGGCCGCATATTTTGTATAGAGCGATCTGCAAAGTCTGAAAGCATCACCCCTGGGCTTCACGGCGAAACACTCCTTCCGGCCGACCCACTCCCACTCGAAATCCTGCAACTCCTGCAGCAGCGCCTCCTCGTCCAGTTCGCCGCCGCTTTGCAGCCGGTCGTAGAAACGTTGCCAGCGCTCCTTGTAATAGTCCGACACCAATCCCGACCAGGTACGGTTCGCATAATCGTTCAGCGAATAGCCGCGGCCACCCCAGGTGGTGAGGATATTGCGGGCATCGCGTTCGAAATAGTCCCTCTCGGCGGGAGTCGTTCCCATGCTGCGGGCGTCGGAAATCCACTTTCCGAGCAGGAAATAGGTATCTGCGGCGACCAGCCGGTCGATATCGTCCAGCAACTCCAGCAGCCGGGCCGAAAGCTGAGCGACCGCCTCCCGGTCGCCGCTGCGGTAGGCGGCGATGCATCGTCCGTTCAGGCTTCCGAAGTAGTTTTCAAGACATTGCCGGGGAATGTTGACACAATCGAAACGGCCGGATGCCGTCCGTTCCGGCCGGGAGAGCGTCAACTGTTCCCAGGCTCTCAGCAGATCGCGGTTATCATAGTCGAGATGCGGACTGCTCCATTTCGAACGGCCTTGCAGATTCGGACGGGCGCAAACCGCCGCCGAACGGTTTCCGCTCGGAGCACAGTAGATTTTATCGTAAAGGATTTGCCAGGCCTGTCGGTAATGTAAATCGACACACCCCGACCGGCGGTCGGCCAACCGGTCGATCCACTCGGCATCATTATACACCTGCGTCCAGGCGCGGTCCAACACATATTCATACATGAACGGATTGACGTCCAGCCCTTCGAGCGTGCAGCCGATCCCCACGAAATTGCGTCCGGCCTCCGCATAGGCGCGGTCCAGTTTCCGGCTCACGTCCTTCACATCGCCCGCGAGCATCGTATTGCCGCCGAAATTGCCCAGATAGGACCAGATGAAAGGCTGACCGTAGAACGATTCCGTGCTGCGCCACAGCTCCACTTTGTCGCAATAATAGTCCAGCATCAGCAGTTTCCCGTCCGGAACGGCGCACAGATAGGCTTTCAGCCGTTCGGGCGTCCAGTCCCTGCGCTTGTGGTAGAAGACCCAGGCCATTTGCAGCCAGACGGCATCCTTGTCGAATTGCGTGATCGACTCGTATGTCAGCCGGGCGGCCCGGGCCAGATACTCCGGGTCCCAGCTCGGCGGATCGAGTTCGTTGAAGGGATCGACCCCGTAAACCGAACTTTCACCGAACAGCCGCCGCTGTTCCTGCATGTAAGCCTGTTGTATCCGGTTGAAAAGCGGCTCGGCAGGGTTCAGGTAATAGCTGTTGTAAGGTCTCTCGAAACTTGTCCACGGATTGAGCCGCTCGATGTCCGCATCGGGGAAAAGCGCTTTCAGCGCCTTGGGCACATGCCCCGTGAAAGAGGTGAAGATCGGCTGGATGCCCAACTCCCGTTCCCGGGCGATAATGCGCCGCTGCAATTCCAGCTGCCCGTCGATCCACGACTGCGGCAGCGGCCCGTGCCAGGCGTCGATATTGGCCATGCGGTGCCAGGGCAGGTAGGAAGGCCCGGTGAAATAGCGGCATATCGTCTCGTCGTCCAGCCCGAACTGCCGCCAGACACGCTGCCACACGGCCTCCTGTCCCGTAGTCGCCAGCGCCATCGTGACGCCGTTCAAAGCCATCCAGTCGATGAAATGTTCCCATTCGTCCCACTGCCACCAGTTGAGCGAATAACCGTAAGTGCAATAATTCAGGAAAAAGCGGTTTTCAACCCGTGCCTCACGCTCGACACGCCCCTCCACGACCGGAAGCCGCTTCGGCTCGTCGATCTTGTCACGCCGGTACCACGTCACCGTGACACGGCAATATTCACGCAGGTAGCAGTTCAGTCCGAAAGCCATCGAGACCGCCGAATTGCCGGTGATCTGCAACTCTTCGCCGTGCATTTCAAGCACGAACCGGTCCCGGTCGGAAGGAACATGAACAAACCGGATGCCGGCACCCAGCCGCGGCAGGATACGCCGGGCCAATGCCGCGGCAGCCTGCGTTTCGGCCGACGCGGACGTTTCGGAGGCCGTGACGGAGCGAACCGTAAAAAGCGGAATCGCCGCAACCAACAGAATAAGCAATTTTTTCATGTTCGTATTTCCATTAAGTGATGCGCAGAGCCTCGATCCGGCCCCTGCCTTCGGTGATCAGGATGCGCATTTCGCTGGCATTGGTCCGACGAAAACGATAGACGGCCCCCGGCCGGGCGGAGCGTATCGGGTAGCTTCCGACCGTCAGGAACTGGCCGCCGCCCGACATGAGCTGCACCTCGAAAGTCCCCTGCGAATCCTTCGACCAGCGAATCTCCACCCCTTCGGGCCGGGCATCGCTCCCGATCGGAAGGATCAGCGATTCACCTTTACCGAGCGCATGCGGATAGCGGGCCTCCTCTTTCTGAGCCACAGCCCCTTCGCCCTCGACCGTGACGGTCGCCTTCAACCGGATGTCGGTCGACGACGCCCCGATCAGCACCTCGAAATCCCCGGGTTCGACCACCCGCTCCATTTGTTCGTTCAGCAGCGACAAATCCTGCGGACGTACCTGCATGGTCACGCGCCGCGTTTCACCGGCCTTCAGATGCACGCGGTCGAAGCCGCGCAGGTTCTTTTCATAGGTGGTCACCGACGAGAGCACGTCATGGATATAGAGCTGCACCACCTCGTCGCCGTCCCGTTCGCCGGTGTTGGTCACATCGAACGACACCGTGAAAGGCTCGTCCTGGCGGATCGTCAGCGGTTCGATCCGCAAATCGGCATATTCGAACGTCGTATAACTCAGCCCGTAGCCGAAATCATACAGCGCCCCGTTGATACGGGTCTGGTTGCCATCGGGACCCGGTGTAAGCCCGCCGTCGGTATTGGCAGCCGGTTTATACGGGAAATTGAAGGGTATCTGCCCGACATGCCGCGGAAAAGTGACCGTCAGCTTTCCTCCGGGATTGTACTCGCCGAACAGCACCTCGTAAACCGCCTGCCCGCCGTGGGCTCCCGGATACCACGCCTCGACGATGGCATCGACATGCGCATCGGCCCAGTTGACGGAGTTCGGACGGCCGTTTATCAGGACCAGCACCGTGGGTTTTCCGGTCGCCTCGACCGCCCGCAGCAACTCCTCCTGACGGCCCGGCAGGTCGAGGCTCGACCGCGAGCAATTCTCGCCGCAGGTGCGGGAACTGCCACCCAGAACGACAACGGCCACGTCGCTTTCCGATGCGACCTCCGCGGCACGCTGAATCCCGGCTTTCTCTTCGGGAGTCATCTCCTCCCGGAAAATCTCGGACAAGGGCCAGGCGGCATCGACCAGCTCGCATCCTTTTTCATAGACGATCTCGCACCGCGAACCCAGATTCTTTTTCAGTCCGTCGAGTACCGAGGTGACCTCGACGGCCAGCGGACCGTAATGTCCCAGTGCAAATCCCCGGGCATCGGCATTCGGCCCCAGTACGGCGATGCGGCGAATCTTCCCGGCATCGAGCGGAAGCGTGCGGTTTTCGTTTTTCAGCAATACGATGGATTCCCGCGAAGCCTGCAGGGCGACCTCATTGTGCTGCGGACCGTCCACCTCACGGTCCGCGGCGGCCAGATCGGTCTGATAAGGTCTGTCGAACAGCCCGACGAGGAATTTCACGCGAAGCACGTCCCGGACCCGCCTGTCCAGCAGCTCCTCGGTGATAAGCCCCTCCCGGAGGAGCTGCCGCAGCGGCATCACATAGGTCTCGGGGTGCCAGAAATTGCAGCGGACGTTGAGTCCGGCCTCGATGCTCTGCCGCACGGCATCCAGCTGATTGACAGCCGTGTGGTGCTTGTTGTGAAGATACTCCACCGAACCGCTGTCGGAAACGACATAACCGCGGAAACCCATCTCGTCGCGCAGGCGCTCCGTGAGCCAGTAGCGGCTGCCCTGGATCGGGACTCCGTCGTAATCGTTGTAACTCGACATGACGCCGAGAATCCCGGCCCGCCGGATAACCTCCCGGAAAGGCATCAGATGAATATTCTCCACCTCGCGCGGCGGCATCTGCGGATCGACGCGCGACATTCCCTCGCGGGCTCCCTTGTTATTGCTGTAGGCGGCGAAATGTTTGGCCGTCGAAGCGATCTGGTAATCGGTCTGCATGCCCGAGGCCATCGCCACGCCGAGTTCGGCCACCAGATAGGGGGACTCGCCGAAAACCTCCTCATAACGACCCCAGCGCTGATCGCGTCCCACGTCGAGGACCGGAGCGTAGATATTCGTATAACCCAGCAGCCGGGCCTCGCGGCCGACGATATATCCGGTTTTACGCAGCAGTTCGCGGTTCCAGGTGTGCCCCATGCCCAGCTGTGACGGGAAATTCGTCGCCCGGTAGGCCTCCACGCCGCGGATACCCTCGTTGGTCATGTCGACGGGAATGCCCAGGCGAGTCTCCTCGACAAAAAAACGCTGCGTTTCGTTGATGGCCCATGCATGGCGCGATGCCGGCCAGACCAGGCCGCAGTCGAGCAGGGGACCTCCCCACTGCACGAATCCGTTGAGGTGTTCGTCGATGGCCCCGAGCCCGTCCTTCCAGAGCTGGTCTTTCCAGCCGGGCGTCGGCAGCGAATCCTGCAACACGCGCTTATAGCCGTAGAGCGTCACCAGCTGGCAGGTTTTTTCCTCGAGGGTCATCTGCGACAACAGGTCCTCGATCCGATCGTCCAGATCAGCCTTCGGGTCCTCGTAAACATCCTTGCGCCCGTTCTTGTTGAAATCGATCCAACCCTTCCGGTAGATCGGGTTATCCCCGGGATCGTACCGCTCCGCAGGCCCCGACGCATAGGCCGAAAACACCGCACCGCCGGCCAGACAGGCCGTTGCCAAACCCGCTGCAATCCGTTTTCTCATCCGTAAATTCATCATCGGCATTCCTGCTTTTCGAGAACTCCCAACCGATAACGGGCTTCGGATTTCCATACTTCTCCGCACGAAGCATCCCGGTTTTCGCAATGGGTGAAATAGAGTTTGTTGTAACCGTCCTGCGGGGTGTACATGCTGCAGAAGAACCGGTTTCCGGGCATCCAAGGCTCGTAATCCACTTCCACCTCCGCAAACAGCCCGCTTTCGCGGCCCCAGATGCGGACTTTACGCACATCCCGGCCACCGACCGAAAGCGTCCGGTCCGAACGACTCACATCATATACACGCTCCGAATCATCCATGACGAGCCGATCGGTAATCTGCATACTGTCGCTCAAACTCCGGGCAATGGGCAGCATGACGAATTTCATGTCTCCCACTTCGACATTCTCGAGCCATGTCAGTTGCTGAACGACTGCGATTCCATCAGCCGAGAAGGTCAGTTCCTTGACGTGCCTGGCAATGGGGCGATCCGTCCCGTATTCGTACATCTGCGATTCCTGCCGGAATTTCACCTCCCGACCGGCCCCGTTTTCGGCCCGTGCAAGGTCCAGCGGTTCACCGTCGAGCGACAAATTCGCTTCCGTCAGCTCCTCGTAGCCGTGGAAGCCGCCCGTAAAGTCGGGCATCCGGCGGCCCTCCTTCAACTGCATGAATGCGCACTCCCACTCCCCGGGATAGACGAACTCCTTGCTCAGCCGGTTTTCGAACGCATAATCTCCGGTCCGCTCCACATCATAGGCCCGTGTCAACCGCCACAACCGGGTATGCTTCGCCGGATTGAGAAAATAGTCCATATCGACCCGGATATAACGGGCGTCATGGCCCGTGCAGGGCAGGAACAGGGAAACCTTCGAAGGCGTCTTCACGAAAAGCACCTCGTCTGCGGCGGTCGTCCGCGCCGAACAGCTGCCGAGCAGTCCGACAGTCAGTAAAAACAGAATCTTTTTCATATCAGTCGGCGTAAACGGCATTTTGTTCGAGGTTGGGATTCAGGTCTATCTCCAGCTGCGGAACGGGCAGCCATATCTTATAGTTCCGCCAATTATCCTTCAACAGGTCGATGCTGACGATCACATTGTTGGGACCTCCCTCCGAAGGCAGTTCCTCGATCGTCTCCGTGATCTTGCCGAAACGGATCAGGTCGATCTTGCGCTTCGACTCATAACAGAGTTCGCGGCCGCGCTCCTCGAGCAGTTCCTCGACGAAATCCGGGCGATAATACGCCTCATTGAGTTTTTCCAATGAAGCACCGTCGCCCAGAATCCGTTCGCGGACCGGATCGAACTGCTTGCGGGCACCAGGCTCGTCACCCGTGAAATAGAGCGCCTCGGCATACTGCAGCCGAACCTCGGCCATGCGCATCAGGGGATAGTTCATGGCGCACTGGTTGGTGTTGATGCTGGAACGCTCCTTCGGGTCCGAAACCCGGAACTTGCCGGTGCACCACAGCGCCGTGGAGGTTCCGGAGGCAATGCCCGACGACTCGGCCGGAACATAGTATTTGTAACCGTCGACCGTCTCCGAAGGAATCTTACTCAGGTCGCTTCCGTAACGGTTGTTCGGATTGTAGGCGCCCGTGATGTTGCAGTCGCGGCGCACATCCGCACTGTCGTATGAACGATAGAGTTTCATCGTGGGAAAGAATCGCTGGTAACTCCCGCCTACGGTCCTGGCGTCGCCCACGGGGCTCAATATGTAATACGAAGACACACAGTGTTTCGTATTTTCGGCAAATTCCGCCATCAGCAGACACTCCTTGTACTGTGCCTCCTTCGACATTTCGTAATAGAGCTTCCGGTAGTTCTCCTTGTCGAGCAGTTCATAGGGACTTTTTTCGACCACCTCCTGCAGAATGTCGCGTGCAGCGAGGCTCATCGCCTCCTCGTCGACCCAACCGAAACCGTTCAGCGGCTGGATGCCGACCAACTCCTGTCCGACACCGTAACGCTTGCAGCTGGCGAGATAATTATAGACCGACCCCAGATAAGCGGCCGCCGTCCAACGGTTGGCACTCGACTTGAAGATGCCCGCATCCTCCAACTCGTCCCAGGCATATTTGAAATCACCGATGATCTGGGTGTAAACGCGTTCCAGATTGTCGCGTGCCGCCGTCGAACCGACAGCCGGCGCATCGTAGACGGGAACGCCACCGAACGCCTGTGCCAGATGCAGGTAAAAGAATCCCCGCAGAAACCGCGCCTCGGCTTCATAGGCCGTGCGCTGCTCCGGCGTCAGGTCATTCTCGCCGTCCAACTGCTCGATAAGCGTGTTGCAGCGCGAAATGCCGGCGAAGAATGCAATCCAAAACTGGTGGATCTCCGCATTGTCGGTCTGATACGAACCTCGCAACAGGTCGTAAAGCGTACCTGTCGAGGCGGAATTACTCACAGCCTCGTCGCTGCACCCTTCGAACACATAAACCAGCCCATAATAGTAGGTTCCGCCGGTCACGGCCTTACCATTGATTCTGGAAGAGTTGATCACGCTGTAACATCCGGTCAGCGCCTGTTTGAAATCGGCCTCGGTCTTATAGAAGGTCTCCGGCGAGGTGGTGGAATAAGGATACTGAGTCAGAAAATCGTCGATGCAGGAGGTCGCGAACAGGCCTGCCGCCAACAGCGATACATATACTAATAAACGCTTCATATTCTTTGATCGTTATGGATTAGAAAGTGATATTCACGCCTGCCATGTAGTTCCGGGTGCGCGGATACGAGGTCTGGTCCAACGCCCGCAGGAATTTCTCATACGAGCGCACCTCGGGGTCGAGTCCCGAATACTTGGTGAAGGTATAGACGTTGTCGACGAGCAGGTACACGCGCAGCTTGCTGATTCCCGAACGGCCGAAATACTTTTTGCCGAAGGTGTAGCCGACGTTCAGGTTCTTGATGCGCAGGTAAGAGCTGTCCTCCACATAATAAGTGGAGACCTGCTGGTCGGTCTGGTTGAGAAGCCGGGCATAGACGTTCGAACCGTTCTCGGGGGTCCAGCGCCCCTTCCACGCCTCGGTCGAGAGATTGTTGATATTGTTGTTCAGCGAAGGTTCCAGCTGGCGGCGGAAAGCATTGAGTATCTTGCCGCCATAAGAGCCGTCGATGAAGACGCCGACGTCCAGGTTTCCGATGCGGAACTCGTTGTTGATACCGAAATTGAAGAGCGGATTGGTGTCGCCGATGGCTGTCCGGTCGTTGGTGTTGACGACGCCTTCGCCCGTCAGGTCCCGGTACTTGCGGTCGCCCGGCGCGACGGTCTTGCCCTCGAACGAGGGTACATCTTTCTTGAGCGTATATTTGAACCGGCTCATGTTCTCCGAGGTGATGACCGACGGATCGACAGCGGTTCCCGTATTGGGATCGGTCCAGTCGAAATCCGAGAGTTGGTAGTTGCCGTCCCAGATATAACCGTACACCACACCGATAGGCTCCCCGACAACGACGCGGGCGATCTCCTGCCCCGAAAACGAACCGTAATTCTGCGACACGGGGAAATAGCGCTCCTGACCGCCCAGCGAAATCAGCTTGGTCTTGTTCGTATCGAAATTAACGGTTGTCGTCCAGCCGAATTTCTTCCGGTTGAAATTCTGCGTGGTCAGCGTAAACTCGAAGCCCTGATTGGTCATACGCCCGAGGTTTCTCCATTGCGTCGAATAGCCCGACTGCGAGGGAATGCTGGCATTGTACAGCATGTCGCGCGTGTCTTTGAGGTAGTAGTCGGCGGTCAGCGAGATACGGCTCTTGAAGAGATCCAGGTCGAGACCTACGTCATACTGATAGGTCGTCTCCCATTTCAGTTCGGGGTTTCCCGAGATGGTGATGGCCATACCGTAATTCAAGCCACCGTTGGAAGCGTAATAACCCGATCCCATTTGCGAAAGATAGGAATAGGAGGTGATACGGTCGTTGCCCGTAATACCCGCGCTGGCACGGATCTTAAAGTTGCTGATCGCCTTGACCTCTTTCATAAACCCCTCGTTGTTGATCCGCCAGGCTGCCGCCAGCGAAGGGAAATAACCGACGCGGTTGTTCTTGGCGAAATTCGAGGAACCGTCGACGCGCATATTGACTGTCAGGTAATAGCGATCGTCGAAATTGTAGCTCAGCCGGGCGAATGCCGAAGCGCGGTTCGTCTGGTAAACGTTCGAATTCCACGACTGGGGCGTCAGGCCTTTGCTGATGTCGAAAACTCCCGTGCTCTGGTCCTCGAAATTGTCGACGCGGGTCGAAGAGTTCTCATAATGGTAGCCGTTGATCTCGACGCCGACCAACGCCCCGAAATTGTGGACCTTGTTGAACCGCTTCGTATATTCGGCCGTCGCGTTGAGCGTATAACCGAGCGTTCCGGTATTGGTGATCTGCGAACGTCCGTCGCTGCTGCGCCCCCAGCGGCTGCGCGAGGAGTAGAACTCGCTGAGTTTCGAATTCGTATTGGTGAGCGATCCGCTGACGCGGATACGCAGATCGGCAATCGGCTTGTATTGCACATAGACATTGCCGAGCAGCCGGTCGAACAGCGAACGTTTGTAGGCTTCGTCGGAGATCATCGACGTCAGGTCGACATAATTGGCATATTCACCGGCCAATTCGCTGGCCGTATACAGGATGACGGGACGCTCGGTATACATCATCTGAACGATTCCCGTGTAACCGCCCGTACCCGAGACACCGCCGCTGCTCATGGCTCCCTTGTTGTCCACACGCCCGAAAGTCGCGGAAACTCCCGCCGAGAATTTTTTGTTGATCTCGTGATCGACCTTGATGCGGCCCGAATAGCGCTGAAAACCGTTGCTTTCGATAATGCCTTTCTGGTCGTAATAACCCAACGACGCGGAGATACGGGTCTTGTTTACAATGGTATTCAATGAGACGTCGTAATTCTGCATGAACCCCGTGCGAGTCAAAGCGTCCTGGTAATCGAAAGTTTGCAAACCGTCCTTGACCACATTGCGCGGAACCACACCGTTGCCGTCCTGATAATCTTTGCCCCAGACCTCCTTGTCCGTGCCGCGGGCGAATTTGTAATCGATATAGTCCTGTCCGTCGAGCACGTCGAATCGCTTGGTGATCTGCTGTACGCCGAAATACATATTCAGATTGATGTCGGTCTTCAGCGAGGAGCTGCCGCTCTTGGTCGTGATGATAATGACCCCGTTGGCGCCGCGCGCACCGTAGATGGCCGCCGCCGAAGCATCCTTCAGCACATCGATCGAAGCGATGTCGTTGGGATTGATCGACGCGAGCGGATTGTAGGTATTCTGTCCGCCGCCGGCCGAAGAGGTCGCCACCTCGCCCTCGTTCACATCGATCTGCATGCCGTCGATGACATAGAGCGGCGCCGTGCCGGCATTCAGCGAATTGGTACCGCGGATGGTGATGTCCACGCCGGCCCCGGCCTCACCCGACTGCGTCGTGACGCGCACGCCGGCCATACGGCCCTGCAGCGCAGAGGTGAAATCGGTCGAGCCGGTCTTCATCAGCTCGTCCGAACGCATGGCCGCCACCGATCCCGTCAGGTCCTTGCGCGGGACAGCGCTGTAACCGATGACCACCACCTCATCGACCGAGCGAACCTCTTCCTGCAGAGTGATGTCGTAATGCGTTTTCTTGGGCTGGATCGCGATCTCAGCCGTCTGATAGCCGATGAACCGGACTTGCAGCGTTCCGGTATTTATCCCTTTGACCGTGAATCGTCCGCGGGTGTCGGTCGTAGCGCCCGACTGCGTCCCGGTAACGACAACCGTCGCACCGACCACCGGGCTGCCGTGTTCATCGACGACCGTACCAGTAACCTGCGGAGCGTCCTGTTTCTGCTGCGCCGACGCCACGGGACACAATACCGGAGTGAACAATCCTGCGACGATGAAAAACAGCACGTATATAAACTTTTTCATAAATTTCCGAATATTAGTAGTTTTTGATAGGAGCCCCGGGGATTACTTATCGAAACGATCCATGATGGCATAAACATTCCGGTTCAGGCGTCCCACGCCTTCGAGAAATCCGAGCCAGGGGTAAAATTTTGCTGAAACCAGTCCTCGGTTGCTATTGTTGTCAGCCGTACTTGTAAAAGCGTCGTCATAGGCAAAATAGGTCCATCCGGCGCAATTATCGGCTTCGAGCAGTCCGAGACAGAAATTCTGGTAGAAATCGCCGCGGGCGATCTGCGACGGCACCACCCAGCCGCCTCCGCTGAGATTGTTGTAAGGCGTTCCATCGTAATTGGCGTCCTCGCCCTTTACATAGAATTCGGTGACGAAGAACGGCCGGTCGCCGGTCCACGAGCGGAACTCCTCCAGAAAATCGGCCTCGGGGGTCCAGACTCCGTAGTAATTGATCGTCACCACATCGCAATACTTGGCGCAGGCTTGCAGCGTCTGCTTGTCGTATTTCCCGTTGCTGTGCAGGCGGCTGCCGAAAATCAGGTGGTTCGGGTCGTACTTGCGGATCACATCGTGATACTGTTTGTAATATTTCTCGGCCACACGTGAACGGAACTCGTCATAGGCATCCGAAAGTCCGAGTCTGACGACATCCGCAGTTTTCGTGACGGTCATAACCTCGGCACGGTTCAGTCCCTTTTCGACGACGAAAGTCTCGGCATACTGACGGGCCGCCGCCGCTTCGGGCAAGGCGAGGAACTTATGCAGCAACACATCCTGATTGCCGTACCGGTAGTCCCACCCGCGGAAGCCCAGTTCGTTGTCGAGCTGGTAACCCAGCATGTAGGGATCGTCGGCGACCTGTGCGCATATCTCGCGGGTCTTCTCGTCGAGATAGGTTTCGTAACGCTCCTCGAAGATCAGGTTCAGCCGGTTCATGTTGTTATCGGTGTCATCGTAGGTCCACGACAGGTTCCGGGCATCGTCCCACATGAAGGAACGCAACATATTCAGGGCTACGGAGTGCGAGTTCTTCCGGCCTTCGGCGGGATTCAGTATCCGTGCGTTCCGGGCATTCAACTGATACTGCGGTCGCACGCCCGTGAAATCGGCATGATTGAATCCGTAGGTGAGCAGCAGATCGGCTGTTTCGGCAGCCCAGTCGTCCGCCGATGCAAAACGGCTGCTCTCGGGATAAGCAACGTTCTGTGTGCCCCGGATGATATTCACACCGCCCTCCGGGTCGACGAAAACCCAGCGCCGCCCGACGCGGCCCAACCGGAAATAGCCGTCCGTACCTTCGATACCCGTCGCCGTTATATCCGTGCGGCCTCCCCAGGCTGTCACAGCTGGAGCTTCGGGCCGGCAGCCTACGGCAACGATCCGCGACGTCGTTTCCGTCCACTCTGCATCGCCCGGCTTCTCCTTGTACTGCCCGTTTTTGCTCTCCAGTACGAGATGGTCCGTAAAAACCTTTTTATGGTCGGATTCAATATTGTATTCTGTGGCACACCCCGTCGCCAAACCGACTGCAAGCAACGCCACGTTCAAAATGAAATAGTTCGGATTCATTATTTTTTCTGTTTGTCAATGAATGTATTACCGTGTCTCACGCATGCAACGCACGGTCCGGCCGTTGCCGTGGCCTGTATTGAAATTATTGTTTACCGTGCCGTTCTTGACCTGCAGCTGGTGCGAATTGTTCGACCCCCGGGTAATGCTTCCGGTATAATAGTAGCTGTCGGCCCCCATACTCGCCAACGAACCGCCCGAGTTGATCTCTCCGGCCGCGGGGAAGAAGATGCCTGCAGTATCCGAGCTGCTGCCCCGGAAGAAATAACCGTTCAAGTAACTGCCGACTATCCAGCTGGTCGAAAAGGCCGTGAAAGCGTCGATCGTCGGCACCATATACCCCGGCGGGCACGGATCATAGATGGTCTTCACGCCATACGGCCGGGCATTCGTCGCCGCATCGACCTTGTTGCCGTCAGCATTGCCCCATAGGTCGAAATTATGCGCTTCCAGCCAGTTCGTCGTACTGTTGGATTTGTAATAGGTATCGGGAGCCGTAATGCCCGAAGCGAGGGTTATGCCGTACCCCTTTCCGAATCCACCGTTTTCCGTTACGATGCGGGCAATCTCGTTGTTGTCGCCGTCGAACCGCACGAAGGCCGGCCAGTTGCCGGAGGTGTACGGGCTCACGAAGGGGTCCTTACGGCCCCACTGGTATTTCATGCCGCAGTAACAGAGCGGTTTGTAATAAGAGTTCGAAGCCACGCCGTGCTGATAGACCTTCGTAGTGAACGATTTTCCGGTAGGGATCGTTTTCGACTCGTCGGTGTATTGGATGATCGTGATCTCGCCTTCGCGTTTTTTGGGAAATCTGGCCGCATCGCCGTCCAGCCGGCACATCGCACCCAGATTGCGGTCCATCAGCGGGAAGCGGTTCAGTCCCTGCGCCACGGACGTTTCGTTGGTGTTCGCATTGACGATTACATCGTCGGCATTCAGCTCGTCGGTGAACCATATCTGCCACGACCAGACGATCCGCCCGGCTCCGTCGCAGAGCGCGACAACGGCATTGCACGGAACGACATGATCGCTTGTCGTGAATTCGATGGCCGAACCGTCGTATTTCACCTCCGTGATCTGGTTGATACACTCCTGCCAGAGAACGCGGGCCGTGGCTCCGCCGGTCAGCGCCGCCGAAGTGATCTCGGCCCCGTTGTAATCGGTGAATCCGGCACCATCGAGAACTCCGGCATCGCCGTTTCCCATCACCCGGGCATCGAAACGGTAAGTACCGGGTGCATGGACCAGATAGGTGTTGGCCGTCCCGTCGGCCGAAAGGTCGGTGGTCGTCTCCGCACGACCGTTCTTCAGCGGATTGAGATTCGGCAGCACCATCACGTCGATGTCGACGGCACCCTTGCCGCTTGTCTGACTGAGCACGATCCAATCGGGGGCCACGGCCTCCCAGAAAGCCTCTTCGGATTTCGTTTCACCGCTCTCGTATTCGAGGTCCACCTTGCTCTCGGCAATCCGGATACCCTTGATGGCGGTAGACTGGGTCTTATTGGCGCCCAAATAAGTAAGTTGCTTGTTGTTGGCCTCTTCACCGATAGCTCCCGAAGTGACAGTAAAGGTGTAATCCTGCCGGATGGGACCCGGCGAAAGGCTCAGGGAGAGTCGATTGACAGCTCCCTGTTTCAGGTCCGCCGCCTCGCAGACCGAGAGTTCGAGCGAACTTTTGGACGTACTGCCCGAAACCGAAAAATTCAGTCCCGCAAGTTTCGCCGGAAGCACGACTGCACGGGCCTGATAGAGTTTGCCTTTCTCCATGGTGAGTCCCTCGCCGAAATCGAGGGTCACGCTGTTACCGGTCGTCGTGCGCATGTTGACCGTCGTAGTCGCCGCGTCGAGTTTGTAGGGACCGGTAAGACCCTTGCCGGCTCCTGCTCCGACGGAGGTCAGCGAGAGCGTTTTCAGCACGAGATCGCTGGTTGCCGAAAGCTCCAGGTCCAGCAACGAGAGTGCGGGAGAGAGTTCCAGTTCGACATGCTTTTCTCCGGCCGACTCTTTCACGAGGGCCAGTGCGCTGCTGACCATGTATTTCTCGATTCCGTTCTCCACGAGCTGCGTTTCGGCCAATTCGAACTGCAATTCCGACGGATCGGTCCCGGCCGTCTCCGCCAACGCCTGGGAGGGGGCTATCGCATAAAAGATGTGCGACCGGCGGCCGTACTCCCATTCCTGCTCGGCAGAGAACCCGGCGACGGAAACGTCCGCCTCCGGCGAGGTCCGGACAAAGGTCGTCCACACTTTCGTCGGCGCATAATAAAGGTCTACAGCATCGTCCGCAGACCATTGAAGCTGGTACGGTTCGCGTTCCGCATCCGCATATTCCAGGGATGCGGCCTTCACCGTCGCCCGGGTTTCGGCCGTATAGGTGCCTTCGGGACCGAAATCATCCGGTTCGATACAGCCGCTTGCCAGCAACGATACAACCACAAACAGGGTAGATTTTTTAATCATAGGGTATTAGGTTTAAGTTGGGTTCCGTTCGGTCGGACTTTCGCTGTTCCGACGTTACAAATTAATTGTTTTTCTGCCGGTACCGAGGGGTAGGATCGTTCGGATTTGGGGGTAATTTTGATTTCCGGACAAAAATGCAGGCGGCAGAACTCCGCCTCGCAGGTAAATAAACGAAATTTTCGGCGGCGGCACAGGGTAATTTTGAACGGATTTGCGGGTAGTTTCGACCGCCTGAAAAAATAGTTCCGATTTTCGCTGAAATCCTTTTTTTATCGGAAACGAGTATTTAAATTTGCGTATGGCCCTCTCTGAAACCATTCACCACAAGTTCCTGAAGCTGCTGCTGCCGATTTTATGCCTGATCCCCTGGACCCTGCAGGCAACGTCGTTCCGGTTTATCCGCGTGAACCGGCTCGAATCGTTTTCCAACAGTTCGGTCTTCTCGGTCTATCAAGACGGGCTGGGGGCTATATGGCTCAACACCAATTACGGACTCTACCGCTACAACGGTACATCGCTCGACTTCCGGCAGGAACCGATGCCCATGCGTCCCCTCTGCGGCAACGGCAGCGAGCGGGTCTACGTCTGTTCCTACGATGCCATTCTCTGCTACGACATCCGCACGAACCATCCCCGGCGGCTCTGTTCCCCGGAGATCGACTATCCGAACTGCGCCCTGTATGCCGAACAAGAACAACTGTGGGTCGGATCGGGCAACCGGATTTACGAACGCTGCGGCGACTCGCTTCGGCTGCGCCACAGCCTGCCTCATCCCCATACGTCCATCACCGCCCTCTGCCGTTCACGGACGGGCACCCTGCTGGCCGCAACGTCCGAAGGCGGGCTCTGCGAGATCGACGGCGACGGCGAGGTCCGCAGCCGCATGACCGCCGCCGGAAACATCTGCACACTCTATCCGGACGGCAGGGGCGATCTCTGGATCGGAACGATGGATCGCGGCTGCTGGCGGCTCGGCGGCGACTATACGGTCACCGGACACTATCACCGGGATGCTTCCGGGGGTATGCGGCTTAAAAGCAATCTGGTCCGAGCCTTCTGCGAAGACCGCAAGGGAAATCTCTGGATCGGAACCATGAGCGGTGTCGACCGCCTCGGAACCGACCGTCTGTGCCGCACGGACGAATTGGGCGCCCTCGGCGAGAGTTCGGTATGGAGCCTCCGGGCCGACAATCAGGGAGGCATCTGGGTCGGCACGTTTTACGACGGAATTTACTACTGTAACTCCGACAACTACCCGTTCAACCCGATCCTGCTCCCGGCCGAACGCGAGGTGAAGCTCATCAATGCCCTGGTCGAGGACAAACGCGGCGACCTGTGGATACTGACCGACAAGTTCGGCATGTTCCGCCAATCGGCGCACGACGGACAGATCCGTTACATCGCGGGCAGCAGCGACCACAAATTCAAATCGGCCTGGTACGACGCCGACGAAGACGCCATCTGGACCGGGTCCTACATGGGGACGCTGCGCAGATACGACATCGCCTCCCGGAACTGGTCGGACTACACGTTCCGCAGTGAAGACGGCACCGACGGGCCCGAGACCGTCAACGACATCAAATTCCGTGACGGCAAACTTTATCTGGGAACCGCACGCGGCGTGCTCGTATTCGACAAACGGAGTGCGCAGGTGGTCCGCAGTCCGATCGAAGGGTACAATGGAATCGTCTTCTCGCTGGCATTCGACGACCGGGACCGGCTGTGGATCGGCGGCATCGGAGTCCATATCCTCGACCTGAAAAGCGGCCGTATGACCCGCTATGCCGGTCACGACAGCAACAACTACAATTCAAAACTGAATTTCATCAAACTTTTCTGCGACCACGACGGCTGCATGTGGGGCGCCAGTCTCGGACAGGGATTCATTCGTCTCGACATGCAGCAGGAGGTACGCTATACGCAGGAAAACATCGGCCTGGCGGACAATTTCACCAGCTTCATCGGCGAGGTCGACCCCGACATCCTGCTCATCGGCACGAACAGCGGCCTGTCGCTGTTCAATACCCGGACCAACCGCTGCTACAACTACAGCCGCAACAATGGGCTGGGCATCAGTTCGGCCCGGAGCGGCTGCATCCTCAGACGCGCCAACGGCGACATCGTGATCGGCGGCATCGACGGTATCGAGACCCTCACGCCCTCACAGGTCGAGTTCTCCGACGACAGCATCGACATTGCCTTCGACCGTCTGATCGTCAATAACCGGCGTATCTACCCGGGCGGTCCCGGCGACAAGCAGCCGATTCTGCGGCAGGAGCTGCCATTCACGCAAAAACTCGTGTTGCAGCATCGCCAACGGAACCTTTCGGTGGAGCTGGCTTCCTTCGATTTCGAAAAAGTATACCCGATCTTCTACGAATACATACTCGAAGGTTACGACAGCGAATGGACACTCTTTTCGCCGGAACACCCGATCGTCTACATGAACCTGCCGCCCGGCGATTACAGGCTGTGCGTACGGGCCGCGCATTCCAAGTTCGGCAACGACTGCACGCAGATCGCACTCCCCATCGAAATCCGCGCCGTCTGGTATGCCACCCTGCCGGCCCGCGCACTCTACTACATCGCCGCTCTGGCCCTGCTGGGCTGGTTGCTTTATGCTTTTTACTCGCGGATGCTGCTGGCCGAACGCCTGAAACAGAAGGAGACCGAAAACCTGGAACGCATGCGCTTCTTCATCAATATCTCGCACGAACTGCGTACGCCGCTGACGCTCATCATCGGACAACTCGAACTCTTCTTCCGCAACCACGGGCACTCCTCCCCGGGGGTCGAAAACATCGAAAATACCTATCGGAACGCACAAAACATGCAGCGGCTCGTTTCCGACCTGCTCGATTTCGAGAAACAGAATCAAGGTTACACGAACATCGCGGTTTCGGAAACAGACCTCGGCGCATTCATCGCCGACATTCAGGATTCGTTCGCACAATATGCCAACTACCGCAACATCCGGCTGAAACTGCATCTCCCCGCCGAGGCTGTGATCGTGAGTATCGATAAGAAACAGATGCAGCGCGTCTTTTCCAACCTGCTGGTCAACGCGTTCAAATACACACCCGACGGCGGCCGCATCGACATCGCCATCCGCACCAAACACCACCGCAGGGAGGGCGGCATCGTGACGGTCACCTTTGCCGATACCGGATGCGGCATCTCGGAGGAAGCCCTGCCGCACATCTTCGATCCTTTCTACCAGGACACCGCGGCAACCTCGCGCGATCGCCACAACCACGGTACAGGCATCGGACTGGCCCTGAGCCGGGGCATCCTCGAACTGCACCACGGAACCCTGACTGCGCAAAACAACCGCAACGGCGGTGCGCTCTTCACCGTTACGCTTCCGTCAGGCCAAAAATGGTATACCGGCGATGACAAAGTGACATTCGTTGGACAATCCCGGCCGGAGTGTACCACAGAGTCTCTGCCGTCCCGCATCCACATCCCCGCTCCCGTTGCTGAGGCCGCTCCGGAAAAAGGCTACAAAATGCTGATCGTCGAGGACGATGCCGAACTGCGGGCCCTGCTGCATTCCATTTTCAAACGGGATTACCGGGTCTACGAGGCCTCCGACGGTGCCGAGGGATACGGCATGGCCAAAAAACTGCAGCCCGACATTATCATCAGCGACGTGGTAATGCCGGTGATGGACGGTCTGAGTCTCTGCAGCAAACTGCGTCAGGACCTCGAAACCTGCCACATCCCGATCATCCTGCTGACCGCGCAGCCTTCGACCGGCCACAGCCTCGAAAGCATCAGCCGGGGAGCCGACGACTATATTACCAAGCCGTTCAACATCAGCCAGCTCGAAGCACGCTGCCGCAACCTGCTGGAGAACCGGCAGCGAATGCGCCTGAAATACAGCCGTTCGATCGCAGGTTCCGATGTGGTTACCACCAACGACAAGGACGCCAATTTTCTGACCGCAGCAACCGAAGCGGTCGAACGAAATCTCTATAAGGAAGACATCAACGTCCAAATGCTATGCCGCGAACTGAACGTCAGTAAAACGATCCTGACGCAGAAAATCAAAGGCATTACGGGACACAGTCCGGGCGAATTCATCGAAATGATCCGGTTCAAAAAGGCCGCAATGCTGCTCTGCGACAGCGAACGGCTGATTTCGGAGGTCTCCTACGAATTGGGATTCAGCTCGCCCAAATACTTCACGATTCGTTTTAAAAAACAGTTCGGCCAGACGCCGACGCAGTTTCAGGCGGAACACGCCCGAACCAAACAATCCGAATAAATGATTTGTCCCGAGTTCGGACCATCGAAAATCGCATGCGGCCGTAAAGGGTAAGTAATTGCAGTTTATTCAAAAACAAATTAGGATACTTTTATTAAATTTGTTTTTGACAAAAAGAGTTGTTTGACAAGGTGGAATGTAGATGCAAAAAGATACATGCAACCGTTTCCCAATCATTACCTGCCATATGCAAATAGAGTTGTAACTTTTTAAGCTACAACTCTATCTGAAAACAGGTGGATAGTACTTGCGTACGTCCTATTCGTCCCGTTCGAGGGATGTGCGGAAAAATCCGCTTAAAATCGAAAAACTAGAAATAGCGGCCGCGCAGGTCCTGAATCTTGGCCATCTGCTGAAGAGCCGGGATCGAGAACTGCTGGGCCATTCCCTCGGCCATGGCCTGGGCACGGACCTTCTCGCCTTCGGTCGTCTGCTTGTCGGAGGTCTGAACATCCTCTACCTCGAAGACATAGACACCCGACATGCCTTTCACGGGAGCCGACAGCGCACCCTTCTCAGCCGATGCGATGGCACCGACCAGACGGGGCTCGACACCCACGCCGTTCACATAGAACGAACCGAAAGTCACATCCGAGAAATCTTCCACCTCCGAACCGAGGCTCGTGGCCTGCTCGGCGAGCGTCGCGCCCGAAAGACCCTTGACGATGTAGTCGTATTTCTTGTCACGGAGCACCTGCGAACGAACCTGCGCCGAAACCTTCTCCAGCGGAGCGTACTCGTTGTCGTCGATCTCGGTCACCATGGCGATCACATAATCCTTGCCTACGTTGAAGATGTCCGAAACGGCACCCTTCTCCGCGCCGTAGGCCCAGCGGGCCACCTCGCGCGAATCATCCAGTCCGCGGATCGTGCGGTCACCCTGGGCGATACCCGCCACGCGGGGCGTCACGGCTGCCGTCGAAGCGGCATCGGCAAAGGCACCCGACGAACCGCCCTTGGCCGTCACCATGAAGGAACCGGCCTGGTTGTGTATGTCGCGGCGCGTAGCGGCAGAAGCCTCCACGGGATAGGTGATCGTCGCCAACTGCATGTGTTTCGAGGGTTTGTCGGCACGGTATACCTGCATGAGCTGGATAGCGTCGCCGGCGGCAATCTTCACGATGTCGCCCTTCTTGGCGTTGGCAAGCGCTGCGGCGAACTCGCCCGTGAAGGCCGAGAAAGGCATCACGCCGACCTCACCGCCATTGGCGGCCGTAGCGTCGTAAACCGAATAGCGGGCAGCGGTCTGCGCGAAATCGGCACCGTTGCGCAGGGTCGTCAGCAGGCTGTCGGCCAGCGCTTCCTGCGTATAGGGCAGCACGATGTGGCGAATGCCCACCGAGTCGGGAGCCATCTTCGAATCCAGCACTCGGGCCATCGTCCACTCGTTGTTCTTCAGCACGGGACCGTACATCTCGCCGGCCGTCAGCGCCTTGGCCTCCTCGTCGGGAAGCTGTGCGGCCGAAACGTAGCTGTCGGCGATCTTGCCGTTGCGGTTGGCACGCACGAAGGTCTTCACCTCCTCGGCTGCGGCGAACTCCCGGCCGACCTCGGCAACGCTGTTCTCGAGCGCCAGCAGGTCGTCATCCGTGGGAGCCACCTCGAACACGACATAGGAGATCGTGCGCGACGGAGTCTGCTTGAACATATCCTTGTGGCTGTTGTAATAGGCTTTCAGGTCGCTCGACGACACTTTAAGGAGCGAATCGGGAACCGCCGAATATTTCTTGCCGGCCCATTTGCCCGCAAAAGTGTTGTTGGCGCCCTTGACACCCTCGGCAACCTCCAGCGAATTGACGTAAACGCCGCCTTTCACCAGACCGAGGTATTTCTGCAGCTCACGCTCCAGACGAGCCTGCTCGTTGATCTGCGCCCAGGCGCGTGCGGCCTCGGGATTGGTCTCGGCATGCGCGAGGAACTGGCTGATGGAAGCCACGTCGTACTGACCCGTGCGGGGATCGGCAAAGGCATTGTAGAAAGCCTGCGAAGGAGACTGTCCGCTGACCATCGCCAGACGCTCGGGCTCCGTGACGCGGAGGCCCATCCGGTCGAAACCGGGCGTCAGCATGTACTTGGCAATCAGCGTCTGCCAGGCGGCATTGGCCAGCATGGCCGACTGCTGCTCGTCGCTGTCCTGCACGTTGTTCTGCTGCTTGATCTGCTCGTACTGGTCGTAGTACTCCGAATAGTTGATCTTCTGACCGTCGATCACACCGACACGGGGGTCGTTGCCCGAGAAACCCATTTCGGTCTTCAGAGAGAGGATGAATGCCAAGAGGGCCAGTGCGATGATGATCGAAAGCACGATGCCGAACTTGGTTCGTAAGGTGTTTAAACTTGCCATATAAATTGTTAATTATTCGTTTGTTTCGAATTATCAGCCAAAGGTAGTAAAATTATCGTAAATAGACCTATATATATTACAATTTTTTCACCCGCGCCAGCTCGATGCGCGAACGCGTCGTGCGGAGAATACGCAGCTGCAGGTCGCCGATGAAAACCGTCTCCCCAGCGGTGGGAATGCCCTCGTAGTTGTAGATGATCAGCCCCGCCAGCGTGTCGTACTCCTTGCTCTCCTCGATGCCCAGGTTGTATTTCTCATTGAGGTATTTCACCTCCAGGCGGCACGAAAGCACATACTCATCGGGCCCCACCTGTTTCTCCGTGAGGTCCGGAATGTCGTGCTCGTCCTCGATTTCGCCGAATATCTGCTCCAGCACATCCTCCAGCGAGATGACACCCGCCGTGCCGCCGAACTCGTCGATCACCACGGCGATATTCGAACGGTGTTTGATGAAATTCTCCAGCATCGACTGCAGGGGCATCGTCTCGGGCACGAAATTGACCTCCATCATCACGTCGGCAATCCCGGCGGGACGCGTGAAGAGACTCTTCGAGTTGACGTAACCGATGATGTTATCGACCGACTTGCGCCAGACGAAGATGCGCGAATATTTCGAATCGACGAAACGCGCCGTGAGCTGTTCGATCGTGGTGTCGTCCACGTCCACCGACTCGATGTCCACGCGCGGAACCATGCAGTCCCTCACCCGCAGGTCGGCGAAATCCAGCGCGTTCTGAAAAAGTTTCAGCTCGTTGTCGGGTTCGGAATGCGTCTCCGAATTGTTCGTGTCCAGCAGCGCCGCGAGGTCCTCGCGGTCGAAAATCGGCGTGATGTCCTTCTCCTCGACACGGCGGCCCAGCAGGCGCAGGATGCCGTGCGACAGCAGCGTCGTGAAACGCGCGACCGGATAGAGCAGGATGTAGAAAAAGTAGATCACCGGCGCCAGCGCCCGGTAATAGAAATTGGGGTTGTTCCGAAAGACCGACTTGGGAAGGAACTCCGCGACGAAGATGATGATGACGGTCGATATGGCGGTATCCGCCACCACCGAACCGCTCCGGGCCAGGTGTTCCCAGCCCAGGGCGCCGTAAATGCCGCGCAGGAGCAGCGACATCGAGAGCGAATAGACGACCAGCGCAATGTTGTTGCCGACGAGAATCGTGGTGATATACTGTCCCGGATGGCGGGCGAAGACCGCGGCAATCCGGTCGAACACGCGGCTCTGTTTGCGGTCGATCTCCAGCTTGAGGCGGTTCTTGCTCGTAAAGGCAATCTCCATCCCCGAGAAAAAGGCCGACAGCAGCAGCATCGTGACAATCAGGATGACAGTGGATAGCATCGTTTCGAATTTAGGATTTTCCGGACCGACCGTTTTCCGGGGCCGACGGACCGACCGTCAGCAGGGAGTCCGCGAGCTGTTCCTGCGGCCGGGTCAGCTGCAACTCCTGCCGCTCCGTCTCCCTGCGGCCTCCGCCGAGCGGCTTTTCACGCACCGGACGGTGCTGCGTTGCGGCCGGGGCTGCTTCATTCGGTCCGGCAGACGGCACGCTTCCGGAAGGCCGGACGGCCTCAGCCGGCTGCGGGGTTTCGGACTGCGGGCGCACGGGACGCACGGCCGTGGAGTCCGTCGCCGCAGAGTCGGCACTCTGCTTCATCTCGACCTCCATCCGCCCCTTCATGCGGCGGAAACGCCAGTCCTTGAACTCCTCGTCCGACTCGAAGCCCTCGCCGATAAAGACATCGCGGCCTTCGTTCTGCACGATCTTCGAATCAACGTTCGAATAAATCTTCTTAGTCCGGGCGTTCCAGAACAACTGCTGGGTATAGAGGTCCTTGCCGTCGGATTTGCGCACCACGACATTGCCCTTCGCCTCCCACAGTTCGCGGTTTTCGTAATAGATGGCGTAGTTGGCCGTCAGCACGGCATCGACCTCCGATAGCGAATCGTTCTTATAAGTGGTGATTTTCACCCCCTTGCGGAATTCGCGGTAAGGTTCGCGGGCCTGCGAATAGCCTTCGAGCAGCGGCGTGACGAAATGGTACGAGCGGCGTCCGTTCTGCGACATCACCACCGAGAGGTTTTCGCTGTACTCGGTCATCATGGTCTCCTTGGAGCCCGACGTGTCCGCATCCTGCCGCTCGCCGCACGAAAACAGCAAGATAGCACTCCCCGCCACGGAGAGTGCTACCCTGAAATATCTTGCAGTGCGTTTTCCCATCGGAAATTCCGTCGGAAAGGCTTAGCGGGGACGTACGGTGGTCGAGATACCGGCGGCGGTACCGCAGTTCACCGTATAACGCGCACCCTCCTGAAGCTCGTTGAAGAAACACTCCTCCGAGCTGGGGAAACGGCTGCGGAAAGCGTTGAGCGAAGTCCGGGCATGTTCCAGGTATTCCGAATCGCTCGGCAGCAGCTCGATCGCCTTGGCCATCGTGTCGTAAGCGGCCCAATAGGTTGCCTGTCCGGCGAACCCGCCGCACGCGCCGGCCGACGAAGCGTAGCACTGTCCCAGCACGAAATAAGGAACACCGTCCTCGGGATTCAAATCGCGGGCCTGACGCGCAGCGGCGGCAGCACCCTGAATGTCGTTGGATACGAGCCCGACCAGCGCGATGCGCACGAGCAGTTTCTGGCGTTCGGCCGGATCCTTCTCAACGGCCAGCGCCTCGTTCAGGTAGGTCTTGGCCTTCGGGTAATCGCCCTTGTTCTGGAAAGCCTGCGCCAGGAACATCGCCGTCTCCGACGAAGGTTTCACCTGGTAGTATTTCTCGGCAAGCGAGAAATAATAGTCGCCGTCGCACTTGGCACGCGACATCAGGGCCACGGCCTGCGCCAGCAGCGCCTCGTCGTCGGGAGCAGCAGCCAGCTTGCCGCGGAAGAGTTTTTCGAGGTTCTCGCAACTTGCGGCGCCGCTCAGTCCGAACGCAGCGTCGAACTGGCTCTTATACTCGCCGGCCTCGGAATTCTTCTCGAAGAACGGCGTCAGGCGGTCGTACTCGGCGATAATCTCGTCGGGCATCACCTCGTCGGTGTTCTTGTAATCGTCGCAAAGATTCGAGAAATAAGCCACGACGGTCTCGGGATCGGTGTTGTCGCCGCCGGCCTCGAGCGCGGCGCGAAACGCCTCACGGATACCCTTGCGGTCGCTGGGCTTGTAGGTCAGGTATTCGCGGGCCTTGCGGTCGAGGATGTAGGCCGTACCGCGCTTCGGATGGTCCCCGAAATACTCGTTGCGCAGATCGTAGATCAGCATCAGCGAGTCGATGTACATATTCTTCTCGTCCAGGCTCTTGGCACGGTTGATCTTGTTCTTATAGAGCGTGGTGCCGCGCACGAAGGTGTTTTCCGAAGCCTTCGGGCACTTGTCGAGCAGCTCCTTGAGGTAACGCGCAGCGGCATTGTAGTCCTTGTTGTCGCACGACTCCTTGAGGAAATTACTGTTCAGGATGTTCTGCTGACGCTCCTCGGGCGTATCGCCCCAGACCGCATACTTCGGGTCGCTGAAATCTTGTTGAGCCATCGCCGCTACTGCAAAGAGAGCGCATGCGGCAGAAAGCAGGAATTTAACGTTTTTCATCGGTCAGATCAATTTTTGTGTTGTGTTGTTTACCTGTTTTTATTCGTACTTGGGACGCATGAACCAGTATTCGCCGTTCTCCTGGCCCGCGAAGAGCGTGAAGCCGATCGCGAATTTGAAATACTGCTGCCGGACCAACCCCAACCGGTCGGCCACGTTGTAACCGCGGCGCCCGTACTCGACACCGAAATCGATGCCCGAAACGGCCCACAGCTTCACCGGAACGCCGATACCGGCCGTCACGGCGTACTGCGCGAGCCGGTCGCCGTTGAAGGTCTGGTTGTAGCTGCCGTAGCGGAAACCCGCACGGTAGGACCAGCGCTTCAGGAAATGGCGTATGTCGTAACGGTTCGGGGTGTATTCCACACCCACCTTGAACGTGCTCGTATTGGTGTACTCGACCTTGTAGGAGGTCTTGTTATTTTCCTTGCCGCTCACGCCCGTCATTTCGTAACCCTTGTTGCGGCCGCCCCAGTTCTGGTAGACGTAATCCGCATTGATGGTCCATTTCGCGGTCTGGTAAGTGACACCCACAGCCAACTGGTTGGGCAGCACCAGCTTCAGGTGCGTCGTGTCGCCCTTGACGACGGTGTTGTAGAGGTCGCCGATGTAGAGCTGCTTGGTCACCTCCGGATTCAGGTCTCCTCCGAAATCGTAGGCCGCGCCGACGGTCAGGATGCGCTTCTGGGTCAGGATCGGGCTCCACTGCACGCCGACCTGTCCCTTGATGCTCGAGATGCTGTAATTGTCCGTTCCCACCGTCGAGGTAAAGGTTCCTTCGCCCGTGATCGCCGTCGGGGTCATCACGAACGTGCGGTCGATGTCGCCCCAGTAGTATTGGGCGGCGACGCCCACCGAAAAGTTCTTGAAGACCTCCCAGCCGATGCCCAGCTTGACCTCCGTCACGTCGCCCTCGCCCTGGTAGTTATACTGGATGTTGCCCACGTTGCCGTAGACGGGATCGTTCGGATCGTACTCGTGGTAATACTTGGTCCGGTATCCCACCGAGCTGTACGGCGTCAGGCTGAAGCCCAGTCCCAGTTTCTTCGCCAGCGGCATCTGAAAGGCGATGTCGTGGAAATTAAACGTATTGTAAGCCGTGCTTTTGGACTCTCCGGCGACCTTCTGCGAGTTGTAGTAGTTCTGTCCCTCCAGCCCGAAATTGAAGAGGAAGGTCTTCTGCGGAGCTGCGCTGAAAGCGGCGGGATTGAGCAGGTTGATCGTCCCCGTCGAACGCATGGCCACACCGGCCCCGCCCATCGAGCGCATCGGCAGCGTACCGGGTGTGTTCTGTTCGCCGATGCCGTACATCGTATAGGGCGAGAATGCGTTGATACTGCTTGTCTGGGCTGCTACGGCAGTCGGGACTATCGCCAGGGCCGCGACAATCAGCTTAATCGAGGTGTTCTTCAAGTGCATTATACTCTAATATTCTATCCAATCCGCAAAAGACCAGATTACAATTTGCAAATATCGTGTTTTTAATTCTTTTCGCAAAGTATTTCGCGTCCCCACCGGTAAAAATAACGCATAAATCGTCGATTTTTTCCCGCATCCGGGCGATATACCCCTCTATTTCGAAGGTCAGCGAGTTCATCACCCCCAGCCGGATGGCCTCTTCGGTGGTCAGTCCCTGCAGCTGGTCGTCCCCGGTCGGCCCGCACAGCGGCAGTTTGGCCGTGTAGTCGTGCAGGGCCCGGAAGCGCGTTTTCATCCCCGGCGAGATGCACCCTCCGCGGAAGGTGTTGTCGGCCGTCACCAGGTCGATCGTCACCGCCGTCCCGAAATCCACGATCAGCACGTTGCGCCCCGGATAGAGCACCGTGGCGCCCACGGCGGCGGCCAGCCGGTCGCGGCCCAGCGTCTCGGGCGTGCGGTAGGCGTTGCCGATCGGCACGGGGGTCTGCGACGTGAACTCCAGCAGGTAATCCGCATAGGGCCTCACCGTCTCCACCACATCGTCCGCCTCGCCGCGCGTCGAGGCCACCACGGCCTTCGCGGCCCGGCGCCCCAGCAACAGGTCGTCGAGCATCGGCGGCAGCAGCCGCTCCACGCAATGCTGTGCAACGAGCCGCCCGTCATCGAAAACGGCGAGTTTGACAAGGGTATTGCCTATGTCCACGACTAAATTCAAAGTTGCTGCAGCGTTTTATATGCGTCCTCGACGTCTTTGACATTCCTAACGGTCATCGCCAGCCGATTATTGTGCTGTTTGAGCACAAATCGGTCGGGGTGTTTGGTAACCCGCTGTAAGAGGGTCATGAAGGTCTCGCTCTTGTAGTAGGGCGAATTTTCCTCGCCCACGAAATGCACGATCATCAGCCCGTTCTTGACCTTCACGCGCTCCATGCCCAGGCGGATGGCCTCCCACCGGAGACGCACCACGCTGAGCAGCTCCTTCGCGGCACGCGGCAACGGTCCGAAACGGTCCGCCAGACGGCTCTCGAAGGCCTGCAAAGCCTCCTCGTCCTTCGTCGAGTCGAGTTCGCGGTAGAGTTTCAGACGCTCGGCCTGCTGGGCGACATAGGCGTCCGGCAGCGCCGCTTCGACCTCGATCTCGATATGCGCGTCGTCGATGAAATGCAGCTGTTCGACCACATCCTGCTCGCCGTCGCTCAGCCCCGGAACCTGCAACCCCTCGGCACGCAGTTCGGCGACCGCCTCGTTCATGATCTTCTGGTAGGTCTCGAAGCCGATGTCGGCGATGAACCCGCTCTGCTCGGCCCCCAGCAGGTTGCCCGCGCCGCGGATGTCCAGGTCCTGCATGGCGATGTTGAACCCGGAACCCAGGTCGGAAAACTCCTCGATGGCCCGCAGACGCCGCCGGGCGTCGGACGAAAGCAGTTCGTCGGGCGGCGAGAGGAGGTAGCAATAGGCCTTCTGGTTCGAACGTCCCACGCGGCCGCGCAGCTGGTGGAGGTCGCTCAGTCCGAAATTCTGGGCGTTGTCGACGATGATCGTATTGGCGTTGGGGATGTCGATGCCGTTCTCGACGATGGTGGTGGCAATCAGCACGTCGAACTCCCCGTAGATGAAATCCATGATGAGTTTTTCCAGCTGCTCGGCGGGCATCTTGCCGTGTCCCACGGCCACGCGGGCCTTCGGGCAGATGCGCGTGATAAGCCCCTGCAGGGCCGGCAGGTCCTCGACGCGGTTGTGGACGAAATAGACCTGTCCGCCGCGTGCGAGCTCCGCCTCGATGGCGTCGCGGATGATCTCCTCCGAGAAGACGTGCGACTCGGTGAGGATCGGCTGGCGGTTGGGCGGCGGCGTCGAAATGACCGACAGGTCGCGGGAACCCATCAGCGAAAATTGCAGCGTGCGGGGAATGGGCGTGGCGGTGAGCGTCAGCGTATCGACCGAAACGCTCATCTGCGTGAGTTTCTCCTTGGCCGCGACGCCGAATTTCTGCTCCTCGTCGATGACCAGCAGCCCCAGGTCGCGGAAAACGATCTGCTTCCCGAGCATCTTGTGCGTGCCGATCAGGATGTCGATTTTGCCCGCCGCGAGGTCCTCGCGGATCTGGTTGACCTCCTTGGTCGATTTCGTGCGGTTCAGGTACTCCACGCGCACCGGGAAATTGCGCAGACGCTCGGTGAACGAACGGTAATGCTGCAGGGCGAGGATCGTCGTCGGCACCAGCACGGCGACCTGCTTGCCGTCCACGGCGGCTTTGAACGCCGCGCGGATAGCCACCTCGGTCTTGCCGAAGCCCACGTCGCCGCACACCAGCCGGTCCATCGGCTGGTCCGACTCCATGTCTTTCTTCACGGCGGCCGTGGCCGACTGCTGGTCAGGGGTGTCTTCCCACTTGAAGGAGGCTTCCAGTTCGTGCTGCAGATAGCTGTCGGGCGAGAAAGCGAATCCCTTCGAGGCCTTGCGCTTGGCATAGAGGGCGATCAGCTCGCGCGAAATGTCCTTGACGGCCTTCTTGGTGGCGTTTTTCAGCTTCTGCCAGGCGCCGTTGCCCAGTTTGTAGACCTTCGGCGGCTCGCCGTCGCCCGACTTATAGCGTGAAATGCGGTGCAGCGAGTGGACATTGACGAAGAGCACGTCGCCGTCCTTGTAGACCAGTTTGATCGCCTCCTGCATCCGTCCGTCGCCCGCGGCAATCTTCACCAGTCCGTCGAAACGCCCCACGCCGTGGTCGATATGCACCACGTAGTCGCCCGGACGCAGCTGGTTCAGCTCGGCGACGGTCATCTGCTCGTCGCGCCGGATTTCGCCGTTGATGCGGTAACGCTGGTAACGGTCGAAAATCTGGTGGTCGGTATAGAGACACAGCTTCAGGTCGTTGTCCACGAAGCCCTCGTGCAGGGTCGTCGACAGCGACCGCACGACGGCCTGTCCGCGGCCGATTTGGTGGAAAATGTTCTCCAGCCGCTCCACCTGCGCCTTGTTCTCCGAAAGAATATAGGTATCGTATCCCCGCAGGGCATTGCGGATCATATCGTCCGCCAGCATCTCGAAATTTTTATTAAATTTCGGTTGGGGTGCTGTCGAGAACTTCACGCTCACCTCCGCCGGCCGTTCGGGAAGGTTGTCCCGCAGGACGAACATCCGGCATCCGGCGAGGTCGGCCGCCAGTCCGTTGCGGCTCGTGAGCAGCGAATCGATCTCCTCGGGGCGCTCCATGTCCGCCAGCGTCTTGCGGCGCACGTCGTTGACCCGCCGGAACACGAAATCGGCGTCATAGAACCACCAGGCGGCCTCAGCACCCGCAAAGCGCACGAAGGAGACCTTCGCCGCGGCCGGCGTCCCGGCATTCAGGTCGGGGATAATCTCCACCCGGTCGAGCTTGTCCGACGACAACTGGCTCGAGATGTTGAACCGCCGGATCGAATCCACCTCGTCGCCGAAGAAATCCAGTCGGTAGGGTTTGCTCTCCGAATAGGAGAAGACATCGACGATACCGCCGCGCACCGAATACTGTCCGGGCTCGTAGACGAAATCCACCCGCGTGAAGGCGGCGTCGACAAGCTCCTGCTCCAGCACCTCGATCGAGATTTTGTCCCCGACCCGCACGGAAATCGTCCCTTTTTGGAGCGTCTCGGCATCGGCGACCCGCTCGGCCAGCGCCTCGGGATAGGTGCAGACGACCAGATAGCCCTCCCCCGAAAAGCCCCGCACGGCATTCATTGCCGCCGTGCGCTGCACCACGCCCTGCGCATCCTCGGCGCCATAGGCCGCCGAACGCTTCCACGACGAGGGAAAGAAATAAACCTGCGTCTCCTCGAGCAGGTTGTAAAAGTCGTTCATCAGATAGGCCGCAGCATCGCGATCCTCGGCCACGAAAACGTGCACCCCGCCGCTCTTCTCCACGGCTGCCGCGGCATAAAACGAAAGAGCACCGCCGACCAGCTCTTCGAGGTGGACGGTAGCACTCCTGTTTTTGTATTCGCGGCACAGCCTCCCGAGGGTCTTCGACCCGGCGGCGAACTGCGCCAGCTGCTCGCGGGCAGTCATAAATCGGTTAATTCATAATTCATAATTCACAATCAGAGAACAGCGGCTCCCGGGCATGCCGGGCCTCGTTTTTTACCATAATTCCCAATTATGAATTTTGAATTATGAATTGATTCATTTTTGAATCAAATCGTTATCCTTCTTGTCGTGGTAATGCACCTCCACGATGCCGACGCTCTGGTCCTCGGCAATCTCGAGACGCACCTTGTATTTCCATTCCCAGCGGCGGCGCAGCGACAACAGTCCCTTGCGCAGGAAAGCCGCCACATAGGGGCTGACGACCAGCTTGATGAATTTCTGGCCGCGGTCCTGCGTGAGGAACAAAATCTGGTTCTCGATCTTCTTGTCCAACAGCACGGTAGGTTCGATCTTACCCGTTCCGTTGCACGTCGGACAGACGTCCGAGACATTCTCCACAGCCACCGGACGCACCCGCTGGCGGGTGATCTGCATCAGGCCGAATTTCGTCAGCGGCAGCACCGTGTGCTTGGCCTTGTCGGTGGACATCAGCTGGACCATCTTGTCGAACAGCGCCTGCTTGTTCTGCGCCTTGTGCAGGTCGATGAAATCGATGATGACGATGCCCCCGAGGTCGCGCAGGCGCAGCTGGCGGGCAATCTCCTTCGCCGCGGCGAGGTTCACGTCCATGGCGGTCTGCTCCTGGTTGTCCTCGGCCTTGGTGCGGTTGCCCGAGTTGACGTCGATGACGTTCATGGCCTCCGTGTGCTCGATAATCAGGTAGGCGCCGCGCTTCAGCGACACGTACTTGGCAAACAGCGACTTGATCTGCTTCGAGATGTCGAAATTGTCGAAGATGGGCACGTTGCCCTTATACAGTTTGACGATCTTCTCCTTCTCGGGCTCGATCTGGCGGATGTAGTTGCGGATGTCGTTGAACATCGCCTCGTCATCGACGGCAATCTGCGAGAAAGAGCCGTTCAGCGAGTCACGGATGATCGTGTTGGCGCGGTTCATCTCGCTCATCAGCTGCGCCGGGGCCGACGCCGCATTCTTCTTGATCGCCGCGCAGGTCTTGCGCCAGCGGTCGATCTGGGTCTGGATGTCGTGCTCGATGTCCTCGTCCTTGGCCTCCATGGCCGCCGTGCGGATGATGACGCCGAAATTCTTCGGAAGCACCGCCGCGGCAATGCGTTTCAGGCGCTTCTTCTCGTCCGCCGAACGAATCTTCTGCGAGAGGAACACCTTCGACGTGAAGGGCACCAGCACCACGTTGCGGCCGGCCAGCGAAATATCGGCCGTCAGGCGCGGTCCCTTGGTCGAAATGGCCTCCTTGGCCACCTGGACCATGATCTGCTGCCCCACCTGGAGGTATTCGCCGATCTTCCCGGTCTTCTCGACGGGCGGTTCGAGTTTCATGCCCTCGACCCGCAGGCCCCGCTTTCCGGGCTGCTGCGAGGCGACGAGCTTCTGCAGCGAGGGGAACTGCGTTCCCAGGTCGAGGTAGTGGATGAAGGCATCCTTTTCATGACCTATATTGACGAATGCCGCGTTCAGGCCCGGCATGATCTTGCGCACCTTTCCGAGGTAGATGTCCCCTACGGCGAATCCCGTCTGGCACTGCTCCTTGTTGAGCTCGACGAGCACCTTGTCCTCGCACAGCGCGATGGATATCTCGGTCGGGTTTACGTTAACGATTAATTCTCTGTTCATCTATCGTGTGTCGCGCACCGGGGCTCCGGGCGCGGAGTGTGAAATTAGTACTGGACCGCTTTTTGGCATGAAGTGGCGGCGAACTCCAATGGGAAAAATGGGGTGCCGGGCGTCCCGGCGGAGGCGGGTATCCGGGAGTCTCCGGCGCACGGCGCGGAGGCGGAAAATACCCTGAAAATTAAGAATCCCGAAAACAGGTAAAGCTAAAAGAACCCCTGGGCCCCTTTAGCTTTATCTATTGTCTTAGCACAAAGGTGCTACCCTACTTTTTCTTATGGCGGTTCTTGCGAAGACGTTTCTTCCGCTTGTGGGTAGCCATCTTGTGACGCTTATGCTTCTTTCCGTTTGGCATAGTCCTTAGATTTTAGAGGTTCTTTATTTATCCGTGATTATTTCACCTTCGCTGCGAAGCTCTTGGCGGGCTTGAAAGCGGGGATGTTGTGCTCGGGAATGGTGATCGTCGTGTTCTTCGAGATGTTGCGGGCAACCTTCTTGGCACGCTTCTTCACGATGAAGCTGCCGAATCCGCGAAGATACACATTGTTCTTCTGGGTGAGCGACGTCTTGATGCTGTCCATGAAAGCCTCGACGATAGCCTGTACCTGCACCTTCTCAACGCCGGTGCTCTTAGCGATTTCGCTTACGATATCTGCCTTTGTCATATCTATATAATTTAAATTAAGTTCTACTCAATTCGGACTGCAAATATACGTTTTATTTACATATCCGCCAACAAACCGCATTATTTTTTCATTTTTTTCATGCGGCGCCGTAGTTTACACGCTTACAACACGATAACAAATACCGGGCAAATCCCGGACCAAAATTAAGGGACTTATATACAATTTTAC
>MSHJ01000011.1 GCA_001941065.1 Alistipes sp. Zagget8
GTAAAATTGTATATAAGTCCCTTAAAAAATTTAAAATACCGCCGAATTTATAAGTTTTTGATTAAAGCGCCTCGCGCATCTCCACGGCTTCCGGAGCATCCTGCAGCGCGGGCTGCGGCTCGGCCGTCAGCGACGAAATGTGGCGGTGGCGGTAGGTCGCGGGGGTCATCTGGTACTCCTTCTTGAAGAGTTTGATGAAATGCGACGTGTTGGGGAAGGTGCACTCGTTGCCGATTTCCGAAATGGATTTCGACGTGGAGATGAGCAGCAGGCGCGAGTGCATGAGCCGCTGCCGGATGTACCACTTGTGGGGCGGCATCTGGAAATGGCGGCGGAACTCCTTCTTGAACGACGTCAGCGAACGGTTGGTGAGCTTCGAAAGTTCTTCGATCGAGATGTCCTTGAAAATGTGGTCGTAGACGATCTGTTCGAAATTCTCTTTCGCGGAGTCGACGTTGCTGAGCAGTTTGCTCTTGATGCAGCAATCCTCGTGCGAGGCGAGCAGGTAGATCAACTCGGTCATCTTGATGTTCTCGGCCGTCTCGTCGTGGCGGAAATCCTCATCGCGCAGATAGTTGTTGGTGTTGATGAAAAAGTTGCGCAGCGAGTTCCAGGCAGGCATGGCCACATGAGACCGGTTACGGCAGTTTTCGCACGAATGTTCGTTCGAAATGTTCAGGCCGTAGGTGATGTTCAGGTGCATGAGGATGCGTTGCAGGTCGTCCGGCGTGTAATAAAAGAGCACCTGCTCGAAAGGCTGGCCCCCTTCGGGGAAATTTTCGATGTAGTGGTGCCCGATGCCCAGGTAGAATACGTCGCCGCGCGAAAGTGTCTGACGCTTATCGCCGTCGTAGATGTACTTCGTGCCGCGGAGGATATACCCGATGGCGTAACGTGAAAGAGCCTGCGATTGGATTCCGTTGTGAAGTGTCTCTACGTACTTCACGATCATCGGCTGCTGCACCGATGAAGTCAATGAATTCTTCATAGTAATTGTAATTTAAGTTTTTCTGAACAAAGCGTTGCGTCACTCGTGTTCGTTCTCAAATATACAATTAATACTTTTTAATCTACTATAAAAAATAGCACATTTGGACACAAATGCTCAAATAGGACGATTTATACTATGATTTGAGCTAAATAGAATATTGTAAGATTGTGCCGATGACGGCTGAGGCCAGTAATAGCAGGTAGAGGAGCAGGGCGATATTCCGGTGAATCCGCACGAACATGAAGGGCAGCAGCACGGCCGACGGCACGGCGGCCAGGGCCACGGTCCCCGGGGTTGCGGCCGGACCGCACAACACGGCGGCGGCCAGGACGAGGACACTTATAATATATATAAGGATCGTCCGCGATTTGGTTCCGACGGCGTAGATGTCCGAGAGGAAAAAGAGCACGGCCAGCAGGTCGAGGACCAGAATGCCCCCTAACAGGATGAGGTTCCGGAACGGAATTGCGGCGAACAACATAAGGGGCTTTCCGGCGATGAATGCGTTGCCCAGGGCCGTGAGCGGGGTCGTGAATTCACCTCCGGCGCCCCAGTTGATGTAGCAGATCGTAAAGGCCGGGAGCAGCAGTCCGGCGGCGGCGACGGCTACTTCGCGCAGCGTGCGCCGGAAAAGCAGGACGGCCAGCGGCAGGATCAGCAGCAGCGGCAGTGCGGCGGTGCTGACGAAGGGCAGCAGCCCGAGGTAGAGCGATGCCCGGAAGATGGCGTCGAATCCGTATCCGTTGCAGAACGAACGGGCAAAATTCTTTGCGGAGAGGGCCAGCAGGGCCGATGCGGTGAATGCAGGCAGGAAATCGTCCCCGACGGCGAGTCCGCATACGATGGCGCCGTAGAGCGGGATGGCGAGGCAGGTGCCGACCGAGTAGAGGTTGTAACGAATGGTCATTCGGCCGGCGCACATACCCGTGAAGAGGATCAGCACGCCGGCGATCCAGCGTGCCCATACGGGATGCGCCGTCTGGAATTGCAGCAGCAGCGCTTCGGGGGATGTCGCGGCTTCAGGCTGTATTGCCGCGGTGCCGTTCAGCTGCGCCGGGTCGAAGCCATGTCCGGCCGCACCCCACATCGCGGCGACGGCGAGTGCGGCGAGGGTCAGAAAAGCCGGAACGAGCGGCTGCCGGGCGATGTCGAATTTCATATCGGGAATTTTCCTTGTTGCAAAATTAGCGAAAAAAGCCGGAATATTATGTAACTTTGCTTCTATGTTGGAAAACCAGTACCAATACGAGCTCCGGGAGGCCGGATGCGACGAGGCCGGGCGGGGATGCCTGGCCGGGCCGGTATTTGCGGCGGCGGTGATTCTGCCGCCCGATTTTCACGACCCGCTGCTCAACGATTCGAAGCAGATGACCGAACGCAGCCGCGACAAGCTGCGGGCGATTATCGAACGCGAAGCCGTGGCGTGGGCCGTCGAGGCGGTCTCTGCGGCCCGGATCGACGAAATCAATATCCTGAATGCCTCGTTCGAGGGGATGTCGCTGGCCGCGGCGCGGCTCGATCCCGGGCCGGAATTCCTGGCCATCGACGGAAACCGCTTCCGCACGCGCCTCGAAATCCCTTACCGCTGCATCGTCAAGGGCGACGGTAAATACGCCGACATTGCCGCCGCGTCGGTGCTGGCCAAGACCCACCGCGACGAGTATATGCTCCGTCTGGCGGAGGAGTTCCCCCGATACGGCTGGATTCGGAACAAGGGCTATCCGACGCGCGAACACCGGCTGGCGATCCGTGAATACGGCCTTACGCCCCATCACCGGCTGACGTTCAACCACGAGATCGACCAGCTGGAGTTTCCGTTCTGAAACAAAAAGAGCAGGCTGCAAAGCCTGCTCTTTTTCAATAGATCCCTCGGGATTAGTATCCCAGCGACTTGGAAGCCGCATAGGATATTTTCAGGGCGTTGGCCCGGCGAAGCTCCTGCTTCACGTCGGTCACGATACCCATCTTCGTAGCCTGGTCGGCCTTGAGGCAGATGGTCATCGAGGCACGGTCGGCCTCGCTGAGCTTATCGCGCTCGGCGGCAACGAAATCCAGGATGTCCCGGGTGGATTTGTACGAGTCGTTCAGCTGGATGCGCGGCGCGGTACCGAACTTTGCCTGCATCGTCATCGACGGGGGACCGATGTGGATGAAGCTGACGAGCGATTTCTTCTCGAGCTTCTGCACCTCGGTGGCCTCCGGTAGTTTGTATCTCACCAGCAGTTCCTGATCGCGCATAGTCGTCGAGACCATAAAGAAGAAGAGGATCATGAAGATCACGTCAGGAAGCGATGCGGTCGAGATAGCGGGCAGACCTTTGCCGCCCTTCTTTTTCATTACTGCCATAGCTTACTTCTTTATATTACGCGGTTCTGCCTCCGAAATCTTCAGCGGAACGGCTTTCGATATCACATTACGCTGCTCCTCGGGAAGATCCGAGAATTTGGCGCCGAATTTACGCAGAGCCACCTCGTCACGCACCTCGTTGAACGCGCGTGTGAGTTCGTTCTGCACCATGATGTAGGATTGATAGCCCGTATCGCGGGTCGTTTGCAGCGAAACGACGCCCTCGCTCACGGGATATACCCATTTGCTGCCGTCCGGGAGCTCGATCTCCTTCTCAGTCTTCTCGGGCAGGTTCTCGTCGCCCATCGGGTTTACGATGAACTCCTTGGTCCTTTCCGTGAGCTGACTCAGATCGATCGGATCCTGCTTGCCCGCAGCTCCTACCATGATGTCACCCCTACCGTTGATGAACACCAGGAAGAGGTTGCGTTCCTTGACCTTGATGTCCTCCTGTTTCTGATCTTCAGGGGGCATCGGCGGAAGCATACGCACCAGACCCGTGTCCGTGTTCATGGTAGTGGCCACCAGGAAGAAAATGAGCAGCAGGAAGGCGATGTCGGCCATCGAACCGGCATTGATCTCCTGTACTTTTCTTTTATCTCCTGCCATTTGTGTCCATTATTTAAAAGCGCCGTAAATTTCGGTAACTACGGCAGTCAGGAATGCAGCAACCATAGCGACATACGTTACGAGGATGCTGGTTTCGGTCAGTACGGTCTCCCCGGCGCCGAAGACGCCGCCGTTGGCGAGGTCGGGAATCTGGATCGAGTGGCCGGCGGAAATGAAATATGCAACGCCGATGATGACGATGATCAGCGCAAGGGACACAATGGTCCCCTTGATGCCTGCCGGGTTTTGGATCATTCCGAAGACGGCGCAGAAGATGGCGGCGGCAATCGCAAACACGACGAGGAAATATCCCCACGTCAGGTTCACGCTGATCGCAGCATCCGAGCCGCCGGTAGCTATCGCGTATACCATAAGTACCGCCGTGATAGCCATCAGAACGCCCAGCAATATGTTCAATATTTTTTTCATAATTGCTTTAGACTTTTTTCAGCGTTGGATTATTTCTTGTTGTAAGCCGTCAGGATATCCATCAGCGTGATGGACGAATCCTCCATATCGTTCACCAAAGAGTCGATCTTCGAAACGATATAGTTGTAGAACAGCTGAAGAATAACCGCAGCGATAAGACCCATAAGGGTCGTCAGCAGGGCGACCTTGATACCGCCGGCAACGAGCGTCGGGCTGATATCACCGGCTGCCTGGATGGCGTCGAACGCCGCGATCATGCCGACAACGGTACCCATAAATCCGACCATCGGGCTGAGGGCGATGAACAGGCCGATCCACGAAAGACCCGACTCCATCTGGCCGGTCTGAACCGAACCGTAGGAAACGACAGCCTTCTCGACCGAATCCAGACCCTGGTCGTAGCGCTCCAGACCCTGATAGTAGATCGAAGCGATCGGGCCGCGGGTGTTGCGGCAAACTTCCTTGGCAGCCTCGATGCCGCCGTTCTTCAGGGCCTCTTCGACCTTGGCGATGAGTTTCTTCGAGTTGATCGTCGAAAGCGACAGATAGAGGATACGCTCGATAGCTACGGCGAGACCGATGACGAGGAACACCAGAATCGGGAGCATCCATGCCCAGCCGCCCTCGAGGAACTTCTGCATCATGACGTGGTGCAGGCTGTCGCCGGCGATCTGAGTTTCGGCAACAACCGTTTCGGTTGCGGCAGCAGCATCCTGCGCGAACACACTAACGGTACCCAGTACGGACAGGGCAGCCGACGGAATCAAAAAAAGTTTTTTCATAGTTGTGTTAGATAAATAAATTTGATTAGTTGAATTTTGTATTTGTTAAGTCTTTTGGTTTCTTCTCTTCGCGGTTCGACCGCTTCTTTCGGCTGCTTATTTTTTTACTAAAAAATTCATTTTTTTGTCTTTTACGACCGATGCGGAACCCTTTTGTAATTTTAACCGGTGTCCGCGGGTCGTTTTCACGCATATGTCCGAATCCCGGACAATCCGCCCCGAATCCGATCAATCGTTTGTTGCTCAATCAGTTGCCTGACTTTTTGCACCTCGCTCCGTCGGTTCTTCCCTGCGGAAGGGGTACATTAGCAGTGCGAAATATAGAAAAAAAATCGTTCCGTGCAACGTCTTACACCGTAAATTCTCCGCGCAGGGGCCTGCGGAGCAGTGCGCGCGTTTCGTCGTCGGAAAGTCCCAGCCCGAGCACGTACATCAGCTTGGTGACGGCGGCTTCGGCGGTCATGTCGTAGCCGCACAGCACCCCGGTTTTCTGGAGCTTCAATCCGGTTTCGTAAAGCTCCATCGAAACTCGCCCGCCGCCGCACTGCGTGATGTTGAGGATGATGATCCCGCGGTCGACGGCCTCTTTCACGACCCGGATGAACCACTCGGAGGTGGGGGCGTTGCCGGCGCCGTAGGTCTCGAGTACCACGGCCCGCAGTCCGGGGGCCGCGAGCATGGCCCGCAGAATCTCCTCGCCCAGTCCGGGGAAAAGTTTGATGAGCTCGATGCCTCCGGAGAGCCTGGTGGCGATGCGCAGTTCCGGCGAGGTTTCGGCGGGCTGCAGGATCGCCGGCAGGTTGTAGGCGATATTGACCCCGACCTCGGCCAGCGGCGGGTAGTTGTACGACCGGAAGGCACTCAGGGCTTCGGCACTGCGTTTGGTGGTACGGTTGGCGCGGAAGAGCCGGTTCTGGAAATAGAGCGATACTTCGGGGACCTCGGGACGGCCGTCGAGGTGCGCTCCGGCAATCTCGATGGCCGTGATGAGGTTTTCGCGCCCGTCGGTGCGCAGCACGCCGATCGGAATCTGGCTTCCGGTGAAAACCACCGGTTTGCTGAGGTTTTCGAGCAGGAAGCTCAGGGCCGAAGCCGTATAGGACATGGTGTCGGTGCCGTGCAGCACCACGAAACCGTCGTAACGGGCGTAATTGTCGCGTATCAGCTCGGCGAGGGCGATCCAGTGGGCCGGTTCGACGTTCGACGAGTCGATCACGGGAGATACCGTGTGTACGTCGATGTCAACGTTGAGACGCTTCAGCGAGGGGAATTCGTCGTAGATGCCGCTGAAATCGAAGGGCACCAGCACGCCTGTCGCGGCATCGGTCTTCATGCCGATGGTGCCGCCCGTGTAAATGATGAGTATGGATGAACGCATAGGATCAGATTCCTTTGAAAATTCGTTTTGCATTTTCGGTCGTCGCCTGCGCGACCTCTTCCGGCGTCAGCCCCTTGAGTTCGGCGACTTTTTCGCAGACATGACGCACATAGGCCGATTCGTTGCGCTCGCCCCGGTGGGGTGCGGGCGTCAGGTAGGGGCAGTCGGTCTCGAGCAGGATGTCCCGCAACTCCATGTCGCGCACGACCTCGGCCAGTTTGCTCTTTTTGAAGGTCACTACGCCCCCGATGCCGAAGGCGAAATCGCCCAGTTCCTTCAGTTCGCGGTAGGTTTCAGCCGTGTCCGAGTAGGCGTGGAAAACGCCCCGGACACCCCGGCCGCGGAATTCGCGCACGAGGGCCACGGTCTCGGACCACGCGTCGCGCGTATGCACGGCGATAGGCAGTCCGTATCGGAGGGCCAGCTCGATCTGGCGGCGAAAGGCCTCGGTCTGCTCCCCGCGGAAATTGCGGCTCCAGTAGAGGTCCAATCCGATCTCGCCCACGGCGCAGAAGGCGGGAAGACCTTCGGGCGGGCTTTGCAGGTAGCGTTCGACCAGCGCCAGTTCCTCGCGCCAGCGGGGGTTGTCGTTGACCGACGTGGGGTGCAGTCCCATCATCGGGATGCACCGCTCCGGATGGCGGCGGCAGAGCTCGAACAGCCGCCCGTGGCTTTCGGAGTCGATGGCCGGCAGCAACAACCGCCCGACGCCTTCGGCCGCGGCCCGGGCCAAAGCCTCCTCGCGGTCGGCGTCGAACGCTTCGTCGTAGAAGTGTGAATGGGTATCGATCAATTCCATAGCTTCATATATCGGTTTCCGGGCAGCTGCCGCACGGCGCCGGCCAGTTCCAGCCCCACGAGCAGCGTCGCCAGTTCGCCGGGGTTCAGCCCGCTGAGTTCCCCGAGCGTATCGACCGGGAGTGGATCGTCGGTGCGGAAACAACCCAGCAGTCCCGCTTCGTCGGGCGTGAGTTCCGGGGTCGCGGGCTTCGGGCGCAGCCGGGCGGGATTTTCGCCGAGGTCCCACATCAGTTCGCGGATCACGTCGTCGGCCGTCAGTACCAACTGCGCCTTGCGGTTGCGGATCAGGTGGTTCGTGCCGGCCGATGCCCGGTCGGTGATGCGTCCCGGGACGGCCATCACCGTCCGGTTGTAGGAGTCGGCGCAGTGGGCCGTGAAGAGCGAACCGCCCGTGTCCGGCGACTCGGCGACGATGCATCCCGCACTCAGCCCTGCGATAATGCGGTTGCGGGCCAGGTAGAAATTCCCGTTCTGCTTCGACTGCGAGTGGAGTTCCGTGACTAAAGCCCCTCCGTGGGCGAGGATGTCACGCGCCACATCCGTATGCTGTGCAGGCGTCACGCCGGGCAGCGGATTGGCTAACACCGCGACGGTCGGCACTCCTGCTGCAAGCGCCGCACGGTGTGCCGCGACATCGATGCCGAAAGCCAGGCCGCTTACGATGCAAAGTCCCGGGACCCGTTCCGCGAGACCTCCGACCAGCCGGTTGCAGGCCGTCTGTCCGTAGGGAGTCGCTTCGCGTGTCCCCACGACCGAAATGCAACGGGCCGAAAGGGCTTCGGTGTCTCCTTTGATGTACAGCACATGAGGGTAATCGGGGATTTCCCGCAGGAGCGCCGGGTATTCCGGATCTGTGGACGCGATGGCCGTGATGCCGTTGCGGCGGCAGTGGACGAGCTCTTTTTCGGCCGGGGGAAACCCTTTTCGGCGGATGAGCTGCTGCACCGCTTCGGGACGCATCCCTGCTTTAGCGGTCAGCTCGTCAGCCGTGGCCGCAAAGATGCTTTGCGCATCGCCGAACAGCTCCAGTAAATGCGCGGCCCCTTTTGTGCCGATACCCGGAGTCATTTGGAGGGCAATATCCTCGATGGTCATAAACGCGAATAAAAAAGACGTTCTTAGCTTTGGTAAAGGTAACGAATTTTGGGGGATAACGAGAATTTATTCAGGAAATAACGCAAAGTTAGGCCGAAGTTTTGCAGAAATTAGAAATGTTTGTATATTTGCACTCCCGATGCGCTTGGAAATTAGTTCCGAACCTTTCCCGGGCCGGAGAAAGACCGTTGCGGTTTGTTTCGGCAGGTTGAGGAAGGGGCGGAGTAATGGAGCCGGGATATTCGGGATATAATGGTCTGATGGCCGAGTGGCTAGGCAAAGGTCTGCAAAACCTTGTACAGCGGTTCGAATCCGCTTCAGACCTCACTAAAGCAGCGCTGTAAATAATTACAGCGCTGTTTTGTTGTTGGTTTGTATTGCAGCGATAAATTGCCAGTCAGGTACGACCCGGTTTTTTGCGGTTGTTCCATTCACGGTGGACTAGGTGCGGTGCGAACTGATCCTGTGTCGTCTTAGTTCCAAAATGTCCTATCGGCTATTGTTCCTGAAGGTGCCCGGCGAAAGGCCGGTGCTCTGCTTGAAAGCCCTGTAAAAAGAGGCCCGGTTGTCGAAGCCTACCTGTTCGTATAATTCATGTATGGACAGGGATTTGGGGGTTGCCGACAATATGATCCGCACAGCCTCCTTGACGCGGAATTCGTTTATGTAGGTGTTGAAATTCTTGCCTGCCAGGCGGTTGACGGTCCGGGAAAGCATTCCGCGCGGAACCTCCATTTTTGCGGCCAGCGAATCGAGGGTCAGCCCGCTGTCCCGGTATGTATGCCCGATTTCCATCTGCTCCCTGACACGTTCCATAAGTTCACGTTCTTCCTTGGTCGGGGGTTCGCTGTCGATATTGCTGTCCCTCTTACCCCCCCCCTTCCCGCAACTGACCGGGTTCCCGGGCACCGCCCATTCGCGGGCTTTTGCGGCGAGGGCCTTGTACGCCTGCCTGTTGCGGCGGTAATACCAGAGGATGACGGTTATCGCTCCCAAGCACAGCACAAGTAACGATAAGCTGTATGCAAGCCGGTCCTTTTGCCGTTTTATCTCGTCGCGGCTAAGCTGTGTTTCCACGTCCCGCATTTCCTGTTCCGCGTGCAGGATGGAAAGCGCCCCGTATTTATCCGTGGCGTTTTTGGTGGCAACGAGTGCGGAATCGAGATACGCGGTCGCCGTTTCATTGTTGCCGGCGTGTGTGTGGTAGCTGCTGCACAGAGAGTAAAAATAGGGCAAATAGGTTTCGTGACGGTATCCCTGACTGAACGAGCGGATCATATCTATTTTCCGGCTGACGGCAGGCATGTCCCCCGCCGCCAGATAACACCGGCCCAGTGCGATGTCGACAGTCGCTATGAAACTGCTGTAACCCTGATGTTTTATCAGCTCTTCGCGGCCTGCCTCAAGCATGGCCGAAGCCTTGCGGTACTCTCTGTTCTCCTGGGCGACCAGCCCCAGGCTGGCGATGGCGGAGGCGTTGAAGACGGGACGCTCGTGAACGAGGTCTTCGCTTTCGAGTATGGAACGGTAATAATACGCGGCGGAATCCGGCTGTCCGGCCATCAGGTGATAAAGCCCCAGTCCGTTACGCGCCTTGAGGTTGGAATCGTCCATAAATACGTCGGTCGGCCGGTCGTTCAGCGCCATTTTCATATACCGGACCGCCTTGTCGTAATCCCTGAAATCGGAATGTGAACCCCCTATGCGTAAATAATCCCATTTCCGGAAAGGATAGCCGTCGTCTGTCGTTTCCAACTCCCTGAGCATTCTGTCGGCATAGACGAACGACTGGGCGTATCTTCCGGTGAAGAAACTGTAATGCCACATCTCGACAATCGCCCTCATCTTCATATACGGGTATTTCCTGCGGCGGGCCTTTTCGACAATGCCTTCCATATACGCTATCTTCGCGGCATACGAATCCTCGTCCACGACATGGATAAGCGCCGCGCCGCGCTTGAATTCGGCTTCGAGCATCAGGGCGTCGCTTTTATAGCGGCTTGCAGCCTGCTCCATCCGCCCGATCAGTTCCGACCTCTCCTCGTCGGACGCGGATGAGTACAACAGATGGTCGAACGCTGTGAGTTCGTTGACGCTTGCGGCAAATCCTCTCTCGGCATAGTGCCTGAAAAGGGTGTCCAGAGGTGTATTGATTAATTCGTTCCACCTTTTGTAATACGCGCTGTCGGCCCGCTCTTTCTCCAAAAGCGAATGATACAGTTCGAGGTCTGCGCATTCTGCAGGAGGACCGGAATCCTGCGCGGAAGCGATTGTCACGCACAGAAGCGTGGAAAACGGAATAATTAACAGTTTGCAAAGACTCATACAGGGCTTTCTGTCCGATGTAAAGGCAACGGGAGGTAAATTTATGCCGCACGTAATCAGTGCGTTGTCGTTTTTTTTGTCTCAAAACATACTTTGAGACAACTTTCGGTGTCCGGCTTTTTAACTTTGAATACAAATATAACAATAAAAACGACAGTATGAAGACGACAAAACACGTTTCAGGCATTATCCTTTCAGTCGTGTTTCTTTTTGCCGGCTGTGCGAAATACGATGACAGCGACCTGTGGAACGAGGTCAACGAGCAGGCCGCGCGCCTTGCGGCCCTCGAACAGTGGCAGCAAACGGTCAACGGTAACATCAGCGCCCTGCAAGAGCTGGTGACCGCGCTCGGGAATAATGACTATGTGACGGGCGTCGTCGCGTTCGACACTCCCGCCCCGGGCGGTTACCGCGTCACATTCACCAAAAGCGGCGAGGCGACCATCTGGAACGGCGCCAAAGGCGACAAGGGCGAAACCGGCGCCACGGGACATTCGCCCGCCATCGGTGTCGGAGAGCACCCTGCGGGCAGCGGTGTCTACTACTGGACGCTCGACGGCGATTTCATGACCGACGACGGGCTTCCGACCGGCAACAAGATGCCGGTGCGGGGCGAGAAAGGCGAGCAGGGAGAACAGGGCATTTCGGGCAATACCCCCAAAGTAATCATCGGGGACGACAATTATTGGTATTATTCCGCCGACGGATCGGCGGTCGGGCCCGCTCCCGGCCTGAGCTGGATATCTACCTACGTGAAAGCCACCGGCGACAAAGGCGATACCGGAGCGACGGGCCCTGTGGGGCCGCAGGGCGACGCAATCTTCTCTGGAACTCCGAAAGACAGGGGCGATTATTGGGAATTTACGCTGGCCGACGACGGCGGAGTCATTTCCCTGCCCAAATACAAGGCCGTCGGCATCAGCTTCACCCAGCCGGAGCTGTTTTTCCCCGGGCAGGAATCCCGCATCGTTTACACCAGCACCGGCAACACGGCGCCGACCACAATCCGCATCGTAGGTCTGCCTGCGGGCTGGAAATACTCGGTGGACTATGAGAACACGGTGATTTCGATCACACCTCCGGCGTTGGGAAATGTAACGGACGACAATGCATCCGGCGAGGCTACGGTGCAGGTGGGCGATGACAGTCAGGTAATATACAGTTACTGGCTGACCGTAACGATACCCGCCGATGCCAGAAACGAGGTGGGCGGAATCTATTACCAGAACGGAAGCCCGACCGGTATGGTTTATATCGTCAACGACGGCAATCCCGGTACGGGCCGCGCAATCGGTCTGGAAAACGGTGTTTCAAAAACCTGGTACTACGAGGGATCAGCGCTCAATTATACTTTAATTGGCGGCACCTCTTCGACGGATGGCCGTGCGAATATGGGAGTGATAGCCGCCTATATAGCTGATAAAGGGACGAAATGGATTTATTTCGGCGCATTCAACTGGGCTCATACGATGAACGGCGACGCGGCTGTTTACTCTTCCGGGGCGGTGGGCCTTTGGTATTTACCCTCTGTGGGCGAATGGCAGCATTTCCTGTGCGCGGCGACCGGTCATCCGTTGGAAACCTGGGTGTTTGAGGGCAGCGACAACCCAAACCGCGAGTATCCCTCTTTCAGGATGACGTATGACGATATGGCAAATTTTAACGGTTTATTGGAGTCGGTCGGCGGAATGGTTTTAAGCTCCGCTGATCCTTATTGGTCATCCGTGGAAGCTACCGCGGACACCGCATGGTACTTCAGTTTTAACACAGGAGGTACGTATGGCAGAAATAAGAGCAATCAACATAACGCTCGTGCTATCGTGGCTTTTTAACGGTAGGCGGGCAGGGCCGTTTCGCCGCTCCAAATGTCCTGTCCGGGTATCTCGGATGTAGATACGCAAGGCAAAGTTTTACACCGTTTCAGAGCTCGATCTGAAAGCGAAAGACCTCGAAAACTATCAGTTTCCGAGGTCTTTGTTTGTTTGGCCTGAAATCGGGCTCGTGCTTCGGGGTTATTCGAGCGTCACCAGTTCGTACTGCTGCGACCCGAGGCCGATTGCTTCGGCGTGTTCGAGCGTGTGGATGCCGTGGCGCGACTCCATGCGCTCGATCAGATGCACTTTCCCCGGATCGGACGACGCATAGACCAGGTCCACGCACGCCTTGTCGAGGGCCACCGGGTCGAGCGACGCCAGGATGCCGATGTCGCCCATTTGGGGCGCTGCCGGATGCGCGTCGCAGTCGCAGTCGACCGAGAGGTTGTTGGCTACGCTGATGTAGAGAATCTTCTCGCCGCAATGGTCGGCGACGGCTTTGGCGGCCTCGGCCATCGATTCCAGAAAGTCGTCCTGCGCGGGGAGGTTGCCCCACATTTCGGTCGTATTTTTCGTCTTGCCTGCCGAGTGTATCCACGCCTTGCCTGCGGACGAGGCGATGCCGATCGAGATGTTCTTGACGGCACCCCCGAAGCCGCCCATGGCATGGCCCTTGAAATGCGAAAGGACCACCGTGAAATCGTAGTTCAGGTAGTTCTTGCCGACGAAATCCTCCCGGAGGTGTTTGCCTCCCCTGACCGGCAGCGCCGTTTCGCCTTCGGCGTCCATGATGTCGACCGGGGCGATGGCCGTGAAGCCGTGGTCGGCGGCGGCTTTCAGGTGGTCGGCGGTGCTTGCGCGGCCTCCGCCGTAGGCGGTGTTGCACTCCACGATGGTGCCGTCGACCTTTCTCACCAAGTCGCCGATCAGCGCCGGCTGGAGGAAATTGTTGCCGCCCGGCTCTCCGGTCGAGAGTTTGACAGCCACGTTGCCTTTGGCTTCGCGGCCGAGGGCCTCGTAGATTTTGACCAGGTTCTGCGCATTGATCTCCCGGATGAAATAGACCTTCGCCGGGGTTTCCGGCGTGCGGTTCGCGCTGTTTGCCTGTCCGCAGGCCGCGGCCGACAGCAAGACGGCGCTTGTCACGATTGCCATTCCCATTTTTTTCATTGCGTTTGATTTTTTATTTGCGGATTACGAATTTGATAAATGCCCAGCCTCCGAAGATTTGCAGCAGCATGCCGGGCAGCCCGATGCGAAAATCCTGTACGGCGGTGCGAAAGTCCCCGAGGAGGACCCATTCGCCCAGCGTGCCGACAGCCTGGTAGGCGATCACGACCCCTGCGACGAGGAGCAGCGACGCCCGGCGGAAACGCGCGGCGGTCCAGCCGGCGATTCCGGCCAGCAGCACGGATTTCAACATGATGGCGGGCAGTGCCGCCGCTGCGGGCATGCCGAACAGGGCCGAGTTTACCAGTGGCGAAGCGATGGCGGTCAGCAGACCGACGCGCCAGCCGTATTTGTAGGCTCCGACGAGCGTGAAGAAATAGATCGGCAGCCACGTCGGGCCGCCCATCCGGGCCAGGTGGCACAACTGCGGCAGGGCGATGTTGCCTGCGATGAACAGGGCTGCCGCGAGGTAGGTTCTCGCCTCGCCGTATCCGGATGAATAGAGTTTTACGGTGGTTGTCTGCATAAGTCCGTTGTGTTAAAAGTGCGTATCTATTCCGACCATGACGGTCGCTTTGGGCATGGGGAATCCGGCGTTTATCTCGTAGCGCTGTGCCAGCAGGTTCTCGCCGCGGACCCAGATGTCGAGCCGCCGGGCGGCGCGGAAGCGTCCGCGCAGGTTCCAGAGCACGAAATCATCGGTCACGGCCGGATCGGTCGAGGTGTAGAGTCCTGCGATGTACTGCACGCCCGTCGTCACGGCCCAGCGGCCCTTCGTGAAATTGGCCCCGGCATGGAGCTTGTGTTCGGGCGACGCCACGACCGGGTGTTCCATGTGCAGGTAGCTGTAATTGACATCTGCCGACCAGGCGTCCGAAATGCGCCACGCAGCTTGCGCCTCCACACCGGCGTTCTCGATGCGCCCCGTGTTGATGTTCAGCCGCCGTCCGTCGACCATGACCGCCTGGATCATGTTGTCGCCGTCGATGTAGAAGAGGTTGATGCCGTAAGAGAACCGGCCGTTCAGGAGCCGCTGTGCGAACGACAGTTCGTAGTTCCACATCCGTTCGGGCCGCAGGTCGGGGTTGGCCGGGCGGAACATATAGAGTTCGCGGATGGTCGGGAAGCGGAATCCCTTGCCGGCCGTCGCCTTGATCTCGATGGCGGCGGGCAGGTGGAACGACATGCCGGCCTGCGGGACCCACTCCGTGCCTGCGTGCGAATGGTGGTCGATGCGGACGCCCGCGTCGAAGGTCAGCCAGCTGCCCGCCGACTGCCGGAAATCGACGTATCCGGCCGTTTCGTGCTGCGTTTTGTCGACCTGCGGTTCCCGCCGTCCGTCGAGGTAGCGGTTCCACGATTCGCCGCCGAAACGGTAGTAGTCCACGCCCGCGGTCAAGCGGTTGCCCCGGAAGAGCCGGACGCTCTGGTACCACGACAGCCCCAGCATATCGTCCCGCGAGTTGAAACGGTAGTCCAGCGGCTCCTCGCCGGCGCCGTACCCGTCGTTGATCCGGTGCCGGCCCCAGTTGTAGAAGAGACTCACCGCCCCGGAGCTTTTTTCGTAGTTGTTCTCCACGGCCAGGGAGGTCATGCCCCGCGTGATGCGCTGGTCGTTGTCGGTCAGCGGGTCGGTCACCTCCCCCGGGTTCGAGGCGTTGAAATGCGTCACGTTCACGTCGGCCCGGAGGTTCCACGCCTTCGAGAGCTCGTAACCCAGCTTGGCGTAGCCGCCGTACTGTTCGAAGCCCATGTCTGCGCGGTGGCCGTCGGTGCGGTTGTACGAACCGCTCACGACGCTCGTGAAACGCCCCTTGCGGATGCGGTTCGTCGCTTCGGTCTGCAGCGTGTTGTAGGAGCCGTAGCCCAGGTTCACGTTCGTCCGCACGCCTTCGTCCCGCATTTTGCGCGTCACGATGTTGATGACGCCGCCCATGGCGTTCGAGCCGTAGAGCACCGATGCCGGACCGCGCAGCACCTCGACCCGCTCGGCGAGCATCGGCTGGTAGGCGTCGGCGATCGGGTGCCCCATCAGGCCCATGTACTGCGGATGGCCGTCGATCAGCACCATCAGCCGTCCCGCGGCGCCTCCTCCGACGCCCCGCAGCGACATGCCGCCTGCGGCGCCGTCCGAAACTCCGTAACCCATCACGCCGCGGGCGGTGATGAAGAGTCCCGGGACCTGTTCCGAGAGCATCGGCAGCAGCGACGGCTGCAGGCTCTGTTCGATCTGTTCGCGCCCCACGACCGAGACGGTCATCGGCAGGTGGCGGATGTCGGTTTCGTGGCGGGTGCCGGTGACCACCACCTCCCCGATGGGATGCACCTGCCGGAGACTGTCTTTCGTTTCCTGTGCCGGAACCGCCTGTGCGAAGGCGGCCAGCGTGCAAATCGGTATGAAATAACGTTTCTTCATAGCGTGTGGCTTGTTATGCGGGAAGGGAGGCGACGAACGCCTCGATCAGGGGAAGGCACGCTTCGGCGGTCGCGGCATCCGAGCAGCGTTTTTCGAGCGGACACCGGTCCGTTTGCGTGCGGTTGATGATGTGGGGCACCTCCAGCGTGTATTCGACGCGGATGCGTGCGCGTTCGAGCAGTTCGCGGGCCGGCCGGCTGATTACGTCGGCGAAGACCTCCTCCACGCCGCCCAGGACCATCAGCGCCGCGGCGGCCTTGCCCACGACCTTGTCCGCGACGAAGGCTCCGCCGAGAAACTGCGGCTCCTCCCTGAGCAGCCGGAAGAGGTCTTTTACGCCGCGTTCGCGGAACAGGCGGATCTCGTCGCCGTTGCGGATCACGCAGGAGCATTTCTCCGCGAACAGGCTCTCTTTGAGCCGCCGTCGTTCGTCGTTCGTTAACGGGATATGTTCTATCGTTTTGTTCACGGTGCAAAGTTAGCGTCCGGCGGCGGTTCCGTGCATACCCATGTTACCGGAATTGTTACCAATATTCCGGTTTCGGGACCTAACCGTTCCGGCGCATGGTCAGCGAGATGCGGTTGCGGACGGTGTCAATGTTCGTGACCTTCACCTCGACGTGCTGGCCCAGGTGCACCACGTCCGCCGGCGAGGCGACGTAACGGTCGGCCAGCTGCGAGATGTGCACCAGTCCGTCCTGCTTGACGCCGATGTCCACGAAGGCCCCGAAGGCCGTGATATTCGTCACGATGCCCGGCAGGAGCATTCCCGGGCGCAGGTCGTCGATCGTGTGCACGTTGGGATCGAACGCGAAGACCTGCAGTTGTTCCCGCGGGTCGAGGCCCTGCTTGTCGAGTGCCTCGAGGATGTCCGTCACGGTCGGCAGTCCCACCTCGCCGCTCACGTATTTTTCGGGCCGTATGGCCTTGCGCAGGGCCTTGTCCGCGAGCAGCTGCTCCACGGTGACGCCCGCATCGGCGGCCATGCGTTCGGCGATGTGGTACGATTCGGGATGCACGGCGCTGTTGTCCAACGGGTTCTTGCCTCCCACGACGCGCAGGAACCCCGCTGCCTGTTCGAAGGCTTTGGCTCCCAGCCGCGGCACCTTGAGCAGCGCCTTGCGGCTTTTGAAATCCCCGTTTGCGGCGCGGTAGGCCACGATGTTCTCCGCCAGCGCGGGCCCCAGCCCTGAAATATAGGTCAGGATGTGTTTGGAGGCGGTGTTGATGTTCACGCCGACACGGTTAACGCAGCTCTCCACGACTGTGGCCAGGCGTGCCTTGAGTTTCGGCTGGTCCACGCTGTGCTGGTACTGCCCGACGCCGATCGACTTGGGGTCGATTTTGACCAGCTCCGAAAGCGGGTCGATCAAACGGCGTCCGATGCTCACGGCCCCGCGCACCGTCACGTCGTAGTCGGGAAATTCCTCGCGTGCCACGGCCGATGCCGAGTAGACCGACGCGCCGTCCTCGCTCACCATGAACACCTCGACGCCCTCCAGACCTAGCCCGCGGACCAGTTGTTCGGTTTCGCGGCCCGCCGTGCCGTCGCCGATGGCGAACGCTTCGGCCCGGTATTTCGCGGCCAGCGCTTTCAGGGTCTCGGCCGCCTCGGCCCAGCGGTTTTGCGGTGCATGGGGATAGACGGTCGTGTTGTAGACGAGGTTGCCTTGCGAGTCGAGCGCCACGACTTTGCACCCCGTGCGGAATCCCGGGTCGAGGGCGATCACACGCTTTTGCCCCAGCGGCGACGAGAGCAGCAGTTGCCGCAGGTTCTCGGCGAAGACCCGGATCGCTTCGTCGTCGGCCCTCTCTTTGGCCGCCGCCAGCTGTTCGGTCTCGATGGAGGGGCGCATCAGACGTTTGAACGAATCCGCGGCCGCGGCCTCCATCCACGTGCGCGTCGCCGAGCCGGGGCGGATGAACCGGCGGCAGAGCCCTTCGATACAGCGGTCGGCATCGATGTCGACCGTGATTTTCAGGATGCCTTCGTCGGCTCCGCGGCGCATAGCCAGGAAACGGTGTGACGAGATGCTGCGCAGCGGCGTCGCGGCGTCGAAATAGTCGGAGTATTTAGCCCCTTCGGCCTCCTTGCCCTTGACGAGTTTCGTGTGCACGACGCCTTCGCGGGCGAAGGTGCGGCGCAGTCCGTTGCGGGCCTGCTCGTCCTCCGAGATGCGTTCGGCGATGATGTCGCACGCCCCCGCGAGGGCCTCCTCGGGGGTCGGAACCTCGGCCGAAACATAACGCCGGGCCTGCTGCGCCGCGTCGCGGGCCTGCTGGGCCATGATGAGGTCGGCCAGCGGCTCCAGCCCCCGTTCGCGGGCCACGGTGGCGCGGGTGCGCCGCTTGGGCTTGTAGGGGAGGTAGAGGTCCTCCAGCTCCACCGAATCCCAGCACCCCTCGATGCGCCGGCGGAGCTCCGGGGTCAGTTTGCCCTGCTCCTCGATGGTCGAGAGCACGGTCTGACGGCGTGCTTCGAGTTCGGTGAGGCGTTCCAGCTGCTCCTTGACGGCGCCCACCTGCAGTTCGTCGAGCGAGCCGGTCGCCTCCTTGCGGTAGCGGCTGATGAAAGGTATCGTCGCGCCGTCGCGCAGCAGGCGCACGGTTCCCTGCACCTGCGGCAGGGCGATCTGGAGCCGTTGGGAGATGATTTGTTCGATCATGTTCGGAAATCTTTGGATGCAAAGATAGTGCAAGCCGAGAGCAAACGCAAGTTTGCTTGCATTTTGCCGAGGCGCCGCCTGTCTAAGGCGCAGCCAAAGTAGTGCAAGGTGAGCGGCAAACCAAACTTGTTTGGGTTTGTCCGAACCGCCGCCTGTCTGAGAAAATCGAAACCGGGATTTCCATCGAGGAAATCCCGGTTTCGGTAAAGTAAGCAGGGCTCAGTCCCTCGAGAATTTGATGCCGAGTTCGTAAAGCAGGTAGATCGGCAGGAAGACGACCATCAGCGTGAATGGGTCGCCCGAAGGGGTTATGAGCGCCGAGAGCACCAGCAGGATGATGACGGCGTGTTTGCGGTATTTCCGGAAGAAGGATTTGGTCACCAGACCCATCTTGGAAAGGAGCCATGCCAGCAGCGGCAGTTCGAAGACGATTCCCATGACGAATATCAGCATGAGGAAATTCCCCATGTAGGAGGTCAGCGAAATCTGGTTTACGATCGACGCGCTGAGCTGATACTCCGTCAGGAAGCGGAACGTGAACGGGAAGACCAGCATGTACCCCACGGCGCACCCCAGGAAGAACATGAGCGTGCCTCCGAAGAACGCCATGCCGACGCTCCTCCGTTCCTCGCGGAACAAGGCTGGCTGCACGAAACGCCATATTTCGAAAATCAGGTAGGGAAACATCAGCACCAGCGCGAACCAGAACGACGTGCTGATATGCGTCAGGAACTGCGACGCGACGTTGATGTTGATGATCTCCACGGAGTAGTTGTCGTTGCTGAAATCGGGCAGCAGCGGATTGTTCGACCCGCTGATCTGCGAGAGCCACCGGTAGAGCGGAAAGTCTGAGGTGGTCGGAGCCAGCACGAAATGGTCGAACAGATAGGGCATGGCGCAAAAACAAACTATCACGCATACGAGCAGCACGGCGACCACGCGGATCAGGGTCCAGCGAAGGTCTTCGAGGTGCCCCCAGAACGTCATTTGTTTTTCTTCCATGGCAGCTGCGGCTTATTTTCGGTAGGATGCTTTGACGAAGGGCGCTTCGAGCAGGTAGTCGATGCACTCGCGGACGCTGCGGACGATGTCTCCGTAGCTTGACCCCTCGATCTCGACGATGATGTTCTCGACGCCGGCGGTCTTGGCATTGGCGAAGATGGCGTCGAATCCCACCATGCCGCTCTGGCCGATCTCCCGGTGGTCCTTGATGTGCAGCAGGCTGAAGCGTCCCGGATACTTTTTGAAATAGTCCACCGGGCTGGCCTGTCCCATCACGGTCCAGTAAACGTCCATTTCGAAAAACACCTTGTCGGGATCGGTGTTTTCGAGCATGTAGTCCAGCATCACCTGGTCTTCGATCTTCCGGAATTCACCCGAGTGGTTGTGGTAGCCGAATTTCATGCCGGCGGCCTTGCAGCGGGCTCCGACCTCGTTGAAATAGCGGCAGTAGGTCGCCAGGTCCTTGAGCGTCGTGATTTTCCGCATCGACGGAACGACGATGTATTCCGCTCCAGCGGCCTTGTGCGCCGCGATGCATTCGTCCCACCACGCGAGGGCCTTCGAGAAATCGCCCGCGGCGAGTTCCTCGTCCGAGAGGTTGAGCGTGCAGTGTGTGGAGAGCACCTTCATACCGGCGGCCTCCACATCCTTGCGGAACTGTTCGGGCGTCTGTCCGTAGAGTTTGCCGTCCTTGTAGCTGGCCGCCTCCACCGAGGTGTAGCCCATGTCGGCGAGCTGTTTCAGCACGGGTTTGTAGTCCTCCTGATTGTTGCCGAAGGCCCCGATCAGGCTCCGCACGGAATAGAGCTGGATGCCGACCTCCTTTTTGGGCGCCCCTTTCGCCTTGGCGGATGCTCCGTCGGGGAGCATCGCCAGGGCGAGAAGTGCGCAAACCGCTGTCAGAAAACGCGTTTTCACGGTTGCAGGCTGTTAGTCGAGGACTTTGACGCGGATGTTGCGGAACCAGACGTCGTCGCCGTGGTCCTGGAGGCCGATGTAGCCTTCGTGGTTCTCACCGCCGCAGTTGTTGAGCAGTTCGAACGCCAGCGGCCATTTCTTCGGGCTGAACTTGCTGTTCTCCAGCATTTCGGTCCACTGGGGCGTCCAGAGGTGGTATTCCACGACGTTCTTGTCGTTCTGTCCGTGTACGACCGTGCCTTTGTAGACCATGATTTTGGCCTTGTTCCACTCGCCGAAAGGCTTCTGGTTCTGCGGAACGGCCGGGATCATGTCGTAGAGCGACGCCGACTGGCGGTTACCGTCTACGCCCAGCTTGGCGTCGGGGTGGTTCGCGTTGTCGAGCACCTGGTATTCGGGGGACGAGATATAGATCGGCTCGTATTTGGTCTTACCGTCCTTCTGGGTCGTAACCTCCTGGGCCAGGTAGAAAATACCCGAGTTGCCGCCCTTCGAGACCTTCCACTCCATTTCCAGCTCGAAATTCTTGAATTTTTTGGCGAAAATCAGGTCGCCGCCCTCGCCCGTCTGGGCCTCGCCGCCGCCCGAGCCGTTGAACTTGATGGCGCCGTTGTCCACCGTCCAGCGTCCGGGAACCTCGGTCTTGCCGTATCCGCGCCAGCCGTTGAGCGTCTTGCCGTCGAAGATCACGTAGTAGCCGTCCTTGTCCTGCGGGAACGACGCGAGGTCCACCTGCGCGTTGTCGACGACGGTGTATTCGGGAACTGCGGGCGTTTCGCTTTCGGCCTTGGCCGCAGCGTCGCCGGCCGTCTTGGCCTTGCCGCCGGGGCCGCCGCACGATACCAGTGACGCGGTCAGCGCCACACAAGCTGAGAATAAAAGGGTCTTTTTCATATCCGTGTAGTTTTAAAGTTTGGGTGAATGATTGGTTTTGTGTCGGTTAGCGCGGCATGTCGGGCAGTTTCCACCCGTCGCGGTAGGTGTGCTTGATAAGCTCCTGCGCGAACTGCTGCGCGTTTACCGGATCGGTCCAGGTCTTGTCGAAGGTCGGGTGTCCGTCCTTGATGTGGAAGCCGTCCTTGATGACCGTTTTGATCGTCGCGTCGTCGGGGATGTTGGTGAAACGCATGTTCGGGCCGTCCCAATGCAGCTCCTGGTTCAGTCCCTGCAGCCGCACGGCCAGTACGCCCATCACGACCATTTCGTTGAACGGTCCGGCCTCGCTGAAATCCGACGCCGACAGCACGCGGTCGTCGGCATCCTCCTTGCAGGCGCGTACCCAGTCCATCTGGTGCGACTCGGTGATCTCGCGCAGCACTTTCGGGGCGTCGGGAACACGGCCCGACACGAGGTAGGGATTCACGCCGTAGCATCCGCAGATCAGCGTGTCCTTCGTGCCGTAGAAAATTGCGCCGCCGCCCTGCATGTTCAGGTCCTTGCCAGCGGGCAGTCCTGCGGGACGTTCCGGCATCAGGCCGCCGTCGTACCAGTGCACCTCGACCTCGGGCATGGCGACCTTCGGCATGTTGTCGCGGGCCGGAAAGACGAATTTCACCCGCTGGGCCGTGGGTGCCGATTCGTTCAGGAGCAGCGTCGAGCTGCCCTGCACCTTGGTCGGATAGCCGAGTTTCAACCCCTTGAACACGGGGTGCAGGATGTGGCAGGCCATGTCGCCCAGGGCGCCGGTTCCGAAATCCCACCATCCGCGGAAATTCCAGGGCGTGTAGGCCGCATTGTAGGGACGGTAGGGAGCCGGGCCGATAAAGGCGTCCCAGTTCATCGTCTTGGGGATGCGCATGTCCTCTTCGGGGCGTGCGAGTCCCTGGGGCCAGATCGGACGGTCGGTGAAGGTGTCCACGCGGGTCACCTCGCCGATTTCGCCGTTCCAGATCCATTCGCAGACCTTGCGGACGCCCTCGCCCGAAGCCCCCTGGTTGCCCATCTGGGAGGCGATCTTGTATTTGTCGGCCAGCCGGGTCAGCAGGCGCGATTCGTAGACGGTGTGGGTCAGCGGTTTCTCGACATAGACGTGTTTGCCGGCGGTCATGGCCTCTGCGGCGATGATGGCGTGCGTATGGTCGGCGGTGGCCACCATCACGGCGTCGGCCGACTTGAGCAGTTCGTCGTACATCCGGCGGTAGTCGTTGTACCGCTTGGCTGCGGGATAGCGCTGGAAGACGTGGTCGGCGTATTTCCAGTCCACGTCGCACAGGCCGATGATGTTCTGGCTCTCGAGGCCCTTGAGCACCGAGGCGCCGCGGCCTCCGACGCCGACACCCAGGATGTTGAGTTTGTCGCTGGGGGCGGTATGCCCAAATTTTTTGCCTAACACCGTGCCGGGCACGATTGCCAGACCGAGTGCGGCGGTAGCTCCTGCCTTGAGGAACTTTCTTCTCGACATTTCGTTTGACATCGTTTCTGAAATTTTAAGGTTGGATTAATAATTGGCTGGTTTTATGCGATTATCTCTCTCTTCGTACCGACAGCCCGAAGCATACGCCATCTCCCTCCCTGAGGGAGGGTCGGGGTGGGGTCGGATTTGTATATGACGCCGATCTATTTCGGGTCCGGGTCGGTATTTTCAATATCCTTCTCGATATTGTTCATGCCCTCCTTGAAGCTCCGGACGCCTTTGCCGATTCCCTTCATGAGTTCCGGAATCTTTTTCCCGCCGAACAGCAGCAGGACGATCAGCGCGATGACGATGATCTCGCCGGCACCCAGGTTGCCGATAAATAAAGGATTGTTCATGGTCGATAGTTTTTAGGGGTTGATAGTTTGCTGTCTGAGGTTCAGGCCTGTTTGCGGAGCAGGCCGTATCCATTCTTCATCGTGCGGCGGCGTTCGTGGATTTGTTGGAGCGTCTCCAGCTCCCCGATGGCCGGCAGGTCGTGTTTGCGGGCGTCCTGCAGGAACCGCCAGGCATATTCCGAGGCGATCGCCGCGTCGCGCATCGTGGGCAGCGCGTCGCTGCGCACGTCGGTTTCGACGGACCGCGCGAAAAGGTTGCACAGCACGTCGATATTCTTGCCCCCGTAGGGTTGTATGAGCCGGTGGGTCTGCGTCACGCCGTGGAGTTCGACGATGGCGGTTTTGAAATCATGGGTCATGCGGGCGATGCCCTTCGTGCCGATGATGTCTATATAGGAGTTGTGGGTCTGGGTCTGTGCCAGCTGTCCGTAGACATGCCCCTGGGTGATGTCGAACACCACGCCGTTCTCGAACGTACCGTGACACTGGAGCCACCAGGGCTCCTTGTAGTTCCACATCCGCATGGCCTGGGCGTTCCAGGTCTTGAATTCGGATTCGGCATACCAGCGTGCGATGTCCACATAGTGCATGCCGCAGTCGTGGAAGGCGGGTCCTTCGAATTCGTGGCCTTCGCCGGGGGCCAGTCCGGGGGTCATGTGGCAGACCCGGATGATGGCCAGCTCGCCGATCTCGCCCTGCGCGATGAAATCCTTGATCGTATTGTGATACCAGGAGTTGCGTAAATAGAGGTTGACCGTCGAGAAGAGCGGCGTGTTTTCGGCCAGCTCCACGGTTTTCCATTCGTTTTCGACGCTGTCGGAGATGGGTTTTTCGGCAATGACGTGTTTTCTGCAGGCGAAAGCCTTTTCGATCTGTGCTTTCCGCGAGTCGGCCAGGGCGAAGAGTCCTACGACCTGAACCGTGGGATCGTCGAAAATCTCCTGTTCGTCGGCAATCACTTTCACCTCCGGGGCGAGTTCCCGGGCCCGGGCCCGCGATTCGGGCGATACGTCGCAGATGTAGGCGACTTTCCATTTCCCGCTTTTCCGGAGTTCGTCGAGGAAAAAGCCTCCCATGCGGCCGAAGCCGATCAAACCGATGTTGATGGGGTTCATTTTTTGTAGTTGGTAAAGGTTGGTTAACGCGGCAGAAACTGCAAAATCCGGAGACTTGCAGCCTGCTATACAAAAATAACCCGAATAATTGCCCGTTCGGAAAGCTATACCGGAAAATGTAGTGCTTTCGTTTGGTTATATTAATGATAATTAATGATTTGATGCTTTTTAGAGGCCGAAAAAATGTAGTTGTTTTGGAATAAACTACGCGTCGTTTCTGCGGATGCTTCCGATTTTCATGACGGTTTTTTCGAAATCGTCCCGCGATGCGGCGGCCCGGTTCCTCATTTTGGTCCGGTAATTATAGACCGTGCTCAGCGAGCAGCGCAGGAACGAAGCGATCCGGGCGCTGTCGGTGATGCCCAGCCGAATCAGGGCGTAAATGCGCAGCTCCTTGTTCAGCAGGTCTCCGGATTTCGGCGTGATCCGTTCGCCCTCGACCAGCAGCGCGTTGAAATCCTCGATGAAGGTCGGGTAGAGGTTCAGGAAGATTTCGTCGAAATTCCGGAACAGCTCCTCCTGTTCGTCCTCCAGCATGGAGGTGGATTTCAGACGGCGGTAGAGCTCCTCGAGCTTCCGCTCCTGCGCCAGTTGCTTCAGCGACCGGCGGTAGTTGTCCATCTTGTCGATGTACATCGAACAGAGGTCGAAAAAGCGGGCGATGTACTGCACCTTGACGGCGTTTGCGTCGGAGAGTTGTTCGTTGATCTCGTTCAGCTCGATGTTGAGCCGGGCGAGTTCGGCATTCGTTCCGGAGAGCTCCTTCCGGACCCGCGAGAGCTTCCGGACCTGTTTGTAGACGAATACGAACAGCAGGATGAGTATGACCGTGAGGACGCTGATCAGGATCAGGTAGTGCTGCAGTTTGACTTTGGTCCGGGCCTCTTTGTTCTGGTGCGACGCGATGATAATCGACGAGAGTTCCGTCATCCGCACGATCCGGAACTGCATGTTACTGCAAAGGGCGTCCTCGAGGGCCGACTGGGTATATTTATAGGCCCGCGAATAGTCCTTGTGATCGTAGTAGACCTTTGCCAGCGAGAGTATCGCGCTGTTTTCCTTCGTGGCGTTTTGGATGTCGGAGATCGCCGAGAGGGTGTAATACTTTTTCGCCAGCCAGTCGTCGCCGTTCGCCCGGTAGTGGTCGCCCAGGGAGTTGGAGACCTTGGCATATTCGGGGGTCTCGGGCGGAGTCTGCCCGAGCAGGGTCAGCAGTCGCTGTTCAACCTCCTCCCGGGTTTCGGAGACACCCGCAGGAATGCCGAGGCAACGCTGGAGCGAATCGCGGTAAACCTGCCGGTTGTTCGTCTGCCGGCTGAAGCCGGAGAAGACCTCATAGCAGTCGTAGAAGAAAATGCAGCCCCGGTAGTAGGCTTCCAGCAGGTGGGGCGGAAGCTCCCGGCGGACCGAGTCGAGCAGCTGTTTGGCTTCGATGCAGGCGCCGCGCGACGAGTAGAACCGGGCGAGCCGGATCGCCGAGGATGCGCAGCGGTCCCGGTCGCCGAGCTGGCGGGCGATTTCCAGGTTGCGTTCGCCGTAGCGGATGGTGGAGTCCAGGCGGTATTTGTAGAAGACCTCGCTGAGGCTGTCGTTGATGGCATATTCCTGTTCCGGGGTCAGTTTGGTCATACACAGCATCCGCCGGAATCCGTCGATCCGTTCCTCCTTCTTTTCGTCGAAAAGCCGCTTGTTCCTGATCATGTAGTCCAGCTGGTCCGAGAGTGTGGCGGTGTCGTCCCGGCCGCAGGCGGCCAGGACGATCACGCCGCACAGCAGCAGGATACACCGTTTCAGGGATATGGGCTTTCGCGGTATCATGGGGCGTTTACTGCGCCTTCAGGATAAATACGGCGCTGTCGTAAATCTTCGAGAGGTGGGGATTGATGCCGGCGTTCATGAGCAGTTCGCCGCTGAGCGTTTTCCCGTCGAACCAGAAGCGGGGCTTGTCGACGTTCAGCTCCCGCACGGTGTACCCGGCTTTGGGATCGAGTCCGTCGAGGCGGAATTTCGGAATCAGCGAACGCCCCTGGTAACGCAGGCTGTAAGTGAAGAGCACGGCCTCCCGCTTGTCCTTCGAGACGTACAGCACGCCGTAGCTTCCGCTCTCGTCGTAGGGCGTGCCGATGCGGTAGAGGTCGCCCTGCATCACGATGTCGCGGTACTCCTTGTAGCTGGCGATGGCTCGGCGGGCGAAGGCTTTCTCGGCGTCGGTCATCTGTTTGGGCTGGAGCTCCATGCCGAGACGTCCGGCGCAGGCCATGTCGAAGCGGAACTTGATCGGCGTGACGTTGCCCGTCTGGTGGTTGGGCACGGCCGAAACGTGCGAACCCATCACGACGGCCGGGTAGAAGAGGCTCGTGCCGTACTGGATGCGGGCCCTCGAAAGCGCTTCGGTGTTGTCGCTGGTCCAGAATTCGTCGAAATATTTGAGTGCTCCGTATTCCACGCGGCCGCCGCCCGAGGCGCAGGCCTGGATCAGCACGTCGGGGTATTTGGCCCGGATGCGCTCCATCACCTTATAGAATCCCTGCGCGTAGTCGATCCAGAACCGCGACTGCTCGTCGGCGGGCCGGTAGGCCGAACCCACGTTGTTGGCGTTGCAGTTGGCGTCCCATTTGATGTAGTCGATCTTGTCCGAGAGCTTCATCGTGTTGTCGAAGACCTCGAATACGAAATCCTGCACGGCGGGGTTCGAGAGGTCCAGCAGCCATTGTTTGCGGGTTTCGGGCGCTTCGCGCTTCTGCGGGCGCACGATCCAGTCGGGGTGCTTCTCGGCCAGCTCGCTCTTGGGATTGACCATCTCGGGCTCGATCCAGATACCGAATTTCAACCCCTTTTGGTGGGCATACGAGGCGATGTCGTCGATGCCTGCGGGGAGTTTTTTCCGGTTGACCTGCCAGTCGCCCAGTCCGGCGTTGGCGGCGTTGCGCGGGTACTTGTTGCCGAACCAGCCGTCGTCGAGGACGAACATTTCGAGCCCCATCGAGGCGGCATCGTCGACCATCTGCTTCAGGACCTTGGCGCCGAAATCGAAATAGGCGCCCTCCCAGCTGTTGAGCAGTGTCGGAACCGCCCGCTCGGCGTGGTAGATGCCGTAGTTGCGGGCCCAGTCGTGGAGGTTGCGCGAAGCCCCTCCGGCACCGCGCAGCGAGTGGGTGTAGATCATCTCCGGCGTGGTGAACGATTCGCCCGGACGGAGCCGGTACTCCGAGGCGTTGGGGTTGGCCCCGGCCAGGACGGTCAGCGCGTCGTATTCGTCCACCTCGAAATTGAGGCGGAAATTGCCGCTCCACGCCAGTGCCCCGGCGATGACCTCGCCGCAGTTCTCGCTGAACGATTCGCTGCCGAGCGTGAGCATGAAGGAGGGGTTTTCGGTGTGGGTGGTGCGCACCTCGCGCATCGATTCGATGCTTTTCGACCCGTGGGTCAGCAGCGTGTGGTCCACCTGCGCCTCGCGGGCCCAGGCGCCGTAAAGATGCGTCAGGAGGTATTTTTCAGCTTTCAGCGTCAGGGCCGAAGAGTAGAAATTGTGCAGGGTGACGGGTCCTTCCTCGCGGTTGCGGATCACCGTGTGCGTGGTGATGACGTTTTCCCGGGCATAGGCCGTGAAGACCAGTTCGACATCCAGCGCCTGGCAGCAGTCGCTCATCTTTACGACGGTCTCGGTGACATTGGGGTCGGCCAGCTGCCGCGAGGCGTGCGACACGTAGCGCAGGTCGGTGTTCATGTCCCCGTCGGCATGGGTGATGCGCAGGGCGGGTTCGCGGAAATTCCGGCCGCCCATTGCGGGATAGGCCAGGTCGTCGGTGCCGTGGTCGGCACGGCGGGAACTTTTGTAGTCCGCCAGCGGAGCCGGGTCGTCGATGCGGCTTCCGAAATGGCGGAAATAAACGGCTTCGCCCGGCCGGGCTGCAAGCACGATCGATACGTCGTCGGTGCGGATGTCGATCAGTTGCTGCGGGGCAGCGGCGGACACCGCGCCTGCGGATAAGGCGGCGGATAGGAAGGTCAGCAGTCGTTTTTTCATAACGTGTTTATGGGGTTAGGCCCCCAATATACGAAAAATTACGAAATAATCCGAAACAAATTCGTATTTCGGTTCTGTTTCGTTCAGAACGTGTAGGCCATGCGCAGGTAGCCGTAGCGGCCCAGATAGGAGACCGAAGAGGTTCGCATATAGTCGGTTTCGAACACCGTGGAGGCGTAATCCGGGCGGTTGAGGATGTCGACGACGCCCACCGAAAGTCCCAGCCGGTTCTCCTTGCCGAACTTGCGGCCTGCGGCGGCGTTGAGGATCACATTGTGGCGTGTCTGCGCCTTCGAATTGCTGTTGCAGTAGAATTCGTAGGCGTTCGCCACGGAGGCGAAATATTTCCCGAAGCGCAGGTCTAACCGGGCGCGGACCATCTCCCGCAGGTCCTGCGTGTTGCTCTTCTGGGCGGAGTAGGAGCTCATCGAGGTCACGGAGGAGACGGCGATCTTGACTTTGCTCGAGAAGCCCGATTCGAAGCCGGCGCGGAACGAGAGCGCATGGCGGCCCGAGTGGTAGAGCGTCTCTTCGAGGAAATAGGGGGTCTGCTGGAAATTGTAGTCGATACCGGCGTTCACCGTCGAACGCAGCGAGGAGATCTGCTGCGAAAACCCGAATATTCCGCCGAGTTTGTAACACCCTTCGACGTTGGTCTGCGTCGAGAGCTGCGCACCCTTCTGGGCCGTATAGTCGTATTGGGGAAGGTAGGTCTCTTCGAGGAACAAGATGCGCTGCGAAGCGATGTAGTTGAAGGTGTACCCGCCGTTGAAATTGAACCATACGTTGCGGGCTTTCGGGGCGTTATTGAAGGTGATCCCTACCGATCCCGTTATGTCGTTCGGCAGTTTCAGGTCGGGATTTCCGGCCCGCAGCGAGAGGGGGTTCGTGGCGTCGAGCGTCGAGCGCAGCGATTCGGTGGAGATCATCTGCGAAAAGGAACTGATGTTGAGGGTGAACCGCCTTTTGGATTGGCCGGACATAAGGCTGAACCAGGGATTCAGCTGGTAGAACTGTCTCGGGAAGCGTCCCTTCTCCGGAAAGCGTTCGCCGCGGGCGACCTGATAGACCACTCCCGTGAGGGAGCCCATGATCCAGAGTCCGTCGCGGCCGTAGCTCAGGCTGGTCCCCAGGCTGTGCGAATAGGTGTCGGTCGTATAGCTGTAGGAGTTCACGGGGTCCAGTTGTCCCTGCGGGTCGCCGAGGAAATCCACGGCCAGCATTTTCGAACGGTCGTAACTGCGTTTGAAGGCGTAAGAGGTTGAAAACCGCGTGTTCTCTCCGATTTTATAGTTGTAATCGACCGATGTGTCGAAACTATACCTGAGGCCGTCGCCGTTGTTGCGCAATTTGACCTGCAGTCCCTGCACCGAGGCCGTCGTATCGACCTGCCAGTCGTCCTGGTCCTGCGTGCCGTATTCGCCGTTGACGGAAAATGCCAGCGACGATCGCTTGGAAAGGGCGAAGCGGTAGGAGAGTCGGGTACTGAACCGGATATTCCGGTTGTCGGAGTCGTTGTTGAGGAGTGTGCGGGTCTCGTCGTCGTCGATACGCCGGGAGGTGGAGTTGCGGCTCAGCGATGAATTGTTGTCGAACGAGACGTCCGTCATGGCGAAAAAGACGTTCTGTTTACGCTGGATGTTGGTCAGGTTGGAGAGACTTGCCGAGAGGTTTTTGGAGAGGGATTCTCCGGAGCTCTCCTCGGTGCGCAGGGCATAATCGTCGGTCGGGAAATACTCCGTCATCGAGCGGGAGACGCTGCTTTGACGGCGGCGCTGGAAATCGACCGTGGTCGAGACCGTGGTCGAGTCGCCGCGGCGGTAGGTGTATTCCGCCCGGGCATCGGTCTGCTTCGTCGGTGTGAGCTTCGAATTGAACGAAGCATTCTCCGCCTGGGAGTTGTCGTCTTTCTGGTTGGAGGCTGCGAACCTCCAGTTGCCTTTTTCGCTGTTGCGGTAGTAGGTCCCGGCCTCCGAATGGCGGATTTCGCGACGTCCGGAGTAGTCTTTTTCGAGGCTCGCACCGATCGAACCCTCGAGGTTGCCGCCCTGGAGAACGCTGCGCTTCGACTTGGTCTCCACGTCCATCACTTTCTCCTTTCGGGCCGTGGTGTTGCCCTGCCGTTTCGCCTCGGGGCTCAGCTCTTCGTAGACCCGCACGCTCTTGACGTCCGAGGCCTCGAGGTCGGTCAGCGCGTACTGGGATTTGTTGCCGAAAAAGTTCTTGCCGTCGATCAGCACCCGTTTGACCTCCTCGCCGCCGGCGAGAATCTTGTTGTCCTTGATTTCGACCCCCGGAAGCTGTTTGAGCAGCTCTTCGAAACGGTCGTCGGCCAGCGTCTTGAACGCCCCGGCGTTGTAGACCGTGGTGTCGCCCTTGAAAACCATGGCGATCTGCTTGCCCACGACCACGACCTGGGCGATAGACTGTTCGTCGACCTCCATTTTGACCTCGATGCGGCTCCGGAATTCGGTCGCGGCGAACCGCTTCTTATAGGGTTTGTAGCCGATGTAAGTGACCTCCAGATCGACCGAGTCGCGGAAGATGTGGTCGCACTTGTAGACGGCGAGCGTGCGGTAGAAATCCTCCTTGGCCGTGGTGCCCCGCAGCGTGTCGGCGCGGCTGATGATCGAGACCGTGGCGCCGATCAGCGGGTCTTTCGTCTCCTTGTCCTCGACGGCGATTGTGGTTCGTGCAGGGCGGTAGCTGCGGTATACCTGCGGTGTTCCGCTCCGCACGGTGCGTGCGGAGAGCAGGCCGGAAAGGCCGAAAAATGCGAAAAGCAACAGGGCGAAACGTATCAAACCGGACGGAAAAGAGAGGTTCTGCGATGCAAGATAGCAATTTCTTCCCTAATCGCACAATCCGTCCGGAAAAAAGTGGATTCGGTCATCGGGGCGCGGAATTCCGGCCTGCGGGCTATTTGCCTTGCAGGGCCTCTATTACGGCATTGCGCTGGCGGCGGTAGAGACGCAGGTTGTAGGTGAGCTGGAACGAGACGTAACGGCCTATGCCGAGGTTCGTCACGTTGCGCAGCGTGGTGCCCGTCACCGTGCGGCGGAAGGTCGTGCCGTTCTGGTCCAGAAGGTCGTTCACCCCGACGCTCGCCTCGCCCAGCCGGTTGCGGAAGAGTTTCACGCCCAGCAGGGCGTTGCAGATCAGGCGTTCTTCGAGGAACGTGTCCGTGATTCCCTTGTAGTAGTTGTAGTCGGCGTTGGCGCGTACGACGAGGCGTTTCCACACCACGAACGTAGCTTCGGCCTTGGCGGTCTGGCTGAAATAGGTATTGTCCAGCGTGCGCACCTGCGACGAACTTTTGTTCACGTTGTAGCGCCCGGTGTAGCTCACGCGGAAATCGACGTTTTCCGAGATGTTGCTGCCCAGGACCAGCCCGGCGTTGTAGGAGCTGTTCGACAGCGAGTTGCGTTCGCCGTTGATGATGCTCGGGATGCGTCCCGTCGAGATGCCCGCCCGGAAGTTGAGGTTCGAACGCAGCCACCGCACCGGCATGCCGTAGTTGACGCTGGCACGCAGGTTCCAGAATCCGGAGAGGTTCACCGGTTTGGTGAACTGGTTGCCTTCGCCCAGCAGGGTCCCTTCGTCGTCGATGACGAAATCCGGCGTGTCGATCACCAGCGAGTCGGTGATGGTGTTGGGGCTGGCCGCGAATTCCGCCGATACGGTGAACGTGCGTCCCCGGGCGGGGCTGGTGCGGATGTACTGCCCCGTCAGCCGGTGGGTGTAGACCGGGTCGAGCCCCGGGTTTCCGGCGAAGACGTTCTGGCGGTTGGTGGTGTTGACGATGCCCTGCAGGTCGGTGGCGCGGGGATTCGACGTGCGGCCCACGGCCGTGAATTTCAGGGTGTTGTTGCGCGTTATACTGATGTTCGACACCACGTTGTAGGTAAGGTTGTCGAACGATGTTTCGGTCTTTTGCTGATAAGGAAAGGCGTAGTCGCTGTTGAATCCGGCATGCTGGTAGTAGAGCGTCGCCGCGACCTTCGTCTTTTTGAAATAGTACTGGTAGGTGCTGCCGACGCGGTGGGTCAGGAACGCGTAGTCGTACTCCGTGGACTGCTTCGGGTTGCGTTCGTCCGGGAATGTGTTCTCCTTGGTGAGCACGAACGTGCTGCGGTCCACGCTGTTGTCGGTGTAGTTAATGCGGTATTCGAAGCTCAGGCGCGACCGTTTCGTGAGCGCCCGGGTGTAGCTCACGCTGCCGTTCACGTCGTAGCCCGGCTGGTCGCGGTCGGTGCGCGTGATGTTGCGCGAGGAGTAGTCCGCGGTGTCGCACTCGATGTTGTCGGGGTCGCGGAAGGTGTACTGCCGCGGGAAACTGAACTGTTCGTAGGAGCGGTAGGTGCCCCCGAAGCCGAACGTGAGGTTGTGCGACGTTTTGCCCGGCAGGCGGTAGCGGTAGATCAGCGAGTTCGAGACGTTGAATCCCTTGCTGTCGCTCAGTCCGAAATTGTGGCGGCGGTTGACGAAACGGATGTCGTCGTCGGAGAATTTGTTGTCCGTGCGGCTTCGCAGTTCGTTGTGCGAGTCGTTGTCCTGGAGGCTGAACGACGTGCACATCATCAGCGAATGGCGCTCCGAAAACCGGTAGTCGATGCGCGAGTTGAAGCGGTGGTTGAGGTTGAGCGCCTTCGAACGGTTTTCGTCGTCGTAGAGCACCAGTTTGTCCGACGCCGTGAAGGTCTGTTTCTCGCTTTGGCTGGTGTTGTGGTTGTCGGTGCGGTTGAAAAAGTAGCTGGCCGTGACCTTGCCCTTTTTGCCCCAGTCGTCGCTGTAATTGACGCCCACGGCCTGCACGGTCGAGATGCCGTCCAGCGGGCGCACCATGAAATTCTTGTTCGAGGTCCGCGAGCCCGGCTCCTCGGTGGTCCCGAGGATGTCCTCGAACGAGAAATTCTGGCGGCTGACGTTGTTCACCAATCCGATTACCGAGATGCGGCGGTCGTTGTCGAAGATGTTGACGTTGCCCCCGCCGATGTATTTGTCCGGAATGCCGTAGGCTCCGAACACGCGCCCGAAGGCGCCCCGCCGCTTGTCGGGAAGCGTCACGATGTTCAGCGCCGTGACCCCTTCGCCGGTGTCCACGCCCGTGAATTCCGACTGGTCGCTCTGCGTGTTGTAGATGTCGATGCTCTCGATCATGTCGGCCGGGATGTTGCGCACGGCCGACATCACGTCGTTGCCGAAGAATTCGCGTCCGTCGACATAGACGCGCTGCACGCTGCGGCCCTGCGCCTCGATCGCCCCGTCGGCGATTTCCAGTCCGGGCATCTTCGAGATGAGTGACCCGGCGTCCGATCCGAACGACACCTTGTAGGCCGACGCGCGGTAGGAGAGCGTGTCACCGCGGACCGACGACCGGAGCGCCGGGACCTCGACCACCACGTCGTCGATGGCCTCGGCGCGGGGCGCGAGCCACAGCGAATCGAGCACGACGGCGGTTGTCCCGACCCGCAGGTCGGTGCGCAGCGAATCGTAGCCCAGCGAGGTGACCGTGAGACGGTATTCGCCGCGCGGCACGCGGGGAAAGAGTCCGCGTCCGTCGATGTCCGAGGTGGTGTAGAGGGCCGCGGCCGCGGTGTCCGTGCGGCTGCGCAGTTCGGCGACGGCGCCCACCACCGCGTCGCGCGTCGCGCGGTCGGCGACCCGGAAGCGCACGGCAGCAGGCTGTGCCGCGGCAGTTGCGGCGCAGAGCAGGCAGAACAGCAGGAACAGCGTCTTTTTCGGTTGCATCGGTCGGGTAGTCGTTCGACGTGCAAAGATAACAGTTTCCTGATGCCCGGGATTTCTTTTTTTGCTATATTTGTCGAAATAATTCCGTTCACTCCCCGAGACGTTATGAAAAACAAAGATATTTTCACCTTCCGCGATGCGGAGAAGCAGGCGGGTCCGGTCGCCTTCTCGACGATGCTCAAGCCCGCTGGTTCGGCGTGCAACCTCGACTGCCACTACTGCTACTACCTGGACAAGGCCGTGCAGTACGGCGGCAAACAGGCCGTGATGAGCGACGAGCTGCTGGAACTTTACGTGAAACAGTATATCGAGGCCAACGACGTCGACATGGTGCAGTTCTGCTGGCACGGCGGCGAGCCGCTGCTGCTGGGTGTGGATTTCTACCGCAAGGCGATGGCCCTTCAGCAGAAATACGCCGACGGCAAACGGATCGAGAACACGCTCCAGACCAACGGCACGCTGGTCGACGAGGCGTGGTGCGACCTTTTCGCCGGGAATAATTTCCTGGTGGGCATTTCGCTCGACGGGCCGCAGGACATCCACGATACGTTCCGCCTGACGAAGGGCGGCCAGCCGACCTTCGAGCGCGTGATGCGGACGATCGGCCTGTTCCAGCGCAGCGGCGTGGAGTACAACACGCTGAGCGTGGTGAACCGGCTGTGCGAGGGCCGCGGGGGCGAGATCTACCGCTTCTTCCGCGACACGGTGCACAGCAAATACATGCAGTTCCTGCCCGCCGTGGAGCACGTCGTCGATAAACCGGGCTTCCACCGTCCGCTGATCGTCTCGCCCGATCGCGAGGGGGCGCGGCTGGCCGAATGGTCGGTCACGGCCGAAGGCTACGGGCAGTTCCTGTGCGATGTCTTCGACGAATGGGTCGTGAGCGACGTGGGCCGCTGTTATGTACAGATGTTCGACGCCACGCTGGCCCAATGGTGCGGCGTGCAGCCGGGCGTCTGCTCGATGGGCGAGACGTGCGGCGACGCGCTGGTCGTGGAGCACAACGGCGACGTCTATTCGTGCGACCACTTTGTGTATCCCGAACACAAGCTGGGTAACATTGCCGAAACGCCGCTGGCGGAGATTTACCGTTCGCGCAAACGGGTGGATTTCGGACTGGCCAAGCGCAATGCGCTGCCTGCGGAGTGCCTGCGGTGCAAATATTACTTTGCCTGCCGGGGCGAGTGCCCGAAGCACCGCTTCGAGACGGGGTCCGACGGCTGCCGCAAGAATTCGCTTTGCGCGGGCCTGTATCGTTATTTCCGGCATGCGGAGCCTTATATGGACTATATGCGCGAACTGCTTTCGAAACAGCAGGCCCCGGCGTGGGTCGTGCCGTTCGCCCGCAAGCGCATGGGGCTGATGTGAAAACGTGACGATCCGGATTGGTAAACAGGGCCTGCGGGCCCTGTTTTTTTGTGCTTTGCCCGAGAATAATTAAATTTTTTTAGTTTTATTTCGGCGTTGTTTAACGATTAACTGACAGCGTTTTAACAGCCGGAAGGGTCCTCCTGCCGGTCCTGTTCCGGGTCGGGGCGGTGCAGTCAAAGCGGTGATTTCCCGTTTTAACTATGATGCTGTACACAGAAAATATCAAATTATTTCCCTTTATTCTCCAAGCGTTCATCGTTTCCTATTACCGCCTGCTGGATGACGTTCCCTTGTTGCAGCACTCTCTTTAACAGGACGTCATTATTCACTTTTGAGGCCGTAGCGCCGGCTTTGTCTGCGTCATAACCAAAGCTAACATTTCAGGCACCATACGCAAAACGTGCCCGGGCGTCTCCGCATCCCTGCGGACCGCCGGCCGAAGCATACCCGTACAGACCGTCCGGGACCGCACTTATCATGCAAGTTTCGTAGCGCTTAATTCATTGTCTTTTATATCTTTGTGCGCGTTCAACGCCACTTGTTGCGTAAGTGCCGTCGCCGGATGTCTGCGGGTACGGCCGCCCCCGTCATGTCCTGACCGATCATTTTTCTCACTTTTTCTTGGGACAAAACGTCCCGGTTCATCTCTACACTAATAGAAGACAATATGGATCATCACTTTTGGAATTTGATCCGCGAGGGCGATGAGCACGCCTTCAGGACACTATACAATCTGTATGAGAACAGATTATTTCGGTATGGAATGGGAATCGCGTATGACGAAGAGCTGATAAACCATGCCATTCAGACGTTGTTTACCTATCTCTTCGAGCGGCGGAAACACATTTCCGTGCCCGTGTCGCCGTTCGCCTATCTGGCCAGTTCCCTGCGCCGGCTCGTGCTGAAAGAGGTCGGAAAACGGCGCAACGACTGTCTGTCGATCGACGACGTGCAGGTTTCGGGTTATGATTTCGACCTGGAGATCGACGCCGAGGCCACGATGGTCCGGGCGGAGTGTACCGAGGAGACGATACGGGCCCTGCAGGACGCCCTGAACGGACTTACAAATATGCAGCGGGAGATTATATACCTGAAATATTACGAAGGACTGGACAACAAGAGCATTTCCGAAATCACGGGATATGCCGACAAGACGATCCGCAACGTGGCTTCCACGGCGCTTTCCCGCTTACGGAAAGACAAGATGCTGGGCCAGGCCTACGGATGATCGTTTCGGATGGTTTTTAATGGGCGTTGAATATAATAGGAGGAAAAAAGATGGAGCAAACTGATATGGACGACCTGTTGTCGAAAATGGTATTGAAGACTCCGATCAATAAACACATGGAGGAGATCGGCGAGATTCTGGCCCGCAAACGTGCCGCCAGCCGCCGCAGCGAGGCTTTCCGCCACCGGCTGATACAGTGGAGCGTGGCGGCTTCCATCGTCGTGATAACGGTGGTGAGCAGCCTGATCCACTTTTCGGAGACCGATTTCGAAAGCAGCGGACAGGAGATGGTCCACCTGCTGCCCGACAACTCTGAAGTCATCGTCATGCCCGATTCCAGGGTGTCGTACAACCGTTTCACCTGGCTTTTCAACCGTCGTGTCACGCTCGAGGGCGAGGCCGTGTTCTCCGTCACGCACGGACCCCGCTTCAGCGTGGGGACCCGTTCGGGCGAGGTCGTCGTTCTGGGAACGCGCTTCCGGGTGAAGCAGCAGGAGTACGACCTGCTGGTCGTGTGCTACGAAGGATCGGTGCGGGTCGTCGTTCCGGTCGGGGAACTGGTGCTGCAGCCCGGCCAGAAGGTCCTCTACGATTCGGCCGGCGTCCGGCTGTCGGACATCGCCGAGCCGCTGCCGTCCGTCCTGTCGTTCAACGCCGTGCCGCTCGAGGAGGTCATCCGGAGCATCGAGGAGATTTTCGGCGTCTCCGTGACCGGGCAGGAGCCCTATGAAGCCATCGTATTCACCGGGTTCATCACCACCTCCGACCTGGACGAGACGCTGGAGGCCGTTTTCCGGGCCTGCGGCATTCCTTACGAGGTCTCCGGCAATGAAATATCGCTGAAATGATGGGACGCCTGCTGTGTACGCTTGCGTTCGTGTTCGTTTCGTCCGTACCGGGGTCCGTTCTTTCGGCCCGGCCTGCGAACCTCACGCGCCTGCTGGAACGTCTTTCGGTCGAACGAAGCGTCCGTATCGCCTTCAGCCATGTGCTGACCAATCCCGTCGTCGTGCGGGATTCCTCGTCGGCGGGCAACGTCCCCACCGTGTTGAAGCGGTGGCTCGAAGGGACGGATTTGCAGTTCAAACATTTGGGGGACAACTACTACATCTATAAAGAACCCCGGCGGGACACGCTGCCGGAGGTCCCGGCTGCGCCTGTTTCCAGGCCTGTCCCGTTGCCGGTTGCCGAGCCGGTCCCGCAGCCTGTGCAGCGGCCGTTTTACGAACCGCTCCTGACAGCCTTCGTGCCGCTGCCGGTTCCGCAATCCGCCCCTCGGACTGTCCGGTTGGACCCGGTTCCGATATTTCGTCCGGCGGTCGGCCTGCCGATGTCCGGAAGCGGGTACCGGCCTGCATGGGCCGTCAAGACCAACCTGCTTTACGATGCGACCTCGACGCTGAACCTAAGCGTGGAGTTCGGCCTGGGCCGCCGATGGACGCTGGACGTTTCGGGGAACTACAATCCGTGGACCTTTTCGGAAAACCGGAAGATGAAACACTGGCTCGTGCAGCCGGAGGTCCGCTGGTGGAGTTGCACCCGTTTTTCGGGGCATTTCGCGGGTTTTCATGCGCTCGGCGGCGGATACAACTGGGGCGGGATGCTGCCGTGGGGCATCCGTCCGGGCGGGGAAATCCGCAGCCATCGCTATCAGGGCTGGCTGGCCGGCGCAGGCGTCAGCTACGGCTACCACTGGGTGCTGGGCAACCGCTGGGGCCTCGAGGCGACGGTGGGCGTCGGCTACGCTTATTTCGACTACGACAAATACCCGTGCGCGAAATGCGGCCGGAAAACAGGCAGCGCTACCGAACATTATTTCGGTCCCACCAAAGCGGGCATCACCCTGATATTCATGATCAAATAAACTTTCGGCCCGGCCGGGACCGAAAATAGTCGGAAAATCCTTGGGACAAAACTGCGCTCCGGGTCTCTTTGTTTATGGAGCGACTTTTCCGGAAGACGGGTTTCCGTAGCGTGCGTTCGCACGTGGGATAGAAGACGCAGTAAAACAATACGAGAAAACAATGAGAAAAGCTTTGATACTGCTCCTCGTGACGGTATGTTTCGGCTGTTACGGGTCGTATGCTCAGCAGGCGGCGGTCAAAACCAACCTGCTTTACGATGCGACCTCGACGCTGAACCTGGGCGTGGAATTCGGCCTGGGCCGCCGGTGGACGCTGGACGTCTCGGGGAACTACAATCCGTGGACCTTTTCGGAAAACCGCAAGATGAAACACTGGCTCGTGCAGCCGGAGGTCCGCTGGTGGAGCTGCACCCGTTTTTCGGGGCATTTCGTGGGTCTCCACGCCCACGGCGGCGGATATAACTGGGGCGGGATGCTGCCGTGGGGAATCCGCCCGGGAGCCGCCGTCCGCAATCACCGCTACGAAGGGTGGCTCGCCGGCGCGGGCGTCAGCTACGGCTACCATTGGGTGCTGGGCAACCGCTGGGGGCTCGAGGCGACGGTCGGCGTGGGTTATGCCTACCTCGATTACGACAAATACCCGTGTGCGAAATGCGGCCGGAAGATCGGCAGCGCCACCGAACACTATTTCGGTCCCACCAAAGCGGGCATCACCCTGATATTCATGATCAAATAATTTGGACCTCCCGACTATGAAAAAAATACGCATGATCTTGTTGGCGGCTTGTCCGGCGCTGGTCTGTCCGGTTTCGGGCAGTATGGCCCAGGTGCGGCAGGGCAGTGTCACCGTGCAGGTGAACGAACTCGCCCAGCGGGGCGATTCGCTGTACGTCGATATGGCCGTGACGACCGAAGGACGCAACGTCCCCGCGCGGATGAGCGCGGATTTCACCCCGGTGCTCGTCTCCGGCGAACGTTCGCTGGCCCTGCCTGCCGTTTCGCTCATGGGGCGCAGCAGCTACAAGAACCACCGCCGCGCGTTGGCGCTGATGAGCGCCAGGGAGCGCAGCGCCTATGAAAAATCTGCCCCTTATTACGTCGTGCCCGATTACAAGGGCGGCAGCCGGATGGATTACCGGCTGGTGCTGCCTTACGAGGCGTGGATGTCTTCGGCGCGGCTGAACCTGCAGCGGGACGACTGCGGCTGCGGAAAATCCAGCGTTACGGATGTGCGCCTGCTGGCCGGTAAAGTGGCGCTGGAGGAGGTGATCGTCATCGAACGCTACCGCATCGAGCCCCGTCTGGCCTATATCCGTCCCGAGGCCGAGGCGGTGAAGAGCCGCGCCGAGCAGGGCGAGTCGTTCCTCGATTTCGCCGTCGGGAAAACGGCCATCAACCCCGAATTCGGCCGCAACGCCGCGGAGCTGGAGAAAATCCGCCGGATGATCGACCTCGTGCAGGGCGACAAAGACCTGACCGTCAAACGTATCGCCATTGTGGGATACGCCTCTCCCGAGGGTTCGCTGGCGATGAACGAACGTCTCTCCGAAGGGCGTGCGAAAGCCCTCCGGGACTATCTGCAGAGCCGTTATCCCGCGATTCCGGGGTCGCTCTACTCGATCCGTTTCGGCGGCGAGAATTGGGACGATCTCGTGAAGGTCGTTCAGACCTCCGACATGCCCGACCGGCAGGCCGTGCTCGACATCATCGACCGCTATTCGATCACCGAGGGCCGCGAGGCGAAGCTGATGGCCCTGAAGGGCGGCACTCCGTGGCGCTATATGCTCCGGGAGATGTTCCCCGCCCTGCGCAAGGTGACGGTCACGGTGGATTACAACGTGCGGAATTTCGATGTCGAAGAGGCGAAAGCCGTGGCGAAGACCCGCCCCCAGAACCTCAGCCTGAACGAACTCTATCTGGTGGCCAACACCTACGAACCGGGTTCGGCGGATTTCAACAGCCTGTTCGAGACCGCGGTGAGACTCTACCCCGAAAACGTGACCGCGACCGTCAATGCGGCTGTCGCGGCCCTGGAGCGGCGCGATTTCGTCGGCGCCGAAAGATACCTCCGGAGCGTGAAATCCCCGGACCGGATTCCCGAATGCGACAACGCCTGGGGCCTGCTGCTGATGCTGCGTGACCAGGATTACGACCGTGCCGCGCCCTATTTCGAAGCCGCCCGGGCGGCGGGTCTGGAGGCCGCACAGCAGAATCTCGCCGAGATCGCACGCCTGCGGGAGAACCTCGACCGGATACGCGAAGCCGAGCTGAAAAACCGAAGATAAAGAAGATTGAGAACTCAAAATAACGAAACGCCTTATTTAATCAATAGAAATTCAAAATTATGAAGATGAAAACTTTTTTTGCTGCCTCTCTGGCGGCGCTGGCCCTGGCTGCGTGCAGCAAGGAAGCCGATTCGGGGGCTCCGGCTCCCGCCGCGAAGACCAATTTCGCAATCTCCCTCCCCGGCACGCTGGAAACCTACGGCGTCGAGAACCCGCAGGTCGGAGGCCCGATCACGCCCTATTACGACAATGTCATCGTTTACCTGGTCGATGCCGGTGATAATGCAACGGGCTATGTGTGGACCGATGCCGAAATCAAGGCAAGGCAGAAGCGTTTCGAGCAGATCGTCGAGCCGGCTGTGGTCTTGATCATTGTGAATTCGGGCGGCGTGACGATGCCGACGGGACCGCTTTCGATCACCGAACTCGAGGGCTTCATAAATACGCTGGCCGTGGCCGATCAGAACAAGTCGGTCAAAACCCTTGCGGATACCGATGTCAAGGGTAATGCGGCGGGAGACTACCTTCCCATACAGCAGGTGGTTCTTAGCGGCGATCAGACGACCTTTACGACCGAGACTTCCGACGACGGCCACACGCTGAAGACGGCTGCCGTGAAACTCTGGTCGCTGGCGGCGCGTTTTGAGATGGGCACCGTAAAGCCGGGCACGGGTCTGGATGCGCTGACCGTTGAAGCCGTCTATTTCAACAATTTCAACAACGATTTCGGCGGTTCCTCCGTCACGGCCTATACCGAAGCCGCCTGGCCGTCGACCTACTCCCCCTCGTGGGCGACCGATGATTACAATGCGGCCGTGACTTCCGAGGACGGAACGAAGGTGTACGCTTACCAGTTGTTTGGAGGCGACCGGATTCCCCACGTCGTCTACAAGGTCAGCGGTACGGTTTCGGCCGGTTACAAACTCGCTGACGGCACGGGCGATGCGGATAACCCGACCCCCTTTACCGGGAAATTCATCACGGTGAAAGGTTTCAAGGAAAACGGTCTCACGCTCGGTTCCATCCATGCGCACAAGATCTACAAGATGGGTCTGACCGGCGGCGGTATCGAAATCACCCCCGATAAAATCACGGATCAGCCCGAGAAGAACAAAATCGACCTGATCATGTCCGTCACGGTTGCCGACTGGTCGATCTCCAACCTTGTTCCCGAATTTTAAGTTTTACCGAATTACTCCGGAAGGGGAATTCCCCTTCCGGATTTTACTGAAAATCAGCTATGAAAAAAATATTGAAAACCCTCTGCGCCCTGAGCGTAGTGGTGGTATTGGCCGCCTGTAACGAGGAGGCCGGGTCGGGTGCCCCCGCTCCTGCCGCAAAGACCAATTTTGCCGTATCCCTCCCCGGCGTCCTGGAAACTTACGGCGTCGAAGACCCGCAGGCCGCAGGTCAGATCGCACCCTATTACAACGACGTGACGGTCTACCTGGTGGATGCCGGCGGCAATATGGTGGGGCATGCCTGGAGCGACGACGAGATCAGTTCGAGACAGAAACGGTTCGAACAGATTGTCGAACCTTCGAAGGTACTCGTATTCGTGAACACGGGCAGTGTTTCGCTGCCGACCGGCGCCGTTTCGTACACGACGCTCCGGACCGCATATCTTTCGGTTGCAATCTCCGGGCAGAACCAGGCCGTCAAGACCCTTGCGGCCGAGGATGCGAAAGGCAATGCCGCCGGGGATTACCTCTCGGTGCAGCAGGTGACGCTCGTCGGCGAGCAGACCTCGTTCACCACGGAGACCTCCGACGACGGCCACACGCTGAAAAAAGCCGCCGTGGAACTCAGTTCGCTGGTGTCGCGTTTCGAGGTCGGTACGGTGAAGGCCGGAACGGGGCTGGACGCACTGACCGTCGAAGCCGTCTATGTCAACAATTTTTACAACGAACTCGGCATGACCACTGCCCAGCAGTTCTCCGAGGTCTCCTGGCCCGCGACGTTCACTCCCGCATGGGCGACCGATGCCTACAACGCGGCCGTGACTTCCGGCACGGACACCAAAGCCTATGCTTACCAGGTGTATGCCGGCGATCTGGTCCCCCATATCGTCTACAAGGTGGACGGTACGGTTTCGGCCGGTTACAAACTTGCCGACGGCACGGGCGATGCGGATAATCCGACTCCCTTTACCGGCAAGTACATCTCCGTGACGGGCTTTCGCGAAAGCGGGTCGCTGATTTCGCAGATCGACGCCCACAAGATTTACAAACTGGGCCTGGAGAGCGGCGGCATCGTGATCACCCCCGAGAAGATCACCGACAAGCCCGAAAAGACGAAGACCGACCTGATCGTGGCCATCACGGTCGCCGACTGGTCGATCTCCAACCTTATTCCCGAAATTTAAGTTTTGCCGAATCACCCGGAGGGGAGTGCTTCTCCCCTCCGGTTTTTATCCCAAAAAGCAACACATGAAAAAACTATCGAAAACCCTCTGTATCCTGACCTCGCTGGCATTGCCCGTGGGTTGTATCAACGAGGATATGAGCGACTGTCCGCCCCCGTACAACACGGAGCTTACCTTCAGCTACTCCGGCGATCGGCAGGAACCGGCGATGTTCTCCCGGATGATCGACGGGGTGACGCTTGTCGTTTTCGATAGGGCGGGCGGAGGGCATATCCTGAATCAGGAGGTCGTGAAGACCGACCTGAACCGGTTTCAGGGCACGAGGCTCTATCTGCCTGCGGGCGATTACCGGATCGTCTGCTGGGGCAATGCCTTCGACGACACGGAGCTGCTTTCGGGCAGCCTCTCCGAAGGCCGCGTGCATGCGCCGGCCTACGGCACGGGCGGAAGGATCGCCACCAACGACCACCTCTATTACGGTGAGTACGACATAACGGTTCCGGCGGCCGCGAATGCGCCGGAAAAGGTGACGGGAGACATCCCGTTCCGGGGTGCGCATATCGACATGCGCATCTATATCAAGGGTCTGGGCGGGCTGTCCGATCCGGCCGCATGGCCGGAACTGGAAATCGGGAACCTGATGCCCCAATACGATCTCCGGATGAACCCCGTACAGCCTTTCGGCACGACGTATCATCCCGTGCTGGCGCGGGACGACGAGAAAAAGGCGCTGGCGGCCTGCTTCCAGGTGCTGCGTTTCGCCGACGACAATCCGGTGACGGTCACCGTCCGCGAGCCCGCGCCGGGCAATGCGGTCCGGGCTGCGGTGGATCTGCGGGAATACATGGAGAAGAACGACATATCCGTGGACGATCTCCACGAAGCGGCCGTCGAGATGCTGATCGAATTCACCGACCTGGGCGTCACGATTACGATCCCCGACTGGAGCGCGAGCAATACGGACCCCGAAATATAAGAACCGAAAAAGAAAGATTGAGCGATGAGAAAATATATTGTATTGCGGACCTGGGCCCTGTCCCTTCTGTTGTCGGGCCTCCTGTACGGCTGTGCCGAGGACCATACCGACGGCGGCGCCGGGACGGTGGACCTGCAGCTTGCGCTGAACACCTATGCGGCGTCGGACGATCCGAATGCCTCGGCGAATGAAGCCGCGGTCGGATCGGCATGGGTCTATATTTTCAACGAACACGGGGCGCTCGAGAATCCCGGCCGGACAGCCGTATTGCCGGCCTCTTCGGGCTCCGCCGCCGACGCGAGCGGCCGCCTGAACGATACGTGGCGCGTCACCGTGGGCCGGAAGGATATTTACGTGCTGCTCAACGCCGGGCACCTGACGCGCGGCGGCTCGGCGGTCGATCTCGCTTCGTACAATCCCTATTCGAAAACGGAGCTGGAGACGCTGATGACCGATCCGGCGAATTTCACGGCGGATTTCCCGGCTGTGGGAAGCGCCGGGATGCTGATGAGCGGTAAGCTGAGCACGAACGTCACCTCCGCCGCTTCGACGGCGACGGTTCCCGTGGAACGCCGCTATGCGCGTATCGACCTGCGCCTGCGCCGCAAGGCCGATCTGGCCGGGGCGGCTGTCGTAATCAAGAGCACGACGCTCGAAAACCGCCGCGAAACGGCGTATGCCTTCGCCCCGGCGACCGAAAGCACAGGCGCCGACGCCGTGTGCCTGAACAGCCACGGAGACATCACGCTCGGAGCGAGTACGACGGATTATACCGCCGTCACCTCGTTCTACACCCTGCCGCGCACCGGTGCGGCGAAAGCCGCCTGCCTCCAGCTGGCGCTCACCATCGACGGCAAGGAGTACACGCTGCCCGTCTACATCAACAGCGGGGCGCTCGGCGGCAATACGGGCAATGACGAGAATCTGCCGCTGGACATCACGGCGAACCGGGTCTATAAGGTCGACGTGTCGCTCGAACGGCAGCGGTTCACGGTGGCGATGGACATTCTCGAATGGGTCGAAAAACCGGTGAACGGCGGCATCCAGGGATCGTCGCTGATTCTGGACTCGCTGGTTTTCGTCCGTGCGGGCCGTGAGACGCTCGTCCCGCTCCTCACCAAGGCCGATTCGGTCTATGTGAAACTCTCCAAGGCGGCCGCGACAGCCGGCTATTCGCTGACGGACGCCGATGCCGACGGTGTTCTGGGAATCGAGGCCGCCGACGGCAAGGCCGCAATTCCCGTTACGGGCCCGGCTGCCTATCCCGTCGGAACCGAATACGGCATGACGGTCACGGCCGGCGACATCCGCCGCAGTGCGCTGTTGCGGGTCGAAGCGACCCCGGTGCTGGAGACGAACAACGAGCTTTTCACATTCGGCTATGCGATCGAAACCCAGGTTTGTCAGGTGACGAGTTACGTGGACCTCGGCGACGAGGCCGGCACGAAGGTTCGGGTGGCCTGGACAGCGGAGTTTTCGGACGACGAAGGCAAAAACTGGGCGACGTCGAGACCCGCGTGGCTGACGCAGTTCAACAATGCGGGCTCGGGCAGTACGACCCCGGCGTCGTTCAACGCACGGGTCGCCGCGATGGAAGGAACGATCTCGTTGCCGTCCCGGGAGGCCCTGCAGGCAGCCGCTGCGGTGACGGATTTCGACCTTTCGATGACGCGCTCCCTGCGCAATACGGCCAACTGCTATGTGGTCAATGCCCCGGGAACCTATACGCTGCCGCTGGTTTACGGCAATGCCGTCAGGAACGGAGCTCCCAACCCGGCGGCTTACACCTCGACGAAGAGCGGGTCGACCATTCTGGCCGGGTTTGTCAACCACCTGGGCGATGCGATCAGCGAACCGTACATCTACGACAATCCGGGCTGCGAGCCCGCCGACGCCTGCCTCGTGTGGCAGGATGCCGAGGGGCTGGTGCAGCTGGTTTCGCTGACCGCCGACAAGCAGAACATTTCGTTCGAGGTGCCGAGGGCCGCGATCCGGCAGGGCAACGCCATCGTCGCCGTGCGCGACGCTGCGGGGACGATCCTATGGAGCTGGCATATCTGGGTGACGGATTACAGGCTGGGGAGCAATTTGCGTGCGGTGACGAATTTCCAGTCCGTCGAGTACTCTTTCATGCCCGTCAATCTGGGTTGGTGCGACGGCAACACGACCGACTATGCCGGACGCAGCGTGCTGGTGAAACTGACGCAGACCGGAACCGAGCACAGCATGATCTTGAAGCTCGACCAGCCCGCGCAGACCATCGTCGGATTCGGAAACAATACCTATTACCAGTGGGGACGCAAGGACCCGATGCTTCCGGGCGTATACCAGGCGAACGGAACGTCCTATACCGACAAGGCGTGCTATACCGACAGCGACAAACCCGAATACGCCTTTAACAAAACGGATTTGAATACCGATGCTCTCAACGAGTATATCCGGAATCCGCATTGCTACAATACGAATTCCGGTATGGACGGGGTGTATTACAACCTGTGGAATGCCGACAATCTGTTGGTGACGGTCAATAACGAACGGGTCGTCAAGACGGTTTACGATCCGTCGCCCGTCGGGTATTGTGTTCCGCCGTCGGCCGCGTTCACGGGATTTATATACAACGGAGCCGGTATTACCAATGTCAACGGTATCGGTTACGGCACACAGATCAATTCTCCGTGCCAGTCCTCAGCTGAATACGTGGCCGACCGGGGATTCCACTTCTATTGCAACAAGATGAACGGAGAGGGCGTTTTCGACCCCAACGGCGGTACGATTTTCTTTCAGGCATCGGGCTATCGCTACGGTAGCGGAGAATTGGGCCTTTACGGGATGTACGGCCGCTATTGGACCGCGGGGCCGATCACAACTACACTTGCCCGCAATATGAGCATCACCTCGGGGCAGGTCTCCATGGTGGATAATCAGTATCGTACCAGCGCCCACATGATACGCCCCATTCTGGAACAATGATATTTTTGAATTACGGAGTTATGAAAAAGATACTTATATATGGTTTTTACCTGCTGGCGGCGGCCGTGCTGACGGCCGGCTGCGTGAAGGACGAAGCGGCGGCTCCCGCCGCCGTGTCCGGCGAACGGCTGACCCTCCGGATGCCCGATACGCAGGAGGTGGCCGTCACCCGCGCCGCCACGGAGGCCGAATGCCGGATCGGCAGTCTCTATGCGCTGGTCTACCGCAGCGGTGCGCTGGTCTACAAACAGACGGTGGCCGCGGCGGAGGTCACCGGCAACGGCACGGCGCAGCCCTCCGTCGATTTGGACTACAAACTGCGCACGGGCGACCGGGTCTATGTCGTGGCGAACTATGCGGCGTCGGTCGGGACTTCGCTGCACGAGCTCGGCACGGGAGCCGCCGAAAGCGGACTTTCGGCGCTGCTCGTCTATGCCAATCCCGTGTATGGCCGCGTCATGCAGCGTTCCGAGACGCAGCCGATGTACGGATCGGTCACTTGGTCCGGCGGGTCGAACACCTGCGAGCTGGTGCGTTCGCTGGCCAAAGCCTCGGTCGTGCTGGACGATTCGGGCCTCTTCGCCAAGAAGACCCTGAGCTTCATCCTGGCGGGAGCTCCCCAAAAGACGAGTATGGAGGTCATTTACAACACGGGTGCCGGCAAATACGAAATCCCGAATGCCGAAGGGCTTGGCGGGACGTGGAGCACGACCGTCAATGCGGACGACATGATCCCCCTGACGGGTGAAAACTACTGCGCTCCCTATCCGATCTCGATCGATGCCGGCGGCGTGTCGGTCGATAAAAACACCTTCGACAAACGCCGCTCGGCGCTGATCCTATGCGCCGCTGCCGGGGAAACGAAAGAATATTACCGGCTCGATTTTTCGCGGCAGCTTTTCTCGACCTCCGTCGGGAAAGACGCCTCGAACGAATACCTCGACATCGAACCCAATGCGCACTATGTCTTCCATGTTACGGGCGTGAAAAGCGGCGGTTACTCGTCGGCGGACGAGGCGTGGAAAAACCCCGGCAGCAATATCGAATATACGGTCACGGTGTCGGGCGACGGGTGGAAAAGCTCCACGGGCAACGGCCAGTATCTCGTCCGCACGGACCGGGATACGCTGCTGGTCCTGCAGAACGTCACGGTGGCGGAGGACCTCGTGAAATTCGCCTGCCAGATGCCCGACGCCGGGCAGAAACCGGGCAGCGAATTACCGGAATCGGTCGACACGCGGGTCGTGAGCCTTGTCGGTCTGGACAAGGAGACCCCCGTGAACGTCGCGCGGCTTCAGCTTTGCACGAGCGACGGCACCCCCATCGAGAACAACACGTTCGATTTCTCGGGCGAGACGATTCCCGCCGACGGCTATCGCCTCAAATACATCGCGGGCGCCAACAAACCCGTCGGGGCGGTTTATCTGAAGGTCCGCTACGGCAATATCGACCATTACGTGCCGCTCGCATACCTCACGTTCTCCGTGTCCGCTCCTACGAGTTCGATAACCTATCAGGGGAAGGCGAACAACACCCTGCAGGTCCAGAGCTATTCCCTGTCTTCGGTCGGGACAGGCTATGTGCCCTGTTCCTGGACGGCGGAATTTTCCGTCGACGGAGGTGAGAGCTGGACGGACTCGGCGCCCGATATGCTGTCGGGCTTCCCGGAGAGCGGGCGGGGCTCGAACCCGAACGACCAGTCGGGTTTCCCTTACAAGTTCACGTTCGACGTGACGGCGCAGACCGTCGTCACGGACAATCCGCACAACGATGCGCTGCGTGCCACGCACAATGTCAGCGGCGTCTACGACCTTTCGACCAAGGGCGGACGGACCGCCGTGAACACGGCGAACTGTTACCTGATCGGTGCTCCGGGCAGTTATACCTTCCCGCTGGTGTACGGCAATGCCGTCAGGGACGGTGCGCCCAATACCGGCGCTTATACCTCCGCTGCAAGCGGGGAGAATATTCTGGGCCAGTTCCTCAATTATCAGGATGCGGCGATCGACGATCCCTATATCTACAACGATCCGAACATCCAACTCGGGGATGCCTGCCTCGTCTGGCAGGATGCGCCGAACCTGGTCAGCGGCATCGAACTGACCGCGGACAAACAATCGATCCGCTTCGATGTCGACCGCAGCTCGATCCGGCAGGGCAACGCCATTATCGCCGTGCGCGATGCGTCGGGGACGATCGTGTGGAGCTGGCATATCTGGGTGACGGATTACGCCCTGGGCAACGACCTGCGGAGGGTGACGAATTTCCAGGGCAACGAATATACGGTGCTGCCGGTCAATATCGGCTGGTGCGACCGGGATGTTGCGGCGAGCGAGGCCCGCAGCGTGACGGTGCGGATTACGCAGGACAAAACGGGCATGAGCCGGACCCTGACCTTCAACCAGACGGCCTATGCGAGCGACCTGCCCGGCCATAACACCTATTTTCAGTGGGGGCGCAAGGACCCGATGCTGCCGGGAACCGGGAAAGATAAGACCTTTTACACCGATCTCCCGGAATACGCCTTCGACAAGTCCGGAACGGGCAAGGTCTCCATAAGCGAGGCGATCCGGCATCCGCACGTATTCTACAACCACGGGGAAGGTGTGGTGTTCGACTGGTGTACGGAGACGTACCTTAATCTCTGGGGAGCTTCCAGCGGCGTGCCCGATTACACCGTCGGGGTGAAGACCATATACGATCCGTCGCCGGTGGGTTATGTGATGCCTCCGGGAGGTTTTTCCACGGGATTTTCGGCGACGGGAGATGCGGTCAGCCTGGTTACGCAGTTCAACGCCGAGGGGGGATTCGACGCCGGCTGGAATTTCTATTGCGACAGGGACGGAAAGGGAGGCGTTATTTTCCTTCCCGCGGTGGGTTTCCGCAGTTACTCTTCCGGGCACGTGATCTCTTTCGGAAAGAACGGGGCCTATTGGTCCTCGTCCAGATACGATGACGGGAACTCCTGCAATATCTCGTTTACGGAGAGCACTCTGGATCCGATCGCCATTGTACGCCGTCCCTACGCTTACTCCGTGAGGGCGGTCAAAGAATGACGCCATGCTGAAAATCCGTCACATAGCGGTTCTCCTGCTGCCGGTGCTGCTCGGCGCCTGCATCAACGAGGTGTACGAAGGTCCGGACCCGAACCTCCCCACGCGGACGATCATTGTCTGGCTGGGCGGCGACAACAACCTCTCGGACGAGACCGTGCGCAAGATCGAGGCCCTCCGGCAGGGATGGACCTACACCGGGAATAAATGCCTGATCTATCAGGACTCCCGCGACGGGGCGCGTCTGCTGCGCCTGCGCGGGGGCTGCCGGACGACGCCGGTGCCCTATGTGGAGACCGTGCGGGAGTACGGGGCGGAAAATTCCGCCTCGGCGGAGACCTTCGGACGGGTGCTCCGGGAGGTTGCCGACGCCTGTCCGGCCGACAGCTACGGGCTGATTTTCTTCTCGCACGCCAGCGGCTGGCTTCCGGCGGGGACGCTGCAAAAGCCGCAGACGCCGCAGAACCGCTCCCGCTCGATCGGCGTCGACGACGGGGGAATGGGACGCTCCGAGATGGAGATAGCCGATTTCGCGGATGCGATTCCCGGCGGGATGTTCGATTTCATCGTTTTCGAAACCTGCCTGACGGCAGGTGCGGAGGTCGCTTACCAACTGCGCGGTAAGACGGATTTCATGCTGGCGTCCTCGGCCGAGATCGTCTCGCCGGGTTTTACGCCCGTCTATCCGTCGGCGCTGCGGCTGTTGTGCGACACGTCCGTGGAGACGCGGACGGCGCTCGAAGCCTTCGGGCGGGCCTACATGGATTACGTTGCGGCAAACTACACCGGGGCACGCCGTTCGGCGACCCTGAGTCTGATCGATATACGTGAAATATCCCCACTGGCTGCCCGGACTCAGGCAGCGCTTCGGACACGCTCAGCCGAAGCGCCCGACTTATCCCGTCTTCAACATTTTGATCGTCCGGGCAGCTATGGGGATTCTCCGGCCTTGCCGCGGTTTTTCGACCTCGGCGAGTGGGCGGAGCTGTGGGCCGATCCGGCCGACTGTGCGGCGTTCCGGGCCCAGCTGGAACGGACCGTCGTGTGGAAGGCCGCGACGGAGACGTTCATGGAGGGGCAGAACGGATTCCCGGTCCGCCGTCACTCGGGGCTTACGACCTACATCGAACAGGAGGCCTTTCCCGACCTTAATGAAGCCTACCGCCGGTTGTCCTGGTGCGGGGCCGTATACGGATATTGATGCTAAAACAGCGAAGAAACCATGTCCAGACAACCCCGTCCGAAAAGAAAACGTCCCCGCCGGCCTCCGGCGGCCGTGTTCCGGGGCTGTATGGGCACCCTGTTCCGGGTGTCGCTGGCCGGACTGCTGGTCGTGTGCATGCTCGCCGCATTCCTTGTCTGCCTGCCGTTCAAGGGTGTCGATTCCCTCCGCAAACGGATGAACGACCCCGCTAACGAGGAGATATAGGCCCCGCTTTGCGGGGCTTCTTTTTTCGGCGCAGCGCCCCGAGCAGGGGGATCGCCGCCGCCAGCGTGATCCATACCACGATCGTCAGCGCGTCGGTGACTCCCTCGACATAGGTCTGGGGTGTCAGGTGCGTTTCGTGCGCCGCGTGGAAGGCCGTGCGGGCGGTGAACACGACCGTCAGGATGGCGATGCCGAAGCTCCCCGCCAGCTGTTTGATGCTGTTCGAAATGCCGGCCGCCGCGGCCATGTCCTGCTGGGTGAGGTTTTTGAGCGAGAAGAGGTTCAGCGGCGCGAACGTCAGTCCCATGCCGAATCCCCGCAGGTAGAGGATGAACAGGATATGGCGGTGGGTGGTGTGGATCGTGAAGCGGCTGGCCAGCCAGAAGCTCAGGGCCATGACGAAGATGCCCGCGACGACCAGCAGGAGCGGTTTCACATAGCGGGTCATGTAGCCCGAGACGGCTGAAAGCACCCCCTGGATAAGTCCCACGGGCAGGAAGACGCTCCCGGCCATCAGGGCCGTGTAACCCAGTCCGCGCTGCATATAGAGCGGCAGGAGATAGGTTCCGCCCAGCATCCCGACGGCAAAGAGCGTCAGCACGCCCATCGAAATTCCGAAATTCCGTTCGCCCAGCAGGCGTATCTGCAGCAGGGGCGTCGGGTTGCGGAGCTCCGTGACGATGAAGAATGCGAATGCCGCCGCCGCGACGGCGAAGCAGGCGATAACCGTCGGCGAGGCCCAGCCTTCGTGGTTGGTCGCGGCGTTTCCGCGGGCGAGGGCGAAGATCGTGAGGGGCATGAACAGCACGATGGCCGCGAATCCCTTCCAGTCGAAGGGGTGGCGCACGTCGCCCCGCCACTCTTTCTGGATAAAGACCGAGAGCAGGATGGCCAGCAGTCCCACCGGGACGTTCACGTCGAAAATCTTGTGCCAGCTGTATGCGTCGACCAGATAGCCGCCCAGCAGGGGGCCGAACGAGATCGAGGCCGCCGCGGCCATTGACCACAGGCCCAGCGCCAGGCCCCGCTCCTCGGGTTTGAACTCGCGGGTGACGATGGCCAGGCCCAAGGCCTGGATGATGCCGCTGCCGAGTCCCTGTAAGGCCCGTGAGGCGATGAGGAAGGCGTCGCTCGGGGATTTTCCGCAGAGCCACGACCCCAGCGTGAAGAGCACCAGTCCGAGGATGTAGACGCGCTTGTTGCCGAACCGGTCGGCGAACCATCCGGCCGAGGGAAGCATGACGGTCATGGTGATCATATAGGCCGTGATGACCCATTCGGCCGTGGAAATGCCGATCCGGAAGGAGGACATGATGGCCGGAAGCCCCACGTTGACCACCGTGACATCCAGCACGGCCATGAAGGTTCCGAGCATGATCATCCCCAGAATCCACCATTTGTAGCTGGGGCTTTGCCGGATATGTTCGCGGAGGGTTGCCATCGGCGGGGCGGGGTTCAAAAAAAGTGCCACGATGCACCGCCGCCCGCCGTCCCGGAAACGGAAAGGCGCCGCATTGATGCGGCGCCTTTTTGCGTGCAGGTCCTGTAAGCCGGGTTCTGTTCCCGGGGCGAACCCCGGGCCCCTGTCATTTATCTAGGACGGCAGTCTCCTGCCGCCTCGAGCAACCTACCCCCCGGCATCGGGCGAGCAACCCTTAATTGCCGGTATACACGGTCTTGCAACCCACGGGACGTACTGCCGGGTGACATCGCTGCCCCCGCGGTGGGCTCTTACCCCGCCTTTTCACCCTTACCCGCAGTTGCCTGCGGGCGGTCGTTTTCTGTTACGCTACCATAACCTCACGGCTGTCAAGTCATTAGCTTGCGTGGTGCTCTGCGTTGCCCGGACTTTCCTCTCCCGGCCTGCGGCCGGCAGCGACAGAGCGGACCTGCCGTGACAAAGGTAATCAAAATTTCACAATATCTTCTTCACCCACCGGAATCCCTTGTAAGGCGGGTAGCGCAACGGCAGGTCGAAGCGTCCGGGGGCGACGACCACACCCCGGCGGTGGGAGAAGGCGTCGAAGCTGTCGCGGCCGTGGTAACGCCCCAGCCCCGAGTTGCCCACGCCGCCGAACGGCAGGTTGTCGTTGGCGATGTGCATGACGACGTCGTTGAGGCACGCGCCGCCCGACGAGGTGCGCCGCAGTATGTCGTATCCCGTTTTCTCGGGGCCGAAATAGTAGAGGGCCAGCGGTTTTTCGCGGTCGTTGACGAATGCCGCGGCTTCCTCCGCGGTGTCGAACGGAAGCATCGGCAGCACGGGGCCGAAAATCTCCTCCTGCATCACGGGCGACGCCGGGTCGGCATCCGCCAGCAGCGTCGGTTCGATGTAACGGTCCGCCGGGTCGGTGCGCCCGCCGATAAGGATTTTCCCCTGCGTGAGGTAGCCTGCCACGCGCTCGAAGGCGCGGTCGTTGACCAGCCGCACGTAGCAGGGGCTTTTCTGCGCGTCGTCGCCGTGCAGTTCCCGCAGGGCGTCCCGGAATTTTTCGACGAAGGATTCCTGCAGCGAACGGTGGATGAGCAGGTAGTCGGGGGCCACGCAGGTCTGCCCGGCGTTCAAGGTCTTGCCCCACGCGATGCGGCGTGCGGCGACGGCGATGTCGGCCCCGCGGTTCACGATGCAGGGGCTTTTGCCGCCCAGCTCCAGAATGACGGGCGTGACGTTCTTCGCGGCGGCGGCCATCACGGTGCGTCCCAGCGCGGGGCTTCCCGTGAAGAAGATCAGGTCCCAGCGCATGTCGAACAGCTGCGCATTCACCTCCCGGTCGCCCTGCACGACGGCGACATATTCCTCGTCGTAAATCTCGGCAATCATCCGTTCGAGGGTCTCCGCGACGTGCGGGGTGTAGGGCGAAGGTTTCAGCAGGGCGGTGCATCCCGACGAAACGGCTCCCACGAGGGGATTCAGCAACAGCTGCACGGGGTAGTTCCACGGCGCGACGATCAGCGCCTGCCCGAGCGGCTGGGAGAGGATGCGGCTTTTCGACGGCAGGAGTTTCAGCGGCGACGGACGGCGCTCGGGGCGCATCCATTTGCCGAGGTGGCGCAGGTGGTTGCGGACCTCGCCGCGGACGATGCTGATTTCGGTGAGGAAAGCCTCCTCGGGGGATTTCCGCAGGTCTGCCCACAAGGCGTCGCACAGGCGTTTCTCCCAGTTGACGAGCGCCGCTTCCAGGCGGCGGAGCATCGTGCGGCGGAACGCTTCGGGAAGCGTCGCTCCCGAGCGGAAATAGGCTTTCTGGGCCGCTGCGAGGGCTGAGATGCGTGCGGCGGGGGTGTTTTCGAGGGACATAGGCCGTGTGTTTTGGGGCTTTGGCAGGAGCGTTGCAAAGCCGCTGCCACACCCTGCGCTATTTTTCGCGGAAGATGTTCAGGTGCGCCAGCAGCGGGTTGCGGCGGTCGAGCACCAGGAACTCGGCCAACAGCAGCGCGAGAACCGCGATCAGCAGGTACTGATACTGCTCGTTGAACTCTTCGAAACGGACCATCGACAATTCGGTCTGCTCCATCTCGTTGATTGCCTTGACGATTTCGTCGAGGCCGATCGATTGTTTCGACGAACGGACATAGGCGCCGCCCGTGATGTCGGCGATCTGGGCCAGCATCTCCTCGTTGAGTTTCGAAACGACCATTTCGCCTGTCTCGTCCTTGATGAATTCCCCGCCGATCTGAATCGGGGCGCCTTCGGGCGTGCCGATGCCGATGGTGAAGATTTTGACACCCATCTGCGCGGCGCGTTCGGCGACGGCGATGGCGTCGTCGTCGTGGTTCTCACCGTCGGTGATGAGGATGATGACCCGTCCGTGGCTCTGCTCCGTATCGCCCGAGAACGACAGCAGGGCCTGCTCCAGCGCCTTGCCGATGGCCGTTCCCTGCACCGACACCAGCGACGGGTCGATCCGCCGGGCGAAGGCCCGGGCCATGCGGTAGTCGGAGGTGATCGGCAGCTGGACCTTCGGTTCGCCCGCGAAGACCACCAGTCCCACGCGGTCCTGCTGCAATCCTTCGAAGAGTTTGCCGATGGCGTATTTGGTTCTTTCGAGGCGGTTGGGCTGGAAATCCTCGGCCAGCATCGAGTTCGACACGTCGACCGTGAGCATCATCTCGATCCCCTGGGCTTTCTCCTCGCGGAGCTTCGAGCCGAACTGCGGGCGTGCCGCGGCCAGCACGAGCAGCGTGACGGCGATGCAGAAGAGGATGAACTTGAAGGCCACGCGTCCGGTCGAAACCTCGGGCATCAGCTCTTCGAGGATGCCGGGGTGTCCGAAGCGTGCGAGCCGTTTGCGGCGACTGCGTGCGGCGAGCGCGTACAGCGCGACGAGCGCCGGAACGGCCAGCAGCAGCCAGAGATATTGCGGATTTGCGAAGCGGAACATGGGAAATGTCTTTTACGGTATTCGTTTCAGGACGAGGTTCGACAGCAGGAACTCCGCGAGCAGCAGCCCCAGTGCGGCCAGCACCCATACGAGGTACAGCTCGTGGTAGGAGATGTGCTCGGTCACTTCGACCTTGCTCTTTTCGAGCTGGTTGATCTCGTCGTAGATGGCCTTCAGCTTGGCTTTGTCCGTGGCGCGGAAATACTTTCCGCCGGTCATGTCGGAAATTGCCGTCAGCGTCTTTTCGTCGATTTCGACCTTCTGGTTGACGAAGGTGATGTTGCCGAACATGTCGATGGCCGGGTAGGGGGCCATCCCTTCCGTGCCCACGCCGATCGTGTAGACCCGGATGCCCTGCGCCTTGGCGATTTCCGAGGCCGTGAGCGGTGCGATTTCGCCCCGGTTGTTCACGCCGTCGGTCAGCAGGATGATGACCTTCGATTTGGCCTCGCTCTCCCGGAGGCGGTTGACCGCCGTGGCCAGTCCATTGCCGATGGCCGTGCCGTCCTCGATCAGGCCGCTGCGGATACGGGCCAGCAGGGTCTGGAGGGTGCTTTGGTCGGTGGTCAGGGGACTCTGCGTGAAGGCTTCGCCGGCAAATGCCACCAGACCGATGCGGTCGCCGTAGCGGTCGGCGATGAACGACCCGGCCACCTCCTTGGCGGCCGTGATGCGGTCGGGCTTGAAATCGCGGGCCAGCATCGACCCCGAGACGTCGATGGCCAGCATGATGTCGATACCCTCGGTGTTGGTGCGGACGTTCTGCTCGACGTCCTGCGGACGCGCCAGCGCCACCACAATCAGTGCGAAGGCAGCCGCACGCAGTACGAACGGCAGGTGACGCAGGTAATAACGCACGGTCCTGGGCGCCCGGACGACGCCGGCGACGCTCGAAATCCGGATCGCGGCCCCGCCCTGCAGCGTGCGCCAGACGTAATAGCCGATCATCGGCACGAGCAGCGTCAGCAGCCAGAGGTAATATGGCGAGTTAAAGTGCATGTGTACAATTCAAAATTCACAATTCATAATTGGGGATTGTCCTTTGTCGTTTTGACAATACTCATCAAGAGTTTGGTCAATTCCCTGCAATCGGTAAAGATGCTTTTAAACTCTGTGTCGGTAATATAATCCGTTTTATATAAAAGTTCCAGCCAATACTCGGTTTCATAGACCTCTTTGAGTGATATATTCATTTTGGCAATGAAGTCCAGCCGGGTTTGACCCCGCAGCGCCTCCCGGATGTTTGCTCCGACGCTTGTGCCGCTTTTGAGCAGTTGCTTGGAAAGAATGAACTCCTGTTTTTCTTTAACCAGATATTGGTATAACCGAACGATGCGGATGGCAAACGCCAGGCTTTTTTCAACTACGACGTTATCGGTCTTCATAATTGTGAATTTTGAATTATGAATTCTGAATTGAAAAAACTACCAGTTTTTCTTTCCGCGGACCACCACGCCTTGTTTCTCCTTCAGTTTCTCCTGGGTTTTGTCCTCCTGGGCCTGAATGGCGTCGAGCATCTGCTGCTGCTCCTGCGGCGAAATACCCGAAGGCGTCGGCTGACCCTGCTGGTCGCCTTTGTCGCCCTTATTATCCTGCGGGTCCTGTTTTTGGTCGCCCTGCTGGTCCTTCGGATCGCCCTTTTGGTCTTTGTCCTGCTGGTCCTTGTTCTGTTGATCCTGGTTTTGCTGGTTCTGATCCTTGTTCTGGTCCTTGTCGTCGTTGCCGCCGCCACCGCCGCCGTCCTTGTTCTCATCGAGCAGGCGCTTGGTGTAGGCGTAGTTGTACTTGGTTTCCATGTCCGCGGGGTTCAGGCGCAGCGACTGCTTGTAGCTTTCGAGCGCCTCCTTGTATTTCTGCTGTTTGAACTGGGCGTTCCCGAGGTTGTAAAACGCCTCGGCGCGTTCGTCGTCGGTGCGCAGCGAGTCGGCCGCGGCCTGCTGCATGGTCTGCTCGGCGCGGTCGAACCGCTCGGCCTTGTAGAGTGCGTTCCCGAGGTCGTAAGTCGCCTCGAACTGTCCCGCAACAGCCTGCAGGGCCTGCTCGTAGCGGCTTATCGCCTGCTCGTAGTTGCCCTTGTTGTACTGCCGGGTGCCCTTGCGCACCAGCGAACGCTCGGGCATACTCTGCGCCGAGACGCCGGCGGCGGCCAGCAGGAACGGGAATATATACAGGAGTTTGTACATCGTTGCGATCGTTTAGTTTTGCATCGGGTCGTCCCCTTCGGCGAGGGCGTCCTCTTCGACGAGTTTCGTCTCCTCGACGAAATAGTAAGCCTTCAGGTAGTCGGCTTCGTTCTGCTCGGCTTCGGGCGTTGCCTTGGCGAATTTCACCAGGTCGGCGTCGCGCAGGATGGCCGTGAGGTCCATCCGGGCCTTGTCGGGCAGCTCCTCCGCGCGGATGGTCTCGATAATCTCGTCGGAGGTCATCTCCATGGCGCCGAAGCCCCAGCGGGCCGCGATATAGGTGCGCAGGATGTCCGTCAGCCCCGAATAGTACTGCTTGTGACGGTTGTTCTGCCACAGTTTCTGGTTGTGGAGCGCCTCGAGCGCCTGAATGGCCGCCACGTGCGGAGGCAGCGGCGGAGCGGGCTTGAAGAGGTCCCCGAAGCCTTTGCCGCGTCTGGCGAGCCAGCAGTGGAGGGCGTAAGCCCCGGCCAGCAGGAGCAGCAGGATCAGGATGCCCCACGTCACGTAATCCTTGATCTCGAGGAAACGGAACGGGAGGTTCTTCTGCGGCTTGAGGTCGTAGATCGACTGCGACGTGGAGTCTATCTGGAACGTGGCGACCTCCAGATAGACCGAGTCGCGGCTGCGCAACGTGTCGAGGATATTCTTGTCGGCGTAGAGCACCTGCGCCGCGCCGAGGTTGTACTTGCCTTCGTCGAAGGCCGCCAGCCGGTAACGCTTGCGCAGTTTCAGGTGGCGTCCGTCGCGTTCGAGCGTATCCACCGGGCAGCTCTCCACCAGTTCGATCTTGCCGTCGCGGGGGTCGAATTCGGGGAATTCCACCACCTGCACCAGGTCTTTTTCCACGTCGATGATGTAGTCGAAGCGGTCGCCGATCATGATGCTGTCGGGTTCGACACGCGCCGTGACGGTGGGCGTGTCCTGCGCCCGGGCTGCGAGGGCCGAGAAGAGAAGCGCTATTGCAAAGAGTCGTTTCATCGCTGTTTGAACAGTTTCATTAGTTCGGCCACGTAATCGCCGTCGGTCGAGATCATGGCCGTGTCGATGCGGTTGTGTTTGAGCGTTGCGCCGATGCGTTCGCTCCGTTCCTGCCACGAGGCGGCGTAATGGTCGCGCACGGCCCGCGAGGCGGTGTCCACCCATACCTTGCGGCCGCTCTCGGCGTCGCGCAGTTCGACGATGCCCACGTTCGGAAGCTCCGTTTCGCGGGGGTCGTAGACGCGGATGCCCACCAGGTCGTGTTTGCTTCCGGCGATCTTCAGGGCGTCGTCCAGCGCCGATTCGTCGTTCGACGAATCCATGAAATCCGAGAGGATGAAGGTCGTGCAGCGCTTTTTGTTGACATTGGTCAGGAAGCGCACCGGTTCGGAGAGCTTCGTGCCTGCGGACTCGGGCTGGAACCCGATCAATTCGCGGATTATCATGAGGATATGACTGCGGCCCTTCTTCGGGGGGATGAATTTCTCGACCCGGTCCGAGAAGAAGATGCAGCCGACCTTGTCGTTGTTCTGCGAGGCGGAGAAGGCCAGCACGGCGGCGATCTCGGTGATGATGTTCTTTTTCAGGCGGTCGGTCGATCCGAACATCCGCGAGGCCGACACGTCGACCAACAGCATCATCGTCAGCTCGCGCTCCTCCTCGTAGACCTTGATATGGGGTTTGCGCGAACGGGCCGTGACGTTCCAGTCGATGTCGCGCACGTCGTCGCCCGCCCGGTACTCCCGCACTTCGGAAAACGACATGCCCCGCCCGCGGAAAGCCGTATGGTACTTTCCGGCGAAGATCTCGTTCGAAAGACCGCGGGTCTTGATCTCGATCTTACGGACGCGTCTGAGAATATCGTTCTCGGTCTCCTGCATCGTTAGGGCACGATTACGTTGTTGAGGATGTCGGTGATGATCTCTTCGGTGGTGATGTTCTCGGCCTCGGCCTCGTAGGTGAGCCCGATACGGTGGCGCAGCACGTCGTGGCAGACGGCACGCACGTCCTCGGGAATGACGTAGCCGCGGCGGCGGATGAAGGCGTAGGCGCGGGCGGCCTTGGCCAGCGAGATCGACGCACGGGGCGAACCGCCGTAGGCGATCAGGTTCTGGAGCTTCTGGAGGTTGTACTCCGCGGGTTCGCGCGTGGCGAAGATGATGTCGATGATGTATTTCTCGATCTTCTCGTCCATGTAGACATCCTCGACCACCTTGCGGGCCTTGACGATGTCCTCGGGGGCGATGACCTTGTTGACCTCGGGCATGCCGGCGCCCGAGAGGTTCATGCGCACGATGTCGCGCTCCTCCTGCTTCTTGGGGTAGGAGATTTTGGCCTTGAGCATGAAACGGTCGACCTGCGCCTCGGGCAGCGGGTAGGTTCCCTCCTGCTCCAGGGGGTTCTGCGTGGCCAGCACGAGGAAGGGCTGGGGCAGCGGATAGGTGTTGTCGCCGATAGTCACCTGACGCTCCTGCATGGCTTCGAGCAGCGCCGACTGCACTTTGGCCGGGGAGCGGTTGATTTCGTCCGCCAGCACGAAATTGGCGAAGACGGGGCCTTTGCGGACGATGAAATCCTCGTTTTTCTGCGAATAGATCAGCGTACCGATCAGGTCGGCGGGCAGCAGGTCTGGAGTGAACTGGATGCGCGAGAATCCGGCGTCGACGGCTTTGGCGAGCGTGGTGATGGCCAGCGTCTTGGCCAGTCCCGGCACGCCTTCGAGCAGGATGTGGCCGTTGGACAGCAGACCGATCAGCAGGGTGTCCACCAGATGGCTCTGTCCCACGATGACCTTGCCCATTTCGGTGCGGAGCGTATCGACGAAAACGCTTTCGCGTTCGATACGCTCGTTGAGTTCTTTGATGTTGATGACTTCGCTCATTGTTTTATTATTGTTGTAGTATTGTCGTCGGAGTTAACTTTTTAACGTTCGCAATGCAAAGATATTATTTTCTTTGGAAAATTCTTGCTCATTTCTTATTAACTTTGCGGTCATGGAATCCAAAGAATCGCCGATATTACAGGGTTTGAACCCCGCCCAATACGATGCCGTCGTGAATTACGACGCGCCCTCGCTCATCATCGCAGGCGCCGGTTCGGGCAAGACCCGCGTGCTGACCGCGCGCATCGCATATATGATCGAACAGGGCGTTGCGCCGTTCAACATCCTGGCCCTGACCTTCACCAACAAGGCCGCCGAACAGATGCGCCAGCGCATCGCGCAGATGCTGCCCGACAACCGCAGCCGCTATATCCGCATGGGTACGTTCCACTCGGTCTTTTCGCGCATCCTGCGGGAGAACGCCGAGCGGATCGGTTTTACCGACTCGTTCACGATTTACGAACCCTCGGACTGCAAGAACCTCATCAAGACCATCGTCCGCGAGCTGAACCTTCCGGACGAAAAATACAAGCCCAACATCCTGGCGTCGCGCATCTCCTACGCCAAGAACTGCCTCGTGACGCCCGGCGCCTACCTGGCTAATTCAGTTTATGCCACCGAGGACCGGCAGGCGCAGATTCCCGAATTCGGCAACATCTACAACATCTACTGCCAGCGCTGCAAACGCAACGGCGCGATGGATTTCGATGATTTGCTTTTGCAAACTAATATCCTGTTGAGGGACTGCCCCGACGTGCTGGCCCGCTATCAGGAGTTGTTCCACTACATTCTGGTGGACGAGTATCAGGATACCAACTATGCGCAGTATACGATTATCCGCCGCCTTTCGCAGACGCATTCGAAGGTCTGCGTGGTGGGCGATGACGCGCAGTCGATCTACTCGTTCCGCGGGGCCAAGATCGAGAACATCCTCTCGTTCAAGAAGGATTATCCCGACGCGATGGTCTTCAAGCTGGAGCAGAACTACCGCTCGACGCGCACGATCGTCGATGCGGCCAACTCGGTGATCGCCCGCAACTCGAAGCGCATGGAGAAACACTGTTTCTCGGACGGCGACGTGGGCGACAAAATCCGCATCCTGAAAGCCTATACCGACCGCGAGGAGGCCGAAATGGTCGTCACGGACCTGCGCGACAAGGTCCGCGCCGCGGACGACGACTGGTCGGAGGCGGTGATTCTCTACCGCACCAACAACCAGTCGGCCGTGCTGGAGGACAACCTCCGCCGCCGCGGCATCCCCTACCGCATCTACAAGGGTTCGTCGTTCTACGACCACAAGGAGATCAAGGACCTGATGGCCTACATCCGGCTGGTCATCAATCCCCGCGACGACGAGGCGTTCAAACGCATCGTCAACTATCCGGCCCGCGGCATCGGCGACACGACCGTTGCCCGCATCGCGCAGCTGGCCGCCGAGCGGGGGCAGTCGATGTGGGAGGCGGTCGACGCGCTGGTCGCCGAGCCCGTCACGGACCCCGTGCAGAAGACCATCGCCCGCAAGGTCACGGATTTTGTCGCCATGATCCGTGCGCTGTCGCTTTCGCGCAATGACAAGGGGCTTTACGATTTCGGTCTGGAGATCGCTTCGCGGTCGGGGATTATCGCCGCCTACCGGGCCGAGAACACTCCCGAGGCGACCTCCGCGCTGGACAACATCGAGGAGCTGCTGAACTCGATGCAGGAGTTCAAGGAGCGGTGCGACGCTGAGATCCGCAACGGCGAACGCCCCGAAGAGGAGGAGGCGACCATCGAGGAGTGGCTGCAGAACGTGATGCTGATGACCGACATGGACAAGGACAACCCCGACGACAACAACAAGGTGACGTTGATGACGGTCCATTCGGCCAAAGGCCTCGAATATAAATATGTATATATCGTGGGTCTGGAGGAAAACCTCTTTCCATCGCAGCGGGCGGCCGAGTCGCCCGACGGCATCGAGGAGGAGCGGCGGCTGTTCTACGTGGCCCTGACCCGCGCCAAGGTTTCGGCGACGATCTCCTATGCCGAGATGCGCTTCAAGTGGGGCAACATGGAGTTTTCGCGCCCGAGCTGTTTCCTGCGCGAGATAGACCCCAAATATGTCGAGTCCGACGCTGATTTTGCGGAGGCGCGTCCGCGCCGTCGGGAGGACGACGCCGAAGCGCCTTCGGCCCTCGACGAATTGCGCCGGCGTTTCGACTACCGCTTCCAGCAGAAACAGCAGGGAGGGAGCCGCTTCGGCGGCAGCGGCGGCAGCGGCGGAGGCCGTAGCGGCGGTTTCGGCCGTCCTGCCGACGGCGAGTCGGGCCCTGCGCGGCGTTTCGCGCGGGCCGCACAGCCCCAGCGTTCCGGGACGCCCGATCCGGCCCTCGTGCAGACCCCGCGGCCTTCGACCGACGGCATGCGCCGCGTCGGGGTGCGGCAGGCGATGGACGGCGGGCTGTCGTCCGGGAGTGCGGCTCCCGTGAGCGGCGAATACGCCGTGGGCCAGCGCGTCGAACACCCGAAATTCGGCGTCGGCATCGTCGAGCGCATCGAGGTGCTCGCCACGGACCATAAACTGGTGGTGGCCTTCGACAATGCAGGCGAAAAGACCCTGCTGGCGAAATTTGCCAAACTGACCAAACTCTGAGCCCGATGGAGACGCCGCTCGTATCGGTCTGCATGACCACCTACAACCACGAAGCCTATCTCGTTCAGGCTATCGAAAGCGTGCTGGCCCAGCAGACCTCGTTCGGCGTGGAGCTGGTGCTGGGCGAGGATTGCAGTACGGACCGGACGCCGGAGATATGCCGCGAATATGCCGAAAAATACCCGGACCGCATCCGGCTGGTGACCTCGCCGGAGAACGTGGGCTGGCGGCGCAACTACCGCCGGACGTTCGAGGCCTGCCGCGGGAAATACGTCGCCTACCTCGACGGCGACGACTGGTGGAGCGATCCGCGGAAACTGCAGAAGCAGGCCGACCTGCTGGAGGCCGACCCGGAGTGCGGGATGTGCTATACCCGCGCGTCGAACTACTGGCAGGCCACGGACCGCACGGAGCCCGACCATCCGGACCATTACACCGATTTCGGGCGCCTCTTGTGCAGCCTGACCATCGCCAACTGCGCGACGCTGGCCCGCCGCGAGCTGATCGCGCGTTACTACGACGAGGTGCGTCCCGAGGAGCATCCCGAGTGGAAAACCGACGACGCTCCGATGTGGCTCTGGTTCTCGGTGCGCAGCCGCATAAGCTATCTTCCCGACATCACGGCCGTCCACCGGCGGCTGCCCGACAGCGTGAGCCACAGCACGGCCTACCGCCGGCGGATCGATTTCTGCGACTCGCTGATGGACATCAGCCTCTGGTTCGAGGCGCACTACGGCACGGGAAGCAATCGGTTCCGCATCCTCCGGCGGCGCAGTTCCGTGGCCCTGTGGGTGCTGTCGTGGGAAGGCACGGTCGGGGAGTACCTCGCCCGCTGGCGGCGCGACGTGTGCGGCTGTCCGCGGCTGCTGCTGTGTCCCGAGGGGCCCGGACTGCTGGTGAAAAAGATTCTGTTCAGACGTAAAAAACAACGGATATGACAACGAAAGAGCGTTACGACGGCATTATCGCCTGGTTCTCGGAGCACATGCCCGTGGCCGAGAGCGAACTCCGATACACCGATCCCTACCAGTTGCTGGTGGCCGTGATCCTTTCAGCGCAGTGCACCGACAAACGGGTCAACATGACCACTCCGGCGCTGTTCGAAGCCTTTCCCACGCCCCACCACATGGCGCAGGCCACGGCCGAGGAGATTTATCCCTATATAAAGAGCATCTCCTACCCGAACAACAAGGCCCGGAATCTTGCGGGAATGGCCCGGATGCTCTGTTCGGAGTTCGGCGGGGAGGTCCCCAGCGACCTCGAGCAGATGCAGCGCCTGCCCGGCGTAGGCCGCAAGACGGCCAATGTGCTGGGGGCGGTGCTGTGGCAGAAGGAGGTGATGCCGGTCGATACGCACGTCTTCCGCGTCTCGGAGCGCATCGGCCTCACGACTCATTCCAAAACGCCGCTCCAGACCGAACTGGCTCTCGAGAAGAACATCCCCGGCCACCTGCTGCCGCTCGCCCACCACTGGCTGATTCTCCACGGGCGTTACGTCTGCGTGGCCCGGGCTCCGAAGTGCGGCGAATGCGGCATCGCGACCTGGTGCCGCAAATATGCCTCCGACGCCCGGAAAAAGGAGGCTTCGGTCGGATAAACCGGCAAAAAAAGGTATCTTTACCCCGTATAATCCTGAAATCAGCGGGCGTTATGAAAAGAATCTTACGTTTGGGGCTGTCTGCAGTCCTTGTCGCGGTGTTTGCCGCCGCGGCTTCCTGTTCGAAAGACGGCACGGAGAAAAAAGAGACTCCGCCTCCCTCTTCGACCGATTCCGACCTCAATGAGTGGATGTTCGGCTATATGAAAACGCACTACCTGTGGAACAGCGCCGTGAAACAGGTCGAGCCGGATTACAGCCTGGGCTACGAGGAATTTCTCGCAAAGGTGCTCAACGACGTCGCCGCGCAGAACGACATCAACCACGACGACGGTCATTGGGAGGGCGGCAGGCGTCAATATTTCTACTCCAGAATCGGACGTTACAAGACAACGGCATCGACCGCATCCGAGACTCGCGGAACGCGCGAGACGGAGGAGGGTACGGGCATCCAATACATGGGCGTTTTTCGTATCGAGACTGGAAAGGAAGCCTGTATGTTCGAACTGCTGGCCGTATCGCCCGGTTCACCGGCCGATGCGGAAGGGCTTAAACGCGGTACGATCGTCACCCGGGTCAACGGAACGGTCATCACGGACTCGAATTACGAGGGATTGGTAAAACTCCTGACGCCCGCCGAGTCGGGGGAAACGGTGCGTCTGACGACGGCTTCGTTCAACGATGAGAAGGTGTTGGTCGAAACCCCCGAGGAGATCACGGTCGTCTCGGCGCCGTTCGACGACAATCCGGTATGGATGACGAAAATCCTGACGGCCGGGAACGGCACGGACAAGATCGGCTACCTGTGCTACAACGCGTTTAACTCCTATTATGACGAACAGCTGATGGAGGCATTCCGGGAGTTCAAAAGCCAGGGAGTCAAGGACCTGATCCTCGATCTGCGCTATAACGTTGGCGGCCATGGCATATCGAGCCTGCTGATGGGTACGATGATCGTCGGCAAGGCCAAGCAGGGACAGGTCTTTTTAAAGAGCTCCGTCAATGCCGAACGCACCGTCAAAGGCGAGTCGGACGGTCTCTACAAGATCGGGGATAAAAACGTCCCTGAAGGCACTTATACCCCGATCGCCGATGGAATCGGAGACCTGTATGCACTTGGGCTGGAGCGGGTTTATGTGTTGAGTACGAACAATACCGCTTCGGCCAGCGAGGTGCTTATCAACGGCCTGCGCGGCCTCGACCTCGAAGTGCGCCTGATCGGCCTGACGACCAACGGCAAGAATGTGGGGATGGAGTCGGTTACCAAGGATAAAGACGGATATACCTATGAATTCAGCCCCATCACGCTCTATGCGGAGAATGGCAAAGGATTCAAGGATTACAGCGAGGGATTCGCGCCCGACGTCGTGATCGACGAGTCCGAATATTACGTGAGGGAGTGGGGCAGCGAAGAGGACCCGCTGCTGGGCACTGCCCTGAAATGGATCGATACGGGCAGCAAACCGTCGGTCAAGGAGCTCCGGGCGGTACGCAGCGCCGCGGCGGGACAGCGCGAGGTGCTGAAAGTCGTCGGGCGGACGGGCGGTCTCGAAGGCATGATCCTGCTGCGCGGTCTCGACAAATAGCGGACCGGACGGAGGCGAACGCAAAGGGCGGCATTGGATATGCTGCCTTTTTTTTGTATCTTTAGCCCGGGCCGCGCCGGAATTTCTGCGGCCGCGTATGTATGAATAACCTGAACCGTAAACCATGATGAAGATTGCCTTACGCCTTTTGCTGATTTTGCTGCCGCTGGGCGGCATGGCCCGGACGCCGCAGGACTCGCTGCGGGTGCTGTGGGTCGGCAACAGTTTCACCTATTTCAACGATCTGCCCGCGATGGTGCAGAAGATCGCCTCGACCCAGAAAGTGAAACTCTCCTGCACACGCTTCCTCAAGGGTGGTGAACGCTTCTCGGGCCACCTGAAAAACAAGGAGCTGCTGCGGGCCCTTGCCGGCGGTGGTTGGGACTACGTCGTCCTGCAGGAGCAGAGCACGGCCCCCGCGATGCCGACCGGACAGGTGGCCCGCGAGGTCTATCCCGCGGCCCGGACGCTCGACAGCCTGGTGCACGCCGCCTCGCCCGATGCCCGGGTGATCTTCTACATGACCTGGGGACATAAGTACGGCAACCGCAAACCCGTGGCCGAATACCCGCTCACGAACGAATACGAGGGGATGCAGGAGCGGCTGAAAACCAGCTACCTCGAAATGGCCTACGACAACGGCGCGTGGTGTGCTCCGGTGGGCATGGCGTGGCGGACGGTGCGCCGCGAGCGTCCCGAATGCATCCTCTACCGTCCGGACTGCTACCACCCCGAGGTCCCGGGCAGCTACCTGGCGGCCAACGTGATTTTCACGACGATTTTCCAGCGACCCTACCAGACGGCTTTCACCGCGGACCTTCCGGCCGCCGAGGCCGAATACCTCCAGCAGACCGCCCAGCGGAGCGTGCTCGACAACCTCGTGCTGTTGAATATCCGGTAGGGCAGTTGGTATATCCCGCGTTTTTTCGTACCTTTGGTGCCGTAACGCTTAGCCGGACCGGGCGAATCCGGTTTTGAACCCGTCCGGCTTTTTTGTATCTTTGCCAAGTCCACCAAAGCGGAGGAAACCGAATGAAGCTATCGAAAGAACATATCGAACGCCTGCGGGAAATGCTCGCGCAACCCGGGCTGCGGATCGTCATCGTCTCCCACACCAATCCCGACGGCGACGCCGTGGGGTCGTCGCTCGCCTGGGCCGAGCTGCTGCGCACGATGGGGCATGAGGTGACGTGCGTCGTCCCCAACAAGTTCCCCTATTTCCTCGACTGGATGCCGGGCATCGACGAGGTCGTGGTCTTCAAGACCGACGCCGAGGGGCGTGCGAAAAAGGCCATCGCCGAAGCGGATATGATCTTTTGCCTCGATTTCAACGCCATTTCGCGGCTGGAGATTCTCAGCGACACCATCGAGGCCAACACCACGGCCCGCCGCGTGCTGATCGACCACCATCTTTCGCCCGACGAAGGGTTCGACCTCCTGTTCTCGCATCCCGATTCGTCGAGCACCTGCTTCCTGATTTACAGTATCGTCGAGGCGATGTGCGGCACCGATGCCATCACACGCAGCATGGCCGAGACGCTCTACGTGGGCATGATGACCGACACGGGCAATTTCGCCTTTTCGTTCCTCACCCCCGAGCTGTTCCGCGCCGTGGCCGTGTTGCTCGAGAAGGGCATCTCGATTCCCGACATCCACAACAACGTCTACAACGCCTATACCGAGGGCCGCGCACGGCTGTTCGGCTATGCCATCAACCGTAAGATGGAGGTTATCCAGGACGGTACGGTGGCCTATATGTCGCTGCTGGAGAACGAGATGCGCCGCTTCCAGTTCCAGCAGGGCGACAGCGAGGGGTTCGTCAACTACGCCCTCACGATCAAGAAGGTCAAGATGTCGGCCATGTTCCTGGCGCACCGCAAGTTCATCCGCGTTTCGCTGCGTTCGCGGGGCGGCGTCGACGTCAATCTCTTCGCCCGGAAATATTTCAACGGCGGCGGTCACAAGAATGCTGCGGGGGGCAAGTCGTTCGTCTCGATGCAGGAGACCATCGACCACTATGTCCGCTCGGTGAAGGAGTTCGCCGCAGAGGGGCACCTCGGCTGACCGCCATGGACGATTTCCGCCTCAAGGTCTTTATCACCGCGGCCCGGACGCTGAGTTTCACCCGGACCGCCGAACAACTCTACATCTCGCAGCCCGCCGTCAGCAAGCACATCGGCGAGCTGGAATCCCGTTATAAAGTACAGCTTTTCGCCCGCCGCGGCAGCCGTCTGGAGCTGACCGACGCCGGACGCACGATGCTCGGGGCCGCCGAACGGCTGGCCGAGGATTACCGCAGCCTGGAGTATGAGATGAGCCTCTGCGCAAGCCTCACCGAGGGCGAACTGCGGCTGGGGGCCAGCACGACCATCGCCCAATACCTCCTGCCGCCCATTCTCGCGCGTTTTACGGCGCGTTTTCCCGGGGTGCGGGTCTCGGTGCTCTCGGGCAACAGCGCCGAGGTCGAGCAGGCGCTCGGGGAACATGCCGTCGATCTGGGCATGGTCGAGAGCGTCAGCCGCCGGCAGGGACTGCACTACACCTTCTTCGCTCCCGATGAACTGGTGCTGGTGGCCCGCACGGGCGGCAGGTATGCCCGCACCGAATCGCTGACTCCCGAACAACTGCCGACGGTGCCCCTCGTGCTGCGTGAGAACGGGTCCGGGACGCTCGAGGTGATCTCCGCGGCGCTCGCCGCCAGGCGTATCCGCCTTTCGCAGCTCGACGTGGTGATGCGTCTCGGCACGACCGAGGGCATCAAAGCCTTCGTCCGCAACAGCGACGCCCTGGCCATCGTGTCGGTGACCTCGGTGGTGGACGAGCTGCGCAGCGGTGCGCTGCGGATCGTCGACATCGAGGGGTTGTCCCTCTCCCGTGATTTCACCTTCGTCCATGCCGAGGCCGAACCCGCACGGCTGGTTCGGCAGTTCGTCGATTTCGCCCGGGCGAACCGCTGATTTCTCTCTGCACGATAACCTCCGGTTATTCCGGATAACGATTTTTTGTTTCATATCCCGATAAAAGATGCGACCTTTGCCGCGTTAATAAAGAAAAAGTTATCGCGTTACGCATTTAAAATAATAAGGATATGTTGGAAAAAGGCAACAGGGCGAATACGCTCCACGGAATTCTTTTGATCGCCCTGTTTTCATTCGCGGCATTCTATATCGCCGAAGTCCCCGTCGTGAAACGGCTCTCGTTCAGCCCGCTGATCGTCGGCATCGTGCTGGGCATGCTCTATGCCAACAGCCTGCGCAACAAACTGCCCGAAACGTGGGTGCCGGGCATCAAGCTCTGCACCAAGCAGGTCCTGCGCTGGGGCATTATCCTCTACGGGTTCCGCCTGACCCTGGCGCAGGTGGCGGCCGTCGGCATCCCGGCCGTGGCCGTCGACCTGATTGTCGTGACGGTCACCCTTCTCGGAGGCGTCCTGCTGGGCCGCCTCCTGAAGATCGACCGCGATACGGCGCTGATGACCTCGACGGGCAGCGCCATCTGCGGCGCGGCGGCCGTCCTGGGAGCCGAGCCGGTGGTGAAATGCGAGGGATACAAGACAGCAATCGCCGTCTCCACGGTGGTCATTTTCGGGACTCTTTCGATGTTCCTCTACCCCGTCATGTACCGCACGGGCATGCTCGACGGACTGACCGACACCGGCGTGGCCGTCTACACGGGCAGCACGCTCCACGAGGTGGCCCATGTGGCCGGGGCAGGCAATGCGATGGACCCCTCCGATACGCTGGGGATCGCCGGAACGGCCACCATCACCAAGATGATCCGGGTCATGATGCTGGCTCCCGTACTGATTATCATGGGCTTCGTGCTGGCGGGACGCCGGAAAAAGGACGGGGGTAAAAAGGAGAAAAGCAAAATCACCGTGCCGTGGTTCGCCTTCGGATTCATCGGGGTCATCTGCCTCAATTCGCTGCTGCAATACCTGTTCGGCGTGGAGACGGTCCGGGAGATTCCGCTGAACGGAACCATCGAATACGTCGATACCTTCATGCTGACGATGGCTATGACGGCGCTGGGAACCGAGACGAACCTCGCCAAGTTCAAGCAGGCCGGGGCCAAGCCCTTCGTGCTGGCCGGACTGTTGTATGTCTGGCTGCTCGTGGGCGGTTATTACGTCACCAAATACCTTGTCGGCGTGTTGTAACGGCCGCTTTACGGCAACCGGGGCAGTGTCGGGGCTTCATGCTCCGAATAGCGCAGCACCCGCTCCCGCACGAAGTCCGCGAAATGGCGGGCTTCTTCGTTTGTAAGGGGTCCGGGACGGCTCATCAGCACGAGCCGGTGGGCATGGAACGGCCTGCGGAACGAGGGGTGGATGTACTCCTGGGGGTTCTCGACGAATCCGAGCCGCTGGTAGAAATTGAGGCGGCGGATCGATATTTCATCCTCGGGCGGGTCGATCTCCAGAATGACGCGTTTGCCCTCCGCGAAGGCCGCGAGGGCCTTCGAACCCATGTTCTGCCCGCGCAGGCGGGGCGACACGGCCAGATGCTCGACATAGTGAAAATCTCCGGCTTTCCAGTGGAAGAGGATGCCGATGAACTCCTCGCCGCGCCAGATGCCGTCGGCTTCGAAATGCGGATCGCCGAATGCCCGGTCGTAGCTGTCGGCGTTCCAGCGTTCGCAGTGGGGGAAAGAGGCTTCGTAGAGGGCCCATGCTTCGTCCCAGCCCTTGTCGGTGCGGGATTTGAAGGGTATGAATTGCAGTTGTTCGTCCATGATTTCGTATTTTCGGCAAGATACGGCAAATTTCGCACAAAATCCAATTCCGAAAGGTTGCGGGAAAGAAAAGCGGACACCGTTTATAACGATGTCCGCTTTTCTTATTGGTTCAGCAGGGCCGTTGCCAGTCGGTCGAGCCACTCCTCGATTCCCGAGTCCGGGATGTCGAGCGTATGCCGTTCCGGCTGATAGGAAGGATACCCTTCCGCATCGTCCTGACTGTCGATTACCCGGCCTGTTCCGGTCTTCACCTCACCGGTCAGTCGGCTGTCGATGGCATCGCGCTGCGCGGGGCGTGCTCCGGCGTTGGCGAGCACCGCGGCGGCAGTTCCGGCCGAGGGAATCGGCCGGTAGGAAGGCTCGGGAACGGGGCTCTCGGTGAGAACCCTGACCTGATTGTTGACAATGCGCCGCTTGCGCTCGCCCTTGGTGTCAGCGGCATTCGGAGTGATCATGTTGTCTTGGTGGTAGGCCTCTATCTTGCCGAAGATCATCCAGAAATCCGTCGGTGTATCGGGGCCGGGAATCAGCACGTTGCCCACCGCGGCGATCTTGGCCGGACGCAGGCTGTCGGGATGTTCCCTGTATTCGTCCTCGGGCCATGAAGCGTGAATAGCACGCCGCTTGGGATTGTATATCACGTTGTTGGCGATGTATGCCCGGGCATTGGGCTTCAGCAGTGGATTCCGTTCGAGATTCGAGGCATAGAGGTTGCCTACGACGGCGATGCGCGAACAGTAGTCGTGGATGAGTGTACCTTTGGAGTGCTCGCCCTTGGAGTGGGTCGAGTTGCTCAGACATTCGGCGATGATGTTGTTGCTGAAAGTGACGTCGTGCGAGGTCTTGTCCTGTCCGTCGTGGCGGGGCCCCGATGCCGAAAGCAACTCGTCCGTGGCCCAGGTGAGCGAACAGTGGTCCACCACGATGTTCCAGGCTTTCCAGGTGCTCATGCCGTCTGCCTCCCAGCCCGATCCCTTCATCGTGTTTCGGTCGCCGGGACGGATACTGATGTGGCGGACGAGGATGTCGTGGCTCTGAATGCTCACCTCGCCTTTTATCAGCGTGATGCCCGGAGCCGGGGCCGTCTGTCCCGCGATGTAGAGGTAGGGCTCCTGGAGCTTCAGGGTGGCTCCCTCCATGTCGATCACGCCGCCCACCTCGAAAACCACGATGCGGGGTCCCTTTTGCCGGACGGCCCATGCGAGCGACCCTTCGCCCTCTTTGTCGAGGTTTGTGACACGGATGATCCGGAAATCACCGTCGCCGAAAGGTGTGTAACGCTCTGCGCCTCCGACGAGATAGGCGGCTTCCCCGATCAGCGTGGCGAAGGTCTTCTCCGATGCCGGGGCCGGCACCTGGGCCGCAGCCTCCGGGGCCTTGCAGCAGATCAGGATAGCTGCAAAGAGCGGTAAAATGATGTTTTTACTCTTCATAAATCGCAGGTTTTAAGGTTTTTTCGTATCGGCGGCCGCTGCGAGCAGGTTCACGACGGTCTGCACCGCCGTTGCGTCGTAGCGTACGCCGTAAAGTCCGTCGCTGCCGAATCCGGGGCTCAGGCGCTCTTCGGTAAGCAGCTGCGAGACCAGCAGACGGCCGCACCCTTCGCCGAAGCCGATTGCAATGACCGGGCTTTTCGTAAGGTCCTTGCCGGCATTGGCGAGAATTTCAAGGCTCTCGACGAGACCCGTTTTGGCGGCCTCGTATCCATTGGCAAGGTCCGTGACGGTGATCGGCGCATCGGCGCTCATCACCACGGCCAGCGCCGGGGCGTCTTCGATCAGGAACCTCACACGTTCCTTCAACGCCGCCTCGACGGCCGGATCGCCGGCTTTGTCCGCGAAGGCATAGAAGCCCTGCAGTTCATAGCCGTAGTAACGGCCTCCTCCGGTGAGTCGTGCGCGGTCGGCTCCGCGTGCCGCCCATTGTTCCAGGAACGAGCGGGCGCTCAACCCCGCAACGCTCATGTCATAGGCCGGGACGGTCAGTCCGCCGCGGTAGCCGTTCCACATGCCCGAATAGCCGGCGGGCATGTTCTGCCACAGTACGTCGTTGTCCGGTGCCGGGAATTGGAAACTTTCCGGTTCCGCAGCCTCGGTGAAGAGCAGCGTCAGCCCCTTGAACAGTTCGTAACGCTTCGTGCCGGGATTCTCGACCTTGACGACGCCTTGCAGGGGACCCCATACGCCGTCGTCGCCCTTCCGGGGATAGCCCTGCCCCAGGGCAATGTCTCCGGCGTCGAGCAGGACTGCCGAGGCGCCCCGTTCGAGGGCCTGCCGAATCGTTTCACCCATCGTGGAATCGCCCGCAGCGATATGCTCCCAGCTTTGGCGACCGAAGAGCAGCACATCGGCCTGCATGGATTTCTGCGTGAGCGCCAGTCCGTTGTCCCGGGCAAAAGCCTGCAGTTCGTGTTCGTCTGCCGGAATATAGATCCGCCGTGCGGCGACCTCAGCAGGCACCGTGGTCCGGAACGTGCGGATGTCCCATTTCGATACGACCGGGTATTTCACCTGCGCCGTCCGCCCGCGGACCAACTCCGCGCGGAGAATATAATCGCCCGTATGGTCCGGCAGCGAGACTGTTTGCGGCTGCGATATGCGGGAGTAAGGCACGAGAGTCCGGTTAACGATGTGTTCGTCGTAAATCTTGCCGTCGGCATCTTCCACGGTGATACGCGCTGTCAGCGCGGCCTCTTCGTCCGTATCGTTGAAGAACCAGAGCGGGAATGTCACGACCTGCCCGGGCGTAAAGTTGCGGTCCCAGATTTCGGCGCTCACGGACCGGGGCGACCAAGCTGCCGTCAGGGAGTTCCAAACCGGTTTGGGACGGCCTTCGGCCAGCGGTCCGAGAAACCAGTGGTTTCCGTCCTCCCAACTGCTGGCCACGGGGAACGGAGCGGCTCCCGCCGCACCGATGCGGCGCCAGTATTCGGCGATCCTGCCGTGGGAATACTCCTGCAGTTTGAGCCGCATGGCGGGCGTGTGGTTGCGCCCGAGGAAGCGCAGCAGCGTTTCGCGGATGGTGACGTACCCGCCGGGTTCACCGTCGCCGTCGAGGTAGTTGCCGCCGAATTCGTCGACCATGATCGGCAGTTTGAACTGCTCGTAACTGTCGTAGAACATGCCGACGTTCTCGAAGATGCTCCACCAGTATTTGTGCAGGTGCAGTACGTCGCGCTCTGAAATCACCAACTGCGGATAGTGAGGCAGGTGCTTGTTCAGGGCGTTCCAGACCCGTTCGAGCTCATCGCCCTCTGTTTCGTTGTAGGGGTGGTAGATGCAGACGGAAGGGTGGGCGACGGCGGCTTCCAGCCAACGGCCGTACTGTTCTGTACAACTCGCTTCGCTGGCGGGCATCCCGTGGAAGAATGACCATTCGTACTGCACGACCAGTCCGTATCGGTCGCAGAGTTCCAGCAGGCGGCGCGGCGGCACTCCCAGATGGAATCTCAGCAGGTTAGCGCCGTGTTCTTTGAGCCGCAGCACGATGTTGTCGCGGAACCATGTGGTGTCGTATCCGAGCCGGGCGCCCTCTTCCGAGCGCACCCAGCGGTGCCAGACCACCGTGCTGCCGCGCAACGGACAGGGACGGCCGTTGAGGCGGAACTGTTTTGCTTCGGTGCGGAATTCTTTGATACCGAATGACATCGTGCGGCTGTCGCGGGTGTCGAGCCGCAGCTCCATCGTGTAGCGATTCGGATGCTCGGGCGACCATTCGCCGAGGATGCCGCCGTAGGCGATGTCGATTGAGTTTTCTCCGGGGCGGTATTCGAAGGGCTGTTCAAGCATTTTATGCCCGTTTCGGTCGTTTATCGTCAGTGTCCCCCGCCCTTCGCGGAGCTTCCTGTCGGTAAGGGGGTCGATACGGCAGTCGATGCGGAGCCTCTTCGCCCGAATGTCGGGGAAGAGTACGATGCCGCCGATCGTCGCGTCGTAGTGAAAATAGAGGTTGACATCGTCCCACAATCCTGAGGAGTTGTTCGACCGCCATTGGTCGGCGACGGGAATGTAGGAGGCGTCCTCCTGCGGCATGTCGGCAAGCGATTCCAGAGCTATTTCGAGTATGATCTTACGTCCGGGCCGTACGTCGCGGCTCGCCAGCGGATGCAGGGTCGGGGCCATGCCGCCCTCGGCGTGCGAGACGCTGACGCCGTTGACGAAGATTTCGGGACGGAACCGGGCACCGCAGAGTTCCAGCGTTGCAGCCGTCCAGCGGCCTTCGGGCAGCGTCACTTCACGGCGGTACCAGAGGCGTCCGTCGTTTTTCCGCGTGGGGTCTGCGGCGATGCCCGGCACCTCGACGGTGCGGTCGTAACGGCGGTCGTTGCCCGCCTCCCAGCGGCCGTTGAGGCTGACGGGAGCGGTCTGTGCCCGGAGCGGCACGATGCCGCAGAGCAGGATGAGCGATAGGATCAGTCGTCGCATGGCGTCTGTCGGTCTATGGGGGTGATGGTTGCGGCGAAACCTCCTCCGGGGGCCATTTCCACGGTCAGCTGCCGGGTTGTCCCGAGGCGGAACGTTTCGCATTTGTAATCCTGGGCATAGCGGTCAGCATTTACGCCGTCGCTGAACAGCGTCACGGTGTAGTCACCCTCCCCGAGCATACCCAGATCGAGCGTCAGCGTTCGGGCGTTCCAGTCGGTCAGTCCGCCGAGGTACCATGTGCCGCCTTTGCGGCGTGCCGTGGCGACATATTCGCCGATGCGTCCTGCCAGCGGGCAGGTCTGGTCCCAGACGGTCGGGACGGAGGCGATGAACCGGGCGCACTCTTCGGCATCGCGGTATTTCACGGGGCTGTCGCAGAGCATGGCCAGCGGCGATTCGAAGACGATGTATTCGGCGATCTGGCGGCAGCGCGTGCCGAGGCTCATCGGTTCCTCGGTGCGGGCCCGGTAGGATTTCCGGGTGGCGTTGAGCATGGCTCCCTGTGTGTAGTCCATCGGTCCGGCAAACTGGCGGATGAACGGTACGGTCACGTCGTAAAGGACCGGATCGGCCTCTTCGAGTGAAGTCCATTTGACCCGTTCCAATCCGAAGACACCCTCGAAATTGATCAGGTTCGGGTAGGTGCGTTGCAGTCCCGTGGGTTTGTACATACCGTGCAGGTTGAGCACGAGCCGGTACCGGGCGGCGGTCTCCGCAGCGTGGTAAATGAAATCGACCAGTTGTTGGTCGTCGCGGTCGAAGAAATCGATTTTGAAGCCTTTGACTCCCATCGCGGCATAGTGGCGGCATATCCCCTCGAAATCCCGGTCGATGGCGGCATATCCCGCCCAAAGCAGCACTCCGACACCTTTTTCGTTGGCATAGGCTATGACCTCCGGTAAATCGAGTTCCGGAACGACCTGATAGAGGTCGCCCGTGCCGATGCACGACCACCCTTCGTCGAGCAGGATGTATTCCAGCCCGTATTCGGCAGCGAAATCGATGTAGTGTTTGTAGGTCTCGGTGTTGATGCCGCTTTTGAAATCGACGCCGTAGACGCCCCAGTCGTTCCACCACTCCCAGGCGGTCTGTCCGGGGCGTATCCAGGAGATGTCGTCCAGACGGCAGGGGGCTCCGAGGCGGTAGACCAGGTCGCAGTCGAGCAGTCCGGCATCCTCCGCGACGATGGCCGCTGTGCGCCACGGAAAGGTTCGTGCACCCCTAATGCGGGCGATGTAAGGCTCGGCTTCGGTCACGAGGTGCTGGATGTTGTTGTGCCCTCCGATCCGGGTAGCTTTGGGACAGGGCGGAAAGACGCCCCGCAGCGACGTGCCCCGCGGGGCGTGGTTGAGGTACATGCCCGGATAGCTCTCCAGGTCGGCCTCGGTGATGCAGACTGCGCGTCCCGAGGGAAGGCGTACTGCCAGCGGCAGGAACATCAGCCGCTGCGGGTCCAGCTCCGAGAGGGCGGCGTGGGTATAGACGTTCTCGAACGAGCTGTTGAACTGCTGTGCGAAGGTTTTTTTGTTTTCCTCGCGGTCGAGTACATAGGGAACGATCGCTTCGTGGTCGGCGGCGAAATTGAACTGCACAAGTTCGTCGGCCACCGTCCGCGGAGTGTCGTCGAGTGAGAAGAAGCGGTAGGCGACACCGTCGTCATAAGCCCGGAAATCGACGCCGTAGCCGCCACGGAAAGTCAGCGTCAGTTGTTTGAAACGGTCTCGGACGGAGCTTTTGCGGTAGAACGGGCTCGGAATCTGTAAATCGGCTTCCGAGTAGTTTTTTTTCACGACCTTCGGCCGCACGCCCCATACGGTGCCGTCGGTGAAGGTCATCGCCAGCGGCGAAGGGGTGAAGACGACCTCTCCGGTGGCTTCGACACGGTAGGTGAGGCTGTCGCCGCACGACACTTCGAGAACAATGCCGCCGTCGGGCGAGGTGAGGCGGTAATCGGCTGCCGAAACCGTCAGGGGCAGCAGCGCAATGGATATCAAAAGTTTTCGGATCATCGTGTTTGTAGGTTATTTGCGGTCGTAGAAATAGATAGCCGTCGACTGGCGGATATCGAAGCCGCCGAGCAGGGTGAGCATCTCGCTGCCCGCCATCAGCACGGGCCCGTAGCCGTGGGCGGTGTAGGGATGCACATGACGGTTGTAGTAGTAGGCTGGTTCATAGCTGACTCCCGTACCCACGCAGATGTTCTCGATCTGCCCGATGTTGTTGATCTGCGTCCCCAGCGCGTTCCATCCCAGCAGGGCCGCGGGGCCGTAAGCCTTGGCGTCGAGCCATCCTCGGTTGATGCCGCGGGCGAGGCCGTAGACGAACATCGCCGTTGCCGACGATTCGAGGTAGGAGTCGTTGCGGTCGAGCAACTGATGCCAGAGCCCTTCGCCCGATTGGCAGGCGAGAAGTCCTGCGCAATGGGTGCGGAAGATTTCCAGCACCTCCCCGCGTCCCGGATGGTTTTCGGGCAGTACGTCCAGCAGGTCGCACATGGCCAGCGTCGCCCATCCGTTCGCACGGCCCCAGCAGAGGGCCGGATGCGGAGTCATCGACTCCACCCAGCTGTGCATGAAGAGCCCCGAACCGGCGAGCTGCATACGGCGGGCGAACTGCACGATTTGCTGTACTGCATCGTCGGCATATTTCGCATCGCCGGTCATCCGGTAGGCTTCGCATAGCGCCGGGACGCTCATGTAGAGGTCGTCGAGCCAGAGGATGTTCTCATAGGGCTGGTTGCGGGCCACGGTGCCGTCCGGCAGGCGGTAGAGTTCGTCAGAGATGAAATGCAGGATGCGGTCGGTGTAGGGTTTCAACGCTTCGCTCTGCCCGCTGCGCATCATGGCGGCACACAATGCGCCGCAATGGTCGAGCACCCGGGGACGGGCGATCTCGTTCACGGGCGATTCCCAGGCGGCGTCCTTGCGCAACCGGGCGTCGGCAACGGGCAGCAGCTGTGCGAGCAGCTCCATACGCCGTGCGACATAATCCGCGAAGGCCCCGTTTCCGGTCGTCCGGGCGGCCTGGAGCATTCCCGAATAGGTTACGCCCCATTCGTAGGAGTAGGGCCGGAAATCGCCCTGCGTGAAAACGAAGCGTGCGGGAATGCGCCGCATGTCGGTCACCCGTTCGCCCGTCGCGGCGTCGGCGATGCCGTCGGCCGTCGCACCTTCCAGGTAGTCGAGGATGCGCACCAGTTTTTCGGTCACGTCCTCCCGGGTCGGGATCACGTAGGGGAAGTCGTAGTCCGAGTGCACGTTGAACAGCGAGACGCTGGCGTCGGTCATGCGCTTGGTATTGTCGAGCGTGAACCGCTCCTGGCGCGGCCAGGGTTGTGCCGAAGCACTGCCCGCCGCGGTGCAAAAGATCAGAAACAGGAGTTTTTTCATCGTTGGTCTTATTGGTTGTATTCGTAAGCGCCCAGGTCGGGGGCGGAACCGTTGTAGGGAATCGGGTCGCGGGTGAAGCCGTCGCCCCGGACGGCTTCGGTGGGTGCGCCCCGGTCGATGAAGGCGCTGCCGGGCGCGAGGCGTCCGAAACGTCCCGGCAACGACCCGTCGGCCCCGCGCGGAGCCGCGGCGTCTGCGGCCGAGAGCGACACGAAATCGGCGGGTTTGCCCTTGATGCCGAGGTTCCACGAGTTGTGGTCGTCGGCCAGGAGGGTCACTCCCTTGAACTGGTCCTTGCGGGCGCCGTTCATCGAAATATTGTTGCGGAATACCCAGCCTGTACCTTCGGTGTTCTCCTTCCAGAACTGGAAATTGATTTCGTTGCCGAACGAGAGGTAGTTCTCGATCCACGCTCCCATCGGATGGTTGTTTTGGTCGAATCCTTTTTTTGCATTGTCGAACGAGATGCAGTTGCGCAGCAGGTGCGTGCCCTTGGAGTAGGCCCGGCATTCGCGGCCGCTGATGTCCAGGCACCCGCCGCCCATCTTGAAGCCGTTGCCGTCGCCGGCCCAGATCTCCTCGGTCAGGCTTCCTCCCGTGCGGTCGGCGTACATGTCGACGTGGTCCTCGCGGTGTCCCGTGTGCCACGCCCAGCAATCGGTCATTTCCACGGCGTGACCGCATTCGTAGAGGTCCCACGCATCGTCGGAGTTGTTCCAGGCGCGACAGCCTACGAACCGGTTGCCCCGGCCGCTGCCCTGCTTGACGGCGAATCCGTCGGCATTGGTCCCGGCGGCAGGGATGCCTCCGTTGACGGTCCACCAGTCGAAATTGTTGTACGAGTCGCAGTTGACGAAGGTGTTCCAGGCGGCCTTTTCCCCGTCGGGGTTCGGAAGCGGTTCGCCCGGTTTCTCGTGGCCGAAACTCATCGAGAAGCCCGAACCGCCGTTGTGGTGCGCCGTGCAGCGGTCGAAGGTGTTGTGCGAGCCGTTGACGATCCGGAATCCTTCGTTGTAGGCTCCGGTGACCTCGATACCTTGCAGGTACCAATAGCAGCCTTCGCGCAGGACGATGCCTTGCCGCGACCAGACCGCTTCGGTCAGTCCCGAACATTCGAATACGGGTTTCTCGCCGTTGTAGGCCAGCATGCGGATCGGTTCCGCCTCGGTGCCTTTGGCGTTGAGCTCGACGCGCTTCGTGAGCGCATACTCTCCGCCGCGCAGGTAGATGGTCCACCCTTTCGCTGCTTTCTCCACGGCCTGATGGACCGTATAGGGCCGTTCGATCGAGCCGTCGCCGGCGGCCTTGGCGTTAGGGGCTGCGAAGATGACCTTGTCCGGGGTCGGCGACGGCGGTGTGCCGCCGCCGGGCTCCGGGTCGGCCGCCGGAGTGCCGGCACAGGCAAAGAATAAGCTCAGTACTGCCGCTGTAAAGGCTTGGGCCTGTATGCTGATGAGTCGGTTCATTGCAGGTTTCGGTTGAGGTACGAGGACCCGAAGGCCCTCGTACCGGGTTATTTATTGCCAGCGCGGATCGCCGTTCCCGAAGAAATTGGCGTAGTCCGTCGTGGGTGTGAAATCGTATTCCGCACGTTTCGGGAAGGTCTGTCCCGACGAGAGGTTCGTGGCTGTGGCGGTGAACTTGCTGTCGAAGGCTGTGTCGGTCGATTTGAAGGTCGCCGTGCAGGTCAGCGTGGCATTGTTGAACGCCGTGGGGCGGATGTTGTTGTTATTGGTCCGCACTTCGCCCACGATCGTGCGCGAAAGCGTGATCTCTGCTTTGGCGGCATAGCCGAGGAATTCGAACAGGTAGCGCTGTCCGCCCTTCTTGGTTCCGGTCCATACGCCGTCGGCCATGAAGCCCATGTAGTCGAACGTGCAGTTCGTGACCTCGACAGTGGGTGCGGCGACCTGCTCCTTGATACCCGTCCAGCAGCGGGCTTCGATAAGCCCGTGGTAGAGGTGGTGGAAGGTCGAGTTGCGGATGATGAAATTCGCGCAGTAGATGTCGTTGGCGTCGGTGCGTCCGCAGAGGTGGAGGAACGAGTTGACATTGTCCACGTCGCGTCCGAGGTCATAGGCCAATAGGTTGTCGGCCAGGATGGTACCGAAGCGGATGCGGGCATTGGCGTGGAAGCCGTAGTCGACCGATGCCAGGCAGCCCTTGGCGTAGTTGCGGACGATGCAGTCGGCAATTTCCAGTCGGTCGACGGCGATATCGCGGGCGGTGTTCTTCACATCAAACGAGAACATCGCGTCGTTGGGCTGCACGGAGAGGTCCTCCTGTCCGCCTGCGGGGATGAGTCCCGATACATCCAATCCTTCGATTCGCACGAGCGACATCGACGACGACGTTTCGGTGGTGCCGCCGAGGATGAACCCTTTGAGGTAGAGCATCGGTTTGGCGCCTCCGGGGGCGGCCTTGACGGTGACGGTCTTCGTCAGGTCGATGGTTTCCGACGAGTAATCGTAGGTCTGACCCGCGGTCAGCAGGACGATGGCGCCCTCGGGAGCCTCTTCGATGACGGTTTTCAGGTTGTCTTCGTTCGTGACGAGGATTGCACCCTCGGGCAGTTGGGGCATCGTGAACCAGACGTAGCTGGCCAGTTCGCCGTTGACGTAGAACGACGCCTTGTATTTCACGCCCGCTTTGAGGTCCGTGACCACGGCCTGCATTGCCTGAATCTCTTCGTCGCTCAGCTCGCGGTGGATATCCGCTTCACCATTAGCTGTGAGGAGGATTTCGCGGGCTCCGAGGTCTTCGGTCCACGAGAGTGCGGCCGAGGTGTAGGTCATGTCGGCATAGCTCACCTCGTTGAAGATCGAGCGCATTAGTCCCGTGGTGCCTTCCGAGTAGAGGTATTTCGAGTTGAGAGCCTCGTTGTCGGCCAGCGCACAGAGGCGGATGTAATAGAGAGTCTCTTCTTCGAGACCCGTGAATACGGCTTCGTAATTCTTTCCGTCGGATGCGGGAATGTCCTGCGTGGCGGCGATTTCGGCGAATTCGGCATCTTCGGAGAGATCGACGCGGTATCCCGCGGCGCCGTAGGAGATGCCCCAGCGGACGACGAGCCCGTTGTCCTGTTTGAAATTTACGAGATCGGTGGGCAGGAACAGCCGCGGATCGTTCCACTCCTGCGACTGGTCGTCCTGGCAGGCGGTGAAGCCTGCGGCCGTCAGCAGCGCCGCGGCCAGCGTCAGCAGTTTTCGGTATATTGCTTTCATGTTTTTTTCGGGTTGGGTTAAATGCCTATCGTTTGCCGTAGCGGTTGACGATCATGCCTTTGCTTTCGGCCACGACATCTTTCGGGTAGGGATAGATGTAAACCATCGGGTCGCGGTTGTAGATTTCGGGGCGCCACCATTGGTCGACCGCCTCGTTGACGATGTATTCACTGCCGGACTGGCTCACCATCTCCTTGGCCCAGCCCCGCGTGGAGTAACCTGCGGGTGCCGAAGGCATGTTCTGGTCGAGGCCCACGATGTCGAGCGTGCCGTCGTCGAGCAGTTTCCAATAGATGTTGGCCGGAATGTCCTTGTACTTGCCGGTGCCGGTGCGGGCGCCTACGGCCATGTCGATATGTGCCTGGCGCAGGTCGATGAGGCTTTGGCGGAGGCGGTTCCAGCGGATGAGGTCATATTTGCGGATACCTTCGCCGCAGAACTCCCAGGCCCGTTCCTGTGCGACGGCTTCGAAGAAGTCGTCGTGCCCCGTGAGGGCCGCGACGTAGTTGTCGACCTTCTCTGTGTGGAGTCCGGAGGCAAAAGCCCGGCGGCGGACCGTTTTCAGCGCCTCGCGGGCCAGGTCGGTAGGACCGTCGTTGAGTTCGTTCTCTGTCTCGGCCAGCATCAGCAGGGCGTCGGTATAGCGCAGGACGGGAAAGTTGATGCCTGTGTTGATCGTGGCCCCGGCACCCTGTGGCGTCTTCATGTCGAGTTTCGACCATTTGCCGATGTAGATGTTTTTCCAGTCGGAGATCTTCTGCTCGATGTGTCCCTTCGTATTGTTCCAGACCCATGTATAGGGCGTGCAGTTGACGCTGCGGCGCTGGTCGGCGCTGTCGAAAGAGTGGAAATAGGGCATCGTCACCATGAACCAGGGATTGCTGTATCCGTAGATAATGCTCGGGCTGTTGTCGATGCGCTGGCCGATGTAGTGGCCCACGTAGCTTGAATAGCTCATGGCCATCGCCACTTCGTAGAGCATGTCGTCGTTCGACGGGAAGACCTTCTGGGATTCGTTGACGAACACCTGCTTGTAGGAGAGTCCCAGCGAGTGCTTCCCCGATTCGTAGAGTTTGCGGGCATAGGTGTTGGCGATGCGGTAGTATTTCTCGTAGTCGTCCGGGCGGACCATCCGTCCGGGGTCCGAAACGTTGTCGGCGCTGGGACGCAGCGCCCAACCGCCGCGCGTGAGCGACAGCCGTGCGATGAGCGCCTGCACGGCGCCGCGGTTCATGCGCTCGCAGGCTTCGGTGATCTCCGAGGCGTAGAGCATGCCCGGCTCGGCGTCGATCAGGTCGTCGATCAGGAAGGCGAGTATTTCGTCACGGTCGGTGGGGGCGATGTAGAAATCATCGTTGTAGCGGGTTTCGCGCGTCAGGAAAGGCACGTCGCCCCAGTTGCGGACCAGTTCCAGATAGAGCAGTGCGCGCAGGGCCTTGGCTTCGCCGTAGAGCTGACGGATGGTCGAGGGCGTTTCTGGCGAGGTTGTGCCGAGCAGCGGACCGTTCTCGATGCCCGCGATGCACTCGTTGGCGCTGTTGATGCCCATGTAGAGGTCGGCCCACATCGGCAGCGTCTCGGTATTGGCCGAGGTGAGCGTATAGTCCCACATGCCTCGGCGGCTGTCCTCGGCCGTGGCGTTGGTCTTGGCATACTCGATGTCGTTGTTGTAGGGGGCGAAGAGACTTACCCTTTGGCTGTAGAGCGAGTTGCGTGCCAGAACGGCGTAAATGTTCATCACGGCGCGGTAGGTGTCGCCCTCGGTGCTGAACACCTTTGTGTCGGGCATGGTCGACGGGGATTCCGTGGAGAGGAAATCCGCGCAGGAGCAGGCGGAGAGCAGGAGCCAGAGGGCCGTGATATGTCGGATGGTTCGTTTCATGGTTATAGGGTTTTAACGTTGCCGGAAATCAGAAGGTGAGGTTGACGCCGAAGGCGAACGACCGCGTGCGGGGATAGGCCGAGTAGTCCACGCCCGGGGTGAGGGGCGAACTGCGGCGCGTATCGACCTCGGGGTCGAAGCCCGTGTAGGCCGTCCAGCAGAAGAGGTTCGTGGCGGTGACGTAGATGCGGCATTTCGAAAGCCAGACTTTCTTGGTGATGCGTTGCGGCAGGGTGTAGCCCAGCGTGAGATTGCTCAGGCGCAGGAACGAGCCGTCCTCGACGGCCCATGAGTGGAGGATCGGGTATTGGTAGACCGGGCTCCAGATCGAGGCGTTGACATTCAGCGCCCGCAGGGCCTCCTTATCGTTGCGCAGGTCGTTGCCGGCATCGTCGAAGACGCGGAAGCGGTGCTGTGAATCCATCTCCGAGCGGAGGTTGTGCCACTGATATTTGCCCGTCGACGTGTTGAAGAGTTTCTGGGCGTTGTAGATACTGTTGCCGTAGACCCAGTTGAACATCGCCGAGAGGTCGAAGCCTTTGAAGGCCGCCGTCAGGCTGAAACCTCCGGTGTGCTTGGGATTGGCGTTGCCGATCACCGTGCGGTCGGCTTCGGTCACGATGCACGACTCGGGGTCGTTCGGGTCGTAAGGGGTGGTCTTTTTGAGTTTGAGCGAACCCACGCGCGGGTAGTCGCCCGGATTGCCGTTCGAACCGGTGATGTTCTGGCTGTTGGCCACGCCGGGTTTGAGCACCCAGCCGGGACCGTCCTCGTAATCGTCCACGGTATAATATCCGTCGGTGACGTAGCCGTACATCAGCCCCACGGGCTCACCCTCCTTGAGCAGGTAGTCGCGCAGGTTGTTGTTGTTCCAGCCGCTGTCGTAGAATTTCTGCTCGGCACCGTAGAGTTTGTCCACCTTGTTGCGGTTGAAGGCAATATTGAACGAGGCCGAGAGCTGGAAGTCGCGTTTGTCGACGATCACGCCCGTGAGCGAGATTTCCAGACCGCGGTTCGAGGTCTGTCCGACATTGACCTGCTGCTCGTTGTAACCCGTGTGAAGGGGAATTTTGTTCTTGATGAGCAGGTCGCGCGTGGTATTCCAGTAGAGTTCGACGCTACCCGTCAGGCGGTTCTTCAGCACTCCGAAATCAACGCCGAGGTTGCGCGTGGCGGTGGTCTCCCACACCAGGTCTTCGTTGATGAGCACCGACGAGGAGTTGGTAAGGTAGATGTTGGGCTTGCCGCCGATGCCGGCCACCATATTCTGCTGTCCGGTGAACATCCCTTTGAAGGTGCGGCGCCACATATCGTTGGCGATGCGGTTATTGCCCGCTTCGCCGTAGCTGACGCGGAGTTTCAGGTCGTCGAGCCATTCGGCCTGTTTGAGGAACGGCTCCTCGGAGATGCGCCAGGCGAAGGCTGCCGAAGGAAAGCAGCCCCATTGGTTGCCGGGTGCGAATTTCGACGATCCGTCGACGCGCACGGTCGCCGTGACGAGGTATTTGTTGCGGAAAGAGTAGTTCACGCGGCCGAAGAACGAGGCCATGGCTACGGGCGTGTCCTCAAAGGTGTAGGGATATTCCTGCGATCCGAAGGCCATATTGGCGAAAATGTCGTCGATGGCCATGTCGGCAGGCAGCTGGTAGGATTTCATCTCGCGCAGTGTCGAGGTCTCACGCATGGCTTCGAATCCGGCCATGATGTTAATGTTGTGCTTCTTGCGGTAGTTCTTGATGTCGTAGGTCAGCGTGTGCGACGTGCGCCAGCGGGGCATGTCCTGCGTGGTGATCTGCGCCACGGGCTGCGATCCGGCCTGCCGCGAGGTGTAGGTCAGCGGACCGTAGTAACGCTTGGTCTCGTAATCGCGCGTCAGCATGCCGAAATCGGAACGCCAGGTGAAATGCTTGGCGAATTTCCAGGTGACGGCGCCGTTGACGTTCAGCTCGTTGCGCCGCTGCCGCTTGTAGTCCTGCCTGATGAGCTCCACGGGGTCGTAAAGTTGGCTCTGGGCCTCGATGTTCTCGTCCACCCATGAAATGTCCTGATCCGTGGCGCCATGTCCGCGCTCGGCTTTGCCAATGGTCGGACGGTAGCTCACGGCGTTCTTGATCTCAGTCGAGGAGTTGACAGTCGTGCCGGCGCCGTCGATCACCGTATTGGTGTAGTAAGCCGACAGGTCGAGCCGCACGTTTTTGAACAGGTCGTGGTTCATTTTGAAATTGAGGTTCGTGCGCCGGTAACCCGACTCGAGCAGCACGCCGTCCTCGTCGAGGTGCGTGGCGCTCAGCGTAAAGCGGGTCTTGTTCGTACCGCCCGCTATCGAGAGGTTGTGCGATTGTCCCCAGGCCGTGCGGCCGTACATCTCCGATTGCGTGTCGCGGCCGGGCATCCGGCGGTAGATGTCGAAATCGGCCGGCGTACCGAAATGGCTGGCAAAGGACTCGGCATCCTGACCGCCCTTGAGCGAGGTCAGTTCGTACTGCATCTGCACGAATTCGTAGGGGTCCATAACGTCGAGCATCTTCGGCACGTATTTCATCTGCGCAAAGGCGTTGTAGGAGACCGTCGTTTTGCCGGCCTTGGCCGATTTGGTGGTGATGATGATGACGCCGTTGGCGCCGCGTGCGCCGTAGATGGCGGCCGAGGAGGCGTCCTTCAGTACGTCGATCGACTGGATATCGTTGACTGAAATGTCGGAGATGCGCTCCACGGGGAATCCGTCGACGATATAGAGCGGCGAGTTGTCCTGCGTGATGGAGCCTCCCCCGCGCACGCGGATTTTTACATCTGCGTCAGGCGATCCGTCGGTCGTGGTGATCTGTACGCCGGGCATTCGTCCGGTAAGGGCCTGGGCCATGTTCGAAACGGGGGAATCCGCGAGAACCCGTCCCGAGACGGAGGCCACGGCACCCGTAAGGTCGCGCTTGGCCACCGAGCCATAGCCGATGACCACGACTTCGTCCATCGAGACAACATCCTCTTCGAGGATAACGGTGTAGACGGTTTTTTTCTCCGAGAGGGGCACTTCGCGCGCGATATATCCGATGAAAGAGACGCTCAGCGCCTTGGCGTCGGCCGGGACTTTCAAACTGAAGACGCCGTTGTTGCCTGTAGTGGTTCCGGTTTGGGTTCCTTTGACCATGACGGTGACGCCGGCCATTGCTTCCCCGGATGCGGATTTCACGCTTCCGGTGATGTCGCGCTGCGGCGTTGCGGCCTGCGCACGGACACCTGTCGCAAGAAGGAGTGCCAATGCCAGATTTCGCAGCATCCGGCAGATGTGCAGGGTAAAATTTTTTTGCATAGGTTAGCGGGTTTAATGTTTGGTTCGGTTGCGTTTTTCACGGGTGGTTCGGACCCGTAATGCAAAGGTAGCGGGCGCTGTCGGGGAAATTTATTCAAATTGTAACATTAAACTGTTCTTTTGTTGCACCGTCCCCTGCGAAACGAATCCCGACCGGGGACGGTGTTGTTTTCTTCGAAATAAAGATAGTCGTTTTCACGATATGTTTACTATTTTTATCTTGTAAGCCCTGTCTGTAAAGATGAAAAGCAAGTCGTTCACGGTCCTTTTTGCGGCCCTCCTGGCTCCCGCGCTGCTCGCTGCCGGCGAGCTCTTTCCCGATACCGACACCCGTCTGTCGTTCAAGTACCTGAGCGTGAACGACGGTCTGTCGCAGAACTCCGTGACCTCGATCCTGCAGGCTTCCGACGGACGAATGCTCATTGGGACTTACGATGGGCTCAATTTTTTCGACGGCTATGCCATTCGGCCCGTGCGCCATTCGGCCAAACGCCGCGGAGGGTTGGCCAACAACCGCATTGTCTGCCTCAGCGAGGCTGCCGACAGTACGATCTGGATCGGGCTTGACGGAGGGGTGATGCGTTACGATCCCGGCACCGATAGTTATACCGATTATGCGGAACAGCTCCAGGGCATCGATTTGCGGAAGGTCCGGGCCATCTGCGAAGATTCGGCGGGCGATGTCTGGATCGGTCACGAGAACGGAGTGGTCGTTGCGAGTCCCGACGGGAAGGGCGGTTACTCTTTCATGGCGGCGGGCGGACTGGAGGCGTTCGATGTCAGCGATATCACCGAAGACGGCCGGGGTAACGTCTGGATCGGCACCTCGCAGGGATTGTACCTTTGTAGCCGCGATGGGCGCAAGAGCCGGACGGTGCGGCTGATTGGCGATATTACGGAACGTGCGGTGCGTTTCGTGGAGTGCGACCGGTGGGGTGTGCTTTGGGTGAGCCATGACCGGGGTATCTCGGTGAGTACGGACGGCGAACGCTTCACCGATCTTCGGCTTCCGGCGGGAATGCGCTTCCGGGCGGTCTGCACCGTCCGCGATCGGAAGGACCACCTTTGGGTGGGCTGCGATACGGAGGGAATTTACTCCCTCGGGCTCGACGCGCGGTACCGGGTGGTTTCGGCGGAACATTATGCCAAATCCGATTTTTTCGGGCGTATCAGCGACAACGACGTTTCGTGTCTCTGCGTCGATCGTTCGGGGGTGCTTTGGGCCGGGACGCGCCGCGGGGTGAACTATGCCCCTACCGCCGCTCCGGAGTTTTATACCTTCAAACCGCTCGTCGGACGTCGCTATACCGAATTGGGATACGATGGCAGCCATGTCAACACGCTGTTCATTGATGCCGGGGGCCGGTTGTGGATCAATACTTTCAAAGGTTCGACCTACCGTTACGATTTTCGCACGAGTCGTTTGGAAGATCTGGCTGCGGCGGTCACGCCCAATTCCGTGTCGCGCATCCTGCAGACTGCCGACGGGACCCTCTGGATCGCTGCCCAGGAGGGGGTTTACCGGCTGAACGAACTGCCCGGAGGCGGTTTCCGGAAACGCCTGCTGTACTTGCCGGGGATTCCCGAAGATGTCTCCCGCCGTTACCGCTATTTCCTCGATCTGTGCGAGGACGGTTACGGCAATATCTGGATCGCCACGATGGACGGGCTGATCCGCTACGACGTCCGCAGTGGGCGCAGCATTACCTATACGGCTGCTCACGGGCTGGCTTCGAATTCTGTCTATTCGCTGCTGGCCGATGCGAAAAACGGCCTGATCTGGGCCGGGTCGGCCGAAAGCGGACTGTCCAGGATTCGTTATACGGACTCCGCTCCCGGCATTGAGGTCGAGGTCTTGCGGCAGGATTCCGCGCCTTTCGCGCTGAGCGATAACCATGTCTGGTGCCTACGGATGACCCGCGACGGAACGCTCTGGGTGGGGACCGATGCCGGACTGAACCGGATGACGGTCGAGGGCGGGGCGGTCCGCTCGGTTGAGCACATCCTTTCACCGGGGCTCGAAGATGCCAAGATATTGGCCATTACCGAAGACCTTACCGGCGATCTGTGGCTCAACGGCAGTCAGGGACTCTACCGCTACCAGCCTGCCACGGGCCGCGTGAAGCGCTATGTGAGCGATGACGGTCTACAGAGCAATACCTGGACTGAGGGGGCTGCCATGTCGGACAACGGATGGTTGTTCGTGGGCGGTATCAACGGCGTCAATTATTTCGATCCGTCCGGTTTCCGGACCGATCCTTACCCCGGGAAGCCGATGTTTACCGGGTTGAAGGTGTTCGGACAGCGCATCGTGCCCGGCGGGGAATATGACGGGCGTGTCCTGCTCCGGGAACCTTTAAACCGTACCCGGCGGCTGGAACTGGGGTACCGGCAGAATAATTTCACGCTCGAATTCACCTCCGACCAGTATGTCAATCCCTCCAAGAACCTCTTTCGCTACCGGCTGGAGGGATACGATCCCGAATGGACGGTGGTAGGGGCCGGACAGCGCTTCGCGGCCTACACGCAGCTTCCGGCGGGGCATTATCGCTTCCGGCTCGCTTCGTCGAACGGCGACGAGGTCTGGAGCGATCGGGAGCAGTCCCTGGAGGTCATCGTGTTCCCGGCGCCCTGGGCTACCTGGTGGGCTTACCTGCTTTATGTTTTCGCCGCGGCTGCGGTGGTCTTTGTCGGAATCTTCTATCTTGTGTCGCGCCAGCGCTGGCGACGCAAACTCTTCATGCAGCAGATCGAACAGGAAAAGACCCGGGAACTCTCCGAAATGAAACTCAGTTTCTATACGAATATCACCCATGAACTGCGCACGCCGCTGGCGCTCATTACGGCCCCGCTTAAGGACCTGGAGGAGCGGGCGGACCTCGACGAATACGTCGGCTTCCGACTGGGCTTGATCCGCCGGAATGTCAATAAATTGCTGAAATTGATAGGTCAGCTGCTCGAGATTCGCAAAGTCTCGGCTCAGAACCTGCCGCTGAAGGTGTCGCGCTACGATTTGGCTTATACCGTGCGTGAGGTGGTGCGCTCGTTCGGAAGTATGAGTGAACAGACCGGGATCATGATGCATTTCGATGCGCCCAAAGAGGTGCCGGATGCATGGTTCGACCGCGACAAGATCGAGAAGGTACTCCAGAACCTGATTTCCAATGCCTATAAGTTCACGTCCGAGCAGGGTGATATTCACGTTCGGTTGGTTATCGAACAGCACGATCGAGTCCACTATGCCGTGATCTCGGTGCAGGATTCCGGGGTGGGTATTCCGACCGCGGATATACATCGGGTTTTCGATCTCTTTTTCCACGGCACGCCCCTGAACGGAGTGAGCAGCGGCGTGGGGTTGTCGTTCTCGAAGGCATTGATCGAATTGCATATGGGCGAGATCACGGTTCGCAGCGAGGAGGGACAGGGTTCCGTTTTTACAGTCCGCTTCCCGATCGACCGCAGTTGTTATCCCGATGAACAGATCATCGAGCCGAATGAACCTCCGCAGTTCCGGGTCGGAGAAGGAACATCGGAAATTGGGACCGACGGGCGTAAACACCTGGTGCTGATTGTCGAGGATAACGCCGATATGAGTGCTTACATCGAAGCCTGCCTGCAGGAGCATTTTCGCGTGGCTGTGGCGCCCGATGGTGAGGCGGGACTCGCGCTGGCGCAGAAGCTGAAACCCGACGTGGTCATCAGCGACCTGATGATGCCCGTGATGGACGGCATCGAGTTTACGCGCCGGATGAAAGGAAATCCCCGCACCAATTTTATTCCGATCATCGTTCACAGCGTCAAAGAGGATCAGCAGTCGATCCGCGAGGCCCTGACGGCCGGAGCTCAGGAGTACATCATCAAACCGTTCGAGGCGGAGAATCTGATCTTCCGTATCCGGAACCTGCTCAGCTCGCGTGAACACTTTGCCCGCAAACTGCGGACCGAGGCCATCACCGAACCTACGGCTGTCGAACTGCCTTCGGACGATGAACAGTTGTTGCGCCGGGTGAGCGTCGTGGTGGAGGCCAATATGCAGAATCCGCTCTTTGATATCGAGTATCTGGCCGGCGAACTGCACATGAGTCGTATGCAGCTTTATCGCCGTATGCAGCGCATTGCGGGCGGCCGCACCGTCTCGGAGATCATTCGCGACATCCGCATCAAGCGTGCTGCCCAACTGCTCGCCTCGGGTGGCATGCGCGTCAGCGAGGTGATGGTGGAGGTGGGAATGAACAACCAGTACCGCTTTACGAAATATTTCCAGGAGGCCTACGGCATGACCCCGAAGGAGTACATCCAGCTGCATACCTCGCAGCAGATGCACTGATCGGCACGGGGTGTATTTAAAAAGCGGGGGCCTCGAAAGGCCCCCGTTTCGGTTCGTTGCGTGCGGTTTGTTACGAAATGCGGTACTTGTACATGACCTGCACCGGGTCGTCGCAGATGCCTTCGTACTGTTTGACGAGGGTGTCGTCGGAAAAACGGAAGATGTAAAGGCTTCCTTTTTTCTCGCCCTTCCGCTCGGGGTTGTAAGTCGCCACATAAAGCAGCGTCTCCTGCGTGTCGTCCCCGAAGGTGCCCATGAAATTCGTCGCCATGGAGCGGATGATCTCGCCGTCGGGCAACGGCAGTTTCGAGGTCGCGGGAGGTGCGGATGTCAGGCTCCAGCGATAAATCTTGTTGTCGTAGGAGTAATAGACATCGCTCGAATTCTTGCTGTTCACCATGATCGAATTTTCATCCATATTGACCGCATCGGCCGTGAAGGTCGTTACGTCCTTGAATGCCGCAAGCGTTCCGGTCGTCGATTTGATGCAGTACGACTTGGGGTCGGTCTGCGACCGGAAAAGCACATAGGTCAGGTTTTTCAGACTCATACTTGCGAAATTAACGATGTCGTATTCGTTCAACGACTGCTTTGTCACTTTGCCGTTGCCTGGCTGGAACAAGGTCGTTTTGTTGTAAAGGACCGGTTTGCGGGTAGGTTTTGCCGTAGCCGAAGTACGATAGACGAGCATTTTGGAATGTGTTACGAGACCTGCCTGCGCGGCATCGGGTCGTTCGCCCAGAAAATCGCCGAACAAATCATAGCGATAAGTATGGCCGTTGTCGCCGCGGAGAAGAACATAATTATAGGTAGTGCCTGAAGCTGCATCTCCGACAAAATCCATACATACGGCGCCATACTCATCCCTGAAGCGATTGGTCGCATATAATTCGAACGTTTTCGGCTCGAGCTTATAGATGGAACCGGTCGCATCGGCTGTTGCTATAAGCAGAGAGGTGTATTGTACCTCTTTGGCTGTATGCTCCGACAGATACATACCGGTCACCTTTTTCAGTTCGACCGCAGGGTTGATCGTTTGCATGATGTTCGGATATATCTCCTGTCCGCCGGCTGCAATTTCGTCTTCGGAGCGTTTCTTGATAAAGGTCAGCGCACCGTTCCCTTCGGCATCGTTGCTCAGGATGAGGATGCCTTCATCCAGTCCGGAATTGACATTGAGCGTGAAATATTTGTAGACGATGCTCTCCCCGTTGTCTACTTTCAGGCGCAGGAGATAGGTGCCGGTCCGGTTGAATGTGTAACGAATATCCGCTTTGTCGGAGATCACCTCGATGCTCTCCATGGCATATTCGTCCTTGGAATCGTTCTTGCGTTTGCCATAGGCCCATTCGTAACTGACCGGGGTTTCGCTCTTTACCTGCAGTTTGTCGTAAACGAGCTCCTCTCCCAGGGAAACATCGATGGTTGCCGATACGTCGTTGAACGAGATCGGCGCCAGCGTGCGGAAATTTTCTTCTTCAACGTCGAAACACGACCAGAATAGGAGTGCGCAGCTGAAGACCGTTGCGATGTATGTTATTTTTCTCATCATCGGTTCGTTTTATTTTTCGAATTAACGTAACAGATAGATCGGGTCTCTCCAATAATTCCCGGAGGTTCCGGAACCCATCGTCTCGACATTGGGATCATCCGGATGTTCGGCATAGTAGACCTTGTAATATTCGTACATCGGGCTCAATATATAGCTGGCCCATGCCGACGGATTTTCAGAGACGAAGAAATTCTTCGTGATTCCTTCCTTGTCGAGGTTCTCGCCGTAGCGGTCGACGCAGGTTTGATAGAAAATCGGATTTTTCTCCTCCAGATTATGGTAGAGGTCGAGCATCCTGCGGAATTTTTCCGGATAGAACCGGCCCAAATACAGGGTCCAGCCGAAAAGGTGCGTACTGCCGGCTGTGGCGTCCCACCAATCGGGGCATGCCGGTTCGCCGTCGTTGATATAGAGATTGAACAACGGGGATTTGATTTTCTTCAGGTTGCTGCTGTCCGCCGGTAGCGGCAGGAACTCCTCGTCTTCGGTAATCCGGAACCGGATGCAGACGTATTTGTCCTTCATCACTTCCTGGCGGTGAATGGTCAGCGGGATGGAACATTCGACCTCTCCGGCCGGAAGGGTCAGGCTGCCGATTTCGTAATCCGTGTCCGGACGCGCTTTGACGACCGGCATGGTTTCCGTTCCGACCGTGACCTTTTCGTCATCCCCGATTTCGGGGAAGGAGACGGTGAACGTCCGGTCGTAATCGACCGGCATGCCCATCATCAGGACCTTTGCCTGATATTGAATCTCCTGATCGGTGGTCAGCGAGAAAGATACCAGGGGCGTGAGTGATGTGATCTCGAAATAAAGATGGTCTTTCTGAGACGGGTCATACATGAGCCACGTATCCTTGCAGGAAACTATCGTCAGTATGAAGGCCGCTGCAATGCCTGATCGGATCAATATTGTTTTTTTCATAGCGATTCCAATTTGGGGTTATTCGTCACGGTTTTCGTCTTCGGATTTCGGATACGGGATCTTATAAGTGTTGACATCGGAACCTGGTCGCGTGACGGAGGCCGACACCTTGATATCCTTACCCAGACGCTTCATATCTGTCCAGTGCAGTCCTTCGCCGTAAAATTCCTTGCGGCGCTCGATGTACAGGTCGTCGGCCGTTACGGTGTGTCCCTGTTCGCCCAGGGCATCCAACCCGCGCGTCTTGATGACGGCGTCGAAATAGTCCGTCGCCGTGTCCGGATCGCTTTCGAGCAGGGCTTCGGCCATGATGTAGTACATTTCGGGAATCCGGATCATGTTGATGCCCAGAATGGATTTTCCGGTGTACGAAGGCTTGTCGCTGGTGTAATAGATCGAGTTCACCAGACGTCGCAGTGTGTTCAGTCCCTCGTCGAACCAAGCGGCCAGGCGGTAGTCTGTCTGGGATGAGGACGAACCGTCGAGATAGAGCGAACGGTAGTCGTCGGCCATCGTAAAGTTGCTGTCCGTCGATTTACCGTCGAGCTGGTACTTGCTGGCATTTTTTTTCTGTGACTCCGTGGAATAGATGCCGAAGATGGTTTCGTTGAGGTCCAATGTCCCGTTGTCCGGTTGGTTGAACGCCGTTACCGGCTGGAATCCGAATTTACCGCTGTCGATCACCTTTTTCGCGTAGACGGCGGCATTTTCCAGATCGTTTCTGGACCAGTAGACGCGGGCCAGCAGGGCCTGCACGGCATAGAGGTTCATGTGGATGATGCGGCACGAGGTGAACCCGCCGTCGGAGGCGTTCGTGCGGACCGCTTCCACGAGTGTTTCATCTTCGGCCAAGCATTTTTCGGCCTCTTTCAGGTCGGCGATAATCTTTTCGTAGGCTTCGTCCAGCGAACTGAACGGAGTGATGCTGAACGAATACTTCGAGACATAGGGGATGGCACGGGCTTTCGAAGCTTCATCGGCCCAGACGGGAGCGCCGTACATCCGCAATATGTCGAAATGCAGCAGGGCACGCAATGCAAGGGCCTCGCCTTTGTAGAGGAGCGTGTGGCGGAATTCGTGGTCGCCGCCCTTTTCGATGTGTGCAACGATATTGTTGACGTGGTTGATTGCCGTGTAGGCCGCTTTCCAGACTCCGTTGCGCAGGGTAGTGGCCTGATTCTTGGACCATTCTCCGATCGCCATATTGTACAGGGCCTCATCCCGGATCGTTACATTGGCGCATAGCGCTTCGGGAATCCAGAACATATAGTCGCTGTACAGGTACTGTTGGGTGCCCAATTCCGCATAGATGCCGTAAAGAGCGTCTTCATACCCTTCGGCCGATTCGAACATGTCCTTGTCGAAGACTTCGCCCTTGGGGTTGACGTCCAGGAAATCGGAGCAGCCGAGCAGCGGGAGTGCCAGTGCGCATAAAATATAGTGTTTCAATGTTTTCATAGCTGCGTCGTGTTAGAAGGTGGGACGGAATATGAGGTTGATCGACCGGCAGTAGGGGTAGGAGGTACCGCGTTCGTATTTTACGGACGAGATGTACCCGATATCGGACATGCCGACACCTACGCAAAGCCGTTTCAGGCCGATGCGACTGAGGAATTTGGCCTGGAATTCATACGTCAGCTGGATGTTCGAGATGTACAGTTCGTTTTTCCGCTCGACGAAACGTTCCGAATTGACCATTTCGTTTTTGGTGTTGATGGCCAGGTAGCGAACCAGGTCGCCCGGTTTTTTCCAGCGGTCGGTGTAGGCCCGGGCGTCGACGTTCTTGCGGGGATCGATATTCTCGACCTTGCTCTGGAGCGTCGTGTTGTAAAAGTCGCTGCCGAAGGAGTAGGTGGTGCTGACCGAGAGCGAAATGCCCTTGTAGCGTACCGTATTCATCCACGAGCCGGTGAGGATCGGGTTCGTATTGCCTATGGCCACGCGGTCTTGTTCATCGTATTTGTAGGTGTATTCCCCGTTTTTCTTGATGAAGATCTCCTGTCCGGTAGACGGGTCGATACCGGCGGAGCGCACGGCATAGATGTCGAACTGCGAACCGCCTTCGGTGAAGAGCAGCTTCGGCTTGACGGTGTCGTTGCTGTCGCCGACCGAGGTGTTCTTCAGAACCGTCGAGATGTCCTGGATGCGGTCCATGACGTGGCCGCCCGTGATGGTCATGCTCCAGTACCAGTCTTTTGTCCGGAAGATTTGGCCCGAGATCGCGAAATCGTATCCCCGGTTGTTGATCTTTCCGAAATTGACATTCATCGTGGAGACACCCACCGAGGGCGGGAGGTTGATCGGCATCAGCAGGTTGTAGGTCGTGTTCGAGTAGTAGTCGAACGACAGGTTCAGCCGGCTGTCGAACATTGCCGCCGTGATGCCCACGTTGTTGTTGAGCTTCTTCTGCCATTTCAGCGCCGGGTTGCCCATGGTGACGGGAACCGCTCCGATGCCGGTGTAATACTGGTAGTCGGACTTGTAGGCGTAGATGGTTTTCGCCTGGTAGTAGTCGAACGACACGCTGCCGTTGTAACCGACGCTGTATTTGAGCGTCAGCGTATTCAGCCACGGGATGTCCTTGGCGAAATGCTCGTTATGGATGTTCCATCCGATACCCGTGGCCCAGAACGGTGCGAAACTGTTGTCGGCACCGAAACGCGAGGAGCCCGAACTGCGGTAGGAAGCGTCGACGAAATAACGGTTCAGCAGGCTGAAATTTCCGTTGACGAAAAATCCGACCTCGGTGGCGATCCGGTCCGTGCCGGTCGGGTGTCCGCTCGTGGGATAGCCCATGGCGAAGGAGATGTCGTTCAGTTCGTCCTTGAGGAATCCCATGCCGACGGCCCGTGCCGAGGTGCTGTGCGTGTACTGCATGTTCGAACCGCCGCTGACGCGGAACATCGAACCGCCTTTGCCGATAGGCATACCGTAGTTAACCACGATCTTGCCGCTGAACGTGTTTCCGTTGCGGTTCGAGTAGGCGTATTCGCCCTTCTGCGAGATGTCTGTCGTCTTTTCGTACTTTGCGGCATCCGGCGAGGTGTACGTATCGGTCGATCCGGAGTTGATCGAGATGCTTCCCTGTCCGGTCACGTAAAAATACTTGGTGATGTTCCACCGTGCCGTGAGCGAATTGGTCATCGATTGGTTGCGTGCCTTGGAGAAACTCGAGAGCGTCGCATCGTAGAGCGGATTGGCCATCTTGCTCGAAGAGGTGTCATAGGGGTTGAAATAGTAGTTGCGGATGTATTCCCCGTTTTCGTCGCGGATCGGTTCGTAGGGATTCAGGGCGACATAGTCGGAGAAGGTTCCGTAGGGCGAGTTTTCCGAGTCGGTCAGGGAGAAATTCGTCTTGAAGGCAATCGTCAGTTTGTCGCGCAGGTGGTATCCGATGTGGAATCCCAGTCCGTATTTGCGGCGGTTGTCGCCTTTCATGACGCCGTAATCGTCCGAGAAACTGGCGGTCGCCCGGTAATCCACGTTCTGGCCGCGGGCGCTCAGGGCCAGCGAGTGCGTGTGGCTGAACGGAACGCGCAGCGGGGCATGAATCCAGTCGGTGTTCACGCCGCGGCGGACGTTCTGCAGCTTGTAGTCGTAGGCTTTGTCCATCGACCCGTCGGACGTTTTGTAGAGTTCAGCCAGCTCTTCGAGTGCGAGTTTCTGGGCCGCATTGGTCAGGTTGAACGACGAGAGGTCGGGGATGCTGAATTTCGGCACGAAATTGTAACTCAGCCGGACCTTGCTCCCCTCGATGCGTTTGCGTTCGATGACGATCACGCCGTTTGCACCCTTTTCTCCGTAGAGGATCGTGGCCGAAGCGTCCTTCAGGACATCGACGCGTTCGATGTCGAACAGGTCGAGGTCGTAAAGCTCCTCCATCGAGATTTCCACGCCGTCGAGGACGATCAGCGGGTTGTTCACGCCCTCTTCGCTCTCGTTGGTGATTAGCGAGTTGGCGCCGCGGATCAGCAGCGACGGTACGGCGTTGGGATTGGAGCCCTGGGCGTTGTTCTCGACCATGACCATACCCGGGGTCACGGCGGCGATGCCGGCGATGAGGTTCGTCGGCGAGATTGCGATCAGCTCTTCTCCCTTGATGGTGGTCGAAGCGCCGGTGAAGGTGCTTTTGGACTGGGTGTAGAAGCCGTTGACGACGACCTCTTCGATTTCGGAGTCGTTTTTCAGCGTGACGTTCAGGTTGCTCGAACCGCTGACGCTCCGCTCTTCGGATTTCATGCCGATGAACGAATAGACCAGCACGTTCTCTTTGCCGTCCCGGCATCCGAATGTAATGGAGTAGTTGCCTTTCGTGTCGGTCGATACGCCGATATTCGTGCCCCGGAGTACGACGTTGGCTCCCGGAAGCGGCAGCTTGTTGTCGTCGAGGATCGTTCCGAACACGGTTATGCGTTCGAGACCCTTGCCTTCGGCGCGGATGACGATGTTCTTGTTGACAACGGAATAGGTGAGATTGGTGTTGGCCAGGCAGGCATCCAGAACCCGTGCGATGGTCGCATTGCTGAACGACCGGGTTACAGGCGGCAGTTTGCCGATTTCGGATGCGTTGAATACGATTTGAACTCCGCTTTTGGCCTCTATTTCTGCGAAGACTTTGGCTACCGGAGCATTGGTAACCTGCAGTGAGACGCGCTTTTGCAGCTGGTCGCCTCCCGATATTTTATTTTGGGCATATGCATTTCCCCCCCCCCATGCAAAGCAGGAATGAGAGCAATACAGATAGCGCCAATAATTTGCGTATATTGGTTTTCATGATTTGCGGGTTGTAGCAGATGATGAATTAATCCTTGTTCAATGCTCTTTCCAACTGGTAAAGTACCGACTGATAGTGTATCCGTGCGTCGCCGGTCGAGGCGGGAATGCAGGCCTTGAGCAGCCGGATGATCCGCTGGGTTTCCCCGTAGAATACCGTTTTCGACTCGTCGATCGACCGCAGGTTGACACGGTACTGCCAGCCGTAGCCGGGTTTGCCGAAATCGGTGAGCACCTGGGAAGCGACGTATCCGTAGCCATTCTCGATTTCGAGGTCGCGCAGCAGGCCGATGTTTTTGGCGATGACTCCGCTTTCGTCCAGTCCGAATGCCACGATGTGGTCGACGGAAGGCATGAACGTGTTATCCCCGGCGAACGATTTGCCCGTGCTGACTTTGGTCAGCGAGCCCTTTTTCGTGACGGCCGTGGTCAGGAAGCTGGCGTAAAGGTTCTGCATGATGCGGTCCCCGGCCGTCGGCTGGCGGCGTTTGATGGCGCTTTCCCAGATTCCTTCGTACATGTCGTCGGCCCAGTTCCGGATCGTATAGGCGTCCTTGGGTGATTCGGCCACGTGCGACGAGAGTATCACGTTTTTGTAGGTGTCGTAGAATTCCAGCGCCGTGTAGTACTGGAAGATCGGCGGAAGCTCGACGCGCAGCGAGAACCGGTCGGTCAGGTCGCGGTCGGCGATCCAGTCGCACTCTTTGAGCTGTTTCAGTACCCATTGCAGGGCGGCCCGCTGGCGTTTCTTGTCCACGGGGACCACGTTTTTGCCCGGCGTCCCGGCTTTCACCTCCGTCAGGTAGATGCCTCCGATGTTGAGCATCACGGCGCGGATATAACGGTTGTACTGCTTGGCCAGCTCCTCGTAACGGGCGGTGCGCAGCGCGGCGTCGGGGTCCGTAGCATCCGGCATCCATTCGTTGAAATGCGCCAGGATGTATTTCAGGTTCTTCGTGCCGTAATCGGCGGCCTTGATCGGGTCGTCGCCGAGGTCCTCCTCGATGGCGCTCGGATCGTAACGCTGGATCACCTGCTGGCGGCCGTAGCGGAAACGGGGATCGCCGGCTTTTTCATCGACCCACTTTTCGAGCGTTTTGACCTCGTCTTTCGCATCCTTGGCTCCGACGATGGGCTTGTAGGCATATTGAATGAGGAACTCGTCGTAGATGCCGAGGTCGGGAGGCGTCAGTTTCACACCCTTGTCCCCGGGCTGTGCGACGTAGTTGAAACGTGCATAATCCATGATGGAGGGAGTCGTGCCGTATTTCTGCGTGAAGGTCGCGCTGCGGAGCGAATCGACGGCATAGGCCGACGAAGCCGCCATGTTATGCATGAAGCCCAGGCAGTGTCCGGCTTCGTGTGCGAGGATATAGGCGACCGATTCGCGGACGACGTCTTCGGGCATCCGTTTCGAACGCACGCGGGGGTCTACCTGTGCCGTCTGGCAGAAACGCCAGTTGTTGATCAGCTTGATGATGTCGTTGTATACGATGATCGAGGCGTTGATGATCTCGCCCGACGAGGGATCGACCCACGAGGGACCCATGGCATTGGTGATCTGGGCCGGAACGTAACGGATACACGAGTATTTCAGGTTGTCCGGATCGAATTCGGGATCGTCCTTGGGGAAATCGCGGACTTGTACGACATTTTTGAATCCGATCTTTTCGAAGGCTTTGTTCCAGCGTTCGATACCCTCTTTGGCCGGTTCGCGCCACAGGGCGGGGAATGCGTCGTCGAGGTAGAAGACGATCGGCTTCACGGGGTCGACCACTTCGCCGCGGGCCCATGCCGCCGAATCCGAAGGCTGGATGTTCCAGCGGTGGATCACCGAATAACGGGCGATCTGGTCGGCGTCGGGATTCAGGTCGGTGCGTCCGGAGAGGAAGATGCCGACGCGGGAATCGGCGATGCGCGGACGCATTTTCTGCTCGGGAAGCATCAGAATGCTGCGCGTCACGCCCACCGTGAACGGATCGTTCTTCTTCAGCAGGACGAGCTGCATGAGGTTTGCCGATACCGTGTAGGAGAGCATCGATTTGATGCTGACGTTGTCCTTGAAGGCTTTGATGTCTCCGAGGGCCGAGCCGCTGCTGTTGAACGACGCCGTGATGTTGATGCCGCCCATCGAACCGCTCTTGATCGGGGCCAGGGGCTCATAGTTCGTCGTAAAGAGGTTCGAGGCATCGAAAACCACCGCCGTCGAATCGTTGTTGAAGCAGACGATTTTGTAGGCGTTCAGGATCGGGTCCATCGAGCTGAGTTTGACAGCGTGGGCCATTTGCTTGTCCGAGGTGTCGTAATCGGGCAGCACGCTCACTTCGGTCATATAGACCGTGCTGTCGATCAGGTTGAACCGGACATGCATCGGGGGCTGGGGTTTGTAGCCGATCGATCCCAGGTCGGGGTCGCTGGCTTCGGAGATCGTCGAGGCGATCAGCATTTCGCGGCCCATGTTTTTCACGGGCAGTTCGATGTAGAGTTTGCCTTTCGACTTGTGCAGGGTCATGAATCCGCCTTCGGCTTTGGCCGTCACGCAGCTTTTGTCCTTCACGAAGGTCTTGTCGTACTTGGTGACCTTCTTTTTCGCCACGGTGTCGGACTTTTCGACTTTAGCCTTTTTCCGGGATTTGGAGGCCGCCGCCGTTGTCGACATTTGCGACAGCGACAGGCACAGAACGGCCGTCAGTAGTAGAATTTTTTGCATGAAGTGAATTTGAAAGGTGAATAAAAGAAAACATTAGTGACGCCGCAAATATAATATTTTTGGGATGGAAATTGTTTTAAACGGCCGGTTAATTTCGGACGGGCTTTAATCTGAAATCAAATCTGGTGTTTCGTGGAATAATCGGAATTAAATCCAGTCGGAAATGATAAAATCGTAACTTATTGTTCCGGATATTCAGCAGAGGTGTCAGCGAGAGGCGTCCGACCGGTGGTGCCTCCGTTGTGCAGGCGGCTAAAAGAAAAACGCTTAACCTTTGATATTCAAAAGTTAAGCGTTTGATTTGGTGCCCAGGACAAGACTCGAACTTGCACGAACGTAATTGTTCACTACCCCCTCAAAGTAGCGTGTCTACCAATTTCACCACCTGGGCATTACACTCCCGAATCAACTTTCGGGAGTGCAAATATAGACACTATTTTGCGATTCGCAAAATTTTTGCGCGAAAAACATCGAAATTTGCCGAAAGGACGTGCAGGGCATCCTGCGACGGTCCCGGGGCGCTTTATTTGAGTTTCATCTCTTTGAGCAGGTAGCCCGCGCCGCCGATGCGGTCCACGACGAACAGCACGTAGCGGATATCCACGGCGATGTTGCGGCAGATTGCGGGGTCGAATGCCACGTCGCTCATCGTCGAACGCCATGTGCGGTCGAAATTGATGCCGATGAGTTCGCCCGAGGCGTTCAGCACCGGCGACCCGGAGTTGCCGCCCGTGGTGTGGTTCGTGGCCAGGAAGCACACCGGTACGGTCTTGCGGCCGTCGATCGTCGTTGCCCAGCGGCCGTACTCCTTCGAGGCGTAAAGGTCGCGCAGCGCCTGCGGGATGTCGTAGTCGTAGATTTCGGGGTTGTCCTTGGCGATGATGCCGTCGAGGGTCGTCTGCGGCTTGTGGTACTCGCCGTCAGCATACTCGTATCCGGCCACCGAGCCGTAAGCTACGCGGAGCGTGAGGTTGGCGTCGGGGTAGAAGGCGCGCTGGGCATCCCATTCGCGCAGTCCTTTAATATAAGTGGTGTAAAGCTCGTTGAGCCGTTTGCTGTTGAGGTTGCGCAGCGACTTGGTGCCCGTGAGCCATGCGATGTGGCCGAGCATGCGCTTCGTTCCTGTGCGCAGGGCTGCGGCCGCCGTGGTGTCGCCCTCGTTCCAGACCTGCGTGAAGATTTCCCCGGCAAAAGCCTCGGGCGAGCCGTACCGGGCCACGCCGTCGAGGAATTCCGGCACCTGATACTGTGCCGGGCAGCGGCGGGCATACTCCCCGAACTGCAGGCTGTAAAGGGCACGTTCGGTTTTCTCGCGGCGGGCGAAGACCGCTTCGGCACGCTCCTTGGCGGAGTACCTCGCAGGCAGGGCGTTGAGCGTCTCGAGCGTGATTTCCCGGGCGAAATAGGGGTCTGCGATGCGGGCGTATTCGGCTTTGAGCTGCGCCACGACGTCGCGGTATTCGGGTTTGTCCTGCGCCCAGGCTTCGAAAGCCTCTTCATAGGCGCGTTTCGACGCCACGGTGCCGCGGCGTTCGATGCCCAGCACCTCGCCCTGCCACTTTTTCCAGGCGTTGGCTATCGAGGCGTGGCGGGCAGCATAGAAGATACGCAGCGCGGGGTCGGACTCCTGCGCGGCCGAGATGATGTCGAGACGGCCCGTGCGGACGGCGATTTTCGCCGGATCGGACCGCTCGGCGATGTAGGCCACGGCATCCGACAGGATATACTCCTGGGTGTTGCCCGGGAATCCGTAGATCATCGTGAAATCCCCCTCTTTCACCCCCTTTGTCGAGACGGTGAAATATTTCTTGGGACGGTAGGGGACGTTTTGGGGCGAGTAGGCCGCGGGTTTGTTGTCCTTCGAGGCGTAGACGCGGAACATCGAAAAATCGCCCGTGTGGCGGGGCCATATCCAGTTGTCGGTGTCGCCGCCGAATTTGCCGATCGACGAGGGCGGCGCGGCCACCAGACGCACGTCGTCGAACTGTTCGTAGACGAACAGGAACTGCTGGTTGCCGTAGTACATCTGCTCCACGGCGGCTTTGTAACCCGGGGCTTCGGCCTCGGCCTTTTTGACGATTTCGTCGGCGGTCTCGCCCACGGCGATGCGGTCGGTCACCTCCTCCATTCGGACGAGGAAGCGGACCCAGAGTTTTTCGTTGGGCAGCTCCTCGTTGCGCGACAGGGCCCAGAATCCGTGGGTGAGGTAGTCGTGCTCGACGGTCGAGTGCCGCTGGATGGCGTCGTAGCCGCAGTGGTGGTTGGTGAGCAGCAGGCCTTCGGGCGAGATCAGTTCGCCCGTGCAGCCGCCGTTGAACAGCACCACGGCGTCCTTCATCGAGGCCTGGTTGACGGAATAGATGTCTTCGGCGGTGAGCCGGAATCCTTTCGAGCGCATGTCGTCGATGCGCGAGGAGATCAGGCTCGGAAGCCACATGCCCTCGTCGGCCAGCGCGGGCAGCATGAAGAGGGCGGTCAGCAGGGTCAGCAAGGTTCGTTTCATCAAGCTAAAAATTTATCTAATTCTACATATACTTTCTGTATCGGGAGGCCCATGACGTTGTAGAACGAGCCTTCGATGCGTTCGATGGCGGCATAGCCGATCCACTCCTGGATGCCGTAGGAGCCCGCTTTGTCGAACGGGCGGTAGGTATCGATATAGTGTTCGATCTCTTCGTCGGAGAGTGTGCGGAACCACACGCTCGTCCGTGCTTCGAAGGTGTGCATGCGTTCCGCGTTGCGCAGGGTGACGCCCGAGACCACCGTGTGGCGGCGTCCCGAGAGGCGCCGGAGCATCCCGACGGCCTCTTCGCGGCCGTGGGGCTTGCCGAGTACCTCGCCGTCGAGCACGACCACCGTGTCGGCGGTGAGCAGGATGTCGCCGTTCGCGAGCGGTTCGGGATAGGCCCGGCTCTTGAGCTGCGAGAGGTACAGCGGCACCTCTTCGGCCGGGAGATCGGCGGGATAGACCTCCTCGCAGTCGTATTTCGGGGCGGGTTCGTAGGGGAGTCCGCAACCGGTCATCAGCTCCCGCCGCCGCGGCGACTGCGACGCCAGCAGCAGGCGGTAGGGTTTGAGTTTGTCGTTGAGCAGCATGGTTATCGTATGTCGAAATTTAAGAGTTCGCGTCCTTCGAGCGCCGCTCGCAGGTTGTCGCCGGGCGCGACGGGTCCCACACCCGCGGGCGTTCCCGTGTAGAGCAGGTCGCCCATGCGCAGGGTCACGTATCGTGACACCGAGGCGATGATCCGGTCCACCGTGAAGAGCATCTCCGCGGTGTCGCCCGTCTGGCGGCACCGGCCGTTCACGTCGAGCGTGAAATGCAGCCGCTGCACGTCTCCGCCCAGTTCCTGCAAAGATACGAATTCCGGCGAAATTGCCGCCGAACGGTCGAACGCCTTGCAGCTCTCCCACGGAAGCCCCTCGGCGATGGCCCGCCACTGGAGGTCGCGGGCCGTGAAATCGATGCCCAGCCCCACCTCGTCGTAATAACGGTGTGCGAACCGCTCGGAGATGGCTTTGCCGACGCGGTTGATCCGCACGACCAGTTCGCATTCGTAATGCACCTCTTGCGAGAACGACGGGATGTAGAACGGGTCGTTGTTTCGGAGCAGCGCCGTGTCGGGCTTCATGAAGAACATCGGTTCTTCGGGGAGTTTCCCGCTGTCGTTGAGCTGTTCGTGCAGTTCGGCGGCATGTTCGGCGTAGTTGCGGCCTATGCAGATGATTTTCATCGGTTTTCCTTCTTTAACTCCTCTACCATCCGCGCCGCGAAGCGGTCGCTGGCGCCGGGACCGCCGATCACGGTGCGCAGTTCGTCGAAATCGGCGAGCATCTTTTCGCGTTTCGCACCCCCTGCGACGATTGCCCGCAGCTCCTGCTCGGCACGTTCCACGGAGAGGTCCGACTGAATGAGTTCGGCCACGGCCTCGCGCCCGAGGTTGAGGTTCACCAGCGACACCCACGGCACCTTCAGCACATAGGGACGCAGCCACACCTGCCACCACACCGTGCGGTAAACGACCGCTTCGGGAATCCCCAGCAGGGCCGTTTCGAGCGTCGCCGTGCCGGAGGTCACCACGGCCGCTTCGGCCGCCGCCAGCGTTTCGTAGGTCTGGTCGCAGACGTAGCGGATGTCGCTGCCGGCCATCTGCTGTTCGTAAAGCGCCCGGTCGATCCACGCGACGCCCGCCACCACGAACTGATGTTCCGGGAACCGTTTCGACAGCAGGGCCATCAGCGGCAGGTTCGCGCGGATTTCGCCCCGGCGGCTGCCGGCCAGCAGGGCGACGATCGGCCGTTCGTCCAGTCCGTTCCGGCGGCGGAATTCGTCGGGCGTCGGAAGCGATGCGCGGCGGGCTTCGATGGCGTCCACCAGCGGATTGCCTTCGAAAACCGGTTCGATGCCGTGCTTCGGGAAATAGGTGCGCTCGAAGGGGAAGATGATGAACAGCCGGTCGACGTATTTGCGGATCGCCTTCACGCGCCATTCGCGCCACGCCCAGACCTTCGGGGCGATGTAGTAGAACGTGCGGATGCCGCGCTCTTTGGCCCAGCGGGCCATCTTCATGTTGAAGCCGGGGTAGTCCACGAGAATCAGCACGTCGGGGGCGAATTCCGCCACGTCGGCCTGACACTCCCGCATCTGCCGCCGGATGGTCCCGAGGTTTTTCAACACCTGCACGATGCCGAAGAACGAAGTCTCGTTGTAGTGTTTCCGCAGGTTCTCCCTGCCGCCTGCCGCCGCCATGAGGTCCCCGCCCCAGAAACGGAATTCCGCCCCGGGGTCGGCTTTCAGCAGCCCTTTGATCAGGTTCGCGCCGTGCAGGTCGCCGGAGGGTTCCCCGGCAATGAGGTAGTAACGCATGGCTTTATTCTTTTAAGAGGTCGGGGCGCAGGCGCTTCGTGCGCTCGTAGGCCTGTTCGTCCTGCCATTTTTCGATCTCGGCGAAATTTCCCGACAGCAGCACGTCGGGAACCCGCCAGCCGCGGAACTCCGCGGGCCGCGTGTAGACCGGGGGCGCCAGCAGGTTGTCCTGGAACGAGTCCGTCAGGGCCGACGCTTCGTCGCCGATGGCCCCGGGGATGATCCTGACGACCGAGTCGGCGATGATGCAGGCCGCCAGTTCGCCGCCCGTCAGCACATAGTCGCCGATTGAGATTTCGCGCGTCACGAGGTGCTCGCGGATGCGGTGGTCGATGCCCTTGTAGTGGCCGCAGAGGATGATGATGTTTTCGAGCGTCGACAGCCGGTTGGCTTCGTGCTGGTTGTACTGAATGCCGTCCGGCGAGGTGTAGATGATTTCGTCGTAGTGCCGCTCGCTTTGGAGCTTCTCGACCAGCTCGAACACCGGTTCGCACTTCATGACCATACCCGCCTCGCCGCCGAACGGATAGTCGTCGGTGGTCTTGCGTTTGTCGTGGGCATAGTCGTGCAGGTTGTGTACGACGATCTCCACGAGACCTTTCTCCTGCGCCCGCTTCAGGATGGATTCGTGGAGCGGCGAGGTCAGCAGTTCGGGGACGACCGTCAGGATGTCAATGCGCATATCTGAAAATAATGTCTTTCGTGGAATCTTCCGTGAGGGGTATTTCCTGCCCGTGTTCGAGCGTATAGCCCCGGTAGCCCAGCCCGGTGAAGAGCGCGACGATCTGCGGACGGTTCGCGCCGCCCGTCTCGATCAGCACCGTGGGGCGGAACTTTTCGAGCAGCGGCCGCATCTCGGTCATCGCCACCACCTCGTAACCCTCGATGTCGCATTTGATGAAATCGAGGCGCGGAAGCGCGGCGAACAACTCGCTGCCGCGGCGCATCTGCGCCGTGAACTCCACGGCGGCCTTTCCGCCGCCTTCGTTGACGAAATTCTGTCCCGTGCCGAAATAACCCGTCTCGCGTGCCGAGTCGTTGCCCATCGTGATCGGTTTGTTCTCGGTGCCCAGGGCATAGGGGATTATCTCGGAGTTTCCGCAGCGGCGGAGGTTGCGGCTCAGCACCTTGCGGATCGGGGCCACGGGCTCCACGGCATAGACTTTTCCCGCGGGGCCGACCAGCCGTGAGATCGTGCGGGCGTAGTAGCCGAGGTTGGCGCCGATGTCGATGGCGGTATCGCCCGGGCGCACCAGCTGCGGCAGGTGGTAGACATACTCCGTGGCCGGGGCGTAGCGCCCGATGCCGAGCCGCTGCCAGCCGAAGAATAGCCGGCTCACGGCCTGCAGGTAGCCTTCGAGCGGAAGCGTCCGGTAGAGAATTTTGTGAATCAGTCCTTTCATCAGTTCCGGTAGTTCACCTCTTCGTTCAGCACCTCGACGATGAAGGGGTTGTAGAGCATCTCGTGTCCGATGGTCGATTCGGGGCCGTGGCCGGGGTAGACGCGGACCTCCTCGCCCAGCGGCACCAGTTTGTCGAGGATCGAGCGCATGATCCACGAATAGTCGCCGCCCGGCAGGTCGGTGCGGCCGATCGACTCGCGGAAGAGCGTGTCGCCCGTGAAGAGCGATTTCGACACGGGTTCGTACAGCGCCACGTGGCCCGGCGTGTGTCCGGGGGTGTGAATCACCTGCAGTACGGTGTCGCCGAAGCGGATTTCGGGCGTGGTGTCGAGGTCGAGGTCCGCCGCGGGCATCTGTCCGATTTTCACCCCGAAGACCGATCCGCTCGTCGCGGCGTTGTCCAGCAGGAACTGATCCTTCGACGAGAGGGCGAAGGGGATGCCGTAGCGCTGTTTGAGGTGCTCGACGCCCAGCGTGTGGTCGAAATGCCCGTGGGTGTTCGCCGCCAGGACGGGTTTCAGTCCGTGTTCGGCGATGAAATTGTCCAGCGCGGCGTCCTCGCGGGGGTTGCTGTTTCCGGCGTCGATGACGACGCACTCTTTCGTGTCGTCCCAGACGACGTAGGTGTTTTCCTGTATCGGGTTGAATTGCAGGCAGGCTATTTTCATAATTTACGGCTGTTTTAGTGCAGTCTGTTTCGCAAAGATAGTGTTTTTGCGGGATTTTACCTACCTTTATGACCCAAAAGACCCCTATCTCTTATGAAACGATTCCTGCTGTTTCTTTTTGCGCTGGCCCTGCTTTGCACGGGCGTCACGGCCCAGACGGCCGCTTACCGGACCGACCGGAATATCGCTTACCGCGATGCCGCGGGCGACGGCTATATCGATTCGCTCTGCCGCCTGGATATTTACTATCCGACGGATGCGAAGGGCTTCCCGACCGTCGTGTGGTTTCACGGCGGTGGCCTGACGGGCGGGCGGCGCGATATACCGCAGGCGCTGTGCGACAAGGGTTTCGCCGTCGTGGGCGTGGACTACCGCCTCGCCCCGCGCGTGAAGGTCACCGACTGCGTGGAGGACGCTGCGGCGGCGGCCGCATGGGTGGTGCGGAATATCGCCTCTTACGGCGGGGACCCGGAGTTGATTTTTATCGCCGGACACTCCGCGGGCGGCTACCTGACCTCGATGATCGGGCTCGACAAACGCTGGATGGCGCCCTACGGCATCGATCCCGACACGGCGTTCGCGGCGCTGATCCCTTACAGCGGGCAGGTCGTGACCCACTTCGCCCGGCGCCGTGAAATGGGCATTCCCGACACGCAGGTCGTTGTGGACGATATGGCGCCGCTGAATTACGTGCGTTCCGACTGCCGGCCCGTCCTGATTCTCTCGGGCGACCGCGAGCAGGAGATGCTGGGGCGTTACGAGGAGAACGCCTATTTCTGGCGCATGATGCGCGTGGCGGGGCATCCCGACGTGCAGATCCGGGAATTCGAAGGTTTCAACCACGGGAATATGCCCCAGGCGGGGCACTATGTCGCGGTGCGTTACATCCGCGACTATGTGAAAAACCGGGAACGGTAATTGCGTGCTGAATGGGTAAACGGAACGGTATGAACGGATGGATGAAGACGGCGGCCGCGCTTTTCGCCGCGGTGTCGCTCACGGGGTGTTCGCTGCTCAAGGTGGCCGTGTCCACGGGCGACCCCCTGCCGAAGGAGGAGATGAACGTGCGGACCATGACGCGCGGATTTTATTACGATATGGCGGGCGAGGTGGCCCGAGCGGCCGATTCGATCGTCGCGCTGTCGCCGGATGTGAATACGCGGGTGGCCGCCGTGCGGTGGAAAATCCGCGCCACGAGGGCCGGGGTGAACGCCTCGATGCAGGGCATTCCCGATGTGGCGCTGGCCGATATGTGGATTCTGTGCCGCCGCATGAACGACGCCTTTTCCGCGGCTCCCGATTCGCTGCTGTTCGGTCCCCAGAGCGGTATCGCCCGCGACGCCGTGCGGCGTCTCGACCGCCGGGCGGGGCGGCTGGCGCGGCAGGTGCTGCCGGCGGACCGATACGACCTGATGGCCTCTTTCGTCGCTGATTATATTCGGAAAAATCCCGCCTCGGAGGGCGACGAGACCGACAATACGACTCTTGCGTGGCTCGAATACCTCCGGGACAACGGCGTGGAACACGCCTATGCCACGGGGTCGATTGCCGAGGTGCTGGCCGACGTCAATGACCGCGTTAGCGGCCAGACGCAGCAGCTGTCGAACAGCGTGGGGTGGTCGAAGGACATCTTCGAGATGCGTCTCGAACAGGACAGCCTGCGCCTGCAGGTCGGGGCGCAGCTGGATTCGCTCGAACGGAGTTTCAACCGCATCGTGGTCGTCGCCGAGCATGTGCCCGAGATTTCGGACAAGGTGCTGGAGGAGCTGAGCCGGCAGGTCACGCAGCTGATCGGGACGATGAACGCTTCGGTGGACAACGCCTTCGCCGATTTCGACCGTCAGCGGGACGAGTTGCAGCAATACGTCACGCGCGAACGCGAGGCCCTTGTCGGGCAGCTGCGCGAGACGGGCGACGGACTGCTGCGCACGGCCCTCGATGCCGTGCCGGGACTCGTCGGCAAGGTCCTGCTCTATCTGGTTTTGGCGCTCGTGGTGTTGATCGGAGGGCCTTTCGCACTGGGATTCTGGCTCGGAGGGGTGCGCCAGCGGGCGAAGGGGCGCAAAGCGGAAAACCGGTGATTTTTTATACCTTTGCAACCCAAACTCGAACTTATGGCAAGAATGGCAAGGAAAAAAGCGAATTACCCCCTGATCGAGGGGCTCGAAATAACGACGCTCGCGGCCGAGGGCAAGGCCATGGGGCGCTGGAACGACGTGGTGGTCTTCGTCCCGATGACCGTGCCGGGCGACGTGGTCGATGTGCAGATACGCTCCAAGCGCCGCCGCTTCATGGAGGGATTCGTGGTCAACTATGTGAAAAAGTCGCCGTTGCGGGCCGAGGCGTTTTGTGAGCATTTCGGCGTCTGCGGCGGCTGCAAGTGGCAGAACCTGCCTTACGAAGAGCAGCTGCGCTTCAAGACCGGGCAGGTCCGCGACCAGCTGACGCGCATCGGCAAGATCGAATTGCCGGAGATAGCCCCCTGCCTGGGTTCTGCGCAGACGCAGTTCTACCGCAACAAACTGGAATTCACCTTCGCCGACCGCCGCTGGCTGACGCGCGAGGAGATCGAGACCGCGGGAGACATCGGCGACGCCCCTGCCGTGGGATTCCACATCCCCGGGATGTTCGACAAGGTGCTGGACATCCGCAAGTGCTGGCTGCAGCCCGATCCGTCGAACGGCATCCGCACGGAGGCCAAACGCTTCTGCTTCGAAAACGGCTATACGTTCCACAATGCCCGCGAACACACGGGACTGATGCGCAATATGATCGTCCGCACGGCCTCGACGGGCGAGGTGATGGTGATCGTGGTCTTCAACAGCGACGACCGGCCCCGCATCGAGGCGCTGCTGGACGATCTGGCCGCGAAATTTCCGGAGATCACCTCGCTGTTCTATATCGTCAATACGAAGTTCAACGACTCGGTCGGCGATCTCGACCCGGTCTGCTACCGCGGCAAGGACCATATCATCGAGGAGATGGAGGGGCTGCGCTTCAAGGTGGGCCCCAAGTCCTTCTACCAGACCAACTCCGCGCAGGCCTACGAACTCTACAAGGTGGCCCGCGATTTCGCGGACCTGAAGCCCGGCGACGTGCTCTACGACCTCTATACCGGCACGGGCACCATCGCCAATTTCTGCGCCGCGCGTTGTGACCGGGTGGTGGGCATCGAGTATGTCCCCGAGGCCATTGCCGACGCGAAGATCAACTCCGAGCTGAACGGCATCACGAACACGCGGTTCTATGCCGGCGACATGAAGGCCGTTCTGGACGATGAATTTGTCGCCGCGAACGGGCATCCGGATGTCGTGATTCTCGACCCGCCGCGTGCGGGTGTCGACGAGCCGGTGATCGGCGTCATCCTGCGGGCCGCACCGGACCGGATCGTCTACGTGAGCTGCAACCCCGCGACGCAGGCCCGCGACCTGGCGCTGCTCGACGCCGACTACCGCGTCGAAGCCGTGCAGCCCGTCGATATGTTTCCCCACACGCACCATGTGGAGAACGTCGTGAAACTCGTGCGGCGATGAAACTGGACGGTTTTGGAATATTCGTCAAGGACATGCCGACCATGGTCCGCTTTTACCGCGATGTGCTGGGATTCGGCATCCGGGAGGATGAAAACGCCTCGAACGTCTATCTGGAAAAGGACGGGACACTATTCCTGCTCTTCCGGAGGCGGGATTTCGGAAAGATGACCAACCGCACGTTCGGCTATGCGCCCGGCGTGAACGGGCATTACGAGATCGCCCTGAGCGTCAGTGACTATGCGGCGGTCGATGCGGCCTTCCGCGAGGTCGTTGCGAAGGGCGCCGAACCCGTCATGGAGCCCACGACCGAGCCGTGGGGACAGCGCACCTGCTATGTGGCCGACCCCGAGGGCAACCTTATCGAGATCGGGTCGTTCAACGCATGATTCCGCGCCGGGGATGCAGTATTTTCGTTTTCCGGCGTTTTATTTGCAAAGGACAACCTTAAAAAACGGAAAATTATGAAACGATTTATTTTAGCGGCGGCGGTCGTGCTTCTGGCCCTCCCCGCGGCAGCTCAGGTTCAGGAGGCATTCCCCAGCTACATCCAGGTCAACGGACGCGCCGAGAAGGAGATCGCGCCCGACGAGTTCTACCTCCAGATCGTCATCAACGAACGCGATTCGAAAGGCAAGATTTCGGTCGAGAGCCAGCAGCGCGACATGATTGCGGCGCTGAAACGCGCGGGCGTCGATGTCGAGAAGCAGCTCAAGGTGGCCAACCTCTCGAGCGAGTTCTTCAAGAAGAACGCTTCGGTGGCTACGGCCAAGTACCAGTTGCAGCTGGGTTCGTCGGCCGAGGTGAACAAGGTGTGGCAGGCTCTGGACGGACTGGGCATCTCGAACGTCTCGATTCTGAAGGTGTCGCACTCGAAGATCGAACAGTATAAGGAGCAGGTGCGCATCGAGGCGATGCAGAACGCGAAAAAGAGCGCCTCGACGCTGGCCGAGGCCGTCGGCCAGACCATCGGCAAGTGCTTCTACATCTACGATTCGAACAGCGACATGATGCCGCGTTTCTACAACAACGCCGTGGTCATGCGCAGCATGAAGGCGTCGGCCGACATGGCCGAGGGTGCCGTTGCGGACGAGCCGCTCGATTTCAAGACCATCAAGCTGGAGTACAACGTGCAGGCGAAATTCGTCCTGGAGTAGTTTTCGATTCTCACGGGCGTCTTTCGCCTCGCCTTGTCCGGGCCGAACGGGAAATACGTTTGTATGTTCCGTCCGGCCCGAACTGCATTGAGGCGAAATCCACTCCGCGATAATCGAAAACTATTGTGGAGGAACCTGCTCGCCTGAAATCGAAAACGTTCGTCCGTGACCCGGGTAACGACGGAAAAAACGGTTAATAAACCGAAACGGATGCGGGAAAAACCGCAAACTTTCATTATCTTTGTAACTCACCCCTGTAAAAAAGGAGGAGTTATGGAAAAGCAGTTTTGTTTCGACTATGAACACTATGCGGCGCTTGCGGAGCTTTCCGACGCCGACCGCAAACTGGTCGCCGAGGCCGAGCGGGCCACGGCCAATGCGCATGCGCCCTACTCGAAATTTCATGTGGGGGCCGCCGCGCGGCTGCGCAGCGGAAAGATACTCTACGGCAGCAATTTCGAAAGCGAGGTCTATCCCGCGGGCCTCTGCGCCGAGCGAACGCTGATGTTCTATGCCCAGGCCAACTATGCCGACGATCCGATCGAGACGCTGGCTATCGCCTCGAACCCTTCGGAGCGCGAATGCTATCCCTGCGGGCAGTGCCGGCAGGTGATGGTCGACGTCGAGCGCCGTCAGGGCGCCCCGATGCGGATTATCATGAGCGGTCACGGCACGGCGACGGTGGTCGATTCGGCTGCGCGGCTGCTGCCCTTCACCTTTATCCTGTAATACCTGCGATGTTCGATCCCGACGATATTCTCTACGAGGACAACCACCTGCTGGTCGTCAACAAACGCTGCGGTGACCTGGTGCAGCCCGATCCTTCGGGCGAAAGCGCCCTGGAGGACCAGATCAAGGCTTTTATCAAACGGCGCGACGCCAAACCCGGCGATGTGTTTCTCGGGGTGGTTCACCGCATCGACCGTCCGGTGAGCGGGGCCGTGCTTTTCGCCAAGACGTCGAAGGCGCTCGTCCGGCTGAACGAAATGATCCGCGAAGGCCGCATCCGCAAGATTTACTGGGCGCTGACCGAGGCCACGCCCGACCCCGAAAGCGGCGAGTTGTGCCACTATATCCTGCGCGACGGCAAGACCAACCGTTCGCGGGCCTGCGACTCCCCGAAGGGCGACGCCAAGCAGGCGCGTCTGCGCTATGAGACGCGCGGGGCGGGGACGAACTACACCCTTGTGGAGGTCGAACTGCTCACGGGACGCCACCACCAGATCCGGGCCCAACTCTCGAAGATCGGGTGCCCGATCCGCGGCGACCTGAAATACGGCGCCCGGCGTTCCCTGCCCGGGGGCGGCATTTCGCTGCACTCGCGCCGCGTGGAGTTCGAACATCCCGTGCGCCGCGAGCCTGTCTCGGTCACGGCTCCCGTGCCTGCAGGCGACAATTTGTGGGCTTGTTTTGAAAACCTGTAAACCGATTTCGCTATGCGACTGTTGATCCAGCGCGTAAAACGCGCTTCCGTCACCATCGACGACGGAGTCCGCTCTCGGATCGGAGCCGGACTGCTGGCGCTGGTCGGCGTCGGGAACGACGACGGCGCCGAGGACATCGAATACCTTGCCGGAAAGCTCGTCCGGCTGCGCATTTTCGACGACGAAGCGGGCGTGATGAACCTCGACGTGGTGCAGACCGGCGGCGATGTGTTGGTCGTCAGCCAGTTCACGCTGCAGGCCTCCACGCGCAAGGGCAATCGCCCGAGCTATATTCATGCGGCTCCCGAAGCCGTCTCGCGACCCCTCTACGAACAGTTCGCGGCCCGCGTCGCGGAGTTGCTGGGACGGGAGGTCGCCACGGGCGAATTCGGTGCCGACATGCAGGTCGAGCTGGTCAACGACGGCCCGGTGACGATCTGGATGGATTCGAAAAATAAAGACTAAACGCGAATGCTGATGAAAAAGATTTTTGCGCTTCTGCTTGCGGCCCTTTCCGTGGCCCTCGTCGCCTGCGGGGACGAAAATACGGAGACCAGAAACGACTGGTTCCTGACGCCCGAGGCCTCGGCCGACGGTACGACGGTCGAACTGACCTGCCTCACGCGTTTCGGCGACGGGGTGCTGGAGGGACTCGATGCGGGATTCTCCTGCGCGGCGGTGTCCGGAGCGGAGAGCGGCCAATTCGTCGACTACACGGATGTCACGGTCGACGGCAACCGCCTGTCTGCCCGTGTGAGCGGCCTCCAGCCCAAAACGCTCTATGTCTTCTACGCCTATGCCGACCTGCCGACCGGACGCACCCGAAGCGGCGGAGCCTCGTTCGAAACCGGCGAAAGCAGCGGTCCCGGTCCGGACCCCGATCCGGACCCGGATACCGACCTGACGAAATACACGGGATGGGCCGAACTGCCTGCCATCCAGGAGCGTCCGGACGATTATTACTATGCCGCCCACTACTGCGACGGTGCACCGGGAGGCCGCAACTATTCGGTCTGTTACAGCAAGGATATGCGCGGTGCGATCTGGGTGGCTTACCCGATGCATGAGAGCTATACGAAAGGTACGGCCGGCGGACAGAATCAGGATTGGAAATTCGATCCGGTCATTCCCACCTTCGTGCAGCCCGATCTAAGTTCTTCCTACAAGGCCGCCGGCGACGGCAGTTTCTCGCGCGGCCACATGCTTGCCTCCAATGACCGGCAGTCGGACAAGGCGACCAACAAGCAGACGTTCTACTATACGAACATGTCGCCGCAGATTCAGAATAAGTTCAATGCCGGCATTTGGGCGACGCTTGAACAGAACTGTCACAATATGATCTGTTCCGATACACTTTATATGGTGACGGGTGCCTATTTCGCCAATGAAAATACGACTTGTCTGGACAATGCCAACCCCCAAAACACGGTCATCGTACCCACGCATTTCTATAAAGTGCTGATCCGTTCGAAAAGCGGTGAGACAGGCAAGCCGTTATGGGAGCTTCCGGCCGATCAGATCGAATGTGCGGGCTATTGGCTGGAGCACAAAGAGTATTCGGGAGCAAGCCCGTCGCAGTTCATCCAGTCGGTGGAGTGGATCGAAGAGCAGACGAAACAGTCGTTCTTTACTAACATTCCCAATGCGCCGAAGGAGAAACTCGACGTCGCTTTCTGGAATAAGATATAGCGATGACCTATCCGTGGGGCGACGAGCGGCGGTTCAACTCCTATGCGGGTTATTTCCGCCGGCTGTTCGGCGGCCGGGTCCAGAAACTCTCGGTCGATGCGGGTTTTACCTGCCCCAACCGCGACGGAACCATTGGAAAAGGAGGGTGTACGTTCTGTGAAAACGGGGCGTTTACACCCTCTTACTGTATGCCGTCGAAAAGCATCCGGCAGCAGATCGACGAGGGCATCGAGTTCCACCGCAACCGCTATCGCACGGCACGGCAATATCTGGTCTATTTCCAGTCGTTTTCCAACACCTATGCCCCGCTGGAGCGCCTGAAGGAGCTCTACGGCGAAGCGCTGGCGCATCCCGACGTGGCAGGCATCGTCGTCGGCACGCGCCCCGACTGCGTGGACGAGGCGAAGCTCGACTGGTTCGCGGAGCTGGCCCGCGACCGCTATGTGGCCTTGGAATACGGCATCGAGTCGACTTATGACGCCTCGCTGCGGGCTGTCAACCGGGGCCACGATTTCGACTGCGCCCGCCGGGCCGTGGAGATGACCGCCGGGAGGGGGCTGCCCGTCGGGGCACATTTCATTCTGGGGCTTCCGGGCGAGACCGACGAGATGCTGCTGGCGCAGGCGGAGCGGATCAACGCCCTGCCGCTCACGACCGTGAAATTCCACCAGCTGCAGGTCTTCCGCGCGACGCCGATGGCCGCCGAATACGACGCCGACCCCGGACGTTTCCGCTTCTGGGAGCCCGACGAATACATCGACCTGTTCGTCGAAATCCTCCGCCGCCTGCGTCCGGACCTGGTTGTCGAACGCTTCGCTTCGGAGGCTCCTCCGCGCTACCACTACGGCCGGAACAGGGGCCTGATACGCAACGAACAGCTGCTTGCGCGGCTCGAGAAAAGATTGGAGGAGCGCAATGCCTATCAAGGCGAATTTTTATTATCTTTGGGGTCGTAACGACCCTTTTATGAGCCGGGCCGTTTTGCCGGGCCTCGTGCGATTTGAATTTGCATCCATCCGACTTTTTTGTATCTTTGCATATCAAAAACTTAACCCTGAATAAATACCCGTCGCTATGAAATCCATTTCTCCGGATATCGTGCTGAAGCCTGTCAAGGAGTATATCCTGATGGCTGTCGGCATGTTGATGTACTCTTTCGGCTGGATCGGCTGCATCCTTCCGGCAGGTGGTGTCGGCGGCGGTGCGGCGGGTCTGTCGCTCGTGCTGTGCAAAGCCCTCTCGGCCGCGGGGATCGACCTGCAGATCGGTACGATGGTCTTCATCCTCAATGCCGTCCTGCTGCTCATCGCCGGGTTTATCGTGGGATGGAATTTCGGTCTGAAGACCATCTTCTGCGTGGTGGTCATTTCCCTGGGCATGAATTTCTGGCAGGGGGTGCTTCCCGAAGGCAATTTCCTCGGGGTCGACAACCTGCTGGCGATCGTCATGGGCGGTATCCTGGCCGGAGCCGGCATTGCGCTCTGCTTTTCGCAGGGCGGCTCGACGGGCGGCACGGACATCGTGGCGATGATCATCAACAAGTACCGCACGGTCAGCTACGGCAAGATACTCATCTACTCCGATTTCGTCATCATCGCCTCGGCCATGCTGGTGGGCATGGGCATCAGCGCCGTGATCTACGGCTATGTGATGACGGCGGTGGTGGGCTATACGGTCGATATGATCATGGCCGGCAACCAGCAGTCGAGCCAGGTCTTCATCGTCACGCACGATTATGAGAAGATGGCCCAGGCGATCGTCGAGAATGTCCACCGCGGGGTGACGCTCATCGACTCGCAGGGATGGTATTCCAAAGAGCGTTCGAAGATTGTCATGGTCGTCTGCCGCAAGCGCGAGACCACGATGATCCTGAAATTCGTCAAAACCATCGATCCCGAGGCCTTTATGACCGTCGGATCGGTCATGGGCGTCTACGGCAAGGGATTTCAGGCAATCAGCAAGGGCTGATGCACCGGTATGCCGATATAGTCCTGCCGCTGGCGCAGCCGGCCTATACGTTCGCCGTTCCCGAGGGGATGGAGGTCGTGGCGGGACAGGCCGTGGCGGTGCAGTTCGGCCCCCGCAAATTCTACACGGGCATCGTGTGGCGGGTCCACGACCGGAAGCCCGATTTCAAACGAATCAAATCCATTCATCGCGTCCTCTACGACGCACCCCTGCTCTCGGCGCGGCAAATGGCGTTCTGGGAGTGGGTCGCTTCGTACTATATGTGTTCCGTGGGCGAGGTGATGCGCGTGGCGCTGCCGTCGCTGATGAAGCCTTCGGGCGACACGGAGGAGGAGTTTTCCGACGACGAGTTCCGGCCCCGGACCGAATGCTACGTGTCGCTGCCCCGGGAGCTTCACGACGAGACGGCGTTTCACGAGGTGTGCGAAAAGCTCGAACGGCGTGCCCCGAAACAATACGAGGCGCTGCTGGAACTGGTCTCGGCCGGCGACGAGACGCGCATCTCGACGGGCGAGGTAGCCCGCCGCCTGCTCCGGGCCGATTACGCCGTGCTGCACGCCCTCGAACGCAAAAGGCTGATTGTCTGCACCGAGCGGGAACGCACCGTCGAACGCGGCGGCTCGGCCTTCCGGCTTCCGGAGCTGACCCCGCACCAGCGGCAGGCGCTGGACGAACTGCGCGAACAGTTCGCCGCCGGAAAGACCACGGCCCTGCTGCAAGGGATCACCGGTTCGGGCAAGACCGAGATTTACATCCACCTGATTGCCGAGGTGCTGGTACGGGGCGGCGACGTGCTGTTGCTGGTCCCCGAGATCGCCCTCACGGCCCAGCTCATCGCGCGTATGGAACGCATCTTCGGCAGCCGTGTCACACCCTATCATTCGAAACTCACCAACCGCCGCCGCACGGAGACCTACCTGCGGCTGAACCGCTCCGAAGGGGGCGAATTCGTCGTCGGGGTGCGTTCGTCGATTTTCCTGCCGCTGAAACGGCTGCAACTCATCGTCGTCGATGAGGAACACGACGCCAGCTACAAGCAGACCGAGCCCGCGCCGCGCTACAATGCCCGCGACTGCGCCGTGGTGATGGCCCGTCTCACGGAGGGCCGCACGCTGCTGGGCAGCGCCACGCCGTCGCTCGAAACGTGGCTCAACGCCGCGTCGGGCAAATACGGCCGGGCCGAACTTACGGAGCGTTACGGCGACGCCCGGCCGCCCGAAATCCTCGTTTCCGACACCCTGCGGGCCGCCAAGCGCGGCGAACGCAAGGCCCATTTCAACAAACTCCTGCTGGACAAGATCGGCGAGGCCCTCGACCGGGGCGAGCAGGTGATGCTGTTCCAGAACCGCCGCGGTTTCTCGCCCTATGTCGAGTGTTCGGAGTGCGGCTGGACGGCCCGCTGCCCCCACTGCAACGTGACGTTGACCTACCACAAGAACGGACAGAAACTCGTCTGCCACTACTGCGGCTATACGGCTCCGGTTCCGGCGAAATGTCCTTCGTGCAAGGTCACGGACGTGATTCCGATGGGCTTCGGAACGGAAAAAGTGGAAGAGGAGATCGCCCGGATTTTCCCCGAAGCGCGTATCGCCCGGTTGGACCGCGACAGCGTGACCTCCGAAAAGGCCTTCAACGCCATCATCGCCGATTTCGAGGCCCGTAAAACCGATATACTGGTCGGCACGCAGATGATTACCAAGGGATTCGATTTCGGAGGCGTCTCGCTGGTGGGCATCCTCAATGCCGACAACCTGGTGAACAACCCCGATTTCCGGGCTGCGGAACGGGCCTTCCAGCTGATGATGCAGGTGGCGGGACGTGCCGGACGCCGCGCCGAAGGGGGCGAGGTGGTGGTGCAGACCTCCGAGCCGGGGCATCCCGTCATCCGTCAGGTCGTGGCGGGCGATTTCGAGGCGATGGCCCGCGCCCAGCTCTCCGAACGCGAAGCCTTTTTCTATCCGCCCTATGCGCGGCTCACGTCGCTCACGCTGCGCCACCGCGACCTCGCGGTGCTGCGTCAGGGGGTGATGGAGCTGGCCGCACGCCTGCGCGTCCGCTTCGGCCGCCGCGTGCTGGGCCCTATGACCCCGCCCGTCGACCGCATCCGCGGCGAATACCTCGTGGGGCTGCTCCTGAAAATCGAGAGCGGCGCTTCGTCGGCCCGCGCCCGCGAACTGCTCGCCGCCGAGCTGAAAACCTTCTCCGAAAATCCGGCTTTCAAGGCCGTTACCGTCGTCGTCAATGTCGATCCTCAGTGATTTGGCCCGCGATGTCGCGTCGCTGTTGTTTCCGGCCCGCTGTGCGGTATGCGGGGAGCCGCTCGCACGCGGCGAACGCACGGTCTGCACCTTCTGCCGGGCCACGGCGCCCCTGACCGGGTATTGGAACGAAGCCGACAACCCCGTCGCCCGCAAATGCTGGGGGCTGGTGCCCGTCGAACGGGCTTCGGGATTCCTTTTCTTCGTCCATGCAAGCGGCTGGCGGCGACTGATCCACGGTTTCAAATACCACGGCGCCTGGCGCACGGCCCGCGAAATGGGGGCGTGGTACGGGCGTCACCTGCGTGAAAGCGGGCTTTACGACGATGTGGAGGTCGTCGTGCCGCTGCCGCTGCACGCATTCAAACGGTGCCGGAGGGGTTATAACCAGTCGGAATACCTGGCCGAAGGGATTGCCGCGCAGCTGGGCGTCGGGATAGACCGGCATAGCGTCCGCCGTACGCGCAACACCCCCAGCCAGGCCCTCAGGCCCCGCCGCGAACGGGCCCGCAACGTCGAAGGAGCCTTTGCGGTTCGCCGTCCCGAACGGCTCGCCGGGCGGCACGTCCTGCTGGTCGACGACGTGATGACCACGGGCAACACGCTCCTTGCGTGCGCCGCCGAAATCCTCCGCGCGGCGCCCGGCAGCCGCGTCAGCATCGCCGCCTTCGCCGTCTCCCGCCACGAAATGGGCGTGAAGGATTGAGTCCCTTCCGGAGGCCCTCTGTCGGGGGCCCGTGTTATTAACACGGTTTTGTCGAAAAACTCTTGGCGGGCGGTTTTGATATGTCGGCCCGAATCGCTACTTTTGACCTTTGAAAGAATCCGAAAATCCATGGCGAAAGATTTTACCCCCTCTTCCCGCAACCGGGAGTCATTCGAAGCGATGACCGACACCGTCGGCAACGTGCCCCCGCAGGCGGTCGAGCTGGAGGAGGCTGTGCTCGGCGCACTGATGCTCGAGAAGGACAGCATCATCTCCGTGCAGGAGTTCGTCTCCCCCGAGGCGTTCTACACCGAAGAACACCGCCTGATCTACAAGGCGATCAATGAACTGTCGATGGAGCTGAAACCCATCGACCTCTATACCGTGACCGAACGGCTGAAGGCCAAAAAGGAGCTCAAGAAGGTGGGCGGGGCCTCGTACCTCGCGCAGTTGACCCAGAAGGTGGGTTCGGCGGCCAACGTCGAGTTCCACGCCAAAATCATCGCCCAGAAATACGTGCAGCGCGAGCTGATCCGTTCGGCTACGGAGATTCAGAAACGGTCGTACGACGAATCGACCGACGTGACGGAGCTGATCGGTTATGCCGAAGGCGAGATTTTCAAGGTCGCCGAAGGACACGTCAAGCGTTCGGTGCAGTCGTCGAAGGACATTCTGGCCCGTGCGCTGATGCAGATCGAGGAGGCGTCGAAGAACACCAGCGCCTTCAGCGGTGTGCCGTCGGGTTTCATGGCTGTCGACCGCGTGACGCTGGGGTGGCAGCTGTCCGACCTCATCATCATCGCGGCGCGTCCTTCGATGGGTAAGACGGCCTTCGTGCTGTCGATGGCCCGCAACATGGCCGTCGACCACGAGCAGGGCGTGGCGTTCTTTTCGCTCGAAATGTCCTCCGTGCAGTTGATGATGCGTCTGATCATCGCCGAGACGGGTCTTTCGGGCAACGATGTCAAGTCGGGCCGCCTGACGCCCGAGCAGTGGCGCCACCTCGAGTCGGCGACCAAGCCGCTGGGTTCGGCTCCCTTGTTCATCGACGACACCCCGGCCCTTTCGGTCTTCGAGTTCCGCTCGAAGGCCCGCCGGCTGAAGATACACAACGACATCAAGATCATCGTCATCGACTACCTCCAGCTGATGACCGGCAACCAGGATACGAAGGGCAATCGCGAGCAGGAGGTGGCCTTTATTTCGCGTACGCTGAAAGCGATTGCCAAGGAGCTGAACGTTCCGGTGATCGCCCTGTCGCAGCTGAGCCGCGCCACGGAGATGCGCGGCGGCTCGAAGCGACCCCAGCTTTCGGACCTCCGCGAGTCGGGCGCCATCGAGCAGGACGCCGACATCGTGGCCTTCATCCACCGTCCGGAGTATTACGGCATCAACCAGGACGAGAACGGCATGCCCACGGCGGGCATGGCCGAAATCATCATCGCCAAGCACCGTAACGGCGCCGTGTGCGACGTGAACCTGCGGTTCCTCAAGGAGCAGGCGCGTTTCGCCGATATGGAGGATTCGATGCTGCCGCCCGCGCAGGCTTCGGACAGCCAGCAGGCCTACGACGACTATGCCAGCGGTTCGAACGGCACCTCCGCCTCTGCGGGGCTGGGGGCTTCGATGGGCGGGGAGTTCGACGTGAACCGCTCGAAAGGGCTCAACGACGAAGCTCCCTTTTAGCCATGTTCGTCCGCACGTATGCAGGCGCCCTCGTGGGTATCGACGCCGTGACGGTGACCGTCGAGGTCAACATCACGGGCGGCGGTCTGGGTCTGTACCTCGTAGGGCTGCCCGACAATGCCGTGAAGGAGAGCGAACAGCGCATTCGGGCGGCGTTCGAGAACTCCGGCGAGCGGATGTCGGGCAAGAAAATCGTCGTCAACCTGGCGCCCGCCGACCTGCGCAAGGAGGGCTCGGGCTTCGACCTGCCGATCGCCGTGGGGATTCTCGCGGCGATGGGCCGTATCGACGCCGAAGCGGTCGCCGACACGATGTTCGTCGGCGAGCTGTCGCTCGACGGCTCGGTCAAATCCGTGCGGGGCGTGCTGCCCCTGGCGGTCCGGGCGCGTTCGGAGGGGCTGCGGCGGCTGGTGCTGCCGGCCGGGAACGCCGCTGAAGCGGCGGTCGTGGAGGGAATCGACGCGGTCGGCGTCACGACGCTCGCGGAGGTCATCGCCTGCCTGAACGGCGAAGCGGAAATCGTCCCGGCGAAGCCCGCCGAAGGCGAACCGTTCGAAGCGGCGGCATCGCGTTATGCCGAGGATTTCGCCGACGTGAAGGGGCAGACGCATGTGAAACGGGCGTTGGAGATTGCCGCGGCGGGCGGCCACAACGTCATTATGATCGGTTCCCCGGGTTCGGGCAAGACGATGCTCGCACGGCGCCTGCCGACCATCCTGCCGCCGTTGACGCGCGAGGAGGCGCTGGAGACGACCAAAATTCACTCCGTGGCGGGCGGCACGGGGCTGACGGGCGGGCTGATGACCCGGCGGCCGTTCCGGGCTCCGCACCATCTCGCCTCGCAGGTCGCCGTGGTCGGCGGCGGACAGTCGCCCCGTCCGGGCGAGGTGTCGCTGGCCCACAACGGGGTGCTGTTCCTCGACGAACTGCCCGAATTCGGGCGCAGCGTGCTCGAGGTGCTGCGGCAGCCGCTGGAGGAGAAAAAGGTCGTGGTTTCGCGGGCCAAATACAGCGTCGAATACCCGGCGAATTTCACGCTCGTCGCGGCGATGAACCCCTGCCCGTGCGGCTACTACAACCACCCGACGAAGGAGTGCACCTGCTCGCCGGGGTCGGTGCACCGCTATATGAGCCGCATTTCGGGTCCGCTGATGGACCGTATCGACCTGCACGTCGAGGTGACGCCCGTGGCTCCGCAGGAGCTTTCGGCGGCGGCTCCGGGCGAACGGAGCGCGGCGGTCCGCGAACGGGTGATCCGGGCGCGGGAGGTGCAGGCGGCGCGTTTCCGCGGAATGGAGGGCGTCTACACTAACTCGATGATGAACAGCGCGATGCTGCACGAATACTGCCGGCTCGACGCGGCTTCGGCCCTGTTGCTGGAACGCGCGATGGAGCGGCTGTCGCTCTCGGCGCGGGCTTACGACCGTATCCTGAAGGTGGCGCGTACGATCGCCGACCTGGCGCAACGCGGCGACATCGTCCAGGCGGACATCGCCGAGGCGATCAACTACCGGTCGCTGGACCGGGGAAACTGGGGACGTTAAAAAAAGTGAGTATATGAAAAAGGTCATTCTTTCCGGCGGCGGCACGGGCGGCCATATCTATCCCGCCGTGGCGGTCGCCGAGGCCCTAAAGCGGCGCTTCGGCGACGAGGTGGAGCTGCTCTTCGTCGGTGCCGAAGGCAAGATGGAGATGGAGAAGGTCCCGGCGCTGGGCTACCGCATTGCGGGACTGCCGATTGCGGGATTGCAGCGGCGGCTGGACTGGCACAACCTCGCCGTGCCGTTCAAGGCGGTGAAAAGCATCCGGATGGCGAAGCGTATCATTCGCGAATTCGGGGCCGATGCGGTCGTCGGGTTCGGCGGCTACGCCAGCGCCCCGGTGCTGTGGGCCGCACAGCGGATGGGCGTGCCGACGGTCATTCAGGAGCAGAACTCCTATGCGGGAGTCACGAACAAAATCCTGTCGAAGGGTGCCCGGCGCATCTGCACGGCCTATGAGGGAATGGAACGCTTCTTTCCGGCGGGCAAAATCACGTTGACGGGCAATCCCCTGCGGGGCCGCTTTTCGAAGGAGGGCGCCGACCGCGCCGAGGCGCTGAAATACTACGGCCTCACGCCGGACCTCCCGGTGATATTGGTGGTCGGCGGGTCGTTAGGCACGCGGTCGCTGAACGAGATGATGAAGGCGTGGATTCTCGAAACGAGCGGCGAAGCCCCCGTGCAGGTGATCTGGCAGACGGGCAAATATTACGAACGCGAGATGCAGGCCTTTCTGGCCGCACACCCCGCGAAGCACGTCTGGCAGGGGGCTTTCATCGACCGTATGGACTATGCCTATGCTGCGGCCGATCTGGTGGTGTCGCGCAGCGGCGCCGGAACGGTCTCGGAGCTCTGCCTCGTGGCGAAACCGGTGCTGTTCGTCCCTTCGCCCAACGTGGCCGAGGACCATCAGACTAAGAATGCCCGGGCGCTGGAGGTCCGGGGAGCCGCGGTGGTTGTTCCCGATGCCGAAAGCCGCACGAAGGCGATGCCGCGGGCCATGGAACTGCTCGCGGACAAGGAAAAACTGGCGGCGATGAGCCGCAGCCTCGAGGCGCTGGCCAAGCCGAACGCCGCGGAAGATATTGTCAATGAGATTGTAAGAGTGATGAGTTAGGGAGCGAGGCTCTCCGAAACGGCTGGGCATTGCTGGAACAAATAACGGTTCCATAAAGCCCTTCCCTGAGGGAAGGGTTTGGGATGGGGTCGGATTTGTAAACGCGGCGGTACGCCGCGATAACGGCGGACCGGGCTGTAAACCGGTGATTGAACGTATTTGAAAATTTGTAATAATGGAATTTCGCAACGTCTATTTTTTGGGTATCGGCGGCATCGGCATGAGCGCCCTGGCCCGCTATTTCCTGCACGAAGGCTGCCGGGTCGCCGGATACGACCGCACCCGTTCGCACCTCACCGAAGAGCTCGAAGCCGAAGGTGCTGCGGTTCACTATGAGGATGATGTGCGGCTGATTCCCGGGGAATTCCTCGACCCGAGCGACACGATAGTGGTCTACACCCCCGCCGTGCCGCAGGACCACAGCGAGCACCGCTATTTCACGGAGCACGGTTTCCGGATCGAGAAGCGGTCGCAGATGCTGGGACACCTTGCCGAGGGTAAATATGTGATGGCCGTGGCCGGTACCCACGGCAAGACCACCACCTCGACGCTGGTGGCGTGGCTGAACCGCGTCCTGACGGGCGGCGGCTCGGCCTTTCTGGGGGGTATCTCCAAGAATTTCGGGGGCAATCTCGTGCTGGATGGTAAAGGAGTGCAGGAGATTCGTCCGGCAGCGGGACAAGGTTCCGCAGTCGCTGAATCCCGCCTCTTGGGTGGACGGCTGGCTGTCGAGGCCGACGAGTTCGACCGTTCGTTCCTGCGGCTGTATCCCGACGTGGCGGTGGTGACTTCGGCCGATGCCGACCACCTCGACATCTACGGCACGCACGAAGCCGTGAAGGAGGCTTTTTCGCAGTTCGTGCGGCAGATTCGCCCGGACGGGTACCTTATCATCAAACAAGGGGTCGACATCGTGATCGACAATCCGGAAATCACCGTCTACCGATACGCTTACGACACCCCGTGCGATTTCTATGCCCGGAATGTGCAGCTGCTCGAAGGCGGCCATTACCGCTATGACATCGTGACGCCCTCGGGCGTGATCGAGGGGTGTACGCTCGGCATTCCGGGGTGGGTCAACATCGAAAATTCGGTGGCGGCGGTGGCTTCCGTGTGGTGCGCCGCGCAGGCCGAGGGCAAAGAGGCGGACGCGGATAAACTGCGCGAAGCCCTGGCATCGTTCTCGGGGGTCAAACGACGCTTCGAGTTCTATGTGAACACCCCGAAGCAGGTCTATATGGACGATTACGCCCACCATCCGCGTGAACTGGCGGCGACGCTGACCTCCGTGCGGGGGATGTTCCCCGGGCGGCGAATCACGGCGTTGTTCCAGCCGCACCTCTACACCCGCACCCGCGATCTCCATGCGGAGTTCGCCGAGGCGCTGTCGCATGCCGACGAGGTGGTGCTGCTGCCGATCTACCCGGCCCGCGAGGAGCCGATTCCGGGCATTGCGTCGGAGATTATCGCCGAACGGGTGCAGGTCCCCTGCCGGATCGTGGAGCGCGGCCGGCTGGTCGACAAGGTCGCCGCGATGGATACGGATGTGGTCATCAGCTTCGGGGCGGGCAATATCGACGCCTGCTGCGAGGCGCTTGCAGAAAAACTCCGGATGAAAAGTTAGCGCGTGAACCCCTACCTCCGATACACGCTTCTGGGCCTTTTGTGGGCCGCCGTTGCCGCCTATGTCATCTGGGCAGGCGCATCGGCCCGCCGCGTGCGTGCGGCAAAGCAGGTCGGAAGCGTGGAGATCGAGGTCGTGGACAGCACCTCGCAGGGACACCTGGTCTCGGCGGCGATGGTCCGCGGATGGATCGCGCACAGCGGGATCAGGACGCTCGGCACGGCTGTCGACGCCGTGGACCTCGCGGGTCTCGAACACCTGATCGCCCGCAACGGTTTTGTGGACGAGGTGGTCGCCTACGTCTCCTACGACGGGGTTTTACACATCGGCATCAGCCAGCGCAAGCCCCTCCTGCGGCTGCTGACCGACGGCATGAACGCCTATGTGACGCCCGAAGGGTATGTTTTCGCCGCGCCGCGTGCGTCGTCGCTCTACGTGCCGGTGGTCACCGGCTCGTACCGTCCGCCTTTTCCGGCATCATATGTGGGGAGTGTGCGGGAGCATATCGACCAGCGCCTGCGGGAGATCGACGACCGCATCGCCGAACTCGACCGGGAGAAATATCCCCTCTACCGCCGCGAGCTGGAGAACGACCGCAATACCTCGGCCCTGCGGCGCATGCGCATCAAGCGGCAGTGGTGGCGTCTGGAGGGCTCCAAGGAGTTCGATGCGCGGGTCGATGCGCTGCGCGAAAAGAAGGCCGCCCTGCGCCGGACTTACCGCTACCGGGCGCGTGTGATCCGCGAGGAGATCGAGCGGATTGCCGAACGGCAGGAGGCCGAGCGGCAGAAGCAAAAAAAGTTGGAGAAAAGCTACGAAGATTTCACGAAACTCCTTACCTTTGTGGAGAGTGTCGAAAACGACGATTTCTGGAGGTCGGAAGTGGTGCAGATTGCAGCGCATACGACCCCCAGCGGAGCATTGGAGGTGGAATTGACGCCCCGGAGCGGTCGTTTTACGATTCTCTTCGGCCGGTTGGAGGAGGTCGAACGCAAGTTCGGAAAACTGCAGCGGTTCTATCGCAGGGGCCTTCCGTCGATCGGCTGGAACGAATACCGCACTATTGACATCAGATATAACGACCAGGTGGTCTGCAAGAAGTAAAAGGATTATACCGTGGAAAGAAAGAATTATACCGTAGCCGTCGATCTGGGCTGCTCGTCGGTCGTGGTGGCCGTCGGCGAGAAGACGCCCGAAGGCGCCGTTGACGTCGCGTGCGTCGTCTCGAAACCCGTCGAGGGGGTGAATGCGGGCCGTATCGAGAACATCGAGCTGGTGGGCCGCGCCATCCGCGAAGCCGTGTCGGAAGCCGAGGAACAGCTCGGAATCCGCATTACGGAAGCCTATGCCGGTATTTCGGGCGATTTCGTGCGCTGCGCACGTCACACCGACCATGTCTTCGTCTACGATCCCCAGAACGGCGTCAACCAGAAGGATGTCGACGCCCTGTTCGACCGTATGCGCAACGTGCAGGCTCCCGACGACGAAACCATCATGGAGCGTGTGCCCCAGAACTACCTGGTCGACGACAGCCAGGAGGTCCGCAATCCCGTGGGGTCGTTCGGCAAGAAACTTTCGTCGACGTTCAATTTCATCCTCTGCCTCAAAACCCCGATGCAGCGGTTGGATATGGCGCTGAAACGACTGGGAATCAAGATGCTGGGCGTCGTGTCCGATGCGCTGGCCGTGCCCGAGTCGGTGCTGCTGCCCGACGAGAAGGAGGAGGGTGTGGCCGTGGTCGACATCGGCGGCGGCGTTACCGACGTGACGGTCTATTACCGCAATGTGGTGCGTTACATCGCCTCGATTCCGATCGGGGCTTCGGCCATCAACCGCGACATCCGCACGATGAGCGTTCCCGAGAAACACGTCGAGAGCCTCAAACAGAAATACGGCTCGGCAGTCGCCGAACTGGCTCCCGAGGATAAACTCATCCGCGTCAACGGCCGTACGGCCCGCGAGGCCAAAGACATCCTGCTGCGCAACCTGGCCACGGTGATCGAGGCCCGCGCCACGGACATCGCCGAGTTTGTCCAGCAGGAGATCAAGGACTCGGGTTACGCCGGGAAACTGGCCTACGGCATCGTGCTGACGGGCGGTTCGGCGAAGCTGAAGGATTTGGACGAACTGTTCCGCCGGGTGACGGGCATGGATGTGCGCGTCGCCGTTCCCGAGGCGGGCATCACCGAGGAGTCGAAGGAGAAGACGGCCGATCCGGCTTATGCTGCGGCTGTGGGTATCCTGCTGAAGGGTGCCGAGCAGGGCGGATGTGCCGTTGTCGAGCGTCCGCCGGTCACGGCGCCGGGCGCTGCGCAGCGGACGCCTTTCACGCCTCCGCAGTCGAAGCCCGCACCGGAGTTCAGGCAGTCGCCCCGCTTCCCGCAGCCGGCTGTTCCCGCAGCCGAAGCGGAGGAACCCCGCGAGGGCGCCGCAGCCGGAGAGACCGATACGGACTCCCGCGATGAACCGGTTGTGATTGAACCCAAGCGTAAACGCGGCGGTCTCGGTGCGATGGTTATGGGGGCGATCAACAAGATCAACAACAGTTTCTCGGCTGCCGAAGACGAAGAGATTTAGGAACCGGAATTGTAGCAGACGCCTGCGTCCGCTTCCGGTTGAAATTTCGGTCAAAATCCCGGTCGAATTCCCGGTTGCGTCGCGACAAGCCCTTCCCTGAGGGAAGGGTTTGGGATGGGGTCAGATTTGTAAACGCGGCTAAAAGCCGCGAAAATGCCGCTCACCAGCGGAAAAAGGGTAATTTAAGTTGTTAGGATAATTAGGAAATAACGATATGACAGACGAATTGATGTCGGAAATCAAGGCTCCGCGCACGAACGGCTCGATCATTACGGTGGTCGGGGTCGGCGGAGCCGGGGGCAATGCCGTGAACCACATGTGGAATCTCGGCATCAGAGGGGTTACGTTCATGGTCTGCAACACCGACCAGCAGGCGCTCGACAAGAGCCCCGTTGAGCAGAAGATACGCCTCGGGGCCGAGGGCCTCGGAGCCGGCAACGACCCCGAAAACGGGCGTCGTGCGGCCGTCGAGTCGCTGCCCGAAATCCGGCAGGTGCTCGAAGAGGCCGGTACGAAGATGATTTTCATCACCGCCGGTATGGGCGGCGGCACGGGTACGGGCGCTTCGCCCGTCATCGCCAGGCTGGCCAAGGAGATGGGGCTGCTGACGGTGGCCATCGTCACCTCGCCGCTGGCCGTCGAGGGTAAAATCCGCTACGAGCAGGCGTTCCGGGGTATCGAGGAGCTGCGCCAGAATACCGATTCGCTGCTGATTATCAACAACGAGAACATCCTGGAGATTTACGGCCGCCTTTCGCTCAAGCAGGCTTTCGGCAAGGCCGACGACATCCTGGCCTCTGCGGCCAAGGGCATCGCCGAAATCATCACCGTCGAGAGCGACCTGGTGAACGTCGATTTCGCCGATGTTTCGAAGGTCATGCGCGACAGCGGCCGGGCCCACATGGCCGTCGCCACGGCCGACGGCGACAACCGCGCCGAAGCCGTTGCCGAGGCGTCGCTGCGTTCGCCGCTGCTGGATCATAACCTGATTTCGGGGGCCAAGAACATCCTGCTGAATATCTCGGTATCGGACGCCGATGCACTGATGTACGAGGAGGTGGTGCGGATTCTGGAGTATATCCAGGCCCACGCCAGCGTGCAGGACGACCACGGGGTGATTCACAATGCCAATATCATCTGGGGTACGAGCGAGAAGCCGCAACTGGGCAATTTCATCGAACTGGTGGTGGTTGCCACGGGATTCGAAGGTGATGCGCAGCCCGGCGTGATGAAACAGATCATTCCCCCGGTCCGCACGGTCGAGCCGGTTGCCAAGGAACCCGCTGCGGCCCCCGTGCTGGAGCCGATCAAACCCCTGTCGCCCAAGGTCGCGCAGCGTCAGCCCGAGCAGGTGATGCTCGGTGCCAAGCCGACCCGTTACAGCAATATCGAGACCCTGCTGGCCAAGCCCGCCTACCAGTCGCGCAACTCGAAATTCGTCGTGCAGATGCCCGGCGGCCGCAAAGAGGTGCTGAAGGACGACGCGGCGGACGCACAGGCCCCGAAGGAGGAGACGCAGGGCGGCTCGCTGTTCGATTAACAAATTGACTGTCAGTTTGGAAGAAGCTCATTCCTGGATCGCATTCAACGGGTTCGAAGCCCATATCGCCGTGCTGTGCGCGGTGACGTTCTGTCTGCTGTGTGTTTCGGCGCTCGTTTCGGGGGCCGAGACTTCGTTTTTCTCCCTTTCGCACAACGATATCCGCCGTCTGCAGAACAGCCGGAGCATGTCGGCCGCCGCTGTACTGCGGCTGCTGACCGATGTCGACCTGCTGCTGGCCACGATTCTGGTGGTCAACAACCTGGTGAACATCTGCATCGTCATTCTCACGGCCAATATCATCGACTCGCTTTTCACGTTCCTGCGTTTCGAGTTCCTGTTCAAAACCGTACTGGTGACCTTCCTGCTGCTGCTCTTCGGCGAAATCCTGCCCAAGGTGCTGGCGCAGACCATTCCCGTGCGCTTCGCCTCGATGGTGGCCCGGCCCCTCGTGCTGCTGCGGTGGCTGTTCTACCCGCTGTCGTACATCCTGGTCCGCACGAGCAGCCGCATCAGCGAGAAAGCCGCCCATAAGAGCGAAATCTCGTTGGACGAGCTGGCCGACGCCGTGGACATGACCCAGAGCTCGAGTCCCGAGGAGCATGTGATGCTGTCGGGGATCGTCAATTTCGTCAATACCGAGGTGCAGGAGATCATGAAACCCCGCGTGGACATCACGGCGCTCGATGCGACGGACGATTACGAGACGGTCAAGAAGACGATCATCGAATCGGGTTTTTCGCGCATCCCGGTCTACGAGGAGGACATCGACAACATCCGCGGTACGCTCTACGTCAAGGACCTGCTTCCCTATATCAACAACGGCAGCGACTTTACGTGGCAGCAGCTGGTCCGCAAACCCTATTTCGTGCCCGAGCACAAGAAGATCAACGACCTGCTGGCCGATTTCCAGTCGAACAAGGTCCACATGGCCATCGTCGTCGACGAGTACGGCTCGACGCTGGGACTGGTCTCGCTCGAAGACATCATCGAGGAGATCGTGGGCGAGATTTCCGACGAGAGCGACAACGACGAATCGTTCTATACGTGTCTCAATCCCAAGTGCTATGTTTTCGAGGGTAAGACCCACCTCGGGGATTTCGAACGCATCCTCGGCATCGGCGAGGACACCTTCGCCGACGTGCGGGGTGAGGCCGAGACCCTTGCGGGGCTGATGCTCGAACTCAAGCGCGACTTTCCGCGCAAGGGCGACGTGTTCACCTCGCACGACCTCCGTTTCACGGTGCAGGAGATGGACGGGCACCGCATCGACAAAATCCGCGTAGACATCCAATGATCCGGAAACTGCTGGTCGAACCGCCGATGACCGCCGACGAAGCGGCCCGGTGGACGACCCCCGAAGAGCACGCCGATGCTGCGACATTCGGCTCGGAGCGCCGCCGTGCGGAGTTCCTCGGCTGGCGGGCCATGGTGCGGCGCGAACTGGGCCGTGCGGTGGTGATCGGCTATAACATCATAGGCGCTCCCATGCTGCGCGGTTCGGACCTTTGCATTTCGGTCGCGCATTGTGCGGGCCGCATCGCCGTCTGCATCTCTCCGGAGCGCTGCGCCGTGGACATCGAACCCGAAACGCGCAATTTCAGCCGGGCCGAAAGCCGCTATATGACTCCTTCCGAACGGGCTCTTTCCGACGACCCGCTGTGGCCGGGGATCGTCTGGTGCGCCAAGGAAGCGCTCTATAAGTACTCCGGGAGTTGGGCGCTGGATTTCGCGGAGGACCTCCGCATCGAGCGGGCCGATCTTGCGGCGGGCAGCCTGACGGGGCGGATTGAAAACGGAGAGCCCGTGGAGCTCTCCGTGCGCCGTGACGACGGCTTTATCATCGTATATATTCTTTAAAACGCCTCCGAGGCGGTGAAGAGGAATGCCGAGGAGCGTTTGCGGTCCCACGGCAGGTTCTGATTGCCGAAATTGCCCCATCCGTAATCGAGGCGGATATTCATTCTGTTCTTGAATTCGAAGCGGTAGCCGCATCCGAAGCTGCAGAGCGTATTGCCCCAGCGGAACTGCTCCGTACCCCAGACCTGCCCGCCGCCGATCCATCCCACGATGCCGTGACGGCGGTAGATTTTCTGCCGCAGCTCGAACTGTGTCTCGATGAGCCGTTTGTCGCGGTAACGTCCCTCGTAATAGCCGCGCATGCGCTCCATGCCGCCCATTTTGGCATACATGTGCCACGAGGGCGTTCCGGCCATCATGTCTGCATAGAGGTCGTAGGCCAGCACGGCTCCTTTCCAGAGTTTCAGGTAGTAGTCGAAGGTCAGCGTGAAGCGTCCGAACGAACGGCGGGTGTTGCCCAGCCATTCGGGATACCATTTGGCTTCGGCCTTGATGAAGACGCCCTTCGAGGCGTTGAATGTCACGTCGCGCGTGTCGTACTGGGCGAAAACTCCGAGGCTCGTGTTGAAGGCGTTGGGATTGTCGCCCGTCTCGGCGATGTAATTCGAGAAGGGGTCCTGCTTCGCAGGGTCGTAACGCTCTTCCTGCCAGAGGTTGTAGAGTTCGCCCATCTTGCCGCCCGGAACCGGCTTCCCGGCCGCCACGTCGGCTTGGATGTCGTTCATATACTGAACCATCCCCGTGTCTTCGAACCTGGCTCCGGAGTAGTCGATGCCGCCGCTTACGCCGATGTAGAAACGGCCCACGAGCGACGTGCAGTAGGAGATGCGGAAGGCGCCCATCGTCGTGGTGAGGTCCTGCGCGTAACCCTCCTTGCCGGCCTGGTAACCCACGCCGTAGAAGGCTCCGGGGAAATAGACGAAGGCTCCGGAGTAGCTCAGCCGCTGTTTGTTTTTGTTGAAGATGTTGTCGCCCGAAAAGCGCAGCAGCACGAATTTCTCGGTCGTGAAATTGCCGTAAATCGAGACGTTCGACGGGGCGGTGACCGAGTCGGTGCGGTCGATGCGGTACAGCCCGGCCAGCAGGAAGCCGATGCCGAATCCGACGTCCGACGAGTAGTTGGGACCGGGAGCGATGCTCCAGTCGATCTTTTTTTCGAAGGTCCGGTCGACGTTCGAACGGCTGTAATAGTCGATGATGCGGCGGACCAGTCCGGGGCGTTTCACCGGGGCGGCGAGGGCCGAGGTGTCGGCCTTCCGGATATGTCTGGCGTTGGGGTGTGCCTCGGCCTGTCCGATTTGCGAAAGCGTCGTTTCGGTCGAGGGGAAATTCTCCGTCGAGGTGTCCGGACTCTGGGCCGATGTCGGCCCGGCAGCCAGCAGCAGAGCCGCGGAGAGGAGGAGCAGGATGGTCTTTTTCATAGCGTGCGGGGTTGCAGTCGGATGCAAAGATAACCCTATTTTCCCGGTTGTGCAAAATGAACAATCGCAACCCCTGAAAGTGGCAACCAATCCGGGAAAAATTCCTACCTTTGTAGCAATTCAAACAATATCCGCCTATGGAAATCGCCCGCCCGCAACTGCTTTCCGAGCCCGAAACGGCCGGAGATCCCGCCCGGATGTTCCTCGACGAGGAGCTCGCCGACGCTGCTTTTCGCGGCGCGGATTTCGCGGCGCTCGTCCGTGAACACCTCTCGGTGCAGGGCTGCCGTTTTACGGGCTGTGTCTTTGCCGGAAGCGTGCTCGGACACTCCCAGTTTTCGGATGTCGTCTTCCGCAACTGCGATTTCTCGAACGCCGACTTGCAGGGATGCAGTTTCCACCGTGCGGAGTTTATCGATTGCCGCCTGACGGGAACCAATCTGGCCGAAACCACCCTGAATCACCTCCTGTTCGACCGCTGCAAGGGCGAGTTCGCGAATTTCGCTTTTTCGCGGCTGCGTACGGTGCGCTTCGCCGGAAGCCGGATGCGCAGTGCGGCCTTCGGCGACTGCCGCTTCGAACGCGTGGAGTTTTCGCAGTGCGAGCTGGCGATGGCCGAATTTTTCGGAACGCGCCTGCGGGGTGTGTCGTTCGCCGATTCGGACATCCGCGGAATCCGGGTCCGCGAGATCGACTCCTTCGAGCTGAAAGGCATGAAGATCAGCGTTCTGCAGGCCGCGGAACTGGCCCGCCTGCTGGGTGTCGAAATCGAGGAGTGAGCCGACCCCGATAAATGCACAGCCCGGACTTCGACGGAAGCCCGGGCTGTTCTTTTTGCGGATACAGCCTTACTTGAGGCCGATCTTTTTGAGTATCTCCTTGGGAACGCCGTTCTTGTTGACCAGCACGGTCATCGTCTTGTAGGCGACGAACGGACGCGAGAAATACCAGTAGCCGTCGTAGGGCGGGCGCACGTCCCACGAGTTCTTGACTTTGTAGTAGGGGGTGCCGTTTTGGTCGACGGCCGTGCCTACGATCTGCATGCCGTGGTCGTCGGTGGTCTCGTAGTTGTCGTACCCCTCCTGACGAAGCTCCTGCGTGATGGTGCGCTCCTTGCCGGGCTTTTCGAAGGAGTAGAGTGCGTCATCCTTCTCCTTCTGGGTGAGTTTGCCCCATTTCTCAGCCTCGGTGCCCTCCATGCCTTCGAGGTCGGCCTCCGGGATGATGCCCAGACCCTTGGTGCGGCTGAAGCCCTTTTCGCTGACGTCGGTACCCCAGGAGATGGTGTAACCCTTTTCCAGCGAACTGTCGATGATCTGCATGAACTCGTCCAGGGGTACGTTCCATACCTTGTCCCAGTTCCAGTTGTCGGGGACCTCCATGGCGAACTCTGTGTAGAAGGGGTGGTGGGTGAACGAGGAGAATTCAATGTAGTCCTTCAGGTCGATCGGCAGCGACGCGGCGAACGACGCGGGGGTGTACTCTTTGCCGGCATAGGTGAATTTCTCGGGCATGACGCCGAAATAGGCGTCGAGAATGCCGTTCAGTCCGGCCTGCCAGGCGGTCGTGAGCTTGCCGGCATCCCTGCGTTTCTCGGCGGCGGCGATCACCGCGTCGGCATAGGCCTTGATCACGGCGTCGATCTCGTCGAAATTGGGTTTGTCATAGCCGTAGTTCAGTCCCGGATAGACCTCCTCGGGGACGATGCCGTAGCGCTCGATGCCGCCGATCACGTCGTGGGCCTGTCCGCCGACGGCGAGGTTCAGCGAACCATGCAGCCGGACGTATTTTACGGCCTTTTCGAAATAGATATTGCGCACGATCCACATCTCCGAGAGGTCCGTTTCGGGACCTCCGGCGCGGAGAATCTCGCTTTCGAGGAACGACAGGGTCGAGTAGCACCAGCAGGTGCCGCTGCGGCTCTGGTCCTTCACGGAGGTGACGGGCAGAATCTTGACGTCGGTGAAACGGTAGCCTTCCGGGGCGGCCGTTTCGGGCGTTTGTGCCGCAGCTCCCAATGCGGAGCAGAATGCGAGTGCGGCGAGAATGAGGTTTTTCATGGGATGACGGGTTTTTGTCGTTATTTTTTCGAGTTCGCGACGATCTTCAGGCATTCTTCGAGGGTCAGCTCCTCGGGTTTGGCGCCCTTCGGCAGGCGGTAGTTCTTGCCCTTGTAGGCGATGTAGGCGCCGTAACGGCCGTTCTTCACCAGCATGTCGGGGTCCTCCGGGAAACTGCGGAGCGGCGTGTTGGCCGCCGTGGCTGCCGCCTGGTGTGCGCGGACGACCTCCACGGCCCGGTCGTAGGTGACCGTGTAGGGATCGTCGGTCTTCGCCAGCGAAGCGAACGATTTGCCGTAGCGGATGTAGGGGCCGTATTTGCCGATGCCGACGGTCAGCTCCTCGCCGTCGAGCTGTCCCAGGTCGCGGGGCAGCGCGAAGAGCTCCAGCGCTTCGTCGAGCGTGATCGACTCGATCAGCTGGCCCTTCTTGAGCGACGCGAAGCGTCCCTTTTCGCCTTCGTTGCCCTCGATCTCGACCATCGGACCGTAGCGGCCGATGCGGGCTTTCACGATGTGTCCCGTTTTAGGATCGTTGCCCAGGATGCGCACCTCGCGCGTCTTGGGGTTCTGGGTGGCGATGGCCGAATCGACCATCTGGTGGAAGGGACCGTAAAAACCGTCGATCATCTTCTCCCACGTGATGTCGCCCTCGGCGATGCGGTCGAACTCCTTCTCGACGTTGGCCGTGAAATTGTAGTCGATAATCGGGCCGAACTGCTCCTCCAGGTAGTCGTTCACCACCATGCCGATGTCCGTCGGCGAGAGGCGGTTCTTCTCCTTGCCGTAGTTCTCCGAAAGGCTCTTTTCGGCGATCTTGTCGCCGGTGAGCGTGAACTGGACGTAGTTGCGCTTCTGTCCGTCCTTGTTCTGCTTGACGACGTAACCGCGGTTGATGATCGTGGTGATGGTCGGAGCGTAGGTCGAAGGACGTCCGATGCCCAGCTCCTCCAGCCGCTTCACGAGCGATGCCTCGTTGTAACGGGCCGGAGCCGACGTGAAACGCTCCGTGGCGGTGATCTGCGTCGGCGTCACCCGGTCGCCGGCCGTCAGTTTCGGCAGCAGCCCTTCGCCGCTCTCGGCAGCCTGGTCGTCGTCCGTGGATTCGGAGTAGAGGCGCAGGAAACCGTCGAAACGGACCACCTCGCCCTGTGCCACGAACTGGTTCGACGATCCCGACATGTCGATCGTGATCGTCGTGCGGTCCAGCTCCGCGCAGACCATCTGCGAAGCGACCGTGCGCTTCCAGATCAGGTCGTAGAGCTTCTTCTCGGCGGGCGTGCCTTCGATCGACTGCCGTTCGATATACGACGGACGGATCGCCTCGTGAGCCTCCTGGGCGCCTTTGGTCTTGGTCTTGTAATTGAACCAGCGGGAATATTTCTCGCCGTAGAGTTTCGTGATCTCCTCCTTGCACTGGGCCAGCGCCTGTTGCGAGAGGTTCACCGAGTCGGTACGCATGTAGGTGATCAGACCCTGTTCGTAAAGGTGCTGCGCCACGGACATCGTCTGCGAAACGGACATGCCCAGTTTGCGGCCCGCCTCCTGCTGGAGCGTCGAGGTGGTGAACGGCGGCGCGGGGTAGCGCTGTGCGGGTTTCTCTTCGGATTTGGCCACCGTGAAATCGGCTCCGATACAGCTTTTCAGGAATTCCTCAGCCTGCGCGGCGGTTTCGAAACGCGACGAAAGCTCGGCCTTGAAAAGCGTTTTCTCGGAGTCGCCGGCGGCGTAGAACTGCGCCACGACCCGGAAATAGGCCGCCGACCGGAAGGCGATGATCTCGCGTTCGCGCTCGACGATCAGCCTTACGGCCACCGACTGCACGCGTCCTGCCGAGAGCGAAGGACGCACTTTTTTCCACAGCACGGGAGAGAGCTCGAAACCGACCAGCCGGTCGAGGATTCGGCGTGCCTGCTGGGCGTTTACCAGGTCCATATTGACCGTGCGCGGCTTCTCGATGGCCTCGAGGATCGCCCGTTTGGTGATCTCGTGGAAGACGATGCGCTTGGTCTGGTCGACGGGGAGCCCCAACACTTCGGTGAGGTGCCATGCGATGGCTTCTCCTTCGCGGTCTTCATCGGACGCGAGCCATACGGTTTTCTCTTTGGCCAGCTTGGTCAGTTCGTCGACCACTTTCTTTTTGTCGCCCGGGATTTCGTAGACCGGTTTGAACCCTTCGGCGATGTTGATGCCGAGGTCCTTTTTCGCGAGGTCCCGGATATGTCCGAAGCTCGATTTGACAATAAAATCCTTGCCGAGGAATTTCTCGATGGTCTTGGCTTTGGCGGGGGACTCTACGATAACTAAGTTTTCCTGCATTGCGTTTTTGATGGCTTTTCAGAAATGCGAAAACCTAAGCATTACACTTAGGTTCCGCATGAGGGTTTCTTCGTTGTTTATTTAATCAGGTTATATGCCAGGTTGAAGCGGATCGGAGCTTTGTTAACGGGGTCCGTCATACCCTGCAATACACCGAACGACGAGGAGTAAAGACTGTATGCCTCGGGACCGATGTAAACCGTTCGGTTCGTGACCTTCGTCCAGTCGATGTCGTCGATTACGCCGCCTGCCGCCTCTTTGGCCTTGATATAGCTGTTCCACAACTGCTGCATGTAGCCCGTGATGTCCATCACATAGCATCCGCGGCTGCGGTTGATATAACCGCCGTAGGAGAGCGTCGTGTTGTAGTTCTGCTCGTAGCTGTAGGCGTAGTCCGAGATCGGCGTCAGCGTCTTGAAATTGGTGTACAGACCCAGCCGGCTCGGGAAAGCGTTCATTTCGGCGATTAACTCGGGGCTGAATACGAGTCCTTCCCAGTTGTACTCGCTCTCGGTGAAATAGACCGACATCTTTGCCTGGCTGAAGGCCAGTGTCTTGAAATCCTTGCCTTCCTTTTCATTTGTGGCGGAAATCTCCTCTTCCAGCCGTGCGAAGAACTCCGGTGTAAAGGTCATTTCGGTCACTACGCCGCCCATGCCCTCGACGTAAACGCGGGAATTCAGATCCCGGTCTTCGTTGATGCTCCCGTCGGGATTGACTTCGCGGGCTTTGGCGATGTCGATCTTGGCGGTTGACGTGGCTTTGTCGTAGTTGCGAGTGATGGTGTTCACCGATACATTGCCAAATTCGGTGCCGGATTCGTAGAAATAGTAGACCATACCGATCGTGTCTTTGATCAGCGTGGGATCGTCCTTCACCCGGTTACGGCCGAAGACCGCCAGACCCGAGTAGTCGAGCGACGTGGCGAAGATCGTGCCGGTTTCCTTGTTGCCATCTTGTTGGATCGGTGTATCCGGGTCGGAGCAGATATAAAGTCCCTTGAATGCCTCGACCCACTTTTCCAGATTTTCGGGATCGTAAATCGAATAATCGTAATCACCCTCCTGAAGCATCAGACGGCGGATATATTTCCTTCCTTCGGGAGTCGGTTCCAGCGTGATGCTCGTAGCGGTCGAAGGCGTTGTACCTTCACCGCCGAGTTTAAAGGTGAAGAGTTTTTTCGAGGCGTCATAGACGGGCTCCGCATATTGGCTGCCGCTGGCATCTTTCGGCCCCGTGGGATCGAAATTGACGTAGAAAGTCGTATCGGCCTGCGATTTGTTGGCAGCGACCGGTTTCTTAGTGATGTATTCGTTGCTCGTGATCTCGTAGATGGCAAAGGTCTGTTCGGTCAGACTGTCGCGGCCTATGCTTGTGATTTTGAGTATGATCTGCGCCGAGTCGAAGATCGGTTCATAACCGAAATAGCCTTCGTCGACCTTGTAATAGTTGATCATCTGCGAGAGGAATCCGGCCTTGCGCTCGCCGAGCGTGTCGTTGAGGATGGTCCCGAAATACCCGTAGGAGATGTTCGAACTGATCAGCGAGTCGCTCTGGAACAGCCGGGTCTCGACGTATTTTTTGGGGTTGAGCCCCTCGCCGCGGTCGCCGCGGAGTTCGACATATCCGGCTTTCATCTGCTGATTGTCCGGGATGAGGTTTCCGCCCAGCGTATCGTCTACCTTGGTGCAGCCTGCGAATACCGCGGCGATCACGGCGGCCAGTGCTGCGACCGGGAGCAGCTTGCGGCGGAAATTATTGAATTGCTTCATAAAATCGGTTGTAATTATCGAAAAAGTCCTCCGCTTCGGGTGACTGGTATTCGAGCATCGGCTTTCCGCTTGCGCGGGCCATGTCGAGAACCTTGGGGTCGACATCCGGGGATGCCGCCACTACACCGTCGGCATAATCCATAACGAAGCGGCAGAGGTTTTCGTATGACGGGGTGTCGAGAATCGCAAGATTTTTGTCTTTGACCCCCTCGCCGGCAATCTTTGCGCCGAATTCCGGATTGAGCTCCCCGGGGAACGCATCGCCGTAAAGCGATACCACGACCTTGACATCGCGGAAGATCGGGTCGTCGGCGAAAACCCGCTTCAGGTAGACGGGAACCACGGCCGTGAACCAGCCGTGGCAATGCACGACGGTAGGCGTCCAGCGCAGTTTCTTGACCGTTTCCAGCACGCCGCGGGCGAAGAAGATGGCCCGTTCGTCGTTGTCCGGGAAATAGTTGCCCTCGTCGTCGGTCAGCATGGCCTTGCGCGAGAAATAGTCGTCGTTGTCGATGAAATAGATCTGTACGCGGGCTGCCGGGATCGAGGCCACTTTGATGATCAGCTGGTGGTCGTTGTCGTCGATGATGAGGTTCATCCCCGAGAGGCGGATGACTTCGTGCAGCTGGTGCCTGCGTTCGTTGATACAGCCGTAACGGGGCATGAAGGTCCGGATTTCATTGCCGTGTTCCTGCATTGCCTGCGTCAGTGCACGGCAAAGCCGGGAACCCTCCGTTTCGGGAAGATAGGGGGTGATTTCCTGACATACGTACAGAATCTTGCTTGCCATGGTTTTGAGGGTTTATACCTGCAAAGATACGAAATTTTTTTAAAGAATCAGCATCGCGTCTCCGTAGGTGCCGAAGCGGTACCCTTCTTCCCTGGCTATCTTGTAAGCGTTCATCACGGTTTCGTACCCGCCGAACGCCGCCACCATCATCAGCTGCGTGGAGTAGGGCAGGTGGAGGTTGGTCACCATGGCGTCGGCGACCGTGAATTCGTAGGGTGCGAAGATGAATTTGTTGGTCCACCCCTCCATGGGTTTGATCAGGCCGTTGGTCGAGACGGCGGTTTCGATCGTGCGCATGACCGTCGTGCCGATGGCTACGACCTTCCGTCCGGAGTTCTTGGCTGCGTTGACCGCTTCGGCGGCTTCGTCGGTGACGAAGAACTGCTCGGAGTCCATCTTGTGCTTCGAGAGGTCCTCGACATCCACCGTGCGGAAATTTCCCAGCCCCACGTGGAGCGTCACGAAGGTCTTGTCTACGCCCTTGATCTCCATGCGTTTCATCAGGTGCTTCGAGAAATGCATGCCGGCCGTCGGGGCCGCCACGGCGCCCTCTTTTTCGGCGAAGATCGTCTGGTAACGTTCGGCGTCTTCGGGTTCGACCTTTTCGCGCACCCATTTCGGCAGGGGTGTCTCGCCCAGCGCGAAGAGCGTCTGTTTGAACTCTTCGTAGGAGCCGTCGAACAGGAAGCGCAGCATGCGGCCGCGCGAGGTGGTGTTGTCGATCACCTCGGCCACCAGCAGGTCGTCGTCGCCGAAATAGAGTTTGTTGCCGATCCGGATTTTGCGTGCCGGGTCCACCAGCACGTCCCACAGCCGCAGTTCGCGGTTCAGTTCGCGGAGCAGGAAGATTTCGATTTCGGCGCCGGTCTTTTCCTTATTGCCGTATAAGCGTGCCGGGAAGACTTTGGTATCGTTGAAGACGAACAGGTCCTTTTCGTCGAAATACTCGATGATGTCCTTGAAAATGCGGTGTTCGATGGTCCCTTTGGCGCGGTTGATGACCATCAGCCGGGATTCGTCGCGGTTGTCGGCCGGGTATTTGGCCAGCATTTCGGGCGAAAAGTCGTACCCGTATTGCGATAATTTCATAGATAAACGCTCTTTTTTTACGTTTGGAAAAATAACACAGATTATTTTCTATACGCAAAAAAAGCTATTTTGTTTCAAGTTTCTGCAGATTTTCCAGAAAATCATCCAGTTTGTATGCCTTATCGAGCGTGAATCCGCCGCTGCGCGTGCGGCGCAGGGACGAAAGATGGGCTCCGCTGCCGAGCGCCTGCCCGATCTCGTGGGCCAGCGAGCGGATGTAGGTGCCCTTGCTGCAGCGCACGCGGATGCGCACCCGCGGAAGGTCGTACTCCACGATCTCCATCTCGTAGATGGTGATCAGCGCCTGCCGCACGGCGACCTCCTCGCCGGCGCGGGCCAGTTCATAGGCGCGTGTGCCCTCGATTTTTTTGGCCGAGTAGACGGGCGGGGTCTGCAGCCGCTCGCCGGTGAGTGCGGCGAGCGCCGCTTCGACCGCCTCGCGCGTGATGTGCTCGTAGGGGTAGGTCTGGTCGATCTCGTGTTCGAGGTCGTGACTCGGGGTCGTGGCGCCCAGCATCACGTCGGCCACATACTCCTTCTCCTCGGCCTGCAGGGAGTCCACCAGTTTCGTGGCGCGGCCGATGCAGACCAGCAGGATACCCGACGCCAGCGGGTCCAGCGTCCCGGCGTGTCCGACCTTGATCTTGCGGTAGCCGAGCCTGCGCAGAGCGAATTTGACCTTGCGGACCACGTCGGTCGAGGTCCAGCGGAGGGGTTTGTCCAGTACGGCGATGTAGCCGTCTTCGAAATTGATGCCGCGGAAATCCAGCGGTTCTCGGGTCGTGGTCATGTGTGTCAGAGGATGGAGGCGATGATCGAAACGAGTCCCGCGAGGCAGCAGTAGAGGGCGAACCAGATCAGTTTGCCGCGTTTGACCACCTCGATCATGAATTTGCAGGCCAGCGTTCCCGAGACGAAGGCCGCGAGGAATCCGCCGATGAGGGCGCCCGCCGGGATGTCCATGGCTGCGACCTCGCCCGAACAGATGTCTAACAGCATCTTGCCCAGGATGACCGGGATGACCATGATGAACGAGAAATTGGCAACCTCCTCCTTGCTCTTGCCGAGCAGCAGTCCCGTGGCGATGGTCGAACCCGACCGCGAAAGCCCCGGCAGCGTGGCCGCGGCCTGTGCGAGTCCGATGACGAACGCATTGCCGTAGGTGATTCCCTTTTTGGCGCGGGGTTTGGCGAAATAGGCGAAGGTCAGCAGCTGCGCCGTGAGCATCAGCATGGCGCCCACGAAGGTCAGCGACGCGAAGAACGCCTCGATCTGTTTGGCGAAAAGCACCCCGACGATCCCGGCCGGGACCATCGAAATGACGATCTTGAGGATGTAGGCCTGCTGTTCGTTGAAATGCCGCGAAAAGAGCCCCTGCAGGAGCTGCAGCAGTTCGCGCCACAGCACGACGACGGTGCTCAGCACCGTGGCGGCATGCAGCATGACGTCGAAGGTGATGTTGTTCTCGAGCTCCACGCCCAGCAGTTCCTTGGCGATCTGGAGGTGTCCGCTGCTCGATACGGGGAGAAATTCGGTGATGTCCTGCACGATGCCGAGCAAAATAGCTTGCAGTGTGTCCATTTAGTACCGTTTCATGATGGCGTATATCTCGATGACGAATCCGCCGATCACCAGGATCGGTGCCAGCGTGATGCGCCGCCACGAGAACATGGCATAGTTGAATTCATCGGGCGAGTCGCTGCCGCCTCCGGCCATCAGGACGAAGCCCAGGAGGATGACGGCGAATCCGATTGCCAGCAGGACGTAGTTGCGCCGGGTCAGCGGCATGCGGGTATTCTCCTGCGCGGGGTCCTGCGTTTTTTTCTGCTCCTTTTTCATTTAATAAAGGTATATCTTGTTTGACTTCATGTTGACGAATTTGTTGAGGGCCGCGAAGGTGAAGAGCCCCGATATGACGATGCCCCCGGTGACCATCGACCCGAGTATGATGGCGATTTTGCCCGCTTCGGCAATGGTCATCAGTTCGGGTATGGCTTCGTTGAGTCCGTAGACCGCGAGGACGAACAGCGCCGAGGCGGCTGCGCCGGCCAGTATTCCCTGCGTGATGCTGCTCCCGAGGAAGGGCTTCATGATGAACCATTTGGTGGCTCCCACCAGCTTCATCGTATTGATGAGGTAACGTTTCGAAAAGATCGCCAGCCGAATGGTGTTGCTCAGCAGGATCAGCGAGATGACCAGCAGCGCCCCGCCGAACAGCAGCAGCACGAGGCGTATCTTGTTCACCGTGGCGTGCAGCCGCTCGGCCATCAGCGCCGGGTACGACACCCGGTCGACGCCCCCGATGCGTCCGACGGCGGCGATGAACGAATCTAACAGCTCTTTGTCCGCCGAAGCGGAGGTCAGCGTGAGCTCGAACGAATCCAGCAGGGGGTTCTCCTGCAGTATTTCCTCGAACGAACTGCCGAACATCTTGCGGAACTCCTGATCGTCGATCTTCTCCTCCTTGGGGGAGTAGGCGATCGTCGCTACCAGCTCTTCGGCCGTGAGCCGTTTGTTGATGGCGTCCTTCTGCTCGTCGGAAAGTCCGTTTTTGAGCTCCACGGAGACGGCGATGCTCTCCTGCAGCGTGTCGGCGACCTTCAGCGCCGCGACCATCAGGTAGCCCACCGATCCCAGCAGGAACAGCACGAGCGTGATGCTCACCGTCGATACGATATAGGAGTTGCGGACTTTCCGCTTCAACCGTTTGTCGTCTTTCATAACCTTACGCTTTTTTCTTCCTGAAACAATAGACCAGCGCCGCCGCGGCCCCCAGCAGAATCAGTATGGACGCCGCGAGCGTTACCCCTTCGACGGCCGTCCAGCCGGGTGCGCGGAACCGCCATTCGACGGTGTGCTTCCCGGCAGGGAGCTTCATGGCCCGCAGGACGTAGTCGGCCCGGAAACAGGGCATCTCCTCGCCGTCTACATAGGCTTTCCAGCCGTGGTCGTAGAAGATTTCCGAGAAGACCGCCACGGCCTCTTCGGGCGCCGAGTATTCGTATTTGAGGTAGTTCGGGCGGTATTCCGTGAGTGCGATCGAGCGCACGAGCGTCGTGTCGGCCCCGGTGCTTCCGGCCTGCCACTCCTCGGCGAAGGCCTTGTCGGCGGGGTTGACCACCGCCGTGGTTTTCAGGTCGGTCGTGCCCAGCAGGTCGATCTCCTGCTGCGGGGTGTCGCCCGCGACGAGGCGGTCTACGAACCACGCCGGACCGTTGGCCGTCGTCCGCAGACGCGGTTCGGGCTGGTTGTCCTGCCCCGGAATGATCAGGTAGCGGGTGTTGAGCATATCCAGCACGCCGTCGTCGATGCCGGACAGGTATCGGTCGATCAAATCCTGATAGCGGGCCAGCTTGGCGCCGTGGTACCCGCCCACCGAGCGGTGGAAATAGGAGGTCGTGGCGTCGTTGAAAGGGCTGACCGTGAGGTTCAATACGCGGTATCCCAAATCCTTGTCCTGCATGATCGCCTTGTCGGCGGCCGTGGGCGTCACCTGCTGGCGGCGTGCCGATTCGAATTTGTCGTGTGCGAGGAACCGCAGGTCCACTGGCACGAGGTCCAGCAGCATCACGCCCGCCAACACGCCCGTCAGCACGTATTTGTTGATCTTCCGCAGGGCGAACAGCGCCACGCCGCCCGCCGCCAGCAGAATCATCAGCAGCGAACGCCATGCGTCGGCCTGCATCATCGCCGCCCGGTCGGCGGCCATGGCGTCGGCCGTCGCTTCGGCCCATTCGACATCCATGCCGCGGTCGATGTACGACTGCATGTTGTTACTCTCGAAGATGCGGTGGAACGTGTCGGTCATCATCGCGGCGCTCTCCCCGCGTCCGAAATCGAAGAACGCTCCTCCGGCCACGGCGAACAGCAGGCACAGCCCGCCCGTGATGCCCGCGGCCCAGGCCAATGCACGCATCAGCCGCTCCCGCGGAATATCCTCCTTCCAGAGCCGCGTCAGGGCCAGCGCCCCCAGCAGCGGCACGGCCCATTGCACGACGACGAGCGTCATCGAGACCGTGCGGAATTTGTTGTAACCGGGGAGGTATTTAAAGGCGAATTCCGTGAATCCCATCAGGTTGCGTCCCCATGCCAGCAGGATCATCAGGACGCATACGGCGATGATCCACCATTTGTTGCGTCCCCGGGCCAGGGCTATTCCCAGCGCTGCGAGGAAGACGGCCGCGGCTCCGAGATACGTCGGGCCGCCCGTGTAGGGCTGCGTACCCCAGTAGGCGGGCAGCTGCTGCGCCGCGCCGCGCAGTCCGTAATCGTTCAGCACGGCGGCCGTCGCTCCGTCCGCCGGAAATGCCGTGGCCGATTCGCGGCCCATGAAATCGGGAATCAGCAGGTTGAAGGTCTCGGCCTTGCCGTAGCTCCACGCCGTGGCGTAGTCGAGCGCGAGGCCGCTTTTCGAGGTCTCGGCCGTCGCCGCGAGTTCCGAACCGCCGCGGATGGTCTCCTTCGAATGTTTGGCTGTGTACCACAGGGGCGAGAAATTCGACGCCACGGCCAGCAGGCCCGCTGCGGCCAGTGCCGCGGTGCGCAGAGTAAAGTTTTTGAGCCGTTTTTCCCGGAAGGAGACGATTCCCTCGCTGATCCAGAACGCGGCCATCGCCACGAGGAAATAGTAGGTGATCTGCGGATGGTTGGCGCCGATTTCGAGCGACGCCGTGAGCGCCGTGAGCGCCGCGCCGCACCAGACATTGCCCCGGAGCGTCATCCATGCGCCGCCCATCATCAGCGGGGCGTAGATCAGAGCCCACATCTTCGTGACGTGCCCCGCGCCGATAATCAGCAGGAAATAGGTCGAGAGTCCGTAGGCCAGCGCCGCGACGATGCCCACCCAGGGATTGACTCCGAAGATCATCAGCATCAGCCACATCGACACCATGGCGAAGAAGAGGAACGCCGCCGGGGTGTCGATGATTTTCACGACCTGTCCGACGGTGCGCTTCACCAACTGGGCCGGATAGGCGACGTTAATCAGGTAGGCCGGCATTCCGCCGAACATGCCGCCCGTCCACTGCGGGTCTTCGCCCGTCGCGGCACGCATGTCGGTGATGTCCTTGGCCATGCCTTCGTACTGGATGACGTCGTGCTGGGGGAGCACCTCGCCGCGGAACTGCGGGGCGAAATAGAGTGCGCTCACCACGAAGAAGAGCACGAGGGCCGTTGCCGTCGGCAGCAATTTTGTGCGTATAGCGTTCGAAAATTCCATTTTACCGAGTCTTAACCGATTGTCAAAGGTACGAAAAAGCCGAATGGGCCCAAAACCGGATTGCGATGCAGCCCGGCAAAACCTTCCGACTCCCAAAAGTGCCGTTACGGCACCGGCCTCAAAGGTACGAAAAAATAGTTACTTCCCGAGTCGTGATTGCGAAAAATCACTATCTTTGTCCCTATGATTACACTCGAAGACATTCACAAACCCGTGACTGCCGAACTGGAGGCCTTCGACGATTTTGTCGACCGCCAGTTCACGGCCGAGGGGGAGTTGCTTTCCGATATGTTGCGATACGCCCTTTCCACGCGCGGCAAGGGCATCCGTCCCATGCTGGTGATGCTTTCGGCGGCGATGAACGCCCCGGTGAAGGGTGCCGCGATGGGCCGCCGGGCTTGTCTGGCCGCCATGCTGGTCGAAATGATCCATGTGGCGTCGCTGATTCACGACGACGTGATCGACGAATCCGACATGCGCCGCGGGAAACCTTCGGCCAACGCCCGCTGGCAGTCGCACAAAGCCGTGATCCTCGGCGACTACATCCTGGCCAAAAACATGAATATCGGCCTGCAGAGCGGGCAGTTCGACCTGGTGACCCACGTCTGCGGCTCGATGGCCGCGCTGTGCGAGGGTGAGGTCCTGCAGGACGAATGCGCCCGGAACCGCACGATGAACCGCCAGGCGTATCTCGACATTATTTATAAGAAGACCGCGAGCCTGCTGGGCGTCAGCGCTTCGGCCGGTGCGCTGGCCGTAGGGGCCACGCGCGACAAGGTCGCCACGATGCGCCGCTTCGGCGAGGCCGTGGGCATGGCCTTTCAGATTCAGGACGACATTCTCGACTATACCCCGGCGGCGCATACGGGCAAACCGGCGAACAACGACCTGCGCGAGGGTAAAATCACGCTGCCGCTGCTCTCGGTGCTCGACCGTGCCTCGGAGGAGCGCCGCGCCGACCTGCTGGCCCGGCTGGCCCGCTGCCACGAGGACGACGATGCGGTCGAATACCTGCGCTCGGCGGTCGAGAACGAAGGCGGCCTGGCCTTTGCCGCCGAGGTGATGCAAAGCTACGTCACGCGGGCTGTGGAGATGCTCGCCGACTACGAGGATTCCGAATACCGCTCGGCGCTGATCAACCTCTGCGCCTACATCGCCGAACGGGACCGCTGATCCCGCTTCCCCGAAAACTCATTAACCTAAATAGATAAAAATGGAGACTAAAAAACAAAATTATGTTTTGCCGATCGTCGTGATGATCTTCCTCTTCGGTATGATCTCGTTCGTGACGAATCTGGCATCACCGATGGGTGACATTCTGAAGTATCAGTTCAATGTCCCGAACTGGATGGGTACGCTGGGCGTATTCGCCAATTTCATCGCTTATGCGATCATGGGCTATCCTGCGGGCAACATGCTTCAGAAGTTTGGCTACAAGAAGACCGCGCTGGTCGCCATTGCCGTCGGTTTCATCGGTGTCGGCATCCAGACGCTGTCTGGTACGGCCCAGAGTTTCGGCGTTTACCTGCTGGGAGCGTTCATCGCAGGTTTCTCCATGTGCCTGCTCAATACGGTCGTGAATCCCATGCTGAACAAGCTCGGCGGCGGCGGTAACAAGGGTAACCAGCTGATCCAGGCCGGCGGTTCGTTCAACTCGCTCTGCGGTACGGCTGTGATTATCCTGACGGGTCTGCTGATTCCCGAGGGCATCAAGAACGCGCAGATCAGCAACGTATTCCCGCTGATGTACGCCGCGCTGGCCATCTTCGCCTTCGCCTTCGTCGTAATCAGCCTGACGAAAATTCCGGAGAACAAGAAGGAGGACGGCAAAAAGGCCGCCGAGGCTTCCAAATACGGTCCGCTGTCGTTCCGTCACTTTATCATGGGTTCCATCGCGATCTTCGTTTATGTAGGTATCGAGGTGGGTATTCCCAACGTGCTGCAGAAATGGCTGCAGAATCCCGACCTGAACGTACTGGGCAGCGGCGTGAATGCCGAGGCCGTTGCCGGATCGGTTGCCGCCACGTATTGGTTCCTGATGCTGATCGGCCGTCTGCTGGGCGCCGCTGTCGGCAGCAAGGTGTCGGCCAAGAGCATGCTGACCGTCGTTTCCTGCGTGGGTCTGGTGCTTACGCTGGGTGCGATGTTCGCTCCCGAGGTGGCTGTCAACCTTCCCGTCTTCAACGGTTCCGCAGGTTTCGGCCTGGTGAACGTTCCCGTCAATGCGGCGCTGCTGGTGCTCGTCGGACTGTGCACCTCCGTTATGTGGGGCGGCATCTTCAACCTCGCGGTCGAAGGGCTGGGCAAATACACCGAGAAAGCTTCGGGTATCTTCATGGCGCTGGTTTGCGGCGGCGGTATCCTGCCCCTGCTTCAGAATGCGATTGTCGACGTGACCGACGGCGGCATGGGCTACCTGACCAGCTACTGGGTGATCGTGATCGCGTTGGCCTACCTGCTCTACTACGCCCTCGTGGGTTCGAAGAATGTCAACAAGGATATTCCCGTAACGGAATAACTCTCGATTTCGGCGGGCGTCTCGTTGCGTCCGTTCCCGTGCGGCACGCATGGATGTACTTTCGGGTACGCCATGCGTGCCGTCTTTTTGCGGGGAGGAGTTATGCCCGGGACGTCATAAAGAACGGGACGAACGGGAGTTTGTCCCATTCGTCCCGTTTGAGGGATGTGCGGAAATATCCGCTTATAATCGAAAACTATTTGATGCGCTCGTAGTACTCGCGGGTGCGGGTGTCGACGCGGATTTTGTCGCCCGTGTTGATGAAGAGCGGCACACGGATCGTAGCTCCGTCTTTCGCCGTCGCGGAATTCACCGTCGCGGGTTTCAGTGAGTTGGTCGAAGCCGTGTCGCCCTTGATGCCCGGCTCGGTGTAGATCACCTCCATATCGACGATCGGGGGCAGCTCGGCCGAAAGAACCGACTCTTTCTCGGTGTGGAACATCACCTCGACGATCTGGCCGTCGGTGATCAGGTCGTAGTTGTTGATCAGGTTCCGGTCGATGTTGATCTCCTCGAAGGTCTCGGTGTGCATGAAATGGGCACCCAGGTCGTCCTCATAGGTGAACTGATAGGGACGGCGCTCGACACGCACCTGCTCGATTTTCTGGCCTACCGACGAAAAGGTGTTGTCCAGCACGCGGCCGTTTTCCAGGTTCTTGAGTTTCGAACGGACGAAGGCAGGGCCCTTACCCGGTTTGCAGTGCTGGAAATCGACTACAAGAAACGTCTTGCCGTCCATTTCGATACACATGCCGATTTTGATGTCAGCTGCTGTAATTGTCATAGGAATATAATTTATAATTGTTGTTTTTTCGCGGCGCAAAGTTACGAAAAAAATCCGGAAATTCCTATTCTCGGGGCCACGGCCCGCCGTAAACGCCCGCAGAATGCTTTCAGAGCTCTATCGCCTTGCATTTGAGGCCCATCTGCCGAATCTTCTCCAGCGTGCGGGGAAGCGCATAGCGCATGTTGCGGAAGGCTTTTTCGCTGTCGTGGAACACCACGATGGCGCCCGGCACGAGGTATTTCGTGACGTTCTTCAGGCAGGTGCGGGGCGAGAGGCGGCGGTTGTAGTCGCGCGAGATGATGTCCCACATCACCAGTTTGTAGCGCTGGCCCAGGAAACGCGCCTGCGCCGGGGTGATACGCGCATAGGGAGGGCGGAACAGTTCGCTGTGAACCAGGTCGTTGGCGAAATCGACATCCTCCGTATAGCGTTCGAGGCTCATGCCCCATCCCTTCTGGTGCGAGTAGGTGTGGTTGCCCACCTTGTGCCCGGCGTCGAGGATGCGCCGGTAGAGGTCGGGGTACATCTCGACGTTCTTGCCCAGGACGAAGAAAGTCGCTTTGGCACCGTACTTGTCCAGCGTGGAGAGTATCCACTCGGTGACACCCGGCGTGGGACCGTCGTCGAAGGTGAGGAACACTCCGTCTTCGTCGTCGATCTCCCAGATCAGGTCCGGCATCAGGCGCCGGATTATTTTCGGTGGTTTAAAACGCATGTCGGCGCAAAAATAGTGAAAATCCGGGCCATTTGGAAAAAATATATCTATATTTGTCAAAGACAAACAGAATAGACTCGTTATGAAAACGCTCTTCCGGATAGCGTTCGCGGCGCTGATCGTCGCGACGGCAGTGGGCTGCGACGCCTTCAAAACCCTGAACAAATCGAAAAAAAGCGCCCAGGGAAAACCCTACGAACTGATCGTGGTATGTCCCCAGGCGGAGTGGACGGGCGAGGTCGGAGACTCGCTGCGCGCGATCTTCACGGCCCCGGTGCCCTACCTGAATCAGGTGGAGCCGATCTTCGACGTGCTGCGCGTCACCGAACGCGGCTTCTCGGGCATGATCGCCGACCACCGCAACATCCTCAAAGTGCTCGTCGATCCCTCGCTGCAGGAGACCTCGACCGCCGTGCAATACGACGTTACGGCCGATCCGCAGATCGTGCTGACGCTTCAAGGACCCGACGATAAGGCGCTGGTGGAGTATCTCTCGCAGCACCGCGGGGACTTGGTCTATGTCCTCGAACAGGCTGAGCGCGACCGCGCCGTCAAGGCCAACGAGACATACAATAACCCCGGAGTCGAAGCGGCCGTCCGCAAGACGTTCGGGGTCGAAATGCGCATTCCGAAAGGATACCTGCTGGCCGCGCAGAAACCGGATTTTATCTGGGCCCGCAACGAGTTCCCCACCGCCAGCCAGGGATTTTTCGTCTACTCCTACCCTTACGAAGGACCGCAGTCGCTCTCGGCAGCAGCCTTGCTGGCCGCCCGCAACAAGTATGCGGCGCTGGTCCCCGGACCTTCGGAGGGTTCGTACATGACCACTTCGGACGCATTCGAACCCGACTACCGCCTGTTCCGCCTCGAAGGACGCCTGTGGTGCGAGCTGCGGGGATTCTGGGACGTGAAAGGCGATTTCATGGGCGGCCCGTTCGTGAGCTATTCGACCGTGGACACGGCCACCAATCGCGTTTTCACACTCGATTGTTACGTTTACGCCCCCGACCTGAACAAGCCCCGCAAACGCAACTACATGCGGGGCGTCGAGCACCTGCTCTACTCGGTGCGCTTCCCCAAGCAGGCGGCGGAGTAACCCGGCCCCGCCCGGCCCGGCGCAAAGCGCCGCATGATACGAAGAAACCGGCAATATGCAGCAGATACTGACATATACGTTCCTCGTTCTCTACACGGTCACGATCCTCAGCATCGTCCTGGTCATCATCACCGACAACCGGAACCCGCTGAAGACCCTGCCGTGGATCATCGTACTCGTGTTCGCACCTGTCGTGGGGCTGTTGTTCTATTTCTTTTTCGGACAGAACCTCTCCAAACGGCGCATCATTTCGCGCCGCACGCGCAGGCGCATCACCATGCAGCTCGAGGAGGCCCACGACACGGAGCGGCCCGAAATCCCGGAGGAGCACCGCCAGCTGGCCACGCTCCTCTACAGCACGATCCACTCCGTACCGCTCTACGGCAGCCACATCACCCCCTACACCGACGGCACGTCGAAAATGGAGGCCCTGCTGGCCGAGATCGCCGGGGCGAAGCATCATATTCACATTCAGTATTACATCTTCTGCGACGACGAAACGGGCTGCCGCCTGCGCGATGCGTTGGTGGAAAAGGCCCGGCAGGGGGTCGAGGTGCGCATACTCTACGACGACGTGGGGTGCAGCGGGGTGAAAAAAGCCTTTTTCGAAGGGATGCGCCGCGAGGGAATCGAGGTCTTCTCGTTCCTGCACGTCAAGTTCCCGCTCTTCACCAGCAAGGTCAACTACCGCAACCACCGCAAGATCGCCGTCATCGACGGCCGCGTGGGATTTATCGGCGGCATGAACGTTGCCGACCGCTACATCCGCGGCACGGAGTGGGGTTCGTGGCGTGACACCCATTTCCGGATCGAGGGCAGCGGCGCGGCAGGGCTTCAGGTGTCGTTCCTGAGCGACTGGTCGGCGACCACCAAACAGCATATAACGGGTGCGGCGTATTTTCCCCAGACGGAACGGCTCACGAATGACATTCTCCAGATCGTCCCCAGCGGCCCCTTCGGACAATGGCGGGCGCTGCTTCAGGCCGACAGCTACGCCGTTTCGAACGCCCGGCGGCGGATCTGGATACAAACTCCTTACTACCTGCCTTCGGACGTGCTGAACACGGCCCTGCAGGTGGCGGCGCTGGCAGGCATCGACGTGCGGCTGATGCTCCCGGCGCGGTCCGATTCGAAGATCGTGGACCTGGCGTCGCACTCCTACCTCGACGACATGATGAAAGCGGGGGTGAAGATTCTGTTCTACACCCCCGGATTCCTGCATTCCAAGTTACTGATTATCGACGATGCGCTGACCGTAATCGGCTCGGCAAACATGGATTTCCGCAGTTTCGAGCACAATTTCGAGATCAACGCCTTCGTCTACGACACGGAGTTCACGGCCCGTATGGACGCCGTCTTCGAGGACGACGCCTCGCGCTGTCACGTCCTGACCCCGAACGAATGGTTCAACCGTCCGCGGCCGCGCCGCTGGGCCGAGTCGCTGATGCGGGTATTCTCTCCGCTGCTGTAATTCCGACCGCTATTTATAGCCCAGTTGCTGCATCTCCTGCATCATTTCCCGGGCGATCTCCATGCCGAGCTGCTGTCCGGCCTGCATGCCTTCGCTGGTCATGGAGGGCGTCGCCGCGGCGAGCTTCTTTCCCACGGGCGATTCGTAGAAAGCCACGATCTGCTTCAGGTCGGCGAGCGTCAGGTGTTTCTTATAGATAGGCACATAGATTTCGACCAGTTTATCCTTGGTCTTCCGGTTCCACTTGGCCCGGAAGCTGTCCCAGAAATCGGCGGGAACCTCCTTGGCCGTCAGCTGCTTCATGGCGGGAATCAGCTGGTCCATAATGACATCCGCCGAAGCCAGCGCACCGGACTTGTCCAGCATTTTGGTCAGCTGCTGGCGGTATTCGCCGTCCTGTGCGGCGGCCGGAGCGGCGAAAACGAAGAGAGCCAGCACGAGAGCGGCTCCGAAAAGCATTTTTTTCATATCGGAAATTTTTAAGGGTTGGCGGGTCAGATGTCGACGATGCCGTTGCGGATGGCATAGACGACCAGGCTGGCGGTGTTCTTGCAGCCGGTCTTTTCGAGGATATTGGCGCGGTGCTTGTCGACCGTGCGCTTCGAAATGAAGAGTTCGTCGGCGATTTCCTGATTCGACAGGCCCCGGCAGACCGCCACCAGAATCTCGCGTTCACGCGACGAGAGCTGTTCGTCGGCGGCGTCTTCGCGCGTGCGCATGCGCCCCGTGAGCGAGGCTAACAGCTGGGGCGAAAAGTAACTCCCGCCGCCCATCACCGTCTCGATGGCGTCGATCACGTCGCCGATGTCGGAATCTTTCAGCAGAAAGCCCCGGGCTCCTGCCTCGACCATCCGCGAGTAGTAACTCTCCTCACCGAACATCGAAAGGGTGATGATCTGCAGGTCGGGACGCCGCGCCAGCGCCCGTTCGGTCGTCTGTGCGCCGTCGAGCCCCGGCATGGAGAAATCCATGAAGACAATGTCGGCTTCGACATCGTCCAGCATGGCCAGAAACTCCTCGCCGCTGGCCGCCTCGCCCACCACGCGGCAGTCCGCACAGCGTTCGAGCAGTCCCCGCAGTCCATTGCGGAAGAGCGAATGATCGTCTACGAGCAAAATTCGGCGTTCCATATTACCGGCGGCGTTTGCGGTGTTTGGCAGGCGCAGGGGCCTGCTGCGTATTGACGTGGATGGCGGCCCGCATCCCCTTGCCCTTGGCCGAGGAGATGTCGAAGGTCCCGCCCAGCGAATTGATGCGCGAAGCGATGTTCGAAAGCCCCATGCCGCAGTCCATCATCGCCTGCGGATTGAATCCCCGGCCGTTGTCGGTATAGTCGAGCGTCAGCTCGGGGCCGTTCTGCGACAGCGAGAGGTTGACCGCCGTGCAGGCGGCGTGTTTGAGCGAGTTGTTGATCAGCTCGCAGATCACGCGGTAGAGGATCACCTCGATGTCGGTGTCGTAGCGTTCCGAGCGCAGGTTGGTTGTGAAGCGTATCTTCACGTCGTGCATCGCGGCGCTCTTGTCGATGAAATTCTGCACCCCGCGGGCCAGTCCGAAATCGTTCAGCACGTGCGGCGAGAGGTTGTTCGAAATTTCGCGCAGCGAACGGATCGCCTCGTCGATGACATAGGTCGTATTGTCGATGATCTCGCGCTGGTCGGCATTGTGTTCCTCGCGCGAAAGGGCCGTGAGCGACATCCGGGCCGACGAGAGCAGCGGCCCGAGGCCGTCGTGAAGCTCCTTCGAGAAGCGCGAACGGGCCTTCTCCTCGGTGCGGAGCACGGCCGTCAGGATGCGCTTGTTCAGCAGCGACCGCTGGCGGTTGAGCCGGTCGATGTATTTGAAAAGTTTGTGGGCGTACATCACGCCGATCGAGAGGCAGACCGAGATCACGATGCCCAGGTAGCCGAACCACCAGCGCGGAATGACCTCGAAACCCGAGGCGAGAAGCAGCTGCACGAGGCGTTCGACCGAGAGCAGCGAGAAACCTACGATGAAGAGAATCCACACCGAATTGTATTTGGTGGTGCGCACCAGCCGCAGGGCGTAGCCCGTGGCGACGCATTGGATGACGATGGCGATGACGAGCAGGATCTTGATCAGCATAGGCGTCGGATTTGTCTTACGGCAAATATACGACTATTTCAGCACATTGCCAAGATTTTTCAGCTGCCGGTAATCGGTCAGGTCCGTCTGCACGGGGACCACCGCCACATAGTTGTTCGCCAGGGCCCATTCGTCGGTATCCTCGGCTCCGGGTTCGCCGTTGACGAATTCGCCCGTGAGCCAGAAATACTCGCGGCCCCGGGGGTCTTCGTGGCGGTAGAACTCCTCGCGCCAGAAACCGCGGTTCTGGCGGCAGAGTTTTATTCCCTTTATCGTTTCGGGGCGTCCGACCGGGACATTGACGTTGAGACACAGCGGCAATTCGATCTCCCCGGCGAGGATGTCGCCGACGATCTGTTTGCCGCAGGCCACCGCCGCGTCGAAATCGGCATCGTCGCGGTGGTCGTCGAGCGACAGTCCGATGGCCGGGCAGCTGTAGAAACTGCCCTCGATGGCCGCGCCCATCGTCCCGGAGTAGAGCACGTTGACGGCCGAATTGGAGCCGTGGTTGATGCCCGAGATCACCAGGTCTACACGCTCGTCGCGCAGCAGGTAATCGAATGCCATCTTCACGCAGTCGACCGGCGTTCCCGAGAAGGCGTATATTTCGAGCCCCTCCTCCTCGCGGACGCGCCGCAGGTAGAGGGGATTGTACATCGTGATGGCCTGGCTCATGCCGCTCTGCATCGTCTCGGGGGCCACGACCACCACACGGCCGAAGCCCCGGGCCACCTCGACGGCAGCGGCCAGGCCTTTGGAATCGTAGCCGTCGTCGTTGGTGACAAGTATCAGTCTTTCATTCATCTTTTTCAGTTCGTTTTCCTGCAAAGATACAAATAATCTCGCGCTTTTTTCATGCAATAGTTGCACCGTTCCGAAAATTCTTCCTATCTTTGCAATCCCTTTCGGGCGTATATCAACCTCTTTCATTGGGCGGTACGGCGGATGCGGGCTGCGGACGGCAACGGACGCGGCACCCGCGGGATTACAGGCAAAGGGCCTGTATGGTAGCCGGAACGCAGCGGAAATGTCGGATGCGAAACACAAAATTTGTTGCAACAATGAACAAAGACGCAATCATCAAGCTCGTCAACGAGCAGTTGTGGCCGAAGACGGACGCCGACGTACCGTCGTTCAAGGCCGGTGACACGATCACCGTTTCCTACAAGATCGTCGAGGGTAACAAGGAGCGTATCCAGAGTTTCCGCGGCGTAGTGATCCAGATCAAGGGCTCGGGCAAGACCAAGATGTTCACGATCCGCAAGATTTCGGGCGGCGTGGGTGTCGAGCGTATCTTCCCCCTCTACTCGCCTCACATCGAGAAGATCGAGGTCAACAAGGTCGGTGTCGTACGCCGTGCACGTATCTACTACCTGCGCGACCTGACCGGCAAGAAGGCCCGCATCAAGGAGAAGCGTATGACCCGCACGGACAAATAGTCCGCAAAGGTGCAGAAAAAACAGGATGGCCATCACGGTCATCCTGTTTTTTTTGTTGCATCCGCCGGTCCGAAGGCCCGGATTCGGCTGTTTTTCAGCGTACCTCGATGCTGTTCAGCAAATCGGTTTTGCCCTCGTCGGCCAGCCGGAGGATCAGTTCGCCGAAAAGCGTGTTGGCCCAGGCGAACCAGGGACGGGTGAATTTCGAAGGGTCGTCCTTGTGAAAGGATTCGTGCATGAATCCGGTTCCCCCGTCGGTGTTTACGAGCGTCTCGACACATCGTTTGATTTCCGCGTCGTCGTCGCTGGTCAGGGCACGCATGATCAGGCTCATGGGCCAGATCATGTCGGCGCCGATATGCGGTCCGCCGATTCCTTCGGCCGCCGTGCCCCGGAAGAAATAGGGATTCGATTCGCTCCATACGAAGCGCCGGGTGTTCCGGTAGACGGGATCGTCCTGCGGGACATCCCCCAGATAGGCCATGGCCAGCAGGCTGGGAGCGTTGGCGTCGTCCATCAGCAGGCGGTTGCCGAAGCCGTCGACCTCGAAAGCGTATATTTTTCCGAACTGCGGATGGTCGCAGACGGCATATTCTCTCAGCGCCCGTTCGACCTCGGCGGCGAGCGTTTCGCATGCGGACGCCAGCGGTTCGTCGCGGTTTACCGTGCGCAGTATCTCCGCGGCCTTGCGCAGCGATGAGACGGCGAAGAAATTCGACGGGACCAGAAACGGAAAGGTCGTGGCGTCGTCCGAAGGCCGGAACGACGAGGCGATGAGCCCGACGGGTTTTGCCGGATGGCCGTATCCGTTTTTGAGCTGGGTGTCCAGCGCATCTTCGGTCACGCGCTGGAACGTGTACGGTCCGGGCCCTTCGCGGCGCTGCTGGTCGCGCAGGGTTTTCAGCACGAGGCGCATGGCCTCTATCCATCGTTCGTCGAACACCGAGGCGTCGCCCGTGGTTTTCCAGTAGCCGTAAGCCAGCCGGATCACATAGCACGGCGAGTCGAGCTCCCACTTGCGTTCGTGCAGTTCGGGCTTCATCTCCGTCCAGTCGTCCTGCCAGCCGGTTCCGGTGGGGCCGTCGTTGAAAGCATTGGCGTAAGGGTCCGTCAGCAGGCATTTCAACTGGCGGCGGACAACGCCCCGGATCAGGCGGCGCAGGGCTTTGTCTTCGCGTGCCAGCGGGAGGTAGGGCCACACCTGCGCTCCCGAGTCACGCAGCCACATGGCGTGAATATCGCCCGTATATACAAAGGTATCGTCCTGCCCCTCCTCGTCCTTGCGGTAGTGGACGGTGGTGTCGAGCGTATTGGGGAAGCAGTTTTCGAACATCCAGACCAACTTGGGAACCGTGACCGTCTGCCGGATACGTTCGATCTGCCGTTCGACGGCCTGCGAGGTGAAGAGCCGCTCCGAGGCTTCCGGGCGGTTGGAGGTCCCGCAATCGGGGCCGGATGCGCTGACGGCTGCGGCGGCAGAGAGCGTCGATAGCAGGAGAAGCAGTTTTTTCATGCGGTTGAGTATTGGTTTCTGCAAAAATAACAGGATTCCCGCTCCTGCGCTCCCCGATATGCGCAGTAGGTTCTTCGTTTTGCGCAGGTTCGCCGCGAATCAGAATTTGGCTTGTATGACCTGCTGCCGGTATTCCGACGGGGTGATGCCTTTGAGCTGCTTGAACGAGCGCGAAACATTCTTGATGTCGGAGAATCCCAGTTCGACGGCCGCTTCCGAGACGCTCATTCCTTCGCACAGCAGCTGCGTCATCTTTTCGATCCGGACCTGAATGATGTAGTCGTAGATCGACGTGCCCATGCTCCTCTTGAACCGGGTCTCCAGCAGGCGGCGCGAGAGCGGTACGAGCGAGACCAGGTTGTCGACCGAAATTTTCTGGCTGATGTTTTCGTGGATGTATTTCAGCACCTCGGCGATGTGCGGATCGTTGTTGGCATAGATGTCCGTCGACTGCCGGGTCACGATGTGTGTCGGGAATACCATGACGTCCTCCCGTTCGGCCTCCGGGTCGCGGATGATCCGGTCGATCAGGCGGGCTACGTCGTATCCGCCCTGTTCGATGTTCTGGTTAAGCGACGAGAGATTCGGGTCCGAGAGCCGGCAGATCGTTTCGTCGTTGTCTACGCCGAGTACGGCGATGTCGTCCGGGATGCGAAAATTCCCCCCCCCTCCGCCTTCGGCGTGCAGACAGGCCTCTGTGATGTGATAAGCCTGATTGTCGTCGCAGGCCATGATTGCAACCGGTTTGGGCAGCGATTGCAGCCAGGTGGTCAGCTGAATTGGGTCGTAGAGCCACAGGTCCGTCTGCGACGTGTTCCGCAGCGCCGAGAAGGTGAATTCGGGATTGGCCTGCCGGATCGTTTCGCGGAAACCCTGATAGCGTTCGTCGGACCATACGATTCCGCGGGTGCCGTAGAACGCGAAATGGCGGAATCCCTTTTTCAGAAAATATTCCGCGCCCATCTGCCCGGCCCGATAGTGGGGTCCCGTGATGTTGGGAATCGTCGTGAAGCGGGTTTTGAAATCCTGTGCGACGGCGATGATGCCGTTGCGGGCGAACAGTTCGATGTTGTCCGTGTTGTAGAACTGTCCGATGACGGCATCGGCACGCATGCGCTGTGCCCAGTCGATTACGGCTTCGATACCGAATTTATCGCGAATGGAGAGGGGCAGCCGGCAGAGGCTCCAGGCTTGTCCGGTGTCGTGGGCGTAACGTGCAATACCCAGCAGAAGGCCCCGGGCGTAAGCCTCGGAGAAATCCGTCAGAAAGATAATACGTGCCATTCTGGAGATCTTTTATGGGCTAAAGATAGCCTTTTTTCGCAGAAACGACGCTGTCCGGTCCGCTTTTTTGTCCGCAGTTCTTCGCGGGGCGGGGTTTCTCCGGCGAAATGTCTGCGTGAAATGAGGACGCAAAAGCGGAAATCGCCGCCGGTTACGGCGGAGGCCTTATTATATTTGTATACACGAAACTCTAACCCATCCGAACGACCATGATGCGAACCTTGATTTTGGCATTTGCAGCGCTTGCGGGTGCCGCCTATGCCCGTTCTTCCGCTCCGCTCGAATATGTCGATCCCTTCATCGGGACCGGATTCCACGGGCACACCTATCCCGGCGCCACGACTCCATTCGGCATGGTGCAGCTCAGTCCCGATACGCGGGCGGACAACTGGGACGCCTGTGCGGGTTATCATTACGATGATCGGACGATCGACGGGTTTTCCCATACGCATTTGAGCGGAACGGGCTGCGCCGACCTGGCCGACATCCTGTTCCATCCCGCCACCCGGGCCGAAGTGGTGCGCGACGGCGAGTATCTGCCGCAGCCTTACGCCTTTTCGCATGACCGCGAGCGGGCGTCCTGCGGCTATTATGCGGTCGAACTGCCCGGGGAGGGGTTGACGGTCGAACTTACGGCGGCGCCCCGTACCGGTGTGCACCGCTATACGTTCCACGGCGCCGGACCGCGGAGGGTGGTCGTCGACCTGATGCATACGATCACCGATGAAAAGATAGACCTGCGCGAGTTGCGGCAAACGGCGCCCGACGAGCTTGCGGGGATGCGGCGCACGCAGGGATGGGTCTCCGACCACTGCGTTTTCTTTTCGGCCCGCTTTTCGGAACCCTTCACCGACGTGCAGCTGCTCGGGGACAGGCAGGCCGTGCTGACGTTCGCTCCCGGCCTCGGGACGCTGACCGTCGCAGTCGGACTTTCGGCCGTGAGCGCGGAAAATGCGCGTGAGAACAGTCTCACCGAGGTTCCCGAACTGGATTTCGACGCCGTGCGCTTGCGTGCGGAGGCGTTGTGGCGCGATGCGCTCGGCGACATTGTCGTCGAGGGCGGCACCCGCGACGAGCGGATCAATTTCTATACGGCGCAGTACCACGCCAAACTCTCTCCCAACCTGATGAGCGACGTCAACGGGGAGTACCGCCGCAGCGACCAGACCATCGCCCGCGTCGCCGACGGCCGCGCATACTATTCGACGTTCTCGCTGTGGGATACCTTCCGGGCGTGGCATCCGCTGCAAACCCTCGTCGATACGGCGCGTGTGAACGACATGATTGCCAGCATGCTCGACATGTACGACGCAACGGGCGAACTGCCCGTCTGGCCCCTCGCCTCGGGGGAGACCGGCACGATGATCGGTTATCACGCCGTGTCGGTCATTGCCGACGCCTATCTGAAGGGTATTCGCGGTTACGATGCCGGGAAGGCCCTCGATGCGATGATCCGCTCGTCGAATATCAACAAAAAGGGTTCGGCCTACTACGTGTCGCAGGGCTTCATCCCGTCGAACATCTGCCGCGAGTCGGTCTCCTGCGCCCTGGAATATGCCTATGACGATTGGGCCATCGCCCGCATGGCCGAGGCGATGGGGCGGACCGAAACGGCCCGCGAGTACGACCGCCGGGCGCTCAACTACGTCCGTGTTTTCGACGGATCGACCCGCTTTTTCCGGGGTCGGCAGGCCGACGGGAGCTGGTCGGAACCTTTTGAGGAGTTCGTGGCCGGACGCGACTATACCGAGGCTACGCCGTGGCAGTACCGCTTCTTCGCGCCGCACGACGTGAACGGCCTGGAACAGCTTTTCGGCGGCCGCGAGGCTTTCATACAGGAATTGGATCGCCTCTTTACGCTCGAATCGCCGCATGAGGATGCGGGACTGGTCGACATTACGGGCCTGATGGGGCAGTATGCCCACGGCAACGAGCCGAGCCATCACATGGCCTACCTTTACAGTTATGTCGGCCAGCCGTGGAAGACGCAGGAGCTGACGCGCCGCCTGCTCGACGAAATGTATGCCCCGACCCCGGAAGGGATCATCGGCAACGAGGATTGCGGACAGATGTCGGCCTGGTATATCTTCTCTTCGCTGGGTTTTTATCCGGTGTGTCCGGGTTCGAATGAATTTGTGCTGACGGCGCCGCTGTTCGAGAAGGCGACCGTGCGGCTGGCCAACGGCCGGACGCTGACCGTGACGGCCGACAAGCCGCGGCGCAACCGCTATGTCGGGAGCGTGACGCTCAACGGGCAGGCGGTCGATAAGAATTTCATCACCTACGATCAGCTGATGGAGGGCGGAGAGCTGCATTTCGAGATGCTGCCTCAGCCCGCTTTCGACCGGGCGTCGGACCCGGCCGCACAGCCCTATTCGCTGACTCGCGGCGAGGCGGTGTCGATCCCCTATACGACGCAGTCGGTGAATCTGTTCACCGAGCCGGTCGATGTGGCGCTGGCGACGACGACCCCGGGAGCCGAAATCCGTTATACGCTCGACGGTTCGGAACCCGATTCGCTTTCGGCGCTTTATCAGGCGCCGCTGCGGGTGGACCGTTCGCTGACGCTTTGCGCCAAAGGCTTCAAGGCGGGAGCCGCGCCCAGCCAGACCCTGACGCTCCGGGCCGAAAAGGCCGTTTTCCTGCCCCCTGCGGCCGCCGCTGCGAGCGTTCCGGGAATCCGGTTCGCCTATTACGAAGGGATTTTCTCGAAGGTGGCGGACATCGCTCGCGGGAAGCTCGTCTCCACGGGCGTGATGGCTGTTCCTTCGATTGCCGAAGCGCCGCAGGAGGACCATTTCGGCTATGTGTTCGAAGGACTTATCCGGATTCCCCGCCGGGGAGTCTGGGAATTCTTCACGCGGAGCGACGACGGCAGCGTGCTGTTCATCGACGGCCGCAAGGTCGTGGACAACGATAGTTCGCACGCCGCGGTCACGGCCACCGGGTGCGTGGCCCTCGAGGCGGGACTGCATGCCTGCAAACTGCTCTATTTCGAGGATTACGAGGGGCAGGAGCTCCAATGGGGCTGGAAAGCCCCCGGCGAAGAGGCGTTCTCGCCGATTCCCGCTGAAAATCTGTTCGTAAAATAATACGGCTATGAAGAAATTGTTTTTTCTGCTGGCGCTGACGGCTGCGGTTTCCTGCAACACGCCGCAGGACCTGACCGTGATGACGCTGAATATGCGCTATGACAATCCCGAGGACGGGGTGAATAATTGGCGTTTCCGCCGCGAACGGGTCGGGGAGTTGATCCGCTCGGAGGCCGTCGATCTGCTGGGGACGCAGGAGGTGCTCGCCAATCAGTTCGACGACCTGCAGGCCCTGCTGCCCGGTTACTGCGCGGTTGGCGTCGGCCGGGAAGACGGAGCGCGTGCGGGCGAATTCAACGCCGTGTTTTTCCGCAGCGACCGTTTCGAATTGCTTGACTCCGGGGTGTTCTGGTTGAGCGAGGAGCCCGAGACGCCCGGTTCGAAGGGATGGGACGGAGCCTGCGAGCGTCTGGCGACGTGGGTCATGCTGCGTGATAAGAGCGGCCGCGAGCTGCTTTTTATCAACACCCACCTCGATCATATCGGCGAGCAGGCCCGCCGTGAGGGCGTCGCATTGCTGCTGCTGCGCATCGAAACGCTGCGCGGCGACCGTCCGGTGATTCTTACGGGCGATTTCAACGCCGAACCCTCGTCGCCGGTCATTGCGCACGTGGTGGCCGACGGAACCCTGCGCAGCGCCTGGGACACGGCCCCGGTCCGAACCGGAACGGCGTGGAGCTTCTCCGATTTCGGGCAGCTTCCCGTGGAAGAACGTCCGCTGATCGACTATGTGTTCTACGGTGGCGGCCTGGAGGTCCAATCCTGTTCGATATTGCCCGACACGCTCGGCGGAGGATACCTCTCCGACCATGCACCTGTCGAGGCTCGTTTGAGCTATGTACGATAAAAAGAAACCGATATGAGAAAGATTTTGAAAATTTGGTTGTCCGCCGCGGCGTTGTTCGTCTGCGGCCTGGCTGTCGCCCAGCCGCCCGTGCTGATTCATTCGCACAACGATTATGCCCGGCGGGTGCCTTTCTATCAGGCTTACGCCCAGCAGGTCGCGTCGATAGAGGCCGATGTGTTCCTGCACGACGGGGTGCTGCTCGTGGGACACGATGTCGGGGACCTGTCGCCCGACATGACCTTCGAAGCGCTGTATGTGGAGCCTCTCGTGACGCTTTTCAAGCGCAACGGCGGCCGGGCCTGGAGGGATTCGGACCAGCATCTGCAGTTGATGGTCGAACTCAAATCCGCGACCGATCCGACGCTGCGTGCCGTCGCCGAACTGCTGGGACGCTGGCCCGAGGTGTTCGATCCCGGGGTGAATCCCGAAGCCGTGCGCGTCACCGTGACGGGCCGGGTTCCTGCGCCTGCCGATTTCGGCAATTACCCGGCTTATATCCGTTTCGACGGGGCCTGGGACACGGAATACACGCCCGAACAGTTGGAGCGCATCGCCCTGATAAGCGCCGATTTCCAACAATTCTCCCAATGGAACGGTAAAGGCTCCATCATCCCTGCGGAGCGTGAGAAGCTCGAACGGATTATCGACAAGGCCCATGCGTGGGACAAGCCCGTGCGGTTCTGGGGAGCTCCCGAGGGGGTGACGGTCTACTATACGTTCTACGACATGGGGATCGACTACATCAACACCGACCGTCCGGAGGTATGCGCCGAGTTTTTCAACGATTTCGGCAACAAGAATTTCCAGATCGGCGAGCGCCGTGCCGCCTCTTCGACCGTGACGGGCACGAAGCGGCTGGACAAGGCGACCCGGGATTTCAAGGGCTTCCAGAGCGATAAGCTCCAGCTTTCGAAAGGCATTGATGTCTATACCCCGACCTACCGGAATGACAGGGGCAAGGGAAAGGTGAAAAATGTGATTTTCCTGATTGGTGACGGCATGGGGCTGTCGCAGATCGTGGCCGCCGTGTTCGCCAACAAGAACCTGACGCTGATGGGGCTGAAAAGTATCGGCTTGCAGCAGAACAATGCGCTGGATGCCTTTACGACCGATTCGGCCGCCGGAGGCAGCGCCCTGGCCACGGGCGAGGCGCACGAAAACCGTCATATCTCCATGGGGGCCGACGGAACGGAATATCCCTCGCTGAGCGATTTCTTCCTCGACCGCGGCCGTGCCGCCGGCGTTGTGACGCTGGGCGACATTGCCGACGCCACGCCGACGGCATTCTTCGGCCATTCGGTCGAGCGCGACAATTCGGACGAGCTGACCGCGTGGCTGCTGAAAGGGCGTCTGGACCTGCTCTGTGGCAGCGGAATCCGCAAATTCACACACCGCGACGACGGCATCGACCTGGTGGGCGAACTCTCGAAACAGTATAATTTCGTCCGTTCGGTGGACGAGCTCAACGCCGCGAAGGGCAAGGTGATCTGCATCGACGAGGAGATGGACGAAGCCGCCGACGAGAAGAACCTCTCCCTGCTGGCCGACGCCACGCGCGGAGCCATTGCGAAACTGCAGGAGCGCAGCGACAAGGGCTTTTTCCTGATGGTCGAGGGCGCCAAAATCGACTATGCGGGCCATTCGCGCTGCCTGCCCGGGTCGGTTCTCGAGATGCTGAGTTTCGACCTGGCGATTGCCGAGGCGCTGAAATTCGCCGATTCGAACGGCGAGACGCTGGTCGTCGTCACGGCGGACCACGAGACGGGCGGCCTGACGCTGGTCGACGGTGACGAGGCTACGGGACGGATCATGGGCGTTTACGTCTCCGACGACCACACGCCGATCATGCTTCCCGTCTTTGCATACGGACCGGGTTCCGACCGTTTTTGCGGCACGTACCGCAATACGGAAATTCCACGCAGGATCAAATCGCTTGTAAAATAGGGTGGTATGAAAATCGGAAGACATATTGCAGCCTTTCTGCTCGCCGCCGCCGTTCCGGCCGTGGCCGGAGCGCAGGACCTGCGTTCGGGTCCTTACGAACTGCCCTATAAGAATACCTATGTGAAAGAGGTGTTCGTGGCCGAGAACGATTTCCGGACGATGAAACCCGAGACGATACGGCCCCGTTCGTTCGCCGAGGCGCGGAAGATTCTGCCTGCACCGTTCTGGGAGGGCCATGACCGGGAGATCGAAATGTATTGGCATGCCTGGCAGATCGCCGTGGGCAACATCCGCCAGCCCCAGGAGGGCTCGGGGTTCGTCTCTCCCTACCTCGACATCGCCTACAACGGCAATATTTTCATGTGGGACGCTTCGTTCATGATGATGTTCGCCCGTTACGGTTACCGTTTCTTTCCCTTCCAGCGGACGCTCGACAACTTTTATTCGCACCAGCATCCCGACGGCTTTATCTGCCGGGAGATACGCGCCGACGGTTCCGACTGTTTCGAGCGCTACGACCCCACCTCGACCGGGCCGAACCTGCTTCCGTGGACCGAGCTGATGTACTACCGGCAGTTCGGGGACATCGACCGCCTGCACAAGATTTTCCCGGCCCTGTGCGCCTATGCCAAATGGTGGAAGCTCAACCGGACGTGGCCCAACGGGACCTATTGGTCGAGCGGCTGGGGCACGGGCATGGACAACACGCCCCGCGTCCCGGAGGGTTACAACCAGATTTTCTCCAACGGCCACATGGAGTGGCTCGATGCCAACCTGCAGCAGATGCTCGTCAATGAATCGCTGCTCCAGATCGGGTTTTACATCGAGCGCTGGCAGGAGATCGAAGAGGTCGAGGACGAAAACCGTTTCCTCAAAAAGCATATCAACGACTTTATGTGGAACGATGCGGAAGGCTTCCTCTTCGACCGTTACGCCGACGGGTCGCTGGGTACGGCCAAGGGCATTTACGCCTATTGGGCGTTGCAGACCGACGTGCTCGACAAGGAGCGTCTGGACCGTTTCGTGGCTCACCTGAGCGACTCGACGGAGTTCGACCGCCCGCACCGCGTGCCGTCGCTCTCGGCCGACCACCGTAAATACAATGCCTTGGGCCGTTATTGGCAGGGCGGCGTCTGGCCCGGGGCCAACTATATGGTGATCGACGGTCTCTGGCGCAAGGGCTACCGCGCCGAGGCGCAGCAGATTGCCGAGAACCACTACGCCGCGGTCTTCGAGGTGTGGAAGAACACGGGGACTTTTTGGGAGTATTACGCTCCGGAGAAGCTCGAACCCGGATTTATGGCCCGTAAGGATTTCGTCGGCTGGACCGGCCTGCCGCCCATCGCCGTCTTCATCGAGTATGTGCTCGGCATCAAGTCCGACTATGCGGAGCGGCGGATCGAGTGGAATGTCACCCGAACCGAAGCGCACGGCATCGAACGTTATCCGTTCGGTCCCGACGGCGTCGTGGACCTGAAGGTCCGCGCCCGCGGATCGGCTGACGAGACGCCTGCGGTGAGCGTTGCGACCTCTGTCCCGTTCGAATTGGTGGTGACGTGGGGCGACGGTCGCAGCAGCACCGTGCACGTGGAAAAGAGCGGCAGCGTGAAGTTGAATTAAAGCACTTTTTGTGAAATGAACAAGTGGATTTTGTCGGCCTGCGCCTTCTTCGTATGGGGGACGGCCTCCGTTCGGGCGCAGCAGCCTGTGCTGCGTTTCGGCAGCGATAAGACCTTTAAAATAGCGCAGTTTACGGATATGCACCTCGACCCCTCCAAGCCCCGGCGGCTTGCCGAGGCCGAGAAGACCTTTGCCCGGCTGGACCGCATGCTGGCTTCGGAGCGGCCCGACTTGGTCGTCTTCACGGGCGATGTGGTGACCGGAGCCCCGGCCGAGCCTATGTGGCGTCGCCTGCTCGATACGATGACCGTGCGCAGGGTGCCTTTCTGCGTGGTGCTGGGCAACCACGATTCCGAGCAGGACATCAGCCGGCAGCAGATCGGCCGGATCGTGACCTCGTATCCCGGAAGCCTGAATACGCTCGATGCAGCCGGGGAGTTGGCGGACCGGGAGCTGGAGATACTCGGCAGCGGTTCGCAGCGGGCCGCATTGCTGCTGTACTGCCTCGATTCGCACTCCGAATCGACCCTGGAGGGGATCGACGGCTACGATTGGTTCCGGCCGGAGCAGGTCGAATGGCTGCGCGGCCGCTGCACGGCCCGGCGGACCGCCAACGGCGGCCGTGCGGTGCCTTCGCTGGCGTTTTTCCACATCGTGCTGCCGGAATATCTCGCGGCGTGGCGCAATCCTTCGAACAGCCATATCGGACGGGCTGCCGAGGACGAGTGCCCGGGCGAACTGAATACGGGGATGTTCGCGGCCATGGTCGAGATGGGCAGCGTGATGGGAACATTCGTAGGCCACGATCACGACATCGATTACCTGGTGGCCGACAAGGGCATTTGTCTCGGTTACGGTCGTTTTTCGGGCGACAATACGACTTACAACAACCTGCGTCCGGGTGTGCGGCTGCTGCTGCTGACCGAAGGAGAGCGGGGATTCGAGACCTGGATTCGCGAAGACGACGGCCGTATGGTCGACCATGCCCGTTTCGCAGGGGGTAAAATCACGGAAATAGCGGTAGAGCGATGAGAATCGGGGTGGATTTGGGCGGTACGAACGTGCGCGTCGGGCTGGTGGCCGGCGGCCGGATCGAGCGGATGCTTTCCGAGCCTTGCCGGGCGGATCGTCCCGAGGGGGAGGTTCTGGACCATATCGCGTCGCTCATCGACAGGCTCATCACGCCCGGCGTCGAGTGTATCGGCATCGGTGTCCCTTCGGTGGTGGATGCGGACCGGGGAATCGTCTACGACGTGGTCGGCATTCCCTCCTGGCGGGAGGTGCATCTCAAGGAGCGCTTCGAGAAGCGGTTCGGCGTGCCCGTTTCGGTCAACAACGACTGCAACTGCTTTGCGCTGGGCGTCTGCCGCTTCGGCGAGGCGCACGGATACCGCGATGTGGTTTGCATCGCGCTCGGCACGGGCGTGGGGGCTGGCGTCGTGATCGGCGGGAAACTCTACTGCGGTCACAATACGGGTGCCGGGGAGATCGGGGGCATTCCCTACCTGGACCGCGATTACGAATACTATTGCAGCAGCCGCTTCTTCGTCGGCCGCGGCACATCGGGCAAGGAGGCTTATGAGCGGGCCTTGGCCGGCGACTCCCGGGCGTTGGAGCTGTGGCAGGAGTTCGGGACGCATATCGGACGGCTGGTCATGCTGGCGCTCTATGCTTACGATCCGCAGGCCATCGTCTTCGGAGGGAGCATATCGCATGCGTTCGGGTTTTTCCGCGACGCCATGTACGAGCAGCTCAAACAGTTCCCCTACGCGAAGACCGTCGAAGGATTGCATATCTGCGGCTCGGACATTGAATATGTCGGATTGTTAGGGGCTTCGGCCTGTGAATAGAAACTATATGGGAAAATTACGTATACTACTTGTTTTAGGGGTGTTGTGCTGCGGGTGCGGCCGTGTGGTTCCGGCTGACGGCCCGGTTTCCGTGGTGCCTGCGCCGGTGAGCGTGACGCCCGCCGAAGGCGTTTTCCGGCTGTCGGCATCGACCCGCGTGATTGTCCGGTCGGCGGACGGGCGGATGTCCTTCGTGACCGATGCCTTGAACGGACTGCTGGGCCCGGTCTTCGGAAAGGGGCTGGTGTGTCTCCCTTCGGCCCCTGTGCAGGACGGGGCGGTGAATTTCATCGAGACCGATTCGATTCCTTCGGACGGCTATTCCCTGACAATAACGGCCGATCGGGTCGAGGTGCGGTCCGGGGGGCCCGAAGGGGCTTTTTATGCCGTGCAGACCCTGCGCCAGCTGATGCCGGCGGCGGCATTCGGGACGGACCGAGTGAAAGCTGTCGAGCTGCCGGCCGTGGTCATTGCGGACCGGCCGGGGATGGGCTACCGCGGGATGATGCTCGACGTTGCGCGGCATTTCTTTACGGTGGAGGAGGTGAAGCGCACGTTGGACCTGCTCGCCATGCACAAGATGAATGTTTTCCATTGGCATCTGACCGATGACCAGGGTTGGCGGATCGAGATTGCGAAATACCCCGAGCTTACACGTATCGGTTCGGTGCGTTCCCGCACGCTGATCGGCAAGGACCCGGGCGGCGAGTACGACGAGACCTGCCGTTACGACGAGACGCCGCACGGAGGGTTCTACATGCAGGCCGAGATTCGCGACGTGGTCGAATACGCCGCCCGCCGTTTCATCACGGTCATTCCCGAGATTGAGTTTCCCGGACATGCCGTGGCTGCGCTGGCTTCCTATCCGTGGCTGGGCTGCACGGGGGAGCAGTATGAGGTGCGCCAGACGTGGGACATCGACGACCGTGTTTTCTGCGTCGGACGCGATTCGACGTTCCGTTTCATCGAAGACGTGCTGGAGGAGGTCGTCGCTCTGTTCCCCTCCACCTATATACATATAGGAGGCGACGAATGCCCGACTAAGATGTGGGAGCGGTGTCCCCGGTGCCGGGCTCGGATGCATGCCGAGGGGCTGACCCGCCCGCGTCAGCTGCAGGGGTATGCCACCACGCGCATCGAGCGTTTCCTCAATGCCCACGGGCGCAAGTTGATCGGCTGGGACGAGATTCTCGACGGCGGCGTCTCCCGGACGGCAGTCGTCATGTCCTGGCGCGGCACCGAGGGAGGTATCCGTGCGGCGCGTCAGGGGAACGAGGTCGTCATGGCGCCCACGACCCATTGCTATTTCGACTATTACCAGACGGCCGACACCGCCGGAGAGCCGTTGGCATGGGGCGGTTACCTGCCTCTTGCCAAGGTCTATGCGTTGAATCCCTATGAAGGGCTCGATTCCGTGCAGCGGGCGTCGGTCCTCGGGGTGCAGGCGAATCTGTGGACCGAGTATATCCCCGATTTCGCGCAGGCGCAGTATATGCTGCTGCCGCGTCTGGGTGCGCTCGCCGAGGTGGGCTGGTCGCCCGACCGGAAGGACTATGCGGAATTTCTGCCGCGGCTGAAGCGCCTGACGCGGTTCTACGACGCCTGCGGGATGTTTACGCGCCGCATCCGTTCGCGGATTAGGCTGTCGGAGTCCGTGTGAAAACCGGGGAGGATGAAAAATCCTCCCCGGTTTTTTGTCCTTTTAATTGTGCGGAATGTGAGGACTTAAATACGTAAAATTCGCCCGCTCTGACTGTTAAGATGGATAAATTTGAACATTGAAAAAGACCGAATATTACAAAAGCGTTACGGGGTCGGGTAATTATTAAATAGTTTAATAAATTATCCTCCGTCGCTGCTTACAACCAGATATCTTAATTATTAACCTTAACCTTATGGAAATGAATTTGACTTTTACGGGGAAGAGACGGAGGATCGTCTGTTTTCTTCTGATGAGCCTGCTAAGCTGCATGCTCATTCTTCCGGCCCAGGCTCAGGACCGAGTCACGGTGACAGGCCGTCTGACCGACACCGGTCAGAATCCGCTTATCGGCGCTTCGGTCATCGAGCGGGGAACGACCAACGGGGTCACGACCGATGTGAACGGCCGCTACCAGATTGCCGTCGCGAAGAATGCCACGCTGGATTTCTCGTTCGTCGGCTACAAAACGCAGAGCGTTTCGGTGGTGAACCGCACGCAGATCGATGTTACGCTGGAAGAAGATGCCATGATGATCGGAGAGGTCGTCGCCATCGGTTACGGCTCCCAGCGTAAGGAGGACCTTTCGATGGCCGTTACGACGGTCAAGGTGGACGAGGCTGCACGCAGCCGTGCCGCAGACCTCGGAACCCTGCTCCAGGGCCGCATGCCGGGTGTGACGATCCTGCAGTCGGGCGGTGACCCGATGCGCAAGGCGTCGTTCTCCATCCGCGGACGCGGTTCGAAAGGCGAAGACGACGATCCGACTTCGGGCGACGGCGTGCTGATCGTCGTGGACGGTGTTCCCAATGCCCCTTACTCGGTTGAGGATGTCGAGACGGTGACGGTCCTGAAGGATGCGGCATCGGCTGCCATTTACGGTGCATCGGTCGGATCGAGCGGTGTCATTCTGATCACCACCCGGAAAGCCGAAGCGGGCAAGATGCGCGTGAACGTGAATGCTTCGATCGGTGTCCAGAAAGCGATGAATCTGCCGAATATGCTCAACGCCCAGCAATACTGCGACGTATGGGCCAAGGCCGTCAGCAACTCGGTGAACGGATCGCTGCCCAACCTGGCCAATCCGGAGGTGTATGCCGGTGCGAACGTAACCCGTACCGATTGGCTCGACGAGATTTTCCGGACGGCCATGACGCAGCACTACGGCATTTCGCTCAGCGGCGGAACGGAGAAGATTTCGTCGATTCTTTCGGTGACTTACGACAAGAAGGAGGGTACGATCATGAATACCTGGAGCGAATCGTTGGGAGCCAAACTCTATACGGACCTCCGGCCGACCAAATGGCTGAAGGTTTCGGAGCATATTTCGTTCGAATACCTGGACGGGCAGGGCAAAGTCAACCGTTCCCATACCGGACCTATCCTGGGTGCCATGTGGTTTCCCTCGTCGGCTTCGGTTTATGACCGCGATGCCGACGGCAATATTATCTACGACGATAACGGCAAGCCCAAATACGGCGGTATCGCGTCGTCTGCCGATATGGCGGCCGGTGTCGTCGGTCCCAATGTCGTGAATCCGGTCGCCCAGCTCGAGACGATGCACAGCCGCTCTCCGGAGATGCGGTTCTTCTCGACGACCTCGTTCGAGGTGAAACCGGTCCGGGGACTTACCCTCAAATCGGATTTCACGGCCGATCTCGACGTGCTCGAAACGGATGCGTTCCAGCCGGTTATCGACGTTCCGGGCGGTTCCACCACGACACTCCGCGAGCAGGAGCATACCCGCACGTTCCACTATCTGTGGGAGACGACGGCCACCTATGCCGAGGTATTCGGCAAGCACCACATCTCGGCGATGGCGGGCTTTACGACCGACTATAAGAAACTGCGCCTGTATGATTTCCGGACGCAGAATTATCCCAGCGACACGTGGGACAAATACCAGAACCTCTGGCAGAACGGATCGTGGTACCGGGACCCGACGGAGAATTATTTCGAGTATGCCATGGTCTCGTTCCTCGCCCGTCTGGGCTATTCGTTCGACGACCGTTATTTCCTGACGGCCAGCATTCGCCGCGACGCCTCGTCGAAGCTGCCTTCCTCGAAGAACTACGACTGGTTCCCGGCTGTTTCCGGCGCCTGGAAACTCTCCTCGGAGAAGTTCTTCGCCAATTCGTCGCTCGCCAAGGTCTTCGACCTGGTCAAGATCCGTGCCGGCTGGGGTATGGTGGGTAACGTGGACCTCTACCCGAACACCTCTTCGGTCGACGTGCCGCTGTCCATCTATCCGGACGGTTCGCTCATCGGCGGCAATACCGTCTACGGAAGCTATTACGACACCATCGCCAACCCCGGCGCCACGTGGGAGACGACCGTGCAGACCAGCGCCGGTATCGACCTGACGCTGCTGAAGAACACGCTGGACATCTCCGTCGATTATTACAACAAGGAGACGCGCGACCTGGTGGACTACCTGCCTACGCCTCCGCAGATGGGTGTCACCACCTCGCCGATGGGTAACATGGGCCGTGTGACCAACAAAGGCTGGGAATTTTCGGTGGCCTATCATAATACGGCGGCGCAGGGCAAGCTCAATTACAATGTCTGGGGCAGCTTCTCGACCAACAAGAGCAATGTGGAAGAGTACGGCTCGCAGCCGCTCGTAAGGCATGACAATCCCAACATCAACAGCACGGCGATCCTCTATTCGGGAGTCGGACATCCCTGGTACTCCTATTATATTTATCGTACCGACGGTATTTTCCGTTCGCAGGAGGAGATCGACCGCTATGTCAGCAAGAATGCCGAGACGGGCGAGGTCATGCAGGTGCAGCCCAACGCCAAGGTGGGCGACCTGAAATTCATCGACACGAACGGCGACGGTGTCATTACGGATGCCGATAAGGTGCTGACGGGCTGCTACACGCCTAAGCAGACCTTCTCGTTCGGGGCTTCGCTGGATTGGAAAGGTTTCGATTTCAGCTTCATGTTCCAGGGCGTTGCCGGCAACTACATCTACAACGGCACCAAGCAGATGGGTATGAACGGTCATGGAAGCGATTACGGCAACCTGATCGAAGACGTTTTCAATACGTGGGATTTCAATCCTTCGGGCAGCAAATATCCGCGTCTGGGTCTTGCCGAGGACAACAACGGCAACTACACCAAATTCTCGGATGCCTTCCTCGAGAAAGGCGACTACCTGCGTCTGAAGAATATCACGCTGGGCTATACGCTGCCCAAGCACATCGCCCGCTATATCGGTCTGACGAACGGTTCGCTGCGTGTCTATGTCAGCATCGACAACGTCGCTACGATCACCGGTTATTCGGGGATCGATCCCGAGGTGGGCAACTACGGTCTTGATGCCGGTATTTATCCGTCGTCGCGCTTCTTCAACTTCGGTGTAAACCTCAACTTCTAAATTTTAAGGACCATGAAAAAAATCATATTCAGTATTTGCCTGGTCGTCAGCGTTCTCGCCATGTCGGGGTGTGCCGATTTCCTCGAGCGGGAAACCTACGGCAAAGACGAGACCTGGAAGACGCAAGAGGACGTCATGCAGGCCATATACGGGCTCTACCATTTCGTCTCTCCCTATTGGAGCGAAGAGATCTGCGGCCGCGGCCACATGTGGCTGGAGTGTGCCAGCGACAACATCCTGATCGGCCGTGACCGTGCGTCGGTGGACGAAATCCGCGAATTCCACATGTCGCCGTCGAACGACAACGACGTGTCGTACGTCTGGGAGGTGATGTACCAGAACGTGGCGAAAGCCAACAACATCATCAAGCTCGTTCCCGACATGAGTCTCGATGGATCGTTTAAGAACCAGGCGCTGGGAACGGCCCTCTTTTTCCGCGGATTCTCGATGCTGTGGATGGTGCCTTACTACGGCGACGACACCAACGGCGGTATTCCGATCATCACCGACGAGACGCCGACCGACGAGATCGACTCTCCGCGCCCGTCGCATGTGCTCCAGAATTACGACCAGATCATCGCGGATTTCCGCGAGGCAGGCGACAAGCTGCCTTACTATTCGGAGCTTCCGGCCGACCAAATCGGTCTTCCGCACAAGGCTGCGGCCTGGGCCTATGCTGCCCGTGCGGCGCTTTACGCTTCGATGTACAATTCGAAATATTACGATGTCGTGATCGAGATGTGCGACAAGGTCATGGGTATGACCGGAGCCGACAAGCGATCGCTTTACATCGATTCGTCGGACAAGTCCAAATCCTACGCCAACCTCTGGCGCAAGGAGCAGAACCACTCGTCGGAGTACATCTTCTCCCTGGAGGGCAGCAATACCAACGGCGCCCGCTACCACGGCGTATCGTTCGTCAATGCCGGCTGGGGCTTCTACAATACGTGGGGCTATTATACGCCGAGTCTGGAACTTTACAAGGCTTTCGAGGAGGGCGATACGCGCCGCGATGCGACGATCCTCTCGCCGGGCCAGCACATCCAGTTCATGGGATGGGATATTCTTTTCGCCGGCTACTCGCCCGACGGTTCCGTCACGTCGATATCCAACAGAACCACGGCCCACGTATCGGCCGGCATGGTCTTGCGTAAGTTCATGTCTCCGTGGGAGACGGGCAGTTACAGCGAGGTTTCCAGCCTGCGCGACAAGCTCTGGAATTCGCTCAACTGCTGCCTGATGCGCTATGCCGATGTGATGTTGATGAAGGCCGAGGCGCTGATCTGGACCAAGGGCGAAGGCGACAGCGAGGCCAAGGAGCTGCTCAACGACATCCGCGAGCGTGCCGGTCTGCCCCGCAACAGCCAGGCTACCAAGGCTCAGCTGCAGAACGAGCGCCGCTGTGAACTCGCCTTCGAATTCCAGCCCAGCCGGTTTGTGGACGTAGTCCGCTGGGGGTTGGCTCCGACGCTGCTTACGCCGGCGCTGCACAGTGTCATTTCAAAAGGTGTAAACGGTCAGATCGTCACCGAAGAGGTCGAGGTCTATCCGGCCCGCACGTACAATCCTACGTATAACAAGGTGTTCCCCATTCCGGAGCGAGCCTTCACCGGTACGGAAAACCTGACACAGAACAAGGGGTATTAACCGATGCAAATTCGATATAAGCGTATGAAAATCTATAAATATATATTGGGAGCGCTCCTGCTGTCGGGCCTGACCCTCCCGCTGACGAATGTACGGGCACAGGATGTACATCTCAAGTGCCTGGAGTGGAATGTCAAGGCGCTGGAGTTCTATAACAACAGCAACGTGAGCAAGGACATCAGCCGTTTCGTCGCCCTGATTCAGGAACAGCAGGCGGAAATCGTCTTCTTCAACGAGTTCGAGACCCTGTCCGGTGCGATGTTCCTCAAGGAGAAAGCGAACGAGTTCGCCAAAGAACTCGGGATGTACTCGTTTTTCATCCATTCCTACAATAAGAGCGACGGCTACTACGGCAATGTGATTCTGTCGAAATATCCGATCGTGAATACAGGCCGCGTGCTGCTCGGCATGTATGAGGGCGCCGACCAGCGTTCGGCGGGCTGGGCTGATGTTCTGGTTCCGACCGATTCGCATCCCGAGGGCGTGAAGGTGCGTATTGTCTGCACCCACCTCGATGCTTTCGGCGGCAACGTGACCTGCCTCGAACAGGCCAAGGAAGTGCTCGAGTATGCCATACAGCCGGCCGTGGACGAAGGTATTCCCGTACTGCTGGCGGGCGATATGAACTGCGGCGTTTCGTCCTCTGCGATTGCGGAATATGTGAAATCGGGAGACCGGCTCTGCAACAACGACGGGACTTACGAACGAAGCAGCAAACTCGACTATCTGATCGGCTTTCCGAAACAGAAATGGACCTGCACGGACTATCAGGTGATCCGCACTACCGAGGCGGACGCGCTCTCCGACCACAGCCCCATTACCGGTACGGCCGTGCTGAAAAATTAGCGTCTGTAGAACCGAAGTAAATCAAAGCGATGAAAAACATGAAAACATACATTTCGATTTTCCTGTCCTTTGCGATGGCGGCTCCGCTCCTTACGGGCTGCGACAACGGGCTGGACGAATATCCTTCGGATGCTCCGATTCCGGCTCCGTCGGATAAGTTTACGACCAACGTGCAATTCGTGTCCTTGTTGAGCGACGCTTCGCTCGGAACGGGTTACATCGATTACCTCAATGCGCTCGACGACAAAAATGCGTGGATGACGATCATCGACCGCGTCGACGACGGCAATCAGGCTGCCGTTATGAAAGCCGCATGGGATACGGAGCGTTGGATGACCTTTGCCTTTAACAAAATGGCCAATAAGAAGGCGGAGGGCAGCATGCTCTATCTGGGTCCCTGGGGAACGCTGAATACCTATATCACCGGTGCGACCGGTGTTCCCTCGGGCAGCGGCTGTTATGTGACCGAGGTGAAAACGAAGCTGGCCGGCGTTCGTTCCGACAAGGACGAAGACGGTGTGGTGACCGGTACGAAGGACGTATCGTTCGATGTCAATTTCCTGACGGCGCGTTTCGAGACGGCGGATCAGATTGCGGCTTTTGGCGGCGGGAACGGCGTACTGCGTTCGTTCTACGACCAGACCATGTCGCTGCTGATGATCGGAACGGTCAAGAACGACCTGTTCGCACAGCTGGAATCGGCGGCGCAGTCCGCTTCCGGAAGCTATGCCCTCAAGGTCATCAACGTGGCTGCCGGATCGCAGTATACGATCTTCATGCTGACCGAGGAGCGTTTCTGGGGCTTCAATGGGGTTGAAACGAAATCGCTCACCGGCGGAATCTCGGCATACAACATCAGTGTGATGTGGTAATTGGATTCGGGGGGGGGCAGGCATTGTCGCTCCCCTCGGTCCGGTTGCGGAATGGAAAAGGGCGGACTGTCAGGTCCGCCCTTTTTTTTCGTCCTGCCCGCGGGTCATTCGATTGCCAGGCTCCGGCCTTTGGGGTATTTCACCGTGTAGCGCAGCCGCAGTTCGCGCTGCTCGCCGGGTTTGAGCTCCAGCCGCCAGGTGACCGTGCCGCTGTTCTTGTCCAACGTTCCGCCGCTCAGCTCCTCCTCGGTGACGGAGATCGTGCTGTTGCGCGACACGGGCAGCTGGTCCGCGAGCATCAGCACCACGGGTTCCGTGCGGGTGTTGCGGACGGTGAGTTTCCACCCCATGCTCTGGGTCTGGTTCGAACCGATGGCCCGGCGTGCCGCGTAGTCGCTCTCCTTCGTGCGCTCGATGCGGATGCCCCGGTCGCGGCCCATCGAGAAGCGGAGGGTGTCGCCGGCCTCCCGGGGGCTGAGGATGCTCTTGCCGACGAACGTGTTTTCGAAATAGACGTTGGCTTCGCCTTCCAGCAGGTTGAGTTTCGCCCAATCGGTGGCTTCGGCCACGAGGAAGGCGTCTTTGTCGATTTTCGGCGTCGACTGGTAGGTGTATGTCGCCGGGAGCCGGTAGCGCCCGATCTCGGCCGCCACGCTCTTGCCGTCCGAAGGGATGGTGTAGGGCTGCTTGATTTCGAATTCGTAGCCCAGCTGGGTCTGGGTCTGCTCCACCTCCATCATACCGCTTATGTCGCTCTCTTCGGCGACGGCCATTTCCATTTGCGGGGCCGCCTTGCCGCGCACCCGCAGGCCGGCCGCCTTGCCCGTGAGGGCCGCGGCGGAACTGCTTCCGTAACCCACGACGACGACTTCGTCCAGTTGCGTATTATCCTCCTGCAACATGACGTTCATCGTATTGCCGGCGATGGCGCGGGTCTGGGGTTTGTAGCCGATGTAGTTGAACTGCAGGCTCGACGCTCCGTTGGGCACGGTGACCGAATAACGTCCCTGCACATCGGTCGAGGTGCCGACCGTGGTGCCCGGAACCATCACGGTCGCTCCGGGCAGGGGTTCGCGCTGTTGGTCGAATACCGTTCCCGACACGGTGTTGCTCGTCAGGTTGAGGTTATAACGGGGCGGCGCCATGCCGTAATCGAGCCACCAGGTCTTCAGCTGCGGGGCGATGCTTCCCGTCGTGGGGTTCGACGAGGAGAGCGTCAGGTTGACGTTCTTCCACTCCTCTTTGGTGTTCTGGAAAATATTGGCCTTGTAGGCGATTTCCACGGGTTCCGACAACCCGCCCGAGCGGATGTCGTAGGAGGGGAACCACCCGGCGTTGCGGACGTAGTAGGTCAGCGTGAATGCCCCTTTGCAGGCCGCCGGGGCTTCGATCCGCACCTCCACCTCGCTCATCGGTGCCGACTGTTTGCCGCCCAGCTGGGCCAACTCCGCGAGAACCTGCTGTTCGCGTTTGTTCAGCGCCTGCACCTGCCCGTCCAGTTCGAGCGCCTTGCGCTTGAGCTCCTGCAGACGCGCGGCGTAGTATTCGTTGAGTTCCCGGATGGCCGCCAGCGAGGTCGCCACATTGCGGTTGCCGACCGAGCAGTTGATTTTCAGCAGTTCGTTTTCGGCGTCGATCACCTCGCTTGCGGCCTGTTGGTTCAGGGTCTGCTGCCGGATTTTGGCGAGTTCCTGCTCCAGCGCCTTCTGGCGGACGGAGCGTTCGAGGCTGTCGGTGTGGTTGAAGAGCCGGTTGACGGCCGTCACGGTGAATTTCCCTTTGGCGGCGACCTGCATGCTCTTGTCGTCGAGATAGGGCGAGAGGCCCGTGAACAGGACGGTCGAATTTCCGGCCGGGATGTCGATCTGTTTGGTGCGTGTCACCTGCGCCCCGTCGATGAAAAGGGTGACCTTCTCGACGGAGGTCTTCACCTTCGTCTGCCCCGAGACCGGAGCTGCGGCCGCTGCGCAGATGCCCAGCAGCAGCCATGCGATGCAATTCAGACGTGTCATAACGTTGTCCGTTTGGGTTTGTAACAGACAAAGTTAGGAAAATATCCCGAACTGCCAACGATTCGCGCGCCCTATTCGAACTCCGCCATCACGCGCTCCATCTTCCGCCGGATTTCGGCGGTGCAGAGGTTGCCGATGCTTCCTTCGTGGGTGTGGTGCACCTCGCGGGTGGGGGTGTATTCGCCCTTCTGGACGGCGATGCCCACCTCCTTGTAGGCCTCGCGGAAAGGCGTGCCCGCCAGCACCATGCGGTTGACATCCTCCACGGTGAAAAGGTAGTCGTATTTCCGGTCGTCGAGAATGTGCTCGTTGACGCGCAGGTGCGCCAGCATGAAATCGCACATCCGGAGCGTCCGTTTGATCTCGGTCGTCGCCGGGAAGAGAATGTCCTTCATCAGCTGCAGGTCGCGGTGATAACCCACCGGGAGGTTGGTCGTCAGCAGGGCGATTTCGTTGGGCACGGACTGGAGGCGGTTGCAGCGTCCGCGCATGATTTCGAAGACGTCGGGATTCTTCTTGTGGGGCATGATGCTCGACCCGGTGGTCAGCTCGTCAGGCAGCGAAATGAAACCGAAATTCTGGCTCATGAACAGGCAGGCGTCCATCGCCAGCCGGCCGATCGTCGCGGCCACGGCGGCGATGGCGGCCGCTGCGGCGCGTTCGCTCTTGCCGCGGCTCATCTGCGCGGCGACGACATTGTAGTGCAGGTCTTCGAATTCCAGCAGACGGGTGGTCATCGTGCGGTCCAGCGGGAACGACGAGCCGTACCCGGCCGCCGACCCCAGCGGGTTCTGGTTGGCGATGTGCCACGCGGCGGCCACCAGACGCATGTCGTCGACGAGCGTCTCGGCATAGGCCCCGAACCACAGCCCGAACGACGAGGGCATGGCGATCTGCAGGTGAGTGTACCCCGGCATCAGCACCTCCTTGTAGCGTTCGCTCAGCTCCTGCAGGCGGTCGAAGACGGCCTGCACGGCGTCGGCCGTCTGCCGCAGTTCGTCGCGCAGGAACAATTTGAGGTCCACCAGCACCTGGTCGTTGCGCGAACGTCCCGAATGAATCTTCTTGCCTGCGTCGCCCAGCCGGCGGGTGAGCATCAGTTCGACCTGCGAATGTACGTCCTCCGTGCCGGGTTCGATTTCGAAACGCCCGGCTTCGATCTCCGCGGCGATCTCCTTCAGGCCTGCGGTCAGCACGGCCAGCTCTCCGGCGCTCAGCAGCCCGATTTTTTCCAGCATGGCGATATGGGCCAGCGACCCTTCGACGTCGTACCGCGCCAGCCGCATATCCAGCTCGCGGTCGTCGCCCACGGTGTATTCCTCGATCATCTTGTCGGGTTCGAACCCCTTATCCCAAAGTTTTGCCATATTCCAATGCTAATTTTTCGATGTAATTTTCGTAGACGGCGATTCCCTCTGCAATCTCCGTCAGCAACACGTATTCGTCCGCCGTGTGCGACCGCGATGACTGTCCGGGGCCCATCTTGAGCGACGGGAAGGGCATCAGCGCCATGTCCGAGGTCGTGGGCGACACATACGAGGTGCGTCCTGCGGTGCGTGCCGCCCGCATCAGCGGATGCTCCGCACCGAGCGCCGAGGCCCGGATGCGCGTCGAACGGGGCACGGCGTCGGAGCGGATGGCCGCCCGGAGTATTTCCACCGTCTCCTCGTTGGTGTAGGCGTCCGTCGTGCGGACGTCCGCGACGAAGCGGCAGGTGTCGGGCACCACGTTGTGTTGTGTCCCGGCCTCGATCTGGGTCACGGCGATGCCGATCGGCCCCAGCGGTTCCGACTCCCGTTCGAAGCGGAACGTGCGCAGCCGCGCGATGTCTTCCAGCGCGATGTAGAGGGCGTTCACCCCCTCGCCGCGTGCCGCATGGCCGCTTTTGCCGTGCGCCGTGCAGTCCAGCACCACCAGTCCCCGTTCGCCTGCGGCGGCCTGCATGCCGGTCGGTTCGCCGACCAGCGCCATGTCTATATGCCCCAGCGCGGGCAGCAGGGCCCGCATCCCGTTCTCGCCCATGCACTCCTCCTCGGCCGAGACGGCCAGTACGAGGTTGAAGGGCAGCTTCCGCGTGCGAAAGGTCAGGAACGTCTGTATCAGACTTACCGCCGAAGCCCCTGCGTCGTTGCTTCCGAGTCCGTAGAGCCGGTCGCCTTCGATGGCCGGTGCAAACGGGTCGCGCGTGTACGAAGCCGCCGGGCGCACCGTGTCGTGGTGCGAGTTCAGAAGCAGCGTCGGACGTGCCGGATCGAACCCTTCGGCCCGCACCCAGACATTGTTCGCCAGCCGTTCGGGCGCGGCGCCCCGCTCCGCCAGATACCCGAAAATCAGGTCTGCGGTGCGTGCTTCGTCGCGTGAGAGCGAAGGCGTTGCGATCAGCCTTTTCAGCAGTTCGACGGCATCTGTAACAGCTTTATCCAATTTTGAATTATGAATTTTGAATTATGAATTCCGGATTACCGTTCCGGTATCGTTCAGCAGATTATCGGAATGTTTGATCGTGACGCTCCGTACGCCTTTTTCGATGGCTTTCAGGGCATTTTCGATCTTGGGAATCATCCCCTTGCTCACCGTGCCGTCGGCTTTGAGCGGGGCGTACGTCGCCGCCGTGATCTCGCGGATCAGCGTCGTGTCGTCCTCCGGATCGCGCAGAACCCCTGCCTTTTCGAAGCAGAAAACCAAGTCCGTCGGAGCGATCTGCGCCGCCCCCAGCGCCACGGCCGAAGCCACGCTGTCAGCATTGCAGTTGAGCAGGGAGCCTTTCCCGTCGTGCATGATGGCCGAGAAGACGGGCGTGATGCCCCCTTCCAGCAGCCGGCGCAGCAGTTCCGAATCCACCCGCTCGATGTCGCCCACGAATCCGTAGTCTACCGGATGCGGGTCGCGGCGGCGTGCCGTGACGGCATTTCCATCGGCTCCCGACAGCCCGAGGGCGTTGCACCCCGCGGCCTGCAGTCCTGCCACGACCTGCTTGTTGATGAGCCCGGCATAAACCATTGTCACCACGTCCAGCGTTCCCTTGTCGGTGATGCGGCGTCCGTCGACCATCTGCACCTTCAGTTCCAGCCGTTCGGCCAGTCGTGTGGCCAGCTTCCCGCCGCCGTGCACGAGGATTTTCGGACCCTCCAGCGCCGCGAATTCCTTCAGGAAACGCTTCAGCGCTTCGGGGTTGTCGATGACGTTGCCGCCTATCTTTACGACCGTGATCCGTTCCATTATTCCAGTCCCTCCAGCAGTCGTTTGAGCACCACCTGAGCCGAAATCTCGCGGTTCGCCGCCTCGGGAATCACCAGCGAACGGGGCGATTCGATCACCTCGTCCGTGACGATCATGTTGCGCCTTACGGGCAGGCAGTGCATGAAGTAAGCGTTGTTCGTCAGGGCCATTTTTTCGCTGTCCACCGTCCATGCGCGGTCGCGCGACAGCACTTTGCCGTAGTTGGGGTCCGTGTATGCGGCCCAGTTCTTGGCATAGACGAAATCGGCGCCTTCGAGGGCCTTGCGCTGGTCGTATTCCACGCGGGCCTTGCCGACGAATTCCGGGGCGAGCTCGTATCCTTCCGGATGGGTGATGACGAAATCGTATCCCGCGGCGTTCATCCACTCGGCGAACGAGTTGGGCACGGCCTGCGGCAGGGCGTTGGGGTGCGGGGCCCAGGTCATCACGACCTTCGGACGCTCCACGGCCTTGTACTCCTCGATGGTGATCAGGTCGGCGAAACTCTGCAGCGGGTGGCGTGTCGCGGCCTCCATCGAAAAGACCGGACGTCCCGAGTAGCGGATGAACTGCTCCAGCACGCGCTCCTCGTAATCCTCGGCCTTGTCTGCGAACCGCGCGAACGACCTCACACCGATCACGTCGCAGTAGGACCCCATCACGGGAATCGCCTCCAGCAGGTGTTCGGCCTTGTCGCCGTCCATCACCACGCCCCTTTCGGTCTCGAGCTTCCAGGCCCCCTGGTTGACGTCGAGGACCATGACGTTCATCCCGAGGTTCATGGCGGCCTTCTGGGTCGAGAGCCGCGTGCGGAGGCTCGAGTTGAAGAACAGCATCAGCAGCGTTTTGTTGCGCCCCAGTCCCGTGAACTGGAAGCGGTCGCGCTTGATCTCCATCGCTTCGGCGACGGCCGTTCCGAGGTCGCCGATGTCTTGTACGCAGGTGAACTTTTTCATCCTATATGATCTCTTTGAATGCGTTGAGGAAGCGGTCCGCCATTTCGCGCGTGATGCACAGCGCCGGCAGCAGCCGCACGGTCGAGGCTCCCGCCCCGCCGGTGAAGATGTGTTTTTCGAAGAGCAGCCGTTTGCGGAGCTCCGAGCCCGAACCGTCGATCTCGATGCCGATCATCAGGCCGCGTCCGCGCACCTCCTTCAGTCCGCCCATCGCGTGCAGTTCGGCCAGCAGGTATTCGCCGACCGCCGCGGCATTTGCCACGAGTCCGTCGCGTTCGATCACGTCCAGCACGGCGATTGCCGCCGCGCAGGCCAGGTGGCTGCCCCCGAAGGTGGTTCCCAGCAGACCCGGACGCGCCTCGAAATGGGGCGCTATCAGCACGCCGCCGATCGGGAATCCGTTGGCCATGCCTTTGGCCGTGGTGACGAGGTCGGGACGAATGCCCGCCGCCTGATGGGCGAAGAACTGCCCCGTGCGGCCGTATCCCGACTGAATTTCGTCCAGCACCAGCTGCGTCCCGGTCTCGGTGGCCGCTTCGCGCAGCCCTTGCAGGAACTCGTTCGTGGGGCAGTGGATGCCCGACACGCCCTGAATGCCCTCGACGATCACCGCCGCGAACTCCCGTGTGGCGAGCTTCTGCCGGGCGGCTTCGAGGTCGTTCAGCGGTGTGAACTCCACATTCGGAGTGCGGTTGAAGGGCGACTGAATCGCGGGGTTGTCCGTCACGGCGACGGCTCCCGACGTGCGGCCGTGGAAAGCCTTCGCGATGGCCAGCACCTTCTTGCGTCCCGTGTGGAACGACGCCAGCTTCAGGGCGTTCTCATTGGCCTCGGCCCCCGAGTTGCAGAGGAAAAGACGGTAGTCGCCGTAACCCGACGCGCGGCCCAGTTTTTCGGCCAGCGTCACCTGAAGCGAATTTTCGACCGAGTTCGAGTAGAACCCGATGCGTGCGACCTGCTCCTGCACGGCCCGCACGTAGTCGGGCTGTGCGTGTCCGATCGAGATCACGGCGTGCCCGCCGTAGAGGTCGAGGTACTCGGTCCCCGCCTCGTCGTAGACGAAGCAGCCTTTTCCCCTCACCGGTTCGATCGGATATAACGAATATACGTTGAATAATTCCATAACGAATTTGTTTTATTATCGGTTGCTTGCCCGTCTCCGGATGTCGTTCCCATGGCCCTTGGCCGTGTTTACAAGTCTGACCCCACCCCAAACCCCTCCCTCGGGAGGGGCTTGTCGCGACGCATCCGGGATTTTGTCCGGATTGCGGACCGATATTTCTCGTTAAAAAGCGTTGGCTTTCAATTTCAGCCCGGCGATTTCGTCGAGTCCGAACATCAGGTTCATATTCTGCACGGCCTGCCCCGAGGCGCCTTTCAGCAGGTTGTCGATGGCCGAGACGACGTGCACTTTGCCGTCGTAGACGGCCGTGTGCAGCAGCGCCTTGTTGGTGTTTACCACCTGCTTCAGGTCCACGTCGCGTTCCGTGACGCGGGTGAATGCCGCCGAAGCGTAGAAATCGGCGTAGAGCTTCCGGGCGGTCTCACCGTCGAGCGGGCACGTTGTGTAGACGCTCGCCAGAATGCCCCGCGTGAAATCCCCGCGCATCGGTACGAAATTGACGGCGCTGTCGAATGCCGGTTCCAACAGCCGCAGGTTGCGCCCGATCTCGATCAGGTGCTGGTGCGTGAAGGCCTTGTAAACCGAGATGTTCGACGCCCGCCAGCTGAAATGGGTCGTGGCCGAAGGCTTCACCCCCGCGCCCGTCGATCCGGTTACGGCCGTTACGTGCACCTCGTCCTGCAGCATCCCCGCCGCGGCCAGCGGCAGCAGCGCCAGCTGAATCGCCGTGGCGAAGCAACCCGGATTGGCCACGCGCTCCGCACGGCGGATGCGCTCGCGGTTCAGCTCCGGAAGCCCGTAGACGAATCCTTCCGACTCGTCGCGGAAATCCTGCGCCAGGTCGATGATCTTCACGCCTGCCGGAACGGCGTTCTCCGCCATCCAGACCCGGCTCTGTCCGTGCGCCGAGCAGAGGAACACGACGTCGGCCGACGCAAGGTCATACGAGTCGCAGAACCGCAGGTCGGTGTCGCCCTCCAGTCCGCCGTGCACGTCCGTGAGACGGTTTCCCGCGTTCGACGTGCTGTGGACGAAGGCGATCTCCGCCTGCGGATGGTTCACCAGCAGGCGGATCAGTTCGCCGGCGGTGTACCCGGCGCCCCCGATAATGCCGGCGCGGATCATTTCTTGTTGCGCTTCTGGACGTTGTAGAAAATCTTGATCTGGTTGCCGAGGATTTTCGTGAATCCCTTCACGTCGTCGGCCGACCACGCCTTGTTGACCTCGCCGTATTCGCCGAAATCGGTCTTCATCAGGTCGAACGTCGAATCGACGCCTACGAGCGTGTAGTTTCTCGGACGCAGGATCAGCTCCACGGTGCCCGTCACATTGCGCTGCGACGAGACGAGCATCGCCTCGATGTCGCGCATCACGGGCTCGAGGTACTGTGCCTCGTGGAGGAACATGCCGTACCACGTCGCCACCTGCTCTTTCCAGTAAATCTGCCACTTGGTGAGTGTGTGCTTCTCGAGCATCTTGTGCGCGGCGATGATGAGCATCGGCGCCGCGGCCTCGAAGCCTACGCGGCCCTTGATGCCGATGATCGTGTCGCCGATGTGCATGTCGCGTCCGATGCCGAATTTCGATCCGATGGCCTCCACGGCGCGGATGGCTTCGACCTTGTCGGTGTAGGCCTTGCCGTTGACGGCTGCGAGCTCACCCTCCTGGAACGTGAGTTTAAGCCGCTCCTCGCCTTCGACCGTGATCTGGCTGGGATAGGCCTCCTCGGGCAGCGTCTGCTCCGAATGGAGGGTCTCCTTGCCGCCGATCGAGGTGCCCCACAGGCCCTTGTTGATCGAGTACTCCATCTTCTTGTAGTCGGCCGTGATGCCGTGCTTGCGGAGGTAGTCGATCTCGTATTCGCGCGTCAGGGTCATGTCGCGCGTCGGGGTGATGATCTCGATTTCGGGAGCGAGGATCTGGAACGTCAGGTCGAAACGCACCTGGTCGTTGCCTGCACCCGTCGAGCCGTGTGCCACGGCGTCGGCGCCGATCTGCTTGGCGTATTCGATGATGGCGATGGCCTGGAAAATCCGCTCCGAGCTCACCGAAATGGGGTAGGTCCCGTTGCGCAGGATGTTGCCGAAGACCATGTAACGGATGCTCTTTTCGTAATACTCCTGCTCGATGTCGAGCGTGGCGTGTGCCGTTGCGCCGAGGTCCATGGCGCGTTTTTCGACGTTTTTCAGCTCCTCTTTCGAGAATCCGCCCGTGTTGGCGATTGCCGTGTAGACGTCGTATCCCTTCTCCTCGGAGAGGTATTTTACACAAAACGAGGTGTCCAGACCGCCGCTGAACGCCAGAACCACTTTCTTCTTTTCCATTTTATTTCGGTTTTTATTATTTCAGGTGAAACAACTTTTTTGCTTTGTTCCTCAGGAACATCCGGTAGGGCGCCAGGCGCGACTGTTTCTCGGGCGGTTCCTTGGCCGGGTCGTAGAGCATGCCCGTGCAGAGGCACATGCGGCGGTTGTTGCGCTGCAGGATGTCGTAGTTGCAGCAGCCCTCGCAGCCGCGCCAGAAATCCTCGTCCTCGGTGAGTTCCGAGAAGGTCACGGGAACGTAGCCCATCCGCGAATTGAGTTTCATGACGGGCAGCGACGTGGTGATACTGAATAACTTGGCATACGGGAATCGTCGTCGGGCCAGCTCGAACGTTCGTCGTTTGATCTGTTCCGCGAGTCCCATGTGCCGGTACTCCGGATCGACGATCAGTCCCGAGGTTGCGACGAAGTCGCCGTGACCCCAGCACTCGATGTAGCTGAACCCGACCAGTTTTTCACCGTCCAGCGCCACGACGGCCTTGCCACCGGTCATTTTTGCGGCGATGTATTCGGGCGAACGCTTGGCGATGCCCGTACCCCGCTGCAGGGCCGACTCATAGATCAGCTCGCAGATACGCGGTGCGTAATGTGCGTGCGATGAGTCGGCGAATACGACGCTGATTGTGTTGTTATTCATTTATCGTTTGTGTGGGTAAAAAGTTGTGAACGAATTAGTTGATGCGGTAGGCCCGCTGTACGCCCTTGATGCGCATGATTTGGTGTATCAGCGTATCCACGACGGCCGTGCCGGGCACCTCGACCGCGACGGTTCCCGCCAGACAGCCGTTTCCCGCCGGTGCGAAATTCATCGAGCGGATGCCCAGTTTCAGGTCGCGGACGATGACCTCGGTGATGTGGTTGGCCATGCCGGTGGTGTCTGCCGCTACGATGCGGATCGTCACGCGGAAAGCCCCCTCGGCCGACTGGCGCCAGCGGGCGTCGATCACGCGGTAGGGATAGTTCTCGCGCATGCGCTTGGCATTGGGGCAGTCGCAGCGGTGGATCGTGATGCCCGAATTGATCGTCACGAAGCCGAACACGTCGTCGCCCTTGATCGGGTTGCAGCACTTGGCCAGTTTATACTGTATTTTCGAAATGTCGTCGTCGATCACCAGCGCATCCTGCGGCGCGGCGCTCTCCTTCGCGCTGTGCAGGGCGGCCTTCTGGCGCTCGGCTTCGGCGGCCGCGGCGCGGCGCTCCTCCTCGGCTTCGCCCGAGAGGTGGCGGGCCAGTATCTCCTTGATCGACCCGAAATCGAGCTTCTGGGTGGCGATCAGGGCGTAGACCTCCGTGCCGAGGCGCAGTTTGAAATATTTGGCCAGATAGGCCACCGCCTCGTCGATCGTGATGGCGAATTTCCAGTTCTTGAGCTTGCGCTCCAGCTCCTCGCGCCCCATGCGCGTATGCTTGGCCTGCTCCTCGCGCAGGTAGGACTTGATTTTGTTGCGGGCCTTCGACGTAATCACGAAGGTCAGCCAGTCCGATTTGGGCGTCTGGTTTTTCTGGGTGAGTATCTCGACGATGTCGCCGTTGCGGAGTGTTTCGCGGATCGGCACCGAACGGTTGTTGACCTTACCGCCCACGCACGTCGACCCCAGGTTGGTGTGGATGTCGAACGCGAAATCCAGCAGCGTGGCCCCTTCGGGGAGCTTCCGCAGGTCGCCGTTGGGCGTGAAGACGAATATTTCGCCCGATGCGGGTTTGGCGTCGAAACGCTGCGCCAGCGAGTGCGTCGTGTCCTCCATCAGTTCGCGCAGGTGTCCCAGCCACTGCTCGCTGGTCTGCGCCCCCTGGTTGACCCCCTTGTAACGCCAGTGCGCCGCGATGCCGCGTTCGGCCACGGCGTCCATGCGCTCGGTGCGTATCTGTACCTCGACCCAGCGGCCCTCGGCCGACACGGTGGTGTGCAGCGACTCGTAGCCGTTCGACTTGGGAATCGAAATCCAGTCGCGCATCCGGTTGGGATTGGGGGTGTAAAAGTCCGTCACCACCGAATAGGCTGTCCAGCACAACTGCTTTTCGGCCTCCTTGTCGCAGTCGATGATGATGCGGATGGCGAAGATGTCGTAGACGCCCTCGAACGGGACGTGCTGTTTGTGCATCTTGGTCCAGATCGAGAAGATCGACTTGGTGCGGCTCTTGATGTGGTATTTGATGCCGAGGCGGTTCAGCCGCTGCTCGATGGGCACGAGGAAGCGGGCGATGAACGCACGGCGCTCTTCGGCGCTCTCTTCGAGCTTCGTGACGATGTGCTCGTAATCCTTCGGTTCGAGGTATCGCAGAGCGATGTCCTCCAGTTCGCTCTTGATCGAGTACAAACCCAGCTTGTGGGCGATCTGGGCGTAGAGGTTCATCGATTCCCAGCTCTTCTTGCGCCACTTTTCGCGCGGGAACATCTCCAGCGAACGCATCACCTCGAGCCGGTCGGCCAGCTTGATGAGAATCACGCGCGGGTCCTCGGAATAGCTGACGATCAGGTCGCGGAAATTGTCGGCCTGCTCCTTGGCCACCTTGAGTTTCAGCTCCGAGATGTTGGCCAGTCCCAGGGCGATGCCCATGACCTGGTCGCCGAAGCGTTTGCGGATGTCGGCGCTCAGGGCGAGGAACTCTTCGGCCGGGAGCTGCTTGTGGGCCAGGCGCACGACGTCGTGCAGGATGGACGCTGCGGCGGAGTTGCGGCCGAGGCCCACCTCTGAGATCACGATCGAAGCCACCGCGGCGGCGTGGTCCATGAGGGGCGAGCCGTCGTAGCGCACGAGTCCGGCGAGCTTCGCATCGGCATACTCCAGCGCCTCGTCTACGAGGTGCTGAGTCTGCTCCGAGAAGTTCGCACGCACGAGTGCGCGGAGTTTTTCGTACCGTGAAAAGTCCATTTTTACCTAACCGAATACCATTACCTGCAAAAACGGCGCAAATCGAGAGCAGAGGCGCTTTTGCGACTATGCCGAGATGCAGCCCGTTTAAGCGAAAACAGTTATTTTCGCAAAGATATGAAAAAAAATTATAAATTTGTAACATTGAACCAATACGTTCCGCCATGGCAAAGAAAAAGGAGATTTACGTGCCGACCGTAGGCGAGGAGGTCGCCAATGCCGTGTCCCACGGCGTGATGTCGCTTTTGACGCTGCTGGCGCTTCCGTTCGCGGCCGTATGGGCCTATGTGCATGATTCCGACGGGGTTCTGGCGTCGGCGTCGGTCTCGGTTTTCGTGATTTCGATCTTCCTGATGTTCCTGGCCTCGACGCTCTACCATTCGATGGACCCCCTCTCGAAGCACAAGGCCGTTTTTCACATCCTCGACCACATTTTCATCTACGTCGCCATCGCGGGCAGCTATACGCCCATTGCGCTGGTGGTCATCGGGGGCTGGCAGGGCATTTTCATCACCGTTCTCCAATGGGCGATGGTCCTCTTCGGCATCTTCTACAAATCCCTCTCCCGCAAGTCGATACCGGCTATCAGCCTGACCATTTACCTGGTCATGGGCTGGACGATCGTCTTTTTCCTGCCGCTGTTCGTGCGGCGGGCTTCCGTGCCGCTGCTGGTGCTGATCGCCCTGGGCGGACTGCTTTACACCCTCGGGGCTTATTTTTATGCGAAAAAGGGATTCCGCTATCACCACATGGTCTGGCATCTTCTGATTAACCTCGCGGTCGCGGCGCATTTCGTCGGGATCGTGTTTTACCTCTACTGATATGGCCGCTATCGATTTGCACATCCATTCCGCTTACAGCAGCGACGGGGAATTTCCCGTCGCAGACCTCGTCGACAAGTGCCTCGGGGCGCGTTTGACGCATTTTTCCGTCACGGACCACAACTCGGTGCGGGGTGTCGGCGAAGCCGCCGCGCTGGCCCGGACGAAGGGCATCGGGTTTATTCCGGGCATCGAGATCGACTGCAACTACCGGGGCACGGACCTCCACCTGCTGGGATACGGCATCGACTGGCTGTCGGCGGATTTCGCGCGGCTGGAAGAGGAGGTCGCCGCGAAGGTCATGGCGTCGTTCGGGGGCATGATCGACAACCTGCTGAAACTGGGCTTTTCCGTGGATGCCGAAGCGGTGCTGGCCGCCGCCGGAGGGAACCTTCCGACGGGCGAACTGATCGCCGAAGTGATGCTCTCCGACGCGAAATACCATACGCCCCAGCTGCAGCCCTATATGGAGGGCGGTGCGCGGAGCGATATGCCTTACATCAATTTCTACCTCGATTATTTCGCCCAGGGACGCCCGGCGTTCGTGCCCGTGGCGTATATGGATTACCGCGATGCGGTGGAACTGGTCCGCGACAACGGCGGCACGCCGGTCGTGGCGCATCCGGGATTGAATTTCCGGGGCCGCGAGGAGGTCGCCGAACAGCTTTTGGACCGCGGGGCCGCGGGCCTGGAGGTCTTCAACAACTACCACAGTCCCGAACAGGCCGTCTATTTCACCTCGCTGGCCCTTTCCAAAGAGGCTTTCATGACCTGCGGGAGCGATTTCCACGGCAAGACCAAACCCCGCATCGCCGTCGGGCGTTTTCCGTCGGACAGCCGCTTCGACGGTCGTTTGTCAGACTTTGTAAACCACGTAAATGTGATCGGCGGGCAGGGCGTATAGCCTGCGCTCTTCGTCCGTGAGGGCCGCGGCGTAGTCGATGTCCGCGGCTTCGAAGCCCGCTTCGCGCAGGCGGTCGGCATAATCGGCGCCGTAGATGCGCCGGTGGTCGTACTGCCCGAAGATGCGTGTGCGCTCGTCGGGGTCGGTGATCGAGTCGTCCTCGTAGGTCTGCTCGTAGTCCGGGTCCACGGGCGAGAGGACGATGCCCCAGCCGCCGGGTTTGAGGATGCGGTGCAGTTCGCGCATGGCCTTCCGGTCGTCGGCGACGTGTTCCAGAATGTGGTTGCAGATCACCACGTCCACCGAATCGTCGGCCAGCGGAATCTGCTGCACGTCGAAATGGAGGTCCGCCAGCGGGCTTTCGAGGTCGGCCGTGACATACTGCCCGGGGTGCGACCTGAAATGGGGCTTGAGGTGACGCATGATACAGACCTCGGGGGCAATGTGCAACGTGCGGGGAAAGGCCGTCAGCAGGTCGGTCTCGCGCGTGAGGTAGAGCCACAGCAGGCGGTGGCGCTCCAGCGACAGACACTTGGGGCACAGCGCATTGGGCCGCGACTGCACATAGCCGTAAGGCATGAATTTCCGGTATTTCGCGCCGCACACGGGGCATTCGACCCCGCGGCCCTTGTAGAAGAGCCCCGCTGCGGGCACGGCCCATCCGGCGATGCGTTGCAGCACCGGGCGCGGAATGTGGTTCAGGGACCAGCGGATCAGTTTTTTCATCGTCGCTTATTCTCTCCAGTGTTCGGGACGGTCCAGCGCCGCGGCGCACAGGACCCGCCCTTTGCATTGTGTGAAATCCGTTTCCGACAAGGTTTGTACCATCCAGTAGTCCGCATATATCTCCGGGATGAGGTAGGGAGCCGGAAAACCCAGCTTCCCGGCGTCGGGGATAAATCCGTGGCGCGGATAATACTCCTTGTGTCCCAGGACGAAAACGAGGTCGGCACCCCTTTCGCGCAGGAGTTCCAGCCCCCGCCCGATCAGCAGGCCGCCGACGCCCTGCCGCTGGCACTCCGGAATCACGGCGAGCGGGGCGAGGATGTAGTGGGCCTCCTGCGCCGTCTCCGCACCTTCGATGCGGCACCGGGTGAACAGGATGTGCCCGACCGCTTCGCCGCCGCGGAACGCGAGCAGCGACACATACGGCCGGGCGCTTGCGTCGCCGAGGAGTTCCGCTGTCAGCTCCGCCTCCTTGTCGTAGCCGAATGCCTCTTTGTGCACCCGGACGATCTCGGCGAGGTCTGCGGGTGTCGTTTCGCGGATGGTTATCATGGTTCCAGGATTTTGTTTACATCGGCTTCGGCCTTGCGCAGTTTCGCCTTGCACGAGGCGATCAGCTCCGTGGCGCGTTTCACCTCTGCCGCAAGGCTGTCCACATCCATCTCCTCGCTGCGCAGGCGCCCAAGCGTTTTCTCGATTTCGGCCATCGCCTCGGCGTAGGTCAACTCTTTTTTTGCCATATCTTTCCGGAATTTACGGTTGCACTTATCCTGCCGTCGGAAACCTCTATCTCCACGTCTTCCCCCGCCGTGACGCCTGCGGCCGAGGTCACGGCCTTGCCTCCGGCGCGGAGGACGGCGAATCCCAGCCGGAGAATGCGCTCGGGCGACCGCCCGGCAATCAGTTCCGCGGCGTTTTCCAGCCGCAGGGTCTGCCGCGCGAGGAAATCCCGCGCCGCTTCGGGGAGCAGCGTCCCGAGGTGCTCCAGCCGCAGCGACTGCCGCGTGAGGAGTTCGCCGCTCAGCCGCCGCACCTCGCCCGAAAGGCGTTCGAGCCGCACCTCCGAGGCGTGCATCGCCGCCGCCGTCGCGTCGTGGAGCTGCAGGGCGGCGTAGTCGAGCCACCCGTCCGCTTCGGCCATCCGTTCGACGAGCCATCCGGCCACCGCCGTCGGGGTCTTGAGCGCCGTGTGCGCCACCATGTCGGCCACGCTGGTGTCCTTGTCGTGGCCGATGCCCGTCACGACCGGCAGCGGGAACTGCGCCACATGGGCGCACAGCCGGTAGGCGTTGAAGCAGTTGAGGTCGCTGCGCGAACCGCCTCCGCGGATCAGCACCACGGCGTCGAATTTTTCCAGCTGCTCGGCCACGGCGCACAAGGCCGCCACAATGGATTCCTCGGCCGCTTCGCCCTGCATAAAGGCGTCGAAGAGGCTGACCTCGAAGCGGTAGGGGCTTTTCTCCAGCTCCTGGCAAAAGTCCTGATACCCAGCCGCATGGACGCTCGACACGACGGCGATGCGCTGCACGACGGCCGGCATCGGCGCCTCGCGGTTCATGTCCCAGACTCCCTCCTGCTGTAGCTGCGCGATGGTTTGCTGCCGCTGCCGCTCCATGTCGCCCAGCGTGTACGAAGGGTCGATGTCGGTGATTTGCAGCGAGAAACCGTAGAGTTCGTGGTAGGAGACCAGCACTTTGGCCAGTATCTTGATGCCTGCGGCCAGCGGCTGGCCTGTCTCGGCCTCGAAATAACCCGAAATGCGCGGATAGTGCGACCGCCACATGACGGCTCGGGCCTGCGCCGTCGGCACGCCGTTGTCGCCGCCTTTTTCCACGAGTTCGAGGTAGCAGTGGCCCGAGTAGTTGACCTTTATTTCGGAGATTTCGGCGCTCACCCACACCGGCAGGGCGAACTGCCCTTCGAGTGCGGATTTCACGCGGCGCTGTAACTCGCGCAGGGTAATGAATTGTGACTCAGCCATCAGCCCAGCAGGATTCCGATCGTGAACAGGGCTCCGAACAACAGGATGTTGCGGGCCGTTTCGCCCAGGCAGGCGTTCAGCTCCTCGCCGTGGTCGATGCGCACCATTTTGCGCCATGTGGCGGTGTGCGCCGCGAGGTAGACGAGCGGCAGCAGCGCGGCCCACGTGCGGCCTCCGGCCAGCAGCGTGAGGCAGAGCACGGCGGCGGCCGCTCCGAGGGCGAAATAGCCCCAGCGTCCGACTCCGGCCCCGAGGCAGACGACGATCGTGCGCTTGTTGCAGCGGGCGTCCTCCTCGCGGTCGCGGAAATTGTTGACCATCAGCATCGTGTCGATTACCAGCCCGCAGGCCAGCGCGGCGACGAGCACCTCCCACGACCACGCTCCGGTCTGGATGTAGTAAGTGAATCCCACGGGGATGAGTCCGAAAAAGAGGATGACCGCGATGTCTCCCATGCCGTGGTAGGCCAGCGGCCAGGGGCCCGCGGTGTAGAAATAGGCGAAGACGATGCAGGCGGCGCCCACGGCGACGAGTTCCCATCCGCCGCAGCGGAGCACGTCGGCGTGGAGGGCCCAGGCGAGGATTCCGATTCCGGCGGCGCAGGCCGCGAGGGTGAATCCGGCGATCCCGGCCTTCATGGCCCGAAGGGTGATGTATCCTTTGGCGAAGGCCCGGTCGGGCCCCAGCCGGTCGGGTTTATCGGCCCCTTTCAGAAAGTCCCAGAGGTCGTTGACCAGATTGGCCGTGCATTGCATCAGTACGGCGAAGAGGAGGCACAGCAGGGCCGGCAGTGCGTGGAACGATCCGTCGGTCCACGCCAGTGCGGAGCCGACGAGTACGAGAATTACGGAGTTGCCGAGGCTGTAAGGCCTCACGGCGAGAATCCATGCGGAAAGGGAGTTGGTGGTCACGTTCGGAGGTTATTTTCAAGGGGTTTTCAGCGGAAGACGAGCTCCACGGGCCGCGGCATGCGCTTGCCTTCGGGAAGCTGGATGCGCAGCACGCCTTCGCTCTCGATCGGCCGGCCGTTCTTTTGGGCGGGGGTCCAGCGCGGGGCTTCGGCCACGGCCTTCAGCACGCGCCGCTTGAGGCGGTTGTCGGTGGATTCGAGCTCCTGATGGACGACGGTGTCGCCCTCGGGCGTGATCTTGTAGCGCAGGACCACGCGGGCGGCGGGTTCGCTCGCATCCCAGCGCACCCGGCTGGCGATGTAGCTGCCGAAGGTGGAGTCCGCGGGGAAAGCGGCGGGCTGGTCATAGCGCAGGGTGATGAGCATCACGCCGTGCACGGCCCGCTGGCCGTAACGGGCGATGGTCTCCTCGTCGGCGGGGAGCATTTCGACGTTCTCGATGTCTTCGGGCGGTATCGAGCGAATCTCCGTCATCTCCTTGCCGTTGACGATGTACATCGGCACGGGTTTCGGAGCCGCGGCCCGGACGGCTGCGGCAAAGTACAGAACGGATAGAAGCAGGACATATCTTTTCATAACCGTGAACATTTTCAAGCAAAACGGTCGGCGTGGGCCGGATATTGCCCGGGCCGTCAGTCGATCTCCCGCCAGGCGGCCTGCGCGAGGTTCACGCAGCCGTTGCGCCGGAAAGGTACCCCTTCCGCTTCGAGCAGTTCCCGCTGGGCGGTTCATCCGGGGGCCGTGCGCCCCGAGGCATTCACGACCCGGTGGCAGGGAAGCCCCTCCGGAGCCGTGCCCATCGCCCGTCCCGCGCGGCGTGCGTAACCGGGCATGCCGACCAGCCGGGCCAGCTGCCCGTAGGTTGCGACCCGTCCTGCGGGTATCTGCGCGACGATGTCGTAAATCTCGGCGTCGAAATCGGCGGGAATTTTCATCGCTTTTTAATTTATAAGGTCGGGGCGTGATTGGGGTTGGAGACCCGGAATCCTGCCCTTACCCTCTGAAAGCTGCTTTTTAAACGGCCGGGAGCGCAAATCTGCATCGAAAGCGCTTTGGCCTGCCATCGCCTCCTGAATGCCCTTTCTTAAAGGGCCTACAATTCACTTTCTTTCAGGCGTTCGGCGTTTTCGGCCACGATCAGGTGGTCGATGCAGTCCTGGATGTCGCCGTCCATAAAGGCCGCGAGGTTGTAGATCGTATAGTTGATGCGGTGGTCGGTGATACGCCCCTGCGGATAGTTGTAGGTGCGGATCTTGGCCGACCGGTCGCCCGTCGACACCATCGTCTTGCGCTTCGAGGCGATTTCGTCGAGGTATTTCGAGTATTCGAGGTTGAAGACGCGCGTGCGCAGCTCCTCGAACGCCTTGTCGAAATTCTTCAGCTGCGATTTCTGGTCCTGGCACTGCACGACGATGCCCGTCGGGATGTGCGTCAGACGGATGGCCGAATAGGTCGTGTTGACCGACTGCCCGCCGGGGCCGCTGGCGCAGAAAATATCCTTGCGCACGTCGTTCATCGAGATGTCGCAGTCGAACTCCTCGGCTTCGGGAAGCACGGCCACCGAGGCCGCCGAGGTATGCACGCGGCCCTGCGTCTCGGTCTGCGGCACGCGCTGCACGCGGTGCACGCCCGATTCGTATTTGAGCGTTCCGTAGACGTTCTGTCCCGAGACCTTCAGCACCACCTCCTTGAAGCCGCCCACGGCGCCTTCCGACGACGACGTGACCTCGTAACGCCACCCCTTCGACTCGATATACTTGGTGTACATGCGCAACAGGTCGCCGGCGAAAATCGCCGCCTCGTCGCCGCCCGTGCCGCCGCGGATTTCGACGATGGCGTTCTTCGAGTCCTGCGGGTCCTTGGGAATCAGCAGCAGCTTGATCTCCTCCTCCATTTGCGCCAGCTGCGGTTCCAGCTCGGCAATCATCTCGCGGGCCATCTCGCGCATCTCCTCGTCCTTGTCCGTGGCCAGCGTGTCCTTGGCTTCGGCGAGGTTGGCGACGGCCGTGCGGTAACGCTCCGAGGTCTCGATAATCGGTTCCAGCTCCTTGTATTCCTTGGTGAGCTGGATGAACTGTTTGACGTCGGCGATGACTTCGGGGTCGGTGAGTTTCTGTCCCGTCTCCTCGTATTTGAGTTTCAGACCGTCCAGGCGGTTCAATATGGTGTTGTCTGCCATGAATGTTTTATTTTGGCGGTAAAGATACGCAATAATCGGCAAACGGCAATGCGCGTCCCGAAAAAACGAAAGAGGGGCATGTCTTGCGGCACGCCCCTCTCGTTCGGTTCTATCGATTGACTGTCCGCAGCCAGTCCAGTACGGCGGATTTCCAGGCTTCGTGGTAGGGGAAGGTCGTGAGGTAGCCCCAGCCGTGCTCGCCCACCGGGTAGATGTGCATCGACGCCTTCACGCCGTGGGCCTTGAGCGCTTCGTAGTAGAGTGCGCTGTTGACCGACGGCACGCCCGTGTCGTCGTCCGAATGGAACAGCAGGGTCGGGGGCGTGGTCTCCGTCACGCGGTTCTGGAGCGAATAGTATTCCGACTGTTCGGCCGTGCGCTTCGTTCCCAGCAGGTTGTCGAACGAGAACTGGTGGCCTTTTCCGGGCTCGGCCGTGATGACCGGGTAGACGAGGATCGCGAAGGCGGGTTTGAACGTCCCGAGCGTCGAGGCCGTGGCGGCCAGGTGGCCTCCGGCCGAGAAGCCCATGATGCCCACCTTGTCGGCGGTGAATCCCGTGGCGCCCGCTTCGAGGCCCGCCATGATGCGCAGCGCCTGCTGGACATCCTCCAGCGGCACCTCGGGATGCCCGTTGGGCATGCGGTATTTCAGCACCGCGGCCGTCACGCCGTTTTGCGACAGCCAGCGGGCCACGTCGTGCCCCTCGTGGCCGATGGCCAGCCCCAGGTAACTGCCTCCGGGGCAGATTACCACGGCCTGTCCCGTGGCCCGCGCCGGGTCGGCGGGGTAGATGTAGAGCTCGGTTTCGGTCGTGCGGTCGGTGCGGTCGGGGTTGTCCTCACCGGGGGCGAGGACGATTTCGTTGCTGTGGGGCGCCGTCCGGTTGTCCCAGATTTTCAGCGTCGCGGCGGGTTCCTGCGCCGTTGCGGCGAATGCGAAGAGGACCGCGGCTGCGGCCAGGAGAGTCTTTTTCATCGGGAATGGGTTTTAACGTTTGCGGAGCCAGTCCAGTACGGCGTCCTGCCAGGCCTCCTTGTAACGGAACGATTTGCGGATGCCCCAGCCGTGGCCGCCCGTGGGGTAGATGTGCATCGAGGATTCGATGCCGTGCGCTTTCAGGGCCGTGTAATAGCAGGTGCTGTTGACCGGAGGCACCGTCTTGTCGTCGTCCGAGAGCAGCAGCAGGGTCGGGGGTGTGGCTTCGGTCACGCGGTTTTCCAGCGAATAGGTTGCATCCTGTTCGGGGGTGCGCTCCGCGCTCAGCAGGTTGATGAATGATCCCTGATGGCGCTTGCCCCGCACGGCCGAGATGACCGGGTAGAAGAGAATCGAGAAATCCGGACGGACGCTGCCGATCGTCGAGGCCATCGCCGCGAGGTGGCCTCCGGCCGAGAATCCGGCGATGCCGACCTTCGGGCAGGTGAAGCCTTCGGCACCCGGCGCGTCGCCGCGCAGGATGCGCAGGGCCTGCTCGGCGTCCTCCAGCGGCACCTCGGGGTGGTGGTTGGGCATGCGGTATTTCAGCACCGCGCCGGTGATGCCGTTCGCCGCGAGCCACTGTGCGACCTGATACCCTTCGTGGTCGATGGCCAGCCGCGAATAGCCGCCTCCGGGGCAGATCACGACAGCCTGACCGGTGGCTTTCGAACTGTCGGCCGGGAAGATGTAGAGTTCGGCGTCGGAGGTGTTGGCCAGCCGGTTGGGTTCGGGTTCCTGCTCGGGGGTGTCGATGCCGTTGCTGTGGGGCGCCGAGACGTTGTCCCAGATGCGGACCGTCACAGCCTGCCCGTAATTTTTGGCGGAAGCGGATGCGCTCATAAGCAAAAATGAAGCGAAAAGGAATAAGGCCTTTTTCATTATGTGTATTGGTTAAGCACCCCTCCCGCCGAGGGCCGTTTAAAAAAACGGCTTTTAGGCGGTGGAAGCACATTGTTAGGGTATTCGGGTATTGCTCCTAAAGCCCGGCTGCCGGGTTAGATCACGATATTTACGATCTTGCCCGGTACGACGATGATCTTCTTCGGGGCTTTGCCGTCGAGCCATTTCTGTGCCTCGGGCTCCCCGACGACTGCGGCCTGAATCTCGGCGGGCGTCATCGACGTGGCGTACTCCTTCTTGAAGCGGAGCTTGCCGTTGACCGACACGGGGTATTCGAAGGCGTCGAGCACGAGGTGCTTCTCGTCGAAGACCGGATAGGCGGCCGTGCAGACCGAATCTTCGTGTCCCAACGCCGCCCACAGCTCCTCGGCGATATGCGGGGCGAAGGGGGCGAGCAGCACGGTCAACGGTTCGAGAACCTCGCGCTTCGAACACTCGCCCAGCTCGTTGAGGCAGATCATGAAGGCCGCCACGGAGGTGTTGAACGAGAAATTCTCGATGTCCTCCGAGACCTTCTTGATGGTCTTGTGCAGGGTGCGCAACTCCTTCTCGTCCGCCTTTTCGTCGGTGACGCACAGCTGGCCGTCGCGGTCGAAGAACAGGCGCCAGAAACGGCGCAGGAACTTGTGCACGCCGTCGATGCCGTTGGTGTCCCAGGGTTTCGACTGCTCCAGCGGGCCGAGGAACATCTCGTACATGCGCAGCGTGTCGGCGCCGTAGTTGTCGACGATGTAGTCGGGGTTCACGACGTTGTAGAACGACTTCGACATCTTCTCGATGGCCCAGCCGCAGACGTATTTGCCATCCTCGAGGATAAATTCGGCATCCTTGTATTCGGGCATCCACGCGCGGAAGGCGTCCATGTCGAGGAGGTCGTTCTTAACGATATTCACATCGACATAAAGGGCCTGTGTGTCGTACTGGTCCTTGAGGCCCAGCGACACGAACTTGTTCGTTCCCACGATGCGGTAGACGAAATTGGAACGTCCCTGAATCATGCCCTGGTTGACGAGTTTGCGGAAAGGCTCCTCCTCGCAGACAGCCCCCAGGTCGTAGAGGAACATGTTCCAGAAGCGCGAGTACATCAGGTGGCCCGTGGCGTGCTCGATGCCGCCTACGTAGAGGTCCACCGAACGCCAGTATTCGTCGGCTTCCTTGCTTACGAGCGCCTTATCGTTGTGCGGGTCCATGTAGCGGAGGTAGTAGGCCGACGACCCGGCGAATCCGGGCATCGTGGAGTACTCGTAGGGATACCCCTCGGGCGTCGCCCAGCCTTTTACGCGGGCCAGCGGCGGTTCGCCCTGCTCCGTGGGTCCGAAATCCGCGATAGGAGGCAGTTCCAGCGGCAGTTTGTCCTCCGGCAGCGGGTAGGCCACGTCGTCCTTGTAGTAGATCGGGAAGGGCTCGCCCCAGTAGCGCTGGCGCGAGAAAATGGCGTCGCGCAGGCGGTAGTTGACGAGCTTTTTGCCCAATCCGCGCCGCTCGACCTCGGCGAACATCCGGTCGATCGCCTCCTTTACATCCATCCCGTTGAGGAAATCCGAGTTGATTACTTTGCCCGATTTGGCGTCGTACGACTCCTTCTCGATGTCGCCGCCTTCGACCACCGGAACGATCTCCAGTCCGAAATGGCGGGCGAAGGCCCAGTCGCGCGAGTCATGTGCCGGAACGGCCATGATGGCCCCCGTTCCGTAGCCGGCCAGCACGTAATCCGAAATGTAGATCGGAATAGCTTTTTTCGTGAAGGGGTTGATCGCGTAGGACCCGGTGAATGTGCCGCTTACGCGTTTCGTGTCGGCGATGCGGTCCCGTTCCGAACGCTTCTTGGTCTGGCAGATATACTCCTCGACGGCCGCCTTGTTTTCGGGCGTCGTCAGCTCGCCGACCCACTCGTGCTCGGGGGCGATGACCATGAACGTCACGCCGAAGATCGTGTCGGGACGGGTGGTGAAGATTTCGAGTTTCCGGTCGGAATTCTGGATGTCGAAGAAGACCTGGGCGCCCTCGGATCGTCCGATCCAGTTGCGCTGAATCTCCTTCAGCGAGTCGCTCCACTCGAGCCGGTCCAGTCCGTCGAGCATCCGCTGGGCGTAGGCCGTCACGCGCAGAAGCCACTGCTTCATGCGTTTCTGCTCGACCGGATAGCCGCCGCGGACCGAAAGTCCGTCGTGCACTTCGTCGTTGGCCAGCACGGTCCCCAGCTTCGCACACCAGTTGACCATCGTGTCGGCGCGGAACGCCAGGCGGTAGTTCTGGAGAATCTGCTCTCGCTCCTTTTCGCTTTTGGCGTTCCATTCGGCCGCCGTGAAGCGCATCTCGGTCGTGCAGGCCGCATCGACGCCCTCGGTGCCCGACTTTTCGAACGCCGCGACGAGCTCCGCGATCGGACGCGCCTGCTGTTTCGAGCGGTCGTACCAATGGGAGAACATTTCGAGGAACGCCCACTGCGTCCACTTGTAGTAGCCGGGGTCGCACGTGCGCACCTCGCGGTCCCAGTCGAACGAGAAGCCGATTTTGTCCAGCTGCTCGCGGTAGCGGGCGATGTTCTGCTCGGTAGTCACGGCCGGGTGCTGGCCCGTCTGGATGGCGTACTGCTCGGCGGGCAGGCCGAAGGCGTCGTATCCCATCGGGTGGAGGACGTTGAAGCCCTTCAGCCGCTTGTAGCGCGAGTAGATGTCCGAGGCGATGTAGCCCAGCGGGTGCCCGACGTGCAGGCCCGCTCCCGACGGATAGGGGAACATGTCCAGCACGTAGAATTTGGGCCGCGCGGGGTCGGCCTCCACCTTGTAGGTCTTGTCCGCTCTCCAGCGGCTTTGCCATTTGGCTTCGATCTCCTTGAAATTGTAATCCATATCGTTTGGTAGCGTTTTGTATTCCCGTTATCCTGTTTTGTATGCCCTGTTTCTAAAACCCGGCCCTTAGCCGGGCAGGGTTTTCCGGCAAAAATAGCAAAAGTTTTCCGATTTGCTATTCTTCGGGTTGCGGAATGGCGCATAAAAAAAGACACGGCCCCGAAAGACCGTGTCCCTTTCCGTCGTTGCCGCGGGGTGTCAGTTGTAAAGCGGGATGACGCACATCGAATAGACCTCGCCGTGGCCCGTGCCGTCGGTGAGCGTGTGGAGAATCTCCTCGCCGTGCCATACCACGGCGGTCCGCGACGTTCCGAAGAGGGTTCCGGCGCTGAAAACATCGTCGCCGTAAGCGGCGATGGCATAGGGCAGCGAGCCTTCGCCCGAGCCGTCCGAAAGGTCGTAAAGCTCGCGGCCGTTCTTCCAGACGACCCCTTCGTTCTCGAACCCGTCGACGGTGTAACCCGCGGTGTAAAGCGCACTCCCGGAGCGGCAGACCGCGGTGGCCTGGGCCGAAGAGCTGCCGTCGGTCAGCGTGTAGAGCACGTCGCCGTCCTTCCAGACGACGGCCTGCATGCCGACGTAACCCGCCGTGTAAAGCGTCCGGCCGTCGAGGCAGAGGGCCGTCGCCCCGGCGTCGGTCTGTCCGTCGGTGAGCGTAAAGTGGGCCTTGTCGTTCTTCCAGATCACGGCGAGCTGTTTCTCGAGGCCGCTCTGGAGCGTGCCTGCCGTGTAGACGTCGCTTCCCGAGACCGCCACGGACCGGGCCTGCGACGTGGCGGGGCTCACCGAATAGGCGTATGCCTCCCCGCCGTCCTTCCAGACCTTGGCCGTCAGGGCGCCGCCGGTGTCCTCGCTGCCGGCGGTGTAGATGCTGCCGTCGGCGGCGGTGACCGAATAGAGGTAAGCGCTGCCCGAGGCCGGTGCGACGGTGTATTTCAGGGTGCCGTTCACCCAGATTTTCCCAACGATCGCGTCGCCCTGCTGTTCGTAGCCTGCGGTGTAGACCGTGCCGTTGTCCACGAAGACGGAGTAGGCCCAGGCGTCGTTCGTGCCGTCGGTCAGGGCGTAGAGCTCGCTGCCGTTTTTCCAGACCATCGCCACGGACTTGCCGGACGGGGTTTTGTAGCCTGCGGTGTAGATGTCGTAACCCGAGGGTTTCGGCTGTTTGCCGTTGTCGTCGTCGCTGCACGCTCCCGAGCAGAGGATGGCTGCGAGCAGCGGCAGGAAAAGGTTGTGTAAGAGTCGTTTCATGGCGGTATGCGTTGTTTGCGGTACGGGATTGTTCGGCGCCGGGGCGTTCGGTGCTCCGGCGGCCCGTACCCCGCTCTGAGGGCAAAGTCCGTGCCGTGTGCGGGCGTGGTTTTCCGGTGACGTATGGCGTTGAGGATAAAACGGTTGTCGGTTTGTATATAAGGTGAATGTTATGCAGTCGGAAAAACCATAAGCAAAAAGAATAACAAACGGCGCAAAATCCTGTAAAATCGCGAAAAAAGATGCCCTTATATATTGTATTTCCGAAAAAATGCGTACCTTTGCAGTCCATTTTGGACAATGGAGATAGATTTTTTAACAATTAAAGGACAGTTTAAGCAATGCCAACTATTCAACAGTTAGTGAGAAACGGCCGCGTGACGCTGGAGGACAAGTCGAAGTCTCCCGCACTGGCCGCGTGTCCGCAGCGCCGGGGCGTATGTACGCGTGTGTACACCACGACCCCGAAGAAGCCGAACTCGGCTATGCGTAAGGTAGCACGTGTGAGATTGACCAACGGCAAGGAGGTCAACGCCTACATCCCCGGAGAAGGCCACAACTTGCAGGAGCACTCCATCGTGCTCGTCCGCGGCGGTCGTGTGAAAGACCTTCCCGGTGTACGTTATCACCTGGTGCGCGGTGCGCTCGACTCGGCAGGCGTCGACGGACGTCGTCAGCGTCGTTCGAAATACGGTGCAAAACGCCCCAAGGCAGGCAAGTAGTCAGAAGAATTTTTTAACAGATCATTTTTAAATAGCAATGAGAAAAGCTAAGCCAAAAAAGCGAATTCTACTTCCGGATCCGAAGTTCGGAGACGTGGCTGTGACCCGTTTCGTGAACAACCTTATGCTGGATGGTAAGAAGAGTATTGCCTACACGATTTTCTACGATGCGTTGGATATCGTCGGCAAGAAGATGAAGGATGCTGATAAATCTCCCCTGGAGGTCTGGAAACAGGCTCTGGAGAACATCACACCCCAAGTCGAAGTGAAATCGAAGCGTATCGGAGGTGCGACGTTCCAGGTTCCTATGGAGGTTCGTCCGGAGCGCAAGATTTCTATTTCCATGAAAAACCTTGTCCTCTATTCCCGCAAGCGCGCCGGCAAGACGATGGCTGACAAACTCTCATCCGAGATATTGGATGCCTTCAACCAGCAGGGTGCCGCCTTCAAACGTAAGGAGGAGATGCACCGTATGGCCGAGGCCAACAAGGCATTCGCACACTTTAGATTCTAAAAAGAGAGGATTGACAGATGGCAACCAGAGATTTAAAATATACTCGTAACATCGGCATCATGGCTCACATCGATGCCGGTAAGACCACCACATCCGAGCGAATCCTTTTCTACACGGGCAAGACCCACAAGATCGGTGAAACGCACGAAGGAGCAGCCGTTATGGACTGGATGGTCCAGGAGCAGGAGCGCGGTATCACGATCACCTCGGCCGCTACGACCGCTTTCTGGAACTACATGGGCAACCAGTATCAGATCAACCTGATCGATACCCCGGGACACGTCGACTTTACGGTCGAGGTGGAGCGCTCGCTGCGCGTGCTGGACGGAGCTATCGCCACGTTCTGCGCCGTGGGAGGCGTCGAGCCCCAGTCGGAGACGGTATGGCGTCAGGCCGACAAGTACAATGTTCCCCGCCTCGGTTACGTCAATAAGATGGACCGCACGGGCGCCGACTTTTTGTCGGTGTGCGCACAGATCAAGGAGCATTTCGGTGCTACGGCCCTTCCGGTCGTCCTGCCTATCGGTGCCGAGGACAAGTTCGAAGGTCTGGTAGACCTTATATATAATAATGCTATCTATTACTACGACGACAAGACCGTCCGCGACAATTTCGAGCTGAAGGAGATTCCCGAGTCGATGAAGGAAGAGGCTGCCGAGTGGCGTGCCAAACTCATCGAGGAGGTCGCTTCGACCGACGATGCGCTGATGGAGAAATTCTTCGAGGATCCCGATTCGATCACCGCCGACGAGCTGCTCGCAGCGATTCGCAAGGCGACGATTTCGATGCAGATCGTGCCGATGCTCTGCGGTTCGTCGTTCCACAACAAGGGCGTGCAGAAACTGCTCGACTATGTGATGGCCTTCCTGCCCTCGCCGCTGGACCTGCCTGCAGTTACGGGTATAAACCCCAAGACCGAGAAGGAAGAGGTGCGCCACGCTTCGGAGGACGATCCGTTCTGCGGACTGGCGTTCAAGATCGCTACCGACCCGTTCGTAGGCCGTCTGGCTTTCGTGCGCGTCTATTCGGGTAAACTCGATGCCGGTTCCTACATTCTGGACACCCGCAGCGGCAAACGCGAGCGTATCAGCCGTATCTACCAGATGCACGCCAACAAGCAGAACCCGATGGAGACCGTCGGCGCCGGAGACATCTGCGCTGCCGTAGGTTTCAAGGAGATCCGCACGGGCGACACGCTCTGCGCCGAGAACGCACCCATCGTGCTGGAGCAGATGACCTTCCCCGAGCCGGTGATCGGCCTGGCCGTGGAGCCCAAGACCCAGAAGGACCTCGACAAGCTCGGCATTGCCCTGGGCAAGCTGGCTGAGGAGGACCCCACCTTTACGGTTCACACCGACGAGGATTCGGGCCAGACGGTGATCAGCGGTATGGGTGAGCTTCACCTCGACATCATCGTAGACCGTCTGCGCCGCGAGTTCGGCGTGGAGATCAATCAGGGCGCTCCCCAGGTGAACTACAAAGAGTCGCTTACCAAGACGGTTCAGCACCGTGAGGTCTTCAAGAAGCAGACCGGCGGCCGCGGTAAGTTCGCCGACATCGTCTTCGAGATCGGTCCCGCCGAGGACGGCAAGATGGGCCTTACGTTCGTCGATCAGGTGAAGGGCGGTAACATTCCCAAGGAGTTCATTCCTTCGGTTCAGAAGGGCTTCGAGTCGGCTATGGCCAACGGTGCGCTGGCCGGCTATCCGATGGACTCGATGAAGATCACGCTGCTCGACGGTTCGTTCCACCCGGTGGACTCCGACCAGCTGTCGTTCGAGATCGCTGCCCGCAACGGTTACCGTGCTGCCGCTCCCAAGGCCGGTTCGGTGATTCTGGAACCCGTGATGTCCGTGGAGGTCGTGACCCCCGAGGAGAACATGGGCGACATCATCGGCGACCTGAACAAGCGCCGCGGACAGATCACCGGCATGGAGTCGAAGGGCACCGCCCGCGTGGTGAAGGCCAAGGTTCCCCTGTCGGAGATGTTCGGTTATGTGACCGTGCTGCGTACGATCTCGTCGGGCCGCGCCACTTCGTCCATGGAGTTCTCGCATTTCGAGGAGGTTCCTGCCAACCTGGCTAAGGAGATCATCGAGAAGGCGAGTGGTAAACGTAAGGAAATAGAATAAGCAAACAATATGAACCAGAAGATTAGAATCAAGTTAAAGTCATTCGATCACAATCTCGTGGACAAGTCGGCCGAGAAGATTGTGAAGACTGTGAAGAGCACGGGCGCCGTCGTGAGCGGCCCGGTGCCCCTTCCCACGCACAAGCAGATTTTTACGGTCAACCGCTCGACTTTCGTCAACAAGAAAGCCCGCGAGCAGTTCCAGCTCTGCACCTTCAAGCGTATCCTCGATATCTACTCGTCGACGCCCAAGACGATCGACGCGCTGATGAAGCTCGAGCTTCCCTCGGGCGTCGAGGTCGAGATCAAGGTGTGATCGAACGGCGCCTTTCCGGTTTTCAGCAGACCCCGCTTTTGCCGCACAGCGGTTCAGGTCCCCTCCGCGCGAGGGGATGCGGGGGAGGCTCGGACCTGCAGACGCCGCCCCGGGCGGCGGGAACCGAGGCCCGGATTTGAAAACCGGAGGGACAAACAGGTAACATCACTTTATACTATTTTATAACAAACAATTGACAACAAATGTCAGGACTTATTGGAAAGAAAATCGGAATGACTTCCGTTTACAGTGCCGAGGGTAAGAACATACCATGCACTGTCATTGAGGCTGGTCCGTGCGTTGTTACGCAAATCAAAACCGTCGAGAAGGATACCTACGAGGCGGTTCAGGTTGCCTATGACGAAAAAAGTGAAAAGCACACCAGCAGCAGTTTGTTAGGTCACTTCAAGAAAGCCGGCACCTCCCCCAAGCGCAAGATGGCGGAATTCAAGGGAATGCCCGAAGTGGCACTCGGCGACACGCTGACCGTGGATCTCTTCTCGGAAGAGGACTGGGTCGACGTGACCGGGATCTCGAAAGGAAAAGGCTTCCAGGGCGTCGTGAAACGTCACGGCTTCGGCGGCGTAGGCGGCCAGACCCACGGCCAGCACAACCGTGCTCGTAAGCCGGGTTCGCTGGGTGCGTCGTCCTATCCCTCGCGCGTCTTCAAGGGCAAACGTCTGCCCGGCCGGATGGGCGGTGAGCAGGTCAAGGTTTTGAACCTGCGTGTATTGAAAGTAATTCCCGAAAACAACCTGATCCTCGTGAAGGGGTCGATTCCGGGAGCTAAAGGTGCTTATTTAACGATTGAAAAGTAGTATGGAATTAGCTGTTTTAAACACACAAGGAAAAGAAACGGGTCGCAAGGTAGTCCTTTCGGATGCCGTTTTCGGAGTAGAGGCTAATGACCACGCTATCTACCTCGACGTGAAGCAGTATCTCGCCGACCAGCGTCAGGGTACGCACAAGTCGAAGCAGCGCAACGAGGTTGCCGGCTCGACCCGCAAACTCAAGCGTCAGAAAGGCACCGGCGGTGCACGTGCGGGCAGCATCAAGTCTCCCCTGTTCCCCGGCGGCGGCCGTATCTTCGGCCCCCAGCCCCGCGATTACAGCTTCAAACTCAACAAGAAGCTCAAGCAGCTGGCCCGCCGCAGCGCCCTGACCTACAAGGCTCAGGCAGGCGCGATCAGCATCGTCGAGACCATCTCGATGGAGGCTCCCAAGACCAAGTCGGTAGCGGCTCTGGCCGAGGCGCTGAAGGTCGACGACAAGAAGGTTCTGCTGGTTCTTCCGGAATCGAACGTGAACCTGCAGCTGTCGTGCCGCAACCTTACCTACGTGAAGCCCGTGCTGGCTCAGAACGTCTGCACTTACGACGTGATGAACGCTTCGGCCATCGTATTGGTGGAGGGTGCCGAGAATGTATTGAATACGATGTTAGCTTAAAAACGCAAGTTACAATGAACATTATTATTAAGCCGGTTTTGACCGAGAAAATGACGATTCAGGGCGATAAGTTGAATCGCTACGGTTTTATCGTTGACGTAAAGGCTAACAAGCTGCAGATTCGCAATGCCGTAGAGCAGATGTACAACGTCGTCGTTACGGACGTGAACACCGTGAACTACATGGGCAAACTCAAGAGCCGCTATACCAAGGCAGGTCTTCTGGAGGGTCGCGCCAATAACTTCAAGAAGGCTATCGTCACCTTGAAGGATGGAGACAAGATCGATTTTTACAGTAATATCTAACGAAGATGGCAGTAAGAAAATTTAAACCTGTAACCGCAGGTACGAGACATAAGATTATCGGCACGTTCGACGAGATCACGACGAACAAGCCGGAGAAATCGCTGCTCAGCCCCAAGAAGAGCTCGGGCGGCCGCAACAACGCCGGTAAGATGACGGTTCGCTATATCGGCGGCGGTCACAAGCAGATGTATCGTAATGTCGACTTCAAACGTGCGAAGGACGGCATCGCTGCAACGGTAAAATCGATCGAGTACGACCCCAATCGTACCGCCCGCATCGCACTGCTGGTTTATGCCGACGGTGAGAAAAGCTACATCATCGCACCCAACGGACTCCAAGTGGGTCAGACCGTCATGAGCGGCGCAGGCGTCGCTCCCGAGGTCGGAAACACGCTCTTCCTGAGCGAAATCCCCCTGGGTACGGTCGTGCACAACATTGAACTCTACCCCGGTCAGGGTGCCGCCATGGCACGTTCGGCCGGTTCCTACGCCCAGTTGCTGGCTCGTGAAGGCAAATTCGCCATCATCAAGCTGCCTTCGGGCGAGACTCGTATGGTACTCGTAACTTGCCGCGCTACGGTGGGTGTCGTGTCGAACGTCGACCACAGCCTCGAGCAGTCGGGCAAGGCCGGACGCGAGCGTTGGCTCGGTCGCCGTCCCCGCAACCGCGGTGTCGTCATGAACCCGGTGGATCACCCGATGGGTGGTGGCGAAGGACGTGCGTCGGGTGGTCACCCGCGTTCGCGCAAGGGTCTGCTTGCCAAGGGTTATAAGACTCGTAACCCGAAGAAGACGACCTCGAAATTTATTATTTCCAAGAAGAAAAAATAATTAAATAAGAGTACATAATGAGCCGTTCATTAAAAAAAGGACCGTTTATCGACCCCAAGCTCGAGGCGAAAGTTGTCGCCCAGGCCGAAGGGAACAAAAAATCGGTAATCAAAACATGGTCGCGTGCAAGTATGATCTCGCCTGATTTCGTAGGTCAGACGGTAGCTGTCCACAACGGAAACAAATTCATTCCGGTGTATGTAACAGAGAACATGGTAGGTCACAAACTCGGTGAGTTTGCTCCCACCCGCAACTTCCGCGGTCACGCAGGTAACAGAAAAAAATAGGTAGAAAATGGGTGCAAGAAAAGCAAATATGGCCGAGAAAATAAAGGCCGAAAAGAAGCAGAAGGCAATCGCCATTATGCGTGACTGCCCGACCTCTCCCCGTAAGATGCGCCTGGTGGCCGACATCATCCGCGGTGTGGAGATCAACAAGGCACTGGGCATCCTTCGTTACTCGAAGAAGGAGGCGTCGATCCGTATGGAGAAGCTCCTGAAGTCGGCGATCGCCAACTGGGAGGCCAAGAACGAGTCGGAGCGTCTGGAGGACACGAAGCTCTGCGTGAAAGAGGTATTCGTCGACGGAGGCCGCATGCTGAAGCGTATTCAGCCTGCTCCCCAGGGTCGCGCACACCGTATCCGCAAGCGTTCGAACCACGTGACGATCGTAGTTGACAAAATGGTAACCGTAGAAAACAAGTAATCAGATGGGACAGAAAGTTAATCCGATAGCAAATCGTCTTGGCATCATCCGCGGTTGGGATTCCAACTGGTTCGGAGGCAAGGATTTCTCCGACAAACTCGTCGAGGACGCCAAGATCCGCAAGTATCTGAATGTCCGTCTGGCCAAGGCGAGCATCTCGAAGATCATCATCGAGCGCACGCTGAAACTCGTGACGGTTACGATTTCGACCGCACGTCCGGGTATCATCATCGGCAAGGGCGGCCAGGAGGTCGACAAACTGAAGGAAGAGCTGAAGAAGCTCACCGGCAAGGAGATCCAGATCAACATCTTCGAGGTGAAACGCCCCGAGGTGGACGCTGTGATCGTCGGCCAGAACATCGCCCGCCAGCTGGAGGGCCGCGTATCGTTCCGCCGCGCCGTGAAGATGGCTGTGGCTTCGACCATGCGCATGGGTGCCGAGGGTATCAAAATCCAGGTTGCCGGCCGTGTGGGCGGCGCCGAGATGGCCCGTACCGAGACAATCAAGGAGGGACGCATTCCGCTGCACACGTTCCGCGCAGATATCGATTACTGCCTGACGGAGGCGCTCACGAAAGTGGGTATCCTGGGCGTGAAGGTCTGGATCTGCCAGGGCATCGTATACGGCCAGCGCGACCTGTTCGAGATCGCAGGCGCTTCGGCGCAGGCTCCTTCGGGCGACCGCGGTGAGCGCGGAGACCGTCGCGGCGGAGACCGTCGCGGAGGACGCGGAGACCGGGGCGATCGTCGTGGCGGAGACCGTCGCGGAGGACGCGGTGACCGGGGTGACCGTGGCGGAGACCGTCGCAACAACAATCAGTAAGTAGGACCTTTTTAAAGCAGAACTAACATGTTACAGCCGAAAAAGACCAAATTTAGAAGAATGCAGAAAGGCCGTATGAAGGGTATCGCTCAGAGAGGTAACCAGCTTGCATACGGATCGTTCGCAATCAAGGCACTTGAATCGACCTGGATCACAGGTCGTCAGATAGAGGCGGCCCGTCAGGCCATTACGCGTTACATGAAGCGTGAAGGTCAGCTGTGGATCCGCATCTTCCCCGACAAACCCATCACGAAGAAACCCGCCGAGGTGCGTATGGGTAAGGGTAAGGGTAATCCTGAAGGCTTCGTGGCGCCAGTTACCCCCGGACGTATTCTCTTCGAGGCGGAAGGCGTGCCCCTGGAAATCGCGCAGGAAGCGCTGCGTCTGGGTGCCCAGAAACTGCCCATCACCACCAAGTTTATCGTAAGACGTGACTACGTCGAAACCACAATTTAAGGGAACACAACATGAAAAGTGCAGAAATCAAGGATATTTCGATCAAGGACCTGCAGGAACGCATCGAGACCGAAAAGGCCCAGCTCGGGAAGTTGAAGGTGCAGCACGCAGTGTCCCCCATCGAGAACCCGTCGATCATCAAGAAGAACCGCAGAGATATAGCTCGCATGCTGACCATTCTGCGTCAAAAAAACGCTAAATAAGTAACGACTATGGAAAGAAATCTTAGAAAAGAGCGTATCGGTGTGGTTGTCAGCAACAAGATGGAGAAGACCATTGTGGTTGCAGTAGCACGTAAGGTGAAGCATCCTATCTACGGCAAGTTCGTGAACAAGACGACGAAATTCGTCGCCGAGTCGCTCGACGAGACCTGCAAGGAGGGCGATACCGTGCGCATCATGGAAACCCGCCCGCTGAGCAAGACGAAGCGTTGGAGATTAGTACAAATCATTGAAAGAGCTAAGTAGTTATGATACAACAGGAAAGTAGACTCATTGTAGCTGATAACAGCGGTGCGAAGGAGGTCCTCTGCATCCGGGTGCTCGGCGGCACGAAGCGCCGCTACGCGTCCATCGGCGATAAGATCGTCGTGGCTGTCAAGAGTGCGACTCCTTCGGGCGAAGTCAAGAAGGGCTCCGTATCGAAAGCTGTAGTCGTAAGAACCACGAAGGAAATCAGGCGTGCAAACGGTTCGTACATTCGTTTCGACGACAACGCCGTGGTACTGCTTAACAACCAGGGTGAAATGCGCGGTACTCGTATATTCGGCCCCGTAGCTCGCGAGCTGCGCGACCAGTACATGAAGATTATCTCCCTCGCACCCGAAGTACTGTAATCATAAAAACAATTTCGGATATGTCAGTGAAATTACATATTAAGAAAGGGGACCAGGTTCAGGTCATCGCCGGCGACGGCAAGGGCCAGACGGGCAAAGTCCTGAAGGTCGAGGTTTCGAAGCAGCGTGCAATCGTTGAAGGCGTGAACCTCTGCAAGAAGGCAACCAAGCCCAATGCACAGAATCCCCAGGGCGGCATCATCGAGAAAGAGGCTCCGATCCACATCTCGAACCTGATGCTCATCGACCCCAAGTCGGGTAAACCCACCAAGGTCGGCCGCAAGCTCAATGCAAAAGGTAAATTAGTTCGTTTCGCTAAAAAGTCAGGGGAGGAGATCAAATAATGGGATACGTACCTACACTCAAGACACAGTATAAGGAGCAGATCAAGCCTGCCCTTATGAAGGAGTTCGGTTACTCGAGCATTATGCAGTGCCCGAAGCTCGAAAAGATCGTCATCAACCAGGGTATGGGTCAGGCTGTTGCCGACAAGAAACTCATCGACGTGGCTGAGGCCGAGCTGACGACGATCACCGGCCAGAAGGCTGTTCAGACCCGTTCGCGCAAGGACATCTCCAATTTCAAGCTGCGTAAGGGCATGCCCATCGGCGTGCGCGTGACGCTGCGCGACACGAAGATGTACGAGTTCCTGGAGCGTCTGATCGCCGTGGCACTTCCCCGCATCCGCGATTTCAAGGGAATCAACGAAAAGTTCGACGGCCAGGGCAACTACACCCTGGGCATCACCGAGCAGATCATCTTCCCGGAGATCGACATCGACAAGATCACCAAGATCTTCGGCATGGAGATCACGTTCGTAACGACGGCCAAGACCGACGAAGAGGCTTATGCCCTGCTCCGTGAGTTCGGCCTTCCTTTCAAAAACGCTAAAAAGAACAACTAAGCTATGGCAAAAGAATCGATGAAAGCCCGCGAGGTGAAGCGTGCGAAGCTTGCAAACCGCTATGCTCACAAGCGCGAGGAGATCGCTGCCAAGGTGAAGAGCGGTGAGATGGACCACGAGGAGGCATGGCAGGCACTTGCTAAACTGCCCCGCAACTCGAATCCCATCCGTCAGCACAACCGCTGCAAGATCACCGGCCGTCCCAAAGGCTACATCCGCCTGTTCGGCATCAGCCGTATCCAGTTCCGCGAGATGGCCTCGAAGGGTCTGATCCCGGGCGTTACGAAGGCAAGCTGGTAGCAGCCGCAGGGGAGGACGAGGGGCGCGGAAGCGCCTGCCAATCCTCAGAGACCCTGCAATTCTGAATAAAGTTCCGTCTTCCGGAAGGTGAAGAGCCTGCGGAGAGCGTGTCTCTCGGAAGGAAACGGGGCAGATAGGGGTGTGTAACCCGTGTAGATACGTCACAGTATCGGGGAAAGTGCCGCCGCAAGCGGTAACTTCCCGATATGTGGGGCGTAGCGAGGGGTTGGACACTTGGTTACAAATTTCTCGGACCGAGGAGCCAGGGGCTGAACCCGGAGCCGCGCAAGCGGTGAAGGAGGAGCCCGGAGGGTTGACGCAGGGTCGGTTGCAAGACCGGGGCTGGCGGATACCGGAGGTTCTTGCGAGGCCGCAGGAGGTGACCGGGGCGGACCGTGAAGCGGGACGTCCGGGCGATTTCCGAAGGCGTTGCCGGTTGCTGAACGGGAGTTTTGTGCGGATATATGTTAGCAACATGGAGTGTGCTAACATTGTCTGCGTTCCGGGGGCAATGGTAAAATCGTAAAAATCAGGCGCTAATCTTGGCCGTTTGGGAAATAATGCGTATATTTGCCCGCTTTGTGCCCCCGTGTGCGTATGCGGACAGGGGCGGAAAGCGAAAGGCTGTAAAGCGGTGGCGATGAGTCAACTTGCTGAAAGCCAAAATTTTAATTAAACCAATTTATTAATTTTTAATTTCTATTCGTTATGACTGATCCTATTGCGGACTTTCTGACCAGAATTAGAAACGCGGTGAAAGCCAACCACAAAGTGGTTGAAGCTCCCGGTTCAAAAATTAAGCAGGAGATGACCAAGATCCTCTACGAGCAGGGTTACATTCTCGCTTACAAATTCGACAAGGACGAGAAGGGCCACCCGTCGATCAAAATCGCTCTGAAGTGGGATGCTGCCACCAAGACCAACGCTATCAAGGACCTCAAGCGCGTCAGCCGCCCGGGTCTGCGCCAGTATGCGTCGGTTTCGGACATGCCCCGCGTGCTGAACGGTCTGGGCATCGCTATCGTTTCGACCTCGAAAGGCATCATGACCGATTCCCAGGCCCGCAAGGAGAACGTGGGCGGCGAGGTGCTGTGCTACATCTACTAATCGCAAATCATTAAAGAACAACACAATGTCAAGAATTGGTAAATTACCTGTAAACCTGCCTGCCGGCGTTACCGTAGAGGTATCGGCCGACAATACGGTAAGCGTGAAAGGGCCACTCGGGACGCTGAGCCAGAAAGTTGACTCGGACATCAAGGTAGAGGTCGGCACGCACACGGACAGCCACACGGGCGCGGTAGTTCCCGCCGTTCTGGTGAGCCGTCCCACCAACCAGCCCCGCCACCGTTCGATGCACGGTCTGTACCGTGCGCTGATCAATAACATGGTCGTCGGCGTATCGAAGGGCTATGAGATCAAACAGGAACTCGTGGGCGTCGGCTTCAAGGCCGAAATGAAGGGCCAGATTCTGGAGATGAGCCTCGGCTATTCGCACGACACGCATTTCATGCTTCCCAAGGAGGTGACCGCCACGGCCGTTACCGAGAAAAAGGGCAATCCCATCGTAACGTTCAAGTCGATCGACAAGCAGCTTGTCGGCCAGGTTGCCGCCAAACTCCGTTCGCTGCGCAAGCCGGAGCCGTACAAGGGCAAGGGTATCAAGTTCGTCGGTGAGCAGATCCGTCGCAAGGCCGGTAAATCAGCAGGTGCTAAATAGTAAATAGTCTGAAGTTATGTCACTGAACAAGATAGAAAGAAGAGAGAGGATCAAGATGCGTATCCGCAAGATCGTGAGCGGAACGCCCGCACAGCCTCGCATGACTGTATATCGTAGCAACAAGCAGATCTACGTGCAGTTCATTGATGATCTCGCAGGTGTAACGCTCGCTACGGCTTCCTCGCTGGACAAGGAGGTCGCCGAAGCTGCCGCCGGCAAGAACAAGTGCGAAGTAGCCGCCCTGGTGGGCAAGCTGGCCGCCGAGCGTGCCGTTGCCAAAGGCATCTCGGCCGTCGCTTTCGACCGTAACGGTTACCTGTATCACGGAAGAGTTAAACAGCTGGCCGAAGCAGCACGCGAAGGCGGACTTAAATTCTAAGCGATTATGTCAAATACCAACATAAAGAAAGTACGCACGAGCGACCTCGAACTCAAGGACCGTCTCGTCAGCATCCAGCGTGTTACCAAGGTTACCAAGGGAGGTCGCACGTTCAGTTTTTCGGCCATCGTCGTCGTCGGTAACGAGGACGGCGTGGTAGGCTACGGCCTGGGCAAGGCTTCGGAGGTGCAGTCGGCCATCGCCAAGGGCGTGGAGGATGCCAAGAAGAACCTCGTCAAGATCCCGGTTATCAACGGTACGATCCCCCACAAGCAGGAGTCGCGTTTCAGCGGTTCGCTCGTGATGATTCGCCCGGCCGCTCCCGGTACGGGTATCATCGCCGGCGGTGCCATGCGTGCCGTGCTGGAGTCGGTGGGTATCAAGAACGTGCTTGCCAAGAGCAAGGGTTCGTCGAACCCCCACAACCTGGTGAAGGCAACCATCTCGGCCCTCTGCGAGCTGCGCGATGCCCACAGCATCGCCCGCCTGCGCGGCATCTCGATGGACAAGGTGTTTAACGGTTAATTCTCAAGAAGAACATGGCAAGATTGAAAATCACCCAGGTCAAAAGCCGCATCGGCGCCACGACGCGCCAGTGCCGGAACCTCGACGCACTGGGTCTGAAGAAGATCAACGCGAGTGTCGAGCACGACGACTCGGTTATCATCAAGGGTATGATCGAGCGCGTGAAACACCTCGTCAAGGTCGAGGAGGTTGCGGCGCCCGCGAAGAAGGCAGCCCCCAAGGCCAAGAAGGCCGAGGTGAAGGAAGAGGCCGCTCAGCCCGCAGAATAAGTTTAACTGCTAACGGATTATTTTAAGAATGGAACTCAATAATCTCAAACCCGCAAAGGGTTCAACGCACCACGACAAGCGAATCGGCCGCGGTGCAGGTTCGGGTCACGGTGGCACCGCCACCCGTGGACACAAGGGTGCACAGTCGCGTTCGGGTTACTCGCGTAAGCTCGGCTTCGAGGGTGGCCAGATGCCGCTGCAGCGTCGCGTTCCCAAGTTCGGGTTCACCAACCTGAAGCGGGTGGAATTCAAGGCGATCAACCTCTCGACGCTCGAGGAGCTGGCAGCCAAGAAATCGCTCACGGAGGTTACGGTGGATACGCTCGTGGCCGCAGGTTTCATCTCGTCGAACGACAAGGTGAAGATTCTGGGCAACGGCACGATCTCGAAGGCGCTCGCTGTTAAGGCTCACGCGTTCTCGAAGAGCGCCGAGGCGGCCATCACGGCAGCCGGCGGCAGCGTCGAAAAACTGTAAGCAACCTTAGAACCCAAAAATTATGAATCAGTATCTCGTTGTTGGTATCGTCTTTTTGGTGGTAATCGCTCTTTTGGCGACCAACAAGAAATTGGTAGAAACGCTCAAGAACATCTACAAGATCGAGGAGCTGCGCAAACGTGTCATCTACACGATCGGGCTGCTGCTGGTCTTCCGCTTGGGCAGTTTCGTCGTGATTCCGGGCATCAACCCCAACGCCCTGGGCGAGGGGTCGGCGTATGCCAGCCAGCTGGAGGGCAACGGACTGCTGGGTCTGTTGAACGTCTTCTCGGGCGGCGCCTTCGGCAACGCCTCGATTCTGGCCCTCGGAGTCATGCCGTACATCACCGCCTCGATCATCATCCAGTTGATGGGTATGATGATTCCGTATTTCCAGAAAATGCAGAAGGAGGGTGAGAGCGGCCGCCGCAAGATGAATCAGTGGACGCGCTTCCTGACGATCGGCGTCCTGCTCCTGCAGGGCCCGGCGTACATCGCCAACCTGTACCACCAGGTTCCCTCTGCATTCATTTACGGCAATTCGTTCGGCTTCGTTGCCTATGCGACGACGATCCTGATCGCCGGTACCATGTTCATCATGTGGCTGGGCGAGAAGATCACCGACAAGGGTATCGGTAACGGTATCTCGCTGATCATCATGATCGGTATCGTGGCACGTCTGCCCCACGCGCTGTTGGCCGAGGTCAACGCCCGTTTCCAGACGGCCACCGGTAGCGCCATCATGCTGATCCTCGAGCTGATCCTGCTGTTCCTTGTCTTCATGGCAACGATCGCCCTGGTACAGGCTGTCCGCAAGGTGCCTGTGCAGTATGCAAAGCGTATCGTCGGAAACAAACAGTACGGAGGTGTGCGCCAGTACATCCCGCTGAAGATGAATGCTGCGAATGTGATGCCTATCATCTTCGCGCAGGCTCTGATGTTTATTCCGGCGCTGTTCTCCGGTACGGCCTTCGCGGCTGCTTTCAGCTCGATGACCGGTTTCTGGTACAATTTCACGCTTGCAGTGCTGGTAATCGCCTTCACCTACTTCTACACGGCGATTATCATCAATCCTCAAATGATGGCCGATGACATGAAGCGAAACGGCGGCTTTATCCCGGGAGTGAAACCGGGTAAGCAGACCGTGAACTACATCGACACCATCATGACGCGTATCACGCTTCCGGGTTCGATCTTCCTGGCGATTGTGGCAATTCTGCCCGCGCTGGCGATGAAATTCCTGGGCATCCAGCAGGCGTTCGCCTACTTCTACGGAGGTACGTCGCTGCTGATTATGGTCGGCGTGGTACTCGACACTCTGAAGCAGATCGAGAGCTACCTGTTGATGCGCCACTACGACGGTCTGATGAAGACCGGCCGTATTCAGGGTCGTCATTAGGAGTTTTTCCGAAGAGTTCTTAAGCGAAGAGAATGATATATTTAAAGACAGACGAGGAGATAGAGCTGCTCCGCGAGAACAATATCCTGGTGTCGAAGACACTGGCGGAGGTGGGTCGCCACATCCGTCCGGGTGTCACCACCAAGGAGTTGAACTCGATTGCCGAGGATTTCATCCGCGCGCACGGAGCAGTTCCCGCCTTCCTCGGGTATCAGGGATTTCCCGCTTCGTTGTGTATATCGGTAAACGAACAGGTGGTTCACGGTATCCCGTCCTCGAAATGCGTCCTTAAAGAGGGCGACATCGTTTCGGTCGATTGCGGTACGTTTATGAAGGGGTTTGTTGGTGATTCGGCATATACGTTTGCCGTTGGAGAGGTTGCCGCGGAAGTAAGGCAGCTGATGGAGGTCACCAAAGAGGCTCTTTATAAAGGTGCCATGCAGGCCAAAGCCGGCAATCGCGTAGGCGATGTGTCAGCGGCCGTGCAGGAACACGCCGAGAGCTTCGGCTACGGCGTGGTGCGCGAACTGGAGGGACACGGATTGGGTCGCAAGATGCACGAAGACCCCGGTGTCCCCAATTACGGCGCACGCGGCAGGGGGCCATTGCTCAAGGAGGGCATGGTCATCTGCATCGAACCCATGATCAACATGGGGACCAAAGCGGTAGTTTTCGAACAGGATGGCTGGACGGTCCGCACGCGGGACCGCAAACCGGCGGCACACTTCGAGTGGGCCGTGGCGGTTCGCAAATCGGGTCCCGACGTACTGACGGATTTCAGTATCATTGAACAGGCAATAAACAACTAAGACTCTATGGCAAAACAAGCTGCTATTGAACGGGACGGGACGATCATCGAGGCGCTGTCCAACGCGATGTTCCGCGTTGAGCTGGACAACGGCCACGTGCTCACGGCCCATATCTCGGGGAAGATGCGTATGCACTACATCAAGATCCTTCCCGGAGATAAAGTAAAAGTGGAGATGACGCCCTACGACCTTACGAAGGGACGTATATCTTTCCGGTACAAATAATTAGATTGCTTGAAAATCATGAAAGTTAAAGCATCCATCAAGAAGAGAAGCGAGGATTGCAAGATTGTGAAGCGTAAAGGCAAACTTTACGTCATTTGCAAGAAGAATCCCAAGTTTAAAATGCGCCAGGGGTAATGTTTTTTGAACAAGTAAAAAAAGAAAAAGTATTTATATGGCACGTATAGTCGGTGTAGATTTACCGAAAAACAAAAGAGGCGAGATCGGCCTGACCTATATTTACGGCATCGGTCGCTCGACGGCTCGCAAAATTCTCGAGACGGCTGGCATCAGCTACGATCTCAAAGTACAGGACTGGTCGGACGACCAGGTCGGTGCGATCCGTTCGACGATCGCCGACATGGGCATCAAGGTCGAGGGCGAATGCCGCTCGATGGTCCAGATGAACATCAAACGCCTGATGGATATCGGCTGCTACCGCGGCATCCGTCACCGTCTGGGTCTCCCGGTCCGCGGCCAGTCGACCAAGAACAACGCGCGTACCCGCAAGGGCCGCAAGAAGACTGTCGCAAACAAGAAAAAGGCAACGAAGTAATCTTTAGAGAATTATGGCAAAGAAAACTGGAACAGTTAAGAAAAAGGTTGTCAAGGTCGGTGCCCTGGGTAACGTCTATGTGCACTCCACTTTCAACAACGTGATCATCACCATCACCAACGAGGTGGGTGACGTCATCAGCTGGTCGTCGGCCGGTAAGATGGGCTTCCGTGGTTCGAAGAAGAATACTCCGTATGCCGCACAGACCGCTTCGCAGGATTGCGCAAAGGTCGCTTACGACATGGGTCTGCGCAAGGTGAAAGTTTATGTAAAGGGTCCGGGTGCCGGCCGCGAGTCGGCTGTGCGCACCATCCACGGCGCAGGTATCGAGGTGATGGAGATCATCGACGTTACGCCGCTGCCGCATAACGGTTGCCGTGCTCCTAACCGCCGCCGCGTATAATTACGGCGACAGGTAAGGAATATTCAACGTTTTTTTAATAAGTTAAGACAATGGGAAAATACATAGGACCTAAATCGAAAATCGCCCGCAAGTTCGGCGAAGCTATCTATGGTGCGGACAAGGTGCTCGAAAAGCGCAACTATCCTCCCGGACAGCACGGTCTGGCGCGCAAGCGCAAAAAGGTGTCGGAGTACGGCACGCAGTTGAGCGAGAAGCAGAAGGCCAAATATACCTACGGCCTGCTGGAGAAGCAGTTCTCGCGCACCTACGATCAGGCGTCGCGCATGGGCGGCATCACGGGTGAGAACCTGCTGAAGCTGCTGGAGTGCCGTCTGGACAATGTCGTTTACCGCTTGGGTATCGCCCCGACGCGTGCAGCTGCCCGCCAGCTCGTTTCGCACTGCCACATCTGTGTGAACGGCAACGTCGTGAACATTCCTTCGTACTCGCTGCGTGCGGGTGACGTTGTGTCGGTTCGCGAGAAGTCGAAGAGCCTGGAGGTGATCACGGTATCTCTGGCCGGCTCGTCGAAGAGCCGTTACGCCTGGTTGGAGTGGGACAACGCCTCGATGAGCGGAAGGTTCCTCCAGCGCCCGGAGCGTGAGGAGATCCCCGAGAACATCAAGGAGCAGCTCATCGTCGAGTTGTACTCGAAGTAGTAATCAAACAAATTCACTATTATGGCAATATTAGCATTCCAGAAACCTGAGAAGGTTATTATGCTTGAATCCACTTCGTCGTTCGGAAAGTTCGAGTTCCGGCCACTGGAGCCCGGATTCGGTAGGACTGTCGGTAACGCTTTACGTCGTATTCTGCTCTCCTCGCTCGAGGGGTACGCGATCACGACTGTCAAGGTAGCCGGTGTCGATCACGAGTTTGCCGCTATCCCCGGTGTGATGGAGGATATGTTGAACATCATCCTCAATCTGAAGCAGGTTCGTTTTATCCGCACAGTCGACAATCAGGATGCAGAAAAAGTATCCATTAACGTTGCGGGTGTGACGGAGCTGACTGCCGGATATATCTCGAATTACCTGTCGTTCTTCAAGGTGCTCAACCCCGACCTGGTGATCTGTCACCTGGCCCCGGGCACCAAGATGCAGATGACCCTCACGATCGGCAAGGGCCGCGGCTATGTGCCTGCGGAGGAGAATGCCCCCGCCGAGAGCGAGTTCGGAACGCTTCCGATCGACTCGATTTTCACGCCCATCAAGAACGTGAAATATTCGATCGAGGACTACCGCGTCGAGCAGAGGACCGACTACGAGAAGCTGAATTTGGAAATTACCACCGACGGGTCGATTCACCCCAAGGAGGCTCTGAAAGAGGCCGCCAAGATTCTCATCCAGCACTTTATGCTCTTCTCCGACGAGAAGATCACCGTCAACATGGAAGACACGAACGGTGCCGAAGAGTTCGATGAGGATGTTCTCCACATGCGCCAGCTGCTGAAGACCAAGCTCTCGGATCAGGACCTCTCGGTCCGCGCCCTGAACTGTCTGAAGGCTGCCGACGTGGATACCGTGGGGGATCTCGTGAAGCTGAACCGCAACGACCTGCTGAAATTCCGCAATTTCGGCAAGAAATCGCTGACGGAGCTGGACGAGCTGCTGACCTCGCTGAACCTGAAGTTCGGTATGGACGTATCAATCTACAAACTTGACAAAGATTAATTAAATGAGACACAATAAGAAATTCAACCACCTCGGCCGTCAGGCGGGACACCGCCGGGCGATGCTTTCGAACATGGCATCGTCGCTGATCATGCACAAGCGCATCGAGACCACCGTTGCGAAGGCAAAGGCCGTACGGATGTTCGTGGAGCCTCTGGTGACCAAGGCCAAGGAGGACACGACCCACTCGCGCCGCGTAGTATTCTCGTACCTGAAGCAGAAGGAGGCCGTTACGGAGCTGTTCCGTACGATCGCCCCGAAGATTGCCGAGCGTCCGGGCGGTTACACCCGCATCCTGAAGACCGGTTTCCGGCTGGGCGATGCTGCCGACATGTGCATCATCGAGTTCGTCGATTTCAACGAGGCTTACACGCTGGGTATCGCTCCGGCTGCCGCTTCGGAGGCGAAACCCAAGACGCGCCGTTCGCGCAAGCCCGCAGCGAAGAAGACCGACGCTGTCGAGGAGGCTACCGTTGTCGAAGGCGGTGAGGCCAAGAAGGCCGCAGCGCCCAAGAAGGCTGCCGCCCCGAAGAAGCCCGCAGCTCCGAAGGCCGCTTCGGCCAAGGTTGCCGCTCCGAAGGTTGCCAAGAAGACCAACGTAGGCAAGAAAATGTAATTGATTTTCCGTGATAGCGGCGCAGTTGTGCCGCTGCCGTCAAAGTCCGCGAATGGGTAGTACTTAGGTACATCCCATCCGCGGATTTTTCGTGCGGTGCCGCGACTGCACCGTGCTGATAAAAGGGAATAATAGGTCCGATTTTGCTATTCCGAATTAATATTATATCTTTGCCGCATCCCCTCCGGTGTCGGATACCTGCCCGGAGTCTATAAAAGTCAAATGAATTCCGATCTGCCGGGGCCGTTCCTCCGGTGGAAGAAACGCTCCGAATCTATGAAACTGCGACTCCTGTTGCTGCTGTTGTCTGTGCTGATTTCCCCCCCCCCTCCAGTTTGTCCATGCACAGAATAACACATCCAAGCCCGGCCGGACAATAACCGGTAATGTCAAGAACGAGAAAGGCGAGTTCATTGTCGGCGCCTCGGTCTATGTGAAATCGACGCCCCGCATCGGTACCGCAACCGACGCCAAGGGCGAATTTCACCTGCAGGGAATTCCGCCGGGCAAGCAGACCATCGTCTTCACCTTCATCGGCATGGTCCCCTTCGAGGTGGAGTATGCCAATCAGCGCGATATGGATGTCGTGCTCAAGGAGGATGCCACGGAGGTCAATGAGGTGGTGGTGACGGGTATTTACAGCCGCGACAAGAACAGTTTCGCCGGTTCGGCGACGACCTACACGGGTAAGGAGCTGCGGGCCATCGGAACGAAGAACGTCTTTCAGAGTCTCAAGACCCTCGAACCCGCTTTGACGCTTGTCGAGAACCGCGCTTTCGGTTCCGACCCCAACCGGCTGCCCGACCTGGAAATCCGCGGCAAGACCAGCCTGGTGGGCGACCTCACCACCGAGTATGACAATACGGCTAACCAGCCGCTCTTCATCCTCGACGGTATCGAGGTGGAGATCGCCCAGATCCAGAACCTGAGCATGGACCGTATCGCCAGCGTCACGGTGCTCAAGGATGCCGCCTCGGCAGCCATCTATGGTTCGAAGGCCTCCAACGGCGTGATTGTCGTCGAGACGGTCAAGCCCGAGCCGGGGCAGTTGCGGGTCTCCTATTCGGCCGACCTGCGGTTCGAGTTCCCCGACCTCTCCGACTACAACCTGATGAATGCCGAAGAGAAGCTCCGCTACGAGGTGTTGGCCGGACGTTATGTCGGCGAGGACCAGGATCAGCTCGATGCGCTCTACAATTCGCGGCTGGCCGAGGTGATGCGCGGCGTGGATACCTATTGGCTTTCGGTCCCCCTGCGCTCGGTGCTGAACCACACGCACAGCGTCTATATCGACGGCGGCAGCGAGGCCATGCTCTACGGCGTGGGACTGAATTACAGCGATCAGAAAGGTATCATGAAGGGCTCCGAAAAGGGAGTCACCGGCGGCAACATCAACCTCGTCTACCGGACCGACAAGCTGATTTTCTCAAACGATTTCAGCTTCGATTATGTGAAGAGCGAGCGCGAGCCGGTCTCCTTTTCGACCTTTGCCCAGGCCAATCCCTATTACCGCAAATACAATGAGGACGGGGAGATTCCGGAGTTTCTGGAGCCTTATTCCGTGGCGCAGGAGTTCATCTACAACCCGCTCTACCAGCTCCGCAAAGTGGTCAATACCGATGTGACGAAGGACCTTGGGCTGCGCAACAATTTCACGGTCATCTGGCGTCCCGTGACCTCGCTGCAGGTCCGCGGGCGGCTCGCCCTGAACAAGACGATCTCTGAGCGCGAAGCGTTCAAGTCGCCCGCGCACTCCGATTTCAACGGTTCGACCTCCAAAGGCTCCTACACGACGGAAAAGACCGACCTGATGAGCTACAACGGCGACTTGACCGTTACCTACGGCCGGCTTTTCGGCCATCACCAGATCAACGCCGTCGGCGGCTGGAATTTCAGCTCGCGCACGCAGAAGAACACCGGGTACGAGATTTTCGGATTCACGAGCGACCTGCACCAGAACCCTTCGTTCTCCGAGGGTTTCCAGCAGGGCGACAAACCGAGCTACACCGACCGTATCAGTCGCAGCACGAGCTTCTACCTCAATGGCAACTATTCCTACCGCAACCGCTATCTGTTCGATGCCAGCCTGCGTATGGACGGGTCGTCGGTTTTCGGTTCGGAGAACCTCTTCACGACGACGTGGGCCGTGGGCGTGGGTTGGAACATCCACAACGAGGCGTGGTGCAAGGCCAAATGGCTCGACCTGCTGAAAGTGCGGTTCTCGATCGGTAATCCCGGAAACCAGAATTTCGACGCCTACACGGCCTCGGGAACCTACATTTACAACTCGACTTACCAGAACCTCTTCGGAACCAGCGCGATTCTCGAGAAATTCGGCAATCCGAATCTCAAGTGGCAGAAAACCATTGACAAGAACCTCGGTCTCGATGTCGACATTCTCGACCGCGTGAAATTTTCGGTGGATTTTTACCACAAGAACACCGACCCGCTGCTGGCTCAGATTCCCGTGCCCCCGTCGCTGGGTACGACGCGCATCTACACCAATTTCGGCGGTCAGATTTCGAAAGGATTTTCGGGCAGTCTCAACGTGGTGGTCATGAAGCGGCAGTACCTGCGCTGGAGCGTGAACGCCTCTTTCAGCCAGAACCGCTCGGAGTACCGCAACATCGGCGACAAGCTCGATTTCATGAACGAGAAGGGCAGCGCCACGACCTTCAAGCGTTATTACGACGGTGCCAGCCCCGACGACATCTGGGCCGTGCGGTCGCACGGCATCGACCCCTCCTCCGGGCGCGAGGTCTTCATCCGCAAGGACGGCAGCTATACGTTCAAGTACGACGCCAACGACGAGGTGGTGGTCGGCTCCTCGGCTCCCGATCTGGAGGGAGTCATCGGAACCTCGATTTTCTATAAGGGTTTTTCGGCCAGCGTCAACCTGCGTTACAGCTTCGGGGCCGACGTCTTCGCTTCGGCGCTCTACAACAAGGTGGAGAACATCTCCGAAACGGCGCTTTACTACAATCTCGACCGGCGTGCGCTGCACGACCGCTGGCAGGAACCCGGCAACAGGGCCCGTTTCAAGGCCATCAGCATCGACGACACTACGCCCATGTCGTCACGCTTCGTGCTCCGGGAGAACTACATCTCCGGGGAGTCGATCACCATCGGTTACGAGACCTCGGCCCGCTGGCTGCATGTCGTCGGCGTCAAGGGCGCTTCGTTCCGCTTCTATATGAACGACATCTTCCGCCTGGCCTCCTTCAAGGAGGAGCGAGGTACGGACTATCCCTTTTCGAAAAGTTTCTCGCTGTCGATCGGCCTGCGTTTCTGATCCGAAAATCCGAAAAACTGTATGCTTATGAAAATGACCAAGCTATATTTCCTGATGGCGCTGGCGCTGTTGTCGGGCGGCTGCAAGGGCTGGCTGACGATCGATTCGTCGGACCGTATCATGGAAAACGCCCTGTTCGAGAATGAGGAGGGATTTTTTACGGCGCTCAACGGCATCTATGCCGAACTGCCGCAGGCGAGTCTCTACGGCAAGTCGCTCGCGGCCGTTACGTTCGACGTGCAGGCCCAGTATTTCGATACCACACAGCCTTCGACCCACGCCTTCAACACGCTGGGCGCCTATTCCGCGGAGGCCCGCAAGACGGCCGTCGCCGACACGTGGGACAAGGCCTATTTCGTCATCGCCAACGTCAACAAGATACTCGAGCACTGCGAGAGCGAACGCGATGTGCTCTCCGACCGTGCCTACCACGTCATCCGCGGCGAGATGCTGGGAATGCGGGCGCTGCTGCACTTCGAGGTGCTGCGCATCTTCGGGCCCATTTTCGCGGAGGCTCCTGCCCGCGTTTCGATTCCCTACCGCACGAGCAGCGAACTGACTGTCACGCCGCTGCTGCCTGCGAACGAGGTGGCCGAAAAGATCGACGGGGATTTCACCGATGCGCTCTCCGAGCTTGCGGAGTGGGACCCCGTGCGTACCGAAGGGCGGCTGAACGACGAAACGACCGGTTCGGTGCGTTACCGGAGCCGTCACCTGCGGCTCAACTACTTTGCCGTGAAAGCGCTTCAGGCACGTCTGGCCATCTATACCGGTGACCGGAAACTGGCCGGTCGGCTGGCCGGGGAGGTGATCGACGAGGCCGGGGCGTTCTTTCCCTTTGCCTCGCGCGAGGATGTGACCGGGCAGACCGCCGTCGGCGTGGCCACGCAGAACTCCGAAGACCGCATCTTTTCATCGGAGGCGCTCTTTTCGGCGGTCAACTCGAAACGCACGAGCGACATCCACGACAAGTTTTTCTCCAACAAACTCGAACAGACCAATCTGCTTACGATGGGTGAACTGGCCGTGCACAACCTCTACGATTCGGAAAGCGACCTGCGCACCTACCAGTGGCAGACGCTCAAGAATACCGAGGGTGTGGACCAGCGTTTCTTCGTCAAATACGGGCAGGTGCAGGACATGGACCTGGGCTACGCCTCGATGGTCCCCGTTGTCCGGATGGCGGAGATGTACCTGATCGCCGCCGAGTGCGAGGACTCCAAGGCGACGGCCTACGAATGGCTCAACGCCCTCCGCTCGGCCCGCAAGGCGACCTCGCTGCCCGCGACGGGAACGCTGGCCAATGATCTCACGGAGGAGTATATCCGCGAATTCGTCGGCGAGGGGCAGCTTTTCTGGTACTACAAGCGCCTGCGCAAGACCTCGATCCGGAAAATCTACAACAACAACGGCGGCTATCTGGAGTTCGATCCGGCGAATTACCTCTTCGCGCTGCCCGAGAAGGAACAGGAGCACCACAAATAGCGTTCGATATGAAAAATTACAGATACGGACTGATTCCGATGCTTGCGGCCGCGGCCCTTGCATTCGGGGCCTGCAACGAATCCATCCGGACCTACGACGGCCAGACGGGAATCTATTTCGCCATGCTGCAATCGGGCAGCGACGAGGAGAATCCCCGCTACACCGCCGATTCGAGTCTCCCGTTCGCCCTGCTGCCCAGCGGAACCGACGAGCAGACCCTGCAGCTGCGGGTCAAGGTCATCGGTTCGGTGGCCGACTATCCGCGCGTCTTTGCCTACCGCACCGTTGCCGACCAGACCACGGCGCAGGAGGGACACGATTTTGAACTGCCCGAAGGCGACTGTACGGTCGGGGCCGGTGAGGTTTACGGTTACATTCCGATCCGGTTCTTCCGCCAGGCCTCGCTCGACGGGAAGGAGCTGACGCTCACGCTCGAACTGCTTCCCAACGAATATTTCGACCTGCCGCTGAGCGAGTGGCTTCCGGTGAACGGGACCGAGACCGTGGGTACGGACGTCCTGCGCCACACCGTCACGGTGAGCGACAAGTACGTGCGGCTCGAGGGCTGGTCGGACCAGTTCTACGGGACCTATTCGGACAAGAAGATCAAACTCATGTGCAGCGTCTTCGACCTGACGCTCGCCGATTTCCTGCCGGACGCCCTGTCGTTCATCGAGCGGAAGGTGCTGGGACAGAATTTCCGCCGCTACCTCGACGAAGAGGAGCGTGCCGGGCGGACCGTCTATGAAGATTACCTCGACGAGGAGGGTAATCCCGTAAAAATGGAATCCGGACCGGATTCGGCCGAATAATGATTCAGAGCCTATGAAAAAGAGCTGTTTGTTTGCGGTTTCCGCTCTCCTTCTCCTGCTGGGCGGCTGCTACGGCGACAAGGGGAATTACGATTACCGCGAGATCAACGAGATCGCCATCGGGGCCCGGGGCTTCGAGGGCGTGGAATACAAATTGCGTTCGGGCATCGACGAACTGAAAATCAGCCCCCACATCACCGCGTCGCAGGACCCTGAGCTTACCGGGGCCTACGAGTACGAATGGGTGGTCGTCGGCCAGGTCCGCAATCCGGGCGAGCGCACCACGATCGCCCGGACACGCGATCTGGACTACGCCGTGAACCTGCCCAGCGACGACTACTCGCTGCTGCTGCGCATCACGGACCCCGGCACGGGGCTGATGTTCAGTCGCAGCACCACGATCTCGGTCAGCACGGCCTATACGCGCGGCTGGCTGGTCGCCGCCGAGGACGAGGAGGGCGGTACCGTCGTGGACATGGTGTCGATCAGCCGCGACACGCTGCTTCAGCGCGACGTGGTCAGGGACGACACCCGTCACCGGAATCCCTTGCGCATCTGGTGCGACAACAACGAGTACACGTCGCTGGCGCACGGGCGCATCTACCTCTCGACCGGGGAGGGGAGCTTCCTCTACGACCGCGAATCTTTCGGGACGGACGACTATACCGTGATGCGGAACTATTTCGCCAATCCCCAGTACCTGACGCAAACCGCCGCCTCGGACATGATTCAGATCGACGATAAATTCCGGGTCTTTCTGGTGGACGGCTACGCCTATGTATACAGTATTTCGTCGGTCAATACGGGCTATTTCGGCAATCCGGTCAACCGCTATGCCGAGAGCTACGACTATGTGCGCATCGGCGACCGGATGGCCTACAACCTGAGCGGCGGCAGCGGCGCCGGGTCCATCACCACCGTCATGCTCTACAACGACGACGACAAACGTTTTTGCTACCTGATGCGCAACGACGAAACCCTGCGGAACGCCACCGACACCGAATCGGACCTCGCCCTGTTCCCCTGGCGGACGGGGTTGGATTATGTGACGACCGTCAATTCGCGTTTCCTTTCGGGACAGTCGGCTACGATTCTCCGCGACCCCCAAACCGGGAAATACTGGATTTACACCTATGCCTGCCTGCGTTCCGGCCCCAGCAAGGGGGCGCGTTACGAGATCGACGCTTCGGTGCCCGTGGCGGAGGTCGCGAACTGGTGCATGACCTCGCAGCACGGTTATATGCTCTACTCGGTGGGCGGCGTACTCTATGGTTATGATTTCCGCAACGCCCGGACGCCCGTGCAGTTGCTGGACTTTTCGCCCGCGGAGATTACGCAGGTCCACGGCGACATCCACACCGTGGCCGAAAGCAACAAGGACTGCGTCTATATCTGCACCTACGAGGAGGGCACTCCGGGCAGCGGCCGCATTCGCAAGTACGCGGTGGCGGATACCGCCGACCGGATCGAACTCCGGGCCGATGAGAATACCGATTGGAAGGGATTCCAGCGCATCCGTTCGCTGTGGTTTAAGGAACTGTAACACAAACACAACACCCGATGAATATGAATAAACAACTGATTCTGGCTGCGACCGCCTTGCTCCTGGCGTGCAGCCCGTTACATGCGGAGCAGATGTGGCCTTTCTCCAGTAAGAAAAAGAAGGCCGCGAAGATCGAAAAAACGGACTCCGTAAAGAAAGAGGACAAATTCGACAAGGCCGTCAAGGGCGCCCAGAAAGGCAGCGGCCTGTTCGACTACTACCTGACGAAGAAGGGCGAACTGCTGCTGGCCGTCACGCCCCGTAACCTCAAGGCCAACTACCTGCTGGCCAACCGGATTTCGGAAATCAGCCAGAACTCCAATTTCGTGGCCGGGCAGATGCTGAACGATCCGTTCATGATCCGCTTCTCGGCCGACACCTCCAATGTCTACCTTCACAAGGTCAACCACTGGGAGCGCGTGGCTCCGAACGACCCCATCGAGAAGTCGTTCCGCCGCAACGTGCAGGACCCCATCACCCGGACCTTCAAGATCAAGGCCACCCGCAACGATACGCTGCTGATCGATGTGACCACGTTCTTCGTGTCGAACGACAAGCTGCTCACGCCGATCCGCCAGAGCCCGATGGTTCCGGGCGAGATCAGCGCGACGTACGACGCCGCCGGGTCGAAGCTCAAGGAGGTCAAGGTCTTCGAAAAGAACCTCGAAATCACCAGCATCCTCAATTACAACTCCGAGCCGGACGGCTATACGGTGACCGTGCGGCGGTCGATCCTCGAACTGCCCGAGGAGCCGATGAAGGTCCGCTGGCAGGACAACCGCGTGGGCTATTTCAGCTCGAAATACTACACCTACACCTCGTCCAAGGACAAGCTGCTGACGCATGAGATGATCCACCGCTGGCGCATCGAGCCGAAGGAGGGCGAATGGGAAAAATATTTCCGCGGCGAACTGGTCGAGCCGGAGCGCAAGATCGTCTTCTACGTCGACAATGCCTTCCCCGACAAGTGGCGTGAGGTGGTGAAGCAGGGTGTCGAGGACTGGAACAAGGCTTTCGAGGCCGCCGGCTTCAAGAACGTGATGGAGGCCCGCGACTATCCCGACGATCCGTCGTTCGACCCCGACGACATCCGTTACAACTGCATCCGCTATGCCGTTACCGATGTTGCCAATGCCATGGGGCCGAGCTACACCAACCCCCGCACGGGTGAGATTCTGGTGGCCGACGTCATCTGGTACCACAATGTCATTTCGCTGGTGCACAACTGGCGTTTCGCACAGACGGGAGCCGTCGATCCGCGCGTGCGCAAGCCGGTTTTCGATGACGATGTGATGCGCGAGTCGCTGCGGTACGTGGCTGCCCACGAGGTGGGCCACACGCTGGGACTGATGCACAACATGGGTGCGAGCTACTCCTTCCCGGTGGACTCGCTGCGCAGCCCGGCGTTCACGCAGAAATACGGCACGACCCCCTCGATCATGGACTACGCCCGCAACAACTATGTCGCCCAGCGCGGGGATTTCGAACGCGGCGTGCGGATGGTGCCGCCCCTGGTCGGCGTCTACGACATCCACGCCATCAACTGGGGCTACCGCATCTTCGAGAAGACGCGCGACGCCAGGGAGGAGCTGCCGCTGCTCAACGACCTGCTGGCCGCGAAGCGCGACGATCCCATGTATGAATTCGGCGCACAGCAGATTTTCCTGACGCTCGATCCCACCGACCAGTCGGAGGACCTGGGCAACGACCATATCAAGGCGGGCAATTACGGTATCGAGAACTGCAAATACATCATCGCCAACCTCTGCGACTGGTTCGCCGAGGAGAACCGCGACTATAAGGATATTCAGTCGATGTACGCCGCCGTGATCGGCCAGTACACGCGCTACCTGATGCACGTGATGCCCTATCTGGGCGGTGTGGAGTACAAGGACCTCGTGCAGGACGGACGACCCCTGCGTGCCGTGAGCTATATTCCCGCCGAGCGGCAGAAGCAGGCCATGAAATGGCTGGTCGACCAGGTGCTTACGGCGCGTGCGTGGCTGCTGCCCCAGGAACTGATGGACAAATTGGGCCAGCCCTCCACGATCCTCGACAACGCGGCTTCGGGTGTTGCCGGCAAGATTTTCAGCCCTGCGACCCTGGGCAGCATCTATCAGGGCGAGCGTTCGGGCCAGAAGGGAATCTACCGGGTGGACACCTATCTGAACGATGCCTACAATACGGTCTTCGCATCGGCCGTCAGGGGCGGTTCGCTGACTATCGAGGAGATGAACCTGCAAGGTGCCGCCGTGGCCGCACTGCTCAAAAACAGCGGATTGACAGGTCCCTCGGGCACGGCGCTCCAACTGGGCAAAGGACTGGCCGACGACGGAAGCGCCCTGCTGGCACGGCTGGCCGACGAGGCGCTGCCTCCGTTTGTCTGCAACCATCCCGAATGCCGTCACGACCACGCCTCGGCCGGGGAAATCTCCTACTATCGTCACGACATGAAAGGGCCGTCGCTTTCGGCGCAGGTGGGACAGCCGCTCTACACGGCTACGCTGCGCCGGGTGCTGAACCTCTATAAGCAGCGCCGGGGTGCGGGCGACGCCCGCACGCGGGATTTCTACGAATTCCAGATATTGAAGATCGAATCGGCGTTCAAAAACGCAAAATTATAATTATTCTATCAAACATTTTAATATTCGTTAGGTTATGAAAAAGTTGAAATTTCTGATTCCGGCATTCGCACTGGTTGCATTGACATTTGCCGGGTGCTCCGATGACGACGGAGACGATGATCAGCCTGCCGTGACCAAACTCGCGCTGACCGATCCGGCGCAGGCTGCGCTGACATTTGTAGCGACCTCTCCCGAGGCGCAGGTCATTACGCTCGACACCGATGCTTCGACGGTCACGGTCGAGCAGGTGCTGGCCGAAGGCGAGGAGAAAGCCGAGTGGTGCGTGGTGACGGTCCAGAGCGCCACTCAGATCAAGGTGGCTCCTGCAAGCAACCTGACCACTGCGGAGCGTACGGCCAAATACCGTATTTCGGCCGGAACGGTGACTCCCGTGGAGTTCACCGTGACGCAGGATTTCCCCGAGCCGGAAGATGCAACCCTGTCGATCGACCTGGAGGACAGTTATGGTACCTACTCCTTTACGGCTTCTGCAACGGGCGGTGAGGTGACCGTTACCACGGTGACTACCAATGCGCACCTTTGGACCGCCGAATTCTGCGATTTTATGGGTGATCCTATTACCGATGAAGACGAATTGCCGACCTATTGCACGCTCAAGACGAGCTCTGGAGTCAATGGCGATGCCCTAATCGTGAATTTCCTTCCCAATACGCAGTCCTTGATGCAGAGTGGAGCTCTGGTGAAGATCTCGGCAGGCAATGCGGAGCCGATTCAGATTTGGCTCAATCAGGATGTGCCTTTGGCAACGTCGCTGACCGTTCACGACATGGACTCTTGGGCCGAACTTTCTACTGATCTTCCCGTGAACTTTGCCAAAGATGCTACGCAGACTGCCAAGCAGGAGTTCGGAACCGAAAGTGAGGGCTCTTTCCTCGTAAAAGTGGTTACCGAAGGTACCTCTGAGGTCGTGGCAGAACCTTGGCTCTATGCTGAACGGGATCATATGGGGAATGTAACTCTCTATCCCGAGACTGTGAACACCGGTGCAGAGCGCAAGCTGGATGTGATTCTGGTGGGAGAGAACAATAAGGAACTTTTCCGCATGAAAGTGACGCAGGCCGGAGCGTAAGCGGTTCGGTCCTGAAAACAGCGGGGCGGTCGTATCGAATGACCGCCCCGCTTTGTGTCTTGTTCCGGCGTGCCTTACAGGAAGAGCAGGAAGAGGATCGGTACGGCAATGCCCGCCGCGAGCTCGATGCCGCCCCGGCCGCGCAGTCCGTTGCGCCCCGGGACCATCACCAGCCCCGTGAGCGTGATGACGAGCAGCGATGCGGCGAAAACGTCGGAAAAACGCGTCCACCACCGGCTGGGGTTGTAGTGCAGGCGGTTCATCGAACTGATGATGGGCCTTTTTGTCAGTTTTTCATAGATGGCATGGCCGTTCTGCATATCCACCTCGAGCACGGAACCTCCTGCAACGAAGACCTTTACCCGGTGTTCGCCGCTGGCGTAGTGCTTCGCATAGCGTGCTTCGGGGTCGGCCGTGCGGAGCATTGCTTCGGCCTGCTCGCGGCTGGTCTCGGCCGGGGCGGGATAGGTGCCCGGCATCTGCAGTTCCATGCGGCGGACCGAATAGTTGCTGTTGAAATCGCGTTTGTGGTTCAGCACGATGCCCGATACGGCATAAACCACCACCACGCCCGCGAAGAAATAGGAGAGGTCGCGATGGATGATTCGTGCCCACCGGCGAATCTGCGAGCCGCGTTTAGCGGCCGGCTTCGTCGTCGACTGCATGGCAGGCGAAGGTTTCGATGCGGTAAATGCTCCAGTACTCCTTGCCTTCACGCGCCTGGCGGGCGGCGATCGAGTCGCGGAGTTCGCGAATCTGTCCTTTGAGCATCGCTACGGCTTCGGGATTGCCCTTGCCGCCTTCGATGCTGGCGTCGAGGCGCATCTCCCAGTCGTCGAGGAACGGCAGTTCGACGCGCTGTTCTGCCACGACACCGTCAACGGTGACCGTGCGGTTGGAGATCATCGGGTCGAACGACTGCATCCGTTCATCGGCCAGCGCTTCGACCATCTGGGTGGTGTCGCTGCCCATCAGGGTGATGTGGGTGCTGCCGTGGCCGCAGGTGCTGACGCAGAGCCCTTCGACGCGGACGGTGTCGCCCACCAATGCATCGGCCTTGGCGAGCAGTTCGTCGACCGTCAGGGTTTCGCCGCCGGCGTTGCCGGTGCGGTTGCAGGCCGCTACGGAGAGTGCGGCCAGCAGGAGGATGAAGAGGTGTTTCATTTTCATGGAATCGGTTTTCGGCCGGGCAGGTCCGTGTCCCGGGGGACCGTCTGCCCGAACGCGGGTTTACAGTACAAAGATAACGATTTGCGACCGAATGCACAAACCGGAAACGCAGTTCCTCGCCGGAATTGCCGTGGGTAAATAGGGGGTGGGGCGGCTGTTTCCGCCTACCGGAAATGGTAGAGGAAGACGACCGTGGCTTCGAAGGCGTTTTTGGGCCGGTCCCTGATCTCGAGCGACACCCGGATTTCGGCCTTTATGACCCCGCGGAGATTGGTGATCGACTGCAGGGCGGCCCGCAGCCGGACCTCGTCGTTGACTAGCACGGGCTGGTTGAAACGCAGTTTCTCGATGCCGTAGTTGACCATCATTTTCACGTTGTTCACCTGCACGACCTGCGCCCAGAGGTGGGGCAGCACCGAGAGCGTCAGGTAGCCGTGTGCGATGGCGGAGCCGTAGGGACTCTCCGTCCGCGCCCGCTCCGGGTCCACATGAATCCATTGGTGGTCGAGGGTCGCGTCCGCGAAAAGGTTGATCTGCTCCTGCGTAATTTTCAGGTAGTCCGAAACGCCCAACTCCTGTCCTTCGAGTTGTGCGAATTCTTCGAAATTGTTGATAATCAATCGGCTCATGTCGAATAGTGTCGTTACGGTACCAAAGATACGAAAAATGTTCGGTCCGCCGGCCCGGGGCGCGAAATTGAACACTTTTGTGGGCAGTATGAAAAATCCCCGGCAGCAGAGGCCGGGGATTCGATGGTGCCGGGGTTACAGATTCACCTCGATCCGGGGATGGTCTTTTTCGGAGTGCCACATGTTCTCGACGGTGAACCGGAGCGGCTTGTCCCGGCCTACGGTCGTTGTAATGGCCGAGAAAGGCTTGAGCACGACCGGATTCTGTCCCGGGAAGCGGAGGAAATACGGCACCGAGGTGTTGTTCGTGAGACTCACCGTACGTTGGCCGTTTTTCGGGTCGGTGTAGAGTACCTTCGTTTTGACCGATGCCGCGAAAAGGTCTTTCATCAGCTGTTCGTCGCCGGCTATCGTGTCGAACGAATAGGCCAGCGTGCGGTGCGCCTCGAGCGCCTCGCGCAGTGCCTCGAGCGAGTTGTCACGGGCGAAAATCAGCGTCATGTTGCGGCGATGGCCCTGCATGCGGTAGGTCTCGGCCGCAGAGTCGTGGATGTCGGTGTTCGCTGAGACGAAGAGGTTCCGGGCATGGGCCCGGGCGATGGCTTTGGGGTAGAATTCGGCGCCGTTCATAATCTCGATACCGTCGATCAGCCCCTCGCCGTAGGCTTTGACCTCGAATTCGGGGTGCTCGAGGCTCTTGCGCCGCCAGCCCGGGTGGTTGTGCATCACCAACGCTCCCTGTGCCTTGGCGTTGCGGAGCGATTGCAGGGCATCGACGTCGTAGAGGGCGTTGTTGTCGGTGGTGAAGAGGGCGTTGTAGTGGCCGTAAGCTATCGGTTCGCGGGTGATTTCGGCGCCGGGGATGATCGTTATGCCGTATTTCACGGCTGTCTCCTGCGCCAGTTTTACCGGGACGTTCAGGTCTGTCTGGATGCCCCGTTCGTCGGACGCCCTCCGGATGATGTTGTTGTTCACGGCCTCGGTGCCTTCCGGGACATATCCTTTCAGGAAATGCAGCATTTTGCCCTCGTGACGGCGATACTCCACATGTTCGGTGATCGCCAGCACGTCCAGGCCGTCGTACCACGCTTCGCGCACGCGGAATTCGGGCGTGCAGTCGCCGTCCGAATAGACCGAGTGGGTGTGCAGGTCGGCTTTGTAGACGGTGTAGCCGTTCACCTCGGGCAGCACGAACTCCGTGCGCTGCGCCGTCATACGCAGCGCGTGGCGCGTGATGTCGGGATTGTGGGCGTCGGTGTAGTAATGCTGCGCGGTTGCGCCGCATACCGCCGAAAGGGCGGCGGCGAGGAGAAGTGTTTTTTTCATGGTGTCGGTAGTTTGGGGTTGGGTTGGGTCGGCCTTCGGACCGAAAAAAAGAGAGAGACCCCGGTGAAGGGTCTCTCTCGGTAATGGGTTGTTGCAGATTACTTGGAGAATCCCTTGCCGATTCCGAGGAAATCCTCGGCCTTGAGGGCTGCGCCGCCGATCAGGCCGCCGTCGACATCCTCCTTGGCGAAGATTTCGGCTGCGTTCGAAGGCTTGCACGAACCGCCGTAGAGGATTGCCGTATCCTGGGCTGCGGCGCCGAACTTGGCGGCCAGCACCTGGCGGATGTAGGCGTGAATCTCCTGAGCCTGCTCGGCCGAGGCGGTCTTGCCGGTGCCGATGGCCCATACGGGTTCGTAAGCGATCACGAGCTCCTTGTACTGCTCCTCGGTGAGGTTGTAAACCACCTCCTCGATCTGGGCCTTCACCACGTCGAAATGCTTGCCGGCCTCACGCTCGTCGAGGTTCTCGCCTACGCAGTAGATGGGAACGAGTCCGTTTGCATAAGCCTGCGCCATCTTCTTGTTGAGCGTCGCGGAGGTCTCGCCGTAGTACTGGCGGCGCTCCGAGTGGCCGAGGATCACGTATTTGCAGCCCAGCGCGGCGATCATCGACGCGGCGATCTCGCCCGTGTAAGCGCCTTTGGCCTCCGTTGCGCAGTCCTGTGCGCCGAGTGCGATGTCCGAACCCTTCAGGGCCTCGGCAACCATCGACAGGTGGGTGAACGGCGGGCAGACGATGAAATTCACGCACGAGCAAACGCTTCCGCGGTCTGCTACGATGCCTTTGGCCAGTTCGACTCCTTCGGCGGGAAGCGTGTTCATCTTCCAGTTGCCGGCAACAATTTTCTTTCTCATAGTATGTATTCCTTTTTATGTTGGTAAATATATTTGTCGTTTAGCAAGAATCCCGGTTTTACATTCGCGGCGGAACGCCGCGTTTATAAATCTGACCCACCCCCAAACCCCCGCCTCGGCGGGGGCTTATCGCATGCGACCGGGTTGTCAACCGGAATGCGGGCGGGAATTACGAATTATTAATTTTTAATTCTTAATTATTCATTCTTCATTAATCCATGCTTTGACCTCGTCGATCGAGGGGGCTTTCAGTCCGAGCTTATTCTTCTTGTTGAATCCGCACAGGTCGTTGAAGAACTTGCCGGGGGCGAGCTTCTTCAGCGCATCGACCGTGAGGTAGCCCATCTTCTGGATCACCGGAACCCACTCCTCGGGCACGCCGATGGCGGTGTAAGCCTCCACGGGGTCCTGTACGGCCTTCTTTTCGGGGCGCATCTGGGGGAAGAACAGCACGTCCTGGATCGAAGACTGGTCGGTCATGAACATCGTCAGGCGGTCGATGCCGATGCCCATTCCCGAGCAGGTCGGCATGCCGTATTCCAGGGCCCGCACGAAATCCATGTCGATGAACATCGCCTCGTCGTCACCCTTTTCAGAGAGCCGCAGCTGCTCCTGGAAACGCTCCAGCTGGTCGATCGGGTCGTTCAGCTCGGAGTAGGCGTTGCACAACTCCTTGCCATTGACGAACAGTTCGAAACGCTCCGTCAGCTCGGGATTCGAGCGGTGGCGCTTGCACAGCGGCGACATCTCGCGCGGATAGTCCGTGATGAAGGTGGGTTGGATGAGCTCCTCCTCGCAGTACTGCCCGAAGATGGCGTCGATCAGCTTGCCCTTGCCGAAGGTCTCGTCCACCTCGACGTTGAGCTGCTTGCAGGCCGCGCGAAGCTCCTCCTCCGAACGGCCCGTGATGTCGTAGCCGGTCTTTTCGCGGATGGCGTCGGTCATCGTCAGGCGGCGGAACGGGGCTTTGAACGAGATCGGTTTGCCGTCGATCGTGAGCTCCGTGGTGCCGTTCACGGCCATGGCCACCCGTTCGAGCATCTGCTCGGTGAACTCCATCATCCAGAGGTAGTCCTTGTAGGCCACGTAAATCTCCATGCAGGTGAACTCGGGGTTGTGCGTGCGGTCCATGCCCTCGTTGCGGAAATTCTTGCCGAACTCGTATACGCCGTCGAACCCGCCGACGATCAGCTTTTTGAGATACAACTCCGTGGCGATGCGCAGGTAGAGGTCGATGTCGAGCGAGTTGTGGTGCGTGATGAACGGACGCGCCGAAGCGCCGCCCGGAATGGGCTGGAGAATCGGGGTTTCGACCTCGATATAGCCTTTCGAATTGAAAAACTCGCGCATCGTGGCCATGATTTTGGCCCGGCGGACAAAGGTGTCTTTCACCTGCGGATTGACGATCAGGTCGAGATACCGCTGGCGGTAGCGCACCTCCGGGTCGGTGAAGGCGTCGAACGTCTTGCCGTCCTTCTCCTTGACGACGGGCAGCGGGCGGATCGATTTCGACAGCACGGTGAACCGGCGGCAGTGCACCGACAGTTCGCCGGTGTTGGTGTGGAATGCGAAGCCCTCGACACCCACGAAATCGCCGATGTCCAGCAGTTTTTTAAAGACCGTGTTGTAGAGCGTCGGATCGCCTTCGGGACAGATGTCGTCGCGGCGGATGTAGACCTGGATGCGGCCCGTGTGGTCCTGCAGTTCGAAGAACGAGGCGCTGCCCATGATGCGGCGCGACATGATGCGGCCGGCGATGCGGACATCCTGGAAATTCTTCTTCGTGTCGTCGTAGTTGTCGGCGATTTCGCGTGCCGTCGCCGTCACCTCATAGCGGGCGGCGGGGTAGGGCTCGATGCCCAATTCGCGGAGCGCCGTGAGCGACTGTCTGCGAAGCTGTTCCTGTTCGCTGAGTTCGAGTGCCATATCGTATGTGTGTTATGATTATCGTTATATCGCACAAAAATAGTGAAAAATGGGCAAAATAGCAATTATTTCACCGTTCGGCGGTCTGTGAATTTCCGGTAGGCCCAAAAAGCCGCCCAGCCCAGGATTATCCCGACCAGCGTGCCCCACACGAGGTCCATCGGGAAATGCTTGCCCAGGTAGATGCGCGAGTAGCAGATCACGAGCGTGCAGAGGACCATCAGCCACGTGAACCACCTGCGGCGAATCACCGAGGCCGACAGCACGGCCAGCGCGACGATCGTCGCCGCATGGGCCGAGACGGTTCCGTAGCGGCCGCTCACGGCTTCGACCGGAACGTGGACCGTCCAGTCGCCGGGGGTGCCGGCCATGCGCAGTGCCCGCAGCGAATCGGGTGCGATGTCCAGTCCTTCGAGCGAGGGGGTGAACATCGGACGCCAGCGCGGCTCGAATCCGGGCATCAGGTCGCCCAGCACGCCGTTGTGCTTGAAGATGCCCGACACCATGTCCGAGAGGACCAGCGCCGCGACCATCAGCAGGGTGAAAACGACGACGTTGCGCCATCCGCCGCGCCGCCACACGAGCCAGAGTATCAGCGCATAGAGCGGCAGCCACATCGCCGTGCCCGAGACGGTCAGCATCAAGCGGTCCATAAAGGGGCCGCCGTCGAAATTCAGGGCTAAAAAGAGGTTATGGTCGCAATTCATAGGCTAAAAGTCGAAGGTGAAAGTTCGGGTAAATAATCCGGTCGCCGGATTGTCCGCATTCCGGTTGCGTCGCGACAAGCCCCCGCCAAGGCGGGGGTTTGGGGGTGGGTCCAATTTGCAAACGCCGCTGCAAGCGGCGAAAACGACATTCTGGGATGCATGAGCGGGTTCATATACGTATCAGAACTGGAAATAGATAAACGGCTGTATATCGCTGGATTTGATCTGCATGACGCACCAGATCATCGCCGCGGCCATCACCACCTGCAGCACCAGCGGTGCGTGGACCACCATGCGCTGTGCCAGCGCGTCCACCCGGCCCGGAAGCAGGTGGAGGAGGTATCCCGCGGCGATCAGGACGAAGACGGCGGCGTAACCCGTCACGACCTGCGGAATCATCGCGGCGTTGAAATTCTCGAAAATCTGGTGCAGCATCAAGGTAACGGTCTGCATCGACTCGGCGCGGAACATCAGCCACCCGAAGCAGACGATGTTGAACGTGAGGAAGATGCCTGCCGCTCGGCTCCACCAGTGCATCTGGGCTCCGGAGGCTTTGGCGCCCGGAACGACCGCCATCCAGAGCTTGTGCAGGGCCAGCGCCACGCCGTGCAGGCCGCCCCAGAGGATGAAACGCACCGCCGCGCCGTGCCACAGTCCGCCCAGCAGCATCGTCAGCAGCAGGTTGCCGTAGGTCCGGATGCGGCCTTTGCGGTTGCCGCCCAGCGAGATGTAGAGGTAGTCGCGCAGCCACGACGAGAGCGAGATATGCCACCGCCGCCAGAACTCGGTGATCGTCGCCGATTTGTAGGGGGCGTCGAAGTTCTTGGGGAAGCGGAATCCCAGCAGCAGGGCGATGCCGATGGCCATGTCCGAGTAGCCCGAGAAGTCGCAGTAGATTTGCAGCGCGTAGCCGTAAATGCCCATCAGGCATTCGAACCCGGAGTAGAGCAGCGGTTCGTCGAAGATGCGGTCGACGAAGTTCAGCGAGATGTAGTCCGAAATGATCGCTTTCTTGAACAAACCCGTGAGGATCAGGAAGACGCCTGTGCCGAACATCGTCTTCGTGACGACGATCGGATTCTGGCGGATCTGCGGAATGAAGTCGCGCGCCCGGACGATCGGGCCGGCCACTAACTGCGGAAAGAATGACAGGTAAAAGAGATAGTCCAACCAGTTCGACAAAGGCTTCAACTGACCGCGGTAAATGTCTATGGTATAGCTCATCGACTGAAAGACGAAGAACGAAATGCCGACCGGCAGGAAGATGTTCTGGAACTGCAGGAATCCCTGCCCGAACAGCTGGTTGGAGATGTCGATGAGGAAGTTGGTGTACTTGAAATACCCGAGCATCCCGAGGTTGATGACCACGCTCAATAGTACCAGCCAGCGTTTCAGGCTCTTGAACCGGGCGCGGTAGATGCCCTGCGCAATCAGGAAATCGCTGGCCGCGGCGAAGACCAGCAGCAGGAAATAGATGCCGCTCGACTTGTAGTAAAAATAGAGCGAGAAGGCGATGACGTAGACGATGCGGGCCATCGGCGCACGGCGGAAGGCGCTGTAAATGAGCAGGAATCCCGCGAACAGGAAGAGGAACAGCCCGCTGCTGAAGATCAGCGGCGACGAAGCGTCGTAAGCGAACAGCGCCTGCACCTTGTCCCAAAGGCCGTCCGTCACAGGAAAGGTCATTGTACCGGCGGATTAAGCGGTTTGGGAGCGACCGCCGGTAGCAGGTCGCGCTGGATGCGCAATGCCTGCAGGGAGTCCAGCACGGCGGCTTCCGCCTGCCGACGCAGTTCGGCAGCCCGTTGTTCGGCATAAAGGTCGCAGGCCTCGGCGTTGAGTGCGTCGAACAGCGCCCATGCCACGCGGCGGCCGCCGGCGTAGTTGATGTGGGTATAGTCTTTCCCCGCCCAGCCGTTCTTCACGAACTGCTCCATACCGCCCTGCGCGCGCATGGCGTCGCACGTGGGCCAGAAGGCCGCGCCCGTATTTCGGGCCGCTTCGCGCTGGAAGTCGAGCATATAGGGGATGGCGTCCATTGGTTCGAAGCCCGTGTCGGTCTTCGTCGAGCGGTCGCTGACGCCCAGCACCAGCACCGCGGCACCGGGGAAGCAGCTCCGGACGAAAGCCACCATCTTCTCGATCTGCGCAGCGTAGTTGGTGTAGCCTTTTACGCCCGACTGCATGATGTTGAGCCCGTACTGGAGGATCACCAGGTCGTAACCCGTCAGGGCGTTGATCTGGGCGTTGACCGACGGGTTGGTCCAGAACATCGCCTGGCCGTTGTTGCTGCGCACCGAGTAGTTGTCGACCACCACGCCGCCGCCTTCGAAGACCGCGCCGTAACCGATGAAGCCCTCCGTGCCGGAGAGGACCTTGAAGCCCAGCGAGCGAATGTGCGGAGCCGCGACCTCGATCTGGCGCACGGCGTCGTCGCCCGTGATGTCGAATTCGCGGCGTTCGGTGTCGTTGAGGGTCACCTCGACGCGGCTGTCGGCGGGCGAGAGAAAGAAGATCCGCGCCCCGTTGCACGAGTCGAGCCGTTTGCGGAAATCGGTGTTCTCCCAGCGGGTCCACGCCCCCGCCGCAGGCTGGCAGACCCAGCCCGAGATGTAGAAATTCTCGCGCAGGTGGGCCGGGGCCGCCTTGCGCTGCATGATGTTGTAGGTCGTCCAGCCCTTCGACTGGGTTTTGACCGTACGCCGGAAGGCCGTCAGCGGCGAGGCCATCGGGGCGAAACCCGCTCCGCCGCCGGGCCGTTCCCCGAAAGCCGACTGGAGCCGTTCGCGCAGGTCGGCGGTGAGGATGTCGCCCTCGACGAACGAGTCGCCGAGGAAGGCGATGCGCACCGGGCGCCGGGCGTTGAGCAGCGTGTCGCAGAAGGCGCGGATGAGGCCGCTGTCGCTGTAATCCTCGATCGGTACCGGCGTCGCGGTGAAGCGCGCCGAGTCGGGTTCGGGGCGTGCTCCGCGGAGGCTGTCCTGCGGGATAATCCACGCGTAGGAGGTCTGCGCTTCGCGCGGGGCGGTGTCGGCTTCGATCCGTTCGGCGACGGCATCCAGGTCGACGTGGAAATCCGCTTCGTCGAAAAGGGAGGGTTCGTCGGCGGATTCGGCGGCCGCCGCGTCGTCGAAGGCGAGGACGTCCGAGAGGATGTTGGCACGGCGCAGTTTGACGCTTCCGACGCTCTGCGGGGGAATGAAGCCGACGGCCACGAGCACTGCGATGAGCGCCGCGGTCGCCAGCCAACTGCGGTGGGTGTAGTCTTTTTCGGGGGAGTTCATTGCCGGGTTAGTCGCGCCGTCCAAGGATCAGGAAGACGTAGTAGAGGACCGAGGCAATGGCGCTGAGCGCTGCCACGAGGTAGGTGCGGGCCGCCCACGAGAGGGCTTCTTTGGCCTGTGCGAGCTGTGCGCCCTGCATCGTATGGCTGGTTTGCAGCCACTCCACGGCACGTGCCGAAGCGTTGTACTCCACGGGCAGCGTGACCAGCGAGAAGACCGCCGACATGGCGATCATGCCCACTCCGATCCAGCACAGGAGTTCGTTCTGCGTCGTGGCCAGGATCACGAGGCCCAGGATGATGATCCACGTGGCCGACGACGAGGCGAACTGCACGACGGGAACCAGCTGCGAGCGCAGCGTCAGCGGCGCATAGCCGCGGGCGTGCTGCACGGCGTGGCCGCATTCGTGGGCGGCGACGGCCGCCGCGGCGACGCTGTTGGACGAGTAGACCGAGTCGCTCAGGTTGACGGTCATCGTCTGCGGGTTGAAATGGTCGGTGAGGTGGCCGCTGACGTGTGTGATCTTCACGTTGTGGATGTTGTTGTCGCGCAGCATTTTCTCGGCGACTTCGGCGCCGGTCAGGCCGCCTGGGAACTGCACTTTCGAATACTTCTTGAACACCGACTGCAGGCGCGCCTGCACGATGTAGCCGATGATGCCGATGGCGATGATCAGCACGAACATACCCATCGTGGCGGCCGAGTAATTATGACCGGCGCTCTCCTGGGTGTAATAGCCTGCCTGGAGCAGGGTGAAAAGGGGTTGATACATAACAATTCGTTTTTTGTTTTTTCGTCGTTTTTCGCGGCGGACCGCGGTCATTCACGGCGTGCCGCCGTGTTTGCAAGTCTGACCCACCCCAAACCCCCGCCTCGGCGGGGGCTTATCCTGCGGGCACAGATCATTGCCTTATTCCTTCCGGTACGTGTAATACGCTCCCGCCTGCTGGGCGGGCATCAGTACCATATCATTAACGTTCATGTGCGCGGGTAATTGTGCGGCCCATGCGATCGCTTCGGCAATGTCGTCGCCGGTGAGGGGCTCCACACCCGTGTAAACCGCGTCGGCGCGCTCCTTGTCGCCGTGGAAGCGGACCTCGGAAAACTCCGTTTCGACCATCCCCGGGCGGATTTCCGTGACCTTCACGCCCGCCGACAGCAGGTCGGCGCGCATCGACTGCGAAATGGCGTGCACGGCGTGCTTCGAGGCGCAGTAGACGGCGCCGTTCTCGTAGGCTTCGGTGCCGGCGATCGAGCCGATATTGAAGATGTGTCCGCCGCCTGCGGCCACCATCTTCGGGGCGATGACGCGCGTGACGTACAAAAGGCCCTTGACGTTGGTGTCTATCATGGCGTCCCAGTCGCGGGTGTCGCCCCGGTCGATGTGTTCCAGTCCGGCGGCCAGTCCGGCGTTGTTGACCAGCAGGTCGACCCGTTCGAGCGGCTCCAGGTTGCGGCGCACCTCCTCCTCGGAGCGCACGTCGAACACGAGGGCCGTGCAGCGGCCGCCTGCCGCCTCGATTTCGGCACAGAGTGCCGCAAGCCGTTCGGCACGCCGTCCGGTGACCGTGACGGCGTATCCCTCTTTCGCAAGCCGGAGCGCCGTGGCGCGTCCGATGCCCGAAGTTGCTCCTGTAATGAGTGCCTGTTTTTGCATAAAAACCCGTTATTTCGGGCAAAAATACGAAATTTATACGTTTCTTTGCATAAATTTTCGATAAAACAGCTGTCGTGAATCTCGCCTTTTTCATCGCCCGCCGTATGGCGAAGCCCTCCCCGGAGAACAAGCCCGGGGTGATGGAGCGTATCGCCGTGGTGTCGGTGGCGCTGGGCGTGGCGGTGATGATCCTCGCGATGGCCGTTATCATGGGGTTCAAGCGTGAGGTGGCGCACAAGATGACGGGTTTCGCGGCCCATGTTTCGGTGACCGATGTGCGGGGCGTCAACGCCCTCGATTCGGAACCCGTGCACCGCAGTGCCCATCTCGAGGAGCTGATCCGGGAGACCGGCGGCTTCGTGTCGATGGCTCCCTATGCTGTGAAGGGCGGCATCGTCCGCACGGCCGACGCCGTGGGCGAGGTGATGCTCAAGGGGGTCGAGGGGGATTACGACTGGTCGTATTTCCGCGAATGGCTCGTCGACGGCGGGTTGCCCCGCGTGGGGGATTCGGTGCGCACGAAGGACATCCTGCTGTCGCGGTCGCTGGCCGACAGGATGCTGTTGGGCGTCGGCGACAAGGTCGAGATGCTGTTCGTCGAGCCGGGAGAGATGCCCCGCCGCGACCGGTTCAAGGTGGCGGGCGTCTATGCCTCGGGGATGGAGGAGATGGACGGCATGGTGGTCGTCACGGACATCCGCAACGTGCAGCGGCTGTCGGATTGGGGACCGGACGAAATATCCGGTTACGAGATCCGGACCCGCGACCTGCACGGAGCCGCCGATTTCGCCCGCACGCTCGGGAGGACGCTGCTGTACGACGACGAAGACGGTACGGAAAACCTCGCGGTGACGAGCGTCACGGAACGGTATGCCAATATTTTCGACTGGCTGAAGGCCCACGACGTGAATGCCGCGGTGATTATCGTCATCATGCTCGTCGTGGCCTTCTTCAACATGGCTTCGGCGCTGCTGATCCTGGTGCTGGAGCGCACCCGCATGATCGGATTGCTGAAGGCCCTCGGAATGCGCGGCGGCGAACTGCGGCGCATCTTCCTCTGGCGGGCGGCCTTCATCACCCTGCGGGGACTCGCATGGGGCAACGCCGTCGGGCTGGGGCTGTGCCTCGTGCAGCAATGGACCCACTTGGTGAAACTCAGCTCGGAAGGATACCTGCTCTCGGAGGTGCCCGTGGCGCTGGGGTGGGGATGGTGGTTGGTGCTGAATGCCGGCTTCATCGCCGCAATCGTCGCCCTGCTGGTGATTCCGACGGCCGTGGTATCCGGCGTGAAACCCGAAGAAACGATACGATACGAATGAAATGACAAAATGACAACCAGTTGATGCCGATATTCGCTTCCGGAGGCCGTATTCGCCGCCAAAGGCGGCGTTTACAAGTCTGACCCACCCCCAAACCCCCGCCTCAGGCGGGGGCTTAGTGCCGCAGACGGCAAAATCGGCGTTTCCGATCCTCTGGAAAATTATGTAATTATTTGAAATGAAACCTTACAATACCGATCAGACCAAGAAAGAGGAGGTCCGCGAGATGTTCGACAACATCGCGCCCAAATACGACCTGCTGAACCATACGCTGTCGGTGAACATCGACCGCATCTGGCGCCGCCGCGTGGTGAACGAGGTGCGGCGTGCGAAACCCCGCCGCATCCTCGACGTGGCGACCGGTACGGGCGACCTGGCGATTGCCCTGGCGCGGCGCATCCGCGACGTGCAGGTGATGGGCGTCGATCTCTCGGAGGCGATGCTCGCCGTGGCACGCCGCAAAGTCGAGGCCCGGGGACTCGACAACCGCATTGTCCTCGAAAGGGGCGATGCCGAGCGTCTCGACGTGGCCGACGCTTCGGTCGACGCCGCGACGGTGGCGTTCGGGGTGCGCAATTTCGGCGACCTCGTGGCCGGGCTGCGCGAACTGGCCCGCACAATAAAACCCGGGGGCAAAGTCGTTATCCTGGAGTTCTCGCGGCCCCGCAACCGGGTGTTCCGGGCGTTGTACGAGTTCTACTCCTACAAGATCCTGCCCCGCATCGGCGGACTGGTGTCGCGCGACAAACGGGCTTACGAGTATCTGCCGGCTTCGGTGGGGGAGTTTCCCGCGCCGGCGGTGTTTCTGGAGATGATGGAAAAGGCGGGGTTCCGCAACTGCCGGGCGAGAAGCCAGAGTTTCGGAATTGCGCAGATATATATAGGAGAGCGATGAGAAAATTTCTGTTATACCTGTTGCTGGTCGTGACGGCTGTGTCGATGGGCTCGTGCCGCAAGGCCGTCGAGAAGGCACAGCGCAACATCCGCTTCGAGGGAATCGAGAAAATCGAACGGCAGGGGCTGACCGGTGCCGAGATAGTCGTGCGGGTGATGAACAATACGGGTTACAAACTGGTGCTCAGCATGGCCGAGATAGACGTCTACTATGCCGACGGACGTGTCGGGACCGTCGTGCTGCGCGAACCGGTCGAGGTGCCCCGGCACACGACGGACAGCTTCCGGACGCTGTGGAGATTGAAGATCGCCGACCCGATGGCGCTTTACGTGCTGCTCAAAAAGGCGGAGTCGGGCGACCTTTCGCAGGTCGGCATCGCCTATGCCCTGGAGGGGCGCGGAGGCCCGGCGCCCGTAAAAATTTCGCGCGACAGGATGCCGTTGTCGGATTTTTTGAATACCTTTGGCCTTACGTTGCAGGATGTTAAAAACTACTTGAAGTGATGCGCAGATTGTCGATACTTACCCTGACGCTCCTGTGTGCGGCCGTTTCGCTCCGCGCACAGTCGCTCGACGCCTTCAAACAACGGCTGGCCGAACCTGTCTCCGGCGCCGCGCTCTTCGGACGGGCCCAGGTGACCGTTACGGAACACGGCGACGCCGCGCGTGCCGTGGCCGACGCCGCACGCGCCGGACAGCGGCTGCATATACGCGGCTTCCGCGTCTGCATCTTCTCGGACAACGGACCCGAGGCCCGCAACGGGGCTTTCGCCGCGCAGAAGCTTTTCGAGGAGACCTATCCGGGCGTGAAGGTCTACATGGATTACAAGATTCCCTATTTCGTCGTGTCGGTCGGGGACTGCCTGAGCAACGAGGAGGCGATTATCCTGAAGGGCCGCGTGACGGGGACTTTCCCGAAGGCGTTCCTGAAGAACGAGGAATTCCCGATTTCGAACCTTTTGGACTAAAAAAGTCCGTTTTTGAAAATTGTACGTTTTTTCTTTGCTTATTTCTGACGAATATATATCTTTGCGGCGTTACTGAATAACTAATTTCTAAACATTTAGCGCTATGAAAAAGATTTTCTCTTTTGTTGTCGTTATGGCTGCCGTCGCTATGGTAAGCTGCTGCGGCAATTCGAACAAGAAGGCCGCTGAAGGAGCTGCCGCTGAGGCTGCTGCCACGACCGAGGCTGCCGCTTGCACCGAGAAATGCGACTCGACGAAAGCTTGCTGCGCAGAGCAGTGCGATTCGACGAAGGCCTGTGCCGAGAAACCCTGCTGCAAGAAGGCTGAGTAATTTCCGGTTAGGTTTGAGAGTGAGGGAGGTTCGTGAGAATCCCCCTTTTTCATTGGTGGAGACACCCCTCCTCCGGCGCGGAAAATGCAAGGATTGTCTTTATTAAAATAATAGCCATGAAAGTACTGCTTATCAACGGAAGCCCCCGGCGCGAGGGGAACACCTTCATCGCGCTTTCGGAAGTGGCCCGCACGCTCGAATCCGAGGGCATCGGGGCCGAGATCGTGTCGATCGGCACCCGGGCCGTGCAGGGATGCATCGCCTGCGGGAAATGCGCCGAACTGGGGCATTGCGTCTTCAACGACGCGCTCTATGCCGAAGTGCGTGAAAAACTGGCCGGGGCCGACGCCCTCGTGGTCGGGACGCCGGTTTACTACGCCGGACCGAACGGGTCGCTGTGTGCGCTGCTCGACCGGCTGTTCTACTCCTGCGGGGAGCTGCTGGTTTACAAGCCCGCGGCCGCGGTGGCTGTCTGCCGCCGGGGCGGGGCGAGTGCGGCGTTCGACCGGCTGAACAAGTACTTTACGATCTCGAATATGCCCGTCGTTTCGTCGCAGTACTGGAACAGCGTCCACGGACGGCTGCCCGGCGAGGCGGCGCAGGACGCCGAAGGACTGCAGACGATGCGGGTGCTGGCACGCAACATGGCGCGGGTGCTCCGCGCCGGACTGCTGGCCGGGGAGGGGCGTCCGGAACCCGAAGAGCGGGTGGTGACGAGCTTCATCCGGTAGACGCAGGTGTCGGAAAAAGGCAAGGGGCCGCGGGGAATTTCCCGCGGCCCTTTGCGCTCTGTCCGCGTCCGGTGCGGCTGTAAATGGTCCGAAAGGACATAATTTTGTCCGGTTCGGAAAAATTTTGCATATTTGGGCTTCGAACACCTAAACTACTACCATTTGCCGGATGCAGAACGGAACCGATGAACAGACGCTGGTTCGTAAACTGAGCCAGGGCGACCAGACGGCTTTCGAGTTGTTGTTTTACCGTTACCGCGGTAAAGTGTACAACTTTGTGAGGGCCTCGCTGCCGCGGCATTCCGATCCGGAGGAGGTGGTTCACGAGGTCTTCCTGCGCATCTGGACCGGCCGCGGGAACCTCGATCCCGGGCTGCCGTTCGGGCCCTATCTGTTCCGCACGGCACGCAATCTGGTCATCGACCGCCTGCGCGGCCGCGTCAACCGCATGGTCAGCCTCAGCGACGAGCTGTTTCCCGACACGGCGGATTCCGATGCCGCGGCCCGGGACGTCGAAGAACGCCAGCTGGGCGAATGGTTCGACCGGACGCTGGAACAGCTTCCGGAGCATCGGCGGCAGATTTTCGTGCTGAGCCGCCTCGAAGGGCTCTCCTACCGGGAGATTGCCGCACGCCTCGGCGTCACGGAAAATACGGTCGACACCCAGATCCGCCGGGCGCTGCTCTTTTTCCGCGAAGAGCTCAAAAAATTGCGGCTTCTCTTCCTTTTTTAATCTTTTTTTCACCGCTCTGTCACGGAACACCCCCGGGTATTCCGTATTTATGTGTGTAAAGTGCACACAGAGATGGAAAATACATTCGACATACTGGACCGGTTCGTAAACGGACAGACGCTCACCGACGGGGAGTTCGCCGCGCTGAAGCGCCTTTTCGCGACCCGCGAGGGCGGCCGCACGATCGAGATGTGGCTCGCGGCGAAGTGGGAGACCGCTTCGGACGCGGACGCGGAGATCGGCTACGACGCCCTGCGGCGGAAGATCGATGATTACGAACACGCCCGCTCCCTGCGGCGCCGGATCGCCGGGTCGGCGCTGCTGCGCAGTTACCAGCGCATCGCGGCCGTGCTGCTGGTGCCGCTGCTGGTGGTCGCATCGCTGATCGCGTTCGGCCCGTTCGGTGAGGCAAAGACCTATACAGCCGAGGCGCCCTGGGGCGAAAAGGCCCGCCTGATGCTGCCCGACGGCAGCGTGGTGCTGCTCAATGCCGGGTCGCGCATCAGCTACACCTCCGATTTCGACCGCCGCGACCGCCGGCTGGAGCTCGACGGCGAAGCCTATTTCGAGGTGCAGAAGAACAAGGGGAAACCCTTCGTCGTCTCGACGCCCTATCTCGACGTCCGGGTGACGGGCACCAAATTCAACGTCAACGCCTATGACGACGAACCGTCGGTCGTGGCTTCGCTCGTGGAGGGCAGCGTGAACGTCACCTCCCGCGCCGACGGCCGGGTCTACCGGCTGACGCCCGGACATTCGCTCGCGCTGGCCAAGGCCTCCGGCGAGGTGACCTATCCGCAGCTGAACAGCGACATCGTGCTCGCCTGGAAGGATAACCGGCTGGTGTTCGCCGACGACGACATCGCTTCGCTGGCCAAAAAGATCGAGAAATGGTACGACGTGAAGGTCGTTTACGACCCCGCACGTTTCGCGAACAGCAAATTCACGGTCCGGCTGATGGAGGGCGAGCGGTTGGATAACCTGCTCGACATCATCGAGACGGCCCTCGGGGCGGAGTGCTCCATGCGCCGCGATACGCTGGTGATCACCCGCCGGAAATAATTCGAATCAATCACTGACCCTGCTTAAAACCAACCCCCTGCCTATGAGATAGAGAACACCTTTCTTTCAAATGAAAAAGGGAAGCGGTGTGCGACCACCTCTCCCCTGAGTGAACTTTAAAAAACTTTGCGCTTCATTAAAATTCATTGCGAATATGAGAAAAAAATCGTTATTACGCAAATTCGTGCTTGTATTTGCGTCATACGCAATCACTTTGTCTCTCCCGGCGGGCGCCAGCGCCCAATCCGAAGGGGGCGATAAAATCACCTTCGACCTGAAAAACGCCCCGCTGACCGAAATTTTCAGGCAGATAGAGACCCAGACCGACAAACGCATCGCCTACGACGACTCGATTCTTCCGGGCGTGCGCATCGACCTCGCCGTGCGGAACGAATCGACCACGGGCGTGCTCGACAAGGCCCTGCGCAACACCGGGCTGACCTATCAGGTCAAAGGCAAATACGTCGTGATCGCCCGGAAGGGCGAACGCGCGGTGGCGCTCTCGGTGTCGGGCCGGGTGGCCGATTCGGCGGGACCGCTGGTCGGGGCCACCGTCATCGTGAAAGGCTCCGGAACGGGAACCGTCACGAACGAAAAAGGCGAATACAGCCTCAGCAACCTTTCGCAGGATGCCGTGCTGGTCTTCTCGTTCGTGGGCATGCAGACCCAGGAGGTGACGGTCGGCAGCCGCACGCGCATCAACGTGACGATGGAGGCCGACGCCAACCAGATCGAGGAGGTCGTCGTCAGTTACAGCTCCCAGAAAAAGACGTCGCTGACGGCGTCGGTGGGCATGATCAAGAACGACAAGATTTACTCGAAGCCCGTCGCCGACGTCAGTTCGGCGCTGGTCGGGCAGATGGCCGGACTCATCACGGCCCAGAGCTCCGGCGAGGTCGGCGTGGACAAGACCGAAATTTACATCCGCGGTATCTCGACCTTCGGCAACAGCAGTCCGCTGATTATCGTCGACGGCGTGCAGCGCGGCGACCTGAGTATGCTCGACGCCAACGTCATCGAGTCGGTCTCGGTGCTGAAGGACGCCGCGGCGGTGGCTCCCTACGGTATGGCGGGCGCCAACGGCGTGATCCTCGTCACGACCAAAAGCGGCTCGAAATCGCGTCCGACGCTCACCTACAACGGCTACACCGGATTCCAGAACCCCACGGTGACGCCGAAGCTGCTGAATTCGTACGACTACGCGCGGATGATGAACGAGGCGGTGCGGAACGCCGATCCCAAGGCCACGCTGCCCTATCCGAATCCCGAAGGGTATCTGAAGACCATCCGCCGCACCGCGGATGCCGATTACGACCGTTATCCCGACAGCAATGCCTGGGAGGAGATTTACAACGACAACACGGTCATCACCAGCCACAACGTCGGGCTGTCGGGCGGTACGGACGTCGTGAAATACTACATGGGGCTGGGTTATCTCTATCAGGAGGGCATGTGGTCGACCTCGCACATGAACAAGTACAACATGCTGCTCAACCTCGAGGCCAAGGCCACCCGCACGACGACCATCAAACTCTCGTTCAACGGCAACCTGCGCCGGATCAAGGCTCCCGAGGCGACCGAGTCGCACGTGATGTCCTACGTGCTGCAGTACAAGCCCGTCGATGCTTTCTGGTACACGAACGGACTGATGGGCGCCTCGAACGGCAAGAACCCCTACGGCATGACCCGGACCGGCAAGCGCCAGTACGAGGACACCAACATCTTCACCCAGCTCTCCGTGGAGCAGGAACTGCCGTTCGTGCCGGGGCTCAAGGCCAAGGGAGTCTTCAGCTTCGACCCCACGAGCGTCTTCCAGAAGACGTGGCACGAGCCCGAAATGACCTATTACACCATCAACACCAACGTCCTGCCCTACGCCTATAATCCGGTGGTGTCGTCCGAGAAGCCCAGTCTGGCCGAAAGCCAATCCGATTCGAAGGCTTACACCTTTCAGGGCATGCTGACCTATGCGAACACTTTCGGCGGAAAGCACTCCGTGTCGGCGCTGGCCGTCGTCGAGGCCCGGCAGGTGGACTACCGCAACCTAAGCGCCTCGCGCACGAATTTCGACCTGAACATCCCCGAGCTGAGCATGGGTAATTCCAATTCGTCGAACTGGAGCAACGGCGGCGGATCGTCCAAGGCCACGCAGGTGGGGTATGTCTACCGCGTCTCCTACGAATACGACCACAAATACCTGCTCGAGACCGCCGGACGCTACGACGGCAACTACTATTTCGCCAAAGGCAAGAAATTCGGTTTCTTCCCTTCGGTGTCGGCGGGCTGGCGCATGAGCGAGGAGCCTTTCATCAAAAACAACCTTCCGTGGCTGAACAACCTGAAGCTCCGCGCTTCGTGGGGCGAGTCGGGCAACCTGGCGGGTTCGCCGTTTCAGTACTCCTCGGCCATGAACGTTTACGGCGGGGCCTATGTCTTCGACGGATACCTCTATCAGGGTGTGGCGGAGAGCCTCGAGCCTAATGTGAACATCACCTGGGAGAAGGCCCGGAAGACCAACGTCGGTATCGACATCGGGGTGTGGAACAACCGCCTGACCCTCGAGGCCGACTATTTCTACGAACGCCGCAATAATATGTTGGTCAGTCCGCAAACGGTTGTGCCGATCGAATACGGCATCGGCATCGCGCAGGAAAACGCCGGCGTGATGGAGAACAGCGGCGTGGAGTTCACCCTCGGCGGCAACTACTCCTTCGCCTCGGGACTGCGGCTGGAGGGCAGCTTCAATTTCACCTACGCCCGCAACAAGATCCTCCAGATCTTCGAGAATCCCCTCACGCGCGACAACCCGCTGCGTGCCCGCACCGGGCGTCCGCTGAACACGCCTTTCGGGCTGAAGGCCGAGCGGCTCTATCAGGAGTCCGATTTCGACGAGTACGGCAACCTGTGGCTCGACCTGCCCCAGCCGACCTTCTCCGACGTCGCCCCGGGCGACATCAAGTGGGCCGACCTGAACGGCGACGGCGTGATCGACGGTGCCGACGAAACGGCGCTGGGCTATCCCAAACTGCCGCAGATCATCTACGGATTCACGCTCAAAGCCCTCTTCCGGGGACTGGATTTCAGCGCCCTGTTCCAGGGTGCCGGGCAGAGCACGACCTTCATCGACGGCGGACTGGCGTTCCCCTTCGCCGGCGGCGAGAACCCGCCCCAGGCGGCCAAGGACTACTGGACGCCCGAGAACACCGACGCCACTTATCCGCGGCTGTACGGTACGGGCGGCGGCAACAGCAACAATTTCCGCCGCGGCAACAACGACTGGTTCCGCCGCAGCGGCAACTACCTCCGCCTGAAAAATATCGAGCTGGGATACACCTTCTCGCGCACGATGTTTCCCAGACTGCCCCTGCAGTCGGTGCGCATCTATCTTTCGGGGCAGAACCTCTGGACGATCAGCGACCTGAAGGATTTCTACGACCCCGAGATGGGGCAGGTGGGCGACGATGCCAACACCCGCGGATGGTACAGCCCCCAGCGCAAGATTGTCAGCGTGGGATTGAACATCACTTTCTAACGTAAAACCAAGACCATGATGAAAACGAATATATTCCTGAAAGGTTTGCTGGCGGCGGTGCTTCCGTTCATGGCCGCATCGTGCGGCGAGGATTTCCTGACGGTGGTTCCGCAGGACCAGCTCGACTCCGAGGCGGTGTTTTCCGAATCCTCGGGCGGCGACCTCTTCCTGAGCGATATTTACAACAACCTGCCCGACCAGGAGACCCTCAATTCCGACGGTTTCGGATACGACTCCTTCGAAATGTTCGGCGACAACGCCGTGGCCCGCTACGACTGGTGCGTGAGCTGGAACATCGGCATTGCACGCGACTACGGACCCAACAACACCGGGTTCCTCTATGCACACGGCTACCCGAGCATTCCGTTCTACTATCCGCGCATGATGGCGAACATCCGCAAATGCAACGTCTTCATCAAGCAGGTGGAGGACCACAAGGGCAACTTTTCCGCGGACTGGATTCGGAAGCGCGTGGCCGAGGCCCGCTTCCTCCGCGCCTATTTCTATCACCAGGCGTGGATGGCTTACGGCGGACTGCCGATTATCACCGTGCCGCTGGACCGCAACACGCAGGGCGACGCCATCTTCTATCCGCGTTCGACCTCCGAAGAGACCTTCGAGTTCATCACCCGCGAACTGGGCGAATGTGCTGCGGACCTGCCCAACGAGGTGGGTGCGGGACACGCCACGCAGGGGGCGGCGCTGACGCTCAAAGGGTGGTGCGAACTGTTCGCCGGGCGTTACGACCTGGCGGCGGCGACCAACTGGCAGGTGATGCAGCTGGGGGTTTACGACCTCTACCAGGAGGGTTACAACGCGCTCTTCACCGAGAAGGCCAACAACTGCGCGGAGTCGATCTTCGCTTACCAGCATGTGCCGGGCAACAAGATTTCGCAGCGTTCGATGCTGTTCGGACCGATCGGGGCCTACAACGGCTGGGGATTTATGCAGCCCACGCAGAACCTCGTCGAGGAGTACCGCATGGCTTCGGGGCTTCCGACCGGCGAGGACGGGAATTTCGACCCCCAGAACCCTTATGCAGGGCGCGAGCCGCGTTTTTACGAATCGATCATCTACCACAAAAGCACGTTCTCGGGCAAGGTCTACGAGATCAACGACCTCTACGACCCCGCTTCGAATCTCTACACGGGCTATTTCCGCCGCAAGGGTATTTCCGAGCCGCTGAACCTCGGGCAGGAGGGGTACAATTTCATGTTCTTCCGCTTTGCCGAGGTGCTGCTCAGCTATGCCGAGGCCAAGATCGAACTGAACGAGATCGACGACACGGTGCTGGACGCCATTGACCGGGTGCGCCGGCGCGGCGGACTGCCCTCGCTCGAGGAGACCTACGGTAAAAAGAATTTCACGCAGGCGGAGCTCCGTCCCGTGGTGCGCACCGAACGCCGGATCGAACTGGCCTTCGAGGGCAAGCGTTACTGGGATCTGATCCGCTGGCGCGAGGCCGAGCGGCTGTTGAACCAGCCGGTGCGCGGCATCGGCTACGAAAACGGGCAGTATGTCGAAAAGAGCGTGCATGCCATGAAGTTCGATGCGTCGAAAAACTACCTCTTCCCGATGGACCAGGGCTGGATCGACACCAACCCCCGTTGGCAGGAGCAGAACACCGGCGAATTCAACCGCGGCCAGAACCCCGGTTATTGACGGCGGGGATAAAACAGAATACCAAACCTACAAACCAAAACACGATGTTTCGAACGAAAAATAATCTCCTGAAAGCCCTTTGCGCCCTCGTATTCGCCTGCGCCCTGACGGCGTGCGACAAGGACGACACGCCGGACCCCGGCAAGGATCGTTTCAACGGGAGCGGATATGCCGTCAGCGTGAATGGCGAGTCGGTGAAGGCCTATACGTGCCGGGTTTCGGCCGTTCCCTTCAACCAGGTGTGGGACGGCTACCAGCGTCCCGTGGACCAGACCGAAATAGCCTTCATGGCTCTTTGGGACCAGCCCGAAAGTGGCCCGGCCGAGGTCGAAGTGACCGTCCGCCAGCCGATAACCTCCGTGCGGATCAATCCTTCGTGGGCCGGGGTCGAGCCCCGGGTCGAGGGACAGAAGGTCTCGTTCTCGCTGACGGGCACCGAGCCGCGGAACCTCACGCTCGAGGTCAACGGTCCGCACAATGCCCTGCATCTCTTCGCCTGCGCCCCGGAGACGGACGTGCCGGCCGAGGGGAGCGTCACCTACTACTATGGTCCCGGCATACACCGTCCGGGACGTATCAAGCTCCAGTCTGGCGCCCGGGTCTATCTGGCTCCCGACGCCGTGGTCTTCGGTAGTTTTTACGCCGTGAACGCCTCGGACATCCGTATCTGGGGCCGCGGCACGATTGACGGCAGCCAGCTCAAGCGCGGCTCGGGATCGGGACTCGGATTCTCGAACTGCAGCAACGTGAAGATCGAAGGCATCGTACTGCGTGATCCCCCGATGTGGTGCTGCGCCCTGTTCGGATGCACGGATGTCGAGATCGATAACGTGAAGATCGTCGGGCTGTGGCGTTACAACGCCGACGGTATCGACGTGGTGAACTGTTCGCGGGTCCGTGTGAAGGACTGCTTCGTGCGCTCGTTCGACGATGCGCTGGTCGTCAAGGGACTGACGCAGAACAGCGGCGAGCCCGAGACGGTCTTCATCGGCGACCGGCCGGTCGAGGACGTGACGTTCGAACGCTGCGTCGTCTGGTGCGACTGGGGCCGGGGGATGTGTATCGGTGCCGAGACCTTTGCGCCGTCGATCAGCAACGTCGTCTTCCGCGACATCGATGTCATCCGCACGACGGACGTTTTCATGGATATTCTCCACGGCAACAAGGCCGCCGTGAGCGACATCACCTTCGAGAACATCCGCGCCGGGATCGACGACCATACGCCCGAACCCGTCTTCCAGACCGAAAAGGGACAGGTTTACGCCGATCCGAACCGCGGGTACGTGCCGCGCCTGATGAGCATTTCGATTGCGCCCAACGGCTGGCTGCCCGACGGGACGCTGGGGACGGTGGACCGCGTGACCTATAAAAACGTCACGGTCTACGGCAGCAAGCGCCCGGCGTCGGATTTCACGGGTAATTCGGCGGTGCACCGCATCGACGGCGTGGAGATCGACAACCTGGTGATCGACGGCGCGAAGGCTACCGACGCCGCGTCGGCGTCGCTCGAGGTGGGCGAATACGTTCAGAACGTGCAGTTTCGCTAAACCGACGGCCGTATGAAAACCATTCGTATCATACCGCTCTTCGCCGTATTGCTCCTCACGGCATGCGGCGGAGCGCAGACGGAGGCTTACCGCCTGAAGGTGGACGGCCGGCGGGTCGGGGTGACGGACTGCCGCGTGTCGGCGGTGCCGATCAACCAGGTGTGGCCCGGCTACCAGCGTCCCGCAGATCAGACCGACACGGCTTATTTCGCCGCGTGGGAGATGCCGCAGGGGCCTGTCGAGGTGGAGATCACGGCTGACCGCGAGGTCGGCACGGTGCGGGTGACCCCGGCTTCGGCGGGGATCGAACCCCGTGTCTCGGGGCGCCGCATCCGCTTTACGGTGGACGCTCCGCGCAACCTCTCTGTCGAGGTCGACGGCACGCACCGCGCCCTGCACCTTTTTGCCAGTCCGGCTTCGGAGGAGGTTCCCCGCGACGGGGAGCCCGGCGTGCGCTACTACGGTCCCGGCTATCATGAGGCGGGCATCGTCCGGCTCGAAAGCGGCGAACGGGTCTATGTGGCTCCGGGGGCCGTCGTGTCGGGAGGCTTTTATGCTGTCAATGCCCGGGACATCACGATTTCGGGGCGCGGCGTCATCGACCAGAGCCGCTACGAACGCGGTTCGGGCAGTGTAGTCGGATTCTCGGGATGCCGCAACGTGAAGGTCGAAGGGGTGATCCTCTGCGACGCCTCGATGTGGTGCTGCACCTTCTTCGGGTGCGACTCGGTGGAGGTGGACAACGTGAAGATCGTCGGACAGTGGCGTTACAATTCGGACGGCATCGATGTGGTGAACAGCTCCCGGGTGCGGGTCCGCAACTGCTTCGTGCGTTCGTTCGATGACGCGCTGGTGGTCAAGGGCATGAAGCGCAACCTCGGGGAGCCCGAGCCGATCGACATCGGCCACCTGCCCGTCGAGGACGTGCTGTTCGAGAACTGCACGGTGTGGTGCGACTGGGGTCATGCGCTGGAGATCGGCGCCGAGACCTGCGCACCGTCGATCCGCAACGTCGTCTACCGCGGAATAGACATCGTCCGCACGTCGTTCGTGGCGATGTCGATCCTCCACGGCGACGGGGCTCCGGTGCGTGACATCCTCTACGAGGACATCCGGCTGAACATCGATCCGCATACGCCCTCGCCCGTGTTCCAGACCTCCCGCGGGGAGGTTTACGAGGATGCCGGGGGATTCGTGCCGATGCTCTTCGAGGCGATCATCAACAAGGATATGCTTTGGGCGCAGGATGCGCTGGCGAGCGATGTCGAAGGGGTGACCTACCGCAATATCTCGGTGACGGGCCCCGAACCGACGTCGCTCGTGAAGGGACTCGATGCGGAACACCGCATCCGGGGGCTCGTCGTCGAGAACCTGCGCTTCAACGGCGAGCCTGTCCGCGACGCCGTCCGGGCCGGGATCGTCATCGAACAGCATGCCGATCCGGTGACGTTCCGATAATGTTCATGCAGGCCGGAAGGGTCCGGGTCGGAGAAACACCGCACCCGGCCCCCGGCATGCCCAAACCCTGAAAAACAATGATTGTGAAAATAGCTTTTTTGGCAATGACGCTCCTCTCGGCGCTGACGGCCGGGGCGGCGGGACTGACGGCGGGGTATCTCCGCTGCGAGTACCGTTCCGCACCCGAGGGCATCGGCGAACGGTCGCCGCGCCTGAGCTGGGAACTGACGGCGCAGGAGGGCGGTGCGGCGTGCGTGCAGCGTGCCTACCGCATCCTCGTGGCTTCGTCCGAAGAGGCGCTCGCCCACGGCGAAGGCGACCTGTGGGATTCGGGAAAAGTCCTCTCGGACGCCACCGGCGGTATCGTCTACGCCGGATGTCCGCTGCGCTCGCAGCAGGTGTGCCACTGGAAAGTGCAGGTGTGGGACGGCGGCGGGGAGCCTTCGCCGTGGAGCGCACCGGCCCGGTGGAGCATGGGGCTGCTGGAGTTCCGCGACCGGGAGCCCGTGCGGTGGATCGCGCGGCGCATCCGGACGGCCCCTGACACGGCGGGGCTGGTGCTTCCGCCGGCGCGGTATTTCCGCACCGCTTTCACCGTCGGCAAGCCCGTGCGGCGTGCCGTGGCCTACGCCAGCGCCAAAGGTATCTACGAGCTGCGCCTGAACGGGCGGCAGGCGGGCTGCGACTATTTCACGCCCGGCTGGACCGACTACCGCAGGCGAATCTATTACAACACCTACGATGTGACCGGCCTGTTGAGGCCGGGCGAGAATGTCGCCGGGGCCGTTGTGGCCGACGGCTGGTATGCCGGATACGTCGGATTCGGAATTCTGGAACGGCTGGAGCGCTCGCGCGAGTTCTATGGCATCGACCCGGCGTTGTTCTGCCGGATCGAGATCGAGTACGCCGACGGCACGACGCAGTCGGTGGTGACGGGCCCCGGCTGGAAATCGTCCGAAGGTCCCGTCCGGCAGGCCGACCTGCTCATGGGCGAGGTCTATGACGCCCGGCTGGAGCAGCCGGGGTGGGACGCCCCGGGTTTCGACGACAGCGCGTGGGAGGCGGCCGAACTGTCGGTCAATCCCGACGGGGCGCTCGAGGCCGCGCCGACGGACCCCGTGCGCGAGGCGGAACGGATCGTGCCGGTCGCGGTCGTGCAGCAGCGTCCGGGTGTCTGGATTTTCGACATGGGCCGGAATTTCGCCGGGACCGTATTGCTGAAAGTCCGGGGCGGGGCGGGCCGCACGCTGATGCTCCGCTACGGCGAGATGCTCAACGCGGACGGCAGCCTGATGACCGAGAACCTGCGGCATGCCCGGGCGACGGATTTCTACACGCTGCGCGACGGGGAGCAGGAGTGGTCTCCGCGGATGACCTACCACGGATTCCGCTATGTGGAGCTCACGGGGCTGGAAAGCGAGCCCGGAGCGGAGACGCTCACGGGGATCGTGCTGACCTCGCCGACGCCCCGGGCCGGGACGTTCGAGTGCGGCAGCGAGCTGGTCAACTGTCTCTGGCGCAACATCACCGCGACCCAGCAGGCGAATTTCTTCGAGATACCGACCGACTGCCCCCAGCGCGACGAGCGTCTGGGATGGACCGGGGACATTCAGATATACGCCCGTTCGGCGACTTACCATGCCGACGTGGCGTCGTTCCTCTCGAAATGGCTCGTCGATCTGGACGACGCGCAGCGCAGTTACGGGGCTTATCCCAGTTACGCGCCCTATCCCTATGCCATCCCGATGGAGTACGCTCCGGCGTGGATGGATGCCGGGGTGATCGTGCCGTGGACGCTGTGGCAGGTTTACGGCGACACGCGGGCCGTCCGAAGGGCCTATCCGGGGATGAAACGCTTCATGGACTTTCTGGAGCAGGGTGCGCAGGGGGATTTGCAGCCCGCGGTGCCCACCTTCGGAGACTGGCTCGCCGTGGGACGCACGGCCTCGGACGACTTTATCGCCAGCGCCTACTATGCCTATGACGCCGCGCTGATGGCCGAAATGGCCGGGGCGGTCGGCGAACGGCAGGATTCGCTCCGTTATGCCGCGCTGGCGGCCCGCATCCGGGAGGCCTTCGCCCGCCGGTACATCGCTCCCGACGGCCTGATTCCCGGCAACGACTGCCAGACGGCCTATGCGCTGGCCCTCTGCTTCGGGCTGTATCCGGAGCCGTTGGCGCAGGCCGGGGCCGACCGCCTGGCGGCGATGATCGAGGCGAACGGAGGCCGCTTCTCCACGGGGTTTCTCGGGACGAAGCACGTGATGATGGCGCTTTCGCAGTACGGCCATGACGATGTGGCATACGGGTTGCTGTTGCAGACGGAGTATCCCGGCTGGGGCTACTCGATCCTCAACGGGGCGACCTCGATCTGGGAGCGCTGGGACAGCTACACCCGCGAATACGGATTCGGAGGCCGCGACGGCGGCAACAACGCCCGGATGAACTCTTTCAGCCACTATGCCTTCGGGTCGGTGGCCGAGTGGATGTTCCGCTACGCGCTGGGCATCGACACCGAAGGACCCGGTTACCGGCACATCCTGCTGCGCCCCCGGCCCGACGCCCGCATCGGGTGGATGAAGGGTTCGTACCGTTCGGTGAGCGGCGAGATCGTCTCGGAATGGGAGGTCGGACGCCGCACGACCCGTTATCGCTTCGTCGTGCCGCCCAATACGCGGACCACGCTGTCGCTGCCCGGGCAGGAACCCCGCACGCTGGGTCCCGGGGAGCATGAATTCGAATTTAAAAACAGGAAACAATGAAAATAGTTGTCATAGGAAGCTCCAATATGGACCTGATTTCGGTCGCGGAGCGGATGCCCCGTCCCGGAGAGACGGTCGGAAACGCCCGTTTCATGCAGGCGTTCGGCGGCAAGGGGGCCAATCAGGCCGTTGCCGCGGCGCGTCTGGGCGGCGAGGTGACGCTGGTCGCCGCACTCGGGGACGATCTCTCGGGACGCGCGATGCGGGAGCATTTCGCTGCCGAGGGCATCGACACCTCGCACCTCGTGACCGACCCGGAAAACGCCACCGGAACGGCCCTGATTCTCGTGGACGCGGCCGGGGAGAATGCGATCTCGGTGGCTCCGGGGGCCAATTTCTCGCTGACGCCCGAGGCTGTCGGGTCGCTGGACGACGTGCTCGCCGGGGCCGGGATGCTGGTCATGCAGGCCGAGATTCCCTATCGTACCATCCGCGAGGCGGCGTTCGCCGCCCGGCGGCTCGGGGTGCCCGTGCTGCTGAATCCCGCGCCTGCCTGCCGCATCGACGCCGAACTGATGGCCGCGGTGGACATCCTGGTTGTGAACCAGACCGAGGCGGCCTGCATCAGCGGCCTTTCCCTCGATGAAAATCCGCTCGAAACCGTCGCCGGAAGGCTGTTGGCCGACGGGGCGCACAATGTCGTGGTCACGCTGGGTAGCCGGGGCTCCTACCTGCTCCGTGCGGGCGGTTCGCTGACGGTGCCGGCTTTCCGGGTGAAAGCCGTGGACACCACGGCTGCGGGCGACGTATTCTGCGGTGCTCTGGCGGTGGCCGCCGCCGGGGCGGAGCTCTCGGCCGAGGCCCTGCGCTTTGCCAGCGCCGCATCGGCCCTCAGCGTCATGCGCCACGGCGCCCAGCCCTCCATCCCCACGCGGGCGGAGGTCGAAGAATTTTTAACGAAGAACTGAAAAACTTTAAAACCCAAACGGATTATGAAAACTTCCAAACTGTTCATTTACCTGGCGCTTCTGTGCTTCCTCGCGCCGACGGTCACTTCGTGCTCGGACGATGACGACATGGACATCCCCGGACACACCATACCGCCCAAGGCGGTCTTGTCGTCGGACAAGACCTCGTTCGAGGCCCTGACCGGGGCAGCGTTCGTACTCGAAGCCTCCGTGACGCAGGGCTATAACGTACAGCACGAGTGGAAGATCGGCGACATGGTCATCGGGCAGGACGCCCGGCTGGAATATGCCTTTGCCGATCCGGGAACCTTCGAGGTCGTCTATTCGGCCCTGAACGGCTACGGCGCCGACCGTCATCCCTTTACGGTGGTCGTTTCGCAGGGGGCCAACCCCGGCATCACGTTCTCGACCGACCAGCGCACGTTCGAACGCAGCATCGGCGAGATGGTCCGGCTGTCGGCCACGCTGACCGGCATCACGGGAACCCATTCGTGGAAGGTCGACAACCAGGAGGTCTCGACCTCCGAACGGCTGGACTACTCCGTCGCAACGGCCGGCACGAAACTCATCAAGCATACGCTGACTTACGACGAGGGTACGACCTACACCACGCAGTTCACGCTGACGGCCGTCAAGAGCGATTACGGCAACTGGTTCAAATGGCGCGAGGGCAAAGACTATATCATCTGCCTGAAGAACGACCTGACGAAGGTCGTGGCCGCCGATGTGAACAACCCCGCGGCGCCCTACAATGTCGAGACTTGGGACGGCAGCCAGAAACAGCTGTTCCGCAAGGGGTATTATTTCGGTTACGGACCCGTGCCGGCGCTGGAGTACTACAATTTCTACAACGTGGCGACGCATAGCGTGTTGCAGTGGACGGGCAACGCATGGCCCAACAACTATGTCGATCCCGTGACGGGCGCCATGGGCGCAGACCCGTGGGATGCCTGGTTCATGGATGTGAACGCTTCGGGCGACGTGCGCTTCGTGCATTTCTTCGCCCTTTGGGACAGCCATCCCAATCCGTTGCCCGATCTGATGAGCAGTTGCCTGACGGTGACCGAAAACGGCACGAAAATCGGGGTCTACTCGTTCTATTGCTGCGGTGCCGACGGACGCCCCGACTTTGTGAACTATCAGGCGCTCGGCGACAAGTATTTCGAATTCAAGATGATCGCGGTGGAAGATATGCCGCAGCCTTAAACCAATGGCCGTTCCCGGGCGGGCAGGTCCCGTCCGGGGCGGTTTTAAAAACTACGCACCATGAAACACATCGCATTACTGGGCTGTCTGTGCCTGCTGGCCGGCGGCTGTTCGCAGCCGGCGGAGGCGCCTGCGCCCGTGCCGGTGATCTTCGATACCGATACCGGCAACGACATCGACGACGTGCTGGCGCTGCAGATGCTCCTGAATTATCACAAGCAGGGGAAGATCGACCTGCGCGGAATCGGCATCGGCAAGATGTATCCCCGCGCCATCGAGTACATCGACGCCTACTGCCGCCACAACGGACTGAACGACATTCCGCTGGGCTATGTTTACGACGGGGCCAATCCCCTGCCCGAGGCGGGCGACTATGTGGTCGGGACGCTCGACACGCTGATCGGCGGCAAGCGTATCCTGACTCCTGCGCGGAGCATCGCCGACAGCGTGCCCGAGGGGTACAGGCTCTACCGCCGGCTGTTGGCCGAGGCGGCCGATTCGTCGGTCGTGTTCATCGCCGTGGGGCCCTACACCAATGTCGCGCGGCTGCTGGAATCCCCCGGGGACGAATTCAGTCCCCTGACGGGCCGGGAACTGGTGGCCCGCAAGGTGCGGCTGCTCTCGGTGATGGGCGGCACCTACAACGACGACGTTTTCAACAACCCGGAATGGAACATCATGCAGGACCTCGGGGCTTCGCGGACACTCTTCGCCGAGTGGCCCACGCCGCTCATAGCCAGCGGTTCGGAGGTCGGGACCCGCATCCTCTATCCGGCGTCGAGCGTGCTCCGGGATTTCGAAGGGGGCGAGGCGGCGCCGCTGTGCGTCTCCTACAAGATCTACAAGCCGATGCCTTACGACCGTCCCACCTGGGACCTGACGTCGGTGCTTTACGCCATAGAGCCCGAAGGGAGTTGTCTGGGCGTCTCCGAACCCGGCACAATCACGATTGCCGGGGACGGTTACAGCCGTTTCACACCCGATCCCGCAGGCCGTCACCGCTACATGACCATTGCCCCGGACGCTGTTCCGGGAGTCGTCGCCCGGCTGGTCGAAACCTGCACGGGGCGCCGCACCGAAATCAACTAAAAACCGACCGACTATGTTTATCGTAAACAACTATCCGCTGGCCGTCCTCTTCTGCATCGTCACGATGCTCTGCTGGGGATCGTGGGGCAACACCCAGAAAATGGCCGCACGCACGTGGCGCTACGAGCTCTTCTACTGGGACTACACGATCGGCATGCTGCTGTTCTCGCTGCTGGCGGCCTTCACGCTGGGCAGCTTCGGCAGCGAAGGCCGCAGTTTCCTCACCGACATCGCCCAGATCGAGACCGGAAAGATGTGCAGCGCCCTGCTGGGCGGCGTGATCTTCAACGCCTCGAACATCCTGCTCGCGGCGTCGGTTTCCATTGCCGGCATGGCCGTGGCCTTCCCGCTGGGGGTCGGCATCGCACTGGTGCTCGGGGTCGTCGTCAACTACATCGGGGCTCCCAAGGGCGATCCCGTCCTGCTGTTCATCGGTGTGGCGCTGATCGTCGTGGCGGTCGTCTGCAACGGCATCGCCGCCGGGCGCGGCAGCGCCGGAAAGGAGTCGCCGAACCGCAAGGGCATCCTGCTGGCCATCGTGGCGGGTGTGCTGATGTCGCTCTTCTACCGCTTCGTGGCCGCGGCCATGGACCTCACGGATTTCACCGCCCCGCGGGCCGGGATGGCCACACCGTACAGCGCTTTCGTGATCTTCTCGGTGGGGGTGTTCCTGAGTAATTTCGTCTTCAATACGCTGGTTATGAAACGCCCGTTCGTCGGGGCGCCGGTCTCGTACCGGGAATATTTCCGGGGAGGGCTCTCGACCCATCTGGTCGGTGTGCTGGGCGGATGCATCTGGGCCCTGGGGACGCTGTTCAGCTACATCGCGGCCGGAAAGGCCGGGGCCGCCGTCTCCTATGCGCTGGGGCAGGGTGCGCCGATGGTCGCCGCACTCTGGGGCGTATTCGTCTGGAAGGAGTTCCGGGGAGCGGGCGGTTCCGTGAAACGGCTCCTGGGGCTGATGTTCCTGCTGTTCGTGGCCGGGTTGGCGCTTATCGTGGTTTCCGGGGGCAGCTGACCCGGGATGCCGGAATGGACAAGGCCGTGAGCGATCACGGCCTTTTTCTGTTGTGCAGAGGTGTGTAATTGGTCAGATAGTTACAAATTGTGGGAATATTTTTTCATTCGTCACCGGACGGGATGCCTATCTTTGCCGTATCTGAAAATCTACACGCATGAAGAACCTCCTTTCCCTTTTATTGTTTCTGGCCGCCGGTTGCGGCGGGCATTACAACAATCCGTTGGATGTCGCTTTCGGCGACCCGTTCGTGCTGGCGGCCTCCGACGGCCGTTTTTACATGTACGGCACGAGCGAGGGCATAGCCGGATTTAGGGTCTGTATATCGGATGATCTCGTTACATGGCGGGAGGGCGGCGTCGCCTATCGGCGCGGTGAGGAGAGCTGGGGAGTCAACTGTTTCTGGGCTCCCGAGGTGTATGAGCGCGACGGTCGTTATTACCTTTTTTACAGCGCTAACTGGCGGGAAAATCCGAATGGAGATGCCGAAACCTTCCGGATCGGGGTCGCCGTGTCCGACTCGCCGGCCGGACCGTTCGCCGATCTGTACGACCGGCCGATTTTCGATCCCGGTTATCCGGTGATCGACGCCAATGTGTTTTGGGATAGCGACGGAAGCGTCTATCTGTACTATTCCCGCTGCTGCTATAAACATAGTGTGGAAAGCGAAATCTCGGAGTGGGCGCGCCGCGAAGGATTGTACGACGAGATCGAGGAGAGTTGGGTTTACGGGGTCAGGATGAGGCCCGATTTCAGCGGAGTTATCGGCGAACCGGTGGCCCTGCTGATGCCGCCGGCGACGATGGACGACCCCCAGGCGGAATGGGAAAGCCGCTCGGTCACATCCCGGGAGGTGAACCGCCGTTGGACCGAAGGGTCCTTCCTCCTGAAGGATAACGGCAGGTATTACATGATGTATTCGGCCAATCACTACGGCGGACAGTATTATGCCGTGGGATATGCCACCTCCGATTCGCCGCTCGGGCCTTTTGTGAAATCGGCGGACAATCCCGTGCTGGAGAGCAATACGTCCCGCGGCGGCGGGGTGACCGGGACCGGGCACAACATGGTCCTCACGCTCGCCAACGGCAAACGATATTGTGTGTACCACGGGAGGACGTCCGCAACCGGGGACAGGCGCGTCGTCTTTATCGATCCCATGGAGATAACCCCCGAAGGAAAACTGGTCGTTCACGGTCCGTCGACGGACTCACGGCCCAAACCCATATTATAATATGAAACGTTTATTTTTATTGATTGCGGCGCTGTTCGCCACGGTCGGTGCAATGTCCCGACCTGCGGATAACCTGCGGAAAGTGCCTTTGGCCGATCCGTTTATCCTGCTTTACGACGGGGTTTATTACGCCTACGGAACGGGTGCTGCGAGCGGCATCGAGGTCTGGATTTCCCGGGATATGGTCTCCTGGGAGCGGGCCGAAGGCGGCGCCCGCGATGGATTGGCCCTGCATCGTGAGGATGTCTGGGGCGACAAATGGTTCTGGGCCCCCGAGGTTTACCGGCTGAAAGACAAATTTTACATGTATTTTTCGGCCGAGGAGCATATCTGCGTCGCTGTTTCCGACTCGCCGCTGGGACCGTTCGTGCAGCACGAGAAGAAACCGCTGATCGCTGATGAAAAGTGTATCGACAATACGTTGTTCATCGACGACGACGGACGGGCGTATATGTATTTCGACCGATTCAACGACGGACTGAATATCTGGGTCGTTGAAATGGAGGACGATTATGTGACGATGAAAAAGGAGACTATGCGGCCGTGTATCCATGTTTCCCAGGCGTGGGAGGAGGTCTGGCCCCGCGTGAACGAGGGATGTTTCGTCATCAGGCACGACGGGACCTGCTACATGACCTATTCGGGCAACGGCTATGAAAGCCCTTATTACGGGATCGGCTGCGCGACGGCCGATTCGCCGCTGGGTCCCTGGACAAAATACGATCACAATCCGCTGCTGCAAAATCCCGGCGATTTGGTCGGCGTAGGGCACAGCGCGATGTTCCGTGACAAGGCGGGCAATCTGAAGATCGTTTTTCATGCCCACAAAAGCAGGGAGGCGATCCATCCCCGCGAAATGTATATTTCCGACGTGCGGTTCCGGTGCCGGCAAGGGCGCTGCCTGATGGAGATCGACCCCGGATACACGACGCCGGTGATTGCGGAGTAACCGGTTTGCGACTGGGAAATTGGTTTGCTCCATTTCACTGCACTCGTCAATCTTTGGTTCTGCTGATTGGCGGCTGGGGGATTGGCTCGCTTCACTCCGCTGGCGCTGCGTGCCGCTTCGCCTTTCCCCGGTCCGGCCGGAGGCGTCCCTGCAAAACCGATTTCCAAACGAAAGCCTCCCCTTTTGGGGAGGCTCTTTTTTGTTTTGGACGCGTCTGCAAATGAATTTGCGCCGCTCCGAAAACAAAAAAGGTTGCACTTTGTGCAACCTTTCGTTTGAAAATCGGTTTTGCGGAAAGAAGGGGATTCGAACCCCTGAAACCCTTTAGGGGTTTACTCGCTTTCCAGGCGGGCCAGTTCAACCACTCCTGCATCTTTCCGAAAGGTGCCCCAAAAGTACGCAATATTTCCTGATTCTGCAAATGACAACCCCAATTTTCTGCGGGAAGCTCGTTGCAGGGACTGTTTTGCACCCGACGGGCGGAGCCGGAGTGGCTGTCGGACCGACCGGGTCACTCGATACGGAGCTTCCGGACCGGTTTCCCCTCTTCGGCCTCCTTATGCAGGACGGCGAGCACCTTGGCGGCGATCTCGGGAAGCGTCCATAAGGCATTCGGCCGGCGGGCATAGAGCCGTTCGCAGGCTGTCTTGATCGGTTCGAGCAGCGCTGTCGTCGCCACGATGTGCGGTGCGAGTTTCAACCCCGAGAGGTCGTATTTCCCCTCCTTGAGGTAGTTGAGAAATGTGTCGTAGGTCGCTCCGAGGTATTTACCGTATGCCTTGTAAATCCGTTTGTAATTGTGGCTGGAGTTTCCGCCTTCGTAATAGAAGGTTTTGAGCAGTTGTGCGACGGCGATGCGCAGTTTCAGATGGCTGGGATCGTACATAGTGATTGGATTTTGAGGTTGTTAAATTTTCGACCGGCAAATACTACCACGTATGTACGAAGAGGCGACGGCGATTGTGAATCGATTAAGATCGGAACGGCACGGTCGGAACTCCCGCCGGATACCGTAGTTGTGCAGGTCCTGTTATGTTTGAAACGCAAAAATCCGGTTTAGAAACTGCACGGGCAACTTCAGTCCCAAAGCCTGGTATTAAATTATAAAAAATTATTGTATAACGGGGTGTGATATTGTACAATATGACGCTTCGGACGTATAAAAAAAGATCGGACCGGACGCTGTTATGCGTCCGGTCCGGGCGGAACCCCGGCTTTGGGGCCGGAGTCGGATAGAGCGGTTTAGAAGGGGTAGCCGACGGCCAGGTGGAAACCCAGGCCGTCCTTGAAGCTGGAGATGTTGTAATAGCCCTTTTTGTCCGGGTTCGGGTAGGGCGTGTGCAGGCCGATGCCGAGGTCGGCGCGGATGACCAGGTAGCTGATGTCATAACGGAGGCCGAATCCCGTGCCCAGCGCGATTTCATTGGCCAGACCCTTCCATTTCAGCTCCGCGCCGGGGCGCTTGGGATCGTTTTTCAGCAGCCAGATATTGCCGGCGTCGAGGAAAACCGCGCCGTTCAGCCGTCCCATGATGCCGAAGCGGTATTCGACATTGGCTTCCAACTTGAAATCGCCCGTCTGGTCCAGATAGCCGTTGCGGTCGTCGCGGGGCGGACGGTAGCTGCCGGGACCCAGCGAACGGACCGTGAAGGCCCGGATGCTGTTGGCGCCGCCGATGTAGAACTGTTCGCTGTAAGGCATCACCTCCGAATTGCCGTAGGCATAGCCCGCGCCGACGAGCAGGCGCATCGCCAGCCAGTTGTTGCGCCGTCCGAGGCGGTGGTAAAATTTCACCTCGCTCACCTCCTTGACGAACTGCGAGAAACGGTTACCGAAGAGGTTCTGGGGCTGCTGCTCGCCGAAGGCCCGCAGGATGCCCGAAAGCAGGTTGCCCGCCGAGGTCACGCTGTTCTGCCAGTAGAAGCGGCGGTTGCCCGTGGCGCCGTAGGTCTTGTCGAAGGTGTAGGTGTAGCCGATCGACGGCACGAACTGGTTGCGGAAGCTCATGGCGATGGCCGGGTTTTCGTCCATCGTCTGGTCGAACGACTCGGTCGTGTGGAGCAGTTTATTGTAGGTGAGCTTGAAGACCGTCAGCGCGTGGCGGCTGTAAGGCGAGGTCTGGAAATTGTAGCCCGCCGAGCCGCTGAAGGCGATCAGCCGGAAGAAGCTGGGGCGGTTCATCAGGTCCACGCCCAGCTGGAACGAGGTGCTCCCGGCATAGCGCAGGCGGCGTGTCATCGACTCCGGCAGCAACAGCCGCGGAAGGTTGAGATTGGCGTTCAGCCCCAGTTCGTAGGAATTCAGCCGCGAGGAGCGGCCTCCGGAGTTCCGGTTGCCCGTCTGCCACTCGTGGGAGCCGTTGAGCTTCAGGGCGAGGACCTCGCCGCCCCGGAAGAGGTTGTTGTTGCTGACCTTGAACGTGATGCCCGGACCGATGAAGCTGTTCGACTTGGTGGTCACGTCGGTCTCGAGGGCCGCTTCGAGCGGGTAGTCGAACTGCGCGTCGAGCGTGACGTCGAGCGTGTCGGCGCTGTGCAGGGAGTCGAGCGGCGTGACACTGAGATTGACCGAGCGGAAGATGCCCAGTTTGTTGAGACTGGTCTGCGTGCGGCTCTGGGCGTCGACGGTGAAGAGCTGCCCGGGTTCGAGTTCGAGCGCCCGGGCGAGGACCCGGGGACGTATCTTCATCGGACGTTCGGCGATGACCGTTGCGCTGCGCAGCCGGAGGGTGTCCGTCGGGCCGGGGCGGATGTTGGTCAGGCGCACGGTGATGTCGCCCACGCGGTAGGGCTTGAGCGCCACCTCGGGAACGTTCGGCTTGAGATTCAGCCGCAGATCGACCCGCCGGGGCGCGATCGTCGTGTCGGCGAGGTATTCCAGGTACTCCGGGCGGAAATAGTAGTAGCCCCGGTTGCGCAGGAGCCGCGAGATGCGCTGCCGTTCGAGCGTGAGGGTGTCGAGGTTGTACTGCGCCCCGGTGCGGAGCAGCGAGGTCGCGTGCATGCTGTCTATCAGGGATTTCAGCCCGCCTTCGACCGCCGGATAGGAGATGCCCGCATAGTGGAACGGCGGTGCGATCCGGAGCGTGTAGTTTACCTTGGCTTTGCGGCCGTGCTTGCGGAGCAGTAGGGAGTCCGAGGCCCGGGAGCCGAAATAGCCGTAGTTTTCGAGGACCTGCTCGGCGACCCGGGTGCGCAGTTCGGGCTGGACCTTGGAGATAAGCACGGGCTGTTTGGCCAGCCGCTTGTAGAACCAGTATTTGAAGCCCTTCTCCTTCGGCGTGTAGAGGTAGTTCCAGGCCCACAGGCCGATCGGCAGCGGCGTGCGCAGGTAGGGGCTGTAAAGCGGATTGTTCGGGGCCACGGAGAGGGGCTCCTTCACGGCCGATTCGGCGGCCGCGGAGAGCACGACGCCCGAATCGGGTTCGATGCGGATTTTCTTCACACCCGTGTACAGGACCTCGTCCGCCCCCAGACGCCGGGTGGTGGAGCAGGCCGCGAGCAGCGCGGCGGCCAGCAGCAGGATGCCGCTATTTCGGATGCGCTTCGGACTCATTGCGTTGTTGTTTTTCGACGCTGCGTTTCGTCAGCCGGAACAGGTCGCCCAGACGCAGCAGTTTCTTGCGGATGACGAAGCCCACGCCCGTCTCGGTGATTTCGCCCTCGAGGATGCTTTCGTAACCCGTGTGGCGGAACAGCCGCAGGTACATGTTGTCGCGTTTGGTGAGCATGTATTCCAGCGAGATGTCGTCGATCAGGTTCTCCTTGAGGTTCTGCGACGGGTCGGCGTCGGTGCTGATCTTGCCCCCGATGACCGCCCGCACGCGGTTGCTGAAAAGGCTTTTCGAGAGGCGGTAGGAGTAGTCGGTGCGCTGGCCGTTGGGGTCGTCCTCGCCGTAGGAGTCGATGCCGAACGAGAGGTCGACGCCCTTCAGGTTGTTCTGCGCCCATTGGTTCAGCTCCTTCTGGATGAACGAGTTGAGCGGATTCTCCGACGAGGCCTTGCCCGTCGATCCGGGACCCGAGTAGGTGTTGTAGATCAGGAGGTTCATCGCCTGGTTGGCCCGCTGTTCGGCCGTGAGCGAGTTCAGTTCGTTCTGCAGGGTGAGGTCCTCGGGGGCCGCGAGGCCGAAGCTCACCGCGAGGTCGTTCAGCGTGTTGCGGATGTTGATCGAGACGGCGAAATTCACCGGACGCGTGTCCTGGTCGTCCGAGGAGACGTTGGCCCGGACGGTCTCGACGGCCGTGATGTTGAAGGCCGGGTCGGCGATGTTCCCCACCCACTCGACATAGCCGTCGGGCGTGATCTTGAAAATCTTCTGCGAGATGACCGGCGGATTGTAGCGCACGGTGCCGCCCGAGAGGACGTATTTCCCCGAAAGGCTCACGTCGCCCAGCGGGTTCATCGTGTAGGTCAGGTGGCCGCCGCCCTGGAGGTCGATGCGGTTCTCGCCGTTGGCCGAGAGGTCCACGCCGGCCTTCACGTCGCTGTTGATGTCGACGTTCAATAGTACGTCCATGCCGCCTATCCGGACCTCCGGAGCCGCTTCGGAGGGCTCCTGCGAGTCGAGGTCGCGGAACGACACGAACGTCACGACGTTCTGGGGCCGCTCCTTCACCTCCATCGGCGAATCCTGCATGACGTAGCTGATGTCCGTACCGCCCAGCAGCGCGAGGCTGCCGCGGACGACCAGTTCGTCGAGCGGTCCCCGGGCCGTGGCGTCCATGTCGAGGTAGGCTTTGCCGTAGACCGAGGTTCCCTCCTTGCGGGCGACGTTCACGAACTGGAAATCGGAGGCCCGCAGCGCGAGGTCGGCCTTTGGCCGTGCGAAATCCGTGAGGTCGACGGAACCCCCGATCGTCAGCGGGTTTTTATTCGGGGCCGTGATTGCATAGTCGTCGAACAGCACGCGGCTGTCGGCGATGCGGATGGTGTCGGGCGAGAGCCGGAACGAGGTGCCGATCATCGGCACGCGGACCTCGGTCTGTGCGAAGTGCACGCCGCCGTTCAGCTGCAGGCGGTCGGGGGTGCCGCCCACGCGGACCTTTGCCGCGAGGTCGCCCGAGAGACGGAGCATATCCGCCGGCAGGAAGATATTGACCGGACGCAGGGGAAAGCCGGGGACCGTCACCGTCAGGTCGAGCGGACTTTCGCGGTCGGTGCGGTAGTCGCCCTCGACGGCCAGCACCTCGGCGCCGTCGAGCGTGAGCCGTGCGTCGGCCCGGTGTTCCCGGCCCTGGCCGTAGAAGAGTCCGAAATCGAGGTTTCCGAAGCGCTGTTTCGCGTAGGAGAGCTCCGACACCGACACGTCGCCCCGGACGCACAGGCTGTCCGGCGCGAGGCGCAGCGTCACATCGGCGCCCAGCACGCCGTCGACGGGCGGCGCCGAAGGAAGCAGTTCCAGCATGGAGCCGATGTTCAGTCCGGCGATGTCGAGCCGGATGCCCTCGGACGCGCCGGGTTCCGGGACGCTGTGGAGCGCAAAGCGCTGGGCGCCGTGGGTCATGTCGAGGTCCGCATCCATGCGCTTGTCGAAGCGGTAGACGAGGTAGTTGCCGGGGTTGACCTCCCACGGCTCGAAGCCGAACAGCGGGTTGCGGGGCGTGACGCTCGCGCGGATCAGGCTGTCGGACCATGCCACGTCCAGTCCGAAGCGGAATCCCTCGCGGCCCGACCGGTCCTTCTGCCAGAGGTTCACCGTGCCTGTATTACCCACCAAATGGCCGTACAGGGCGGCCTGCGCCACGTGGTCGAGGTTGCCGGGGGTGTTCGCCGCGCGGAGGTGGTAGGCCAGCTGTTTCGCCTCCTGCGAGATGCCGAGCTCCACGGTGTCCAGCACGATGCCTCCCGAGGCGAGTCCTTCGACGCGCATCCGGAGCGAGACAGGCTGCGAATCGTGGTTGCCGCTCCGGATTTCCAGCGCGTCGAACGAGGCTTTCTGGCTTCGCAGCAGGTTGTTCAGGATATTGTTCCGTCCGGCGGAGGCCCGCAGGTCGAAATCGGGAAGCACGGGTTGCAGCCGCTCCATGTCGACGCTTTGGAGGCGGATTTGCCGCGCCAGCGTGTCGGCGCTCCGGGTCAGGGCCGCGATCAGCGAATCCAGCGGACTGCGCGATGAGAAGGTCAGCGACAAGTCGCCCGACGACATCCCGGCCCGGGTCGAGGCCGTATCGGTTGCGAACGAGAGGCTCGTGGGACGGATGCGGTCGGTCTGGTAGCCGTTGCGGAGCTCGATGCTGTCCAGTCCGACGCGGGCGGCATAACTGCCGGCGTTCGTGGCCGAAGCCGAGGCGTCGAGCAGGAACGACCCGCCGATCCGCTCCGGGGTGAATCCCATCCGCGCGAGGTCGAAATCGGCGACTTTGCCCGAGACGCGCACCTGCTGCCGCTCTTCGGCCAGCACGCCGGAGAGTTGCAGCGACAGCCGCAGCGCCGAATCCCGGTCGGAGAGCCGGCCCGAGAGACGCTGTTCGTCCAGATCCGCTTCCAGTCCGATGCCCCCGAAATCGTGTCCCCGATACTCCGCCCGGTCGATCTGCGCCCGGAGGCTCGCCCGGGTCTGCGCCTTGAGCGGGTCGAATCCGGAGCCCCGGGTCGTCAGCGAGAGGCCGAGCATCCCCAGCGAGTCGGCCGGCAGGAACCGGCCGACCGGGAAGCTGTCGCACCGGAATTCCGCATCATAACGCTCTTTCCGGGGGTCGAGAAGGCCGTTCAGGGTGATTCGTCCGTCGTCGACGGAGAGCGTCGAGGCGACCGAGAGCGCACCTTTGTCCGTCGCGGCCGATCCGCGGAGCCCGATTCGGTCGGGGATTGCCACGCGGCGGCGCAGGGCCGAATCGGGCAGCAGCTCCACGAGGAAGGCCATGTCGCGAAAGTCGCCTTCGAAGCGGGCCGAAGCCTCCAGCAGTTGCGGGTCGAGCAAATTTTGCGCCCGGCCGTCGGCGGTGAATGCGAGGTGTCCGGGCGACGAGATGTCGAGCCCGATCCGTCTGATCTCGGACAAGGTTCCCGCCGCCGTGAGTTTCATCCGCACGGTGCGGTCGTTCAGCACCGGGGGAAGCATCGCCGGGTAGAGGGCGGTGATCTCCCGGGTGTTCAGATCGGCGGAGAGGTCGGCTGAAAGGGGTGCGTCGGGTTTCAGGTGCAGGATTCCGGGGCCGGCCGACAGCTCGGCCCGGAGCCGGGACCAGACGGTTTCGAGTTCGAACCCGGAGAGCGAAATGCCCGTTGAGTCCATTTCGAACCGTCCGCTTGCGTCGCGCACCGCGAGCCCGCTGCGCTCGGAGAACGTCAGCCGGCGAAGGTTCAGGGCGATGTCGGAGTCCCGGTTGTAGACCGAATCGAGGGTGAGATCGAGCGCCGAAAGGGCAATGAATGCCGGGTCGAATCCCTCGGCGGGGCGATGTCCCAGCCTGCCGTATTCCGCGCGGTTGTCCTTCAGGGCGACGGTGTTCGCCCGCACGGTCCACGGCAGGGAGGGCGCCGGGGCGTCGGGGGATACGGATTCGGCCGGGGATTTCTGTCCGGGATCGGCCGGGGCGGTCAGGTAGGAGTAGGCGCCCCGGTCCAGCCGGACGCTTTGCACGGCCACCTGCTGGCTGTCCAGCCGCACGCGGCACGCTTCGACCGTGCCTTCGGCCAGGCGCACGGACAATTCCGTCACCGCGGGCGAGGTGTGCATTCCGAAGGCGGTGTTTTCGATCGTGATTTTCCGGATGTCGAACGACCAGGGCAGCGGTGCGGAGACGCTGTCGGGTTTCTCCGCAGGGGCCGATTCGGTCAGGCCGAGGAAGATGTCGCCGTTGGAGAGCGTGATCCGGGCGATGCCGGCCGTATGGGCCCGGAGGTCGGCCCGGGCCTCGCCGAGCGACAGCACTCCGGCGGCGAGGCGCATCTCCATGCCTCCCGCGGTGTCCTTGTAACGGGCTGCGATCCGGTCCAGTTCGAAGCTGCGGACGACGACCTCTTTCCGGAGCAGCGGCCACAGGGCCACGTCCAGCGAGAGCCTGCCGCAGTCGACAAGCGTATCGGTCCGGTCGACCAGCAGCGTCTCCTCGACCGTCAGCCGGAGCGGGAATGCGAGGCGGATGCGGCCGATCGAGAGGTCCATGCCGAGAGCTTCGGAGGCATAGCCGACCGCCTTGCCCCGGATGAAATCCTGAATGGCCGGGACATAGAGCAGCGCGGGGATCAGCAGCACCGTCAGCAGGATGACGAGCAGGGTCCGGAGCGTATATTTTATGATTTTTTTCAGCATCTGTAAAACGAACGATTCCCTCCGCAGCAAAAGGCAAGCCATTGAAATCTACCGATTTATTGGTCCGCCGGGTGTCCGAAGCGAATTTATTCGGTCGCAAATTACTAAAAACCCGACGATTGCGCAAACATGCGGGTCCGGATAAACGGTCTCATTCAAGACATTTACGGTCTTTTCCGCTCGTGTTTTCCGGGAATTTCGGTCGTGCCGGTTTCCGCCCTGCTTCCGGGGCGATTTCTGTAAAAACGAAACAGCACGATTTACGTCAACGTAAATTGTGCTGTTTTCTGCGGAGAGAGAGGGATTCGAACCCCCGGTACAGTTGCCCGTACACCGCATTTCGAGTGCGGCCCGATCGACCACTCCGGCATCTCTCCTTTCTCGGTCGTGGAAAGAGGACTCTTTACCCCCCCCCGGCACCAAAACCTTTGTTTTGGGACTGCAAATATAGACATATTTTTTATTTCCGCACATTTTCATGCGGAAAAAATCGCAGTCGGTTGAAAAAAAGACATCCCGGGCCCTCCGGTTCGCGCTTTTCCGGATAATAATTCCTATCTTTGGTGTCGTAACGACACCTTCATCAGTCGGAAAGGATTGCCGGACGGTATGCGAATTTGGGTTTGCACCCATGCGGCTTTTTTCGATCTTTGTTACGGGAGGAAGGTCGCGCACGCAGTATTTTCCGCGCGGGACCGTTTATAAGGATGAACGATACTAAAAACGGTATGGTTTTCGTTTTTAGTGTAAAGACTAACGCAAACAACACTTGTGCGCTATGAAAAAGTTGAAAATTTTAATCGGAACCGTCTTGCTGTCCGCCGGTCTGGCCGGCTGCACGTCGGCATACTATTCCTCGGCGGGGTATGCCTCCGACGACCTCTATGCCGTGCATGACAAGACGCAGATCGCCCGCAAGAAGCAGGCCGAGGCCGAGGCGCAGCGTGCTGCCGCCGAAGCCCGCCGGGCCGAATGGGAGGCGAAGATCGCCGAGGCGCAGGCTGCGGCTGCCGAGAATAACTATTACGAATACCAGGCTGCGGACGCGAATCCGTACCAGAGCGTGCTGGCCGACGACTACGAAAGCGCCTATGCACGCCGTCTGCGCGGATTCGAATCGCCGAGCTACAAAATGCCGTCGAGCTACATCGACGCCCGGTACAGCGCCGCGTTCAATTACGCGTCGGCTTACGATCCGGCGTTCTACAACATCATTATCTCCGGCGACCAGGTATGGGTCGAGCCCAAATACATCACCTCGATGTTCGGTTCGTGGGGTACGGTGGTTTACGGCGATCCGTGGTACTACGGCTGGAACAGGCCGTGGGGACCCAGTTTCTCGATCGGCAGCTGGGGCTGGAGTTTCGGGTGGAATTCGTGGAACAATCCCTGGTACAGCCCGTGGGGGCCGTGGTACAGTTCGTGGTACGATCCCTGGTACCGGCCCGGATGGGGTTGGGGCCCCGGATGGCACGGCGGAGGTCATCATCATCACGGACCCGGCTGGGGCCCGGGTTGGGGCGGCGGACACGGATCGTACCGTCCTTCGACGATCGTAAACCGTCCCCGTCCGTATTCCGGTTCCGGCAATTCCGTGAACACGTATCGCCGTCCCGGAAGCAACAGCGGCTTCAGAACGGACGTTTACCAGGGCGGAAACCGGGGCAACCGTCGGAGTTCGTCGTCGGGCGTTTACCGTCCGTCGGATAGCCGGTCCAACCGGAACAACTACAATTCGGGAAGCTCGAATACCGGGCAGAACAGCGGACGCCGCGGACCGTCTTCGTCTTCCACTCCGTCTTACTCGTCGCCCTCCTATTCGTCGCCTTCGTCCTCCTCTTCGGGCGGTGGCGGAGGTTCGCGCGGCGGCGGTGGCGGCGGAACCACGGGTTCGAGCTCGCGGGGACGTTAGTCGGGTGCAATCAGGTATAAGCAAAAACAGAAGCTATGAAAAGGATATGGATAGCGGCTGCCGCCCTGCTGATCGGGTGGGGTACGGCTGCGGCACAGAGTAAATATCAATATGAGATCGGCGGCATGATGCTGGGCAACGATGCCATGAGTCCGGGCGACCTGTTCTCCCTTTCGCAGGTGCAGTTCAATTTCAGCACCGCGCGGTCGATGGGTATGGGAGGTGCGTTCACCTCCCTGGGCGCCGATCAGGCGTCGATGTCGATCAACCCGGCCGGGCTGGGCATGTATCTCGAGAACGAGCTGGCGATAACGCCGATGCTGAGCCTGTCGCATTCGTCGACCGAGGGCGTGACGCCCTATCAGGGCAATTCGCGGAACCGCTTCGCGCTGGGGAATATCGGCGCCGTGTTCAATGTCTACGAAGGAGCCGGGCGGTTAGTCAGTTTCAATCTGGGTATCGGGTATAACCGGTTGGCCGACTACAATTACAACTATTCGTTCCAATATGGGGGCGGCGACTCCTCGATCGCCGATGCGTTGGCCGTTCAGCTGGAATCCGGAAATATCGGTCTCAACAAGGACAAAGTCATAAGTCAGGGCGGATTCACCAACTGGGACATCGACCCGCTGTACTGGAACGGCGTGGCGGCTTATAAGTCCTACCTGCTTGACAGGAACGACGACGGCGTGTGGTATCCCTCCGAGATCGGCAGCAACGCGGTCATCGATGCCGGCACGTCGATGCGCAGCACCGGATCGGCCGGCGAGTTCGATATTTCGATGGGCGGAAATATCGGCAACAAACTCTATTTCGGGTTTACACTGGGCATTCAGCGCATCTATCAGAAAAAGGAGTACTATTACGGCGAAGCCTACTCCTACAACGGCGGCAACGGCTACGGATATGGTTACGGAACCGGAGACCCCGCAGTGTATGCCAACGGCGACCAGCTTTCCAGTGTGATGCAGTCGATGGGGATGACGCAGACCTCGATCGTCGACGGTTCGGGCGTGAATTTCAAACTCGGTCTGACGTACCGTCCCTTTGCCGGGCTTCGTCTGGGCGTGGCTTTCCATTCCCCGACCTATTACTCCCTCGACCGGCGCTACCAGGTGGCCATGTCGACGGTTTCGCTGGGCCCCACGGACGCTGACAAAGGCGATTTCCGGCCGCATGAGTATACGTCGGAGCAGTACTCCCCGGAGTGGCGCGACGAAAACGAATATTCGTGGTGTTTCGTGACGCCTTCGCGCCTGCTGTTCGGCGCTTCGTACACCTTCGGGCGGTTCGCCGTCCTGTCGGTCGATTACGAGCGCGACTGGTACAACGGGATTCGGATGAAGGACATGCCCGAACAACCGGCCGGCCTGACGGTCTACGATTTCAAGCAGAATTTCAAGACCTTTTACAAAGGCTCGAACACCCTGCGGATCGGTGCCGAGATTCGGCCGCTGCCCATGCTGGCGGTGCGTGCGGGTTACGGGTACAACGGCTCGATGCTGAAAGATTCGAACATCATCCTCTCCTCGCCGGTCGTCTACCAGACGAACTATTATACGGCCGGACTGGGCATCAGTTTCAAGCGCACCTACATCGACCTCGCATACTGCTATGCACAGAACAAGATGACCCCTTATATGCTCTTCTACGGAAACCGGTATGATATGGACGGTGTCGAGCCCGACGAGATTCACACGAGCGGACTTTACAAGACCGAGATCAACCGTCACAACGTGGCGCTGACGTTAGGATTCCGTTTCTAAAGGGGGATTTCGAATAATATAAAGGTCTGTCTTTGTGACGGGCCTTTATTTTTTGTATATTTGTCGTCCGAAATAAAAGTAAAAATTAAAAAGATATGGCAAAGGAACTGAAAGACCTGACGAAGTCCGACGAGAACTATTCGCAGTGGTACAACGAACTGGTCGTGAAGGCCGGGCTGGCCGAAAATTCGGCCGTCCGCGGCTGCATGGTCATCAAACCCTACGGTTACGCCATCTGGGAGAAGATGCAGGCCGCGCTGGATCAGATGTTCAAGGATACCGGGCATCAGAACGCCTATTTCCCGCTCTTTATCCCCAAGTCGTTCTTCTCGAAGGAGGCCCACCACGTCGAGGGTTTTGCCAAGGAGTGCGCCGTGGTGACGCACTACCGCCTGAAGAACGATCCCCACGGTAAGGGCGTTGTGGTCGATCCCGATGCCAAGCTCGAAGAGGAGCTGATCGTTCGCCCGACCTCGGAGACGATTATCTGGAATACCTATAAAAACTGGATTCAGTCCTACCGCGACCTGCCGATTCTCTGCAACCAGTGGGCCAACGTCGTGCGCTGGGAGATGCGCACGCGCCTGTTCCTGCGCACGGCCGAGTTCCTGTGGCAGGAGGGACATACGGCCCACGCCACGCGCGAAGAGGCCATCGAGGAGGCTGAAAAGATGATTCACGTTTACCAGAAATTCGCCGAAGAGTGGATGTCGCTGCCCGTGGTCGTGGGCCACAAGTCGCCCAACGAGCGTTTTGCGGGCGCCGAGGATACGCTCACGATCGAGGCGCTGATGCAGGACGGCAAGGCCCTGCAGAGCGGTACGTCGCATTTCCTGGGGCAGAATTTCGCCAAGGCGTTCGACGTGCAGTATGTCAACAAGGAGGGCAAACTCGAATACGTGTGGGCGACCTCGTGGGGCGTCTCGACGCGCCTGATGGGTGCGCTCATCATGGCCCACTCGGACAACAACGGTCTGGTGCTGCCGCCGAAGCTCGCGCCGATCCAGGTGGTGATGGTCCCCATCTACAAGGGCGAAGACCAGCTGGTTGAAATCCGGGCCCGTTTCGAGGCCATCGCCGCACAGCTGAAGGCCAAGGGCATTTCGGTCAAGATCGACGATCGCGACAACGTGCGTTCGGGCTTCAAGTTCGCCGAATACGAGCTGAAGGGCGTTCCCGTGCGTCTGGCGATGGGGCCGCGCGATATGGAGAACGGCACGATCGAACTGGCTCGCCGCGACACGCTCGAGAAGCAGACCGTTTCGCAGGAGGGGCTCGTGGAGCTTATCGAGGGGCTGATGACCGAGATTCAGGAAAATATCTACAAGAAGGCGTTGGCTTTCCGCGAGTCGATGATTACGAAGGTCGATACGTGGGAGGAGTTCAAGCGGGTGTTGGACGAGAAGGGCGGCTTTATACTCGCCCACTGGGACGGCACGGTGGAGACCGAGGTGGCGATCAAGGATGCCACGAAAGCCACGATCCGCTGCATTCCGGTCGGTGCTCCCGACGAGGAGGGCGTGTGCGTCTTCTCGGGAAAACCGTCGCACCGCCGCGTGTTGTTCGCCCGCAGCTATTAGTCGGCTGTTTTCGATGATTGCGGCGCATCTGCCGCACATCGCTCAAATCTCCGAATGGGACGTCCGTAAAGGACTACCCATCCGGAGATTTTTCACGATGCACGACATCTGCACCACACTGATCGAAAACCGGCGCGGTCTGTACCGTGCCGATTCCAATTCAAAAAGATGTGCCGAGGTTTCCGACAATGGGATTCCGGAAATATTTTCGTACTTTTGATTCACGAACCTTTATCTATGTCCGACGCTCTGGAAATACGCAAACGCCGCATTTACCGCGTGACCTTCATCGGCTTCGCGGTCAACCTCGTGCTGTCGCTCGTGAAGCTCGCCGCCGGCATCCTCGGACGAAGCGGCGCGATGGTCGCCGATGCCGTGCATTCGTTCTCGGACCTGGCGACGGACATCGTCGTGATCGTCTTCGCGCGGATTTCGTCCAAACCCCGGGACGACGGGCACGACTATGGCCACGGCAAGTACGAGACCCTCGCCACGATACTCATCAGCCTTGCGCTGGGCGTCGTGGGCGTCGGTATCCTCGTCAACAGCATCGGCTCCATCCGCGTGGTAATCGACGGCGGGCTGCTGCCCCGGCCCGGACTGGTGGCCCTCGCGGCGGCGGTCGTGTCGATTGCGGCCAAGGAGATTCTCTACCGTTATACCGTGCGCGAGGGACGAGCGATCGACAGCCCCAGCGTCGTGGCCAATGCCTGGCACCACCGCAGCGACGCCCTTTCGTCGCTCGGAACGCTCGTCGGCATCGGCTGCGCCTATTTTTTGGGCGACCGGTGGCGCATTGCCGACCCGATCGCTGCGCTGGTTGTGGCGGTGTTCATCTTCAAGGTGGCCTTCGACCTGATCCGCACGGGGCTCGGCGAACTGCTCGAAAAGTCGCTTCCCGAAGAGACGGAACGGGAAATCCTGCATATCGTAACCGCCGATCCCGCCGTCCGGGAGCCGCACAACCTCCGTACGCGGCGCATCGGCGCTTCGATTGCCGTCGAGGTGCATGTCCGTGTCGACGGGGCGATGACCGTCGCCTGTTCCCATGCGCTGACGGTCGGCATCGAACGCCGCCTGCGGGAGCGTTTTGGCGAGGGGACGATGATTGCCATTCATGTCGAGCCGCTGAAACAGCGGGAGCAGCCGGCGGACAAAGCCCGGCAATAAAAGCAGGAGGCCGCGGCGCACGGGATCGCGCAGCGATGCGCCGCAACCGCCGGGTCGTTTCTGTGCGGGCGCAGCCGGCGGGCGAAAACTCGACGGCGGGTTCTGCCGTTTCACCGAAAGTCGTTTTTTTGCATTTTGTCCGGTCTCGGGCCTTTTCCGGCATGGATTTTGTTCATCCCGGGGTGAAAAATAGTGCCGGCAAATTTCCGGCAGAGTAGAAAAATATTTGGTATTTTCGGAAATAGTGCGTATCTTGCCGACGTAGAGCCTCCGGAAATGCCGACATTTCTCAAGGCCCGAACAATGAATAACAACCATCTTAACTCTAAAAAAGATCGCCTATCGGGAAAGAAATCTACTCTTAGTAACTAATTAGGAGACAAGAGTATGAACGTGCAAGTATTAAGTGACCAGGTATTGCTTAATCACTACCTTTCAGGTGACCGGAGTGCTATATCCAAACTCATCGAACGTCATAGCCGCAGGGTGAAGGACTACATCCACATGATGGTCAAAGACCGCGATGTGGCGGACGATATTTTTCAGGAGACATTCATCAAAGCTGTCCGTGTGATCGACGAGGGCCGTTATACCGATAACGGTAAGTTCCTGTCGTGGATTCTGCGCATCGCCCACAACCAGGTGATCGACCATTTCCGCGCACAGCGGCAGAACAAGTCGGTCAGCGAGTCCGAAGCGGGCTACGACGTGCTGGGCACGCTGAAACTGGCCGAACGCACCGTCGAGGATTCGATGGTCTGCGACCAGATCGAGCGCGACGTGCGGGCGTTGGTCGAGCTGCTGCCCGCCGAGCAGCGCGAGGTGGTGATTATGCGCTATTTCTCGGGGCTGAGTTTCAAGGATATAGCCGAGCAGACCAACGTGAGTATCAATACCGCGCTGGGACGCATGCGCTATGCGCTCATCAACCTGCGGAGGATGATCAAGGAAAAAAATCTGATTCTGAGCTGACACCGCACAATAATCCCCCGGCGGGCTGCGTTATATGGATAAAGCAAGCTAAAACAAGGCCTATGGAGGATATTGACAAAAATGAGGTTTCAGACAACGGCATCTCCGAAGACGAAGATTTAATGATGCGGGAGGTGATTCAAGGTGATGCGGATTTGTGTTATTTGCATCATTACCTCTCGGAGGTCTTCCGGAACGGGGATAATTTTTAAGGGTTAATTTTTGATGGGGAAGGGCGCCGGGAGGCGCCCTTCATTTAAAGTGACGCCCATCGAATTCGCGGCATTCCGCCGCGTTTATAGACCTGACCCCACCCTAAACCCCTCCCTCGGGAGGGGCTTAGTGCCGCGGAGCGGCAAAGGGGGCTTCCGAATGGCCGGTCGGTCTGCTTTTTGCTTCTTCCCCTTAAAAACAGACAGCTATGACACGTGTACGAATTAAGCGCGTTTACGAAGCGCCGGCGCCGGACGACGGCTGTCGGGTGCTGGTCGACAAACTCTGGCCCCGGGGCGTCCGCAAGGAGGCCCTGCAATACGATCTCTGGGCCAAGGACATCGCGCCCTCGGCCGGACTGCGCAGCTGGTATCACGCCGATCCTGCGGGACGGTGGCAGGAGTTCCGCCGCCGTTATACGGAGGAGCTGCGCGGTTCGCAGGCCGTGCGGGATTTTGTCCGCGAAATCGCGGGTGCCGGGACCGTGACGCTGCTCTACGCCTCGAAGAACGCCGCCGAGAACCATGCGCTCATCCTGCAGGAGTTCCTGCAGCGTGCCGCGGAAGGCGTTACAGCCGTTTGATGCCGGTGATCCGGGCCTCTCCCTGTCCCGGAAGCGGCTGGTAGACGGTCACCTCGGCCCGGTAGGCCGAGGTATCGGGCGCCACGGTCTGCGCTTTGCAGACAAAGCGGTAGTTGAGTCCCGCGACGACCTGGGTGGCGACGCTTTCGGGGGTGTATTCCACACCCGTGAGGTCGGCCGTCACCTGGCGGAACAGCTCCAGCTCTTGCGCGTCGGGTTGGCGCTGTTCGGTATAACCGCCGACCATTGCCGTTTTTTCGCGGCTCTCTTCGGGTTTCCCGGTTTTGGAGGCCGGACCTCCGCAGGCCGCTAAAACGGCGGCTGCCAGTGCCGGGATCAGAATTCTTTTCATGGATGCGTATGATTTGCAAATCCAAAGATAGCTGATTTCCGTTCCCTTTGCAACAGCTGGGGACGGAAAAAGCGGGACGCTGTCGGATAACGTCCCGCTTTTCGAAGGAGATGCGGCCTCAGCAGTCACCGCCGAGGCAGTGATGGGCATTGCGGAGCTGGAGGGCCAGCGAGAAGGCCGCGATGCCTGCGAAAAGCAGCGTGATGCCGACCCAGACGATGACCGCCGTGGTGCCGAACACCAGCGGCTGGAACAGAATCCACAGCGAACACAGCAGAAGCAGGACCCCCGTGAAGACGGTCCACCCTGCGCCGGGGACCTCCATGGCGCTCATGTCCCCGCCCAGTCCGATGGAGCTGAATCCGCGCATCATCAGCCAGAAGCCCAGGAAGATGGGCAGCGTGGCGGCCGACAGCGCGACGTTGAAGATCAGGATGATGCCGAGGATGATTTCGATAATGCCCCCGGCCATCATCCAGCCGCGGCCGGTGATGAAATGGCGGTTGGCCGACGAGAGCACCACTTCGAGGATTCCCGAAATCAGCATCAGCCAGCCGAAGACGAGCGACATGCCCAGATAGCTCTGGGCCGGGAACACGAAGGTCAGCACGCCGACTGCGAACAGCGCGATGCCGACGATCAGTAGCAGCCACCAGTAACGGACGGCCCGCTTCGAATTTTCGATCAGTGTGGAAAAATTGTTCATGGTATACGGATTTGCCGCTATACGAGCAATTTGCGTACCAGACCGATGCGTGCGCAACCGGAGTTCCGGGCGGCTCGCACCGCTGGCTGTATGCCGCTCCGGATGCCTCTGTAGGAGGATTCCGGCCGGGTTCTGCCGGCGGGAAACGGCGGCTTTTCTCCGGAATCGCCTGTTTTGGTCGTTTTTGTAGTTTAAAAATGCTTTTTTTGTATTCTATCCGACAAATTTTGTACTTTTGTATCAGATTATTGTAATAAGTGACGCCCCTTATGCATCGTATTTTAAAATTGCGGCCGGGACCGGTGGGATTGGTGTTTGCCGCACTCTTCGCTATATGCCTGTGTCTGGCTCCCGGAACGGCTGTTTACGCCCGGACCGATGCCCCTAAAACGGAGGTCAAAGGCCGTGTTACCGATGAAGCGGGCACCCCGCTGGTCGGAGTCACCGTCGTGGAGCGGGGAACCCCGAACGGAACGGCAACGCTCACCGACGGCCGGTTCTCGATTCAGATCGCGGCCGGCGGAGCGCTCGATTTCTCCTATATCGGCTACGCTTCCCGCACCGTCGAACCGGGCTCGCGCACCGAACTGGAGGTCGTGCTGAAGGAGGATGTCAAGACCATTGAGGAAGTTATCGTGACGGCCCTCGGCCTCGAACGCAACTATGCCGACCTGACCTATGCCGCCGACAAGATCAAGGGCCGGGAGCTGTCGGCCGTCAAATCCTCGAATATGATTCTTGCGCTGGCGGGTAAGTCGGCCGGCGTGCAGGTCAATTCGAGCTCCTCGGGGGCGGGCGCTTCGGCCAAAGTGAGCATCCGCGGCGTCCGTTCGGTGGCCAGCGACAACCAGCCGCTGTATGTGGTCGACGGTATGCCGATGCTGAACTCCTCGCCCGAGCAGTCCTATTCGGCTATCGGCGGGACGGCCGATGCCGGCAACCGCGACGGCGGCGACGGTATCTCGAACCTCAATGCCGAGGATATCGAGAGCGTGTCGATCCTCAAGGGAGCTCCTGCGGCTGCGCTGTACGGCAGCCAGGCCGCCAACGGCGTCATCCTGATCACGACCAAGCGCGGCAGCGCCGAGAAACAGCAGGTGACGTTCACCTCGAACCTGACCTTCCAGCGGCCTTTCTGCCTGCCCGAGTTTCAGGACCGCTACGGCGTGAGCGGCGGGGTCGAAAGCTGGGGCGCACGCGGCGGCGTGACGTCGTACGACAACGTCGGGGAGTTTTTCCGGACGGGTGTGACGGCGGTGAACGGCCTGTCCGTTTCCACGGGGTCGGAGCTGATTCAGAGCTATTTCTCCTATGCCAATACCGCCGAGCGGGGTATCACCGGAAAAAACCGGCTGATGCGCCACAATTTCAACCTGCGTGCCACGTCGGATATTTTGGGCAAGCGGGTGAAGCTCGACGGAAACGTCAATTTCATGCGTCAGTCGGTGGACGACAAACCCGTGCCGGGCGGTTTCTACATGAACCCGCTGGTGGGGTTGTACCGTTTTCCGCGCGGCGTGGACATCACCCCTTACCGGGAGGATTTCGAGGTCTACGACGCCGACCGCAAACTCGGCGTGCAGAACTGGATAGCCCCGAGCGACGATTTCGAGCAGAATCCCTACTGGATCGTCAATCGCATCCGCAGCAAGAGCCTGCGCAATCGCGTCATGGCCTCGCTGTCGGCGGACTGGCGGGTGACCGGGTGGCTGCACATCAAGGCCCGCGCCAACGTGGACCATTTCAGCGACAAGGTGCGCCAGAAATTCTGGGCCTCGACGGCTCCGGCGCTGGCCGGCGCCAACGGACGGTATGTGGAGAGCAGTTTCGCGGAGACGCTGTTCAACGGCGAGGTGCTGGCGCTGTTCGACAAGCGCCTTTCCGACGACTGGAAATTCAGCGCGACGCTCGGCACGGGACTCAACGACCGGACGGTCAATTCGCTGCGGATCGATTCGAAAACCGCGTCGCTCTACTATCCCAACATCTTCAACGTCGCCAACATCGTCATGAACAGCTCCGCCTACATCGACGAACAGATCGACGCCCGGCGCCAGATACAGTCGCTGTTTGCCACCGCGTCGTTCAAATACGGCGAAAGCCTCAATTTCGAGGTCACGGGGCGTAACGACTGGGCCTCGACGCTGGCTTACACCGACCACGAGAACAGCGGGTTCTTCTACTATTCGGTCGGGGCGTCGTGGGTGCTCAACAAGATGTTCAAACTGCCCGAGTGGATTTCGATGGGCAAGGTCCGCCTGACCTGGAGCCGCGTGGGCAACGACATCCCGATGTTCATCACCAACCCGAAGGCGCATATTTCGGCGGGCGGAGGCGTCAATGCCGCCGACGCGGCTCCCGGAACCGACCTGAAGCCCGAGATGACCGGCGCTTTCGAAGCGGGCGCCGAGTGGCGTTTCTTCGGCGACCGGCTGAATGTGAACGCCACCTATTACAGGACCAATACCCGCAACCAGTTCTTCAAACTGCCGGCTCTTTCGGGCGAGGCCTATGCCTTCCGTTACGAGAATGCCGGAAACATCGAGAACGAAGGCGTGGAGATCGCGCTGAGCGCCTATCCGGTCTACGGAAAACGGATTACGTGGTATTCGAGCGTGAATTTCTCGCAGAACCGGAACCGCGTGATAAAGCTCCACGACGAGCTGCGCGAGTACGTCTACGGGCCTTCGAGTTTCTCTTCGTCCTATGCCATGAAACTGGTCGAGGGCGGTTCGATCGGCGACATTTACGGACGGGCTTTCGAGCGCGACGAACAGGGGCGGATCGTTTACGAGACCGAGGGCGACTATGCCGGGCTTCCCCGCACGGTAGGCGACGGAAACACCGTGAAGGTCGGCAACGCCAATCCCCGCTTCTCGCTGTCGTGGAGCAATACGGTCTCTTACAAGGAACTGTCGCTGTCGCTGCTGGTGGACTGCCGTTACGGCGGCCGGCTGTTGTCGCAGACGATGGCCGACCTGGACTCCTACGGCGTCACGAAGGCGACGGCCGACGCCCGCGACCGCGGTTACGTGACGCTCGAAGGGCGGCGGATCGAGGACGTGAAGGGGTTCTACAAGCTGGTCGGAGGACGTGCCGGCGTGACGGAATACTATATGTACGATGCGACGAACATCCGGCTGCGGGAGATGTCGCTCTCCTATGCGCTGCCCAAACAGCTGGTGCGGCGGACGCGGGTGTTCAGCGCGGTGAGCGTGTCGCTGGTGGCCCGCAACCTCTTCTTTATCTACAACGCGTCGCCGTTCGATCCCGACCTCGTGCTCTCGACGGGCAACGACAATCAGGGTATCGACGTCTACGGCATGCCGACCGTGCGGAGTGTCGGATTTAACATCAAACTGGAATTCTGAGGATATGAAACGCTGGCAAACCTACTTTTTCGCCGGATGCTGTGCGCTTTGCCTCGGGGCATGCACGGGTAATTTCCGGGACATCAACGACGACCAGTCGGGCACGACGGACAAGGAACTCGAGGCCGACAACAACGGCTTGGGCTATCGGCTGAAGATCGTCCAGCAGGGCGTCTATTTCAACTACGACTACGGCAAGGGCAAGAACTGGCCCTTTCAGCTCACGCAGAACCTCAATGCGGATATGTTTTCGGGCTATATGCACGACCCCAAACCGCTGCAGGGCGGGAGCCATAATTCGGACTACAACCTCCAGGACGGCTGGAACAGCGCCATGTGGCAGTTCACCTACTCCTACATCATGCCCGAGATTTACCGCCTCGAGCAGACGGCCGGAGAACTTATGCCGCCGTTCTACGCCATTACCAAGATACTCAAGGTGCTGGTCATGCACCGGGTGACCGATTTTTACGGACCGGTGATCTACTCCCATTTCGGCAGCAGCGGCGTCGAGTATGTGCCCGACAGTCAGGAGGAGGTTTACGGCCATTTCTTCGCCGATCTGGACGAAGCCGTGCGGATTTTGTCGGAATATGTCGCGGAGCACCCGGCGGCCAATGAATTTGCGTCGTTCGATCTGCTGCTCGACGGCAGTTACACCGCGTGGCTGCGTTTCGCCAACTCGCTGCGTATGCGGCTGGCGGTGCGGATCGCCATGGCGGCGCCGGAACGGGCGGCGGAAGAGTTCCGGACGGCGCTCGGCAATTCCCACGGCGTGATCGAGGTGAATACGAGCAATGCCGCCGTCGACGCTTCGGGGGTCTACCTGAACCCGCTGGGGGCGATCAACCGCAGTTGGAACGAGGCGGTCATGAATGCCTCGATGGAGTCGATCCTGAAGGGATTCGGGGACCCGCGCATCGAAAAGTTCTTCGAACCCTGCCGGGCCGACCTGGTCATCACGGAGGATGGATCGGGTACGGCAGCGATTGCGCTCAAGGGCGAATACCACGGCATCCGGCAGGGAACGGCCTTTTCGCATAACTATTACGCCGCGTTTTCGCGCCTGACGATCGAACCGACGACCGATGCCGTCCTGATGACGGCTGCCGAGGTGTGGTTCCTGCGTGCGGAGGGGGCCCTGCGAGGCTGGACCGGCGAGAGCCCGGAGACCTGTTACCGCAACGGTGTGGGCCTTTCGTTCGCCCAGTGGCAGGTGTCGGGCAGCGAGCAGTACCTGGCCAGCGACGCCGCGGCGGCCGATTATCACGATCCGGTCGATCCGCAGAACGATATGGCGGCCCGGTGCCGGGTGACGCCCCGCTGGGACGAGTCGGCGGATTATGAGCAGAAGCTCGAACGGATTATCACCCAGAAATGGATTGCCATGTATCCCGAAGGATGCGAGGCGTGGGCCGAACAGCGCCGCACGGGTTATCCGCAGTTGTTTCCGGTGCGCTTCAACCACAGCAAGGGGCAGAGCATCGAGACCGGGACAATGATCCGGCGGCTGCCTTTCCCCGCGACCATGGCCACTTCCGACCCCGAGCAATACACCGCACTGGTAGGTGTATTGGACGGTGCGGACCACGGCGGCACCCGCCTGTGGTGGGACACCGGGAGGAATTTCTGATACGGCAAACGCCCCTTTCGAGGGGCGTTCGTCATTCAGGGCAGTTCCAGTTCCACCTCCATTGTGCTGACGCCGTTGTCCGCAAATTCGTTGACGGTGAAACCGAGCGGGAGGACGGCGGTCGATTGCATTTCGTCGATGTATCTGCGGATCAGGTACGCGGGTTCGCCCATCGTTACGTGCGCACCGTGGTTGTCGAAATAGACGTACCAACAGGTGAGCTCATTCTTGATTTTCGAGTCGCTGTCGCTCAGTGTCGTATCGCAGAAAATCTGGGAAATCACCCGGTTTACCGCGGTGATATCAGCGTTGCTTTCGACCAGCAGCAGGGCGGTCCTTCCGTAACTTACGCTGTTGATATAGACCATGTCGGCGATTTCATCGCCGCCGACCGTCTCTTCGATCAGTTTTCCGGGATAATCCATCATGATCGTGAACAGGCTCTGGGCATAGATGTAGATAACTCCCGTCTGCCGCTCCATCTCCTTGTCGGTGTAGGGCCTGCCGCCGTTTATCAGCCCGACCAGATCGAGCCCCAGATTGCTTTTTCCGAGCAGGTGAAGATGCCTGTACGAATTGTAGCGAACCGGATATGAACAGAATTCTTCGTTCTGCGTCGGCAGGTCTGCAATGATTTTTTGCGCCAATGCGTTCGTGGCCTCATAAGAGGGTGCGGGCAAATCCTCGGGAGGGAGCTTGCTGTTGGTGGCGACAACGGTTATCGGATTATAGGTATATCGGTCGTATGCCGTGAGCCGGCTGTAATCGGTGCGGCGGTCGATCAGGTGTCCGGGATATACCTGTTTCGCAAGCCCCGGGGCGGCGAACAGCTGTATTCCGGTTATCCGGTACCTGCGTGTCGTCTGGTCCTCCAGCAATTCGTACCCGGCCTCGGCCAGCTTGTTTACCGGAAAAGGGACCCAGTGGAGCGGAGGCGCAGGCTCTTTTCCCTCCTGGGAAACGGAGAGGAATGCCGATGCGCGGCCGCGGCCGAAGAGAAGCGGAATTTCCGTATTGCGCGGAGTTTCGTCGTCGTTGTATTGGACGGTTATGTCGAGGTATTCCCGCTCCCCGGCCGAGGTCTTTTGAACGACGCACCATTCCGGAACTTTTCCGACCTGCCAGTTGCAGTTCGATGAAACGGCAATACGTGCCTGGAGTCCGGTGCTGCCGGCTTCGACACTCTCATGCTCGGGTGTGATGTAATAGGTTTGTTCGGTGGGAACGTCGCCGGGCCGGTCGTCCTGACAGGCGGCGAATGAAAACGCTAAAAGAAAAAGGCCCCAATGTTTCATACTAAGCGGTTTTAGTCAAACACTTGGGGGCGGAGGCTCGTTGAGAAGCGTATTCTTTCGGCGGTTTTGCCCGCGTCGGGTATCCGGGATCGGTTCAGGTTTACCCCCCCCCTTGGATTTTGTCTTGTAAAGGTAGAAAAACAATCGCACAAATACAAAAAAAGTCTCCCGAAAGAGACTTCGATGTGTGGATAAAGGGGCTCCTGCACTAAATGAATCTATATGTATATTAATCGGAAAAGAGAAGCCCTGTAATTATTACGGAGCTTTTTGCGTTAAAGGCGACGGAACAGAGTGGGCCGGGATACAGATGAACGCCCTCCGGCGCCGGGATCGAATTCCGGCCCGACAGCTAAAATTGGCCTTATTGTGTACGATTTTCGTCCTGCCGGGAAGGCGGTTTGCGTAAATTTGTTCATGCTTCGAAACCTGCCGTGTCCAGATATTTCTGGGCGCCGGGAGGGTTTCGGTGACACCAACCTTAAACTTTAACCTCAAATTTATGGAGAAACTGCGACTCTTAACGCTTTTATTTTTGACGGTGATTATCGCAGCCTGTCAAAAAGATCCCACGCGGGACGGATCGTCTGATCCGGATGTGGTCTCATTCCAGGGATCGGCTTCATTCAAGACCGTGGACCCGGCTGAAAAGGGGATCGATCTGATCTGGGATGCCGATGTAGACCGGATCGGTCTGTTTGCGGCCGACGGCGAGACCGTCGAGCATGCCAATATTTATTATGCAGCCTTTTCGTCGGCGGAAAATACGCAGTTCGTCTGTCCTTCGCAGGACCGGCGAATCGTGTGGAGCGCTGGCGCAGCTACGCGCGATTTCTTCGCCTATTATCCCTATCGGACGACGCACGATGATTTGACGGCCATTCCGGTGACGATTGCCGCGGAGCAGAAGGGGCCGGCCGGCGCTACGACGCACCTGAAACAACAGGTCAACCTATATGCTGCGTGCGAGGGTGTGAAAGGTCCGATCGAAGCCGTATCCTTCCCGTTCGGAAGCGTTGCCGCAGTCGTCGAGCTCCGGCTTGCCGCCGACCGGACGTTGTCGCAGGTTCGGAACATAACGTTGCGCAGTGCCGACGGTGCGACGCTGGCTTTCGAAACGGGGACGTTGAACCTGCGGACCGGGGTGGTAACCCCCGGAGAGCAGACGGCGGCCGAGGTAAACTATGAAGTCGAAGGACAGGCTACGATCTCACGCACGCCGACGAGTTTTTTCCTGGCTGTAAATCCCGTGGAGGCGGGAGGGACGTTGGAGGTGCTGGTCGATTACGGCGACAAGCATCTGTCGCTGGGTTCGGCAGTCGTCCCCGAAAGCGGGATTCCCGCCGGACGGTTGACCATATTCTCGTTGGGTTACGAATTCCCGCAGCGCATAGCGGAGGACCTGAGCGTCAACGGTACGGCGAACACCTATCTGGTGACCAAACCCGGCACGACCTATAAATTCCGTGCAACGACCAAAGGCAACGGCACGCCGCGCACCTATTCGTGGTCGGCAGACGGCCGTCCGATAACCAAATCCTATTCCGAGGCTGATCTGGCCATTGAGCCCGCGGCGGCGAAACTCGTGTGGTACAATTCGCCGAAGACGGCCGACGGTTGGGTGCGCGAGAGCCCCGTGGTCATCGAATCCGTGGAGTACGACGATTGGGAGGGCAACGTCTATTTCACCACTCCGGCCGAGTTTGTTCCCGGCAATGCCCTGATCGCGGCCTATGATGCCGGCGGCGAGGTGCTTTGGAGCTGGAATATCTGGGCTGTCGAAAATTACGATTGCGACGCCGAAGCCCGCCAGGTGGGCCGCTATACGATGATGGACCGTAACCTGGGTGCCATGGCGGGACGCGAGGCGATGAATTCCTCGGATAAACGCGCTGCGGCCTGGGCTTTGGGCAACTATTATCAGTGGGGACGCAAAGACCCGTTCCCCGCGGCTGCGGAGTACGATGACACGGGATTCGGCAGCGAGATGTACTGGGGGCTTCCGACCTATACGCCCATCGAAGAACTGCAGCAGGATTACTCCTCCGAGAGCTGGGGTGCCGGAAACATGATGTTCGGCAAGGTCGGGGCGAACAACGCCTATGCCGTGGGTGACAAGACCGTCGACGACGCCGTCGCCCTGTCGGTGAAATATCCCTATCGCTGGATGGCCAAGGAGGTCAGCGGCGTTCAGGCTGACAACTGGTACAGCAGCTATTCGTGGTTCAACAATACGGGTTCGGCCGAGAATCAGACCGGATGGTTCTATCTGTGGGGCAGCGAATATGTCGGCGACAACCTGAAGAGCATTTACGACCCGTGTCCTGCGGGCTGGAAAGTGGCGCCGCCCGAAGCCCTCGATTTCGCCCTCGGCAACTCTGCGTCGCTCGATGAAAAACCGTTCGGGCGTTACTCCCGCGAATACGACCTCTATTTCCCCTATACCGGACAGCGGCAGTCCGCCTTCAACGGCAGCCATATCCGGTCGCTCACCAATAAGATGCTCGCGCTGACCAGTTCCAGTGTCGGCGGCAACTATTACCCGGTTCAGGGCGGTCTGGGCGGATATTCGTCCTACAACTCCTATACGGGAGCCGGTTACCAGTTGCGCTGCGTCCGCGAGCAGCCGACTGCGATGCCCAAGGGACGTCTGGAAGGTCCGCGTGCCGTACTGATCGGCAACTCCATCACGGAGGTATGGCAGGCGCGTACCGACAACAAGACTTTCTTTTCCGACAACGATTTCCTGCCCAAGGGTATCAGCGGTCAGACCTCGCTTCAGATCAGCGCCCGTTTTTACAACGACGTAGTCGTCAACGATCCGGCGTGCGTGGTCATCGCCTGCGGCGTCAATGACCTGGCCGAGAACGACGGACAGCCCTGTTCGATCGAACGAGTCTTCGCCGATATCCGGCTGATGGCCGAAACAGGCGCTGCGAGAGGCTTCAAGGTCGTCATTGGCTCGACGCCCCCGGCCAACCGGATCTGGTGGCAGAGCGACGACTGGAACGCCACCCATCCCGATGTCGGGCAGCGCGTCGTCGAGCTGAACAAGTTGCTGAAACAGTATGCCGAAGAGCGGGGCTTCGTCTATGCCGATTACCATTCGGCGCTCAAAGACGATCAGGACGGGCTGAAACTCGAGTACTCCTGGACATCGGACGACCGTGTGCATCCCAATGCGGCAGGCTATGCCGTGATGGAGAAAATTCTCAAGGAGGCCGTCGACAAGGCGCTCTTCGATCCCGACGCGACAGACGGCAACGGACAGATCGACGATCTCGACAAATGGACAGGCTGGGAGTAACCTTAAAACACTTAAAACACGATGAAACGAACCTATATCATACTGTTGGCCGCCTTGCTGACGGCCGCATGCGCCGGGGACGGCGACACGGTGTCGCCGACGCCGCAGGAGGGCGAGATTCTCTTCTCGGGATCGACTGCCGGCCCTAAGGTCCGGACCTCCTATGAGGAGACGGAAACAGCGCTCCGGGTAAACTGGGTCAAAGACGATCTGATCGGTCTTTTCGCCGAGTCCGGCGGGCAGGGCCTGGGAGCCAATTTCGCTTATAAGGCAGCTGCATCGGGTGCGATGAGCGATTTTACGGCTGTTTCCCGGATCAATGTGATCCGCTGGGCCGATGAAACGTCCGACCACGATTTCTATGCCTATTATCCCTATACGGAAATGGCCGCAGCCGATGTAACGGCCGTTCCGGTGTCGGTTCCCGCCGTGCAGACCCGTTCGGAGAGCGATCCGCTGGCGACCCTGGCGGCTCACGATTTCCTCTACGCCGCTGCGCGAGGGATCAAAAAAGCGGACGACGCTGTCAACCTGCAATTCAAACACCTTTTCTCAGCGCTCGAAATTCGGTTGACGACCGACCTGCGTGCGAAACTCGAGGGGGTGATTTTCCGCTGCGTTTCGAACGAAAATGCCGCCGTGTCGATGGAGAATGCCACGGTCGATCTGCGCACGGGCGAGATGAACGTTTCCGAGGCTGTGGTTTCCAATGCCGTGCGGCTCGACTGTGCAGGCAATACCTCCGATACCGAGGCGCTGGTGCTGCACCTGGTCGTAACGTCCGGACACGCCGGTGAGACGTTCGAAGCAGTCGCTCTTGTCAATGGGAAAGAGTACGTCTTCGCCACCGTGAAGGCTCCGGCCGACGGCGGTATTCCGACGGGCAAAACGGTGGTCGTCGAAGGAGAGGCTACGCTCGACCCCGAGGATGCGCTTCCCGTCATTGATCTGAGTGCCGAGGGCACGGCCAATACCTATTATGTCGATGCGGCCAATACATTCTACCGCTTCCGTGCCGACGTGAAGGGCAACGGCAAGGCGCTGACCTGCGGCGGCCTCTCCTACACGGAGGAGGACCTCCGGATCGAGCCGAAAGCAGCCCTCGTACTGTGGTACAGTTGTTTGCAGACGAGCTATTTTCCATGGATACAGGCGTCGCCCGTGGTGCTCAACAGCGTGAAATTCAAGAAAGATGGCTATATTTATTTCGATACGCCCGAAACTTTCGTCAACGGCAATGTGGTGATCGTGGCGATCGACAAGGAGCTCGGCTATGATCAGATCGAAGCCGATGCGGACAAGCGCATTACGAACGCCGAGGTGCTCTGGAGCTGGAATATCGTTTTCTCGGAGGGGTATGATCCGAATGCCGCGGAAAATTGCATTGTCAAGGGTGACTATACCTTTATGGGCCGCAATTTGGGTGCCGTGATCGATTGGTCGCAGGCGGACATCAAGCCTAACCAGCAGCAGGAGTCTGTCGATCTGGCCTGGACCTCGGGCAACTGTTATCAATGGGGCCGGAAAGACCCGTTCCCCGGCCTTCCGGATTATACGAGTGGTAATGCTTATTATATGACCGGATTGTGGTTCGCTCCGGCTTATACGCCGATCCCGGCGCTGGACCGGGGAACTTTCGAAGCGTGGGGCCGGGAGGCGCATCATCAGATTATCGGCAATACGAAGGCGACGGTCACCATCGACATCAATACGATGCTCGGAGCGGGTTATAGGTCGCAGGATGCGTTCGACTTGGGACGGACTGATCCCCATCTTTGGCTCTACAAGAATGGGAATTATCTGACCGACGATGCCGGAAAAGCGGCCTGGGGCAATCCGTCGAAGGATGCGCATGGCGTGAAGACGATTTACGATCCGTGTCCCCGGGGCTGGAAAGTGATGAGCAAGCAGGCCTGGTTTGCGCTGACGGACAATGAACAGCCCGCCGACGCTGTGGTTGACGTTTCAAAGACCGGACGCGGCATCTGGCTGGACGGCAAGTGGTTCTTCCCGCTGACAGGTGGTGCACAGCAATGGCACAACTCGGACGGTTCCTGCGCTGGAAACACCTGGGGAGGTTCCTGTGCAACCTATTATGTCGATGGGCCGGATTATTACGATTGGGGGCATGTCTGCGCCTTCGTAACGGAAACCAATTTCCCCAACGATGAAACCAAGCGGGGCGTTACCTGCAAGTCACAGAACACCTATTCCGACCGGGGTGCCGCGGTTCGCTGCATCCGGATTGAGGAGTAGACTTGGACCGGTAACGGAAAAAGGAGCGGCACACCCGGTGTGCCGCTCCTTTCGTATGGATGCAGACTGCCGTTTACAACAGAAATCCGACCGAAAAGAGAAACGTGTCGTTGAGCGGGTTGAATTTGTTACCGCCGAAACGCCATGCGGCGTCGCACCGCACGGGGCCTGCAATGAATCCGCAACCCAGCGAGGCGTAGTTGCCGGCGCCTTTGTTCTTCTGACCGAGGTGGTATCCGCCGCGCACGACACCGTGCCGGAAAAAGGTGTATTCGGCTCCTGCGGCCAGACCGGTGATTCCTCCCCGGAACTGGTGGCCCAGATCGAGGGCGACGCCGAGCACATGATTCGGGCGGAAAGGCAGGTGAAGCGAGCCTCCGAGCGAGCCGCGTGTCGGCAGGCCGTAGCGCTCTCCGTCGGAGGCTTTCACATTGGGGCCGATGTCGGCCAGCCGCAGTCCGACGATCCAACGGGCGCCCTCCACGGCACGGAGCGTTCCGCGGTAGGCCGCACCGATGTCGAACGAGACGCCCTGCATCGGCTTCTCCCCGAATCCCTGGTCGGAACGGGCGTAGCGGGCCGTCAGCGAAAGCGCCAGATTCCGGCCGATCCGACGGCCGTAGCCGACCTCCGCCGAAAGGTCATGTGGACGGGCCGTTCCGGCCGGAAACCCCTGTTCGTCGGTCAGCCCGACCGAAGGACCGCGGAAATAGCGCACGCCGGCCAGCAGGGCGTTCCGTGAGTCGGGCGAATAGAAACCTCCTGCGCCGTAAAGCACATTGGCGCTGTCGAAGGCCATGTTCCAGGGCCCGGCGAACAGGGCGGCGCCGGCGTGCCGTTCGCCCACGAGGCTTAATGCAGCGTTGGTGTAAACGGCCAGCGGGTTGTCTGCAACGGCCGTCGCAGCTCCCGCCATACCGGCCGTGCGGGCGTCGGTTCCCATGCCGAGGAACGGCATGATCCCGGCGTCGGCGGTTTGGGCTTGCGCCGCGTAACCGCCTGCCGCGAAAAGAAGTGTCGCGGCGAGGCGTTTGATCGATTGGTAGGTATACATGGTGTTTGCGGTTATCGTTTGATGATGTGGCTGCTGAGTTTGCGGCCGCGGCACTCGACCGTGCAGGTGTAAGTACCGGGGGAGAGACCGGAAACGTCGATGCGTCCCGTGTTGCCGTTGTCGCCGGCGCGGACCGAAACCTGCGTAGCGAGCACCTGCTGTCCCGCCGCATTGTGGAACCGGATGGGGAAATCACCCTCGACGTTCGGAATGCGCACGTTGAGAGCATCGCGGCACGGGTTGGGGAAAAGCTCCATCGCGGCGCCCGTGCCGTCGACGATCACCTGAAATTCCGAAGTCGCCGTGGCGCCGTCGAGGTCTTTCGCCGTTACGGTCAGCGTCGTGCGGCCCGCAGTGCGGGGCAGGACGAGCAGTTCCGAGTCCTGCACGCGGCACTCCGCGACCTCTTCTGCGGAAGACGTGACGGAGAAGGAGAGCCGGTCGCCCGGAGCGTCGGCATCGGTAAAATAGAGCCTGAGGTCGATGCTCCTGCCCGCTTTGTCGTCGCTTTGCAGGTAGAGGTTCGGAATCGCTGCGGCCGCTTCGGGCGGGGTGTTCTCCCCGGCCCGGACGGAGATGACGACCGGGCGGGACGGAATCCCCGACGGGCTTCGGCTGACGATCGCCAGCCAATAGACCTGCCGTGGTTCCAGCCCCTCGATCCGGCAGGTGAAGGTCTCACCGAGACCCGCCGTGGAGGCGAAGGTGTGCCTGACGGCCGTGGCGGGAATGTCGTCGACTGTGGCGGCCGTAAATGTCCGGGAGTCGATGTAAACGTCGAATGATGCGACGGGACGCTCCAGATAGCATCGCGGAACGCTCCACGACAATTCCGCATGGGTGCGGTGTCCCGAGGCCGCAAGCGTGCGTTCGTCGACCGGATCAGGCTCGGCATCGTGGAAAAGGACGTATTCGGCATCGACCAGTCCGTTGCCGAGCATTCCGGCATATTCAGGGTTGATCGTTTCTGTAAATTGCTTCCTGCCTGAACCCACGAGTATTTCCCGCAGTTTTTCGCCGGTGAACCCCGGCCCCTGCGTGCCGAATGCGGCGACGGCGAGGGCCGCAATGCCCGAAACCTGCGGTGCAGCCATCGAGGTCCCTGCGGAGTAGCCGTAACCGCCGTTCGTCGTGGTGCTGAAAACGCGGAATCGTTCGTCGCCGGTGGCATGACCGCCCAGGGCCGCGAGGTCGATCCACGGACCGTAGTTGGACCCGGCGACCTTACGGCCGTCGATGCCCAGCGACGCCACGGCCACCACCTTCTCGTAGGCTCCCGGGAATACCGGGTCGGAAATGCCGTCGTTGCCCGCAGCGAAAATGACGATGCCGCCCTTCATGGGTCCCGTCTGATTCCCGTTCTCGTCGCATCCGGCATACTCGATGAAATAGTCGATAGCCGCTTTGCCCGACTGCGACAGGTCCGGAAGGCCGGGGACGTAGGCCCAGCTGTTTTGACTGATGACGGCTCCGTGATCCGCTGTCCAGACCATGATTTCCTCGATTGTCGCGGCGCCATGCTCCGGTTCGTCGAAAATCTGGCAGCTCATCAGACGCACGCCGCTTCCGGGCGTTCCGTCGCCGCCCGCGATGCCGCAGACACCGATTCCGTTGTTGTTGACGGCTCCGACCGTGCCTGCGACATGCGTGCCGTGGCTGCTGGGAGTGATCTCGGTGTTATGGCGGCAGAAATTGTAGCCGCAGGCGCCCTGTTCGTCGCGCCAGATGTTCGCCGCCAGGTCGGGATGCGTGTAGTCGATGCCGCCGTCCACCACGGCGACGATTACGTCTTTGTGGCCGGTGCTGACGCTCCATGCCGGGAAGATGTTGAGATCGGCCACGGCCGTCGATCCGACGGCAGACCCCTCCCGGTGATAGAGCCATTGATTGACCAGCAGCGGGTCGTCGAATCCGGGGCTTGCGGCATTGCCCGAACCTGCGGTGTTGTATGGGTCGACTCCGGCTTGTACGACCGTTGCACCGGCGGGAACCATGCGCGGAACGGGTTCGATGCATTCGATTTCGTCCACTCTGCCGAAGCGTTCCATGGCCTCTTCGACGGAGATCGCTCCGGAGAAATGAACGTCGTACCACAGATGGAGTCCGGCCCTGCGGCGGCGTTCGCGGAAACGGTCGCCATCGGAAAAGACGCGTTGTACGCCAGTCGCCCCGGCACGGGTGGCTGCGGCATCGAATGCCGCGATTCCCGAGCCGTAACCGCTGCGGGTGAAGGCACGGGTGTTGAGTTCGGCAGCCGTTTCGCGCAGTTTGATACGGAATACGCCGGGGACATAAAATTCCTGCGTTTGGGTTTGTCCGCCGCCGGGAACGGGGCCGGATTCCGGTTCCCCGGTACAGGCCGTCAGCAGCAGGAGCGTCAGAAAGAAGGAGAAATGTTTCATCGGTTTTCAAGGAAAAAGGTCCGGAGCCGGCGGGCGGCATCCGGACCGAATAAACGTTTCTTACGGATTACGGAATCAGTTTGATGTCGAGGAATGAGTCGGTGCAGACATAACAATCCGATGCCGAGGTAGGTCCCAGCTGCCATTTGAAGGTTTGCATCGTCTGGTCCGGGAGTCCGAGCAGTTCGCCTCGGAACGTGTAGGGGGCGTAAATCTGCATGATGTCGTCCGGCAGGTAGATGACGCTGACGGGATCGCTGGCTTCGACCGTTTCGTAGACCGGCTCTCCGGATTCGTCCACTTGCGGCTGTCCATACTCGTCGGAAGCCTGTTGACGGTAGTTATAGTGGAGCGTCCAGACCTTGCTGGCGGCGTACCGCTGGAAATTGGTCGTCAGCGTCGTGTTGGGCCGCGTGATGGTTCCGACCTGTTCGCCGTTGACCATTACCTTAAATTCGGTTTCGGCGATCGCCAACTGGCTGTTGCGGATGGTTTCGAGATAACTTTCCGGAGTGTATTGCCCCGAAAGCGGCGTCATGCGAATCCGGTTGCCGGTTTTGATCCCCCGCAGGATGATTTCGTCGAAAGCCGGAGAGAGCGACATGAACGTGAATTCGTAATCTCCTTTCCATCCTTGATAACCTACATCGTTGTCTCCGGGGAACGAGAAGAAATGCAGGTAGTCGTTGTGGGTTGCGAATTTCAGCATGGGGCCGGTCGAGAATTCGACCCGATATTCCGATTCCGTTCGCAGGGGATCGGCTTCGAAAAAGGTGCTTCCCTCGAACCAGGCTTTGACCATGCGGTCATCCTGGAATTCGACGATATAAATCCAGCCGCCGTAACCGAGGTTCTCGTCGGGGAAATACTCCATCACCCATGTCTTTCCGGCCTGCAATGCGAATTTGTAGCGTTCGAGCGTCTGCTCGATCCGGGTCGAGGTCGATTCGCTGAAAATGTCGTCCGAATCGTCGCACGCAGCGGCCGAGAACAGCAGCCCGGCCAGCAGTAATATGTTGAGTCTCTTTTTCATAGGTTCGGTTTAGTCTTCGAGGTTTGTCCAGTCGATGTCTCCGAGTTCGGAGATCCGGCGCAGGTAAATGTCCCTCCACTTTGCGACGTTCACGCCGAAATCGTCGCGGAGCCATGCGATGAGGATCGTGCGCTTCTTCTCGAGTTTGGCGCGTCCGTCCGCGCTTTCGATCGAGGAGAGCATCGCCTCCCACGCCTCCTCGCTCATGCTGATCAGGCGTCCGCCCGTTTCGGCGATGTCCTCTGCGGGACTCGAACGTGCATATTTCGAGACGAAGCCCAGTTCCAGGTAGTCGTTGCCGCTTTGGGGATACCTGTCGCCCACGTAATCACTTTGCGTAATGGTGTCGTAATCGCTCGGCACGGGATATGTGCCATCGAGGATGTGCATGAACTCATGGAGCATCGTTCCGGCGATCCGTTCGCTGTCCTCCTTCCGGTCGAAGAACTTTACGCCGAGGACGTTGATCTGAAGGCCGTTTTCAGCCGAGGCCAGCACGGTGGTTCCGGTGCTGCTGATCTCGAAGCTGCCCACCAGATAGAGTACGCGCGGGAAATAGCTCTTGGCGAAGAGCAACGGGTCCTTCTGATCGGACATCAGTTCCGCCATGGCGTCGAGCGTCGAGTATTTGATCAGTTTGGCCACCTCGATCGACTTGTCCACGGGCGGCGGCGATACCCAGTAGTTGAAATGGGTTTCGCGGTCGGGCATGCGGTATTCGAACCGAATGTTGTAGGGTTCCGTGTAGTGCCGGTCGAGCCAGAAATCGAACTCGGTCTTTTCCTCGGCGGGATCGACGAATATGCTTTTGCCGTCCGGTTCGTCTTTGTCGCACGAGGTCGTCACGCCTGCGGCGAGCAGGAGCAGTAACAGAGGTATGATTGTCGGTTTCATAATTCAATATAAAATGGTTGACGAATTGGTTACTGACAGAACGGATGGTCGGGACGGTTCTCGTTGCGGGGATTCGCCTCCAATCCGGCTGTGATGACCTCCTGAGGTAGTTGGAGAGCACGTCGAAGGTCTTTCTCGCCGAGCGTGGCCGCAACGGTGAATCCGGTCGTGTTGTCGTCGTTGTAGGCCGAGTCGTCGAACCGGTCGACCACGATACCGTAGCGTTTGATGTCGCCCCAGCGCAGTCCGTCGGCGATGGTTTCGATGCGTCGGCAGAAGAGCGTGCTCTGGATGAGGTGCTCCTGTTCGCCGGTCTCGACTGTAAAGCCGTGAGGATGGAGCGGTTTGCGCGACGTCGGTTCCAAAGCCGTGTATTCGGCGATGTACCGGTCCGATGACGGATCGCCGTAAACCTCGGCGATGCGTTCGCGGGTCAGGGGTTCGATGCCGTTCTGTCCGACCAGGTAGAAAGAGCCGATCCAGGCATTGAGGTCGGCGACGGCCTTGTCGTACTCCTTGAGATGGACGTAGGCCTCTGCGCGACTCAGCACCGTTTCGTTGGTCGTGAACGCCACCATCGTTGAACGGCCGATTCCCACGCCGGTTACCGGGTCGGTCACCTCCCACTGGTTAGGCCATTTGGGCATGTAGATCTTGTTGACATCGTTGCCCTGCCAAATGAAAGGCGGATGTTGATAGACCTCTTCGATGCAGTTGTTTCCCCAGCGGTCCCACGGGCCGCCCATCGGCCGCTTCGCGCGGTAGGTCTCCTTCTTGGCGATGCGGTAGTTGTGGGTGAAGCGTGCACCGGTGCCGCTCCAGGCGTGGAAAAGCGCTCCGTTGCCGGTTACCAGAGGAATCATCAGCAGGTTGAACGAATGTCCGACACTGATGTAGTCGAGCGTGCGGACCGAGCTGTCCCAGGGCAGCTGCTTGACTGCCGACCAGTCGCGCATCACGGTCGAGGGGTCGCTGCCGAGGACTTCGGAGGCGTATTCGACCACCTTCTCCCATTTCAGGTAGTAGAGGTTGAACCGGGTGGCGAAGGCGTAGGCGGCGCTGCGGTTGAAATGGTATTTCGGAACCGAGTAGTTGGCGTCGCTGACCAGAGGCAGCGCCTCCTCGATGTCGCGGTCGATCTTTTCATATACCTCTTTGAGATTGTCCCGGTGATAAACCGGATTGAGCGTCGTTTCGGGAGCTTCCATGTAGGGGATTCCCAGGTATTCGCCGCTTTTCTCGGGATGGTAGGGAAGACAGTAGAGCATCGTGAGGCAGAAATGCGAATAGGCTCGGCAGAGCAGGGCTTCGGCTTTGGCCGAAAGCAGTTCTTTGGGCGTTCCCTGTTTCTCGATCGCTTCCAGAGCGGTGTTGGCTGCGGCGATCGCGGAGTAGTAGGCCTGCCAGGTGTTTTTGTTGCTGTCGTTGTCGGCCTCGTTCATGTCCATCCAGTAGCTGTTGTGCTCCAGCAGCCGGTTGGTGTTGGGATTGTTTGCCCCCATGTCGTCGCAGTTGTCCGATGCGATTTCGCACATGCGGGAGAAACTGCGTGAGGGATAGGCCGACACGAGCAGCCGGTTGATTTTGTCCGGCGTATCGAGCTCGGTACGGTTGTCGGGCAGTTCGTCGAGGAAATCGTTGCAGGCAGCGAGTGCGAGCGAACCGGCGCCGAGAAGCATTATGCGTGATATCAGTCGTTTGATTTTCATGGCAGAGCGGGTTTAGAAGCTGACGCGGAGCGTCAGCGTGAACTGTTTGGGCATCGGTACTGCAACACCTCCCGTATTGAAGAATTCGGGGTCCTGGCCTTGCAGTTTTTTGTCCGAATAGATCAGGAACGGGTTGGTTGCCTGGAATTTGAGCGACAATCCGCTCATGCGCAGTTTCGACGTGATCGATTGCGGGAAATCATACGAGAGCGAAATCTCCTTCATGCGGATGAAATCTCCCTTGGCAACCCGGACATCCGAGTAATTGTAGGCGCTGTAGGCAACGTAGAGGTTGGGGATGTCGTTGTTCTGGCGCGTGCTGGCGATGACCGGGACATTGGTCCGCCGTTCGTCGCCGGGATTGAGGTAGCGGTTGGCGAATTCCCGGGGCATGGCCGTCAGGTCGGAATAGCTGTTCGAGAAGATCGGGTCGAGACGGACGACGTTTCCGAAGGAGTAGGTCATGAAGACATTGAGCGTGAATCCCTTGTACTTGAAGATGTTGCCCAGGCTGCCCGTGATGGTGGGATTGACCGGACCTTCATAGACGAGGTTGCTCATGTTCACCATCTCCTGGAACTGAATGTTCGTCGAGGTAATACGGCCGTCGGTGCCGAGGAACGTCGGGATGCCCATCTCGTCGAGTCCCGTGAATTTCAGGGAGAAGAGCGAACCGCGCGGCGTACCCTCCATCGAGTAACCTGTGCCGGTGATGTAATCGATCATGCGCGTCATGGTTTTGAGTTTGGTTACCTCGTTGTCCATCCAGGCGAAGATGAAATTGGTCTGCCACTTGAAATTCTTGCGTTCGATATTGCGGGTGAAGAGCGAGAGCTCAACGCCCTGCGATTTCATCTCCGCGACGTTGCCCTGTTTGTCCACGGCACCGCCCAAACCCATCGTTACGACGTTGCCGATCAGGTCGAAATTGTTGCGCCAGTAAGCGTCCATCGAGAGGGAGATACGGTCGTCGAGGAATCCCATGTCGAGGCCGACGTTCAGTTCATGCTTCTTTTCATAGGTCAGTTCCGAATTCTCGGGAGCCGAGATGCTCAGCGCCGGTTCCCGGATTTCGGTCGCACCGCGCCACGGGTTCAGCGAGTAGATCGTGGCTGTGGAGTTGTTGACCCATGTGGGTCCCCGGTCGGCTGTGAGGCTGTAAGAGAGGCGCAGCGCGAGGTTGGAGAAGGCCGGGCTCAGCGGTTCGAAGAACGACTCCTGGTCGACACTCCACTTGCCGGCAATGTTCCAGGTCGGCAGCCAGCGGGCCTTGCGCGAGCGCCCCAGCCGGTTGGAACCCTCGTAACGAAGCGTCCCGTTGATCGTGTAGCGGTAGTCATAGGAATAGGAGAATGTGCCGGCGAAAGCAGCGTTGCGCTCCCGTGTATTGGACAGGCTGTAATACTGGGTGTTCTCTTCCAGCTGTTTCTTGAATAGGTCGAGAATGTAGAACGGCGTTTCGCCCATGTCGTATTGCAGGCCCCAGCCTTGGAACGAGGTGGCGCGGCGGTCGATGGCATTGATCTCCACGATGCCGAACAGGTTCAGGATGTGCTTGTCCTTGAACGTGTCGTTGTAGCTGATCGAGGCCCGGAAATCGCGGCTCTTGGCGCGAAAATCGCTCCGTTTGTAGATGCCGCCCTGGGGCAGGATCGAATATTTGTCGAGCGTCGGGGCGTCGGGGTTGTCGTAAAGATAGGGATTGCTGTTCTGAATCATCGAGGTGGCCATCGAACGGTAGGCCTGCGCCTGGTTCGAACCGTCCTCGATGTGGTGCTCGGTGCTCGAAGCCTGATACTTGATCGCCCCGAGAGCCGTAACTTCGACTTTCGGAGTGATTTTCCATTTGAGTTCGGCCTGGAATTTCACGTCGCTCACGTTCAGGTCCATGTAGTTCTTCGACAACTCGTCCTTGATGTTGAACGGGGTGTAATTGCGGGTGTAGAATTCGTCGGGATCGAGCGTGCGCGACGAACGCAGCGCATAGGAGTAGGGATTGATGTCGAAATCGCGCTTGACGGTTCCGAACACGGGGTCTACTTCCGACGAGAGTGAACCCGGCGCACGCTGTTCCCGGTAGGACGCGTTGCCGATGATGTTCAGCATGAGTTTGTCTTTGAGAATGTGCTGCGTGGTGTTGAACAGCGCCGTGTAGCGGTTCACCTTGCTCTGGATGCTCCATCCCGGATCGACCAGCGCACCGATGGAGGCGTAGTACGAACCCTTTTCGCTACCCGAGGAGATGCTGGCCGAGTGGTTCTGTTGGATGCTGTTGCGGAAAAGTTCCTTGAACCAGTCGGTATTGCGGAACTCGGCCTGTCGCAGATAGGCATTGCGCCCTTCGGGGGTGTTCAGCACGGCGAACCGCCCCGTCGCGGGGTCATAGGTGTTGATCAACTGCGACAACTTGCCGTAGACGCCGCTTTCCGAACGGTATACGGTGTTGGCGTAGTTGAGCCATCCCTTGTCGTACATCTCCTGGTAGACGGCCATTTGCTCTTGCGAGTTCATGATGTTGAAATTCGAGTAGCTGGGAATCAGGCGCATCGTGAATTCGCCGGTGTAACTGACTTTCGTAATACCGGGCGTGCCCTTCTTCGTGGTGATGACGATGACTCCGGCCATGGCGCGGGCACCGTAGATCGAGGTTGCCGAACCATCCTTGAGAATCTGGAAACTCTCGATGTCGTCGGCGTTGAGCCCGGCGATGGCCGAACTGATGAGCGTCGTGGCATCGCCCGACGAAAGAGAGTTGGCGTCGACGTTGATCACGTCCTCCATGATCACGCCGTCGACCACCCAAAGCGGCTTGGAATCGCCGAAGATCGACGTGGCGCCGCGGATGCGGATTTTTGGGGCGGCGCCGAAAGTTCCGGAGACGTTCTGCACCGACACGCCGGCCGAGCGGCCTTCGAGGCCGCGGCTGATTTCACTGATGCCGTCCAGTTTGACATCCGAGGCCAGTAGTTGGTCCGTGGCTCCGGTGAAGATACGCTTGTCCATCTTTTGCATACCGGTCACTACGACCGATGCGATTTCCTGTGCGCTTGCTTTGAGTATGAAATCCATGCGGTCGGCATCGACCTTCTTCTCGACCGGATCGTATCCCAGAAAGGATACGCACAGTACGGCTCCGGCGGGAACATTTTTGAGTGTATAGAGCCCGTCGATCGCTGCCGTGGCGGCATTGTTCGTGCCGACGACCTGGACGACGGCGCCCGTCAGCGGCGTACCGTCCTCTTCGGATACCTTGCCTGTTACCACGCGGTTCTGTGCCGAGGCCCGGCACACCACTGCTATGGCGAGCAGAATGAGTATGGTCAGTTTTTTCATTGGTCAGTCATTGAGGTTCTTGGTTCCGGTGCGCAGGCGGGGCCGCGGTCGGCAAAGGTTGCGGCCCGCCCGTTGCATCCGGAATCGGTTAGTAGTTTTTGGAAAGTTCCAGTGCGTTGGTTAGACAGAGTTGTCCGGTGAAAGTCCAATATCGGTCGTTGTTCTCCCAGAAACAGAGCGTCCTGGCCACCCGGCCGTTGCCCTGGCCGTTATCGCTGAACACGAGCTGGATCGTGCTTGCATTTTCATCGAAGACGGGTTCTGCCGCCCAAGCGACCACGCCCGCCTGTGACCAAATATAGTTGCCTTGGCCATTATTCGGACCGTTGAAATGGAGGGTGTAGAACTTTGTTCCCGAAAAACCCAGTTCCTGACCGGTCTGAATGACCACTTTGCCATCGGCGAATTCCGCCGTAAACGGATAATCCTTGAGTGCGGGATCGTTGACCGTGACCTTGTACGAATATTGATTTTCCTTGGCGGAGAATGTGATCGACGAGAGATTCTGGATGCTTCCTCCTGAAATCTCGGTCTTGGTTACGTTCCATGTGCCGAGCAGGAAATCATAGGTGCTCTTTTTAGGTTGTATAAGCGTGACGATCACCGGCTCGCCCTCCTCGGGCGTGAGCTCCGCGCGGCCCTTCACCTCGACACGGCTCGACGCTCTGTTCGACGTGAAGCTGACGCTCGTGCCGTCTTCGCTTTTCGAGAAAGAGAAGGCGTCGTTCGGGTTCTCGGTGAGTTTCACATCGTAGGTTCCGGAGCAGGTGACTGCCGCAGAGAGCGTGCGGTCCGTGTCGGAAAAGATGAGTGTCGTAGGCGTAACGACGAGTCCCCTGAATTTATCCTGAACGACGTCGATCAGCAGCGGGCTGAGCCCTTCGGCCTTTACAGTAACCGTAGCCGTGCGCTCTCGATCGCCCGTGTAGGAGAGAACGTTAAGATTGACGGTTGAACTGATGACCGCGGTACGACACCACGATTCGCTCGACTCCGCGGTTACGTCCCTTCCGCCGGCGTCCACGACGGCGCTGGCGAGACCGCCCTTGTAGTCGAATTTTTCACGGGTGATGCTTCGGAGCGAAACGGATGTGGGATCGTCATCCTTCTCGCATCCCGTCAACATGGCCAGGGAAGCCAGCAATAAAAGTAGGTAATGTTTCATAATGGGTAATTTTGGGTTGGTTGATTCCGCATTGTCGATCCGGCCCGGCCGGTGCAGCGACCGGACCGAATCCAACGTAAAATTACCGGATCGGAGGTTCTGCGTTGAAAAATATCGTTCACTTTTACGATAAAATCGGTCCGGAGGCTCCGGAAGTCGGGAAATGGCTCATTCTGCCCTGGCTACTGTGCTCCGGTTTCCTGTTTTTCGAGAAATTCCGTCGGGAGGATTCCGAACTGTTTGGCGAAACATTTGGCGAAATAGGACGACGAGCTGAAACCGGTGAGAAATCCGATTTCGGTAATGCGGTACCGGCCTTCGACGATCATCCGTTTCGCCTCTTTCAGGCGGACGAGTTTCATGAAATCGTTTGGCGTCAAGCCCGTAACGGCTTTCAGTTTTCGGAAAATCAGCGTGCGGCCCATCGCCAGCTCGCGGGCGAGGAGTCCCACAGACAAGTCCGGGTCCCGCATATGGGCGATGATCACGTCGCGGCATTTGAGGATGAACTCCTCGTCCAACCGGTTGCGTTGAGAACCCGTGTCGAACTCGGTCATGAATTTGCCCGCATAGAGGCGCCGGATCTCGTCACGCGTATGAAGCAGACTGGAAATCTGTGCTTTGAGCTGGTCGGGGGAGAACGGCTTTTCGATATAGGCGTCGGCGCCGCATTCGAGTCCTTCGATCTTGGAGCTCACACCGGTCCGGGCCGTAAGCAGGATTACAGGAATGTGACTTGTGGAGATGTCGTTTTTGATGCGCCGGCAGAGTTCGATTCCGTCGATGTCGGCCATCATGATGTCGCTCACGACCAGATCGGGATCGTTGCTTCGGAGCAGGTTGAGCGCCTGGCCGCCGCTGTCCGTTGAGATGACGAAATAGTCGCTTCCGAGCACCTTGGTCAGGAAATCGAGGATGTTACTGTCGTCGTCTACAATCATTACCGTATGGCGAATCGTCGCGTCGGAGGACTGTTGCGTCGACGGGTCCGTTCCGGTCTCCTTCTGCGGCAGCGGTTGTTCGACGGCTTCCGCATTGGGTCGCGTTTCTGCAGCAATCTCCGCCTTTTCGCCCGCCGGTTCGGGGATGAACGCTGTCAGCAGGGCCCCGGGGTTTCCGTCCGGACGTTCCGTTGCGGTGATCGTTCCGCCCATCAGGCTGATGAAGATTCGGCACAGGTGCAAGCCGATTCCGACGCCGGATGCGAATCCGTTGTTCCGGGCCTGGTAGAAGGCGTCGAAGACCTTTTCACGCTCGTCAGGCGGGATGCCGGGACCGTCGTCCCATACCTCTATCATAAGTCCGTTATCTCTGCGGCCAATACGAATGTGGATTTCTCCGGCCGCGAAACGCAGGGCATTGGACAGCAGGTTGCTCACGATCTTGGTCAGCGCCTCCTGGTCGGTGATTTGCATCAGGTGGTCGGGGACCTCCTCGATCAGACGGATGCGCCGCTGCTGCGCCGTGGGGCTGAACATGGCCAGCTGCTCCCGGACAAGTTCGCCGACATCGCAGATGTCGTAGCGGAGTCTGTATTTGTTCGAATCGATCTTCCGGAAATCGAGCAGCTGATTGACCAGCGAATGGAGCCGGTGGTAGTTCTGCTTGATGACGGCCAGATACTCCCCGTCCTCTTCGGAAATCCGGTGCGATTTCATCACCTGTTCCAGCGGGCCGATGATCAGGCTCAGCGGGGTGCGGATTTCGTGGGTGATGTTGGTGAAGAAACTGATCCGCTGCTCGTAAAGATTCCGTTCGTTTTCGCGTTTGATTTGGTCGATCTTTTCCCGCTGCTGCTTTTCGGTGCGCCGCATCAGGTAGCGCAGGCCGGCGGCGATTGCGATGAGCGCCAATACGGCGTAGCCTGCCAAAACCCCTTTCGACCGGAAGAATGGCGGTCGGATGCGAATCCTGAGTTTTGTCTCGTCGGGATTCCATTGCATGTCGCCGTTACCAACCTGTACCCGAAAGCAATACTCTCCGGGGCGCAGGTTGTTGTAGTTGACCGAAGCGTCCCGGCTGTCGGTCATGAACCAATGATCGTCGAGTCCGTCGAGCCGGTAACGGTAGCGGCAATCCCCCGGGAAGAGGTAGGTCGGCGAAACGAAGCGGAATCCCACCGAGGTCTGGCGGTGCGACAGCGTGATTTTCCGGGTGTGTTCGATGGGAGCCGAAAGTGGCGATTCCCCGTTTTCTGCATGGGATACGGGCTGCCCGTTGAGCGAAAACCGGGTGATTATAACCGGATAGAGGCTCCAGTCGCCCACGATGTCGTGGAAGGGGGTGAAAGTGCAAATACCGTCGGTCGTGCCCAGCACGATACGCCCGTCGGAGGAGAGGATTCCCGAATTGGACATGAACTGTTCGGTGTGGAGTCCGTCGGCACGCGAATAGCGTTTCAGTTGTCCGGTCTCGGGATAAAAGACGATCAGCCCCCTGTCCGTCGTGATCCAGAGACGGTCGTTTTCAGGGATGATCCGCTGAATGATCTTACTGGGCAGAGGCAGGGTCTCGTAGCGGACGAAACCGCCCTTCTCATTATAACTGCAAAGCCCGTAACCGTTGGTCCCGATCCACAGCCGGTTCGTGCGGTCGACGGCGAGCGTGTTGAGCGCATTGCGGCTGATCGTCGAGGAGTCGTCGGGATCGTACCGGTAGTGTTGCAGGAGGTCGGTGCGGGCATCGTAGGAGTAGAGGCCGTCTTCGTTCGTTGCGATCCAGAGGCGGCCCGCATGGTCCTCCGTGATGTCCGAAATCCGCACCCTGGGCTCACGCGCCACGAACCGGTCGCCGAACCGGTCGTAATAATAGAGTCCTACCGAAGTTCCGGCCCAGATGCGGCCGCTGCTGCTGCGGAAGAGGACGAAGACGCGCGAACTGGGGTCCGAGGGGTCGGAAAGATAGGATTTCACGGTGCGGCTTTTCAGGTCCATGGCTTCGATGCCTCGTTGAAAGGCGGCGATCCAGAGCGTCTGTTCATCGACGAGCATTGAAAAGACATTGTAAATGGCGGTTCCGACGTTTTGGGCCGTGCGGTACGGCACGACCGTGCCGTCGTGTTTGTCGAAGAGCAGGATACCGTTGTTTTCGGTTCCCAGCAGGTAATGTCCTTCTTTCAGTTCGCAGACCGCGTTGACGACCTTGCTCCGATCGGAACCGTCGTTTTCGTGTGTGGCATAACAGGTGAAATTGCTGCGGGCGGGGTGGAACTCCACGCCTTCGTAACACGATCCGAACCAGAAATTTCCTTCACGGTCATGCAGGAAGGAGAAGACGTTGCAGCACTTGGTACGTGTGAAAGGGGCTTCGGCTTCCTCTACGAAACGGAGTCCCGATTCGGAAACACGGTAGAGCGTGGCCCCGCTGTTTGCGCAGACGAGCAGCTCGCCCGGCGCCCGCTCTGTCAGGTAGTGGATGCGCTGCAACCGGTGTTCCCCGCTGCGATCGTCGTAATTGGTGAAACGACCTGTGCTCCGTTCGAAGCGGTCGAGACCGGAACTTACCGTCCCGAGCCACAGCGTGCCGTATGAATCTTCTGTGATGGCATCGATCGAATTGTCCGAGATGCCGTTCCGTCCGTTGGTTTCTTTCCGATAACGGGTGAAGCTTCCCGTTTGTTTGGAGAATGCGCAGAGTCCTTCGCTGTAGGTTCCAATCCAGATGGTTCCGTCCTTGCTTTCGTAAATGGTCGAGATATAGTCCTGTGCGATGGACGTGTCGTCATTGGGAAGATGGCGGTAGACCGTGAGTTGTTCCGTTTCGGGATTCCAGCGGAAAAGTCCCGAATTGACGGTCGCAATCCAAATTTCCCCCCCCCGGTCCTCGATGACCTCGGTCGTCTGTCCCGCAACGAACGCTCCGTCGGCGGTCCTGGCATCGAAATGTCGGAAACGGTCGGTCGCGGGTGTGTAGATGTCCACGCCGTTGTCGAGTGCGAGCCAGATCTGTCCGCGGCTGTCGAGCATCAGGCGGCGGATGTTGTTGCTCGAAATGCTCGAACGGTCGCCGTCGGTATGGGTGTAGCTGCGGAACTCGCGGCCGTCGAAACGGCACAATCCGTTGTCGGTTCCGAACCAGATGAACCCCACCGAGTCCTGCACGATGCCATAGACGTGATTGGATGACAAGCCGTCGTCCACTGTATAGCTGCGCAGGTTATGGTAAACGGGGGCGTTTGCCGATTCGGCACGCCCCGGCAGGAATAAGGTGTAGAGCAGAAACAAAAATGCGGCAATGCAGCGGAAGGTTCGTTTCATAGACATTTGGGTTGTTAACAAATATAACGAATGCCTCGCTTTCCGCAAAGATAATATGGTACGGAATAGGGCTAATTCCGTACACACGGACGCTGTAAGGCTGTATTTAACGCCGCAACGGCTCAAATTTTCCTTTCCATCGGGATTATTGGCCTTGATATGTACTATTTTGTTGTACAGCGAAGGATTTTCCCCGTACTTTTGTTTAAAACAGAGCGCTATTGAACCGGATCGGCTCCGCCCAAGGCCGCATTGCGCTTCAGATTC
>MSHJ01000012.1 GCA_001941065.1 Alistipes sp. Zagget8
GGCAAGACGGTTACGGATGGTGTCATGACCTACGATTTCGACACGGCCATCATTTTCTGGATTGCGGCTTCGGCTCTGTCGTTCATGCTCGCGCTTTTCGTTTCGAAGAAATCACATGTATAAATCCGATTCAAGACAAATATGAAACCGATTCGACTTATCCTTGCTTTGTGCAGTCTCGCGGTTGTGGCGGCGGCATCTGCTCAGCCCGACACGCGATTCAACCGGGCGCCGCTCCAGCCGCGGCCCTATGCCGAACTGCCGATCGGCGCGGTGAAACCCGCCGGATGGCTCAATGAACAGCTGCTGCGTATGCGCGACGGCATGACCGGACACCTCGATTCGCTCTATCCGCAGGTCATGGGCCCGCGCAACGGCTGGCTCGGCGGCGACGGCGACGTATGGGAGCGCGGTCCCTACTGGATCGACGGACTGCTGCCGCTGGCTTACATCCTCGAAGACCAAAAGCTGATCGCGAAGGTGCAGCCGTGGGTCGAGTGGGCGCTGGCATCGCAGACGGCCGACGGCAATTTCGGTCCCGTGACCGACCGGCCGGCCGAACCGGGACTGCAACGCGACAAGGCCCGTGACTGGTGGCCCCGTATGGTGGTCCTCAAAGTGTTGCAGCAATACTATTCGGCGACGGGCGACAGGCGTGTGCCGGATTTCATGAGCCGCTATTTCCGCTATCAGCTGGCGCAGCTTCCCCAAACGCCCCTCGACAACTGGACCAAATGGGGGCGCGTCCGCGGCGGCGACAACCTCGCGGTGGTCTATTGGCTCTATAACCTCACGGGTGAAAAATTCCTGCTTGAACTGGGCGAACTGATCCACAAACAGACGTTCGACTGGACGGGCGTTTTCCTGCACGGCGACCACCTGAGCCGTCCGTACAGCCTCCACTGCGTCGACCTCGGCCAGGGCTTCAAGGAACCGGTGGTCTACTGGCAGCAGAGCGGTGATTCGCGCCACCTCGAGGCGGTGGGTCGTGCCGTGGAGAAAATGCGCCATACCATCGGGCTTCCGACCGGGCTCTGGGCGGGCGACGAGAAGCTTCGCTTCGGCGATCCGACGCTCGGTTCCGAGCTGTGTACGGCGGTCGAGATGATGTTCTCGCTGGAACAGATTCTCCAGATCACGGGGGGCCGCGAGTGGGGCGATTACCTCGAACGCGTGGCCTACAATGCCCTGCCGACCCAGACGACCGACGCGCAGGACGCCCGGCAGTATTACCAGCAGGTCAATCAGGTGGAGGTCACGCGCAAGGTGCGGCCCTTCTCGACGCCCCATGAGGATACGGACATCGTTTTCGGCCTCTACACGGGTTATCCGTGCTGTACGTCGAACCTCCATCAGGGGTGGCCCAAGCTGGTTCAGAACCTCTGGTATGCGACTCGTGACGGCGGCCTGGCCGCTTTGGTCTACGCTCCTTCGACGGTTGAAACCACGGTCGGCGGCCGGAAAGTCGTGATCGAGGAACGCACCGACTATCCTTTCCGCGAGCAGGTCGCTTTCTGCGTGACGCTGCCCGGGAGCGGGAAACAGGCGACGGCGGCTTTTCCGCTCCACCTGCGCATTCCCGGCTGGTGCGCCGAGCCCGAGATTACGCTCAACGGCGGGAAGGTGGCCTTCCGCAGCGCGGGCGAAGGGATCGTCGTCGTGGAGCGCGAGTGGCGTTCGGGCGACTGCCTGAACCTGACCTTCCCGGCGCAGGTCTCCGTGAGCCGCTGGTACAACGAGGCGGCGGTCGTCGAGCGCGGACCGCTGGTCTACGCCCTGCGCATGGACGAGAAGTGGGAGCGTCACGCGATGGAACCGGAGAAACAGACCCTTTACGGCCCGTATTATTACGAGGTAACCTCGGATTCCCCGTGGAATTTCTGCCTTCCGAAAACGAATCTCCGGCCCGAAAAGGTGGCGGAGAGCTTCGTGGTGGAGGACGCGGGAGCAATGGCGTCTTATCCCTGGACGCCCGGCGGCTCTCCGGTGAAGATCCGTACACAAGCCCACCGCATCGGCGACTGGACGCTGCACGGCGGGTCGGCGGGTCCGATTGCCTTCGTCTCCTCGCAGCGGATGTACATGACGCCCGAAGCGGAGTGGATCGAACTGATCCCTTACGGCTGTACGACCCTGCGTGTTACGGAGTTCCCGGTACGATAGACGAAAGCTGTTGCATAGGAAACGCCGCCCGATCCATCGATCGGGCGGCGTTTTTCAGGGAGGCCGAATCCCAAAATCACAGGAATCCGCCGGGGAGGGCGGAACGTACCTCGGGCACGTTCCGTATCGCTTCGGGGATCGCACTCCTCGTATAGACGCTCACCTCGGCAATCCCGGTGTCGCTGGTCATCGTCAGCGTTTTCCCGTCGCCGCTCAGCTCGAAGGCGTAGTCGGTTTTCCAGGGCTTGCCGCTGCTGTAACGGCCCGAGAGCCGGGTGCCGTCGATCGTGAAATTCCCCGAACGCCTTACATAGACCGAGGTTTCCACCTTCTCGTAGCTGTTGAATTTTCCGTCGGACAGAAATTCGATATAGACGTCGAATTCCGAGTGGGTTCCGTCGATCCACTCTGTCAGGTGCCACTCGCCGACAACTCCCGAATCGGGGTATTTCGGTCCGTCGTCATCCTTCGAACATCCGGCCGAGAGTGCCAGCAATGCGACCGTGAACAGGAAATAAATGTATTTTCTCATTGTATTTTAGTGCTATCGTTTATAACCAACCTCCGTTTTCCGTGCCCGCTTCACGGGCGATGACGGCGAACTCCTTGGAGATTTCGATGCCGCCCATTATCGTCTCCGATCCGGGTCTGGTGCCGCCGCCCACCGCCTTTACGGTGATGTGTGCAACGCCCGGTTTGGTGCATTTGAGCATCAGCTGGCCGTTGTACATCTTCGGCGCCGCAGCCATGCCGAGCTTCTGCATATCCTTCGCGGAGATTTCGACGCCCGTGTAGGTGAGGTTCTGGGCCGAACCGCCGAAATGCTTCGTGAGGGTGACCAGCTCCAGCTTGCCGACCGCGACTTTCAGGCAGGGCGTCCCTTCGATCTGCATCAGCAGCTGGTAGGCGTCGACCAGTCCCGTGCCCATCTTTCCGCGGTACTCTTCCAGGTTGAGTTTGCCGCCGGACGTTTTGGTTCCTTCGAGCCGGGCGTCGATGTCGTTTACCGACGTGAGCAGCATCGAGACGAACTCCTCGCGCGTATAGCGTTTGCCTTTGGCCAGCGCATAGGAGAGCCCCAGCGCGGCTACGCCCGACACATGCGGACAGGCCATCGAGGTCCCCTGCATGTAGCCGTACTCCGTGTCGCTCACCTCCGAGACGAGCGTCGAGAGCACGCCGGCTTTCTCGCCGCCGCTCAGGCCGCTCGTCTCCCCGCCGGGGGCTGCGATGTTGCAGCCGGGGCCGTAGCAGGTGTAGGGAGCCGGCAGTCCGTCGGGGGAGATTGCGGTGACGGAGATGCAGTCGCGGTAGCCGCCCGGATAACTGGAGTAGGGCTGTGACTCGTTGCCTGCGGCGAAGATGGCCAGGCCCCCTTCCAGTGCGGGACAGTTGTTCTGCGAGATGAAATAGCGAATGGCCTCGGCTTCCAGCGGAGCCGCACTTTCATAATACCGGTCCGAGTTGATGCCCGATGCTCCGTAACCGTAGGAGCATTGGATGATGGAGGCTCCGTGGTCCGCGGCGTACTTGATGGCGCGGCTGGCGATCAGGTCGGTCGCGCTTTTCTTGCCCGAGAGAATTTGGCACGACATCAGGCGCACGCCGTCGTTGTTGCCCGTGCCGCCGGCTACGCCCGCCACGCCGAGACCGTTGTTGTTGACGGCGGCGATGGTGCCTGCGACGTGCGTTCCGTGGCCGCTGTCACCCTCTTTCTTGCCGCCGACGCCCACTTCGACCTTGTCCCAGGAGATGGGCGTGTTTTCTGCGAAATTCCAGCCGTGGATGTCCTTGTTGTCGTACTCGGGGGAGGGGCTGGGATTGACCCACATGTTGGCCGCCAGGTCGGGATGGGTGTATTTCACCCCTTCGTCCACGATGGCCACGATGACCCTCGGATCGCCGCCGGTGAGTTTCCATGCCTCGGCTACGTTGATGTCGGCTCCGGCGAGCGCGGTCGTGGCGACCGCCTGATCGGCGTTGTTGATGTAGTGCCACTGCCAGAAGAGGTTCGGGTCGTTGAAATCCGAACGGATCAGCGAGCGGGTTTCGCCGCGGGGGCTTTCCCGGAACGGATAGGCCTGACTGTCGAACGTCGTCTGACGCCGGACGCTGAACTGAATGGTCTGTATTTCGGCCACGGCGGCGAGTTTCCGGGCGGCTTCATCGAGGTCCTGCGCCTCGTCGAAACGGAGCACGTACCATTTGTGGAGTCCCGCTTCGCGCGTGCGGGCTTCGTGCTCCCCGGCGTCGGGAAAGACGCGTTCGAGTGCGGTGACGTGCAGGTCGGCGAGTATTTCGTCCACGGATGCGATTCCCGAACGGGTCATTGCCGACCGGGGCCCTCCGGCGCGGGTCGCGGCGTATTTTGCGGCGGCCTGCTCGAGGGCCGGGATGGCGGCGTTTCCGAATTTGGCGATCAGCGTTCCCGCGGCGGCGTTGTCGGAGGTGTTGCATATTTTGACTGCGGCCGTCTCTTCCCGGGGGCCGCCGGTCGCATCCGGCGACTCCTGCAGGGGGTCTGCCGAACAGGCCGCGAGCAGGATGGATGCAAGGATCAGGAATTTATTTTTGTTCCTCATATTGGTTGTCGTGTTGAATGGTCGGCATGTCCTTGTTGTCTGAAAAAGAGGGAAGCCGGCGTCATGCCGAACGGCCGGCCTCCCTCCGGTCATCTATTTTTCAGGCACCCGTATTCCCACGTTCCGGAACGAGTCCGCCGCAGCGGCGGCCGGAGCCGTCCGTACGACGGAGACCCGGACATCGGCCCGCTTCACGGCCGGAGCCGAAGCAGGCATCGGCGTCGTGACGAGGTTGATCGGCAGGACGGGTTCTGCCGCCGGGGTGTGGCCGGCCGGAATGCTGAATTCGGGCAGCTCGACGTAATTCCGCGGCGTGAAAGCTCCGAGGGCCTGCTTGCGCAGGGCTGCGATGCGCTCCAATGCCGCGCCCGAAATTCCTCCGAGGTCCTTCGCCGGGTCTACGAGCATCATTTCGCCCATCAGGCTGTACAGGGTCGAGCCGGTGAAATCGCCCGTGTAGAAGAAGCTGAATGTGAGATTCTGCTCCAGGGCCTGGGGCGACGGTACGCAGTAGAGGTATCCGTCGGCTACGGCTCCCATGAACATGCAGGCGCCGGAATAAATGGCTGCGCTGCTCTCTTCCGCGATGAATCCGAGCAGTACCTTTTGGCCGTCGTAGGTGCCCGGGGTCAGGTCTCCGCTGGCGTAGAGCGCCAGTGCGCCGTTGAAACCCGAGAGGCTGCCGGCATTGGGGATGTACATGCCGAGGAGTGCGCCGCCTTCGTCGAATTTGATGCCCGAGAGGCCGTTGATGTTCAGAACCTGCAGTTCGGCCGAGCTTTGCTGGGAGTTCGTCTCCATCGTCACCTGTCCGATCTTCCGGCGTATCGGGTGCTCGGTGTTGTCGGCATAGTTGACCGCATAGTAATTCCAGGTCGTTGCCGTCAGGTCATTGAGCGAGGGCTGATCCAGTGCCGGGAGGAAATCGGCATAGGTGAAGGAGTCCAGTGCCGGGTTGTACGTGCCGGTGGTCCGGTAGGTGGCCTGCATGGTCTTGCGGATGTAGCCGTTTCCGGCGCGGAGCAGGAGCGTGTAGTCGCTGTCGCCGTTCAGTCCCGTGAACATCGTGCTGAAATGCCCGGCGTTGAGCGCCGTGAGCTGCCCGGCCGTGAATTGAATGCCCTGTGCATCCAGCAGTTCGTCCGGGTCCGTGCCCCTGAGGCGGTCGGTGCGGAAGAGTCCGTAGACCACCGATTCGATTCCTTCGCCGAACGCGTAGAATTTCGCCGAATTGTCCGGCGTGATGCCCTGTCCGGCGAACTCTTGGGTGGCTTCGAGCCCCATGGTCAGGATCACCGGTTTTTCGTCGTCCTTTGCGACGTAGCCGAAGCTGACCGAGACGTAGTCGCGCATGGTGCCCTCTTTGTCGTAGATGCAGCCCACGAGCGTGTATTTCCCGGTCGTCCTGTTCTCGATCCGGATGGTGCCCGAGGTTTTGACCTCCCCGTCGAACGTCTTCGCGGCGTCCATGTCCTGAGCCGTCAGGCTGGCCTGCCCGCTGTCGAGCACGCCTTCGAATACCGCGAATTTCATCGCTTCGACATCCTCCGCGAGCTTCACCGCAATCTCCACGACGCCGTCTGCGGGTTCGCTCTTTGCGAGCGTTACCGTGTAGTCGGGGACCACGATGCCCGGGAGCAGGATGCGGAGCATCCCGTTGCGGTTGCCGTAATAGAACTTTCCGGCTTCCTTTTCCAGTTCGAGCATGACGCTCTGTGCCGGGAAGGTGATGATGCCGTCCTTCAGCGTTCCGTACTGTCCGGTCGATTCGTCCATCATGAAATTCTCCGAAACGTTGGACGCGAATTTCAATTCGCCGTTGCCGCTCACCAGCGTCAGTCCGGTCGACTGGTAGGGGATGAAGACCTTGTCAGGGTCGCGGGCGTCGACGATCGTGTAGACGTTCCGTCCCTGGTAGTTTATCTTTGCGCCGGCCAGCGCCTCCATAAACGTGTCGTTGTAGACCTTCATCCGGTAGTAACCCTTGATGTCCCTGCGCTGGTAAATCTCCATCTCGACCTCCGGATTGGGATTGAAGGTCGCGCTCGGGAGCGAATACATGTTGGCGACCAGGTCGTCGCGCCACTTGCCTTTGGTCGCCGTGCCGTCGGCGTTCGTCACGAGCTCCCAGCCCGCGCGGATGACCGAGAATGAGAGGCCGGTCGCGCGGGGGCCGTACAGCGAGATGTAGCGGGGGTCTTCGATGCGGATGTCGCACGTATATTTCTCGCCCTCCTCGGCTTTGGGGAAGGTGACCGTGAATTCGGTCTCCTGCTCGCCCGGTCCGAACGTGATGGGCTCGATCTCGAAGATGCCCTCCTTGCTGGCCGTGACCGCCACGGGAACCGTGATCGCGTCGAGGTACTTGGCTCGCCGTACTTTATAGGTAACTGTCGCTTCCTCCGCGGGATCGCGCTCCACCTCCGTCGGCGAGGTCTGTTCGGGAAAGTAGACGCCGTAGTTGTCCGGGTCGTCTTCGGTTCCGGACGTGTAGGTCAGGTCGTCCGAACAGCCGGCCAATACGGTTGTCGTCAGAAATGCCCACAAGATATGTTTGAGTGTCTTCACTGTGCTCTGATTTAGATGTTTACGCATAATTCAGCTTCGGGCTACCCCTTCCACGGTTCCACTTTGCCCGAAGGATCGGGGTTGTTCTTGCCGACGATGGCGGTATTGTTCTGCACCTCGTTGCGGCCGATCACGAAATTCCAGTACGGGGCGCGTCCTTCGACGTTGAGGCGGTACGATGCCGGGGCGTTCGTTCCGACGAATCCGCGTTTGCTGGACATGTCGAGGCGCTTCATGTCGAACATGACGATGCCTTCGCCCCAGAACTCGATGCGTTTCTGGAGCATCAGTTCGTTGACGAAACTCTTGAGCGTCGATCTGGCCGAGCAGTCGTAGACGGCGCCGTTCATCATGCGGTGCGAGGTCATGAACTCGTTGAGCAGGCGGATGCCTCCGGCGATGTCCCCGGCCTGCGCCGTGGCTTCGGCCTCGATGAAATACATCTCCTCGACACGCATGCAGCAATGGTCCGCCGCGCCGCCGGCCTTGAAATCCTTGTAGGCGCCCTGTGCCGGACGGAACTTGATGCTGGCGTAGTCGGCGAGCGACTCGGCGAAATACTCCTTGCTGTCCGGGCGGCTGCTCTTGTAAGCGTAGGAGCTGCGGTCGGGGTCGAGCCACGAGTGGCGGCGGAAATCGCGCATGTCGATGCTGTTGTAGAGGTTGCGGTTGATGCCGCGGCCTGCGTGGTATGCCGACCAGTCGTTCTCACAGCTCATGTGCGCCGTGAAGCAGAGGAGGTTGGCGACGCTTTCGCTCGGGAGTGCGAGCCCCCAGATCCAGGCGTTGTTCGATCCGGCGTTGTTGAATCCGTTCACCGGGTCCTCCCACTGTTCCTGCGTCAGCGGCGTGCAGCCGCTCGCCGTGATGGCCTTGCGGGCGTACTCTGCGGCCGACTTGTAGGCCTCGGGGTCGTTCTTGGCCGTGCCCCGTTCGAGATACGCACGGGCCTTCAGACCGTAAACCAGCGCCGCGCTGATGGTGTATTTGTCGGGCGCGGAGAAATTTTCGAGCAGCGTTTCGGCCTTCTTCAGGTCGGGGAAAATCACCGTGTCGTAGATGTCGTCGACCGTCGCGCGGGGATTGTTCTTGGCCTCGGCCTCCGAGGTCTCGGGCAGGACGATCGGAACGCCCAGTCCCAGCACGTTGTCGCCTTCGGTGACCGTGTTCTCCTTGAACTCGTACAGGCGTACCAGATCGAGGTAGAACATCGCCCGGTAGGTGTAGGCGAAACCCAGGTAGGAACGCTCCGTGGCGCCCAGCGCCGCGAGATTCGTCTCGTCGATCAGGCTGATCACGTTGTTGGCCGTCATGATCCACGTATAGTAGTTGTGCCAGGTGAGGGCGCCTACGGCGTAGTCGGCTCCGAGTGCATCGTTGGTTCCGAACTGCTGGAACCAGTCGTAGCCGATGTTGCCCGTGACGACCAGGTCGCCCGTCATGGATTCCGTGGCGAGGTGGATGGCCGGAAGCGCAAAGTCCCAGGCCTGACCGTCATTCGCATAGCCCGCCGAACCGGCCTGCACCAGCGCCGCCGGAATACCGCGGACCATCGTTTCGAGGGTCGCCTGATCTTCGGGGGCTATCTCCGTGGGGGTGGCATCTTTGATACAGCTGCTCAGCAGAAGGCCGAGCGCGGCTGCCGATATTTTGAGGATGTTTTTCATGGTGTCGTTAGAATTGGAGATTGATACCGCCCGAGATCGTGCGCACGGGCGAATACGAGGCTTGTGAGGTCGCTCCCGTGTAGGAGTAGCGGGGGTCGAAGCCCTGGCGCTTGGACCAGTACCAGACGTTTTCGCAGCTCAGGTAGATGCGCACCCGGTCGACGCCGAATTTCTTCGTGATCTTCGACGGCAGCGTGTATCCGAAATTGATGTTCTGCAGGTTGAGGTAGCTGGCGTCGGTCAGGAAGCGGTCCGACATGCCGTTCTGGTTCTGGTCTTCGTACTGCAGGCGCGGGATGTCCGACGTCGGGTTTTCCGGGCTCCAGGCTTTCAGGATGTCCTTGTGCCAGTTCTGGCCCGTGGACTTGTTGGCCGGCGAGTACATCGCGGCGGCATATCCCGAGTCGTTGGCCACGCCGCCGATCTGGTAGGTGAAGGCGATGCTGAAATCGAAACCGTAGAAATTGAGGCTCGTGCCGAAACCGCCGTAGAGGTCGGGGATCGGGTTGCCGCAGAGGTAATCCGAAGCGTCGGCATATTCGGTCGTCGTGATGCGGCGGCCGGTGAGGTTGTTGTCCTTGTCCACCTCATCCATGTACCACATGGATTTTCCTTCGTCCGAGACTCCGGCGTATTTCTTGGTGTAGAAGGTGTACATCGACAGCCCTTCGCCGTAGAATTTGTCGCCGTCGGTGTAGCCGTAATACCCGTCGACCTGCTTGTTGCGGCGTTCGGGCGGCAGCATGGTGACCTTGTTGCGCAGGTGGGTCATGTTGACGCTGATGTCCCACTGCACGTGCTCGCGGTTGACCGGCGTGAAATTCAGGTCGATCTCGATGCCGCTGTTGCGCATGTCGCCGACGTTGGCGTAGTACGACGAGTAGCCCATCGACGGGGGTGTGGGGAACCTGAGGAGCATATCGGTCGTGCGGCGCAGGAAATATTCGATGCCGCCGGAGACCAGTCCGCGGCGGATGCTGAATTCCACGCCGGCGTTGAAGTTGGAGTTGGTCTCCCAGGTGATGCTTTTGGAACCCTTGTCCTTGAAGACGGTCGAGACCTCGCCGTTGGCGTTCTCGATGGTGTAGGTGTTCGTGTAGCGGAAATCGCCGATGTTGTCGTTGCCCTGCGAACCGATCGAGGCTTTCAGCTTGAGGTTGTCGAGCCATCCTTCGGTTCCTGCCATGAAATTTTCGCGCGTGATGATCCACGCGCCGCCCAGCGACCAGAAATTACCCCAGCGGTGGTCGGCATGGAAACGCGACGAGGCGTCGCGGCGGAACGATGCCGAGAAGAAATAGCGGTTCGCATAGTCGTACATCACGCGGGCGAAATAACCTTCGTTGTTGTATTCCCGGCGGTAGGAATTGGCGTTCTGCTTGTCGATGATGGCGCCGGCCAGCTCGTCGTTGTCCTGCGTGAGCATGTGGCTTTTGGCGGCTGCGAGCGTGGAGAGGGTGGAGTTGTAGTATTCGTGGCCGATCATCGCGTTGACGTTGTGCTCGCCGATCTGCTTCGTGTAGTTGAGTATCTGCTGCGAGTTGTATTCCAGCCGGCGCTGGTGTCCTTTCTGGAGGAGCCCTTCTTCGCCGGCGAACTGTCCGAAATAGGGGTTCATGATCGTCGTCGCGCGCGTCTCGTCGAGGGTGACGCCGGCGTTGAACGTGAATTTGAAATCCTTGAGGAACGAGATGTCGAAATAGGTCGTGCCGTTGAAGGCGTTTCCTTCCTGTGACTGCGTATTGAGCCGCGAGTCCGAGAGGGCGTTGCTGTTGGTGAAGATCGAACGCTCCATGCCGGCGTTCTCGCCGTAGTCGTAACGCTTGATACCCTCTTTGGTGTAGAGCACCCGGCCGTCGCCGCCGCGGATGTAGAGCGGATAGATCGGGCCGACGGCTGCCGTGTAGGCGAAAACGTTGCCCGAGCTGTTGCCTGCGCCGTCGTCGTCGATCTGGTTGTAGTGGAACCGGGCGTAGTTGGCGTTGATGCCCATTTTGAGCCATTTTTTTGCCTGGTAATCCAGTTTCACGCGGCCCGTGAAGCGGTCCATGTCCGAATTGTAGGCGATGCCTTCGTTGTTGAGGTAGCCGAACGAGGCGTAAACCGAGGTTTTGTCGCCCGAACCGCCGATGCTGACGTTGTATTCCTGCCGGAGCGACGTGCGGAACGCGGCGTCGGTCCAGTCGTCGGGACGGACGTAATACTCTTCGCCCTGGTAGACGAGGCGCCGTCCCAGCGTGGCCTGCGGATTGACCTTGCCGTTGGCGCCGATGAACTCCTGCCCTTCGGGAACCGTGTAGACCATGTACCCCAGGCCGCCGTCGCTGGCCGATCCCGTGAGGTTGCGGCTGGCTTTGGCATGGGCTTCGGCGGCGGTCATGTCCGAGTCGAGGTAGTAGTTCTTCAGCGCGTTGTAATGCGTTTCGTAGAACTGCGCCGGGTTGGTGATGTATTCGTAATCCTTGACTGCGCGTGAGTTGACGCCCCATTTGGCGTCTACGGTGATGACCGCCTCTTTCGACTTGGCCTTCTTCGTGGTGACCATCACCACGCCGTTGGCGCCGCGGGCGCCGTACAGCGAATTCGAAGCGGCGTCCTTGAGCACGGTCATCGACTCCACGTCGTTCGGGTTCAGGTTGTTGAGGTCTCCCGAATAGGGCATGCCGTCGACGATCCACAGCGGCTTGTTGTCGGCGTTGAGCGAGCTGAAGCCGCGGATGCGGACCTCGGGGCTTTTGCCCGGCTGTCCCGAGGTGTTGACCAACTGCACGCCCGCGACCTTGCCCGCCAGCGCCTGCGCCACGTTGGACTGCTGCGACTTGGCGATGTCGTCCGACTTGACGACCTTCGCGGAGCCCGTGAAGGCCTCTTTCTTGGCCGTGCCGAACGCCACGACGATCACGTCGTCGATGGCCTGCGTATCCTCTTTGAGGACGACATCGATGCGTGTTTTACCGGCGACAGCGATTTGCTGCGTCTGGTAGCCGATAAACGATACGAGCAGCGTGTCGTTCGCGGGGACCGCGATGGTGTAGCTGCCGGCGCCGTTCGAGGTGGTGCCTGCGGACGAGCCCTGGACCAGGATCGTCGCGCCTGCGATGGGCTTTCCGGCCTGGTCTTTGACCGTACCGGTCACCTGGTGCTGCTGAGCGGGGGATGAGAGGCAAGTTCCCAGCGCAACCAATAGGGTTACAAGTAGTTTTCTGATCATAAAAGAATGGAGTTATACGCTTGAAATGTGTTTTGACGGCGCTCCGGCCCGGCCCGGTTCCTTCCGGAAAGGCCGAAAAGGTCCCCTTCACCCCCGTTTCCCGGTCCCGGCACACAAGGATGCCGGGACCGGAGAACGAAGGTGTCGGCGGCTTTCGCCGGCCGCCTTCGGGATCAATAATCTGCGTCGGAGAGGTCGTTCTTCTTCGTGCCCGAATACTTGGTGGCGGCGCCCTCCCACTCGATGGCTATGGAGTTCTGGGTGCCCTCCTTGCGGTCCGGGTTATACGGCGACGGATAGGAGTCCTTCATCGTGAAGGTTACCTTCCAGGTCTTGTCGGCATTCCGGATCAGGGAGACTTTCACTTCGTCGGGACAGGTGCCGTAGGTGGACCCGTACATCGTATATCGTTCCGTGTATTCGCCTTGCAGAACGACACTGCTGTTGGTGTACTTGAAATTCCAGTAGAGATCGTCCTGCGGCACGGCCAGATCGAGGTCCGCGGTTCCGAGGAACGAGGCGGGAATCATCAGCTGGGGGAAATAGGTCGTGGTCTCGATGGGTTCGTCCGAACCTTCTGCGTGGCGGAAATAGAGGAAATAGGCGTCGAACGTGGCGCCGCCGTATTGCGGATCGCCGCCGCGCAGCCTGTAATTCTTTTCCAGACGCACCTCCATCGCCGATAAATCCCGGTCCATCACCGTTTCGCCGTCGGCCGAAACCACGTTGATATGGGGTCTGAACGGTTTCACGGGGGCGAGGTCGAACGCCTCCGCGGCGGTCACGTCTCCATACCACTCGCCTTCGATTGCCGGGCCGTCGGGGAACGCCACCGAGAGGTGCAGGTACAGCCGCTGGGCCGTGCCGGCCGTGGTGACCGTGCCCGTAACGCCTGCGCCCGTGGACTTGGCGGTGTCGTAGGTCTTGTAAGTCCGGTAGTCGTAGAGCCGGAACGTGCATTTGCTGCTTTCCGTCGCCAGGTCGATCGTCTCGCCGATCATGTTGTTGCTCAGGCCCAGCTGCACGGCGTAATGGCCCTCCATGAGTCCGTCGGGCGTCTCCGCATCCGCAAGGCCGAATGCAAAGTTGTTCGTCAGCGACTCCTTGTAGCTGAACACCCGCTTCATGGCGGCTTCCTCCGGCGTTCCGCCCTCGGTCACTTTCATCTTGTTAATGCTGGCGTATCCCGGGGCGAACGCTCCGGTGTAGGCCGTGCGCAGGTGGCTGCCGCCTTTCAGGGCGTCGATCGCTACGGTCAGTTCCGTTCCGTCGGCGTTCTTCGAGAGGCTGAGCGTGCCGGTGGTGCCGGCGGCATTCAGGAACCCGCCGCATTTCACCTTGACCTTCTCGGGATCGGCCTTCGAAAGGTCGATGTTCGCCGTCTCGGTACCGTCGGCGATGGTGAGCTCCATACCCGCGGGCGTTGCGTCCGAAGGGGCCGTTACGTCGCTCTGAGTATAGAAATAGTAGGAGGTCGTCCCTGCGGCGGGGTTGCGCCATTCCACGACGCTGCCGATGGCCGTGATGACCTTGTCGAGCTCGAACTGGTTGCCGAGCTTCTGCGGCACGGCCTCGGAGCAGGTGCTGTTGTAGCGGGCCAGCAGCGTCTTGCCCGATTTGAGCGTCACCTCGACATAGAGGTTGAGCCGTTGGGTCTCCGCCACGAGGTCGGCCGAAAGCTGCACCTTCTCGATGTCGTTCATGGTCTGCTTCGTCACCGAAATGTCCTTGTAGGCGATTTCGAACGTGTCGGACGCCGTGTTCACGGTGCCCTTGGGGTTGCGGACGACCACGCTGAGGTAGTCTTTCGCGGCGCTCATGCCCGCGAGGTCCTTGATGCCTGCCGTGGGCGAGAGGTAGAAGGTGTAGAGGTCGGTGTCTTCCACGTCGAAGATCGCCGATTTGATGTCCGTGGGCTGTCCGCCGTCGTACCTGATTTGATCGTTCAATTCGACAGGGGGAGGAGGAGTCGGCTCCTTCTCGTCGTCGGAACAGGAGGCGAAGCCGCCGGCTGTGAACAGCGCAGCCCATGTCAGGACGCGTAGTCTCGACCAGTAGAACTTTTTCATTTGCTTGGGTTTTGAGGGTGAGAAAAGTGCGCGGGTACGGACACCCGCGCACTTTTTGTCGATTTATTTATTATAGGTATGACGCTTCGGCAGGACGGATTGCTGATCGGCGATATGCGATTTGACCTCGCGGAGCGACAGCGCACGCTGTTTTGCGGCCGCCTGCACGGCGGTTCCGGACCGCTGGACGGGCGTGTCCGTGCCTCCGAGGTAGACCGGCCCGGTCCACGAACCCGTGACTTTGTGCTTGACGACATCTATACCGTCGATTTTGAACGTGTACCAGTTGTCGCCGCCCTCGGCCTTCGAAACGGTGATCGAACCGCCGTAGATCGAGGCGAATTTGTTGGCCGTAGGAATATTGAGCCATCCTTCTACAACCTTGTAGTCCGGATCGAAATACCCGGAGGGATAACCCCAGCCGATGGCGCTCGCGATGAATTGCCAGGTGGTGCCGCCATTTCCGGTGTATCCGCGGACGCAGACGCCGGGACGGAATTGTGCCGGATAGCGGTTCGGCGTTACCGGATAGACGCCCGGGGTGATCTTGTCCTCCGTGCCCTCGGCAACGAGCAGCTCGATTCCGATGATGTCGCCTTCGACGAGCTTGCCTTTGCCCTTGCCGTCCCAGCCTCCGCCTAACGGATATTCGTCCGTGATCTCCCAGGTGCCCGCAGTCGTACCGATCCGGAAGAACTGGTATCCGCACGCTTTTCCGGGAGGGGTGATGTCGGGGATGCTGGAAACGGGAATATTGCCGCCCAGGGCCGGAACCCAGATCTGGTCCTGCGGATAGCAGTCCGCTCTTTTCAGGTAGCCGAGGTTCATTGCGTAGTCGCTTTCGAGTGTTGACGAACCGTCGTTCTTCTCGTCGTTCGACTGGTCTTCGAGGAATACTTCGCCCGTATACGATCCGCTGATTTTGTAACCGTCGACGGATTGGAGTTCGTATTCGATGGTGTAATAGTTTTTCCGGCCGCCCTCCCGGATGACGATGTCGCCGGCCACGGCATACGAGTACTGGCCCTGCTGCGTTCCGTTGTCATAAAGGGCGTAGGTCCCCATCGTGACGAACTGGCCGGGCATGATTTCTACTTCAAAAGCTGGAGCCCAGGTATTCTGTTCGTAGGTCGTGGCGGCCGTGTAGGTGCCGGGCGTGAGGCCGCGTTCCGTTTTTGGGTTGGTGAATTTCTTGCCGGACAGGGTGATATGCAGTGCGGAGCCGTTGGGCTCGTCGTTCTCGCCTTTCTGGTCGATAATGGTGATTTCCACGAGACCGCTGCCGTTGTCGAGGACATCGCCTTCGTATATGCCCGAGGCATAGGCGCCATCGACGACCATATCGCGTTCGACCATCGGTACATGGACGTTGAGCGTGGCGTTGCCCATCGTCAGTTCGCCCGTGTAGATGATCTTGTGCTCCTCGTAACGTGCGTCGAGGTAGGTGGCGGTGACGGTCGCATTGCCCGCTTCGTCACGCTCGATCTTCACGTCGTCGGCGATCTGGTAATCCGTCCGCTGGCCGTTATCGTCGTAATAGGAAATGAAACTGTAATTGCTGAAATAGGTGTGGTCTTCGAAATTCTTGCTCTCGGAGAACGTACCCGTGGGCATATCCTTCCAGTTCTCGCCCGTGGCGCCGTAGAAATCCAGCATCAGCACATAGCCCGCCGACTTGACGGCGAACTGCGTGCCGCCCGTTGCCTGGAACTCGGCGTTGGTCAGGGCCATATAATATTCATTGGTGTCCGCGCCCTCCTTGGGCCCCATGTAGTAGCCGAAGATCTGGCTGGTGAGCGTCACGTCGTAGGTGGGGACCTCCTGGCCGCCGCCCTGCTTGATGCAGAGGCCGTTGTACTCGGCCCGGAGCGTTGCGCCGTCTTTCGTGGCGGCGTCGAGGCTCATCTTCGCGGTGGTGAGGGAGGTCAGCTGGAGCGTCAGCACGGCCTTTTGGACATTGTCCCCGGTCGCGGAGGAGATGTTCAGCTTCTTGTAAAGCAGCTGGTTGCCGCTTGCCAGCAGGTCGATCTCGCCGGTCGGGGTGTTCGTGACGATCCGGATGTAGTCGTCGGCGATCAGCATCGCATCGAGATCGACGAGTCCCGGGGTGGGCGAGAAATAAAAGGAGTAGATTTTCCCCGTTTCATCGACCGCGTAGACCACGGATTCGATCTTGTGCTCCGTATCGCCGTAGACGAAGGAGTTGCCCGGCAGTGCGGGAGGCGTGTCGCCCTCGTCGTCCGAAGAGCACGACGAAATCAGGCAGCTGCTCGCTCCTATGACACAGAGCAGTACGCACAGTGAATAGAATTTTTTCATGGAGAGGTGGGTTTTAAAGCGGCAGGAGTGTGTCCGGCCGGGGTTTTCGCATCAACTCCCGTCGTCGCCGTTGTCCGGAACGACGGGTAATCATTGCTTACCGCACCTCGAAAGCAGGGTTAGTAAATAAGAAAGCGTGGTGCCGAAGATTATTTTAACAGTGAGGTTCTGGAATACCTTGGAGATAAAATAAGCAACAGCCCCACGCCTATACCCAGTTATGATATGGATATGACGCAAGAAGATAACCACTTATTCTCTCTCCAATTGAATTTTCCAGATTCCACTGTGAGAATAAACTTACACTTCCCGTGTTTAATATGACGCCCAAATATAAAAAATATATCCGGACTGTGCAAGTATTATCTTCTAATTCGGAGCTGTTGCCGATGTAAATGTCGACAAAAAGTTTGTGAAAACCAATATTGAATGTTAAATATGTAATCTATAAACTGGGATTGTTTGTTTTTTGTAACTTGCTCCGAATCTTATTTTTGCGGGCTGTTTTTCCGGTTTTTCCGGCTGACAGGCGCCCGAGCCTGCGATTCTGCTTCCGGGCAGACGAAGGGCGGAAGGGGTATCGGGTGTCCGGCGGCCGCGCCCGAACGGCGTAATAAAAGTGACTTTTCCGACGCTGAAAAGCCCCGATTGTGATAGACGGGAAGAAAAACTGAAAAAAAGTGGTGTAATTGTCGCGGATTTGTATTAATTTTAAATAAAGTATAATCCTAAACCCGAATACGATGAAAAACCGCTGGATCGTTGCGGCCTGCGCCGCCGTTTGCTGGACGGCCTCTGCGCATGGGGCTGCGCCCTATGTCCCGGCGCCTGAAAACCTGCAGGCCCGGACGGCGTTTCAGGATGCCAAATTCGGCATTTTCCTCCATTGGGGACTCTACTCCCTGCTCGGCACGGGCGAATGGACGATGACCAACCGCGACATCGATTACCGGGAGTACGCCCGGCTGGCCAATGCGTTCTATCCGCACGGTTTCGATGCCGCGGAGTGGGTATCGGCCATCAAATCCTCGGGTGCCGGATATGTCTGCTTCACGACGCGCCACCACGACGGCTTCTCGATGTGGGACACCGCGCAGACGGACTACGACATCGTGGATGCCACTCCGTATGGCCGGGATGTCGTGAAGGCGCTGGCCGACGAATGCGGTCGTCAGGGCATCCGCCTGCACCTCTATTATTCGCTGATCGACTGGTACCGCGACGACTGCCCGCGCGGCCGGACGGGACTCGGGACGGGGCGTCCCGGAACGGCTGTCGACTATGCGCACTATTACGACTTTATGAAACGCCAGCTCACGGAGCTGCTGACGGGTTACGGCCCGGTGGGCGCCGTGTGGTTCGACGGGGTGTGGGACCAGGACCGAAATCCGGATTTCGACTGGAAGCTCCGCGGGCTATACGATCATATCCATGCCGTTCAGCCAGCGTGTCTCGTGGGTAACAACCACCACCTCGTGCCGTTCGAGGGCGAGGACATCCAGATTTTCGAGCGCGACCTTCCGGGCGAGAACACCGCCGGACTTTCGGGTCAGGAGGTCGGCCGCCTGCCGCTCGAAACCTGCCAGACGATGAACGGCATGTGGGGCTACAAGATCACCGACCTCGACTACAAACCGGCCGGAATGCTGATCCGCTACCTCGTGCAAGCCGCGGGCCGCAACGGGAACCTGCTGCTCAATATCGGTCCCCGGCCTGACGGAAAACTGCCTGAAGCGGCCGTCGAACGGCTGCGGGAGATGGGCGAATGGCTCGCCCGGTACGGCGAGAGCATCTACGGAACCCGGGGCGGGGACATTCCGCCGCACGACTGGGGCGTGACGACCCGCAAGGGCGACAAACTCTATGTGCATGTGCTCGACCTGCAGGACGATGCGCTGTACCTGCCGCTTGCGGAGCAGGTCGGGAGCGCCCGGTGCCTGAACAACGGCAGGGCGGTGAAATTCGAAAAACTCAGGGACAAAGGGATCGTGCTGCATCTGCAGGATATTCCGCAGGACACGGACCGGATACTGGAACTTACACTCCGATGAAACGAAACTTACAGTTATTGGCGGGCCTGCTGATGCTTGCGGGTCTGCTGCCGGGATGCTCTTCCGCCGACGGCGGGTTCATGCGGCGTGTGGAGGCCGATTTCCGCCACAAGCGGGAGCTGCTGTCCCGGGGCGACTTGTTCCGGGTGTTCGACGGGGCGATGACGCCGCCCGAACGCGACGCCATGACGTTCCTCTATGCCTATATGCCCGTGGGGGACATCACCGACTATCCGGGCGATTTTTATCTGGAAAACGTGCGCGGGGCGCTGGCTGCCCGGCAGGAGATGCCCTGGGGCGGGGCCGTCTCCGACGAACTGTTCCGGCATTTCGTGCTGCCCGTGCGGGTGAACAACGAGCATCTCGACGATTCGCGCCGGGTGTTTCACGATGAACTCAAATCCCGTGTCGAGGGGCTGTCGATGTACGACGCCGTTCTGGAGGTGAACCATTGGTGCCACGAGAAGGCCAACTACCAGCCGTCGGATGCGCGGACCAGCTCGCCGCTGGCCACGGTGCGCACAGCTTACGGCCGCTGCGGCGAGGAGTCCACGCTGCTCGTCGCGGCCCTGCGGTCGGTGGGCATCCCGGCCCGGCAGGTCTACACGCCCCGCTGGGCGCATACCGACGACAACCACGCCTGGGTCGAAGCCTGGGCCGACGGACGGTGGCATTTCCTCGGGGCCTGCGAGCCGGAGCCGGTGCTCGACCTGGGGTGGTTCAACGCCCCGGCCAGCCGCGGGATGCTGATGCACACCAAGGTCTTCGGCTATTACGACGGTCCGGAGGAGGTGATGAAAACCACCGCCAACTATACCGAGATCAACGTGATTTCGAACTATGCCGCGTGCGCTCCGCTCACCGTGACGGTCACTGACGCCGCGGGCAGCCCCGTGGAGGGTGCGACCGTGGAGTTCAAACTTTACAATTACGCCGAGTTCTACACCGTGTCGCGCAAAACGACCGACGCCCGGGGACGGGCGTCGCTGTCGGCGGGGTTGGGCGATATGCTCGTCACGGCTGTCCGCGACGGTCGGTTCGGGGTCCGGAAGGTCTCTTTCGGCCGGGAACCGCAGGCGACGGTGGTGCTGGATCATGTGATCGGCGACGAATTTTCCTTTCCCGTCGACATCGTTCCCCCGGCTGAGAACGCGAATTTGCCCGAGGTGACGGCCGCCCGGCGTGCGGAGAACGACCGCCGCTTCAACCGCGAAGACTCCATCCGCAACGCCTATATCGCCACGTTTCCTGCGAAACCCGCCGTCGCGGAGTTTGCACGGTCCGTCGGCATGAAGCCGGACGATGTGGCCGGATTTATCGCCGCGTCGCGCGGCAATCACGCCGAGATCATGGATTTTCTGCGCGAAGCGAGCCGGAACGGATATGCCGGGCGTGCCCTGCAACTGCTCGCCGCGCTGTCGGAAAAGGACCTGCGCGACACACCGTCGGCGGTGCTCGCGGACCATCTTTACAACACGGATAAGGATGCCGATGCCGCGGGCGTGCTGGCCCCGCGCGTGGCCGATGAGATGCTCACGCCCTACCGGTCGTTCCTGCAGCGGGAAATTTCGGCCGCCGATGCCGCCGCTTTCCGCGACGATCCGCAGCGTCTGGCGGCGTGGTGCCGCGACAGCCTGACCCTGCGTCCGGAGCTCTGCACCGTCTCCACGACCATCTCGCCCGAAGGCGTGTGGCGCAGCCGGACGACCGACAGACCCTCGTGGGCCATCTTCTTCGTGGCCGCGGCCCGTTCGCTCGGCATCCCGGCGTGGATCGACCGCGTTACGGGCAATCTCTTCTACCGCCATGCCGGAAAGGACATGCCCGTCGATTTCGACGCGGCCGGGAGCCGGGAGCTGGAGACCGGACAGCTGAAATTGAACTATGCGTCGATTCCGCGTCTCGACGATCCGGAGTATTTCCGGCACTTTTCCCTTTCGCGCTTCGACGGGCAGTCGTTCTCCCTGCTGAACTATCCCGATTTCGGGAAATGGAGCGAATTGTTCCGGGCTCCCGCCGAGCTGGAAACCGGTTATTATATGCTCGTGACAGGCAGCCGGCTCGCCGACGGCAGCGTGCTGGGGAACGTGTCGTTCTTCAACGTCCGTCCGGACAGCACGACCGAAACGGACCTGACGATGCGCGACAATTCGGAGGCGGTCCGCGTGATCGGGAGTTTCGACTCCGAGTCGAAATTCACCGACGCCGCGACGGGCGCCGAAACGTCGGTCCTCACGACCGCGGGGCGCGGTTATTTCGTGGTCGGATTGCTGGGCGTCGGGCAGGAGCCTACGGACCATGCGCTGAAGGACATCGCCGCCAAGGCCGCGGAACTGGAGAAGTGGGGGCGTTCGCTGATCCTGCTCTTCCCCGACGAGGGGGCGTATCGGAAATACACGGCGTCGCCTGCGGCCCGGCTGCCGGAGACCGTTACCTTCGGCATCGACCGCGACGGTTCGGTCCGCAGGCGGATTCTCGAAGCGATGCAGCTGCTGGGGAACGTCCCGCTTCCGGTCTTTCTGATCGGCGACACGTTCAACCGCGTCGTGTTCGAATCCCACGGCTATACGATCGGCCTCGGCGACCGGCTCCTGCATACCGTACACCAATTATGACCGGAATTTATGACGACTGAACTTTGTGCCTATACCTGCGATGCGTGCGATATAGCCCGGCGAACGGGCGTCACGCGCATCGAGCTCTGCGCCGCGCCCCTCGAAGGGGGCACGACCCCTTCCGCCGGGCTGATCCGCTATGCCCGGAGCCTGCCGGGCCTGCGGCTGAGCGTGATGATACGTCCCCGGGGCGGGGATTTCTGCTATATGGACGCCGAAACGGCGCTGATGGCCGAAGAGATTCGCTTCGCCCGTGCCTGCGGAGCCGACGGGGTGGTCTTCGGGCTGCTGACCCCCGACGGAGAGGTGGACGAGACGCGCACGGCGCAACTTGTCCGCGAGGCGGAGGGGATGGAGGTGACGTTTCACCGGGCGTTCGACATGACGCGCGATCCCCGGCAGGCGCTCGAAGCGGTCATCCGCACCGGATGCCGCCGGGTGCTCACCTCCGGAGGCCGCAATACGGCGCAGGAGGGTATCGAGACGCTGCGTGCGTTGGCGGCGCAGGCGGCCGGACGCATCGAGGTCATGGCGGGGAGCGGTGTCAATCCGTCGAACGCCCGCCTGCTGGCCGCCGCGGGGGTCGATGCCCTGCATTTCAGCGCCCGCCGGGAACGCGAAAGCGCCATGCGCTTCCGCAATCCGCAGGTCTCGATGGGCGGGTGCGCCGGCGTCCCGGAATACTCCGTGACCGATGCCGACGAAGCCCTCGTCCGGCAGATACTCGCCGAATTGAACGGGGCATAGCCCCTCCCTTTCGTCTGGCGGCGTCAGCCGGCCAGCCCCATTGTTTCGCGGACCCGTTCCGCCTCCTGCCGGCCCCGTTCGGTCGCGGAGCCGCGCACCACGGTGAAGAGCACGCGCAGGGTGGTTTCGCGGAAGCGGCTTCCGGCCATGGCATTCTGCCAGAAAAGCTGTTCGAACAGCTCGTAATAGGCTTCGCCGAGCAGGTAGCCCTGCTCGACTCCCTGCCGGAAGAGCGTCTGCTGCCGTTCCTGCAGTTTCTGCCGCTCGAGGTCGATGGCGTCGATCACGGCCGGGTAGTAGGGTGCGTCCTCGGAGAACATCCAGCTCATCTGCCCGAAGGCGTCGCACGCCGTGACCGACGTGCGGATCAGCGCCTCGACGGGATTCGCAGAAGCGGCTTCGGCGGCCTGCAGCGTCTCGTCGAGCTGTTGCAGTCCGTATTCGACGCTCAGTTCCGCCAGTTCGCGTTTGTCGCCGAAGCTGGCATGCAGGTCGTGGCGGGTGACGCCGAGTTTGTCGGCGATCTTGTGCAGGTTCAGGTCCCGGATACCTTCGCGCAGGAAGAGTTCGCAGGCGGCTTTCAGCATTTCTTCTCGGTTCATAGTCGTATGGTTTTGAGGTGTCGTCCGTAAATGGGGCTTACGCCTGCTTGCGGTAGGTCACGGCGGTAAGCGTGTTGAAGAGGGCGGCGAAAACGCCCAGGAGTGCATAGTTCGTCCACAGCTCTGCGATCAGCGAGCCTTTGAGGTAGACGGAGCGCATGATCTCCACGAAATAGCAGGGCGGCAGGAAGCGGGTGATCCACTGCGCCCATGCGGGCATCGATTCGATGGGGGTCATCAGGCCGCTCATCAGCACGAAGATCATCACGAAGAAGAACATCACGAACATCGCCTGCTGCATGGTTTCCGACCGGTTGGCGATTGCCACGCCGAGGCCCGACATGGTGAGGATGAAGAGCACCGCCGCGAGGTAAATCGCCCCGACGGAACCTGCCGGGGCCAGTCCGTAGACGGCCCGGGCGATCAGCATGACGAACGCGAGCACCACGAGCCCGATGATCCAGTAGGGGATCAGTTTCGCCAGCGTGAACGTCAGCCGGCTGACGGGTGTGACGTTGATCTGTTCGATGGTGCCTTTCTCCTTTTCGCCCACGAGGTTCAGGGCCGGGAGGAATCCGCAGATCATGATGAGCAGCATGATCATCAACGCCGGAATCATGTAGTTGCGGTATTCGAGCGTAGGGTTGTAGCGGTTCTCGACGACCACGAGGTCGGCTGCCGCCGGAAGCCCCTCCTCGCCGCGCAGTTCGGCGAGGGTTTGCATCACGGTCTGCACCATGTACTGTGTTCCGAGGCTTCCTTTGAGCGCATTGACGCCGTTGGCCGTGATGCTGACCTTTTCGGGCGCTCCGGCGGCTATCGAGCGTTCGAAGCCGTCGGGAATCTCCACGATCACGTCTGCATCGCCTGCTTCGATCTGTGTGAGCGAGGAGCCGAAATCCTTCGTGACGCTGCCGAGCGTGAAGTAATCCGAGGCGTCGATCTTTTGGATCAGCCGCCGCGAAGCTGTCGTGAGGTCGTTGTCCACGACCGAGACGCCGATGTGCCGCACGTCCATCGTCGTGACCCACGGGATGACGAACATGATCATGAGCGGGAATATCACGACCATCTTCGGCAGAAAGGGGTTGCGGAGGAACTGCCGGAACTCCTTTTCGAGCAGTACGCATAGTGTTCGCATGGCTATTCGAGTTTATCGTTGAATTTCCGGAGCGCCACGCCGATCAGCACGGCGGTCATGGCGGCCAGGATGAGGACCTCCCGGAGCACGTCCGCGAAGGGCACCCCTTCGATCATCAGTTTGCGCACGGCCTCGATGTACCAGCGGGCGGGGATGATGCACGAGACGCCCTGCAGGATGCCCGGCATGTTTTCGATGGGGAAGACCATGCCTGACAGCATGATGATAGGGAGCATCAGCAGCATGCCCGAGATGAGCATGGCCGTCACCTGGTTGTTGGCCAGCGTCGAGATCAGGAGTCCGAGCGCCAGCGCCAGCATCAGGTAGAGGAGCGAAATTCCGACCAGCCCGGCGAGCGACCCCGACATCGGCATCCCGAGCACGAAACGCGCCAGCAGCAGGATCGACACCAGGTTGAGGCACGAGAGCAGGAAATAGGGGATCATCTTGGCGAAGATGATCCGGATGGGCCGCACGGGCGACACCAGCAGCACCTCCATCGTCCCGGTCTCCTCTTCGCGCACGATCGACACGGAGGTCAGCATGGCGCAGATCAGGATGAAGATCAGCCCCATGATGCCCGGCACGAAATTGTAGGCGCTCTTCATCTGCGGGTTGTAGAGCAGGCGCGTCTCGGGGGCCGCGGCTCCCGTCTGCCGTCCGGCGAGCAGGATGCTCTGCATATAGCCGGCCCCGGCTGCGGCGTTGTTGGGATTCGAGGCGTCGAAAATCAGCTGCACGGCCTTTTCGGCGGGCTCGCCCCGTTCGGTGGCCGCCGTCTGCCGGTCGTAGTCGTCGGCGAAGACCGCCACGGCATCGGCCCTGCCCGAGCGCAGTGCGTTGTCGATCTCGTTCGGGGCGATGTAGCCCTTGAACGTGAAATAGGGGTTGGCTGCGATGCGCTCCACCTGCCGGCGCACCGCCTCCGTGCGGTTCGGGGACGTCACCGCGAAATCGATGTTGTTGATTTCGGTCGAGAGGGCGAATCCGAACAGCAGGATCTGCACGACGGGCATCAGCAGCGCGATCATCATCGTGCGCCGGTCGCGCACGATGTGCAGCGTCTCTTTTTTGACGAATGACAGAAAACCTCCCATGGTTATTCGGTGCGTTTTGCGCCGCGGGCCAGCGTGCGGAATACCTCGTCCATCGACCCTGCGGCGAATTGTCTTTTCAGTTCGGCCGGGGCGCCCAGCGCCCGCACCTGCCCGTCGACCATGATCGACACGCGCGAGCAGTATTCGGCTTCGTCCATGTAGTGCGTCGTGACGAAAACGGTCGTGCCTTCGGCGGCGGCTTCGTAGATCAGCTCCCAGAACTGACGGCGCGTCACGGGGTCTACGCCTCCGGTCGGCTCGTCGAGGAAGACCACCTCGGGGCGGTGCAGCGTCGCCACCGAGAAGGCCAGTTTCTGCTTCCAGCCGAGCGGCAGGGAGCCTACGAGCGTGTCGGCCTCCCGGCGGAATTGGAGCCGGTCGAGCAGCGTCACGGCACGCCGCAGTATCTCCCGGCGCGTCAGTCCGTAAATGCCTCCGTAGAGGCGGATGTTCTCCAGCACGGTGAGGTCGTCGTAGAGCGAGAACCGCTGGCTCATGTAGCCGATGCGGCGTTTGATCTGTTCGCCCTGGCGCATCACGTCGAATCCCGCGACCGTCCCGCTGCCCGACGTGGGGTAGCTCAGCCCGCACAGCATGCGCATGGCGGTCGTTTTCCCAGCGCCGTTCGCCCCGAGGAATCCGAAGATCTCCCCGCGGGCCACGTCGAAGGTGATGCGGTCGACGGCCACGAAACTGCCGAAGCGCTTGCTCAGTTCCCGGACGGATATGATCGGGTCATTGTTCATGGTGCATCAGTTTGATGAATACGTCTTCGATTCCGGCTTCGGCGGGGCGTATCACGGCGTCAGCGAACCCCTGCCCGGCCAGGAAGCGGGCGAAGGCCGCGGCGTCGAATCCCGCATCGGGAATCAGGTGGTGCGCCTCGCCGAAGGGGTAGCATTCGCGAACCCCCTCCGCACGGCGGGCCGCCAGCAGCAGGCCGTACATATCCCTGCCCGAGAGTGCGTAGATCGGTTCGTCGAACCGGCTGACGATCCCCTGCGGGGTGTCGATGCCGAGGATTTTCGCCTCGTTTATCAGGGCTATGCGGTCGCAGCGGCGTGCTTCGTCCATGTAAGGGGTCGATACGAGCATCGAGATGCCCTTCGATTTCAGTTCGGAGAGCATGTCCCAGAATTCGCTGCGCGACACGGCGTCGACGCCCGTGGTCGGCTCGTCGAGCAGCAGCACCGAGGGACGGTGGATCAGCGCACAGCAGAGAGCCAGTTTCTGCTTCATGCCGCCCGAGAGCTTCCCGGCGCGGCGCGTGCGGAAGGGTTCGATCTGGCGGTAGATCGGGGCGATCAGGTCGCGGCTGGCTTCGGCGCTGACGCCGAACAGCGCCGCGAAGAAATCGAGGTTTTCGGCGACCGACAGGTCGGGGTAGAGCGAGAACCTCCCGGGCATGTAACCCACCCGTTTGCGGATTTCGCGGTAGTCCCGCACGATGTCGCAGCCGGCGATCGATGCCGTGCCCCCGTCGGGGTTTATCAGCGTCGTGAGCAGGCGGAACAGCGTGGTTTTGCCCGCACCGTCGGGACCGATCAGTCCGAACAGTTCGCCCCGGGCGACCCCGAACGTCACCCCGTCGAGCGCCGTCAGCGCCCCGTAGCGTTTGGTGAGGCCCTCGGCCTCTATGGCATTGCGTGCGGCCATTTCTCCCGGATTCAGCGTTTTACCTCGCCGTAAAGGCCGATTTTCAACCGTCCGTCGTTCTCGACGGCGATCTTCACGGCATAGACCAGCGATGCCCGCGAATCGCGTGTCTGGATGCTCTTGGGCGTGAATTCGCTTTCCGAGGCAATCCACGTGATGCGCCCCGGATAGTCGATGCGGCTGTCGCCGCCGAAATCGGCCGTGACAGTCACCTCCTGCCCGAGCTTCAGCTCCGCCAGCTGGTCCGAGGTGAAATAGGCCCTCAGGTAGATGCGGTCGAGGTCGGCGACCTTCATCAGCGGACGTCCCATCGACGCCAGCTCCCCGGCTTCGCTGTATTTGGCCAGCACCGTCCCTGTAATGGGCGACGCGATGCGGCATTTCGCCAGCAGGTCTTCGGTCTGGGCGATCTGCAGTTCGATGGCCGAGGAGTTTTCGTCGATCGACGCGGCGTTGTTGTAAAGCGTCGAAAGCTGGGCCTCGAGCTGTCCGTCGAGCACCTTGAGCTGGGCGTCGATGTCGTCGAGCTGCTTGGTCGTGGCCGCGCCGTCGCGGAGCAGGTTCTCGATGCGGCGGCGTTCGGTCTGCTGTTTGGCGATCTGCTCGCGCAGGGATGCCACCTGCTTGGCGATGTCGGGGCGGTTGCTGACGACCGAGGCCTGCTGGCGCTCCAGCTGCAGTTTCTGCAGGTAGAGCTGCACGGTGTCGATGGCACCGACGGGACGGCCTGCCTGCACCACGTCGCCTTCCTCGGCGTCGAACCAGAGAATGCGCCCCGCGGCTTCGGCCGAAACCACGACCTCCGTGGCTTCGAATGTTCCCGTGGCGTCGAAATCCCCGTTGCGGCCGCATGAGGCGGCCAGGAGCGGCAGGGTGCAGTAAATGAATATCCGTTTCATAAAAGGTGTGTTTTTAGCGGTTTAGCGTGTGTTTGAGTTCATAGATGCTCTTCAGGAGTTCGATCTCGCGGGCCGAGCGGGCCGTGGCGGCCGTCGCCTCGTCGGTGATTTTCTGCAGCAGGTCGTTGGTGTCGATCACGCCGTTGCGGAGTTTCGACTCGGCGGCTTCGCGCACCGAGCGGCGCAGGGCTACGATGCGGTCATCGTCGGCCAGGGCCTTGCGCAGGCGGGCGATGTCGCCGTTCTCCTCGGTCGTCTGCAACCGCGTGTTGAACAGGAATATATCCCGCTGCACCTCGACCTGCGCCTGAGCCGTGCGCAGTTTGTTCAGCGAGTTCTTTTTGGTGTAGTAGGCTCCGAAATTCCACGACATCTTCACGCCCACCAGGGCGTTCCACGACCAGTCCGACGACATCATGCTCTGGAAATAGTCCATCCCCGGATAGCCGTAATACCCCTGCGCAAAGAGTCCGAAGCACGGGCGGGTCGCCGATTTCACGAGCCGTTCCTGGGCCGTGAGCTTGTCGGCCGTGGCGTCGAACAGCGCCAGTTCCGGACGTGCCGGTTCGAACGTGCGGGGTTCCGCGACGTCGGGACGCGCCAGCGGCTCCCCGCCCAGCGGTCGTCCGATAAACACCTCCAGCATCCGGCGGTAGCTTTCGCGCGAGGCCGTGATCTGCGTCAGCTGCTGGTTGACCGTCAGCAGTTCGGCTTCCACGGCGTCGGCGTCGGTCTGCATCGCCACGCCGTTGCGCTGCAGCGCCCGCACCTTGTCGAGGTTGCTGCGCAGCAGGTCGATCGTGAGGCGGGTCTGCGCGATCCGTTCGTCGAGGAGCAGGATGCCGAAAAAGAGGTTGTCCACACGTCCCTGCAGCGCGTAGAGGTCCACATCGGCCGAACGCGCCTGCTCGGCGGCCTCGGCCTGGGCGATGCGTTTGTTGGCCCCCGATTTGCCGCCGTCCCAGAGGGTCTGGTTCAGTTCCAGCGCAACCTTGTACTGGTCCTTGTTCATGCCGGGCATGTCGATTCCCTGCTGGGCGAGCATGCCCGCAAGGGCGTCCGGAAACGAGGGTACGTCGGTCTCCCAGGTGGCCTGCGCCGCCAGCGAGAGCTGCGGGAGCCATTCCCGGCGGGCGTTCGAAAGGGTGTATTGCTCGGTCCGTCGCACGAGGTCGTACTGCCGGATTTCGGGGTAGTGTTCGCGGGCCAGCCGGCGGCATTCGTCGAGTGTCACTTGTGCATTGGCCGCGAGTCCGGCCAGCAGGTATCCGCACAAAAGGGCGATTCGTTTCATGGATTATGATTTTTTGAGTCGGCGCATGATGGTTTCGACGTTCTCGGCCTTGCGCAGTGCGAAGAAGCGGCTCCGGTCGGTGCTGAAATTCCCGAGGATGGGTTCGATGACGGGGTAGGCGATGAACGGGAAGACGTTGAGCGAGATGATGTCGAGCATCAGCATCCGCACGTCGATTCGTTCCGTCTCGCCGCGGGCCGCCGCCGCGTCCAGCTCCTGCTGGATGTCGCGCATCAGGACCTCTGCAATTTCCCGGATGCGCGTGCGCATCGCTTCGTAGTGGTCGGGCCGTGAGAAGACCTCGTTGACGATGAAGCGCGGCAGGTCGGGATTCGCCACGATGAAATCGAAATGACGCTCGATTCCGTTTCGCAGGCGTTCCGCCAGCGGGAGGCCCGGCTCGCCGAAGGCCGTCAGCACCGACTGGCTCATCAGGCGCATCTTCTCGTCGAGAATGCGCTCGAAGAGTTGCTCCTTGGTCCGGAAATAGTAGTGCAGCATGGCGTGCGTCACGCCCGCCGCCTCAGCGATCGAGGTTGTCCGCGCCCCTGCGAATCCTTTGTTGAGAAACTCTTGTTCGGCGGCTTCCAGGATCGTCTGCTCCTTGTTTTTGGCCGGTTTGGTCATGTTATCGTGTTTTGTTAACAATTTTGTCAGTTGCAAATATACGACCGTATTTTTAATATCCAACAAAATTGTTAGATTATTTTGTTAATATCTGCGATTTCGGGTCCGTGAATTTCCGGAAAAGTCGTTTCCGGCCGGTTTTGTCCGATTCTGCGGCGATGGAGGGCTTCGGGTTGGGCGAATCCGGGAAATTTTCCTACCTTTGTCCCCCGGTATGAAAGCATCTTTCAAAAGAATATACGCCTCGCTGGACGCCGATAGGCTGGTGCTCCTGTGGCTCGCCGTGTGGTGGGTGTGCAACCTGCTGCAAGCGGGGCTGACAGAACTCGCCAACGACGAAGCCTATTACCACCTGTTCGCCGAACGGCTCGCATGGGGTTATTTCGACCATCCGCCCATGACGGCCCTGCTAGTCTGGGCCGGGGAACACCTCTTCGGCGGCGAACTGGGCGTGCGGTTCTTTTTCACCGTGCTCCAGCCTCTCTACCTCTGGATTCTGTGGCGCATCGTCCGCCCGGCGGACGCCGACCGCGGGGATGCCGCGCTGTTCGCGGTCATTTCGGCCGCGACGCTGATGCTCCAGCTCTACGGCTTTATCGCCGTGCCCGACGGTCCGCTGATGCTCACCGCGGCGCTGTTCCTGCTGACGTTCAAGGGATTCACCGAAGGCCGCCGCATGGCGTGGCTCTGGATGGGCATCGCCATGGCGCTGATGGCTTACAGCAAGTACCACGGAGCGCTGGTGGTCCTCTTCGCGCTGGCAGTGACCCCCCCCCGACAATTCCTGCGGCCTACACTTTATCTAAGCGCTCTGGTCGCCGCCGTTCTGCTCGTTCCGCACCTCGTGTGGCAGTACGACCACGACTGGGCGTCGTTCGCCTACCACCTGTCGGGCCGCAATTCGGTCTTCAAACCCAACTATGTCGTCGAATTCCTGACCAATATGCTGGTCGTTTTCAACCCCTTCTTCGTGCCGCTGTACGTGCAGGCGTGGCGGAAGGTCAAGCCGCAGACGACGGTCGGACGGGCCCTGAAACTCCTGCCCGTGGCCTTCATCGTCTTCTTCCTGCTCTCGTCCTTGCGGGGATACGTGCAGCCCCAGTGGGTGATTGTGGCGTGCTTCGGCCTTATTTACGTGCTGTTCACCTATGCGCGGCGCCATCCCCGCACGCGCCGTTACGTGATGTGGGCGGGCGGTGTGACCATCGCGTTGATTGCGCTGGTGCGGCTGGAGATGATTTTCAATCCGCTGGGCATCCGTTTCGAGGTGTTCGACAACCGGACGAGCTACGGCGCCATCGCCGAGGCGGCCGACGGCCGGCCGGTCGTCTTCCGGCAGGGCTATGCCGTGGCGGCCAAATATGCGTTCTACACGGGCGGCGAGGCTTACTGCCAGCCCAACATACGCTACCGCACACACCAGTGGCAGTTCCGGGACGACGATTCCCGCTTCACGGGGCGCGAGGTGCTCATCGAGTGTCCGGCCGAGGTGGCCGACACGACCCGGGAGGTTCATAGCCTGACGATGGCCAACGGTCGCCGGTTCACGTGGTTCGTCGACCGGAATTTTCATCCGGTGCGGCTGGTGGAGATTGCTTTTACGGGGCTGCCCGCGCAGGTGGCCGTCGGCGAGGAGCTGCGGCTGAAGCTGGAAATCACGAATCCCTATCCCTACGAAATTGCGGTCGGCGAAAAGGACGTGCAGTTGTCGATATTGTGGAAACACGGGCGCTTCCGGGTCGAGGAGTTCCCGACCGGGGCGCATTTCACGATCCCGGCGGACGATACGCTGACCTGCGAAGTGACCTTCTCCGTGCCTCCGCAGCTGGCCGGGGAGACATTCGACGTGGGGTTCGCCCTGCGCCGCGAAGGATATACGAATTGGTTTAACGGAAAATCCATCCCGACGGAAGTCGTCGGAACTATATGATCGAACAATTTATAAAATTCTGCGTAGTCGGCGGCTCGGGCGTGTTCGTCGATTTCGGGATCACCTACCTCTGCAAGGAGTTCCTGCGGCTGAACAAATACGTGGCCAACTCGCTGGGATTCCTCTGCGCGTCGACCACGAATTATATTCTCAACCGTGTCTGGACATTCCACAACGAAAATCCCGACATCACGGGCCAGTACCTGCGTTTTCTGGGCATCGCGATGATCGGGCTGGTTATCAACAACGCCACGATTTACGTCCTGCACAACCGCTTCCGGCTGAATTTCTACCTGGCGAAACTCTTCGCCACCGGCGTGGTGACGTTCTGGAATTTCTTCATGAACTATTTCTTCACGTTCTAAGCGGCTTCGACCCGCTTCATCGGCTCCGGGATGCGGATGAATGCCGTCCAGCACATCCTCAGCCACAGGGCCAGCAGCAGCCACAGATTAAGCTGCCATCCGTAGAATAACTGCATCACCTTCGGCGGGCACAGCACGTCCACCGGCATCACGACCACGATCACGAAGGTCGCCCAGTAGGCGATTCTGTCGGCGGGGCGGATTACCCCCCCCCGGCGCATCGTCCAGTACCACATCTGGTAGCCGATCAGCATAATCACATAGGTATGCCCCTCGCTGGAGTTGCTGAACAGGATGACGTATCCCATCAGGATGGCCAGGCAGGCTATCCGGAAGAAGGGCAGCCGCCAGTAGCGCCAGTTTGCCAGCACGCCGATCTGTATGTACATCCGGTAGGGTAGCAGTCCGAGCGGCCGCAGGTAGAAAACGTTCATCCATGTCCGGGTGCCCGGGTGTTCCGTCAGGGCGCCGATCCACTGGCCGTAATAATCCGGCAGTTCCGCGAACGGCCTGTTGATGGCCGGAGCCAGCAGGAACGCGATGCCGATCAGCGCGGCATAGCCTATATTGCGCCAGAAACGGGGATAGAACAGCAGCATCGCCAGCTGGAAGATGCCGTATATCTTCGTGAATCCCGAGATCATAATCAGCAGTACGGCCCAGAATCCCTTGTCGCGTTCCAGCAGCGAGTAGGCGAACAGGAACATGTAACCCACGGCGACATTATATTGGAACGACAGCTGCGTGCAGGCCAGAATCAGGAAGGTGAACAGGAACGATTTGCATTTCTCCTCGCGGGTGAATTTTCCGGGCAGGGTGAAGATCGCCGCGAACCAGAGCGTGAAATTGAAGACGTTCCAGGCAATCGGTCCCAGCCACGCGGGCAGGTAGGCGAACGGTGCGAAAAGGATGTTGAAAAGCGGCCCGTAGAGGAAATAGTCGAGCCGGATGGGGAATCCCGCGGGCGGCCAGTTGGCGCCGTAGGGGGACAGTTGCTGCCAGAAGAGTTTCGTCGATTCGGCGAAGATCATGAAATTTTTGTGCTTGCCGCGCGTGACCTCCGAAACGGAGAGTGCCACGACCAGCAGCAGACCGAGGATATAGAGGTTGCGGGGATTCATGAAAAATGCCCCGATGCGCCGCCAGACCGAATTTTCGGTCCCCGGCCGTGTGTTCAGCATTCCTTGCTCCATGTCCGCTTATCGGCGTTTGCGGATTTTGCGGAAGGGGAGTCCCAGTACGCCGAAGAAGGCTTCGCGGAAGATGCCGCCGCTCATTTTCGACGTTCCCTCGCGGCGCTCGACGAAGATGATCGACACCTCCTTGAGCTTCATGCCCAGCCGCCAGGCCGTGTATTTCATCTCGATCTGGAAGCCGTAGCCCTTCATGCGGACGGCGTCGAGGTCGATTGTCTCCAGCGCCCGCCGCGAGTAGCAGACGAATCCCGCCGTGGCGTCGCGCAGAGGCATTCGCGTGACGATGCGCACGTACATCGAGGCGAAATAGGACATCAGGAGGCGCGACATCGGCCAGTTGACGACGTTGACACCCTGCACGTAACGCGAACCCACCACCACGTCGTTGCCCTCGGCGGCGGCCTCATACAGCCGCACCAGGTCGTCGGGATTGTGCGAAAAGTCGCAGTCCATCTCGCAGATGTAGTCGAAACCCTGCTCCAGTCCCCAGCGGAATCCCGTGAGGTAGGCCGTTCCGAGTCCCTGCTTGCCCGAACGCTCCAGCAGGTGAAGCGCCGCGGGGAACTCCTTCTGGCGCTCCTTGACGATCGCGGCGGTTCCGTCGGGCGAGCCGTCGTCGATGACGAGCATTTCGAAGGGTTCGGGGAGTGAGAAGACCTTGTCGATCATCGCCGATATGTTCTCCTTTTCGTTGTAGGTCGGAATGATTACGAGTTTGCGCATGGTGTGAATCGTGAGTATTAGGTATACAAAAGTAATATTATTTTGTGAAAAGCCGTCGTTCGCGCCGTTATTTTGCGCGGCGTTTCATCGCCCGGACCGCCGCTTTGTCGGCGTCCGTGACGCGGTACGACTCGACGATTTTCTGCAGCGACTTGTTGAAGGTCCAGTCGTCGAGCGGGCAGGCTTCCCGCAGCCAGCGCATCGTCCGTTCCGGGAATTTGATGAAGCAGACCGACACGGCCCATGCCACGCCCATCCGGGCGTAGTAGCCTTCGTGGCGGATGCCGCCCAGCAGCTCCAGCAGTTTCTCGAGGTGCTCGGCGTCCACGAAATTGCCCAGCGCCATCACCACCGCGAAGCGCAGTTCGTACTCCCTTTCCGCGTGGAAATAGGGCTGGATAAAGTCCCACATCGGAGCCCGCTCGGCGGCCTTGAGCCGCCAGCAGAAGCAGTCGCAGACGGCCCAGTTGTCGATCTCCGGGACGAAACGCGCGACGTATCCGAGTTTCTCCCCGGGCGTGCATTTGGCGTAGCCGATGACCAGCCCCCGCAGCATCCGTTCCTCATAGTAAAGCACGTCGTCCCCGGCGAGGAACGCACGCCAGTCGCCCCGGGCGATTTCGCGGGCGATTCCGCGCAGCAGCGGCAGGCGGATGCCGAGGATGTTTTCGACACCCGGCACCAGTGTGGCGTGGAAATCGCGGTAGCCGGGTTCGGCCATGTCGAGCAGTTGTTCGCGGAGGGTCATCGTGTGTGTGTTTCTGGTGTTGAACGCCGGTTGCGGCGCCGGGCAAAAGTACGCTTTTTTCACGGATCGCCCTAACGTTTCGATAAAAAGCTTATCTTTGCAGGTATGGAACTTAGTGTGAAACAGGTACGGGAAGTCACCGGCCCGCTGCTCGAGGCGTTCGCGCGGCTGATGCCGCAGCTTTCGCCGCGGCTCGAGGCCCCTTCGGCCGCACGGCTGCAGGCCATCGTGGAGTCCCCCTCGGCGGCGCTCTTCGCGGCGGAGGCCGAAAGAGGCATCCGGGGGCTGCTGACCCTCGTGTGGTACGACGTGCCGTCAGGCCGCAAGGCGTGGATCGAGGATGTGGTGGTCGATGCCGAAGCCCGCGGAACGGGGGCGGGACGTGCACTCGTGGCCGCTGCGCTGGAGCATGCGGCTGTCATTGGAGCGGGGAAGGTCCTGCTGACCTCCAATCCTGCGCGGGAGGCCGCGCGGGCGCTCTACCGTAAAATGGGATTCGAAGAGGCCGCAACGACGGTCTTTGCTATTAAAACAGATGCGAAATGAAAAAGTTCGTGAAAATCGCGGCCGTCGTGGTGGCCGCCATTCTGGTGATTGCCCTCGTCGTGCCGATTGCGTTGCGGGGTAAGATTGCCGACATCGTGAAGCGCGAGGCCAACGGGATGCTCGCGGCGAAACTGGATTTCGAGAAACTCGACATCAGCCTGCTGCGCCATTTCCCGAACGCTTCGCTGGAGCTGAAGGGGCTCACGCTGGTGGGCGTGGACCGTTTCGAGGGCGACACGATCGTCGCCGCGCAGCGGATTTCGGTGGTCGTCAACCTGATGTCGCTGTTCGGCGACAGCGGGTTCGAGGTGACCAAGGTGATTCTCTCGTCGCCGGCCGTGCATGCGCACAAACTGGCCGACGGAGCCGTCAACTGGGACGTGATGAAACCGTCGGACGAGCCCGCGGAGGAGACTCCCGCCGAAGAGTCGTCCGAACCCTCGTCGTTCCGCCTTTCGGTCCGCGATTTCCGGATTTCGGACGCCGCGATCCGCTACGAGGACGATTCGACGAACATGCGCTTTTCGACCGTGCCCCTTTCGCTGCGCCTGCGGGGCAACATGTCGGCCGAGCGCACCGATCTCGACCTGCGGCTCACGGCGCGGGACCTGCGCTTCGTTTCGGGCGGCATTCCGCTGCTGAGCGGCGCCGAGGCGGAGCTCGTCGCGGTGATCGACGCCGACCTGGCGAACAACCGCTTTACCTTCTCGCGCAATACGCTGCGGCTGAACGCCATTTCGGTGGGCCTCGACGGCTGGGTCGAACTGCGTGACGATGCCGTGGCCATGGACCTCACGGCGGGCTGCGACAAGGTGCAGTTCAAGGACGTGCTGTCGCTCATTCCGGCGTTCTACACCCGGGAATTCAAAAACCTCACGGCGGGCGGCGAGCTCTCGATGGCCCTTTGGGCCAAGGGCGAGATGCGCGGTTCGGTGCTTCCGGCCTTCGAGTTGAAAACCGAGGTCCGCGACGGCAGTTTCCAGTACTCCTCGCTTCCGAAGGCCGTGACCGGCATCAACATCGCCGCCAAGGTCTCGAACCCCGGCGCCGTGATGGACAAAACGGTCGTGGACCTCTCGAAATTCGGACTTAAGATGGCCGGGAACTCCGTTTCGGCGACATTCTATGCCACGAACCTCGTCAGCGACCCCGTATTCCGCGCCACGGCTGCCGGCCGTGTCGACCTGGGGGCCGTGAAGGAGGTCTATCCGCTGGAGAAAGGTGTCGAACTGGGCGGCCAGATTGCCGCGGACCTGAAAGTCTCGGGCCGTATGTCCGACATCGAGAAGAACCGTTACGAAAAACTCGGGGCGCAGGGAACCTTCACCGTCGAGGAGCTGGGGCTGACGCTCCCGAGCCTGCCGGCGGTGCATATCCGTCGCGCCGCGGCCACCATCACGCCCGCCGCGATGACCCTCGGCGAGTTCGGGGTGACGGTCGGCAGGAGCGACCTCTCGGCCAATGGCCAGCTGACCAACTACATCGGCTACCTGCTGCGGGGCGACATGCTCTCGGGGCGGCTCTATGTGAAATCCGAACTCCTCGACCTGAACGAAATCATGGACGCCATGCCTGCCGCGGAAGGGGAGGCCGCAGCCGAAGAGGCTCCTGCCGAACCGATGCGGGCCATCGAGGTTCCGCGCAACCTGAACCTCTCGCTCAACACCGACCTGCGCAAGGTGCTCTTCGGGAAGATGACGGTCAGCGACATTTCGGGCGAGATGAGTCTCTCCGGCGGAGCGCTGTCGCTCAACCGGCTGGCGCTGGGCATCTTCGGCGGCAAGGCCACGGCTTCGGGCAGTTACTCGACGGCGGCCGATCCGGCGAAACCCGCGCTGAAACTCAACGCCAACATTGCGGGAGCCTCGTTCCAGAAGACTTTCGAGGAGCTGGAGATGGTGCAGAAACTCGTGCCGATCTTCTCCAAGACCGGCGGCGACTACTCGCTGTCGCTCGATATGCATACCCTGCTCGACGGGCAGATGTCGCCCGACCTGCAGACCCTCACCGCCACGGGCGAACTCAAATCGGCTAATATCCATGTGCAGAATATCGAGGCGTTCGACGCGCTGGCCAAAGCGCTGAACAACGACGACCTGCGGAAAATCGAGGCCAAGGACGTGGCGATCCGTTTCGCCATTAAGGACGGCCGCATCACCACGCAGCCCTTCGACCTGAAACTGGGCAACGTCGGCATCAACCTTTCGGGCTCCACGGGGCTCGACCAGACCATCGACTACACGGCCAAGGTGGCCGTTCCGGGCGGCAAGACCCTGCAGTCTATCGGCGTGGGTATCGGCGGCACGTTCTCCTCGCCCAAGATCACGCTCGGCGTGAAGGAGGCGGCCGAGGAGGCGGTGAAGAACGTCGTCAACGAACAGATTCAGAAGCTCACCGGCAGCGAGTCGCTCTCGGAGGAGATTCAGAAGCAGGCCGAGAACCTCCGTGCGGAGGCGAAGCGGGCCGGAGAAAAGCTCGTCGAAGCGGCTGAAAATCAGCGGACCAAACTGGTCGAAGAGGCTTCGAAGAAGGGGGCTCTGGCTAAGCTCGCCGCTGAGAAAGCCGGGGATAAACTGGTGTCCGAGGCGGAGAAACAGGCCGAAAAACTCGAGGCCGAGGCCGAGAAGCAAATCGAAAAACTCACGGCGAAAAAGGAATAACCCGAATGCTTGTAATTTTTGCCGTCATCATCGGAGGCATCGTGACGGGGCGTCTGCTTATCGGCCGGCGCCTCGCCTTTGTGCAGCGGATTATCACCGTCACCATTTGGGCCCTGCTGTTCCTGCTGGGCGTCGAGGTCGGCTCCGACCCCGCGGTCGTGGGCTCCCTGGCGACGCTCGGAACAGCCGCGCTGGCGATTTTCGCCTTTTCCGTCGCGGGGAGCATCTTCGCCGCATGGCTCCTTTGGCGGCGGATTCGCGGCCGCGCCGTGCCTGCGGACGAAGGGGAGGAGGCCGCCGACGGACGGGTCTCCACCTGGACGGCCCTTTGCGGCAGTCTCGTGATCGTCGCTTTCTTCGTGGCGGGATGCGCCGCGGGGCTTCTGACGCCGCTCGATACCGCCGGGTCGCGGGTCAGCACCTATGTGCTCTATGCGCTGATGTTCTGCGTCGGCGTGACGCTGGGCAACGACCGCACGCTGGCCGGACGTATCCGGCGGCTCGATCCGCGGCTGGCGCTGCTGCCCGTCGCCACCGCCGTCGGAACGCTCGCCGGGGCCGCCCTGGCGGCTCCGCTGCTCGCCGCGTGGTCGCTCACCGATACGCTGGCCGTGGGCGCGGGATTCGGCTACTATTCGCTTTCGAGCATCTTCATCGCCGATCTCCGGGGACCCGAACTGGCCACGATTGCCCTGCTGTGCAACGTCATGCGCGAGATTTTCACCCTGCTGGCCGCGCCGCTCGTGGCACGCTGGTGCGGGCCGCTGGCCGCGGTGTCGATCGGCGGGGCGACGACTTTCGACACGACGCTTCCGATTATCACGCAGTCGGCCGGACGCCCCTATGCCGTGGTGTCGGTCTTCCACGGCTGTGCGCTCGATTTCAGCGTCCCGTTTCTGGTGACGTTCTTCTGTACGCTATAACAAAGGGTCGAAGCGTTGATCCGGTTTTGATATGCATTTCCTGCCACCGCCCATAAACCGGGCTTCTTAAGCCCGTGGTTTTGGGTACCTTTTGCCATCAAAAGGTACATCAGGAAGAAAAAGCTATTTTTTGATATAGGTCTGTAACGCCTCGACATATTCGGCGAAGGCGTCGCGTCCGACGGCGGTGATCCGGCACACCGTGCAGGGCATCTTTCCCCGGAAGGTCTTTTCGACCTCGATGTAGCCGGCTTTTGCGAGTTTGTCCAGCTGCACCGAGAGGTTGCCTGCCGTGGCTCCGGTCTGCTGCCGGATGAAGACGAAGTCGGCGCTCTCGACCCCGATGAGAATCGAGACGACGGCCAGCCTCAGTTCGGAGTGCAGCAGGGGATTGAGGTCTCTGAACATCGTGTTATCGTTCCGGATGGTTCGACGTATGGTTGAGGATGTGGCCCGGGACGATCATCATCACCACGAATCCCACGATGAAGAGCAGCGGCTGCCACATATTGCCGACGAGCATCGTGAGCGGGGCGAGGACGATGGCCGCGGTGCCTCCGGCGACGGCGGGCGTGAAGCGGATGATCAACCCCGTCACGGCGGTCCCCATGCCCATGATGAGCAGGATGATGAAGAGTATCGGCAGGCGGATGGGCGTGAAGAGCGTCAGCAGGCTGACGAACATGGCGGTAAGCCCCATCACGAACCAGACGTTCCCGATCACGCGGTCGACGAACGTGCGGGCCTCGCCTTCGGTGCGTTTTCCGCGCATGAGCCACATCAGCAGCCATCCCAGCACGGGCAGCAGCAGCCACAGGAAATTCCAGCGCGGGTCCTGAAACCCGACGACGGCGCCCCATACGACGAGCGTCGTCAGGACGGTGGCGTATCCCCATGCCAGCAGCGGGCGTCCCGAGTTGCGGACGATGCGGCTGCGGGTGTTTTCGATCATGCGGCCGATGAGCTCCAGGCTCTCGGCGGCTTCCAGTTTACGGTCTTCCATGGTGTTATCGGTTTTCCGAAGCCCCTGCGGCGTCGCGTTTGACTTGTCTTTTGAGTGCGTATCCTGAGCCTGCAAGCCCGACGAGGACCGCCACGGCGAACAGAATCAGGTTTCCGTCGGGATTGGGATGGTTGAACCAGGAGTTTCGGATAATGCTGAAACTTATCGGTAGCAGTAAGCCCGATGCAAAGCGCATGTATTTGTTGCTGATCACAGTCCCCGAAATGTAGAGTCCCGCGCTGATCAGCAGCAGGGCGGGGAACAGCGGATCGACAGGCCATTCCCGCTCCATGCAGATCACGAAGGTCGAGAATGCGAGGAGCGCTGAAATGCATCCCCATATCTGTTCCAGCAGGCGGTCGGTGTAGCTTTTGACCTGCGTTGCGCGGCGGCGGCAGTCCCAGCGGGTGATGCCCCATCCGGCGGCCAGCGCGGGCAGCCACAGCCATTGCCAGGCGCGGCTGTCGGTGAAGGTGAGCAGGAAGAAAATCCCGACGGCGGTTACGGCGAGCAAGTATCCCCATAGGATGAAGAGGTTGCTGCTGCCCGACGAAAGGCTGCGGCGCGTGTCGCGGATCATCCGCTGGATGAGTTCGAGACTTTGGTCGGCGTTGAGGTTTTTGTTGTCCATCGTATTGTTTTTTAGCGGTTGCGGTAGTCGTCTTCGTCGTCCCAGCCGAACAGGTAGTGGACGAGCGAGAGCAGGATGCTCAGTCCCCACCCGGCAATGACCCAGACCACCCACCAGTGGTGGGGCGTGGTGTACCAGTTGACGAAGGCGAGGAAGGCGCAGACCGCGAAGTAAGTCGTGACGCGGCGGCTGAACCGGCGTGCGAAAAGGCGGCGTTTGTCGGTGTCGGCGGGGATGATTTCCATGGTTTTTCGGTTTTGCGGGCGGGGCCCTGTTCTTAAATCTATTGCAAATGTAAAGTAGTTTATATAATAAACCAAATTTTAAGCCGGAAATTTTCCGAAAAAATCGGATACATATATTTATGAAGCAGCGGGGTGGAGCGTGCAGGGGGAGATGCCGTATTTTGACAGACGATTGCATTTTTTGACTGACTTGGCCTCCGATAGTTTATTTTATCGATTAAGTAAGTTCTAACTCCGGCGAAAAAATGTTAAATTTGCAGAAACCCGAACGAAAACCAGCTATGAAAAAAATGCTCTTGCTCCTCTTCGGCCTTGCGGCGGCGTGGAGCGTTGCGGCGAAGGTCGCCCTTCCCGATGCCATCGGCAGCAACATGGTGTTGCAGCAGAATACCGACGCGAAACTCTGGGGCTGGGCCGATCCGCACGCCGCGGTGAAGGTCGAGGCCTCGTGGGGTGCGAAGGCAACCGTGAAAAGCGATGCCGACGGGCGTTGGATGGTGACGCTGAAGACCCCCGCCGGCAGTTACGATCCGCAGCGGATCACCGTCGTGAGCGGTGACAAACGGGTGCTGGACAACGTGCTCATCGGCGAGGTGTGGTTTTGCAGCGGCCAGAGCAATATGGATATGCCCCTCGGCGGTTACTGGAACGGCCTGGTCGAGGGCGGCAATGAGATTATCGCCTGCGCCGATGCGCAGCGCGGCCGCATCCGCTTCCTGAAAGTGGCCTATTCGCAGGGCTATACGCCGCAGGAGCGTGTTCCGGGCGTCTGGAACGAGTTCACCTCGGCCACCGCCGCACGGTGCAGCGCCACGGCTTATTTCTTCGCCGAGATGCTCTCGCGGGCGCTGGATGTCCCGGTCGGGGTGATCGACAGTTCGTGGGGCGGCAGCCGCATCGAGTGCTGGACCCCGCGCGAGGCGCTGGAAGCCTATCCCGACATCGACCTTTCGGAGAAAGCCATTGCCGATCAGCCCGACTATATGCGTCCGATGGCCATGTACAACGCCATGGTCTATCCCCTGACCTCCTATACCGTCCGCGGATTCCTCTGGTATCAGGGCGAGTCGAACATCGGCCGCCACACGGAGTATGCCGCGCGGATGGCCGACATGGCGGCCCGTTGGCGTGCGCAGTGGGGACTGGGCGAACTGCCGTTCTATTTCGTCGAGATCGCTCCCTTCGGCTACGGCAACGGACTGTCGCCCTACCTGCGCGAGGCGCAGTGCCGGGCGCAGTCGCTGATTCCGAACAGCGGCATGGTCTCGACCAACGACCTGGTGCTTCCCTGTGAGGAGGGAAACATCCATCCCCGCGACAAGCGCAGCGTGGGCCGGCGGCTGGCTTTCTGGGCCCTGAACCGCACCTACGGGATGAAGGACGTGGCGTGCGAGAACATGCAGTTCCGCGCGATGGAAATCCGGGACGGCAAAGCTTACCTTTCGTTCGATAATACTTTCGGCGGCTTCGGCCGGGCGTTCGACCTGAGGGGCTTCGAGATTTGCGGCGCCGACCGGGTGTTCCGTCCCGCGCAGGTGCATTTCGAGGGCAACGAGCGGTTGATCGTCTTCCTGCCCGACATTCCCGAACCGGTGGCCGTGCGCTACGGCTTCCGCGACTTTCAGCCGGGCAATGTGGTCAACACCCGCGAACTGCCCCTCGTGCCGTTCCGCACCGACGATTTTTAACTTGAAACCCCTAACATAACCCGAATGACATGAAACGAATACTGCTCTTAGCCGCCGCCCTTGCCGCGGCATGGACCGCCGCCGCGAAGATCACCCTTCCGGAGATTATCGGCGACAATATGGTGCTGCAACAAAATGCGGACGTGAAACTCTGGGGCTGGGCCGATCCGCATACGGCGGTGAAGGTCGATGCCTCGTGGGGCGCCAGGGCGACCGCGAAGAGCGGCGGCGACGGCCGCTGGGAGGTGATGCTGAAGACTCCGGCGGGCGGTTACGAGCCGCAGCGCATCACGATTGCCGGCGACGGCAAGGTCGAGCTGAACGACATTCTGATCGGCGAGGTCTGGTTCGCCGCCGGGCAGAGCAATATGGAGATGGGCGTTCTGGGATTCCACAACTGCCCCGTGGCCCGCTCCAACGAGGTTATCGCCCGGGCCGACGCCCGGCGCGGGAAGGTCCGCTATGTGAAGATTCCGAAAACGGCCTCCTATACGCCCGAGGAGCGTGTCGCCGGACGCTGGAACGAATTTTCGACCGAGACGGCCCCGCTGTGCACGGCCGTCGGCTATTTCTTCGCCGAGATGCTCAACGATGTGCTGGGCGTCCCCGTGGGTATCATCGACTGCTCGTGGGGCGGCAGCCGCGTCGAGAGCTGGTCCTCGCGGGAGTTGCTGGAGACCTATCCCGATATCGACATCACCGAAAAGGGCATTGCGGCGACCGACGAGTGGCTGCGGCCGCTGGTGATGTACAACGGCATGCTGCACCCCGTGGCGGGCTACACCGTCCGCGGATACCTCTGGTATCAGGGCGAGTCGAACGTCGGTGCCCATGCGGTCTATCCCGAGCGGCTGGCCAATATGGTGAAGCTGTGGCGCGGCCTGTGGGGACAGGGCGAATTGCCGTTCTATTTCGTCGAAATCGCTCCGTTCAACTACTGGGGCAGCGACCTTTCGGCCTTCCTGCGCGAGGCGCAGTGCCGGGCGCAGGACGTGATTCCGAACAGCGGCATGGTCTCGACGAACGACCTGGTGGAGCCTTACGAGTGGTGCAACATCCACCCGGCGAACAAACACGACATCGGCTACCGGCTGGCCTATATGGCCCTGAACCGGACCTACGGGAAAAAGACCGTCCATTGCGACAGCCCCCGGTTCCGTTCGGCGGAGATCGCCGACGGCAAGGTCGTCGTGTCGCTGGACCATGCCGAGTACGGGTTCAACCGCCTGACGGGCATCGAGGGCTTCGAGCTTTGCGGCTCCGACGGGGTGTTCCGTCCGGCCGATGTCGCCGTCGATGCGCAGATGCGGCTGGTCGTTTCGTCCAAAGAGGTTCCGGAACCCACGGCCGTGCGCTACTGCTTCCGCAATTTCCAGATCGGCAACCTCGCCAACAGCTGGGGGCTGCCCGTCATTCCGTTTCGCACAGACGACTATCCGCCCCGCCCCTGAGGCCCGGCATCCTGAAACGAACGAAGGGACCCTTTTGCGGTCCCTTCGTTCGTTTGTCAGCGTTTCGCCGATTCGGCGGTCAGCACCAGGTCCATCCATTCGGGATGGCGCCGGATGTAGGCCCCGACGAACGGACATTGCGGCACGACCAGCAGTCCTTTGCTGCGGATGTCCTCCAGGGCGGCCAGCACCAGCTCCTTGCCGATGCCCTGACCCTCGTATTTGGGCGGTACCTCGGTGTGGGTCAGGACGACGAGCCCTTTGCCCAATACGTACTCGATCAGGGCCATGTCGTCGCCGAGGTCGAGCTCGTAACGCTTCTCGGCGGTGTTGTCGATCACTGTGTGTTTCTTTTCCATAACGTTGGTATTTTAGGTTGAATGTATTGTGATTTATCGTATTTTTGTCCCCGGTTATGAACTCTGTCGCCGACATACTCCTCGACTGGTACGCCCGTGAAGGGCGCGACCTGCCGTGGCGCCGTACGCGCGACCCCTACCGCATCTGGCTTTCGGAGGTGATCCTCCAGCAGACCCGCGTGGCGCAGGGGATGGAGTACTACCTCCGTTTCACGGAGCGTTTTCCCGACGTCGCATCGCTGGCTGCCGCCCCCGAAGACGAGGTGCTGAAGCTCTGGCAGGGTTTGGGCTATTACAGCCGCGCCCGCAATCTCCATGCCGCCGCCCGGCAGGTCGTCGACCGCTTCGGCGGACGGTTTCCCGCCGCGTTGGAGGAGGTCCGCTCGCTGCGCGGCGTGGGCGACTACACCGCTGCGGCTATCTGTTCGGCGGCTTACGACGCCCCGTGTGCCGTGGTCGACGGCAATGTCTACCGGGTGCTCGCACGGCTCTTCGACCTCGATACGCCGATCGACTCCACGGCCGGAAAGCGGGCTTTCGCCGAATTGGCGCAGTCGCAGCTCGACGCCGCGCATCCGGGACGCTACAACCAGGCGATCATGGACTTCGGGGCGATTCAATGCACTCCTTCATCGCCCCGCTGTGAAACCTGCCCGCTGGCCGGACGGTGCCTTGCCTTTGCCGCCGGAACCGTCGCTGCGCGTCCCGTGAAACAGGGAAAAACCAAGGTTCGCGACCGCTGGTTCCACTACCTGCACATCTCATCGGGCGACCGGACCCTGCTTCGCCGCCGCGAGGGCCGCGATATCTGGCAGGGGCTTTACGAATTTCCGCTCATCGAGACCGAAGGCCCCGCCGAACTCCCGGAACTCGTGTGTCTGCCGCAATTCCGCGAACTGCTGGGCGACGCCCCGTGGCGCCTCGTGCGCAGCCTTCCGCTGCCGAAGCACCAGCTCTCCCACCAGACGCTCCATGCGACCGTCCACCGCATCGAAACCCCTTCGCTGACGCCTGCCGCCGCGGCTATGGCCGTCCCGACCGGCTCTTTGGGCGACTACGCCGTGCCGCGGCTGATCGACCGCTACCTGATTAAATACCAGATGTAGGCGACGTATATCGCCAGGAATATCGTCCCCTCCCAGCGGTCGATGGCCTTGCGTTTGAAGGTGAAGGCCGCGAGGAACACCACCACCGAGCTCAGGAGGACCATCAGCAGGTCCCAGACCGTGATGCCGCCCATCGAAAGCGGGTTTATCGTGGCGCTTATTCCCAGGATCAGCAGAATGTTGGCGATATTCGATCCGATGACGTTGCCCAGCGCCATGTCGGCCTTGCCCTTGAACAGCGACACGAGCGACGAGGCCAGTTCGGGCAGCGACGTGCCGCCGGCCACGAGCGTGATGGCGATCACCGATTCGCTGATTCCCAGGCTGCGGGCGATCGACGTGGCGCTGCGGAGGAACATTTCGCCGCCGAACACCAGTCCCGCGAGCCCTCCGACGATCATCACCGCCGTCAGCCATCCGGCCATCGGCGGTTTGGCGCCCTCCGCCGGAGCTGCCGCTTCGGGACGCTTCGTCTTCCGGATCGTGTACCACATCAGCAGGATGTAGAGCGCGAGCATCGCCATGCCGTCGATGCGTCCGATGCGGTCCGCAGCCCCTTTGCAGAAAATCGAATCCGCGGCCAGCGCCAGCAGCAACAGCGACACGAGCACCCCGAACGGAATGTCGCGGCGGATGTTCCCCGCCGTGAGCGGCACGGGGCGTATCAGGGCGCAGATGCCCAGGATGACGAAGACGTTGAAGATGTTCGATCCCACGACGTTGCCGATTGCCACGTCGCTCTGGCCCGCAATGGCCGAGAGCACCGATACGACCAGTTCGGGCGTCGAGGTGCCGACGGCCACCACCGTGAGTCCGATGATGAATTCCGGGACCCGGAAGCGCTGCGCCAGCGCCGCCGAACCGTCCGTCAGAAAATTCGCGCCGGCGAGTATCAATCCCAGCCCGATGATGAGTAGAAGAATGTCCATAATCTAAGCCAGCATAATCAGACTTACGGCCATCAGGGCCATGCCGGCCACCACGCCGTAGATGGAGATATGCGCCTCGCCGTATTCGCGGGCGGCGGGGAGCAGTTCGTCGATCGAGATGAAGACCATGATGCCCGCCACGCCCGCAAGGATGCACCCCATCAGCGTCGGCGACATGAAGGGCATCAGTACCAGATAGGCCAGCAGGGCGCCCACCGGCTCCGCGAGGCCCGACAGCAGCGACAGCCGGAAGGCCTTTTTGCGGTCGCCCGTGGCGTAGAAGATCGGGATCGACACGGCGATTCCTTCGGGAATGTTGTGGATGGCGATGGCCACGGCGATCGCCACGCCGAGGGCCATGTTGTCCACGGCCGAGGTGAAGGTGGCGATGCCCTCCGGGAAGTTGTGGATGCCGATGGCCAGCGCCGTCATGACGCCCATGCGCATCAGCTTGGGGTTGCGGGGCTGGTGGTCCATCTCCTCGACGCTGTGGGCTTCGTGGGGGTTCTCGAACGAGGGGACCAGCCGGTCGATGATGCCGATCAGCAGGATGCCCGCGAAGAAACTCGCCACGGTGACGACCGTGCCGAGATGCGGACCCCACTCCGCCGTGAGGGAGATATTCGCCTGCTGGAACAGCTCGACGAACGAGACGTAAATCATCACGCCGCCCGACAGGCCCAGCGAGAACGACAGCAGCCGTTTGTTGGTGCGTTTGGCGAAGAAGGCGATGGCGCTGCCGATGCCCGTTGCGAGACCTGCGCCGAGCGTCAGCAGCAGGGGAATGAGGATATTGGGTTCTTCCATACGATCATATTTGTTTGACAAAGGTACGAAAAAGCCGGACGGGTTCAAAGCCGAATTGCGGGCGGCTCTGCAAAACATTCCGACGGATAAAAGTGTCGTTACGACATCAAAGATAGTGCATAAAGGCCATGATAAACGAAAAATGTGGTATTTCCGGTCGGTATGACTATTCAAAACAGCTTTTTGTGTTTTAATGAAAAAACTTGCAATCAATTTGATTGCAAGTTTTTGAACGGGTGATGGAGTCCGTTGTCTCGAATATTTAACGGATACCTGCCTGGCTTTTAGCGGCGTTGATGAACGTCAATATGTTCTCGAGCGATGTGTCGCTCTCGACGGAATGGGAAGGCGAAAAAATGTATCCGCCCTCAGCGCCGATGCTTAGCAGATGCTCCGACTCTCGGCGAACATCTTCGGGGGACCCGAACGGCAAGGTGCGCTGCATGGACAATCCTCCATGGAAAGCGAGGCGCCCCCGGTATTTGACAAGCATCGCATCGACGTCCATCACCTCGGGCTGGAACGGATTGAAGCAATTCAGTCCACAGTCGATCAAGTCGTCGAAAAGCTCTCCCACATCTCCGCAACTGTGGATCATTACGTATTTACCGGCCTGGCGTACATGCTGATACATCCGCCGGATACGGGGATAAAGAAACTCCTTCCAGATATCGTATCCCATGATCAGCCCCTGCTGCTGTCCCCAGTCGTCGCCGAAATAAACGGCATCGATATCGAATGTGAGCGCTTTGTCGACCTGAGCGATGTTGTAATCGCAAATGGCGTCGAGTAACGAATGGACGAATTGCGGATGGAGATAAAAATCCATCAGCAGGTTCTCGATGCCCCGTAATGACCAGGCCCGTTCGTAAAGCGAAAATCCGATTTGAAAGACCCGGAAAAGATCCGGCTTGCGCGTCGTTTCCGGTATGATCGTTTCGAAGAACCGTTCGTTGCAAGGGTCCGGAAAAACATAATCCCTGAGCGTCGGTTCCGGAAGAGCGCAGTTTGCCACGACCCCGATGTCCTTATCGACGCTTCTGTCCCACACGACTCCGAAGAGGTCCTGCCACTGATCGGGAGCTATCTCCTCAAAGAACCCGATGTCGCTTCCTAATTGGAGGATGTGGTTGCCCAGCACCGGGTCGAGATCATCCGTCCCGAAGTATTCGCAGAGCATGGCATGGGGCTCTTTGGTAAATTTGAATGACCAAGGGACGTAGGGCGGTTTTCCGCCGTCCAAAACGAGTTTAATAATTTCCCGCCGTGTCATCTTGAATCCTTATTTTACGATTGATCGGAGTTTGTTCACGGAGAGTTCCACATTGGGTGTGAACTTGTCGGAGGCCATGTAGGAGGTCAGCGAACGAATCAGTTGGGTCGCTTCGGGGCGTTTTTCGGTGTCGGTCAGCAGATCGACGCCACAGACGAGAATCCTGCCTTTACCCACCCGGGCTTCGAAAACCAGTCCCAGCGACCAGTTCTGGAACCAGTCGTCGATGATACGCACGATCGGCGTCAGCTTTTCGTCCAGCAGGTCCAGTTTCACGGCATTTCCGTTCATCATGGCGTCCCACCATTGGAAATTACTGTGGAAATCCGTCGGGAATTGCTCCATGGCCGGATGTTCGGGATCGACCAGTACGCCGAATGCGTAAGGGGGCTGCTGATGAACGGTCCAACCCGTATTCCAGAAGATCGTCGACATTCCCAATGTCACTTCACCGCCGGCTTCAGGGCGAATGTCGCCTTTGCGGGGCGTGAAAAGTACGCTGCCTCCGGCTTCCAGGAACGCTGCGGTTTGTGCGTCGAGTTTGTCGCTGATGCGGACTCCGTCGGGAAGGACGTAGCCGCCGGACGGATACACCCAGATATCCCAGTCGTTGCGATGCCCTGCCAAATCTACGGTCAGTTTCAACTGTTCGGGATGGGTAAACCCGTTCAGATTGTATTCGATGTTACCTAATTTCAGACAATTACCGATTGAGACATCCTGTCGGGGCAGATTCCCGAAAGCAATGACGTCTCCGTCGGGACGCGATAGGGTCCAAGCCGGAACGACGCCGGTCAACGGTTCGGCCCCGAAATGAGCCGCTTCGACGGAGGCCCTGAAAGTCTCGTTATTGTTCCATACCAATTTCTCCATAAGCGCCAGCGGAACGGTCTCTCCGGCAAAACGTTTGAATTCCTCCGGAGCGATATATCCCTTTTCCTCCCAAAAGGCATCGAGAACACCCACCAATGCCGTGCCCTGCCCGGGAAAATCGGAAAGACTCAATATTTGGAGTCCTGCAAAATCCGGAGTACGGAGAGCTGCTTCGAATTCGGCTTTCCAACAAAGGGCTTGCAACTGTCCCGAGGCTTGCAGATAAGTTTCCGCTAAATCCGACAATCCGTTGTCTGCCAGCATTTCCTGGAAAACCTCGAAATTTTTGGCCCGGACGACACAACCGTCGTATTTGTCGATTTCCTTGAAGTTGGGATAAACGCACCAGTTTCCGGATTCATGGGCGACATAGGGATGGTCGTATTTGTCGATGATTTCGAACCAGTTATAATCGGTCGAAGGCCGGTTGGCGTTGATATGGCTGTTCAGTCCTGCATACCAGACGTTGATTCGCGGATACATGTCGTTGTTATAGTCATTTTCCGGAATTGCGGGCCAGCCTGCGGCCGACGTGTATTTGTGGCGCGGATCGATCTTTTTCAAGTGCGTAATCAGGTTGCCCAGGAATGTGTTCATATTGGCGCCGCCCGGTTCGTTCCCATAGGTGTATAGAATGAACGACGGATGGTTGCCGTATTCCTTCATAATGCGCTCCGACTCTTCGTATATCCATTTGTCGAACGGGGTCCCGTCGCCTACGATCGAGGTCCAGCTTGCACCTTCCACTTGAAGGTAAACACCTGTTTGGTCGGCGGCATCGAATGCTGCTTTGGGCGGGCACCAGGAGTGGAACCGTACGTGGTTCAGACCGTGGTTTTTGCATACGGTGAAAATCCGGCGCCATTCGGCGATGTCCGTCGGCGGATAACCCGTGCGGGGAAATGTGGCGCAGTCGAGCGTGCCGCGCAGGAAAATCGTCCGGTCGTTGATGGCGAACTGGCGGCCGTGGGTCGATAACTTCCGCATGCCGAAAGTCGTGACCTGCCGGTCGGCGATGCCGTCTCCGTCGAAGGCAGCAGCCATCTCGTAAAGATACGGACGATGCTCGTCCCATGTGTAAAAATCCTTGCCCATCGGGTATGTTACCTCGATGCGCTGCTCTCCCGGTGCCACGGATACCTCCCTGTCGACCGAGGCAAGGCGTTGCAGCGCAGGCGTAAAACGGGACTCCGCAGCAAGGCTCAGTTTGCCGGTTATCGTGCGGCCGGTCGTGTTGCGCAAGGTGGCGACTACACGCGCCTCGCCGCGGTCATTGTCGGGATAGACGCTGATGTTCGATATGTTTACCTGCGGACGCGCTTCGATGTAGAGTCCGCCTGCAATGCCGTTCCAGTTCGTCTGCGTATGGTCGGCCAGGCTGTGTGCATTGATGCCGACGTTTATATCTTTGATGCGGTTGTCGACCCGCACGCAGATCGTATGGGTACCTGCGCGAAGATTCCCAAGATCATAACGGTGCGCCGTACTGAGGGAATTTTGCATCCCGAGCATTTTCCCGTCCAGCCACACGGTGCTTTCCCAATGCACCCGTTCCATGTTGAGTACCAACTCCTGCCCCTCCATATCCTTGGATACGGTGAATGTGCGTTTGTACCAGGCAGGCCCCACATACTCTTTTTCGGGCTGCAACCAGAAAATCACCTTTACGTTATCCGGCTGGCGCCATTTTTCATAAAGCGGTTTGCGGTACCACGACGAATCGGCGACCCAACTCGTCCATTTCGTATCTACCGTGATGTCGTTTCCCTTGCCGTTGGTGGTCATGGAACCGGGGAGCTTCACTTGTTCTGCAAATGTTTTCTTGTACCATTTCTGCGCGATGCCGACATCGGTCGAATCGACGGCGAAATCCCAGTGCCCCGAAAGATCTATCTGCTGGGCGGAAAGTGCCAGTGGTAACAGGGACAGGAGTGCGAACAATCGTTTTTTCATAGGTTCAGGTTTTATTTTACAAGTTCTCGTTCTATTTCTTCCAGGGTTTTTCCTTTGGTTTCGGGCACGCACCGAATGATGAACAGAAGACCGGCGATACAGATGATGCCGTACAGGAGGAATGTTCCGGAAGCCCCGAGTCCCGCATTGAGCATGGGGAACGTATAGGTGAGGATGAAACAGGCCGTCCAGAGTGCGAAGGTCGCTACTCCCATCGCTGCGCCCCGCACGGCGGTCGGGAATATTTCCGATACTACGACCCACATCACGGGGGCCAGGGATACGGAATAGCAGGCGATGGCGACGACGACGATAGCCAGCATGGGAAAGCCCGTGACTCCGTAGAAATAGGCCAGGCTCAGAATCAGGTAGGCGCACGACAAGCCCGCAGCTCCCAAGAGCAGCAGGGTCCGGCGTCCCAGCCGGTCCACGGTGAACAATGCGACCAGCGTGAAGACCACGTTGGTAATCCCGGTCACTACGATATTCATCATCGTCTGGGAAATGCCATATCCCGCGGCGGCGAAGATTTCCTGCGCATAGTTGAAGATGATATTGATGCCGCACCACTGTTGGAATACGGCCAGTACGATACCGATGGTCAGGACCCGGCGCATGGACGGGGTTAACAGAGTCCGCCATGTTTTTCGGGATTCCTCTGCTCTCGGGACCGATACGATGGCTTCATATTCGTTCCGGGCATATTCGGCTCCGCCGATACGTTCCAAAACGTACATGGCTTTCGAGGTGTAGCCTTTGCCGAGCAGCCACCGGGGGCTTTCCGGAATCCGGAAGGCCAATAGCAGAAAGAGTGCGGCGGGGCAGCATATCACCCAGAACATGATGCGCCAACCGACCGTACCGTTCCACGAAAGAGCGATCGCCTCGGAGGTTGCATCCGCCGGCACCGGTTCAGCGACGGCGGCATTGACGATCTGGGCGGCCAGTATGCCGATTACCATTGTCAGCTGATTAAGGGCTACAAGCCGCCCTCGGATCGCTGAAGGCGCCACCTCCGCAATGTAGACCGGGGAAAGGTTCGAGACGATGCCGATGGCCAGTCCGCCCATGATGCGGAAAACAATGAATGTGGAGAACCGGTCGGCAGCGCCTGTGCCGAAAGAAGAGACGATGAAAATGACTGCCGCCGCAATGAAAATGCGTTTGCGACCGTATCGGTCGCTGCATGTCCCGGCGATCAAGGCCCCGACGAGGCATCCTATCAGCGCACTGCTCATGGCCCATGCCTGCATGACGGCATGGGAGCCGATTCCGAAAAAACTCTCGTAGAACGGCTTTGCTCCGCCGATGACGACCCAGTCGTATCCGAAGAGCAGTCCGCCCAATGCTGCGACGAAAGAGATGAAAACGACGTATCCTTTTCCTCTTTTTTTCATGATCCTACAGATTTCTGACGGCGTTGAGTTCCTCGATCATCGCCACCAAGTTTTTAATGGGAACATTTGCCTGAACATTATGCACGGAACTAAAAACGAATCCTCCGTTCTCCCCGAAAATACGGCATTGTTCCCGCACGTGACGTTTTACGTCATCGGGCGTTCCAAACGGCAGCACTTTCTGAGTGTCGATTCCTCCGCCCCAGAAAACGAGTTGTTCTCCGAATTGTTTTTTCAGGGTCTCCGGGTCCATGTCCTGGGCGTTGATCTGCACCGGGTTGAAAATATCGAAGCCGGCCTCGATCAGCTTTCCGAGCAGGGGAAACATGGCACCGCACGAGTGTTTGAAGATTTTCCAGCTCGTATTTTCGTGAATCCAGTCGTTGAGTCGCTTATAATAGGGAAGCCACAATTCATGGAATGTTTCCGGCGAGCAGAACTGGGAATTCTGGGTCCCGAAATCGGTGCCGCAAGTAAATACGACATCAATCTTGTCGCCGCAGCGCTCCCACAACCGGCGGTAGTTGGCGATTGCGAAATCCATTTGCCGGCTGAACACCTCCCGGATGTAATCGGGACGCATCAGGGTGGAGATATACCATTCGGCGACGCTGCGGATGCCTTTGGGGTTTCGGAGCGATACGCCGGGCACGAAAGCGACGTCGCCCAATGCCGAGCCGCCGAAGCTGGCGACAACGGCCCGTCCGGTTCGGGCCGCAGTTTCCACACGGGCCGCGAATCGGTCGAGCTCCTCATCCGAAACGAGGCCATATTCTTCCAGATTGTCCTCGGGATTCATCTGTGAATCGTCGATTTCGCCGCATCGCTCAATGGCGTTCATAAAATAGCACCCGTCGGAAAGCACGGCGCTCGGCGTTGCGGAGCGATCACCTTGCGGATAGAGCCAGATGTCGTTGTTCCGATCCGGGGTGAGGTCTATTCCCTGCGCGATCAGAACTTCCTGTCCCCACGGAGTACGCTGCGTATGCAGCCGGCTGTTGTCATTGCCCAACATGTCGTAGCTTCCAAAGACATGTTCGCAGTCGAGATGCATGATTTGTTTGAGCTCTTCGTCTATTTCGCCGAGCATCTGGAACGGTTCGATGATTTTCACCGGGCGTTTTTCAAGCCCGTAATACGCGCGCAGGGACTCCACGACTTTGCAATGGATGCCCGTTACGGAGGTCGCTCCGAAATCGACCGGTATGGTGTCGGGCTGTTTATGTTGCAGGGCCCGGATGATACGTTGTCTGGATGAGATCATTGGTTGAAACTAAATGTTTATGCAAAGATAGTCCATCAATAAACTGTTTGAAATAGAATATTATTGCCATAAGGATGGATGATAATTGCCAATTCGAGCCCTTTTTTAGGTGCGAAAGTTTTCCGGAGGAGTTCGGGATGCATTTGCATATGAAGTTTTACTAGTTAATGTTAAGTAGTTGGTTTAGTGTGCAATATGTATTTCTGTTTTTGGAGGTTCAAGTTGGGTAGGCGGGGTTTGTAAGTGTCGTTTTCGCCGTTGAAACGCGGGGAAATTCTCCATTCAGCCTTTCTGCGCCGATTTGTATCTTACTCGAAGAACTCCTAATTTTATCTCCGTATTCGGGCCTATGACACTTTGTTCGGACGGGTCTGTCGCTTCGGTTACAATTAATATATAAATATATGAAAAAAACATTATTTGCTTTGCTGGGCATCGTTTTATTGGGTGTCGCCTGCGCCGTTGAGAAATCCGCCGATCCGGAGATGGACCGGTTTATCGACAACCTGATGAGCCGGATGACGCTCGAAGAGAAGATCGGACAGTTGAACCTGCCCAGTGCCGGCGATATTACGACGGGGCAGTCGCAGAACAGCGATGTCGCGGAAAAGATTCGTCGGGGTGAAGTCGGGGGCATGTTTAACATCAAAGGCGTGGACAAAATTCGGGAGGTGCAGAAGATCGCCGTGTCGGAGAGTCGGTTGGGAATTCCGCTTTTGTTCGGAATGGACGTCATACACGGCTATGAAACCACCTTTCCCATTCCGCTTGCGCTGACAGCCACTTGGGATATGGACGCGATCGAACGTGCGGCCCGTATCGCCGCCATCGAAGCGAGTGCTTCGGGGATTTGCTGGACGTTCTCGCCAATGGTGGATATTTCGCGGGACCCCCGCTGGGGGCGTGTTGCCGAGGGCGTTGGCGAAGATCCGTTTTTGGGAAGCGCCGTTGCCCGGGCTTTCGTCCATGGCTATCAAGGACGCGACGGAAAATATGCCGAAGACGAGATCATGAGCTGCGTAAAACATTACGCCCTGTACGGAGCCTCGGAGGCAGGGCGGGATTACAATACGACGGATATGAGTCGTCAACGCATGTACAACGAATATTTTGCCCCTTACAAGGCTGCTGTAGAGGCAGGGGTCGGGAGCGTAATGGCCTCGTTTAACGAAGTCGACGGGATTCCGGCGACTGCCAATCGGTGGCTGATGACTGAAGTGCTTCGCAATCAATGGGGTTTCGGCGGCCTGGTCGTGACCGATTATACCGGGATCGCGGAGATGATCGAACATGGAATCGGCGATATGCAGGAGGTTTCGGCCCGTGCGCTTCAAGCTGGAATCGACATGGATATGGTCAGCGAAGGTTTTCTCGGCACGTTGAAAAAGTCACTGGACGAAAAACGTATTTCATTGCAGGACATTGACCGGGCATGTCGCCGGATTCTGGAAGCGAAATACAAGCTCGGACTTTTCGATGATCCTTATCGTTATTGCGATTCTCGTCGTGCCGCAACACAGGTTTATACGCCCGAACATTGTGCTGAGGCACGTCGGATCGCGGCCAAAAGTTTCGTATTGCTGAAAAACGAGAAAAACACGCTGCCTCTCCGGCGCAGAGGTACGATCGCTGTCGTCGGTCCGTTGGCCAATTCCCGTGCCAATATGCCCGGAACTTGGAGTGTCGCGGTTGATCTCACGAAGCCACACACCGTATTGGAAGGGCTGCGGGAAGTCGGAGGTTCCGATGTGGACATTCGTTATGCCCGGGGATGTAACATCGCCCGTGACGAAGAATTGGAACGCAATTCTACCATATTCGACCGTACCATCGAGCGTGACGGGCGGAGTGATCGGGAAATGTTGGAGGAGGCTTTGAAAATCTCGTCCGATGCCGACGTAATCATTGCCGTGCTGGGCGAACCTTCGGAGATGAGCGGTGAATGCAGCAGCCGGTCTGATATCGGGATTCCGGATGTACAGCGTGAACTGCTCGAAGCGCTGGTTGCCACGGGCAAACCCGTCGTATTGGTTCTCTTTGCCGGCCGGCCGATGACGCTCGAATGGGAGGACGAGCATGTAACTTCGATTCTCAACGTATGGTTCGGTGGTACGCAGGCCGCCGAGGCTATCGGCGACGTTTTGTTCGGCGACGTGAATCCCTCGGGCAAACTGCCGTCCACTTTCCCGCGTAACGTCGGGCAGATTCCGCTTTTTTACAACCATAAAAATACGGGGAGGCCGCTCAAAGGCGATAAATTCGAGAAGTTCCGCAGTGCTTATCTGGATGTTCCCAATACGCCGGTCTACGCATTCGGGCACGGTTTGTCCTATACGACTTTCCGGTATGGAGACGTTCGCCTTTCCGCTTCTGAGATGGGTGTTGACGGGTCGATTACGGCAACGGTCCGGTTGACCAACGACGGCCCGTGTGCAGGAGAAGAGGTCGTTCAGCTTTACATCCGCGATATTCAGGGATCGTCGACACGGCCTGTTCAGGAGTTGAAGGGATTTCAGCGTGTTTCGCTCAAGCCGGGCGAGAGCCGGGACGTGAATTTCACGATCGACGCTTCGCTGTTGAAATTCTACAACTATGACCTGGACTATGTTTGCGAACCCGGTGAGTTCGACATCATGATCGGCGGGGCGAGTGACCGTGTGAAACAAACCCGGTTCCGGCTTAATTAGATTATTAATTCCAAATATTTCAATAGCATGAAAATCAATATGATCATTTCCGCACTGTCGGCATTGTCGTTCATGACGGCCTGCGGATATGGGTCGGGAGCACTTTCCGACGAGGCGCTTCTGGACAGCGTGGAGCGCCGGACGTTCGATTATTTCTGGGACGGGGCGGAACCCAACAGCGGGCTGGCCCGTGAACGTATCCATACGGACGGGAACAATCCTCAGGGGGACGACATGATCGTCACCACGGGAGGCAGCGGGTTCGGAATTATGGCGCTTATCGCCGGTATTGACCGCAACTATATTTCCCGGGAAGACGGGGTAGAACGTTTCGAGCGCATTGTCTCTTTTTTGGAGACGGCAGACCGTTTCCACGGAGCGTGGCCGCATTGGATCAACGGCGAAACAGGGCGTGTGAAGCCGTTCGGTCAGAAGGATAACGGTGGAGATCTGGTCGAAACCGCATTCCTGGTTCAGGGGCTGCTGGCAGCACATCAATATTTTGTCGAGGGAAATCCCCGCGAACAGGATTTGGCCCGGCGGATCGACTCTCTGTGGCGAAGCGTCGAATGGTCTTGGTATTGCAACGGGCAGGATGTATTGTATTGGCATTGGAGCCCCGAGTATGCGTGGGAGATGGATTTTCCGGTGAGGGGGTATAACGAATGTCTGATCATGTATGTTTTGGCGGCCGCATCGCCCACATATGCCATCGACAAGGCTGTCTACACAAAAGGCTGGGGCGAGGACGGGGCCATCGTCAGCCCGAATGAAAGCGAGGGGTATGATTTGGAGTTGCGCTATCAAGGCGGTCGAGTCGGGCCGATGTTTTGGGCGCATTACTCGTTCCTGGGACTTGACCCGAGGGGGCTCAAAGACGATTTCTGCAACGATTACGGTCGGGAAATGCGCCATTATACCCTTGCTAACAGGGCCTATTGCCTGCGCAATCCCGAAAAACATGCCGGTTACGGAGAGAATTGCTGGGGGCTGACAGCCAGCTATTCGACCGTAGGTTATGCGGCACACGCCCCTTTCGAGGAGGCGGATTGGGGTGTGATCTCACCGACGGCGGCTCTCTCGTCGATCGTTTACACGCCCGGGGAATCCATGCAGGTAATGCGCTTCCTCTATGAAGATTTGAATACGCAGCTTTGGGGGCCGTATGGATTTTACGACGCTTTCAGCATGGAGGAAAATTGGTTTCCTCCGCACTATCTGGCAATCGACCAGGGGCCGATTGCCGTGATGATCGAGAACCATAGGTCCGGATTGCTGTGGAATCTCTTCATGAGCCATCCCGATGTGCAGAACGGATTGAACAGGTTGGGATTCGAGCGGGTTGCGCTCAATTAAAGGTTTGTATGATCCGTGAAATGTAAAAACGACAAAAAGAGGCAACTGCTTCCGGGGTAGCTGCCTCTTTTTGTTATTTTGGATTCGAACGCTGAATCTGTCGTTTTTTTATTTATATTTGTTTATCCAAATTTTCAACCATGAAGATCAAGCACGGATTCGAGGGCGAACGATTTATCATTGTTCCGTATCAGTTTATCGTTTCTATGGCACGAAACCCGCTGTGCAGCGATCTTTTCATCCATTCCATCGGAAATTTCTCAAACGCACGGCACCATTATATTTCCCGGCCCAAAGGCCGTAACGAGTGTATACTGATCTATTGCAAATCGGGGCGAGGCTGGATTTGTGTCGGGGATACGCGCTATGAGATCGGCCCCAATCAGGTATTCGTCATCCCATCGGGGACCCCTCATAGTTATGGCGCTGACGACAGTACTCCGTGGACCATCTATTGGATTCATTTCATGGGGACGAAGGCCGGTGTGTTTGCCCGTCGGATGGCTTCGCTGCCTCTTACGATAGAACCTTCGGAAGAGTCGCGTATCAAAGACCGCCTGGATCTTTTCGAGGAAATTTATGCGACGCTTTATGCGGAGCTTTCCGAGGAAAATATCAGTTATGCGAATCTTTGTCTGGCCCATTTCCTGGGGACGCTTCTCTTTTTGAAGCCGTTCCGCTCGGGACGGTTGTCGCATAATTATCTGAGTACGAAGGTCAACTCGGTGATTTATTATATGAATGAGAATATCAGCGAAAAGTTGACCATTCAGGATTTCGCCGCGTACATCGGCTATTCGGAATCCTATTTTTATCGGGTTTTCATCCGGGAGACCGGATATGCGCCGATCGAGTATTTCAATCGTCTCAAAATTAACCGGGCCTGCGAATACCTGCTTCACAGTTCCATGAATGTCATGCAGATTGCGCATATTCTCGGTTTTACGGATTCGTACTATTTCTCCCGCATGTTTTCACGGATCATGAAAATATCACCCGTAAAATACCGGAACTGCGGAGGAAATATCCCTTCTGCCGAATCCGCACAACAAACCCTTTAGTTTCCACAAACACGCTCCGGAAAGGAGAACGCTTCCATTCCCGTAACCACTCTGTCTCGTCACGTCATTTCGGGGATGGATAAAACCCGTTTATAGGATGGATGATAATTGCTTATTTTGAGTTGTTGTCTGAATGTGTGTTTGTGTAAATATTGCTGTTTATTAAGTGTTTATGTTGAAATTTTAAATTGAAACTCCTTGCTTAATTTCATTTGTAAGGTATGGAGAGCCATCCTTTGGGAGTAGAAAATTTAAAAAGAATGATATACATTTGTATAGATGGAATATTCTAAAAAGGCGGAATATTTTAACCTACTAACTAACTTCAATATTATGAAACGAACATTGACAATGATTTTGTGCATGCTTTTCTGCACGCCGTCCCTGCTGCTTGCCCAGCATATGACGGTTACGGGAAAAGTAACGGATCAGAACGGACTTCCGTTGGTCGGCGTGACGGTTATCGTGAAAGGTACGACAACCGGTGTTTCATCCGGTAGCGACGGAGCCTACCGGATATCGGGACTTTCATCCAAGGATGTCCTGCAATTCAGTTCCATCGGTATGGTAAGCGCTGAATTCACCGTTGGTAGCCGGACCGTGATCGACGTGACGCTCAAAGAAGACATGCTTGCCCTCGAAGATGTCGTCGTCGTCGGTTACGGCAGTATGAAAAACAAGGACCTCACGGCGCCGATCTCCACCGTCAAAGGTTCCGAGATCGTCAAGCACTCCACTCCGAACCCTTTGCAGGCATTGCAGGGTAAGGTCGCGGGCGTGCAAATCTCCAATTTTGGCGAACCCGGGTCAAGTCCCAATATCCGGATTCGCGGTGTCGGCTCGTTTACGAATGAGAATCCGCTTTATGTAGTGGACGGGATGTTCTATGACAATATTGATTTTCTGAATAATTCCGACGTTCAGGACATCGCTATTCTCAAAGATGCTTCGGCCGCGTCCATCTATGGCGTCCGTGCTTCGAACGGTGTGATTATCATCACGACCAAGCAGGGGCAGTTCAATCAGAAAGCCAAGATTTCGTATGACGGGTATGTCGGCGTACAGACCGTGACCAACATGCTCGATATGGCTTCTTCCTCGGAATACGCCACTATGATGAAAGAGCGGGGCGATACGGATATTCTTCAAAAATCCATCGACTATTGGGGTGGAAACGACCTTGTTCCGGCAACCGATACGGATTGGTACGACCAGATTACGCGGAATGCCATCATACATAGCCACAGCCTTGATATTACGGGCGGAACCGAGAAGGCCGCTTATGTCGTCGGCGTCAATTATCTTTATCAAGAGGGCATTATGAAGGCGAAAAGCGATTTCGAACGTATCAACGTCCGCACGAAAGCCGATTACCAGCCTTGGAAATGGCTCAAGATGGGTGCAAATGTGATCATGAGCCATTCGGAACGCAATTCTGCCAGCAATAGCGCCTGGGAACGTGCCTATTATGCGCCTCCCATCCTGCCCGTCTATGACGAGACCAATGAGGTTACCTATCCCGAGAAATTTACCTCGTTCGATAAGCTCGACCTGACCAACGGCGTGTACGGCAATCCGGTGGCTATGGCCTATTACGGTGAGAATCTCGCAAAGACGGTACAGATCATGCCTTCCTACTACATGAATCTCGATTTCCTGTCGAACAACAAACTGGTGTTCCGGACCAGTTTCAATCAGGTCGTGGCCTTTACCCGCACCCGCAATTTTACGCCGGAATTTCACGTTTCGCAGGCCCATAATTCGACCAAGTCGTCCCTGACCAAGAGCAATGATTTTTGGCAGAATTATACGTTCGACAATACGCTGACCTATCAGGACAGTTTCGGACAGCACAACCTGACCGCCATGATCGGCGCTTCGGTCCGCAATGAAGACTGGCGCTCGCTGTACGGGTCGGGACGCGGGCTTCTCGGCACCCGGGAGGAGTACCTCTATCTTTCGCAGGCCGAAACGGAATCGTTGACAGCCGGTGACAATGGAACGACTTACCGCGGCGCCTCTTTCTTCGGTCGTGTTTCCTACAATTATGCCAGCAAGTACTTGCTGACGGCTTCGCTGCGTGCAGACGGTTCTTCGAAATATCAGGAAAAATGGGGCTATTTTCCCTCTGTAGGTGCTGCATGGGTGCTTTCCGAAGAGAATTTCATGAAACACCAGCGTCCGATCGACTACCTGAAGCTGCGTGTCAGCTACGGGCAGTTGGGTAACGACAAGATCAGCGCCAGCAACGGATTTCCGGAAACCCTCTCCGGACTTAACTATTCGGGAGTTTTCGGGGGTGTGCTCTATCCAGGATTCCGCATTAACGAAAATTTCAGCTGGCTCTCGTGGGAAACCGTCGAAGAAGCGAACGTTGGATTTGAATTGGGTATGTTCAGGAACCGTCTGCGCATGGATTTCGATTATTATCACCGCACGACGCGCGATGCTGTAATCTCGGTTCCCGTTCCGACCTCTACCGACATGGTTCCGGGCAACTGGGGCAAAATCCTCAATCAGGGAGTCGAGCTTACGTTGGGTTGGTCCGACACGGTCGGTAAGGATTTTTCCTACAACATCGGTTTTAACATGAGCACGCTGAGCAACAAGGTCAAGTCGTTGAAATACGGCGTGCCCTATGTATTGGGAGGCAACACGCAGTTCCGCACGATCACCCGGCCCGGGGATTCGATGTATTCCTTCTTCGGTTATAAGGTAACGGGGGTTTACCAAAACGATGCACAAATTCAGGCCGATCCTATTGCCGTGGCGAATGGATTGCAGCCCGGAGACCTGATGTATGAAGATATCAACCACGACAATATTATTGACGATCGTGACCGCCAGATACTTGGGTCGGCCCTTCCGTCCTTTACCTACGGCGGTAACATCGATCTGGCTTATAAAGGCTGGGATTTCAGCGTATCGTTCATGGGCGTTACCGGCAATGAGATCGTCAATCAGAAGCGCGGGTCGCGCGGTACGGCCGACCGAATGAATTATGAAGCCGATGTCGTGAAGAACCGCTGGCACGGTGAAGGCACGTCGAACAGTTCGCCGTCCGCCGCGGGTCTCAACCGGTCCTGGAATTTCAATACGATGAACACCTATTTCGTGGAGGACGGCTCTTATTTCCGGATTCAGAACATCCAGTTGGGTTATACGTTCAGGATCAAGAACGGTCCGACCTTCCGTGTCCATGCGGCTGCGGAGCGTCCGCTGACCGTATTCAAATACAACGGTTTCACGCCTGAGGTCAGTTCCGGATTCGATATGCAGACCTATCCCCTGGCTGCTGTTTACAGTTTCGGTTTGAGTATCACTTACTAAAAACTCGGTCTCTTATGAAAACAATGATGAAATATATCTCGATTTTACTGCTCGCAGCAATCGTTGCCTCTTCTTGCAGCGATTTCCTCGGCAAGCTTCCGGAAAACGTCGTACCGAAAGATGAGGTGGACTATTCGGATAAGAATATTATGTACCAACCTGTTTCCGGTGTTTATTCGCTTTTTGCCGATGCGGTTTCTTCCTGGTCGCTCTATGGATTCTACGTTATCCGCGACGACCAGTTACTCAAAGGACTCAGTTCCGATACGGATCAGGGCGATTTGCTGGATTTTAAGAAGTTCAACTACGTCAACTGCTCGGCGAACTGGATAAACGACGGGGCCTGGGTTTGGTTCTACGATGTGATTATCGCCTCCAATTCGGCAATCGAGGCGCTGGATCGTTTTCGGGAGCATCTCACCGAAGAGGCGGATCTGCGGAAGAATGATATCTATAAGAGCGAAATAAAGTTCCTGCGGGCCTACATGTATTTGTTCATGACCAGGCTCTGGGGAGACGTGCCCGTATTTACCGACAATGCGGAGGTGGACGGTATTTTCCGTTCCCCGCGGGCGAAGGTCTATGAGTTCATCATCACCCAGCTGGAAGAAGCAGCTGCAATCCTGCCGGACGAGCATCCCAAGAATCTTGAACACGTCGGCGCTGCATCCAAATACGCCGCACTGGCATTGCAGGCCAAAGCTGCCGCCGACATTGCCGATTGGGAGACGGTCTATGCTGCGACCGAAACGATCATCAATGATAACAAGTTCGATCTTTATCCTGATTTCTACCAGTTGTTTAAAAAGCCGGGGCAGATGTGTGAGGAGACGATCTATGAAGCACAGTTTACCGATTTCGGAAAAGCGGACGACATCGTCAAGGCCGGCGGTTATGCCGCGAACGTTCAGGGTCCGAACGGGAATTGGATAGACAATGAAGCCGGTATTCCGATTTGGGGTGGCTGGGGCTTCCTGCCGGCCAGTGATGCATTGGAGAAAAAGATGCTCGATCGGGGCGAGACGGTCCGTTTGACAACGACGCTGCTCTATTCGGCCCAGACGAATCCCGATGGGGAACGCGATTACAGTGGAGTGAAATACCCGTACCGATTAACTCCCTCGGGGGACCAGATTTTCTCTACACAATATAAAATGTACAACGGAAAGACTTACGTTCCATCCGATCAAATGACACCCGGCCGTGCGGACTGGGGGTGTTACAACAACATGCGGATGCTTCGTTTCGCCGAAGTGCTGCTGCTGAATGCTGAGGCCCGGGTTCACAAGAATATGGATGCGGATGCGTCCTTCAACCGTGTGCGGGTGCGTGCCAAAATGCCTGAACTGACCGGTGTTACGCTGGAACAGATCTACGATGAACGCGATATAGAACTGGCGCTTGAATGGGGTGACCGTTATTACGACCTGACCCGCACAGGACGGGCGGCAGATGTATTGACGGGATACTCCGAGGCTGTGCGCTACTATCCGATTCCCCGTGCACAGATCGACTTGAATCCTAATTTGGGGAAATAGTTCCTCCCCTCCGGAAATGCCGATAAAAAAACAGGAGACTTTTATAAGTCTCCTGTTTTTTGTGCGAAAACCGGTTAGTTACCGGTTGAATTGGGTGAGGGCCCGGTAAAAAGCCTCGATATTTTTAGCGGGAACCTGCGGTGGAACGTCGCATCCGGTCGAGAGTACGAAATTCGGAAAAATCGCCGTCTTTTCCAGTAACGAACTTGTTTCGGCGTACACCTGCTCCGGGGTTCCTTGTTTGAATACACCTACCGGGTCGATATTGCCCATTACCAGAACATCCGCAGGGCAGGATTGGAGGGCTTCCACCATGTCGGCCTTGTTCCCGAAATGATACCCGCTGGCCCCGACGGCAAGCATAGCCTGTGTGCAATGTCCGGTATTGCCGCAGTTGTGGAGGATCACGGCAAACGATTCGTCCTGCACGGCTTCCACGATCCGGCGGATATGGACCGAGGAAAATGTCCGGCAATCCTCATCGGAAAGCAATCCGGCCGCCGGTTCAGCCATGATGACCCCGGCCACTCCCGTTTGTTTGATCGCCCGGCAATAGCGGAGCAGGAATTCCGTACATTTTTCAAGCAACAGCTGCATGGCGTCGGGCTCGATGTAAATGGCCATCATGATTTCCGTCATGTCGTAAAGGCGCCCCGCCAGGGAAAACGGCCCGATACACCCGGCGAATACCGGAATGTCCAGCTGTTTTGCGGCGAGTTCGTCGGCTTTCAGGTACTGCGGAATGCGTTTCTCGTCGAGCGCCGGGATCTGCAATGCCTTTATTCCGGCATAATCCGATATGAGACGCCCTTCTACGCTCGGAATGTCGTCGGGGCTCATATGAAGGCCGGCGCCGAAAGCTTCCGCCTCGACCGTAAGGTCCATAATCGTCGTCGATGCCGCGGCCTGGGGAAAGCGCCGGGCCAGCGCTTCGACCGCCCTGAAATGTGTTTCACCATCGGTTACCGCATCGACGATCCGTTTGCCGATCAACTCGATGCCGGGGTGCGTCATAATCGGAATCGCCGTGCGTTCTTTTTGTCCGATCAGCGTCTTGATCCATTGAGCCGTGTTCATATTTTCTGTTTTAATCTGTTTTTATAACAATCTTTCCTGCCGCATATCGCGCAGCCATACGGCATTTTCTGCACCCGGCTGCCGACAGCGATAACTCCGCTGACGGATTTGACGGGAGACATGAGACTCGAACTGTTCAGCTCTACCCCGCATATTTTGGGCGGGAACAATTCGAAGAGTTGCTGCTGATCGCTGACTGGCCAGCCGCAGTATCCGGGGCTATAAGAATTGCTGATCTGCATCCCCTTTTCTGCGAGGGAGCCGCTCATCCGCCGGGCCATGATCCGGGCGGTGGCCTCGGCGATCTCCGACCCGATGGCATCGGCCAGGAATTCTTTCAGGATGTCGTCTTCCGTTTTGAGTTCCCGGAGCCATGCGTCGAATTCCCGACCTGCGGTAGCAATAAAAAATGCCAGATATTCCGCATCTCTCAGATAACGGGTGATGACGTGTCCCGTTGCGAATCTTGCCCCGCCGGCCGAAATGCTGTCGGGATCGATCCGTTCGGTCGGAAATAACCTGTATGCATACTGCGGGCGGCATCGCCGGGCAGCTTCGGAGATCGCCTCGTCGAGCAGAATCTCGAATTGTCCGGGTGCGGAAGCCTGCGTGATCCCCAGTCCGCGACAGACCTCTGTGCGGTCGAACGGAAGGTCCGCGAATGGAATTTCCGCCTGTTTCATCCTTATGCCCGGATAAGGCGGCGGGCCAGAATTACGGCGCCGTTTGCATTGGAACTGTATCCGTCGGCTCCTATCTCGGCCGCAAAGGCTTCCGTCAACGGAGCTCCTCCGACCATGACGCGGGGTTTCAGGACGAGGTCCGAGGCCTGAATAGCGGCTGTGACCTCCCGCATATAATTCATGGTGGTAGTCAACAGCGCCGACATGCATACGATGTCGGCATGGTGTTTCCGAACGGCTTCGACGAATTGGTCGCTGGAAACGTCCACTCCGAGATTGATGACCTCGAATCCGCAGCCTTCAAGCATGGATGCGACCAGATTCTTTCCGATGTCGTGGAGGTCTCCTTTGACCGTGCCGATCACGATCGTTCCGGCGGAAGTCGTCGTACCTGCCGTGAGCAGGGGCTTCAGCAGATTGAGCACGCCCTTCATGGCCCGGGCGCTCATCAGCAGGTTGGGGACAAAAGCTTTTCCGGATTCGAACCGGGCGCCGATCTCTTCCATGGCCTTTACCATGTAATCGTTGATAATGACCTGGGGATCTGTCCCTTCATCGATGGCTGTCTTCGTTACTGCGATCCCTTCTTCGAGTTTTCCGTTCAGGATGGCGTCGTACAATTGGGTTAAGTTCATAATCGTGTATTTTTAAGCCTCGGTCCGGTTACCGGACAATGGCTTTGATTTTTTCAATGTTTACCGTTATCCGGGGATCGAAATCCTCCGTTTCCATATAACTTGCCAGCGAATGCTGTAATTGTCGCGCTTCGAGGCGGTTTTCCCGGTCACTCAGCAGATCGACGCCGCAGACGAGGATTTTTCCTTTTCCCACGCGCGCCTCGAATATCAGGCCTAACGACCAGTTCTGGAACCAGTCGTCGACGATCCGGACGATCGGCTGGATCTGCGGGTCTATTTCTGCCAGCTTGACTGCGTTTCCATGAAGCATCGCATCCCACCACTGATAGTTCTGGTGAAATTCCGTAGGGAAGAGGCGCAGTGCGGGATGTCCGGGGTCGGTCAGTACGCCGAACGCATACGGCGGTTGGAGATGCAGGGTCCAGCCCGTGTTCCAGAAGATCGTGGAGAAGCCTAATGTGACCTCTCCTCCCATTTCCTTTTTAATCGCTCCTTTACGGGGGGTGAAAAGCACTTTTCCTCCGTTTTTCAGGAACTTTACCGTCCGGGCGTCCAGCGTGTCGGTCACTACGATGTCCCGGGGGATGGAATGTTCCGTGTCGGGGTATACCCAGATGTCCCAATCGTTGACATGGCCGTCGACATTGACCGCGAATTTCAGTTGCTCGGGTTCGGTGAATTCTTTCAGCGGATAGCGCACATTCCCCAGCCGGATACAGTTGCCGATGGGAATGTCCTGCTGTGTCAGGTTGCCGAAAGCCACGATCTCTCCGCTGGTCCGGGACAGCGTCCAGGAGGGAACGACCGATTTCAGCGGTTCCCTGTCGAAATGCGCGATCTCGATCTCGGCCTCGAAATTCGCACTGTTCGGGAAAATCAGCCGTTTCATGCGGGCCAGCGGCACCGTCTTGCCTGCGAATCGGTTGAATTCGGCCGGCGTGATGTAACCTTTCTGTTCCCAGAATGCGTCCAGAATCCCGACGAGCGCTGTGCCTTGTCCCGGAAAATCGGAAAGGCTCAGCATTTGGAATCCGGCGAAATCAGGGGTTCGCAATTCGGCTTCCAGTTCTGCCTTCCAGCAGATTGCCTGCAACTTGCCGGATGCTTGCAGAAAATCCTCGCCCAGATGCGACATGCCGTTGTCCGCCAACATTTCCCGGAACACCTCGAAATTCCGGGCCCGCACCGCACAGCCCTCGTACTTGTCGATTTCCTTGAAATTGGGGTAGACGCACCAGTTGCCGATCTCATGGGCGATGTGGGGTATCTGTCGCTGATCGATGATCTCGTACCAGTCGTAGTCGGTGGAAGGAGCATGCTTGTTGATGTAGCTTTCCAATCCGGCAAACCACCAATAAATGCGCGGGTAGCCGTCGTTGTGATAGTCATTGTTCGGGTTATCGGGCCAGCCTGCACCCGATGTATATTTATGCCGGGGGTCGATTTGCTTGTAGTGGCCGACAAATTCATTGAGGAATGCCTGCATGCCTTCGCCCGACGGCTCATTGCCGTATGTATAGAACATGAACGACGGGTGGTTGCCGTATTCTTTCATGATACGATCGGTTTCGTCATAAAGGAATTTGTTGAATACGGAATCCTGGCCGACTCCGTCGCTCCAGCTCGCCCCTTCCACTTGCAGATAAACTCCCAGTTGATCGGCAGCTTCGAATGCCGCCTCGGGCGGACACCACGAATGGTAACGCACGTGGTTGAGTCCGTGTTCCTTGATGACGGTGAACACCCGGCGCCATTCGCTGATGTCGGTAGGGGGATATCCGGTCCTTGGGTAAGTTGCGCAGTCGAGCGTACCCCGTAAAAAGGTCTCGCGCCCGTTTACGGCGAAGCGGCGTCCGATACGCGACACTTCCCGCATGCCGAACGTCGTGGCGAATGAGTCCGTTCCCTCGCCGGAGGTCAGACGGGCCGTCATCCGATACAGATACGGCGTATGTTCGTCCCACTCGAAGAAATCGTCGCCCATTGGGTATGCTACCGTCAGGCTGTCGGTTCCGGGGGCGATTGAGATTTCATGCTCTGCCTGCCCCGGGCGGTGCTGCCAGGGGGTGAATTGCGATTCGGCTGTCAGATCGATCCGGGCGGTGATCCGCCGCCCTGTCTTGTTTTCGAAGCGGAGCACGGCTTTCGCCTCTTTGCGGGCGTTGTCCGGGAAGACGGCGACTTGTGCGATCCGTACCTTGCTGCGGGGCGTGACCGTTATTTTTCCGGCGATTCCGTTCCAGTTCGTCTGTGTGTGGTCGGCCAGACTGTGGGCATTGATACCGACATTGATTTTATGGGAATTGTCTACCCGAATAGCGATTCGGTGTGCACCCGGCGACAGCTCTCCGAGATCGTAGCGGTGGGGTGCGGACAGCGAATTCTGCATGCCGTAACTTTTTCCGTCGATCCATACGAGGCTTTCCCAGTGGACCCGTTCGAGAGTCAGGATCATATCCTGTCCGGCCGCCGACTCCGGAATGCGGAATTCACGGCTGTACCATGCCGGCCCGACATACTCTTTTTCGGGCTGCATCCAGAAGATCACTTTCGTATTCCCCGGTTGGCGCCATTTTTCGTATAATGGCTTACGGTACCACGAGGAGTCTGCCACCCAGCTCGTCCATTTGGTATCGACCGTAATGTCGTTCCCTTTTCCGTTCGTGGTCATCGATCCGGGCAGTTTTACCGTTTCGTCATATGTCTGCAAGTACCATTTTTCCCGGATACCGATGTCAAGGGAGTCGATCCGAAAATTCCAGTCTCCCGAAAGGTCGATGCCTGCGGCCCGTGAAATCAGGGGCAGGAGAGCCAAAAGGCATAGTAAAAGTCGCATATTTGTCGTTTTTTCGTTTATTCTTCCACGATATATAGATCCCAGGCCGGAATTTCCACCTGTTCCCCGGTGGCGATACGTTTTCCGGTCAGCAGGTCGCGGCCGGACTTGAATCGATAGGTGCATGCGGCCGGTTTTCCGGAATAGTTGAGCAGAAAGTGTACGCTCCGGCCCTGTTCGTTTATTCCGCTGCGAACGACGACGGGAAATTCCGCGTCGACGGGCGGACGGGTAATCCCCGCCTCGGCACATGCCGTTTGCAGCAATTCGCGGGTCAGCGCCGGAGTGGGATTTCCTGCGATATAGGTCACGGCGCCCCGCCCGCTTTTATGATGGGTGATGGCCGCGTACTCTCCCCAATAGGGGCTGTCGTAAGTCGCCCATACTTCGGCTCCTTCCGGTATCATCAGTTCGATCCAGCTGTCGAAGGCGAGGTCCGCACCCCGGGTCTTCAGTTTCGTGCTTTTCAACGGTATTTTGTCGATGGCCGTGAATTGCTGGTACGAAGCACCGACCTGCTTCCGGAAGGGGGCCGGTTGGCGTATCGGGTGTACCTTGATGTTTTCATCCGTAAATCCGCTGCGGAAGGTATACACCACATGCCCGCCGTTGGCGACGAAGTCGTTCAAGCGTTCCGTTTCCTCTTCCGATGCCGAATACAGGGCCGGGACAACGATTAATTTATAGCGGGAAAGGTCTTTTTTGGTGTGATCGACAAAGTCGCATTCTATGTTCAGCTTATAGAGCTGTTCGTAGAATTTCAGGAGTAATGTGTTGTAGTCCGTTTCGGGAGATATGGCGTAGTAGTTCATCGACGTCAACGCTTCGTTGCTGAAATAGATGGCGACCCGGTTCTCTTTCCTGAGATTGTAGAGATGAGGAGACAGTCGATTCATCTCGGCGGCGATCCGCGTAGCTTCTTTTGTCGTCTCGTTCATCTCCATATCGTGTGCTAAGAGGCCTTTGCAATACATCTCGATCCCGTTGTGAATCGAATGCCATGGCCAGTAGGCGACCATATTGGCCCCCGAGGCTATGTGGCTGAATGCTTGCAGGCGCAGTTGTTTCGGGTAGGCCAATTCGTAGAACATGTTTTGTCCGCTGGCCTCCATGACGAAATAATTGCCGTCCTTGTTGCTGCGTGAGAGGTCGCCCAGCATCCCGATCATCATTCCGTCCAGTTTGTCTTGTACATGGTGGTAGATATCTATGCCGCATATATCCAAAGCTGCGGACGCCTCGAAATGATCGACTTTCGAATTGATACCGTGGCTCAGGTCTTTCCAGTCCGCATCGAAATTCTGGATGATGAATTGATCCGGCCGTTTCAGGGACCGGACGATGTCGGCCTGCCAGGCCAGGAAACGGGTAACCAGGCTGCGCTGGAATTTCTCAAATTCGCAAAGCAGACTTTGGTTGACGGCGGCGATTGTCGAGGGCATATCTTCCCAGGTGTGAACCGAATTGCTCCATTGATGTAGCCCGAATGCGAGATTCATCGCTTCGGGGGTCTTGAACCGATCTTTCAGGTGTTGCAGAAACAGACCTTGCACATGATCGTTCCAGTTGTCGTATTGCTTGGTTTCATTGTCCAGTTGATAACCGATTACGGCCGGGTGGTCTGCCGTGACCTCGACCATTTTGCGAATCACACGTTCCGCATAATATAAATAGGTGGGATGGGTGATGTCCATGTTTTGGCGCGTTCCGTAGCGAAATTTGCCGTGATAGTTTTCACCCAGGATCTCGGGATGTTTCTTTGCCAGCCATGTCGGCAGCGAATAGGTCGGTGTTCCGATGATGACGTGAATCCCGGCCTTGTGGAATTCATCCAGGCAACGTATGAGGTAATCCGTATTGAATTTTCCGTCCTGCGGTTCGAAATAGCCCCATGTGCTTTCTCCCATACGGACGACATTGAGCCCGATTTGCTTCATCATCTTTACATCTTCCGTGAGGCGGTCGGAGGGCATGTATTCGTAATAGTACGAAACACCGTAGAGCAGTTTCCGGTTGGTTTCCAGAAAAGTCCGCGGTTCCGCACCCAATAACGATACGGCCAGTAAAATTCCGGCAAATGATGCAAACGCTTTTTTCATAATTGATTTGACATTATAAAATAACCGACTGCGGTCGGTTATACAAAAGTATAGTTATTCCATGCATGGGGAAATAGGAATTAGTTGCAATAAAGATGGATAATAATTGCCTGATCTCGGGTGCCCGATCTGATCGGCTTAAAAATCGGATAGTTGTAAGCGTTTGATAAATATATCGTTATGTCGTTAATCTGGCTTGCTGCCCGAGTGGGCTGTTGTTGTTGAGTAATTGTTGGGGATGTTTTTCTCACTGGATAAAGTATTTATCTTTGTTCTAAATAAAGTAAATCGGGATTATGAAAAAAGCGATATTTACCGGATTGGGGTGCATGTTGTGTGTATTCGTATATGCCGCAGCCGATACCGTGCGCCTGGCGTCTCCGGATGGCAGGACCAATGTTGCGGTATGGTATGAAGACGGATTGAAATACCATGTTTTGCACAACGGAATGCCGTTGCTTGTAGCTTCGGAGATCGACATGACCGTGCTCGACGGGGGTGTTCGAAAAAGAATAGGGCGGATAAGGTCTGTGTCCCGGCGGAAAGTGGATGAACGAATTCCGGTCCCGATTCCTGAAAAGCGCCGTGTTATTGCGAATAAATGCAATGAATTGGAGATTTGTTGCAGGAATAGCTACGTGGTTCGTTTCAGGGCCTATGATGACGGTGTGGCTTATCGTATAGAAACCGGATTTCGGGATTCTGTGCTGGTTGTCGGCGAAACGGCCCGGTTCAACTTTCCGGCGATGAGCTATACTTACTTTCCACGAATTACCCGTCGGGCTGATGCCGATATCTTTCATACGGCATTTGAAGAGAACTATCCGTGTGTCCGGGTCGATTCCCTGGGACCGGATGCATTCGGTTACCTGCCTGTTTTGGTCGTTCCCGAACGGGGCGCAAGGATTGCCGTTGTGGAATCGGACCTCGAGAGTTATCCGGGAATGTTTCTGAAAGGGTGTGGCGGTCCTTCGCTCGAAGGCGTTTTTGCCGGATATCCGTTGGAGTGGGAGCAGACGAAGGGGGAATACCCCGATGTCGTCGTGACCCGTCGGGCCGATTATATCGCCCGTGTCGAAGGAACGCGGAATTTTCCGTGGCGGATCGCTGTTGTGGCCGAAGAGGACCGCGACCTCCCGGGTAACGACCTGGTGTACAGATTGGCTTCACCTTCGCGAATCGGAGACACCTCGTGGCTGCACGGAATCAAGGGGACGGATGAATGGATTCCGGATATCAACCTGTACGATGTTCCGTTCAGGGCCGGTGTCAATACGGCATCTTATAAGTATTACATAGATTTTGCAGCCCGTTTCGGGTTCAGCCATATTATGCTGGATGCCGGTTGGAGTAATGTGACCGACCTGGACGATATATCTCCGGAGATCGACATCGAGGAAATCGCCGGTTACGCCCGTCAACGGGGAGTCAAGCTGTGCATATGGACTTTGGCCCTGGAACTGAACCGGAATTTGGAGAAAGCCCTTACGCAGTTCAACGACTGGGGCATTGATTGTATCATGACCGATTTTATCCATCGGGATGATCAGCCCGCAGTGGATTTCTACCATCGGGTCGCCGCCGCATGTGCAAAACACCGCATCCATCTCATGTTTCATGGGGCTTTTCCGGGCAAAGGTTTCAATCGCACTTATCCGAATGCCGTGGGGCGTGAAGGAGTGCTCGGAGCAGAATACAACATCTGGTCGGAGCGGGCAACTCCGCAGCACAATGTAACGTTGCCGTTTACTCGGATGCTGGGCGGCCCTATGGATTACGAACCGGGGTTGCTGAACAATGCCACGCAGGCCGGATTCCGGGCTATCCCCGGCATGGTAATGAGCCAGGGAACACGATGCCATCAACTTGCGATGTTTGTCGTTTATGACAGTTCCATCCAACTATTTGCCGGCAATCCCTCGCAGGGGATGCGTGAACCCGAATTTATGGAGTTCCTTGCTGCGATCCCCACTACCTGGGACGAGACGGCGATTATAGACGGAAAAATCGGAGAATATATCATTACGGTTCGCAATAATGGGAATGAATGGTATGTTGCGGGTATGAATAATTGGGGTAAACGGGATTATAACCTGAATCTTGATTTTCTGGATGACGGGAACTATGTGGCGACGATATGTAAGGATGGGATCAACGCCGACCGTTATGCGGCGGATTATGCATTTGAAACCTTTGAAGTAGCCAAAGGATGCTGCCTGCCTCTCTCTATGGCATCCGGAGGCGGTTTTGTCATCCGGATCAAAAAACGATGAACGCATTTTTTTGGGTAAAGACGCCGAATCCACGCGGGATTCGGCGTCTTCGATAGGACTATTGCTATGATTTGTTAACCTTTTATGCGCAGCTATTCGTGTGCTTCGCGGAGCAGTTTGCCCAACACCTCGATGCTGTCGGCCGTGATGTGGGGCTGCGGGTCGGCCTTGTCGGCCACGTCGAGCGTCGTCTCGCCCGAGAGCACCAGCACGCCCATCGCCCCGGCGTTGTGGGCCATCTGCACGTCGGTGTAGATGCGGTCGCCGACCATGGCGATCTCCGACGGCTGCAGTCCGTGGCGGGCGAGGATGCCCGAAAGCATGTTGGGATCGGGTTTCCCGAGCGTGATGTCCGGACGGCGTCCGGTGGCGTGCTCGAGGCAGGCGCAGATCGAGCCGCAGTCGACCAGCACGGTCGGCAGGTCGGTGGGGCACACCCGGTCGGGGTTGGTGGCGATGTAAGGCACCCCCTGTTTGACCCACCACGCCGCGCGGCACAGCCGGTCGTAGCAGAGCGTCATGTCGAACGCCGCCACGATGACGTCGGGCACGTCGTCCGCCGAATCGGCGCAGGACTCGAAGCCCGCAGCCTCGAACTCCGAGATCATCGACGGCGTTCCCAGCAGGAACAGCCTCCGGGCAGCGGGGTAGTGGGCCTTGATGTAGTCGATCGTGGCCAGCGCCGTGGTGTACATTTCGTCGCGCGTGGCTTCGATGCCGAGCTTCGCGAGCTTGTGGAGGTAGTCGTCGATGCATTTCGACGGGTTGTTCGTCAGGAACGAGTAGCCGATGCCCTGCTCGCGGAGCCCGTGCAGGAACGCCTGCGTGTAGGGGAAGAGCGACATGCCCATGTAAATCGTGCCGTCCATGTCGAGCGCCACGTGGCGGATGCGGCGCAGACGCTTCATCAATTCGCCGTGCTCCCAGACGGAGCGGTATTCGTGAAAGTTTTCCATTGTGTTATTTTTTGTCGATACGATGCTGTTTGACGAGTTTGCCGGCGGTATCGAAGACCTTTAGGTCGATACCCGCGGCGTCGGCCGATACCGCGAGGCGGTCGACGTTCGAATTGACGAGGATCGGGAAATCGACTCCGCGGCTGCCGTCGTCGATCCATTGGTAGCGGTGGTAGTGGCCGCAGAGCATCACGTCGATGCCCTTTCCGACCAGCTCCGGGACGAACAGCCGGCGAATCTGCTGCTCGCCGTACCAGCTCGCGTCGCCTCCGGGAATCATGTGGATCAGGACGATGCGCACGGGCGCCGTACGGAACTCCTCGCTCTCCACGACCTTTTTCAGCCATGCGGCTTCCTGCTGGCGGTAGGCGTCCCAGTCTCCGAGCCCGTAGTAGCGGATGTCGCTGTCGGGCTTGTCCTCGCAGCCGTCGAGCACGAGGAAGAAGGCCGGCCCCCGGCGGAAGGCATAGTAGGTCTCCCCGGTCGGCGCGGGGAAGAAATCGGACCAGCATCCGGCCGCGACGCCGCGGTTTTCGTGGTTGCCGCGCACGGCGACCAGCGGAATGCCCGCGGGTGTGAGCAGCTCCGACGCCGACGAGAGGCAGGCATCCCAGAGCGTTTCCGGGGTTTCGATCTGCGAGGCCAGGTCGCCGTTCAGGCAGACGAAATCGGGTTTCTCTTCCGGTGCGGTGCGGATCAGCCGGCGGAACACCGAGTCGCGCGAATGGATGTCGTTGACGACCCAGAAATCGACCCGTTTCTGCTCGGGGTCGAGGGTCGTTACGGGGAAGGGTTTGTGTTTGAGGATGTCGCTGCCGTAACCGTCGTCGAGGATGACGCGTTTGTTGCCTTCGTTGAGGACGACGCCCCGCTGCATGATGCGGTAGCGGTAGGCCGTGCCGGGCTTCAGTCCGCTGATGCGTACGCTGTGCATGCGTCCTATGCGCTGGCGTCCGAGGTGCGAATCGTGGAATTTCGGACGTTCGGCGGCGTAGAAGTGCGACCCGTCGTCCGGGGCCAGTTCCACCCATCCGGCGGCGTCGGCCGTCGAACTCCATACGACGGTGAAGCCCTCTTCCGTCACGTTCTGCAGGTAGGGACCGTGCTCTATGCGGACGCGGGGCTGTGCGAGTGCCGCGGCGGTCATCAGGAGTGCGCCCAGCAGCAGGGTTATTTGTTTCATAGCGAAAGTGGTTTCGTTCGGAGTTCAAAGTTATGTTTTTATTTTCTTTTTTCCAATTATCGGGGTGTAAAAACCGGAATGGAAACAGAATAGATACTAAAAAGAAATAATTTTTCTTGCGTTTTGTTGTTAAAAGGAAAATAATCTGTATATTTGCCTTTGCTTTAAGAGTCCTCCGGGTTTTCCGGCGGTGTTCCGTTTACACAATTATTATTATGAATAAAGTAGAGAGCGCCCTTCAACGCACGACCGACACCAAGGCGCTGGTGATCGGTGTCGATACCCTTCCGCAGACTGCGGTGATGTTTCGGAAATTGTTCCCCGGCTGCCGCGCCGTCGTCGTGGCGGACACCAATACGTGGCGCGTGGCCGGTCGGGAGGTGCACCGCATCCTCGCCGAAGCGGGCGTCGCGCAGGACGAACCGCATATTTTCGCCGATCCGAAACTCTATGCCGAATGGTCGTTCGTCGAAGAGCTGGACGGTGTGCTGGCCGCGACCGACGCCGTGCCCGTCGCCGTGGGTTCGGGCGTTATCAACGACCTGACGAAACTCTCGTCGCATCACAACGGCCGCCGCTACATGGTGGTCGGCACGGCCGCTTCGATGGACGGCTATACGGCCTACGGGGCCTCGATTACCAAGGACGGCAACAAACAGACCTTCGACTGCCCCGCACCGCTGGGTATGGTGCTCGATCCGTCGATTTCCGCCGCGGCGCCTGCCCGGATGTCCGCTTCGGGGTATGCCGACCTGATCGCCAAAATACCCGCCGGTGCCGACTGGATGCTGGCCGATGTCGTGGGGGCCGACAAGATGGACGATTTTGCTTTCGGACTGGTGCAGGAGGGGCTGAAAGAGGCGCTCTGCGACCCCGCCGGAGTGCACGCCGGGAATGTGGCGAAGGTCGAGCAGCTGGCCGAGGGGTTGCTGCTGAGCGGTTTCGCCATGCAGGCCACGCTGTCGAGCCGCCCGGCTTCGGGCGCCGAACACCAGTTCAGCCACCTGTGGGACATGGAGCACCTGCGTTTCAACGGCGCTTCGGTGTCGCATGGTTTCAAGGTCGGCATCGGCACGCTCGCATCGACGGCTTTTCTGGAGATGCTGCTCGATGCCCCGGTGGAGCAGTTGGACGTTGAAAAGTGCGTCGCCGCGTGGAAATCGTGGGAGGAGACCGAGCAGGACATCCGCGCCATCTTCGACAACGATCCCGAATTCGTGGCCCGCGGGCTGAAAGAGACCCATGACAAGTATGTCGACCGGGAGGGGCTGCGCGAACAGCTCACGCGGCTGAAGCGTGCATGGCCCGAACTGCGCGGCCGGATTCGCGGCCAGATCATCCCCTTCGGCGAGGTTCACCGCCGGCTGGAGCTGGTCGGGGCGCCCTGCGAACCGGAGCAGATCGGCATTTCGCGGGCCCGGTTCCGCGCCTCGTTCGAAAAGATTCCCTACATGCGCAGCCGCTATACGGTGGTCGATGTGGCTTTCCGCTGCGGCTGGATGGAGGAGTGGCTCGACCGGCTGTTCGGCAAAGGCGGCGTCTGGCAGGTCGAAACCCGGGAGCAGTTAGGGGCGGGGCAGGTCCTTTCCGTTGCTTCGGGCATGTAGGACCGGGACATTTTTCGGGTGCGAAACGGAAATTTCACGAAAATAAATTAGGTTATCGCTCCGAAAGTTGTATCTTTGGATTCTGAAACTGCTAACTTTCATTTCGAAATGACATCTGAACAATCCAAGCGCTTCAAGTATTGGCAGATGCGTACGATCATCGCCACGATGGTCGGTTATGCGCTCTTCTACTTCGTGCGCAAGAATTTCTCGCTGGCCATGCCCGGTCTCGAAGCCGACCTCGGCATTTCGAAGACGAGCCTCGGTATCTTCCTCACCCTGAACGGCCTGATTTACGGCTTCTCGCGCTTCGCCAACGGCATCCTGGCCGACCGGATGAACGCCCGCTGGTACATGGCCATCGGCCTGGCGCTGTGCGCCCTGGCCAACTTTGCGTTCGGCTTCGGCGAGGATGTCTCCTACTGGATCACGGGCCAGCACGACGGCAGCCAGTTCACCAACACGATGATTCTCTTCATGGGTATCATGTGGGTCGTCAACGGTTTGCTGCAGGGAACGGGATTCCCGCCCTGCGCACGTCTGCTGACCCACTGGATTCCGCCTACGGAGCTGGCTACCAAGATGTCGGTGTGGAATACCTCGCATTCGATCGGTGCGGGCCTCGTGGTGATCCTCTGCGGCTATGTCATGGGTACGCTGGGAACCAACATGACGGCCGATCCCGACGCCGTGGCGTCCATTGCCGCCAATTTGGGCGTCTCGCCCGACGATGCCGCCGGCATGGAGCGGGTGATGGCGTCCGCCGCACACGTCGGGGCGTGGAAATGGTGTTTCTGGATTCCTTCGGCCATCGCCTTCGCGGGGGCCATCGGACTGGTCGTCTTCCTGCGCGACACGCCTGCCTCGGTGGGGCTTCCCGAACTGGACGGCACCGAGGTCCGGGCCGTGAAAACCGAAACGAAGGGCGCCGAACACAAGGCGTTCCTGATGAAATACGTCTTCAAGAATCCGCTGATCTGGATTCTGGGTTTTGCCAATTTCTTTGTCTATATCGTCCGTTTCTCGGTGCTGGATTGGGGTCCTTCGCTGCTGAGCCAGTCGAAGGGGGTCTCGATGTCGCACGCCGGATGGCTCGTGGCGATGTTCGAGATTGCCGGCATCCTCGGCATGCTCTTCTCCGGATGGGCCACGGACAAGTGGCTCAAGGGCCGTGCGCACCGCACCTGCGTCTTCTGCATGGCCGGCGCCGCGCTGTTCGTCTTCCTGTTCTGGCAGCTGCCGGCCGACGCCCCGATCTGGCTGCTGTTCGCCACGCTCTGCGCCGCCGGTTTCTGCATCTACGGCCCGCAGGCGTTGATCGGCATCGCCGCGGCGAACCAGGCCACGAAGAAGGCCGCCGCCACGGCCAACGGACTCACGGGGCTGTTCGGATATGCCTCGACGCTCGTGTCGGGCGTGGGTCTGGGCTTCGTCGCCCAGCACTACGGCTGGAACTGGGCCTATATCGGCATCCTGTGCATGGCCGTCGTGGGTATGCTGGTCTTCCTGCTGATGTGGGGCGCCAAGGCCGACGGCTACGAGACCGAGACGGAATAACGGAAAAGCACCATTTTAGATGATGATACGGGCTTCGGCCCGGAAGGGTCCGGCCCGTGACGGGTTACGGACCCTTTTTTTGCGAAATATGAAAACTTTTCTTACCTTTGGTGTCGTAACGACACTTTTATTAGTCGGAAGGTTTTGCCGAACCGTTATGTAATTCGGGTGTGCACCCGTTCGACTTTTTTTTGCGTCTTTGCTTTTGTAACACTTTAAATATCCGACCGATATGCTGAGTATTGCCGAACGGCACAAATACATCCTCGACAACCTGGCCAAATACGGGTTCGTCCGGATTACGGACGTGGCCAACGAACTGGGCGTTACGAAAGTGACGATTCGCAAGGACATCAAGATTCTCGAGAGCAAGGGCCTTTTATATAAGGTGCACGGCAGCGCCCGCCCGGCGAATCCCCATGTCGCGGACCTCGATGTGCACGTGAAGGACAACATCAACCGCGACTCCAAGCGCCTCATCGCGCAGCGGGCGGTGGAGATGCTCGGCGAGGCGGACTCGATCATCGTGGCCTCGGGTTCGACAATCTACGCCTTCGCCGAGGAGATCAAGATGCGCATGTGGCACCACCTGAACATCGTCACGCCGTTCCTGCGGCTGGGCGTGCTGCTGAACGAGTCGGAGAATGTCAACGTCGTGCAGCTGGGCGGCTCGGTGCACAAGAAATCGCTTTCGGTGCTGGGCGAGGAGGCCGCGCGTGCGCTGGACGACTGCATCTGCTCGAAGGTTTTCTTCGGGGTGGACGGCATCGACCTCGAACACGGCATCACGACCTCGACGATCGACGAGGCGAAGCTCACGCGGCGGATGATGCACGCGGCTTCGCAGGTGATCGTGCTGGCTGACTCGTCGAAATTCGGACAGCGGGGCTTCGGCCGCATCTGCGCCCTGGAGGACATCGACGTGATTGTCACCGACGAGCGGATTCCCGAACAGATGGTTTCGATTATCGAGGAGGCGGGCGTCGACCTCGTCATCGTGAAATAGGGGAGGGCTTTCAGCGTGAGGCCGATCCGCCGTTCGGGCGGTTCCCTGCCGGAGACGGGCGGACGGCTGTGGACGGATTGTTGAAAAATTTTTCCGGAAAAGTTTTGCAGGGGCGGTGAAAAACCCCTATCTTTGCAGGCAATTAGAGCGATACCTGAATCCTATGAATTGTAAACCCAACATAGCATCGGCGCAAGTATTCTGGCAGCAGGATTACTGGTCGGGTTTCCAGTCTCCGACGGACTCAGGCATTATTGTTTTATTAGGGTAACTGTTTCGGTTGCCCTATTTTTTTGTGTCAGGACGAATGAAAACATATTATACCAACGCGACGATCTACCGCGGGGGCCGGCTCGAAACGGGCCGTCTCGCCGTCGAGGAGGGCCGTGTGGTTCCCGCCGGGGAGCCGCGGCCGGGCGACCGGGTCGTGGACCTCGGGGGATTGTGCCTCGTGCCGGGACTGGTCGACGTGCATGTCCACCTGCGCGAGCCGGGTTTCCCGCAGAAGGAGACCATTGCGACGGGTACCGCGGCGGCGGCCCGCGGAGGGTATACCACGGTCTGCTCGATGCCCAACCTCTGCCCCGCGCCCGATACGCCGGCGACGCTCGGCGAACAGCTGGCGATTATCCGCCGCGACGCCGTGGTGCGCGTGAAGCCCTATGGCACGATCACGATGGGACAGCGCGGATGCGGCGAGCTGGTCGATTTCGCGGCCCTGGCCCCGGAGGTGGTCGGGTTTTCCGACGACGGCCGCGGCGTGCAGTCGGACGAGCTGATGGAGGAGGCGATGCGCCGGGCGGCGGCCGTCGGCAAGCCGATTGTCGCCCACTGCGAGGTCGACGAACTGCTGCGGGGCGGTTATATCCACGACGGAGACTACTGCCGCGAACACGGGCACAAGGGCATCTGCTCCGAGAGCGAATGGCGGCAGGTCGAACGCGACATCGCGCTGGCCGAGAAGACCGGCTGTCAATACCACGTCTGCCACGTTTCCACGAAAGAGAGCGTCGAACTGGTGCGCCGCGCGAAGGCCAAGGGGCTGCGGGTGAGCTGTGAGACGGCTCCGCACTACCTGCTGCTGTGCGACGAGGATTTGCAGGAGGAGGGGCGCTTCAAGATGAATCCGCCGCTGCGGAGCCGCGCCGACCGCGAAGCGCTTATCGGGGGGATTCTGGACGGCACGATCGAGGTTGTGGCCACGGACCATGCGCCCCACACCGCCGAGGAGAAATCGCGCGGGCTGGCCGGGAGCGCCATGGGCATCGTGGGGCTGGAGACCGCCTTTCCGCTGCTGTATAAATACCTGGTGCTGCCGGGCGTTATCACCCTTGAAAAGCTCCTCGGCCTGATGTCGGAAAATCCCCGGCGTCTCTTCGGGCTCGAAGGGGGCGTGGAGGAGGGTGATGCGGCCGATTTCACGGTGCTGGACCTCGGGGCGCAGTACCGGGTCGATCCCGAGACGTTCCTTTCGAAGGGCCGCGCCACGCCTTTCGCCGGATGGGACGTGCAGGGCCGCGCCGTGCTGACGGTGGTCGGCGGCTGCGAAATATACGATACGCTAACTACGAAATCAAACAGATAAGGATGAAAGCATTTACGAAAAAAATTGTCTTGGAGAACGGCCGTGAGTTCTACGGATACGGTTTCGGCGCCGACCGCGAGGCCATCAACGAGATCGTCTTCAACACCTCGATGGTGGGGTATCAGGAGATCATGTCCGACCCGTCGTACACCGACCAGATGGTGGTGATGACCTATCCGCTGATCGGCAACTACGGTATGACCGACGAGGATTACGAAACCAAAACGCCGACCATCGGCGGCATGATCGTCCGCGAGTACAACGACTCGCCGTCGAATTTCCGCTATACGAAGACGCTGAACGAGGTTTTCGAGGAGCACGACATTCCGGCCATCTGGGGCGTGGACACCCGTGCCCTGACGCGCATCATCCGCGACGAGGGTTCGCAGAAGGTCATCATCACCGACGCCGCGACGCCGCATGAAGAGGCCATGCGCAAACTGGGCGAATACGTCACGCCGCACGACATGGTTTCGCGCGTAAGCTGCAAGAAACGCTGGATGTCGCGCGTCCCCAACCACAAATACGACGTGGTGGCCGTCGACTGCGGCATCAAATACAATATCATCCGCCTGCTGAACCGCGTGGGCTGCAACGTGACGGTCATGCCCTACGACTCCACCGCGGAGGAGATCATGGCCTTCCATCCCGACGGCCTCGTACTTTCGAACGGCCCCGGCAACCCGGAGGACGTGACGCCGGTCATCGAGCTGGTGAAACAGCTCCGGGGCAAACTGCCGATCTTCGGCATCTGCATGGGCCATCAGCTGATTTCGCTGGCCTACGGCGCGAAGACCTTCAAGATGAAGTTCGGCCACCGCGGCGCCAACCACCCGGTGAAGAACCTCGTGACGGACAAAATCGAGATCACGAGCCAGAATCACAGCTATGCCGTGGATATTGATTCGCTCCAGGGCACGGGGCTCACGCTGACGCACGTCAACCTGCTCGACGGCACGGCCGAGGGCGTGGAGTGCCCCGAGGACCGCGTCTTCTCGATGCAGTACCATCCCGAGAGCGCTTCGGGACCGCAGGACAGCGCTTATTTGTTCAAGAAGTTCACTAAAATAATGGAGGATCACAAAAATGCCTAAGAGAAAGGATATCAAGAAGGTAATGGTCATCGGGTCGGGTCCGATCGTCATCGGACAGGCCGCTGAGTTCGACTATGCGGGTACGCAGGCGTGCCTCGCGCTCAAGGAGGAGGGATACGAGGTGATCCTCGCCAACTCGAACCCCGCCACGATCATGACCGACACGCATATCGCCGACAAGGTCTACATGGAGCCCCTGACGCTGGAATATGTGGCCAAGATCATCCGCTACGAGCGTCCCGACGCCATCGTTCCGGGACTGGGCGGACAGACGGGCCTGAACCTCGCGGTGCAGCTGGCTAAGAAGGGCATTCTCCAGGAGTGCCAGGTTGAGATTCTGGGCACCTCGTTCGAGTCGATCGAGCGGGCCGAGGACCGGGAGCTGTTCAAGGAGCTCTGCGAGTCGCTGGGCGAGCCGGTGCTCCCTTCGGAGGTGGCCATGACCATCGACCATGCCGTCGAGATTGCACAGGAGATCGGATATCCCGTGGTGTTGCGCCCGGCGTTCACGCTGGGCGGCACGGGCGGCGGTTTCGCCGACGACGAGGCTGAGCTGCGCGAAATGATGCGCAATGCGCTGGCGCTCTCGCCCGTGCATCAGGTGCTCATCGAGAAGAGCATCAAGGGTTACAAGGAGATCGAGTACGAGGTGATGCGCGACCATAACGATACGGCCATCTCGATTTGCTGCATGGAGAACATCGACCCCGTGGGCATCCATACCGGCGACTCGATTGTCGTGGCCCCGAGCCAGACGCTCACCAACAAGGAATTCCAGATGCTGCGCGACTCGGCGCTGAAGATCATCCGCGAGCTGAAGATCGAGGGCGGCTGCAACGTGCAGTTCGCGCTGGACCCCCTTTCGTTCAAATACTACCTGATCGAGGTCAATCCCCGCGTGTCGCGCTCCTCGGCCCTGGCGTCGAAGGCCTCGGGCTATCCGATTGCCCGCGTCAGCGCGAAGATCGCCGTGGGCCTGACCCTCGACGAGATCAGGATCGCCAACACCCCGGCTTCGTTCGAACCGACGCTGGACTACGTGGTGACGAAGGTCGCCCGCTTCCCCTTCGACAAGTTCGCCGACGCTTCGAACAAGCTCGGCACGCAGATGAAGGCCACGGGCGAGGTGATGTCGATCGGCCGCACGATGGAGGAGTCGCTGCTGAAGGCCGTGCGGTCGCTCGAAACGGGCGTCTGCCATATCTATCACAAGAAATTCGACTCGTGGTCGAACGACGCCCTGCTGGACTACATCAAGGAGGGCACTGACGACCGCTTGTACGCCATCACGCAGCTGATCCGCAACGGCGTCGATCTGGCGCTGGTCTACAACAATACGAAAATCGACATGTTCTTCCTCGAGAAGTTCAAGAACATCGTCGAGTTCGAGAACGTCATCCGCGTCCATCCGGGAGACATCGAGACGCTCCGCTCCGCCAAGCGCATGGGCTTCAGCGACAAGTACATCGGCCAGCTGTGGGGACTCTCGCAGTACGATATGTACCGCCTGCGCGAGAAGAACGGCATCTTCCCGGTCTACAAGATGATCGACACCTGCGCCAGCGAGTTCGCCTCCTACGTGCCCTATTTCTACTCGACCTACGAGGAGGAGAACGAATCGGTGGTGAGCTCGAAAGAGAAGATCATCGTGCTGGGCTCGGGCCCGATCCGTATCGGCCAGGGTGTCGAGTTCGACTACTCGACCGTGCATGCCATCTGGTCGATCCGCGCCGCAGGCTACGAGGCGATCATCATCAACAACAACCCCGAGACCGTCTCGACCGACTATACCACCAGCGACAAGCTCTATTTCGAGCCGCTCACGGTGGAGGACGTGATGAATGTCGTGCACCTCGAGAAGCCGAAGGCCATCGTCGTGTCGCTCGGCGGACAGACCGCCATCAACCTCGCCGAGCCGCTCTCCAAGCTGGGCGTGCCCATCATCGGCACCGACACCCAGGCGATTAAGAACGCCGAGGACCGCGGCTGCTTCGAGAGGATCATGGAGGAGCTGCAGATTCCGCAGCCCGAGGCCGAGGCCGTGACCGACATCGAGTCGGGCGTCCGGGCAGCAGCCCGCATCGGGTATCCGGTGCTGGTTCGTCCGAGCTACGTGCTGGGCGGCCGCGCTATGCAGATCGTTTCGAACGAGGAGCGCCTGCGCCACTATCTGCAGACCGCCGTGGAGATCGACGTGGACCAGCCGGTGCTGGTCGACCGCTACATCATGGGCAAGGAGCTGGAGGTGGACGCCATCTGCGACGGCAAGGATGTCTTCATCCCCGGTATCATGGAGCATGTCGAGCACACGGGTATCCACTCGGGCGACTCGATCAGCGTCTACCCGACCTTCAGCGTGAGCCAGAAGGCCAAGGACAAGATCATCGACTACACGGTGAAGCTGGGTCTGCGCATCGGCATCGTCGGACTCTACAACATCCAGTTCATCGTGGCCGGCGAGGACGACGTTTATGTCATCGAGGTCAACCCGCGTTCGTCGCGCACGGTGCCCTTCCTCTCGAAATCGACGGGCGTGCCGATGGCGCACATCGCCACGCAGGTCATCCTGGGCAAGTCGCTGCGCGAGCAGGGCATCACGGAGGTCTGCGGCAAGGAGAAGGCCCGCTGGTACGTCAAGGCCCCGGCCTTCTCGTTCGCCAAGATCCGCGGCATGGATTCCTACCTCTCGCCGGAGATGAAATCGACGGGCGAGGCGATCGGTTATGACGACAAAATCACGCGGGCGTTGTACAAGGCCCTGCAGGCTACGGGCATGCATGTTTCGAACTACGGAACGATCTTCGTCACGATTGCCGACCACGACAAGGAGCAGGCGCTCCCGCTGGTGAAGCGGTTCTACGACCTGGGCTTCAACATCGAGGCGACCACCGGGACGGCGGAGTTCCTGCGCGAGCACGGCATCCGCACCCGCACGCGCCGCAAGCTGAACGAGGGCAGCAACGAGATTATCGAGGCGCTGCGCCAGGGTCACGTCAGCTATGTGATCAACACGATCGACATCAACCAACACAACACGCGCCTCGACGGTTACGAAATCCGCCGCACGGCCGTCGAGAACAACGTGACGGTCTTCACGGCGCTGGAAACGGTGAAGGTGCTGCTGGATGTGCTCGAAGAGATTACCCTGCGCGTTTCGACCATAGACAGTAAATAACCATGTATAAGAAGGGCCTTTACAGGATTCTTACGAACGAGCCGCTGACCGCCACGGTGTGGCGGATGACGCTCGCCGGCGACACGCAGTGGATTGCGGCGCCCGGGCAGTTCGTCAATATCGCGCTGGAGGGCAAGTACTTGCGCCGTCCCATCTCGATCTGCGATTTCGATGAACGCTCGATCACGCTGATCTACAAGGTCGTGGGCGGAGGCACCGCGCAGATGAGCCGGATGCAGGCGGGCGAGGAGCTCGACCTGCTGACGGGTCTCGGCAACGGGTTCTCGACGAGAAATGATGCCCGGCGGCCCCTGTTGGTCGGGGGCGGCGTGGGGGTGCCGCCGCTCTATAACCTAGCGAAAAAACTCCTCGCCGAAGGCAAGCCGGTGCAGGTGGTGCTGGGTTTCAACACCGCCTCGGAGGTTTTTTACGAGGAGGAGTTCCGCGCACTGGGGTGTGAGGTCACGGTGGCCACGGCCGACGGCTCGCGGGGTGTCGAAGGGTTCGTCACCACGGTTCTCGCGGAGCAGGAGCCCGATTTCGATTACTTTTACGCCTGCGGCCCCCTGCCGATGCTCCACGCGCTGTACAACGCCACGGAGCGCGACGGGCAGCTGTCGTTCGAGGAGCGCATGGGGTGCGGATTCGGCGCCTGCATGGGCTGTTCGTGCAAAACCAAATACGGCAACAAACGCATCTGCAAGGAGGGGCCGGTCTTGGAGAAAGGAGAGATTATATGGTAGACACATCGGTTGAACTGTGCGGCCTGAGGCTGGACAATCCGGTCGTTCCGGCCAGCGGAACCTTCGGCTACGGCAACGAATTCCGGGAGTTTTACGACATCAATGTCCTCGGGTCGTTCTCGTTCAAGGGCACCACGCGGGAGCCGCGTTTCGGCAATCCCACGCCCCGTATCGCCGAGTGCGAAGCCGGGATGATCAACGCCGTGGGATTACAGAACCCCGGTATCGACGCCGTAATCCGTGAGGAGCTGCCGCGCCTGAAAACCTTTTTCCGAAAACCCGTCATCGCCAATATTTCGGGATTCTCGGTCGAGGAGTACGCCTACTGCTGCGAGCGGATCGACAAGCAGGAGCAGGTCGGCCTGATCGAGGTCAACGTCTCGTGCCCCAACGTGCGGCACGGCGGCATGTCGTTCGGTACCTGTCCGGATGCCGCCGCCGAGGTGACGCGGGCCGTGAAAGCGGTGACGACGAAACCCGTATTCATCAAACTCTCGCCCAACGTCACGGACATCGTCTCGATAGCCCGGGCGTGCGAGGAGGCGGGAGCCGACGGCATCTGCCTGATAAACACGCTGTTGGGTATGCGCATCGACGTTGCCCGCCGCCGTCCGGTCATCGCCAACACGATGGGCGGATTCTCGGGCGCCGCGGTCTTCCCCGTCGCCCTGCGGATGGTCTACCAGGTCGCCAAAGCCTGCCGGATTCCCGTGATGGGGTGTGGCGGCGTCACGACGGCCCGCGACGTGATCGAGATGATGATGGCCGGGGCCACGGCCGTGCAGGTCGGGGCCGCCAACCTGGTGAATCCCTATGCTTCGAAAGAGATCGTCGAGGCTCTGCCCGGCGAGATGGAGCGGCTGGGCATTGAAAAATTGTCGGATATAATAGGAATAGTATAATGCAACGCGACGTAATCATAGCCTGCGATTTCAAATCCGCAGAAGACACCTTCAAATTCCTCGACCTTTTCAGGGACGAGGCCCGCAAGCCGTTCCTGAAAATCGGCATGGAGCTTTTCTATGCCGAGGGACCGGAAATCGTGCGCGAGATCAAGCGCCGGGGACACAAAATCTTCCTCGATCTGAAGCTCCACGACATTCCCAACACCGTGAAGAAAGCGATGGCCGTGCTGTCGCGGCTGGATGTGGATATGTGCAACGTCCATGCGGCGGGCACGATCGAGATGATGAAGGCCGCTCTCGAAGGGCTCACCCGCGCCGACGGCACCCGGCCGCTGCTGATCGCCGTGACGCAGTTGACCTCGACGAGCGAAGAGCGTATGCGCAGCGAACTGCTGATCGACGCTTCGATCAACGATACGATCGTCAAATACGCGCAGAACACCCGCGACGCCGGACTGGACGGCGTGGTCTGCTCGCCGCTGGAAGCCGGCATGGTGCATGCGGCGTGCGGCGAGGGGTTCCTCACGATCACGCCCGGCGTGCGATTTGCAGACGGGGACGTAGCGGACCAGGTGCGCGTCACGACCCCTGCCCGTGCCCGGGAGATCGGCTCCGACTTTATCGTCGTGGGACGCCCGATCACGGCTGCGGAGGACCCTGTGGCGGCTTACCGACGGTGCGTCGCCGAGTTCGTCGGATAACGGACAAACCTTTTAAAACAAGGAAGATATGAAACCGGTAAAACTTTTCTACCTGAAATCGTGCCCTTTCTGTAAGAAAGCGCTGCGCTACATCGAGGAGGCGAAGGCCGCCCATCCGGAGCTGGCCGCCGTGGAGATCGAGATGATCGAGGAGTCGGAGGAGCCCGCCGTGGCCGACACGTTCGACTACTACTATGTGCCGACGTTCTACGTGGACGGTGTGAAGGTCCACGAGGGCGGCATCTATCCCGACGAGGTGGAGAAGATTTTACGCTCGGCGCTGGAATAGATGAAGACCTTGCTGCGTGTTCTGTCGCTTGTTGCGGCTGTTGCCGGCCTGCTGTCTGCCGGGGCGCAAACTCCGGCGGGGCGTGCTGCGTCCGATTTCGACTTTGCCGTCGATGTCGTGGAACGCGCCTATGCGGGCTATCCGGACAAAACCGCGAACCGCGGAGCGGAGTATGCCGCGCTCAAAGAGCGTTTGCAGCAGGAGATCGCCTCGGGTCGCGACACCTATGACGCCGTGGCCGAATACCTCGGGTGGTTCGACGATTCGCACCTCGGAACGGAGGGTGTGCGGGCTTACCGCCCCAAGTCGATTCGCCGGCCTTCGGATTACGCCGCGCGGATGGAACGCTATTACCCGCAGTTCACTCATTGCCGGGTGGATAGGGAGACGTACCTGATTCGTTTTCCGTCGTGCGATCCCGACTGGATTTCGCTGGGAGAGGTCCGGGAAATGATTGAAAAATACCTCGCTTCGGGCTGTGAAAACCTGATTCTCGACATTCGCGGCAACGGTGGCGGCAACGACAGCAGTTACGAACCCCTGCTCAGGCTGCTCTACGATCACGAAGGGGTGGAGGATGGCATGGAGTACCGTGTTTCGGACCTGGCCATTGCCCATGTCCGGAAGTTCGCCGGAGATACGGAGCGCGGACGCGCGAAAATCGCGCGGATGGAGCGGACCCCGGCCGGGGAATTTCTTGCCGGGGAGAGCAAAACCTACCGTATCCGTTACGATTCCGTCTCGCCGCGGCCCCGCCGGGCGGCGCTGCTGATCGACGGGAAAGTCGGCTCCTCGGGCGAGCAGCTGGTGCTCGAGGTCCGGGCCTGCAGCCGCCGGACGACCGTTTACGGGCAGGACAATACGCTGGGATGCCTCGATTTCTCGAATTGCGAGATACTCCGCTTTCCGCAGGACACGACCCGGTGGATGATGCTTCCCACGACCCGTTCCTGCCGGGTTGCGGAAGGCCGCGGAATTGACGCCGCGGGCATCGCTCCCGACGTGCGGATCACGCTGCCGCTGCCCGAAACGCTGACGGACAATGTGGATGAATGGGTGCGCTGGGTCGCCGAAGATTTGAAAACTGAAAACTAAACGATAAAAATGGAGAAATCAATTGCGAAAGATTTGCTGTCGATCGGCGCGGTGTTCCTGCGTCCCGAACAGCCTTTTACCTGGGCGAGCGGTATCAAAAGCCCGATCTACTGCGATAACCGGCTGACGCTCACGGCTCCCGTCGTCCGCGGACATGTCGAGGCGGGGCTGGCGGAGATCGTCCGCACGAAATTCCCCGAAGCCGAGGTGCTGATGGGCACATCGACGGCCGGCATCGCCCATGCGGCCATCACGGCCACGATCCTCGACCTGCCGATGGGTTACGTGCGTTCGGGTTCGAAGGACCACGGCCGCGGCAACCAGATCGAGGGTCGGCTGGAAAAGGGCCAGAAGGTCGTGGTGATCGAGGACCTGATCTCGACGGGCGGTTCGTGCATCGAGGTGGTGAACGCCCTGCGTGAAGCGGGCGCCGAGGTGCTGGGCGTGGCTTCGATCTTCACCTACGGGATGAAGAAGGGCCTCGACCGCATGAAGGAGGCTAACGTTGTGAATTACAGCCTTTCGAACCTCGACGCGCTCGTGGAGGTGGCTGCCGAGGAGGGATATATCGAATCCGGGGACAAGGCGCGGCTGCTGAAATTCCGCGACAATCCGTCGGACGAATCCTGGATGGACAAATAATAATCCGAACTTATGCGACACCTGATTGATCCTACTGACCTTTCGGTTCAGGAGACCGAGCAAATCGTAGCCCTAGCGGAAGACATCATCGCCAACCGGGCCAAGTACAGCGAAGCCTGCAAGGGCAAGAAACTGGCCACGTTGTTCTATGAGCCCTCGACCCGCACGCGGCTGAGTTTCACGTCGGCGATGCTGGAGCTGGGCGGGCAGGTCATCGGCTTTTCCGATGCCAACTCCTCGTCGGTTTCCAAGGGCGAGACGGTGGCCGACACCGTGCGCGTGATCCGCTGCTTCGCGGACATCATCGCCATGCGCCATTTCAAGGAGGGGGCGCCGCTCGTGGCTTCGCAGTATGCGGGTGTCCCGGTCATCAACGCCGGGGACGGCAGCCATGCCCATCCGACGCAGACCTTGACGGACCTGCTGACGATAAAGCGCGAGAAGGGCCGCTTCGACAACATGACCATCGGGTTCTGCGGCGACCTGAAATTCGGCCGCACGGTGCACTCGCTCATCAAGGCGCTGTCGCGCTACTCGGGAATCGAGGTGATCCTGATCGCCCCGCAGGAGCTGCGGCTGCCCGATTACATGCTCGCCGAGATGGCTGAGAATTCGAAACTGAAATTCCGCGAGGTCGAAACGATGGAGGAGGTGATGCCCGAACTGGATGTCCTCTACATGACGCGTGTGCAGAAGGAGCGCTTTCTCGACGAGGAGGAGTTCGACCGCGTGAAGAACAGTTTCGTGCTCGATCCCGAGAAGCTCACGACGGCCAAGAAGGATATGATTATCCTCCATCCGCTGCCGCGTGTCAACGAGATCACGCGTGCCGTGGACAACGATCCCCGGGCGGCCTATTTCCGGCAGGTCGAGAACGGCAAGTTCGTGCGCATGGCGCTGATTTATACGCTGCTGCGCTGGGCCGACGAGAACAAGCCCTTTGCGCGGACCCCGGTTTTCGGCGAGGAATACGTCGTGAACGAATACGAGTGTCCGAACCGCCGCTGCATCTCCGCCACGGAGGATGTGGACCGGCTTTTCCACCGCCAGGCCGACGGAACCTGCCGCTGCGCCTACTGCGAGGCGAAGGCCCGGTAGGAGGGATGCCGCGAATGTCGATAAATTGTCGATAGAATATGCCGGGGAATTTTGAAAGTCCGCCGAAAAACGCTACTTTTGTAACGTTGTTTTAACGACAGTTAGGCTAATTCCGATGATTCCCATTTGCAATATCGACCAGCGCGAACGAAAGAAACGGCAGGGACAGGCCGCTGCCTTCTATTCGTCGGCGTGTCGGCAGATGCAGCCCGCATGCACCCCGAAGCAGCAGATGCCTGCTCGTGGAATGCTCGGATAGATACAAGACCGCCACGGCAGAAATGTCGTGGCGGTCCCCGTCTAACCCGCCTAAGAGGCGGGTTTCAGGGGCGATGGTAGGTTGCCGGGTTTCCGGGCCGGGTTTTGCGCTCCCGCCTAAGAGGCGGGTTCTAGGAGCGGTGGCAGGGATAGGTGTATTGGAGCCAGGTTTTGCGCTCCCTGCCGTTTGGGAGACGGGTTTTGAACGATATAAATTAAAACGAATTATATGAAGGTTGGCGTGATAATGGGCTCTGTGAGCGATTACGACGTGATGGCGGAGGCCGTTGCGACGCTCGAGGCGTTCGGTGTGGATTTCGAAAAACGGGTGGTCAGCGCGCACCGCACCCCCGATCTGCTGTGTGAATACGCCAAGACAGCCCGCGAACGCGGCATCGGCGTGATTATCGCCGGGGCCGGAGGCGCCGCGCACCTGCCGGGCATGGTGGCTTCGATGACTCCGCTGCCCGTGGTGGGCGTTCCTGTGAAATCGCGGGCCCTGAACGGACTGGATTCGCTGCTGTCGATCGTGCAGATGCCTGCGGGCGTTCCCGTGGCCACGACGGCCATCAACGGGGCGAAGAACGCCGCGCTGATCGCCGTGTCGATCCTCGCTTTGCAGGATGCGGAGCTGTCCGCGAAGCTCGACGCCTTCCGCGCCAAACAGACGTCGGACGTTTTAAAGGCGGAAATCTGATGAAGACCGTCGGTATAATCGGGGGCGGGCAGCTGGGGCTGATGATTGCGGAGCAGGCGCGGGAACTGGGTGTGTGTACCGTGAGCCTCGACCCGGCGCCGGATGCGCCCGCATTCCGGGTTTGCGACGACCATATCGTGGCGGCCTACGACGATGCCGCGGCGCTCGAAGAGCTGTGCCGCCGCAGCGACGTGGTGACTTATGAGTTTGAAAACGTGCCGGGGGAGATTCTGATCCCGCTGTGCGAAAAATACAATATTCCGCAGGGCTACAAACCCCTGTACGATTCGCAGGACCGCCTGCGCGAAAAGACGAACGCCCGTGACCATGGGCTTCGCACCCCCGGCTTCGCCGCCGTGGACGACGAAGCGTCGCTGCGGGCCGCCGTGAAGGAGCTGGGGCTGCCCGCCGTGCTCAAGACCCGCATGCTGGGGTACGACGGCCACGGACAGCTGGTGCTGAAAACCGAAGCCGACATCGAACGGGCCCTGCCGCTGCTGGCGGTGCCCTGCATCCTGGAGGAGTTCGTGCGCTTCGATTCCGAAGCGAGCGTCGTGATGGTCGCCGACGAAGAACAGGTCGTGAGCTTCCCGGTGGGACGCAACATCCACCGCGACGGAATCCTCGACCTCTGCATCGTCCCCGCCGAGGCCGATCCGTTGGTGCTGGAGCGGATGAAATGCGCGAGTGAACGCTTCATGCGCGACTGCGGCTACCGGGGTATCCTAGCCATCGAGTATTTCATCAAGGGCGATGAGTTCTATTTCAACGAAATGGCTCCGCGTCCCCACAACTCGGGACACTACACCATCGAGGGCTCGACCACGAACCAGTTCCGCGAGCTGGTGCGCTACCTTGTCGGGGAGCGCTTGCAGGAGCCGCAGCTGGTGGCGCCCACGGTGATGAAGAACATCCTGGGGCAGGACCTCGAAGCGGCTGAAAAGGTGGCTGCGGAGAACCGCGAAGGTGTTTACGTCCACCTCTACGGCAAGACGGAGAGCCGTCCCAAGCGCAAGATGGGCCACATCACCTTCGTAGGGATGACCGCCGGAGAGTACGCAGAGAACTGGGCCGCAAAATTTGTGTAAAAAAGGAATAAAAAAGATAATGAAGAATTACCGCATTTTTGTCGAAAAATTACCCCGCTTCCGGGTCGAGGCCGAGAGCCTGCGCCGGGAGCTGAACGCGAACCTGAATCTGGAACTGGGCGAACTGCGCCTGCTGAACGTCTACGACCTGTTCGGCTTCACCGGGGAGCTGTTGGAAAAGAGCCGCTACTCGGTCTTCGGCGAGGTGGTGACCGACTCCGTGACCGATACGTGCGACCTCACGGGCCGCAAGTACATCGCCGTGGAGTATCTGCCCGGACAGTTCGACCAGCGTGCCGCGTCGGCCGTCGACTGCGTGCGGCTGATCGACCCGTCGGCGCAGGTGAACATCCGTTCGTCGAAGCTGCTGCTGTTCGACGACAAGGTGACGGATGCCGAGCTGGCCAGGATCAGGCATTACTACATCAATGCCGTGGAGTCGCGTGAGAAGAACCTCGCGGTGCTGAGCGATATGGAGCAGGCCGAGGTGAAGCCCGTGGAGATCTTGGAGGGTTTTCGGGAAATGACGGATTCCGAATTGGAGCCGTACTGCAAGAAGATGGGTCTGGCGATGAACGACGACGACCTGCGCGAGGTGGTGAAATATTTCCGTGCCGAGGGCCGCGACCCCTATGAGACCGAACTGCGCATTCTCGATACGTACTGGAGCGACCACTGCCGCCACACGACCTTCACGACCGAGTTGGAGGGCATCACCGTCGAGGAGTCGTTCGCCAAGGAGGAGATCGAGGGTTCGCTGGCCCTGTACCTGCGCATTCGCCGCGAACTGGGCCGCGAGCACAAGAGCCTCTGCCTGATGGACATGGCGACGATCGGCGCCCGCTACCTGAAACAGAAGGGACTGCTGGACGATATGGAGGTCTCGGAGGAGAACAACGCCTGCTCGGTCTACATCGACGTGGATGTCGACGGACAGACCGAGAAATGGCTCCTGCAGTTCAAGAACGAAACGCATAACCACCCGACGGAAATCGAACCCTTCGGCGGGGCTTCGACCTGTCTGGGCGGCGCCATCCGCGACCCGCTGTCGGGACGCAGCTACGTCTATCAGGCGATGCGCGTGACAGGTGCCGGAAATATCTACCTGCCGGTTTCCGAGACCCTTTCGGGAAAACTGCCGCAGAGCGTTATTTCGAAGAAGGCCGCGGCGGGTTATTCGAGCTACGGCAACCAGATCGGTCTGGCCACGACCCATGTGCGCGAGATTTACCACGACGACTATGTGGCCAAGCGCCTCGAGGTGGGCGCCGTGGTGGGCGCCGTGAAGGCTGCGAACGTGCGCCGCGAGCGTCCTGCTGCCGGGGATAAGATCATCATGTTCGGAGGCCGCACGGGCCGCGACGGCATCGGCGGAGCCACGGGTTCGTCGAAGGAGCACAACGTAAAATCGCTCGAAACCTGCGGCAGCGAGGTGCAGAAGGGTAATGCTCCCGAGGAGCGCAAGCTGGAGAGGCTGTTCCGCCGTCCGGAGGTGACGCGCCTGGTCAAGAAATCGAACGATTTCGGTGCGGGCGGCGTGAGCGTCGCCATCGGCGAGCTGGCCGACGGACTGGATATTTACCTCGACCGCGTGAAGACCAAATACAGCGGCCTGAATTCCACGGAGTTGGCTATCAGCGAGTCGCAGGAGCGCATGTCGGTGGTCATCGAGGCGAAGGACATGGAGGAGTTCATGGGTTACTGCCGCGAGGAGAACATCGAGGCGGTGCACGTGGCCGACGTGACGGACACGGCGCGGATGCGGATGTTCAACGGCGACCGCAAAATTGTGGACCTCAGCCGCGAATTCATCGACAGCGCCGGAGCGAAGCACTATGCCGAGGCGAAGATCGGCGAGGTGGCGGACCGCAATCCCTTTGTCCGCGAGGTGGCGGGGGAGACCCTTGCCGAGCGGTTCACGAACAACCTCAAAGACAACAACGTCGTTTCGCAGCGGGGCCTCATCGAGATGTTCGACTCGACGATCGGCCGTTCGACGGTGCTGATGCCCTTCGGCGGCCGTATGCAGCGCAGCGAGACGCAGGTCTCGGTGCAGAAGCTCCCGACAGATGGATATACCGATACGGCCAGCGTCATGGCCTTCGGCTACAACCCTTATCTGGCTTCGTGGAGCCCCTACCACGGGGCGGCTTACGCCGTGGTGGAAGCCGCGGCGAAGGTCGTGGCCGCCGGTGCGCGTTATGATAAAATGCGTTACTCCTACCAGGAGTATTTCGAGCGCATGACCAAGAATCCCGAGTCGTGGGGCAAGCCCCTCAGTGCGCTGCTGGGCGCCCTGAAGATGCAGGTCGAACTGGGACTGCCCTCGATCGGCGGCAAGGACTCGATGTCGGGAACCTTCCAGCAGATCAACGTGCCGCCGATGCTGATGGCTTTCGGCATCACGACGGTCGATGCGCGGACGGTCATTTCCACCGACCTCAAGGGTGCCGGACACCGTCTCTACCTCGTCCGCCATACCCCGCAGGAGAACCGGATGCCCGACACGGCGCAGCTGAAGGAGAACTTTACGTTCGTCAGCGAACAGATCGAGGCCGGAAAGATTCTTTCGGCATGGTCCGTCGGTTTCGGCGGCGTGGCCGAAGGAGTTGCCAAGATGGCCTTCGGCAACGGCATCGGTGCCGAGGTGACGATGGACGAAGGGAAACTCTACGAATACGCTTACGGCTCGATTCTCGTCGAGTGTGAGGGAACGCTCGAATACCCGCACGCCGAACTGCTGGGCTTCACCGTCGCCGAGGAGTCGCTGACGGTCAACGGCGTGAAAATGCCGCTCGAGGAGCTCTATAAGGCCAATACGGAGAAATTCGCAGCGGTCTATCCGGACAAGGGGCGGAACACTGCGACGGTGATGACCTCGCAGCCGGAACCCCGGACCTTTGTCTATCCGGGCGAAGCGGTCGAGACTCCGCGGGTTTACATTCCGGTGTTCCCCGGCACGAACTGCGACTACGACACCGCCAAGGCTTTCCGCAAGGCGGGCGCCGAGGTCGAAATGAGCGTCCTGTGCAACATCGCCGGCGACGACATCCTGCGTTCGATCGCTGAAATGAAAGAGCATATCCGCCGGGCGCATATCTTCGTGCTGAGCGGCGGATTCTCGTCGGGCGATGAACCCGACGGAAGCGCGAAATTCATTGTCAATGTGTTGAACAACAAGGATATTCGGGAGGAAATACATGCGCTGATCGACCGCGGCGGCCTGATTCTGGGCATCTGCAACGGTTTCCAGGCGCTGGTGAAATCGGGGCTGCTGCCCTACGGACGCCTGGGCCTGGTGACGAAGGATTCGCCGACGCTCTTCCGCAACGACATCAACCGCCATATCTCGCAGATTGTCACCACGCGCGTCGCCACGACCGCGTCGCCGTGGCTCGCGGGATTCCGGCTGGGCGACCTGCACTCGATTGCCGTCAGCCACGGCGAAGGCAAGTTCGTGGTGAGCGAGGAGCTGGCCCGGGAACTCTTCGCCAACGGGCAGGTGGCTTTCCAGTACGCCGATGCCGAAGGCAACCCGACGGTCGAGGCGCCGTATAACCCCAACGGTTCGCAGTACGCCATCGAAGGACTCGTCTCGCGCAACGGGCAGATACTGGGCAAGATGGGACACACGGAGCGCTACGAGGCGAACCTGTTCAAGAATATCGCCGGGGAGAAGGAACAGTCGCTGTTCCGCAACGCCGTGAACTATTTTCGCAAGCGGTAGAAACATTGGCGCAAACTCCGTCCGCAATCCGGTCGCGTGCGACAAGCCCCTCCTGAGGGAGGGGTTTGGGGTGGGGTCAGACTTGTAAACGCGGCGGGACGCCGCGAGTACACGACGGTCATTAGATAGAAATGTTACAACAAACAAATAAACTTAATAAAACGTACACCATGAAACAGCTCGAAATGCTCTACGAGGGCAAGGCAAAACAGGTTTTCCGCACCGACGATCCCGATAAGATCATCATCCACTACAAGGATGCGGCAACGGCTTTCAACAACATCAAGAAGGCCACGATCGAAGGAAAGGGCGTGCTGAACAATGCCATTTCGACGATCATTTTCAAGGAGCTCCAGAAGGCGGGCGTCAAGACCCACTACGTCGAGACCATCAACGACCGCGACCAGATCTGCCGCCGCGTTTCGATCATTCCGCTGGAGGTGATCGTGCGCAACGTCATCGCCGGTTCGATGGCCCAGCGCCTCGGCATCGAGGAGGGCACGCAGCCTTCGAACGTCATTTTCGACATCTGCTACAAGAAGGACGAGCTGGGCGACCCGCTGATCAACGATCACCACGCCGTAGCGCTCGGCGCCGCCACTTACGAGGAGCTGAACGAGATGTACGCCATGACGGCCAAGATCAACGAGGTGCTGAAGGATCTGTTCCTGAAGATGAACATCAAGCTGGTGGATTTCAAGATCGAGTTCGGCAAGACGCTCGACGGCGAGATCGTGCTGGCCGACGAGGTGTCGCCCGACACCTGCCGCCTGTGGGACGCCACGACGAACGAGAAACTCGACAAGGACCGTTTCCGCCGCGACCTGGGCAAGGTCCGCGAGGCTTACGAGGAGATTCTGGCCCGTCTGAAAAAAATCACGGCTTAAGATGATGGAAGTGATCCGCGACCGCGAATTGCACGAGGAGTGCGGGGTGTTCGGCCTCTACGGGGTGCCGAACGCCGCGTCGCTGACTTACTACGGCCTCCATGCCCTGCAGCACCGCGGGCAGGAGGGGGCCGGTATCGTCTCGGTGGATGAAAACGGCACCTTCCGCCGCATCAAGGGCGAGGGTTTGGTGACCGAGGTTTTCAACGAGGAGAAGCTCGCCACCCTGAAGGGGCCGACAGCTATCGGCCATGTGCGTTACACCACGGCCGGAGGCGGCGGTATGGAGAATGTCCAGCCGTTCCTTTTCCGCCACAACACGGGTGATTTCGCGCTGGCGCACAACGGCAACATCGTCAATTCGGAGCTGCTGCGCCGCCACCTCGAGAACAAGGGAAGCCTCTTCCAGTCGACCTCCGACAGCGAAATCCTGGCCCACCTGATCAAGAAGGAGACGCGCTACCACGACCGGCCGCGCATCTTCTCGATCATCGACGCGCTGAATATGCTGGAAGGCGCCTTTGCCTTCCTCATCATGACGGCCAACCGCATCTACGCCTGCCGCGACAAGTATGGACTGCGTCCGCTGGCGATCGGACGGCTGGGCGACGGCTGGGTGGTGTCGAGCGAGACCTGCGCCTTCGACGTGCTGGGCGCGGAGTTCGTGCGCGACGTGGAGCCGGGCGAGATCGTGACAATCGACAAACAGGGTATCCGCAGCCGCGACTACTCGATGTACAAGCGCCACGAGATGTGCTCGATGGAATACATCTATTTCGCCCGTCCGGACAGCGACATCGACGGCCGCAACGTCCACGCCTACCGCAAGGAGTCGGGACGCCTGCTCTACAAGGAGGCGCCCGCCGAGGCGGACATCGTGGTCGGCGTGCCCGATTCGAGCCTCAGCGCCGCGATGGGCTATGCCGAGGCGAGCGGCCTGCCGTATGAAATGGGACTTATCAAGAACAAGTATATCGGCCGTACCTTCATTCAGCCGACTCAGGAACTGCGCGAGAAGGGGGTGCGGATGAAACTTTCGGCCGTGCGTTCGATCGTCAGGGGCAAGCGCGTGGTGCTGGTCGACGACTCGATCGTACGCGGTACGACCTCGCGGCGCATCGTCACGATGCTCAAGGAGGCGGGAGCTACCGAGGTGCATGTGCGTATCGCCAGCCCCCCGATGATCAGTCCCTGTTTTTACGGCGTGGACACCTCGACCTATGACGAACTGATCTCGGCCCGTAAGGATCCCGAGGCCGTGTGCGAGGAGATAGGCGCCGATTCGCTGGTATTCCTCTCGCCCGCGTCGTTGCTGGAGGCCGGCAACTGCAAGGAGCTTTGCATGGCCTGCTTCACGGGACGCTATCCCACGTCGCTGTACCAGTCGCCCGAGGAGGCCAACAAAGACGTAAAATGTTAGAAAACCTTAAACCATAAATCCTATGGCTCAAAGTTATGAAAAGGCCGGCGTGAATCTCGAAGCCGGATACGAAGTGGTGCGGCGCATCAAGAAGCACGTGGCTTCGACCTCGCGTCCGGGTGTGATGGGCAACATCGGCGCCTTCGGCGGGATGTTCGACCTTTCGGCCCTGAACGTGAAGGAGCCGGTGCTCGTAAGCGGTACCGACGGCGTGGGCACGAAGCTCAAGCTGGCCTTCGAGATGGACAAGCACGACACGATCGGCATCGACGCCGTGGCCATGTGCGTCAACGACGTGCTGGCGCAGGGCGCCGAACCGCTGGAGTTCCTCGACTACGTGGCCGTGGGCCGCAACGAACCCCAGAAAATCGAGGCCATCGTCGCCGGCGTCGCCGACGGCTGCCGGCAGGCCGGCTGTGCGCTGGTGGGCGGCGAGACCGCCGAGATGCCGGGCATGTATGCCGAGGGCGAGTACGACATCGCCGGATTCACGGTGGGCGTCGTGGAGAAATCGCAGCTGATCGACGGCTCGAAGGTCAAGGCGGGCGACGTGCTCGTGGGCATTGCCTCGAGCGGCGTGCACTCCAACGGCTTCAGCCTCGTGCGCAAGATCGTTGCGGACAACTGCCTGAACCTGCGCGAATCCTATCCCGAGTTGTCGAACAAGCTGCTCGGCGAGGTGCTGCTCACGCCGACGAAGATTTACGTGAAGCAGGTGCTGGAGGTGATTCGCAACTGCGACGTGCACGGCATCAGCCACATCACGGGCGGCGGTTTCGACGAGAACATTCCCCGCATCCTGCACGAAGGCCAGGGTCTCGAGATCGAGGAGGGCACATGGGAGATTCTGCCCGTGTTCCGCTTCCTGGAGAAATACGGGCAGGTGGCTCACCGCGAGATGTTCAACATCTTCAACATGGGTATCGGCATGGTCATCGCCCTCGACGCGAGCGAGGCGCAGAAGGCCATCGACATCCTCACGGCGCAGGGCGAGCGGGCTTCGGTCATCGGACGTGTAACCGACACCGAGGGTGTCGTCATCCGATAGCGCGATGCGTCGCCTCGCGGTATTCGCCAGCGGCAGCGGCACCAATTTCGAAGCCATCGTCCGGGCCTGCGAGCAGGATGAACTGGCTGCCGAAGTGGTGCTGATGGTCTGCGACAAACCAGGTGCGAAGGTGGTCGAAAGGGCTGCGCAGCATGGGGTAGAGGCGTTCGTCTTCGCCCCGAAGCAGTACGCCTCGAAGGCTGACTACGAACGGGAGATCGTCCGGCGGCTGGATGCCGCAGGCGTGGAGCTGGTCTGCCTGGCGGGCTACATGCGCATCATCGGCGACGAACTGCTGGGGGCTTACGGCGGACGGATCATCAACATCCATCCGTCGCTGCTGCCGGCCTTCCGGGGGGCGCACGCCATCGAGCAGGCGCTGGAATACGGCGTCAAGGTCTTCGGCGTGACAATTCATTACGTCGATTCCGAGCTTGACGGCGGGCGCATCATCGCCCAGCGGGCCTTCCCCTACGAGGGCAATGACATCGAAGAGCTGGAGCCGATGATACACGCTGTCGAGTATCCGTTGTATGTGGAAACAATAAAGAAACTGATCGGACAATGACCCTGCAGGAGGTGGAGCGACTGATCGACAGCCGGGCGACGGCTTTCGTCGCTTCGGTGGACGAAGCGGGCTTCCCGAACATGAAGGCGATGCTGGCGCCGCGCCTGCGTGAGGGGCTGAGGACCTTTTATTTCACCACCAATACGCACTCCATGCGGGTTGCGCAGTACCGTCGCGATCCGAAGGCCAGCGTCTATTTCTGCGACGAGGCGGGATTCCGGGGCGTGATGCTCCGCGGAACGATGGAGACGCTGACCGATGCCGCGAGCCGGAGGCTGATCTGGCGTGAGGGCGACACGGAGTACTATCCGCAGGGCGTGGACGATCCCGACTACTGCGTGCTGCGTTTTACGGCGTGCGACGGGAGGACCTATACCGATTATCATTCGGAAAACTTTGTAATTGAAAAATAGAAAACAGACTGAAATGCGAGCATTAATAAGCGTAAGCGACAAAACCGGTGTCGTGGAGTTCGCCAAGGGACTGCGGGCCCTGGGCTGGGAGGTGATCGCCACGGGCGGCACGATGAAACTGCTGGCCGACAGCGGTGTCGAGGTGATCAATATCAGCGACGTCACGGGATTTCCCGAGATCTGCGACGGCCGTGTGAAGACCCTGCACCCGAACGTGCACGGAGGCCTGCTGGCCCGCCGCGACGATCCGGAGCATCTGAAAGCCCTGAAAGATAACCACATCGAGTTTATCGACATGGTCTGCGTGAACCTCTATCCGTTCCGCCGGACGATCGAGAAGCCCGACGTGAGGATGGAGGATGCCATTGAGAACATCGACATCGGCGGACCCTCGATGCTGCGTTCGGCGGCCAAGAACTGGGCCGACGTGACGGTGGTCTGCGACCCCGCGGACTATGACGTGATTCTGGACGAGATTCGCGCCGGCGGCAACACCGAAAAGGCCACGCGCCTGAAACTCTCGGCCAAAGCCTATACGCATACCGCCGAGTACGACGCGATGATCGCCACCTATATGCGTGCGCAGGCCGGGCTGAACGAAAAACTGTTCCTCGAGTTCGACCTCGTGCAGTCGCTGCGCTACGGCGAGAATCCCCACCAGTCGGCGAAATTCTACCGCGAGGAGAAGGAGGTTCCCTATTCGCTGGCCTTTGCCAAACAGCTCAACGGCAAGGAGTTGTCGTACAACAATATTCAGGACGCCAACGCCGCGCTGTGCATCGTGCGCGAGTTCGACAAGCCGTTCTGCGTGGGCCTGAAACACATGAATCCCTGCGGCGCGGCCACGGGCAAAGATGTCGTGGAGGCGTGGACGAAGGCTTACGAGGCCGACAAGGTCTCGATTTTCGGCGGTATCGTGGCCACGAACTGCACCGTTACGAAAGAGGCCGCCGAGCTGATGAAACCCATCTTCCTCGAGATCATCATGGCTCCGAAATTCGACGAGGATGCGCTGGAGGTGCTTTGCACGAAGAAGAACCTGCGTCTGCTCGAAGTCAACATGGACAAGGGCGCCGTCGATCCCAAACAATATGTGAGCGTCAACGGTGGCCTGCTGGTGCAGGAGCTCGACGTGGCGACGAAGGCCGTTACGGCCGATATGTGCGTGACGAAGGTGAAACCCGCCCCGGAGCAGATGGAGGACCTGAATTTCGGCTGGCACATCGTCAAGCACGTGAAATCGAACGCCATCGTGGCGGTGAAGGACGGCCGGACGCTGGGCGTCGGCGCCGGACAGATGAACCGCATCGGCTCGGCGGAGATCGCCCTGAAACAGGCGCATGCCGCGGGTGTCACCGAGGGCCTGGTGCTGGCGTCGGACGGCTTCTTCCCCTTCGACGACTGCGTGACGCTGGCCGCCGAATACGGTGTGACGGCGATTGCACAGCCCGGCGGATCGGTCCGCGACGAGGATTCGGTCAAGAAGGCCGACGAGAAGGGTATTGCGATGGTTTTCACGGGTGAGAGGCATTTTAAACACTGACGTGTTTGGCCGTTCGGCGAAATTATATAGACAAACCCCCTAAATCCCCCTTTGAAAAGGGGGACTTTGGACAGATAGGACAACCATGAAGATTCTTGTTATAGGTTCCGGCGGCCGCGAACACGCCATTGTCGATGCGCTGACGCGCTCGCCGCAGGTCGAAAAGATTTACTGCGCACCCGGCAACGCAGGCATTGCCCGGCAGGCCGAATGTGTGGCGATCCGCGAAACCGAGGTGGAGCGCCTGCGCGATTTCGCCGTGGAGAACGGCATCGGACTGACGGTCGTAGGGCCCGAGGTGGCGCTGGCGGCGGGAGTCGTCGACAGCTTCAAGGCCGCAGGGCTGCGCATTTTCAGTCCCACGAAGGCCGCGGCACGCATCGAGTCCTCGAAGGAGTTCGCCAAGGAGCTGATGGCCAAATACGGCATTCCGACGGCGGGATTCCGCGCATTCACCGACTATGCCGAAGCGTTGGCCTATGTGCAGGGACGTCCCCTGCCCGCCGTGCTGAAATACGACGGACTGGCCGCCGGCAAGGGTGTCGTGATCGCCCAGACGATGGAGGAGGCTGAAGCGGCCCTGAAAGATATGCTGCTCGACGACAAATTCGGCGAAGGCAAGGTCGTCGTTGAGGATTACCTCGAAGGTCCCGAGTTCTCGTTCATGTGCTTCGTCTCGGGGCATCGGGTGTGGCCGATGGCGCTGGCGCAGGACCACAAGCGGGCCTACGACGGCGACGAAGGTCCCAATACGGGCGGTATGGGCGCCTATTCGCCCCTGCCGTTCATCACGGCGGAGGATGAGCGTTATGCGATGGAGCGGGTCATGCAGCCCGTGGCCGATGCGATGATCGCCGAAGGGTGTCCCTTCGAGGGGGTGCTCTACGGCGGGTTGATGAAGACTGCGCGGGGTATCGAGGTCATCGAGTTTAACGCCCGGTTCGGCGATCCCGAGACCGAGGTGGTGCTGCCGCGCCTGAAGAGCGACATCGTCGACATCTTCTGCGCCGTGGCCGAGGGCCGCGATGCACAGCTGGAGTGGCACGATTTCGCCGCGCTGGGCATCGTGCTGGCCTCGAAGGGCTATCCGGGCGACTACGAAAAGGGACACGAGATCAAGGGCCTCGACCGCGTCGAAGGGGCCGTTTACCACATGGGCACCAAGGCCGACGGCGGACGGATTCTCACGAACGGAGGCCGCGTGCTGTTCGTGGTGGGTACGGGCCAGGATTTGGCCGAGGCGCGTGCGAATGCGCTGGCCGACGTCGCCCGCATCGACTGCGACAACCTGTTCCACCGCACCGATATCGGTCATTGGGCATTGAACAAGTAAAACGAAATTTATGATAATCAGCGGAAAAGAACTTTCAGCGAAACTGAAACTCGAAATGGCGGAGCGGGTGAAGACCTTCCCCGCGAAATACGGGCGTGTGCCCCATCTGGTGGTGATCCTCGTGGGCGAGGACCCCGGCAGCGTGAGCTATGTGACGGGCAAGGCCAAGGCTTCGGCCGAGGTGGGCATCCGCAACACCACGATCCGCAAGCCGGAGTCGGTCACGGAGGCCGAACTGCTGGACATCATCGCGGCGCTGAACCTCGACGACGAGGTGGACGGCATTCTGGTCCAGCTGCCCCTGCCCAAACACATCGACGAGGACAAGGTGATCGCCGCTATCGACAAGTCGAAGGACGTCGACGGCTTCCACCCCCTGAACGTCGCGGCGCTGTGGCAGAAACAGCCCTGCACGCTTCCCTGCACGCCGAAGGGTATCATCAAGATGCTGCGGGCCGCAGGCGTGGAGATTGCCGGCAAACGCGCCGTGGTGATCGGCCGCAGCAACATCGTGGGGCTTCCGGTTTCGAAACTGCTGCTCGATGCGAACGCCACGGTGACGATGGCCCATAGCCGCACGCGCGACCTCGCCGAGGTGACGCGCGGGGCGGAGATTCTGGTGGTGGCGATCGGGCGTCCGAAATTCGTCACGGCCGACATGGTTTCCGAAGGCGCCGTGGTGATCGACGTGGGTGTCAACCGCGACCCGGAGACGGGCAAGCTGTGCGGCGATGTCGATTTCGCGGCCATCGAGCCCAAAGCATCGGTCATCACCCCCGTGCCGGGAGGCGTCGGGCCGATGACGATCTGCTGCCTGATGGAGAACACCATCGAATGCTTTTTAAATAAAAAGAACCGGAGTTTAACTCCGGTTCTTTTTTTATTTGCGGTAGGTTGCCGTCAACTGTTCCGGCAACGGAACCGACGGGTCGCGCCGCCAGACCATCGCCAAGTCCGTGGCCGCATTGCCCGAGCCGAAATCGAATCCGTCCGGGGTGGCGAACTCCGCCGGGACGTTGCCTTCGAATCCGAAGCGGCCGTAGAATCCGTGGAGCCACTCCTCGCCGGGCGTCGGAATCAGGAACGCCGCGTCGTCGCCGCGTTCCGCAATCGCCTGCATCGCTTCGCGCATCAGCTGCGACGCCAGTCCGCGGCCCCGGAATGCGGGGTCCGTCGCCACGGCGTAGATGTAGGTCGTGCGCCCCAGCTCCGTATCGAACGGCACGAGATGGAGCATCGCCGCCGTGCGGCCTTCGGCCGCTGCCGTCAGCATCTGTTTCTGCGAATAGTAGCGCATGATGAACGAGTCGGCGAACTGCTCGTCGTCGCCGAAAGATTTCATCCACAGGTCCTTGCAGGCGAGTTCGTCGGGATGCAGGCAGATCGCCGTGAACTTGTGCTGGAGGAACGCCGGGTGGTAGGAGAGTTTGGCCTGCCGCAGCCCCTCCAACCCGAGGTCCTCCTCGCGGTTGATGAGCGTGAAACGTTCGGGAAGGTGCTGGGCGAAGAGTTTGTTGATAATCGTGAAGGCCCCGTCGAACTCCGTGTCGGCTTTCTCGACATGGGTGTCGAAGGTGTGGTCGTTGACCGCCGAGCCGTAAGTGAAGGCCGCCAGCCGATCGCCGACGTAGATGCAGCCGCCGATCAGCCCCAGCTCTTCGAAATGCTCGAAAGCCCGCTGCATGGCCCGCTGTTCGGCGCACAGCTCCGAGGTGTGGCCCTCGTGCTCCCGCCGCCAGGCGCGTTCGAGGGCCATGCAGGCCTCGAAACGGTCGGGCGTCAGCTCCTCGTAGCGGTAGTCGGGGTATTCGGCCGTAAAGCGGTTGATGTGGTTGCGCTTGGGCTGGTAACGGCGTCCGGTGAGGTTGCGCAGGTCGTCGGCGTTGTAGACGTAATCCTCCAGCGCCCGGTCCGATTCGAAGGCGAAATGGCAGGGGTGTACCCGGCGAATCGTTTCGCGCCCCTCGTCCGTCAGTCCGATGATCCGCAGCCGCTGTCCGTGGGCATGGGCGTCTTCGCGCAGGCTGGGGATGATGGCTCCCAGATCGCCTGTGCCGACGGGCTGCATATAGCCGATGCGTTCGCCGCCGTCGATCTGGAAACGGATCACCAGAAATCCGTCGATCTCGGCCCACGCACTGTGGAACACCTCCTGCCAGCAGTACATGTTGGCGAAGGCGAGGTCGCAGTTGCAGATGCCCGAAGGCATGGTATAGCGTTCGATGAGCGCCCGGTCTTCGAGGCGCACGGGCTTGAATTCAATCATGGGTCGTATAACTCTTTTTCTCGATGTGCGTATAATACTGCTGGACAAGGGCCCGGAACGACTGCGCGAGGCTGTCGGCGGCCGGCGTGGCCGGACACTCCTGCACCTCGTAGCCCGAATCGTCGAGGACGATGGGACCCGCGTCGCTGAGCGCACGGAACTGTCCGTCGTAGGACACCGACCAGCGGGGCCGTCCGGGCTCGTTCAGCACGTCGCGCCCGAAGGCGAAATAAGGCTCCCGGTTGCCCGTGAGTCCCAGCACCGTGGGCATGATGTCCAGCTGCTGCGTCACCTCCCGCACCTCGCCCCGCAGGGCTCCGTCAGGGGTGTAGATAAATCCGATGATGTGCATATTCCCCGGGTACGAGCGCGTTTCGTCTGCGAATTTCTCCGACGAAACGTGGTCGGCGACGAATACGAATACCGTGCGGCGGAACCACTCCTCGCTGCCGAAGCGTTCGAAGAAGAGCCGGAATGCCTGGTCGTCGTAGGCCACGCCCTTGTGAATTTTGGTGTATCCGTCGGGCAGCGTTGCGGCGTACTTTTCGGGCACGACGAACGGATGGTGCGACGAGAGGGTGAACAGCGCGGCGAAGAACGGTTCGGGCATCGCCGCCAGCTCCTCGCCCGTGAACTGCAGGAACGGTTCGTCCCAGATACCCCAGTAGCCGTCGAAATCCCCCGTGCCGTGCCGGGCCTCGTAATCCTCGCGGCTCACCAGCCGGTCGACGCCCGCCGAACGGGCATAGGCCCCGAAGCCCATCGACCCGCGTTCCGAACCGCAGAAGAAGGCCGTCGCATACCCCTTGTCCGCGAGCATCGCGGGCAGCTGGCGGCTTTCGCCCAGCGACTGGGGCATCAGCACGAAGGGCGTGCGGAACGACGGGATGCTTCCCAATACCGAGGGCATGGCCTGGATCGACCGCGTGCCGTTGGCGTACATCCGTTTGAATGTCAGTCCGTTCCGCATCAGCGAGTCGAGGAAGGGCGTGAATCCCTTCACGGCGCGGTCAGCGTAAACCTCCGGACAGAGGTAGGCCGAATGTTCGGCCGACATGCTCTCCATGATGAAGACCATGACGTTGCGGCCCGTGAGGTCCACGGCTGCGCTGTCGGCGGGTTGGTGCACGGGCGTGAAATGCCGCGGCAGCTCCTCCGGAGTGAAATATTTCTTGTATTTGACGCTTCCCGCGCTGCCGATGGTACGCAGGATGCAGAACGGGTTGCTCAGAATCAGGTTGGCCTTGCCGCTGTCGGCGGTGTAGAGCGTGGCGTTCGACAGCGTGATCGGGCGCGTCATGCGGGTCATGCCGCCGCGCATCCCGGCGATGCTCAGCCCGGCAGCCACTGCAAAAATGACCGTGTTGCCGATGTAATAGGCCCATCCGCGGCTGAAAATGCTCTCTTCCTGCACCTTGCGGCGGTATCCCCAGGCCAGCAGGGCGATGAGCCCCGCCCACAGCAGGACCAGATACCAGTTCTCTGCCATGAATTTCCCGACCAGCTGCAGCGAGTTGTCGTTGTCGGCGAAGAAGATTTCGTCGGCGGTGAAACGCTTCTGCGTGTAGCGGAAATAGACCGTGTCGGCCAGGTTCGTCGCCGCGACCAGCACGGCGTTGACCACGACATAGTATCCGAACAGCACGGCCCGGTACCAGCGGCGTTCGCGCAGGTGCAGGGGCAGCAGCGACAGCAGGATGAACACGCCGTCGGCATAGACGACCGAGGCGGTGTCGAATTTCAGCGCTCCGGCCAGCAGCGGTCCCGCCTCGGCCCACGTCAGCGGTCCGAGCTGGGCGGCATTGCAGAGGTAGAACGCCGCGCGGCAGATCATCAGCACCACGTAAAGCAGTGCGATACGCCACACGAGCATTCCCGTGGGAGTATGGAGCAGACGCCGCATAGGCTATTCGCAGGCTTTCAGCGACATGTCGAGCGACTTGATCTGGTGCGTCAGCGCACCCACCGAGATGAAATCGACGCCGCACTCGGCATAGTCGCGCATCGTGTCGAGGGTGATGCCGCCGCTCGACTCGGTCTCGCAGCGTCCGGCGACCTTTTCGACCGCCCGGCGGGTCATTTCGGGGGTGAAGTTGTCGAACATGATGCGGTCGACGCCTCCCGCGGCGAACACCTCGTCGATGTCCTCCAGCGAGCGGACCTCGCATTCGATCGGGAGGTTCTTGCCCCTGGCCGCGAGGTATTCGCGGACGCCCGTGATTGCGGGACGGATGCCGCCGGCGAAATCGATGTGGTTGTCTTTCAGCAGAATCATGTCGAACAGACCCATGCGGTGGTTCTCGCCGCCGCCGATCTTTACGGCCATCTTGTCCAGCACACGCATTCCGGGCGTGGTCTTGCGGGTGTCGAGGACCTTGGTGTGGAGCCCCTCCAGCTTTTTCACATAGACGGCCGTCTGGGTCGCCACGCCGCTCATGCGCTGCATGATGTTCAGCAGAATGCGCTCGGCCTGCAGCAGCGAGCGCAGGCGTCCCGAGACGTAAAAGGCCACGTCGCCGGGCACGACGCGGTCGCCGTCGTGCAGAATCTGTTCGAATTTCATTTCGGGGTCGAGGCGCTGCAGCACCAGCTGTGCGATCTCGATCCCGGCGATCGTGCCCTCCTGCTTGCACAGCAGACGCATGCGTCCGTGCTCATCGGCGGGGATGCACGCCAGCGACGTGTGGTCGCCGTCGCCGATGTCCTCTTTGATGCAGAGTTCGATCAATTCGTCTACGAAAGGTTTGTATTCGGGTTTCATGGTTCGTGGATATTTATTCTTTGATAATCAGTTTGCCTTCGTAAGTCACGTTGAAAACTCCCGCGCAGGTGAAGCTGACATGGCAGTTGACGTTGTCTATCGAGCCTTCGAGATCAGTGATCACATACTTTGCCACGGGCTGGTAACTCGAACCCCCCCCGTTTCATTTTCCTTGAGAGCGTAGGGAATGATCTCCTTTTTGCTAAAGCTGAGCGACTTGTCGCTCTCCGGGGTGTAGGGGACCGTGTAGAGGCGCATCTCCACGCCTGGCATATTGGCCGCGAAGCGCGTTTTGTGCATATAGAGGGAGAAACTTTCCGGGCCGCCTGCGAATTCGAACCAGGCTTCGTCGTCGGTGAACGTCCCGCCTTTGGCGTCGGTCACGGTCGAGGTGCCGTAGAAATGGAGGTTGACACCTTGCAGGTATCCGTTTTCGATGCCGTCGTTGGTCGAGGCGTAACGGACCTTGGGTGCGCCGTCGTCGTCGTTGCAGGCCGCGAAAGCCGCGGCGGCGAACAGGAGGAAGAGGATTTTTTTCATGTGTCGGTATTGTTATATGTTTATGTTCAGGGTGATGCCGAAGGTCCGGGGACGTCCGCGCTGGACGAACTCGTTGCCGATCGACTTGAAATAGAAGACATTGTAGCCCGTCCCCGTGAGGTTGCGGCCCCAGATGTCGAGCGAATAACGCTTGTGTTCGAACCGCACCGAAGCATCCATCAGCGCGTAGAACGGCTGCGAGAGCGAGTTTTCCTCGTTCCACCAGATACGTCCCGCGCAGCGGACCCCGGCCTGCAGGACCAGGTCGCCCAGCCACGCCACCCCCGTCGGAACGGTCCATGCCGCCCCGGCCGAAAAGGTGTGCTGCGGGGCGTAGGGGATGCGGTTGTCCTTGAAATCCTCGAGGCCGTTGTGGTAGCGCACGAAACGGGCGTCGGTGTATCCGTAGGCCGTGTTTATCTCCAGCGACTGCCACGGCGTGAACTGAATGGCCGCCTCGGCCCCGACGCTGCGCGTGCGGCCCGCGTTGGTCATCATCCGGCCCGTGCTCTGTCCCTCGGGGAAGACCGTGAGCTGCTGGTCGCGGACATCGATGTAGAACACCGCGAAATCGCCCCGCACGGCGCCGTCCATGCACGAAAAATGGCCGCCGAACTCGTAATTCCAACTGTATTCGGGCTCGTAGGACATCAGGTCGGGTTCGTCGTACTGCGAACCGGCCATCCGCCATTTGAGCTTTTCGCTCAGGATGTCGGAGAACATCTGTGTGTTGAATCCCCCGGCCTTGTATCCCTTGGCTACCGAGACATAGAGGTTGCGCACCTCGTCGAAGGCGTAGAGTACCGAGACTTTCGGCAATATTTCGCAGTAAGTGTGGGCGATGCGGTTCCCCTCGTCGATCGAGATGCGCTTCGGCGCGGGCGTGCCGCCCTCCTTGCTGACGAAATAGTCCATGTCGGTCCGGCTGTGGTATGCCAGCGACGTATGTTCCACATCGAAGCGGATTCCGGCCGAAAGCCGCCAGCGGCCCAGCCGCAGGTTCGACTCGTGGTAAACGGCGCCTCCGTAGACCGGCATCCGGAAATCGGAGTAGAGCGGCAGCTCCTGCATATCGGTCGAGTAGGACTCGTTCCAGATCGGGCCCAGATGCTCGTTGGCGTTCTTGAGAATCAGCTCGTCGATGCCCGTGCGTTTGAAATGGACCGGGGCGTCCATCGTGCCGCGGCGGTAGAAGCCGAAGGCCCCGAACAGCCAGCCGTAACGCCGTCCGTCGCGCGACCGGAACACCACGTCCTCGGTAACGGTGTGTTCTTTCCGCGCCTGTTTGAGCGTGAAATAACTCAGGGGCGTGAAATCCTGATCGAGGATCATTGCGTCGTCGGAATACTGATAGGAGGTGATCGACGAAACGGAATATTTTTCGGCGTCGTAACGCACCGTGAGTCCGTCGCTGACCGTCGTGCGGCGGTAGGAGCAGGGATCGTTGTAACTGATCTGGCCGTTGCGAATGATGGTTTCTCCGTTGTGCACGATGTCTTCGCCGGCATAGGCGTAGGGATAGCCGCCCTGGTCCAGTACCGAAAACGAAAGCGTGTTGTCGATGCGCAGCCCTTTGCGGTTGTTCCACTGGACTTTCCAGCGGCCTCCGCCCAGCCGCTCCCAGTCGCATTTTTCGCCCGTGTAGTCGTTTTCGAAGAATCCGCCGGTGTGGGTGTAATAGCCCGTCACGGCCATTCCGAGGTCGGGCGAGAGCTTGTAGTAGGACGATGCCCGGAAGCGGTAGGAATCCCCGCTGCCGTATTCGGCCGTCAGCCGCACCCCCTGATACGAGAGCGGCGAGAGGGTGTAGACGTTCACCACGCCGCCCATCGTGTTGCGTCCGTAGAGCGTTGACTGGGGACCCCGCAGTACCTCGATGCGCTCGGCGTCGGCCAGTTCCGTATCGAAATTGTCCTTGTTGAGCACCGGCACGTTGTCGATGTTGAGCCCGATCACCGGCTGGTCGATGCGTGCCCCGAGCCCCCGTACGTAGATCGACGAGGTCATGCGCGACCCGTAGTCCGGGACGTGGAAATTGGGAACCGTCTGCGAGAGGTTTTTCAGCGCCCCGATGCGGTTGCGCCCGATGGCGCGGCTGCCGACGATCGACGCCGCGACGGGCTGCGACCGCAGCACCAGTCCCTGCTTGATGGCCGTCACCTGCACCTTGTCCACCACGATCACCGTATCGGCGGCCTCGTTCTCCTCTCCGCCGACGGTGCGGCCCGCGGCCACGGAGGCCAGCAGCAGGAGCGGTATGGCTATCAGTTTACAGTGCATTCTTGAACGGAGTTTATCAAAGGTACAAAGTAACGGATTTATTTCGGATGCTGCAATCCTAATTTATGAGGAGGCGGGTTTATTTACATCCCGTCCGGATCGGCGTATCCCGCGGCCAGCGCGTAGACCACCAGCCCGGCCACCGAACGGATGCCGAGTTTCTCCATGATGTTGCGGCGGTGGGAGATCACCGTCGTCAGCCCGATGCCGAGGCGGTCGGCGATCTGCTTGTTGATGAGCCCCCGGGCGATGAGCGCCAGCACCTCGGCCTCGCGGTCCGAGAGCTGCTGTCCCGTCGTCGGCAGGGCAGGCAGGGTGTGTTCGGGCCTGCGGACGCTGCGCTGCATCCGCACCAGCGAGCGCACGAACTCCTCCTCGTCGGTCTGCACGTCGATACAGTGCATCCCGGCATGGGGATGCCCGGCGGTAAGCAGGATGGTTTTGTGGCTCCGGGCGCGGAAGAAGGCGTTGTGGGCCGCGAAAGTCTGCGCCGCGACGAAATAGTGGATGAACCGGTCCGGCTCCGCCTCGGCGAAATCCTGAAAATCGCGGAACAACTCGATGCCCGCCTGGGGAATCACCTTTTCCAGAATGGAGCGAAGCCCCGCGCCTACGAGGATGTTGGGGGTCAGGACGGCTATGGCGGGGCGCTGCATCATCATTCGTGGTGGTAGGGTTCGTTGTTGAGGATGGTGAAGGCCCGGTAGATCTGCTCGGCGAAAATCGCCCGCACGATCTGGTGCGAAAAGGTCATGCGCGAGAGCGACAACTTTGCGTCGGCCCGTGCGTACACCTCCTCCGAGAACCCATAGGGGCCGCCGATCACCAGCACGAGGCGTTTCACACCGCTGTTCAAGCGTTTCTGGACCCACAGCGCGAACTCCACCGACCGGAACTCCGTGCCCCGTTCGTCGAGCAGCGCCACGAAATCGCCGTCGGTCAGCTGGCGCAGGATGGCTTCGCCTTCGGCCGTGCGTTGCTGCTTGACGGTCAGGCTTTTGGTGTTGCGCACGTCGGGCAGGGTCGTCACCGCGAACTTACAATAGAAATTCACGCGCCGGGCATACAGCTCCACCAGCGCGGCAACCTCCTTCGAATCGGTCTTGCCTATGACGATCAGCTCGATGGTCATCCGTTACAAATCGCTGTTCCATTCGCCGTCGGCATCGGCGTAGATCACCGGACGGGATTTCTCGACCGATTTGAGCCACTGGTAGGCTTTGTACATATTGTACCCGTTGCCCGAACGGCCTCCCAGCGAGTAGGCGACCACGCAGGTGAAATTGCGCGAACGGTAATACATCGCCTTCACGCGCTCCAGATATTCGTCCGCGAATTGCGGGTCGTTCGACGGCGTACCCCCGACCGTGCGGTCGCCGCTGCGCTCCGGGGCGTTGATGTTCGCCTGGTCGATGACGTAGAGGCCCAGCTCGTCGCACAGTTCGTAGAACCACGCCGGTTGCGGATAGTCCGGGCAGACGGTATTCTTACCTTTGGCCTTCAGCGCTTTGAGCTCCGCGAGGGTCGTCTTGCGGTCGGCCGCGGCGTTGTAGGCGGCCTTTTCGAGCTTGAGCTCCTTGCCCAGCCGCATGATGCGTCCGTCGACAAGCTCGGTCTTGCCGAAGCCGATTTTCATCGGCATATACTCCTTGTAGACGCCGTTGCGGCGCGTGAAGAGCATCACTTTGTAGAGCGGCGGCGTCTTGCTGCCGGCCTCCCATTTGTTGTCGTACGTGTGGTAGATGAGCGGGGAGTAGCGCACCGTGTCGGTCGAACGGCCCGGGATGGTGATCTCGGTCATGTTGAACTCGAGCAGTTTGCCCTGCGGCGAGTAGATGTCGTAACCCACGGTGACGGGCTCGTCGTAGTTGAAGGCGTTCTGCGCCACGATCCGGAGGTCCAGCATGCCGAAATCGCGTCCCAGCGTATCGGGCACGAGGGCGATCTCGAAATCGGCGATCGAGCGTTTGTTCTGGTAATAGAGGTAGCTGTTTTCGAACGGCTTGTGCGCGGCGGGGTTCGCGGCGTCCAGCTGCCGGGCGGGATTGTCGTTGCGCATCAGCAGCTTGAAATTGTTGGCGCCCTCGCGGATATAGGGGGTCAGGTCGAACTCCGCGGGCGTCAGCGGGTCGCTGACCTCGGCCACCTGGCGGTCGTTGAGCCAGAGCGAGTAGGCCGAACCGGGATTTTCCACGTGCAGGTAAACCACGCCGTCGGTCCACACGAACGGAATCTCGACCTCCTGCCCGAGAATGGCATAAAGAGGACCTTCGGTCGTAACCGTCACCTCGGGGCTGAAAGCCTTCCAGTAACCTCCGGCCTCGCGGTTGCGGGCGTCGGCGTCGTGGCGTGCGTCGTAGGGCACGACCTCCGTGCGGTAGATGCGGCCTCCGCGCGAGGTCATCGGAACGGGGTTCCGTTCCTCCTGGGCCGCGGCTGCCAGCGTGCAGGCTGCCAGCGCAGCCGTCAGTATCGTTCGTTTCATTGTATGCAGTATATAATCCAGACAAAGGTACGAAAAAGAACGGACGCTCCAAAACCGAATTGCACGCGGTCCGGCAAAACGTCCCGACTGATAAAAGTGTCGTTACGGCACCAAAGGTAAATAAAAGTTGGATGGGTTCAAAACGGAATTGCATGCAGCGCGGTAAAACATTCCGACTTATAGAGGTGTCGTTACGACGCTAAAGGCATTTTTTTTTGCCAAATCGCAAATAATCGCTAACTTTGTCAATTCCGAGAAATGAGTGAAAAACAAACTATGAAAACGCAAAGAATCGCAGAAATTCTGAAGTCGGGGGTCGTGGACACCGACATCGTCGTCAAAGGCTGGGTGCGCACCAAGCGCGGAAACAAGAACGTGGCGTTCATCGCCCTGAACGACGGGTCGTGCGTGAATAATATACAGGTGGTGGTCGATCTGGCGAAGATCGCCGAGGAGGAGCTCAAGCCCGTGACCACGGGCGCCTGCATCCGTGTCGACGGCCGTCTGGTCGCGTCGCCGGGTTCGGGACAGGGCGTCGAGGTGCAGGCCGAAAAGTTGGAGATTTACGGCACGGCCGACCCCGAGAGCTATCCCCTGCAGAAGAAGGGACACTCGCTGGAGTTCCTGCGCGACATCGCCTACCTGCGTCCGCGCACGAACACCTTCGGCGCGGTGCTCCGCATCCGTCATGCCATGGCCTACGCCATCCACGAATATTTCAACAAGCACGGTTTCTACTATTTCCACACCCCGATCATCACGGCTTCGGACTGCGAAGGCGCCGGTGCGATGTTCCAGGTGACGACGCTCGACCTGAACAACCTGCCCCGGACCGAGGAGGGAGCGATCGACTATGCGCAGGATTTCTTCGGAAAGGCCTGCAACCTGACCGTGTCGGGCCAGCTCGAAGGCGAGCTGGGCGCACTGTCGCTGGGCCGCATCTACACCTTCGGCCCCACGTTCCGTGCCGAAAACTCCAACACCCCGCGCCATGCGTCGGAATTCTGGATGATCGAGCCCGAAGCGGCCTTCTACGAGCTGGAGGACAACATGGAGCTGGCCGAGGATTTCCTGAAATACCTCATCCGCTATGCGCTGGAGCATTGCAGCGAGGACCTCGAGTTCATGAACAAGATGTGGGACAAGGGCCTGTTGGAACGCCTGCACTTTGTGCTGGAGCACGATTTCAAGCGCCTCGACTACACCGAGGGCATCGAGATACTGAAGGCTTCGGGCCGCAAGTTCGAATTCCCCTGCGACTGGGGCTGCGACCTGCAGTCGGAGCACGAGCGCTACCTCGTGGAGGAGCATTTCAAGCGTCCGGTCATCCTGATCAACTACCCGAAGGAGATCAAGGCGTTCTACATGAAGCAGAACGACGACGGCAAGACCGTGCGTGCGATGGACGTGCTCTTCCCCGGTATCGGCGAGATCATCGGCGGATCGGAGCGTGAGGCCGACTACACGAAACTGCACAAGCGCGTTCTGGAGCTGGGTATGAACGAGCGCGAGCTCTGGTGGTACCTCGACACCCGCCGCTGGGGGTCGGCGCCCCACTCGGGCTTCGGACTGGGCTTCGACCGTCTGCTGCTCTTCGTGACCGGCATGACGAACATCCGCGACGTGCAGCCGTTCCCCCGGACGCCCCAGCACGCCGACTTTTAACGAAAGCCGTCCGAGTGCGGCACCTTCCGGCCTTCCCTCGCCGTCCGCGACAGTCACATACCTGAGTATGCTCCTGCCGCGCCCGACTTCACGAAAACCGGAATCTGCTCGCCCTGAACGACTTTCGAAAACCCAGAAACCCAATAAATGAAGAGACCAAATTCGGAATGCTGAACAATTCTTAATTTGGACCCTATATGGCTATAAATCAGAAACAGGTACTGTCGCTTCAGCAGAAGCTCTCTCCGCAGCAGATTCAGATGATCAAGCTGCTGGAGCTGCACGCCGTGCAGCTCGAACAGCGCATCAAACAGGAGATCGAGGACAACATCGTCCTGGAGGAAGAGGAACGCTCTCCCGAGGACGACGAGCAGCCCCAGCAAATCTCCGTCGACGAATACCTGCACGACGACGACACGCCGTCGTACAAGAGCCGCATCAACAACTACTCGAAGGACGACAAGCAGCGCCCCGTCTACCTGACCGAAGGCCGTTCGCTGCAGGAGTACCTGATCGAACAACTGGGCTACCGGAATCTTCCCGAGCGGGATATGCGGTTGGCGGTCTACCTGATCGGGAGTATCGACGAGGACGGCTACCTGCGCCGCGACCTGGAGTCCGTGGCCGACGACATCGCCTTCACGGTGGGTATCGAGACCACGGCCGGGGAGCTGGAACGCCTGCTGAACATCATCCACGAACTGGAGCCCGCCGGCATCGGCGCCCGCGATCTGCGGGAGTGCCTGCTGCTGCAGATGGCCCAGATGCCGGTCAACACCCGTCCGCGGCGGCTGGCCCGCAAGATTCTGACCAACTATTTCGACGAGTTCGTCAAGAAGCACTACGAGAAGCTGATGGCGCGGCTGCAAATCTCCGAGGACGATTTCCGCGAGGCGATTGCCGAGATCCGCCACCTGTCGCCCAAGCCCGGCAACCTCTACGCCGAGGGCGGCAACCTCTACGCCGAGGGCGGCACCGACACCACGCCCTATATCATCCCGGATTTCATCCTCGACTACCAGGACGGGCGTTTCACCTTGTCGCTGAACTCCTACAACGTCCCCGAGGTGCGCGTCAACCGCCGCTACATGGAGATGATCCGCGAGATGGTGGGTTCGGACGGCCGCGTGCGGGAGAAGGACAAGGAGGCGATTCAGTTCGTGAAGAGCAAGATCGACTCCGCGAAATGGTTCATCTCGGCCATCAAGCAGCGCCACGACACGCTGATGCGCACGATGCAGACCATTCTGGACTATCAGGAGGAGTATTTCAAGGACGGCGACAAGTCGAAACTCCGGCCGATGATTCTCAAGGACATCGCCGACCGCACGGGGCTCGACGTTTCGACCATCTCGCGCGTGGTGAACAGCAAGTACGTGCAGACGCAGTTCGGGATCATCCTGCTGAAATCGCTCTTTTCGGAGGCCATGCAGACTGACTCGGGCGAGGAGGTGTCGAGCTACGAGATCAAGAATATCCTGCAGGAGTGCATCGACGAGGAGGACAAGCGCCGTCCGCTGACCGACGAGACGCTGATGGACATCCTCAATTCGAAGGGTTACCGCATCGCCCGCCGCACCGTGGCCAAATACCGCGAAATGCTCGGCATTCCGGTGGCGAGGTTGCGGAAGCAGATATGATGGAGTACCGGCGGATTGCTCTCCGCCGCCGTTGTCGCCGCCTGCGGTGGCGTTTGCAGGTCTGACCCCACCCCAAACCCCTCTGGAGGGAGGGGCTTACGGCGTAAAAACACACGCCGTTTCTGCTTTGGCGGCTCGGCAAACGATCAATCGTCTGCCCTCGCTTGTCGCCGCAGTTGTCGCGACGCAACCGGGATTTCGTCCGGAAGATCGCACGAGATTACGTTAATGAATGAAACAATGGATTACAAAAAACTTTCCACCGGCATCTCTTGGGGCCTGCACCCGTTCCTGCTGCCGATCTATATGATGGCGATGCTGCTGACGATGACCACCTTCGCCCATTACCCCTCGAACGTGAAATTCTACCTGCTTTGGGTGGTGGTGCTCTATGCCGTCATCATCCCCGTGCTGGCGCTCGGGGTGCTGCGGTCGCTGGGACGCATTTCGGACTACCGTGTCGACGACCGCCGCGAGCGGATGCTGCCGCTGCTGGTCGGGGCGCTCTGCTATATTCTCTGTGCCATCACCATCGCGAAGATTCCTTCGGCGATGTTCCTGCGCAAGTTCATGGTCGCCGCGGCCTGCTGCGAGATACTCTGTCTCGTGGTGTCGCTCCGTTGGAAAATCAGCCTCCACCTGACGGGGATGGGCGCTGTCGTGGCGCTGCTGGTGGTGATGAATGTCGTGGGTGTCGGCAACATGATGGTGCCGCTCATGGCGGCAGTCCTCTGTGCCGGGGCGCTGGCTTCGGCACGCCTCTATCTGGGATGCCACAACGGATGGCAGGTGCTGGCCGGATTCTGCGGCGGATTCGCCGTTTCGGTGCTTGCCGTACTCTTCCTATAAGGTAAAATAAGCTCCCGCGGCCGGTCACGGCCGTGGGTTTCCCGCTCGGGGACGGATTTTCTTATCCGTCCCCTTCTTTTTGTCCCTGCGCGTGCCGTGAGAGGATGTGTGCGCACACATCCTGCAGAAATGTATGATTGTTTCAATCAGATGTACGCAAGTTTCAGTCTCCCGCGATGCCTCATTTTAAATTTGCAATACCGGAGAACCTTATTTATTCAAAAAATTAAATAATGGCAAGCTAAAACAAGACAAATAACCTAAACCAATCAACATGAGTAAATCTACAAAGTATGCAAATTCCGGAACCGGGCGGTGGAGCGCGTTGCGCTTCGGCGTGTTGGTTCTGGCGCTGTGCCTGCTGCAGGCGCCGGGAGCCTTTGCCGCGCCCGCTGCGGCGGCGCAGGCCGGGAACGCTGCCGCGAAACACCGTGTCCAGGGTACGGTGGTCGACCAGGCCGGTGCCCCGGTGATCGGAGCCAACGTGATTGTCGAAGGTACGACGATCGGCACGACCACCGACGTGAAGGGCGCCTTCTCGCTGGAGGTTCCCGCCAAGGGCCGCCTGCAGGTCTCCTACCTGGGCTACCAGACCCAGCTGGTGACGCTGACCTCGCAAACGCAGTATGTGGTGACGCTGGAGGAGAACGCCGCGTCGATTGCCGACGTCGTGGTCGTGGGCTATGGCGTACAGCGCAAGGAGAGCGTCGTAGGCGCCATTTCGCAGGTCAAGGGCGACGCCCTCGTGGACGCGGGCGTGTCGAATATCACCAATGCCCTCGCGGGTAAGCTCTCGGGCGTCACGACGCTCCAGACCTCGGGACAGCCGGGCGACAACGACTCGGAAATCCTGATCCGCGGCGTGTCGAGCTTCAGCAACTCCAACCCGCTGGTGCTGGTGGACGGCGTGGAGCGCGATTTCTCGACCATCGACCCCAACGAGGTAGCCAACATCTCGGTGCTGAAGGACGCTTCGGCGACGGCCGTGTTCGGTGCCAAGGGTGCCAACGGCGTCATCATCGTCACGACCAAGAGCGGTCAGGAGGGCAAGCCGAAGATGGACTTTTCGTTCTCGACGGGTTTCGCCATGCCGATCAACACCCCGAAGCACATCGACTCCTACCGGACGATGTCGCTGATGAACGTGGCCAAGATGAACGACCAGCTCTTCGATTCCCTCACGTCGCAGGCCGACCTCAACGAGTACCGCCGTCCTTCGTCGCGGCTCAACGCGCTGCGCTATCCCGACGTGAACTGGCTCGACGAGATGACCGATTCGTTCGCCTCGACGATCAACGCCAATTTCAACATCCAGGGCGGTACGCGCTTCGTGAAATATTTCGCGTCGGTGGGCTACGCGCACGAAGGCTCCATCTTCAAGGGTGTGAACGACGGTAAGATCGACTCGCGCTACTATTACAACCGGTTCAATTTCCGCACGAACGTCGATTTCAACGTCACCCCGACGACCGTCGTGTCGTTCAAGCTGGGCGGCAACGTCGGCATCAAGAACAAGCCCCAGCCGCAGGACGGCGACGACGGCATGTGGAAATACATCTTCGGCAGCTCGACGGCCAAATACCCGATGTACTATCCTTCGTGGGTGCTCGAGGAGGTTCCCGACCTGGACTATCCGGGCGTCGTGGAGGACCGTCTGATCAGCGAGGCCGACCAGACCACGGGCAATCCCTACTACCAGATGATGCGCGGCCGCTTCATCCAGTTGACCGATTCCAAGCTCTTTTCGGACATCATCATCAACCAGAAGCTCGATTTCATCACCAAGGGCCTCTCGGTGCAGGGCAAGGTGTCGCTGAGCACTTATTATAAGTATACGACCCTGCGCACGGAGTACGACCGTCCGAGCTGGTATCTCGACTACTCGAAGATCGGCACCGACGAGAATGCGTGGAGCCGGACGGGCGACAACGGCTATCTCTATGTGCCCAATCCGGTCTACACCACGGCGGGCAATGCGCTGCAGGACGGTTACTACCTCGATCTCTACTACGACCTCTCGCTGAACTACAACCGCACCTTCGGCCGCCACAACGTGACGGGTCTGGTGCTCTTCAACCGGCAGGAGCAGGACAAAGGTTCGGATTTTCCCTACTACAACGAAGCGATCGTGGCGCGTGCCACCTACGATTTCGCCCACAAGTACCTCGTCGAGGTCAACATGGGTTACACGGGTTCGGAGCGCTTCGCCCCGGGCAACCGTTTCGGATTCTTCCCCTCGGGCGCCGTGGGATGGGTGGTTTCGGAGGAGCGTTTCTTCGAGCCGCTGAAACCGTGGTTCAGCAAGCTGAAACTCCGCTATTCGCAGGGTCTCGTCGGCAGCGACTACGCCAACAACCGCTGGCTCTACATGAGCGAATTCTCGAAGGACGGCAACGGCCATATCGTCGAGGACAAGATTGCCAACAGCTCCGTGCAGTGGGAGCAGGCCATGAAGCGTGACCTGGGTATCGAGATGGGCTTCCTGAACGACGAACTCCACCTGAGCGTGGACCTCTTCGACGAGAAGCGCGACAAGATGCTCATTTCGGTGGACAACACGACCCCGATGTGGATCGGCAACACCTCGAAGGAGCTCAACAAGGGTAAGATCAAGAAACACGGCATCGAGCTCGAGCTCTCTTACCGCAAGCGGCTCAGCAAGGACTGGACGATCTTCTTGGGCGGCAATTTCTCGTTCAACGAGAACCGCATCCTCTATGCCGACGACGCCCTCTACGCCCTCGCGCACCAGCGCAAGGTGGGTACGGCGCTGGGTGCGCAGCTCAGCGGCGCATACCTCGTGGGCAACGGCTACCTCACGTCGGTGGACGACATCCACAGCAATTTCCTGCCCGGCAAGGTCAGCGACGTGGTGGTCGGCGACTACAAGTTCCTCGATTTCACGGGCGACGGCGTGATCGACAAGGACGACCTCGCACGCATGGAGGGTTCGCTCAATCCCCCGATTGCCTACGCCTTCAACGCGGGCTTCAAGTGGAAGGGCCTCGACGTGAACGTCCTCTTCCAGGGCTATGCCAAGAAATGGGTCAATTTCGACCAGATGTACGAGTGGGAGTTCTACAAGGGCAACTACCGCACGCACCTTTCGTCGCTCGACTACTGGTCGCCGTCGAATCCGGGCGGCAACCACGGCGCTGTGCACTACACCGCCTCGTCGCAGGTCAACATGAACTGGTCGGGCTACAACGAGAGTGCGACGACGGGCGGTTACAATGCCAAGATTGCCGGACGCTCGTGGCGCCGTGCCGACTACCTGCGCCTGAAGGAGGTTTCGATAGGCTACACGTGGAGCGGTCCGAGAATCAAGCAGGCGCTGGGCGTGCGTGCCCTGAAGGTGTACGCCACGGGTAACAACCTGCTGACCTTCACCGACCTGCTGGAGGGCGATCCCGAAAGCAAGTACCTCGTGTGGGGTAAATATCCGCAGATGATGACCATCAAACTGGGTCTTCAGGTATCGTTCTAACCCCAAAAACGCAAACAGACCATGAAACATATATTGACAAAGGTATTGAGCTGGGCGATGCTGGCGGCGGTCGCCGCAGGCAGCACATCGTGCCTGAACGAATATCTCGACAAGGCGCCCGACGCCGGACTGGACGAAAAGGAGGTTTTCTCGAAATACGCCAATTTCAAGAGCTATTTCGATGCAGTCTACAACGGAGCCAATTTCAACATCAAGGTGCACTATCCGCAGTGGTTCGCCGGCAACAACCAGAAATTCACGATGGAGGGCCTCACGGACCTCTGCGACATGACCCGTATCCAGCGCTGCCAGCCCGGCAAGCAGGGCGACGGTTCGACGGTGATCTATGCCGTGGGCTACAACTCCGACGCTTCGTCGAAGACGGCGAAGGTTCCCTATTCGTGGAAATCGATCCGCGTGGCCAACATGGCCATCCGCAATATCGACATGCTGCAGGACGCCACCGACCGCGAGAAGAAGGATCTGCTGGCCCAGGCCTATTTCGTGCGTGCCTACTGCCATTTCGAACTCTTCCGCCTCTACGGCTCGCTGCCCTACATCGACAAGGTGATGGGTTCCGAGGACGAGTGGGACCTGCCGCGCCTGTCGGACTACGACATGCTGCAGCGCGTTGCCGCCGATTTCCAGACTGCGGCCGATATTTTCGACGAGGCGGGGCTGATGCGCCGCGACCCGGCATCGGGTTCGGGACACCTCTCGGCGTCGGACCAGGACAAACCCAACGGCGTGACGGCGCTGGCCATGAAGGGCCGTGCGCTGCTCTATGCCGCCAGTCCGCTGAGCAACCCCGGGAACGACATCGCCCGCTGGCAGGAGGCCGCCGAGGCCAACTGGACGGCGCTGAAGAGTGCGCTCGACTACGGCTACCTCTTGCTCGCGAAGGACAAGTACACCGACAATTTCTACGGTACGAAATACACCAACGAACAGTTGTGGGCCTATACGAGCGGCAGCACGACCAACTACAACAACGACCGGGTGCAGGCTTTCGTGCCCTATTGCTTCTCGAACAACGCCTTCAGTTCGGGACAGTGCCCGACGCAGAATTTCGTCGACAAGTTCGAGACCGCCGGCGGCTGGCCGCTCAACACCCCCGAGGAGCGTGCCGCAGCGACCGCCGCCGGGCAGTACAACGAGCAGAATCCCTACACGAACCGCGACCCGCGTTTCGATGTCGTGGTCATCTACAACCAGAAGCCGGTGCAGGGTTACGGCAACGCCTCGATCTATGTGAACGAGGACGGCAGCCTGCCTTCGGGATCGCTGATCCAGAAGCGCAGCGGCAGCGAGGACGGTGTTTCGGAGACTTTCTACTACGAGCAGAAGCGCACGGGCGCCCTTTCGAACAAGGGTGTGCAGAACCTGCTGCTGACCGACCCGATTATCCGTCTGGCGGAGGTCTACCTCAACTATGCCGAGGCGGCCAACGAGGCTTACGGTCCCGACGGACAGGCTCCCGGAGCCACGATGACGGCCCTTCAGGCGCTGAACACGGTGCGCGACCGGGTGGGGATGCCTGCCGTGCTCGACACCTACACGACCGACAAGAAGGCCCTGCGTCCGCGCATCAAGAACGAGCGCACGGTCGAGCTCTGCTTCGAAGGCTACCACTATTACTGCGACATCCGCCGCTGGAAGGACGCCCCCTCGATTCACCGCACGCGGCTGATGGGTATGCGCGTCACCAAACTCAACGCGGGGGCTACGGCGCAGTATCCCACGGGCTTCCGTTACGAGCGTTTCGAGCTGCCTTCGAACCGTCAGATCGCCTGGAAGAACGACGGCATGTATTACGTGCAGTTCCAGACGAGCGACCTGCTCAAAATGAAGAACTACGTACCCAACGAGGCGTGGTAGTGTTAATCGCATAATGAGAAAATCCATGAAACATATTCTGTTTTCACATTCCAAATACGCTGCGCTGCTGTGCATGCTGCTGATTCTCCCGGCGTGGTTCAGCCCGGCTGCGGCGCAGGCCCGCAAGACGCAGCCCCGGCGGGTCGACGTCTCCGTTGCGGTGGTCACGCCCGACGGGAAGCCGGTCCCGAACGCCGATTTCACCGTGGGCGAGGGTGCCCGGCACCTGAGGGCCGACGAAGCGGGCCGCATCGTCTTTTCCGTCGCGCCCCGCGACCTGGTGACGGTTTCGGCCGAGGGGTTCACCCCCGTCCGCGCCCTGGGCAGCGCCCTGGCCGAGTCGGCGCAGGTGACGCTGACCCCCGCGGTCCTGCTGGCCGGCGAGGGCGACGACATTCCGCTGCCTTACACCACCCTTAAAAAGCGCTGGTCGGTGGGCAGTTCCATTGTCATTCGCGGCGAGGAGCTCGAAAAATACTCCTCGACCGACATCCGCAACGCCCTGACGGGTCTGGCCAGCGGCGTCGAGGTTGCGGAGAAATTCGGCGGCCCCGGAGTCAATCCGCTGGAGCACATCGGCCAGTACGGCGCCTCGACGCGCATCAGCGTCACGACCCGCGGCAAGCAGATGATGTACATGGTCGACGACATCCCCGTGCAGATCGACGAGACGCCGCTCGACCCGCAGCAGATCGAGTCGATCACCATTGTCCGCGACGTGCTCGAAAAGAGCCTCTACGGCCCTTCTGCCGCCAACGGCATCGTCTACATCAAGACCAAGCGCGGCCGCTACAACGACCGTTACCTCACGGTCGATGTCGAGGGCGGCGTGAACACCGTCGACCGCATGCCCGAGTATGTCAGCGGCGCGGATTACGCCCGGCTGAACAACATTGCCCGCAACAACAGCGGCCTCGACATGCTCTACTCGCGCGACGACGTGGCGGCCTATGCCAAGAACGATCCCTACGACAAGTGGAATCCGAGCGTCAATTTCCGCGACATGATGCTCAAGAACACGATGTATTACACCAAGGCCAACGTCTCTTCGGGCGGCGGCAACGACCTGGTGCGCTACTTCGCCTTCCTGGGTTACGCCGGTGAGGACGACATCTACAAGATCGGTCCCGCGGCGAACTACAACCGCGTGAACATCAACGCCAACCTCGACATCAAGCTGCACCGCTACATCCGGGCGCGTTTCGGACTGGTCTCGACCATGGGCATCCGCAAGTCGTCCAACTACGGTTACAGCTCGAACTATTCGAGCGAGGACGCGTCGTCGAATACCACGCTCGGCGTGACCGAATTCCCCGACATCATCAGCGACATCAACACCACGCCGGCCATCTCGTTCCCGATCTACGCCAACAACGATCCTTCGCTGGAGTCGCCGTGGTACGCCGTGTCGTCGCTCTACAAGCAGAATCCCGTGGCCAACATCCTCGAGAACGGCGCCTACACCGAGACCATCCGCAAGGGCCTTATCAACGTGGGCGTGGATGTCGATTTCTCGTTCCTCACCCCGGGCCTCACGTCAATGACCTACGGCGCTTACGATGCCACGAACCTCGTGCGTCTGGGTACGGCCGAGGACTATGCGGCCTACATCCTGAACAAGGGCATCGACGAAAACGGTTACGACGCGATGATTCCCGAGCAGAGCAGCAGCCATAGCGTGAAGGCCATGGCCAACAAGACCAAACTGCTCGACTACTTCTCGAACCGGTTCTATTTCGTGCAGAAATTCGCTTACGACCGCACCTTCGGCCGCCATGCCGTCGCCGCGTCGGCGTCGTACATGATTACCAAGCGTTCGCAGAAATTCATCACCGAGCACCGCCGCGAGATGACCTTCGGCTTCGGCGCCCGCTATGCCTACGACGGCCGTTACCTCGTGCAGGCGGCGTGCAGCTACCAGGGCACTTACGCGTTGCTCAACAACCGCTGGTCGGCATCGCCGTCGGTGGGTCTGGGCTGGATCGTCTCCGAGGAGAATTTCATGAAGAACCTCCGCGGCATCGATTTCCTGAAGCTGCGTGCCGAGGGCGGTATCCTCTATTACGACGGTTCGATGTCGGCCAACCGCGACGTCGACAACTACAAGTGGGACAGCGACGGCCAGAAATTCGGCCCCCATACGAACAACCAGTGGTTCGGAAGCACCACGAGCAACGCCGTCGACCGGCTCTATGCGCAGATGCTGGGCAACCCGAACCTGCGTTTCGAGAAACGCCGCGAATTCACCGTCGGCATCGAGGGTCTGGCCCTGCGCCGCCGGCTGAGCTTCGAACTCAACTATTACAACACGCTCTCCGACGGTCCCGTCACCGAGATGCAGAACGTCCTGCCGCTGCTGGCCGGCATTTCGTCGGGCGCCCTGTGGATGAACTACGAAAAGACCCGCTATCAGGGTTACGAACTCGCGCTGGGCTGGCGCGACCGGGCCGGCGATTTCTCCTACTCGGTCAACGGCTGGGCGACGTTCCAGGCTTCGAAGGTGCTGCGTGCCGACGAACTCGACTACAAGGACGCCTACCGTTCGAAGGTCGGCTATTCGGCCTCCTCGATCTGGGGCCTGCGCTACATCGGGCAGTTCCAGAGCGACGAGGAGACGCTCCTCGTGCCGCAGCTCTTCGACGACAAACTGCAGAAGGGCGACCTCAAATACGAGGACATGAACGGTGACGGCCAGATCGACGACAACGATTTCTGCGTCATCGGCAACTCGACGCCCAAGATGATCTACGGCGTGAACGTCAATCTCCGCTACCGCGATTTCGACCTGACGGTCGTGGGCACGGGACGCGCTTTCTACGACATCGCGCTGACGAACGACTATTTCTGGAACGGCTGGGGCGACGGCAACTACTCGAAATACACGCTTCGCAACGCCGGCAATCCCGACCACCCGCGCCTGACCTACAACAAGGTCAACAACAACTACAAGACCTCGACCTTCTGGCTGGAGGACGGCGGATTCTTCAAGATCCAGACCGTCGAACTGGGCTACGAACTGCCCGTGCACCGGCTGGGCATCACCTCGATCCGCCGCATGCGGGTCTACGTGCGCGGCAACAACCTCTGCACCATTTCGAAGATCAAGGACGTCGATCCCGAGGCCATCAGCTCCGGACTCACGAACTATCCGCTGATGCGTACCTTCGTGGCAGGCATTAAGTTAACCTTCTAATTGAGACGACGATGAAAAGAACATATTTCCGGATACTGGCAGTTGCCGCAGTGGGTGCGATGTGCTCGTGCAGCGATTTCCTCGATCCCTATCCCAGCGCGATCCGTTCGGAGGATTACATCCTGACCAACCCGACGACGATGCAGGGACTCGTGGGCAAGTGCTACGACTACATGGCCCAGAACTACAACGACAACGAGGGCGCCTACCTCGACTGCGCCACGGACAACGCCGTGCGCACCTCGACGACCGACGTTCTCCGCCGCTTCGCCATCGGCGTCACGAGCCCCACGAACGACCCGTTCGAAACCTACTGGGACCGCGACTACAAGGGCATCTACAATGTCAACATGTTCCTCAAGGACAACCGCGGGCTGAACATGCGCTACATGCTCGACGAACACCTGGACGAACTGCTGCGCAACCGTCTCTGGGGCGAAGCCTACGCGCTGCGTGCCTGGTTCCAGTGGGACCTGTTGCAGAAATTCGGGGGCCGCGGCACCGACGGCCGCCTGCTGGGCTATCCCATCCTGCTCGAACCCGTGCGCGTCTGGGAGATGTCGCCCGAGGAGATGCGCGACCTGCGCTTCGAGCGGAACACCTACGACGATTGCGTGAAGCAGATCCTGCGTGACTGCGACTCGGCCTACAAGTACCTGCCGATCGCGCACCGCGATTTCCTGGTGCCGAACGCCGACGACCGCCGCGTGCTGGGGGCCCAGAACTGGGGCCGTCTCGACGGCATCAGCACCGTGGCCATCAAGGCGCTGGTTTACCTCACGTGGGCCAGCCCGCGCTTCAATCCCGACGGCGACATGGAGCGCTGGCAGAAGGCTGCCGAATGTGCCAAGGAGGTGATGGATTTCAAGATGACGGTGGACAACGTCTCCGGCGGTTTCTCCGTCGGCCGGCAGGTCGACTGGTGCGACCCCAACAACCCCGAAATCGTCTACGCTTCGCGCTACAAATCCTCGAACGACGATATGGAACGCGCCTTCTATCCGGGCGGTTTCCAGGGCAACGGCACGATGGGCGCCACGCAGGAGCTGGTCGACGCCTTCGGCATGGCCGACGGCTATCCGGTCGGCGAATCGCCCAACTACACCTATGACCCTGCGAATCCCTACCTGAACCGCGATCCGCGTTTCTACAGCGTGATCTTCTACAACGGCCGTTCGGTGGTTACGGGACAGACGAGCAAGACCTACAATTTCGAAAACTGGTCCAACGGCGGCAAGGACGCGGCCGGAACCAGCTCGAAGAACTCGCTGACGAACTACCACATCAAGAAATTCGTCTACATGGGACTCAACTGGTCCGAGACCTCGGTCAACAAGATGCCCCACTCGAAATTCTTCATCCGCTGGGCCCACATGGTGCTGGCCTTCGCCGAGGCGGCCAACCGGGTCGGCGGCCCCAACGCCCCGATCGACGGACTGACGGCCCGCGAGGCCATCGCCTGGCTGCGCAGCCGCACGACCTACGACGGTGCCGAGGGCATCCAGGCCGATCCTTACCTGGAGCAGGTTTCGCTGGCCGGCAAGGAGGCTTTCGACCGGTTCCTGCGCAACGAGCGCCGCATCGAGACCTGCTTCGAAGGCACGTGGTTCTTCGACCTGCGCCGCTGGACGACGACGCTCGGCGAGCTGAACCGCGAGGTGCACGGCGTGCAGGTTACGCGCCAGCTGAACGGCGATTTCGTGTACGATTTCGATCATGTGGTCGAAAAGCGTTCGTTCACATCGGCTTACCTCCCGATTCCCTACAAGGAGATGCTCAACGTCAAGGGCCTCGTGCAGAACGAAGGCTGGGAGAACTGGCAGTAAATCACAACCTGAAAAAACAGTAAAACCATGAAAAAATACCTGTTCATATTGGCTGCATCCTTCGCACTGACATCGTGTTACGACGATTATGTGAAGGACAACGACACGCAGGCCGTGGGTTTCGCCAACCAGACCGACGTCCGTTCGGTCATCGTGGGCGAGGGCATGAGGTTCTCCACGGGCGTGGCGCTGGGCGGCACCATCGAGAACTCCGTGGACCGTCCGATCGGCTTCGAGATCGACTATTCGCTGGTCAGCGACGCCACGCTGCAGGCGATGAAGACCCACGTCTTCTCCTATATCCAGAACCTCACCAAGTCGCTCAGCGAGCTGGAAGCGCTGTCGGCCGAGGAGTATAAACTGCTGCCCGAGGGCGGCACCGACGGCCGTGTGACCATCCGTCAGGGTTCGCACCTGGGGCAGATCGTCATCAGGATCGACTCGGCGAAATTCCTTGCCGACGCGTCGCGCACGCTGCCCCGGTATGTGATTCCCCTGCGCCTGACCAACGGTAATGGCACCGACCTGATGGCCGGCAAGGAGACCTCGGTAATCGGCGTGCGTTACGAGAATATGCTCTTCGGCAACTACTGGCACGGCGGCGAGACCGTCGTGACGGACGCTTCGGGCACGGAGGTCAATCGCGTGGCGTATTATACGACCATTCCGCAGCCCGAGACGCGCACCTGGACGCTGACTACCGTCGAGCCGTTCTCGCTGACGGCCAATGCCGTGGGCGGCGAGCTGAACGGTTCCAAAGCCCAGCTCCGGCTGACGCAGGGCGAGGGCGGGGCGATCACGGTGAGTGCCGCGGACGGTGCCGACTATGTGGTCGAGGCCGACGGCGACTGCTCGTTCAACCGGGCGAAGCTGCTGCAGAACCGCCGGATTTACCTCAAGTACAAGTACGTGAAGGATGGGCTGACCTACCATGCCACCGATACGCTGACGTTCCGCAACCGCGTGCGCGACGGCGTGAACGAGTGGCAGGACGAGAACCCCGGTAACTACGAATAGCCGTATGAAACGACTCTTGAACAGACTGACGCTCCTGGCGGCCGCCGTGCTGGCCGCCGGAAGCCTCGCGGCCAAGGCTCCGGAGTACCGGCAGGTCGAGGCCCGGGAGAATGCGCAGAAGCCCGAATGGAAGAGCTACGAGGCGAAGACCGTCGACCGCCTTCCGGGTTTCAACTGCCGGAAGGGCGACCTGAAGCTGAGCCAGTACGGCGGCTGGACGGTCGACCGGCAGGAGGCCACGGGGTTCTTCCGCACGCAGAAGATCGGCGACCGCTGGTGGCTGGTCGATCCCGAGGGCTGGCCCTTTATCCACAAGGCCGTGGCCGTCTTCACGACGGGCGGCTCGGACCGCCAGAAAAAGGCCCTCGAAGAGAAATTCGGAACGCCCGCCGCCTGGGCCGCCGACCAGCAGGAGATGCTGCGTCGTTACGGCTTCAACGGGCTGGGGGCCTGGTCGGACGTGAACACGGTCCGCGAGTCGGAGCACCCGATGCCCTACACCGTGATCGTGAACCCGATGGGGATGTACCACGGACAGCACCGCCGGCATTTCGGCGGAAAGTACAAGCAGGCCGGATGGCAGGGCTACCGCTTCGACCTGGCGATGGTCTTCGACCCCGGGTTCGACGCCGTTATCGACCGGGCTATCGCGCCCATCGCCAAATACCGCGATGACAAGTACCTGCTGGGTTATTTCACCGACAATGAACTGCCGTGGGTCAACGATGCGCTGGACCGCCATCTGACGCTGCTGGCGCACGACGAGGATGCCTACATCGCCGTCCGCAAATGGTACGACGAGCGCAAGGGCGTGAAGGACGCCCCGGCGGGGGAGATCACCGATGCCGACCGCAAGGCGTTCCAGACCTTCTATTTCGACACCTACATGCGCAAGGTCACGGAGGTGCTGCGCAAGTACGACCCCAACCACCTCTACTTGGGCTGCCGCTTCAACCAGCACCATCAGGAGATGGCCAGCCCCGAGATTTTCGCCGTGGCCGGGAAATACATGGACGTGATTTCGATCAACCACTACCGGCTGTGGGAACCCAACGCCGCGTGGATGGCCGACTGGGAAAAGTGGTCGGGCAAACCCTTCATCATCACCGAGTTCTACACCAAGGGTGAGGATTCGGGACTGCCGAACAACACCGGCGCCGGCTGGAATGTGCGGACGCAGGCCGACCGCGGCTGGTTCTACCAGAATTTCGTGACGGAGCTGCTGCGCAGCGGCAACTGCGTGGGCTGGCACTGGTTCACCTACATGGACAACGATCCCCAGAACCTCCGGACCGACCCCTCGAACCGCGATTCGAACAAGGGCGTCGTGGCCTGGAATTTCGAGCCCTACACCGTCCTGCTCGACGAGATGAAGCAGCTGAACGACTGCACCTACCGGCTGATCCGCCATCTGGATGCGGAGAAGGCCAAAGCAAACCGAAAAACGACTGAATAGCCATGAATAAATCGCTGAAATACCTGCTTTTGATTGCTGCCGCCGCGCTTCTGGCCGCCGGCTGCGCGGAAGACAAGACCTATGCGCTGCCCGAGGTTTACCCCTCCGGCGGAGGCGACACGCCCTCGGACGTGGAGCCGCCCCACGAGGTACGCGCCCGCAAGAACAAGACCTCGGCGTGGGGCGACTACCTCGCCTACACGGTCGACCGCATCCACGGCTTCACGCCCGGCGAAGACCCCGCCGTCGACAAGTACGGCGGCTGGAAGGTTTCGTCGTCGACGGCCACCGGATTTTTCCGCACGCAGCAGATCGGCGGACGCTGGTGGATGATAACTCCCGAAGGCAACCTCTACATCTGCAAGGGCGTGGCCGTGTTCAGCGCCGGCGGTTCGGACCGCCAGCAGGCCAAACTGCAGGAGAAATTCGGTTCGACCTCGGAGTGGGCCCGTCAGGAGACTTCGATGCTCAAGGCCCGCGGATTCAACGGACTGGGGGCGTGGTCGAACGTCGAGACCGTGCGCAAGCTCACCGAGCCGATGCCCTACACGGTGATCGTCAGCCCGATGGGCAAACTCAACAGCTACATCAAGTCCTCAGGCGAGGAGGCCGACGCGAGCTGGTCGGGCTGGGAGGGTTATCCCAACGATTTCGCGATGGTCTTCCATCCCAAGTTCGACGAGTATGTCGAGAGCGAGATTTCGACCATCTCCAAATATAAGGACGATCCCTACTGCATCGGTTATTTCACCGACAACGAGATTCCCTGGAAGGACTATGCGCTGGACCGCTGCCTGGAAAAGTGGCCCGATACACATATCAACCACCAGAAGGCCCAGCAGTGGCTTGACGAGCGCAAGGGCAAGACCGGGGCGAAACTCTCCGAGGCCACGGATGCCGACCGCCGCGCTTTCATCGCCTATTGTCTGGAGGTCTATCTGGAGAAGGTGACCAAGGCGATTAAAAAGTACGATCCCAACCACCTCTACCTGGGGTGCCGCTTCAACCAGTGGAACTACGAGCTGGTGAACGACGAGATGTTCAAGACTGCCGGCAAATACATGGACATCCTCTCGATCAACCACTACCAGAAATGGGAGCCCGATGCGCAGGCCGTGCAGAACTGGGGCACGTGGTCCGGGAAGCCGTTCTTCGTGACGGAGTTCTACACCAAGGGCGAGGATTCGGAGCTCCCGAACACCACCGGCGCCGGATGGAACGTCCGCACGCAGGCCGAGCGCGGTTATTTCTACCAGAATTTCGCGCTGAAGCTCCTTGAGAGCAAGGTGTGCGTGGGCTGGCACTGGTTCACCTATCAGGACAACGACCCCGAGAACCTGAACACCGACCCCTCGAACCGCGATTCGAACAAGGGCATGGTGACTTGGGATTTCCAGTACTACTCGCCCCTGCTGGACAACATGGAGGAGCTGAACGGCAACGTCTATCAGCTGACCCGTTTTTACGATGCGCAATAAAACCGACCGATTATGAAAACCATATTGAAAGCAAAAGCAATAGCACTGCTGGGAATCGTGGCGCTGTGGGCCTGTGAGGAGGATGTGACTCCGCTGCAGCACACCGCACCGCAGGTGACGTTCCCGGTGGCGGAGACCTCGCTGACGGCTGTCGTCGGCGATCCGGTGGAGTTCCGGGCCGACATCGAAAGCGGTGACAAACTCACCTGCGGATGGTATGTCGACGGCACGCTCGAAGCCTCGACCGCGGAGATGACCTACACGTTCGGCGCCCCGGGCGACTACGAGGTGCGCTTCGAAGCCCGCAACGGCGCCGGGAGGGTCGGGAAAAGCTATGCCGTGAAGGTCTCCGACGTGCTGGAGATGCACCTCTCGGTGGGCGACTCGACGCGCATCGTGCGCCGTCAGCTGGACATCCTGAAGGTGATGGCCATCGTCGACGCCGGATCGGATGTCGTCCACGAATGGAAGGTGGACGGCGAGGTGAAATCGGATAAGGCTTGGTTCGACACCTTCGACCTGCCCGAAGCCAGGGTCTACACCGTGGCCTATACGGGTACGAACGCCGCCGGGACCTTCCGGAAGAGTTTCGAGGTGCAGGCCACGGAGCGTCCGCTGGAGATCAGCTTCTCGAACAACGATGCGGTGATCGCCTGCAAGGACGGCGCCGTCGTGGAGATCATAGCCACGGTGAAGTACGGCGGCACGGGCGTGGAGCACGAATGGAAGGTGGACGGCGAGACGGTTTCGACCGACGGCGTGTTCAGCCGCGCCTTCTCCGGCGCAGGTCCCTACACGATTGCCTACCACGGCGTGAACTCCAAGCAGGAGACCGTGGACCGCACATGGACCGTGACGATGGTTCCGTCGGGAGCGCTCTTCGAGCATTTCGAGGATTACACCACGCTGCCTGCCTGGTGGACCCTGAAGGAAAATACGCCGGGTATCGAACTGGCGGACAACCCCAAACCCGAGGGTATCAACACCAGCCTGAAGGTGCTCCGGGATAATGTCA
>MSHJ01000013.1 GCA_001941065.1 Alistipes sp. Zagget8
GGCCTCGAGACCCTCTCGCTGCGCGTGAAGCACCAGGTGGAGTCAGCGCGGAAACTGGCCGAATACTGCCGCTGCCATCCCAAGGTGGAGCGCGTCAGCTTCGTGGGATTCGACACGCACCCGAGCCATGAGAACGCCCGCAAATACTACCGCTTCGGCTCTTCGGCGGTCTTCACCATCGAACTCAAGGGCACGCTCGAAAGCACCGTGCGCTTCGTCGAGTCGCTCCGGCTGGCAGCCAATATGGTCATGATCGGCGATTCGATCACCGTCGTGACCCATCCGGCCTCTACGACCCACAAACAGCTCAACGACGCCGACCTTGCGGCGGCGGGCGTGACGCCCACGCTGCTGCGCATCTCGCTCGGACTGGAGAACGCCGACGACATCATCGAGGATTTCGAACAGGCCTTTGCACAGATCGGATAATGGAGCCACAGCTATACATAGCCCCCGGGCCTTTCGAACTGGAAACGGGCCACATGCTGCCGGAACTGCGAATCGCCTACCACACCTACGGCACGATGAACGCCGCGAAGGACAATGTGGTGTGGGTCTGCCACGCGCTGACGGCCAATTCCGACGTCGCCGACTGGTGGCCCCACACGGTTGAGGCAGGACGGTTCCTCGACCCCGCACGGCATTTCGTCGTCTGCGCCAACATCATCGGTTCGCATTACGGCACGACGGGCCCCCTGCACGTCAATCCCGCGACGGGAAAGCCTTGGTATAAGGCTTTCCCGCCGTTCACGATCCGCGACATCGTCCGGGCGCACCGGCTGCTGGCCGACGCCCTCGGCATCGGACGCATCGGAACGCTGGTAGGCAGTTCGGTCGGCGGGTTTCAGGCCGTGGAATGGGCCGTCACGGAGCCCGGGCGGATCGAACGGCTGGCGCTGATCGCCACCGACGCCAAGGCGTCGCCCTGGGCCATCGCCATCGACGAAACGCAGCGTATGGCCATCGAGGCCGACACGACCTTCGGGGAGCCGCGCGACGACGCGGGCATGAAGGGCCTTGCAGCGGCCCGGGCCATCGGCCTGCTGAGTTACCGCGGTCCCGAGGGCTACAACCTCACCCAGCAGGACTACGGGGAGGCTCCCGCGGTGCACCGGGCCTGCACCTACCAGCAGTATCAGGGCGAAAAGCTCTGCCGCCGTTACAACGCCTATTCCTATTACGCGATTCTGAACGCTTTCGACACCCACGACGCGGGGCGCGGACGGGGCGGGGTGGAGCGGGCCCTGGCGGGCATCGAGGCCCGCACGCTGGTCGTCGGCATCACCACCGACATTATCTTCACCCCGGCTGAGATGCGGCGCCTGCACGCGATGATCCCGGGCAGCGTCTACCACGAAATCGACTCGCCGTTCGGCCACGACGGATTCCTCGTGGAATACGAACAACTGAACGACATACTGTTACCGTTTATGGAAAACTAAAACCAATATACCTATGACCAAGATTAAAATCGGACTGTTCGGATTCGGCGTCGTCGGGCAGGGCATCTATGAAGTGGTGCGCAAATCGAAGAACGCCCACGCCGAGATTGTGAAAATCTGCGTCCGCGACCCCAAAAAGCCGCGGAAAATCGACGTGGACCCGTCGCTTTTCACCACCTCGGTCGACGAAATCCTCGACAACCCCAGCATCAACCTGGTCGTCGAGGTCATCGACGACGCCAAAGCGGCCTACGACATCGTGAAACGGGCCCTGCTGCGGGGCATTCCCGTCGTGTCGGGCAGCAAGACGATGCTGGCCCGCAACCTCCCGGAGCTGATCGAGATTCAGAAAACCCGCAACGTGGCGCTGCTCTACGACGCCTCGTCGTGCGGCTCTATCCCGGTGATACGCAACCTCGAGGAGTACTACGACAACGACCTGCTGCTGGAGGTGAAGGGTATTCTGAACGGCTCGTCGAACTACATCCTCTCGCGCGTCTTCGACCACAAGGATTCCTATGCCAACGCATTGGCGCAGGCGCAGGCGCTGGGCTTTGCCGAGAGCGACCCGTCGTTCGACATCGAGGGCTACGATTCGCTGTTCAAACTGGTCATCATCACGGTGCACGCCCTGGGAACCTACGTCGCCCCGGACCGCATCTTCACCTACGGCATCTCGACAATCCACGACTCGGACATCCAGTATGCCCGCGAAAAAAACGTGAAAATCAAGCTGGTGGCCCAGGTGGTGAAGGTGAGCGACAAGCATTTCACGATGTTCGTCATGCCGGAATTCGTGACGCCCGCCAAGTACATTTACAGCGTCGACGACGAGTACAACGGCGTGGTGATCCGCGGCGAATGCTACGACCGTCAGTTTATGTTCGGCAAGGGCGCGGGAAGCCTGCCCACGGCATCGTCGATCCTGAGCGACATCATGGCGCGGCTGAACAACTACCGCTACGAGTACAAGAAGATGAATTACATCGAGAAACCCGACTACACGACGGACATCACGCTGAAGATATACGCCCGCTACACGGAGACCGACGTGCAGAAAATCCTGAATTTCTCGAAGATTCACGAACAGTTCACGAGCGACGAGAGCAATTACGTGATCGGCGACATCCTGCTGAGCGAACTGCTCGAAAAGCGGTCGCAGCTCTCGGGCAAAGATGTCTTCCTGGCGAACATCCCGATCTTTTTCCTGAACCGCGATTAATACGAATGAGGTCCCGCTTCCGGCGGGACCTCTTGTTTTCAGTCTTTCACGCAACGCAACGGCTGGCCGAATTCGACCGATACGTCCTTTACCACGGGATCGGAATCGCTCGCATAGACGAGACTGCGGCAGCGGTCGCCGGAAAGGTCGCCGCCCATCAGGTAGCCTTTCGAAAGATCGCCCGGTTTGTTTGTTCCATCGGCCACGATCTGATAACCCGCATAGGTAAAGAAATCGGCAGGGCGTTCGGCGCTCGCAACCAGCGACTGAAAATCGGCCGCGGTGGGAATATGCCACCCGGCGGGACAAATACCCTGCACAGGCGTACTGCCGCCCGCTGCAGCGCCGTTCGTCGCTGTTGCATAATTATACAGCATATCCCGGGATTGCGTGTCTTGGGAGGGCCAAATCCCCGCGCCTTGAGTCGCTCCCGGAGGAGCATAGCGCAGGTTTTCGGCCATCCACACCCGTCCGTCGATCTTCACCGTCGGGTAGGTCTCACCCTCGTAAACTAGCTCCCCGGCGTCGGGATCGGCATCGCCGCCACCGCCGCCGTCGAGCGACCCGCCGTCACCCCAGTCGCTGATATCGCCGCTCAGCGAAACGGAAATTTCGGTATTGGTCACCGTGACCGACATATCGTATTGCTTGCCGCTTTCGAGCAGCGCAGAGGGAATGGTTTTGCTGAGGCTATTGCCGTCGGTCGTTCCGATCGTAACGGTCAGCGCCGCCTGCTGGGGCACGAGCACAACACGGTAGGAGGCACCGGCCGTCACCTCGAAGGCCCGGACCTCCGCCGCCACGGCCCCTGCCTTCGCCGCGGCTGTCGGCACGGTGAGGTCCACGGTCGCCGTCGGTACAAGCCCGCCTATGGCCACGGAGGAGACCACCGCATCGGAATTGTTCGTCACGACGACGGTCAGTTGCGACATCAGGTGGTAAAAGAGCATGCCCACCGGGGCGCTGCCGGGCGTCACATCCCGCGTCACGGCCCCCAGCAGGTCCGAGGAGGCGCATCCGCCAGTCTGGTCCACCGCCACAGAGAACTCCGCGGGCACCCCCGCCTCCGAATAGGGATAGTAGGCCGTGAGGGTCGATTTCGCATTCAGGTCGCTGTACCACAGCAGTCCCGAACCCGAGAAAGCCGAACCTTCGTAGGTCATCGGATGGTTTGCAACATAGGTTTCCGCCCCTTTGAGGATGGTCAGTCCGACACGGTCCCCGGTATCGAAATGGAGTCCCGTCACACGGGTTTTGATCGTCGGGGCAATCATTACGGCGGGATGCCCGTCCCGTTTATCCGCACATCCGGACGCGGCGGCGAGGCTTGCAGCCAAAACAGCAGCGAGTAAAACTTTGTTCATAACATAAAACGTTTATTTGTTTGCAACTAATTAATACAAAAATAAAACTTTTTATGTTATTTCAAAGTCTGCCGATTAGTTTTTATAATACGATTCGTCGAGTCCCAATGTGAAATTCCCGCGGCGGCGCCAGGTGATGACAGCCACGATAAGCACCAGCGCGGCGTTGAAGAAAAACGGGAAACGGTCACTGTGGGTGTGGAACAGGTGCCGGAAGAGGTCCACGATAAAGGGGCAGACCATCACGGCCAGATAATTCATCGCCATGACGAACGACAGCGCGAGGGTCGCCGAGCGGGGTGGGGCGATGGTGGCGGCCTTGTCGTAAACGACGGGCTGCATCACCCCGTATCCGAATCCCGTGAGCAGGGCCCCGACGACGAGCATCGCCTTGTCGCGGAAAATCCCGACGCACAGCAGCCCCGCGCAGACCAGCCCCAGCGACACGAGGTTGACATTCTGTTTCAGCAGGCCGATCACCTTGTCGATAAAGAGCCCCGGGAGCATGATCGCCAGAAAGAACAGCGAAATCAGCACCCCCGAAAACGAGCTGTCGATCTTGTAGTCGTCGACCAGAAACGAGGCGTAGAACGCCACGGCCAGCACGGCATAGGTGGCGAAGAAATAGAACGCCATCAGCCCTGCCAGCTTGCCGCGGTCGATACGCTTGTGGCGCAGCTGGATGCTCTGCTCGGGTTCGGGGTCCGAACGCCGCCGTTTGAGGAAGAACGAGAGCGCCAGCGAAATACCCGGCAGGGTGTAGACCAGAAAGGGGAGGTGCCAGTCGACATCGGCCAGGTAGCCCGTGACCACGGTGGCGATGACCAGCGTCAGGTTGTTGATTGCCGAGCTGTAACCCAGCTGCCGGACGCGGTAGTCGCCCGTGAAATAATCGACGATCAGGCCCGTCGAAAGGGGAATGACCATGCCGGCCCCGATGCCGAGAATGCAGCTGATGACAATCAGCCACGTCATGCTGCGGGCGAAAAGACACGCCACGCCGCTCAGGAAGAAAATCGAAAGCCCGACGGTCAGGATCGTGAGTTTGTCGCGGCCTTCGGAGAGTTTTCCCGAGAGCAGCACGAAGGGAATAATCAGCAGCGAGGGCAGCGACGTGAGCATCTGTATCTCGAGGTCGGTGACCTTGGGAAACACCTTGTTCAGGTCGCCCAGAATGGGGGATATGGCCAGTCCGGGCAGCGACGCGATGGCCGACACGGACCAGATAGCCAGCAGGACGACGAGCGATACGGAGCCTTTTCCTGTTTTGATTTTCATGGCCGGGGATTTTTAGTATCCCGCCCCGCAACAGTTATACCAAACAAAACGGGCCGGCAACATGGCCGGCCCGACGGTTGGGTTTCTTCGTAAGTTTGGTTATTCCACTCGCACGCAGCGCACCTGCATACCGTTGGCGCGATACTGCGGCGTATTGTTCTCGAGGCCGCTGTTTGCCGGGTTGCTCTTGTCGAACCAGAAATAGAGGGCCGAGGATTTCGTTCCGGTAGCCGTCCCGGTCGTCCAGTAATACCCGACCCAGGGCTGGTTGTAGAGGGCTGAACTGCGAACCTGCTTGTCAATGGGCGTCGGATAAAAATTCTGGATGCTGCCGCCTCCCTGGGTGTCATCCTCCTGGATATGCCGGTAGATGCGGCGTCCCGCGCCGATAAAGAGCGACGGCCCACTGCCGGGACCATCCAGCGTCCAGCCGAATTTGTCGGCATCGCCCGCCTCGGGGGTATTTTGGATGGACAAATGGTCGTAAGCCGCCGAAGGAGCCACACGCCAGCCGTAGGGGCAGGGGTCGTTGACAGTCTTGGTATCGCTCCACAGATCGTCGGAATGGGCGCTCCACAGCCAGTCGTACTCCGAGTCGGAGACACCTACGATAAACGTCAGCGGATTCTGCACGGCGTAATCCATCGTTCCCGCGTCAGCACTCGAAACCTCCGTCTTCATGTAGACACGGCTGCCGCCGCCGTTATACATGCTGGCCGATGCGCCGTTGGCAGCGTTGTACGAGCTCGGGCCGATGAACGGGTCCTTGCGGCCCCACTGGTAATAGAGTCCGTAGGAGGCGAGGATATTCTCCTGCGTCGAGTTATCGTTATTCAGCGCACCGAGGTTGCGGCTCATCATCGTATACTCATTGAACAGCATGCTCGTACCATCGGGATCGTAGTTCGTGGCCCAGATATGCCAGCTCCACATCAGCGTGCCGCCGGCGTCGTAGGCGCCGATCACGGCGTTGCCCTCCTTGATCTTCTCGTCGTCGTCGCTGTCGGCCCCCACGTAGAACGACACCTTGCCGTCCTCCCGGAGTTCCGTATACTGAATCAGCCCCGACTTGCTCTGCCACACGACATCCACCGAAGCCGGGAGCACCGCCATAACGTCACCCCGATGCATGGCGCTGATCAGGTAGTTGGTTTCGGGCTTGTTGACGATATAGCTGTTGGCGGGCTTTTCGCTCAGGTCTTCGCCGTTGACCACACCCACGAAGAGCGTCGCCGAGACCGACGAACCGCCCTTGGGCGAGCCGGCCAGCACCACCGAACCGGTCTTGACCTCGTCGTCGTCGAAAGACGCGGGGGCCGTAATCGTCAGGGTCTGGGTCGCAACGTCGATCGTCGGTTCAGACCAGCCCGTAGGTTTGTTGGTCACCGAGAGATTCTGGAGGTTGACGGACTTGAAGCCCACCGTTACGGTCTGTCCCGCCGACAGGAATACGGCCGGGGAGTCGAACGAGAGACTGCCCGACTCCTTGTCCTTGCTGCACGAAGCGAAAAATACGATGGCCGCGACAGCGCAAACCAACCCTGCGAATCTTTTCATATAGCTCATTTTATCTTATTTCAGTTTCAAAATCAGTTGCAAAGATAATAAAAATCGGCCGGCTGCAAAACCGAATCGCGCACGGTCCGGCAAAACTTTCCGCCCTCCAAAAGTGCCGTTATGGCACCAAAGATACCAAAAAGCGGGATAATTCCTACAAGCCCGTCCCAAATAATTGCATTTGGGAACAATTATTGCCACTGGTTCACTAACGAATCAGAAACGCATATAGTATGTCGAAATTGAAAATCGAGACGGGAAGTTCCCCCGCCGGGGAACGCTTCAGCATCACCGTGACCGAAAAAAGGGCCCTATCTGGTCTACGGACGTCCGCCGCTGGCCGAGCAGTTTATCATGCCCAACGAGAACAACGAGAGCTGGTATTTCCAGGAGGGCCGCCACTTTTCGACCGAGGCCGAACCCACGGCGCTCTGCCGCTGCGGGGCGTCGCAGCGCAAGCCCTACTGCGACGGGAGCCACGAAAAGGCCATGTGGGACCCGACCCTCACGGCACACTCCGAGCCGCTGCTCGACAGGGCCGAGGTGATCGAAGGCGGCACGCTCGAAATGACCGACAATCCCAAATACTGCGTCTTCGCACGTTTCTGCCACCCGGAGGGCGACGCATGGACGCTCACCGAGCAGTCGTCCGACCCCGAAGCCCGCCGGATGGCGATCCGCGAAGCGTCGATGTGCCCCAGCGGCCGGCTCACGGCATGGGACAAAAGTTCGGGAAAGCCCTTCGAATTCCGCTTCGAGCCCAGCCTCGGACTAATCGAGGACGTCACCATCGGCAGCAGCGGCGGGCCGTGGATTCGCGGCGGCATCGCCCTGCGGCGCGAGACGGGCAAAACCTACGAGATACGCAACCGTGTGGTCGTCTGCCGCTGCGGACAGTCGGCAAACAAGCCCTACTGCGACGGCACGCACGCCGCAATCAAATGGCGCGACAACCTCGAAGGCGAGCCCGTCGGCGAGACGCTCCCCGAAGAGGTCTATTAAACAAAAAGAGCCTTTCCCGCAGGAAAGGCTCTCTTTTTTCGGTCACTCCATCGCTCCGCTCCGGGCGGCGGCTTCGATCCAGCAGTCGGCCATCCGGCGGTGGCAGGCAGGCGTGGGGTGGATGCCGTCCCACACCCAGTAGGTCGCGTCACCGTTCGGCAGCGCCGTTTCGAGGCCGGCAACCAGCCGGTGAAAAGGCACGAGAGTGGCGCCGTAATCGGCGGCGACTCGTTCGACCACCGCACAACAGCGTGCCAGCAACTGCTGGCGCAGGGGATAATATTCGCCCTGCAAACCTTCGGTGATCGCCCCGACGGGTGCAGCAAACGGTGTGCAGAGGAGGATTTTCAGGTCGGGATTCGCCCGCCGGGCCTCGTCGAGCAGGCGTCGGTAGGTCTTCTCCCAGCCTGCGAAATCGAAATCCGGCTTTTCGACCGCCGCGCTGACCATCAGCCAGTGGAGGTAACGGCTCACGTCGTTCGTGCCGACCAGCACCGACAGCACGTCGGGACGCAGGTCCACGACATCCTCCTGCCAGCGGGCCGCGAGTTCATCGAGCGTATTGCCGCTCACGCCGCGGTTGAAAAACAGATAGCCCCGCTCGGGACGGTAGCCCTGGTAATACGAGGCGCACAAGTACATATAACCGCTGCCGTAGAGGTGGTTGCGGTCCGTGAGATTGCGCTCGGACGAGGGTTTGCCGTCACCCTTGCCCCAGTTACCGTCGGTAATCGAGTCGCCGATGAAGACCACCCGCCGTCCCGTTGCGACGGCCACCGCTTCCGGGGCCGCCTGCCGCTGGAAATAGCGGTGGAAAAAGAGCACCTGATAGGGGAGCGAGTTGGACCAGTAGGTGGAGTTGTGCTCCCCGGGGCGCGTCAGAAAATCGTGGCTCACGCCGCACTGCATCAGCTTTTCGTGCAGGTTCACATTCACCTGATAGAAGAAATCCTGATAGCCGCAGTCGATTACGAGAGCCAACTCGCCGTCGCTGAGCTCATCCACCTGGTTGATGACCGTGTGCGCGTCCCAGCGTTCCGGATGCTGTTTCAGTTCGCCCAGCTGTTTTTTCATCTCCCACGAATCGGGGAAGGGCCGGATGTCCACGCCTCCCGAAGTCGAACCTGCGGCCCCGAAACGGTCTTTGTGGCGCAGGGCCGTCCACAGGGCACCGTGACCGCCCATCGAGAGGCCCGTGACGGCGCGTCCTTCACGCGAAGGGATCGTCCGGTAGTGGGCATCGATCCAGTCGGGAAACTCCTGCGACACGAAGGTTTCGAACTGCGACGAGGCGTCGAGGGGACTGTCCCAATACCAGCTGTTCTCACCGTCGGGGCAGGCGATGATCATGCCGTAAGCGTCGGCCAGCGGGCGCAGGTCCGTGACGTCACGCTGCCAGGTCATATACGAGCCGCTGTAACCGTGGAGCAGATAAAGGACGGGCATACGCTGCCCGACAGCGGCATCGGGCACCACGACCAGCGCCGGAATGTCGCGCTGCATCTTCGCGCTGAAAACCGCCACGGTGTCGATTCTTGCCGCCGAAACGGTCGCCGCGGCAAGGAGGAAGCAGAGAATCAAAAAGTATCTTTTCATAGCGTTCGGAATATTTCACAAAAAAGGGCACGCACGACGCGCACCCCTGATAACAAATCCGTCCGGATTATTTCTTCTCCGGTTTTGCAATGGTCTCGCGCATCTGCGTGTCGGCCATGATGTTCTTCATCTTATAATAGTCCATGATTCCCAAATTGCCGTTGCGGAAGGCTTCGGCCATGGCCAGCGGCACCTCGGCTTCGGCGAGGATCACCTTGGCACGGGCATCCTGCGCCTTGGCCTTGTTCTCCTGCTCGAGGGCCACGGCCATTGCGCGGCGTTCCTCGGCTTTCGCCTGGGCGATGTTCTTGTCGGCCTGCGCCTGATCCATCTGCAGCTGGGCGCCGATATTCTTGCCCACATCGATGTCAGCGATGTCGATCGAGAGGATTTCGAAAGCCGTTCCGGCGTCGAGCCCCTTCTCGAGCACCACGCGCGAGATCGAATCGGGATTTTCGAGCACGATCTTGTGCGACGCCGCCGAACCGATCGACGAGACGATGCCTTCGCCGACACGCGCCAGCACGGTCTCCTCACCGGCTCCGCCGACCAGCTGCTTGATGGCGGCACGCACCGTAACGCGGGCCTTGGCGATCAGCTGGATGCCGTCTTTGGCCACGGCGGCCACGGGAGGCGTATTGATGACCTTCGGATTCACCGACATCTGCACGGCCTCGAACACGTCGCGGCCCGCCAGGTCGATGGCCGTCGCCATCTTGAAATCGAGCAGGATATTGGCTTTCTGCGCCGAAACCAGGGCATGCACCACGCTCGTGACATTACCGCCCGCGAGGTAGTGGGCCTCGAGTTCGTTGGGATTGAGGGTCAGACCGGCCTTCGTGCTCTCGATCATCGACGATACGATTACCGAGGGCGGCACCTTGCGCCAGCGCATCAGGACGAGTTGCAGCAGGCTGATACGCACGCCCGACACCAGGGCCGAGAACCACAGTCCCACCGGGATGAAATAGAAAAGGAGCCAGATCGCAAAGAGGCTCACAAAGACGATCAATACGATCATTCCTGCCTGTAAATCCATAGTGTAGTGTTATTTGATAGTTTTTACGATAACGCTGAAATTTTCGAAGCCCACGACCTCGATGTCGCGCTGCGGATCGACATACGCCCCGAGCGACTTGGCCTCGTAGAGACGGCCTCCGACCTCGATCTTACCCATCGGGGAGAGGCGCGAAACGGTGATGCCGCGGTCGCCGACCTGCAACTCCTCGGCGGGCATGACGGGAGTGCTCGACGAACGAATCTCCTGCTTGAGCGAAAAACGCTGCCACGTCTTCGCACGCAGCGAGATGACGGTGGCGATCAGCGACAGCACGAGGATGATGACGATGAGCAGGATTCCGCCCCCGGTCCCGAAATCACGAAAGGCAAGGTAGACCGAGCTTCCGTAGCAGACCAGCGCCAGCAGGGCGCCGATAGACACGCCGGGCAGCAGGACGAGTTCGGCCACCAGAAACAGCAGGCCGAAAAAAACGAGCAGTACAATATAGAACATCTCCATAGGGCTTGTAGAATATTGCAATAAAGATAGGGAAATATTTCGGTTATTCCGCTATCTCCGCGACTTTTATTTCCAATGCGGTGTCCGTTTGCCGTATAGCGTCGGCCAGACGGTCGGCGACAGCCTTGTCGTCAAACGACCCGACGATGAAGAGCTGCTGACCCACACGCGACAGTTCGTAGCCTTCGGCCGTGGCGGCAATCACCCGCTTCACATCGTCCGACAGGGCGTCGGTCCCGGTGATTTCGACCCGGTAGAGGAGCTTCTGCGCCTCGGGTTCGAGCGACAGGTTGCGATACTCGCCGTCGGTCCACACCACGATTTCGGGCCGCACGAAGCCGCGCTTCTTCAGCAGCGCCTGCGCCGCCTCGGCCTCGGCCAGCGTGGCGAAGCCGCCCGTATAGTAACACCACTTGCCGGCATCGTTCACCAAATAGAAGAGCGGATAGGCCCCCCGGAACGTCGCCGCGGCACGCTTGGTGTTGTAGGTCCCCAGCAGGATGCGGTAGATCGTGCCGTTGGCGTAGACCTTACATTCGGGAATCGGGTGCTGGTAAGTGTATTTCGGCGTCGAGGAGAACGCCACGCTGTCGTAATCGAGGAAATAACGCTCGGCGACATCGACCCGCGGCAGGCGGTAGTCGATCGCCTCCAGCTGCGCCGCCACCCCCTTCAACGAGTCACGCGCGGCGTCCAGCGCCAGCACTCCGGCCACCGAAGCCTCGTAATCGATGATCACCCGTTTGCGCAGGAAATAATCGGCCACAGCTTCCGAAGCCGTCTCGCCCTGCAGCGCCGAAAGCTGACGCGCGGCCTCCGAAAGCGCCTCCTCCTCGCGGGCGAGAATCGTCTCCTTGCCCATCTTGTCGAGCAGGTAGCCGTAGGCGTAGCTCTTGTTGTCGAAAATGTAGTTCCACGTCCCGGCCAGCGAGTCGGCCAGCACGCGGTTCATCCCTTCCAGCGCCTTGTAACGCTCGTATATTTCGATAGCCTCGGCCTCGGTCTGCACCGCGGCATAGGATTCGGCCAGCTCGGAGAGCGTTCCGTAGTTGGCGAAATAGCGGTTCACATAGTCCACGGCCCGCATCTCCAGTTGCTGCGCGTTGCGCAGGGCGGCGTAATCCTCCGCCGGAAGGTGTTCGCGGAAATAAAGGTTGTCTACCAGGTTGCGGACCTTCAGCGAATCGGGAACCGCCGCAGAGTCAGCCGCAACGGGTCCCGCAGGCTGCTGCGCCACACCGTTCAGGCTGGCCAGCACCCACTCCTGCTCGATGGTATTGATGCGGTCGATCAAGCGTCCCTTGGCATTGCGTATCTCGAAGATCCGGCTCTCCAGCTGCAGGATTTCCTGCGAAAACTCCTGCCGCCGCGAAGGGTCCTCGCGCAGCCGCTGGCGCATGTGCTCCACGGCGTTCACAATCGAATCCTCACGCTGCTGCAGCTGTGCGTCCTCCCGCAGCAGCGACATATACTCTGCGTTGCCCTCCAGCCCGGCAATGCGGGCTTCAACCTTCGGCTGCTGGGCATGCAGTACGCCGACAGCCAGAAAAGCCGCGCCCAGCACATATATGAAAACCTTGCGAAACATAGCTTGGGTCATCTCCACCATTTAATGAAAAAAATCTGTATCAGTCCGAAAATCTCCAGACGCCCCAACAACATCAGCAGCGAGTTGGAAAACTTGAACGCCGCGGGCATCGCCGAGAAATTATCCATCGAGCCGACCTCCCCGAATCCGGGTCCGACATTGCCCATAGAGGCCACGGCCCCCGTGAAACTGGTCGTCAGGTCGACGCCGAGCACCGTGCCGAAGACCGTGCCGGCGAGAATGAACATCAGGTAGGTGACGATGAAGATCATCACCGAATGCAGCGCCTCGTTCTCCTGGATCACACCGTCGAGCTTGATGCGGATGATGGCGTTGGGGTGCTGCTGCTGGCGCAGGCGCGTGCGCATCATCTTTCCGGCCAGCACCAGCCGGTTGATCTTGATACCGCCCGCCGTGGAGCCCGCACAGGCGCAGACGATAGATCCGAATATCAGCAGGATGACGGCGAACGAGGTCCATGTATTCGAATCGGCCGTGGCGAATCCCGTCGTGGTCACCACCGACACGAACTGGAACATCGCGTAGCGGAACGACGCCGTCAGCGTAGGGTAGAGGTCTGCGGCAAAAAGGCTTACGGCTATCAGCACGCCGCCCGCCAGCAGCATTCCGAAATACCAGCGCGTCACCTCCGAACGGAAAATGTTATTGCGCTTGCCGGTCACCGTGGCGTAGATCAGTCCGAAATGAATACCCGCCGTAGCCATCGCGAAGATCAGGATCGTGTCGATCATCGGGCTGTTGAAATAGGCCACGCTGGCGTTTTTGGTCGAGAATCCGCTCGTGGCGCAGGCCGACATGGCATGGCACAGCGCGTCGAACCAGTTCATGCCCGCCATCTTGAGCAGCACGGTCGAGACGATCGTCAGCCCCACGTAAACCACCAGCAGAATCTGCACGATGATCTGCGACCGGTAGCGGTAATTGTCCTTGGCCATCGTCGAGAGCTCCACGTTGGAGAGCATCATCTTGCTGCGGCCCATCGACGGCAGGACCACCAGCGCGAACATCACCACGCCCATACCGCCGATCCACGTCGAGGACATGCGCCAGAACTGCAGTCCGCGCGGCAGGGCCTCGACATCGTTCAGAATCGTCGATCCGGTGGTCGTGAGGCCCGAAACGCTCTCGAACCACGCATTGACCAGCGAAAACTCCCCGCCCCAGATCAGGTAGGGAAACATCGACACGACGCAGGCCACGAGCCACGCCCCCACGACGATGCAGAACCCCTCCTTGTTGGTGATCTGCTCGCGCTTCTCGACGAAAATCAGCGGGAAGGCCCCCAGCAGGGCCGTGAGCAGCGAGGAGAGCAGCAGGGGATAGAATGCCGAGTCCATGCCGCTGAGGTAGGAAATTCCCGCCGAAAGCAGCATGAACGTCGCAATGAAGAGCATCACGACTCCCACATATCGTAAGACCACATCTACCCGCATGGCATCAGACTTTGTTCTGCTTGGAAAGGTTTATGAGCGTCTCTATCTTCTCCCGGAGTTCCAGCACCTCGTCCTTGAAGTCGCCCTTGACGGCGAACGGCACCCGGAAAGAGAGCCAGTCGCCCAGCGCCTTGTTCATCCGCTCGACGGGCGTCACGCAGTAAATCGACATGAAATAGAAAAGCATCAGCACGATGGCAATCATCACCGCCAGCGAAATCAGCACCGGCGTAACGGCCCGGTAGGCATTCTTCTTCATCTGTTCGGCACGCGGCACCAGCGAACTCTGCGTCGAGGTCATGTAACTTTTGATGGCGGCGGTAAGACGGCCGTAGAGCGCCTGGTATTCCTCGCTGTACCACCTGCTGCCCAGCGAGTCGGCGCGGTTTGCGCCCGCCGCCGTCAGGGCGTTCGCGGTCCCGGCACCCCCGGCGCTTCTGACGCCTCCGACGCCTCCGAAGGCGAGGTAATTGTCCGTCAGCAGGCGCAGCTCGGTCGTGGCGAAGGCCAGCGAATCGAGGAACGATTTCTCGAGGGCCTCGTCCTGAGCCACCAGCAGCGTGCTTTCGAGCCGCTCCATGCTGGCACGGCACAGGCTGTCGCACGACCGGTCGCCGAAGACCGAAAGTTTGATGAGGGCAATGTTCTGCTCGTGGGCCGCATCGAGCATCTCCTTGGCCAACTCGATGTTGCGTTTGTTAGCCTTGAGAATCTCGCCCGTATCGCGGCTCAGATGGCTCAGCTCGAGAAACGAGACCATCCCCGAAAAAAACAGCAGGCAGACGATACTCAGAAACCCCACCGTCACCCGTTTGCGCATACCCGTCATAATTCCATCAATTAACGTTCCTGCAAAGATAGTGAAAGCCGGGTACAGAGCCAAATTTATTTGAGCTATGTCGAGGCGCATCCTATCTAAACCGAATTTCTCTTCGGTAAATATAATGAATTAATCCCGGATTTCCCCCATCAGGTCGTGAGATTCGTCCATCCCGCCGAGTTTCACGCGGCAGAGGGTGTTGACCTTCGCGGCATCGTAAGGGGCTTTGACCCGCCGGTAGTTGCCCGTAAAGCCGAACATCATGCCCCCGCGGCGCGTGCTTTCGAAGAGCACCGTATCCTCCGTACCCGCGGCCCGGGCGCAAAAATCGCCGTGCAGGCGGTCGCAGAGAGCCTCCAGTTCCGCCACGCGGGCCGTGGCCACCGACGGCTGCACCTTGCCGGGCAGGTCGACGGCCGGGGTCCCGGCACGTTCCGAGAAGGGAAAGATATGCAGGAAAGCCGGCTCCAGCCCCGCCAGGAAATCGTAGGTAGTGCGGAAATCGGCGTCGGTCTCGCCCGGGAATCCGACGATCACGTCGATGCCGATGAAGGCGTCGGGCATCAGCCGCCGCACGGCCGCAATCCGCTCGGCGAACCGCGCCGTGGTGTAACGGCGGCGCATCAGTCCGAGAATCCGGTCCGAACCGCTCTGGAGCGGAATGTGGAAATGATGCATAAATTTAGGTGACGCGGCGCAAAAGGCTATGATCTCGTCGGTTAAGAGGTTCGGTTCGATCGACGAAATGCGGTAGCGTTCGATCCCTTCGACCTCGTTCAGCGCCCGCAGCAGGTCGATGAACTTTTCGCCCGTCGTGCGGCCGAAATCCCCCGTGTTGACGCCCGTCAGGACGATCTCCCGCTGACCCGCCGCCGCTATCTGCCGTGCCTCGGCCACGAGGTCGGCGATCGGCAGGTTGCGGCTCGAACCGCGGGCGTAATGAATCGTGCAGTAGGAGCAGCAGTAGTCGCACCCGTCCTGCACTTTCAGGAAGGCCCGCGTGCGGTCGCCGCTCGAGAAGGCCGCGAAGAACGACGTGAGCGAATCGGTGTCGCAACTGTACACCTGAGCACGGCCTTTGCCCGGCAGTTCAAGCACTCGTTTAAATAACGCCCCCTTATCGTTGTTGCTCAATACAATATCAACACCGTCTATAGCCGCAATCTCCTGCGGTTTCAGCTGCGCGTAACACCCCGTCACGGCGATAATCGCAGCGGGGTTGCGGCGGTGGAGTTTGCGGATCAGGTTGCGGCATTTCTTGTCGGCGTGCTCCGTGACGGAGCAGCTGTTGATGACGCAAATGTCCGCCTCGGCCGTGGGAGCCACACGGACGAAGCCGCCGCGCTCGAACTCGCGGGCGAGGGTCGACGACTCCGAGAAATTGAGCTTACAGCCCAGGGTATGAAAATTGACTCTGCGAGGTTGCATAGATTCGGGTTTTTCCGGCACGAAATTACGAAAACTGTGCGAAAGGAGGAGGCTTTTCCGATAAAAAAGCGTAAATTTGCGTGCAATTATAAAAAGGGCATGGGATTTTTCAGCGACCTGATTCAATACGGTTATCTTTCGAACGCACTCACGGCTTGTGTGCTTTCGGGCATAACGTGCGGATTGATAGGTACCTATGTCGTCTGCCGCCGCATGGTTTTCCTCGCCGGGGGCATCACCCACGCCTCGTTCGGCGGACTGGGCATCGCCTTCTACCTCGGCACCAACCCGATTGCCGGGGCGATGGTTTTCGCCGTCCTGTCGGCACTCGGGATCGAATGGGCCGGCAGCCGGGGACGCATCCGCGAAGATTCGGCCATCGGCATCATCTGGTCCGTCGGAATGGCCGTCGGGGCGCTCTTCATGAGCCTGCGCCCGGGCTACACCTCGGGCGATCTCTCGGCCTACCTTTTCGGCAGCATTGTGACCGTGACCGACAGCGACGTCGCGGCGCTGGCCGTGCTGACGGCCGTAATCGCCGCCGGGGCCCTCGTGTGGCTGCGGCCCGTGATCTACGTCGCCTTCGACCGCGATTTCGCCCGCAGCCGGGGCATCCCGACGCGCGTGATCTCCTATTTGATGGCCGCGCTGGTTGCCGTAACGATCGTCCTCTCGATTCGCATCATGGGCATCGTGCTGCTGATCTCACTCGTGACGATGCCCGTGGTGATCGTCAACACGCTTTCGCGCTCGTACCGCACCATCGCCCTCACGGCGCCCCTCGTGGCCGTCGCCGGCAACGTCGCGGGACTCGTCGCCAGCTACAATTTCGAGGTTCCGCCCGGCGCCGCCATAATATTTACCCTCACGCTTACGCTTATACTGGTAAAACTTGTATCTTTGCGCAGCAAAAAACAGCGAGCAGCCGCATGAAGACCATTCATAAACTCGTTCTGAAATCCTACCTGGGCCCGATGGTCCTCACGTTCTTCATCGTCATGTTCGTGCTGATGATGAACATCGTGTGGCGCTACATCGACGAACTGGTGGGCAAGGGCCTGAGCGCCGGAATCATCATCGAGCTGATGACCTATTTCATGGCCAACATGATCCCGATGGGCCTGCCGCTGTCGATGCTGCTGGCGGCGATCATGACCATGGGCAACCTGGGCGAGAACTACGAACTGCTAGCTATGAAATCGGCCGGCATGTCGCTGGTGCAGATCACCAAACCGCTGATCATACTGGTGGCGTTCGTCTCCGTCGGCAGTTTCTTCATCGGCAACAACCTCGTCCCGAACGCCAACAAAAAGCTGTACAGCACGCTCTACGACATCCGGCAACAGAAACAGGCCCTCGAATTTCAGGACGGGCTCTTCTTCAACGGCATCGAAAACATGTCGATTCGCGTGAGCCGCCAGGAGCCCGACACGCACCTGCTGCACGACGTGCTGATCTACGACAACCGCAAAGCCGACGGCAACATGACCACCACCGTCGCCGACTCGGGTTACATCCGTCTCTCCGACGACAAGAGATACCTGCTGGTGACGCTCTTCCACGGCGAGAATTACGACCAGACACGCAACAGCCAGTGGTTCACCAAGAGCACCCTGCAACACCACACCTTCGACTTGGAGAAACTGTCTATCCCGATGGACGGATTCGCCCAGGGACGCACCGACGCCGACCTCTTCTCGAACAGCCAGACCAAGAACATCAACGAACTGCAGCACGACATCGACTCGCTGGAGGTGAAAGTCAATGCCGCCACGACGAGTTCCTACGAGCCGCTGCTGAAAGAGCAGATTTTCGCCCGCGACAACAGCGTGCTGCCGCTGCCCGACAGTCTGAAGGTGGACAAACGCCATTTCCGCGACATGCTGGCGCAGGACTCGATCATCGGATTGCCGACGCGCGACAAGGAGCGCATCTGGGATCAGGCCCGGACACTGGCCAAGAATTCGCGCAACATGTTCGCGTTCGACGAATCGGCCGCCAAGGAGGCACTCAACCAGCTCTACCGCTCGAAGGTCGAGTGGCACAAGAAGATATCGCTTCCGGTGTCGATCCTGATTTTCTTCCTCATCGGCGCACCGCTGGGCGCCATCATCCGCCGCGGCGGACTGGGCCTTCCGGTGGTGGTGTCGGTAATCTTCTTCGTGATCTACTACATTATCAGCCTGTCGGGAGAAAAACTGGCCAAGGAGGGCAACTGGGACGCCGTTTACGGCATGTGGCTCTCGACATTCATCCTCACGCCGATCGCCATATACCTTACATACAAAGCCACCAACGACTCGGCATTGCTCGACACGGACTGGTACGCCGGAAAATTCAAGGCGCTGAGGGACAGGCTGACCCCGGGAATCAAAAAAACGATGAACGCGATAAAATTCAAACGAAATGGCAAAAAACACGATTCTGAATAGTGTAGAGGAGGTTATCGAAGACTTCCGCAACGGCAAACCGGTGATCGTCGTCGACGACGAGGACCGCGAAAACGAGGGCGACTTCATCGTCGCCGCGGAGAAGATCACCCCCGAAATCGTGAATTTCATGCTCAAGGAGGGCCGCGGCGTGCTGTGCGCCCCGCTGTCGGAGAAACGCTGTGCCGAACTGGGTCTCAACATGATGGAGGAGAACAACACCTCGCTGCTGGGCACGCCTTTCACTGTGACGGTCGACCTGCTGGGCAACGACTGCACCACGGGCGTCTCGATCCACGACCGCGCCGCCACGATCCGTGCGCTGGCCGATCCCGAGACGAAACCCACCGACCTGGGCCGTCCGGGACATATCAATCCCCTGCGTGCCCGCGACAAGGGCGTGCTGCGCCGTCCGGGACACACCGAGGCGGCCATCGACCTGGCCCGTCTGGCCGGACTGCAGCCCGCAGGCGCCCTGATCGAAATCATGAACGAGGACGGCACGATGGCCCGCCTGCCGCAGTTGGTGGAGATCGCCCAGAAATTCGACCTGAAAATCATCTCGATCGCCTCGCTGATCGCCTACCGCCTCAAGGAGGAGTCGATCATCGAAAAAGGCGTGACGGTGCCCCTGCCGACGGAGTGGGGCGATTTCCGCATCACGCCGTTCCGCCAGAAATCGAACGGCGTGGAGCATGCGGCCCTGACGAAAGGGGAGTGGACGGAGGACGAACCCGTGCTGGTGCGCGTACACTCGTCGTGCGTCACGGGCGACATCTTCGGTTCGTACCGCTGCGACTGCGGCGAGCAGCTGCACCGCGCCATGCAGATGATCGAAAAGGAGGGCAAAGGAGCCGTCATATACCTCAATCAGGAGGGCCGCGGCATCGGGCTCTGCAACAAGATTCACGCCTACAAACTGCAGGACGAGGGGCTGGACACCGTGGACGCCAACCTCAAGCTGGGCTTCAAGGCCGACGAACGCGACTACGGCGTGGGTGCGAGCATCATCCGCGAACTGGGCATCCGCCACATGCGCCTGATGACCAACAATCCGCTCAAGCGGGCCGGATTGGAGGGTTACGGCCTCTGCATCGACGAGATCGTGCCCATCGTGATCGCCCCGAACCCCTACAACGAACACTATCTGGAGACCAAGCAGGAGCGTATGCACCACACGCTGGGTCTGGAGAAAAAATAAGGCATGAATCCGAAGGAATTGCGTATCGTATTCATGGGCACGCCCGAATTCGCCGTGCCTTCGCTGCGGGCGCTCGTCGCCGGCGGCTACAACGTCGTGGGAGTGGTCACCACCCCCGACAAACCCGCCGGACGCGGGCAGAAACTACACCAGAGCGAGGTCAAGATCGCCGCGCTGGAGCTGGGACTTCCGGTCCTGCAGCCCGAAAAGCTGAAAGCCCCGGAATTCGTCGAAGCCATGCAGGCCCTGCGTCCCGACCTGGGAATCGTGATTGCGTTCCGGATGCTTCCCGAGGTGATCTGGGCCATGCCGCGGCTGGGGACCTTCAACCTCCACGCATCGCTGCTGCCCCAGTACCGCGGAGCGGCGCCGATCAACTGGGCAATCATCAACGGAGAGACCGAAACGGGCGTCACGACGTTCCTCCTGAACCACGAAATCGACAAGGGCGGCATCATCGGACAGGTCCGGGTGCCGATCCTTCCGGAAGACAACGTCGGCACACTTTACGACAAGCTGATGACGACCGGAACCGCACTGGTCACGGAGACCGTGGACCGCATCGCCGCCGGGGACATCCGTCCCGTCGAACAGCAGCACATCGACGAATCGACGCTGCGGCCCGCCCCCAAAATCTTCAAGGAGGACTGCCGGATTGACTGGACACTCCCGGGCAGGTGCATCGTGAATTTCGTCCGCGGACTGTCGCCGTATCCGGCGGCCTGGACCGAGATGCACCGCGAAGGCAGCGAAGAACCGCAGAGCGCCAAAGTGTTCTCAGCGACGTTCGAAGCCGCGGCCCACGGCCAGCCGTGCGGCACGGTCGAGAGCGACGGCCGGACTTTCATCCGCGTGGCGTGCGCCGACGGATGGATCGCAGTCGGAGAGTTGCAGATAGCCGGTAAAAAACGGCTCCCGGTGCGTGACCTGCTGTTGGGCTGGCGCGACGTGAGCCAATACAGATTCAGGAAATAACCCGATTCTCCGTTACAAAACCGTCTGTTTATTCCGGGAACCGCCCCATCACGGTCCCCGGAAATAAAAGATACACCATCAAATGAAACTTTATATGCAAAACCCCGAACGGCCGAACTTACCCACCGGCCGGACGGCCCGTTATGAAAGGGTAGTGACCTACCTGCTCTGACGCTGGCTTTCTACATCACCCTGACGATCGTGGATGAGGTATGGAACATTCTCCATCACCATTATTTCGCCATCTGGGCCCAGCGGGCCGCCGACGCCATGCTGCTGGCGCTTCCCGCCTGGTTCCTGCACCGGAAACGGTGGCTCTTTCCCTGGATCGTGCTGGTCAACCTCTACCTGCTGTCGAACGTCTGGTATTACCGCATCTATTGCAGCATCATGCCGCTGAACTCCTACCTGATGGTGAACAACCTCCGAGGACTCGGTCCGAGCATCTACGCCTCGATGCGGGCCTCGGACCTGTGGATCGTGCTTCCGTCGGTTTGTTTTGCCGCAGGGTATATCCTTTTCGGACGCCGGGCATCGGGAAAACGCCTTCGTACCGCAGGCTTCGCCGTCAGCCTGCTGCTGATCGTCGTCACCGTCATTCCGCCGTATTTCAACGACCCCAATGAGTTCAAACACCCCTGGCCCTGGTTCCGGAACGAAATCATGCTGGGCCTCCACAAATACGGCCTGATCGGCTACTGGTCCTATCAGGCCGCCTATCTGCACGGATGCTCGTCCGAGGAGGCCGAATACGCCGCGCAGTTCGTTGAAGCCGCAGAGCGACGCGCTCCCCGGAATCCGCTCGTGGAGGACCATCGCCGGAACCTGATCGTCGTGCTGACAGAATCGCTGGGCAGCTGGCCGATCGGACTGGAAATCGACGGAGTGGAAGCAACTCCATTCATGAACTCACTGGCAAAGGACACATCCGTGCTCTATTTCCCGCGGGTGCTGCCGCAGGTGAAGGACGGTCGGTCGTCCGACGCCCAGCTGATGCTCAACGCCGGCTTGCTGCCGCTCGAGAGCGGAGCCGCAGCCAGTCTTTACGGCTGCCGGAACACCTATCCTGCGCTGCCCAAAGCGTTGGCACGGAGAGGATATACCTCCGCATCGCTGATCTGCGACACCCGCCATTACTGGAATCAGGAGGCCACCACGAAGAGTTACGGATTCGACAGGTATCATTGCGAACTGAGCCGCGGACCGATGCGTCACGCCGATGAAGAACTCTACAAATACGGATTCGAAATCCTGAAAGAACTGCCGCAGCCGTTCTATGCCCAGCTGGTTACGATGTCGGGACACGGACCATACACGAAGTCGGACCTCGAAAGCCCGCTGAACAATGCCGACATCCCCGACGAGGAGGCCAAATACTATCTGGTCACCACGCAGTATGTGGACCGCTGTATGGGCAGTTTCATCGACTCGCTCAAAGCATGCGGGCTTTATGACCAAAGCATCATCGTCATCACGGGCGACCACGACTCCATCACCCGCAACGACTATGAAGGGCGCAAGAAACGGGAACTGAGCGACCGCTACATCCCGCTCTTTATCCTCAATGCACCGCTGAAGGCCGAAACGAAGAACGTCATTGCGCAGATAGACATCTATCCCAGTCTGCTGGACCTGATGCACGTGCAGGACTACGACTTTCACGGACTGGGCGAAAGCGTCTTCCGCCACCAGAGCGACTGTGCCGCCGACCATTCGGAAGGCTGGGTGGGCAGCTGCCGAAGCGATTCGGTCCGGCAGTACCGCAAAGAACTGTGGCGGGTCTCGGACATCCTGCTCCGGACCGATTATTTCAAAGACCGGCTCTGAAACAAGCGAGGCGTCCCGAAAGGGGCGCCTCCTTTGTTTGTCGGACCTATTTACCGATCTTCTTTTCGATCTCCTCCTTCGGGAGCGGCTTGGTGCAGAAGAACCAGTCGTAGCACTTGGCCCCTTCAGGAATCTTCTCCTGGTCGTCGCCCTTCATCGGCACGATCACCTCGTCGCCCGGATTCCAGTCGGCGGGCAGCGCAATGCCGAAGGCGTCGATGGTCTGCAGACCGATCAGCACCCGCTTGATCTCGTCGAAATTGCGGCCCAGCGCCAACGGATAGTAAATCATGGCCCGCAGCACGCCCTTCGGATCGACGAAAAAGACAGCCCGCACGGCAGCTGTCTGGCTCTCACCAGGCTGAATCATGCCGTAGAGCGACGCCACCTTCATCGATACGTCGTCAATAATCGGAAACTCGACCTTCACATCCTTCATACCTTTGTACTCGATCTTCTCGCGGATGGTTTTCAGCCACGCGATATGGCTGTTGCGGCTGTCCACGGACAAGCCCACCAATTCGCAGTTCAGCGCCCGGAACTCCGCGGTACGGGCTCCGAAAGTGAGTATTTCGGTGGTGCAGATAGGGGTAAAGTCGGCGGGATGGCTGAACAGAATCACCCATTTGCCCTTGTAATCGCCCGGGAAGCTGATCTTGCCTCTCGTGGTCATGGCCTCGAATGCCGGAACGGGTTCGCCCAGACGCGGCATCTGCTGTTCGTTCTTTTCCATAGTCTGAAATTTTAATGTTAAGACCGGGCACGCAAATTCAGTGCCCCCAGTCTGCAATATTTCGTTCACCCACTAAGGTAATATTTTTAAAGATATGTTATTCACCGATTTACCGTCCTGCACGGATAAGTCTACACAAACAGCGGTTTCGGATAGGAGCAGCAACAAGTTCGGACAGACCGGTAAAACAAAAAGGCGTCCCTCACGGGACGCCTCAGTCTATATTACTATACTTGTATCAGCGGACCTTGCGGATGATCTCGCCGCCGTGGCGGATGGCCTCTTCGTTGGCCGGGAGCATCTTCCACGCACGCTCGGGGAGCGACTTTTTCAGACCCACCATCACATTCTCCATTTCGACCACGGGGCGCACTTTGAGATACCCGCCCAGGATCATCGTGTTGAACAGCTTGGCCTGGCCCATCTTCGCACACTCGGCCGTTGCGTCGATCGCATAGACCTCGATGTCCTTACGCACCGGGTGCCGCGTGATGCCGTTCGTATCATAGATCAGCACGCCGCCGGGCTTGACCATCGGCTCGAATTTCTCCATCGACTGCTGGTTCAGGATGATCGCCGTGTCGAATTCATGGGCAATGGGCGAGGAAATCTTCCGGTCGGAGAGGATTACCGTCACGTTGGCCGTGCCGCCGCGCATCTCGGGGCCGTAGGAGGGCATCCACGTCACCTCGAAATCCTGCATCACACCCGAGTAAGCCAGAATCTTACCCATCGAGAGGACGCCCTGTCCTCCGAATCCTGCAATTATCAACGTCTCTTTCATAGCCTTACTCGTTTTTAACGTCCTTGATATCGCCCAGCGGATAGAAGGGCAGCATGTTCTCGGCCAGCCAGTTGTTCGATGCCACGGGCGAAAGTTTCCAGCCGCTGTTGCAGGTCGAGACGACCTCCACGAGTGAGAAGCCGTTGCCGGCCATCGAGTTTTCGAACGCCTTGCGGATCGCCTTTTTGCACTTGCGCACGTTGGCCGCCGTATGCACGCTCTGGCGCGTGATGTAGGTGGCGCCGTCCAGATGGGCCATCATCTCGGCAATCTTGTAGGGATAGCCGTTCAGCCGCGGATCGCGCCCGTAAGGGGTCGTCGCGGTCTTCATGCCCAGCAGGGTGGTCGGGGCCATCTGGCCGCCGGTCATGCCGTAGATCGCATTGTTGATGTAGACGGCCACGACATTCTCGCCGCGGGCCGCAGCATGGATCGACTCCGCCGTACCGATGGCCGACAGGTCGCCGTCGCCCTGATAGGTGAAGACCAGATTCTGCGGATAAAGCCGCTTCACGGCCGTCGCAACGGCCAGCGCACGTCCGTGCGCCGCCTCGATCCAGTCGATGTCGATATAATTGTAGGCGAACACCGAGCAGCCCACGGGCGAAACGCCCACGGTCTTCTCCGCGAGGCCCATCTCCTCGACGACCTCGGCGATGAGCTTATGTACCGTGCCGTGACTGCAGCCGGGGCAGTAGTGCATGACATTATCGGTGATGAGTTTCGGTTTCGTATAAACCAGATTCTCCTGTTTGATTTCAACCTCTGCCATCGTCTTTTACTTTTTAATCAGTTTTTCCTTGAGCGCATCGAGCACCTCGTCGGGATTGAACATCATGCCGCCCTGACGCCCGTAATGCTCGACGGGGGCTTTGCCGTTCACGGCCAGACGCACATCCTCGACCATCTGTCCGGCATTCAGTTCCGCGGAGAGGAATCCCTTGACGCCGCGGGCCGCCAGTTCGGCCAGTTTCTTCTTGGGGAAAGGGTAGAGCGTGATCGGACGCAGCAGGCCGACTTTTAAACCCTCGGCGCGGGCCATTTCGACCGTCGCCGAACAGATGCGGGCCGACGAACCGAACGCCACGATGACGTAGTCGGCATCGTCGCACTCGATGGCTTCATAGCGCACCTCGTTCTCCTCCAAGGCTTTGTATTTCTCCTGCAGGCGCTTGTTGATGACCTCCATCTTCTCGGACTGCAATTCGAGCGAGGTCACGATATTGCGCTGCCGGCCTGCGGGTTTGCCCTGCGTGGCCCACGAACCGCATTCGGCCTTCAGCTTCTCGTCGGTCTTGCGCGGACGCTGGGGCGCCAGCACGACCTTCTCCATCATCTGACCGATGGCGCCGTCGGCGAGAATCAGCGCCGGGTTGCGGTATTTAAACGCCAGGTCGAACGCCTCGGCCACGTGGTCGTGCATCTCCTGCACGGAGTTCGGAGCCAGCACGATCAGGTGGAAATCGCCGTGGCCGCCGCCCTTGCAGGCCTGGAAATAGTCGCCCTGCGAAGGCTGGATCGTACCCAGACCGGGACCGCCGCGCTGGCAGTTGATTATCAGGCAGGGGAGTTCGGCGCCGGCCAGATAGCTCAGCCCCTCGGACATCAGGCTGATGCCGGGGCTCGACGACGAGGTCATCACCCGCTTACCGGTCGAAGCGCCGCCGTAGACCATGTTGATCGAAGAGATCTCCGACTCGGCCTGCAGCACCACCATCCCCGTGGTCTCCCACGGTTTGAGCTCCATGAGGGTCTCCATCACCTCCGACTGCGGGGTAATGGGGTATCCGAAATATCCGTCGCAACCGTAGCGGATCGCCGCATGGGCGATCACCTCGTTGCCTTTCATCAGTTTTACTTCCTTCTCTGCCATAGCCTATTCGAATTTTTGACGATAAACCGTGATGACGCTGTCGGGGCAGATCACCGCACACGAAGCACAACCCGTGCAGGCATCGGGATTTGCCATCCACGCCACGGGGTAGCCCTTGCTGTTTACCTCTGCCGACAGCGCGAGCACGTCGCACGGGCAGGCCGAGGCACAAACCCCGCACCCTTTGCAGCGCTCCTTATCGACAACGATTGTTCCTTTGATTTTAGCCATAACGCCTAATATTGTTAAGTTGCTTACAAATATACGAAAAATTCCATGGCATAGCTTGTTTTTCGTTATAAAAAATCGCCATTCCGTGATAAAATAACGCTTGTAAAAAGGCAGCGGCCCCGTCAAAAGGCTCCAACTGCCGCTGTTTCAGAAAATTCAGCGGCCGAAAAGTTCGGATATAACGAAAAAAGCGTTATTTTTAGAGCATCCGGCTTTTCCGGCCAACCAACCACCAAAACCCAACGCGTTATGGAAAACAAGTTTTTCACCTTTCTGGACCCCATTCTGGGACTCATCGACGACGGAGCATTCTTCCGCAAACCGTTCCGCTGGCTCTACATGCTGCTGGCGGCGCTCAACCTGCTGGTTCCCATCGGAGTGCTCGTGGCGGCCATCGACAACCACGTCTTCAATGCCGGAGGCAAGTTCGTCGTGGCGTTCATCGTCCTCTTTCTCATCATCTGCGGACTTTCGTGGTTCGGGTTCCAGATCTGGTGGAACCGCCGCAACAAGGTCAACGCATCGTCGCAGGACGGGGACGAATTCGTTGCCATTCCGGTTTTCTCACATTTCCTCCAGACCTGCGGCGAGTGGCTGGGGATGTATGTCGGCGTCGGCGGGTTCGTCCTGTCGCTGGTGGCCGCCCTCTTCCTGGGCGACAGCTCCGGAATGATGGGCCGCGCCCTCGGAGTGGGCAACCTGGTCGGCGGAAGCATCTGGTCGTGCCTGCTCTTCCCGATCTACGGATTCCTGATCGTGGTCGTCGCACGCGTCTTCGCGGAACTCTACCGCGCCCTGGCGTCGATTGCCAACAACACCCGGAAATAACGCAGGCCCGAACAAAAAGTCCCGGACTTTCCGGGACTTTTCGTTATATTTGCACAAAGACCCGGAGAGAGCCGAAAATCCGACACCAGAGTAGGCACCACAAAACAGCCAAAACACCATGTATTGTTCGAACTGCGGCAAAGAACTCGCCGACAACGCCTTCATGTGCCCCGCCTGCGGCGCTCCCACACACTGCGGCCCCGTCATTCCCGCAAACGCCAGCGACAAGGACTGGCTCACGACGCTGCTGCTCTGTTTCTTTCTCGGCGGACTGGGTATCCACAGCTTCTATGCCGGCAAAACGGTCATCGGCGTCATTCAGCTCATCACGCTGGGCGGCTGCGGCATCTGGGCATTGATCGATTTCATCATGATCGTCTGCGGCAACTACAAGGATGCGGAAGGACGTCTCATTGTCAACAAGCGCTAAAATCAGGCTTGCCTGCTATCTGGCCATCCCGGCCGTACTCTACGCCATTCCCCCGGAGCGGGTCATACACGGACACACCGTCTGCCTGTTCCGGAACCTGTTCGGCACGGAGTGCTGGGGATGCGGCATGACGCGGGCGCTCTTTTCGCTGCTGCACCTCGATTTCACGGCGGCGTGGAATTACAACCGACTGGTCGTCCTCGTCGCGCCGCTGCTGCTTTACCTCTACGTGAAAGAGGTGGCAAAAACAATCGGAGAGTTGCGGTAACTCTCCGATTCGTTTTTCTATTCTTCGACGGCCTTCGGGTCGGGACCGTACTCATTAGGCCCCGGAGTTCCCGGAGTACAGCACCACACGAGGAAGACGATACTCCAGACAAGGAATACCAGAATACCGCCCATAAGCAGCACAAGAAATCCGGTCGTCGGGCCGCCGATACTGGCAATTAAAACAGCGACCATGACGAAAGCCCACACGATAGTCGCAACGTAATACCATACGACAATCGCTCCGCTGCGGCCAATGTCATGCAAACGCCGTATCAGCACGGCAATCGACGGCAGGAGGAGGAAAAGACCCGTCATTCCGTAGAACCACTTGTTGACCTCCCCGAAGCAGATCGCATCAAGCGTCGCGGCAATCATCAGCAGGATGACAGCAAAGAGCGTGAAATACCAATACTCCGCGCGGCGTGCGCGGCCACTGAAGGTCACATAGTCGCGACCGATACATTTGAGGAACCATTTCATAAGCAAGGAGTAGTTTTGAATTCATATTAAAGGTAACTGTTTATTCAGTATTCCCCAACTATCCGGCCCAAAAAAAGCTGCCTTCGGGCAGCTTTTCCGATTATTTCTCTTCGAACGAGTGAATCACCACGCCCGAGCGGAGCTTGGGCTCGAACCACGTCGTCTTCGGAGGCATGATGTTGCCCGTGTCGGCAATGTTGATCAGCTGCTGCATCGAGACGGGGTAGAGGGCGAACGCCGCCTTCATCTCCCCGCTGTCCACGCGGCGTTTCAACTCGCCCAGACCGCGGATACCGCCCACGAAATCGATCCGCTTCGAGGTGCGCAGGTCCTTGATGTCCAAAATCTTGTCCAGCACCAGATTCGACAGCACCGTAACGTCCAGCACCCCGATCGGGTCGTTGTCGTCATAGGTGCCCGGCTTGGCCGTAAGGCTGTACCAGCGGCCGTCGAGGTACATCGAAAAATTGTGCAGGGCCGAGGGGCGATACTCCTCCGCGCCCTTATCCTCCACGACGAACGACTCGTTCAGCTTTTCGAGGAGCTGCGCAGAGGTCAGGCCGTTCAGGTCCTTCACCACGCGGTTGTAGTCGATAATCCGCAGCTGGTTGGCCGGGAACGTCACCGCAAGGAAATAACAGTACTCTTCACAGCCCGAGTGGTTCGGATTCTTCGCGCGGCACTCCTGACCCACGCGGGCGGCAGCCGCCGTGCGGTGGTGTCCGTCGGCGACGTACAGCGCCGGGATTCCCGCGAAAATCTCCGTGATACGGTCGTTGGTCTTCCGGTCGCGGATCACCCACAACTGGTGTCCGAAGCCGTCGGCTGCCGTGAAATCGTACTCCGGAGCGTTGTTCTTCACCACGTCGGCGACGATGGCGTCGATCTCGGCATTATCGGGATAGGCGAAAAACACCGGCTCGATGTTGGCCTGCTGGTTGCGGACATGGATCATGCGGTCCTCCTCCTTGTCGGGGCGTGTCAGCTCGTGCTTCTTGATCGCCCCCGAGAGGTAATCCTCGAAATGGCAGCACATGGCCAGCCCGTACTGCGTGCGGCCCTCCATCGTCTGCGCATAGATATAATAGTACTCCTCGGGGTCCTGCCGGAGCCATCCCTCGGACTGCCATTTACGGAAATTCTCCACCGCCTTGTCGTAAACCGGATCGGAATGCTCGTCGGCGATGGGCTCGAAATCGATTTCGGGCTTGATGATGTGCAACAGCGAACGCTCCGTGGCTTCGGTTTTCGCCTCGGCGGAATTCAACACGTCGTAGGGACGCGACGCCACCTCGGCGGCGTGTTCCTTCGGCGGACGCACCGCGCGGAAAGGTTTTATTCGTACCATAAAGTTTATTGTTTTAGGCGAAAAAGGCGGGCGTTTTCGCACCCGCCTTCTTCCATACGTTTATCGACTATTTGTTCACCTGAAATTTCGTATTGCCGTTTTTCAGGAAATCCACGATCTGGCTGGCGGCCGCCAATCCGGCGTTGATGTTGGCCTCGGCGGTCTCGGCGCCCATCTTCTTCGCCGTGGCGAAAACCCGTTTGCCGAATTTCTCGTCCAGCTCGGCCTGGTTGCCGGCGGCGATGTCAGTGATGTATTTCAGGTCCTCACGTTCGGTCAGGGCACGCACCACACCGGCCTCGTCGATCACCTCCTTGCGGGCGGTGTTTACCAGCGTCGCACCCTTGGGCATCGACATCAGCAGGTCGTAACCGATCGAACCCTTGGTCTGCTCCGTGGCCGGAATGTGCAGCGAAAGAAAATCGGACGCCTTGTAAAGCTCCTCGACCGTCGCCACCTTCTTCACGCCGTCGGCCTCGAAGACCGCCTCGTCGGTGATGAACGGATCGTATGCGACAACATTCATGCCTAACGCCTTTCCCTTGCGTCCCACCAGTTTGCCGACGTTGCCATAGGCGTGGATGCCGAGGGTCTTGCCCTGAATCTCCGAGCCCGTGCCCGGGGTGAAGCGGTTCCGCGACATGTAGATCATCATGGCCAGCGCCAGCTCGGCCACGGCGTTGGAGTTCTGGCCCGGGGTGTTCATCACCACGATGCCGCGTGCCGAAGCCGCCGCAAGGTCCACATTGTCGTAACCCGCGCCGGCGCGGACCACGATCTTCAGGTTTTTCGCCGCGGCGATGACCTCGGCAGTCACCTTGTCGCTGCGGATGATCAGCGCATCCACATCGGCCACAGCCTCCAACAGCTGGCTCTTGTCGGTGTATTTTTCGAGCAGCGCCAGTTCATAGCCGGCATTCTCCACGATCTCGCGGATTCCGTCGACGGCCTTTTTGGCAAAAGGCTTCTCCGTTGCAACCAGTATTTTCATAGTATCGATCAATGACGTAAAATAAATATCCTGTTCTTTTTTCGTCTCCCGCATGAACGGGACGATAGTCGGGCACATGGGCTATTTCGCGTGTTTCTGCGCGAACTCCTGCATGCAGGCCACCAGCGCCTCGACGCTCTCCTTCGGGAGGGCATTATAGCACGATGCGCGGAAACCGCCCACCAGACGGTGGCCCTTGATGCCGACCATGCCGCGCTCCTTGGCGAATGTCATGAACTCGTCGGCCAGCTCTTCGTATCCCTCGGCCATCACGAAGCAGATATTCATCAGCGAACGGTCCTCCTTCACAACCGTACCGCGGAACAGCGGGTTGCGGTCGATTTCGTCGTAGAGCAGGGCGGCCTTCTCCTGGTTGCGGCGGTAGATTTCGGGAACGCCGCCGATCGACTTGAGCCACCGGAGGGTCTCCATCAGCACATAGATCGGGAAAACGGGCGGCGTGTTGAACATCGAGTTGTTCTCGACATGGGTGCGGAACGACACCATCGACGGCAGGTCGCGGACGATCTTGTCCAGCATGTCCTCGCGGATGATGGCGAAGGCCACGCCCGCGGGAGCCAGATTCTTCTGCGCACCGCCGTAGATCATGGCGTATTTCGAAACGTCGACCGGACGGGAGAGGATGTCCGACGACATATCGGCGATCAGGGGCACGGGCGACGTGAGGTCCTCGTGGTACTCCGTACCGTAGATCGTATTATTAGAGGTGATATGCACATAGTCCAGGTCGGCCGGGATGGCGAAGCCCTTCGGGATATAGGTGAAATTCTTGTCCTCGGACGAAGCCAGCACCTCGACCCCGCCGTAACGCTTGGCCTCCTTGATGGCCTTCTTCGCCCAGACACCCGTATTCACATAACCGGCTTTCGTGCCCAGAAAGTTCGCGGGAATTTCATAAAAATAGGTACTTGCACCGCCGCCCAGGTAGATGATCTTGTAGTTGTCCGGAATATGGAGCAATTCCCGGAAAAGCCGGTCGGCCTCCTCCATCACGGCGTCGAAATCCTTCGTCCGGTGGGAGATCGAAAGCAGCGAGAGACCCGATCCGTTGAAATCGAGAATTGCCTTGGCTGCATTTTCGATGACCTCGTCCGCCAGAATGGAAGGTCCCGCATTGAAATTGTGCTTTTTCATAATGATTCGTATGTGATTTGAATGATCTGATGCCTAACTGTTAGTTTACTAACACAAATGTAAATAAAAAAAATTATAAATACAAAGATAGCCAAATAAATTTCATTCCGTCGGCAGAAGGCGCCACTTTTTGAAGAGTTTTTACTAATTTTGCAAAAAAATACAAGCTCCCGACTACATGGTAAAATCAATGACCGGCTTCGGCAAAGGCGAGGCCACACTTAAAAATAAAAAAATAACGGTCGAAATACGGTCGCTCAATTCCAAGCAGCTGGACCTTTCGCTGCGGCTTCCGGCCGTCTACCGCCAGTCGGAGTACGAACTCCGCAACGTCATCGCCCGCACGATTCAGCGGGGCAAGGTCGACGTCTTCGTCTCGGTGGAGTCGCAGGCCGTCGAAACCTCGGCCCGCATCAACCGCGAGGTATTCCGCGAATACCTGCGGCAGATGAACGACACGCTCACGTTCGCGGGCATCGACGCCGGCTACGACGCCATCCTGCCGGTCATCATGCGCCTTCCGGACGTGGTGGCCACCGAATCCGAAGCCATTTCGGAGGAGGAGCACACCGCGCTGATCGCCGCCGCGGAGGCTGCCGCCGCGCAACTCGACGCCTTCCGCGCACAGGAGGGAGCGATCCTGATCGCCGACCTGCTGCGCCGTGTGGAGCTGATCGAGCAGTACCGCGACGAGGTCGTGCCTTTCGAAAAGGCCCGCACGGAGACCGTCCGGAACCGCATCCTCGACAACCTCGCGAAACTCCCCGTCGACGTGGACCGCAACCGGCTGGAGCAGGAGATGATCTTCTACCTCGAGAAACTCGACATCACCGAGGAGAAGGTGCGCCTCACGAACCACTGCAACTATTTCCGTGAAGTGGCCGCAGGCGAGGAGGGCGCAGGCCGCAAACTGGGCTTCATCGCCCAGGAGATGGGCCGCGAGATCAACACGATGGGTTCGAAGGCCAACGAGTCGAACATTCAGATTCTCGTGGTCAAGATGAAGGACGAACTCGAAAAAATCAAGGAACAAGTGCTGAACATCTTATAAATGGGCAAGGTAATCATCTTTTCGGCCCCGAGCGGCTCGGGCAAAACCACGATCGTCCGGCACCTGCTGGAACGCTATCCCCAGTTGGAATTCTCCATTTCGGCGACCAGCCGCGCACCCCGCGGGCAGGAGCGTGACGGGGTGGATTACTATTTCCTCTCGCAGGAGGAGTTTATGCAGGCCGTGGACGAAAACCGCTTCGTGGAGTGGGAGGAGGTCTACAAAGGCACCTGCTACGGCACGCTGCGCAGCGAGGTCGAGCGCATCTGGGCCAAGGGGCACGTGATCGTCTTCGACGTCGACGTGATCGGCGGCATCAACCTCAAGCGCATCTTCGGTGATGACGCCTGCTCGGTGTTCGTCATGCCGCCCTCGATCGAGGAGCTGCGCCGAAGGCTCGTCAACCGCGGCACCGACAGCCCGGAGGTGATCGAGCGCCGCGTGGCCAAAGCGGAATTCGAGCTGACGAAGGCCCCGGAATTCGACCACGTGGTCGTCAACGACTGCCTCGAAGAGGCCGTGGGCGGCACCTGCGGCATCCTCGACCAATTTATCGCGCGGTAGGATGAAACGGGTGATGCTCTATTTCGGGTCGTTCAACCCCGTGCACAAAGGCCACGTCGCGCTGGCGGAATACGCCGTCAAACAAGTGCTGTGCGACGAAGCCGTGCTGATCGTCTCGCCCCAAAGCCCCTACAAGGCGGCCGACGAACTGGCTCCCGAAATGGACCGTTTCGAAATGGCGGAGATCGCCTGCGCCGCTTCGAAATACCCGGACCGGATCAAACCTTCGGTCGTGGAGTTTCTGCTCCCGAAGCCCTCATACACAATAGATACCCTCGATTACCTCAAGGAGAACTTCGGGTCCGAAATGCAGTTCTCGATCCTGATGGGCAGCGACCAGCTCGCCCGTCTCGACGGCTGGAAGGAGTACGAGAAAATCCTCGAATATCCGGTTTATGTCTATCCCCGGCGGGACGCCCCGGCGAAAGGCTTCGAAGGGCGCGTCACGCTGCTCACGGACGCTCCGCTGCAGGATTTCGCCTCGACGGACGTGCGCGACCGCATCGGGCGGGGCGAGGACACCTCGGGAATGCTCGACGAGGGCGTCGCCGCCTACATCCGCCGCAAAGGGCTGTGGAGCCCCGCGGCACGCATCGCGGCCCTCACGGCGCAGATCGCAGCGGCTCCGCAGAACACGGCGCTCTACATCGAGCGCGGCAGGCTCCATTACCGGATGGGCGAGTGGGGCCCGGCCCTCAACGATTTCAATGCGGTGCTGCGCATCGACGACGGGCACGTCGAGGCCCGGCAGTTCGCCCGGATGGTGCAGGAAATACTGGAATTCCGATACAAAGACATATACAACCCCTGAAATGACACGTTTGAAGATAGCTCTCCTGGCCGGCGGAGATTCGCCCGAGCGGGAGATCGCCCTCCAGAGCGCCGCACAGATCGAAGCGGCCCTCGACCACACGAAATACGACATCACGGTCGTAGACCTTCACCACCGCGACTGGCACTGCACGACGCCGGACGGACGCCAATGGCAGGTCGACAAGAACGATTTCTCGGTCACCGTCGACGGCGAGCGCAAGGCGTTCGACTATGCCCTGATCATTATCCACGGCACGCCCGGTGAGGACGGCAAACTGCAGGGATACCTCGACATGATGGGCGTTCCCTATTCGTCGTGCTCGATGACCTCGTCGGTCGTCACCTTCGACAAGATCACCACCAAGCGCACGCTCGCAGGCCGTGTCAACCTGGCCCGCGAGGTCTTCCTGCGCCGGAGCGAGGCGTTCGACGCGGCGAAGATCGCCGCCGATTTCGGCATGCCGCTGTTCGTAAAACCCAACGCCAGCGGGTCGTCGTTCGGCGTGACCAAGGTTCACACCCCGGAGGAGCTTCCGGCGGCCATCGAGGCGGCCTTTGCTCAGGGCGATGAAATCCTGATCGAGGAGTGTATCACGGGCCGCGAAATGGGCTGCGGAATCATGATCGCCGGCGGAAAAGAGTACATTTTCCCCATCACGGAGATCGTTTCGAAAAAGGATTTCTTCGATTACCAGGCCAAATACACCGAAGGCTATTCCGACGAAATAACCCCTGCGGACATCACGCCCGAGGTAAAGGCCGAACTGAACCGCATGACCCGCGAGGCCTACAAAACATGCCGCTGCTCGGGCGTCGTAAGGGTGGATTTCATCGTGACCCCTGCGGGAAAGCCCTATTTCATCGAGCTGAACTCGATTCCCGGCATGAGCGCCGGAAGCATCGTCCCCAAGCAGGCCCGCGAAATGGGCATGTCGCTCGGGGAACTCTACGACATCATCATCGCCGACACCTGCCGCAAATGATCGAGATCGACGACAAAATCGTGAGCGCCGACCTGCTGCGCGAGTGCTTCGCCTGCGACATCGCGCAGTGCAAGGGCATCTGCTGCGTCGAAGGCAACGCCGGAGCGCCGCTCGAAGCCGACGAGGTGGAGACGCTCGAACGCGAATACCCGGCTTATCGGCCCTACATGACGCCCGAAGGCATCGAGGCCGTCGAACGGCAGGGCTATATGGTCGTGGACGAGGACGGGGACCTGACGACGCCGCTCATCAACGATGCCGAGTGCGCCTATACCTACACGGAGAACGGCGTGACGCTCTGCGCCATCGAAAAGGCGTGGATGGAGGGAAAGACCACGTTTCGCAAACCGATCTCGTGCCATCTGTATCCCATCCGCGTGATGCGTTTCTCGAACGGCACCGTAGGGCTCAACTACCACCGCTGGTCGGTGTGCGCCCCGGCCCGCCGGTGCGGTGCGAAGCTGGGAATCCCGGTCTACAAGGCCCTGCGGGAACCGATCGTCCGCCGCTTCGGCGAAGAATTTTACAAAGCGCTGGAAACGGCCGAAGAACTGATCCGACAACAATAAGAGACTATGAAAAAATACCTGTTGACACTCGCGGCCCTTTCGTTGGTCCTCACCTCGACGGCCCGCAAACCCCGAAGCGCACGGACGCAAGCCGCCGTGAAATCCACCGAGAATGTCGCCGCCGATTCGCTGCTGGCCGTGACGTCCCGGCAGGCGTCCCTGATCGACTCGCTCCGCAGCCTCGTCATCGCCGAGCATATCGCCGGGCGGTTCTCCGGGGATACGGATGAAGCCGAAGAACTCGCGGCAGCCGTCGTCAGCCCCGAGCAGGCTGCCGCAGACTCCGTCGCCGCGCTGCAGCTGCGCCTGCGTCCCACGAAGATCGAATCCATCTTCGACTCCAACGGGCTGACGGTGATCGACACTCTCGCGACGGACAACGACGCCGTGCAGGTGATTCTTTACAGCAACAACTCGTGGAAATACGTCCGCAACCGCGAAATCGCCAAGGACAGCACCATCTTCGAAAAATACTGGGACACGACGACGCTTTTTCCCTACAAGGACCTCGACATGTCGTCGATGCCCAAATCGGTGGTCATCGACTTGGTGGATTCGCTGACCGCCTATCATTGTCCCCATCAGGGCGCCGTGCATCCGCACGGAAAATACGGCCCGCGGCGCCGGCGCCAGCATCAGGGCGTGGACCTGCCGCTCAAGACGGGCGATCCGGTCTATGCGGCCTTCTGCGGCCGTGTGCGCATTTCGCAGTATAACAACGGCGGCTACGGCAATCTGGTGATCATCCGCCACGACAACGGATTGGAGACCTATTACGGCCACCTGTCGGAACGCATGGTGCAGCCCGGACAATGGGTCGAAGCCGGGCAGATCATCGGCCTGGGCGGCTCGACGGGCCGTTCGACGGGTCCCCACCTCCATTTCGAAACCCGCTATTACGGGCAGTCGTTCGACCCCGAACGCCTGATCGATTTCAAGAACGGCACGCTGAGCCGCGAGACGTTCCTCCTGAAAAAATCGTTCTTCAGCATCTACTCCAATGCCGGGCAGGATTTCGAAGACGAGATCGCCAACGAGGAGCAGGACAAGAAAGAGGCCGCCGAGAAGGAAGCCATGAAATACTACAAAATCCGCTCGGGCGATACGCTGGGGGCCATTGCACGCCGCCACGGCACGACGGTCTCGAACATCTGCCGCCTGAACGGCATCAAGTCGACCACCGTCCTGCGTATCGGGCGTTCGCTGCGGGTACGGTAAACACGGGCAGAGACTTACACTCCATCTGAATGATACCTAAGAAGATCCACTTTTGCTGGCTGGGGGGGGGAAAGTATCCCGAACGGGTCCGGCAGTGCATGGAATCGTGGCGCACGGTGATGCCCGGATACGAAATCGTCCGCTGGGACGAGACACGTTTCGACGTGAACTCCGTGCCCTGGGTCCGGGAGGCCGTCGAGCGTAAGAAATACGCCTTCGCCGCCGACTACATCCGCCACTATGCGCTCTGCCGCGAGGGCGGCATCTATCTCGACACCGATGTCGAGGTGCTCAGGCCGTTCGACGGACTGCTCGACGCGAAGATGTTCGCCGTCATAGAGACCGAAGAGTCGGTGCTGGCCCGCAACATCGCCGAAGGCCGCATTTCGGAAGCGGGGGACGTATTGACGGACAGGCTGTTTCCGGATGCGGGGCTGGGCCTGCAATCGGGCGCATTCGGCGTCGTGGCGGGGCATCCCTTTACCAGACGCTGTCTCGACTGGTATGAAAACCACCGTTTCATTCTCGAAGACGGCACGCTCTACGACCGGATCATCGCCCCCGACATCATGGCGTACAACGCACGTCCGGCCGGACTGAAATACAAGGATGCCGCGCAGGAACTTGACGAGGGCATCCGCATTCATCCCTCGCCGACCATAGCCGCGTATGCCGCAAAGGCCGCTCCCGAAAGTTACGCCATACACCATTGCCTCGGTAGCTGGAGACCCGAGCCGCCCCGCCGGAAAAAGAAATGGTACTCCCGCTGGTGGAAGAGCCTGATGTGCGGACTCGGACTGCACAAATAAGAAAAGGGCCTCGGGACATGCCCCGAAACCCCTCCCTAAAAACGATTATCACATCCGGGCGCAGAACCGGACAGGACGCCGGGAAACTGCTCGCCGCCCCCTAAAACCCGGCTCTTAGCCGGGCACAGAACCGGACAGGATGCCGGGAGACTGCCCATCGCCCCCTAAAACTCGGCTCTTAGCCGAGCTGCACGGCATCGACGGCGTCGATCACCGCGCCGCGCAGCCCCTTGCGTTCCAGTTCGGCGACGCCCACGATCGTCGTGCCGCCGGGCGAACAGACGGCATCCTTCATCACCCCGGGGTGCTGTCCCGTCACGAGTTGCAGTTTTCCGGTTCCGGCGACCATCTGGCTCACCATCCGGTAGGCGTCGGCACGGGGAATGCCGTGTTTGACGGCTCCGTCGGCCAGCGCCTCCATGAACATGGCGACGAATGCCGGGCCGCAGCCGCAGACCGTGCTCGAAATGCCGAGCAGGGCGGTATCCATCCGAATCACAATCCCGAGTTTCGAGAACAACTCCTCGACGCACGTCCATTGTTCGTCCGAGAGCGAGTGGCGGCGTTCGCAGACGACGATGCCTTCGCAGACCGAGACCGGGGTATTGGGAATGGTCGACAGGTGGGGCGTGTCGGGGAGGAGCATCCGCTCGTAATCGTCGAACGTGACGCCTGCGGCCACCGAAACGACGACCTTCTTCGCCAGCAGTTCCCGAACGGGCGTCACGACCGCCTCGACCTGATAAGGTTTTACGGCGACGATCACGATGTCGGCAAATTCCGCAACGGCCGCCGCATCGTCGAAGGCGCGGAACCCGTGCGGTTCCGTGTTGCGCTGCAGTTTCGCGCTGTCGCGTGCGCAGGCGCCGATATTCCCGGCCCCAACGGCCTTTCCGCGGACCAGGCCGTGCGCGAGAGCCTGCGCCATATTTCCGAATCCGATAAATCCGATTTTCATAGTCTTCAATTTATTTCGTGTAGTCTCTGTCTCCAAAAATCAGCGATCCGACGCGCACCATCGTCGAACCGCACTCGACGGCCAGCGGATAGTCGTGCGACATACCCATCGACAGCGTGTTGAACCGCGGTCCGAAATAGGGCTGCAGCAGGTCGAAACAACGCTTGAGTTCGTTGAAATCACGGCGGATCACCTCGCCGTCGTCGGTATTGGTGGCGATGCCCATCACGCCGCGCACGCAGATGTCCGGCATCTGCGCAAAGGGCGCCGTGCGGATGTATTCCATCAGTTCACCGAAATCCCAGCCCGTCTTGGTCTCCTCTTGGGCGACGTGTATTTCCAGCAGGATTTCGATCGTTCGGCCGCATTTGGCCGCTTCGCGCTGGATGGCCTCGGCCAGCCGGACGCTGTCGACCGAATGAATCAGCGACACGAACGGCGCGATGTATTTGATCTTGTTGGTCTGCAGGTGGCCGATCATGTGCCACTCGATATCCTTGGGCAGGGCCTCGTATTTTTCACGCAGTTCCTGCGGACGGCTCTCGCCGAAGACGCGGTGACCAGTATCATAAGCCTCGCGGATCAGCTCCGCGGGATGGGTCTTCGACACGGCGACCAGCGTGACATCCCCGGGGAGCGTCGAACGCACGAACGACAGTTGATAAGCTATATCCGACATTGGTTCTCAGTTTTACCCGGTAAAAATACGCAAAATTCGTACAAACACGAAACGGCTCCGGGAAAAAGCGGTTATTTTGCCGCCACGATCTGCGAACAACCGAATTCCCCCGGAAGCGTCCGCTGCGTCTTTTTCAGCGCATCGTAGATGTGGATGCGCCGCACACCGTTCGCCTCGCAAAGCAGGCAGATCTCCAGCGTGCCGCTGTCAGGAGCATATTCCGTAACCGACAGCACCGTGCCCGGAACCTCGGCCAGCGTCTCCCCGAAGGTGCCGTCCCCGGAGGCGTTGAACAGCCGCAGCTGCGTCACGCCATCCTTCGACACGGCATAGCCGCCGACCTGATAAAATTTGTCCGGTTCGTCGGAAGCAGCCACGGTCCAGAACGGAACCATCGCATCGGCCCCGACGGTCTTGCCCAGCCCCGAACCGCCGGAAACCGACAGCGACAGCGGAGTGCAGGTCCTGTCGCCATTGCACAACGTCAGCAGCAGATCCGACCCGGCCCGCACGAACGGCTGCACGGCCAGCTGCTGCACGACCTCTTCGGGCATGTCCCAGGAAAGCGGAGCCGGGTAAGAGGTGCGGGTAACACTCTGGGTCGTCAGCCTCAGCCGCCCCGCGTCATAGGAAAGGAGTGCGACGGCGGAATCGGAGACCTGTCCAATGAACAGGTAATCCTGATAGCCGAAATCGTTATAGTAATTCATCGTAAGGTCGAAACCGGTCATCGAACCGGAATAGACGCCGTAAATCCAGCCCGAACCGGGAATCCCCACCGCGCAGGTAACTCCCCGGCCGATACCGAGCGCTTTAACCCGCGTCTCGGCACCGGTCTCCAGGTCGATGCGGTCGATAGTCGTTTCGTCGGTGTCGTACTCCGTAATGCCGTAAAGCGCCGCAGTCTTCGGAATCCCGTCGGCAACGCGGATATTACCCAGCGGCATCAAACGCCCGGAACGCAGCAGTAGCACCGTGGTCGTCGAAGCAGGGTAGTGCCCCGGGGCCAGGAAGGTGATACTTGCAGCGGTGCGCGACGTAACGATTCCCCGCACGCCTCTGGCGTAACCGTTCGGAGCGAATCCCTCGGCACCCTCTTCCCAGCAGATTTCGAACATAATCTCGTCATTTTCCTCGAAACCCTCGGCTGAGACGGTCACTCCGTCGCCGGGCGTGAAGACCCACGTTTCGGGAGGCATGACGATGTCGGTCACGAGAACGGGACGCACCTTCTTGTCGGAACAGGCCCCGAAGATCGCCCCGAAAAGAAACAACAGCAGTAATTTCCTCATACAAATAATTGAATTGCAGTTTATTACCTCCGCGTCGGGGGGGGGTATTTCCGGGGTGTGCAGGCTGCGCATCCGACACAAATATAACGGTTTTTTGCCGTTTCCGAATAGTTTTCTATCTTTGGTGTCGTAACGACACTTTAGGAGTCGGGGAGGAGTGCAGGTAATCCGGTTTTACTCGTACCTGGCTTTTTGTTATTTTTACAACACAAATCTGAATAAAATTATATGAAAAACCTCCGATTGATTCTTGCAGCGACCGCCGCAGTCGCATACGGCGCGGCATCGGCCTGCACCAATTTCATCGTCACCAAAGGAGCTTCGACCGACGGTTCGGTGATGGTCACCTATGCCGCGGACTCCCACGCGCTTTACGGCGCGTTGTACCACACTCCCGGCGGGAAACACAAGTCCGGGGCGATGCTCCCCGTCTACGAATGGGACACGGGCCGCTATCTCAGGGACATCCCGCAGGTGAAAGAGACCTGGTCGACCATCGGCAACATGAACGAGCATTCGCTCATCATCGGCGAGACGACCTACGGAGGCCGCCGCGAACTGGAGGATTCGACGGGACGCATGGACTACGGATCGCTGATCTACATCACGTTACAGCGTGCCAAGACCGCCCGCGAGGCCATCGGCGTAATCGCCGAGCTGGCCGACACCTACGGCTACGCATCGAGCGGCGAATCGTTCTCGATCGCCGATCCCGACGAAGCGTGGATCATGGAGCTGATCGGCAAGGGTTTCAAGGACGACGGCAAGGGCGGCAACGCCCGCAAGGGTATCGTATGGGTGGCCCGCCGCATTCCCGACGGCTATGTCTCGGCGCACGCCAACCAGGCCCGCATCACGACCTTCCCGAAGAACGATCCCGAAAACTGCCTCTACTCGCCCGACGTGGTTTCGTTCGCGCGTGAGATGGGTTATTACGACGGTCCGGACGCCGATTTCAGTTTCTGCGACGCCTATGCACCCCTCGATTTCGGCGCCCTGCGTGCCTGCGAAGCCCGCGTGTGGGCCTTCTTCCGCACCGTGGCCGACGACATGGACCAGTATGTGGACTACGCGATGGGCCATAACAAGGAAAACCGCATGCCGCTGTGGGTGAAGCCCCGCGCGAAGGTGTCCCCCAAAACGGTCTTCGACTGCATGCGCGACCACTACGAGGGAACCCCGATGGACATGACCACCGACATCGGCGCCGGAGGCCACAACTGCCCCTACCGCTGGCGCCCGATGGAGTTCGAGGTGGACGGCGTGAGCTACGTCAACGAACGCGCCACGGCGACCCAGCAGACCGGATTCTGGTTCGTGGCGCAGGCCCGTCCCGGTGTGACGCGCGACATGGGCATCCTCTGGTTCGGCGTGGACGACGCGGCGACCTCGTGCCTGACGCCGATTTTCTGCTCGGTGCAGGAGGTTCCCGAGTGCTTCCGCGAGGGCAACGGTTCGATGCTGGAATATTCGCCCACGTCGGCGTTCTGGCTCTTCAACCGCACGACCAATTTCGCCTATATGCGTTACGACATGATCTCGGCCGACATCCGCAAGGTCACGGACAAGTGGGAGAACGACATGCTCGACAACGTACAGCGGGTCAATGCCCGGGTGGGCCGGATGTCGCCCGCGGCACGGCAGAATTACCTCACGCAACTGAGCGTGGAGACGGCGCAGCAACTTTTCGACCGCTGGCAGAAACTCAACAACTACCTGCTGGTGAAGTACATGGACGGCAACGTGAAGAGCGAGCACGGCGACGTGCTGACGTTCCTCGACAGCGACGGCGGTCCGGCACATTTCGTGGACAACGGCAACGGCCGGCAGATTCCCGACAAAATCCAGTTCCCGGGCTACAACGAAAAGTGGAAGCGTGCCGTGGCGGCCGATAACGGAGAGACATTAAAGGTTGTGAAATAATGAAATACGACATCATCATCGTGGGCAGCGGCCCCGGAGGTTATGTGGCGGCGATCCGTGCCGCACAGCTGGGACGGAAGGTGGCGCTCGTGGAACGCGCCGAGCCGGGCGGCGTATGCCTCAACTGGGGCTGCATCCCGACCAAAGCCCTGCTGAAAAGCGCACAGGTTTACGGATACTGCAAAAATGCAGAGCATTACGGACTGGAACTCGCGGGCGAGGTGCGTCCGGACCTCGCGAAGATCGTGGCACGGTCGCGCGGCGTGGCCGAAACCATGTCGAAAGGCGTGCTGTTCCTGCTGAACAAGAACGGCATCGACCTCATCCCCGGATTCGGACGCCTCACGGCCCCGGGACGCATAGACGTCGACGGAACGGAATACGAGGCCGACCACATCGTCCTCGCCACGGGGGCACGGCCCCGCGAAATGCCCTTCATGCCCATCGACGGCGAGCACGTGATCTCGTCGCGGCAGGCGCTGACGCTCGATCGCCTGCCCGAATCGATGATCGTCGTGGGATCGGGGGCCATCGGCAGCGAGTTCGCATGGTTTTACGCCGCACTGGGCGTGAAGGTCACGATCATCGAGTATATGCCCCGCATGATACCCCTGGAGGACGAGGAGGTGTCGAAAACCATGGAACGCGCATTCCGCAAACTGCGTGCGACGGTGCTGACCTCGACCACGGTGAAAGCCGTGAAGGTCAATGCCGAAGGACTTTGCGACGTCGAGATCGAAGGCAAAAAAGGTGCGGAGACGCTGTCGGCCGGAATTGTGCTGTCGGCCGTGGGCATCAAGTCCAACATCGAAGGCATCGGCCTCGAAGAGTTGGGCATCGCCGTCGAGCGCGACAAAGTGGTCGTGGACGAGTACTACCGCACCGGTGTACCGGGCGTCTATGCTATCGGCGACATCGTGCCGGGCCCGGCGCTGGCGCACGTGGCGTCGGCCGAAGCGGTTTGCTGCATAGAGGCCATCTGCGGACTGAATCCCGGGCCGGTGGACTACACGACCATCCCGTCGTGCATCTTCACCTCGCCCGAGGTGGCGTCGGTCGGCATGACCGAACAGCAGGCGCAGGAGCGCGGCATCGCCTACAAGGTCGGACGCTTCCCCTTCACCGCATCGGGCAAGGCGACAGCCGCCGGCGACCGCGACGGATTCATCAAACTGCTCTTCGACGACGCGGACCGCCTGCTGGGGGCCCACCTGGTCGGAGCATCGGTGACCGAGATGCTGGCCGAGCCGACGCTGGCCCGCACGCTGGGCGCTACGGCTCACCAGATCGCCCGCACGATCCACGCCCATCCAACGATGAACGAGGGCGTGATGGAAGCCGCCGAGGCGGCGATGGGCGCCGCCATCCATTTATAGGCAATCCCAATCAGCAAAAAAACGCGCCTCCCGGGTATTCCGGGAGGCGCGTTGCTTATCATTCATAGACCAATTCGACGGACATGTAATTGTCCAGCGCCCGATGGCCCCGGACCTCGATCTGCAGGGTGACCTCCTGCGGGAGCGCGTCGTGGACCCGCTTGTCACGGATGGGGACCTCGACCGTCTCACCGGCCGCGATAGGGCGGTTCACCTCGTAGGAGCTGAGGTTCTCGCGGTGGCCGCGGAAGAGGATACTGCCGATCGTGGCCGTCTCGGTGCCGCGCGTACAGCGGAAACGCACGGCCGCCGCACGGCGGTAATCCGCATTGCGCACGGAGAATGTGAGCCGGGTGCGTTCGTAAAGGTGCTCGAACGGGGAGATGAAGGCCACGGCACCGGACGGACGGTAGTCGTTGGCGGACGGTATTTCACCGGCATTTTCGACCAGCCGCCGCGCCGAGGCCAGCGGATCGCGGTAAGGCGTCACGTGCGAGATGCCGCGGGCGCTGTGGTACCACTCGTCGTGGTTCCGGAAATCGAAGGCGCCGCCGGTCCGCTTGGCGATGAAATAGTGCTCCCAGCGGGGCATGTAGTAATCGCGGATCAGCCCCGACCACACACGGGCCGAGTAGTCGCTCAGGTGCGGACCGCCCCAGACAGTCACCAGCCGGCGCAATTCCCCGGTGAAGCAGTCGCGCTCTTCGGGACTCTGCCCGGCGCGTCCGGCCAGGTCCACCCACCGCTGCAGGCGGAAAACCGGATGCGATTCGAGTAGGCAGTCGGCTTCGGCGAGCAGGTTCAGAAACTGCCGTTCGAAGGCGGGGACCTCCGAGGTGTTGCCCGCGACATAGGCCCAGTTGATCTTGTCGAGCAGGTCGTCGGCTTTGGCCGCGAGGTAGAACGCCGCCAGCGCAATGGCATCGGTGCGGTAGAGTTCGCTATGGATATCACAGGCGAGGAAATTCTCGATAGCCCTGTAATAGTGCTCGTTGATACCCATTGTCGGGACACGGCCCGCCACGGGGCGCTGCTGCCAGTTGAAACGGGCGTTGTTGGTGAAACTGCCGTAGGCGCTCTGCGTCATTTCGCGCCAGAAGGCCCGCATCGGCTCGGGACAGCTGCCGTAACGGGCCGTCGAATACTGCGCGAGGTACTCCTGCAGGTCGATCTCCCGGTCGCGCCATCCGGCATCGGCGATCAGTTCGTAGACCACCTCGTTCTGCTCGACGCCCTCGGGCGAGGTGCCGTAGCCGACCAACGCCCCGCGGTCGGGGTCGCGGAGCGCCTCGAGATGGCCGTTGGCATAGCTTTCCAACACCCCCGTCAAAGCGTTGCGTCCCCCGAAATTGGGCGTCGTGGAGTAGATCCACTGCTTGCCGAAGAGCCCGGGGACATATTCCCAGGTCTTTTTGCTCTGCCAGACGAAACGGTTGAAATCGACGGCAAGGTCGATAATCAGCATCCGGTCGTCGGGAACGCCGCTCAGCAGCGCTTCGATGCTCTGCGGGTCCCAGATGACGCGCTGGTGGCCGAAAATCCACCCCTGCATCACCCACACGGCGTCGGGATTGGCGCTCCGGAGCGCATTGTAAATGACCTTCGAATAGCTCTGGAGCAGGTCGAAACGCTCCCGGCTGCCCTGTTCGCCGAACGGGATGTCGAGTTCGTTGAAGCTGTCGATCAGGTAGTAGGTGCCTTTGCCGAATTCGGCCTCCCAGGTTTCGATGTAACGTTTGGCAATTACGGTGAAGAGACTGTCGAGCGGCGAGAGCATATAGCTGTTGAAACCGTTCCAACGGGTGGTCGTGAGGTTGATCTCGGGGTGGCGCTCTTTCATCGCCTTGGGAACGAAGCCCGCGAAACCCTGGAAAACGGGCTTCATGCCGAGTTCCCGCATGCGGTCGACGATCTTATGCTGCAATGCGATCTGCGCCTCGTGCCACGCCTGCGAAGGAGCTCCGTCCAGCTGGCTCATGTTGCCCATACGCATCCACGGCATGTGGCCCGGGCCGGTGAAATAGTCGTTTATCTCCCCGTCCGAAAGCCCCAGTTCGCGCCACACGCGGGCGAAAACGGCCTCGCCGGCGATCGGGGCGATCGACATGTCGAATCCGTGGAGGGCCATCCAGTCGATCTCCTTCTCCCACTCCTGCCAGCCCCAGTAGGGCGTCGTGTAGCCGTTGGTGCAGACGTTGTAGTAGAGCCGGTGGCGGAAGGGCGACACGACTCGGCGGCGCGGCGAGTCGGGGAAACGGTCAGGCAGTTCGATGCGGCTGCCGCTCCACGTCACCGTACCGTAGCCGTTAGCGGTGAGGTAGTCGTAAAATCCCCGGCAGATGGCGACGGGGCTGCTGCCCGAGACGTAAAGAACGCCTTTCCGGGCTTGATGTTCGAAGCCGTCGCACGCTTCCGAAGCCAGTCCGGGCGCGTACCGGAGCACGACGTTCTGCGGCATGGAACCGATCGTGCGGACGAGCACCTCGCGGGCGCTCCGGACGGCATCCGTCCGTTGGGCGGCAAAGAGCGGTGACGCCACGGTCAGAAACAACAGGCAGGCAACTATTTTTTTCATGTCAGTCATGGTTTTTACGGGGTTTGACCTCCAGTCGCGCCGTCCGGGCAGTCGCCGGAAGCGAGACATACAACAGGCCGGGATAGGGAGAGCGGGTCTTCACAGCCTTGCCGTCGAGCCGGGCCTCGTAGTCGGGTCCGGGGGTGAGGCACAGCAGCAGGGCGACGTTCCGGCCCGCGGCCGCGGGCCGGAAATCAACCTCCGCGATGTAATGCGTGCAGTGGTCGGAGAACCGCGCCCGGGAGAGTGCGGCGTCGAATCCCGTCGCGGCATGGCCGATCCGGAAATAGCTGTAAAACCAGTTGACCAAGGGGGACGACAGCCCCGAGAAATTGTGCCAGCCGGCTCCGCGGCCCGACGAAACGATAAAATGCTCGAAGCTGTTATGGCTCGCCCGGCACTCGCGGTTCCACGTATCGAGCGCCGTGAAGGCTACCTTATGGGCTTCGTCGGTCAGGTCGTTGTCGAGGAGCGATTTCCAGATAAGGTACTGGTGGGGCATCCAGACACCACCGTTCCAGTAGCCGTCCTCGCTGTAATAGGGGGCCGAACGGTCGACGGTCGAAATGCCGATGTCGGTCCACATCCGGTCGGGCGAAAAGAGATTTTCCAGAATGCGCTCCGTCTGCCGGGGCGTGCAGATGCCTGCCACGAAGGGGCTGACGCCGTCGAGGCCCTTGTTGAAATTCGAACCGTCCTTATACCGGAAGAGCGACACGGGACGCCCTGCGGTGTCGTGCATCACATAGCCGAAATAACCCGCTTCATCGTCCCAGGCGTTGCGCTGGATGGCGTCGGTCAGCATCCGGATGTCACGGTCGTACTGCGCGACATCGCGCCGGAGCCCCATCTTCCGGGCCTGCATGCGCAGTATCTTCGCCGCACGCAGGTAGTACGATGTCGTCACCATCGGCGCCACCGACGGATAAAGTTCGGTGCGCGAGCGCAGTTCGTGCTGGGGCGGATAGTCGTCCCAGCCGCCCGAGCTGTAGAAATAATCCCATGTGCGCAGCAGTCCCGAGGGCATGCGGGTCGTCGAGTGGGGATTGTGGCCGACCATAAAGTCGTAATAGCGTTTCAGCCGGGGGTAGAGGAAAGCAACGGCTGAGTCCGACTGCAGCCGGTTGTTCAGGTCGCTGTAAGCAAAGAACTGGATCGGCAGGGGCGTGCCGTGGTGGATGAACGCCGACTGGGAGCCCTCCCCGGTGGTGTAGGCCCGGATGGTCTCGAACCCTTTCACGGGGTCGATCTCATTGAGGGCCATCGAGATAAATCCCAGGTCCCAGGTGTAGAGGCTGTTCCAGTTCTTGCCCGGTGTGAAATGGCGGATATACCCCTGCTGCGTGTAGACCGGATAGACGACATTGGTGAGCAGCGTCGCTTCCAGCAGTTGCTCGCCGAAAGCGTAATCGGCGGCTTCGGGTAGCAGCGGAATATCGCCCCCGCCGGAACGCCCGGCGACCGTTTCGGCAAGCGCCCGGCCTCCGCCGCGGAACCCGTCGAGAGCCGCTTCGGCCTGCTGCCGCGAGCCGGTGGCCAGCAGGCTGTAGATGGTCGTATCCGATTTCGGGGCCAGCACGATCGGACGCATAAAGACCGAGGTATAATAGCCGTCCCGGTCGCCCGTGAAATACCGGGGCGGATGGCGGTGCACGGCGCGGCGCATGAAGACATCGAGGTCGTTGTTGGCAAACTCCTTGATCTCGGTCATCGGGTAGTCCCAGCCGACGGCATAGTAGTTTTGCAGACCGTCGTACTTGACCAGCAGGCTGTTATCGCCCTCGGTAAGTGCGGGTTTATAGACCAGCGGCCGGGGCCGGACGGCGACGGCACCGACCGCCGCCGCATCGCCGAAGAACAGCGCATCGACCGTGACGGGCTCGGCCGTCAGCGATTCGAACGTGAGGCGGTTCACGCCCTGTTCCAGCGTGCAGTCGAAGCGGGCCAGCGCATAATCCCCGGTCCCGGTGAGTTCGATCTCGCCTTCGCGGATGCCCGATACCTTCAGGCGGGCCCGGCGGCCCTCCGCCAGCTTGCAGCGCAGGGCGAAACTCCCTTCGGAGCAGGCTTCGGCGACGGTGAAGCGGTATTCGACGCGGTCGCCGGAATTGCGTCCGAAATCCCGCAGGACGCTGCCGCTGAGGGAACGTCCGTCACGCGCCTCGCCGCGCATCCAGCCGTCGTAGACCAATACGTAATCGTGCCCGCGGACCGCCGGTTCGAACGAGGCGTAATCGCAGCCGTAGCGCACCGTCGTTCCGGCCGTGTTCACGGCCTCCGTCCGGGGATAGTCGTCGTCATAACTCGTCCACACCACGTTGTGAAGCAGGATGTTCTGCGGCAGGTCGGTGTTATTGACGCACGCGGCCCCGACCAGCACGCGCAGGCTGTCGAGCACGAGGTAGGTGACATCGACATAGACCCGGTCCTTCCACTCCAGGTCGAAACGGTAGGTGATGTCGGTCATCTGCGGATCTACACGCCACGGATGATAGCCCGATTCGTAGAGGACATTCGGCACCGAGTAGGAGCGGCGGTAGAGGCCGGGCATCACGGCAAAATCCACACGCCGCCCGCCCGACAGCTCCCCGATGTGGGAAATGCCCGCATACTGTTTCGAATAGGGTCCCCACGCCCCGAGGGAGTTGACGTCGTGGGAGTCGTTGAACAGCTCTTCGGGGATTTGCGCGGCGGCAGCGACGGAGAGCACGCACGCCAGCGGGAATAGCATTTTACAGATCATCGCGTCGTCAGTCGGTTTTGAGTTTCAGCACGCTGTCGTTCGTCGCCGCCGGGGTGCGGTCCATCCGCCGTCCGTTGATCGAGACGTTCTCGAAAGTGACGTTCTCGACGTTTTTCAGCATATAGGGAACGGGCGCCTCTTTGAGCTCGACATTCTCCAGGCGGATGTTGCGCATCGGATAACCCTCGATGCCCACGGCATAGAACCCGCATTCGGCCGATTTGTTGCCCGTGACGTTGCGGATGAGGAAATTCTCGAACACCGTGGGATGGAACCCGCCGCGGGCCCCGTGGTAGTCGGTCTCGAAGCGGATGAAGGCCGTCTTCACGAAATCGCACACGACGTTGTCGACCCAGACGTTGCGGATGAAGCCTCCGCGGTCGAGGTTCGATTTGAAATAGATGCCGCTGTAACAACGGTCGATCACCACGTCGTACATATAGACGTTCTCGACCCCGGCTGCCATCTCGCTGCCGATGCAGAGTCCGTTGCAGCGGGATTTGAAACGGCAGTTGCGGATGACGATATTGGCCGTCTTCTGGCCGATACGCCAGGCGTCCTGGTCGCGGCCCGCCTTGATGGCGATGGCGTCGTCGCCGGTGGTGAAAGTGCAGTCCTCGATCAGTACGTTGGTCGTGTACTCGGGGTCGCAGCCGTCGTTATTGAGATTCCAGCTGTCGATGGTGACGCCTCGGACGATCACGTTGTCGCAGTAGACGGGATGGATGACCCAGTAGGGGCTGTCGAGGATCGTGACGCCCTCGATCAGCACGTTCTTACACCCCAGCGGCTGGACCATGCTGGGCGGGAAGATCGACTCCTCGCCGAAATAACGTTCGTGTACGGGCACCTGGTCGATGCCCATCTGCCGCAGGGTGCTCTGCATTTCGGAACGCTGGGGACGGAATTTGGCGAAGGTGTTTTTGGCCCCGCCGTCGAGCATACCCTTGCCCGTGAGGGCCACGTTGTTACAATGGTAAGCGTAGACCAGCGGCGAATAGTTGAACATCTCGGTGCCCTCCCAGACGGTCAGCACGGCAGGCAGGTAGTGGCGGGGATTCTCGCTGAAGCGGATGACGGCGCCCTCGGCCAGATGCAGGTCGACATTGCTTTTGAGGACGATCGGACCGTCGACCCGGTACTCGCCGGCAGGGACGACCACACGGCCGCCGCCCTCGTCGCTGCAACGGGTGACGGCGTCGTTGACGGCCTTGCGCGAATCGACCGTGGTGTCCGCCGCGGCTCCGAAATCGAGGATGTTGTATTCGGCATTGCGGAATTCGGGGGCCTTGATCGTTTCGAGGATTTTCCGGGCCCCTTCGGGCAGTCCGGCGCGGGCCGCGGTGCCCAGGGTGCAGCAAGCGATGGCTGCAATCAGTATTTTCTTCATCGTATAAGGTTTTGTCGGGTGGTTTATTCGTCCCAGTCGTCGGTGCGGAACGGCAGGACGGGCAGTTGCCGCATATTATGCAGGTTGGCGATCGAGAAATTCCGCTGCAGGTAGCGCACGGCGACGATCCCGCCTGCCTCGGGGCAGTGGAGGGCTATTTTACGCTCCTTGGAGAGGACCGAAACCCGGGCGGGACGGAACACCCGGTCGGCACCCGCGGCCTCGAACCCGGTGATCTCGCCCGTCGTCGAGAAACCGTTGCGGCAATGGGTGAACGAGAGCGCCACACCGCCGTCGGGCAGGGGCTCCATCTTCTCGAAGCGGGGATTTTCACTCTCGATGCCCTTCACACCGTAGGTATGTTCCAGTGCCAGCAGCGCCAGCCGTTCGCCGACCTCCCGTTTGCGCGAAGGGTGGATGTTCCGCGTCTCGTAAGGTTTCACGAGGTCGGCCGTCGAGGCCATGCCGCTGTTGGGGATCATGTCGAGGGATTTCTGCTGGGCCTCGCGCAGGCGATAACCCTTGCGCCCGGCGCCGTATTCGTAAGGTGCGATCTCCACGAAATAGAAAGGCAGTTCGCCCAGCCCCCACAGCTCGCGCCAATGCCTGACCATGGCGGTCTGGCAGCGTGCATAGTCCTTGTAGCCGGCCACATCGGAACAGCCCTGATACCACAGGAAGCCGCGGACGGTGTAGTGCCGCAAAGGGTAGAGCATCCCGTTGTACATCACCGTCGGACGGCCGTTGCCGCGCTTCTCATCGGCGGCTTCCGCCGCGACGTCTTCGTATCCGAGCTCACGGAGCAATTTCCCGGGCATCCAGCCCGCTATGTGCGAGCCGCCCCAACTGCAGGCGATCACCCCGACGGGGATGCCGAGTATCTCGTTCATCGCAACGGCGAAACAGTAGGCCGTGGCCGAGAAACGCGCGGCATGGGCCGGAGAGGATTCCATCCAGCGTCCGTCGACGATCTCCCGGGGTTCCGTCGCGGCCCGCTTGCTGACGAGGGCCACGCGCACATTCCGGTATTTCCCGCTCCGAAGGATCATCTCGGCGCCTCCCTCGACGGGCTGGCTGACATAGCCTCCGAGAGGCATGAACATATTGGACTGTCCCGAGCAGAACCACACCTCGCCGATCAGGACATTCTCCACCACGACGGGTTTTCCGCGGTTCTCGCGGATCGAGATCGTCTGCGGCGTATTGCACGCCCCGGGGGTGGCGACCTTCACCGACCAGTATCCGTCACCGTCGGCACGGGTCGTATAGCGGGTGTTATCCCACGACACGGCGACGGTGATCCGGCTGTCGTGCTCGGCCCAGCCCCACAGCGCGGCATCGCTCCGCTGCTGCAGGACCATGTTGCCGCTCATGATGTCGGGAAGCCGTATTTCGGCCCGGAGCGTTCCGAGCGCCGCCGTGCAAAGCACGGCCAAAAATAGCAGTTTTTTCATCGCATCATTGTTTCATACAACGGACGGGCAGGCCGTACTGGGTGGGTTGGGCGGAGTTGCCCAGCGAACTGCGGTTGTAGCACCACATGGCATAAGGCGTGATCGTTTCGGCCCGCATATTCGCCGCCCAATAGGCGCACGTATAGCCGACATTGGAAGCCTGTCCGGATTTCCGGTAGCCCGCGGCGGGGTAGTAGGAGGTGTTGCCGGCCCCGTTGCTGTAAACGACGCCCGAAAGCGACGGTTCGAAAGCGACGGTTCGAAAGCGACGAAATCGGCCGTCCAGTTCTGCCACGCATAGCCGTTGTTCACCGGTACGCAGTAACCCGCCGGGCAGGGGTCGTAAATCGTCTTTTTCGATTTGTCGGTGGTGCTGTTCCACAGCGCGGCCAGTTCATCGGCCGTCAGATTGTAGGCCCAGGTGTTCGTCCCCGTGGTGCCCTGCTGGTAGAAATGGACGAACGTGGTAGGATTGGCCGTCACGAATGCAAGATCGTCGTCGCCCATAACCGAATTGCGCACCGATTTGAACGTATGTCCGCTGAAAGCGTCATTGATGACGAACGCCTGCGTGCTGCCCGAGAACTGGCCCGATTCGCTCGATTCGGCATTCGATCCGGCGGTGTTGACCCCGGGGAACGGGTCCTTGCGGCCCCACTGGTAGTAAAGCCCGTAGGACGCCGCGTCGCCCTGCTCGTTGGAGGTCGCACCGAGATTGCGGTCGATCAGCAACCAGGTATTGCCGCGGGTATAGTGCGTCGGGGTGAGCGGATCTTCGGTCGTCATCCAGATATGCCAGCTCCAGACGATATTGCCCGCATCGTCCCTGGCAGCGATCACGGCATTGCCCTCGGTCCCGGGACGAACGGTGAAATAGATGTTTTTCGAACCGTAACCCAGGTTGGCGACCAACGGCTGGTCGCCCGTCGACCAGAGCCAGTCGGCACCTGTGACGCCTGTCAGCTCATAGGTCTTGTTCCGGTCGGGGTAGTCGGCCGCGAATTTGAAATAGCCGCCGTTCCGGACGATATAGCAGTTGGCACGTCCGCCGCCGTCGGCCACCAGGTCGTAGGATTTGGCGGCAGCCTTTTTACGGCTGATCCAGCCGTCGATGTCGTCGAAAGTCAGCGTATAGCGGGTCTGCGCCCTGAAGGCAACCTTCGGATCGACCGTAAAGGTGATCTGCTGCCCGTTAGTCAGCGTCAGGACGAACGTACACCCGGCATCCGTGAGGTCGGCGGGCATGATCGCCACCCAGGCGTTCTGGGGTGCGCTCATGACGGCATCGGCCCCATAGTTGATCTTCAGCGTCCTGCCGGCTTCGGGATCGGCCGCGGCGATGCTCCATTCCTTCAGGTTGCAGACGACGTCACCGACGAAGGTTTTGCCGGCGGACATCGTGAACGACTCGATCACCCCGTCGCTGAAAATGCTGTTCGAACCGTCGATAACGATGTTGAGTAGCGCCAGCGGATGGCTGAATGCGATCGTATGCTCGTCGTCAGCCCCGGAAAGGGACGCACGCCCCAGCATGAAATCCGACACCCCGATCACCTCGTTCACGTCGCTGCGGCGTTCGACCTCCGCAGGTACGGTCCGCGTCACGGCAGCAGGGTCGCTGCCGTAATCGGCATAGGGATAAACGGCGTAGAGCGTGAAGGCATCGGAGGACGGAGCCAGCGGACCGCTGAAGCGTCCGACGGGTTGTCCGTCCGATTCGGGGGTCAAGGTCAGCTCCACATTCGCGTTCGAGGCGTCGCCGTCGATCCACGCGCTGAGTTTGTCGCCCGCTTTCCAGATGACCGTCGAAGCGTCGGTCAGTTCGGTGCGGGTGATGGGGTCGATGGCCGCCGTCAGGTGAAAATCACCGGAAGGGTTTTGCGGGCCCGGAGGCGTCGTTTCATCCATACCGCCGCTCTCGCTACAAGCAAAGCCCAGCGCGGCGGAGAGGGTTATCGCATAAAAGGTCAGTTTGTACATGGTTCTCTTTTTTTGTAGTTTTCACTTATTCATAACCGATCGCTTCGCCTCCGTCGTCAAAATAGAGGGGATTTTCTTCGTCCGAGGCGGCAAATCCTTTCTCGGCGGAGACCGTAAAGAGCTCCAGATCGGGTCGTTGGTAGGTTCGTTTCATGGTTGGCAGGTTTTACCCGGGCCATCGGCGGCCCGGAAGATTAAACAATGTAAGTAACAGTAAATCAGCGTCTGTCGAGCTGATCCATCTGACCGGCGAACTGGAGGAAAGCCCCCGTCGCGAAGCTCTCTCCGCTGACGACCGGACGCGCATAGTAATAGCGGCGTTCGCCGATGCAGGTGCCCGCACACACGTTGCCCAGCGTCAGGCTGTCGGTGCCGCGCCCTTCGACGCTGTGCGCGAGCAGCCCTTTCCAGGCCCGTTCGGCGGCCTTCCGATAGCGCCCGCCCCGGAGCACCCCCTCCGCAACGCCCTTTGCAAGGGCGTAACCGAACATCGCGGTGGCCGAGCTCTCGATGTAGTTTCCGGCACCGGCATCCTCCACACGGAGCGGAAGCTGACGCCAGTGCCCCGTAGCAGGGTCCTGCACCCGGCAGAGCGTCCGCATCATCTGCACGAACATCGCCTTCAAGTCGCTGCGGTCCCGGTGCCCAGCGGGCAGGAGGGACAGCACATCGGCCAGCGACATGGCGATCCAGCCGTTGCCGCGACCCCAGTATTCGGTATTGCGCTGCAACTGGTTGGAGTTCCAGAGGTATTCGCAGCAGTTGTCCTCGTAACAGTAGTTCGTCGCCGACCAGCCGTGGTACCAAAGCCCCGTCGCGGGGTTGCGGAGCTGGGCGGCATGGGCCGTGATCTCGCGGACGCAATCGTCGAGATAGCGTTCATCCCCGGTGGCGCGGTACATTTCGAGCAGGTAAACGGTCAGCATGTAAACCGTGTCGTCCCACAGTTCAATGCGGCCCGGGCGGTGCGAGGTGGCGCCCTGCCAGCGTCCGATGCGGCAATACTGGCGGTAGACCTTGTCGGCGGCGGCCCCGAAGGTGCCGTCGTCGAGCCCCGCACGGACGAGGAACGCCAGTCCCACGCCCGAAGCGACTCCGTTCGGATGGTTGCCGTGGACCCGCTCCGCCGTGGCGTGCATGGCCGTCAGGACATACTCTTCGACCGTCGGGCGCAGCTCCGGACGCAGGTCGTAAAGGTCCGTCAGCGCCTTGAGCACCACCGCGTCGCGCCAGTTCCAAACGTATTTCGCGGCGGGAACGGCCCGCTCGACCGTGCAGCGCAGCAGCGAGTCGGCGAAGCCCTGCGGCACCGCCTTCGGCCGGGCCGAAAGCGATGCCGTGCAGAGCAGCACGAGGAGAAGCGTCGCAGAAAGCGTTTTCATCTTACTCGACATGGGCGTCACAGAAACGGAACCCGATGTAGGAATTCTTACCGTCCGCATACTGGTCGATATTGAACGCCTCGCGGGAGTTGTTGACGAAATGGGGCAGGATACCACGCTGGCAGCGTCCGCCGCGGCAGGTCTTCGAAGGCTGGCTGCCCTGACCGAGCTCGGTGAACGTCGCCGTGTAGTTGTTGTACCAGGTGTTGGTCCACTCCTGCGCGTTGCCCGACATATCGTAGATTCCCAGCTGGTTCGGCTTCTTGGTGCCGACCTCGGCGGTCTCCACGGAGTTGTAGACAGCGACTTCCGCAAGGTCGTTGCTGCCGCTGTAACGGTACATCGGAACCGACGGATCGTTGGAGTAGACGTTGCCGCGGGCGGCGTTCTCCCACTGCGCCTCGCTGGGCAGGAAGCCCCCGAAGAAGCGGCAGAACTCGTAGGCGCCGTACCACGTGACCCCGACGACGGGATGACGGGCCAGGTCGTCCGCGATGCTCCAGCTCTGCGAACCCGCATCGTAGGTGATCTTCGTGCCCTGCATGAAGAGCAGTTCCTTGCCCGCATAGTCGCCCTCCTTGACCGTGGCGCTCTTGTAGAGATTCAGGAACTCCACGTAATCGGCGTTCGTCACCTCGTATTTGGCGATGCGGTAGGGCGCCAGATTGACAACCTGCGACGGCACGGGCGGGGTCTTGCGGCCGACCGATACGTTCAGGTTGGTGTTGTCGAAGACACCGTCGTTGGCCTCGGTGTAGGTCGGGGTGAAGCCCAGCTGCTCGTTGTACTGCATCTTGTCGCCGAGCCAGCCGATGTGGAACGTCTCGGGCGGGACGACGGCAGCCATGTTGCCGCCGCAGTCGTAGGTCCGGGTGCGGACGCTCAGGACATCGCCGTAATTGAGCCCCGCGTCGTTCACGGCATAGGCGCGGATGTGGATCAGCGTGTTGGGCAGCAGCCCGTCGATCGTGTGCGAGAAGGCTTTGCCGGCGAGTTCGACGGACGAATCCCCAGTGGTCGGCAGTGCGTTGGCCGCAGACCAGCAGAAACCGTAGGAGGTGACCGTGCCGTGCGGATTGGTGATCTCGGTCGAGAGGGTCAGCGACGTGTAGGTATTCCCGCCGACGGTGACGGCGGCGATGTCGGCCGGGGCAATGTCGCTGGTCGTCACCGCGATCTCGTCGGAATAGGCCGTACCGAAAGCCGTGGCGGCAAAGGCCCGGGCGTAGTATCTGGTGCCGATCTCCAGCGAGGCGGCCGTGGCCTTCATCTCGGGCTCCCGGGTGTCGAGGGTAAGCGTCGTGCAGCCGTCACCGTCGACCTCCGGGCCGGCGCTCTTCGAATAGACGAATCCGCACGAAGCGATCGGGTAGTCACCCTCGGACACGATCCGCGCATTGAGCGTGAACTCTTTCGAACGGACATCGGTGGGTTCGAGCATCTCGAGCGACGGGAGCTGGAAATCGCTCGTCGTGAAGCTCTTCATCTCGCCGTACTGCACCGTGCCGTCCTTCATCACGGCATAGGCCCGCATGTAATAGGTCGTGACGGGCGTGAGTTCGTGGGTCTTCACCGAGAAGCGGCCGCTGCCGCGCAGCACGGAGACCTTGCTGTCCTCGAAGGCGACCGTTTCGGAGGTCGAGAAGCAAACGCCGCGGGTGAGCATGTTGCCCACGGCACCGCTGGTCTCGCCGTTCAGCACGGCCGTCGAGCGGGTTATTTCGTCGGCGTCGAGCGTCGTCACCGAGGGCAGCGAACCGTTGACCTCGTCGCTGTCGGAGCAGGCCGCCGTCAGCAGCATGCCGAGCATCGGAAGGATATAGAGATATTTTTTCATCGTCGGATCGGATTACAGGTTGGATTTCTGGAAAATGGGTCCCGCGATGTCCTCGCCGTTGACCGTGAAGAGGACGTTTTCAGCCTCGACGCCGCCGACCGTCGCAGTCTGCTCGAATCCCCAGTACTCTTTGTTGTCGGGAGACGTGGGATTGGCCTGAACGGCCTGCGGGAAGACTTTGTGGACGAGGTTGCCCGAGAATCCGAGGTCGCCGTCGGGCGTCGTGACCTGCACGCTGATGCGGCTTCCGTCGTCGGTCACCGTGCTCGCGGCGGAGATGACCTTTTCGCGCAGGGCCGCGAACTGTTCGTCGGTGGTGATGCCGTCGTCGGCCCGCCACCACATCGCCACGGTGCCGCGGGTCCACTTGGCCGGGGTTCCCGTCGAAAGGTCCGTCGTGATGCGCATAGCGTTGCCGGGAGTGAAGACCTGCGTGCCGTCGGTGTCGATGTAGAGCCGCGGAGTGGCTTGCTTGCCGTTGATGTCCACGGCATAGAGATAGCGGATCGAAACCACCACGTCGTCGAAACGCAGGAAGAACGTGTAGTTGTCGCCCGCGGGAAGCGCCTTGTTGCCGATCGACAGCCATTTGTCGATCTTTTCGTTCCCGAGCCACACCTCGTCGATGTAGTTCGACGGCAGGACGATGTGCGACTGGAGTTTCTTGGTGTCGCCGCGTTCCGAACCGTCGCCCGAGACCATCGCCACGAACTCGTTGTTACGCTGCGAACGTCCGAGAGCATATTTCTGCAGGTGACGGGCCAGGCCGTTGATGTAGTTCTTGCCGTAGGGGTCCTGGCGTCCGTCGAAATAGTGGACGATGTTGACCAGCGTCTTCTGCCGGGGGCTCGAAAGGAAGATCGTCATGGTCTTTTCGTTGGCGTTGCCCGTGTAGGTGCGACCGACGCTGCTGATGTTGTATTTCTCGGTGTAGTAGCCCACGGCGTTCATGTCGGGGTCCCAGCCCCATTTGTAGCACACCAGCCGCGGATAGGTGGCGTTGATCCGCCGCGCCTGTTCCGTCGGCGTCCACATGGCCAGCCGGTTGAAGAAATAGGTGCCCCAGCCCTTGATGAGTCCGCCCATGATGTTGTCGATCTTGCCGTTGCTCGAACCTTTGTAGTAGCAGCGCGACTGTACGCCGCCGAGCATCATGGCCGGAGTGAAATAGTTGGCGAAAGCCATGGCCGAAAGGTACTCCAGAGCCACGTTCGCCTCGTGGCGGATCGCCTCGTCCTTCGTGTATTTCGCCAGATAGCCCAGGCACTCGGCCTGCACGCCCGTATAGGTCGGGCTGTTGTGCTCGTGAATGCCGTTCTTCCTGATCTCGGCCATCCAGTCGCGGAACAGCCGGTAGCCCTCCTCGGCCAGCTCTTCGGGACGGACGTTCATCGAACGGCCCCATGTGCGGTCGGCGGGGAGCGTCTCGCCCAGGGCGATCAGGTTCCACGCACGCATCACGTAGATATTCGTGTAGGTGACGGCGATGTTCGGGTCGTCGAGGATGGCATAGACCGAGTAGTCGATCAGGTCATCCAGCAGAGCCTTGTTCACGTCGTCCAGCCGGTCGTAGTAGAGCATGCGCTCGAGCGAGAGCAACTCCATCAGGAACTCGGCGTTGTTCTTGTCGAACGACGTCGTTTCGGTGTCGCCGCCGATGTAGCGGGGTATCTGGCCGTAGTTGTGATGGCCTTCGGTGCGGATCTGGGCATTGGTCAGGTTCGTAAGCGCCACTTTGAGGTATTTCTGGTCCCAGCCGAGGTCACTGGCCTCGAGGACGAACTGGCAGATGTCCCAGATGTCGAGTCCCGCCTCATTGGCCTTGACCTTCACCCACAGATCGTCGAGATAGGGGTTCACATACCAGCCTTGCTCGCCCTTGGCAGCAGGCAGCAGCTGCGCCTCGTCGGAGCATCCCGAAAACGCGAACAGCGAGCAAAACAGCATAAACGTATTCATTAACTTCTTCATTTCGGTCGATTTCGTTATAGGTTAGTTTCCCCATCCGTCGCCCTGCGTCAGGGCGGGATTGATGTCGATCTCAGCCTGCGGAATGGCGTAATACCAGTTACGCGCGGTGAATGCGCGGGTACCGGCCTTCGCCCCGACGGGACTGCCCTTGTAGCCCAGTATCTGGTGGTTGAGCGTCGTGATGTCGAACGAGGGATCGTGGGCATACCACCGCTGGAAATCGAAATAGAGGTGGCCTTCGCCCGCAAGCTCGTAGACCCGCTCGTTGCGGATGATCTGGCGCACGGCCTCCTTGCCGCCGCGTTTCACGCCGGGCATCTTGACACGCGAACGCACGGCGTCGAGTGCGGCGTAAACCTTGTCGCCCGGGCCCTCGGCCTCGTTGAGCGCCTCGGCGTAGAGCAGCAGCACGTCGGCCCAGCGGATGATGGGAAAATCGGTCGGCGAATGGCGGCGGATGGTCGTCTCGTTGCCCGTGTTGCAGAATTTCCGCCAGCAGTAGTGGTCATTCAGGCCGTTATCCGAGCGCAGGCAGGGGTAGGGAACCGTCGAGGTGTCATACGACGTGCGGTACTGGTAGGTGACGTTGTCCTTGCCCACGAAAAGCGCGTAGGGGCGGATCAGCGAAGCCTCCAGCCGCGGATCGCGGTTGGCGAAGAGGGCGTTGACCTGCGCCTCGTCGTTCCACGAGAACGAAGGATAGGCGCTCCAGTCGAAAGCCGAACCGTCCTTGTTGAGATAGGCGTTGGCGAGGTAGATCGTCGGAATCGAGGTGTTCGTACCCGAGCAGTTCGCCGAACGGGTGTTGTAGAGCAGGTCGATGTAGCTGCCGTTGCCGTAGGTGTCGAGGAAGCTCATCACGAAGACATATTCGTTGTTGTTCTCGCCAGCGAGCGTGAACATCTCGCCGTAGTCGTCGTGCAGCGTGTAGGGCGAATCGCTCTCGGCGTTCTCCTGCATGAGCTGTCCGAACACCCCGGCGGCTTCGGCATAGGCATCGGCATAGAGGTAGACCTTGCCCAGCAGCGTCAGGGCGGCTGCGCGGTTGGCGCGTCCCTTCTCCTTCGAGCGCCAGGGGAGGTTATCGACAGCGTATTCGAGGTCTTCGATCATCACGGCGCGGACATCGGCCGGAGTCGCACGGGGCTTGTAGGCGTCGTCGTAGCCGGGCATCTCGGTGTAGAGCGGAACACCCTTGTCCTGCGCCTTGTGGCCGCTGAAAAAAGTCAGCAGGTCGAAATAGTAGAGTGCCCGCAGGAAACGCACCTCGGCGAGGCTGTAATCGCGTTTCTCCGCGTCGATCGGAACGTTGGGAATGTTCTCAATGGCGAGGTTGGCGTACTGGATGCCGAGGTAATCCGACTCCCATTTCGACGAAAAGACGCCGTAGCCCGTCGTCGCGGTGTTGTAGCAGAAATAGCGCTGCCCGAGCTCGTCGAAACCGCTCGACATCAGGAACGCATACTGCGTGTAGGCGTCGGTCAGCGCGTTGCGCGAATAGTTGCCCCGGGTCTTCAGCACGCTGTACACGGCCGTCACGCCCAGGTCGACGTGCTCTTCGGTGGTCCACATCTTGCTCGACCCGATGCCGTCGCTGGGGCTGGTCTCCAGGAAATCGCTGCACGAGGCGCACATCAGCGCCACGGCCGGCATCAGCAGGTATTTGTTGATATTCGTCATGTCTTGTCCTACTTAGAAGGTGATACTTACGCCGAACATATAGCGTTTCATGTTGGGATAGTTGCTGGTGCTGCCCGTCTCGGGATCGAGGCCCTCGAATTTGGTGAAGGTCAGCAGGTTCTCGCCCGAGAAATAAACCCGGCAGCGCGAAATCAGCGGACTGAACCACTTTTGGGGTAGGGTATATCCCACGGTCAGGTTGCGCAGTTTCAGGTACGAAGCGTCCTGCAGCCAGAAATCGTTGGCCACGGTGTTGCGGCCTCCGTCGTCGGTGGTGATGGCGGGGATGCGGCTCGTGGGGTTGTCGTAAGACCACGCGCCGAGAAACTTCTTGTTGATGACCGATCCGTTCTTCAGGACGTTGGTGTACCACGTGCCGTTCAGGTACTGCGAAACGCCCGCCACGCCGCTGAACAGCGCCGAGAAATCGATGCCCTTCCAGTTGGCCGAGAGCGTGAACCCGAAGAAATGCTTCGGATAGGACGAACCCTTGATCACGCGGTCGCCGTCGTTGATGACCTTGTAACCCTCCTCGCCCTGCTGCTGCTGGTCCTTGTAAATAAAGTCGCCGGGGTGGGGCGTCGAGGGGTAGAAAACATAGCCGTCGGCCAGCATCTCGTCGATTTTCTCCTGTGTGGCGATGCCCTCCACCTCGCGCACATAGTAATCCCAGATACAGTAACCTTCGAGCAATATCCGCTGTCCGGAGTAGGCGGGGACATTGCCCTGGTATTTGAGCACCTTGTTCCTGACATAGGAATAGTTGGCCGAGACGGCATATTCGAATTTGCCGATTTTGTCGTGCCACCCGGCCTCGATCTCGATACCGCGGTTGCGGACCTGTCCGGCATTGCGGAACGGTGCGTCCATGCCGCCGAAAACGCCCGGAATCTTGGTGCGGACCAGAATGTCCTCGGTCAGTTTGTGGAACAGGTCGACCGAGAGGTTGAAGCGCGTGCGGAAAAGCGACAGGTCGACACCGACGTTGGTCATGGTCGTCGTCTCCCATTTCAGCCCTTCGTTGACGATGGCCGTAATGCCGGCGCCCGAAACGGCCGTGTCGCCGAAGACGTTCGAACGGCGCGTGTAGATCAGCTGCGTGGCATAGTCGCCGACGCTGTTGTTACCCAGCTGCCCCCACGAGGCGCGGACCTTGAGGTTGTCGAGCCAGCCGCCCGCGGCATCTTTCAGAAAAGGCTCCTCGGAGATACGCCAGGCCGCCGAAAACGAGGGGAAATAGCCCCAGCGGTTGCCCTTGGCGAAACGCGAGGAACCGTCGGCCCGGAAATTGGCCTCGAAGATATAACGTCCCCGGTAGTCATAGTTGACGCGGCCGAAGAACGAGCGCACGGCGCTGTCGGTCGAGGTACCCGTGATCTTCGAAGGGGTCGTGGCGGCGTTCAGCACGTCGGTATCGGCGCTCAGAACGTCCAGCGCCTGTATATAGCTGTCGTGGTAGTAGTTGTACTCCTGATTGTAGCCGGCCGTGAGCGAGAGGCTGTGGTCCTCGATGTGGGGCAGTACGTCGTATTGCAGGTAGGAATCGACGATCAGTCCGTAACTCTTGGCATAGGTCTCGCTCAGCTGGGTCTGCGTCGTGCCGGTGGTGATGAGCACCGCGTCGTTCTTGAAATCCCAGATCTCGATGTTGGGGTAGTTCATCTGCGAGGTGCTCAGCAGGGTGCCCGTCACGGCGAAATTGTTGTACCATTTCAGGTTCTTGGCAAAAGTGATGTCGAAGCCCAGTTTGCCGTTCAGTTTGGTCGTGCGGGTCTTCTTGTCGTAGGAGGCCAGCCCCGCGAAGATGTTGTTAGCCTGCACGTTACCGCCCGGAGCCCACTCGCCGCCGAAACGACCGTCGGGAGCCTGCGGAAGCGTACCCGGCGAAGCGTTGCCCAGCGACGACATCGTCGTCGAGACATCGACGCCCTTCTGGATACCGTGGTTGCCGTTCACGACGGCGTTCAGCCGCAGCCATTTGGTGACGTCGGCCGAGACGTTGGCCCGGAAGCTGTAACGGTCGTAACCCGTCTTGCGCATCGTTCCGTCATTCTGCATGTAACCCAGCGAGACGAGGTAGTTGACCGACTGGCTGCCGCCGGCCGCCTGAACGTTGTGCTCCTGGATGAAGGCGTTGCGGAACGTGGCCCCGAACCAGTCGGTATTGGGGTAGACGGTGGGGTTGGAGGCCGAATTGGCCGCCCATTCGTCGATGATCTCCTGCCCGAAAGGCGCGACGTTGCCCGCGTTGAGCGTGGCGCGGTTGATGGTGTTCATGTAGACGACGTAGTTGTCCACCACGTCGATCGGGACGCTGACGCGCTGAAAGCCGGCGCGTCCGTTGTAGGTGATGCGCGAACGCCCCTGCCGGCCCTGCTTGGTCGTGATGAGGATGACACCGTTGGCGGCCCGCGAGCCATAGATGGCCGACGATGCGGCGTCCTTCAGGACCGACATCGTGGCGACGTCGTTCGGATTGACGTCGTCCATGCTGCCGACGATGCCGTCGATCACCACCAGCGGCGAGGAGTTGTTGAGCGTACCCATGCCGCGGATGGTCACGGCGGCCTGGTCGGCGCCGGGCTCTCCCGACGACTGCATGGCCAGCAAGCCCGCCGAGACACCCTGAAGACCCGCCGAAATGTTGGTGAGGGCGCGTTTTTCGCCCGCCTCCTCGAAATTGACCGAAGCGACGGCGCCCGACATGTTGGCCTTCTTCTGGACGCCGTAGGCCACGACGACGACCTCCTCGAGGGCATTCTCCTGCTCGGAAAGAACGACGTCGATCACCGTGCGGTTGCCGACCCGGATGCGCCGGGGCTCGCAGCCGAGGAACGAGAACCTGAGCACGTCGTCCGGCGACTGCACGGCAATCGAATAACCACCGTCGGCGCCGCTTACAACCCCGTTATTGGTCCCGACGACCAGCACCGTGGCACCGATCACGGGCACGCCCGAACCGTCCGTAATGATGCCCCGTACCGTCGGGGGGGGGAGTTTTTCCTTCGTGGTTTTCGGGGTCAGGACGATCTGTTTGTTCTCCCGGACCCGGTATTCGATGCGCAGGCCCGAAAAAAGAACCTCCAACACCTGCGCGATACGCTTGTCCTTCAGCTCGACGGTCACCGGGGTCTCCATGTCCGGGAGCGCCGTGCTGTAAAAGAAATTGTAGCCGGTCTGCCGCTCGATCACGGGGATCGCGTCCTTGAGCGGCACGCCCTTCACGCTGACCGACACCGTCTGGCCGCTCGCCGGACGGGCAAAGGCCGTCAGGGCTAAAACGATTGCCATCAGGTGAATAATTCGTAGATTTTTCGACATAAAGGTTGGTTTTAGCAGTAGTAAGTATTTGGTATGTAAAGTTTTCGGCTATGGCTGTCTCGAGCGGAACTCCACCGTGTTGCCCGTTATCCGGTAGTCCACGGGCGAGGTGCTCGAAATGAGGTAGAGCACGTTGTGTAACGAATTATTGTGTACGAGTCCCCGATAGGCATAGCGGCGACAGGCATCGTCGCCGAAGACGACCTTGACGTTGTACATGCGTTCCAGGGTCCGGGCTATGAGGTCCAGCGTCTCGCCGCTGAAGACGATCTTGTTGTTGAACCACGCCATCGGCAGCTCCATGTTTTCGACCGGACGGACCGACATCTCCCCCGACGAACGGTTGTAGCTGGCCTGGTTCTCCGGCAGGACGATCTCGCTCTCGTCACCGGCGTCGGTGCGGATCTTGCCTTCGACCAGCGTCGCCACGACCTCCTCTTCGTTGGCATAGGCCTTGACATTGAATTTCGTGCCCAGCGCCGTCACCGACATCCCGTCGGCCTGCACCACGAAGGGCAGCTGTTCATTGCGGGCGACGCTGAAATAAGCCTCGCCCTCGAGGTTCACCGTCCGGCTCCGGCTGTTGAACGCCGAGGAGTAGGAGACGCGGCTCCCGGAGTTGAGCCAGATGCGGGTGCCGTCGGGCAGCGTCACGGAGCTCTTCTGTCCGAAGGCCGTCACCACTTCGAACTGCTGCTCAGGCTGCGAAATGACGGCGTAACGGTAGCTCGCCAGCGAGGCTCCCACGACCAGCGCCACCACGGCGGCCGCCTTGCAGAGCGTCGGCCAGAGACGCCGCGAACGGCGGTCGGAAAGGTCGTCGAACGTGGCGATGCGGCTCAGGATGTCGTTGCGCATCCGGTCGATCCGTTCCCGTCCGAGCTCCGGGGAACTCTCGTCCCACCGCCGGTCGCTGTAAGCGTTGAAATACGCTTCGTATTTTCGTCCCGTAAGCGAGTCCAGCTGTTGGTTCTCGGCTTCGGTCGTCGTGCCGTCGTACAATTTGTCGAGCAGGTCGAAATAGGTCTTTTTGTTCGTCATATCCATAAGATGTATCCCATGAGGGGGTCTTTTCCTTACAGGGAATTCTGTTTTTCGCGATTATTTTCAGATGAAATGCGCCAGATGCTTGCGCAGGGCCGCCACGACGCGGCTCAGCTGCGTCTCCACGGTCTTCGGCGAGATGTTCAGCTCGCGGGCGATCTCCTCGTTGGTCATGTGCCGCTCGGAACTCATGAGGTAGATCAGCCGCCGCGAGTCGGGCAGCCGGTCGATCACCTGGGCCATCTTGCTCTTCAGCAGGCTGAAATTGACATCCTCCTGCGTGCTGTTCAGCCCGATGGCCGAGGCGTGGGTGAGAAAGTCGATGTAGTTGGCCGAGGTGACCAGCCGCCGCGTCTCCTTGTAGACGGCGTTGCGGGCGATGACATAAAGGTAGGCGGCGAAATTCTCGTCGGGACGTATCTCCTTGCGGCGTTCCCAGAGCTTCATGAAGCAGAACTGGGTGATGTCCTCGGCCAGCACCTCGTCGCGGGTCATGGCGCAGACATAGTTGAAGATCCTGCCGACATACTTGTTGTAGATGGCCGTGAAGGCCTGCTTGCTGCCGCAATTCAAGCGAATGACCTGTAAATACTCCTGATCCATTCCGGAAAACGGTTAAAGATAATTGTGCAACCGTTCAAATGTATGGAAAAGAAAATAATAAAAAAAACGCTTTTGCTGTAAGGAAAAACGCCTCTCGCGGATATACGGGGCATATCGCCCCGGCAAAAAAAGAGCGACGGAACCTCTGCGGGTCCCGTCGCTCTTTCTCCGAGAAGCGTATTCCGGCAATTACCGGAACCACTCTTCCAGATGGTCGCGGCCGTAAAAATAATAGACCGCAAGCCCCAGCCAGCTGGTGAGCAGCACGATGATCGACGCGATCACCTTGCCGGCCGTGGAAATGTTCTTCTTGAAAATGTCCATCACGCACCAGATGGCGCATACGAGGCCGATCAGCCAAACAACTGTTCCAATCATAACAATTTGAATTTAGTATAACAATGACGTTCGAAAATTTCCGGTGGATAGCATACGTCGCTCAGGAACAATCCCTGTGCCGGGGCTCCCGCACTCGAACGCGACAGGTCGCGGCTCTCGACGATAGCCCGGAACTCCACAGGCGTATAGCGTCCGCGCCCCACATCGACCAGCGTGCCGACGAGCGACCGCACCATGTTGCGCAAAAACCGGTCCGCACGGATCGTGAAGCACATCGTGCCGCGCTCGTTGACGGTCCACACGGCCTCCTTCACCCGGCAGATATTGGTCTTGTTGTTCGAATTGAGCTTGGCGAAAGAGGTGAAATCGTCGTATTGCGTCAGCAGGGCGGCGGCCTCGTTCATCCGCCCGATGTCGAGCGGCACGTAGTACTGCCACGTCAGATGACGCGTGAAAGGATTTTTGCGCGGCTCGATGAAATAACGGTATTCCCGTTCACGGGCGTGAAAGCGGGCGTGGGCATCCTCCGCAACGGGGGTCATGCTCCCCGCGGCGATGTCGCCCGGAAGCAGGAAATTGAGTTTGTAGACCGTCCGGGCAGGGTCCTCGACGGGCGTCGTGCAGTCGAAATGCACCACGTAGTAGGAGGCGTTGACCCCCGTGTCGGTACGTCCGGCGCCCGTCACCTCGACGGGTTCGCGCAGCAGGGTGGTGAGCGCCCGCTCCAGCGTCTGCTGGACCGTGGGCATGTCGGGCTGCCGCTGCCAGCCGCAATAGGCGGCTCCATTGTACCGAAGTTCGAGGAAATAACGCATAAGCGGAGGTTTATCCTCTGCAAATATACAAAATTCCGCCATACTATAATACTCCGGTCTGCGTTTAGATTCATAAATAATTCGTATCTTTGCAGGAAACAAATTTCCGACGGACTAATGAAGGCAGCGATCATAGGATACGGCAAGATGGGCCGTGAAATCGAACGGATACTCATTGAAAGAGGCCACGAGGTGGCCCTCGTCATCGACACCGACAACGCCCACGAGCTCGATGCGGAACACCTGGCGGGAATCGACGCGGCGCTGGAATTCACCACGCCCGCAACAGCCTACGCCAATATCCGCACCTGCCTCGAAAACGGTGTGGCGGTGGTGAGCGGCACGACGGGCTGGACCGACCGCCTCGCGGAACTGCAGGAGCTGTGCCGCGAACGGGGCGGAGCGTTGTTCTACGCTTCGAACTACTGTCTGGGCGTGAACCTGATGTTCCGCCTCAACCGCCAGCTGGCGGCGATGATCGGCCGCGTGGGCGGCTACGACGTGCACATCGAAGAGGTGCACCACACCCAGAAACTCGACGCCCCGAGCGGCACGGCCATCACGCTGGCCGAAGGCATCCTCGACAACCTCGGCGACAAGCAGGGGTGGGTCAATTACGCTCCGGGCATCGCGCACGCCACGAACCGCGTGGAACGCAGCGAGGACACGCCGGCCAACCGGATCGAAATCCGCTCGGTGCGCGAGGGCGCCGTTCCGGGCATCCACACCGTGACCTACGAGTCGGCGGACGACATGCTGGAACTGAAACACACGATCAAGAACCGCCGCACGCTGGCGATGGGGGCCGTCGTGGCCGCCGAATTCCTCTGCGGAAAACAGGGCGTCTACTCGATGGACGACTTGCTGAAATAGTTGAAATAACCGATACAAAATGGGAAAAATCAGGGAATTACTCCACAACAAATGGGTCGGGTTCACACTCGCCGCACTGCTCTATACGCTTTGGTTCGTGGTCTGGACGGGCAACCTCTGGCTGCTGCTCGGATTGCCGATCATCTTCGACCTCTACATCACGAAATTTTTCTACCGCTACGTGTGGAGCCACAACGTGAAGATGTGCCGCCAGAGCAAGGTCTACAAGACGGTTTACGAGTGGGTCAACGCCATTATCTTCGCCACGGTCGTCGCCACGCTGGTCCATATTTTCATCTTTCAGATGTACGTCATCCCCACCTCGTCGATGGAACGGTCGCTGCTGGTGGGCGACTATCTCTACGTGAGCAAGGTGGCCTACGGACCCCAGATGCCCAACACGCCGCTGTCGTTCCCCTTCGTGCATCACACGATGCCCTTCTCGCAGACCAAGAAATCGTTCTCCGAGGCAATCAAGTGGCCGTACCACCGCCTGAAGGGGCTCAAGCCTATCCGCCGCAACGACGTGGTGGTTTTCAACTTTCCGGCGGGGGACACCGTGCTGCTCGAAGACCCGGCGGTGACTTACTACGACGTGGTGCGCGATTTCGAACGTTCGTTCGGCAAGGAGGAGGGCCGCAAGCGTCTCAACGAGGAGTACACGGTCATCAGCCGTCCCGTGGACAAGCGCGAGAACTACATCAAACGCTGTATCGCAATCCCGGGCGACTCGCTGGAAATACGCGACGGACGCGCCTTCATCAACGGCAAACCACAGGAACCGGTGCCGGGACTGCAATATAATTACGTGGTGCAGACCTCGTCGCCCTTCACGCAGTACGCCATCGACAACCTCGGCATCCGGGAGTACACCGGCAACGGCTCGGGTTATTACATGACGCTCACGGACGAGACCGCCGAGAAGGTCAAGGCCCTCAGCAACGTCATCTCGGTGCGCCGCTATATCTACACCCCCAATGACGGCGTATTCCCGCAGTGGGACGAACCCCGCTGGAGCCAGGACAACTACGGTCCGATCTGGATTCCGGCGAAAGGCGCCACGGTGCAGCTCACAGCCGAAAACCTGCCGTTCTACCGCCGCATCATCGAAGCCTACGAGGGCCACGAACTCGAAGAGCGCGACGGCAAAATCTACATCGACGGCGCAGAAGCCGCGGAGTACTCCTTCGCCATGGATTACTACTGGATGATGGGCGACAACCGCCACAATTCGGCCGACTCGCGTTTCTGGGGCTTCGTTCCCGAGGACCACATCGTCGGCAAGGCGTCGTTCGTATGGCTGTCGCTCGATGCGAACAAGCGTTTCCCGGCCAACATCCGCTGGGAGCGCCTTTTCCGAAAAGTGAAATAACGGTGGCCGGCGACAGTTACCGAACCGTCGCGGCCACAGCCGAAGCCGCCTGCCGGGAGCGGAGCAGCAAGTTCCTCTCCTGGATATATCCCGTGCGCTCGGAAGAGGAGATTCGCGAACGGCTCGACGCCCTGCGCAAGAAATATTACGACGCCACGCATCACTGCTACGCCTGGCGGCTGGGCCCGCACGGCGAGGCGTTCCGTTCGAACGACGACGGAGAGCCTTCGGGAACCGCCGGGAAGCCGATTCTCGGGCAGCTGCTCTCGAACGACATCACCGACTGCCTGGTGGTCGTGGTCCGCTATTTCGGAGGCACGAAACTGGGGGTTCCGGGGCTGATAGCCGCCTACAAGGAGTCGGCGGCCGAGGCCATCGCCGCCGCGGAGATCGTGGAACGGACCGTGGACCGCACGGTGGAGGCGGATTTCCCCTATGTGGCGATGAACGACGTCATGCGCGTCGTCAAGGAGGAGCAGCCGAAAGTGGAGTCGCAGCATTTCGACAACCTGTGCACGATACGGCTGACTATCCGCGAAAGCCGCGCGGAGGTGCTTATCGAAAAATTACGCAAAGCCGGGGCATCGATCCCCGATACAATGCAATGAAACACGAAAACGCAATCTATATAAAAGGTGCGCGGGTCCACAACCTCCGCAATATCGAGGTTGAAATCCCGCACGACAAACTGGTCGTCATCACGGGCCTCTCGGGGTCGGGAAAATCGACGCTGGCCTTCGACACGATCTTCGCCGAAGGGCAGCGGCGCTATGTCGAGAGCCTTTCGGCCTATGCACGCCAGTTCCTCGGAAAGATCAACAAACCCGATGTGGACATCATCTCGGGCATTGCGCCGGCCATCGCCATCGAGCAGAAGGTCAACACGCGCAACCCCCGTTCGACGGTGGGCACGACGACCGAGATATACGACTACCTCAAACTGTTATACGCCCGCATCGGGCACACCTTTTCGCCCGTCTCGGGGCAGGAGGTGCACTGTTTCAGCGTGGACGACGTGGCGGCGTGGATTCTCGGACATGCGGACCAGCGCGTGGTGGTCGGTGCCCCGCTGGCGCTCGCCGAAGGGCAGGGGATCATCGAAAAGCTGACGCTGCTGCTCTCGGAGGGATTGATGAGGGTCTACACGGACGGCGAGGTGAAGCTCATCGAGGACATCCTGCCCGGCATCGGTCCCGACACGGACCCCGAAGGAATCAAAATGGTGGTCGACCGCATGCGCGTCACGACGGACGAGGATATGCAGACCCGCATCCGCGATTCGGTGGCCCGGGCCTTCTCCTACGGAGGGGGCATCTGCGAGGTGGTCACGGACGAGGGTGTCCGGGAGTTCTCCTCACGTTTCGAAGCCGACGGCATCGAGTTCGAACACCCCTCGGAGCATCTGTTCAGCTTCAACAACCCGCTGGGAGCCTGCCCCCGGTGCGAGGGTTACGGCAAGGTGATCGGCATCGACGAGGATTTGGTGATTCCCGACAAGAGCAAGACCATCTACGAGGACGCCGTGGCCTGCTGGCGCGGCGAGACGATGCGCAAATGGAAGCAGAAACTCGTGGAGAACGCCTCGAAATTCGATTTCCCGATCCACACGCCGTTCCACGAGCTGACGACCGAGCAGAAACGCCTGCTGTGGCGCGGCAACGAATATTTCCACGGTCTCGACGAATTTTTCGAATATATCGACTCGGAACGGCGCAAAATCCAGTTCCGGGTGATGAAGGCCCGCTACACGGGCAAGACCACATGTCCCGAATGCGGCGGTTCGCGCCTGCGCAAAGAGGCGCTGTACGTCCGCGTCGCCGGGAAGACCATCGCCGACCTGGTCCGGATGCCCGTGGACGAACTGATTGTCTTCTTCGCCGGAATCGAACTCGACGAGCACGACACCAAAACGGCATCGCGCATCCTCGTCGAGATCCGCAACCGCCTGCAATACCTCGCCGACGTGGGGCTGGGCTACCTGACGCTGGACCGGCTGTCGTCGACCCTTTCGGGCGGCGAGAGCCAGCGCATCAACCTCTCGACGTCGCTGGGCAGCAACCTCACGGGGTCGCTCTACATTCTGGACGAACCCTCGATCGGCCTCCACCCCCGCGACACCAACCGCCTGATTGCCGTGTTGAAACAACTGCGCGACCTGGGCAACACGGTGATCGTCGTGGAGCACGAGGAGGAGGTGATCCGCGCGGCGGACTGGATCGTGGACATCGGTCCCAAAGCGGGCTACAACGGCGGCGAGGTGGTTTTCAGCGGCACGCTGCCGCAGTTGCTGAAGAGCAAAAAGAGCCTCACGGCCGACTACCTCACAGGGCGGCGAGAGATAGCCGTTCCAACGACGGAACGCGGATGGAGCAACTCGATAATCGTAAAGGGCGCCCGGGAAAACAACCTGCGCAACATCGACGTGAGGATTCCGCTGGGCGTGATGACCTGCATCACGGGCGTCAGCGGCTCGGGAAAATCGTCGCTGGCAAAGGGCATTCTCTACCCGGCGCTGCGGCGCATGCTGTACGACACGGGCGTCAAGCCGGGGGATTTCGACGGGCTGGCGGGCGACGTGCAGCTGCTCAAGTCGGTCGAGATGGTCGACCAGAACCCCATCGGCAAGTCGTCGCGCTCGAACCCCGTGACCTACATCAAAGCCTACGACGAAATCCGGAAACTCTACTCGGACCAGCCCTATGCCCAGCACAACGGGCTGGGGGCCTCGGCATTCTCGTTCAACATCGCCGGAGGCCGCTGCGAGGAGTGTCAGGGCGAGGGGGTCATCAAGGTCTCGATGCAGTTTATGGCCGACGTGGAGCTAGTCTGCGAGGCGTGCGGCGGACGGCGTTTCCGCGACGAGGTGCTGGAGGTCAAATACCGCGGCAAGTCGATCTACGACGTGCTGGAAATGACCGTCGACGACGCCATCGCGTTCTTCGGCGAAGAGGAAAAAAATTCTACCTGCAAGCGCATCGTCGAACGATTGCGCCCTTTACAGGATGTGGGACTGGGATACATCAAGCTCGGGCAGTCGTCGTCGACCCTCTCGGGCGGCGAGAGCCAGCGCGTGAAGCTGGCGTCGTTCCTCACGAAAGATTCGGCGCAGGGCGGCGTGATGTTCATCTTCGACGAACCCACGACGGGATTGCATTTCCACGACATCTCGAAACTGCTGGCGGCCTTCAACGCCCTGATCGAACGCGGCCACACGATCGTGATCGTCGAACACAACATGGACATCATCAAGTGCGCCGACTGGGTCGTGGACCTCGGCCCCGAGGCGGGCACGCAGGGCGGGCAGGTCGTGTTCGAAGGGACGCCCCGCGAGCTGGAAAAGTGTCCCGGGAGCCACACGGGCGAGTTCCTGCGCCTCAGAACCAAACTGTAAAAAACACACATGGAATTTTATACCTATAAGTTACCCAACGGCATCCGGGGCATCCACCGTCAGGTGAAGGGATCGGTGGCGCACTGTGCGCTGGTGATCGGCGCCGGAAGCCGCGACGAACACCCGGACCAGTACGGGCTGGCGCATTTCACGGAGCACGCCTTTTTCAAGGGCACCGAGCACCGCCGCGCCTGGCAGGTCAACTGCCGGCTGGAGAACCTCGGCGGGGAGCTGAACGCGTTCACCACCAAGGAGGATACGACCCTGCACGCCACGACGCTGAAAGGCGATTTCGCCAAAGCCGCGGAGCTGATCGCCGACATCGCCTTCCGCTCGACATTCCCCGACCGGGAGCTGGAGCGCGAGAAAGAGGTGATCGTGGATGAAATAAACACCTACAAGGATTCGCCCGCCGACATGATCTACGACACGTTCGAGGACATGCTCTTCGAAGGTTCGGAGCTGGGGCACAACATCCTGGGCCGCAAGGCGTCGCTGATGCGTTACGACGGCGACGCCATCCGCGCATTCACGGCTCGCACGCACACCACCGACCAGATGGTCTTTTCGTCGATCGGCAACTTTTCGGCCAGGACCGCCGAGGCGGTGGCGGGGCGTTATTTCGCCGACCGGACGGCGACCGTGCGCGGATTCGAACGGACCGTGCCCGCGGCCTATGCACCGTTCGAAAAGACAGTCGTGAAACACACCCACCAGACCCACTGCATCATCGGCAACCGCGCCTGCGGCATCGCCGAGGAGCAGCGGCTGCCGCTGGCCCTGCTGACGAACATCCTCGGGGGACCGTGCGCCAACTCGCTGCTGAACGTGGTCTTGCGGGAGAAGAACGGCCTGTCGTACAACATCGAGGCCAGCTACACGCCCTACGGCGACACGGGAATCGTAGCCATCTATTTCAGTTCGGACCACAGCAACGCGGAGCAGTGCATCGGGCTGATCGAAGGCCAGTTGCAGAAACTCCGCACCGTGCCGCTCACGGCACGCCAGCTGTCGATGGCCAAGAAGCAGTTCATTGCCCAGCTGGCCATTTCGAGCGAGAGCAACGAAAGCTATATGCTCGGCGCGGGCAAGAGCCTCCTGATCCACGACGACGTGGACACCATGGAGCAGGTTTACGCCAAAGTCCGCGACCTGACGGCCGTGCAGCTGACCGAGGTGGCCGAAACGGTGTTTTCGAATATGTCACGACTCATTTACAAATAGCATGAAAACCGTACTGTTCGTTTTACTCGACGATTTCGCCGACTGGGAAGCGGCATTTCTCGCACCGGCGCTCCGGGCGGGCGTCATGCCGGGACGCCCGGGGCACTACGCCGTGCGATACGCAGCGCCCGGGGGAGTTCCCGTGCGCTCGATCGGCGGCCTGACCGTCACCCCCGACTGCGGCACGGAGACGCTTCCGGACGACTGCGCCGGGGTGATTCTCGTCGGCGGCATGAGCTGGGGAAAGCCCGAAGCCGAAGGGATCGCCGCGCTGGTGCGGGAGGCCCTGTCGCGCAGGATTCTCGTCGGGGCCATCTGCAACGCCGTATCGTTCCTCGCGGCACACGGATTCCTGAACGCCGCCGAACACACCGGCAACACGCTCGGAATGCTCCGGGAGTGGGGCGGCGCAAACTACACGGGCGCCGGGCTTTTCCGGGAACGGCAGGCCGTGCGCGACGGCAGCCTCGTGACGGCCAACGGCACGGGGTATCTGGAATTCACCCGCGAATGCCTGCTCGCACTCGGAGCCGACACCCCGGAGCAGGTCGCCGCGTCGTATGCCTTCAACAAACACGGATTTTACAAAGAATAGAGAGATGGACCCGCTCGAACGATACGTCCACGACTTTTCGGAACCCGAGGAGGAGCTGCTGCACGAACTGGACCGCGAGACCAACCTGCGGGCCGTGGCGCCGCGGATGCTCTCGGGGCATATCCAGGGGCGTCTGTTGGAGATGCTCGTGCGGATGGTGCGGCCCCGGAGGGTGCTCGAGATAGGAACCTTCACGGGCTACTCGGCGCTCTCGATGGCCGCGGGACTCGAGGAGGGCGCCGAACTGCACACCGTCGAGGTGGACGACGAGCAGGAGGAGTTCATCCGCTCGTATTTCGCACGCAGTCCCCACGGGCACAAAATCACGCTCCACATCGGCTCGGCACTCGAAATCGCCCCGAAGCTGGGCGAAGAGTTCGACCTGGTGTTCATCGACGGCGACAAACGCGAATATCCCGATTATTACCGGATGCTGATGGGCGACAGCGGCAACAAGGCGCTGGTGCACAGTGGTTCGGTGCTGATCGCCGACAACATCCTCTGGTCAGGAAAGGTCGTCGAACCCATTGCCCACAACGACCGTCACACACAGGCGCTCGTGGAGTTCAACCGCATGATAGTCGAAGACCCGCGCGTGGAGAACGTCATCGTCCCGCTGCGCGACGGGCTGAATCTGATACGCATCAAATAATATGAAGATCAAGGAATTGCAGGAGCGCGTCGACGCCTGGATCAGGGAGTACGGCGTGCGTTATTTCTCGGAGCTGACCAATATGGCCGTCCTGACCGAGGAGGTGGGGGAGCTGGCCCGCGTGATGGCCCGCCGATACGGCGACCAGTCGTTCAAAAAGGGCGAGACGGAAAACCTCGCCGACGAGATGGCCGACATACTGTGGGTGTTGGTATGCCTGGCCAACCAGACGGGCGTGGACCTGACGGCCGCCGTCGAGGCCAATTTCGCCAAAAAGACCGCCCGCGACGGGGAGCGGCATCTGAACAATCCGAAGCTGTAACAACATACGGCTTCACAAAATATAGGGAGAGCCAAATGGCTCTCCCTATCTGCTTTACAACCGGATAATTACAGTCCGGGGATGTTCGAATTCCAGTTATCTTTCAGAATCGCCGTGACGGTCGCTCCGGCCGACGCCGTCCTGGTGGCATCGTCGCAGATCGTTACGTCGGCTTTGCCGTCCACGGTGACGATCTCCGAGACATAGGCGCTCTGCACGTCCGAAGCGGCCTGAACCATTGCGGTAATGGCCCCCGTATTCTTGGAATTGGAGATCTTGACGGGATTCGTGCCGCGAATGGCCACGAGACCTGCGACAAACGGACGTCCGGCCTTGGGGTTGGAAGCTACAGTACAACCGATGTAAATTATGCCCGTATTTTCGCACTGGTCGACCACCAGCTGGTCGGCACCTGCACCGACCAGACCGCCGGCGCTACGGTTCGTGAACCCGATGACCTTGCCGCGGTTGCTGCAACGGGTCAGGTTGGCACACTGGTACGACACGGCGAGGAAACCGCCGAACATACCCGAGATGGTCGTATTGCTGACCACAAGCACGTCGCCTGCATTGTAGCAGTCGGTAAATTCATTGGGTGCATTCAGTTCGGGTTTCGAACCCTCGGCGATACCCATGAATCCGCCGACATAGTTGCTGATACCGACCACCTTGCCTTCGTTGTAGCAGTTGAAGGCCTTGATCGGATAGCCGCCCGAGGCACTCGCTCCGGCAAATCCGCCGATGCGGCGTGTACCGGCCACGGCGTCGGCACCGTCGGTATCGGTGACATTGCCCGTGTTGAAGCATTCCCGGAAAGTGCCGCAGGCCATACCGAACACTCCGCCGATGGAGTAGATGGCTCCGTTGGTCTTACCGAAATTGTAATCGATATTCCCGGTATTGGAGACGCGCGTAAAGGTCCACTTGCTCTTCTCCGTATTGCCTACACAACCGGCGGCATGACCTCCGCCCATGCCCAGCGCACCGTAATTAAGGGTTATATTGCCCGTATTCGAGCAGTCGGTCATCGTACCTTCAGTATCAGGAGCCACGGCACCGAGCAGTCCGCCGAGGTACTTGATACCCTTGGTCACGACGGCGCCCGTCGTATGGCAGTCGATGTATTTCGCACCCGACTGGCGGGTATAGGCGACCAGACCGCCGTAATAGCCGCCGTTCACGGAAGCGTTGTAGGTAAAGGCGACCGACGAGGCGATGCCGTTGAGTTCGGCTCCGTCGTTGTAGACGGCCACGCCGCCGACATTGGCATCCGAGACCGCCGAGGTAATCGTTCCGGTCAGTTTCAGGTCCCTGACCACGGCGCCCGCACCGAGTGTGTGGAACAGGCCGGCATCGGCACCCGAAGCGGCAATGCGCAGGGTGATCGTATGTCCGTTGCCGTTGAAAGTCCCCGAGAAGGGTTTCCCGGCGGCTCCGACAATCACATCGAGACCCGCCTGCGAAAGGTCGGTGTCGGCAAAGAGGTTCACCTCGCCGCCGAGGAGGAATCCGTCGATCGACGCACCCGTTGCGACGGCATTGCCGAATTCCGCAAAGTCTCCGGCATCGTGGAGTCCGTTCAGCTTGGCTTCCACCTCCACGTCCTGGGTTTCCCCGGATGCGGAGACCGCCGTAAAGACGAACATACCGGACGAAGCCGAGCCGGAAACCGCGTCAGGAGCGGTCAGCGTACAGGTCTGAGCCCCGAAATCGGGCGATGCGCTCCATCCCTCGGGCGCCGATTTGAGTTCGACTCCCGTAACGTTGATGGCCTTCACCACGTGGATGGTCACCGCCTGTGCGAGACCGAAGCGCTGTGAAGCGACATCGAATCCGAGGACGGGCGCCGTGGCGCTCACCTTCACGCGGATCGTCACAGGATCACCTTCGGTGCCGCGGTTGCTGACGGGCGTGAGGACGACGCTGCCTTCGGCCGCCAGATCGGCAGCGGCCTGGTCGGGAACGGAGATTTCCAGCGACAGCTTCTCCAGGTCGGGCTTCAGCGTCCAGCCCTTCGGGGCATCCGACACTTTGACATCCACGACATTCGGAGAGGCCGTGAAGGTAAAGACCTTCTTATCGCTCAGGCGGAAGGGAATCACCTCGCTGACATCCTCGTTGCAGGTCAGCACGATGGGCGCTTCGGCCACGGCGACTTTGACGACGACGGAGGCTCCCTTCGAACCGCGGCGGCTGTAAGGCGTGAGTTCGATTTCACCCTCCTCCGCGGCGGTCTCGTCGTCGGCAGCGGGGGCGGTGAGGGTCAGCACGAAACCTTCGCGCTCGGCTTTCCAGCCGGCAGGGAGTGCGGACATATCGATTCGTTCGACATTCTGAGCTTCAAACGTGAGTTTCGCCGATTCGCCGTAAGCCAGCGACACGGGTTCGGTGAGGTCGTCGGTGCATTTCAGCACGACCTCGGCATCGACCGCCTCGACGGGAAGCGTAACCCGGACGACGGAGCCGTTGACGCCCCGCGCCGTGATGACGACATCGCCCTCGGTGGCGGCATCGCCATAGGCGCCGTCGGGCGCGGTGACGGTCACGGTGCGTTTGGGAATATCCACCGCGCAACTCCAGCCCTCAGGCACGGAGGTTTCGGTAGAGGAAATGTTCCGGGCCTGGATTTTCAGGCTGGCGGACGTATTGAAATTGAGGGTTTGCCGGGCGGTTACGGGCGTATCGTCCCCGTTGAGCACGGAGAACTCCGCATCGCTGCAATCCACGGTTAAATCCCGCTCGCAGCCGACGGCCGCAAAAAGCAACAGAAATAACACCAGGATTCCCTTGAACAGATTCTTGGGTTTCATTTTTTGGTTGACTTTTAAAATTTTTCTTTTCTTGAAAAAAATTTAAAAGGTATTTTCAGTGCTCCATAATCACTATCATTAAATATGCGCAACGCGGCAAAATCCCTTATTCCGCCTGCGATTTTTTTTCGTCTAACCGCCTTTTCCTTTTATAATTAGGTATTGTGAAAAAATCATGAAAAAAGCCCCGGAACTGTTTCAAACGATAAAAATAGTTATAACTTTGTTGAACCCGCACCACCGGAAAAGGCCGGGACTACAACACGAAAATGAAAGCGAAAGAGACGGAAAAAGAGTTGCTGCGGCGCCTGAAACAAGGCGACCGGGAGGCTTTCGACGCCATTTACGAACGATGGGGCGGCTATGTCTACAATTTCACCTGCAAGACGCTGTTCAACAAATCGCTGGCCGAGGACATCACCCAGGAACTCTTCCTGCGGCTGTGGGAATACCGCACGCAGATCGACGAGGAACGCAATTTCCAGGCATGGGTCTTCACCGTCGCCCGCAACCTGGTCTACCGCGAAGGACGCCGCATGCTGCTCAATTCGGCGTTTATCGACGTCGTGCAACAGGAAGGCCCCAGGAGGGGGGGAATGTACGACCGACAATATGGTGAACCTCTCGTTCACGAGCGAATACATCGCCGAACTGGTCGAACAGATGCCGCCGGCGCGTAAACGCATCTACATCCTCAGCAAACAGGAAGGGCTCTCGGTGAAGGAGATCGCCCGGCGCCTCAACCTCTCGGAAAAGACCATCGAAACACAGCTCTACCACGCTAATATCTTCATGCGGTCGCGGTTCCGCAACATCCATCTCTTCTGCGCCCTCCTTTTTCTGGCCACTTATAGTTGAATCCGACAGATTTTTTCGCAAAAAAGCGCCTGCCGGATAAGGGATTCGGAGGCGTCGCGCATATTTAATGGAAACGGCTCTTGCCGCGAACAAGACTGCATTCAATGAATAACGACCTTATATCCCTGTTGGAACGGTTTTTCAGCGGAGCGACCTCCGCCGAGGAGGAGCGCATCCTGACGGAGTGGCTGCGTGACAAATCGGAATCCGATCCCGAACTGGCCGAATACTACCGGAGCAAATGGGCCGCGACCAACGGTTCGATGGACAGCCAGACCAAAGCCCGCATTCACGCACGTATCCGCGAAACAATCGACGGCAACGCCCCCGAAGCCCCGGCACCGCGTCCGAGGCTCCTCGGACGGCTGATTCCTTGGGCTGCAGCCGCCTGCATCGCCGTGGCGGCCTTCGCCGGATGGTACAACTACGCGAAGGTCACAGCACGCCAGGGACACCTGTTCGAAATCTACACCGAAAAGGGACAGAAAACCAACATCACGCTGCCCGACGGCACGCGCGTATGGCTCAATTCCGCATCGAGGCTCAGCTACGACAACCGCTACAACCTCCGCAGCCGCGAGGTGAACCTCGTCGGCGAAGGCTATTTCGAGGTGGCAAAGGACCCCGAACGGCGTTTCCGCGTCAATACCGGGAACTACACCGTCGAAGCGCTGGGCACGGCGTTCAACGTCAAGTCCTATCCCGAAGACCGGACCTCGGTGACGACGCTCTTCGAAGGAAAGGTGCGCATCGACGACGGCGACGGATTCACGACGACGCTGGACCCGATGGAGGCCGTGGCCTACGATACCGCAGACGGCGGATTTACCAAAAGCGTCTCGGGACGCACCCAGTTCGCCGGACTGTGGCGCAACAACGAACTGATCGTCGAAAGCGGCACGACGCTCGAGAAACTCACCGAACTGCTCGACCGCGAATACAACATCCGCTTCGAGTTCCGCTCGGAACGCATCAGGCACCTGCGTTTCGAGGGTATCATCAAGAACAACAACCTGCAGAACGTGCTCCAACTCATCGGACTGTCCGGCGAGGTGAGCTACACGATCGAAGACAACACCGTGGTCCTCGACGAAAAACGATAGGACCCGCCGACACCGACCGACAAACCGAACCCGAATAAAGAACCTGAAAACCTCACCCGCCTATGGCATAGAACGACATTTCTCCCAGCCCCGGCTTCCCTTCGGGAACGCCCGACGGGCCCTTTAAGGTATTTTGCGGAAGGCTCCATAACCACTCCAGTTAAACTACCTTAAAACACATTACAATGAGTTCAATACGCAAAACGTGCCTGGCACTGCTCGCCGTCGTGGTGTGCATGCCGCTGTGTACGTTCGCTCAGATCACCGTATCGGCCCGCAAAACGGCCATACGCTCGGTGATCCAGCAGATAGAGCGCACAAGCGAATACCGCTTTTTCTACAACTCGTCGCTGCCGGACCTCGACCGCAAAGTGGACATCGAGGTAAAGGACGCAACCATCGGCACGACGCTCGAAAAACTCTTCGGCGGAACGGCCATCGCCTACACCGTCTCGAATTTCCAGATTTCGCTCGCGGCCAAAAAGGAAGAGGCTCCCAAGAACCTTTCGGGTGTCGTCACCAGCGACCAGGGCGAGAAGCTCGTCGGAGTGACGGTCATCGTCAAAGGTACCGGAAAAGCCTGCGCCACGAACGTCGAAGGCCGATTCGCGTTCAGCGAACCGCTCGCCGACGCCACGCTTATCGTGCAGAGCATCGGCTACAAGACCCGCGAGGTCCCCGTGCAGGGACGCACCTCGCTCGACATCGTGCTGAAGGAGGAATCGCTGCAGCTGGACGACGTCGTGGTGATCGGTTACGGCACGCTGGACAAGCGCGAGCTGACCTCGTCGATCACCTCGATCAAGAACAGCGACCTGCTCGGCGGAAACACCTCCTCACCGCTGCAGGCCATCGCCGGCAAGGTCCCGGGGCTGAATATCGTCTCGACATCGGGTTCCGACCCCAACAGCAGCATCACGATCCAGCTGCGCGGCGCCAACTCGATCAAGTCGGAACAGGGCCCGCTGATCGTCGTGGACGGCATTCCAGGCGGCAACATGAACATCCTGCAGAAAGAGGACATCGTGTCGATCGACGTGCTGAAGGATGCTTCGGCAGGTGCCATCTACGGAACGCGTGCCTCGGGCGGCATGATTCTCGTGACGACCCGCATGGGGCAGATCGGAGCACCCGCGGTAAGCTACACGGGTGAATTCACCACCGAGACCGTCCGCCGCAAGGCCGAGGTGCTCTCGGCCGACGAATGGCTCGCCCACGGACAGACCGACCGCGGCGGACGCACCGACTGGTTCGACGCCATCACCCGGACACCCTTCACACAGCGCCACATCGTGACGATGAGCGGCGGTACGAAAAATTTCTCGGCCTACGCTTCGCTCTTCTACAAGAACGCGCAGGGCATGACCATCCGTTCGGACAAACGCGAGATCGGCGGGCGCTTCAATTTCAAATTCCTGACCCTGAACGACCGGCTGGAGCTGAGCGGACGCCTCAACTACGTCGACGCCAAAGCGAACATCGCACCGAGCAGTATCTTCCGCGACGCCATGAACCTCAACCCGACCATCCCGGTCTATGATCCGAACGATCAGTCGGGATACAAAATTCTTATGGGCGACGGCGAATGGAACCCGGTGGCCGTGCTGGCCCTGAGCGAAAATGCGGACCACACGGCCCGTCTCCAGGCCGACGTCAGCGCCAAGCTGAATATCTATGACGGACTGAGCACCACGCTGACCGTGGGTACGGTGGGAACGTCGGCCAACAAGGCCTATTGGGAATCGGCCCTCCACCGCCGCAGCCGCGAAATGGCCCGCAACGGCTATGCCGAACAGAAATGGAGCACGCAGAACACCGAGTCGCTGGAGTGGATCTTCAACTACAACAAGCTCTTCGGGGCGCATTCCATCAAGGCTGTGGCCGGTTATTCCTACCAGCGGCTGGGCCGCAAGGAGAAGTTCGAAGGCGACAACGCCAATTTTTCCGTCGACGGCACCAAGTGGTACAACATGGGCGAAGGCTCCTGGCTGAAAGAGGGCCGATCGTCGATCTACTCGCACAAGGACCCGCTGGAAACGCTGGTGGCCTATTTCGCCCGCGTCAACTACTCCTATGCCGACCGTTACCTCCTCTCGGTCAGCGCCCGGTACGAAGGTTCGTCCAAATTCGGCGAGAACAACCGCTACGGCTGGTTCCCCGCCGTGTCGGCCGCATGGCGCATCTCGAACGAGGGTTTCATGAAAAACGTAAACTGGCTCGACGACCTGCGCATCCGCTTCGGCTACGGCCGCACGGGTAACGGCTGGTTCACGCCCGGCGTCACGACCCGCATGTACAAGTACGACACCAGCAGCAGCGTCGTCCGCACCTGGTATTTCAACGGCGCCTGGTCGTCGGTCTACGGACTGGCACGCAACGTCAACCCCGACCTGCAGTGGGAGACCAAGGACGAGTATAATTTCGGCGTGGATTTTCAGGTCCTGAAAGGCCGTCTGAGCGGCAAACTGGATGTCTACAAACGCAAGGTCGACAACATGATCTACGACATCAGCGTTTCGCAGCCGCCCGCCGTCTACGACAAGACGACGATGAACGTGGGTTCGATGGAGAACAACGGTTTCGAAATCGAACTGACGGGCGTACCCGTCCGCACGAAGGACTGGAACTACACGACCTCGCTGCAGATCTCGCGCAATAAAACCCGCCTGATCACGCTGTGGGGCAGCCAGACCGTCTTCGACGATTACGAATTCCCGACGCCGGGCAGCCCCGGCAAGGCCGTGCGGCTCGCTCCGGGCGAAGATATCGGCAGGTTCTACATCTGGAAATACGCCGGAATCGCCGACGACGGCAGCTGGCTGCTCTACGACAAGGACAACAACATCATCCCGGCCGCACAGAAGACCCCCGAAGACAAACGGTTCATCGGTCAGGCCATGCCCGACGTGATCCTGTCGTGGGACAACAACATCTCGTGGAAGAATTTCGACCTCTCGCTCTTCTTCCGCAGCTGGATCGGCAACGACGTCTTCAACATGACCGAGATGTACCACGGATTGCAGTCCGCATCGGGGCAGAACACCCGCAACCGCCTCAAATCGGCCTTCGGACGCAATGCCAACATCACGGGCGAGAAGGAGCTGTGCGACTATTTCCTCGAGGACGGCTCGTTCCTCAAGCTCGACGCCGCGACGCTGGGCTACACGCTCCGCATCCCGTCGATCAAGAGCTACATCAAGAGCATCCGCTTCACCTTCACGGCTCGCAACGTATTCTGCCTCACGAAATACCGCGGCATCGATCCCGAGGTCAACACCAACGAACTGACTCCCGGATTCGAAGGGCTGGAGGTATGGCCCTCGACCCGTGCATTCACGTTCGGCATCACGCTCAATTTATAATATAAGGAGGATCAACCGATGAAATCATATTCCATAAAAACCCAAATAGGCATCCTTGCGGCAGCCGTCTGCCTGCTTTTCTCGGGATGCGCGCTCGACGACGAGTGGTACAGCGAAACGACGCCCGACACGTTCTTCCGGAACAAGGGCGATGTCTACAAAGTGCTCAACCGGCCCTTCACCCACCTGTTCTGGTACGACGTCGGACAGCGTCCGCCGCGCCGCTGGTACCTGCAGGAGATGACCGCCGACCAGATGTCGATGCCCACACGCGGCGAGGACTGGTATGACGGAGGACACTTCGTCCGGCTCCACAGCCACAACTGGACGCCCGACGAATCGTCGATCAGCGACACATGGCGCGGCACGGCCATGGGCATCGCCCTGACGATCGAGTGCCGCACGGACCTCGAACGGCTCGACTATCCTTCGCTGAACCTCACCGAAAAGGATAAGGCCGACCACATCAACCAGCTCAACGCGCTGATCGGCTATTTCTACCTGCGCGGGCTCGACTTTTTCGGGGCTTTCCCGATCTTCAACGACCTGACGAAGCCCGCCGAGGGCCGCAGCAAGGCCGAAAAGGTCTATGCACACACCGAAGGACTGCTCAAACACGCCCTTGAGAACCTCTATCCCAAGGAGGCCGGATCGGAGGCTTCGAGCGTCATCAGCCGCGGAGCTGCCGCGACGCTGCTGGCCCGTCTCTATTTCAATGCCCAGTCGTACATCGGCGAGGACCATTACGCCGAGTGCGCCAAGCTCTGCGAGGAGATCATCGGCGGCGAATACGGCAAATACGAGTTGGATAAAGAGTGGTACGGACCGTTCAATTTCGACAACCGCGAGTCGCAGGCGCTGATCTGGGCGCTGCCTTCGCGCAACACCGACCAGGAGATGTTCGACACGTTCTACCGCTACGGATTCCACTACAATATGAAACTGGTCTACGAGGGACTGTTCCAGCCCTACAACGGCTTCGGACTGACCCCCTCGCACGCACCCGACGGGAGTTCCTACACCTACAAACTGAACGGACCGTTCGCGAAATTCAACGACAAGGACCTGCGCAAAAAACAGTACAAGTATCAGGGCGACGGCAAATACGAAGGAATGCTGCTGCGCGACGCACAGTTCAACCCCGACGGTACGCCCGTCACCTGCATCCGTGCCGGATACAGCGGCAAACCGCTCGTGCTGGTGGATTACGTGGCGCTGACGTCGACGCTTCAATCCGGGCAGTCACCCTCCACGCTGCGGTCGTCGATGCTCGACGGCGAGGAGCCGAGCCTCTACCGGCTGGCCAAGTATCCCGTAGCTCCGAAGGAGGACAAAAAGTGTTGGGGAGCTTTCTTCCCGATGATCCGTCTGGAAGAGGTATACTATATGCTGGCCGAGTGCCGGATGCGTGCCGGGCTGAAAAAAGAGGCTGCCGACCTGATCAACGAGGTTCGCGCACGGGCCTTCGAGAACCGGGAGGACCCCGATCCCGTCACCAAGGACAACCTCGACAAGTACCGCATGATCGACGAGTGGGGTATCGAGTTCCTGGGCGAAGGACGCCGCCGCACGGACCTGATCCGCTGGGGGATGTTCCTCACCGAGGAGTGGTGGGACCACAAGGCCTCGAACGATCCCTCGCTGCTGGTATTCCCCGTGCCGACCACCGCCATCGCCGGCAACAACAAACTGGCGGACGAACCGATGTAACCAATCCGGACAGCGCCGTATCCGCACGGGAGAAATCCCGCTGCGGGCGGCCTGCCAGACGACATTCCGTATGAAACCAAACCAAAGACTGCTCTCACTGGACACCCTGCGGGGATTCGACATGCTCTTCATCATGGGCTTCTCGGGTCTCGTGGCGTCGCTGTGCGCCCTGTGGCCCAACGCCTTCACCGACGCCGTCGCCGGGTCGATGGGACACGCCGCATGGGACGGGCTGACCCATCACGACACGATTTTCCCGCTGTTCCTCTTCATCGCGGGCGTCTCGTTCCCCTTCTCGCTGGCCAAGCAGCGTGCCAACGGCCTCGGCCAGGGAGCCATTCTCCGCAAGGTAATCCGCCGGGGCGTGGTGCTCGTCGTGCTGGGACTGGTCTACAACGGCCTCTTCAAACTCGATTTCGCGTCGCTGCGCGTGGCAAGCGTGCTGGGACGCATCGGACTGGCATGGATGTTCGCCGCAATACTTTATATATACTGCGGCGTCCGCACGCGGGGCATCGTGGCGGCGGCCGTGCTGATCGGCTACTCGCTGCTGCTATGCCTCGTCACCGCACCCGACGCGCCGGCCGGCGCCGGCCCGCTCTCGCCCGAAGGCAATCTGGTGGGGTGGATCGACCGGCAGTGGCTCCCGGGGCGCATCCTCTACAAGACGTTCGACCCCGAAGGGCTGCTGAGCACCGTTCCGGCCATCGTCTCGGCGATGTTCGGCATGTTCACCGGAGAGTTCCTGCGCCGCGAACGGCCGGGACTCACAGGGAACCGAAAGGCACTCTACATGGCCCTCGCGGCCGTAGCCGTCACGCTCGTCGGAATCGCATGGAGCGGTGTCATGCCTATCAACAAGAAGCTGTGGAGCAGTTCGTTCACCTGCGTGGTAACAGGCTACTCGCTGGGGATGTTCGCGCTGTTCTACTACCTGATAGACGTGCGCGGATGGAAACGGTGGACGCTCTTTTTCCGCGTCATCGGACTCAACTCCATCACCATTTACCTGGCGCAGCGGATTATCGGGTTCGGCCGTATCTCTGACTTTTTCCTCGGAGGCGCGGCCTCGAAATGTCCCGAAGCGGTGGCCGCGGTGGTCAACGGCGCCGGCTATGTCGCTGTCTGCTGGTTATTCCTCTATTTCCTTTACAAGAAAAACACATTCCTCAAAGTATGAAAATACGATCAATCCTGAAACGACTCCTGACGGCTCTGGCGCTGCTTGCGGCGGTTCTGCCCGCGGCGGCCTCGGGCCCTGTCGACGAAGCCCGCGGCGTGATCGCCCGCGCGGCGGGCGGCTGGCCTGCGAACGTGGAGTTGAAACTCGTGGACAAGGCTCCGTCGGGCTGCGACCGCTTCGCCGTGGAGGCCCGCAAGGGGCGCCTCCGCATCGAGGGCAGCAGCACCGTGGCCCTCTGCCGCGGATTCTACGACTACGTCTCGTCGCACGGCTACGGCGTCTGCACATGGTCGGGCAGCCGCTTCGACCTTCCCGAACGCTTCCCCGATACACCGCGGCGGGAGGTCGTGTCGCCTTTCGAACGGCGGCTCTACATGAACGTCTGCACCTTCGGCTACACCTCGCCCTTCTGGGGCTGGGACGAATGGGAGCGCGAGATCGACTGGATGGCCCTCCACGGCTTCGACATGCCGCTGGCCCCGATCGCCGGCGAGGCCATCCTGGCCCGCGTATGGCGCCGGATGGGGCTCACCGACGAGGAGATCGGCGTGCTCTTCACCGGACCCGCCCACCTGCCGTGGATGCGCATGGGCAACATGAGCGGACTCGACGGAGCGCCGACGCCCCAATGGCACGAAGCGCAGATCGCCCTCCAGCACCGCATCATCGACCGCATGGAGGCCCTCGGCATGACCCCGGTTTACCAAGGCTTCGCAGGCTTCGTACCCCCGGCCATGAAGCGCGTCCACCCCGAAACGACGCTCACCGAGACCAAATGGAGCGGATTCCGGAACTGGATGCTCTCGCCGCTCGATCCGCTCTTCTCGGAGATAGGCACGGCATTCGTCCGCGCCTGGGAAGAGGAGTTCGGCAAGGGCAAATACTACCTCATCGACAGCTTCAACGAGATGGACGTGCCGTTCGGCCCGAAAGGGTCGCCCGAACGCGCCGCAACGCTCCGCCACTACGGCCAGACCATCTACCGCTCGCTCGCCGATGCCAATCCCGATGCCGTGTGGGTGATGCAGGGTTGGATGTTCGGTTACCAGCGCAACAGTTGGGACCCGGCAAGCGTCGAGGCCCTGCTGAGCGGAGCCCCCGGGGGCCGGATGATGATTCTCGACCTCGCGGTGGACTTCAACAACTACATCTGGCGCAGCGAGAAGAGCTGGAACCACCTGCAGGGATTCTTCGGCAGGGACTGGATCTATTCGACGGTGCCCAATTTCGGCGGCCGCACGGCGCTGATCGGCAACCTGGAATTTTACGCCAACGGCCATCTCGACGCGCTTTCGTCGCCGAACAAAGGCCGCCTGACCGGTTACGGCACCTCGCCCGAAGGGGTCGAGAGCAACGAAATCATCTACGAGATCATCGCGGCGGCAGGGTGGAGCGATTCGCGCATCGACCTCAAGCGGTTCCTGCACGACTACTCCGCAGCGCGTTACGGAAGCTGCCCCGAGGGCATCGACCGTTTCTGGGCCGAAATGCTGCAATCGTCCTACAACGAGTGCACGAACAACGCCCGTTACCGCTGGCAGACCCGTCCGTATGCCCACCGCATGCCGACGATGGGCATCAACGAGCACTACTACGCCGCCATAGAGAGCTTCCTCGCATGCGCCGGCAAGCTGGGCGGCAGCGAACTCTACCGCACCGACGCCGTGCAGTACGCCGCGCTCTACCTCGCATCGAAGGCCGACATGCTGCTCGAAGCGGCCAACTGGGCCGATCTCTACGGCGACCGCGAAGCGGCTTACGAATATGCCCTGCGCATCGAACGCCTGCTGCTCGACGCCGACCGCCTGCTGGAGTCGCATCCGCTGCTGAGGCTCGACCGCTGGAGCGGCATGGCCCGCAAGGCCGGATACACGGAGGAGGAGAAAGAACGGTTCGTCGGAGAGTCGCGCCGTCTGGTCTCGGTCTGGGGAGGACCGTCGCTGAGCGACTATTCGGCCCGCGTGTGGTCGGGAGTCATCCGCGACTACTACGTGCCCCGGCTGCATAAATACCTCGACGCCAAAGCCGACGGCACCACCTTCGACTTGCGGCCGATAATTACGCAGCCGTCGAATTAGCATATTAAATCCATGAAAAGAATCTTAAACATACTGTGCGTTTCCCTGCTCTGTCTGGGATACTGGGGCTGCAGTGCCGACGAAAGCACCGAGAACCCGCGCTCCGTCACGACCCTCGAAACCGCCGAACAGGCGGTCATCGCAACCCGTGAGGGACTCACGACCTATTTCACCGTCACGTCCAACTCGGGCTGGACGGCCAAGCCCCAGAGCAGCTGGGTGCACATCACGCCCTCGAGCGGAAGCAACGGCACGACGACCGTCGCCCTGACGGTGGACCCCGCATCCGACGACCGGCCCCGCGGCGCGGGCGTGTTCTTCACCTCGGAGAACAGCGTCGTGCAATTCACCGTCCCGGTCTTCCAGATGAAGCAGACCGACCTGGTGGTGTCGCCCGACGTCGTTCCGACCATCGGTAAGGAGGGAACGACGCTGACCTTCACCGTCGCAAGCCACAACGAATACGACGTGGACACCAACTGCGACTGGATCACCGCGGAGCCCGTGAAGACGGTCTCGCCGCAAATCGCGGTCCACACCTTCACGGTCCCGGCCAACGAGGGGCGCGGACGCAGCACCCGGATCACCTTCACGGGCAAGACGGCGGACGTTTCGGCCGAGGTGACGGTCACACAGGAGGGCGTCAAGCTCATTCCCGACAAGGAGGGCGCCACGATCAAGGGCGAGGTGACGTGCGAAAGCATGCCCGTGGAGGGCGTGGTCGTCTCCGACGGATTCGAGGTGACGACCACCGACAAGGACGGCTGTTACTGGCTCGCCTCGGCGAAGAAGAACGGCTCGGTCTTCATCTCCATCCCGGGCGGTTACATGGTCGACACCGACGGCAGCATCCCGGCGTTCTGGCGGGCGACGACCGCCGCCGCGGACGTCGTCGAGGAGCACTCGTTCAGCCTGCGCCGCGAGCCCAACACCAACCACATCCTGCTGGCCACGACCGACCCGCACATGGCCAACCGCTACAACTACAACAAGACCTACACCGACACGCCGCAGTACCGCGAGGATTTCCGCGGAGACATCGACGCTTTCGTCAAGGAACACGGAACGAAGAACGTCTACGCCATCTGCCTGGGCGACCTGACGTGGGACATCTACTGGTATGACAAGGGCACGCTCTACACGCTCGAAAACTACCGCAAGGAGATCGAGAATTTCCCCGTGCCCTATTTCCAGGTCATGGGCAATCACGACTACGACATGAAATTCACCGACGATTTCGAAGCCGCAGGGGAGTTCCGCAGGATCATCGGCCCCACGTACTACTCGTTCAACCTGGGCGACATCCATTACGTCGTGCTCGACAACATGTACTACCTCAACAAGGACGGCGACCGCAGCCACGACACCTATGTCGACGACGAACAGCTGGCATGGCTCAAAAAAGACCTCGAACACGTCGACAAGTCGAAACCCGTCTTCGTCTGCATGCACTGCTCGGCCTATGCCATCACCAGCGTCTCGGACAACAAGGTCAACGTAAGCCCGAATTTCAAGAACGCAAAGACCGCCGAACTGGGCGACTGTTTCAAGGGATTCGCCAGCGTACACTACCTGACGGGCGACACGCACATCAACCGCGCGGTGGCCAACGAGGACATGCCCGCAGGCTACGGCAATATCTTCGAACACAACATGGCGGCCATCTGCGCATCGTGGTGGTGGACAGGCTACATCTCGAAGAACAGCATCTGCAAGGACGGCAGCGAAGGCGGCTACATGATCTTCACCAACAACGGCGGCGATGTGAAATGGCGCTGGAAGGGCATGAAGGTCGCGGCCGACAAGCAGTTCCGCACCTACGACATGAACGTCGTGAAGAACCACTACGCCACGGACGCCAGCGTCAAAGCCTTCCTCCAGAAATACATCACACGTTCGCAGTATACCGCCTGCAAGGAGAATACGGTCTACATCAACGTCTGGAACTGGGATTCGGGCTGGAAAATCTCGGTCAAAGAGAACGGGCAGCCGCTGACCGTCACCCAGGTCCGGGCCGAAGACCCGCTCCACAACCTCTCCTACGACATTCCGCGCACGGCGTCGAACGGCAGCCTCACCTCGTCGTTCGCCACCTACAACACCACGCATATCTTCTCGGCAGAGGCCGCCTCGGCGAACTCCACGCTGGAAATCGTGGTCACGGACCGCTTCGGTGTGACCTACACCGAGTCGATGACACGCCCCAAGGCCTACACGACCTATATGGAGTGACATCCCCCGACAAAAGAAAACGTCCCGGCTTTGCGGCCGGGACGTTTTCTTTTCACAACAGCGGGGTAGTCCGGGGACTACTCCAGCTTGAGGTCTTTCTTGATGCCTTCGATCTTGGCGTCGAGCTGGGCCAGCGTCGTGCCGAAATCGGCGACCGAAGCCAGCGGCGCCTTCACACCGAAATAGAACTTGATCTTGGGCTCCGTGCCCGAAGGACGCACCGAAACGGTCGTGCCGTCGGCCATGAACCATTGCAGCACGTTGCTGCGGTCCTGATGGATGGGCGATTTGCAGCCCGTCTTCACGTCGAGCGTCTCCAGCGACTGGAAATCGTTGATCTTCACCACGGGCGACCCCAGGATCGCCTTGGGCGGATTCTGGCGGAAATCGACCATCATCTTCTGAATCTGGTCGGCGCCCTCCTTGCCCTTGCGGACCACCGAAACGAGGCCCTCGCGGTAGAAACCGTATTTCACATAGAGCTCCTGCAGCCACTCGTAGAGCGTCAGGCCCATAGTGTCCATGGCCCATGCGGCGGCCTCGGCAGCCAGCGAGCAGGCCGAAACAGCGTCCTTGTCGCGCACGTAGTCGCCGGCGAGGTAGCCGAACGACTCTTCGCCGCCGCCGATGTACTTGGCTTTGCCCTCGTTCTCGCGGATGATCTTGGCGATGTATTTGAAGCCCGTGAGGCAGTCGTAGCATTTCACCTTGAAATGGTCGGCCACGGCATTGGCCATCTGCGAGGTGACGATGGTCTTCACGACATACTGGTTGCCGTCCAGCTCGCCGCGCTCGGCCCAACGAGTCAGCTGGTAACTCAGCAGCAGCACGAGGGTCTGGTTACCGTTCAGCAGCACGTATTCGCCCTCCTTATTGCGCAGCGCGACGCCGATGCGGTCCGAATCGGGGTCGGTGGCCAGCACCAGGTCGGCGCCCTCCTTCGCCGCGAGGTCGATGGCCATGGACATGGTCTTGCGCTCCTCGGGGTTGGGGGACTCGACGGTGGGGAAATTGCCGTCGATGACGGCCTGTTCCTTCACCAGAATCACGTTCGTGAAGCCGAACTTTTTGAGCGACTCCGGAACCAGCCGCACACCCGCCCCGTGCATCGGCGAGTAGACGATCTTCATGTCGTGGTGCTTCTTCACGCTTTCGGGCGAGAGCGACAGCTCGTGAATCCGATTCAAATAAATCTCGTCGAATTTCTCGTCGAGGATGGTGATGTTCTCCTTGTTTTTGCCCATCTGCACCATATCGACGTCGGTAATCTTCGCAATCTCGGCGATGATGTTCTTGTCGTGCGGCTCGGTCACCTGCGCCCCGTCGGTCCAGTAAGCCTTGTAGCCGTTGTACTCCTTGGGGTTGTGCGAGGCCGTGACGACCACGCCCGAGTGGCATTTCAATTCGCGGATGGCGAAGCTCAGTTCGGGCGTCGGGCGCAGGGTGTCGAACAGGAAAACGGTGAACCCATTCGAGGCGAAAATATCGGCCACGCGCTCGGCGAACATCCGCGAATTGTTGCGGCTGTCGTGAGCCACGGCGACGCGCACCTGCTCGCCGGCAAAGTTCTTCTTCAGGTAGTTCGAAAGCCCCTGTGTGGCGGCGCCCACGGTGTAGACATTCATGCGGTTGGAACCCACGCCCATGATGCCGCGCAGGCCGCCCGTACCGAATTCGAGGTCCTTGTAGAAACTCTCGACGAGCTCCTTCATATCGTTGTCCATCAAGTATTTGACCTGCTTTTTCGTTGCTTCGTCATAGTGACCGTCGAGCCAGGCCTGTGCTTTCCGGAGAACCAATTGTTCCAATTCGTTTGCCATAATTCTTATTAGTTTTATTTATAATTTACATTTCGGGAGTCCCAAAAATTTTATATGCAAATATACAAATTAAAAATCGATTATTCAATATCAGGGAGTTAAAATTCGATGTCCGGAAACCGTTGTTTTTCTATATATAAAAAAAGGATATTTCCAACTCAAAAACAAAAATCTTTTCGCAAAATTATTCACAACTTTGTCTCATCAAAAATGGTGCAACCCTGAATCATGTTAAACAACGCGCAGACATATAGCGATATGTGGCAGACCTGCTTGGACCAAATCAAGGCCCGGACCTCCGCCGAGGAGTTCGAAAAGTGGTTTCAGCCCATCATCCCGCTCGAATTCGACGGGACGACGCTGCGACTGAAGGTTCCCAACGAAAGCTACGTTCGACAAATCGAGAAGAACTACATCCCGTTCCTCAAACCGATCATCTCCCAGCTCTACGGACAACAGACGAGACTGCACTACGCCGTGCCCCGCACGACGGTTCCCGCAGTCCCCGTGGCGGCCGACGCCGACACGACGGCCATCTCACGCTTCAATACGCAGACCAACACCGCAAATATAAAGAATCCCTTCGTAATTCCGGGACTCAAGAAGATAATTATCGACCCGCAGCTGAATCCGAACCTCACGTTCGCGACCTTCATCGAGGGCGAATGCAACCGGCTGGCCCGTTCGGCGGGTATGTCCGTGGCGGTGAACCCGGGAAACAACCCCTTCAACCCTTTATATATATATGGTGACTCGGGGTTGGGCAAGACCCACATCGTGCAGTCGATCGGCCACGAGGTGCGCCAGCGCCATCCGGAACTGCAGGTGCTGTATGTCTCGATGAACAAGTTCCAGGCCCAGTTCCAGACGGCCTACAAGAACGGCGAGATTCCCGATTTCATCCATTTCTACCAGATGATCGACGTGCTGATCATCGACGACATCCAGGAGCTGACGGGAAAGACCGGTACGCAGAACGCGTTCTTCAACATCTTCAACCACCTGCAGCTTGCGGGCAAGCAGCTTATCCTGACCTCGGACAAGCCGCCCGTGGAGCTGAAGGACATCGAGCAGCGACTGCTGACGCGCTTCAAGTGGGGATTGTCGGCCCAGCTGAACACCCCGGACTACGAGACGAAGCTCAAGATCATCCGCGCCAAGGCGCAGAAGCTCGGGGCCCAGATCACGGACGACGTGGTGGCCTACCTCGCGGACAACATCTCGGCCAACGTGCGGGAGATCGAAGGGGCGCTTTCGTCGCTGGTGGCCAACGCTTCGTTCCTCGGACGCAAGATCACCACGTCGCTGGCCAAGGAGATTCTGAAGGTCTACGTGAAGCTCTACCAGAAGGAGGTGACCATCGACCACATCATCGAAGTCGTGTGCGAATACCTCAGCCTCGATTTCGCACGCTTCAACTCCACGGAGCGCACGCGCGAGATCGCCCAGGCCCGGCAGATCGCCATGTATCTCGCGAAGCAGCACACCAAGGCGCCGCTCACGACGATCGGATCGGCCATCGGAGGCCGCAACCACGCCACGGTGCTCCACTCGTGCAAAGCCGTGTCGAACCTCATCGAAACCGACAAGGCGTTCCGCCGGCAGGTCGAGGAGATCGAAAAGATAGTGCTCGCCCAGTAGGGCAAACATACCGTCGATACAAACAGAGAGCCGTGACAATATTTGTCACGGCTTTTTTGTGTCGTAACGACACTTTTATTTGCCGGAAGATTTTACCGGACCGCACCCGATTCAGTTTCGAACCCATCCGACTTTTTATTACCTTTGCCTAAAATATCCGGAGACTACATGGACCAACCCAAACTGGAACGCCTGCTGCGGCTGATGAAGCTGCTGACAGCAAATACCACCTATAATATCGATCAGCTGGCCGAACGGCTCCAGATGTCGCGCCGCACGGTCTACCGCTACATCGACACGTTCCGCGACGCGGGGTTCGTCATCAAGAAATCGGGCGACTGCATCCGTCTCGACAAGGAGTCGCCGCATTTCCGCGACATCTCCCAGCTGGTGCATTTCACCGAAGAGGAGGCCGTGATCCTGAAGAGCGCCATCGAGAACATCGACGACACCAATATGCTCAAACAGAACCTCAAGCGTAAACTCTACTCCGTGTATGACAACAAGACGCTGGCCGACACCGTCGTGCGGGGTAAGAACGCCCCGAACATCCGGCAGCTGATCGAGGCCATCGAGCAGCGGCGGCAGGCCACGCTGCGCGGCTACCAGTCGCCGCACGGCGGCGGAGTCCGCGACCGCCGGGTGGAGCCCTTCGCCTTCACGACCAACTACGTGCAGGTGTGGTGTTACGACCTCGAAAGCCACTCGAACAAACTCTTCAAGACCTCGCGCATCGGCTCCGTGGAGCTCTCCGATGCGGAGTGGGAGCACGAATCCGGACACGACGAGGGCTTTATCGACGCCTTCCGCATGCACGGCGGGGCACGCCACCGCATCCGGCTGGAACTGGGGATGCTGGCCTACAACCTGCTGTGCGAAGAGTATCCGCTCGCCGAGCGCGACGTGAGGCCGCTGGGCCGGGGACGCTGGGTGCTGGAGACCGAGGTGGCCGGCATGGCCGGAGTAGGCCGCTTTGTCGTGGGACTGCTGGACGACATCCGCATCGTCGATTCGCCCGAGCTGACGAAATATATCCGGGAATACCTCGCGGCAAATGCGCCGCAAATCCGATAAACAGACCCCGATGGAGATCAAATCCCTGGCCGACACCGGCTTCGAGGTGCTGTAACCGGCTTTCCGGAACCGGAATATTCCCGTCCGGGGCCAGCAGTTCGAAATGCTGAAAACGCTCCGATTCCATACCTATCGTCCGAACGGCGGGTATATTTTTTCATTATTTCATAGTTGTGTCACAACCTGTCACACGGGCGCCGTTCCTTTGTAGCGTGAACCAAAAACAACAAGACAATGGGAACAGCTTACAAGATCAGGTGCAAGAACTGCGGAGCGCAGTTCGAGCACTCCACGCAGCCGGGTTACGGACTGATGCCGATGTGCGTCGGCTGCGGCGAATACGTCGAAACCGAAACGGCCATCCGGTGTCCGGCCTGCCGGCGGCGGCTCAACACCACGCAGGAGGAGTTCAACGAACAGGTCGAGGTGACTTACCTCTGGGATTAGACCGTAAAAAAGTCGCCCCGGAAACGTGGAAATCACCGGAAAATTACCTATCTTTGAAAAATAATTACCTTTTTCAAAAACGCAATGACACAGCTGCAGGTGGGGGATATGGCCCCCGATTTCAAGTCCACGACCCAAGACGGTGAAGCCCTGGCGCTCGCCGACCTGAGAGGACAGCGCACGATACTCTATTTCTACCCCAAGGACAACACCTCGGGCTGTACGCTGGAGGCCAAAAGCCTGCGCAACGGAAAAGCCGAGTTGACACGAATGGGATTCCGCATCGTCGGCGTAAGCCCCGACAGCGAAAAGTCGCACCGGAATTTCTGCGACAAGCACGAGCTGAATTTCACGCTGCTGGCCGACACCGACCACTCGGTATGCGAGGCCTACGGCGTCTGGGCCGAGAAATCGATGTACGGCCGCAAATACATGGGTGTCCTGCGCACGACGTTCGTGATCGACGCCGAAGGGCGCATCGAAAAGATTTTCACCAAGGTGGACACCAAAAAACATTACCAACAGATTATCGATTCCTACAAACAGTAAAAAACACAAACCCGATATGGCAGAAAAAGTACAGGTAAACGCGGACAAGCTCAAAGTCTTGGACGCCGTGATGCAGAAAATAGAGAAGGATTTCGGCAAAGGCTCGATCATGCGCATGAACAGCACCGAGGTAAACGACGTACCGGTGATTCCCACGGGGTCGATCACGCTCGACATGGCCTTAGGCGTCGGGGGATACCCCAAAGGCCGCGTCGTGGAGATTTACGGCCCCGAGTCATCGGGTAAGACCACGCTGGCCATCCACGCCATCGCCGAGGCCCAGAAGGCCGGCGGTATCGCGGCCTTCATCGACGCCGAGCACGCCTTCGACAGCTTCTACGCGCAGAAACTAGGCGTGGATGTCGACAACCTGCTGATCTCGCAGCCCGACAACGGCGAGCAGGCCCTCGAAATCGCCGATTCGCTGATCCGTTCGAGCGCCATCGACATCATCGTCATCGACTCTGTGGCGGCGCTGACGCCCAAGGCCGAGATCGAGGGCGAGATGGGCGAGTCGAAGATGGGTCTGCAGGCGCGGCTGATGTCGCAGGCGCTGCGCAAACTCACGTCGAGCATCTCCAAGACCAAGACCGTCTGCATCTTCATCAACCAGCTGCGCGACAAAATCGGCGTGGTTTACGGCAACCCCGAGACCACCACGGGCGGTAACGCGCTGAAATTCTACGCTTCGGTACGTATCGACATCCGCCGCATGTCGGTCATCAAGGACGGCGACGAGCAGTTGGGAACCCGCACCAAGGTCAAAGTCGTGAAGAACAAGGTGGCGCCCCCGTTCAAACGCGCGGAGTTCGACATCATGTTCGGCGAAGGCATCTCCAAGATCGGCGAAATCGTCGATCTGGGCGTGGACTACGGCGTGGTCAAGAAATCGGGATCATGGTTCTCTTACGGCGAGAGGAAGATCGGCCAGGGACGCGACGCGGTCAAGGAGCTCCTGAAGAGCGACGAGGCGCTGCGCAACGAGATCGAGGCCAAGGTCCGCGAGGCCATGAAGACCAAAAAGGAGTAACGTATGGGATATACTGCCGAGGATGAGGTACTTATAAAGGAAAAATGGGATGATCTCCTGTTGTCCTGCACCAAGATATGCAAGAACGACGAGGACTGGAATTTCATCAAACGGGCATTTTTCCTGGCCAAGGAGGCACACGAGGGGGTAAGGCGCCGCTCCGGCGAGCCGTACCTCCTGCATCCTATTGCAGTAGCCAAGATCGTCATCGAGGAGATCGGACTGGGCGTGAAATCGGTCGTCGCGGCGCTGCTGCACGACGTCGTGGAGGACACGGAATACTCCGTGGAGGACATGGAACGCATCTTCGGTCCGAAAATCGCCTCGATGGTCGACGGACTGACGAAGATGTCGGGCGTGTTCAACGCCGACACCTCGGAGCAGGCCGAATATTTTCGCAAAGTACTCCTGACGCTCTCGGACGACGTAAGGGTCATTCTGATAAAAATCGCGGACCGGCTGCACAACATGCGCACGCTGGGGGCGATGCCGATGAACAAGCAGATCAAGATCACCGGCGAGACCATCTACCTCTTCGCGCCGCTGGCTTACAGACTGGGCCTCTACTCGATCAAGAGCGAGCTGGAGGACCTCTGCATGAAATACCGGTTTCCGCAGCAGTTCGCCGAAATCACCCAGAAACTGCAGGAGAGCGAGGCTTCGCGCCGGGAGTTCATCGACAAGTTCAACGCCCCGATCATCGCGTCGCTCAACCGCGACAACATCAACTACGAGATTTCGGGCCGCGTGAAGAGCGTCTACTCGATCTGGAGCAAGATGCAGCGCAAACAGATTCCTTTCGAGGAGATTTACGACCTGTTCGCCATCCGCATCGTCTTCAAACCCCTGCCGTTCCCCTCGGAAAAGACCCAATGCTGGCAGATTTACTCCACGATCACCGACATCTACACCCCCAAGCCCGACCGGCTGAGGGACTGGATTTCGATGCCCAAGGCCAACGGCTACGAGGCGCTGCACTCGACGGTGATGGGCCCCGACGGCGTCTGGGTCGAGGTGCAGATTCGCACGCAGCGCATGGAGGACATCGCCGAACGCGGATTCGCCGCCCATTGGAAATACAAGCACGCCACCATCTCGCAGGACGAGGACGAATTCGATCGATGGCTGAAGCAGATACGCGCGGCACTGAACAGTCCGACGGAAAATGCCGTGGACTTCCTGGACAACTTTAAGTTATCGCTGTATACATCGGAAATAGTGGTATTTACGCCGAAAGGGGAGGCCCGGAAAATGCCCTTCGGAGCCACGGCGCTCGATTTCGCTTACGACATCCACTCGAAGATCGGCAACAGCGCCATCAGCGCCAAGATCAACCACAAACTGGAACCGATCACCACGCAGATCAACAGCGGCGACCAGATCGAGATCATCACGGCCGACAACGCCCGTCCCAAGCCCGAATGGCTCGAAATGGCAACCACGGCCAAGGCCAAGCAGTCGATCAAGAGTTTCCTCAAGCGCGAGCGGCAGAACAACATCGAGCGGGGTATGCAGATGCTCGACGAGAAGATGAAATCGCTGAATATCAAGCTCAGCGGACGCGTCCTGCGCAAGATCGTCCCCATCTACGACTGCAACAACAAAGAGGAGCTTTACAGCAAGATAGGAGCGGGAATCGTTTCGCTCGACAGTCTGGACAAAGCCCTGAAAGTCAATTCCAAAAGCAAGATACTCAAATTCTGGACCCTCTTCATCCCCAAAAAAGAGGAGGAAGAGGCCGACGAACCCCAAACCCCGGGCGAGATCGCCCCGGCGGCGGATGCGCAGGCCGCAGAGCCGCAATTCGAGATCGCCGAGTGCTGCAAGCCGATTCCGGGCGACAAGGTGGTAGGGTATCGCGACCCCGCCACCGGGAATATCATCGTCCACAAAGCCACGTGCGACGAACTGAACCGCCTGGCCTCGCAGTTCGGACGCAACATCGTCAAGGAGGAGATCAAATGGTCGCAGCACAAGGCCATGTCTTACCTCGTGACCACGGAGCTGCGCGGCATCGACCGGCAGGGCATTCTGCTCGACCTGGCGAAGGTCGTGAGCGCCGATTTCAACATCAACACCCGCGAAGTGAACATCCACAGCCACGACGGCATCTTCGAAGGCAGCGTCAGCCTCTACGTGAAGGACGCCGAGAGCCTCCATGCCGTCATGGACAAACTGCGCAAAATAAAAGGTATCGAGAGTGTTAAACGAACATTAAGCTGAGGTTATGGAGGATTTCGCATCTGTTATATGGGTCGTAATCATCGTCGGAGCGATGATCTTCAACGTCGTATCACAATCCCGCAAAGCCCGCGGAAAAGGCGCCAAACAAACTCCCCACAGCGAGGCATGGCCCTCGTCGGCCCCCGGCGTGCCGATGCCTTCGGCAGCTCCGGTGCGTCCGGAGCCCGTTGCACCCGTTTTTCCGGACGAATGCCAGAGCCTCGAAGAAATTCCCGCTCAGGAATACGAACCGGAATATACGACGCTTAAAACGGCCGAAACGGGGGCACTCCGCCATCAGACGACCGACCGGCTCAAAACAGCGCCCGAAAGGGACGAAATCGCAGCCCATGCCATTACCGACGCACCGGAGGAGGAAGCGTCGTCCATCGCCGGGGAATTCGACCTGCGGCAGGCTGTGATCTATTCGGAGATACTGAAGCCCCGGTTCGACGAACATCTTTAATATGCGGTCATGACACCCGAGGAATTACGCTGGCGGGTAAGTGCTTATGATCCGGACAAGGCGAAACGCAATCTGAAACTGCAATACATCCTGCTCGGATGCGCAATCGCCGCAAGTATCGGATGGGGCGTCTACTTATTCTGTACCGATGTCATCTCCCGGACGGACTGGTTTGGAGCACTGGGAATCGCCCTCTCCCTCATCAGCATCCTTCTCGGTATTGTCAATAACAGGAGCATCCTCTCGGGTAAAAAGCCTTGGGGCGACATTTAGCAGCCACACACTCTTTCCATCGCAGAAAAATCTCAATAAACAGCAGATATGACACCCCAAGAAGAGAAATGGCTGGAGGAATACCGACGGCGGGAAGCCGCAAAAACTGCCAAGATGCAATACCGGGCACTTTGGATCTGGGGAGTGTTGTTCACGGTATGGGCAATTATCCTGCTTTTTTCGGAACCGGGCAGCAAATTTTCATTTTCGGACAGCCTACTTCTGATGATGATCGTCATCAACGCGGGCATGGCCATACGGGAACTTATCCGCAGTAAACGAATCGCCGCAGGCAAAAAAACGCAGAAACGACGGACAACGACACGGACGAATCACGATAACTTTAAAATCAAGTAATATGGCAACCATTTTTTCACGCATCATCGCAGGGGAAATTCCCTCCTACAAAGTAGCCGAGGATGAGCATTATTACGCATTTCTCGACATCAATCCGTTGACTAAAGGCCACACGCTGGTCGTACCGAAACAAGAGGTCGACTACATTTTCGACCTCGAGGATCAGACATTGGCGGGCATGATGGTCTTCGCCAAGAAGGTTGCGGCCAAAATCCAGCGCGAAATAGCGTGCGCAAGGGTCGCTGTGGTCGTTTTAGGGCTTGAGGTACCACACGCGCACATCCATCTGATCCCGATTCAGAGCGAAAATGACGTCGATTTCCACCGCGAAAAGCTCAAATTGACGCCGGAAGAGTTCCGCGAAATAGCCGATAAACTATCGAAATAGGGGACTGTTAACAAAAATATAATTCGCTGTATTTTAGGCGGGTAGTGGGTTATCAACACTACCCGCCTCCTTTTTATTTAACATAATATATGCGAAATAAGCGAAAGCCACAGATTTTATCGGTCAGTAGTTGGAAATAGTCGGAAAATAATTCAAAAATAGCAGAACAGGGTGGGTTATTTACAAATGTAATCCTTGTTATTTCCATTTGTAATTACGTATGTAAATCAGCAACCTGTTGATAAAGCTATTTAAGTATCCATTTGTAAAAATAGTCCATATGCGCTTAAACCTGAAATTCCAGCCGCCTACATGTGAGTTAAAAGGTTAAACAATCACCAATAAATTAGCTAATAATCATACATTTACAAGAAATACCTAAAGTGAAAATCCAAGTAGGTGATAAGGGCGATGGGGCATATTGTGCCACTGGGGTTATTTAGCATATATTGTCACATAAAATTGCTATTTACCAGTAATTTACATCATATTATATAAAGGATTACTTTATGAATATCATATCAGCTTGATTTAACCATATTCCCATATTAACAAATGTAAACTTTGTCAACAGATATTAACATTTTACAAATGTAGAATTTTCTTGTTTTACAAAAAACAAATGTTTATATTTGTAAAAAATTGCGTGAATGAAGGAAAAATTGCTCGATTTGATGAAACACGAAGGTTTGAAGCCGAGCCAGCTCGCGGAGATGCTCGGAATCAACCCGGCCGGAATCTCCCACATTCTCAAGGATCGCAACAAGCCGAGCTTCGATTTGCTACAGAAGATTCTCAGGAGGTTTCCGCAACTCAATCCTGATTGGCTGTTACTCGACTCGACGCAGATGTATCGCGACGAATATGCCGGCATCTCGAAAGCATCCGCACCGGCGCCCGCGCAGCTTCCGATTGACGACGGTTTGTTCGGATCCCCTGAAATCGAAGTCGCCGCTCCGAAAGCCGCCCGTCAGGAACCGAAAGATTTCGAGAGCTTCGCTCAATCGACCGCAGCTCAACTTCCGGTCAGCCGGACTGGAGCCAATGTTCAGCGCATCGTACTGTTTTACGACGATCAGACCTTCGAGAGTTTCTCGCCGACAAAGCGCTAAAATTTTTCGCCAGAAAATTTTTCCGGAATATTCCACGTACAAAAAGCAAAATTTCTGAAATACCACTAACATAATACAAACCTCGGCGTCCCGACGATAAGCTATCGTCCGCAACCAAATGCCGCAAGCACTCCTTTTCCCGGGGTGCTTTTTTTATGCTTTGAATGGCATGCAACATGCTGTTGTGATAAAAGCATTTGAATTAATATTGTGATTATGTAATGAATTGAAATCTATATTGGCTACATACAATTATTTTTTTAATTAATACTAAACTCTATGAAAGCAGTAAATTTCTGGAAAACATTGTTCTGTGCGGCATTGGCTATTACGGCCTTCAGCGCCTGCTCGGACGATGACAACGACGATGACGGCGGAATACCGTCGATCACCGTGGATGGTAAGGAATCGGCAACTCTTGCCGTGAAACTCGAAGGCGGTACGACTGAAGCCGTCGAGGTCGTTTCGACCGGTAACTGGGTGCTGGAACTTTCAGGTACGGAAACCGGTTGGTGCCATCCCAGCAAGGAGACGGGCGGCAAGGGCAATACGTCGCTGACTTTTACCGTAGACAAGTGGGAGGGTGCCGCAAGCACCGACGAGCGTTCGGTTACCGCAACGCTGACCACGAACGGCTCTTTCGAGGGCATTCCCATTCCCAAGGAGGCCACGATCGTCGTCAAGCAGAACGGTGACGGTTCGACGGCCGTAACGACCAATGTAAAGGAAATTCGAGGCAAACTGACTTTCCCCGATGCTGCAACTGAAATCACGGAGTCGATGGTTGTTACAGGTATCGTTGTCTCGGACGTTGTTGGCAATAATATTAATAACAAGTCGTTCATGATTGCCGACAACACGACAGAGCCGGGTGCCGGTCTGTTTATCCGTCTGAAAGGCGAGAATACGATTGCCAAGATGGGTAATATTATCCAGTTCGAGCTCAAAGGTGGTTCGCAGCAGTCCTATTTCGGAACGTGTCAGGTAAATTTCACGAATGCAACAGCAGATCCTACGATCACGGTTTTGGATTCGAATAACAATACGCCCGATCCTATTACCGTTGAAGATGTCTCCAAATTGGCAGAATATCAGTCGCAGTACGTACAGGTCTATTCGCAGCCAGCTTCTGACATTATCGGTCAGAAATATTACAGCGATCCTGCCAGCACCGGCTATGCGAACAAGACGTTCGTAACCCGTACCGGCGAGTCGTTCTCGCTGTCGTTCGGGTCCTATACTACAACATGGGCTGAAGCAACTGAAATTCCCGGGAACTCGGGTTACATCAAAGGCTGCGTTTCCCTCAATTCCAATCTGGGCAATATTTCGCCCCGCAATGCCGACGACCTGAAAGGTATGACCGAGCCGCTCTTTGAAGTGGAAACTACCACTACAAAGATTAGTGAGATCACCTCTGATGGCAGCTACACCATCGAAAAGGCTACGGTTGTAAGCGTCAGCGCGAAGAGCTTTGTTATCGGCGATGGTACGGGTTACATCTGTGTTTACAAGACTACGGATCAGGCGGTTGCCGTTGGTAATTTAGTGACGGTATCGGGTGCTGTAGCTGACTATGCGAAAGGCATGGAGGGTAAGACTGCACTCCAATTTGACTCCGCAGCCGAGGTGATCGAAGAGACCGGTACGGGTACGATCACCGTTCCTGCACCGGAGGTGGTTCCGGGCAGCGGAATCGATGCTCTGGTGCCGTTGAAATATATTACTGTAACCGGAACATTGGCCCAGTCGGGAAATTACTACAATATCAATTTTGCGGACTATACGGGTGAACAGACTGGTTCGCTTCTGGATGCTCCGGCATCGTTGAATGCAGCTATCTATGATGGACAGGATGTGGAGGTAACCGGATGGTATGTTTACACCAATACCTCCAAGTTCTTCAACGTCATCGCCGATAAGATCGAGCTTGTATCGACTGATCCTGTCGTGAATTTTACCTCTACTCCGTCGGCTTTTGCCGCTGAGAATCCTGTCGCTCAAACGGTGGATTATGTTACCTTGAATGTATCTGGGAATCCCACGTTCGAGATTTCCGAGGGGGCTGACTATTTTGAAATAGGTACGGTTACTGCTACTACCGTCGAGGTCAAGGCCAAAGGCAACAATACGAATACATCGGCTCTTAGTGGCAAGTTAGTTGCAAAAGTGAATGGTAATATACTTGCTACGATCAATCTGGAGCAGGCCGGTGCTCTTCCCAGCGGTGCAGCAATCATTACTTTAGATATCAACGGTGTTGTCAGCGGTAAATCCGGTGCAATAGAGTTGGGTAAATCTAATTACGGATCGCAGGATGTCGCTGTCGAATCTACTTGGTATACGTGGAATACCAGCTCGATTGGTTTTGCCGGTGCCAGAATAACCCAGGGGAACGGCTCGGAAGGTACTTACAATAATTCTGTACTCCAGGTCCAGGGTAGCACCGATGGAGTTGCCAAGCAGGGCTTTATTTTCAATACGGCATCGCTTGGAGAAATTATTTCGGTTGAGGTTGTTTGTCAGAATAGTAAAGCGTCCAGCAGTCCTGCATACCATATGTATTTTGGTACGGAGGAGAATCCCTCGACTAATGAAGCTGCACCTACAGCAGAGGGAGTAGGCGCAGATGCACTTTGGTCTTTCACGGATACTTTCGATGTTTCGGGCAAGGGATACAGCTATTTCAAGCTCTATAACAATTCGACCTTTGCACTTTATGTGAAATCGATAGAGATTATATACAAAAAATAGTCAAGGAAACTGACTTTTAAAACAAACCACTCTTGGCGGGGATAACACCCCGTCAAGAGTTTGGTTTCTAAACAGGTCTGCGGACCGCGACTTTTTTAGCTATTTTTGCATGGTGAAATTCATAAAACAGACAGGATTAGGATTGCCGTACATGCTGCTGGCGACGCTTGTCCTTTTCACGGGATGCGGCGACGATGACGATGAGGGGGTGAAATCCCTTGCCCAGCTCGAAGCAAAGACCGTGAATTGTATAACCACAACGGACAAAGTCCTTACCCAGGGTCCGAAAGGGCTCACCTTCCAGGCGAAAATCTCGCTGGCAGCGGGTGAGGAGTGGTGTTCGTTCGATCCGGCGTCCCAGCTCGCAACGACGGCGGGCGGTGCGGTGGGCGAGGCGCTGCCTCTCTATCTGCAGGAAAACCGCACCGACGCGTACCGTTCGGCGGAGATTGCCGTCAACTACTCGAGCGGTTATTCCGTGACCCTGCAGCTGTGGCAGATGCCTTACACCCCGAATCCGGAGGAGCAGGAGTTCAACCGTGCGTGGGGCGAACTGCCCGAATACCGCGAGGCTGCCGACTATATTTATAAAACCTACAACACGACGTTGGTCTCCACCAAATACAATGACGGCGGATACCGGCGCAACTTTACGATTTGTTTCGACCGGGAACTGCGCGTGGCGCATTGGGTGGCTTATCCGTTGCACGGGTGCTATACGCAGCCGAACGTCGGGCGTACCGATGCCTGGGCCTATGATCCCAATACGCAGCAGCCGTCCATTGCCAGCAGCGAGCAGGCAAATATCATCGACACTTACGGTACCGGTGATGCCCGCGGGCACCAGTGTCCTTCGGCGGACCGCTATAATACGACGCAGACCAATAGCATGACTTTTTACGCCACGAACATCATGCCGCAGAATTACAAGTTCAATAGCGGCAGTTGGGGAAAACTGGAGATTAAGATGCGGGAATGGGCGCCTCTGGTATCGACGCGCGTGCGTTACGACACGCTTTTTGTCGTGACCGGGACTCATTTTGACGGCGGGACGATCACGGACAGGAGCGGTAAGAAAGTGGGGTACCCCGACAAATGCTGGAAAGTGCTGCTTCAGCAAAAGAGCAATCAGAACAAGCAGATTTGGGAATGCGGGGCCGACGAACTGAAGGCCATCGGTTTTATTTTCCCCAATTCGAATGCCGCGGAGGATATGAAATTGTCGGAAGCGGCCTGCACGGTGAAAGAGATCGAAGCGCAGACGGGCTTCAAGTTCTTCCAGAACCTCGATCCCGCCGTTGCGGACGCGGTCAAGGAGCAGAAAGAGATTTCCGACTGGCCGGGAGTCTATTGATAAAACACCTTTAAAACGATAACGTTTATGAAGAGAATCCTTTTGACAGGACTGTTTGCCTCGCTGATTGCGGTGGCATGCTTTGCGCAGAAGCCCTATAAAGTGGTCTTCTACAATTTCGAGAACCTGTTCGACACCATCAACGATCCGGACGTGCTGGACGAGGAGTTCACGCCCGAAGGACCCAAAAAGTGGAACACGGCCAAATACACCAAGAAAATCGGAAACCTCGAACGGGTGCTGTTCGACATCGCCGCCGAGGACAAGGATTTTCCCGTTGTGATCGGCGTTTCGGAGATCGAGAACCGCTCGGTGATGGAGGACGTGATCGCGCAGCCGAAACTGACCCACGGCGACTACTGCATCGTGCATTACGACTCGCCCGATGCCCGCGGCGTGGATGTCGGTTTCTACTACCGTCCCGATGTCTTCAAACTCGAGGGCAGCGAGGCCATTCCGTTCAAGATGCCCGGCATGCCGAATTTCAAAACGCGTGATTTCGTCACGATGTGGGGCACGATCGAGAACGAGCCGTTCTTCTTTCTCGTGAGCCACTGGCCTTCGCGCCTGGGCGGCAAGGAGGCTTCGGACCCCAAGCGTCTGGCTGCGGCCAGCCAGGTGAAGCACATCGTCGATTCGGTGACGGCGGCCAATCCGGCCACGAAGGTGGTCGTGATGGGCGACCTGAACGATGACGCCACGGACGCCAGCGTCGTGGAGGGGCTGAGCGCCAAAGGCAAGATCAAGGATGTGAAGGAGGGCGATATGTTCAATCCCTTCATCGCCCTGCTGAAAGCCGGTTACGGCACGCTGGCCTACCGCGATGCGTGGAACCTGTTCGACAACATCATCGTTTCGGAGAATCTGGCGACGGGCTCCACGGGCGAACTGAAGATTCAGCCTGTCGGCAAGTCGAAATTCTACGGAGGTATCTTCCGCCGTCCCTACATGATTCAGAAGGAGGGCCAGTACAAGGGATACCCGCTGCGCACGTTCGTCGGCAACGACTTTCAGGGCGGTTTCAGCGACCACTTTCCCGTCTATATCTATATTGCCAAATAAACACGCTAAAATATTTGTATGAAACTCAAGATTCTACTTATTCTGATGCTCGCCGCCGTGACCTTCACGTCCTATGCGCAGGACGGAGGTATCCGCGGTAAGGTGGTCTCGCGCAACGGCCGCGTGGCCCTGAGCAACGTGCAGGTGAAGATCGAAAACCTGGGACTGACGGTCATGACCGACAAGGACGGTAATTTCGTTATCGAGAACCTCCCCAAGGGCGACTATACGCTGTCGTTCGCAACTCCCGAGTTCGAACAGCTCAACCTGATGGTCCGCGTGGACAACCAGAACGTGAAGGACCTCAAGCAGGTCATCATCGTGCCGACGGGTCCCGCCGGCGGTGTGCTGGACGACGCGATCTTCGCCGAATTCGACAACGACTCCTCGTCGTCGGACACCCAGGCGCTGCCCTCGTCGCTCTCGTCGTCGACGGACCTGTTCAACAACATCGCTTCGTATCGCTTCAGCGAGATGCGTTTCAACATCCGCGGTTTCGATTCGCAGTATTCGGACATCTACCTGAACGGCATCCGTTTCAACGATGCCATGACGGGCTACGGTCCCTGGTCGCTGTGGAGCGGCCTGAACGACGCCACGCGTAATCAGGAGAACTACACGGGTCTCGAAGCGGCTGATTTCGGCATCGGCGGCATCGGCGGCATAACCAACGTCAACGCCCGCGCTTCGCAGATGCGCAAGGGCTTCCGCGTGAGCGTGTCGAACGGCAACCAGATGTACCGCTTCCGGGCGATGCTCTCCTACGGTTCGGGACAGCTGGACAACGGCTGGTCGTATGCCTTCTCGGTGGGTACCCGTCAGGGCGGCAACGGCTATGTGGACGGGGTATATTACAACTCCTACTCCTATTTCGCTTCAGCCGAGAAGCTCTTCGGCGACAACCACCGTCTGGGCCTGACGCTGATGGCGTCGCCTTCGGAGCGCGGAGTCCAGCAGGCATCGACCGACGAGGCCTACCGCCTGTTCGGCAACAACTACTACAATCCCAATGTGGGTTATCAGGCCGGCAAACTCCGTAACTCGCGTGTGCGCAACACCCACGAGCCGATCGTGATGCTGAACTACACGTGGGACATGTCGGAGAACACGCGCCTGAACGCCGCCACGGCGCTGCGTTTCGGTAAGAACGGCTATTCGGCGCTGACGTGGAACGCCGGCGCGGACCCCCGCGGGGATTATTACCGCTATATGCCTTCGTCGGACGGCACGCAGATCATCGACGGTATCACCACCGACCGGACGATCTATTTCTACGGTCAGGACGCCATCACGGCAGCCGGGGTGTGGGACGGTATGCTCGACTACGACGATTTCTTCCAGATAAACCAGCGGAATATCGACACTGACCCGCTGCTGTCCCAACTGATGGGTAATAGAAGTCGTTCGAGCTACATGATCGAGGAGCGCCACACCGACCAGCTCGACTACAATCTGGCGGTCAACGTGCAGCACAATATGCGCAACAACATGCGTATCGTCGGCGGCGCCAACCTGCGCGTCAACCGCACGAATTATTACTCGGAGGTCAAGGACCTGCTGGGCGGTGACTACTGGTACGACATCGACAAGTTCGCCGAGCGCGACATGGCCAGCACCGAAGCCTACCAGAACGACCTGGATTACTACTGGGCCACGGGTCATGCCCGCATCGCCCGCGTCGGCGACAAATATGGCTACTACTACCGGGCGCACCTGCTCGAGAGCAACGCCTGGGCCAACTATACGTGGGGCATCGGCGGTTTCTCGCTGGGCGTCGCCGGATCGGTCGGCTATTCGCAGATGTACCGCGAGGGTATGTGGCGCAAGGGCCTGTTCCCCAACAACTCGAAGGGCGATTCGAAGAAACTCGACTATCTGACCTACGAAGGCAAACTCTCGCTGGGGTACAAGTTCTCGGGCGCCCACTCGCTCGAGGCCAATGCGGTCATCCTGCAGCAGGCTCCCAAGTTTGCAACGGCATTCGTGTCGCCCCGCACGCGCAACACGACCACGCCGGGTCTGAAAGCCGAGAAGGTGTTCGGCGTGGACCTTACCTATAACCTCAACCTGCCCTACGTCAAGGCCCGCTTGTCGGGATACTACACCACGATCAAGGATCAGTCGAAGGTCATTTCGTTCTACGACGATACCCGCAGTTCGTTCACCAACTTTGCCATGAGCGGCATCGACAAGGAGCACTACGGCGTGGAGCTGGGTCTCTCGGTTCCGGTATGGCAGGGCCTTTCGGTGGTCGGCGCGGTGAGCTGGGGCGAGTATACCTACACGTCGAACCCCGATTTCGTGCAGACGGTGGACAACATGGACCAGATCGTGCTGAAGGACAAAGTCAACTGGGACGGCTTCCATGTGGAGAGCTCGCCGCAGCTGGCTTTCAACATCGGTCTCGACTACCGCGGACCCCGCAACTGGTTTGCCGGCGTGAATTTCAACTATTACGACAACCTCTATCTCTCGATGAACCCGCTGTACCGCACGGCCACGGCTACGGAGTACTACACCAACCAGATCATCGCCGAGGAGTCGAAGCCCGAACCGAACGTCGAAACGCTGGCCCAGGCCATTGCGTCGGTGAAGAAGATCCGCAACCAGGAGAAATTCGGCGGATACTACACCCTCAGCGCCAACGTGGGCAAGAACTGGTACATCCACCGCAACTATATGCTGGGCTTCAGCCTCGAGGTGAAGAACATCCTCAACGATCAGGACATCTGCACGGGCGGTTACGAGCAGATGCGTATGAGCAAGGTCCGCGGCGAGGGCGGCGATTACATCTACGGCCGCTTCCCCTCGAAGTATTTCTACCTGTTCGGTACGACCTACTACCTGAATGTCTATTTCCGTTTCTAACCGAGAAGAGAATCTATTATGAAAAGTCTTAAAATAGTATTTGCACTCCTTGTCGGCGTTCTGGCCGCAGGATGCTACAACGATTTCGATACCCCGGGCCCGCGGAAGCTCTACACCGACGAGGACATGACGACCATGGGGCTGACACAGGTCTCCATCAAGGCGGTGAAGGACCAGTTCAATACGGTCTTCGGCGGTATTTCCGGTACGGGTACCAACAACGGAGGCTGGGAAAACACCAAGACGCTGAAATTCGGCGAACTTACGTCCGAAGAGAAACAGTTCATCAGCATTGAGGGATGGTCCGAGGCCGCCGGTTATTACATCAAAGGCAAGGTCATCAGCAGCGACCGTCAGGGCAACATCTACAAGTCGCTCTACATCTACGACGGCACGGCCGCCATCGAGCTCAAGCTCTACATCGGCCTTTACCTCGATTACCTGCTCGATCTGGAGAATATGAAGAGCCAGTGGGTGTATGTGCGCCTCGACGGCCTCTATCTGGGCAATTACCGCATGATGCTTTCGATCGGCGGAGCGCCGTCGGACGGCATCAATACGGCCGGCACGCACAAGTACTACGCCAACTCGAACCTCGACAACCCGAAGGTCGCCAAACTGAATGTCTTCGCCGGGGAGTATGTGCCGCTGGAGGCTTCGGACATCCTGGAGGTGAACAGCAGCAATTACACGACCGCGCTGGGCGAGGCCCAGCTGGGGCGTCTGGTGCGTTTCAACGGTGTGAAGATCCGCTATGCGGGCATTCCGAATCAGGACGGCGTGACGAATCCCCCGATGCTGAACGGCACGTTCGAGAATCCCTATCCGACCTGGATCGTGACCGACTGGGGATCGCCCCTTTACGGTGCCTGGTACCGCTGGGCTTATAATGTGAACAACGTGCGCCTCTACGGTTCGGTGCTGATGTGCTACAACGAGACCGAGACCAATACGGCGAATCCGGGGGTCTACGCGATTCGCACGAGCGGTTATTCGCAGTTCGCCATGAAGCCCATTCCGAAGGACGGCGCTGTCGGCAATGTGCTCGGCATCTACGGCGTCTACGGTCAGAGGTGGGATCAGGCTCAGTTCCAGATTTCGTTGAGCCGCATCGAGGACCTCGATTTCAAGACTGCAGACCTGCTGACGGATGCGCAGATTGATGAGATGACGCCAGCATCCTCCTACGAGCCTCCCGTGAAGAACGGCGGCGACGACTATACCGACGAATAATCCCGCCGGATGTTCAAAAAAACTGCGGTCCCCTTTCGAGAGGACCGCAGTTTTTTCGTATTGTTATGGAAACGGCTCAGCGCTTGTGCCATTTGCAGGAGGTCTGGTAGTAGTAGACGGCCCGGTCTACCTGCGTCGGGTCGGCTTCTTCGGCGGGTTCGAGGTGGTGGGGATTCTCCGCGGTGGGCGCCACGCGGTACTGCTCATAGCGGCGCACGGGCGACAGGATGGTGAAGGTGTCGCCCTCGAGGTATCCCAGGTCCTGATAGGTGGCGATGAAGGCCCGGTTGACGTAGTCGGGGTCGAAGATGCTGCGGCCGTAGAAATGCGAATCGTAGTTCATGTTGAGCAGCGACAGCAGGGTGGGCATCAGGTCGATCTGCGAAACGATGCCCCCGACCTCGCGCGGAGCCACGAATCCCGGAGCGAAGATCAGCGCCGGAATGTGGTATTTGTGCAGCGGAATTTCGGTGCGGCCCGCGCTCGAGGCGCAGTGGTCGGCGGTGATGAGGAACACGGTGTTTTCGAACCACGGCTGCTTCGACGCTTCGGCCAGGAATTGCCCCAGGGCATAGTCGGTGTAGAGCACGCCGCCGGCCCGTGATTTCGAGTCGTTGGGGATGCGGATTTTCCCGGCGGGGTAGGTGAAGGGACGGTGGTTGCTGACGGTCATGACATGGGCGAAGAAGGGTTTTCCGTCCCCGGACTGTTCGTTGAGCGTGCGGATCACTTTGCGGTAGGCGTCCTCGTCGCAGACGCCCCAGATGTTGGCGAAAGTGATCTCTTCGGGCGAGTAGCTTTTCTGGTCCACGATGTCGTATCCGTTGCCCGAGAAGAAGGTCTCCATGTTGTCGAAATAGCTGTTGCCGCCGTAGAAATAGGTCACGTTGTAGCCTTTTTCACGCAGCAGGGCTCCCGTGGAGTGCATTCCGGCATTGTTCGGGCGTTTGATGATGCTCTGTCCGGGGCAGGGCGGAAGCGACAGTGTCACGGCCTCCAGTCCGCGCACCGTGCGGTTGCCCGTGGCGTAGACGCGGTCGAAGGCCATGCCCAGCCGGTAGAGCGAGTCGAGGACCGGCGTGATCGACTCCGTGTTGCCGAAACGCTCCATGTACGAGGCGCTCATGCTCTCGATGGTGATGAGCACGATGTTGCGGCGAATCTCCGACCCCCCCCGGCACTCACCGTGCGCAGGTTGTCGCCCGTGCTGCCGTATACCTCGTGGACGAAGGCTTCGGCATCGGCTTCGGGGCGCGTGAGGTAGAACTGCTCGTAGTCGAGCGAATTCTTGACAAAGGCGTCGTAGAACTTGTAGAGGCCGTTGGCCTGCAGCTCGTTGACATAGACGTTTCCGCTGTCCTGGAAACGGGTGTTGAAATTCAGCAGGCCGATTGCCGCGAACAGCGCCGCGATGTAGGCCGGGGCGATCACCGCCTTCCACTGCCAGCCCTTCAGCTCCTCGGCGCGGACGAGGTCGCGGCGGAAGAGGTACCACGTGATGAGCAGCGTGACGACGATGACGCCGAGCGCCATCGGAACGACGGGGTAGGACTCCATGATGTTGCCCACCACCTCGTTGGTGTAGACCAGGTAATCGACGGCGATGAAATTGTAGCGGACGCCGAATTCGTTCCAGAAGAAATATTCACTCAGCCCGTTGAAGACGATGGCGCCCACGTAAAAGACGACGAAGAGTGCGAACCAGATGGTGGTCCAGTGGCTGCGGAATCCCTCGGGCAGGAAGAGCCGCAGGGCGAAACTGCCGGCCCAGTACCCGAGGACGTACATGGCGATGCGGGGTGCGACGCTGCCGTATTCGTCGAAGATCGTGTTGAAGAATGCGACGTAGCAGAATGCCGCCGCGAGCAGGGTGAGGATAATGTATCCCCACGGCTTTGTGTATTTCGTGCGCGAGACGCTCAGCATGAAGAGCCACAGGAAGACGAAGCCCACGGTCGCGGCGCAGAAATCGTTCACGGCGCCGAACAGGAAAATTTCGAGCCATTCGCCGAAAGAGAAGCCCAAAGAGGTCGTCTGGGCGTTGAAGAGGAGTACGATACGCAGCACGAAGCCTACGGCTACCGTCAGCAGGGCGAGCTTGAGGTAGAGGCCGGAGACCAGCCGGATACTTTTTTGCATGATGAGTCTGTTGATTGTTTCAGTTGGCAAAGTTAACTATTTTTGGCCGTTTCGGGTAATGAAGAAGGCAGCCTTTCGGGGCTGCCTTCTTCATTTGGTTCGAAATATTGTTCTATTTATCTTCTGTCTTGGCCGGACGCATGACGACCTTCACCAGGTTGCCGTCGGCAAGGAGTTTCTTGGCGAGGGCCTGCACATCGGCATTCGTGAGATCGCGGATGGCCTGTTCGTGGTCGGCAACGTAGTTCAGCCCCGATTCCTCCTTGATCTGCAGGTAGCGCATCCAGGCACCGTTCTGCTCGAGGCTGTTCTGCCAGCTCTTGAGCATGAATTCGCGGTTCTTCTCGATGTCCTCGGTCTTGGGACCGTTCTCGGCGATCTCCCGGATCTCCTTCATCACGATTTCGCACAGCTCGTCGGCCATCTCCTCGTTGGTGTCGAACGAGATGGTCATGTCGTAGGTCTGATGGGGGATATACTCCGTCGAACCCTTGACCCGCACGCCGTAGGTGCCGCCTTTCTCCTCGCGGATCGAGATCAGGTAGCGTGCATTGAGCGCCTGCGTGAGGAACGTCAGGGCCATCTTGTCCTTGAGCGTGTAGGGCATCTTGCCCGAGAAATAGTAGACTACCGACACCTTCGGCTGCTGCATCGGGGCGGTGAACTCTTCGGTGACCTCGCCTTTGACCGGAGCCGCCTTGTCGTCGACATAGTTCAGGGGCTTTTTGGCAGCGGGGATCGAACCGATGTATTTCTCCACGAGGGGCTTCAGCGTTTCGGGGTCGATGTTGCCCACGAACGTGAAGACGAAGCCGTTGGCACCGGGGTAGAGCTTCGCGTAGATAGCGGGCAGCTGCTCGAAATCGAACTTGTCGACGATCTCGTTCGAAATCATCCGGCGGCGGGGATTGTGGCCGTAGGTCACGTCGACCACCTTCTCTTCCATCAGGTAGTCGGGGTTCGACTTGGCGTTGTCGAGCTGCGAACGGACCATTTTAATCAGGTTGTCGTAATCGTTGCGGTCGAAGCGCGGCTGCGTGAAATTCAGGTAGAGCAGCTGAAGCATCGTCTCGATGTCCTTGGGCGAGCAGACGCCGTTCATGGCGCTGGAGTAATTTTCCACCGAAGGCTGCACCGACGCCGTTTTGCCCGAAAGCTGTTTCTTGAGCTCCGTGGCCGGGAACTTGCCGACTCCCGACATCGAGTTGATGGCGGGCATCATCTCGCCCATGTAGAACTCCTCGTCGGAGAGCACCGAAAGACCGCCTTCGGCGACGGCTCCCATGCATACCTCGTCGGCCTTGAAATCCGTCTGTTTCACGACGATCTTCGCACCGTTGGCCAGCGTCCACTCCGTCGTGCCGAGCTTGGCGTCCTCGGCCGTCTTCTTCACGGGCGAACCCTTCAGGACGGTGCCTTCGGGAATCAGCGGCTCCTTGACCACATTGTCCTCGTAAGCGGCGACCTCACCTGCGGCCACCTTGTCGCGGATGGCGAGCAGTTCCTCGGCCGTCGGCGTCGTGAGACCCTCCTTTTCGGGGGCGTTGACGATGATGACCTGATTGCCCGGGGTGATGGTCTGGGCGGCGAAGGCGTTCACGGCCTCGACGTTGAGCGCCTTGATCAGCATACTGTCGAGCTTCCATTCGGTCTCGGCGTTGGGCATCGGGGAGTTTTTGCTGTAATTGCTCAGGTAGGTCTTGACGAACTCGCCGTTGCGGCGGTCGTTGCGGTTGGCGTAGGTGCGTTCGGCCTGGCGCATCAGGTTCTCCTGGGCGCGTTCGAACTCGCCCTGCGTGAATCCGTAGCGGCGAACCTTCTCCATCTCGGTGCAGAGCGTCTCGAAACCGCGGGCCAGTTTGCCGTCCTGGGTCATGGCGACGAACACCGTAGCGTTGAGCGTCGGGATGACGCCGATTACGTCGCCCGTGCCCATGCCTGCGCCGAGGAACGGCGCGTCGGGCTGCATCGAAATCTCCTGCAGGCGGGCGTTCTCCATGGTCGTCATATAGGCTTCGATCACGCTGGTGGCCTCGGCGAGCACCGTGTTGCCCAGCTGTTCGGGGAGCGCCGGACGTTTGATGAAGAGCTGTACCTTCGTACCCTGCATTTCGGGGTCGGTGAAGATGCTCACGATCGGCTCCTCGTTGTCGGGAACCACGATGGTCTCTTTCTGCGGAGCCCCGGCGGCGGGTGCCGGAATGTCGGCCATCAGCGTCTTTATCTTGCTCTCCACGGCATCCACGTCGATGTCGCCCACGATGACGACAGCTTGGTAGTCAGGACGGTACCACCGGGCGTAGAAATCCTCCAGCTCCTTGTGCTGGAAGCTCTTCAGTCCGTCGAGGTAGCCGATCAGGTTGCGGTGCTCGTATTTCGTGCCCTTGCCCAGCGCCTGCAGCAGTTTCATCGTCGAACGCCACGATGCGCCGTCGCGCGTGCGGAGCTCCTCCATGATGACGCCGCGCTCCGAGTCGATCTCCTTGGGCTCCAGGGCGATGAAATGCGACCAGTCGTGCAGGATCAGCAGCGCCGAGTCGATGATGCCCTCGCGCGAGGTCGGCACGTCCGAAATGTTGTAGATCGTCTCGTCCCAGCTCGTGCCGGCATTGAGGTTGGCGCCGAATTTCACGCCCACAGTCTCCAGATACTCCGTGAGCTGCTTGCCCGGGAGGTTCTTGGTGCCGTTGAAGGCCATGTGCTCGAGGAAATGGGCCAGACCCTGCTGGGAGTCCTCTTCCTGAATGGCCCCCACATCGTGCAGGATGTAGAAATCGGCCTGCCCCTTCGGCTTTTCGTTGTGGCGGATGTAATAGGTCATCCCGTTTTCCAGTTTACCGGTGCGGACCTCCGGGTCGGCGGGGATCGGCTGGTTCATCTGGGCCGTGGCGCCGGCAGCGGCGAATGCCGCAACGGCCAGCATCATCAATTTTTTCATGGGTATTCGGTGTTGGTTTGAAATTCTTATTCCCGGGTCTCTTCCGGCCGGTATTCGATAATGTCGCCCGGCTGGCAGTCGAGTTCGCGGCAGATCGCCTCGAGTGTCGAAAAGCGGATGGCTTTGGCCTTCCCGTTCTTGAGGATCGAGAGGTTGGCCGGCGTGATGTCCACCCGTTCGGCCAGTTCGCCGAGCGACATCTTGCGTTTCGCCATCATTACGTCTATGTTGATGATTATCGCCATAAATCCCTCCCTCTCGTTTTGTACGTTCGTATAATTTGCATGTCGTTCCTTCTTGTTAAATGGTGTATTTCTGCTCCTCGCTCAGGTTCTGCCCGATAGCGAAGACCTCGGCGGCGAAGAGGATCAGAATGCCCATGATGATCATGGCATAGGAGATCTGGAATCCCGTGTTCACGGTGTATCCGCTTCCGGCCAGCAATTCGGCGGCGCGGCTGTTCATGGCCCAGTTCACCGTGTCGCCGGCCAGCTCGGCAAGGATGGTCAGCAGGCCGATGGTGCGCAGGTACCAGACGTTCCGTTTGTCGAGCGTGCGCTCCTCGCGGATCGAACGGCGCAGCGAGTGGATGATGACGAACATCAGCACGATGATGCCCAGGAAAAGCAGCGGCACGAGCATCACCAGCGCATAGAGCCATCCGCTGCCGCCCACAGAGCGGAATGCCAGTCCCACCGGCGAAGCATCCGGGGCATCCTGCTTGACGATCAGTCCGAGCTGCTTGACCTTCGCGCTGATCTCCACACCCGGTGCAGCTGCGATCTCGACGGTGTTTTCGGGCTGTCCCGTGATCCGGATGTCGCTCAGCATATAGATCATGCGGGGGATTCCCGATTTCCAGTTTTCGGCGATGTCGTTGCCCATCTCGGCCCCTTCGGCCGCGCCCCGTGTGAAATTGGGGAGGATGCCGTGTGCGATGCTTGCCACGAGCACGATAAAAAACGTGATGTAGATGACCAGCAGGCGCTGCAGGAGCGATTTTTTATTTTGCATCTGTCTCTCTTTTGGTTTTTAATTGTACAAATATATCACTTATTTTCGAAAAACAACTGATATTTATCGTTTTTCGATAATTATTTTCGATTTTTCAGTTTTTGGATTTTCGGAGGGATGATTTTTTCGTTATACAATTCCGTATATGCGAGACAAAAGCGTCCAACGGCTCTCCCTAATCGTTTTCGTATAGTCAAGGGACCCAAATGGCCACGAAACGGGGTTGTGCGCGGGGATAACGGTAGTCCGAATGCACTAACTTTGTTCTACCGATACGATTGAAATGGAACGGAATCGGTAACAACTCCAGGAAAACTTCATTAATCCTTAAAAAACTTACAAAATGAAAAATCTGTTTTTTGCTGCGGCCGTTGTTGCGCTTGCATGTGCCGGATGCGCGAAAGAAGAAATTCCGGCCGGTCCCCAGGACCTTACGGTCAGGTTCTCAACCGAGATTGCAGGCGTCACGCGCAGCGCTCCTAACGCGAATGCAAATTTTGCAAACGGAGACAAATTCAGCGTCACGGCTACGCAGGCTCTGGGAGCCGCTGAAGCTACGTCTTGGATGGATAACCTCGTCCTGACTAAGAGTGCGGAGGGGAAATGGAGTGCCGGAGACTCCTATCTATTTATGAAAGGTTACAAATATAATTTCGCAGCCTATTCGCCTACGGAGACCGTGCTCACGATGAGCGATCCTACGTCTGTGCCTTACACCGTTTCCGCAACCCTTGCCGATCAGAGAGACCTGCTGTATGCCGTTGCATCCAAGGATTTTACGAAAGCCGAGGAGACCGCAATCGTGGAGTTCACCTTCAACCACGCACTCACGCAGGTAAAATTCACGGCCAAAACTGCGAAGGATTATGCGGCCTATTATACCGTGACGATAAAGAATATTGCCCTTAAAGATATCAATTCGGAGGGTAAGCTGAATTTCAGCGATGGCAGCTGGGCATTGGCGTCACCTGCCGTTCCGCTGGATTATTCAGTTGCCTATGATAAGGTTCTGACCTCGGCAGAGGCGGATATGACCACGGCGGGCAATGATGTGCTGATGCTGATTCCGCAAGACCCTGTTGGTGTTAAAAAGCTGGTGGTGACTTTCGATGTTGCCGCTGTTGCCGGCAAGGGTGATTCGTCGCTGGCGGGAACCGGAAAGACGCTCGAACTCGATATGCCGTCGAAGGCTTGGGCATGCGGTTATATATATACGTACCAGATCACGCTGAACCTGGACGCAACGTTCGGATGGACCGCTTCTGACATTGCCGACCCTACGATCAATCCGTGGAAGGATGCTGCCGATAAGATTCCGGTCAATAATTAAACCGGACTGATTCCGAAACAAGGAGGGCCACATCCGATGGATGCGGCCCTCACTTTTTTATAAGGCGGGAAAATTAAGCCACGTTGTTTTTCAGCTGCTTCCAGTACGAAGCGTTGATGGCCATGCCGATCGACATGACGATCACGATCAGGGCGAACATCACGACGAACGTGATGAAGCCGACGTTGATCATGCCGCAGATCGCGCTGAAAATCAGCATAACGATGGCGGCGGCGATGCCGAATACGAGGGCGACGGCGAACATCGTCCATTTGCTGCCGTAGGTGGCGTCGTTCGATGCCTTAGGGCCTCGATCGGGTTCTTGCCCTTCTCGATCAGGAAATAGTAGGCCAGCGACCAGGCCAGCGAAAGCACGATGCCCGGGATGATCATGAAGATGAAGGCGATGTAGATCGGAATGACCATCAGGCCCATGGTGATGAGAAATTCACCCATGTAACGGCGGTACTTGCTGTCGAAGATGCCCAGCGGGTTGATCACCTCGCCTTTGGCCAGCTGCGTCGGCAGCAGGGTGATGGCGATGAAGGTACCTATGTTGATATAAGGTATCCATATCGTCACCAAAAACAGGGCGACGGCTGCAATGACCGACGGTGCGTTCTTCACGCCGATGGTGATTGCGTCCTTGAAGGTTTCCGCAAAATCGAGTTTCTTCATTTCCATAACTTCCATAACTAAACAAATTTTAGAGGGTTAACGTTCCAACAAATATAGGGAAAATTTCGTATATTTGCCTGCGTAACCGTTAAAATTCAAGGGAATGGCCGAAAAATCACATTATAATTACCGGGTCGAGCCCCAGGATGTGGATTTCACACTGCGGGCGACGATTCCTTCGCTGGGGGGTGCGATCCTCAATACGGCGGGCATCGACGCCCACGGCAAAGGCTTCGGCGTCGATGCGCTGAACGCCGACAACCACTCGTGGGTGCTCTCGCGCATGGCTGTGGAGTTCGATTACCAGCCCGTGCAGTACACCGACTACACGGTTGCGACGTGGATCAGCGATTACGGGCGGGTGCTTTCTACGCGTAATTTTACGCTGACCGACGCGGCTTCCGGCCGTGAGTTCGGCCGCGCCGTGACGCAGTGGGCGATGATCGACCTCTCGACGCGCTCGGCGATCGACCTTTCGTGGGTGGGCGACGCCCATGCCGATGCCATCGTCGACACCGCTCCCCCGACGGACAAGCCGCGCAAGATTCGCGAGGTGAACCCGACGGAGCGTGCCGAACACCGCGTCGTGTACAGCGACATCGATTTCAACCGCCACGTCAATACCATGCGCTATATCGAAATGATGCTCGACATGCTTCCCGTGGCCGTACTGACACAGGAGGCTCCCGTGCGGCTGGACATCCATTTCCTCCGGGAGTGCCGTTTCGGCCAGACCCTGACGGTGGGGTGCGAGCTGCGCGAACGTTCGGCGCTGTTCGAGATTTCGGCCGACGGCGCGGCAGCCGTGCGTGCCTCTATCGAATGGAAATAGGTCCGGGCGGCGTGTTGCGCCGGAGACGTGTGGAACGGGTTTTGCAGGTAGGAGGGCAAAACCTTTTTCATTATGGAAAGCGCGACTAAAACACAGACACAGAACAAGTATCAGGTGAGCATCGACCTGCTGAACGATGCCGTGGGCAAGGAGATCGCCACCTCGCTGCAGTACATGTACTTTCACACCCATTTCGAGGACGACCGCTACCAGTACCTCTCGAAAATCATGCGCGAAATTTCGATTGCCGAAATGCGCCACATCGAGGAGTTCTCCGACCGCATTATGTTCCTGCAGGGCGACGTGGACATGAACGCCTCGTTCCGCACCAAGCAGGTCACCGACGCGAAGGAGATGCTGCGTATGGCCATGCAGCTGGAGCAGAGCACGATCGACAGTTACAACGAGGCTTCGCGCGTGGCCGCCGAGCACAAGGACGCCGTGACGCACAAGATGTTCCAAGACATCATCGCCGAGGAGGAGGAGCACCTCGACACGTTCCGCACCGAGCTGCAGAACCTGATCGACTACGGCGAGGAGTATCTGGCCCTGCAGTCGGCCGCTGGCAGCAAGCACACGTCGAAGAGTTTCGGACATCCGGGCGGCGGCGAATAGCCGGTGCCGTAACGGCACTTTTAGGGATTTGGAAAGTTTTGCCGGGACGGATGCAATTTGGTTTTGCATCCATCCCGCTTTTTCATACCTTTGGTGTCGTAACGACACTTTTATCAGTTGGAATGCTTTGCCGAATCGCCTGGTTATTTGATTTAGGCTCCGTCCAGCTTTTTTGTATCTTTGGCGTCGTAACGACGCTTTTAGGAGGCCGGAAGTTTTGCCGGACCGGATGCGGTTCGGTTTTGGCGCAGGCCGACATTTTACTATCTTTGTAAGATGAAAATAACGATTTTAGGACCTGCGCACCCGTACCGGGGCGGCTTGGCGTCGATCATGGAGATTATGGCCCGCACGTTTCAGCAGCGGGGCAGCGAGGTCGATATCAAGACCTTTACGCTGCAATATCCCTCGCTGCTGTTTCCCGGCGAGAGCCAGACGGTCGCGACGCCTCCGCCTGCGGACCTGCGCATCTGCCGGTGTGTCAATACGATGGATCCCCTGAACTGGGTGCGTGTCGGCCGCCGCATCCGGCGCGAACGGCCCGATTTCGTGCTGATGAAATACTGGACGCCCTTCATGGCGCCCTGCTTCGGCACCATCGCCCGGCTGGCCCGCGGCAACGGCCACACGAAGGTGCTGTGCCAGATCGACAACGTCGAGCCCCACGAACACCACCTGACCGACAAGCCCTTCAACCGCTACTACCTGCGTTCGGTGGACGGGTTCGTCTATATGTCCGAACAGGTTCACAGCGAGTTGCAGGCTTACACCGACGCTCCGGCGCTCTTTTCGCCGCACCCGCTGTTCGAGAATTTCGGCGAACGGGTCGCGCGTTCCGAAGCCTGCGTGCGGCTGGGACTGGACCCTGCGAACCGCTATGTGCTCTTTTTCGGGCTGATCCGCGACTACAAGGGCCTCGACCTGCTGCTCGATGCATGGGCGCGGCTCAAACGGGCGGGACGGACCGAAGGCCGCCGGCTGATTGTGGCGGGGGAGTTCTACACGGCGAAGGAGCCCTATCTGAAACAGATTGCCGATAACGGCCTGCAGGAGGAGGTGCTGCTGCACGACCGTTTCATTCCCGACGAGGAGGTGAAACACTATTTCTCGGCGGCCGATTTCGTCGTGCAGCCCTACAAGACCGCCACGCAGAGCGGTGTGACGCAGATAGCCTATCAGTTCTGCGTGCCGATGGTCGTCACGAAGGTCGGGGGATTGTCCGAGATCGTGCCCGACGGCCGGGTGGGGTATGTCTGCGAACCCACGTCCGAAGGGGTTGCCGATGCAATCGAACGGATGTACGAAGGGGATACGCTGCAGCGTTTTCGGGAGAACTGCGTCGAAGAGCGGCGGCGGTTTTCGTGGGAGGAGATGTGCAGCCGCATCACGGAGCTGTACGGGCTGGTGGCTTCCGGGAAATAGGGGGCGCCGCAGCTGCCGGGAGAACTGCTTTTTCGGCATTTCGTTTGTTATTCAGGCGAAAAGGCCTATCTTTGCGGGACCTAACTCATACTCTTGCATATTGTGGCGTCACAATTCATCAATCTGAAATCCAGGTTGCTTAACCCGTATGTGGTATTTGCCGTCTGGATGCTCTGCACGGTTTGGATCTGCATCACGCAGTCGCTGGCCGGGCCTCAGAACTACAACAATTTCCTGGTCTTCCGCGGGGTGTTCGACCATCTGTTTTCCTCGCTTCCCCTTTACGAGCCCTATCCGCTCGAGTACGGGGACATCAATCATTACGGTCCGGTCTTCGCCTTTATCATCGCACCTTTCGCGGTGCTGCCGCCGTGGCTGGGCATGTCGCTGTGGTGCATGAGCCTTTCGCTGCTGCTCTACTGGGCCGTCCGGCAGCTGCCGATGCCCGTGGTGCTGACGAGCCTGGTGCTGTGGCTGACGCTCAACGACTTTTACGGAGCCTGCTTCAAACAGCAGTTCAACATCGCCGTCGCGGCGCTGGTCGTCGGGGCGTTGGCCATGATCGAGAAACGCCGCGAAGGATGGGCCGCGCTGTTCATCGTCATCGGTACGTTCGTCAAGATTTACGGCATCGTCGGGCTGGCCTTTTTCTTCTTCGTGCGGCGCAAAGGACGTTTCATCGGCTATATGGCGTTGTGGAGCGCCGTGGCCCTGCTGCTGCCCCTGCTCTTCGTCAGTCCCGAATACCTCTGGTCGCAGTATGCGGCATGGGCCGCCGACATCGTGCAGAAGAACGGTGAGAATATGTTCTGTGCCTATACGAACATCTCGCTGGTGGGCTGTGTGCGCAAGATCAGCGGTTCGCCGGCCTATTCCGACCTGCTGATCATCGTCCCCGCCATGGTGCTGTTTCTGCTCTCCTACCTGCGCACCGGGCAGTACAAACACCTCAGCTACCGCCTGACGATGCTGGCTTCGCTCCTGTTGTTCATCGTGTTGTTCAGCAGCGGCAGCGAACACAGCGGCTATGTGATAGCCGCGCTCGGCATGGGTATCTGGTGGGTGAATTTCCCCCCCCCGCACGCGGCCGGCTCGAATGGATGCTGCTCCTACTGGCCCTGTTCGCCAGCTTCTCCTATAACTTACTCCCGACTAAGTTCTACCGTGGCGTATTCGTAGCCTACGCGCTGCGTTCGCTGCCGTTCTTCGCCATCTGGCTCCACTGTATCCGGAGGCTGTGGCGCGAGGATTTCGCCGTCACGGATGTCCTTCTGGACTACAAAACCCTGCCTGCGGCAGATGAGGCGGCAGAATCCCGTCCCGCGCGGCCGGGCGACGGGCTCGACATCGTATGCCCGTGTTACAATCCGGCTCCGGGGTTCGTCCCTGCGCTGGCCCGCTCCTATGCGGAGCTTTGCGCACGGTATCCGGACAAGCGCCTGCACCTGATCGTCGTCAACGACGGTTCGCCGCATGGTTTCGGCGAAGAACAGCACGGGGCGCTGCGGCAGGCCGTTCCGGATGTCGAGATCGTCGATATTCCGCACGGCGGCAAGGGGGCTGCCATCCGGGCCGGCATCGCCCGTTCCCGGGCCCCGTATACCATCTATACGGACATCGACATGCCCTATACGGCGGAATCGATGTGCGAGGTGATCGACCGGGTGTTCGCAGGGACCGACGTGGTGATCGCCGTGCGCAACCGGAGTTACCATTCGCGGCTTTCGCCCATGCGCAAGATGATGTCCTACGGGTCGAAACTGCTCAACCGCATCTTCCTCAACATCCGCCATACCGACACGCAGGGCGGTCTGAAGGGCCTCTCGCCCCGCGCCCGGGCGGTGATGCTGCGCACACGCATCTCCGATTTCCTGTTCGACACCGAATTCGTCGTCCTCGCCGCACGTGACAAACGCCTGCGCATCGAGGAGGTCGAGACCTCACTCCGCGACGGCATCGTCATGTCGGCAATGTCCCCGTGGGTGCTGTTCCGTGAATTGAGAAACTTTTTCCGTATCGCCATCCGCCTATGACTGTGACACTCGGTTTCGACGTCGAGGAGTTCGATTTTCCGCTCGAAAGGGGCCGCGGGATCGATTTCGACACCCAGCTTGCGGTCAGCTCCGAGGGGCTGGAGTTCCTGCTGGACCTGCTCGCGCAGCTGGAGCTGCGGGCCACGTTTTACACGACGGCCAATTTCGCCCTCCACCGCACGGACCTTGTCCGCCGCATCGTCGCCGGAGGCCACGAGGTGGCTTCGCACGACTATTACCACGGGCTGACCGCCGGGTCGGACCCTGCCGGCAGCCGGCGGACGCTCGAAGAGCTGACCGGACAGCGCATTGTCGGCTACCGTGCCCCGCGGCTGGCCGCCGCTTCGTCCGCGGCGCTCGCGGCGGCGGGGTACAGGTACAATTCGTCGATCAATCCGACGTGGATTCCGACGCGCTACAACAACCTCCGGGCCCCGCGCTCCGTGTCGCGGGAGGAGGGGCTCACGATCTATCCGGTTTCGGTCTCCGCGCCTTTCCGCGTGCCGCTGTTCTGGATTTCGCTCCACGTCATGCCGCTGCCGCTCTACAAACAGCTGTGCCGCAGCGCCCTGCGCCGCGACGGGCACCTGAACCTCTATTTCCATCCGTGGGAGTTTTCCGCACGGCTGCGCGAGCCGGCTTTCGGCGTTCCGGGCTACCTCACGCATTGTTCGGGGACGGACCTGCAACGGAAATTCACCCGGCTGCTGGAGTGGCTGAAAGCCCGCGGCTGCCGATTTTCGACCACCCGCGAATACCTCGGATGCGATGAATAGGGTAGCGATGATGCTCCGGAGGCTCTATGAGAGCCCGTTCGTGCGCTTCGCCGTGGTGGGAGGCGTCGCCACGGCGGTCAATTACGCCGTTTACGTCGTGCTGGTGCGGTGTTTCGACGACCTCTGGCCGTCCGTCGCCTATTTTTGCGCCTTCTGCGTCAGCATTGTCTGCAACTTTCTGCTGTCGAGCTGTTTCACCTTTCGGGTACGGCCCTCTGCCCGCCGTGCCGTGCGCTTCCTGACGGCCCACCTCATCAACCTTGTGAACGAACTCATACTGCTCGAAATCTGGCTGTGGGCGGGCGTTCCGAAGCTCTATGCGCCGCTGTGCGTTTTTCTGATCGCCTTCCCGGTCAATTTCCTAATGGTGCGCTTCGCCCTGCGCGGGCGTCTGAAGCCCTGAAAAAACGGACCCTGCCGCGCATCGCACGGCAGGGTCTCCTTCTTCATTTATTCGGGTGTAGCTTGGGCTACTTCTTGATATTGGGCAGTTCCAGCCCGTATTTCTTTTTCCGGTCCTCGGCCTTGAGCCAAAAGCCCAGCAGCATCGCCAGCACGCCGCATGTGACGAAAATCAGCATCGGGCGCGTGTAGTCGTAGGGTGCCCCTGCGGCCCGGTTGGCGTTGAAATATTTGAGCGCGAATCCGAAGAGCATCGGGAAGAGGCATAGTCCGATGTTCTGAATCCAGAAGATCAGCGAATAGGCCGAACCCAGATAGCGCGTCTCCACGATCTTGGGAACCGAAGGCCAGAGCGCCGCCGGAACCAGCGAGAACGAGATGCCGAGCAGGACGATCGAGCCGTAGGCGATGGGTTTGCTCGGGAACTCCGGGAGTACGAATGCGAAGGTCAGGTGGCAGATGATCATCAGCACCGCGCCGAGAATGAGCATCGTGGCGCCCTTGCCCTTGTGGTCGAGGTAACGGCCCAGGAACGGGGTGATGGCCGCAGCGCCCATCGGGAACCAGCGGAAAATGTCGGCAGCGGTCTGTGCCGAGACCCCGAGGTTGCTCTCCAGCATGTTCGTGGCGAAACGCTGGAAGGGGAAGATGGCCGAATAGTAGAGCACGCAGAGGAATGCGATGATCCAGAACACCTTGCTGCTCAGGATGAATTTCAGGTCGCTGACTTTGAATTCCTCCTCGCTGCCGCCGCCTCCCCGGCTGTTGAGGCCCAGCTGTTTGTCCAGCTTGCGGTCCATGACGGAGAAGATCACGAAGGTCAGCAGGCCGATCAGCAGCAACACGGTGCAGAACGCCACGGGGCGCACGACCGTTGCGGGAGCCATGTTGGCCAGCCAGGGCGAGATCGAGAAGATGGCGAAGACGCCGACGCGTGCGATAGCCATTTCGAGACCCATGGCCAGGGCCATCTCCTTGCCCTCGAACCATTTGGCGATGGCTTTCGAGACGGTGATGCCGGCCATTTCCATACCGCATCCGAAGATCATGAAGCCCAGCGACGCCAGTTTGGCCGACGCGGGGAACGAGGTCCACCACGAGGCGAGCCACGTTTCGATACCCGAACCCGCGAACGAGTCGCTCACGGCGTAGTATTTCAGACAGGCTCCGATGAACATCAGCGACGCCGACAGCTGTCCCGTGAACCGTACGCCCATCTTGTCGAGGATGATGCCCGCGAGGATGAGGAATCCGAAGACGTTGAGAAGGAACTCCGAACTGCCGTACATGCCGAACACGTCGGGAGTCCATCCGCGCTGTGCCTCGATCATGCTCTGGAGCGGCGACATGAGGTCGACGAACATGTAGCCGAAAAACATCGTGGATGCGATGAGTAACAACGCCGTCCATCGGGCCACGGGCGAATCGTTGAGTTTGCGTTGGATAGTTTCTACCATAATGATTTCATTGGGTTGGACAAAAGTACGTTTTTAAATGTTTTTATGCAACGGATCGCGTGTTTAATTGTCGAAAAGGTTTGGAAAATCCGACAAGCTGGTTTATATTTGTTTTCCGGTCGGTACGTCCCGCAGACAGGACCCGACCGCTCCCGACCATGGAATTCAGCGACGACAGCCAAATCCTCGAAGCCCTGAAAAACGGGGACGAACGTGCTTTTGAACAGTTGTTCAAGCGCTTCTATCCGCGTCTGCGCAGCTATGCCATCCGCTTTACGAAGGACGACGACCTGACGCGCGACCTGATTCAGGACTGCTTTGTCCGCCTGTGGGAGAAGCGTGCGCTGCTCGCATCGATCTCGCTCTCGTCGCTGCTCTTCACGATGGTCCGCAACGCCTGCCTGAACCATCTCAAACACCGCTCGATCGTCGAGAAGCACCAGCTCTCCTACCTGGCCGACATCCGGGGCCAGGAACGGCTTTACAACGTCGATTTCGACATGGACACGGATCAGGCGACGCTCTGCGAGGAGTTGCAGGAGCACATCGGGATCGTGATGAGCCGCCTGCCGGAGCGTTCGCGCGAGGTCTTCGCGCTGAGCCGCTTCGAGGGGCTGAAGAACCGCGAGATCGCCGAGCGGCTGGGCATCTCGCAGACGGCCGTCGAGAAGCATATCTCCCGGGCCGTCCGCTCGTTCTCCGAGCATTTCAAGGCAGTCTATTCGACCGACATCTATATTATGGTTATGACCTGGGTCGTTTTCAATTATTTAAACTGACGCACATACGCTGAATTTCAAGGCAGAAAACATTTTTTTCGTGTTTTCTGCCGATTTTTCCGTTTCCGGGGTTGGGTAAACTTGTTTTTGGTTGTTTAATAAATAGAAAAGGGATGAAAATGGAGAGTCGAAACACGATTCGGGAAATTGCCTTCCGCTATTTCGGAGGCCAGGCCGGCGACGGAGACGAGCAGGCGCTGTACGATTTTGTCGTGCAGGACCGCTCGCACCTGAAGCTGCTGAAACAATGGGAGCGCGAGTGGAGCGCCTCTGAAACCGCCGATCCGGGCACGGCACGGGAGTGGGAGCGGCTCAGGCAGCGGCTGGCGCTGCGCGGGGAGATGCCGCAGATGCGGGTCTCCCGGACGCCGACACTGCTGCGCCGCATCGCCTCCGTGGCCGCGATGGTCGCCGTGGGCGTGTGCGGACTCCTCGGGGTGTGGAAGATCGCTTCCGACCTCTCCCCGGCACACTATTACACGGTAGAGGTGCCGCTGGGGGAGAAGAGCCGCATCGTGCTCTCCGACGGAACGGTCGTCTGGCTCAACGCCGGGTCCACGCTGACCTACTCCGACCGTTTCAGCGCCCTGAACCGCCGGGTGGAACTGAGCGGCGAGGGCTATTTCGAGGTCACGAAACAGCGCGGCGCGGCCTTCCGCGTGAATGCCGGGGCCTATGAGGTCAGGGTGACGGGAACGCGCTTCGACGTGTCGGCCTATCCGGAGGACGAGTTCGTGACGACGACGCTTGCCGAAGGCAGCGTGGAGCTCATGCGGGGCGAACAGCGAATCCGGATGCAGCCCGGGGAGTCCATCCAGTTCGACCGGAAGAGCGAGGCTTTCCTGCGCAGCTATGTGGACCCCGCGCAGGCTTACAGCTGGACGGAGAACCGCATCGAATTCGACAACATCACGCTGCGGATGCTGCTGGCCAAGCTTTCGCGGCAATACAACGTCCGGATTTTCCTCGAATCGGACAGCGTGAAGGAACGGCGTTTCCACGTCTCGCTCCGCAACGACGAAACCATACGCGACGTACTCGACGCCCTGAAGGACATCATCCCGGTCCGCTACGAGTACAAAGGCGACGACATATACATCAGGGAGATGAAATGATGAACCTAAACTCTGCTTATTCAGCCCTTTAGACAACCAAACCCTTAATCTAACCTACTTATTATGAACCTAAAGCGACTTATGTTGCGGCTGTTTCTCACAACGGTCGCCTGCTGTGCGATTGCCTTTGCGGCAGATGCGCAAACGGTAAACAAGGTCTTCAGAAACCAGTCTCTCAAGTCTGTCCTGAAAGAGATTGAATCCCAGACCGGACTTTCGGTGATCTGCAATTCGGACAATCTGAACGATCATGCACCCGTCTCTGCCACCTTTGAAAATACGCCGGTCGAGCAGGTGCTCGCCACGGTGCTCGGCAACCGGTTCGAGTTTTCGATCGTCAACAAGATGATCGTCATCCGGGAGCGGAAAAATACCCCCCCCCAACGTGCCGGTGCCCCTGCCGGGAGCGTCACCGGCGTGGTAAAGGACCAGTACGGCAATCCGCTTCCGGGTGCCAGCGTCGTTGTGAAAAACTCCGGCAAGGGCACTACGACCGATTCGGAAGGGCGCTTTACGCTCACGGGAGCGACCTCCTCCGATGTGCTTCAGACGATGTTCCTCGGCTATAAGAACGAGGAGCAGCTCGTCGGCAACAGAACCGAGTTCTCTTTCACGTTGGCAGATGATACGCAGCAGATCGAGGAACTCGTGGTCGTCGGCTACGGGGTGCAGAAACGGAGCGACATCACGGGGTCGGTGACTTCGGTGAAGGCCAAGGAACTGGTCTCCGCGCCGACGTTCAACACCTCGCAGGCGTTGCAGGGCCGCGTGGCGGGTGTCATGGTCCAGAACTCCAGCGGCAGCCCTTCGGCGGCGCCCGAAATCCGTATCCGCGGCGCCAATTCGCTGCTGTACGGCAACTCGCCGCTGGTCATTGTCGACGGGGTGCAGGGCGTGGGTCTGAATAGTCTGAATCCCAATGAGATCGAGTCGATGGAGGTGCTCAAGGACGCTGCGGCCCTCTCGATCTACGGATCGCGCGGCGCCAACGGCGTCATCCTCGTCACCACGAAGAAGGGCGACGGCGAGCGTGCCCGCGTGACCTACAACGGATTCGTGTCGGTGGACAAGGTCCGCCGTCTGCTCCCGGCGCTGGAAGCGAAGGAGTATGCCACGCTCTTCGACGAATTCCGCAAGGAGTCGGGGCTGAGCGAGTATTTCGGCCCGGAGGCCATTGCCACGCTGGGCAAGGGCACCAACTGGCAGGACAAAATCTACCGCACGGCCATCTCGCATAACCACAACCTCAGCCTGGGCGGGGCGAAGAAGGATATTTCCTATTTCGTGGCCGCCAACGTCTCGCAGCGCGAGGGCATCATCCTCAATACCAATTACGACCAGTACACGCTGCGCGGGAACATCAATGCCAAGGCCACGCCGCGCCTCGACCTGGGGCTGAACATCTTTGCGGTCTACGACGAGAACAAGCGGGGTTCCGCCGAGGGCGTGATTCCGGATGCCCTCCAATGGTCGCCCACGGTGGCCGTTTACGATCCCGATAGCCCGGGCGGCTATTCGCAGCCCCAGCCCAACGGAATCGGACCCGTGCTGGGAACCAATCCGGTGGGCGCCGCCAAAGAGCTGATTCAGGAGTCCTTCTCGGGAGGTTTCCACGCCTCGCTGAAGGTCGACTACCGGCTGTGGGATTTCCTGAAAGCCTCGAATCAGCTCTCCTATCAGTTCGGCAGCACCACGAATGGTTATTTCGACAACCAGGTGGTCCGCAACGGTCCGTCGAAGGATGTCGAGGGCAGCAAGACCGTCTCCAACAACAATTCCATCCGCAATACGACCATGCTCGCCTTCGACAGGGAGTGGGCAGGGCACCACGTACAGGCGACTGGTGTTTACGAGGTCTACAAATCTGTCTACAACAGTGTTTACGGCAGTTCCACGGGCATCCCCGTGAAGATGGGCTATCAGGGCATCGGCTTCGGAACGCGCTTCGCCGCTCCCGGTTCGGACTACGGCAAGTCGGCTTCGCAGTCGGTGATGGGACGAGTCAATTACAGTTACGAGAACCGCTATATGCTCTCGGGTTCGGTGCGTTACGACGGTGCGAGCCAGCTCGCCGAAGGGCACAAGTTCGACACCTTCTGGGCCGTGTCGGCCGGCTGGAACCTGATGCAGGAGAAATTCATGGAGCCGGTCAAACCCGTGCTTTCCGAGTTTAAACTCCGCGCCAGCTACGGCACCGTGGGCAACGCCGCCGTGCCGTCCTATTCGTCGCTGCTGCTGCTTAATTCGAATTATGACAGCGAGAACGACCAGCTGATTCTGGGCATCAAGCAGGTGGCCAACTCCGACCTGAGGTGGGAGCGCACCCGCGAGTTCAACGCGGGCTTCGACGCCACGTTGTGGGAGGGCCGTCTGGTGCTGACGGTCGAGTATTACGACAAAAAGACCACCGACCTGCTGATGTGGCAGAAGGTTCCCGTCGTGTCGAACGTCGACCAGGTGCTTCGCAACGTGGGTTCCGTGTCCAACAAGGGCTGGGATTTCTCGATCGGCGGTACGCCCTTCTCGACCCGCGATTTCTCGTGGAGCATCAACTATACGCTCAACCTCAACCGGAACAAGATCCTCGAACTCGACGGTATCAACAGCACGCTTATCGGCACGCAGCTGGATTATCCGGGCATGGTCGGCTCGCATATCCAGCGCATCGGGGAACCGATGGCCACCTACCTGGGCTATACCTTTGCCGGAACCTGGAAGACCGACGAGGCTTCGACGGCCGCGATGTACGGTTTCGAGCCGGGCGACGCGAAATACGTCGATGTGAACCGCGACGGCAAGATCGACCAGGAGGACATCACCATCATCGGCAACGCACAGCCCAAGGGCGTTTACGGCATCAACAACACCTTCCGCTGGAAGAATCTCGACCTGAACATCTTCTTCCAGGGCGTGTGGGGCAACGACATCTACAACGTCAACCGGGTGCGCCGCGAGACCTACGGCGACCAGTTCGGCACCGATCCCGTCGTCCGCAACCACTGGACGCCCGAGAACCAGACCGAATACCCGGCCTTCACGGGCAAGGAGTACAAAAATTCGTCGCGCTGGGTCGAGGACGGCTCCTACCTGCGCCTGAAGAACCTCTCGCTGGGTTATCGCCTGCCCTCGAAATGGATGACCAAAATCGGCATCTCGTCGCTGAGGGTCTATGCCAGCGCCAGCAACCTCTGGACGATCACCGATTACAGCGGTTACGACCCCGAGTCCTCCAACGGCATGGATGCCAACGGCGGTGTCGACTACGGCGTTTACCCCTCGATCAAGAGTTTCGTTTTCGGCGTCGACCTGACTTTCTAATACCCAACCTTAAAACATCATAACCCATGAAATATATCGATTCATGCCTGCGAAAGATGCTTGCCGCGGCCGTGCTGTTTGCGGTGACCGGCTGCATCAGCCTGGACGAGGATATCGACGCACAGCCTACGTCGGACAAGTTCTTCGACGAGACCGAGGATTACTACAATTTCCTGATGAGCGGATATACCTCCATGATCCAGCTCTACGGTTCCGACGAACTCTACTGCCTCGGGGCGGGCGCCGAGGACATCTACGTGCCCATCGACCGCTGGAAGGGCTTCGAGTATGCCGACATCAATTCGGTGGGCAATCCCGACGAACTGACCAACAACCCCTGGAACCTCAGCTACAAGACCATCGGTATCTGCAACACGATGCTGCAGATCGTGCGTGATTCGGACCTCTCCCCCACGGAGCTGGCCCCGATCGTCGGCGAAGCCAAATTCCTCCGGGCGCTGGCCTATTTCAACATGACCCGCTGGTTCAAGGAGGTGCCCCTCATCACCGAGGACAACATGACCGAGGCCGCGACGCATCCCGATACGCCGGTGGCCGACATCTATGCCCAGATCGTCTCCGACCTGACGGCCGCCGAGGGCAGCCTGCCCGACGGGCGCGGCGGCGAGGATTTCTTCCGGCCCACGTCGTGGGCGGCCAAGGCCCTCCTGTCGAAGGTCTACCTGACGATGGCCGGCTATCCGCTCAACCGGACCGAATATTACGCCCTGGCCCGGGACAAGGCCTGGGAGGTGATCTTGCCGGAGAAATTCGACCTCGAACCGGTTTATTTCGACCTTTGGCTGTGGGATAACCGCAAGACCAACAAAGAGTTCATCTTCACGTTCTTCGCCGACTGGCGGCGCGGGGACCAGACCTATGTCAACTGCGCCATCCGTCCGTGGGAAGGCGGCGAAGGCGGCTGGGGCGACTGGTCCGGCGACAAGCGTTTTTTGGAAGAGTTCCCCGAGGGCGACGGCAGCCGTGTGAAGGGCACCTTCTACCTGACGCTGATCGACGGCACGCCGTGGTACCAGACGGCCGACAACCAGCCGTTCGTCGGCAAGCTCCGCGATGCGGGCGAGAACTCGGGCGGTTATGCCGGACCGTGGAACTACCCGAACGGCAACGCCGACGGATTCTTCAGCGTCATCCGCTTCAGCGAGGTGCTGCTGATTTATGCCGAGGCCGCCAATCTGGCCGAGGGCAAACCCTCGACGGAGGCTTACGAAGCCATCAATCGTGTACGCCGGCGTGCCGGGCTCGGCGACCTCGAAGGGCTGAATCAGGCCGCCTTCGACAAGGCCGTGCTCGACGAGCGCAAGTGGGAGCTGACTTTCGAGAACCACCGCTGGTTCGACATCTGCCGCCGCCGGCTGCTTCCCGAGGTGATCGGGCGGTACTATCCCGAGCGTCAGGTCGACGACCATAACTACTGGATGCCCAAGCCGCACGACCAGTTCGGCATCATGACGGGCATCAAACAGAACGAGGGTTATTTGTAATCTCAAAAACGAAAGACAATGAAAAAGCGCATATTCTTCATTTTTGCGGCGATAGCCGTCGTGTTGGGGCTCCCGTCGTGTTCGGACGACGGACTGCCGGCCGACGCCGTCGTGCAGTATCCCATCAAGACGCTCATCGTCACGGTCGACGGCCGCGATTATACGGCCGTGCCCAAGGGCCTGCGTAACGACACCCTCGCTTTCAACGTCCCCGAAGGGCGTGAGACGGCGACCGTGCGGACGATCATCCTGGCCGACAGCCGCGCCACGGCTACCGTTGCCGACGGGCAGGAGATCACCTTCGTCGAGGACGCATATCCGATCATCCTGAACCAAAACCGTGCGGACGAGCACAAATACATCCTCTCGATGGTCTATAAGAAGCCCGATCCCGTGCCCGATTTCCTCTATGTGGTCAATTCGGGGATCAAGGACCCCGACGGGGCGGCTTCGTGGCTCGATCCCGACAACCTCGACTCCTATCCGAAGCTCATGCCCGTCGGCGAGGGCGGGAAATACGAGGGCTACGCCGCGCTGGGCGACTACGACTGGATGAACCTGAGCTTCGTGAAATCGAACCGGGAACTCTACTACAACAACCCGACGGATGGTCTTTCGGGAACCTACGGCACCGTTCCGCTTACGGAGAACGCCTATGACGGCGACGACAACCTCTTCCCCAGCGCCGGTATCTGGGCGAACTGGGCCGCGGGTTCGGGTGTCTGGCTGTTCCGCGTGGATGCGGCGGCCGGCGAGCTGACGGCGCTTTGCACGCAGTGGGCCGTTTCCGGCACCGCGACCTCCGGCGCACCGCAGGCCATGACCTACGACAAGGATGCGAACCGCTGGACGGCGACCGTGTCGCTCGATGCCGGGGCATTCGGGTTTACGACCGTTCCCGTGAATGCGGGCGACCCGACGATCGCTTACGGCGGCTCCGGCGGCATGCTGACCGAGGACGGTCCCCAGATCGCCGTTGCTGAGGCCGGCAATTACACCGTGACACTCGACCTCTCGGCGGCTCCCGACTACACTTATTCGCTGCTCAAAGAGGGCGAGGAGCCCGAACCCGATCCGCTGCCTTTCATGTACATCGTCAACCTGGGCATCTCGGGTCCCGACGGCAAGGCTTACCTCGATCCCGCCAACCGGGATGACCGCGACAAGTATCCCGTCATCGCCTCGGCCGACGACGGTGCGACCTTCGAAGGCTATGCCTACCTCAAATCCTATGACTGGATGAATGTGAGCATCGTCGAATCGGGTCTGAAAAAGTATTACAGCAACGATTCCGAGGGCCTCAACGGTACGACCTCCTACGGACATTTCACGCTTGCGGAGAAGACTCCGTCTGCGGCGAACTATTTCCCGACCGACGGTCTCTGGGGACCTTGGGCGCTGGGTTCGGGCGTCTGGAAATTCAGCTACGACACGGCTGCCAAACAGTTGACGCTGCTCTGCACCCAGTGGGCGGTCTCGGGCAGCGCCGTGACCGACGTGCAGGCGATGACCTACGACGCCGCCGGCCGGACGTGGACGCTTTCGGTGACGCTCGCGCAGGGCGGATTCCGCTTCACGACGGTCCCCTGCACGGAGGGCGATCCGGTGCTGACCTACGGACAGGGCGGCAAGGCGGGTGAACTCGCCGCCGACGGACCCGAGATCGAGGTGGCCGAAGCGGGCGATTATACGATCACGCTCGACCTGAGCACGCCGCACGCCTATGTTTATTCAGTTGTCAAGTAAATAAGCACGAAAATGAAAAATAGAATGATCTGTCTTGCAGCAAGCCTGGCGATGGTGCTGGGCATCGCCTCCTGCGCCGAGGAGCTTTCGGACGACAAAACCTACCGTCCGCCCAAGGGCGAGCCGGGACTGGGCGTGTCGTTCGAGAGCAAGTACAACCGCTACCAGAAGGGCCAGAAGCACCCCGGGCAGAACAATGCCTGGAAAGTCCGGGAGAGCTGGGCCGATACCGTGTGGCTCAACGACCGGACCCACACCCAGATCGTGGTGTGGACCAACGACGACGATTACGACGGCCTGACCTACGAGGTGAGCGACCTCACCAACGGCTCCAACGTCATCGATAAGTCGCACATCAAACTGCGCTTCGGCAGCTATATCCTCGGCGATGCCGAGCCGAAGGACTGCTCGGCCCCGAATCCGCGTCCCGACATGTGGATTGCCGACGCGCTGTCGGATACGCCCGTTACGAAAGTGACGGCCGAGGACCCCATCAAGATCTGGATGACCGTCGACACGCCGAAAGGCGCCGTGCCGGGTAAATATACCGGTCTGTTCGAGGTGAAATCGGGCGGTAAGACGACCCATGTGCTCGACATTCAGTTGCAGGTGGCCAACCGTGTCCTGCCCGATGTGGTCGACTGGCAGTTCCATCTCGACCTCTGGCAGTTCCCCTATGCGCTGCCGGGACAATGTTCCCCCAAGGTGGAGATGTGCTCGGACGCATATTTCGCCCTGATGGAGCCGATCTACCGGAAACTCGCCGATGCGGGACAGAAGACCATCACCACCTATATCAAAGGCGGCGTCTTCTATTCGCCCGAGGATACGATGGTCAAATGGACCCGGAAGAGCGACGGTACGTGGAGTTTCGACTACACGCTTTTCGACAAGTTCGTCGAGAAGATGATGTCGTGGGGCATCACCAAACAGATCAGCTGTTTCTCGCTGGCGGGCTGGAACCGCAGCGTGCCTTATTACGACGAGGCTACGGGCTCGAATCGGGAGATGGTTTTCGTGGACCCCACCGACACGAGCGGTGCCGACCAGATCGGCGGGGCGGTCTATCAGGCGACGTGGAATGCCTTCCTCGACTCCTTTAAGGAGCATCTTAACGCGAAAGGGTGGTTCTCGAAGGCCGTGCTTTACATGGACGAGATTCCCCATGAAGCCATGCGCGAGGTGATCCGTGTCATCAGGGAGCACGACAGCAACTGGAAGATCGGACTGGCCGGGAGCAGTTTGGATGCCGACATGGAGGCTCAGATGTACGATTACAGCATCTTCCTGACGCGCCAGAGCCAGAAATCGACCGCCGTGAAGACCTTCTATACGAGCTGTTCGCACATCCATCCCAACAACTACGTCACGCCGCAGAACAACCCCGCCGAGATGGCCTGGATGGCCTGGCATGCCGCCGGGAACGGCTATAACGGCTACCTGCGCTGGGCCTATGACAACTGGCGTTCGGGCGACCCCGCCAGCGCCCGCGACACCGGGGCCACGGCAGGCGACGCCTCGATGGTCTACTACCTGAACAAGACCTCGAACGCGAACGATGTGGTTTCGAGCATCCGCCTCGAACTGCTCCGCGAGGGCATTCAGGACTACGAGAAAATCCGCATCCTGAACGACCCCGAGGTGAATGCCTTCGCCGCGGGCGTCGGCGAGACGACGGGATCGAGTGCAGCCTATTATGTCGCCACGGGCGAAGCGCTCATTGCAAAGGCATCGGTAAAATAAGCTAAAACGAGAACGCATGAAAAATATATTGAAACGAGTGATTTGCTGGGGACTGGCGGCATGGGTCGCCCTCCCCGCCCTGCAGGCCAAGGGCCTGAGCCCCCAATTCCAGCTGCTTCCGCAGCCGCAGCGGGTCGAGGTCATGACCGGGAACGGCTTCCGCGGTTCGGAACTCACTTACCTCGTCGCCGACGAGGGAGTGCAGGTTCCCGTGCTGGGCGCCATTGCCGATGCGCTGCCGCGCTGTGAGCGGCCGGGCCGGGGCGTCCGGCTGGTGATGACCGGGAGCGGCGTTCCCGAATCGGAGGAGGGCTATGTGCTCGAAGTGACCAAAGACGGCGTGACGATCTCCTCGCGCGGCGATGCGGGTCTTTTCTATGGCTGCCAGACCCTCGAGCAGCTGCTCGAAGACAGCCGCGAACTGGGGCTGGTCATTCCCCGCATGAAGATCACCGACTGGCCGGCCATCGCTTACCGTTCGGTGCACTGGGACAATAAGAACCACCTCGACCGGGTCGAATACTATTACGACCTGATCGACCGGCTGGCCCGTTACAAAATCAACGGCGTCATCTGGGAGATCGAGGACAAACTGCGCTACGGGCGCCGTGCGGAGGTCGCCGCGCCCAATGCCATCAGCAAGCAGGAGGTGCAGGCCATCTGCCGCTATGCCAAGGAGCGCAATATCGAAATCAGTCCCCTGATCCAGGGGCTCGGGCACGCCACCTACATCCTGAAACACCATTGGGAGCTCCGCGAGGACCCCAATAACGACGGCGATTTCTGCCCCGCCGACCCGCGGACCTACGAGGTGCTTTTCGCGATGTACCGCGACGCCATCGAGGCCATGCCTTACGGCAAATACCTCCATGTCGGCGGTGACGAGGTGAGCCAGATCGGTTCCGACGAACGCTGCAAGGCGACGGGCAAGACCCCCTTCGAGCTCCAGTTGGAGTGGCTCAACAAGGTCTGCGACTTTGCCGTGGCGAACGGCCGCACGCCGATCTTCTGGGACGATATGCCCTTCAAGTTCGCCGGGCTGTGGTACCCGATCAATTTCGACCTCTCCGACGAGGAGACCCGCCGCCTGATGGACTTTACGATGGTCGACGAAGTGATCGACCGCTTCCCTAAGGAGTGTGTCTACATGCGCTGGTTCTACGGCGACGCCACGCTGCTGGGCAATCAGCTGGTGCTGGACTGGTATGCCAAGAGCGGCCTGAAGGTGATGGCCGCCACGGCCGCCTCGGAGGGTACCTGCGTGCTGATCCAGACCCCCGACGGCCGTCTGCCTTACATCAAGGGGTTCAGCGAGATCACCGCCGAGCGGAAGACCTTCGAGGGGATCTTCGCCACCGCGTGGGACGACACCTCGGCCCACCTGAAGACCGTCGAGCGGAGCTACATCGCGCAGGGCGAGTTCGGGTGGAATCCCACGGGCCGCACCGTCGAGGAGTTCAAGGCCGCTCATGCCCGCCGCGAGTTCGGCCTCACGCGCCCCGACATGGAATTCATCACCGATATGGAGGCCATGCGTCCCTTCTATGATGCTGCGCTGGTTACCGCCGGGCACCGCAATCCGGGCTTCGCCGTGGCGGAGTTCACGCTCGTCGACCTGCCCGATCCGGCACGCCCCGGAGCGTGGAGCGAGACTTTTGCCGGACGCCTCGATTCGGCGAAGATGTGCACGCCGTTGTACGAACGCGCCTGCGAAACGCTCGGACGCGCCGAAAAACGCGCCCTTCGCAACCGCTACACGCTCGAAATCTACGACTGCACCAACGATATGCTCTATTTCCCCGCGCGGGTGTTCCTTGCGCTCGAAAAGTACGACAAAGCCTCCGGTGCGGCGCGTGAACAGGCCCTTGCGGAGCTTTCCGACCTGTGCGGCTATTTCTACGACCTGCGCCGCGACGTGCTCGATTCCTACTCGAAGACCCGCTTTATGAGCAATGCCGAAGGTTTCGTGGCCGGAAACAGCCATCACCGCCACCTGGCCTCGCGCACGAACAACGGCGACTGGGTTTTCTGGTTCGAGCTTCCGATGGTGCGCAAGATCGAAGCGTGGGTGGCCGAACAACGCAAATAAAACCTTCCGTGCGATGAAATCCCGTTCCATACTCCTGCCTGCGCTGGCCCTCGCTTCGTGTGCCGGGCAACCTTCCGCCGAGCGGCCGAATGTCATCGTCATCCTGGCCGACGACCTGGGATGCGGCGATCTGAGCGCCTTGGGGTGCGAGGTGCTGCACACGCCCAACCTCGACCGTCTCTGTGCGCAGGGGCTCAACCTGACCAACGGCCATGCCGCCGCTCCGACCTCGACCCCCAGCCGCTATTCGCTCATGACGGGCCTTTACCCGTGGCGCAACAGCGATGCCGAGGTGCTCACCGGAGATGCCAACCTGCTGATCGCCGACGGCCAGCCGACCCTCGCGGGGATGATGCGGCAGGCGGGCTATGCAACCGGAGCCGTGGGTAAGTGGCACCTGGGGCTGGGCCGCGGGCCGATCGACTGGAACCGTCCGATCTCGCCCTCTCCGGCCGATGTCGGGTTCGATTATTCGTTCATCATGGCCGCCACTGTCGACCGGGTTCCGACCGTCTATGTCGAGAACGGCGGGGTGGTGGGACTCGACGCCTCGGACCCGCTGGAGGTGAGCTATACGGCCAATTTCCCCGGCGAACCCACGGCGCTGACGAATCCTGAAATGCTTCGTTTGAAGCCCTCGATGGGGCACAGCTGCTCGATCGTCAACGGCATCCCGCGCATCGGCTTCATGCGGGGCGGGCATTCGGCCTGCTGGGTCGACGAGGAGATGGCCGATGAGTTCCTCGCCCGGGTCAAGGGGTTCATCGACGACAACCGCGACCGTCCCTTCTTTCTCTATTACGGGCTTCACCAGCCGCATGTCCCGCGCGTCCCGCACACGCGGTTCGCGGGAAAGAGCGGCATGGGGGCCCGGGGCGACGCCATTCTCGAAGCCGACTGGTGCGTGGGCGAGCTGATGCGCCACCTCGGGGAGTCGGGGCTGGCCGACAACACCATCGTCATCTTCACGAGCGACAACGGCCCGGTCCTCGACGACGGCTATGTCGACCAGGCCCGGGAGCTCTGGGGTGACGTCAGCCCCGCACAGCCTTACCGGGGCGGGAAATACAGCCTTTTCGACGGCGGAACCCATGTGCCTTTCTTCGTCCGCTGGCCGGGACACGTCCGGCCGGGGCGGTCCGATGCGCTGGTGTGCCAGATGGACCTTTTCGCTTCGCTGGCCGGACTGCTCGGGCAGCCGGTTCCCGAAGGGCTGGACAGCCGCAATACGCTCAATGCTTTTCTGGGCCGGAGTCCGCAGGGGCGTGACGAGATCGTTTACGGTTCGATGGGGCGGCTGACCTACCGTCACGGCGACTGGCAGCTGATACCTCCCTTCGAAGGCCCTGCGGTCGATGCGACGGACATTGAAACGGGAAATTCGGATGCGTGGGCGCTCTACGACCTGAAAACCGATGTTTCCCAGCGGACAGATCTCGCTGCGGAACATCCCGAAAAGGTCTCGGCGATGCGTGCGCGGCTGAATGAGATCATCCGGGGACATTACGAATTCTGAACTTTTTCCGGCCGCCGCGTGCGGCCGGAAGCAAAATGATACGAGCATGAAAAGAGCGATTCGAACACTTTTTGCCGCCGTGCTGGCCGCATCGGCTGCCGTGTCGTGCGGGAGCAGTCTGGAGATCGGTGAGCTTCGGCCCTCCCTCTCCGGCAATGCCGTGGAGATACCTGCCCAGGAGGTCTGTTTCGGCTGGATGCTGAATGCCTCCGAACCCGGGACCCGGCAGACGGCATACGAGATACGGGTGTCCGGAAATCCCGGACTGTCGGGCCATTCCGACGTGTGGAACTCGGGCAAAGTGCTCTCCGGCGAAAGCCGGGCCGTTCCTTACGGCGGCGAACCCCTGCAGGACGGCAGGACCTATTGGTGGACGGTGCGCGTATGGGATGCCGCTGACCGGCCTTCGGCGTGGAGCGCCCCGGAACGTTTTTCGACGGCCCTCGATCCCTCGGAATGGGAGGCCCGGTGGATCGGCGCCATCCGTCGTGCGGAGGCCCGGCTGCCCGAGGGCAACGACTACCACACCTGGGGAATGTCGCCCGAGAAGGCGGCCCTCTGGGAGCAGGTCGATACGTTGGCCAAACGCAGCATTATGCTGCGCAGGGAGTTCCGGGCGGCAAGGCCCGTCGCCGAGGCTGTCGTGCGCATCTGCGGACTGGGGCATTACGACCTCCGGGTCAACGGCCGCGAGGTCGACACCACGGTTTTCAAACCTCTTTGGAGCGAATACGGCAAGACCGTCTATTACAACGCCTTCGACCTGACGGACCTGCTCTCCGAAGGTCCGAACGCCTTAGGCGTCGTGCTGGGCAACGGTATGTACAACGTCTGCGGCGGCCGCTATGTGAAGTTCCGCCACAGCGACGGACCTCCGACGCTCTGTATGCAGCTCGATATCACCTATACCGACGGCAGCCGCGAACGCATTCTCTCGGACACCTCGTGGCGCTATGCGCTTTCGCCCGTGACCTTCAACTGCATCTTCGGCGGCGAGGACTACGACGCCCGGCTCGAACAGCCGGGCTGGGACCTTCCGGGATTCGACGATGCCGCGTGGTGCGACGTCGTGGAGCAGGAGCCGCCCAAAGGGACGCTGACGCCCCAGACCGCCCCGGCGATCGCCGTATGTGAACGTTGCGGGGTGAAGGAGCACCGCAAAACGGGTCCGCAGCGCCATCTGTTCGACATGGGGCAGAACCTCTCGGGCTTTCCGACCCTGAAAGTGCGGGGCCGTGCCGGGCAGAAAGTCCGCCTCGTACCGGCCGAACAGCTCTCGGAGGACAGCCTCACGGTCCGGCAGGCGACCTCCGGATCGCCCTGTTGGTTCGAATATACGCTCAGGGGGGACAGCGTCGAGGAGTGGACGCCGCAGTTCGCGTTTTACGGCTACCGTTACCTCGAAGCCGAAGGGGTGGATTACCTGACCGCCGGGAGCGGCGGCGAGGTGCCGGTCATCCTGGACCTGCAATCGGATTTCGTACATGCGTCCGCACCTGCCACGGGGCGCTTCGAGTGCTCCAACGCGCTGTTCAACCGCATCTGGTTCATCATCGACAAGGCCATGCGCAGCAATATGCACGCCGTGTTCACCGACTGTCCCCACCGCGAGAAGCTGGGATGGCTCGAGGAGACCCACCTGAACGGCCCCGGATTGCTGTTCAATTACGACCTGCGGGGCGTCCTGCCCAAGGTCATGCGCGATATTGCCGATTCGCAGCGTCCCGACGGCCTGATTCCGGACATCGCTCCCGAGTACGTCGTTTTCCGGGAGGGTTTCGTCGATTCGCCCGAATGGGGTTCTGCCGGAGCGATCCTCCCGTGGATGTATTACGAGTGGTATGGCGACGATTCGCTGATTCGGGAGTACTATCCCGTGATGCGGCGCTATGCCGACTACCTTGCGGGCCGCGCCGACAATTACATCCTCTCCTACGGACTCGGGGACTGGTGCGACTACGGGCCGCTGCCCGCCGGACATTCCCAGAATACGCCGGTGGAGATCACCGCCACGGGTCATTTCTACCTGGTCGCCGACTGCACGGCCCGCGCCGCCGCACTCGTGGGCGACAAGGCGGGCGCGGAGAGATATGCGGTCCTCGCCCGGAATATTGCCGGGGCCTTCAACACGCGGCTCTTCACACCCGAAACCGCCCAATACGGCAACGGCAGTCAGTGTTCCAATGCCATTCCGCTCTTTCTGGGAATTGTCCCTGCAGAGTACCGGCAGGCCGTGGCCGGCAATCTGGCCCGTGCGGTGGATGAAAAGGGAGGGAAATTGTCGACGGGCGACATTGGAAACCGCTATCTGTTCCAGGCATTGGCCCGTTGCGGAATGAACGACCGGGTCTACCGGATGCACAACCACGGAGGCGTTCCGGGCTACGGATTCCAGGTCGCCGCCGGGGTCACGACCCTCACCGAGCAGTGGGACCCGCGTCTGGGCCTTTCGTGGAATCATTTCATGATGGGACAGATCGTCGAGTGGTTCTACAACTCGTTGGCAGGCATCCGCCCCGATCCCGAGAATCCCGGATTCCGCCATTTCTTCGTCGAACCGGCGGTCGTCGGAGACCTCGAATGGGTCGAATGCAGTTACCGGAGCATTTACGGCCTGATCGAGTCGTGCTGGAAGCTCGACGGAGACCGGTTCCGCATCCGGGTCCGGGTTCCGGTCAACACCACGGCGACCCTCGTGATGCCTTTCGGCGATCCGGAGCCGCGTCTGCTGACATCCGGGGTGCATGAATTCGAGGTCCCGGTCCCGGAAGACCGGCGCCTGTAAATCGGCCGTGTTTTTTACTCCTGCTGTGCGTAGCGTTTCAGCACCTCGTAGGCTTCGAGGATGCCCAGTTCGCCGGCTTTCGAGATGTCGAGGCAGCCTTTGCGCGTGTCCTTCATGAATATCTGGATGATGCCGCGGTTGTAATACGCCTCGGCGAACGCGGGATTCAGCTCGATGGCCTTCGTGTAGTCCTCGAAGGCCTCCGGCAGACTGCCCGACAGGGCCAGCAGGTTGGCGCGGTTGTAGTAGGCATAGGCGAAATCGGGGTAGAGCTTGACGGCCTTGTTCAGGTCGGCCACGGCCTCGTCGTAGCTGTACGTGCGTTTCGAATTGTTGTTCAGCCGGTTGGCGGGGTCCGAATCGATCGTGATCCGCTGGTAGGAGTTGTCGATCGACGAGATGAAATCGATCATCTCGGCACGTGTCGTCGAGCGGTTCAGGTAGAGGAACGGATTCGACGGATTGAGCTCGATGGCCGCCGAATAGGTGTTCACCGAGTTGGTGTACTGCTTGATGAGCGACTGCGTGACGCCGCGCTCGAAGAGCACCGTCCACGAAGGATTGCTTGCATTGAGCTCCTGCACATACTGCTTGTCGAGCAGCACGAGCGAGTCGGCCGGGATGTTGCTTTCGCGGCACGAGAGGGTGAGCAGGTCGTTGTCGATGCGCTTGCGGAAATCCTCCACGCGCTGCAGGTGGTAGGGTTTGACGGCCGGAACGGAGTCGGCGTACATCAGCGTGAACTTGAACAGCGGCAGCAGACGCATCTCCTCGCGGCCGCCGTTGTGGCCCGTGATGCGGTCGAAGCTGCCGCCCGCGAACTTGCTGTCGAACGACAGCAGGCGGTCGAAACGCTGCGTGGTGTCGGCGTAGATCGAATAGGTGCTGTCGCTCAGGCGCGAACGGTATTCGGCGATCTTTTTCTGGGCGACGGCGCGGTCGGCCCGGGCGCCCTGCGGGTCGTTCAGATATTCGCGCAGGCGTCCGCGGTAGATGTAGGCGTTGGCGAAATCGGGGTAGAGCTTGATGGCCGACGTGTAGTCCGCCACGGCCTGCTCAATCTCACCCAGCTGGGCGTAGACGCCCGCACGGTTGTAATAGACCAGCACGTTGTTGGGCGAATAGAGCGCCACCTTGTCGTAATCCTCCAGGGCACGGTTGTAGTCGCCGATCTGCGTGCGCAGCATGGCGCGGTTGAAATAGGTCAGCGAGTTGGTCGAGTCCAGCTGAATCACCTTGTCGAAATCCGCGAGCGCCTGCATCGGACGGTTGGTGGCGTTGTAGACCAACGCGCGGTTGAAATAGGAGAGCAGGTAGGTGGAATCGCAGGCGATGGCCTTGTTGAAATCCGCCTCGGCATCCTTGTAACGCTCCTGCTGGAGGTAGAGTCCTCCGCGGCGGTTGTAGCCGTTGGGATTCTCGCGGTTGGTACGGATCGCGGTGTTGAAATTCTCATAGGCCCGGGTGGTGTCCTTCAGGTGGAGGTAGCTGAGGCCCCGGCAGATGAAGGCATCGGCGACCTTGTTCTCCTGGCGGATGAATTTGTCGAAATCCTCGATGGCCTCTTTGAACTGCTGGTTCAGCAGGCGCGTCACGCCACGACTGTAATAGGGGCTCGGCAGGTCGGGACGCAGCTCGATCGCCTCGCGGAAATCCCGCAGGGCATCGTCGTAGTTGCCCAGCCGCGAACGGGTGATGGCGCGGTAGGTGTAGGCCTGCGTGTAGACGGGGTTCAGCCGGATGGCGGTCGAAAAATCGGCTTCGGCGCCCAGCAGGTCGTCGAGGTTGTATTTGGCGATGCCGCGCAGGAAATAGCCTTCGAAGGCGTCCTCGTCGAAGCGCAGCAGGGTGTTCAGCGTGCGGATGGCCTCCTGGTAGTCGTTGTTCATCATCGACGAACGGCCCATCCAGAAGAAATACTCCCGGTTGTACTGTGCGTGCGCCTTCATGCCGCACAGCAGGGCGACTCCCGATATGATTCCGAAGATGAGTTTCCGCATCTGATTTTCGTTTGCTTTTTAAACGGCCTTTTTATGCGATTTATTATTCCTGCTCGTATCCGAAACGGCGCAGCTGGCGTTCGTTGTTGCGCCAGTCGTCGCTGACCTTGACGAAAAGCTGCAGGAAAACCTTTTTGCCGAGGAACTGCTCCATGTCCTCGCGGGCCGTCTGGCCCACCTTCTTGAGTTTCTCGCCTTTGTGGCCGATCAGGATGCCTTTCTGCGAATCGCGGGCCACGTAGATCGTCGCTGCGATGCGGTCGATCGCCGGCTCCTCCTTGTAACTCTCGATCTCGATCTCGCAGCAGTAGGGAATCTCCTTGTCGTAGAATTTGAGGATCTTTTCGCGGATAATCTCCGAGGCGAAGAACCGCAGGGTCTTGTCCGTGAGCGTATCTTTGGGGTAGAACGCCGGGCCTTCGGGCAGCAGTTCCAGAATGGTTTTGAACACCCCCTCGACGTTGAAATTCTCCTTCGCCGACACGGGAACGATCCGCGCTCCGGGAATTTCGGTCTGCCATTTGTCCACCAGCGCGTCCAGCGCCTCGGGGGTCGAGAGGTCGATTTTGTTGATGACGACGATCGTCGGAATGCCGCTCTGGTTGATGCGTTCGACGATCTCGGCCGAACGGTCGCTTCGCTCGACGGTGTCCGTGACGTAGAGGATCACGTCAGCGTCGGTCACGGCTCCGGTGACGAATTTCATCATCGCCTCCTGCAGTTTGTACGAGGGCTTCAGGATGCCCGGCGTGTCGGAGTAGACGATCTGGAAATCCTCGCCCGAGACGATGCCCATGATGCGGTGGCGCGTGGTCTGCGCCTTCGAGGTGATGATCGAGAGTTTTTCGCCTACGAGGGCGTTCATCAGTGTCGATTTGCCCACATTGGGGTTGCCGATGATATTTACGAAGCCCGATTTGTGCATGATTGATTCAGATATAATCTGAGCAAAGGTAGTTATAAAAACAGAGCCCTGCAAACGCTGCGCCGAGAATTTGCCCGGCATATTTGCCGTTTTGACCGCGGGCGGCGGGATTTTCTTCGAAAATTCCGTTATATTTGCTGAAACGCATAAAAATTTGCCTATGAATTTCCCGAAGACCTCCGGATTGCTCGCCGCTGCGGCCCTGCTGTTCGCCTCCTGCGCCGGAACCCCGTCGCAGCATGACGGGCAGGCCGTTTTGGACAATATCGCCTCGCGCACGAGCGTCCGCACCTATCAGGATCGTCCGGTGGGCGCCGACACGGTCGAAATGCTGCTGCGGGCCGCGATGGCTGCGCCTTCGGCCATGAACCGCCAGCCGTGGGCTTTTGTGGTCGTGGACGACAAGGCGCTGCTGCAAAAGTTCGCCGATTCGCTGCAATATGCGAAGATGGCGGCCTCTGCTCCGCTGGCAATCGTTGTCTGCGCCGACCTGTCGCGCAATTCGGGAGCCTCCGGCGACTGGTGGGTGATGGATGCTTCCGCGGCCTCCGAGAATCTGCTTCTGGCGGCGCACGCCATGGGGCTGGGGGCGGTATGGACGGGGGGCTATCCTCGTAGCGAACGGGTGAAAGCCGTGCGGCATATTCTGGGCCTTCCGGAGTCTGTCGTGCCGCTCAACGTGATTCCGGTGGGTTATCCGGCCGGGAATCCCGCTCCCAAACAGAAATGGGACCCCTCGAAGGTTCGCCGCAACGGTTGGATGGAGTGAAAGGAAAAATCCCTGCGGGAAATCGCAGGGATCGTTTTTATTATCGTTTCCGGACCCATTCGAAGACGGGATCGATTCCTTTTGTGAAATCTGAAAAACTCATCTTGATCGGCACATCGGGTTTGATGGTATTGGTCTCTTTTTTCGTCCGTTTGAAATATTTGGTCGAATACATCACGTAGAGTTTCGACTCCGGGAGTTGGAGGTTTTTCACTTCCCCGAAATGATTGGGTTTTCCTGCGGTTTCTTCGCCGATAAATGTGGCTTTTGTCAGTCGTTTGAAATCCATTGCATTCAATATGGCGGAGGAAAACGTGTCACGCCCCAGTACGACATAGATTTTCAGGTGGCGGTGTTTCTTCAGGAATGCCGCCAGTTTTTCGACGAATGCCGTTCCCTGCGATGAATTCCCGCCGCCGTTATACCGCATATCGAAGATGAGTTTGTCGACGGGCCGGGTTTCCAGCGTTTGAAACGCCCGCTCCTCGAAAGCCGCGAACGAAGGGAGCGATTTCGCCCGCTCCTCGTCCCTGAGTGCCGCCAGTTCCCGGCTGAAGCAGCTGTTATACAGCATATAATAAATTTTGTCCTCGGGGAAATACCGGTCGGTGAAAAGCAGGTTTCTGTTTTCCCGTGCGAAAAAGACGGAGTCCGGTTTGAAGGTTACTTGTGCGGTTTGGTCCGAACGGGACGGTTTCAGGATGCAGGTTTTGTTCTCCCCGTAAGTCAGTTCGACCTGCCCGGAATCCGTGAACCCGAAAAACTCCAGAATTTGGAATGAGGAGAGGAATTGCGGGACCTCCGATTTTACACACGCCCGGTTGTCGACGGTGATCAGCGTGCTGAGGCTGTCCGTCACGGTTGCGATCGGTACGTTGCCGATGGCTGTGATCCGCTGCCCCAGCAACTCTTTGTATTCGGGAGCCGTGCGCAGCACATAGAGTCCGTCGCTGACCCAAAGCACTCCGAGCGGGAGCGATAAATCCTTGTCCAGCAACGGTTCGAAATGAACTCTCGTATGCGAATCCCCGAACGACGCGATCAGCTGCCGGGCCTTCAATGCCGTGTGCAGGTCGCTCACATGGCCGCTTTCGGCCTTAATCGCCGCAATTCCCGCGAGCAGATACTCCTTGCCGTGTACCGTAAAGAGGTTGTAATGCCGGGCCGGGAGTTCGCTGGCCAGATAATCCAGATCGGTGTTCCAATCGATACGTTCCGGCTGCTGGGAATAGGCCGCCAGACAGCATACGGCAGCAGACAGGAACAGGAAGGCTTTTTTCATCGCAGGTTTTGTTTTCTGTTCCATAAATATAGGGATTTTTTCTTAAACGATTAAATAACCTGCCAAAAAAATCAGGCCTGAATTTCAGGCCTGATTCTCTGTATCATAAATGTCGGTTTACCGCCGCATCATGCCGCCCGGCATCTTGGGCATCTTCAGGTTGCCGCCGGCCACGGTCTTCATCATCTTGCGCGTGTCGTCGAACTGCTTCATCAGGCGGTTCACGTCGGCCATCGTCGTGCCCGAACCCTTGGCGATGCGTTCGCGGCGCCGGGCGTTGATGATCTCGGGACGCTCGCGTTCAGCAGGGGTCATCGACGAAATAATCGCCTCGGTCTGCTTGAACACGTCGTCCGGAATATCCACGTTCTTGAGCATCTTGCCCATGCCCGGAAGCATGCCGGCAAGGTCCTTCAGGTTGCCCATCTTCTTGATCTGCTGAATCTGCGAGATGAAATCGTTGAAATTGAACTGGTTTTTGACCAGCTTCTTTTTCAGCTTGCGGGCCTCCTCCTCGTCGAACTGCTCCTGCGCACGCTCCACGAGCGACACGACGTCGCCCATGCCCAGGATACGGTCGGCCATACGCTCGGGGTGGAACACCTGCAGGGCGTCCATCTTCTCGCCGCTCGAAATGAACTTGAGGGGTTTGTTGACCACCGAACGGATCGAAATGGCCGCACCGCCGCGGGTGTCGCCGTCGAGTTTCGTGAGGACCACGCCGTCGAAATCGAGGCGGTCGTTGAACTCCCGGGCGGTGTTCACGGCGTCCTGACCCGTCATGGCATCCACCACGAAGAGCGTCTCCGAGGGTTTCACGGCAGCCTTGATGGCTGTGATCTCCTGCATCATCGCCTCGTCCACGGCCAGACGTCCCGCCGTATCGACGATTACCACGTTGCAGTTGTGCTGACGGGCGTATTTGATACCGTTTTCGGCAATCTGCACCGGGTTTTTGCTGCCCTCCTCGGTGTAGACCTCGACGCCGATCTGTCCGCCCAGCACCTTCAGCTGGTCGATGGCCGCGGGACGGTAGACGTCGCCGGCCACCAGCAGCACCTGGCGTCCCTTCTTGCTTTTGAGCATCGCGGCCAGCTTGCCCGAGAAGGTGGTCTTACCCGAGCCCTGCAGACCCGCGATCAGGATCACGGCCGGAGTGCCCTCCAGTTTGATGTCCGCGGCCGTCCCGCCCATGAGCTCGGCCAGCTCGTCGCGCACGATCTTGGTCATCATCTGGCCGGGTTTCACGGCTTTGAGCACGTCCTGACCCAGTGCCTTCTGCTTCACCTCGTCGGTGAAGCTCTTGGCTACCTTGTAGTTGACGTCGGCGTCGATCAGCGCACGGCGAATCTCCTTGAGCGTCTCCGCGATGTTGATTTCGGAGATGCGGCCCTCGCCCTTGAGGATTTTAAACGACCGTTCGAGTTTATCTGTTAAATTTTCAAACATGGTGGTTATGGCTTGTTTCGGAGGACAAAGATACGAAAAAACCGGATGATTCAAAACCGGATTGCCTGCGATTCGGTAAAACCTCCCGGCAGACAAGGCGCGGAGGCGTTACCGTAACAATCCGGCCTCGTAATAAATGACGATCTGCTCGATCATTTTGTCTTCGCCGTCCTTGTCGTACTGCGATTTGAGGTCCTGTCCGAAGATTTTCGAGATGCCCTGCCAGAATCCCGCCACGAAGCCGCCCCGGAACTCTTTCAGCACCTCGTAGGCCGTGTATTCCGTTTCGCGGTCGATGAGTTTCAGCAGCACCCGGCCCTGCGTGCGGGTCATGCGTTTCAGCACGGGGGTGTATTCGTCCTTGATTTCGTGGTAAACCTGCTTGATATACTCTTTCTGGGCCTTTTTGGTCGGCAGGCGGGTCAGCTCCTCCTCCATCGTCGCCATCTTGGCCCGGGCGATTTTGGCAATGGGGTAGACCTTCTTCACGGCGTCCACCAGCCGGCGGTAACGCCTGAGGTCCACCGGACGGCTGAAGACGTAGACCGGCAGGACGTGGACCAGCGGAATCGAATCGCCCTTCTCGACCGCCCATTCCTGATGCCAGAAGCCGCGTCCGCCCTGCGCCTGCGCTTCGGAAAGCGCGGCGGCAAGCATAACAGCGAGCAGGATGAGCCATTTTTTCATTGTCGGCGGAAAAATCGTACCTTTGCGACAAAGGTAATTATTTATCGCAATAACGAAATCCGTAAAACGATTATTATGCTTGAAAAAGGACTTTTCGCCCGCAGCGAGACCGTTGTCGCTGCCGGCAATACGGCCGCTGCGATGGGTTCGGGCGACCTCGGGGTTTTCGCCACGCCCGCCATGGTGGCGCTGATGGAGAACGCGGCAATGACGGCCGTGGCTTCCGAACTGCCCGAAGGCTCGACCACCGTCGGCGCCGAGATGAACGTCACGCACATCAAACCCTCGGGACCGGGAGCCGAAATCACCGCCACGGCTGTGCTGACCGCGGTCGAGGGCCGCAAGCTGACCTTCAACGTCGGGGCCCGCGATGCCGAAGGGATGATCGGCGAGGGCGTCCACATCCGCTACATCGTGGACCGCGCGAAGTTCATGGCCAAACTCGGCTGACCGTGGAGCAGTCCACGCCCCGGCCGCTGAAACGTTCGCGGCTGCGCCTTTGGTGCGGGCGCCTCTGGTACACGTTCCTGCGCTACGGAACGTGGTATTTCGGCGGACTGCGCTTCGCCCGCAAAGCCTCGGCCCCGGGATGTCCCTACCTGCATTTCCGCCACCGGACACCGCTCCTGCGCAAACTGAAGGACGTGGACATGCAGTACCAGTATAACAAGATCACCAATCTCCGGCTGGCCGCCGCACGTCTCGACGGCGTGGTCCTGCACCCCGGCGAAACGTTCAGCTACTGGCGGCTGATCGGGCGTCCGACGCGCCGCAAGGGCTATCTCGACGGTATCGTCCTCTTCTGCGGCACGTTCCGTCCGGGAGTCGGCGGAGGCTTGTGCCAGTTGTCGAACCTGATTTTCTGGATGACGCTCCACACCCCTTTGACCGTCGTGGAACGCTACCGCCACTCCTACGACGTCTTTCCCGACAGCGGCCGCACGCAGCCCTTCGGCAGCGGCGCCACGTGTGTCTATCCCTACCGCGACCTGATGATTCGCAACGACACGCAGACCACCTTCCGGCTGCACGTCACCGTGGGCGAGGAGTGTCTCGAAGGGGAGTGGCGGGCCGACCGGCGTCCGGAGTTCGCCTACCGCGTCGTCGAGCGCGACCATTGCATGAAGAGCGAGTGGTGGGGCGGTTACAGCCGCCACAACAAACTCTTCCGCGAGGTTTACGACACCGAAGGCCGTTGCGTCGACGTGCAGTACATTACGCGCAACGACGCGCTGATGATGTATTCGCCGTTCCTGTCCGAAACGACCGGAAAGCCGTGAAACGAAGAAGCGGAGCCGCAGCCCCGCTTCTTTTGTCTTAAAGCCCGACGATCATGTGTTCGAGCCAGATCACCGCGATTCCCGCCAGATAGCCCGCCAGGGCCAGCAGCGTGATCCGTTTGAGATACCAGCCGAAGTTGATTTTTTCGAGCCCCATCGCCACGACGCCTGCCGCCGAACCGATAATCAGCAGGCTTCCGCCCACACCGGCGCAGTAGGTCAGCAGGTGCCAGAACAGTCCGTCCTGCACGAAATTCTGCGCGAAGGCCGGATCGACGCTCGCGGCCGCCGCTGCGGCGTCGGCCACGGGGTACATGCCCATGCAGGCGGCCACCAGCGGCACGTTATCCACCACCGACGAAAGCAGGCCGATGGCCCCCGCGATGGTGAAGACCTCGTGCACGGTCTTGTCCAGCCAGTCGGCCATGTCGGTCAGCACGCCGCCGGTCTGGAGTGCGCCCACCGCCATCAGGATGCCGAGGAAGAAGAGGATCGTCGGCATGTCGATGTGTTTCAGCACCTTCGCCACGCGCGGCTGGATCGACTCCTCCATGTTGCGGATGCTGCGTTTGCGGTCGTAGATGATCTCGGTCAGTATCCACATGAATCCCAGCGACACCATCATGCCCATGTAGGGCGGCAGTCCGGTGAGACTCTTGAAGACCGGCACGAACAGCAGGCTCAGCACGCCCACGATGAGGATGAATTTGCGCAGGCGCGGCCCGATGCACTCGGGGCATCCCGTTGCGAGGGCTTTGGCGCTGACCGCCGCCGCGGGTCTGTCGGCGACGTAGCGGCTGGCGATGGCCGTGGGGATGATGACCGAGACCAGGCAGGGCAGGAAGAGGTTGACGATGAGGTTTCCGGCCGTGACGTTGCCGCGCATCCACAGCATGATGGTCGTCACGTCGCCGATGGGCGACCAGGCGCCGCCGCTGTTGGCCGCGATGACGATCACGCTGGCGAATATCCACCGCTCCTTTTTGTTGGCGATCAGCCTCCGCAGCAGCATGACCATGATGATCGTGGTGGTCATGTTGTCCAGCGCGGCCGACATGAAGAAGGTGATGATTGCTAACAGCCACATCAGTTTGCGCTTGTTGCGCGTGGTGATGTGGTCGGTGATGACGCCGAATCCCCCGTAGCTGTCGATCAGGTCCACGATGGTCATGGCGCCGATCAGGAAGACCAGTATTTCGCAGGTGTCGCCCAGCTGATCGACCAGTTCGTGCTGGATTTTGGGGTCGTTGCCCAGCAGGCTGAAGACGGTCCAGATCGCTCCCGCCATCAGCAGGGCCACGGCCGATTTGTCGATTTTCGTCTTGTGCTCGAGCGCGATGAACAGATAGCCCACCACGAAGAGCAGAATCATTGTCGTTATCATTAGCTGATCGTTAAAAGTCCGTTGCCTGCAAAGTTAGCAAATTGCCCGGTGTTCCAGTTGTCGAAAAGGGCATTTTTTAAGGTGCGGATTGGATTTTGGGATTTTTTATATATCTTTGTCACCGCTTTCGAGCGAATGTTTGAGCTGTGGTGTAATGGTAACACAGCAGATTTTGGTTCTGTCGTTCTGGGTTCGAATCCCGGCAGCTCAACGACCGCAGCAGCAATAGACGCTGTGGCAAAGGCCGCAAGGCCCAATGAAAAACAGATGCGATAGTGCGTTTACGCAAACTGTCGCATCTGTTTTTTGTTGTCTCTCCAGAGGAGAGGTTTGACACAGGGTTATTGCGCCACCGGTCGAAACGGCGCATGTTACGCCGTAGGCGTGCGCCGTAACAAAAATTCATTATATCCCGTCTTTTCAGCGTATCTTGCGGTGCGAGACCAGTGCGGCGATCCACAGCAGGACCACCGAGCCGATGACGGCCGTGGCCAGGCTGCCCAGCGTGCCCACGGGCATCCATCCGAAAAACGAGAATATCCAGCCTCCCAGCACGCCGCCGATGAGTCCGACGATCAGGTTGACGAAGAGTCCCGAGCTGCCTCCCTTGACGATCAGGTTGGCGATCCACCCGGCCGCCAGGCCGAGGAGCAGATACCATAGAAAATACATAGTCGTGCGTTTTAGAATGCACGACTGCCTGCAAAATCCGTTCCCGAACCGCTCATAACGCCTTTTTCAGCGCTTTTGCCAACTGATCGGGACACGACGTGCCCCGGCCCCGGCAGTCGATGCCTTCGAGGCGTGCCACGGCTTCCGCGGCCGTCATTCCCCGCACGAGCGCCGCAACGCCCTGCTGATTGCCGTGGCAGCCGCCCGTGAACGCAACGCTGCGGACGACGCCGTCTTCCAGTTCTATTTCGATCTGCCGCGAGCAGGTTCCCTGGCAGTCGTGGGTTATCTTCCGTATCATGGATTGTCGTGTGTCGAAAGAAACACAAAGAGCCGCAACGTATTGCAGCTCTTTGTGATATGTCGGTTGTCTCTACTGACGCTGGAGGTCCGAATTGTCGGCTACGACCATGCTTTTGTCGATGCGCAGCGTCACGTTGCCGTCGACCTCAATCAGCAGGGTGGTCTCCTTGATCTCCTTCACCACACCGTAGATACCGCCGGCGGTGATGATCTTGTCGCCCTTTTTCAGACCCTCGCGGAATGCCTGCATCTGCTTGCGGCGCTTGGCCTCGGGACGCCACATGAAGAGCCAGAGAACCAGCACCATGAGGCCGATCATAATGATGAAACTGTACTGCTGCATGAAACCCGGCTGGGGCTCGATGGGAGCTCCCTGAAGGAAATTGATCATATTCGTTTTCTGTTTTAATTAATAATTCTGCTTATTCTGAAGCCTTAACGCGACAAAGTTAGAAAATATTGTCGAATAAACAAGGGTTTATTCCACATCGGCTTCGACGAAGAGCCGCAGGGGCTGCGAAGCGCCTGCCAGCGCGATGTCGAGGGTTTTGAGCTGCCAGCCCCATTCGCCGCGCGAATCGAAGGTGAGCGTCACCTGCCGGGCGTCTCCCGGTGCAATGGGCTGTGAATCAAATTCGAGCGTCGTGCATCCGCAGCTGCGCCGGTAGGAGGCGACGGCCACCGGACGGCTCGCATCGTTGGCCAGCCAGAGCCGCAGCTGGGCGATTTCGCCCGAGCCGAGGCGTCCGAAACGCACGGTGTCGGTGCCTCCCGTGGTGAGAATCGAATCCGTAAGCGCGATGATCCGGCCTTTGCGTTCGGTCGTGTTCGGCCGTGTGCCGCATGCCGCTGTCAGGACGGCCAGGGTGAGGATCGTGAGTGCTCGGATCATGCCGGGAAAGGGTCAGATCAGGCCGCGCCCCGCTTTTTTGATGCTTCCCTCGGCGGTCAGCGACTCGACGATCTTGTCCAGCACGCCGTTGATGAAGGTGCTGCTGCCCGGGGTGGAGTAGTATTTCGAGATTTCGATCCACTCGTCCAATGTCACCTTCACGGGGATCGACGGGAACGAGGTCAGCTCGGCCATCGCCGTGCCGATGATGAGGTTGTCCATGAAGACGATGCGTTCCACGTCCCAGTTCGAGGTGAATTTTTCGATGTAGTCCTGATAGGTCGAGTAGTTGACCAGCGACTTTTCGAACAGCGTCTTGACGAACGCCGGGTCCTCATCGCTCTTGAATTTCGGGGGAACCCGCAGTTCGGTGTGCGACACGCGCAGCCCCGACAGCGTGCGCAGGATCATCATGACGATGTAGGGGAGGTCGTCGCTCCAGAGTATCGACATCTCTTCCAGAGCGTCGTCCAGCGCCTCGCAGTTCTGCAGCTCCTTGAAAAACTCCTCCAGGAGTTTCTTGTCCTCGTCGAACGGGCGTTCCTCGCGCTGCATGTATTCCTTGTAGTAGTCGCTTTCGGTGAGTTGCGTGTAGAGCGTGCGGATCAGTTCGGGGTATTTCGTCCAGCCCAGCTTGCGGGCGGCGACATAGTCGTTCACCGCGTCGCTGTTGGCGATGGTGCGGATGACGGCGTTGTCCACGAATTTGGTGTTGGGATTGAGGTCCTCGTGTGTCGGCAGTTTCTTCTGTTTGGCCAGTTCCTGACGCTGTTCGGCGTAGTGCGCGATCTCCACGGGGAGGATCAGTATCTGGAAATAGAGGTCGTAGGCCTTGTCTACGGACGCCATGAGCGTCTTTTCCGACGCGATCATGTTGTCGGCTCCCGACTTGAGGTGGGCGAACAGCGCCTTGACGACCTTTATACGGAGTAATCTTCTGCTCAACATATTTTTTAGAACGATTGGAACGGTTTTAACGGCGGCAAAGGTAATGAAAATTCAAAATTCAAAATTCATAATTCACAATTATTTTTGGCGTGTTCACCATAAAACGGCTATTCTGGCGTTTTCTCGATTTTTAATTGTGAATTGTGAATTATGAATTTTGAATTCTTCTTATCTTTGCACCCGTATGGAACAAATGGAAGAAAAACAGCCGTATGACGTGATCGTCGTCGGGGCGGGGGCTGCGGGCATGATGGCCGCGGGCACCGCGGCACGCAACGGACTCCGGGTGCTGCTGATCGAAAAGATGGAGAAATCGGGCCGCAAGGTCCGCATCACCGGCAAGGGGCGCTGCAACGTCACCAACGCCCGTCCTGCCGAGGAGTTTGCGGGGCAGGTGCGCACCAATGCCGACTTTTTCGCGCAGGCGTTCGCCGAGTTCAACAACCGTGCGGCGATCAAATTTTTCGAACGGGCGGGCGTGAAGCTCGACATCGAGCGCGGCGAACGGGTCTTCCCCAAGAGCGGCAAGGCGTGGGACATCGCCAACGCCCTGTTGGAATACTGCTTCGAAAACGGCGTCAAAATCATCTACGACACGCGCGTTACGGAGATCATGACCCTCGGGAACAAGGTCTTCGGCGTGAAATATATCAACAAGCGGGGCTTCGAACGCAAGGAGGAGTGTGCGCAGGTGATCCTCGCCACGGGCGGCGTGTCCTATCCCGCCACGGGATCGACGGGCGACGGCTATGCGTTCGCCGCCGACCTGGGCCACACGATCGAACCGCTGCGTCCGTCGCTGACGCCGCTCGTGACGTCGCACCCCCAGATTCAATACCTCGACAAGGTTTTGCTGCGCAACGTGCGTGCGACGCTGTACATAGACAATGAACCCGTGCGCGAGGAGTTCGGCGAGATCGGCTTTTCGGACCGCGGTATCGACGGTGCCGTGGCGCTGCGCATGAGCCGCGACGCGGTGGACGCCCTGATCGACGGCAAACGGGTGAAGCTGGTTCTCGACCTGAAACCCGCGCTGAGCGAAGAGGTCCTGCGCGAACGCATCGCCCGCGAACTGGCCGAACTGGAGCCTACGGAGTTCTTCGGCGAACTGCTGCGCAAGCTGGTTCCCAAGCCGCTGGTGATGCCGCTGGCGCAGGAGATGGACATCCATTCGAAAAGCTATGTCAGCAAGATTTCCGAGGATCAGATCACGCGCCTGGTGCGGACGCTCAAGGGGCTGACTTTCCCGATTACGGACTATGCGCCGTTCGAATACGCCATCACGACGGCCGGCGGCGTGAACTGCGAAGAGGTGAACCCCTATACGATGGAATCGCTGAAGGTCCGGGGGCTGTATTTCGCCGGCGAAGTGCTCGACCTCGACGCCAACACGGGCGGCTACAACCTCCAGATCGCCTTTTCGACGGGGCGCCTGGCCGGGATGCTTAAAAAATAGAGACGATGAGATTCGGCGGATATCCCCTTTCACTCCGACTGCCCGGGCGTGTCGCAGAACTGCGCAACCGCCTTTCCCGCGCCCGTTATTTCCGCGGTCACGGGGTGCATTCGCCGTTCGTCTACGACATTGTGCGCGAGGTGTTCATGCGCGACGGACTGCTTCCGGGCGACCGGTCGCTTTACGAGGCCCTGACAGCCGCGGGCATATCCCGGCGGCGGGCCGGACAGCTGCAAAATCTGATGATCCACTGCGGTTACACGACGTTTGGCCTGAATCGTGCGGATGCGGACTTGTGCGTGGCTCTGCGCAGCCTGCCGCGGGCGGAGACGCTGGCGCTGGTGCGTGCGGCCTCCGGAGCGGGGCATACCGTGGCGGTGATGTCGCCCTACGACGGGCGTATACGGCAGGCGTTGTGCCGCCAGATCGTTGCGCAGCACCGTTCGACGACGGTCGACAACCGCGGTTATTTGCTGATTTTCAACAATCATCTGCCGAAACAACATTTCCGGATATGAGTAAGGTATATACTAAAACAGGCGATAAAGGAACCACATCGCTGATTGGCGGCGAACGGGTTTTCAAGACCGATGAGCGGGTCGAGGCTTACGGCTCGGTGGACGAACTGGCGGCCTTCACGGCCCTGCTGGCCGACAACCTGCGCCCGGACGATGCGTTGGCGTCTTACGTCGACGACCTGAACCGCATCCTTTCGCGGCTGATGACCGTCGAGGCGCTGCTGGCGACGGGTGAGTCGGGGAGCGACAAGGTCGCCCCGCTGGACCCTGCGGTCGTCACGTGGCTCGAGGGGCGCATCGATGCCATGCAGGAGGCGCTCGCACCGATCGACAAGTTCACGATTCCCGGGGGACATACGGCCGTATCGCTGTGTCACGTCTGCCGCACGGTCTGCCGCCGTTCGGAACGCGCGGCGCTCCGGGCCGATGCGAAATACGGCGTCGAGCCGTCGGTATTGGTCTGGCTGAACCGTCTTTCCGACTATTTCTACCTGCTCGGACGCACGCTGACGGCTCATTATGAGGTGAAAGAGGTTTTGTGGATTCCTTAATATGTTGATTTTAAGGCTTCTGAATATGTAACAACGATGTTTTATCGTTTTTTCTTTGTTTTTCTCAATTTTTTTATACTTTTGCAAATCAGTCATACTGGATTAAGAGCCTTGCGGGGTTTGTAATCCGTTGATATTTGGGAATTTAAAAATTTTGTGACTATGTATTGGACACTTGAATTGGCTTCGAAACTCGAAGATGCCCCCTGGCCCGCAACCAAAGAGGAGTTAATTGACTACGCGGTACGTTCGGGAGCGCCGCTCGAGGTGCTCGAAAACCTGCAGGAAATAGAGGATGAAGGCGAGATTTACGAATCGATCGAAGACATCTGGCCCGACTATCCCTCGAAAGACGATTTCTTCTTCAACGAGGAAGAATACTAGTGCGATTTTAAGCACAGAAACGACTATTAAATCCCTGTCAATCAATTAGATTAGCGGGGATTTATTTGTTTGGACAACGGCGTTTGACCGCCTCAAATGGCGTAGTTTATTTGGACAAAATACGTTTTTCGGAGGAAAAATCGGGATTTGCTTGGACAAAATTCATTATCTTTACAAAGGTTTGTGAGTATCGCCGCAACCTCTGTTTTTTAATTTCAAACATCCTCCAGTATGGGACGACCGAAACGACTATATCCATTGGGACGCTATCGCCTGCATATCCGGGGTGAGATCGATCCTGCCAAACAGCATCTTGTCCAGCTTGAATACACCTGGAACAGGCAGGTGATACGCAAGGGCATGAACATCTTTGTCCGACTGAGCGACTGGAACGAGAAGGTCAACAAGGGACGCGGTGGCGTAAGAGCGAGCTATGGACCGGAAGCCAACCGCATCAACAGTCTGCTGCTTGCCCGCGCCGACAAGATTGACGGCCTGCTGGCCGAATATCAGGAGAAACATCCCAATCAGATTACGGCACAGGTGATCGCCGATTTCCTGGCCGACAAACCGCTCACACGGGAGGACAAGGGAAAGGATTTTGTCGAGTTTGTGCTGGAAAGACTCGAATCGGACTATTCCCGGAACCGGATCGGCCGGAGCCGCTACGAAAACGGCAAAAGCGGCATGAATATCTTTCAAATCTTTCTCCGGGCCACGAAGAACGGCACATACAAGCCGGACAGTATCTATGTAGGTGAAATATCGGTTGAGCTGATTGACGAATACATCAGGTGGCGACGTGAGATAAAGCAGAACAGCGATGCAACGATCAACTATGCTTTGACTCCTATTCTGAAAGCATGTGCCTATGCTTCCGAAATGAAGATGATAGACCATGCCGTCAATGCCAGGATTCAGGATATGCGTATCGCCTCAAAGATATCTCTTGCAGATGAAGACAGCGAATTTGACGGAAAGTATCTTTCAAAAGAACAGATGTCTGCGTTGTTGGAATATTATCATACCTGCACAGAACCGCGCCGCAAGGAGTTTTTGGAAATGTTCTTCTTTGCCTTCCATGCCTGCGGACTCCGTGTTGTCGATGTGATGACATTGCAGTGGGGCCATGTAAATTTTGAGAAGAAGGAACTGAGGAAGATCATGATCAAGACGAACAAACGCCATGTGATACCTCTTACAGAGCCCGCCCTGAATATTTTGCACCGGTGGCAGGAGAAGCATGCCGGATGCCGGTATGTCTTCAATCTGGTGAAGGAGGATTTGGATGAGGAGGAAGAAGTATATCGGAGGAGATGCTTACTGTGTGCTATCCGAATTGTCAACAACTTACCCAGGAAGTCAATACGCAGATAAGAAGTCTATCCGAGATGAATAAAAGGAGACTGTAAACTAAAGTGTATTTATAAAGTTAATAAAATCTTTACTGAACACACTTTAGTTTACAGTCTCATACATTGCCTATCTTGTTCTTGAAATCCTCAAGAAACATCTCTTTGTTCTCATCAATTAGTTTCTTTATCTTGACATCTTCAGCCTGGCGAAGAAAGCGGCGAATCAGTTTATTGTACTCTTTTTCTATTTCATCACGCGAAAAATTCGGACTGCGTAACATTGCCATAAACCGTCCGTCGGACTTTAGAAATTCATAAAATTCGTTTGTCTTCGCAAAGTAGAATTGTATCTCCTGCTCTCTTTCCTGTTCAGTTACGTTTAGTCGGACAAGAGTGTCGAATATCGAGGCCAACCCGCCTCTGTTCTCTCCCGTATTTTTCTTGCTTTTAGAGTTTGCAAGGTCATCGTCCGGTTCCTGTGGTTCTTCTATCTCAACCTCATCACTCACGAGCAAACCGATTTCTCCGTCGAATGTGGTGTGTATTGAGCCGATAGAATCTTGCTGCTCAAATAAAGAGCGATATATGTTGTAGTATCGCTGCCAGAAGTCAATAAATACGGCATCCTTAAATTGAGCATCCAATTCGATTACACCTTGCAAAAGAACCAGCAGAGAGTTGTACCGGTCGATAGTTTTGCGCAGTGCTTTTGCTGGATCATCATCGCTTGTGGAGGCCGTTTCCTCACTATGCGTTTTAAGCTCCTGTGTGTATTGTGTATGCGCCTCCATTACATTCTTAATCCATGCCCGAATGTCGGCGTCCATATCAAGACATAGCTGGGCATTGGCCTCTGCATTATTGACAGAAGACCTATATCGCTCGAACCACTTGATGTAAATTGGCTGTGCTAATAATTCTCGATACAACTCCTGAATAATCGCCTTTTCACGAAGCGGGTTAAAGTCCGTGATAACCATACCACAGAACTTGGCAAAAGCCTCCCGAATATTTTTTTCGTTGACGTTGCCAAATGAGAAGTCTATAATATGGCACTCTTCTTTGTACTTGGCCTTGCGATTTACGCGCGAGATTGTCTGAATGGCATTAATGTCCCGAATCTCCTTATCAAGAAACAAGGTGTGTAGCTTGGGCTCGTCAAAACCCGTTTGCAGCTTATCAACAACAATGATAAGCCCGTTTTTTGCCGTCTTGAAATTGTCTATCACCTTATCCTCTGCCACACCTCCGTTCATCGACGAGCATTTCTCATATTTTTGATTGTCGGAGTAGACGATAGCTACAGGTGCATCGGCATATTTGGCAAAAGTTCCCGATGCAGTCTTTTCCGACATCAATCGACGAATGATTTTACAGTACTGAATAGCAATAGGAATAGAGCTAACCGCAAGCATGGCTTTTCCTGTACCACGAATTTTCCCGTAAACCAAAGAAAGCAGACGATTGACCACGAATTCGGCGATTGCTTTCATTCGGTCCGGGTTCTCGTATATTTGTTTTTTGGCGAACGATACCCGTTCATCCTGCCCCGAATTCATGGCTGCCGTTATAGCCTGCATAACGCCATTGGGAAGTTCAAAATACATTTTTGCAGGCACGGGAATAATATGCTTCGTCGGATCAAGAATGTAACCGTCGGCTATGGCTTCCTTCATGGTGTATGAATCGAATGGCTTCCATAGCTGATTAAAGTTGGTGCTTCTGTGAAATTCGCCAAAACGAGCCAATACTCGTTCGCTGGGAGTTGCCGTGAAACCGACAATCAAATTTTTCTTAGTAGAACCTCTTGTGATAAATCCTCCATTCTCATCGAAGATATCCTGCAGCTCATCAAAAGCCGAATACATCTCCTGATGGATATCATCGGTATTTGAGCGGTGTACCTCATCAATAAGAAAAGCCACGCGCATATTCTTGAAATCCTTGCCGGCTTTTTCGATAGCTTTCTTGAGTTCCCAGAATTTCTGAATATTCACGACGATGATACGACGTTTATCGCTCAACGCCTTCACAAAGGTGTCCTGGTCGGTAGCCTCTACGAACATGGCCTTGTCAATGTTCATGTTGAGCATCATCGAGTCGAGCTGGTCGCGCAATTGCAGGCGATCGACAACAAGCAGAATCTTGCTATAAACCCATTCGCCTTTGTAACGCAGGTCTTTGAGCTGCAGAGCTGTCCAACCTATTATGTTGCTCTTACCGAATCCTGCGGCATATTGCAACAAGAGCGAATAGACATATTTGTTGTTGCAATAACTGTCTCTCTCGGCCACTACGCGGTCTATCAGGTCCTGGGGTGCATTGAGGGCTTGCAGTTCGGCCCGCAGTCTGTTGATAAAATACAAGGGCTCATTTTCGTGGTCCAGGAACTCCTGGACACGCTCTATGATCCGGTCACAACCGAATTTCTGCTTCGGACGCGGACATATCAGACGGCCTGTTTTGTCCTTATACACCTTCTTCTGTACTTTATGGCCATTCTCAACAGACGTTACGGTCTTATAGGTATAGGCCATGAAGTTGTAATAGAGGATCTCTTTCTCGATCATCTTCTTGGAGTAGAGCGAACGCATTGCCTCTTCGAAGCGAACGCGCGGATCTGTTGCCTCCACCTGTTTTATGGGTAGAGGCTTGAATACCTTCTCCACCACCGGACGGAAAGAAGAAATCGAGATGGTGTTGTCTTGAAAACCTCGCTTCATCAAAAACTGTCCCGGATCCCGCAGGATATATGTGTCCGTGATGTCCGTGGTTACGAGATGAATCGATTTCTCAAACGGCCGGAGCATACGACGGCGAAGCGTTTGCGAGACATCGTCGCCATTGGCAATTTTGGTATATTCCCATACGACTTCGAGGTAGTCGGTAATGATTTTGTTCCTGCCGTTTGTTTTGGCAGTCTGATTGGTGAAGTTGCTCTTCAATTCGGCGTAGCCGAGAAAAATGCCGTTGACAAAGAACGACAGGTCGGGACGAAATGCGAATATCTTTTTGGCATCGTGGTGGAACGAATAGCTCATCTCCTCGACGGCCGCAAATATGTTTTTGTTGAAGTCCTCATCGCCGCGCAACTCCGAACCACTGACATAAATAAGTTGCAGGGTTTCTCCCTCGAATGTAATCGCACGATTCTTATTTAAGAAAACAGCTACATTGGCACTCGCCTCAATCTTTTCGCGAATCATATCCATAATGGCGTGAAGCAGTTTTTGCTCGTCGCCATTGTATTCGCTCTTTTTGAGCAGATTGTTCCATGCCTTGCGCGAATTCTCTTTCAAGAACTCGTACAGATTGGCCGAGATAAACAAATCGGGAGAAACGGCATTATTCTTTACTTCACGGAATCCAAGACCATCTGCACGGCGGCAGAAAAAGTCCATTACATATTCACTTTGCAACTCAAGTTCGGTCATAATCCAATGTAGTTTTTAGGAGTGCGATTCTGTATTGATGGCTTGCTGGCCGGTTACTACCTCATTTATCAAGGAGCGTTTCAGCTCCTTTAGGCGCTCTGTCTCGGTAGTTATCTTTTCAAGGATGGCATCAATCTTTGCGCACTTCTCATCCAGATATGCCGCAATCTCTTTTTGTTCTTCAATTGGAGGAAATACAACTTTCATGTCTTTTATTGTCCTATAATTTAAAGATTGGCGCATTCCTCCACCAAGTTTGTAAAAAACCTTTTTTATATCATACGAGTGTAGCATGTAGAACGCGAATTTGGGCAATGTTTCTTTATTTCCTTGTACACAAGTATAGGCTGATGTAATAATCCCTTCTTCATTAACTAAACCGACTCTCAAGCTTTTATGGTCATTTTGTAAATCAGTAAAACGAAAAACTATATTACCTGGTTCTACGATTTGATAAGTCTCAAATGATGCTGGCAAAAGGCCATCGCAGGAGTCTATATTTTTACGAATAATTTTCCCAAAACTCAAGGAGAGAAGGTTTTGATGATTCACCCCTTTGTTTGAGATATTATGTTCCGCGAAAAAATATGCAAATCGCGATATTGTCCAATGTACAGGAATATCTCCAACCCACTCAATAGCAGATGGTTTTAATGGAACATTAGGATCCAATCCACTAGTGACGGCGCGGTTGATCAGGGAGCGACGAAGTCGGCTGTAAGCATCGGCTTTGCGCTCCAACAGTTCTATTTTTCGCCCAATCTTCTCACACTCCTTATCCAAATATGCCGCAATTGCCTCCTGCTCCGAATATGGTGGTAAAAAAATCTCTTGGGCAAGATAATGTGATGTTTTTAGGTTTTGGATACCAGTGGTTTGGTTGAAGAATAACGTATTTATTCGGTTGGAATATATTGAATGAAATAAATATAGAACAAACCGCGCAGATTGCTTTTTATTCACCGACAGGGCTTGAATAAAATTAGAACATACAGCCCTTTGTGAGGAATTAACAAGCACGACACGTCCGACAGGCATCTTTTCGCCGCCACCTGATTTCTCTAACAATAAATCGTTTTCAGACAGCAATTTCTCATTAACTTGCTCCGGTAATACATTACGATATGTGATATTGTCGAACTTAAGACACAGTTTAGAATAATCGAAATCTGCAACGCGATAACATACTATGTCATTGGCATCTCCCTTTTCTTCATCACCCCATATCCCACTTCGAGATGAGGTTATAATGTCTTTGAATCGACGAATCCGCCAATGAGCAGGCGCCGATAATTTGCATATATTTGAATATACAGTAAAAATAGAAATCATAACCCTAACTCCTTTTCAAGATTTGCTATTGCCTTGTCAATACCCGAAATTTCGGCAAGGATGGAATCCACCGGTTCAACTGTCTCGGGAACATAGAATTCCTTGTTGAAGTTCACCTCGACACCCACTACATTCTCGCCAATCGTATAGGGCTTGTAGATATAGCGTTGGAGAAAATCCTTAATACCTTGGTCATTGACCTCGGGATTGGGATTGAACGGAATAATCTCTGAATCCTTGGTCGTACAATCGACAATTTTGGCAGAGATGGTATGCTCTTCCCGGCGTTTATTATAGCCGAGCTGTACGTTGATGGCACCATTGCCCAGACACTCATGCTCTCCGGTACAGGTAGTACGCATGATTTCGTTGTTTTCTTTATCTACCCAATAAATCGAATCGGAACAAATCAAGACAGACCAGGCATTGATTCCGAAATGGTGGAGTACAGAGTTTCGAAGTCTTAATGATTCGGTGTCATTATCCTGCGGCCATACCCAAGTCCCATCCTGACAGTAAGACGTAATGTTCTTGATATTATAGGGTTTCCCGTCTGTGTTGAGTGTTTTACTAACATAACGTCCTTCGCTATCGGTCTCGGTAAGAACGACATATTGTTTGTTAAAATAGAAATGCCATTTGTCGTAAACCTTGGCAATGGCGCAATCCTTGAATTCAACCAGCGCTCGAACAATGGCTGCACGATGCTCAGGGGTCATCTCCTTACGTTTCGAACCCTTGTTTTTCTTCAACGGCTGCCAAAGATCGGCAGCGTTAATAAGGATTACCTTGTCTTTACGTTCGGCCGGCTTGTTCTTGTTGAGAATCCACAAATAGGTGACGATGCCTGTATTGAAGAACTCGTCGGCCGGCATCTGAATAATGGCCTCGACCCAATTGTTGTCGAAAAGATATTTGCGGATATTGCTCTCGCCACTGCCGGCATCACCGCTGAACAGCGACGATCCGTTGTTTACTTCTACGACAATGCCTTTATTTTCGTGTAAATGCCATGCATTATGCTGCAAGAAGAGCAATTGCCCGTCGCTCACGGTAGGCAAGAATGAGAACTGCCCGGTCTGGTCGTCGCGGATCTCTTTCTCATATCCTTTCCAGGGAATTCCATAAGGAGGGTTGGCTACAACGACGTCAAACTCTTTGCCCTTGAAAGGCAATGAGGTAAGGGTATTGCCATATTTTATTTCGGTATTCTCGCGGAACAACGATTCGATCTTCGCCAAAGCGTAAAGTGCGTCGTTCCAGTCGCAACCGTGAGCGGCTATATATTTGTAGCCTGCCTTATCGCGCAAACGGTCCACAACGCCGAACAGCAGGTTGGCTCCACCGCACGTCGGGTCGTAGATATGCACAAAATCATCGGTGGAGATGTCAATTTTCGCCGCAACGATTTCGGCAATCAGCGAAATAATATCTTCCGGGGTGTACTGCTCTCCGGCCGTTTCTGCCGATATGTCGGCCCATTTGCGTTTGATATGCTCTTCGAGAGTGGTTATTTCCGAGTTGTTGTAGGGCGAGAGGTCTATTTGAGACCATTGGGTGATATACTGCATCAGAATACCTTTCTTCCGTAACTCGGCAACCATACCGTCCAGGTTGAGATATTTACTGTCGTCAGTACCTCGATCGATACCGAGTAATTCTTTGAGAGTCCCATCGAAACCAGCCAGATAGTTTCTGAAGTCCTGCTCAAACGTCTTGTCGTTATTGCAAATGGTGGACAGAGTTTTGCCTTCGCGAACAATGTAGTCGTTATACCCACACTCACGGTCTCGGAAAGCTTCGATAAACTCTTGCAAATTGTTCTCGCGGGTCAGGCCCTCAGAGGCTTCAATCTCTGCCATCTCATTTCGCATACGCCCTTCGAGCATGATGAGAGCGAAGAATGGCATCATGTAATCGGGAAATTTGCTTTGTTTGATTCCCGATGATATGAGTAAATCGGCGCACGACCAAATGTCGGATTCGTATGATAATATATCTTTCATAATTCTATCTATCGTTCTTCTTTGTCTATGATCAGGTCTTTCAAGTCGACTTACAGGATGACTGCGATTTGCTGAAGAGTCTTCAGGTTGGGCTGAATCCTATTGCATGCATAGGCGTTAACCATGCTGAAGCTCTTGTTAAGTTGCTTTGCCAGCCATGTCTGAGAGATACCTTTCTCTGCCAGAACGGCTTTTATTCTATTTAATTTCATATTATGCCTTGATTGAATAGTACAAATATAGCGAATTATATTCAACAAATCGATTAGTTCATTATCTTTGTTTAGATACTATCATACACTAAAGATTAAAAAATGAAAATACAATACATATATCCATTTGATTTCAGTCAAACACCGATAGACGTTGATTTAGATAATGATTTTTTGAAATTTGAAGTTGGGACAAAAGGATATACTGATTCAAATAAATTTCTGGTGTCTTTATGGCATCAGATGAATACTAGTATTGGACCACAAAATTCACCTGATAGAATTCCTTGGGCGTATTTCCCAGGACGTTATATAGGAAAAAAATCACATGTTTTAGTATTAGGGTTTGCGCAAACATCAATAGGAGAAGTCTATATCGCATTATCTTGTAAGAAAAAAGGAGATATAGACTCAATACATTTTCATAAAATTACAGGTCAGTTTACCTATGAAAATAAATCGACATTAAACAAATTGGTATTTAACGCTTGTGCTAAAAAAAATGATACTAAATTATTCCTATGTACAGCGTATCTTGATCCCAATATAAAAGGAATAAAAATAAGTTCATATTACACACAACAATTTCAATTATATCAGTCGCAAGACACCTATTTTATTCTAAGGTTTAATGTTGAGACAATAGATAAGTTTGAAGCTGAACAGATTGCGTTGGAGCTACTTTACGATTTTACAGCATTCTTGTCAGTGGAAACGAATGTATATATCACTTTTGAACGTTACTATATTAGTAATGAATCTTTAAATCAACTGGAAAGTACCAACCAATATTTTGTTAATGACTATATTAATGATTTTCCTATAAAAGAAAGTTGGCAATTATGTATATCAGAATATGCTATTAAATTTATTTCAGACCATATATTTGCGTTAAAAAGGTTTGAAAAAAGAACAGAATTAGATCGTTATTTCTTATCATCATGTAAACATTGCCAGATAGCAATGGGATGTGAAGCTCAATTAGGAGAACAAACAATCGGAGTATCTCCATTGACCGCTTTTAGTCTAGCCAAAAAGAATCAGAAAAGAAAGGGAGAAAATGCAACATCTACTATGATGTCTTACTTATCAGCTTTAGAATGTGTAACTGCCACAGATGCTAACCATGAAACCTGCCCAGAATGTGGTGCTATCAAGTATAAAATTGGGAACAGAGTAAAGTTAATTACATCAAAATATTTAGGAGAGCATTTAGGCAATATCTTTTATAAACTTTATGGTTATCGTTCGAAATTTTTACATGCTGGACGTATTGCAACGGAGTTAAATAGAGTTAGGATAATACCTCTTCTGAGTGATAATTCTGCGACAAATCTTATTGATGCGACTGGCTTTTCTGTTAATGTAAATGGATCATGTGTGACTTGTAGTATTAAAAATATACATGAATGGACATCATACGTACTAAGATGTTTCTATCAAGAAAAAATTCTAGGAAGGTCAGAATTCCTCAATGTATTTAATGATGGTAAGCCTATCACATTTAAAGAGTTTCCTATAAAAATATATGCTCCAACACCTGCTGCGGCTAAATTATTACATAAGACATTTGTGCCGATTAATATTTCTAAAAACAAGACAAAATTGTTTATCGAAAAATTGAAGTATTTGATAAAGCGTAGTTTTAAATTTAATTTATAGTGATGAAAGGATTGAGCTTGTTTATCCTCCAATTCCTTTCATCGCATCAGACCGCTTCAGACGGTGTGATTTGTTTGCGCAAATTTCATTAATTATTGTTTAATATATTGGTAATCAATGTATATAAATTTCTTCAACGAGGAAGAATACTAATAAAAAAATGCGGAGAGCGATCTCCGCATTTTTTATATTGAAAACCTGTGCCGCCGGCTATTTCGTGGCGACGTAGAACAGGTCGAAACAATCCGCCCCGACCGGGTCGATGCGGTAGTCGTCCATGCGGATCGAGGTCGTCAGGTCGGTGTTCTGCTTCAGGAGTTTGCGGCGGTTGAGCCGGTTCAGCAGGTCGTAGGGCAGCTGCAACAGGCGGCACGGCAGGCGGTGCTGGAGGTCCAGAATGTCGAACCGCGTGATGCGGCGGACGCTGCGGCGGTTTTCCTCGTAATAATCCATCACTTTTTCATTTCCGAACACCCCGAGGGCCTCGACCGAGGAAAAACTCCCGGCGAGGAGCTTCCGGAGTCCTTCGGCCGTGTATTCGCGCACGTGCCACGGGTTGCGTGTCAGCGACATCGGGGCGTTGGGCGTCGTCACGATAAAGCGTCCGCCCGGACGCAGTACGCGGGCGATCTCGCGCACGAAATCGCCGTCGCGGCGGATGTGCTCGATCACCTGAAACGAGATCACGCAATCGAAACTCTGTTTGGGGAAATCCAGCGGCGGCACTTCGGCCTGCCGGAATTCGACGTTGGGCAGTTCGAGCAGTTCCAGCGCCGGGACGTGTTTGTCCACGGTGACGAACCGCCGGGCGTGGGGCGCCACGACCTCGATGCCGTATCCGCTTCCCGTGCCGATTTCCAGCACGTCGCCCGCAATGCGCTCCGCCGCCGCATGATAGGCCAGCAGCGAACGTTGGAAAACGAAATTGTCGGAAGCCTCGCCCGAAACCCGCTCTGCGGTGTTAATCTTCGCCATGGGTCTTGCAGTTTATGCCCGTTTCGCCGACCTCGACCTCGCCGCGCTTCAGGAGCATTCCCAGCGAGCGTTTAAAGACCTTTTTGCTCATCTGCGTCAGGCGCGTCACCTCCTCCGGGGCGCTGTCGTCGTTCAGGGGGAGGAATCCGCCGTTGTCGCGGACTAGCTGGAGCAGCGTCTCCGCCGAGTCCCTGACCTGTGCGAATCCGGCCTGCTGGAGGCTTATGTCGATGCGGTTGTCCTCGGTGATGCGGCGGACGTAACCCGTCAGGCGGTCGCCCACGGCCACGGGACGGAAGATCTGGTTGCGGTAGATCATGCCCCAATGGCGGTTGTTGACGATCACGCGGTAGCCGATCTCGCTTTCCGAGGCCACCAGCAGCGCCACCTCGTCGCGGGGTTTCACCGAGATCAGGTCGTTGTTGATGAATCCCTTGAGCTTGGTCGTGGCCACGCAGCGGCCCGTGATGTTGTCTTCGTAGAGGTAGACGACGTAGCTGTGCCCGGCGAGGATGCCGCCCTGCTGGTTGCGGTTCGGGAGGAAGAGGTCCTTGCCGTGGAGTCCCCAGTCGAGGAAAGCCCCGTGGGCCGTCTTGTCCACCACACGCAGGTATCCTGCCTCGTCCGCATGCAGCAGCGGCGTTTCGGTCGTTGCCACCAGCCGGTCTTCGGAGTCGTGGTAGAGGAATACCTCTTTCGTGTCGCCGACCTTGTCCGTCAGCGAGGTGTAGCGGTTGGGCAGCAGAACCTCGTTCTGCTCCTCGTCTGCAAGGTATAGGCCGTATTCCGATACGCGGCTTACGGTGAGGGTTTGTGTGCGTCCTGCTCTGAGCATTGTCGTTCGTTGAGATGTATATCAGGCTACAAAAGTACGTTTATTTTCGGCTGAATCCAAACATCTCAGCTCTGTCCGTCGGAAGAAATAGCGCTTTTGTCGCGGCTTCGGCGTATCGTTTTGCGTTTTGACCGGAAAAAAGCTATCTTTACGGGAAGCTAAAACCATTCTGCCATGAGACTCCGCCGATTCCTGCTGCTGTTCTGGGGCGGCCTGCTGGCTGCCACCGCCGTGTGCGCCCAGCCCGTCAGTTCGCTCTACGACAAGGCCGAATACCGCATCGCCATGCGCGACAGCGTGCATCTCCATACCTCGGTCTACACCCCCAAGGCTCCGGGCCGTGCGCCGATCCTTGTTTTCCGCACGCCCTACGGCACGGGTCCCTACGGTGCGGACAAATTTCCCGCCGGACTCGACAAGGGCTACCTGCGCAGCTATGTCGACCGCGGCTACATCATCGTCCAGCAGGACGTGCGGGGCCGCAACCGGAGCGAAGGGGAATTCATGCACGTCCGCCCGGTGGGGTTCGGCGATGTGGACGAGTCCACGGACAGCTATGACACGGTGGACTGGCTGGTGAAACACATCCCCGGCAACAACGGGCGGGTCGGTTTCGCCGGTTGTTCCTATCCGGGGTTCTACGCCCTGATGGGGGCCCTGAGCGGCCATCCGGCGGTGAAGGCCGTCTCGCCGCAGGCGCCCGTGACCGACTGGTACATGGGCGACGACGTGCACCACAACGGCATCCTGATGCTGAGCGACGCCGTGCGGTTCCTCAATTCGATGAACACCCCTCCGGGACATACCCCGACGGACCGGATGCCCCGGCGCGACCTGACCTTTGCGCCCGACGAACGCACCTTTTTCCTGGAGCATCCCACGCGGGCCGACCTGACGAAGCTGCTGGCCCCCAACGCCTTTTGGGAGGAGATGTTCGGACACCCCGACTACGACGAATGGTGGCGGGCCCGCGACACGCGCCGGGCCTGCTACAACATCCGTCCCGCGATGCTCGTCGTGGGCGGTACCTACGATGCCGAGGACTGCTACGGAGCCTGGAACCTCTACCGTGCCGTGGTGCGGCAGAGTTCCCCGACACCCGTGCATCTGGTTGCGGGGCCGTGGTCGCACGGCGCGTGGCGGGGCGACGGACGCCGGTTGGGGGATTTCGATTTCGGCGAGCAGGCCTCCGGAAGCTATTACATGGAACATTTCGAAGCGCCCTTCTTCGACTGCTACCTCTGGGCACGCGATACGGTCGACCGCCTGCCGCCCGTGGCGGTCTTCACCTCGGGCGACGACCGCTGGCACACCTTCGACCGCTGGACGCCCGCCGAAGCCCGCCGGCTGACGCTCTATCTGGCCGCCGGAGGCCGCCTCACGACGGAAAAACCCACGGCTAAAAACTCCTCGACGAGCTATCTGTCCGATCCTGCCGACCCCGTGCCCTATGTCGCGGCTTCCGGCCTCCGGCGGCCCAAGGAGTATATGGTCGCCGACCAGCGGTTCCTAGCAGGACGCCCCGATGTGCTGACCTTCGTTTCCGACCCGCTCCCGGAGGATACGACCCTCGTGGGGCCTGTCGAGGCGGCGCTCGAGGCGGCGCTGTCGACCTCGGACGCCGATTTCGTCGTGAAGCTGATCGACTGCTTCCCCGACGAAGGCGAAAAGGCCGGGATGCAGATGCTCGTGCGGGGCGATGCCGTGCGGGGGCGTTACCGCGACGGATTCACCCGTCCGAAAGCCTTCGTTCCGGGTAAACCCGAGACCGTGCCTTTCCGCACGACGGACATCGCTCACACGTTCCGCGCCGGGCACCGTATTCTGGTGCAGGTGCAGAGCTCGTGGTTCCCGCTCATGGAGCGCAGTCCCCAGCAATTTATGGATTTGTGGAGCTGTACGGCGGCGGATTTCGTGCCCTGCCGGGTGACGCTTTTCCACCAGCGCGATCGCGCCTCGTCCGTCACCGTGTATAAACTCTGATTCCGATGGAACTGCGTATAGCCTTGTGCCAGACCGATATTGCGTGGGAACAGCCCGTGCGGAACCTCGCGCGGCTGGAACCGCTGGTGGCCGGTGCCGACGCCGATGTGGTGGTGCTTCCCGAGCTGTTCGCCACGGGCTTCACCCTCGATCCTGCTGTTGTCGCCGAAACGCCCGGCGGGGAGGTCGTCACGGCCCTGCGCCGCTGGTCTGCACAGTACGGCAAGGCCGTCGCGGGCAGCGTCGCCGTCGCCGAGTCGGGACGCTTTTTCAACCGGATGTATTTCGTGACGCCCGACGGCGGATGCGTGTGCTACGACAAACGCCACCTGTTCACGCCCGGCGGCGAAGCCCGGAATTACACCCCCGGCCGCAGTCGCACGGTGGTCGAATACCGGGGCTTCCGCTTTCTGCTGCTCATCTGCTACGATTTGCGGTTCCCGGTCTGGAGCCGCTGCCGCCGGGATTACGACGCCATCCTGTGCTGTGCCTCGTGGCCCGCGTCGCGGCGCGAGGTGTGGCGGACGCTGCTGCGTGCCCGGGCCATCGAGAACCAATGCTATGTCGCGGGGGTGAATCGGGTGGGGGACGATCCTTCGGCGCATTATGCCGGGGATTCGGTCCTCGTCGATTTCAGGGGCCGCACGCTGGCTGAGGCCGGCGACCGCGAACAGACGCTCTCCGCGGCGTTCGATTCCGACGCGCTGGAGGCTTTCCGCGAAAAATTCCCCGCCTGGCAGGACGCCGACGATTTCCAAATCCGAATGTGATTCACACGGCTTGTTTTTCAGGCGCAAATGTCGTATCTTTACGCACTTTTCGCGCCGGACTCCCGCGCACTCAATAAAAGGGGGCTCCGGTGCGTTTTCTGAAGATAATGGAAGATACGATTAAAATACTCGGCGCACGGGTCCACAACCTCCGGAACGTGGACCTCGAAATCCCGCGCCGCAAACTGGTAGTCATCACCGGACTTTCGGGCTCGGGCAAATCGTCGCTGGCCTTCGACACGATCTACGCCGAGGGACAGCGCCGCTATATGGAGACGCTCTCGACCTATGCGCGGCAGTTCGTGGGGACGATGGAGCGTCCCGACGTGGACAAGATCACGGGCCTGAGTCCCGTGGTGGCCATCGAGCAGAAGACCACCAACAAGAATCCCCGTTCGACGGTCGGCACCGTCACCGAAATCAACGATTTCCTGCGCCTGCTCTACGCGCGGGCGTCGCGGGCCTATTCGCCCGTGACGGGCGAGGAGATGGTCCACTACACCGACGAGCAGATAGCCGACCTGATCCTCACGGGCTTCGCCGGGCGCAAGATCGCCCTGATGGCCCCCGTGGTGAAGGGCCGCAAGGGCCACTACCGCGAGCTGTTCGAATCGCTGGCCAAGAAGGGGTATATCTATGCCCGCATCGACGGTGAGATCCGCGAAATATCGTCGGGAATGCGTCTCGACCGTTACAAAATACATACGATCGACCTCGTCGTGGACCGCCTTGTGGTGAACGACGACGCCCGTGACCGGCTGATGACCTCGCTGAAAGAGTCGATGCGCCAGGGCAAGGGCACGATGGCCGTCTACGACTACGGCACCGAGCAGCAGCGTTTCTACTCGCGCCACCTGATGTGCCCTTCGACGGGCATGGCCTTCGAGGACCCCGCGCCGCATACCTTCTCGTTCAACTCCCCGAAGGGCGCCTGCCCCCATTGCAACGGACTGGGCGAGGAGGCGGTGTTCGACATCGAAAAGATCATCCCCGACGCCCGGCTTTCGCTGCGCGACGGGGCCGTCGAGCCGCTGGGCAAATACCGCAACAACATGCTCTTCGCCATCCTCGAGATGCTGGGACGCCGCTATGATTTCACGCTGGACGATCCCGTCGAAAGTTTCTCGCAGGAGGCGCTGAACGCCGTGCTCTACGGCGATTCCGAGCCGCTGACGGTCGATCTTTCGGAGTTCAGCTCCCCGGGCGGACGGCAGTTCCTCTCGTGGGAGGGCGTCGCCGAATACATCGGCCGCACGGAGGACGACGATTCGAAACGCGGCCAGAAATGGCGCGACCAGTTCCTCGTCTACCGCAAATGCTCGGTCTGCAACGGCACGCGCCTCAAAAAGGAGGCTTTGCAGTTCCGTGTCGCCGGCAAGAATATCGCCGAGGTCTCGGCGCTGTCCATTTCGGAGTTTTCGGAGTGGGTCCCCACCATCGAGGCGCAGCTCTCCGAGAAGGAGCGGAAGATCGCCCAGGAGATCGTCAAGGAGATTCGCGAACGCCTGCGCTTCCTGATGGACGTGGGATTGGGGTATCTCTCGCTGGCGCGTTCGTCGCGCTCGCTGTCGGGCGGCGAGAGCCAGCGCATCCGCCTCGCCACGCAGATCGGCTCGAAACTGGTGAACGTGCTCTACATCCTCGACGAGCCGTCGATCGGCCTGCACCAGCGCGACAACCAGCGGCTGATCCGCAGTCTCGAGGAGCTGCGCGACGCGGGCAACTCGGTGATCGTCGTCGAGCACGACGAAGACATGATGCGTGCCGCCGATTTCATCGTCGACGTGGGTCCCCGTGCGGGCCGCAAGGGCGGTAACATCGTCGCCGCCGGGACCTTCGACGACATCCTCCGGTCCGACACCATCACCGCCGACTACCTCACGGGACGCCGGCGGATCGAGATTCCCGAAACGCTGCGCAAAGGCACGGGCGAGCGCATCGTGATTCGCGGGGCCCGGGGCAACAACCTCAAGAACGTCACGGCGGAGTTTCCGCTGGGCAAGTTCATCTGCGTGACGGGCGTCAGCGGCTCGGGCAAATCGACGCTGGTCAACGAGACCCTGCGGCCGATTCTTTCGAAGGCGCTCTACCGCTCCTACGACCAGCCGTTGGAGTACGATGCGGCCGAGGGTATCGACCGTATCGACAAACTGGTGGTCGTGGACCAGTCGCCCATCGGACGTACCCCGCGGTCGAATCCCGCGACCTATTCGAACGTCTTCGCCGACATCCGCAAGCTGTTCGAGATGACCCCCGACGCCCAGATCCGCGGCTTCAAGGCGGGACGGTTTTCGTTCAACGTCAAGGGCGGCCGCTGCGAGGAGTGCCGCGGTGCGGGCGTGCAGACCATCGAGATGAATTTCCTGCCCGACGTCTACGTGCGCTGCAAGGCGTGCGGCGGCCACCGTTACAACCGCGAGACGCTCGAGGTGAAATACAAGGGCAAGAATATCGACGACGTGCTGAACATGACGGTCAACATGGCCGTGGAGTTTTTCGAGAATATCCCCAATATCCATCAGAAGCTCAAAGCGATTCAGGAGGTGGGCCTCGGCTACCTGACGCTCGGCCAGCCCTGCACGACGCTGTCGGGCGGCGAGAGCCAGCGCATCAAACTCTCCTCGGAACTCTCGAAACGCGATACGGGGAGCACGCTCTACATCCTGGACGAACCCACGACGGGACTCCATTTCGAAGACATCCGCCTGCTGCTGGAGGTGCTGAACAAGCTCGTCGACCGCGGCAATACGGTGATCGTCATCGAGCATAACCTCGACGTGGTGAAGGTCGCCGACCATATCATAGATATAGGTCCCGAGGGCGGGGCCGCCGGCGGAGAGATTATCGTCGCGGGCACGCCGCACGAGGTCGCGCAGTGCGAACGCAGCTATACGGGGCAATTTCTCGCAAAATTGGGCATTTAGCGCTTCCGGCATAAAAATTGTTCAGTCATAGCCGTAACAAACCTTATGTGCTATGAAAAAAACAGTCATTATCGTCTTGGGGCTGCTGCTTGCCGCAACGGCCTTCACCGTGATCGGGCAGAAGAAGATTCTGTCGCCCAAAGAGGAACGCCGCGAGGTACGCGAGAAACGCCGTGCGGAACGCATCGCCAACTACGAGAAATTCATGGATTCGCTCGTGCTGTCGCGTAATTTCCAGTTCAATCCCTCGACCATGCAGCGTCAGCCGGCAGGTCCCATGCGCCAGATCATGAACCCCGCGTTCAATGTCGGCGTCTGGGACGGCACGATCGACATCTGCCTGCCCTATATCAAGGGCTACGTGCCGCCTTACTATGTGACGGTCATCAACTACACGGTCCCCGACGTGCAGGGCTACACCACCGAGCAGACCCACGAAGGGTGGATGGTCACTTTCTCGACGTCGCTGTTCTCGGCTTCGACCTACACCTTCACCTTCGAGATATTCTCCCGCACGGGCGGTGCCAACCTCACGATCACCAATCCGTGGTACAGCCCCGTGCAATACACGGGTTCGATTTCGCAGTTGTATTGAGTATGAACCGTTTTTTCACGACCGGGGCAGCGCTTTTGCTGGCCTGTTCGTCCGTCGCCCAGTCCCCGCAGTTTTCTGTGGGGATTTCGGGTGCCGACAGCGTTCCCCAGACTACGATCGTCCCCGTGCAGCAGCCTGCGGTGCAGGTCGTGGAGCGCACGACCGTCTACGAGGAGCCGGAGAGGGGCATGGACCGCGCCCAGCGCCGGGCCTGGAAGGCGAAGGTCTATGCCGCGAAGATCGACTCGCTGGTGCAGTCGCGCAATTACATGTTCTTCCCCAACTCCATGCAGGAGATTCCCGGCGGGATGATCCGCTCGATCTACGCCGACTATTTCTATTTCGGGATATTCGTCGACCACGTCGAGGTGCACCTGCCCACCGAACGGGGCATCACGCAATATGTCGAGATGGTGAATTTCGACTCGATGTCGCTCCGCGACTACCGGGCGGCACGTACGCAGTGGGGGTGGTCGGTCACGTTCAACGTTGCCGACGGCGATGCTGCGTACCACGCCGATTTCGCCGTCTCGACCGCCACGGGCGAAACGGTGCTGACCCTTTTGACGCCCTCCGTCACGATGCGTTACGTCGGGTGGCTGTGGAACAAGCGGGTGAACGACCCGCGCTACCACCGGCTGGATTGAATGAACGGGTTGCCTTCAAGGCAACCCGTTTTTGAATGCGACGATGTGAAACTGTCATTGCAGGACCTGATATTTGATTTTTGCGAAACTGCCGCCGACTTGTTCCGCATAGAGTTTGATGTGTGTCGTATATGTTTTGGATGCAATGTCATAGCCGGTCAATGCGGCGCGTGTCGTGCATTTGACGACGTATCCGCAGCCGGCTTCCAACGCCGCACTCGCCCGATAGCTCATCGGTGTAAATCCCGATTCGGGAATCGATGTGATCGCTCCCAGGCCGTTTACTTTGCCTAAAGAACAAATCGCGACGCTCGAAGGGTCGATGGAAACCTCGTCGGTATACATATTTCTGTATCCTTCCACCCAAATGGTGGAGGGTGCGGTCCACGACAGCGAGCAGGCATACCATGAAAATATCTCCGCAAGCGATATTCCCACCGGATATTCATAATCTTCGGCCAGATTTTGCGTGATGGTTCCCGGGGGATCGGGCTGTGATTCATTTTCTTTTTCGCAGGAGACGGCGATTGTCGCCGACAAGACGAGGAACAGGAGTTTTTGCAGGAGCCCGCAGGTCGAACGGCATTCGGCAGGTGTGGTCATCTTTTTCATAACTTGGGATTTAGAGGGATTGGGAAAAGAGGTGATGAGCACATAAAAACGCGGACAAATTCAATCATCCACTACCGAGGCCTTCGACTGCCCACCAAGTAAGATGAAAGAAATGCCCGCGCCGTAAAACAGCGCGAGCACCAACTTTAATCCCTTACTTGGTTGAAATTGTCGAAGTTTCGGTAGTAAGAAGAAAAGCCGATGCGCTTTTATATGTCGTGTGCCCGCAGGCACGGGTTTGAAAGGTTGTTTGCTACTGCTTCATAGGCATTGTGGTTTGGTATTTGTAGTTACAAATATAGCTGTAATTTTGAATTATGAATTCTGAATTGTGAATTATTTTCCGGCCTGCGGACGGAAAATCAATGCCACGGCGGAGACCGAAACGCCTTCTTCCCGCCCCTCGAAGCCCAGATGCTCTGTGGTCGTAGCTTTGACCGACACCCGGTCATCGTCTACACCCATTGCACCGGCCATCGCGGTGCGCATGGTGTCGATGTAGGGTCTCAGTTTGGGCCGCTGTGCGCGGATCGTGCAGTCCACGTTCCCGATCTCGTATCCCTTGCTGCGCAGCAGTTCTGCGACCCTTTGCAGCAGTATTTTCGAGTCGATGCCTTTGAAATCGTCCGACGTGTCGGGAAAGTGCATCCCGATGTCGCCCAGCGCCGCGGCGCCCAGCAGGGCGTCGCATAGGGCGTGGATCACCACGTCGCCGTCCGAGTGGGCGACGCATCCCTTCGTGTGGGCGATCTCGACGCCTCCCAGCACCAGCCGCAGGCCGTCCGCCAGGGCGTGTACGTCGTATCCGTGTCCTATCCTGAAATCCATTGGTTTCCGTATTTTGTATTGTCAAAGTTATCGATTTTTTTTATATTTGCGAAAACAATCAGCAATATGTCACAAATCACCTCTCTGGAACCGCGGCTCGTCTGGGAACAGTTCGACGCCATCACGCAGGTTCCGCGTCCTTCGAAGAAGGAGGGCAAGATCATCGACTTTCTGGTCGATTTTGCCAAAAAACACCATATCGAGTACAAGAAAGACGCCATCGGCAATGTCGTGATGCGCAAACCCGCCACGCCGGGCTTCGAGCAGCGTCCTGCGGTGATTCTCCAGTCGCACATGGACATGGTCTGCGAGAAGAACTCCGACGTGGAGTTCGATTTCGACAACGACCCCATCCGCACGCGCATCGACGGCGAATGGGTCAAGGCCGAAGGCACGACGCTGGGCGCCGACTGCGGCATCGGCATGGCCGCTGCGCTGGCCGTGTTGCTCGACGATTCGGTGGAGCACGGACCTCTCGAGGCGCTGTTCACCGTCGATGAGGAGACGGGCCTCACGGGTGCGTTCGAGCTGGGCGAGGGGATGCTCACGGGCAAATACCTCGTCAACCTCGATTCGGAGGATGAGGGCGAGATTTTCATCGGCTGCGCGGGCGGCATCGACACCATCGCCACGTTCCACTACACGATGGAGCCTGCGCCGAAGAATTACACCTTTTTCCGCGTCGATGTGTCGGACCTGCAGGGCGGACACTCGGGCGACGACATCGACAAGGGGCGTGTCAATTCGAACAAGACCGTGGCGCGTCTGCTGTGGGACGGCATACAGTCGTCGGAGCTGAAACTGAGCTATTTCAGCGGCGGCAACCTCCGCAACGCTATTCCCCGCGAAGCCTACGCCATTTTCGGCGTGCCGACCCGGCTCAAGGACGAGTTCGTCAAACGCTATAACCTTTTCGCCGCGGACCTCGAGGCCGAGTTCCGTTTCCGCGAGCCCAATTTCCGCATTACGCTCAACGAGATGCCGCAGGTCGAGGAGGTCCTCGACGCGCGGACGCAGTTCGCGCTGGTCTACTCGATTGTGGGCGTGCCCAACGGCGTCGTGGCCATGTCGTTCGCCGTTCCGGGTCTGGTCGAGACCTCCACGAACCTCGCGTCGGTGAAATTCGCCGACGGCAACCGCATCGTCGTCACCTCGTCGCAGCGGTCGTCGGTCGAGAGCGCCAAGACCTATGTGATGCAGATGGTCGAGTCGGTCTTCGCGCTGGCGGGAGCCGACGTGGCCCATTCCGACGGTTATCCGGGCTGGGCCCCCGATCCGCAGTCGCGGCTGCTGGAGGTCACGGTCGATGCCTATAAACGGCTGTTCCACACCGATCCCAAGGTCCGTGCTATCCACGCCGGACTGGAGTGCGGGCTGTTCCTCGAGAAATATCCCGACCTGGAGATGGTCTCCTTCGGTCCGACGCTCCGCGGGGTGCATTCGCCCGACGAGCGGCTGGAAATCGCCACGGTTCCCAAGTTCTGGGACCTGCTTTGCGAGACGCTGAAAAGTCTGTAGTTCCTCCGCATCCTGCCGGGCAGACGGCTTTTCAATGACAAAGGCCTTTCAGATACGAATCTGAAAGGCCTTTGTCATTCATTGTTTCGGCAGGCGTCAGTAGGCCGCCAGCCGTTTGGACGTGCGCAGCGCCTCTGCGGCAACCGCTGCGGGCTGCCCGCCCTGACGCAGCCGTTCGCACATGGCGGCGATTGCGGGGCGCTGGTACGAGCGGCCGAACCAGCCCAACGCCTCGACGGCGGCTACGCGCAGCGGCTCTTCGAGCGCAGCGTCTTCGGCCAGGGCGATCAGTTCGGGTACGCAGTAGTGGTGGCGGTAGAGGCGGAAATAGGTGATTTCGCTCAGACGCCGCTTCATCTTGTTCTGCGGGTCGCGAATGAACTTGAACGTTTCTGTCTGTTCAGCCTGCTTGTCGGCTACGCGCTTCAGCCGCTTCTGCAGCGACTCTTCGTTTTGGTAGAGTTCGTGTTTGGCCGCGGACTGACGGCGGAGCTCGGCGCTCACGGCGTCGGGATTCATGAACATCATGTTCTCATCGGCATGGTAGGCCACGCGCAGCGAGAGTTCGTCGTCCAGCAGCATTTCGACGGCCGCGGGAACCAGCTCGTCGTCGCCGCAGTCACCGATCCACTGCGACACCAGACGGCGCACCAGTTCGTAGCTGTCGCCCGCCGCCTGCACCAGCATCGCGTTGAAACGCGGCGAGCGGCTGGTGCTCATCAGCCTGAGGGCTTCGAGACGCACCGGTCCGTAAGGCGATTCGGCGACTTGTTTTTCGCACAGGTCGGCAGTCTTGTCGTAACCGTTGTCGGCCAGCTTGCGCATGGCGATGGCCTGTACGTCGGCGGGCATCGTTTCGGCAGCCATCCGGAGCCAGAATTTGTTGTCCGACGCTTTTGCCGTGAGTGCCGTGTTCAGGTCGGTGCCGGGCAGCGCCCGGTTGACGAAACGGTAGGTCGGGTCGCCGATCAGGTGCGTTTCGAGGTAGTGCACATGGCGTCCCCACTGTCCGATGCGCACGCCGCAGTCGAGCAGTCCGATATAGCGGTCGGGCCATTTGTCCTGCAGGGCGTTGACCGAATTGCCCTGGGTGACGATGCAGTCGCCCGGGCCGAAGATGTAGCTCGTGGCGATGCAGTCGTCGAGGTGGAACGAGCCGTTGTAGCAGGCGTCGAACATCACCATACGGGGGTTCATCGGCCGATTGTAGAGGTCCTCGATGTGTACGTCCATTGCCTGGTTGAGCAGCGAATCGGCCGTGTGCAGCGAATCGGAGAGCTGGCACCACGCTTCGGGCACGCCGTAATAGGCGATCATTTCGGCCTTGCGCTTTTCGGGGTCTTTGTGTCCGTCGAGTTTGCTGCGCAGGAACAGTTTGATGTTCTCGATCGAAACGTTCATGCTCGAACCGTTCCGGTAGCCGTTCAGGTATTGCATGTCGGGAGCGCCGTGGTGGTGGCACAGGGCGACATCGACGCCTTTGCGGGCCATCTTCTCCAGCAGGTAGGGCTTCATGGGCCAGCGGCTTTCGAAATCATAGAAACGCACGGTGCTGCCGGTGCGGAAAAGTGCGGGCAGCTGTTCGCGCAGCGCAATCTGCTCCCCGGCCCAGGCTTCGGGAGCCTCGGAGTTGTAGCCGTGGCCGCGGAAAACGAACAGGTTGTCCAGCTCGTTCTGTTCGGCATGGGCCTTCACCACCTTGCGCAGGTAGGCACGCAGCAGTTCGTCGGAATCCGCACCTTCGCGTTTGGGCGGCTTGATGCGGGCCGAATAGATCGGCGAGGCGATGTGCTGGCGCGATTCGGGCGAGAGCGAGTAGTAGAAGTAGAGCGGCTCGTCGGCATCGCGGCGCAGGAACTCGAATTGCAGTCCCGGATCGTCGTAATAGCGGTCGGAGGGGACCGACGAATCTTTCCAGTCGCGGTCCTGACTGCTCTTGAACGCCGATGTGAGATGCTGTCCGTCGCGGATCATGGCCACGGGGATGTCGCCGACGAACACCACGCCTTCGAGGGGCGGCTGCGCCTCTGTCATCCGGATTATTTCGCTGCGCACGCTTTCGGGACTCTGCCACTCGTCGATGAGCAGGTAGGTCCCCAATCCGTCGCGCTCCACGGCGGCGCGGTAGGCGTCGACCTCGGTGGCTGCGGCTTCATAGCTCCGGCTGTCGATGAAAATGGCGAACGTCGTGGGGCTTTTCACGCCGGGACGGACGATCCGCGGTGCCGCTGCAAGCGACAGGGCCTGCAGACAGACGGCGATCAGTAAGACGATTCTTTTCAATTTCATGGTCATGTCGGATTATCGGGTCGGTACGGATACGGTGCTTTCGAGCCGGATCGCGGTTTGCGTCAGCTCGTCGCGGAGCTCTTTCTCCAGGTTTTTGTCGGCGGCTGCCTGCCGGCAGGCGTCGATGATCTCGGCACGGCGCGGGGTATGCGCGAACCAGCCCAGACACTCGGCTGTGTTGACCCGCAGTTCGAGGGGCTGCGAAGCGTCGGCCACGAGTTTCAGCAGTTCGGGCACCAGTTCGTGGTAGGTGTTGTTGCGCATCGAACGGATGGCCGAGATGCGGCTTTTGAGCGTTTTGCCGTTGAAAAGCTGATTCCGCTGCCGCTCCTTCATCGCCTGTTCGCCGGCGGCCTCTTCCCAGAGTTCGGTGAATTTTGCCTCGCTGTCCGCATACGGCGAAGCCTCGACGGCCGTGCGCAGCGCCTGTTCGACCTCTTTTTCGGGGAACAGCTCCAGCCCCTTCATGACAATGTAGGCTACACGCTTCGATTCGCTATCGTTGACATAAGTATCGGCCAGCGCGGGCAGCAGTTCCGGACGGCCCGACTGCCAGGCATAGGTCGCGGCGTTGCGGCGCAGCAGTTCATAACGGTCGTTCAGTCCCCGGATGATGGCCTGCGCGAAGATTTCCTCGTCGCCGAAGCATCCGATGAGCTTGAGGCACTCCATGCGGGTCGTCGCCAGCGGCGACTGTTTCATGAACTCCAGCAGTTCGCCGGCCGAGATGGCACCGGCGTCGGTCAGCATGCGCAGCGCGAGGCTCTGCACGTCGGCCCACGGGCTCGTGAGCAGGCTGCGCCAGTAGGCGGCGTCTCCCTTGCGGGTTGTCATGTCGGCGGCCAGCGTATTGGGCTCGACGGGCCGGAACCGGAAAGCCGGGTCGCCGATGATGTGTCCTTCGAGCGATGCGATCAGCCGGTTATACTGCCCGACGCGCACGCCGTGCGACAGCAGGCCGACCAGCTCGTAGGTCCAGCGGTCCTGCAGTACGTTGACCGTATTGCCCTGCGTGGCCACCGTGCGGCCCGGGCCGAAGATGTAGTAGCCCGTGATGTAGCCGGGTTGGTGGAACGAACCGTTGTAGCAGGCGTTGAGCATCACGAAACGCGGCTGTGCGGCCAGCGTCTCGAGGTCCTCGAGGCTGATGATTGTCTGGTCGCCCTTGGCCTTCGTGGCGTCGTCCACCTCCGTCTTTTTCGTTTCGAAGAAGGCGTCGGTCAGGTGGTATTTCTCCTTGAAATACTGTTTGGCGCCCTCTATGTCGGCTTTGTCGCCCTTGCGGCGTTCCATATACAGGGCGATCATGACCTCGGCCTTGAGTTGGTTGTACTGGCCGTCGAAACTGTCGGGCTCGGTCGTGTAACTGCCGACGTGCTGTTTGTCGGGCGATCCGTGCTCGTTGAAGAACATGGCGTCCACCTCCGGACGCACCAACTCGTCGAAAACCCGGTATTTCATGTAGTCGTCCATCCGGAAATTGAGCTGGCGCAGGTTCCCGGCCTTGCGGGTGTCGGTCAGCGGGAAATTTTCGTCGATGGCAACGCGCTCGTCCATCCAGCAGACCAGACAGTCGGAGTTGTATCCGTTGCCGGCATAGGTCACCAGATTGTCGAGCTGATCGACCTTGGCGCGTTCGGCCACGACCTTTTCCAGATAGCGGGCAATTCCTTCGTATTTGTCGCCTCCGAGCTGTTCAGGATAGCGGATGCGTCCCGAATAGAAGGCCGGGGCGAGCCGCTGCGGCGAGTCGCAGGCGAGGTTGAAATAGGAGAGCAGACGGTCCGTACTGTCGCGGGTGATCAGCTCGAACTGCAGGTCCGGGCAGTCGTAGTAGCGGTCGGAGGGGACCGACGACTGGATCATCGGGAAATTGTCCTCGTCCATTTTGAACGCCGTGGTCATGTGCTGGGCATTGCGCACCATGGCAATCGGAATGTCGCCCACGAAGACCACGCCTTCGAGCGGCGAGCGTTTGGCGGTTTTGCGCATCAGTGCGATGAGTTGTTCGCGCACCTGCTCGGGAGTCTGCCAGTTGTCACGGAGAATGTAGGTCGAGAGTCCGTCGGCCTCCAGGGCGTCGCGGTAGGCATGAATCTGGGGCGCCGTTTTGTCGTAGGTCGCCTGATCGACGACGATTGCGAACGCCGTCGGCTGTTTGCTGCGGGGCTTTTCGACTGCGACTTTGGCTTGCAGGACGAATGGCAGCAGCAGGACGATTGCCAATAAATATCTTTTCATAGCTTTCATTACGGATTATTTCTTGGATTCTACGCGGTTAATCATGCGCTGCACCTCTTTGGCCAGTTCCGGCGAACAGTTGCCGCGGGCGAGCAGTTTGCGTCCGGCCTCGGCGATTTCATGGCGCCGCACCGAGAGGTTGAACCACGCCAGCGCCTCGGCCATCCGCACTCGCAGAATCTCAGGAACCTGCTCGTCGCCCAGCAGGGTGAGGTATTCCGTGACGTGCTGGTGATAGGGGCGGTTTTTGAGGAAACTGATGCGGGCCTGCCGCCAGCGGGGCTTACCCTGGGGGTCGAGAATCTCCCGCGTCGAGGACTCGCCGGGCGAGAGCTCGTTGCGCTCGATGAGTTTGTCGAGGAGCTCCTGTTTCTCCTCCTGGGCATGGTAGAAATTCTTGTCGGCGAAATAGGTCTCGATTGCCTTTTCGACTTGCTGTTTGTCGAAGCAGCGGATCGCCTCGCTGATGTTGAAAACGATGCGGGCGGCATTGCGATCCCTGACATATACGTCGATGAGCACGGGGATGAACGCCTCGTCGCCGATGCGGCCCATGCGTGTGACGGCGATGCGGCGCAGGAACTCGAAGCGGTCGTAGGCGGCCAGCATCAGCGCCTGTTTGTATTCGGGGCCGTTGAGCGATTCGAGCAGCCGGAAGGCGTTGTAACGCACGACGCTGTAAGGCGACTCGGCGCACTTGTCGAGCAGGATGGCGGGCAGTTGCGGGTAGTCGTTTTCCCAAAGCCGGATCATCGCCAGGTTCTGGATGTCGGGTATGGCATTGTCGAGTTGTCCGAGCCAGAAGCCGTTGTCGCGCTTCAGCGCCATCGAATTGATGTCGAGTTCGGGATGGGCGGCCTTGAAGCGGTAGGTCGGGTCGCCGATCACGTGCGACTCGAGGATGTGGATGTTCTTGGCCCAGGCGCCGATGCGCAGCCCTTCGCCCAGCAGTCCCAGCAGGTCGAAAGCCGACTTGTCCTGAAGCACGTTGACGCTGTTGGCGAACGTCGTGACGCAGCGTCCCGGGGCCATGATGTAGTGTCCTGCGATGAAATCGTCCTCGCGGTAGTCGCCGTTGTAGCAGGCGTCGAAGACCACGAAGCGGGCATTCGGGGCGATGGCTTCGACCTCTTCGAGGATGATGCCCGTGCGCAGGTCGGCGATTGAGTCGAGACGGAGCATTTCGGGCTCCTCGGCCCGGTTGTACCATGTGGAATCGAGCCCTTTCTCCGCAGCGCGTTTGGCGGCCGATTCCCGGCCGCTGCCGGGACGGCGGGCCAGTTCGCGCAGGCTGCGCTGCATCTCGGCGACGGCATCTTCGGCCGATTCCACATAGGGCGTGCCCGAAAGGTACTGCCGGTGGGGCATTCCGTGTTCGTGGAAGACCATCATGTCCACGTCGTCGCGGCGGACCTCGCGGATGAGCGACTCCTTGACGAAGGGCTGCATCGAGTAACGCAGGAATTTGGCGTTGTGGGTGCGGCTGAATACGTCGCCGAACTGCTCGTCGAGCAGCTGCTGTTCATCGCGCCAGGCGATGAGCGAATTGGAGTAGGAGCCGTGGCCCGTGTAGGAGACGAACTGGTCGAAAGGCGTCGCGTCGCGGTGTTCGGCCACGGCTTTCTCCAGGTAACGGGCAATCTGCTTGTAGGGATCGCCGTAGGCTTTCTGCGCCTTGATGCGGCCCGAATAGATGTCGCAGGAGATGTACTGCGGCGAATCGGGCGACATTTCGTAATAATGAAACAGTCCCTGCGAGGGAGTGCCCTGCGGGACGAACTGCAAATCGAAATCGTCGTAAAAGCGGTCCGAAGGAACCGAGGTTTCGTGGAGCGGGTGGTCGCGTTCGTCCATTTTGAAGGCCGAGGTGAGGTGCTGCGCCTTGGTTATCATGGCGATGGGCACGTCGCCGATGAATACGCATCCCTCCAAAGCGTTTTCCGCATAAAGTTTGCGCAGGATGTCACGCACCTGTTCGGGCGTCGTCCAGTCGTGCGAAACGATGTAAACGGGCAGTCCTTCGGCTTCGAGCGTCTGTTTGTAGGCTGTCATTTGGGGCCGGCATTCCCGGGCGGTCCGGGAGTCGGTGATCACGGCGAAGGAACTCGGTCCCTGTATGGAGGGGTTTTCGAACGTCTGCGATCGTCCCGGCGCGGCCGAAAGCAGCAGAACTCCGGCCAGCAGGACAAAAAACGGTTTTCTGTAATTCATATGGAGCAGTTATTTGAAACCCTCCGGGGAGGATATGTGTCGTCCTCTCCGGAGGGTTCCGGTTTTAAAACATCAGTCCGATTTTGAAATTGGCGTAAAAGCGGCGGTCGAACAGGTCGCGGTGGTCGTCGGCACGCACATAGTCGCCCGAGGCTGCGGCAAAGACCGAACCGCGGCCTTTGAACAGCCGGGCGAACGAATAGGTGATTTCACCGCCGAACGCAGCGTATCCCGACCCGAGGTAGTAATAGTCGCGGAGCGTGAAATCGGTGTAGCATTTCGTGTCGGCCTTGTAGCCGTTGTAGTCGATGTCGCTGCTGTTGTTCATCTTGTAGGAGGCGCGTATTCCGACGAGCAGCGAGTGCTTTTCGTTGAAGATGAAATTCTTGCGTCCGAAGATGCCGATCGTGCAGTTCTCGATGTCCTGGGTGCTGCGCGGGAAATAGTAGATGTCGCTGAGCTTCTCGGTGGAGAACTCGACGCCGGCAGTCCAGTTGTAGGAATCGCCGCGGGTGGTGCGCATATACTGCAAACGTCCCTCGAAACCGGCCTTCGAGCTGTTCGAACGGACGGATTTCGATTTTATGATCCACTTGGCGACCTCGAAGGAGTTGTCCCACTCCTGTACATACTGGATGCCGTCGATGCTGCGGTCGCCGTAAGCGGCATTCAGGAAGAACGTATTCTCCTTCGAAGGCTTGTAGACGGCGTTCAAGCCGATCGACCAGCGTTCGTCCCGGGTCGTGCCGACCATTTTGGGCGTCGTGTAGCTGTTGGTGACATCCTCCACCTCCCGGGTGTACTTGCCCGATACGAGCAGGCGCAGTTTCTGGGTCGTGAACGAGTACTGGCCGCCGACGCCCATGCAGTTGGCGTTGTAGATGCGCTCGTTGTCGTCGGTGCTGCTGGTGATGGAGGCATCGACGTAGAATCCCGGGAAATTGAAAATATAGACCGGGTTGGTGGACATCGAGATTTTGTTCTTGGCGGATCCGTCTTCGCGCCGGGAGTAGTACTGGTAGTTGGCGCCGATGGCGTGTTTGCCCAGCGTGACGGTCACGCCCGGTTTGATCTCGAATTTCGAAAGACTGACCAGCGGACGCGGGTCGTGCTGCTTGGCCCCCTGGCCGTTCTGGTAGCTGGCTTCGATACCGAAGATCAGGCGGTTCCACAATTTGGGCGCCGCAGCCTTCACCGTCATGTCGTAGAGCTGGTTGATCCATTTGCTCTTGTAGGTGTCGGCGATGAAGAAGGGCGTGCCGCGCAGCGGGTCGATCAGCGAGGCGTTGTACTCGGCATCGCGCAGCTGGTCGCGCGAATATTCGAAACTACCCCAGATGAACGCGCCCTTGAGGGCCTTCATCGTGCCGCCGCCGTCGGTGAAGAAGCGGTATCCGGTGTTGTGTTCTCCCTCCTGCGCCCGTTTGAACGAACCTTTTTCAATATCGTATCCCAGTCCTACCTGGCTGTAATAGTCCATCTGGTCGAGCTGGATGCCCGACGCGTTGTCCGAGTAGCTGAACTGGAGACTCTCGCTTTTCAGCCGTTCGACGGAAGCCTCGGTATTGATCCGCTGTGCCGAGGAGCAGAGCGGCGCGAGGGCCGCAGCCACGAGGCATCCCGTCAGTTTGATGTAGCTATATTTTATCATAACTCATTCGATTTAGGGGGATTATTATTTCAGGGACCAGTTCCAGGCTGGCATCTTTTCGCCGTTGCGGCGGAACTGCGGGACCTGCGTTTCGAAATCTTCCGTCGAGTTGTTCGTATCCTGGTAGATCGGGGTGCCGTCGGGCCGTTGTCCGATCACTTTGCGGCATACGCTCTTGCCGACGTAGATTTCCTCCGTCGAAGCCGCTCCGGCGTCCACGAATCCGGGGATACGCTTCATGTTGAGGCTGTTCGACGTAGGGAGCATCTCCACGCCGTCGATCAGCTGTTCGGCCGAAATGCGGACGTACTCCTGCGTTTTGCCCACCTGCCTCTGGGTCGTCTCTCCCAACACGCCGGTATTGATGGTCGGGAATTCGAGGTGCTTGCCGGGCTGGTAGATGCAGAGTCCCGGACCGCTGACGGTGTTCAGCCATTGCATGGTCACGATGTACCCCGACCAGAAAACGTACTCGAGGTCGGGAACGTCCGGGTTGACACGCTGCGGATTGCCGGCCCACGTTTCGAATTCGGACAGCGAGGTGTCGATCAGGCCGCCGTATTTGCTGTGGTCGGCATGGTTCGCGGCCTCCTGGGTGATGATGAACGACTCGCCCGGCTTGAGCGGGTAGTCGGTTCCGTTACCCGGCAGCTGCCAGACCGTCACGGCATAGACGTAGTTGTTCAGACCGTCTTCGGCAGGCCATTCCGGGAGCGTCGCCGTTGCAAATTCGGGCACGAGATGCGCGAAACAGAGGTGGTCGAGGTAATAGGTCTCGTCACCGTTGTTGTAAATCTCGTAGAACTGGTCGCGGAAATAGGTCGACTGAGTCTCGGGATTGGTGCTTCCGCAGTAGAAGATCTGGCTGAAGCAGAGCGGGCCCACCATGGCGGGGCGGATGGCGATCGAGAAATCGTTCGATGCCTCGGCCTGTTCCGGCGTGATGTCTTTCGTGATGGCCTTGTTCTGCACCGCTCCGTTCAGGTAATAGGTATTGCCTTCGGATTCGGATTCGCCGAACACCGAGATCGTGTAGTTGCCCGGAGCGACCTCGGTCTGTGCGATGCCGTTTTCGTCGGTCAGCGTTTCGATGACGGCGTCCTCTTCGAAATTGGAGAAACGGACGGTGAGTCCTTCCACCGGGAAATTCGTGTCGATGGTACCGTTGCCGTCGGAATCCACAAAGCCGGTCACGGCCTTGACCTTGAAGGAGACGTTCAACGGATTCACAACATCGGCCTGGCTGGCGGAGTCCATCATCTCGATGCACGAACAGAGCCCTGCAGCAGCCGTCAGTATGGCTATATATGTCTTTTTCATGGTTGTACTTGCGTTGTAGGGTTATCGAATCTTGACAGACAGCGCAGCTCCGAAGAAGAAGGTCTTTTCGTTGCGCCGGGTGTACTTGCCCGGATAGACTTTGCTCTCCCAGATCGGCGTGCTGCGGAACATATTGTTGGCGAAGAACGAAATGCGCATGAAATTGCGGATTTCCTTGGTCAGATTGATGTTGATGCAGAGCATCGGGGGCATCGAACCTTCGGGGATCAACCGGCGTGCGTCGAGGCGCCCGCGCATGTCGAGGGCCTGGAACTCCTCTTCCCCGATGCGCGAAGCGTCGAAATCATACACCTGACCGTCCAGGCGCGAGATGTATTTCACAGGGATCGAGTCGTTGCCGTAGGTGGTGTACTCACGCTCCTTCCATTTGACGCTGGCTGTCAGCGTGACGACGAAACCGATTCGCGGAATGTTGTGCGTGATACGCAGGTTGGTCGTCGTTGACGACGAATGCTCCGCCTTGTTGCCCGGTTCGAAGACGCCCATGTGGGGATAGGAACCGGCTACGCTGCTGCCTGTCGTATGGTTCGTGAACGTGTAGTAGTTCTTCCACGATTTGTACTGCGTCCAGCTTCCATTCAGTCCGAACGAGGTGCGGATGGAGTTGATACGTCCGAAATCGATGTCGAACTCGACGCCCCGGCTGTTATAGGCAAAGTAGTTGGTCGGGATCGAATACTGGAGCAGGATTTTGTCCGACGACTTGAGCGACAGCTCGGGCATATCGGTCTCATTGGCCGGTATGGCCGCCGAATACTGGTTGTAGTCCACGCATTTGAAGGTGTCGAACGTTGCGCTGGTCATGTAGCCGTTGCGGGTCTTGTCCTCGTAATAGGTGACCGAACCGCGCACCTGCCCGATCTTGAAATCGAGGCCGACCTCCCATTTGGTGGTCTTCGCCAGTTCGAGATCCGGATTCTCCGCTGAATAGACGTGCGTCGTGGCGATCTGGAATTTCTGGGCGTCGCTGAAGCCGCTCGCCGTGGTGTTGTCGAAATTCAGGATGTCGAAATAAGCGTTGTCGGGATAGAGATAACCCAGCGAGGGGGCTTTGTACGTGATGCCGTAGCCGCCGCGGACGCTCAGTTTCTCGGGAATCAGGTCATAGGAGGCGTTGATACGGGGAGCGACGCCTCCGTCCATGTCGTAAATATGGTCATAGCGGACGCCGGCGACGATTTCCAGTTTGCGGCGCAGGATGTCCATCGAGAAATACTCCTCGGCGAAGAGGCTGAACTGGTGCATGAACGGCACGTCGCTGAAGGCGCGTTCGCGCTGGGTGGTGAAATTGGTGTTGACCTCCCGGCGCGGCGGGGTCTCCGGGTCGAAGACCTTGCCTTCGCCCAGGTTGCCCGTGGCGCGGTACTCGCCGCCGACGATCAGCCGGTGGTGGGTGCGTCCCAGGTCGCCGGCGAAATTGGCCGACAGCTGCGCGAAGGTGTTGAGCTCCTTGCCGTACAGGTTGTATATGGCCGTATAGTCCGACGGCAGGCGCCAGGCTTTGCCGTTCTTGTCGGCATCGGGGATGTTCGTGATTTTCGTACCGTCGGCCAGGTAAATATCCTGTCCGGGCATGCTCGAAAGAATGGCTCCGTCGGTTTTCGAGGTGGAGTAGGTCCAGTCGGAGTTGGTGGCGAACTCCTCCCGGTACGTTTTTTTGTTCGTATAGTTCGCCGAGACGGTGTATTTGAGGTTTTTGAGCCAGTTCTTGTTGAAATTGAACGACCCGTTGGTGTTGAAGCGCAGGCCCAGGTCGCGCTGGGTCATCAGGTCCAGATCCCTCGCGTCGTCGGGATTCGGTTCGGCCTTGTCCTTGGTGTAGAACAGGTTGAACGAGGTGTTGGTGGACCATTTGCCGACGGTGTTCGAGTAGCTTACGCGTCCCGTCACACGGTTGTAGGTGTCGTATCCTTCGGTCGGATCGTATTGGGCGAAGGTGTAGTCTACGCCGTAGTTGAGCACGCCGGCTTTACGGCCGAGGCCCACGCCGTGCGATACGGAAGCCATGTAGACATTGGGATTGACATCCAGCTGGATCGACAGCGGCGTGCGTCCCGCCTTGCTGTTGACGATGACGGCGCCCGAAGCGATGTCGCCGTACTGGGCCGAGGCGATACCACGGATCACCTCTACCGATTCGATGTTGTTGGTGGTGATGGTTCGCATGTCGACGCCCGAGTTGGGGGTCGATATGCTGGGCCCTGCGTCGGCTCCCAACGCCAGCGACAGGGTCTGCATGTTGGCGTTGTTCGAAAGGGGAGCGCCGTCCATGATGATGGCCGTGCCGAAGCTCTGGCCGTTGCGGACGGAGAATGTGCTGACTTTCTTGAGGGCGATCTCTTCGGCCGTGCGTGTGCTGGCGCCCGGAAGGAGCGACATGATGTCGGCCAGCGATGTGGCCTGGATGTGCTCCATGGCCGATTTGGAAATCTTCGAAGCGGTTGCCGCGCCGGTCTTTTTCGACTCGGCCGACACCACGACGTTTTCCAGATAGAACGAGGTGGCCTTCAGGGTGAATTTGAGCGAGTCCCGTGCGGGAAGCTGGATGGTCTGCGACAGCGGTTCATAACCCAGGGAGCTGATCTCGACCTTGTATTTCCCCGGATTGGAGAGTTGGATTTCGAACCGGCCTTTGACGTCGGTGGTCGTTGCTACGCCGATTTCGGGCAGGGAGACAACGGCGTAGGCCAGCGGGGTGATCTTAGAATTTTCCCCCCCCTCAGTTTCCGAGGCTTGGACCGTGCCGCTGAACGAGATCTTACCTTTGCCCTGCGCCCACACGGAGGTGGCACCGCAAAGCAGCAGCATACTCGTTAACACACTTAATTTGGCGAAAAAAACCTTCATAAGCAGAATGTTTTGGGTTAATAAAATGAACCAGCCAGCAGCAAATCCGGCGATAAACAGGGATGTTCGCTCCTGAGCGGTCCGAGAATCTTAGTGAAATTCTCGGGTGCAATATAATAAAAAAATTTTAATAACAATTCGAAAGGGCCGTTTTTTAAAGCATCCGGGTTTTTTCTTCCGAATCCCGCTGAATCCCGTTGGAGATCGCTATACGGCGTGTTTTCAGATTGAAAGCTGCCGGTTGTCAGGTGGGTCCGGGAGGAGCTGAACCTGCTCTGAACTCTTTTAATAAATAGGTGCGTCGGACGATTTTGCGGAATCGGATGCAATTCAGGGCTTTTTGTTATCTTTGGCGTCGTAACGACGCTTTTAGGAGGTCGGAAGATTTTGCCGAACCGGGTGCAGTTCGGTTTTGGCTCCGGTCGACTTTTTGCTATCTTTGTATTCAAAAAAGTTGCGAAAATATGTTGAAAAGCCGCTGCTGCCTGCTGTTCCTGCTGCTGTCGAGTCTGCAGGCCGTGGCCCAGTCTCCCGACGACGAATACTATCCCTATGCCGAACGCGAGGAGCGGCGCGACGTGCTCACGACCGATTCCGCGATCTTCTACCGCGCCGTGCAGGGTGTTTCGGACCTCTACGGCGACCATACCGACTTTAACCTGCCGCAGGTGGCACGCAGGCGCCGCGGACTGGACTACCGCGCCTCACGTACCTCGCTTTCGGGTGTGGAACTGTCGTATCGTTACTTTTCGCTGCTCCGCCTGCTGGGGGCGGAGGAGACGCGCTGCGCAGGGCTTGCCGCGGTGCCCGGGGTGTGGAACGGCGCCGGCGGCGTCAGGTCGTTCCGCTTTCCGGAAGGGGAGCCGCTGCAACCCGGCTTCGTCTCGGTGCGCTTCACCGACCGCAACTACCTTTTCGGCGCCAAAGCCGCCGCCTCGAAGACCTTCGGCAGCGGATGGAGCCTTTCGGCTGCCGCCGATGCCCGCACGGGCCGCGACATGTATGTCGAAGGGGTCTTCACCAATGCCCTGACTGCCGGACTGCGCCTCGCGCGGCGTTTCGGCGAAGGGCATGAACTTGCCCTGCTCTGCATCGTGCCGCCCTCGACGCGGGGTACGCGCCTCTCCTCCTCCGAAGAGGCTTTTTCCCTGACGGGCGACCGTCTTTACAATCCTGCCTGGGGCTTTCAGGACGGCCGGGTCCGCAACTCCCGCGTGCGGCGCGAGACGGTGCCGCTGGCGGTCGTCGCCTATGAGGTTCCCCTGACGCCTGCCACTTCGCTCGCGGCGGCTTTCGGCGCCGAGGCGGGCGTTTCGAAATACAGCATGCTCGACTGGTACGACGCCCGGACGCCGATGCCCGACAACTATCGCTACCTGCCGAGTTATGCCGGCGACCGGGAGACCGAGCTGGCGTGGCGTTCGAACGACACGCGCTTCACACAGGTCGATTGGGACGAACTGATCCGCCGCAACCGCATGGCCGGCGGACACGCGGTCTATGCGCTGGAAGACCGTGCCGAACGGCTTTGCAACCTCTCGCTGAACGCCCTTTTCACCACCGATGCCGACGCCCGGCTGACGTTCCGTTACGGGATTGCCCTCCGCCGTGAAAACACACGCTCCTATAAACAAATGCGTGACCTGCTGGGGGCAGACTACATCACCGACATCGACCGCTTCCTCGTCGATGACGACACGTACAGCAACCTTTTGCAGAACGACTTGCGGCATCCCGGCCGCACCGTCCGCGAGGGCGGCCGCTTCGGTTACGACTATGCGCTCACGACCCGCACGGCCTCGGTCCGTGTGCAGGCCGACTACCGTGCCGACCGTTTCCGCGCCGACCTTTCCGCCGAACTGGGCAGCGGGGCCGTCAGCCGCCGGGGCTATTATGAAAAGGAGCTTTTTCCCGGGGCGCAATCCTATGGCCGTTCGCGGGTCGTGCGCTTCACGCCCTACCTGTTCAAAGCCCTTGTCGGCTGGGCCTTCACGCCGCGCAGCTACCTCGAAGCCGCCGTTTTGGCCGATGCGCGGATGCCCGAAGCGGAGAACCTCTTTTTCCAGCCCCTCTACAACAACCGTACAATCGATAACCCCGTGCCCGAACGCACCTTCGCCGCCGAACTCGGCTGGCGCCTCACGGGACCCGTGCTGGACCTGCAGGCGACGGCCTTCGCCGTGCTGACGCTCGACGGCACCGAGACGCGCCGCTATTACGACGACATGGCTTCGGTCTACTGCGATATGGCCGTCACGGGCATCGGACGCCTTTCCTATGGCATCGAAGCCGCCGCCGACATCCGGTTGTCCTACCGCTGGCGGCTGTCGCTGGCGGCCTCGGCGGGACGTTACGAATATGCCCGCGACCCGGTCGTCACGGTGCTCTCCGACGTGGACAATTCCGCCGTCGACCTGCGTGCCGTCAGCCGCATGGGCGGCTGCGAGACGGGCGGAGCCCCGCAGCTGACCGCCGTAGCCGAACTGGCATGGTTCGGTACGAAAGGGTGGGGCTGCCGCGCTTCGGCGGGATATGCCGGGCGTCGTTTCGTCGAACCGATGCCCCTGCGCCGCACCGACCGCATCGCCGGTCAGGGCGGCATCACGCGCGAGGCTTTCGAAGCCTTCACCCGTCAGGAACGGCTTTCAGACGCCTTCACGCTCGATGCCTCGCTGTTCAAATCCTTTTATTTCGACCGCTCGCGGCTGACCGCGGCGCTGATGCTGCGCAACCTGCTGGGCGATGCCGATACGCCCTACGGGGGTTACGAATCGTTACGTGTGCGCCGCATCCGTCCGGGCGACGATACCCTTTACATGCCCCATGCCACGCGCTACACCTATGCGTGGCCCCGTTCGTTCTATCTTACAATCTCTTACCGATTCTGACCCGATTGTAAAAAACCGTCCGATTTTTTTGGAGTTTACGATGAAATTCGTATTTTGTAAGGGTGAAAAAAACTTAAAATTTCCAAAAACCATGATTATCGGTATTCCAAAAGAGATCAAGAACAATGAGAATCGCATTGCTCTTACCCCTGCGGGCGCTCAGGAGCTCGTGAAGCGGGGCCACACGGTTTATGTGCAGGCTGCGGCCGGTGTAAACAGCGGTTTTACCGATGATGATTATATAGGTGTGGGAGCCGAGACGCTCCCCACCATTGAGGAGGTCTATGCCCGGGCCGAAATGATTATCAAGGTCAAGGAGCCGATTGCCCCCGAGTACAAGCTCATCCGCCGCGACCAACTGGTCTTCACCTATTTCCATTTTGCCAGCAGCGAACCCCTCACGCGGGCCATGGTCGACAGCGGGGCGGTCTGCTGCGCTTACGAGACCGTCGAACGCGCGGACCGTTCGCTTCCGCTGCTGATTCCGATGTCGGAGGTCGCGGGCCGCATGGCGGCGCAGGAGGGGCGTTATTTCCTCGAAAAGCCCCGCGGCGGCAAAGGCGTGCTGCTGGGCGGCGTTCCGGGAGTGAAACCCGCCAAGGTCTTCGTGATCGGCGCCGGGGTGGTCGGCACGGCCGCTGCGCGTACGGCCGCCGGAACGGGTGCCGACGTTACGATCTGCGACATCTCGCTGCAGCGCCTGACCTATCTGGCCGACGTGATGCCCAAGAATGTCAAGACGCTGATGTCCTCCGAATACAACATCCGCCAGGAGCTGAAACACGCCGATCTGGTGATCGGCTCGGTGCTGATTCCGGGAGCCAAGGCCCCGAAGCTCGTCACGCGCGATATGCTGAAGGATATGGAACCCGGCACGGTGATGGTCGACGTGGCCATCGACCAGGGCGGGTGCTTCGAAACGTCGCGTCCCACGACGCACGAGGACCCCGTCTACTATGTCGACGGGATGCTCCACTACTGCGTGGCCAACATTCCGGGCGCCGTGCCGCGCACCTCGACCCTCGCGCTGACCAACGCCACGCTTCCCTATGCCATCCAACTGGCCGACAAGGGCTGGCGACGTGCGGCGAAGGAGAATCCCGAACTGGCATCGGGCCTGAATATCATCGGCGGCAAAGTGGTCTACAAACCCGTGGCCGACGCCTGGGGACTGCCTTACGAACCGCTGGAACTCTGACGCTTCCGGCTCCGCGGCGGCTTTCCGAACCCCGGAACGGTCCGAAAGGCCGCCGCGATGCCGTAAAAAGGCGGGTTATAGTCCGAAAATTCATTCCCTTTATTTTTGAAATTCTTGAATAATTTGTATATTTGCAAGTAAGCGAATAGGTTACGATGCCCGTTTGTGTTTCGAACCGTGTAAAAAACAGGGCAAAATATTATGCGATCCGTAGGGATACGGCGGATTTTCATTACAAATCGTAATCAAACGGTCCCGAAATTTAGGTGCGAGGTTCGGCGGTGTGCGGATGTTCCGGATGCCGGGTGCCGGACGATGGTTTCCCGTACCGACTGAATATAGTGCGCTGCCTCAGAAACCGGGCGGCAACAAAAACCAAGAGTCATGAAACAAATCGCCAAGAATCTTTCCTTCGCAGGGATGTTGCTGCTCGCCGGCTTCTTTGCGTCGTGCAAGGACGACGAAGATCCCATCAAGGATCTGACCGTCAAAATTCCCCCCCCCACGCGGGCGAATATGTAATTGAACAGGGGCAGCATTTAGAAATACCCTTTACGGTAGGTGAGGCGAAGAACGCCGAACTGACCGCCTCGGCTTCGGCCGACAAGACCGAATACACGGTCGCAGCGACTCTTTCCGCATCCGATCCCGGATCGGGAGTCATCACGGTAACGGCACCCGATCTCATCCTTTCTCCCGTTACCGTCACCATCACCCTCAAGGTCGACGATTCCAAAACACAGCGTTCCGCAACCGGGACGGTGACCGTATCCTCGAAACTCATCGACGGGTTCACCGAGATCACCACCCCCGCCAACTGCTATATAGCAGCTCCCGGAGCCCTCGTTAAATTCCCCGCAAATATCGGCAACACGACCGAAAAGGCCGCTTTCAAGACGGCCGGACTCCTGTGGCAGGATGCCGCCGGAATGGTCGAACAGCTCATCGCCGCTCCCGAAGAGAATTGCGTCTATGCGATCCTCAAATCCGGTGTGAGCGGCAACGCCGTCGTCGCCGTCAGGAACGCCGACGGAGCCGTCGTGTGGAGCTATCACCTCTGGGTGGCCGATTTCGACCCCGACGCGAGCGTCATGACCTGGACCGACACCGAGAGCGGCACCTCTTATAAAATGATGGACCGTTATCTGGGCGCCGTCAGCAACCAGCCGGGCAGCGACCTCTCCAACGGCCTGTTCTACCAGTGGGGCCGCAAGGACCCGTTCGGGACCTCGAACTATGAAGGCAAGCTGAAAACCATGTACGACATGGCCGGCGAAGAGGTGACGCGCACCGTCGAGGCCTGCGCCGCCGAGGATAACATTCCCAATTCGATCGCCAATCCGCTGACCCATTATTCGGGTGTGAGCGGCGGCAATTACAGCTGGCTCACGACCGTCAAGGCCAATATCGCCACCGACGTCATCAAGGACCTCTGGGGTGCCGAATCGGGCACGCAGACCAAGTACGACCCGTGTCCGGCAGGCTGGCGCGTTGCTCCGCAGGCCGCCTGGAAATTCTACAACGATGCTAATGTGACCAAGGAGGTCGTCTTTGCCGCAGGTGTCGAATCGCCTGCGAACAAGGACCAGTTGGGGCGTAACATCTCGACCGACGGCGCGACGAAATTCTATTTCCCGTCGCAGGGCGAAATCTCCCACGGAGGAGGCTACTCGAACGGTATCGGTACGAACTGGCCCAGCGGAAAAGCCTGGTCGTCGACGGTGGACGCCGCCAATTTCCGTTCGTTCGGAACGACGGTCTCGCCGACCTCGGTCAGCTATTCGGGCGGATTCTCCCAGGGATACGAACTTCCCGTGCGCTGTGTGAAGCTCTGATCGGATTTCAAGAACTTTTAAACCCTAATACACATGAATTTAATCAACAAACTCGGCAAGAGCCTGCTTGCCGCATTGCTGCTGACGGGGGCCGCGACCATCGTGTCGTGCGGCTCGGACGATTCGGACGACGGCCCGAAACTCGGGGAACTGAAAGCGATCTTTTCGTCGGATAATTTCTCGGTCGAGGCCGGCGGAACCGTCTCGCTGCCCTTTACCGTGACCGGGGTCGAGGGTGCCACGCTCACCCTGAGCGCCGCACCTTCCAATACGGCTGCCACGACAAGCGTCACCAGCGATGCCAACTACTCGGGATCGGTCGAATTCACCGCCCCCGCGATCACCGACGGTGAGAAGATCACCGTGACGCTGACCGTTACCGACAGCAAGAACAACCGTTCGACGACGGCCCAGACCTCGGTGACCGTAGGTGCTTCGGAGAAGCTCGCCGTTGCGCTGAGTGCCGACATCAAGTCGATGGCCACCAAACCCGGCGGCTCGTTCGAACTGCCCTTCACGGTGACGGGCATCGGTACGGCTACGGTGGCTTCGGATGTGACCCTGACCGCCACGTCGGGCTGGAACGCCACCTGCGAGTGGGGTTCGGACAAAAGTTCGGGCAAGATCAAGGTGACGGCTCCGGCTGCACTCACTCCGACACTCGCGCTGTCGATGACCATTTCCGACAACCACAACCGCACGGCGAAGCTCGAGGCAACGCTGACGATCGTCGAGATTTCGACCGCCGCCAATGCCGCCAACTGCCACATCGTGGCTCCGGGCAGCACGCTGACGATCAAGGCTGTCGAGGGTAACTCGACGACCGAGCTCAATTTCAACAACGCCGCGCTCGTATGGCAGGACGCCCAGGGCATGGTGAAATCCGTTTCGGCGAACAGCTCCGAGAAGGTGGTGGTCGTACAGCTCAATGCCGGGATCGTGGGTAACGCCGTCGTTGCCGCCAAACTCGACGATGTGATCGTCTGGAGCTGGCATGTCTGGGTCACTGATTACGATCCGATGAGCGATCCGTTTGTCTGGACCGACAAGTCGACGGGTACGAGCTATACCTTCATGGACCGGAACCTCGGTGCCAGAAATGCCAAGAAATACGACGCCGGTTCGCTCGGACTGCTCTACCAGTGGGGCCGCAAGGACCCGTTCGTAGGCGCCGACGGCACGGAATCTTCGGTCTATGTGCTCAAATACGACATCGACGGCAACCGCGTGCGCGAGGTCAGCGAGGAGCGTCCGACCTATCCGTCGAGCGACTACGAGAGCACCAATCTTCCGCTGTCGATCCAGAATCCCAACACGTTCTATTCCGCACCGAGTTCGGCATGGCCCGTCGTGGACTGGCTGACCGACGACGCACAGCGTCAGAACCACGACCTGTGGGGCGGCGTATCGGGTTACAAGACTAAGTACGACCCGTGTCCGGAGGGCTGGAAGGTGCCCGCAGCGGGCGCTCCGTGGGGATTCCGCAAGGAGTACAAGAAGGCCGGCGCCCTCAACGACGGACAGCCCTACGACTCGACCTATCCCTGGTTCATCGAGTACGACGACGCTTATTGCATCGGCTTCCGCTACAAGCAGGCGGATTCGGGCAAGGAGTACTGGTTCCCCTTCACCGGCAAGAAGGATTGCAACAAGGGTGACCTGAACGGTGTCGGCGGAGGTGCCAACTACAACACCGCGACGTGCCAGAACACGCTGGCCATCATGGAGATACTTGCATGGGGCAATCCGGCGAGCGAGACGGGTCTCAACCGTCCGTACGGTTCTTCGGTACGTTGCATCAAGGAGTGATGACGGCCTCGAAAGTGTAGAAATCGGAGGGGTTGCCGGCCTGACAAGCGGGCAACCCCTTTTATCAGCAATTCAAACCCGCTTAAAACAGCATGAAATGAAGAGATTTCTGGCAACAGTCATAGCCTGTGTGGCGATCTGCGCCGTGTGGGCCCAGTCCCGCACGGTGCGGGGCACCGTGACCGATGCCGCCGACGGATCGCCCGTGGTGGGCGTTGCCGTCACGGTGGAGAACGGAACCGCGGCTGCGGTCACCGGGCTCAAGGGCGACTATACGATCAAAGCCTCGCAGGGGCAGACGCTCGTTTTCTCGTTCCTGGGCATGACCACCTAGCGACACAAGGTCGGCGCGGCCGACGTGATCGACGTGAAGATGGCCGCCGACAACAAGGTGCTCGACGAGGTGATCGTCGTGGCCTACGGAACGACCAAGAAAGAGACGTTCACCGGTTCGGCCGAGATCGTCACCGCCGAGAAGCTCAAGGACCGTCCCGTGACGGACGTCACCAAGATGCTCGACGGACAGGTTGCGGGCGTCATGTCGACCTCGGGCGGCGGACAGCCGGGCAGCGGCGCCGAACTGCGCATCCGCGGTTTTGGATCGATCAACGCCTCGAACTCCCCGCTGCTGGTGGTCGACGGCGTGCCGTTCGACGGCGACCTGAATTCGATCAACAGCAGCGACATCGAGTCCATGTCGGTGCTCAAGGACGCCTCGGCGGGAGCTTTGTACGGGGCCCGCGGCGCCAACGGCGTGATTCTGATCACGACCAAACAGAACGCCGGACGGGGCGAAGCGCTCAGCGTGCACCTGAGCGCCAAGGTGGGCGTCAGCTCGCGGGCCATTCCCTCCTACAACACGATGTCGGCCCGCGAATATATGGAACATATGTACCTGGCGTGTTACAACGACCTGGTCTATACGGAGGGCTACCTCCCGTCCGTGGCCGCGGGGATGACCACCAGCCGGCTTGCACGCCAGATCCTCGGCACGGACAATATCTATAATATATATGACAAGGAGATCGGGCAGCTTTTCGACGCCAACGGCAAGATCGTGAAGGATGCCCGTCAGAAATACAACGAGAGCTGGCTCGACGAGGCCGAAGCGAAATGTCCGGTCCGTCAGGAGTATCAGGTCTCGGTCAACGGTTCGGGTAAGAACAGCCGCTATCTCGCTTCGCTGAGCTACCTCAACGAGGAGGGTACGCTCAAGACCACCGGTTTCGAACGTTATACGGTGCGTGTCGGGGCGGATTTCTCGCCCAAGAAATGGCTCGATTTCGGGGCCAATGTCAACTATGCGCACACCGACAGTGAATTTCTCGGTTCGGAGGGCACGGCCAACAACACCAATGTCTGGTATTCGGCCATGCTGATGGCCCCGATCTATCCGGTCTATAAGAAGAATCCCGACGGCAGCACCGTTTACGAAGATGACAAAAAGGTCTTCGACTACGGCTCGTCGCGTCCGGCCGGGGCGCAGAACAACCGCAACTCGGTGGCGACGCTCTTCGACGACGACTATTACACGCTGACCGACAACGTCAGCACCCGCGCCTATGTGGGTTTCAACTGGAACGGGTTGAAATTCACCTCCAATATCGGCGTGGACAACGTCAACGCCTACGAGACGACCAATTACAATCCCTTTTCGGGCAACGCCGCCGGCACGGGCCGCCTTACCAAGGAGAGCAGCCGTATGATGAGCTATACGTGGAACCAGCTGTTGTCCTACAAGACGCAGATCGGCCGGCACAATATCGACGCCATGGCGGGCCACGAGTTCTACAACTACAATATGCGCTATATCATCGCCGAGCGCACCGGATTCCCCTTCGCCGATTACGACGACCTGGGCATGGGCTCGACGCTCGCCGAGGCCAATTCGGCTTCCGACAACTATTCGATCAATTCCTACCTGTGCCGCGTCAACTACGATTTCTCCGACCGTTACTATTTCTCGGCGAGCTTCCGCATGGACGCCTCCTCGCGTTTCAAGAAGGAGAACCGCTGGGGAGCCTTCTGGTCGGTGGGCGCTTCGTGGCGCATTTCGCAGGAAAAGTTCCTGAGCGACGTGAGCTGGATCGACAACATCACGCTCAAGGCCAGCTACGGCGTGCAGGGCAACGACAACCTCGGTTCCTACTACGCCTGGCAGTCGCTCTACGACATGAACTACCCGAATGCCAACCAGTCGGGTGCGGTCATCAACTCGATCGAGAATCAGGACGTGACGTGGGAAAAGAACGGCAACCTCAACGTCGGCGTCGAGTTCCGCCTGTTCGACCGGCTCACGGGCACCGTCGAATGGTATAATCGCAAGACCACCGACCTGCTGCTGGAGTACCCGATGGCCATTTCGCTCGGTTTCCCGGGCTATTACGCCAATGTGGGCAGCATTGTCAACCGCGGTTTCGACATTACGCTGGGCGCCGACATCGTCACGACGCGCGACTGGCGCTGGAACGTCACGGTGATGGGTTCCACGCTGAAGAACAAGGTGCTGAAGCTCACCGACAACGGCGAGGACATCGTCAACGGCGTCTACATCATTCGCGAGGGGCAGGAGATCAACACCTTTTATATGTCCAAGAGCGCGGGAGTCGATCCGACCACCGGCGAACAGCTCTACTGGGCTTATGAGAAGAACGCCGACGGCAGCATGAAACCCGGTTCGGAGTACGTGACCAACGACGCCACGGTGGCCGCCGGCTGCAAATACCTGCAGGGCAGCCGCATTCCCGACATCTACGGTTCGATCTCGTCGTCGCTGAAATTCCGCGGTTTCGACCTGGGGCTGCTGTTCACCTATTCGCTCGGGGGTAAAATCTACGACTCGATCTACAACGCCATGATGGAACCGTCGTTCGTCGGACAGACCTACCACCGCAACGCCCTGCGCACATGGACCGCCCCGGGGCAGCGGACCGACGTGCCGCGCACGACGACCACCGCCTCGACGCAGATCACCGACCGCTACCTGGTCGACGCCTCGTATTTCGCCGTGAAGAACATTTCGCTGGGTTACAGCCTGCCGAAGCGGCTGCTGGGCAAAGTCGGCATCGAGTCGCTGCGCGTCTACCTCGCTGCCGACAGCCCGTGGATCTTCACCCACCTGAAGGGTATGAATCCGCAGGCCAGCTTCACGGGTTCGACCTCCTATTCCTATACGCCCAACCGCACGTTCACGCTGGGTGTGGACTTAAAATTCTAAACTGCGATGAAAAAATTCAGCTATATACTCTTTTGCCTCGCGGCCTGCGCCGGTCTGTCCGGCTGCGGCGACCTGATGGAAACCGCTCCGTCGAACGAGGTGGATAAAAGTTTGATCCTCAAGGATGTCAACGCCGTCAAGGTGGCCATGAACGGAGTCTATTCGACGATGTACAACCGCATCGATTTCGTGACGGCCAACGCCCACCAGTGCTTCGGCAACATGGCCGTGACGCTGTGCGCCGAAGTGATGGGCGACGACATGATCCAGACGGCGCAGGGGCCCGGATGGTTCTGGAAGGACTACAACTACGAGGCCCGTGTGCGCTACACCAGCAAAATCTGGCGCAGCTATTTCACGTGGAAATACTTTTACGAGATCATCAGCAACGTCAACTACATCCTTTCGGTCGAGCACACCGCCACGGGGGACGAGAACGAGTTGAAATGCGTTATGGCACAGGCCTATGCCGCCCGGGCGTTCGCCTATTTCATGCTGATCCAGTCGTTCCAGCAGACCTATAAGAAACACGAGACATGGCCCGGCGTGCCGGTGTACACCGAACCCACGACCAGCGCGTCGAAGGGCAAGGGACGCGGAACGGTGGAGCAGGTCTACACGCAGATCAACGACGACCTGACGGCGGCCCTGACGCGCTTCGAGGAGTGCGGCATCGCGCAGGAGCACATCTCCAACCTCGATTACTATGCCACGAGCCTGCTCAAAGCCCGCGTCGCACTGGTGCAGAACGACTGGCCGGCGGCTGCCGAAGCGGCTGCCGAGGCGATGAAGAAGCCGGGCCGTTCGCTGCTCAGCATGACCGACGCCACGGTCGTGAAGGGCACGTTCGACGATGCGACGAAGAACTGGACCACGGGCAAAACGCCGTTCAACTCCGTGGCATCGAGTTCGGTGCTGTGGGGTGCGGAGATGCTCTCGGAACAGTCCACCGTCTATGCGTCGTTCTTCTCCAACATGGACGCCTGCACCGATGTCTACTATGCGGCCGAGACGCCCAAGTGCATCAGCAACTGGCTCTATGCCCAGATTCCCGACACCGACGTCCGCAAAGGGTGGTGGAACGGCAATATCGGCATTCCGGCCGAGGACTGGAGCTACGGGGCCAATATCAACTACAACCAGCATAAGTTCCAATGGGCGGACCAGAAGGCGCACAAGGGCGATTATATTTTCATGCGGTTGGAAGAGGCTTACCTCATCCGCGCCGAAGCGCTGTGCCGCATGGGCGCCGAATACGAGGACGAGGCCCGGAGCACGCTGCTCGAACTGGGTTCGCGCCGCGACACGGAGTATGCCAAACGTATCGAATCGCTGACGGGCGGCACCCAGACCTTCGCCACGACGGGCATCGTGAAGACCCTGCTCGACGAGATCATCCTTCAGCGCCGTATCGAGTTGTGGGGTGAAGCCGGACGCATTTTCGACATCCTGCGCCTGGCGAAAGGGTGGACGCGCTATTGGGAGGTGAACGGTGAGAAGAGCAACCACACCAACTACCTGAGCAAATATTCCGAGTACCTCAGTTTCCCGAGCGACTACCTCGAGTGCATCATGATGATCCCGCAGGCCGAGATCGACAACAACCCCAACATCACGGCTGCCGATCAGAATCCCTATGTTCAATCCTAAATGCGTATAAGCGATGAAATCATTCCATATAGTTGCGTTGGCCGCCGTCGCGGCGTTGACCGCGGCATCCGGATGCAGTGACGACGTGCAGAAAACCACCTATTCGGGCAGCTCGGGCTTCGGTTTCGCGGCTTCGGTGCTCAATGCGGAGGTCGGTTCGGCGAATGCCAACCAGATTCTCGTGCCGATATACCGCGGCACCGAGGACGCCCAGATCGCCGAACTGAAATTCGAGTACGACATCTCCAAGGCGGGAGCTTCCGAGCCGTACTGGGCCGATGCTGACCCTGCGGGCATCTTTTCGCTGACCACCCAGCGGGTGATCTTCGCCGACGGGGCGAAGGTGGCCTATGCGCAGGTGCGTTTCACGAACCTCGACCTGCTGGGCATCACCACCAAATACAAGATGCGCCTGACGATCAAGGACTCCCTGAGCCCTTCGAAACGCGATCAGGTGACGATGTCCGTGAGCCGCCAGCTGACGTTCGATTACCTGGGCAAGTGCGATTACCACGACGCCTGCGTCTTCGACGGCACCTATAAGGCCGACATCTACCGGGCGCAGGAGGCGGAGATTTACCGCGTGATGGACCCCTATACCGAGGGGCTTATCAAGGAGGAGTATGCCGAGAACGGCTGGATGGGAACCCCGTCGGCCTACGTGCAGTTCGCCGTCGACGCCAACGGGCAGATCACCTACGAACCGTTCTGTACGGGTATGATGGTCAATGCGAAATATACGGCCTATGCCTATTATCCGGGCGAGTATATCTGGGGAAAGGATTTTTCGGATTACAACAAAGAGAATAAGAAGCTGTCGGACAAAGTGTTACAACTTTATCCGGTCTACTGCCTGCCCGAATACCAGTACGGATTTCTCAACGACGGAGCCTATCCGCTGACCGTCACATTGCCATAAAAGAGCGCTAAATAAGCAATTTAGGGTATTATTTAAGAATTTTTATTTATATTTGCGAAAACAGGTTTTCGCTTGGATAGGCGGCGCCCGACAGAGCCGGCAAGGATCGGCTTTGTCTGTGGCCCGCACTGTCTTTGTCTGAGTTTACAGGTTAAAAACAGGTTAGTTATGAGTGAGAGATTGTACATTTTCGACACCACGCTCCGCGATGGTGAGCAGGTCCCCGGCTGTCAGCTGAACACCACCGAAAAAATCGAGGTTGCCAAACTGCTCGAGAATCTCGGCGTGGACGTGATAGAGGCCGGTTTTCCGATCTCCAGCCCCGGGGATTTCAACTCCGTGCTGGAGATTTCCAAAGCCGTTTCCGAACCGACGATCTGTGCGCTGACGCGTGCCGTAGAGAAGGACATCGACGTGGCGGCCGACGCCCTGCGCCTTGCCAAACGCAAGCGAATCCACACGGGTATCGGCGTCTCGCCGCAGCACATCTACGACAAACTGCGCTCCACCCCCGAGAAGATTCTCGAACGGGCCGTCGAGGCGGTGAAATATGCCAAACGCTATGTCGAGGACGTGGAGTTCTATGCCGAGGACGCCGGACGCGCCGATGTCGAGTATCTGGCGCGTGTCGTCGAGGCGGCCATCGCCGCCGGCGCCACTGTGGTCAATATTCCCGACACGACAGGCTACTGCCTTCCGAACGAATACGGCGCGAAGATCAAATACCTCGTCGACCATGTGTCGAACATCGACCGGACCGTCATTTCGACCCACTGCCACAACGACCTGGGCATGGCCACGGCCAATACGCTGAGCGGCGTCCTGAACGGCGCCCGACAGGTCGAGGTGACGATCAACGGCATCGGCGAACGCGCCGGCAACACCTCGCTCGAAGAGGTGGTGATGACGCTGCGCTGCCATAAGGATGTCAATATCGACACGAATATCCGTTCGCAGTTGATCACCAAGGCTTCGCACCTGGTGTCGAGTCTGATGAATATGCCCGTGCAGCCCAACAAGGCCATCGTGGGACGCAACGCCTTCGCACACTCGTCGGGCATCCATCAGGACGGGGTGCTGAAACAGCGCCAGACCTATGAGATCATCGACCCGCAGGATATCGGCCTGAACGAGTCGGTCATCGCCCTCACGGCCCGCAGCGGCCGCGCGGCCCTCGTGCACCGGCTCGAACTGCTGGGTTACGACCTCACGCCGGAGGAGCTGGACGCCACCTACGAGAAATTCCTCGTGCTGGCCGACAAGAAGAAGGAGATTCACGATTACGACCTGATCTATCTGGTGGGCGACATCGACCGCATGAAACAGCAGTCCGTGGCGCTGAAATTCCTGCAGGTGACTACCGGGACGCTGGTTCCGACGGCTACCGTGGTGCTGAAATTCGGCGACCACGAACGCATGGCCATCGCCACGGGCAACGGTCCGGTCGACGCCGCGGTTTCGGCCATCAAGAAGCTTATCAACGAGAAGGTGGTGCTTTCGGAGTTTCTGATGCAGGCCATCACGCGGGGTTCCAACGACGTGGGCCGCGTGCACGTGCAGGTCGAGTGCGGCAGCCGCACGGTCCACGGATTCGCGGCGCATACCGACACTACGCGGGCTTCGATCGAGGCGTTCCTCGACGCCCTCCGGGCCCTCAATGTAACGGAAAGAAAGGAAGAAGAAGCGTAATTTATGGGACGTACCTTATTAGACAAGATTTGGGACGCGCACACCGTGCGTGTCGAAGACGGCGGCCGCTGCGTGCTCTACATCGACCGGCAGTATATCCACGAGGTGACTTCGCCCGTGGCCTTCGGGGGCATCGAGCGCCGGGGTTTCGGCGTGGCACGCCCGTCGCAGATCACCGCCACCGCCGATCATAACATTCCGACCGTCGACCAGCACCTCCCGATCGAGGAGCCCGAGTCGCGGCGGCAGGTCGAGGCGCTGGCCGAGAACTGCGCCCGCCACGGCATCGAGCATTTCAGGGTGGGGCACCCCAAGCAGGGTATCGTGCACATCATCGGCCCTGAACTGGGCTTCACGCAGCCGGGCATGACGATTGTCTGCGGCGACAGCCACACCTCGACCCATGGGGCTCTGGGCGCCGTGGCCTTCGGAGTGGGCACCTCGGAGGTCGAGATGGTCTTTGCCAGCCAGTGCATCCTCCAGACCAAACCCCGCACGATGCGCATCACCGTCGACGGCGACCTGCGGCGGGGCGTGGAGGCCAAGGATGTCATTCTCTACATCATTTCGCAGATCACCGCCTCGGGCGGCACGGGCTATTTCATCGAATTTGCGGGCAGCACCATCCGGTCGCTTTCGATGGAGGGCCGCATGACAGTCTGCAACATGAGCATCGAATGCGGTGCCCGCGGCGGCATGATCGCCCCGGACGAAAAGACTTTCGAATACCTCCGGGGCCGCGAACGGGCTCCGCAGGGGGCTGATTTCGACAAGGCCGTGGCCCGCTGGCGGGAGCTTTACAGCGATGCGGATGCCGTTTTCGACAAGGAGTACCGCTTCGATGCCGCGGACATCGCCCCGATGATTACCTACGGCACCAATCCCGGCATGGGCATGGCCGTCGATGCGTCGATTCCTGCCGATGCCGATCCCAAAGCGTTGGAATACATGGGTTTCAAAGCCGGTGAGAAACTGCTGGGCAAACCGGTGGACTATGTCTTCGTCGGCAGCTGCACCAACGGTCGTATCGAGGACCTGCGGCGCTTCGCCCGTCTGGTCGAGGGACGCCGCAAGGCCGATAATATTACGGCATGGATCGTCCCCGGCTCGAAGGGCGTCGAAGCCGCCGCCAAAGCCGAAGGGCTGGATAAGATACTCGCTGCCGCGGGCTTCGAACTCCGCCAGCCGGGCTGTTCGGCGTGCCTTGCGATGAATGCCGACAAAATCCCTGCGGGAAAATACAGCGTTTCGACCTCGAACCGCAATTTCGAGGGCCGTCAGGGTCCCGGTGCCCGCACGATGCTTGCGGGTGTGGCCGTTGCGGCCGCCGCCGCGGTGACGGGGCGGATTGCCGATCCCCGCGATGTGTTTGATTTGTAAAAGATTATCGTTATGTCCATACCCAAATTCGTGACCTTCACCTCGGGGGCTGTGCCCGTCGAGATGGAAAACATAGATACCGACCAGATCATCCCGGCGCGTTTCCTGAAAGCCACCGAACGCAAGGGGTTCGGCGACAACCTCTTCCGCGACTGGCGTTACGACGCTTCGGGCGCGAAAATCGCGTCGTTTCCGCTGAACGACGCCCGCTATGAGGGACAGATACTCGTTGCCGGGCGCAATTTCGGGTGCGGCAGTTCGCGCGAGCACGCCGCCTGGGCCATTGCCGACTACGGTTTCCGGGTCGTAGTGTCGAGTTTCTTCGCCGACATTTTCCGCAACAACGCCCTGAACAACGGCCTGCTGCCGATTCGTGTCAGCGAAGAGTTTCTGAAAGCCGTTTTCGACGAAATCCGTCGCGACCCGAAGGCGCAGTTCACGGTCGATCTGGACCGCCAGACCCTGACCGTCGTATCGAGCGGCCGCAGCGAGGGCTTCGAGATCGACGCCTACAAGAAATGCTGCCTGCAGAACGGTTACGACGACGTGGATTACCTCCATAGTATCGCTGACCGGATCGAGGCTTTCGAAGCCTCCCGCAAATAGACCGTGCCGATGCTTCGTCCGGTCGAAATAATGGATACGACGCTGCGCGACGGCGAGCAGACGTCGGGCGTTTCGTTCAACGCCCGCGAGAAACTCTCCATTGCCCGGCTCCTGCTGGAGGAACTGCGTGTCAGCCGCATCGAGATAGCCTCGGCGCGGGTCTCGCAGGGCGAACAGCAGGCCGTGCGTGCCATTGCCGAGTGGGCCGCCGCCAAGGGCTATGCGGAGCGCGTCGAGGCCCTCGGGTTCATCGACGGCGGGCTGTCGCTCGACTGGCTGGGCGCGGCCGGATGCCGCGTGGTGAACCTGCTGGCCAAAGGCTCCCGCAAGCATTGCGAAGGGCAGCTGCGCCGCACGCCCGAACAACATCTGGCGGATGTCCGCGCCGAAATCCTGGCGGCTGTCGACCGGGACATGCGGGTGAACCTCTACCTCGAGGACTGGTCCAACGGCATGCGCCATTCGCCCGACTACGTCTATGCCATGCTCGACGGATTGGCCGACGCTCCCGTGCAGCGGTTCCTGTGCCCCGACACGCTGGGCGTGCTCGACCCCTATGAGACCGAACGTTTCTGCCGCGATCTGGTGGCGCGTTATCCGCATCTGCGCTTCGATTTTCACGCCCATAACGATTACGACCTGGCCGTGGCCAACACCGCCGCCGCCGTGCGTGCGGGTTTCCACGGGGTCCATGTCACCGTCAACGGACTGGGCGAACGCGCCGGCAATGCGCCGCTGTCGAGCACCGTGGCGGTGCTTCACGACCGGCTGGGGTGTACGACGGGCATCGACGAGACGAAAATCAACCGTGTCAGCCGCACGGTCGAATCGCACACCGGCATCCGCATTCCCGCCAACCGTCCGATCGTCGGCGAGAGCGTCTTCACGCAGTGTGCGGGCATCCATGCCGACGGCGACAACAAGAACAACCTCTATTTCAACGAACTGCTGCCCGAACGCTTCGGCCGCGTGCGCGAATACGCGCTGGGCATCGACCTCGACGAGGCCGCGATGCGCAAAGTGACCGAGCGGGTGGTGGAGCTGAGCGACAAGAAGGAGCTGGTGACGGTCGAGGACCTGCCATACATCGTCGCCGACGTGCTGCGCTACGATTTGGCGGACAATCCGGTGCGGATACTCAATTACAGTCTTTCGCTGGCGCAGGGGCTGCGTCCCGTGGCGACGCTCAAAATCGAGATTCACGACCGCCCCTACGAGCAGACCTCCGCCGGCGACGGCCAGTACGACGCCTTTATGCGGGCCCTGCGGCAGATTTACCGCGAACAGCTCGGGCGCGAGTTTCCGATGCTGCGCGACTATGCCGTGTCGATTCCGCCCGGCGGACGCACCGACGCCTTCGTGCAGACGATCATCACGTGGGAGATGGACGGCCGCGTGTTCAAGACCCGCGGGCTGGACGCCGACCAAACCGAAGCCGCCATCAAGGCGACGATCAAAATGCTGAATATCATCGAAATAAACTATAACGACAATGGATGTTAACATCGCTCTTTTAGCCGGCGACGGCATCGGTCCCGAGATCATCGCCGAAGCCACCAAGGTGCTGGACCGCGTGGCGGAAAAGTTCAGACACCGAATCACCTATACCCCCGCGCTGGTGGGCGCTGCGGCCATCGACGCCACGGGCGACCCCTATCCCGACGAAACGCACCGCATCTGCCTCGCGGCCGACGCCGTGTTGTTCGGAGCCATCGGCGACCCGAAATACGACAACGACCCCACGGCCAAAGTGCGCCCCGAGCAGGGCCTGCTGCGGATGCGCAAGTCGCTGGGACTGTTCGCCAACCTGCGCCCCGTGGCGCTGTTCGACGCGCTGGCCGACCGTTCGCCGCTCCGGTCCGAGGTCGTGCGCGGAACGGATTTCATCTGCGTGCGCGAACTCACGGGCGGTATCTATTTCGGCCGTCCGCAGGGGCGCGACGACGACGGCCGGCGGGCTTTCGACACCTGCACCTATACCGTCGGGGAGATCGAGCGCGTTCTCCGCGTGGCGTTCCGGCTGGCCGTGTCGCGCCGCCGCAAACTCACGGTCGTCGACAAGGCCAACGTGCTCGAAACCTCGCGCTTGTGGCGTGAAACGGCCCAGCGCGTCGCCAAGGAGTACCCCGACGTGACGGTGGATTATATGTTCGTGGACAACGCCGCCATGCAGATCATTCGCCAGCCGGCCTATTTCGATGTGATTGTTACCGAAAACATGTTCGGCGACATCCTCACCGACGAGGCCAGTGTCATCAGCGGTTCGCTGGGAATGCTCTCCTCGGCGAGCGTCGGTGCCGAGGTGGCCCTCTTCGAGCCCATCCACGGCTCCTACCCGCAGGCCGCGGGCAAAAATATCGCCAACCCGATGGCCACGATTCTCTCGGCCGCCATGCTTCTGGAGCACCTGGGGCTCGACGCCGAGGGCAAAGCCGTGCGTCGGGCCGTGGACAAGGCGTTGGCCGACGGTATCGTCACCGAGGACCTCGTGGCCGCCGGCGGGCGGGCGTATTCGACCTCCGAGGTAGGAGATTACGTTGCTGCGCAGATTTAATCCCGTTATTTCGAATTGCTTGCAGACCGTTTTTTCGCGGTCTGCTTTTTTTGTACTATCTTTGCAGTCTTAATTACGGTGCTATCTTCCGGTCGCGTTGCGACAAGTCCCCTCCCGAGGGCCGTTTAAGAAACGGCTTTTAAAATGTGGAGCGGAGTGTTGGATTCGATGTTTAACATCCGGGGATCGCCCCTAAATCCCGGCTCTTAGCCGGGGTGGGGCAGACTTGTAAACGACGCCGAAGGCGGCGGCAAGGACGATTGACAGCACAAAAACGATGAACAAATATGGCAGGTTCCAATTTCGTAGACTACGTAAAGATATTCGCCCGTTCGGGACACGGCGGCGGCGGCTCGACGCATTTCCGGCGCGAGAAATTCGTGGCTTTCGGCGGTCCCGACGGCGGTGACGGCGGCAAGGGCGGCAGTATCATTCTGCAGGGCGACAAGCAGTACTGGACGCTCATCCACCTCAAATACCAGCGCCACCAGTTCGCCGAGGACGGTGAGCACGGCTCCGGAGCCCGTTCGTCGGGCAAGGATGCCCGGGACATCATCATCCCGGTGCCGCTGGGCACGGTCGCCAACCGCATCTATGAGAACGAGGACGGCACGACCGAGACCGAAACGGTGGGGGAGGTGACGGCCGACGGCGAACAGCTCGTGCTGCTCAAGGGCGGCCGGGGCGGTCTCGGAAACTGGCATTTCAAGAGCGCCACGAACCAGACGCCGCGTTACGCCCAGCCGGGCGAGGACGGCGAGGAGGGTACGTTCATCCTCGAGCTGAAGGTGCTGGCCGACGTGGGGCTGGTGGGCTTCCCCAATGCGGGCAAGTCGACGCTGCTGTCGGTGGTCTCGGCCGCGAAGCCCAAGATCGCCAACTACGCCTTCACGACGCTGGAGCCGAACCTCGGCATCGTCGAGGTCCGCGACCACAAATCGTTCGTCATGGCCGACATTCCGGGCATCATCGAGGGCGCCCACGAGGGCCGCGGCCTCGGAACCCGTTTCCTGCGCCATATCGAGCGCAATTCGGTGCTGTTGTTCATGATTCCCGCCGACAGCGACGACATCCGCCGCGATTACGACGTCCTGCTGGGCGAACTGACGCAGTACAACCCAGAACTGCTGGACAAGGAGCGTCTGCTGGCCATCACCAAATGTGACATGCTCGACGACGAACTGATCGGCCAGATGCGCAGCCACCTGCCCGAAGGCGTTCTGTCGGTCTTCATTTCGTCGGTCTCGGGGCTGAACATCCAGCAGTTGAAAGATATGCTCTGGGAGGCGTTGCAGCGTTAAAAGGCGGCTTCACGGTTGGTGACGCGGAGCGTGTATTTTCCCGCGAAATAGTCGATGATTCCATACAGGGAGCCCGTGCCGGAAGGTACGGGCTCCTTCGCGTAGGCGCACGTGGCGGCGCTCCGCACGGTGAATTCGTTGCCCCCGGCATCGAGAATCGTCCGTTCGGTGGCGACGGTGCGTCCCGTTTCGGGGTCGGTGTCGCACCAGGTCTTTCCCGCATCGGCGAACTGTACGTTGTCGAACCGCACCCGGGTGTCGATATGCTGCGGCCCGACCTCCCCGAACGTCAGCGGGGTGGCCCGGTGTTTTTCGCCCTCCTCCGGCAGCGTGATGCGGATGTGGCGGGGCAGCTCCTCCTGCGGAATGGCCTCGGCCCCGTAATCCCCGGCGGCCGACCCCAATTCGATCTTCCCGCCGTAGTTGCAGAGCGTCAGTCCGTTGCACCGCACGGTGGCAATCGCGCCGAAGGGGTAGTCGTCGGCCAGCGACGAGCGGCCTGCGGCGATCTGAATGCCGCCCGAGGCGTCCTCGACGACCAGCGTCCGGTCGAACTCGCCGTAGAGGTCGTTTCCCGTGATAAATCCCCGGATGGTGATGTCCTGCGTGACGGCGGCGCTGCTGCGGCCGTCGCAGAGCGATTTGAGGTAGGCGACGGTGTGCCTCGACACCTCGGGTTCCTCGGCGAATCCGGGTTCCGTGGCCTTGTCGCATCCCGCCGACAGCAGCAGGCTAAGGCAGACAATCGCTCTCATCGCGCAGTTTGAGGATGTAACGCCCGTCGCCCGCGGCGTCGTACTGGAGAATGCCCGTCAGCGATACCGCCCCGACCGGCACGTCCGTATCGGCGAACCGGGCATATTGGCGGACGAAGGTGTAGACGGTATTGCCGGCGTCGTCGGTAAAGCGTTTGTATCCGGTCCAGGTTGCCGCCGAGAGGTCCTCGGGCGTGTAGCGAAGGCCGTCGATGCGGACCAGCGTGCCGCAAAGTGCTGGCGCGAGTTCGGGAATCCTGCGTAGGGCAGGCGTGGGGGAGTGCAGGCTCCCGCCGCTGCGGACGAGCACGGCAGCCAGCGCCGGTTGCGAACCGATGTAGTCGGTCGCATAACCGCTTCCGGCGGCGGGCGGGCGCCCGACTTGCAGCACGCCGCGGCTCTCGGCCACGGTCAGTCCCCTGAGCCGCAGCGTTACGCGGCATCCGGCCGGGAAATCGTTGTGCAGATGGTCGATACCCGCCATTACCTCAAGTGCCGCTTCACCTTCCTCGATGCAGAGCGTGCGGTAGAAATTCTCCGCCCTGTCGCTGGTCGTGACCGTCCCCGTGACCACGATGTCGCCCGCGACCGTGAACGGCGTTCCGGCATAGATCGCACGCAGCGCGGCGATGGTCTCCGTCGCAGGTTCCCCGGAGGCGCTGCCATCCGGCTCCCCGAACCGGGAGTCGTAGCACCCGGCCGCCAGAAGCGCGGCAAGGAGAGTAAGAACGGGAATAATGCAGCGGAAACGAGACATATTTTTTAGCGAAAAGACATTCCGAAGCGTTAACTTTGCCGCTTCAGCGGCACTAAGCCCCTGCCTGAGGCGGGGGTTTGGGGGTGGGTCAGACTTGTAAACGACGCCGGAGGCGGCGACAACGACCGTCGGAAACGAGATTGCAGTACAAAATCGTATCCGGGTATATTACGCCTCAATGCGTGAATCCTTCAGCCCGAGGAAATAGAGGATGCCGTCGAGGCCGATGGTCGAGATCGACTGCCGGGCCGTGGCCTTCACCTTGGGTTTGGCATGGAAAGCGATGCCTAGACCCGCCAGGTTGAGCATCGGCAGGTCGTTGGCGCCGTCGCCGACGGCCACCGACTGGGCGATGTTGATCTCCTCGAACTGGCACAGCAGGCGCAGCAGTTCGGCCTTGCGGCGTCCGTCGACCACCTCGCCGACATAACGTCCCGTGAGGCGTCCGTCCTCGATTTCCAGCTCGTTGGCATAGACATAGTCGAAGCCGTATTTCTGGCGCAGGTAGTTGCCGAAATAGGTGAATCCGCCGGAGAGGATCGCCGTTTTGTATCCCACGCGCTTGAGGATGGTCATCATGCGTTCCAGCCCCTCGGTGATGGGCAGGCTGCGGGCGATTTCGTCCATGACCGAGACGTCGAGCCCCTTGAGCAGCGCCACGCGCCGCGAAAAACTCTCGCGGAAATCGATCTCGCCGCGCATGGCGCTGGCGGTGATCGCACGCACCTCGGCACCCACGCCGGCCCGTTCGGCCAGTTCGTCGATCACCTCGGTTTCTATCAGCGTCGAATCCATATCGAAGCAGATCAGGCGGCGGCTGCGGCGGTAGATGTCGTCCTTCTGGAACGAGACATCGAGACCGATGTCCGAGAGGTTCATGAACCCCGCCTGCATAGTGCTGCGCTCCTCGTCGGAGAGCGACCCGCGCACCGAAAGCTCGATGCACGATTTGGCCGCGCGGTCGTCCTCGCAGAGCGGCATGCGGCCCGTGAGCCGCTTGATGGCGTCGATGTTGAGCCCGTGCTCGGCCACGACCTTCGTCACCTCGGCGATGTGGCATGCCGTGACGGTGCGGCCCAGCAGCGTGATGATGTAGCGGTTCTTGCCCTGACGGCCCACCCAGTCGTCGTAACGCTCTTCGGTGATGGGCGTGAAACGGATCATCACACCCAGTTCCGAGGCTTTGAAAAGCAGCTCTTTCATGATGCTTCCCGACTTGTCGGCCGTGGTTTTTATCAGGATGCCCAGCGTCAGCGACTGGTGGATGTTGGCCTGGCCGATGTCGAGGATGAAGGCGTCGTAACGCGCAAGTATCTCGGTGAGCGACGAGGTCATGCCCGGCTTGTCCTCGCCCGAAATGTTTATCTGGATAATTTCAACGTTGTTCTGCATCGTGTAATGTATGGTGTTTTCTGTCGCTTTATGCAAAATCCGTAGACAAAGTTAATAAAGTTCTCCTTTTTTTGGCTATTTTTGTCTGTCAAACTTAAAAAACGGAACTATGTGGACATTTTTAGCGGCCGAGGACCCGGCGCCCCTGATAGTGCCCGACAGTGTGCAGAAGGCTCATTTCGCAGAGGCGGTCGAGAAAATCGCCAACATCGACTACCATGCTTTGCTGCAGACGCTGCTCTCGGAGTCGGTCTGGATCGTGATTAAGATCGTCATCGCGCTGGCCATCTATTTCATCGGCCGGTGGGTCGTGCGGCGCATCCTGAAGCTGATCGATGTCGCCATGCAGCACCGTCATGTCGACACCTCCCTGCGTTCGTTCACGCGCAACAGCGTGAGCGCGATTTTCACGCTGCTGCTGGTGCTGATCGTCGTCTCGACGCTGGGCATCAACGTCACGTCGCTCATCGCCGTCGCTTCGGCCGCCACGTTGGCCATCGGTATGGCCCTGAGCGGCACGGCTCAGAATTTCGCCGGCGGGGTGATGATCCTGCTGATGAAGCCCTACCGTATCGGCGACGTGATTTCGGCGCAGGGGCAGTCGGGTACGGTGCGCGACATCAAGCTCTTTTCGACGGTGATCACCACGGCCGACAACCAGACGATCTATATCCCCAACAATTCGATTGCCACGGCCATCATCGACAACTATTCGAAGGCCGAACTGCGCCGCGTGGACTGGACCGTGGGCATCTCCTACGGCGACGACGTGGATGTGGCCCGCAAGGCCGTGCTCGCGATGCTGGCCGCCGATTCCCGCATCCTGAAGGACCCTGCGCCGGTGGTGTGGGTCGCTGCGCTGGCCGACAGCTCGGTGAACCTCTCGATCCGGGCATGGGTGAAGAACGGCGACTACTGGAACGTCTTTTTCGAACACAACGAGGAGTTCTACAAGGAACTGCCCAAGCACGGCCTCAGCTTCCCGTTCCCGCAGATGGACGTGCACATGAAAAAGGAGTAGGAGATGAACGCGCGGCTTTTCACCGTTGTTGCGGCCTTGTGCCTCGCTGCCTGCAATCCTGACCGGGGACCCGAATATACGACCCCGGCGGAGTTCGGCGAGATGTCCGTGTCGCCGCAGGCAGTGGTTTCCGAGACGGAGATTGCGGTGAAAGTGCCCGTATCGTGCCAATATGGCTTTCGCAGTGTATACATCGCCTATTGGTTCGACGACGATGTCGGCGACGTGGACTATTCGATGCGTACCAATCCGGGGAAGAATATCACTTCGTTCACCTATGAAGGGACTATTTCCTGGAAGAGCGGCGCCCGGAAAGTGACTTTCCAGGTTTGGGCCATCTCAGCTTACAATGTGCCCTCCTATACGCAGTCCCGGTCGTACACGATTCCCGACGAGGAGGAAGAAAAACCCGAACAACCCAATTAACACACAGAAATAACGTAATTATTATGGAACTGAAAGAGATTCTGGCCATCTCGGGCCAGCCCGGACTTTATAAATATGTGGCGCAGTCGAAGACCGGCGTGATCGTCGAGTCGCTGCTCGACGGACGGCGCATGAACGCTGCGGCGAATGCCAAGGTGAGCGCCCTGACGGAGATTTCGATGTTCACCGAAGGCGACGACATCGCCCTGGCCGACGTGTTCACCCGGATTTACGCCCACACCGGGGGCAAGGAGGCGATCAGCCCCAAGGAAGCGCCCGAGAAGCTGAAAGCCGCGTTTGCCGAGGTGCTTCCCGAGTACGACCGCGACCGGGTGCACGTTTCGGACATGAAAAAGTGCTTTGCCTGGTACAACACGCTCCTGCAGGCCGGATTCACGGAGTTCAAGCTCCCCGCCGAAGAGGAGGAGAAATAACCCTGACACCCCGGAACTATGGATAAGAAGACGAAAGTGCTGGCCCTGGTGGCCCACGACAATATGAAGCGCGACCTGGCGGAGTGGGTCGACTGGAACAGCCGCAAACTGAGCCGTCACCATTTGGTGTGTACGGGAACGACGGGCAAGATGGTCGAAAAGACGCTGCGCGACCACAAGGAGGAGCATGAGGATGCCGACGAGCCGAAGCCCGAACTGAAGATCACGCTGCTCAAATCGGGTCCGCTGGGCGGCGACCAGCAGCTGGGGTCGCTGATCGCCGACGGCAAGATCAATGCGCTGATGTTTTTCTGGGACCCGATGTCGGCCCAGCCGCACGATGTCGATGTGAAGGCGCTGCTGCGCCTGGCGACACTCTACAACGTGCCGACGGCCATCAACCGCTCCTCGGCCGATTTCCTGATCTCCTCGCCGCTGTTCGAGGACGACGAGTACGCTCCCGACGTGAAGGATTACAAAGCCTACGTCGAGCGGGTGCTGAAATAATAGTCTCGGGCGGGATATGCCGCAATGAAAAATCCGGAACGCAGTTCCGGATTTTTTGTTTTCAGGGGGCGAGTATCACCCGTACATCGGTCAGCTTCACGGCGCCGTCCGCCGTCGTGTCTCGGGCTTCGAGATACATCCGGTGGGGGCCCGGGGCTGTGCCTTCGGGCAGTTGCCCCGTCCAGATATGCGGCGAAGGGGCGTTGCGGTGAGGTGAGCGGCGGGCGTATTTCGATTGCAGATAACCCTGCCTGTTGCGCAGTTTCGACCGCAGGACCGTCGGTGCAGCCATGGCCGTGTGTTCCAGCGGCAGCCATTCCCCGTCGTCGATCCGCATCCGGACCTGCGTCTCCGGGCCTCCGGCGAAGAGGTTCACCACGACGCTCCCCGCCGGCAGCGAGGCCAACTCTTCGATCTCCCGGTCCTGCGGATTGCCGTCGGCGATCCATACGTCGGCCTGATACGTTTCGTCGAGGCCGATGCCTTTGAACCGGAATGCGTATTCCGTCTTGTCGAAATCGATGCGAAAATAGTTGCGCGGGGTTCCGCACGGCTGCAGCGAGCGCGGCACCAGGTCGAGGTCCTGTTCCCCGGTCCAAAGCAGCCCGCAGACCGCTCCGGCAACCAGCTCCTGTGCATTGTCCGCCAATCGTTTCCGGAAGACCGAATGGGTGTGCCCCGACAGCATCAGGCAGCGGCGTCCGTCCAGCAGCGCAAGCACCGCATCTTTGTTTTGCGTGGCGGCCATCGGAATGTGCTGGGCGATGACCACGAGTTTCTCCCGCGGCACCCGTGCCAGATCGTTGCGCAGGAACCGCAGTTGCTTTTCGGTCAGTTTCCCGACATAACTCCGGCGCCCATCCGTGAAGACGTTGTTGAAGACGACGAAATGGACCGGGCCGTAGTCGAAAGCATAGGTGTCGGCACCGAAGAATGTGTTGTAGCGAACGACCGTCCGGACGCTGTCCATGTCCCGGTCGTGGTTGCCCGAAAGCGTCCACGAAGGCATCGGCAGTTTGCCGGCCAATTCCCCGAATAGCGGGAACAGCGTGCAGTCGTCATTTACCAGATCGCCCAGAAAAAGCGAAAAGGCCATGTCGCGGCATTCGGCCAGTTCCGAGAAAAAGGTGCGTGCGGCATATCCCGCTTCGGTCGTGTCGCCGAACTGCACGTCGCCCACGGCGGCGATGCTGAAGCGGTCGGGCTGTTTGCGGCGGACCAGTCCGAAATCGGCATTGCCGTCCGCCGTGCTGTCGGGGTAGTATCGGAACCGGGCGTTGTGAATCCCGCCGCCCGGAAATTCGTAACCGGACGGAAGGATCGGGAATACACTGCCGTGTGCCGTTGCGGGAAGGGTGTAGCGGCCTTTCCGGTCGGTCAGGACGACCGTATCCCCGTCGGATACGGGGATGCCTTTCAGCGCACGTTCGCCTCTGTCACGAACGCCGTTGCCGTTGCGGTCGAGGAAGAGCGTTCCCGAACGGGCGGGCTGTGCCCCGGCCTGCGGTGCTGCGAGGAGAATTTGCGTCAGAAACGCCAGTGTCAGAAAAACAGGAATCGGTTTCATGGGTAAAATTGTCGATCGGGTATTCGGGTAAAATAATGCGAGCCTTGCGGCCCGCATTATTCGAGTGCAATTTTATTACACGATCCGGATCAGCGATGTCGGAGATATAATATATAGTCCTCGACGATTTTTATTCTTTCGATATATTCATCGGGTATCTCAATAGCGAATCCTTCTTCAATGGCCATGGCCGTTTCAAAAACATCCAGACTCTCCATACCTAAATCCCTTTTGAGATCGGAATGAAGATAAATCTGACAGATGGAAATATTTAACTGTTCGCTGATAATTCTCTGAACTTTCGAAAAAATAATATCCGGGTTGTTGTAGGAACCATTAAAATGTTTTTTTACATAGTTGACCAGATCCCCAAAGGTTTCGATATTTTCTTGTTCAACCCATGGTATGTTCACCGCGAGTCGAAAGTTAACCTCCGAAAAAATCTGTGCCATATCCTTCTCATCGGCCAGCAAATCCCAAGATAATTTTGTCTCGCCGGAGATTGCATCGTAGTCGGTATTAAGGACATAATTTATAATATCGACAAGCTCCTCTTCGGGAAAAAATACTACTGCCCGGGTCATATCTGCAGACTGTGCCATTACGATAGTCTGCTCCTGCCCATCTTTTAAAGCGGGTTCGTCCGAATTGTCCTGTGTCTGGCACGACATCATCGAGATCGTCGTCGCTAAAGCAAGGGCCATTGCATAGGCCCTTGCTGTGTGAATCGTCTTTTTCATAGATTGGTGCTGACGCTTGATTCTAAATTATTCCGCAGTCGCCAGTTTGTAGAGATGTATCTTGGCCGGCGAGACGATCACGCCATCAACCTTTTCTGCATTAACATTGTATGCAAGATAGGCTGTTCCGTTTTCGGCGAATTTGAATTCGAACCCGTCAACTGCCTCCGTGCTGAGTTGAACAGCGGTCTTCCAATCCTTGGTCGTGTTATCCAATGAAGTGGCAAATAAATGATTGTCGGCATCCTTATATGCAGCGTGCAGCGTGCCGATAGGGCTTACCGCTATCCGGCAAAAGTTTGGACGAGTTGCGGTATGTGTTGGCAAAACCGTAGCAACGAGGTTGAATATTTTGGTAGCAGGATCGAACTTTACAACCTGTGGGATTCGGTTGTATGCAATCCCTAAATAAATATTTCCTTTTTTGTCTACTGCAAGATCATGGTCAATCAGATCGATAGGTACATAGCTGTCTCCTGCCTCGTTCGGTTTGACGTATGCCTCTATGATAGTAGACCATGCATTGTTTTCAAATTTGTAGATGGAGATCGAATGGGGCGTATTAGTTGCAGTCTCGGCAGGGTTGTGAACCGATACATACATTGCATTTTCTACGTTACGGGCTATGACTGAATATGCTCGTTGGCTGGGGCGTCCGGAAATCGACTGGTTCTTATTCCAGCCGTTGTTGTACTCGGTAATGTTAACGAAACGTTCTCCCAAGACCCCAGCGGCTCGGTTCATCGTGAATGCGAACATTCTCTCACCCACTGATCCGATCGTAGGTCCTACCGTAGTCGGGCGGTCGATATCCGTGCATTCTTCCGTCCAGGCAGTTCCGGTACGTGTCGCGATAAATCCTTTCGCTACGCCGGAAACGGGATCATAGTAGAAAATGTAAGGTTTCCCCGAAGCGCTGAATCCAAAGGCGGGCATACTGGTGCGTCTTGCCGCAACTGTATCCGGCTGGAATTTTCCGTTACTTACTTTGGCGAAAATGGCTACATCTTCTGCACTTGTCGCTCCGTCGGCGTTTACAAGAAGGGCCGGTTGGTCGTCGGTCGGGTCAATCTCCAGTCTGAAATCATTAGCTGTTTGTTCCCACTCCGTGACCTTGGTCCATACGGCTTCGGGCAGTTCGCTGACCGTCACGGTGTAGAGGGCGTTCTTCTTGCCGAGGTTTACCAGATAGTCTACCGGGTCGCTGAAATCGTTGGCCGTCGTGCCGCTGACCTGCGGCGTGCCGCCGACCGTCACCGTCGATTCCCCGTCGGCCGTTTCGAACGTCGCCACGAGCGCCGAAACGTCCGTGCCGGCGGGAACCTTCACGCTGACCGCCGTGCCGGAGATCGTGCCGGTGTAATCCTTCACCAAGCAGTCGGGATTGCTTTCCGCCGTGAAACTGAATGCCGTGAGTTTGGCTTCGCCCTTCGGGCCGTCTTCTCCTCCGGTGTCGTCGTCGCCGCATCCGGCGGTGAACAGCACCGCAAGGCAGCAAATCATGGATAAATACTTTTTCATAGTTGTATTGAATTTAAAAGGTGAGTATCTACATATTTATTTTTCGGATCGTATGCTGCCGCGAAAGCTGGTCGGGGCCCGGAAATCCGATCGTGAATCCGAGGCTGGTGTTTTCGATGCGGATCGTCACGGTGTTGTCCTTCGACGCATCGACCTCGTTGGGCAGCCAGCGGATGCGAACGGGCATGGTATAGACTCCGGGGGCGAAAACCACCTGGTTGCCCGTGGTCACACGTTCGAAATCGACTCCGGCCTTCAGTCCGTCGCCGACGGTGAACGAGTAGTCTACGATCAGGTTTTCGTCCAGCTCCTTCGAACTGAGGCAGATGTTGTACGTGCGGACGACGGTCGCCTGCGACGAAACGGTCGATGTCGCGGCATAAGCGGCGTCATCGGCCTGTATGACATAGATGAACGGATGGTCGTAAGGCTCGTCCTTCTTGCAGGAGGAGAGCAGCAAAGCCGCTGCGGCGGCCAGTATGATTGCTATTCGGTTAATCATGGCGTATATCGATTGTGTGTTTATTCTTCGGCTCCGACATATCCGGGATTCTGCTTCATCGCGGGGTTGGAGTCCATCTCCAGCTGGCAGATCGGCAGGACGAAACGATAGTCGGGATAAACGAGTTTCTTGGTCGTTGCCGATGCCGACTCGTCGCGTTCCAGATTCTGGTGACGCCGTGCGATGTCCAGCAGCCGGTGTCCCTCGAAACAGAGTTCGCGCATACGCTCCCGCTCGATCAGGGCGTTCATTTCGTCCTGTCCGGAATACTCCAGCGTGATTTCGTCGGCCGGCTTGTCCGTTGCGCGGGCGATCAGGGCCTTCAGATCGGCGGCAGCACCTTCGAGGTCGGGATTCTCCCGGTTGCAGAGCGCTTCGGCACGGATCAGGTACATCTCCGAGCAGCGCACGACGAAGGGATCGCTGTGTCCGTAGAGACCGTTGTTGTCCTTTTTATATTTGTCGTTGACATAGTATTTCACACAGGCGTCCATTTCGTATCCGTGTATATCGTCGTTGTAACCTTCATAAACCGGATCGTAATGCAGCAGCCGTTGGCGCCGGATGTCGTCGGGGTCGTCGAACAGCGCCAGCAGTTTGGCCGACGGCAGGACCTTCGGCGAGTTCGAGGGATCGTAAAGTTTGCTTATCGACGATGATTTTTCGTAGCCGCTCATTCGCAGGATCGTCTCCTTGCCTTTGTTTTCGTGCGGGTAGCGGAACATGATCTCATATTCGTCGTGGGGTGTCAGCGGTACGTCCGCAATCACCTGCGAAGCATATTCTTCGGCCAGGCCGTAGTTGCCCATGTAGAGGTAGATGCGGGCCAGCAGGGCCCGGCATGCCGTTGCCGAAGCGTAATACACGTCGGAGTCGCCCGTTTTTTCGAGCGTCGTCTGCGCCGTGTTGATGTCCTCGATGATCCGCGCGTATGCCTCCCGCAGGGTGCTCCGGGCTATTACGTCGTTGAAACTTATCGGGCGTGTGGGCAGCGGGATTCCCAGATGCGAGGCGTCCGCCGTGTAGGTGTAAGTCTGGCAGTAGGCGTTGCAGAGGTTCAGGAACATCAGCGCACGGATGAAGCAGGCGTGTGCGATGATCCGGTCGATCTCGGTCACGTCGCCCGGATAGCTCTCCTTCAGGGCGGGACCGTAATGGATGATGTTGTTGGCATTGGTTATCACGCTGTAAGCCCCTCGCCACACCAGACGCGGATAGCCGGCATTGTCCTCGGGCAGGGCCAGAAAGTTGTAAATATCCGTCTGCATTTCCCCGGCATTGGGGGTTGCGTCCGCGAGGTCGCTCGTCAGGTCGGGATAATTGACCGCATAGTCGTCGTAAAACGAGTAGGTGGCGCTGTATATGCCGTTGTACGCACTCTTCAGTCCCTCGAGTTCCGCGAAGAAGGACGGAATCGTGCTTTTGCCGATTTTCTCGACTTCGAGGAAGCTGCTGCAACCGGCCGAGCCGGCCAGCAGGACCGTCGTTAAAATATAGGTCGTTATTCGTTTCATGTGCTCGGATGTCAGAAAGTTACGGAAAGATTTGCCGAATAGGTCGAGGTCATCGGATACCCGGAATTCATGATCGTTTTGTAGCTGTTTTCGCCGTGTTTCTGATCGGGGGTCCAGAGATAGACGTTGTCGCCGACCAGCGAGACGCTCATCGCCTCCATCCGCAGTTTCTTGCACAGCTGCTTCGGGAAATGGTACGTCAGCGCGACGTTCTGCAGGCGGATGTTGGTCATGCGGTGCAGGAATCGGTCGGTGTAGGAGGTCGATTTCATCTCGTTTTTGTAGACGACGCGGGGATTGACGGCCAGTTCTCCCGGGCTTTTCCAGTGATCCAACGCTTCGAGCGGCGCATTGGATTCGATGATGTCATACCCCGAATTCAGGGTGAAACGGTCCAGGGAGGTGTATTGCCAGCCGCCGATCGTGTAGTTCAGCATGAACCGCAACGAAAACTCTTTCCACCGCAGGATATTGGTCATGCTGCCGAAAACGGCCGGATTGGGCGTCCGTCCATCCGATACGCGGTTGTCGTAGTCGTAGACTTTGGTGACGTTGCCGCGTTTGTCGTACCACATGGGTCGCCCGTCGGCCGGGTCGATGCCGGCCCAGCGGATCAGGCACCACTCGTTCTTGGAACGGCCCTCTGCCCAGACGCGCTCCCCGAAGCTCTTGGTGATGCCTTCGAAGAGGGTCAGGATCTTGTTCTGGTTGTGGGCGATGTTCAGCTCGGTCTGCCAGGAGAAATCCTTGTGGACGATATTCGCCGACGTGACGGTGATTTCATAACCCCGGTTGCGCATCTTGCCGACGTTGCGCATGACGGCGTCCTCGGAGATGATCGACGACACGCGGCTTTCGGTCAGCATGTCGGTCGTGACGTTGTTGTAGAACTCGAGGTCGACCATCACGCGCTTGTAAAGGCCGACGCTGAGTCCCACGTTGGTCATGTAGGTCGTCTCCCACGTAAGTCCCGGGTTGGCCACCGCGCTCTGCATGGCGCCGAGGTTTCCCTGGTAGGAGTAGCTCGACGAAAGGCTGTAGGTGCCGTATGCCGACGACGTGTCGACGCGCGAGTTTCCGCTCGTGCCGTACGAAGCCTTGACTTTCAGGGTGTCGAAGATGTCGCTGCGGAAGAAATGTTCGTTGTGGATGCTCCAGCCGACGCCCACCGAAGCGTATGTCGCCCAGCGGGAGTACTCGCCGAAGGCGGAGAAGCCCTGACGCCGTGCATTTACCGTCATGTAGTAACGGTTGTCATAGGCATAGGATGCCTGTCCCAGGTAGGAGAGCGACCGGGAGTAGGTGGTATTGCTCGATCCGCTGACATTGGCCTTGGGAACATAGGCGATTTCCTTGATCTGGTCGTTGATGAAATCGTATCCGGAGACGTAGAGGTTGCGGCCTTCCTCATGTTTGAACTCGATGCCGGCCACGGCTCCGATGCGATGCTTTCCGAATTCGCGGTCGAAATTGATGCGGTTGATGCTCGCCCAGTTCAGGTTGAAAACGCCGCTTCGCCGCGAAATGCCGGCCGGATCGTTGGCGTAGTATCCCGACAGGTTGGTGCGTGCCTTGTACGTCGCCTCGTAGGTTCCGATGTAATTGGCCACGAACTGCGTGGTGGCCGAAAGTCCCCTGACGGGTTCCCATTTGAGCGAGGCGTTGACGCTGGCGTTCAGCGACCGCTGCCTGTTGTCGTTCTGGTCCCGTTCGGGTAGGTCGTTGGCAAAGAACTTTACCTGCGTCGGTTTGTATTCGTAGAACGAATCCCGGCTGTAATAGTTGTACAACCGGTAGGTATGGCCGTCGTTCTCGTACGGCGAGAAGATCGGCAGCGTTTCGTAGTAGTTGCGCGTCGACGGGAACGTGTCGTTGATGTTGTAGGTTCCGTTCAGGATCAGCGCCGCTTCGAGCCCTTTGAAGAATGTGTAGGTCGAATTGGAACGCAGGGATATGCGCTGCTGCTTGTTGCCTTTCAGGATCATATCTTCGGTATAGTAACCCGCCGAGATATAGTTTTTCATCCGTTTGGTGCCGCCGCTGGCGCTCAGGTCCACCTGGAAGGTCTGCCCCGTGTCGAGGTAGAGTTTATGCCACCGGGTGTCGGTTGTGGAGTAGCTGTTGTACTCGCTGTCCTGATAGGGGAAGGCCGAGATGGGATAACCGGCGTTAACCCACGCCTCCTGGGCGTATTCCATATACTGCGAAGCGTTGAGCATCTTGTAACGGGTGCTCTCGTTGGCGAAGGCGATGCCGTATTTGAAGCTGACGTTTATGCTGGTCTTCTCCTCCCGGCCCTTCTTGGTGGTGATGAGGATCACGCCGTTGGCGCCGTCGGCACCGTAAAGGGCCGTGGTCGAGGCGTCCTTCAGCACTGTGATCGACTCGATGTCGTTGGGGTTCATGAACGAGAGGGGGCTGATGGTGTACTCGGTGCCGATGCTCAGTCCGGTGATTCCTCCCGTGTATATGGGGGCTCCGTCGACGACCCACAGCGGCTCGTTCGAGGCACTGAGCGACGCATCGCCGCGGATGCGCACGGTCAGGCGTGCACGCATGCTCTCGTCGCTGTTGTTGAATCCCTTCGACACCTGCATACCCGGCACCATGCCGTCGAGCAGGTTGTCCACACGGCTTACGGGCATCAGTTCCAGTTTTTTGGAACTCACCTGATAGGCGCTGCCGACCAGGTCCTCGCGGCGCTGCACGACGCCGTAACCCGTCACGACGACCTCGCCGATCTCCGTGTCGGATTCGAGTTTGATTTTGAGGGTCTTTTGGGTGGTGACTCCGATGTCGCGGCTCTTCATGCCGACGTAGGAGACCGCGAGAAGGACGACCTTATCCGTGTTGGGGATCGTCAGCGTGAATTTTCCGTTCGTGTCGGTGTGAATGCCTTTCGAAGTGCCTTTGATCATGACCGTCGCACCGATCAAAGGGACGCCTTGCGCGTCGAAAACCTGTCCGCTGATGTCGCGGGTCGCACTTTGGGGTGCGGATTGCGTCTCTGACGACGCTAACGCGGAGTTACCTGAAGAAGGGGTCGAATTTCCCCCCCCCCCTTGCCAGGGAAGCGTCGGCGATTGTCAGGGCACACATTAATAACAGGGTACGCCGCAGGTTACGGCGGAACCCTGCATGGAATGCAGTAAAAGTTTCTTTCATACTATAAAGAATTCGGTTTGCCTGTCGGAATCCGGTCGCCCTGTGACCGTTATTCCGGACTGTTTGCCTAACAAAAATAGGTAAAAAAGCGTGAACTAAAGCCCTGAGAGCGACAAAAAAACGCCCGTTGTAACAATAAATTCAAACATTCTTCGTTTCGGTTTCCGTTTGTATGAAAAAGCCACTCCCGGCCTTACGGATCGTAAGTGCCGGGAGCGGTTGTGTCGGAATCCGGAGCGGAGTTCCTTTACAGGTTGTGCGACAGCGGGGCGGGGACCGTGCCGCTCAGGTCGTAGTCGCCCCAGCGGGCGGCGATTTCGTCGAGCGTCGAGAACAGGCAGTCGATGTCGAGCGACGTGACGAGTTTCAGGCGCGTGGGTTTGAAATCAGGCAGCCCCTTGAAATAGTTCGTCAGGTGGCGCCGCATTTCGAGGATGCCGACATGGTTGCCCTTGATCTCGAGCGACTTTTGCAGGTGCTCCCTGGCGATTGCGACCCGTTCCGTGACCGACGGCTGGGACATCACCTCGCCCGTGGCCATGAAATGCTTGATCTCGCGGAAAATCCACGGACGTCCGTAGGTCGCACGGCCCACCATCACGCCGTCCACGCCGTAACGGTCGAACATCTCTTTGGCCTTCGGGCCCGAATCCACGTCGCCGTTACCGATGATCGGGATGTGTATCTGCGGGTTGTTCTTCACCCGGCCGATCAGCGTCCAGTCCGCTTCGCCGCGGTACATCTGGGCCCGCGTGCGTCCGTGGATCGTGAGCGCCGCAATGCCCACATCCTGCAGGCGCAGGGCTATCTCCTCGATGTTTTTCGACTCTTCGTCCCATCCGAGGCGGGTCTTCACCGTCACGGGCGTCTTCACCGCCGCGACGATCTGCCGGGTCATTTCGACCATCAGCGGCACGTCGCGCATCATCCCCGACCCGGCGCCGCGCCCGGCGATCTTCTTCACCGGACAGCCGAAATTGATGTCGATGATGTCGGGCCGGGCCGCCTCGGCCATGCGGGCCGCCTCGACCATCGGTTCGATCAGGTGGCCGTAAATCTGAATGCCCACGGGACGTTCCGCGTCGTCGATTTCGAGTTTCTTGAGCGATTTGGCCGCGTCGCGGATCAGCCCGTCCGAGGAGATAAACTCCGTGTAGACCACGTCGGCGCCGAAGCGTTTGCACATATAACGGAACGACGGGTCGGTCACGTCCTCCATCGGTGCCAGAAGCAGGGGATGTTCACCTAATTCTATAGCTGCGATTTTCATACTTATTCCGGTTGTTCGAGGGTGACGAGAACCTTGTCGATACGCGCCCCGTCCATATCCACGATTTCGAACGTGAATCCGTTCCACGACAGCTTCTCGCCCGTGGCCGGGATGTGGGCCAGCTGTTCGAGGATCAGGCCGCTGACGGTGTTGTAGGCGTTGTGGGCGAAAACCTCTTCGAGTCCGAACCAGGCGAGGAAATCGTAGTAGGGGCACTGTCCGTCCACGAGGCAGCTGCCGTCCTCGCGCTGTACGATGTCGGGTTCTTCGCGCGGGTCGGGCAGTTCGCCGACGAGCGCTTCGAAGATGTCTTTCAGGGTGATGATACCGCGGGTGACGCCGAATTCGTCGCAGATGATGCCGTATCCCAACTGCTCGCTGCGCAGCTGTTCGAGGGCGTTGTAGACCTCGAATCCTTCGTGGAAGAACTTGGCCGGGGTGAGCTGTGAACGCAGGTCGAAACCGGGTTCATCGAGGTGCAGGAAAATATCCTTGAGGTAGACCACGCCCAGCAGTTTGTCCAGACTGCCCTCGCCGACGGGGTAGCGGTTGTGCGGAGCGCGGGCCACGACTTCGCGGATTTCGGCGGCGTTCATCGCCGCGTCGAGCCACACCAGTTCGCTGCGGTGGGTCATGATCGACTCCACCGTGCGGTCGCCCAGCGAAAAGACGCGCCCCATGATCTTCTGCTCGACCTCTTGCACCTCGCCGTCCTCGGCGCCCTCCTGGATGATTGAGCGGATTTCGGCCTCCGTCACCTTGCTTTCGCCCCTTTGCAGACCCAGCAGACGGGTGACGCCCGCCGTGCTTTTGGAGAGCAGCCACACGAAGGGCGACGCCACGACCGACAGCGCCCGCATGGGGCGTGCGACGATCTTCGCGGCCTTTTCCGCCGCGTTCATGCCGATGCGCTTGGGCACCAGTTCGCCGAAGATGATCGTGAGATAAGTGACCACGATGATGATCGTGACCTGCGCCGTGACGGTCGCCGCACGCAGCGGAATGCCCAGTTCAGCCAGCTCTTTGCCGAATTTTGCAGCCAGTGTATCGCCCGAATAGATACCCGTGAGGATTCCGATGAGCGTGATGCCGATCTGCACCGTCGAGAGGAATCGGTCGGGGTCTTTGGCCAGTTTCAGGGCCTGGCGGGCCCCTGCGCTGCCCTGTCGGGCCTGCATTTCCAGATTCGAGCGGCGGGCCGAGATCAGCGCGATCTCCGACATGGCGAAGAGCCCGTTGAGCAGGATCAGCAGCAGAATGACGAGAATTTCCATGGAATGTCTGGTCGGTTTACCCGGCAAATATACGGATTGTTTCAGAATATATGGGGACCGGAGATTGATTATTCGGCGAAAAACGCTAAATTTGCAGGCAAAAATCAATTCGGATATGAATATTGAAACCTTTATTTCGGATGCGGTCCGCCGGTCGGTGGAGGCGCTTTACGGAGAGCTCGGCGACGAGCAGCTGCAGATTCAGAAGACCCGCAAGGAGTTTGAGGGCGACTACACCCTCGTGACGTTTCCGCTGCTGCGACGAAGCCGCAAGTCGCCCGAGGCCACCGCGACCGAGATCGGTGAATATATGACGGCCAACATCGCGGAGGTCCGTGCGTTCAACGTGATCAAGGGCTTTCTGAACCTCTCGCTCGACAGCACGTTCTGGGCGGCCCGCTTCGCCGAGATCGCCGCCGACGAGGCGTTCGGGCAGGCTCCCGCGACGGGCCGTACGGTCATGGTCGAGTATTCGTCGCCCAACACCAACAAACCGCTGCACCTGGGGCACATCCGCAACAACCTGCTGGGTTACTCCGTGGCGCAGATCCTTGCGGCCAACGGCCACACGGTCATCAAGGCCAACCTGGTGAACGACCGCGGCATCCATATCTGCAAGTCGATGCTGGCGTGGAAACTCTACGGCAACGGCGAGACCCCGGCTTCGTCGGGGATGAAGGGCGACCACCTCGTGGGCAAATACTACGTGGAATTCGACAAACATTACAAGGCCCAGATCAAGGAGCTCGTGGCGCAGGGCCAGTCGGAGGACGACGCCAAGAAAAACGCCCCGATCATCCTCGAGGCGCAGGAGATGCTGCGCAAGTGGGAGGCCCGCGACCCCGAGGTCTACTCGCTGTGGGTGACCATGAACGGCTGGGTGTACGAGGGCTTCGACGTGACCTACAAGGCGCTGGGCGTCGATTTCGACAAGGTTTACTACGAATCGCAGACCTACCTGCTGGGCAAGGCGCTGGTGGACGAGGGACTGAAAAAGGGCGTTTTCTACCGCCGCCCCGACAACTCGGTGTGGATCGACCTCACGGCCGACGGACTGGACGAAAAACTGCTGTTGCGCGGCGACGGCACCTCGGTCTACATGACGCAGGACCTCGGCACGGCCTTCCGCCGTTTCGAGGACAACAAGCTCGACGACATGATTTACGTCGTGGGCAATGAGCAGAACTACCATTTCCAGGTGCTAAAACTGGTGCTCAAGAAGCTGGGCTATGCCGACTGGAGCGACCATATCACCCACCTGTCCTATGGCATGGTGGAGCTTCCCGAGGGCAAGATGAAATCGCGCGAGGGCACGGTAGTCGATGCCGACGACCTGATCGAAGGCATGGTCTCGACGGCCCGCGAGATGTCGGCCGAGCTGGGCAAGTTGGACGGATGCACGGAGGAGGAGGCGAATGCCGTCTCGACGATGGTCGGACTGGGTGCCCTCAAATACTTTATATTAAAGGTGGACCCCAAAAAGACGATGCTGTTCGATCCCCGTGAGTCGATCGATTTCAACGGCAATACGGGGCCCTTCATCCAGTACACCCATGCGCGTATCCGCTCGATCCTGCGCAAGGCCGCCGAGGCGGGCATCGATTTCGAAGGAGTTGTCGCCGCCGACTACCTGCCCGAGGAGATCGACCTGGTGAAGACGCTGACCGAATATCCTTCGGTCGTGGCCGCCGCGGGCGAGAATTTCGCGCCTTCGATCATCGGAGCCTACGTCTACGAACTGGCCAAGCAGTTCAACGGCTACTACCACGACCACTCGATCCTCAAGGAGGAGAACGCCGACGTGCGGCGGATGCGCCTCCAGCTGGTCCGGCAGGTCGCCCGCGTCATCCGCAGCGGCATGAAGCTGCTGGGCATCGACGTTCCCGAGCGGATGTAATGTGTTCAACGACAATACGGAACGGAGGTTTTTCGAAAACCTCCGTTTTTTGTTGTCTTTACCGTGGTACGAATCTTGCGAGAGGGGAGTGCTGTTAACTAACACTATTTTAGCGTGAAAACAATCGTATCTACATTCGCTCTTTCTCTCGCGTTGTGTGCCGCTGCCGGAGCGACGGCCCAGACCAAGAGTGCGGTGCCGGCGCCTGCGGCCGATACCGTGTTGCTGTCGGAGACTGCCGACGGGGATTACATCGTCCGCAGGTATCTCGTCAAAAGCCGGAACGACTCCGACTATTCGGTCCGCTACCGGATCAACCTGGCGACGCTCAACGCCGCGCTCAGCGGCAATCCGAAGGAACTCGACGAACTCGATGTGTTCGTCGGCGACCTGACGAAAGACACGCTGAAGCGGGTCAGCGCGGTGACCGTCACGGGGTATTCGTCGCCCGACGGACCCGTGAAATTCAACGAGGCGCTGGCCGCCCGCCGTGCCAATGATTTCAAAGCCTATCTCGACCGGAAATACGGATTTTCGAAGAAATACAAGGTGACGGTGAACTCCGTCGCCGAGGATTGGGAGATGTGCCGCACGCTGGTCGCCCAGTCGTCAGTGCCCGATAAGCAGGCCGTGCTGGGTATCCTCGACAGTCGGCAGTCTCCGGACCAAAAGGAGCTGGCGCTGAAGAAGATGACCGCGGCGTGGGACTATATGAAGGAGAACATCCTGCCGCCGCTGCGCCGCGTCGAACTGACGATCGATTACCGGGTCAACAGCATCGTCGAGCAGCGGACGCTGATTCCCAAACCGAAACCGGCTCCGCAGCCGCAGCCCGCACAGCCTGCGGAACCTTATGTGGTTGTCGATGAGCAGGTAAGCGGCATTATCGTCGAGATGCCCAACGAGCATGAGTATAAGAAAGAGATGCGCGAGGAGTCCCGCGAGGCCCGCAAGGAGGCCCGTGCCGCCGAGAAAATCGCCAAACACGAGGCCCGCGAAGCCCAGAAGATAGTCCGCGCACAGGAGAAAGCCGCCAAAAAGATCGCCAAGAAAGAGGCTAAGGCCGCCAAGAAGGCTGAGAAGGCTGCCAAGAAAACCTACAAGGACCTCGAAAAGATGTAGCTCGCCAAAAGATTCCGGAAATCCGGAATCTTTTTTTGTCCGTCTCCCGTCCCGGAATTATTTCCCGGGACCGCAGCCTGAAAATGTTTGATAATCCGAAAGGTTTTACTACCTTTGCCGAAGCAAAAATTCTAAAATCTACCGAATATGGCAAATTTACGCAACCTGAAAAAGGAGATTGATTACCGCCTCGAGGAGGTTGTTTTCGACTGCGATATGGCTATTTGTTTCCAGCCTTCGAAAGAGAAGGAGATCTTCGAGGTGATGCAGGAGGCTGTTGCCGTGCGCAACGACCTGTTCGCCAAGGCGATGAATCCCGCCGAGCCGCACAACACGTCGCTCGTCCGCAAGCACTATGCCGCCCTGCGTGCCGAGATGGACGATGTTTTCGGCCAGCTCTTCGAGAAACTGAGCAAGATCAACGGCCAGAAATAATTTTTCTGCCTGCCCTGAACGGGGAGAGGTAAAGCCCAAAAGCGGGATAACGATCCGGGAATCGTTGTCCCGCTTTTTTCGTACCCGCGGAATCGATTTTGCAATCCGGGAATTTATGCCTATTTTTACCCGTTGTTCCGCCTGAAATTCCACTGAACCCGATTATGAAAATCCGTTTGCCGCTTTTTCTGACGCTCCTGCTGTCTGCGATCCTTCCGGTCGGGGCGCAGCCGGAGGGGAATCTCGGAAAGCAACTCCGCGAACTCGACCGGGTCATTGCCAACCGGGAGGTCTATGCGGCGCGGCGCGAGGGGCAGTTCGAAGAGATCAAACGCCGCCTCGCCCACGGCAGCCTCTCTCCGGAGGAGCGGTTTGCCGATTATGGACGGCTGTTCAACGAATACCTCTCGTTCCAGGTCGACACGGCCATCCATTATGCCCTGCTGAAGAAGGAGCTGGCGCTCGGGACCGGCGACAGCCTGAAGATACTCGAAACGGACCTCAACCTCGCGCAGATTTATTCCATCGCTGGATTGAACCAGGATGCGTTCGAGATACTCAATGCCATGTCGACCCGGCATTTCACCCCTTTCCTGCGCAGTTATTACCACAACATATACAGTATCCTCTACGAGAACGTCTACCAGTCGATCGACAATCCCGAACTCAAGCGGCACCACTACGAACTCCTGCACGACGCCTACACGGACCTGCTCGGCTCGCAGTCGCCCGACGAGGACGGCAGCAGTTACTACTACACGAAAGCCAACCTGCTGAATCTCGAGAACCGCCATTCCGAAGCGCGTGAATGGCTGGAGACGAATGCCGAACGCATGAAGACCAATATGCGCGAGGAGGCCATCTATTACTACCTGCTGGCCGAAACCTGCATCCACGGCGGCGGGACGCGCGGCGAGGCCGAACGCTTCTATGTCCGTTCGGCCATCATCGACCTGAAGACCGGCATCAAGGAGTATGTTTCGCTCCACCGGCTGGCGCAGATGCTCTATGCCGACGGCGAGATCAACCGGGCTTACCGCTATCTGAAGGTGGCCCTCGAGGATGCCAATTACTGCAATTCGCAGAAACGGCTGGTCAAGGTGTCGCAGCTGCTGCCGATTATCGACAACGACTATCAGATACGCCGCAACCGCCAGCAGCGCAATCTTTACATCAGCCTTTCCTTTCTGGCCCTGCTGGTGGTGCTGCTCATTGCGGCGCTTACCTATATTAATAAGCTCTACCGGAACAACCGCCGGGTGGGGCTCCGGTTGGCGGCCCTGAATAACGAACTGAAAGAGCTGAACAGCCATCTGAGCGAGTCGAACCTCATCAAACAGACCTATATCGTGCGATATATGGATTTCTGCCTGAGCTATATCGACCAGATGGATTCGCGCCTCAAGCGCATCGCGCGTCTGCTCGACGGCAACAACCGCGACGCGCTGCGCAAGGCGCTGGACCCGGCGGCGTTCGCCCGCGAGAACCTCGAGCTGTTCTACAATAATTTCGACATCACCTTTCTGAAACTCTTTCCGTCGTTCGTGGAGGAGTACAATAAACTGCTGAAGCCCTCCGAACGCATCGTGCTGAAGGCTCCCGACGCACTCACCACCGAACTGCGCATCTATGCGCTCGTCCGGCTGGGTATCACCGACAGCGTGCAGATCGCGCAGTTCCTGCATTGTTCGCTCTCGACGGTCTATAACAACCGGACCTCGGCCCGCAACAAAGCTTGTGTGGACCGCAGCCGCTTCGAACATTTCGTCGCCCGCATCGGCATTGCCGAGGAGATCGGCAGCGACGGGCTGAAATAGCCCGGAGGCGATTCCCGCCACTACCGGTAGCGCTACCGATATGAATCGGGCGCGTTTATTCATGTCGCTGACTGTCAGCTGAATTCTTCGAAAAAATCACTACTTTTTAGCTCCCTGCTCTTGCAGGAGGCTCGGCGGCGGTATAAATTTGTCTTCAGAGCGGCAGGTTCGTTTGCCGCCGGCTAATCTAACAATAACCTAAACCAACCGGAGTATGCGAAAAACTCTACCTTGTTGTATACGCGCAATGCTGTCCGTCCTCGCCCTGTTTTTGTCCGCGGCGGCGGCTTCGGCGGCAACGATCCCGATTAACGGCCTGGTCGTTAATCGGGAAAAAGAGCCGATGGTCGGCGTTACGGTCCTGCTCAAAGGCACCTCGCAGGGCGTTACGACCGATGCCGAAGGCCGTTTCTTCATCGATGTCCCCGACAAGAAAAGCGTTCTGAGCTTCGGATTCGTCGGCTACCAGACGCAGGAAATCGTGGTCGGCAGTCGGATCAACCTCCATGTCATTCTCGAAGAGCAGGTTTCGGAACTCGACGAAGTGGTCGTCGTGGGTTACGGCACGCAGCGGAAACTGAGCGTCGTGGGGGCCGTCGAGGGCCTCGCCCCGAAGGACCTGCAGATCGGTACCAACCGCTCGCTGAGCAACAACCTTGCGGGGCAGCTTTCGGGCGTGATCGCCGTGCAGCGCACGGGCGAGCCGGGCAAGGACAATTCGGATTTCTGGATTCGCGGCATCAGCACCTTTGCCGGAGGCTCCACGCCGCTGGTGCTGGTCGACGGCGTCGAGCGTTCGCTCAACGACATGGACCCGGCCGAGATCGAGTCGTTCTCGATCCTGAAGGATGCCGCCGCGAGTGCCGTCTACGGCGTGCGGGGTGCCAACGGTGTGATCCTGATCAACACCAAGCGTGGCGAGGTGGGACCTCCGAAAGTCTCGCTGCGTTACGAGGTCGCCATGAGCGAGCCGACGAAGCTCCCGGAATTCGTCGATGCGACCACCTATATGGAGGTCATGAACGCCATCGCGTCGGACAGCCGCATCACGCTGCCGTTCTCTCAAAAGCAGATCGGCCTCACGAAGTCCCGGTACGATACGGATCTCTATCCCGATGTCGACTGGATCGACGCCATCACGAAGAAACATGCCTGGAATCAGCGTGTGAACGTCAATGTCAACGGCGGTTCGCCCGTGCTGCGCTACAATGTCACGGCCTCGGTCTACAACGAGCGGGGCATCATGGAGCGCGACGACAGCCAGTCGTGGGACGGTTCGACCAAGCTGACCCGTTACAACGTCCGTTCGAACGTCGATGTGGACATCACCAAAACCACGCTGCTGAAAATCAACATCGGCGGCTACCTGCAGCGGCAGAACAAGGTCAACCACGACATCGAGGACCTGTTCAACGTGGCCTTCAACACGCCGCCGTTCGTCCATCCGACCATCTATTCCAACGGAAAGGTCGCCCGCAAGGACGGCAACCAGAATCCCTGGGCGCTGGCCACGCAGACCGGCTACCAGCGTCTTTCCAACTCCAAGATCGAGAGCCAGGCTTCGCTCGAGCAGAACCTGAAATTCATCACCCCGGGCCTGCGGGCCCGTATGACCTTCGCTTTCGACAGCTCGAACGCCAGTCTCGTGCGGCGCGGCAAGACGCCCGATTACTACAATCCGGCCACGGGGCGCGACGACGACGGCAACCTGATTATGAACATCGCCAGCTACGGACAGGAGTTCCTCGACCATGCCTCGTCGGGTGAATTCGGCGAGCAGACGACCTATCTCGAAGGCGCCGTGAGCTATTCGCGCGAGTTCGGCAAACACTATGTCGATGCCATGCTGCTCTACAACCAGCGCAGTTACGACACCGGCGAGAAGCTGCCTTACCGCAACCAGGGCTTCGCGGGGCGTTTCTCCTACTCCTACGACCGCCGCTATGTCGCCGAGTTCAATTTCGGATACAACGGTTCGGAGAATTTCGCCCGCGACCACCGCTTCGGCTTCTTTCCTTCGGTGGCCGTCGGCTGGCTGATCTCCGAGGAGCACTTTATGGAGCCGGCCCGCGACGTGCTGTCGAAGCTCAAGCTGCGCGGTTCCTACGGCATCGTCGGTAACGACCGCATCAACGGACTGCGCTTCGCCTATATCACCACGCTGGGGACCAACAACGGCTATTCGTGGGGTACGGACGGCAGCGGCGGCCACACGACCCAGGGCAATGTCTCCCATACGGGCCGCTGGGAGGGGCACCAGGGAGTCGCCGACCTCACCTGGGAGGAGTCCGCGAAATTCGACATCGGCCTGGAACTGGGGCTCTGGAACGCCCTGAACCTACAGGCGGACTATTTCTTCGAGCGCCGCAGCAACATCTTCATGCAGCGCACCAACATCCCCGGCTCGGCAGGCTTCATCGACTCTCCGTGGGCCAACTACGGCATTGTCGAAAACCGGGGTGTCGATCTGGCGCTGGAGTTCAACAAGCAGTTCGGCCGCGACTGGTTCCTTTCGCTCAAGGGCACGTTTACCTTCGCCCGCAACAAGATCATCGAGAAGGACGAGGCCCCGACCGTCGTCGGCACCTACCGCTCCTATACCGGACAGTCGGTCTCGACGCTCTACGGCCTGACGGCGCTCGGGCTCTTCACCGAGGCTGATTTCGCCGACGTTGAAAAAGGTATCCTGCGCGAGGGGCTTCCCACGCAGTCGTACAGTTCGGTCCGTCCGGGCGACATCCGCTACAAGGACCTGAACGGCGACGGGGTGATCGACGATCAGGACATGGGGCCCATCGGCGGCACCGAGACCCCGGAGATCGTCTATGGATTCGGGGCCAGCGCCCGCTGGAAGAACCTCGATGTCAGTGTCTTCCTGCAGGGTACGGCCAATACGTGGCGCATCGTCGGCAGCGATGTCTTCATTCCCGGCAGCGGTTCGGGCGTGCTGGGCAACATCCTGACCAACTATGCCGACAGTTGGAGCCCCGACAGTCCGCGTCAGGATGTCTTCTACCCGCGTTTTTCCTACGGTTCGAGCCTCAATAACCGGCAGCCGTCGACCTGGTGGAAGAAGAGCATGAGCTTCCTGCGCGTGAAGACCGTCGAGATCGGCTATACCTATAAGAAATGCCGGTTCTTCGTGAGCGGCAACAACCTCTTCTGTTTTTCGAATTTCAAACTCTGGGACCCCGAGGTCGGAGCCAACGACGGACTGATCTATCCGACGATGCGCAGTTATTCGCTGGGAGCTTCCGTAACCTTCTAAAACCGTTCTGCTATGAAAATACGCATATACCTGACTATCGTGCTGGCGGGCTTTTCGCTGCTCGCATCGTGTTCCTACCTCGACCAGGTGCCCGAGGACGAGCTGACGCTCGAAATGGTCTTCAACGACAAGACCCGCACCGAAGACTGGCTGGCCGGCATCTACGCGGGCATCGCCGATCCCTATTGGGACTATATGAACAAGGCCGGTTACGACACGCTGGGCGACGACATGACGCTGCCCACGGCCTGGACGACCTTCGACTGGACGGTGCTCCACATGGTCGCCGGCAACTGGTCGCCCGCCACCGAATGGAAGATGTACTACTGGTCGGAACTGCCCAAATACATCCGTTCGGCCTATATCTTCCTCGACCATGTGAAACCCCTGCCGCAGGACGGTGTGACCGCCTCGGAGGTGGCCCTGATGAAGAACGAGGCCCGGTTTATGATCGCTTACTACTACTGGCTGCTGATCGAGACCTACGGCCCGATTCCGTTCTCGCCGGGGCTGGTCGACGCCGGGGCGAGCAACGAGGAGCTGTTGATCGGCCAGACGCCGTTCGATACGATTGTCGACTGGATCGACAAGGAGCTGATAGAGGCGGCCAAGGGGCTGCCGGCCTACTATACCAACAACAACAAGTTCGGCCGTGCGACGTCGGTCATGTGCCATGCCGTCCGGGCCCGCATGCTGCTCTTTGCCGCCAGCGACCTTGTGAACGGCAATCCGGACTATGCCGGACACGTGAACAAGAAGGGCGAGGCGCTTTTCAGCACGCAGCACGACCCTTCGAAATGGACGAAAGCCGCCGAAGCCTGCCGGGAGCTGATCGAGCTGGCCGAAGGCAACGGTTACAGGCTTTACACCGAACTGACGGCCGACGGCAAGATCGATCCTTTCCTGTCGTACCAGAACATGATGTTCACCCGCTGGACCGACGGCAACAAGGAGATTCTTTTCGCACGCCCCGGAGGGTGTAACATCTGGGATTACGAGAAGCACGCCACGCCGCGCGGCAGCGGCGGCAACGGCGGTCTGGGCGTGAGCCAGTCGCTGGTCGACGCCTTCTTCATGAAAAACGGCCTGCCGATCGACGACTCCGCCTCGGGCTATTCCGATGTCGGTTACTCGACGGCCTCCGACCGCCGCAATACGGAGTGGATCGAGGGAAGCCCCACGGAGACCCCCGGTGAAATCACCACCGCAGGAACCTATAATATGTACTGTAACCGCGAGGCGCGTTTCTATGTCACGGTGCTTTACAACGATGCGTGGTTCCGCGAGTCGAACCGCCGCACGGAGTTCCACAACCCCGACATGGACGGTGGCGGCTACAACTCCCCGCAGGCGGGCTACCTGCTGCGCAAGAAGGTGCATCCCGACCACAACGAGCTGAACGACAATTATATCTACCGTCCGGGAATCCTCTATCGGCTGGGCGAGGCTTACCTCAATTACGCCGAGGCGCTGAACGAGTGCGACCCGGGCAATGCGGACATCCTCGTCTACCTGAACAAGATCCGCGAACGCGCCGGCATTCCGACCTACGGGCCCGGTCCCGACCAGATCGCGGTCGACGTTTCGGACCAGATCGCCATGCGCAAACTGATCCGCATGGAACGCCGTGTCGAACTCTGCGTCGAGGGCGTCCGCTACAACGACCTGCGCCGCTGGAAGGAGGCCGGGAACGTGCTCAACGAGCCGGTTTACGGCATGAACGTCAACGCCACGACCCGCGACGGCTATTTCCGCCGCACGCTGCTCGACTACAAGCACGTCTACCGCAAGGCGTTCTATTTCATGCCCGTGCCGAGCTGGGAGATGGACAAGAATCCCAACCTCGTGCAGAATCCCTATTGGTCAACCCAGGAATAACACGCAACCGATGAAAAAACAGCATTTTATCTGGATACTGGTTTCGCTCCTTGCATTCGCCGGATGCGACGAGGACAAAAGCCCCTATGCTCCGACCGGCGGCGAAGCGCTCCGCATCGATGCCTCCGTGGAGGAGATCGTGCTCGACCCCGCGAACAATGCCCAAACGGCCGTTACGTTCACCTGGAACCGGGGTTATACTTACGGCAGCGCCGTTTCGGTGGAGTATTGCTTCAAGATGGACATTGCCGACAACAATTTCGCCACGGCGACCGACCTCGAGGTGCTGGGACCGGATGTTTTCGAGCGCAGCTTCACGGTCGAGGAGCTCAACGACCTCTGCCTCGAACGGTGGGGGATTACCCCGGGCGAATCCGCCCGGCTCGAGGGCAAAGTGATCGCCCGCCTCACGGCCGACAAATTCCTCATGCCCGGAGTCGCTACGACGGCTTTCGACGTGCAGACCTACGAACTGCCCTCCGCGCCGCTCTACCTGCTGGGCGATGCCGTCGAGGTCGACGGCGCCGCGCTGGGCTGGGAACCTTCGAAAGCCGTGGCCATGACCGAGGAGGTTCTCTCGCGCCAGTACAGCTACAAAGGCCGTTTCCGCGCCGGCGAATACATTCTGCCGCGACAGCGCACGAGCCTGCTTCCGGCCTTCTTCCGCGGGGCGGACGCCTCCTCGATGGAGCTCTGCACCGATGCGGAGGGCACGCGCCTGCAGATCGACCGTTCGGCCACCTACCGGCTGGTCGTGAACACCAAGCGCCTGACCCATACGCTGGTATATTATCCGGAATACGAGTCCGTCTATATGGTCGGGGGCGCCACTCCGGGCGACTGGACCATTGAAAAGGCCACTCCGCTGACCTGGGTAGAGGGTACCGCACAATTTGTTTACGAAGGCCCTCTGGTGGCCGGCGAACTGAAATTCCCGGCCGGAAAGGCCAGCTGGGACGCTCCCTTCTTCATGCCCGTCGTCGAGGACTGCACCGACCTGACGATGACGGGGGTGCAGTTGGTGCAGCCCGGCGGCGTGGACTACAAATGGCGCGTCACCGAGGCCGGAAACTACCGGATCACGCTCGACATCGACGCGCTGACGATCAGTTTTGAAAAACGCTAACCCTTAAAATTTCTGAAAATGAACCGTATAAAAAATCTATTCATACTCCTGTCGGGGCTGCTTCTCTGGACGGGATGCAGCGACGACAAGGAGGTCGGCGGAGCGGACATCCGTCCCATCACGCTCTCTCCGGAACAGGACGCCGTGACCATCACGCGCGAAAATGCCGCACAGACGGCCCTGACCTTCATGTGGAACGACGGGAGCCGCTATGCCGGCAAAACGGCCTATACGCTCGAACTCGCCCTCAAGGATGCTCCCGTTGCGAAGGTGCACAAGGTCGAAGGCATTACGACGAACAGCCATTCGTTCACCGGAGCCGAACTGCAGGAGCTGATCGTCGGCGAGTGGGGTGCTGAGGCGGGCGACCCGGTGATCCTCACGGCCCGTGTCGCGGCAGTCTCCGGCTCCGAGTCGGTCAACCTTTCGGCGGTCGTGCAGATCGGCGTGACGACCTATGCGACGCTGTTGTCGCTGACGCTGTCGGTCGATCCGCAGACCCTCATTCTCGACGAGGCGCAAGCCGCTGAAACGGCTGTGGCTTTCGCGTGGAGCGATGCGAACGACTATGCCGCTGACGCTACCTATCGCTTCTCGCTCGGGATTTCGGGCGACGAAACGGCCGTGGAGACCGCCGATGCCGCCGGTATGGGGAAAACCTATACGGTGGGTGCGCTCAATGAGCTGCTCACCGAGACCTGGGGGCAGGAACCCGGCCGCCGCATCACGCTCGAAGCGCGTGTCGCCGCTTATGTCGGCGGGGAACAGCAGGCGGTGTCGGCCATCTCCTATGTCGATGTGACGCCCTACGGAGCAACGCCGGTCTTCGCGTCGCTCGCGCTTTTCGGCGATGCGACTCCCGGCGGTACGGACCCGGCGCAGGCCGTGGTCATGACCCGTTCCGGGGACGACAGTCCGGAATTCACGTGGCAGGGTGCGCTGGAGGCCGGAACCCTGCGTGTGCTGTGCAATCCCGACGGTACGCTCGGTGTCGATCAGTTCATCGCCTCCGAGGCCGACAGGGAGATCGCTTCGGGACGCAGCGAGACCATGACCCTCACCCGGGCCTCCGATCCCGCCCGGAATGCGTATATGTGGAAGATCGCGCAGGCGGGCGAATACACCGTCACCGTGGATACCGAGCAGCGCACGATTCTCTTCACGCTCGAACGGCGCTTCTACACGTCCCTCGCGATGGTAGGTCCCGCGACTCCCGGCGACTGGGCGATCACGGAGGCGACGCCGCTGACGCGCAGCGGACGTGTCTTTACGTGGGAAGGCGAATTGAAGGTCGGTACGCTGCGCTTTGCATGCGATCCCGACGGCACCTGGGAAACCGACCAGTATATCGCTTCGGAACGGGACAAACCCGTGGTCTCGGGCGTCAGCGAGGAGCTGGTGCTGGCGGCCGTGTCGGAGCCGAACCGTGGCGACTTCATGTGGAAGATCGGCGTTCCGGGAACCTGGGCCATTTCGGTCGATACCGGGGCAGGAACGGTCGTGTTCACCCTCAAACGGAGCCTGCTGGAGAACTGCACGGCGATGCACATGGTGGGCGATGCCGCGCCCAACGGCTGGGATGCCGGGAATATGACCCCGCTCGCGGCCGAGGGCACGACGTGGAAATGGTCGGGACACCTGAACCGCGGCGAACTGAAATTCGTCTGCAACCGGACCCCGGGCAACGACTGGGGCGATTACCAGCTGCTTGCGACCGTAGCGGGCGACCCGGTCACTCCGGATGCCGCGGTCAAACCTTTCGCCTGCACCCCCGCCGACGACAACAAATGGGACATCCGCACGCCCGGCAATTATGAAATAGCCGTCGATATGCAGGCCCAGATCGTCACCTTCCGCTTGGTGCGGAGCGATGCCGAGGAGACTGCCTATCCGTCGCTCGGGCTGATCGGAGGCGCGGCGCCCCAGGGCTGGGGATTCGATTACAGCCAATCGACGCTCCTTCCGGAAGACGGCAACCGCTATTACACCTGGACCGGGCACCTGAACGAGGGCGGTCTCAATATCATGTGCGACATCTCCGATACGGAGTGGGGGAGTCCCCGGCTGACGGCGCTCGAGCCGGACACGCAGGTCGTGTCGGGCGAAGCCTGCGGCATGCACTACAAGCAGGACGACAATGCCTGGCTTATAGCCACGCCCGGACGTTACACGATACGCGTGGACATACACGCTATGCAGGTGGTCTTTACGCTCGAACAAGCTGACGAATAAAATAAACTGTTATGAAAATGATCGGATATTTATATGCAATAAGCCTTATGGGGTCGCTGTGCGTTTCGTCGTGCGAAAGCGACGATGCGCGGTCGGATGCCGGACCCCTTTCGGATTTCTACCTCACGGTGTCGGCGGATGCCGTGCAGCTCTCGCAGCAGAACGCCGCGCGTCAGGCGCTGGAGATCGCCTGGAGCGGCGGTGCCGACGACGGCTCGACCCGCTATACGCTCGAAATCGGCATCGACGGCGAGGCACCGGCCGGTGCCGGAAGCTGGTCGAAGAGCTTCGCCCGGGGCGAGCGTGCCTGTGTGCTGACGCAGGAGGAGCTGAACCGGATCGTCATCGACGAATGCAACGTCCGCGAATCGGCCTCCGTGCGGCTGAAAGTGAAACTGACGATGAACACCTCGGTCCATTGGAAACTTTACAGCGCCGCCGACAGCGCCTATGTGAATTGCACTCTCTACACGCCCGTCTATCCCGAGCAGCGCCACAAGGCCCCGATGTACTGGAGTCCTTACGAGTACAACTACGAGAAGAACAGCTATATGCCCGAGGACGAATGGCAGGCCAACATCGACTGGGTGGCCGCCAACCTGAAGAATTACGGCTATACGCTGGTCTCGACCGACGGCTGGATGACCGAACACGACCTGCGTGTCTGCAACGAATACGGTTATATCTCGCGGGCGTCGATCAACTGGCAGCACGACTACGCCTACTGGGCCGATTACTGCCGTTCGAAGGGGCTGCAGCTGGGTATCTACGGCAATCCGCTCTGGGTTCCCCGCGAGGTGGCCCAGTCCGGCATCAAGATCAAGGGTACGGACATTCCCGTCGCCAACATCGTCGACCTGAACGAATACCGCAACGGGCACCAGTACAACTGGGTGCAGCTGGACCGGGAGGGTGCCGAAGCGTGGGTGAGGGGCTATGTCGACCACTATGCCGAGATGGGCGCCGTCTTCCTGCGTGTCGATTTCCTCTCGTTCTACGAGGACGGCAAGGACCGTTTTCGTCCCGAGGGCGTGGGCCCCGACCGTCCGGACTGGATGTATGAAACCGCCCTGCGGTGGATGCACGAGCAGTGCGACAAGCACGATATGTTCCTTTCGGTGGCCATGAACCACGCTTATGGCGACGCCGCCGTCGAACGCAACTATGCGCACTCGATTCGCGTCAGCGTCGATACCGAGGCCGGGGGTTGGGACCGCTTTTCGGCACTGGAACGGGGCGTGCACTATCCGATGTGGATGCAATGGATGAACCCGTTCGACGGCCTCGTCTATTTCTCCCGCATCTCGGGCCGGGGCCGCGTGATGCTCGACGGCGACTTTATCCGTCTGAACACGATGGCTTCGGACGCCGAATGCCGCTCGGTCGTTTCGCTCAATGTCGTCGCCGGTGGACTTGTGGCCGTTGCAGACTGTCACGACACGGCGGGCGACAGGCTCCGGTTCTACCAGAACCGCGAACTGACGGCCCTCGTGCAGGATGGTTTCACGGGCAAACCCCTCTCGGACGACCCGAACGATCCGCAGAGCTCCGTCTGGACGGGCGAGCTGACCGACGGCAGCAGGGTCGTGGCGGTGTTCAACCGCGAGTCCCAGCCCCTGGAGTATACGCTCACGCCCTCCGAACAGGGCTTCACGGGTGGGGTAGTGCGCGACCTCTGGGAACACCGGAACCTGCCGCAGCAATCCTCTTACGAATTCGACATTCCGGCGCACGACTGCGTCGTCCTGAAAATATCCAAGCAATAATCTACCATGGGAATACGCCTTATCCGCCTCGTCGGAACCGCCGTCCTGCTGTGGGGAGCCTTGCTCCCCGCGGCGGCCGACGGCTGGAAGCTCGAAGCCGACGACTATACCGCCGACTACACCGGGGCTTCGACGGCCAACGGCATGCTGGGCATCCTGCCGTGGAAAGAGCCTTTCTCCATCCGCCATGTGGTGCTGAACCACGTCTTCGAACTGAACGACCGCACGGGTGTCAACTGTGCCGTCCGGGGCATCGATCCCTTTTCGATGACAATGCGCGTCGACGGCCGCGAGATCGACGGAGACGCGATTTCGGGGTGGCGGCAGACGATCGACATGCGCCGGGCCGAGCATACGACGACGTTCGTCGCCGACGGCAAACTCCGCGTCGCCTATTCGGTCGTCGCCCTGCGCAATATGCCCTATGCGGCGCTGATCGACGTCGAGGTGACGGCCCTGCAGGATGCCGAGGCCGATTTCCGCACCGCGATGCAGGTTCCCGAAGGCGAATACCGCACGCCCCGCCGCACGCATAGGTCGTTCCTTGTCGACGGCCATCCGACGAACATTCTCCGGACCGACGCCCGGACCGTGCACGACCGTTACGACGTTTCGGCTTCGTCGATGTTCATTCCTGCGGGCGAAGGGTTCGGATACGAGGGCCGGGATGATGCCGCGACGCTCCGACTGCGCCTGAAAGCGGGCGAAACGAAGCGTTTCACGCTTGCCGGGGCCGTCTGCACGACCCGCGATTTCAGCGATCCTTACAGCGAATCGGAACGTCAGGTCATCTACATCGCCCATGAGTCGGTCGACCGGGTCCTGGCTGCCCACCGCAGGCTCTGGGACGAGATGTGGCAGGGAGACATCGAGATCGAGGGCGACGACGAGGCCCAGCGCGTCGTGCGTTTCGCGCTCTACAACCTCTACGCTTCGTGCCGTGCGGGTTCGCGGCTGAGCATCCCGCCGATGGGGCTCTCGTCGCAGGGTTACAACGGCCATATTTTCTGGGACACGGAGCTGTGGATGTACCCGCCCATGCTGCTGCTGAACGAGGGCATCGCCCGTTCGATGGTCGACTACCGCACCGACCGCCTCGACGCCGCCCGCCGCCGTGCCTCGGCCTACGGATACCGGGGCGTGATGTTTCCCTGGGAGTCGGACTGGTTCGGCGAGGAGTCTACCCCGACGTGGGCCATCACGGGCCCGATGGAACACCATATCACGGCCGACGTGGGCATCGCCGCCTGGAACTACTACTGTGTGACCCGCGACCGGGAGTGGCTCCGCACGACGGGATGGCCGCTGCTGAAGGAGATTGCCGTATTCTGGGTGAGCCGCGTCGTGCGCAACGACGACGGCAGCTATTCGATTGCGGGGGTGGTCGGTGCCGACGAATACGCCATGAACGTCACCGACAATGCCTTCACCAACGGCGCCGCGAAGGTCGTCCTGCGCAATGCCGTGGAGGCCGCCCGGGCGTGCGGCGAGAAAGCTCCCGCCCTTTGGAGCGACATTGCCGACGGACTGCGTATCCTCCGGGACGACGCCGGCGTGACGCTCGAATATGCGGGCTATACGGGCCAGCAGATCAAGCAGGCCGATGTCAACCTGCTGGGCTATCCGCTCGGCATCGTCACCGACCGCAGGCAGCTGCTGCGCGATCTGGCCTACTACGATGCGAAGATCGACCGCGTGAACGGTCCCGCCATGGCATTCAGTGTCTTTTGCGTGCAGTATGCCCGGCTGGGCGACGCCGCGAAGGCCGAGGAGATGTTCCGCCGCTGTTACCGGCCCAACCTGCGGCCCCCGTTCGGGGTGCTGGCCGAGACCCCGACCTCGCACAACCCCTATTTCACCACCTGCGCCGGAGGGATGCTTCAGGCCGTTATGAACGGCTTCGGCGGACTGGAGATCACCGACAAGGGGATCGTGCGTCGGGAAACGCCCCTGCCTGCCTCCTGGAAGCGGTTGACCATCAAAGGAGTAGGTCCCGAACGGCGTACTTATGTCATAAATAACCGATAGAAACGATGATGAAACGAATTTTCCTGTTTTATGCCCTTCTGACGGGCTCCGTCGCTGCGGCGCAGACCCTGACTTCTCCCGACGGGAACCTGACGATGACCTTCGGGCTGTCCGATGGGGGAGTGCCGCAGTATGCCCTGACCTACAAGGGGCACGAGGTGATCCGCCCCAGCCGCCTGGGCTTCGAACTGAAGGGTGGGGGAGCGAAGGCCGATTTCTCGATGGACGTCACGCAGGTTCCTGCCGATCCCGGGACCTCGCTTTACAACGGCTTCGAGGTGGCCGACACGGTGCGCTCGTCCTTCGACGAGACGTGGCGCCCGGTGTGGGACGAGGAGTCCGAGATCCGCAACCGCTACAACGAACTCGCCGTGACGCTCCGCCAGCCCTCCACCGACCGGGCGATGATCGTGCGGTTCCGCCTTTACGACGACGGGCTGGGCTTCCGCTACGAATTTCCCCGGCAGCGGAACCTGATTTATTTCGTGATCCGCGAGGAACGCACGCAGTTCGCCATGCCGGGCGACATGACGGCGTGGTGGATTCCGGGCGACTACGATACGCAGGAGTATGACTACACCCGCTCACGGCTGTCGGAGATTCGCTCCCGGATGAAGGATGCCATCACGGGCAACCTCTCGCAGACGTCGTTTTCGCCGACAGGCGTGCAGACGGCCCTGCAGCTGAAAACCGACGACGGCCTCTACATCAACCTCCACGAAGCGGCGCTGGTGGACTATCCCTGCATGCACCTGAACCTCGACGACGAAAATTTCGTCTTCGAATCGTGGCTGACGCCCGATTCGCAGGGCGACAAGGGCTATATGCAGGCGCCCTGCACGACGCCGTGGCGCACGGTGATCGTCTCCGACGATGCCCGCGGCATCCTGGCTTCGCGCCTGACGCTCAACCTGAACGAGCCCTGCAAAATCGCCGATACGTCGTGGATCAAACCCTGCAAGTACGTCGGGGTGTGGTGGGAGATGATTACCGGCAAAAGCGCCTGGTCCTATACCGACGACGTGCCCTCGGTCCAGCTGGGCGTTACCGACTACACGAAACTCCGTCCCCATGGACGCCACGGCGCCACGACCGTCAACGTCCGGCGTTACATCGACTTTGCGGCCGACAACGGACTCGATGCCGTGCTGGTCGAGGGCTGGAATACCGGCTGGGAGGATTGGTTCGGCAACTCGAAAGACTATGTGTTCGATTTCGTGACCCCTTATCCCGATTTCGATGTCGAGGGACTCCGCGACTACGCCAGGGAGCGGGGCGTGAAACTCATCATGCACCACGAAACCTCGGCCTCGGTGCGCAACTACGAACGCCATATCGACCGTGCCTACCGCTTCATGCAGGAGAACGGTTACGACGCCGTGAAATCGGGCTATGTGGGCAACATCATTCCCCGCGGCGAGAACCATTACAGCCAGTGGATGGTCAACCACTACCAGTATGCGCTGGAGAAGGCCGCCGACTACCGCATTATGGTCAACGCCCACGAGGCCGTGCGTCCGACGGGGCTGTGCCGCACATGGCCCAACCTGATCGGCAACGAGTCGGCCCGCGGCACAGAGTATCAGGCCGGCAGCGGATCGAAATCCTCCCACGTCTGTGTGCTTCCGTTCACGCGGCTCATCGGCGGTCCGATGGACTATACGCCCGGTATTTTCGAAATGGATATTTCCAAAGTCAACCCCGATAACCATTCGCACGGCAATTTCACGCTGGCCAATCAGTTGGCGCTCTACGTCACGATGTCCTCGCCGCTGCAGATGGCCGCCGACCTTCCGGAAAACTACGAACGTTTCCCCGATGCCTTCCGGTTTATCCGCGACGTGGCCCTCGACTGGTCCGAAAGCCGTTATCTGGAGGCCGAGCCGGGCGAATACGTCACCGTGGCCCGCCGGGCGAAGCATACCGGCGAATGGTTCATCGGCTCGACGGCAGGGAAGGAGGGACACCTGTCGAAGATTGCGTTCGATTTTCTGGAGCCCGGCAAAAAGTACGTCGCTACGATCTACGCCGATGCGCCCGACGCCCACTACCGGACCAATCCGCAGGCTTATACCATCCGGCAGACGGCCGTGACCTCCCGGTCGAAGCTCACGCAGCGGGTGGCTCCCGGAGGCGGCTATGCCGTCAGCATCCGCGAGGCTTCGCGGTAATTCTGCGGCGTATTAACCGCACTATTCCCGGACGGTCGTATGCAGAGCCGTCCGGGATTTTTTTATCGTTTGGTGACAAACCATTCGAAAACAGCCTGCATGACAGTCGTGCCGCTGCGGTCGTACAGACTGACTTCGACCTCCAGCAGGACACGCCCTTTTTGCGCCAGTGCTTCGAGAACCTCGCTTTTCCCGGTGTTCAGGAACGCCGCATTCGAATAGACGGCTCCGATGGCCGGTTTCCGGTATTTGATCTCCACTTTCCGGACGACCGGGACGATATCCGGCAATTCGTCGAACTGCCCGAGCAGATAGTGGCCGCTCGTCGCTTCTGCCAATGTGAACAGGGCCCCGGCATGGACGGTATTCAGGTGATTGAGATACTCGGCCCTGTCGTCGAACATCAGCAGGTAATTCGGTTCATCGGAGAGCTTCAGCCCGATGAATTCATTGAACGGCAGTTTGGTTACATCCATGATGCCTGTTTTTTATTCGTGGTCGCAGCAGCATCCGTCGCCCGGATGGTGCTCCAGCACGGTGTGGGGGATATGGCCGTGCGAGACGAGCTGAATAGGGCAGTCGTAGTTGCGCAGCTGCTCCTCGGTCAGCACGTTCGAATGGTGGCGGTGTACGCGGCGGTTGACGCAGACGATCTCCTTCACGACGCTGGTGATCGTGCCGATGTCGTGCGACACCATGACGATTGCCATGCGCGTATTCAGCTCGTGCAGCGTGCGGTAGAGTTCCTTTTCGAACTTGTTGTCGACGAAATTCGCGGGCTCGTCCAGAATCAGCAGCTTCGGGTCCGAGATCACGGCCCGTGCCAACAGCGCCCGCTGCATCTGACCGCCCGACACTTCGCCGATCGGATTCCGGGCCGTGTCGGCAATTCCCGACGATGCCAGCAGTCCCATAGCCTTCTCGCGGTCCTCCCGGGTGTAGCGGGAGCGGAATCCGCGGCGTCCCTGCAACCCCGACAGCACCACCTCGAGCACCGAAATCGGGAAAGCCCGGTCGAAATCCGACAACTGCGGCATGTACCCGATCAGGCGTTCTTTGCCCCGGAACAGCTCCGGCGCAAGCCGTATTTCGCCTGTGTGGGGCACGGTCCCCAGAATAGCCTTCACGAGCGTCGTCTTTCCGCCTCCGTTGGGTCCTATGACGCCCAGAAAATCGTTGTCGCCGATCTCCAGATTTACCCCCTGAAGGGCTTCGTATCCGTCGTATGCGACGCTCACGCCGCGCATCGTTACCAGATTCATTTTGCGGTGATTAAGTCGGTTATCGTGTCGATATTTTCGATCGCATCCCTCCCCAGCGGATCGATCGCCACGTATTCGGCGTCGATGTCCCGGGCAATGACCTCCACGGTCGATGCCGGAAACTGCTTCTGGTAGAATATCCGGCGAACTCCGTCCTCGCGGGCCTGCCGAATGGTCGCCGTGAGCTGTTTGGCCGAAGGTTCCTTGCCGTCGGCCTCGATAGCCACCTGCCGCAGTCCGTAATCGCGGGCGTAATAGGTGAGGGCAGGGTGGTAGACGATGAAATATTCGACGCCGCTCCGTGCGATCTTCTCTGCTGTGCGGATGTCCAACGTCTGCAGTTCCTCCTGCAGCCGCTTGTAGTTGGCCTCGTATTTCACCGAATCGGGATAGGCTTTACGGATCGCCTCATAGGCGTTTGCAGCCATCGTCTGCAAGGCTTTCGGAGAGGTCCAGACGTGGGGATCGACCCCGTGCGCATGATTGTGCCCGTGGCTGGCGTGTGAGCAGGAGCCTTCGATCAGGTCGATTCCGCGGCTCAGGTCGACGACCTTTTCCTGCTGTTCCATCTTGCCCAAAAGCGTGGTTTCGAAATCGATAAGTCCCACATTGAACACGAGTTGCGCTCTATTGAGCCCCACGAACTGCCGGGGCGTCGGTTCGAACGTTTCGGGACTGGCTCCGGCCGGAACGAGCACCTCGATGTCGAAATCCTCACCGACAATTCCCTCCACAAGACTCTGCAACGGCAGTATCGATACGTATAACGTATTGTCATTCTGCTGTTTATTAGATGTACAGGCCGCCAGCAACATGATTGCTGACAGATATATCGCAATTTTACGCATGTTTGATAATCTAAACCGAACAAAGGTAATAAAATTATGCAAAGCCCCTGCGTTCAGAACCTGTTTTGTCAAGTATGTACAGCACTAATATTTTGCTATTCATGTAATTGCATCTATAATTTAACATAATCACAATATTATGTCTCAAAGATAAAATTTATTTCCGGACCTGCAAAGGTTTGTAACATTCTTTTAATAACCAAATCAGTCCATTTTATCACGATTTCTTTTCCGCGCGGTCCTCATTTAACGGGGACAAAAGACCCGGAACGTGCTTGTCGCACACTCCGGGTCCAGTAGATTTGAACAGATCAGCGTATTCTGTCGGCCGCGCGTACCAGCAATTCGTCGCGGAAAATGGCCCGGGCCGCGAGGTATGCGAACAGCAGGCAGACCAGCGGCAGAGCAATGGCGGGCTTGAAACCCTGCGTATGGAACGCCAGGTCGGAAAAGACCCTCCAGCTCAGGAAATAGTATACGCCCTCCATCACCAGACTGCCCAGCAGCAGCACAATCTCCACCACGCAGAGGCGGATTTGCAGCAGACGGCGGCGGAACAGGAAGATCGTGACCAGCGGCAGCACGCAGGCCAGCGCCAGCACCATACCCATATAAACCGCGGGTTGCACGGCCTCGCCCTGAGTGGTCTTCAGCGCAAAGGCATAGAGTCCGAACTCCCCGGCGTCACCCGCGAACCACGCCAGGGGCGCGAAGAGCGTAACGGCCATCAGCGCCGTGATAATCAGCAAATAAAGCGTTTGGATTCGTTGTATCATCATTTACAAAGTTTTGTCGATCAGGTATTTGTTCCGCTCGGAGGATCCTCTGTTGATAAGTTCCCCCAAAAACCCCGCCAAAAAGAGCTGAACGCCGAGAATAACGGCCAGAATCGCCAGATAAAACAGCGGCTGGTCCGTCACGGCACGCAGCGGCAGGTCGTGAAACTGTTTCCAGAGTTTCTCGGCGATGATCCACACCGTCGTTCCGCCGCCCACGAGGAACATCAGCGTCCCGAGGCTGCCGAAGAAATACATCGGCGAACGTCCGAAATGCGACATGAAGAGCACCGAGATCAGGTCGAGATAGCCTTTCACCATCCGTTCGACACCGAATTTGGAGCATCCGTACTTGCGGGCGTGATGGTCGACGACCTTTTCGCCGATACGGCGGAACCCGGCCTGCCGGGCAAGGATCGGAATGAAACGGTGCATCTCGCCGTAGACCTCGATGGCCTTTACCACCTTGCGGCGGTAGGCTTTCAGTCCGCAGTTGAAATCGTGGAGTTTGATGCCCGACACGGTCCGGGCCGTCCAGTTGAAGAATTTGCTGGGCCAGCGCTTGCCCACCGGGTCGTGGCGGCGTTTTTTCCAGCCCGACACCAGGTCGTAACCCTCCTCGAGGATCATGCGACGCAGTTCGGGAATTTCGTCGGGCGAATCCTGCAGGTCGGCATCCATCGTGACGACCACCTCGCCCTCCGCAGCCGCAAATCCACAGTAGAGAGCCGCAGACTTGCCGTAATTGCGGGCGAAGCTGATTCCCCGGATAGCAGGATACTGCGCCTTGAGTCCCTCGACGACCTTCCACGAGCCGTCCGACGAACCGTCGTCGATCAGGATCATCTCGTAGGAGAATCCGTTTTCGCGCATCACACGGTCGACCCACGCCGCCAGCTCGGGCAGCGACTCCGCCTCGTTGTAGAGCGGCACAACGACCGATATATCCAGTTTATTCATATCGCGCGGCTACTCGTTGACCTCCGTATCGAACGGCTTCGGTGCCCGGGAGATCACTCCCGCAATGATGAGGCCGAAGATGGCGCCGAACACCAGGCTGCTCCACACACCGCCCCAGAGCGTCTGCAGTATCGAAGGCGCCGGCGAATTCTGCAGTTCATTGACGACCTGCGAAAACAGCCCTTCCATCGAAGAGGGAACATTGCCCATCCGGCCGACAAGGCCGGTCATCCACGAAACATACTGGTCGATGTAGTTTGCATAGCCCACGATCAGATGCAGGTAAACCGCCTGCACGACACCCACGATAATGCCCGCAAAGCCCGACACGGCCAGCAGAAATCCGTAACCCTGTCCGAAGGTGAAACCCTCGTCAGCGGTATAGAGCTGCGAACGTCGGCGCGTGTAGCGGTGCAGCAGGTAGTAGTGCACGGCGGCCACGCCGAAAAATTCGAGGATCATCAGATAGATGAATCCCATGCCTTCCGTGAGAAACACGCAGTTTTCCAGCACACTCGACACGGCGAGTATCAGTCCGATGACGGCTCCGCATTTCGCAGCTTCGTTCCAGAAATTGTTCTTATCCATTTATATCGTCCATTTAATCTGTCTATTGCAATTCGCCCTTGCCCTCGCGCAGGATTTCGGGTTCGTCGCCCGTGAGGTCCACGACCGTCGTCGGCACGTTGTCGCCGATTCCGCCGTCGATGACCAGCGCCACGTCGCTGCCGTAGCGTTCGTGAATCAGTTCGGGGTCGGTCGTGTACTCCACCACTTCGTCGTCGTCCTTCACCGAGGCCGTGACCATCGGACACCCCAGCGCCCCGACCACCGACCGCGCCACGGCGTTGGCCGGAATGCGGATGCCGATCGTGCGACGCCGTTCGAGCGCCTTGTCCGGGATGCGTGCCGAGGCCGCCAGCACGAAGGTAAACGGCCCGGGAAGATTCCGTTTCAGGATTTTGAACACGGCGTTGTCCACCCGGCAGTACTCCGCGACCTGGGCGATGTTCTCGAAAACCACCGTAAATTCGCCGTTCCCCTTGCCCTTGATGCGGCGCAACCGTTCGATGGCCTTTGCCGAACGCAGCGAACAGCCGAAGGCATAGACGCTGTCGGTGGGATAGATGATGATCTCGTCCCGCTCCAGCAGCTCCACAACCCGGCGCAACTCCTTCTCCGAAGGGTTCTGTTCGTAAATCTTGGCAAGCATAGGACGACAAAGATACGAATAAGCGAGCGCAAAAGCAAGTTTACTTGCATTTTGCCGAGCGGGAGTATCTAAGACGAAGTCAAATATACAAAAATTATTTGATCTTGCGTCGATTCAGTTCGGCGCTGTACGCCCGGGCGTTGGCATTGTGCTCGCTCAGGGTCCGCGCAAAGTTGTGATACCCGTCGAACGTGGGCCGCGCACAGAAGAAAATGTAGTCGTGCTTCTCGAAATCGAGCACGGCATCGATGGCGTTCTTTCCGGGCATGCAAATCGGCGAAGGCGGAAGGCCCTTATTAATATATGTATTGTAGGGCGACGGATATTTCAGGTGTTTGTACAAGATGCGCCGCAGTCCGAAATCCTGCATGGCGTATTTCACCGTGGGATCGGCCTGCAGGGGAATGCCTTTGCGCAGGCGGTTGACGTAGACGCCGGCAATGCGGGGCATCTCGTCGGTCTTGCGGGTCTCCTCGTAGACGATCGACGCCAGGGTCATCACCTCCAGCCGGCTCAACCCGCTGCGCTTGCGCTTCGCGTCGCGCTCCGGGGTCCAGAAACGGTCGTATTCGCGCTTCATGCGCTTCACGAACTCTTCGGGCGTCACCGTCCAGTAAAACTCATAGCTGTCGGGCACGAACATCGAAAAGAGCGTCACGCTGTCGAACCCCACCTCCGCGGCCAGCGTCTTCGAGGTCAGCGCCTGCATGACCGCCGCCGAATCGGCGTCGATCTGCCGGGCGAGTTTCTGCGCCAGCTGCGCGGGGATGCGCACGTTGTTGATCGTCACCCGCACGGGCGTCTGCGTCCCCAGCTTGAGCATCCGCGCCACCTCAATGACGCTCATGCCAGGCCGCAGCACATAGTGCCCGGGCTTGAACGTCCGCTCCAGGTCGATCCGGCGGGCATAGGCCCCGAAAGCCCGGTGGTGCCGGATACGGGGCAGCAGCGAATCCACCATCTGCGCATATTCGGCACGGCCGCTCACATAAAGGTCACGTTCTTCGGTCACGGCATTTCCATAGAACTGCCACCGTACGGTGACACCGGCTGCAATCACGACGACAAGCACCCCCGCAAGGCTCCAGAGCAAAATATTCTTACGCATCCTGCAACTATTTTTTTGCGAAGGTAATAAAAAAATACGCCATTTCATCCCTCCCGCCGCCGTCCGTACAGGGAACTTTCCGGCGCACCACGCCGAACCGCAGCTTCGCAAGGAAAATATTTCGCACGCTTCAGGCCGTTTTTTTCTTGATTCTGAGTTTTTTATCTACCTTTGCTGCGGAACAGTCACTCCATACATACTGAAATTATGAAACATCAGTCCTTGCTCCTGTTTTCGGGAGTATGCGCTCTTTTGGCTGCAGGTTGCGTAAAAGAGCCCGGTTCGAACCGTACCCCCACGGGCAACGACGACTACTTCGATTTCAAAATCGATCAGCAGGTCGCCCTGTCGGTCGATTACGGATTTCCCAATAAAGACTACGCCATCCTGTTCGAGCTCTACGACCAGAATCCGCTGACCGCGAACGAAGCTGGCGAAAGCGTCAAACGGGACATCGAACCCATCTACCGCGGAACCACCGACGGTTCGGGCCGATTCTCCGCCGACATTCAGGCCCTCTCCAGCCTCTCGAAAGTGTGGCTTTACTCGGATTATCCGGGGGTGCTCTCTCCGGTCGAACTGGAGATCAGGGACAACCGGGTCTCGTTCAGCCAGAAAGACTATATCGAACAGCTCCGGGCCAAAGGCACCCGGGCGGTCACAGGCAATAAGCACACCTATCCCGACGGATGGCTCACGCTGGGCGACTGGGACCAGTACGGCACCCCCGACTACCTGGAACCCGAGCGCACGATGCCTTCGGCCGGCACGCTGTACGGCATCAACGAGGTGTTCGTCAAACGCACAGACGTGCGCAAACTGAAAGAGCGGTACCCCGAATTTTTCGAGGCAGGACTGAGTTCGGACCTGAGAATCGTCAAACCGACGAAGATTTACCTGGTGTTCATCAACAGCACGGCAGTCTGGCGGAATACCGTGGGCTACTACACCTACGCCACCGGTCAGGAACCCGCATCCGTCGACGAACTCCAGCGGGTTCTGGTCTACCCCGACGCCTCGCCCTATGTGAAAAGCGCGGGCGGCAAGGTGTCCCGCGGCGCCCTGGCCGGCGGCGACCGCGTACAACTCAAATATTGGGACGGCGAAAAGTTCAACGACGAATTTCCCACCGGGGTTTCTATCGGCTGGTGGCTCGAAGGCATGGGATTCGACGCCGCCTCCGGAAACATCTCCATTCAGAATAAGGGCCGCTTCGGCCGCTTCTCGACCGAGGGACTCAACTCCGATGGCGAAAGACGCACCGTTGCGCTGCTCGACCCCCAGAGCAAAAAGATCGTGGCTATCGGATTCGAGGACAACACCGACCTGCGCTACAACGACGCGACCTTCTACCTCGAAATCGAGGAGGACGGGGCCGTCGACGGCAACATTCCCGAACTGCCCGACGACGGCAAAGGTCCTTCCGACGCGGAAAACTACGTCAAAACGGACGGCTTCCTGATGTTCGAGGACCTGTGGCCCTACACCGGCGACTACGACATGAACGACGTGATGGTCAAATACAGCAGCAAAGTCTACAAGAATGTCCTGAACAACGCGGTCTACAAAATCGAGACCGAGTA
>MSHJ01000014.1 GCA_001941065.1 Alistipes sp. Zagget8
GTGAGCTGCTCGCCCTTCCGCGTGCCCATCGCACGTCTGGCAGCCGCACACGCAGCGCTCAACCAGAAATAACGGTTTCCGCGCCGGAAACGGCCCGGAACAAGCCCCGGAGGCCCGCAGCAATGATGCTGCGGGCCTCTTTTCGTCGGCAAAACACTCCGGTTCGTTGAATTTGTTTGGCCATAACCGGAAATTTCCTTATATTTGTTTGGCAAACAGTTTGAATAACGTTTATTCAATATAAAAAACGGAAACATGAAAAAGATTTTATTTACGGCAATCGTCGCACTGTTCGCAGTATCGGCAGTGTCGGCGCAGGACAAAGGCAACTGGGCGCTGGGCCCCCGCATGAACATCTACACCAACACGGGTGACGCCGTGGTAGGTTTGGGAGCATTCGGCCGTTACAGCATCTCGGACAACTGGCGGATCGAACCGTCGCTGATGGCTCTGCTGCACAGCGGTTGCTCGATCGACATCAGCGTCGATGCCCAGTATCTCTTCCACCTGGGCGAAGGCTGGAGCGTTTATCCCGCAGTGGGTTTCACGGCCAATGACATCGGCAAATGGGCCGCAGGCCTGAACATCGGCGGCGGTTTCGATTTCGAGGTGGCCCGCAACTGGGACCTCTCGGCCGGTCTGAAATGGCAGCCCATGTTCGACGACTGGCGCAAGAATCCCGTGGTCATCAGCATCGGCGCGGCTTACAAGTTCTAAGCCGGATACCGGATAAAAAACGAAATCCCGGAAACCATCGCAGGTTTCCGGGATTTATTTTGCCAGCAGGCAGGCGCTCAGCGCTTTTCGTTCACGTATATCATCTCGAATATCTTATATCCGACCGGTGCATAACTGCGCCACGCCGACCGCTTGACCCGATAGACATAAGGCCGTCCCCCGGCATAGAGCGTCACTTCGGGTTCGGCCTGCTCGTCGAAGAATCCGCAGAGCTGCGAGCCGTCGGCGTCGAAGGTATAGCGGTGTTTCCACCCCTTCTTCTCCGGTTCGAGGTAGAGCTTCTCCACAGGTCCCGCCAGCACCGCCCATCCCGCTGCGAAACGCACCGAATCGGCCGGAACGGCCTGCGCCATGCGGCATGTGAAATTGATCGTCGCACGGCCGCCGCGGTGCTCCTTGTAGGTGATGTCGAAGGTCAGGTCGCCCGTCTCCCGGCTTTCGAACAGCGTCACCGGGAAGGTGTGGTAGATGACTCCGTCCGCCTCGGCCTTCGAGACGTAATGGCTGCGGATGTTCTGCGCCGAAACGGCCAGTGCGGCCCCGGCGATGCAGAACGTCGTCAGCAACAGGCGCTTAGTCACCGTAAACGATAATCGTATAGATCGTGTAGACGCCTACATAGGACTTGGCCTGGTAGTCTACATGGTGGATGCGGGTGATGCCGGCCTCGCGGGCTGCGGCCTGGATGCTCGCATCGCCCAGGGCGACAATGCCCACATAGCCTTTGGCCTCGGCGGTGCCAACCTTGCTCGATCCGGCGTTGCCCGTTACGGCCAGTCCGTCTTTCACATCGGTGTAGATACCGCCCACGAGCGGAGACTTGACGCATCCGACGAACATCACGGCCGCGAATGCCAGCGCAAAGATCTTTTTCATAAGCACATTATTTGGTTTTGTAGGCGCAGCGGAATTTCCCCTTCGCCAGATTCAACAGTTTCCCCTTGAGCAGCTGACGGCGCAGCGGAGCGATGCGGTCGGTGAAAACCACGCCCTCGATATGGTCGTATTCGTGCTGGATGACCCACGCCTTGAGCCCCGTGAACTCCTCGTCGTGCTCGACGAAATCGGTATCCAGGTAACGCATGCGGATCGCCAGCGACCGCGACACGTCGGCATGGATGCCGGGGAACGAGAGGCATCCCTCGTTGTAGGTCTTCTTCTCCTCGGAATAGGCGTAAATCTCGGGATTGATGAAGGCACGCTTGTAGTCGGCGCACGCGGGGTCCTCTTCGCCCCACGGCGTGCAGTCGACGATGAACAGGCGGATGTCCTTGCCGATCTGGGGAGCGGCAAGACCGACGCCTTCGGCCTCCCCGAGCGTGAGGAACATGTCCTCGACGAGTTTTTTCACTTCGGGATAATCGGGTGCGATCGGTTCGCATTTGCGGCGAAGCACCTCATCGCCATAAATTACAATCGGATAAATCATTTGTTAAATTCCATATAGCTTTGTAAAATGATGGTGGCGGAAATCTTGTCCACCAACGCCTTGTCGCGGCGGGCCATCTTGCCGATGCCGCTTTCGAGCATCGTGCGGTGGGCCATCACCGAGGTAAAGCGCTCGTCGTGGAAAACCACCTCCTTGTCGGGCCACGCCCGGCGCAAACGCCCGGCCAGCGGCTCGATGAACCGCCACGTCTCCGACGGCGTGCCGTCCATCCGCGCGGGTTTTCCCACAACTATCGTACTAACGTCCTCCCGGGCGAAATATTTCACCAGCCACGCCTCCAGCTCTTTCGTCGGGACCGTCTCCAGCCCTCCGGCGATCAGGCGCAGGGGGTCACTCACGGCAATTCCCGTGCGCTTCGTGCCGTAATCTATGGCGAGGATGCGGCCCACTTATCAGAGGTTAAGCCCGGATTGAGCGTCTAACACCTCATCCGGTAACAGCAGCCAGACAAGGAGCAGTATGATCAAAAATACAAGTAAGGCGAATTTCCAAGTCGCATACCACTTTTTCTTTTGCTCCTCCATATTCTACTGATTTTGTTTCTTGAACAACTTGCGGTAGGAGCACTCCTCCCCGACCAGCGACGGCAGCTCCTCGATCTTGATGCGCTCCTGCTGCATCGTGTCGCGGTGACGGACCGTCACGGTGCCATCCTCCAGCGTCTGGCCGTCGACCGTCACGCAGAAAGGCGTACCGATGGCGTCCTGCCGGCGGTAACGCTTGCCGACCGAATCCTTTTCGTCGTAAACGACGTTGTAATCGTATTTCAAGAGGTCCACGATCTTCTGCGCCACCTCGGGCATGCCGTCCTTTTTGACCAGCGGCAGCACGGCCGCCTTGATAGGAGCCAGCGCAGGCGGGAATTTCAGCACCACACGCGTGTCGCCGCCCTCCAGGGCCTCTTCGGTATAGGCCGCCGACATCACCTGCAGGAACATACGGTCCACGCCGATAGAGGTCTCGACCACATAGGGAACGTAGCTTTCGCCCGTCTCGGGGTCGAAATACTGCAGTTTTTTGCCCGAGAGTTTCTGGTGGCTGCCCAGGTCGAAATCCGTTCGCGAGTGAATGCCCTCGACCTCCTTGAAGCCGAACGGGAAATTGTACTCGATGTCCGTGGCGGCATTGGCGTAGTGGGCCAGTTTATCGTGGTCGTGGAAGCGGTAGTTGTCGTCGCCGAAGCCCAGCGCACGGTGCCAGGCCATGCGGGTGTTCTTCCACTCGTTCCACCACCCCATTTCGGTGCCCGGGCGCACGAAAAACTGCATCTCCATCTGCTCGAACTCGCGCATGCGGAAGATGAACTGACGGGCCACGATCTCGTTGCGGAAGGCCTTGCCGATCTGCGCGATGCCAAACGGAATCTTCATGCGGCCGGTCTTCTGGACATTCAGGAAATTGACAAAGATACCCTGCGCCGTCTCGGGACGCAGGTAAATCGTGTTGGCACCCTCGGAGGTCGAACCCATCTGGGTCGAGAACATCAGGTTGAACTGCCGCACGTCGGTCCAGTTGCGGGTGCCCGAAATCGGGCAGGCGATCTCGCAGTCGACGATGATCTGGCGCAGCTCCCCGAGGTCGTTGGCGTTCAGCGCATCGGCAAAGCGCTTGTGCACCTCGTCACGCTTGGCCTGCAACTCCACGACGCGCGGAGAGGTCTCGCGGTATTTGGCCTCGTCGAAATCGGCGCCGAAACGCTTGCGGGCCTTCTCGACCTCTTTTTCGATCTTCTCATCCTGTTTGGCCAGCCACTCCTCGACCAGCACGTCGGCGCGGTAACGCTTCTTCGAATCCTTGTTGTCGATCAGCGGGTCGTTGAAGGCCGAGACGTGCCCCGAAGCCTCCCAGGTCTTGGGGTGCATGAAAATCGCGGCGTCGATGCCGACGATATTCTCGTGCAGTTTGACCATCGAATCCCACCAATAACGCTTGATATTGTTCTTCAGCTCCACGCCGTTCTGTCCGTAATCGTACACGGCACCGAGTCCGTCGTATATCTCGCTCGAGGGGAATACGAATCCGTATTCCTTGCAATGGGCGACAAGTTTCTTGAAAAGTTCTTCCTGAGTCATCGCAATCTATTTTACTTTACTGATTTACCGAATTACAAAAGTACAAAATAAATGGAAAAAGCCCTCTCCGGTACGGATTTTATTTCTATATTTGTGTCGGCAGCCTGCGAGGGCCGCCGACATACGACGATAAAAAGCGCATCGGCTTTTTTCTTACATGTGAAAATTGGACACTTTCGCGAATGGTAAGGAATTAGGTTGGTGCTCTCGCTGTTTTTCAGCGTGGGCATATTCCATCATTCTACCATTCGGGTCGTCCAATACCTCACATGTGGATATGGAATTTTGCCTGCGCCTTTTGTTTGCCGGGATGGGAACACCCTTTTAAACAAAATAAACAAATGAAAACAGCAAAATTCTTCATGGCATTCATGGCCATTGCGCTGCTCGCGTCGTGCAGCGACAAAGGCGACGAGCATTCGGGCGATTTCGGGCAGATCAAAGTCCCGGACACCCGGCAGCTGGAACAGACCGTCACGGCCGACGGCACACAGGCCGCCCAGGGCGTGACCTTCACTACCGAAGGGGCGTGGACCTCCTCGATTGCCGAGACCCGCGCCGGGACTCCCGCCTGGATCACCATCTCGCCCGACCACGGCGACGCCGCAGGCAGCTACACCCTGAAAATCACCCTCCAGCCCAATGATTCCAAAGAGTCCCGCACGGCGAAGATCGTTATCACCTGCGGCACGTCGAAAATCGAAATCACCGTCACGCAGGAGGGCACGGGCGAAAGCGGCGGCGACGACGACGAACCGCAGCCCCGGCAACCGAACGGCAGGCTGGCGAAGATAACGCTCAAAATGAACGGCAAGGCAGACGGCGTCATCACAATAGGCTACGACACCGAAGGGCGCATCGTCTCCTACAAGGACACCGATGCCGACGGATCGCCTTACAACGACATCAGCATGGTCTACACCTCCAACTCCAAGATGCTCCTGACACAGACCTATTACGACAAAGGAACTCCGGAAACATACGAGGTGGAGTGCACCGGGACATTCACGTCCGGATTCTGCCGGATAGACTACGCCACGGAGACGCGGCAGGGACAAACCCGATATTTCGAGTATACTTACGACAACAACGAATACCTGATCAAGAAGACGGAGCAGGCCGGTTCGGAGCATGAGACCATCATCCGGTATGCCTACGGAGATGCGGGTTCCGGTGCACAGAACCTCACGGGCATCAACTGGGGCGGCGACTCGCAGTCTTTCCAGTACAACGAAAAAGACCCGCAAACCGACCGCACAAATGACACCAACATTCGGTTGTTCAGCGCATACAACAAGGGCCAAGGGATCGCCCCGGAACTGCTGCTGATCGAAGAGCCTGACGAATTGCTGGCGCTGGGATTCACCGGCCGTCAAAGCCGGTTCATGCCCGAACTCGTGAAGAGCAGTTTCAGCGGAACCGAATACCAGCAGGGAGTCGCCTACAAATACACCGTTCCCGCCGACTGGAAGATCGGCGAGCAGATCGACGGCATGACCATCATCGTAGAAACACAAGAGGGAGGTTTTTCCACGACACAAGAAGCCGTGCTGACCTTCGACGGCCTGTAAAATAGCCCTGTAAACGACAAAACGGACGGCCCTTTCGGGTCGTCCGTTTTTTTATGGAATCCTTATCCTACCCGATCAACCCTTCGCGGCGAAACGAGAAATCCCCCTCGCGGGCGATAATGATGTGGTCCAGCAGGCGGATGTCGAACAGCTCCGCGGCGCGTGCGACCCGCTCAGTCAGCGTTTTGTCCTGCCCGCTCGCCTCGGGAGTGCCCGACGGATGGTTGTGGATTAGGATCAGCTGGGTGGCAAGCAGTTCCAACGCCCGCTTGACAATCAGCCGGTGATCGACCACCGTGCCCGTCACACCGCCCTGGCTCACGCGCTGACGCTCGATGATACGGTTCGACGCCGTGAGGTAAACCACCCAGCACTCCTCGTGCGCGAGCCGCTCCAGCTGCGGACGGAACAGCCGCACCACGTCGTCGCTCGTCGTCACGAAATCGGCTTCCGCAGCCCGTGCCGCCGCCACGCGTCGTCCGAACTCCGCGGCCGCCAGCAGCAGCCGCGCCCGTTTCAGTCCCAGTCCGCCGACCATGCACAGGCGGGCTTCGGACTCCCCGGCGATACCCGCCGGCAAACCGTCGTAAGCCTCCAGCAACGCCCGGGCCGTCTGTTCATCCTCGGTGAGCAGTGCCAGCAGTTCGGCATCGTCCAGCGCTTCCGCACCGCGGGCGGCCATCTTATCGTGGATATTTTTCACAACATAGGATTTTTAGTGCCGGATTTGTTCATATAGCATGTCATTGCGAGGAGGGCAGCAGGCCCGACGCAGCAATCTGCAGGCATCGAACCGTTGCAAGTTACACCGGATTGCCACGCTCACACTTGTTCGCTCGCAATGACACGCTTTAGAGCCGGACGGGAGCGCAGATGCGGTTCCGAAACGCTCCTTTTTACCCTCGCCCCTAAGTCCCGCCTCTTAGGCGGGCACCCCTAAATCCCGCTTCTTAAGCGGTCGCTTCTCAGGCGGTCCACCCGGTCCAGCAGCGAGGCGCACTGTTCGTCGCTCAGGTACTGCGACACGGAAAACGACGCACGCTGCTCGGCCTCCTTTTTCGAATCCCCGGCGCCGTGCCCCACCTCCATGCCGTCGACCAGCACCGTGCAGTAGAAAACCGGATGGTTCGACGCATACTCCTTGTCGTGCTCCGTGCGGAACTCGATCCGGTGGCGGTTCTTCTGGCTCCACTCGATCAGGCGGCTCTTAAAGTCGGTTTCCGACTCGGTAAGCTCCTCCAGATCGAGGAAACGGAAATAAATATTGTTGATAAGCAGACGGTTGACGAACTCATAGCCCTGATCCAGATAGACCGCGCCCATCATCGCCTCGAAGGCGTCGCCGTAGATATGCTTCTGGGCGATGCCCGCCCCGCCGTTCGAAATCACATGGACATCCAGCCCCAGTTTCAGCGCCAGCGCGTTGAGCGACTGCCGCGAAACGATCTTCGACCGCAGCTGGGTCATGAATCCCTCGTCCTGGTCGGGATATTCGATGAAGAGATAGTCCGAAGTCACGGCCTCGATGACCGCGTCGCCCAGATACTCCAGGCGTTCGTTGTTCATCGAGCGGCCGTCCTCCAAAACCAAAGAAGCTGACTTGTGAATCAAAGCCAGCTTGTAAAGTTCGATGTTGTGCGGAATGAATCCGAACAAATCATCGACAATTCTGTAATACGCCCGATCACGCCCGTAATTCCGCCTCAGCGGACGCAGTAGAAAATCAATCACGGCGCGGGTCGTTACGGGGTTAGAGTTTGCGGAAAATGACCGTCGCGTTGTGACCGCCGAATCCGAACGTGTTGCTCAGCGCGCATTTCACATCGCGTTTCTGCGCCTTGTTGAGCGTGAGGTTCAATTTCGAGTCGATCTCGGGGTCGAGGTTCTCGCAGTTAATCGTGGGGGGCACCACGCCGTGCGTCATCGCGAAGATGCAGGCCAGGGCCTCGACGGCTCCGGCGGCACCCAGCAGGTGGCCCGTCATCGATTTGGTAGCCGAAATATTGACGTTGTAAACGTGGTCGCCCAGAACGCCTGCGACGGCCTTCAGCTCGGGACCGTCGCCCGCGGGGGTCGAGGTTCCGTGTACGTTCACATAGTCGATATCCTCGGGTTTGATGCCGGCGTCCTTGATGGCGTCGCGCATCGCCTTCATAGCGCCCTTGCCCTCGGGGTGGGGAGCCGTGAAGTGGTAAGCGTCGGCCGAAGCGCCTCCGCCGACAACCTCGCAATAGATCTTCGCGCCGCGGGCCTTGGCGTGCTCATACTCCTCGAGAATCAGCGCTCCGGCGCCCTCGCCTATCACGAAGCCGTCGCGGTCCTTGTCGAAGGGACGCGAAGCGTGCTGCGGATCGTCGTTGCGCGTCGAAAGCGCCTGCATGGAGTTGAAACCGCCGACCGCGGGTTCGTTGACCGCAGCCTCCGAGCCGCCCGTGACCATGATGTCGGCCTTACCGTAGCGGATAGCGTCGAAAGCGGCCGTGATGCCGTGGTTCGACGATGCGCAGGCCGACACGGTGCAGTAGTTCGGTCCCATGAAACCGTATTTCATGGAGATGAAACCGGCTGCGATGTCAGAAATCATGCGGGGAATAAAGAATGGGCTAAACCGCGGGGTTCCATCCCCGGCGGCCCAGCCCAGACACTCATCGAAGAAAGATTTGATTCCTCCGATGCCCGAGCTCCAGATAACACCCACCTGCTCCTTGTCGACCTTCTCGAGATCGAGGGCCGAGTCTTCCACGGCCTGCGTGGCCGCGATCAGCGCATATTGGGTGAACAGGTCGTATTTGCGAACCTCCTTGCGGTCGAAATACAGAGCCGGGTCGTAATTCTTTACTTCACAAGCAAATTGGGTCTTAAATTTTTCGGCATTGAAATGAGTAATCGGTGCGGCACCGCTGACTCCCTTCTCCAGATTCGAAAAATACTCCTCTATATTATTACCGAGCGGGTTGATCGTACCGATGCCCGTAACAACTACTCTTCTTCCTGTCATAAATTTAAGGCTTTGTTGGCCGTGAACGAATTTCTAAAAGAAAAAATTATTTCTTGTGCTCCTCAATGTAGCTGACGGCGTCACCTACGGTAGCGATCTTCTCAGCGTCCTCATCCGGGATCTGGATATCGAAAGCCTTCTCGAACTCCATGATCAGCTCTACGGTGTCGAGCGAGTCTGCGCCCAGGTGGTTGGTGAAGCTGGCTTCGGGTACTACCTCCGACTCCTTGACACCCAGTTTGTCGATGATGATCTCGACAACTTTTGATTGAACTTCTGACATAATTTTAATTTTTTAGTTAAACAATTATTTGGAAATAGTTCGTATGCATTTCCAGAGCAATTTTGCGCAAAAGTAACACTTTTTTTATTACTTTTGACAAAACGGCGTGATTTTTTATTCACAACTTTTTCGACATTTAGCACAAAAATTTAATTAATACATTCAAAACCATAGCCTTATGAAATTGCTTCTGATCTCGAATTCGACCAATGCCGGCGAGGAATATCTGCGTTATCCCCTGCCGGAGATAGGTCGGTTCCTCGACGAGGTGCGCGAAGTGGTCTTCGTGCCCTATGCCGCGGTCACCTTCTCCTATGCCGAATACGAGAAGAAGGTACAGGCACGTTTCGCCGAACTCGGCATCCGCGTCCGCTCGGTACACCGGGCCAAAGACCCCGCGGCGCTGATCCGCACGGCCGAAGCCGTCTGCGTGGGCGGCGGCAACACCTTCGCCCTGGCCAAAAAGATGCAGCAGCAAGGGCTGATGAAAGCCATCCTACGCAAAATCAAGGCCGGAACTCCCTATGTCGGGTGGTCCGCCGGGAGCAACGTCTGCTGCCCGACGATCTGCACCACGAACGACATGCCCATCGTCGAGCCCGAATCGTTCGGGGCCATCGGGGCCGTGAAATTCCAGATCAACCCCCACTACCTCGACGCCAACCCCGAGGGACACGCGGGCGAAACGCGCGAGCAGCGTATTCTGGAGTACATCGAGGCCAATCCGCGCCGCTGGGTGGCCGGACTGCGCGAAGGGTGCATGCTGCGGCTGGAGGACGGAAAACTGGAGCTGATCGGCAAGCGTCCGATGCGGATGTTCCGCAAAGGCGTGGAAACCTTCGAGATCGAACCGGGCGGCGACCTCTCTTTTTTATTATAAATAGGTATATCGGTTATGAAAGTACTGATTGCGGGTATGGGCCTTATCGGAGGTTCGTTCGCCCTGGCCCTGCGCGACCATGAGCTCGCAGAGGAGATACTCGGAGTGGAGAACTCCGAAGAACACGCGGCCGAAGCCCTGGGACTGGGGCTGGCAGACCGCATGGTGACGTTCGAGGAGGGCCTTGCCGAGGCGGACCTCGTGGTGCTGGCCACCCCTGCCGACACCATTCCGCTGATGGCCGTCAAGGCGCTCAACCGCGTGAATGACAAGCAGGTGGTGATGGACATGGGTTCTATCAAGGGCGAGTTGTGCGAGGTGATCTCGATGCATGCGCACCGCGGACGTTTTGTCGCCGCACACCCGATGTGGGGCACGGAGTACAGCGGCCCGAAGGCCGCCCAGCGGGGCGCTTTCACGGGACGCAGCGTCGTACTGTGCGACACCGTGCACAGCGACAAGGACGCACTGGCCGTCGTGGAGCGGATTTTCCGCACGCTGGGCTGCCCGGCGGTCTACATGGACCCCGAGGAGCACGATCTCCACGCGGCCTACATCTCGCATATCTCCCACGTCACGTCGTTCGCGCTGGCCCTCACGGTCCTGGAGAAGGAGCGCGAGGAACGCCACATCTTCGACCTGGCGGGCGGCGGTTTCGAGAGCACGGTGCGTCTGGCGAAAAGCTCCGCTGCGACGTGGGTGCCCATCCTGCTGCAAAACAAATACAACGTGCTGGATGTCCTGCGCGAGCACATCCACCAACTGCAGATCATGCGCCGGATGCTCGAACGCGACGACGCCGAGGGGCTTTGCAACGCCATCGAACGCGCCAACACCATTCAACGGATCATCCATTGACGACGACGGCCGAGACGGGCCGCGCCGGCGAGCGGGCCGCAACCGAACACCTCCGCCGTGCGGGTTACGACATTCAGGCCCTGAACTGGCGGCAGGGGCGCGACGAACTGGACATCGTGGCCCTGAAGGATGGCATTCTGCATTTCGTGGAGGTCAAGACCCGCCGGGCGGGGTCGCTCACGCCGCCCGAAGCGGCCGCCACGCAGCGGAAATTCCGGGCCCTGAGCCGCGCCGCCGCCTGCTACCTGCAGACGACGGGCTGGGAGGGCGAGGTGCAGTTCGACCTGGCCTCGGCCGAGGCGTTCCCCGACGGGACGGTCCGCGTCGAGCTGATTGAAAATGCGCTGGAATACAACTGGTAATTTTGCAGTTCCGACAAATTGTGCTATCTTTGCCGGACTGAAAAAAGAACTTCCTGAAGCCGGACCGCAAGCGGACAGGCGCAGGAGGCAAGAAACTGAAAACCTCAACACCGTAAATACCGATGTGGTTCTATAATTTCGGTCTGCTTCTCTATGTATGGGCCATCCGCCTCGTGGCGCCGCGTCATCAGAAGGCCCGGCTCTGGCTCGAAGGCCGTAAAGACCTTTTCCGGCGCATGCGGGAAGCTATCGACCCCTCCGCCCGGATCGTCTGGGTACACGTTGCGTCACTCGGGGAGTTCGAGCAGGGGCGTCCTATCATCGAACAGATTCGCAAGACACATCCCGAATACAAAATCCTCGTCACCTTCTTCTCGCCCTCGGGCTACGAGATCCGCAAGAACTACAAGGGCGCCGACTACATCTTCTACCTGCCGCTCGACACGCCGCGCAATGCCCGCCGGTTCCTCGACGCCGCCCGCCCCGAAATCGCAATCTTCGTCAAATACGAATACTGGCTCAACCTGCTGCGCGAACTGCGCCGCCGCAAGGTCCGCACCTATGTCGTGTCGGCCATCTTCCGGCGCAACTCGGTCTTCTTCCGCCCCTACGGCGGCATGTGGCGGCAGGCGCTGGAGTCGTTCGACGTGATGTTCGTGCAGAACGAGGAGTCGAAAAAACTGCTGGCGACGCTCGGTTTCGACAACGTGCTGGTGGCCGGGGACACGCGCTTCGACCGCGTTGCGGAGATAGCCCGGGCGGCCAAGCACATCGACATCATCGAACGCTTCAAGGTCGACGACCGGCTGTTCATCGCGGGTTCCACGTGGGAGCCCGACGAAGAGCTGCTGATCCGGCTTATCAACGACAACCCCTGTGTGAAATTCGTCGTCGCGCCCCACGAAATGGACGAGAGCCGCATCGCACGCCTGATATCCGAGGTCAAAGGCGGCGCCCTGCGCTACACGCAGTGCAACCCCCGCACGGCTTACGGTTCGAAGCAGGTGCTGATCCTCGACACCGTGGGCATTCTGGCTTCGGTCTACGGCTACGCCTCGTGGAGCTATATCGGCGGCGGATTCGGCGTCGGCATCCACAACACGCTCGAGGCCGCGACGTTCGGCCTTCCGGTGGCATTCGGCCCCAACTACCAGAAATTCAAGGAGGCCCGCGACCTGGTGACGCTCGGCGCGGCGCGTTCGGTCACCGACTACGAACAGCTGCGGGCGTGGTTCGTCCCCTTACGCGACAACGAGGAGTTCCTGCAGAAGACCAGCCGCATCGCCAAAGACTACACCACCCGCCATCAGGGTGCGACGGACATCATCGTCAAGACGATCTTCCACTGATCCGGCGACCCCGGTTCCCAATAAAAACGTGCAGCCCCGCAAAGGACTGCACATTTCATTTTCAACCGATACGGACGATCAGTCGTAAAGCGATTCGCAGTACTTTTTCAACTCCTTCCACGGATAGTAGGGAGCTCCGGGAATCGGCAGCCGGGCATCGCGCTCGTTGTGCAGCACGCGGACCCGCACGTCTCCCGTCGAGGGGTTGCGGAAGAAGACGAACTGGATGTTGGTGGCCATCGGCGTCACCGTCTGGGCATTCCACGACGCGGCGATGTCGTCGGGCGACTCCACGCGGGCCGAAGCGCCTTCGACGCCCATCAGTGCCAGCAGCGGCGTTATGCAGGTGTCGTGTCCGAACCGCAGCGAAGCCGCGAGGTCCGACTCTCCCCGGACGACCGCGTCGGCCGTCTCGACGATATTGCGCAGCAGCGCCCCGGCATCAGCGACGATCGGGTCCCCGAAGCGAGCCGAAGGTCCCATCTGCATATAGCGGAGGGCGTTCTCGCACTCCCAGAGCGTGTAGAGCTCCTCGTCGGTAAAAATATCGTAGAACGGCTCGATCCCCAGATGGCTGACATCCTGGATGATGGCGGTGAGCATATAGAGGCCCTGCATCAGCTTCAGCGGCTCCCCGACGCTCCGGGGATCGGTGATCAGCGACCGCACCAGCCGGTCGGGATTCAGCCGCGCACGGCTCAGACTGTCGGCAACCGCAGCAATCGCCTTGCGGACAAGCATCATCGAATTTCCCCGCGCCATATAGTCGATGTAGCGTTCGCTCGCGTCGCGGGTGGTCGTAATCGCGGGGTTGAGCTCCTTGAGGCGCTCGTTGAAGGCCGCCATGCTCAGAATGCAGCGCGGCACGAGCGTCGAACGGCTTTCGACCCGGCACACGCGGCCGCCGTCGGTCGAGAAGACCCCGGGCCAGGCCGCATACATCCGTTCGGCGATGCCCCGGTGCTCGGCAGCTCCGCGGGGCGAAAGGTCCCCGTAACGCAGGTGCGCATCTTCGGCCAGCGCCTCGACCTTTGCCAGCACCTCCTGCCCCTTGGGAGTCAGCTTGCCGGCTTCGGCGGCCTTGCGCAGCACCGCCAGCGGTTCGGCGTAGGCCTTTTCCGAAGCGTGGTAGCGGCTGCCGTGACGGCCGTAGTGGCTGATATAGAAAGGTTCGTAACCGGCCGGAACCGGCACGGCGGGACCGGGCAGGTATTCGTAGGAATGGTAGATTCCCGCCGAAAGTTCGGGCCGTGCGGCGATCTCGGCGGGTGTGGTCTGCGCCGCGGCGCAGGTAGCGGCCAGCAGCAACAGCGCCAGCAGCCGGGTTTTCAGGGTAAGGTATCTCATAGTCAGCATTTGTTGGTCATTATCCGGAGCACGAGCCGGTCGGTTTCGTCCATGCCGTCGCGGCCGATGGCCGTCAGGTTGCGGATGCAGCGGTCCACATCCTCCTCGATGATGCCCTCGACCGGCGTGACGCAATGGCCGTCCATGGCCATCATCGCCGAGAGCACGGCTGTCGAGACGCCGCTCGTGAGTTTCATCGCGCAGCTGGGCTTAGCGCCGTCGCAGATCATGCCCGTCAGGTTGGCGATCATGTTCTTCACCGCCGCGGCCGCCTGGTCGTAACCGCCGCCCATCAGGTAGGTGATGCCGCAGCTCGAGCCCGTCGCCGCCACCACGCATCCGCACAGGGCCGACAAACGTCCGAGGCTCTGCTTGATATAGATCACCGTCAGGTGGCTCAGCGCCAGCGCCCGGATGGTCTGCTCCTCCGAGGCGTGCGTTTCGTCGGCATAGACCGCCACGGGAAGCGTCGCGGCGATGCCCTGGTTGCCGCTGCCCGAATTGCTCATTACGGGAATCATCGCCCCGGCCATACGGGCGTCGCAGGCCGCCGAAGTGTAGGAAAGAATCCGGGTGAAAAGGCTGTCGCCCATCACGCGCCGCTCCCGGTCGCAGCGCAGCGTGCGGCCCACGCAGTGGCCGTACTCTCCGGCGAACGACCGCTCGGCGGCGGCCATGTTCAGGCGGCGGGTCTCGAGGATGAAGCGCAACTCGTCCACAGGTGAGGTCATGGCGAAATCCCACACTCGGGCCAGAGTCAAGGGCACCTCCCCCGCTTCTTCGTCACAATCGGCCGGAGTCCGTTTGTCGAGCAGCGTCTCGCCGTCGCGGCTCACGAAGACGAAATCCGTATGTCCGCCGGCAATGACCGCCACGGCCCGGTGCCCGGCGGCTTCGACCTCCGCCTCGATGTAGAGTTTCTCGCAGACGCCCTCTTTCAGTCCGATCGAGATGCACCGCCGGTCGATCATCCCGCGGCCGCGTTCCACGGCTTCGGGCGTCACGTCGCGCAGCACCTCCAGCTGATATTCCGAACGCCCGACAAGGGCCCCGAGGGCCACGGCGATCGGCAGTCCGATCATCCCCGTGCCGGGGATTCCGACGCCCATGGCGTTCTTGAGGATGTTGGCGCTCAGGCGCACCGTGATCTTTTCGGGTTCCGCACCCAGCGTCTCCGCGGCCCGCGCCGTGCACAGCGCCACGGCGATAGGCTCGGTGCACCCGATGGCGGGCACCACCTCGCGGTTGATAAGATCGATGATTCTGCAGCGTTCGGATGAAGATAACATAGCGGTTGTTCTTAGGATATGACGAATGGAAATGTCGTTATGCCACCAAAGATAGCGATTTTTCGCTATTTTTGCCAACAGACAACAAGCCGAATCATGGAAAAACTGAAAAACCGGAAGTGGAAAGTCCTCACGAGCGAATACCTCGCGCACGAACCGTGGTTCACGGTGCGCCACGAGAGCCTCGAACTGCCCGACGGACGCCGCATTCCCGACTATTACGTCCTCGAATATCCCGACTGGATCAACGTCATCGCCATCACGCGCGACGGGCGTTTCGTCTTTATCGACCAGTACCGCCACGGTCTCGGGGAGACCTCCTACGAGACGCCCGCCGGGGTGTCGGAACCCACCGACGAGTCGATGCTCGCCGCGGCGCAGCGCGAGCTGGCCGAGGAGACGGGCTACGGCGGCGGCGAATGGCGGCTGCTCATGACCGTATCGGCCAACCCCTCGACGCACAGCAACCTCACCCACTGCTTCCTCGCCACGGGGGTCGAAAAGATCGGCGAGCAGCATCTCGACCCGACGGAGGACCTGCGCGTGCATCTCCTGACACGCGAAGAGGTCCTGGAACTGCTCCGCACCGACCGCATCCGGCAGGCCCTGATGGCCGCGCCGCTGTGGCGTTATTTCTGTGAAAACGGGGAATAGCCGAATAGCCGCCCTTACCAGCTCCGCAGCTGGGCGTCGAGCCACGACAGGCGCATCCGGTAACTGGCGATCAGGCGGTTGACGGCCTCGTCGAACGAAAGCAGTTCGTCGCCGTTGGGATATTTCACCTCTTCGTGGGTCAGCGTAATCTCGGGCCAGAGGTCGAAATTGCGCCGCGCCGAATCGGAAATATACTTGCGCTGCGCCTCGATATAGTCGGGCACGGTCGCCAGGAAGGGATAGAGCGCCTCCCAGCGTTCGCGTGCCTGGCGGCGGATCGCGCGGCTCTGGAACATCCGCGCATACCACATGCTCGTCTCCCTTACCATCCACTTTTCGGCATCGGCCAGCGTCAGCGTGCCGTAGTCGAAATCCCAGACGGGTCCCGCCGTGAGCTTGCCCAGCCGGGGTTTGTGGACGTAGAAACTCTTGGGATGCTTAATCTCCTGGTTGCCCATCAGCTCGTTGACGATCCAGTAGTCCAGGAACGACGTGATGTCGAACATCGCCGACGGATCGCGGTAATCCTTGTCGAAAAGCAGGTTGTCGGCCTCGTTGAAATAGGTCTGGATATACTGGAACTGCCGGTCGGTGATCGATTCGTCGGGCGACTTGATGTTGACCGGCATGTCGGAATACGCCGAGCGGAATTTGTTCATCTCGTCGTAGTAGGAGTCCATCTCCAGCAGATAACCGCCCGTCAGGGCGTCGCCTTCGTTGTCGTCGGTGGTCAGTTCGTCGATGTTGAGACGGTTCTCGTCTATTTTGATCTGTTCGACGATAAGGTAGTTGCCCAGATACTTGAAATCGGCCTGGAGCGACTCGCGGAAATAAACCTCCGCGAAACAGGTGCGCGGAGTCCATTGCAGCGAGGTCCGCGAAGCGATGTAGTGCGCCACGCGGTTGCGCAGCAGCGTCCGGTCCATGTAGTTGGCGATCAGGCACCAGCGTTTGTGCCGGGGCATGCCCAGAATCGCGGTCTTCTTCGCCAGTTTCAGCGCATAGGGTTTCTTCTCCCAGCCCCAGGTCGAGTTGCCGCGGCCTTTGACCTCGGTCTCCATCTCCGGCAGGTCGTCGAAACCGCCGTTGCCCTCGATGCGGATCAAACCGGCAATCCAGTTCTCGGTATCCACGACGGGCTGCGTAGCCGTCACGTACACCGCGGGCAGTTCGGTATTCACCGCGGCGGCGCTCCGGAGCGTGAAAGGTTCAGAGAGCATCCGCTGGCCGCTGACCTCGACCGAGAGGCACACCTGCTCGTCGAAAGCGTCGGAGGTGTCCGGTGCCGTGATGTAAACCGAGAAAACGCCGTCGACGGGACCTCCCCAGCCCGCCACCGTGCACCCCGAAACGATGTCCCCGCCCGCTTCGGCAACCAGTTCCGCCCGCACGAGGCTCCAATGGTTATTCCACGACGAGAAGGCGAAACGCAGGCATCCCGTTTCGCTGCGCTCCAGCACAAGCGACTGCTCCCGGAGCGTGATTCCGAGCGGCTTGCCCGGCCCTTCGTCCTTGGAGCAGGCGGCGGACAGACAGCCCGCCAGCACGATTGCGAGGCCCTTCAGCAGCGCCCCGAACCGTCTATTGAGAAAGCTATTCTTCATCATCGGTATAATAATTCTTATCCGTCTCCCTTCCGTCCACCATCCGCTGCACGAGGCCGTTCTTGAGCCCGAATTCGCGGAAAAGCTCCTCGTAGTCGCGCGTATAGGAGGCGTCGGGCACGACATTGACATCGAATTTCAGCTTCACCAACCCGGCGGGCAGGATGTTGCCGTAGACCCAGATGGTATGCGCCACGGCCCCGACGTTCTTGTTGCTGTCGTATTTCAGGCGGATGAACTGGCTCCGCTCGGGCGGCACGATGATGTGCGATTTCCGGTCGGCCACGACGCATCCGCACGAGGTTTGTATTTCGGTGATGACCAACGGGTTGTCGCCCGTATTGGCGACCTCGAACACCAGTTCGAGCGTCTGTCCCTGCAAAATCGGGAAATAGTGGCGCACGGGGTCCTTGACCTCGACGCTCGTCGGCGCCACCCGCTTGCTGCACGAGACGGCCGAAACCGCCAGGGCCAGCAACGCAACATATATGAAACCGCTTTTCCGCATGGTTTAGGGTATTAAACAAATTTCATCGGCGGCCAGCTGCACCCGCTTACCGTCGGGGCGCACGGCCCGGACCGAAATGCGCTTCGCTCCCGCAAGGTCCACCGGTCCCGAGGCCGTGAATACGCGGCCTTCGGCATCGGGCAACGGGACAAAACTCCGGTACAACACACCGTCCTTGTAAATCCCGACCGTCCGCGGCGCCCGCAGGCGGTGGCGCGGCAGTTCGAGGAACGACATTTCGAAACGCCGCGCATGGGCGGCATTCCCCGCCGGAAACGCCACCTCGAGGTCTTCGGAGCTGATGTGCCAGCCGTAATGGTAGCCCAGCGGCAGCCCCCGCACGCCATCGGTCAGCATCCCGGTATCCTTGTACTCCTCGGCGGGTTTCGACACGGCCTCGGGCTTCACTCCTAACAGCAGATTGCGCACTCCGGCCCCGGGAAGCAGGCGTCCGCGCCATTGCACGAGGTAGTCGCTCAGCCGAAGGCCCGATTCGTTGATATGTTCCATTTCCGGAAAATCCGCATGAGCGTCCAGCGCCGCCAGCCACCCCTCCACCGAAGGATTCACGCGCAGGCGGCCGCCTTTGTTCACGGCAAATCCATATGTGTCCGCGCCGTGGCTGCGGGCAATCTCCAGGCGCGTATAGCTCAGCGCCGTAAGCAGCCGGTGGAGGTTCCTGCGTTCGGCCTCCTTCGTCGTCGGGAGCACTTTCTCCAACGCTTCGTAGAAACGCACGAAAGCCCCGGCATCCAGCCACTCCGCCTCGGCGGAACGAATCCCGCCGTAGAGGTTCAGCGGCCGCTTCGAAGCGGCGGCGCGGTGTTCGGCATCGGCGCAGAAGCCGGCCAGCAGGTCGCCCGAACGGGGATAGTTTTCGGCAAAATAACGGCGCATCAGCGCCTCGGGCGACTGCCCGGGATCGAGCATCAGCGCCGAAAGCACATAGGTCCGCATATCGTCGAACGGCACGTAATCGCAGCCGCTGCCGTTCAGGAACACCCCGCCGACACCCCGGTCGCGGTAAAACCGCAGCCGTTCGGCCATCCGTTCCAGCACGGGAAAGGGCGTGAGGTAGTCGTCGAAATTCTGGATGTAGTCCCAGACATAGACCTCTCCGGCGACGTTCCGCCAGCGGTCGAGACGCCCGGCGAATTTCTTGCCCCGCGGCGACCTGAAGGCGTCGGCCGCGAAGGGCAGGTCCATGGCGCTGACGATCACCCCCGCATTGGCGGGCATCGCCACCGGAGGAGGCTCCAGCGTCGAGAGATACCCCAGCGTAAAGAACTTATGGTGCGGGAAACGCCCGGCCAGCCGCGTGAGCAGCCCCACCACGGCGGGCGTTGCGCTTTTGGCCGTATTTCCCGCGGCCGAGCAGGCCGCACAGCCGCAGATGGCGTCGTCGTCGGCCGGAGCGATCACGAACCGCAGCGAGGCGGTGTCGCCCTCCCCGAAATTATCGGCGATATACGCCTCGATGCGGCTGTAAGTCTCCTCGGACGAGAAGCAGAACTGACCGTCGTAACGCTCCCCGCCGACCAGGGCGTAAACCGCTTCGGGACCGTCGGCCAGCACCCGGCCCAGCTGGTGTCCCCAGAGTCCCCAGCCGGTCTCGGCGTCGTCCGACGCGAGAATGCCCGCGCGGTCGGCGTCGTGCGCCGCAGGGGTGTAAAGCCCCCGGAACCCGAATGCGAAACGGCCGCTGGTATCGCGCAGTCCGACAGTCGCAGGAGGCAGGTCCGCAGCCTCGATACGCGGGTCCTCGTCCGCCAGCGATTTCATCAGCTGGTATTGCAGCCACAGCATCCGCCGTCCGTCGCGTGCCGTGAGGCGCACGCCCCGGCGTCCGCGTTCCACGCTGAAATCGGCCCGGAGCAGCGTATCCACGGCGACCGTGAGGGTGAACAGCTTCCCGCCGTCCTCCCGGCGAACCGTCCGCTCCCCGCCGCCGGCACGCCGCCGCAGGTGGTCGCAGAGGTACTCCGACCAGCGGAGGTCCTCCCGCGAGAGATCGTCGGAAGGCAGCACCGCATAGCCGTCGCACGCCGCGGGCGACACGCCCGCAGGGGCGCATCCGACCCCCTCGAACGAACAGCACAGGGCCGCGGAGGCGACGAACGCCAGCCGTTTAAAACGAGATATACAGCTGCACATAAATGTTATACATGTTCCGGTAACGGGTCAGGATCGTGTCGTAACCCATGCGTTTCTCCGTGTAATAGGTGTACCAGGTGCCCAGCAGGCCGATCGTGACATGGGGCGTGAACATATACTGCCCGCCCATGCCCACCATCGTATTGGCATGGTCGAAGGAGCCGGGCAGCGCCCGGTCCAGCACAGAAAGCTCCGGAGCGGAACCCACGCCCGCCATACCCACGATGTAGGAACGTCCGTCGTCCACGGGGTAATAGCGCACCTGCCCCATGGCGTTATAGTAGAATTTCGAGTCGATGACAAAGAAATCGCACTTGCCGTTAATCCACACCGGACCGATGAATTTTGCAACGCCCGGCCCCACCGACCACAGGTTGCGTCCGTCGAGACGGCGGTAGCCGCCGCGAACCTCCGCCTCCCAGTCCCTGCGGAAGAATTTCGTCACCGAGGCGTTGGCCATCCACGTGGGGAAATAGCGGTCGGCCCAGGCGAGGTTCGCCATCGTCTGCCAGTCGCGCGGGAAGCGGTGGACCCACTCGCCCTGCAGCTGGACGCCCACGCCGCCGCCCTCGATCGAGGTGGCCTGAGCGTTGATGTCTTCGTCGCGCTCGCCGTTGCGGCCCGCATAGTGGATGCGTCCCGTGTAGTCGTTCTTCGGCTGCCGCCGCGTGTACTCCAGCGCGGCCACCGACTGGATGGCATAGTCGTCGCCGTAGCGCGACTGCAGGTACTCCATCCCGATCTGGTTGCGGAGCATCCCGTAGCGCAGCCCCATGAGGTGGCGGTTGAAACTGTAAATCTCGGCCGGCGCGGGTTCGTAGTATTTCTGGTAGTAATACGCCAGCCCGTACTCTTTTTTCTTCTCGTAGGCCAGTCCCTTGGCATAGAGCAGCGACTTGTTCCGGGCGTCGTAGTGAAGCGCCGTGTCGAGCACCGCCAGCGCCTCGTCGGGACGTCCCCGGCGGGTCAGTTCCAGCGCCTCGTATTCGCTGCTCTGGGCCAGGGCCCCGGACAGCTCGCGGTTGCCCGGATAGTCCCACAACACGGGGCGGAGCAGGTCGATCGAGGTCCGGTACTCCCCTTCGGCATCGAGCGAGGCGGCCTTTTTGGCCAGGTAGAACGGTTCGCGGGGATAGCGGGCCAGTCCGCGGTCGGTGTATTCGCGGAAGACCTCGCTGCGGCCCAGCTGCCCGGCGGAGTTGATCGCATAGCGCAGCGCCAGGTCGTTGTCGGGGTCGATTCGCAGCAGCTGGTCGGCCTCGGCGAAAGCGTGGGCCGTGGCCCCGGCCTCGAGGCACTGCTTGATGTAGGGAATGGCGATGTCGGCATAGCCCGCGACGTAGAAATCGCGCATCCGGGGATCGGCATGGTCGATGGCACCCAGGTAGAGGTGCATCGCCTCGGAGGAGCGTCCCATCTTATCGAGCACCAAGGCCCGCTTGCCGATCAGGTTTCCGGTGTCGGGAAAACGGCGTGCGAGCGTATCGAGCGTCCCCAACGCCTCCTCGTAACGCTTCATCAGGACACGGCAGGCGAAGACCTTCTCCCATCCGGCACGCAGCGTCTCGTCATCGGCCCGCTGCCGGGTGACGAACTGCGCACACGCCATCGCCTCGCCGTAGAGCTCCTGCTCCATCAGGCGGCCGGCACGCAGCAGCTGCTCGCGGCACAGCGCATCGATGACCTCCTCGTCGCCGGGCCAGCGTTCGTTGAGCTTCACCAGCAGGTTGAAAGCCCGCTGATCGTCGCCCCGGTTGCGGTAGACAAGGTATTCCTTGTAAAGCACCGATTTCTCCTCGCCGTAATAACGTTTCGTTTCCCGCAGGTAGAGCAGCGCATCGTCGTCGTAACCCCGCATCAGGGCCGTGTTCAACAGGTAGTCGAGCACCTCGCGGCTGTGGTCGCCGTTCTCGAAGGCCATGCCGTAGAGCACATAGGGGTCCCGCTGGCGTTCGGCACGTGCAGCGTCGAGCGTCAGCGTGTTGTACAGGCGGCGCAGTTCGGGGCGCATACCCCCGCCGCGGCGCATCCGGTCGCGCATGAAGGCCATCGCCTCGGGATGGCGGCCCATCTCGCTCAGGATGCCCACCTTCTTGTAGACCAGCGTGATGCTGCCCGGCAGTGCGGCCAGTCCGCGCGAGGTCCATGCCAGCGCCTGCTCCTGATCGCCCTCCTGCAGGTGCAGGTTGATGATGTCGAGATAATACTGCTCGTTGTCGGGAACCGTTTTCAGCAACTCCTCGAGGATCGCAATGGCCTGCTTGCGTTCGCCGCCGCGCTTCTGCCGCTGGTAGTTCAGTTCCATCGAGTAGACCAGGTCCTTGTGCAGCACCGTGTCCTGCGGATAAATCTGGTTGATGCGTTTCAGCAGGCGGTCGGCCTCGACGTTGTTGCCCTGCTTGCGGTAGAGGTCGATCTTACGCCGCCACAGCCCGCGCCAGTAGGGCTGGACCTCCAGCAGTTCGTTGACGAAACAGATGGCGCTGGAGTAGTTCTGCGTGATGTCCTCGACATCGACCAGCAGTTTCTTGGCATCGACGTTGTCGTAATTGATGTCCACGGCCTTGAGCAGGTGGTAGCGCGACTTGTCGTAGTCCTCCTCGTGGAACCAGTAGCGGCCCGCCAGATACTGGAGGTAGGAGGCGAGCGGATATTTCTCCAACGCCTCGTCGAGCAGCACCTTGCCCTCTTCCCACTCCTCGGCGGCGAAATGAGCCCTCACCTGCTCGGTATACTCCTCCGGCGTCACGACCTTCGCCGCGACGCGCAGGGGTGCCAGCGACAGCAAAAGGATGCTGACCGCAAGTAGGGCTCTGCCCGGGTATCGTATCGGATTCTTCATGCTGCTCTGTGGCGTTAAGTATGATTAGTGTGATTCCGGCCCGCCGGGGGGGGGTCCCTGCGCCCCCTCGACCGCCGCGTCGCCGTCCCGCTGGCTGAATCCCTTGCGGGTCATCTTGCCCCACTTGTACTCGCGGGACATCAGGTGGTTCAGGTAGCCTTTCAGCGAACAGAAGGTGATTATCGGATGGTAAATGAACGGTTCGAGAATGGAAGCGGCGATGATCCAGACGTATTCGTACCCCCGCCGGTAGAGCGTGCCCAGGTAGTAGTCGTAAGCGACGACCACCAGCGAAAGGAACTGGCAGAAGAGGTAGATGGCCAGGAAAATCACCCACATCGTGTGCCAGTTGACAGCCCCCGTGAAGGCCAGGAAAAGGAACACGATAAGCCCCGTGAACTCGATGATCGGGGCGAGGAACTCGAAAATGACCATGTACGGCAGCGTGAGAAGCCCCGTCTGCTTGTAGGTCTTGTTGAAAATCATCTTGCGGTGAATCATCAGCGCCTGAAACAGCCCGCGGCCCCAGCGCGTGCGCTGGCGGTAGAGCACCACGAGGTTCGGGGGTCCCTCGGTCCAGCAGCAGGTCTCGGGGACCTGCACGACCTTGTAGGGGCGCGAGAAATCGCACATATAGCCCACCATGCGGGCCAGCAGGTCCATGTCCTCGGCGAACGACATCGGGTCGTAACCGCCCGCGGCGATGGCGATCTGGCGGTCGAAAAGCCCGAATCCGCCCGAAACGTTGGGCATGGCGTTGATCGCCGACTACCCCATCTTGCCCACCAGATACGAACGCATGTACTCCAGATTCTGAAACAGCGGAATCGGCGTGTGGGGCGGCCGCACCTCGACCACCTGCCCGTCCTTGATCCGGCAGCCGTTGGCCATGCGCATCGTGCCGCTCACGGCGATCACGTGCTTCGACGACGACAGCACGGGCCAGATGCAGCGGTAGAGGGCGTCGCGGCGCAGGATGCAATCCACGTCGGTGCAGATGAAATAGGGGTACTGCGCGGCGTTGATGCCCGCATTCGAGGCGTCGGCCTTCGTACCGCCGTTCTCCTTGTCGACGACGATCAGCCGGCGGTACTCGGGATTCTGCGACTTGAGCACCCGGCGGAACGGCTGGGTCTTGATGCGCTCGATATAGGCGAACGGCACCTCGACCAGTTCGTAATGCTCGATCAGCTTGTCGAGCGTGGAGTCCTTGCTGCCGTCGTTCACGATGACCACCTCGAAAATCGGATAGTCCAGTCCGAGCATCGAATCGACGTTGTCGATGATGGTTTTCTCCTCGTTGTAGGCCGGGGCGATCACCGAAACGCCCGGCGTATAGGGCGACTCGCTCAGCACCTTGCGCACGTAGTTGTCGTCGTAGTAACTCCGGCGCAGCTTCAGGGAGGTGAACGAGAGGAACATCATGACGATGAACGTGATCGCCATCAGGCTCGTATAGAAGAATACGAAATAGTTGAAGAAATCGAATACTATCTCTTTCATGCCTGATTGGTTAAGGGGTGTTTGACATGGGCGAACAGCTGCGCGGCAGGTCCCTCGGCCATGTCGTCGAGCTGTCCGAAGAGTTCACGCCCCTGCTCGCCGTAGTCCCGGATGTAGGTCAGGGCACGGAGTTTCGTGGCCTGGTCGTCGGCACGCTCGAAAGCCTCGTGCAGGAAACCCAGTCCCCGTCCGCTCCGCAGTCCGGCCACGGCCGTCAGGATATTCTGTTTGATGTATTCGGGCTGCACGTCGTAGATTTCGACCAGCTTCGGCTCGGCCTCGATGTAGTCCATGCCGCCCAACGTGCGCACGATCTCGTTACGCAGCGGCCAGGTCTTGGTGTTGATCATCTCCAGCAGCGGCGGACAATTGTCCCGCTGGTCGAAGAGTTTGATTTCGCTCACGAAGAAGGCTTTCACGTTGTCCTCGACCGAACTGTTGACCCACTTGAGGAAGCTCGGGACCACGAATCCCATCTTCTGGCGGTGCATCAGTATCATGTGTATCTCGGCCATATTCCAGCGGCTCAGCTTCATTGTGGTGTCCTCGTCGAAAAAGCGGAACGGATTGCTCTGGCTCAGCCACATGTAAGCGAAACGCGCGGCATTGCGCAGCTCGAGGCGGCGGTTGTAGAGGAAGCGCACCAGCACGGCCTCCGAGACGTATCCGTTGACGGACTGAATCGACAGCAGCGCCTGAATCTTCTGGCGGGGGCGTCCGAACTGAATCTCGCGCTCGAAAAAACTGCCGACCTTGAACACGCCCTGCACGTTCTGCATGTTGTAGTTGTTGACCTTCTCGCCCAGCTCGCTCTTGATTTTGATGAGCACCTGCACCAGAAAACGCATCTCCTGCCGTTTGAGGCTCTTTTTCACGTCGTGGCGCACCTTTTGCGCGATTTCGCCGACGGGATGGTTTTCCCGGTCGCCCAGCACCTCCTTCAGCGGTTCGTAAAACCGGTCGAAAATGCGCTGTCCGAGTTTTTTCTCCCGCTGCCGGCGGTAGATTCCGTAAGCCAGGTAAAGGGCGAGGAAGAGGTAAAAGACGACGCACAGCGTCACAACCGCAATACAAATCCGGACCACGATCGGGTAACCGATGAATTTATAATACAGCAGATAGAAATAATAGGTCAGGTAATCAAACCCGGACAATATTTCATCCATACACGTACGCTGTTACGACTTTTGAGGCATCCATACACTTTGACAGGCACAAAGATACGGATTATTTTGGTAATAACGAACAATACTCTACACTTTTCTATACACCGTTCCGACCAGAATATATCAGTTTTTCGGGCAAAACCCCGTCAAAAACCAAACAAATCCGACAAAATAGACATCATAAAAGTCCAGCAGAACTATAAAAAAAGACGGCTCCCGCAGGAACCGTCCTTCTTTTCCGGCCGTGCGGCCTATTTGCCGACGGTCTGGGCCAGCGCCGCGAAATAACGCGCCGGATCGAGCCCGAGAGCGGCCATCAGCTGCGCCTCGGGAGTGCTGCCGCGCGTGATCGAGCGCAGGCCGTGGCCCGCGGTGTAGAGGTTTACATTTTCGGCATAGCCCGCGGCGTCCTGCCCGCAGAGGTAGCGGGTATGCTCCGCCGGAATGTTCTTCCCTTCATAGACCGAAAGGTCGGCGACATAGACCAGATTCAGGGGCGCCGTAAAGACGAAATCCTGCATCCCGGCCAGTTTGCGCAGGTCGCCTTCCGCGACACGCACGAGTTTGTTCGCCCGGGCATCGTAGGCATACACCCCCTCGGCGAAGAAGGCATAGACGCGTATCGGATAGAGCGCCAGCGCCGAAGGAGCCGTCAGGCGGTCCGTTCCCGGACGGTTGATGCCGGCGGCGGCCCACATCACGCCCGAAAGTTCCTCGAGCGTCAGCGGCGCAGCGGCAAATTCGCGCCACGAGCGGCGGTCGGCCAAAGCCTGGTTGACGGTTGCCCCGCCCACGGTGTCGGGGGCCAACAAGGCGATCTCGGGACCGTGTTTCACCTCGGTCCGGGTCTCCGCGGCCTTCTGGGCCGACGGGGCGCCTCCGCACGCCGCCAACAGCAGCGCCGCGCAGGCAAACAGTTTCGTTTTCATAGTCATGCGTTTTTTTTCGGTTCCAAGCAAAAATAATGCACGCGGAGCAGAATACCAAATTTATCCGCACGCATCCTGCAGCGAATCGAGCACGGCGACGATCTCTTCGCCGTAACGCTCCGTCCGTCCGGGTCCGAACCCCCGGACAACCAACAGGTCCTCGGGCGATTCGATGTCGTTCCGGGCGATGTTGAGCAGGTCGCGGTTCGAGGCGATGACGAAGGGTTTGCGGCCCATGGCCTCGGCACGGCGGTCGCGCCACAGGCAGAGCGCCTCGTAACGCTCGCATTCCAGCTCGGTGAGGTCTGTTGCGGGAGGCATGAAATCCCCGACCAGGGCCGGAGCCGCCGCGCGTTCCCCGTCCGTGGGGTCGTGGTAGATGACGATGACCGTCCACGACGACCGGCCCCGCAGGCATCCGCAATGGAGGCGCGAGACGCGGACCGCCGCGAGAAATTCGTTCACGATCCGTTCGTCGCGCTCCCGCACGGCGGGGTCGACGCGGATCTCAAAGGTTTTGATCTTCATAGTCCGTTGTTTGAAGTTGCGTCCTCAAATATAGACCAAAGAGCCGGATTCCGCAAAATCGCATCCCGAAGCACGGGATTTTTATGTAACTTTGCCTGCATGAAACCCGAAACCATCCATACCGTCGTCTTTTCACCGACGGGAACCTCGAAAAAGATCGCTTCGGCCGTGGCGCGGGGAATCGCCTCCGCAGCCGGCGCAGCCCCCGCCGAAGCCGCCCCGCTGAAAACCATCGACCGGACGCACACGGCCGGCGAAGCCGTGACGCTCCCCGCCGACACGGTGGCCGTAATCGCCGCACCCGTCTACGGGGGACACATCGCCCCGACGGCCGTGAAGCGGCTCGAAACGCTCCGGGGCGAAGGCACGCCCGCCGTGGTCCTTGCGGTCTACGGCAACCGGGCTTTCGAAAAGGCCGCCGCCGAGCTGGCGCAGCTGGCCGCCCGGCAGGGATTCGTTCCGGTGGCCGCCGCGGCTTTCGTCGGGGAGCATTCGTACAGCACCCCCGAAACACCCGTCGCCGCCGGACGCCCCGACGCGCAGGACCTCGCAGAGGCCGCGGCATTCGGCGCCGCGGTGCGCAAAAAACTCGATGCCGGAGACCTCACGCCGGTCGATGCCGCCAGACTGAAAGATGTGCGGACTCCGCTGCTGCCGATGCTGCATTTCATCCGCTTTGTGCTGGGCTACCGGCGGCGTCAAAAGAAAAATCCGGTCGTCTACCTGCCCGCGGGCGATGCCGACCTTTGCACCCATTGCGGCCGCTGCGCGGCAGTCTGCCCCACGCAGGCCATCGTCCGCGGCGACGAGGTGCACACCGACCCGGCACGCTGCATCCGCTGCTGCGCCTGCGTCAAGGGATGCCCGGTCGGGGCGCGGAGTTTCCACACCCCCTTCGCCGCAGCGCTTGCACGCAGTTTCACCCGGCGCAAACCGCCCGTAACAATCTTATAATCGATGATCGAACGCATCGAATCTCCGGTTCCGGTCGAGCTGGACGCACTTACCGCCTTGTGGGAAAGGTCGGTACGCGCCACGCACGATTTCCTCGCCCCGGAGGACATCGCCTTTTTCCGCCGCATGGTGCGCGAGGAGGCGCTGCCCGGCGTGGAGGAGCTCTATGTGGTACGGGACGAAAAAAACGGCTTCGCGGCCTTTGCAGGCGTCGAAGCCGGAAAACTCGAAATGCTGTTCGTCGCGCCCGAAAAGCGCGGGAAAGGACTGGGCCGCATACTTGTGAAATACGTCACGGCGCACTGCGGCGTGCGGCACGTGGATGTCAACGAGCAGAACGCGCAGGCCGCGGGATTCTACGCCCGCATGGGCTTCCGCGTCGTTTCACGCAGCGCCTCGGACCCCTCGGGACGTCCCTACCCCATACTCCACCTCGCGCTTTAGGCCCGGATCACCACCGTCACGGACATCGGCCCGTGGGCGCCGAAGACCAGCGCCTGCTCGATGTCGGCGGTCTTCGAAGGCCCCGACATGAAACATCCGTACCCGAAATCGTCCACCTCGGGACGCATCACCGCCTCGTGCATGGTATCCACGATCGCATCCTTCGGGATGACGATCACCAGCGCCGTGGCCCCGAAATAGAGGGCCTTGTGGCGGATGTCCTGCGCAATCCACACGGCGCCGTTTTCCGCGACGCCGAACGCCCCCGTCACGACGCCCAGGTCGACATCGACCAGTTCGCGCGGGTCCTCCACGGCGTCGGGATCGAGCGTGGCGATGCCCAGCTCGGGCATTGTCGAAGCAATCGTCCGCGCATCGGGGTAACAGCGGCGGACCACGTCGTCGAGGGTCTCGTCCGGCGCCATCCGCACCGCCCTGCCGCCTGCGGCCTCGAGCCGTTCGGCGAACGTCGCCGCGGGATCGTCGAAGCGCTGGGGCGTGAAATCCGGCACGGGATACGGATATTCGGGCATCCCGTCGGCCGAAAGCTTTTTCAGTATTTCGTCTTTGCTACTCATCTTTTTTTGTTTTTTTCCACCATCCATTGAACGTCTTCGGGGCGAAGGGCGGCATGGCACGGCCGGGGGCGCTCCACGGGTTCAGCCCGTTTTCGAGCACGAAGCGCGGGAGTTTCTCCGCCGCGCGGGCCAGGGCGATGCCGCCGTAGAATCGTCGCCGACCGCCCATGATAAAGTCCATGCCCTTGACCGAGAGTTTCTTCACCGGATCGGCCAGATGCAGTCCGTCCAGCTGCTGCCGCCACATATAGATTTGCTCCCCGAGGTCGATCTGCGCCGGGCAGACGTCCGAGCAGGAGTAGCACAGCGAGCAGGCCGAGACATTGCCGTGGTAGAGCTTCGGCGAACGCAGCATCCCGAGGTTGATGCCCAGCGGCCCAGGGATGAAATAGGAGTAGGTAGAACCTCCCGAACGGCGGTAGACCGGACAGGTGTTCAAGCAGGCCCCGCAGCGGAGGCATTTGAGCATATTGCGGTGGGCAGCGTCGGCCAGCCACTCCGAGCGGCCGTTATCGACCAGAATGACGTGTATCTGTTTCCCCGGAGCGGGACGGCGGTAGAGCGAGGTGTAGCTCGTGACGGGCTGTCCCGTGCCCGAGCGGGCCAACAGGCGCGTGAAGACCGCCAGCGCCGCCATGTCGGGAATCACCTTTTCGATCCCCATGATGGCGATGTGCAGATCGGCGAACGAGGTGCCCAGGTCGGCGTTGCCCTCGTTGGTGCAGACGGCCAGTGCCCCCGTGGAGGCCACGGCGAAATTGACGCCCGTCATCGAGATGTCGGCATCGAGGAATTTCGGCCGCAGGGCCTTGCGGGCCGCGTGGGTCAGGTATGTCGGGTCGCTGTTGCCCGGCTCGGTGTGCATCTCGCGTTCGAACAACGTGCCGACCTCCTCGCGCCGCACGGCGATCGCCGGCAGGACGATGTGGCTGGGCGGCCGGTGCAGCAGCTGCATGATCCGCTCCCCGAGGTCGCTCTCCACGGCATCGACGCCCCGCTCCTCGAGGTAGGGCGTCAGTCCGCACTCCTCCGAGAGCATCGACTTGCTCTTGATAAGGTTCGTACCCCCGTGCTCCCGGACCAGCTCCCAGACCGTCGCGTTCATCTCCGCGGCGTCCTTCGCCCAGTGGACCACCATGCCGTTGGCCGTGGCGTTGCGTTCGAACTCGCAGAGGTAGTGTCCCAGACGGCTCAGCGTGTGGCGCTTGATCTCCGACGACAGGCGCCGCAGCCCCTCCCACTCGGGAACCGTCATCATCATCCGGTCGCGCTTCTCGCGCACGGCGTACAGCGCCTTGTCGTGCCAGGCCATGCGTTCGGCATCGGCGACGAATCGTTTCGCGGCTTTGGAATGGGTGCTCATAGCTTCGAATTGAGGATTTCAACGATGTGGAGGGTCTTCACCGGCAGCTTCTCGCGGTCGATGATCCCCTGCATGTGCATCAGGCACGACGAATCGGCCCCGGTGATGTATTCGGCGCCGGTGGCGATGTGCCGCTGAACCTTGGCACGCCCCATGGCCACCGACACGGCGTTCTCCTCGACGGAGAACATCCCGCCGAAGCCGCAGCACTCGTCCCGCCGTTCGGGTTCCGCCACCTCGACCCCCTCGACCAGCGCCAGCAGGTCGCGGAGCTTCGAATGGAGGGGAACGTTCATCTCGCTGGGCGACGAGAGGTCCATCTTGCGCACCCCGTGGCAGGAGTTGTGCAGGCTCACCCGGTGCGGAAAGCGGGCATCCAGCCGCGCGGGCTTCACCACGTCGTGCAGAAACTCGCAAATCTCCCAAATACGCGCATCGACGCACGCATGCTCCTTATAATTGTCCAGCAGCCGCGGGTAACCCTCGCGCACGAAGACCACGCAGCTAGCCGAGGGCCCCACGACATAATCGTATTTCGCAAAGAGTGCGTCCATGCGTTCCGCCAGCGCTTTGGCGTCCTTTTCGAAACCCGCATTGGCCATCGGCTGGCCGCAGCAGGTCTGGTCCAGCGGGTATTCGACCTCGCAGCCGACCTTGCGCAGCAACTCGTACGACGCACGGCCCACCTCGGGATACACCGCATTGATGTAACAGGGAATAAACAATCCGACCTTCATTTGTCTTTCATTTTAGCACCAAACTAAACCACACCAAAGATACGGATTTTTTCCGGGATTTGTGCATGGCAGTGACTTTCCGTCTGCTAAATTACAAAAAAAGAGGGCCCGGTATCCCGGTCCCTCCTTTTTTCGGGAACATTTTCCTATTCGATCTCGATACGGCGGGCGGCGGAAGCGGCTTCCGTCACCTTGCGCTTCGGAATTTCGATGGTCATCACGCCGTTCTCGACCCGGGCCGAAATCTTGTCGCGCTCGACATTGTCGGGCAGCAGCAGGCTCTGCTGGAACTGCGTGTAGGAGAATTCGCGGCGCAGGTAGGTGCCCTTATGCTCCTTGTCCTCCTCTTTGGTCTCGTTCTTCTTCTCCATCGAGATGGTCAGTTCGTTGTCCTCGTTGAGATGCACCTTAAAGTCCTCTTTGGTCATCCCGGGAGCAGCGACCTCGACTTTGTATTCGTCGTCGTTCTCCAGAATGTTGACGGCCGGAGCCGTGGTGTTGCGGCGCTCCACGAGCCAATCGTTGCCCAGGAAATCGTTGAAAATGCTCGGCAGCCAGTTCTGATTACGTCTTGCAGGTACCATAATTTTGTCCTCCTTAATTATTTTGGTTTAACATTCGTTTCTCATCTTCCACCCCTTTCGGAGCGGATTCACCCGTAAACGGTCAAATCCTGTGCCACGTCGGAATAAGTGTAAAAATGTCATGAATTGTCACACTTTGTGAAAAATCGTCCTGACAGAACGACATTGTTCCAACATTTTTTTACATTTGCAGCATGGACAAAGAATTGATATTCCGGCAGGCGGTATCCAACGAGGTACCCCACATCATGCAGATCATCCGTCAGGCACAGGCCCGGATGTATGCGGCAGGCAGCCGCCAATGGCAGGACGGCTATCCCGCTCCGGGGCATGTTTCGGCGGACATCGGCCGCGGCCGCGGCTACGTGCTGTGCAGGCCCGGCACCAAGGAGTGCCACGCGGTGATCGCCTACGGCGCGGTGGTATTCGACGGGGAACCGGCCTACGAAGCCCTCGAAGGCAAATGGCTCACCGACGGCCCCTACGTGCTGGTGCACCGCCTGGCAGTCGCCGACGGCGAACGCGGCAAGGGCGTGGCGGCGGAGTTCCTGCGCCACGTGGAGGAGCTGGCGCGGGAACGGGGCATCGGGGCATTCCGCATCGACACCAACTACGACAACAGCCCCATGCTGCGACTGCTCGAACGCACGGGATTCACCCCCTGCGGCAAGGTCGTCTACCGGAGCGGCGAACGGCTGGCCTTCGAAAAGGTGCTCTGAACCGGCATCCGGCCCGAAAAGCGGAAATACGGGTGCAGGGCGGAGCGGGATCAGTAATCCCGGATACAGCGGACCGAATAGCCGTAGGAACGGTCCGCGTCATAGAAATCGAACCCGTAATTGCTCAGGAAAAGGTAATCGACCGAATAGGTCGTATAGGGAGTCGCGGACCAGTAGTATCCGTAGGCCCCGATATGGACCACGCTGCCGTGGCCGTTCGGATAGCGGTGGCCCGACACGGGCAGGAAAAGGGTCCCGTCGGGCGGAACGCCCCGGTTGTCGGGATCGGCAGCGGTGGAAACCGTGACATTGCCCCCGGCGAACAGGCCGCTCACGGGATCGGAAGTCCCGTCGGGCAGGCCGTCGAATGTGGCCGTAATATTCCTGAAATCCCCTGATGAAACCCTTAGCCCGCGAGTCTCCTCATAAAGCTGGGACTGCTCGGCGGAGGTCGGCATCCGCCAGCGGCCCCGGGTCCATTCCGTGCGGCCGGAGACGTAGCGGCAGATGTCGCCGACGCCGGCATCCGCGTCGTAGCCCGCCCCGTCGCGGTAGTCCCTGAAAGCGTCCGCATCGCTGTCCGAGGGGGCAGGTCCGTCGAATCCGAAATTGGGATGCGCATAAGGAATCCGGTCCCAGCCCGCAAGGCTGTCGCCCCATCCCGAGGGATCGAGGGAGGACGAAGGGTTAAAGACCACATGCAGACCGGGATCATAGGGATTGCCCGAAGGCGCCACCGCAAGGAGCGACCCCCATTTGAAGAACACCCCCTGCGACCAGGCCGGGATCGAGAGGTTCTCCTCCCGGGTCACGGCGAAGGTCGGCGCCCCGGCCCGGAGGACGACGTTGCTGCGTGCGAACAGTTCGGCGATGGTGGTCCGGCGGACGGTGAGGGTGTCGCGGAGGCGTCCGGCCGTAAAGACGATACGGCCGCTCACGTAGTCGGGAACGGCGACGGGAGCCTCCAGCGGCGTGACCTCGACCGCCAGTCCCGAACGGTTGATGTCGGTCCCCGAGGCAATCTCCGCATCCCCGGCGAGCCGGAGCCACGTATGCGCATCGGGGTCGAGGACCTCGGCCCTCCAGCCGCCGTGGTAGTCGGAACTCACGCGGTGGATCAGCTTCCGCGCCGCGCCCCACGGCAGGTCGACCGTACGGGTCTCGACACCCATGAAATATTGTCCGTCGAAAACGATCTCGTTGATCCCGTCGAGGTCCACCACCAACAGCGATGTTTTCAGGTTCGAGAGCACCGTGGCCGCGGCCACGGCCTCGCCGAACGTGGCGTAACCGGGACCTTCGGCCGCCGTAACGGAGACGATGTAGCGATGGTTGCGGTAGAGGGGCATGATCCGCGCCCCGGAGCTGCCCGGATCGGCCTCCCCGGGAGCCGTGAAATCGATGCGGTAAAAACTGACGGCGCCCCGGTAACTGCCTTCGAGCACCAGGCAAACCCGCCCAGCGGGATCGGCGGGCGGAGCCCCCTTATCCGCTTCACAGGTGTAGATCGTTCCGGCGAGACGCGCTCCGGGAGTGTTTCCGGGCTGGTCATAGGGATATTCCTGAGCGGCATCGGTCCCCGGTTTGCCCGCATCGCCCGGAATCCGGGGATCGTCGTTCGTCGAGTAAGGATGCCCGGGGTCCCCCTCCCGGAGCAACGCCCCGGTGGCAGGGTCCCACGCCGGGGCGATAAACCCGCCCGTGCGGTAGTTGACCAGGTGGATGCGTTCCAGCCGGAAGATGTCGCCGGCAACCTCGTTCTCCACATCGATCCGCGCCAGCATCCGCATCAGCCGGATGCCGGAGACCTTCATGCCAGGGCAGATGCCGGAGACCGCGACCTCGCCGTACATCGGAATCGGCGCAAAGCCCGGCGTCGAGACGTTCCATTTGTACGTGCCGTCGCCATCGGGAGCGACCGCGAATTTCAGCGCCTCCAGCACGGCCTGTTTCTCCGCACCGGGAGGATGCTCCGCCAGGGCGGCATCTACCTCGTCCGAAGCGTTCGCAACGACGACGACCAGCCCCGCATCGGGGTCCGCCGGCAGGTCCAGCCGGTACTCCACCTTATAATCGGGTCCCGCCCCGCCCTGCGTGAGGTCGTCGGTCTTCAGACTGCGGATCAGCCGGGCGGGCGAGGAGTCGTCGAAGATCAGCAGGTCGACGCTCCGCACCGCCGCCTCGCCCCCGTCGCCATCGATCGAGCGGGTCACGGGGGTATGGAAGCCCGGAACGGTCATTTCGAAGCACACCGGCAGCTCCTGCGGACCGGACCGCGGGACATCCGCCGGATCGTGGGCGCACCCCGCGGCGCACAACGCCCCGAGAACCGCCGTCAAACGGGAGAAAAGCCAGATGCTGGATCGTTCCATATCGTCACACGTTTAAAAAGCCTCAACGGGTTATCCGAATCAGCCGCGCGAGGTTCCCGGCCCGGACCTCCACCGTCGCATAACACCCCTGCTCCGCCGCTTCGGGAGCCGCGCCCGCCGCGAAGCGAATCCGTTGTTCGAGAACCCCTTCGGGACTGCCGGGCGTCACCGCCAGCCAGCCGAAAGGCCCGTCGTCGTCCCCGGCGACCGGAGCCCCGGAGTTGTCGTAATAGCGGATGCGGCCGATCCGGATGCCCCTCGGGAATCCCCGGTCATCGCGGTCGTAATCGGTCCGGGCCTGGATATAGTCCTCGTCGCCGCTTCCGGGAAGGTGGAGCCGGTCGCGGTCGATCCGGAGAAAATACTGCGGATCGATAACGATTCCCTGCCCCGCGTCGCTCCACGGCAGAACGGTGTGTTCGAACTGCCCGCTGCCCACCCGTCCTGTAATCCGGTAGACCCGGTTGCGGAGCACGGCTTCCAGCGGCTGCGGCGAACCGCCTTCGGGTGCGAATTCCGACAGGATCGCCTCGGCATTCCGGGCTCCGCCGGGGGAATCCACGCCCCGAATCCTCAACACCAGCTTGTCGGCATCGTCCGGCGCCGAGCAACTCCGCTCAGGGGTGTAGAAGGCACACACCAACTGCGGGGTTTCGGTCAGCGGCAACGGATCGGTCCCGGCATACTGCCACTCCACCGTCAGCGAAGGAGCGGCGACGGTCGCTAGGCGGCCGAAGCCGTTGTCGGCATCGGGACCGAACAGCAGTCCGGCATCGTGGCTCCTCAACAGCGAAACGCCGGTCGAAGCGTTCAGCGCCGCCGTGCTTTCCGCATCCACGGCGAGCCACAACTCGACCCGCGCCACGGCCCGGAGCACCTGAACCTTCACCTTGGCCGCATCAGCCTGCAACGCATTTTCGGCCGTCACCGCGAAGCCCCGCTTCACACCCGTCATCAGGAGACCCGTGGCAAGCGGCTCCGAATGGCCGTCGTTGAAGGCATCGGCCATCCGGAACTCCAGTTCCCCGAGGTCCGACAGAGAGGTCACGCCGCCAAGCTCCGGAGTGAGCGCTGCAGGTTCGTTCACGACCACGGCGACCAGCTTGTCATGGTTGCAGTTCACCTCCAGCACGACCCGGAAGGCGGTGGCTTCCTGCTCCTGCGGAGTGAGCGTCACGAGTTCGTTGACATCGAGGGCAGGCCGTGCCGAAGCGTCGTCGAAAACGAGGAAACGCACCGTATGGACGAGGTCGTGCGCTCCGGCCTCTCCGGCAATGACCTCGACCTGCATCCGGGCCCGCGCCGCCGTATCGGGACCGATGCTCCCGGACGTACAGCCGCCGGGCAGGGTCGCTGCCGCAAGCAGAAGAAGGATGCCGAATCTCTTTTTCATAAGCATATCGTTCCGGGGTTCAGACCCCGATTTCGCGGAGCCATATTATCCAGTCGTTCACACGCACGGCGACGGCGACAAAACCGCCCTCCGAACCGCCGTCTTCATAGAGAATCACGAAATTCCACTCGCTCTGGCGGTCGAGATACTCCTGCAGGGGAAGTTCCCGCCCGCCGGGGCCGTCGGGTTTGGTGCTCCGGAGCAGCGCCATCAGGTCGTAGTCCCAGAGCGGCTCGCCGGTCTGCGCCGCGAGCACCCGAAGCCGGTAGTCACCCGCACCGGAGAGCAGTCGGGCGGTATGGAGGCGTCCGGACGAGAGTTCGTCCGGAGCGCTCCCGGGCAGCAGGGCGTAAGGCACATAGGTCACCGCCTCGTCCGAAAGCGGAGCGTTGTCGGAGCCATAGACGGCGCCTTCAGGCGTCACGATCTCGAACGTGCAGAGCATGGTCCCGGCATCGCCGTCCCGCCGGACGAGCGTCAGGTTGAAACGGTTGGTATTCCGGACCAGCCGGACGGGCCACACGCTCAGATCGGCCCGGTAGTCCACGTCGAACGCCGGGGCCACCCACACCGGAGCCAATTCCCGGCCGACGACCGCGGCATCGCGTTCGAGGGCGATCCGCACCTCCTCCAGCCGGGTTTGCCCGGGGGTGAGGGGTTGTCCGGCGGCGTCCGAAACCCGGAAATCGTCCGACAGTCCCCCGACGGTCAGCAGGCTGTAACGGCCGAAACCGAGCCCTTCGCCGAGGAACATTCGGTTGCCGTCCACGAGCTCCCCGCGCCGGGCGTGCCGCGCAAAGCGGTAAAGCCCCCGGTCGTCGAAGACGAAGACGTCGACCGTCCCGACCTGCGGGTCGAAGGCGTCGGCGTACTCCATGTTCAGGTCGTAGATGAACTCGAGGTAGATGCCGCACTCCTCCCGGCCGTCCCGGATGCCCTCGCACGCAGCGAGGAGCACCGGCACGACGAAAGCCAGAAGCAGTCCGATATGTTGTCTCGCATACATATTTCTCGGTTTACGACCCGGTATCCCGCGCCGAGATCAGAGCCCGATCCCGGTTTCCCAGACGATCCACGGAGCCACCTCGACCGTGATGCCCAGATAGCCCGAGCCATCGATCGGGTCCTCGGGGTCGGGATCGCCCGGACCCGGCTCGTCGATGTCGGGATACCACGGCGTGCCGGGACCGTCGACCGACCCCAGCGTCAGCGCATACCAGTTGTTGCGCACGACGCCGTATTTGCCGAAATCCTGTTCCACCTGCGTCTCGTTGTCGTGGACGATCTCGTAATAGTAATAGCAGAGGCCGTCCTGATACCAGCGGATAATATCCTCCCGGCCTTCCTTGAGCACCTCGCCGCCGTTGGACACCGCAGCCAGGTCCGCCTCCTTGAGCGAGGCGAAATCCGAACCTTCGAGCCGGATATTATGCGCCGCGGCATAAGCCGCGATCTTGTCGAACATCTTTTTGCAGGCGGCCGCGAGGTTCGAATCGGAACCGGCTTTGGAGCAGGCCAGCTGAAGCGCGGCCAGGTCGGCGAAATTCTGTCCCGCGAAATTGAACCAGTCGCCGGAGTAGTCCTTGGGGTAATAGGTGGCCCGGATCACGACGCGCGTGGCGTTGCCGAACCGCTGCTCGCCCGCCGCCATCGTGTTCTCGACGCAGTAGGTCAGCGAGTCGGCAATCATCCAATCGTAAGGCTCGACCAGCACGGGTTCGAACGTGTCGGCATCGACCGTGGCATTGTCAATGCCCTCGCCCACCGTGCCGGAGAAATTCGGGTCCCGGGTGTAGAAATTCCGGACGTAGGTGCCGCCCGCCGTGTGGGAGACCTCCAGCAGCGTCTTCTCCGCGAAGGGATAAAACGCGGTGTTCAGCGCATCGAGGGTCCAGTGCCCGAACGTGAAATCCGCGCCTTCGGGCCGGATGGTGATCTCGTCCGCAAGCGTCAGCGCCACTTTGGAGGCCAGACGCTCGATTTTGATCTCCGCCGGATTGTCCCCGGCTGCCTCCCTGGCCGCTTCGGCATCCATATCCTTCGAGATCGTCACGACGTTGTCCGAAACGTCGATCAGCGGATCGGCAATCACGTCGCCCGCATCCCGATCCGTCTCGTCGCCGCTGTTGATCATGGCGAAACCCCGGTCGATGTCCCGCGTATCGTCGGCGATCTCAGTCACCCCGGCCGCCGTGACGGCCTCGTTGAACGTCGCATAGGTCGTCGTCCCGTTCATGGCGCGGAGCGCTGCCTCGAGCTTCGGACCCGGATTGGCTATCGCCAGCAATTTCACGGTCCCCGACGAAACCTTGAAGACCTCGGAGGTCGCCGTGACGGGGCTGACCTCCGTGAAATAGGCGGTCGCCCCCGGGGCTTTCACGACGGTTTCCCGGTCGTTGAAGGCCACGAAGCAGAGTTTTTGCAGGTCGCTCTCATCCTCCCCGGGGCTCTCGCCCGAGGAACGCGTCGTCTTCCGGGTCTCGAACCGGACCGAAAGATAGGCCGCATCGCCGTTCGCCGGCACGGGCTCCGCGGGGCTTTCGCCGCTGTCGGTACAGCCGGCCAGTGCAGCTACCGCAAACACCGGCAGGAAAATCGTTCTGAGTCTCATAGTGTCCTTTATTTAAGGGCCGCGACACAGCCGGAGACGGACTCCTACTCGTCGATGCCGTATTTTTTCCATTCAGCCAGCCGTTCCTGGTAGGCGTCCTCGTCGGCCCGGTAGGCCGCGATGCGCCGGAGATGCTCCCCGGCGGCCGGATTTCCGGCGTCGGCGGCCCGGCGGGCATAACGCTCGGCTTTGTCGAGCTCGTTCAGACGCGCATGGAACGCCGAGAAATAGAGCCACGCATCGGGTTCGTCCTCCAGCCCCCGGAGGTATTCCAACGCCTCGGAAAGTTTGCCGGAGAGGTAGCTGAACATCGCCATCGAAATCCGGTTGACCTTTTCGTCGGGATAGACCAGCGTGGCCTTCTCGATGACGGACCTGAAAGCCGGACTACCCGGCTCGTACTGGCTGGCCAACAGGTAGAACTCATAGAGGGATAACATAGCAGGTTGTGTTTTATATACTTCCCGGACGGTCTCGACCGTATACTCCGGGACGGTAAAGTCGATCCGGTAAGCGCTCCGCCGCAGCTTCGGAAAGAGATTGGTCAGCAGGTAACGGTAGGTCCGCCCGCCCGCATACTGCATCAGCCGCCGTTCGCGTCCATCGAAAACCTCCGTGTCGGCGACGATGCCGAGGACCGCCTCCCGCTCCGCCTCCGGAAGCAGGCTGTCGGCCCCGACGAGCCGTGCGAGACCCTCCCAGTCCTCGCCGTATCCCTGCGAGGCGAGGCGGATGCCCTGCAGGTCGTAATTGCGGCGAAGCCACCCCGTGAGCGAGGCCGCACGGCGTTCCGAGAGGGCGAGGTTGCTCTGCCACGATCCTTCGGGCGAGGCGTAGGAAGAGACCATGACCGAATTGATCTCCACGCCCTGCACCCGACGGACCTTTTCGATACTGGCCCGTATGCGGTCCAGTTCGTGGCGATTGCGTCCCAGCGCCGGGTCGATGTCGGCGTTGCCGACGCGGTAGACAATCTGCGCCTCGCCGCTCTCCGAACGCCGTTTGACGACCTCGCGCGGCGGCACGGGGATCGACACCGGAAGGTCATAGACCACCGTGCGCACGGGTTTCTCCAGGAAACGGATTCCGTCGGCGATCACCTCGACCGAGTAGCGATGGAACCGCCCCCGGCAATCGCGCCGCTCCTGCACCATCACGACCCGGGCCTGCTTCATCCACGCCTCGGCGGGTATTGCGGCGCTGTAAGGAATCGTCCGCCGGAAAAGCCGCTCCCGCCCGGCGCCCAGGAAGGCATAGACGGGTTCGCGCACTCCGGAGAGCCGCTCGGCGCGTTTCACGACGCGCTGCTGCGCCCGGCCGCAGACGACCACGGGCGGCATCGGCCGTTCGTCGTTCCCGGCGCGGATGGCCGGAAAGAGGTAAATCCGCTCGCGCGGCGCGACGGAGAGCCCCTCGGCCCTGATTTCCAGCACGGCACGGATGCTGTCGCGCTCCTGCCGCACGTCGCGCACGACGACGCGCACGTCGGAGACCTGTCGCTGCGCACCCGCCCCGGTCGGGGCGAGCAGGCAGCCTGCGAGGAGCGCAAGGCTCCGGCTGATTCGGTGTCCGGTCTTCATAATCGGCATCATTTTATCAGGAATACCAGCGTCACGGCGATTTTCGTCGGTCCGAAATAGTGCTTGGTGCCGGAATGAATCCGGGGCCGGCACCGTCCGCAGGGGTATTTATCATAGGAGAAATAGGCATAGCCCACACCCACGGAGGCTTCGATCGACCACCGCGGCGCGAGTATCCAGTTATATCCGTAGGAGATGCCCGCCCCGGCCAGCCAGCCGTCGTAGCGGTTATCCTCGATCGTCGAAAAAGGCCCTATGCCTCCTACATTGTAGGAGGCATAATGGGCATGGAGACCCCAGAAATGCCCGGCGAAAGGCTGGCACGACCACCAGCGGAATTCGGGTTGCACAGCGACATGCTTGAATTTCTTACCTTCCCCGAAACTCCACAGGTTCAGACTGGCAGGGATATCGACCGAAGTACTCGCTCCGGTCCGGAATTCCAGTCCGAGGTTGGGCGACGCCATACCGTCCATCAGGAGGTTGTTTTTCAGGGCGACCTTCTGTGCGGCTGCGGAAACACAAAAGGCGACCGCTGCGAACAACAGCACGATGCTTCTCCACCACATGGCATTCGTTTTTTCCGGGACACCGGACCGCAGACTGGCCCGGCTGATCTCCACGACAAAGATAAGCATCCGCAAATCATTGTAAAAGACAACTTTATCCAATCGGATAGTCCCGAAAGGACCGATCGGAGAAATTCCGGGCACAACCGTCCGGAATGCGAAAACGAAGCTCTTCGCAAAGGACGATCGGGAGTATTCCTGCGTGCGAAGCGGCAGAAAAAGAGTCGAAAATGGCACAATAAATACGCTAAAAGGCACAAATTGCAACACAAAACGCCCGTTTTACAATTTTTTTATTTACTTTGTGCGGAAGCCCGCCGAACTGGCGCGGGCGTGACGCATCAATTCAAGGGACAGGTTATGAGCAGAGAGGATCTTCACGATGCATTCATCGGTGAACTAAGCAGGAAGGTGCCCCGGCGGGCAGACCTTGTCAACCAAATAGCGGACATCCTGAAACTGGAGAAGGAGTCGGTCTACCGGCGGATGGCCGGCAAAGTCAATTTCTCCGTCCGGGAAACGGGCATCCTGGCGCAGGCGCTGAACATATCGCTCGACAGCCTGCTCGACCGGGACCGGAAGGTACAATGGCTTCCGTTCGTGCTGGCGTCGCCCATGCGGCTCCGATCGATGGACTCCTTCTGCGACATGATCGACCGCAACCTCGAAAAAATCCGGGAGATCAACCGCGGAGAACCCGCCGAGACGGGCAACGTCTACAACTCGCTGCCGATGGAGTTTTTCATCTCGTCGCCCCTGCTGACGAAATTTATGTTCTTCAAATGGGGCAACTATTTCGTGCAGTCGGAGGAGTTCAACGATTTCTCGGCCTGGCGGATGCCCGAACGGCTGGCGGCGATCCCGGCCAAATACGGCGAAATCTACAATTTCCGCGAGGCATTCCACATCTGGGACAGCTCGCTGATCTGGACGCTGGCCAAGGAGATCGTCAATTTCTACCGGATGCACGTCATCACCGAAGCCGAAAAACGGGAGATCAGCCACGAACTCAAGGAGTTGCTGTCGCGCATCGAGCAGGGGCTGAACGGCACCTATGTTTCGGACATCCCCTTCCCCGAAGAGCTGGACTTTTACGTCTCCTCGATCAACGTCGGGTTCTCCAGCAGTTACTACGCCTCGGGCGACAGGCAGCTGGCGCTGCTGCAGACGAATTTCAGCTTTTCGGTCATCGAGAACTCGGAAGATACTTTCCAACAGATCAAGGAGTGGATCCGGTCGTTCCGCAACATCTCCACCCTGCTCTCCCGAAGCGGACGCATCGAGCGGCGGCTCTTTTTCGAAAACCAGCACAAGATCATCGACCAGCTGCTGTAAGGCGCATTTGGCAACCCGCAGACAAATCGCTATCTTTGCCCCGACGAAACGGCGGACGACGCCGTTCGGAGTAAAAACACGGGACCATGAAAAAGCAACGAATCACCGAAGAGGATTACCTCAAGGCCCACCGCAGGGCGAGCCGCGAAGAGGAGATCGCCCGGCACGGCCGGCCGGCCATCTGCCGCGCCGTTCACAAATCGAAAAAGACATACGATCGCAAACGCGAAAAGGCAGGTCTCAGAAACCTGCCTTTTTCATTTCATATCGGGTGCGATGCGTCTCAGGGCTGCGCCGGCGACTCCGGCTCCCCGATGGGTCCGGGCTGTATGCCGAGCGGATCGACCGGTGCGGGACGCGCGGTGACGATGCTGTCGACGATGAATTTCGTGAAGCCCCGCCAGGGCAGTGCGCCGAAATACTCCCGGTAGTGCAGTTCGAGGGTTTTGCCGCCCTGCAACATCAGTTCGCGGGCGAGCGCCTCGTCCTCGACCGAAAATTCGAATTCATAGGACTGGATCGACCCGGCGGCCTTCGAGCGGATACCCGTCTGGATCAGCTTGCCCTCGTAGGTCTTGAAGACGAGACCCTTGTAAACGACATAGTTCAACTCCCCGCTCTTCACACCCTCGCCGAAGACGAAGTAGAAGCGAAAGTAGAAGAACACGGCCAGCCCGACGGCAACCAGGACCGTGATGATGCCCCAATATTTTTTCATAACCTTTTCTGTTCGGCCGCACGCGGCGGCATTCTTTCACAAAGATACGAAAAAACCGGGTGGTTCCAAACCCGAACGGCATACGGCTCGGCAAAACCTCCCGACCCCTAAAAGTGTCGTTACGACACCAAAGGACACAAATCAATTCTATTTCCGTATCTTTGCAGAAAACGACGGTCATGGTCCGGGAGACGATCGACATAACGACGGAGTCGGGCGAAACGGTGCGGGCGCAGGCGCCCGTGATCGTCTCGGCAAGCCGTGCCACGGACATTCCGGCATTCTACGCCGACTGGTTTTTCGACCGGCTGGAAAAGGGATATTCCGTCTGGACGAACCCGTTCAACGGCGTGAAATCGTATATTTCCTACGCCCGGACGCGGCTCGTCGTCTTCTGGTCGAAGAATCCCCGCCCGCTGCTTCCGCACCTGGAGAAACTGCGCGAAAAGGGCATCCGCTGCTACCTCCACTACACGCTCAACGACTACGAAGCCGAAGGGCTCGAGCGCGGCGTGCCGCCGCTCGACGAACGTATCGAGACCTTCCTCCGGTTTTCGGAGCTGTTGGGCAAAGAGCTGGTCATCTGGCGGTTCGACCCGCTGATCCTGACCGGACGGACCGGTGTGGAGGAGTTGCTGCGCAAAGCGGAACGGATCGGCGACCGGCTCCGCGGGCATACCGAAAAGCTGGTTTTCAGTTTTGCGGACATCCGCTCCTACCGCAGTGTGGAGAGCCGGCTGCGGAGAGACGCCGCCGCCTGCCGCGAGTTCGACGAACAGCAAATGTCCGACATGGCAGCCGGACTGGCGAAGCTGAACGAAAAGTGGGGTTATACGTTGGCCACATGCGGCGAACGGGTCGACCTGTCGCAGTTCGGCGTCCGGCACAACAAATGTATCGACGACGAGCTGATTGTCCGGAATTTCTCCGACGATCCGCTTCTGATGGATTTTCTGGGCGTAAGCCGGGAGGGGTTGTTCGGGCCGGAAACAGCCGCCCGGAAAAGCGTGAAGGACAAGGGGCAACGGTCTTTCTGCGGCTGCATCGCCAGCAAGGACATCGGCGAATACGACACTTGTCCGCACGGGTGCGCCTACTGCTACGCCAACCGCTCCGGCGAAAAAGCCGCCGAAAATTACCGCCTGCACCGAACCCGCCCCACCGCCGAAACGATCACCGGAAAATAGCCGCTTCACTCCTCCCCGAAATCGAACCGGAGCTGCACGCAGCCCTCCCCGAAATCCGGGGCGTTGCCCACCGTAACCCCGATCAGGCGTATCCGGTGGCCGTCGAAGCCGACGCCCGCCAGCAGTTCCCCGGCAACGAGACGCAGCCCGTCGCGCGAATCGACCGGGCGGGGAAGGGTTCTCGAACGCGTGATCTGGCGGAAATCGTCGAATTTGAGCTTCAGCACCACGGTCCGCCCCTGGAACCGGTGGCGCGAAAGCCGCTGCCACACCTCCTCGCAGACCTGCTCCAGCTCGCCGAGCAACACCTCGCGGTCGTCGGTATCGGCCCCGAAGGTCGTCTCGGCGCCGAGGGATTTACGGATGCGGTTCGGAACCACCGGACGCGGGTCGATGCCGCGGGCGTAGCCGTAGTAACTGCGCCCGGCCTTTCCAAAATGCCGCACCAGTTCCAGCTCCTCCCACTGCCGCAGGTCGGCGCCGGTGCGGATGCCCAGGGAGTGCATCTTCTCGGCCGTGACCTCCCCGATGCCGAAGAAACGCTCGACGGGAAGCTCCGCGACAAAGGTGTCTATCTCGCCGGGCGGGATGACGAACAGCCCGTCGGGCTTCCGGTAGTCCGAGGCGATCTTCGCCAGCATCTTGTTCACCGAAATGCCCGCCGAGGCCGTGAGTCCGGTCTCCGTGCGGATACGGGCTTTGATCTCCCGGGCCACGAGCGTCGCCGAGCGGACGTGCGAAACGTCGAGGAACGCCTCGTCCAGCGAGAGCGGTTCGACGAGTTCGGTATAGTCGTGGAAAATATCGCGTATCTGCTGCGAAACGGCTTTATAGACATCGAAGCGTGCCGGCACGAAGACCAGCGCCGGGCAGAGCCGTTTGGCCAGCGCCGAAGAGATCGCCGAATGGACGCCGAACGGACGGGCCTCATAACTGGCTGTCGCCACGACGCCCCGCGGTCCGTCGTAGCCCACAGCGATCGGACGCCCCCGGAGTTCGGGACGGTCGCGCTGCTCGATGGAGGCGTAGAAAGCGTCCATATCGACGTGTATGATCTTGTTCTGCACCCCTGCAAAAATACAAAAATAATGCAGGTAAAAGCGAAAATCCGGCATCCACCTCCAGACGGTATACGGAGCTGCCGTGTCGGCGGGTCCCGATTATTATCGGAAAAGTACATACGAAAAAATCCCTGAATCTTTCAAATTCAGGGATTCGCGACAATCCGCATTTTCGTGGTACCACCAGGAATCGAACCGGGGACACAAGGATTTTCAGTACAAACCATTGAAAATCACAACAGTTACACTATCTGCATCTTAGGATTCATTTCCAAGTTATCCACCTATTTTGGGTAAGACACAGGGAAAAACAAAGCGTTGGGTTAAACAATATTCATTGCATATTTGCACACCTATCTCTCTTATCATTATAAGATTTAGGTGTGCAATTTAAGAGAGGTTATTAGGGGATGAACAGACATGGTTTTTCAAAATCAAGCACCCATTTCTGTTGCTCCATAAAAGAACACCCCAACAGACCAAGAATCTGTATGCCCGATTCTTCCTCTACTTTTCCAAAAGCCGGGGATAAATCCATCACCGAGAAATCTGCTTTGTACTCCCGTTCTTCCAGCGAGAAAGTCATTTCAACTATATCTGTGGTCCGGAGTGTTCCATCTATCCCGAATTGTCGCTGTTGGGCTGTTCCTCCCGAGAGTTGGAAGAACTCAACTACTTTTTTATCAAGGACATTAATGTTACTCCCCGTATCAAGCAAAAAGCACAGGTATTGGGCCTGTGCTTTTACTATGAGGAGGGGTAACCCTATTTGAGATAGACTATATTGAAAAAAGATGGTTATGATGCATATTGCTAAACCATATAATTATAATCTATATATTACTTGTAGATTATCTCTGTTGATTCCGGGATGTATTGTGAGCTTCTATCTGAAGTAATGCCGGGAATATTTCTCATATAATCTTTTTCGTTGCTTGAAATATAAAGTTTTTAAAGTCTCCATAGGCGCACAATCCAAAGGATAAAGCTCATCTCCTCTCCAACGGCCAACTTTGGTCATACTTATGTCTATAGATTCTAAATAATTAGAGAAGCAGTACAACATCCATAGCGCGGGATTGTTTGCTAAATTCAAATTTACCAATTGATTATTTGAACAATTCAAGAAGGATAAATTCAGATTCTTGCTAACATCCAATTTTTCCAATTGATTAGATGAGCAACTTAAAGAAGATAAATTCGGATTTTCACTAATATTCAATTTTGTAAGTTGGTTACTGCTGCATGATAGTGTCTCCAATTGCGAACTTTTGGGCATATCAAGACTAATAAGTTGATTATCAGAACAATTAACGCTTGTAAGATTGATATTTTTGCTAATATCCAATTTAGAGAGTTTATTATTGGAACAATCAATTTGATTTAAATTAGTATTTCTACTAATATCCAATTTAGCAAGTTGGTTACCCTTACATAATAGCATATCCAATTGTGGGCTTGAAGATATATCAAGTCCGGTTAATTGGTTATCAGAACATTCAACACGTGTTAAATTGGTATTTTTGCTGATATTTAATCTCGTGAGTTGGTTATTGGAGCAAGAAATATAGATTAAATGCTTATTCTCACTCATATCCAATATTGTCAACTGATTTGAAGGACAATATAAAGTTTGCAAATTCTGAAAATAGCCAATCCCTTTTAGGGAAGCTATTTTCTTTGCATAAACATTTATTTCCATTACAATATTAGCCTCTGTCCTCGAAATTTTTGCATCTTTATTACGATCAAAATTATCGTAGCAATATTTCATGAATAGAGGGTCATCCATACATGAACAAACATCATCGGGATCAGGCAGAACAGGGAGAGCAATTGAACCTTCATTAGTTTCATCATCTTTACTGCATCCTGCTCCTCCCAGTAGGATAAATGCCAATAAACAGAGTAGATTGAGAATTGAGTTTTCATATCACGCAAGATTTAATGTTTCAATATTTTGATGGAACACAATATGATCTGTATTCCTAATTTTTTCTTTGTTGCAAACAGCATCTACTCTAAATTCTGAATTAGGAGCAAAACAGCCGAGCCTGTTAATTAATAGAGCCAATGCTTCTTTTGCATCTTTTGTCTCCACATAGCACTCCCAGAATTCGGCTTCAACCTCAATTGGGACAGGCACAAGTTCCTCGATAACTGCACCATTGATAGTTTTTCCAATAAGTGATTGATGTTGTTCAATCACTACGGCTACATCTTTAAACTTCATAAAAATTGAAATTTACCCCAGCCAACTCCGAATCGAAGGGATTATAAAAAAGAAAGTGTGGAGTTGTTAGTTTATCTGACAATAGGCATTTGGCGTGGCCCGAGAACAAATAAACAATACCCCACACTTGAGCAGTATATCGAGAATGATATATCTACACAAGTGATGAGTGTTTGTATTGCTTATCCTTGTTCTCTTAAAATCGCCAAATTTTATTGTCAAGGATAAAAGCTAAACACTTTCATCAATCAATATGTCGCTACCCAGCGGATAGCATCACAAAGTTAGAAAATGTTTTTTAAATACAACGGCTCAACGGGGTATTGTAACAACAAATTACGGTTAAAAGTTTTTGAAAATCAATATTGATCTTAGAAAATGTTTACTCTTTCTTGCGGGGATCTGCTCTTATGTAGGCCACAAGGACAAATATAAACCCTCCGATAAGTGTCAAATACAAATCTTTCATAAATTCAGTACTCTAAAATAGTGCATAATCGGCACGTCTCACAATAATAGCTGAGTGCACCCAAATAAAAAGAGAGGCATGGATCGCTCCACGCCTCCCGTTGGTATTCAAATCTCCGGCTTATCCCTGGATGATTTTCAGATAGTACGTCAGACTTTGAATTACCACATCTTCGATAAACTCCACAAAGGCCGAGTTATCTCCCGAGGATGCCTCCTCCAAGGTCTCATAGTAGCGTCGCCTTGTCTCATTGTCCCCCTTGATATTGGCAATGGGATAACCGTGTTGCATCAATATCAGATTCATCAACAAACGGGCTGTCCTGCCATTCCCATCAATAAAGGGATGAATAGACACCAGTTTCTCGTGCATCTGAGCCGCCAATACAACCGGGTGCATGGATTTTTGGTTTGCCTCGTACCATTGAAACAGCTCGTCCATTTTGGGCTGTAACAGGTAAGGCTGGGGAGGGATATGCTTGCTGCCGCTGATAATGACAGGTACACGGCGGTATTTTCCTGCATTGTCCTTGTCTATGCTGTGCAGGACAATAGCGTGAATATCCAGCAGCACCCGTTCCGAGATCGGCTCTTTCTTCTGGGCTATATCCTTGATAAAGTCAATAGCTTCTTTGTGATTGATAGCTTCCAAATGCTCCCTCAGCCCTTTGCCTGCAATAGTAATACCTTTATTGACCACCATGTCTGTTTCATGGAGGGTCAGGGTATTTCCCTCGATGCGGTTGCTGTCATAGGTGTATTCAATCTCCAGGGCCTCTGTGATGCGGTAATTTTCATTAGCCCTGTATTGATTCAGTTCACCTAAAAGGGTGTCGATCTGTTGCAACTTGTCATTCATACTCACAAAAATACACAAATTTCAGACAAAAGGTAATTCCCGGTGCTCTTTTGGAGAGCCTGTACACCTATCTTTTCATTGTATATGAGAGATAGATGTACAACTCCCGCGCAGATAGATTCTATTATTATAAGCAACTAAGTGCGCATTCTCTAACTTTCATATCATAATGGAGAAAGTAAGGATAGTAGTATCTAAGAGAGAGAAGGCTGAAGAGAGTGAAATGGGATACTAAATAGCCTCTTGTTGATTAAAAAAATTGTTATTAGAACATTGTTAATAAGGATAATGTGTTCTTGATATGGTCATATTTTAGCCCCACCTGAATCTTATAAGAATTGAACTCGATCATGATATTAAATTTAGCTATCTGATATGTTTCATTGAACTCCATGCAAAAAAGATAATTTGAATTAATATTCTCCTTAATTTGCCGGGTTAAATATTCGGGAGTAATATTATCAAAACCTATTCTATGCATCGTGTCTGTTCTTTCTTGTTTGAGATATTTCAGTTTCTCAGGAGTAACAATAATGGTAGCGGTACTTAAATATCGAAAAACCGGAATAATCGAATTGATAGACATGGCTTGATCTGAAGCATCAATGGTATGGAAATATCGACGTTCGATTTTATAAGTCAGGAATACTCCATATAAATCGCCATATATGCTACGAATCTTAAATCCATTATCTTCAAAGTCATAACCTAGTTCATTATAATTTTTGCTGTCATATATATCTCGATCTTCACTTGCAGGCTGAAGGATTATATCTCCATGCTGGATAAAACCATTGGTAAGAATAGATGATATGTAAATTTTAAAGGACGATGATAATGTCACATCAGCTATTCCCACAAAGCCTTGAAAACTCTGTAAGCCTGCGTTTAATTTTTCTTTAAGAGCATTCGATACATTGTTAATATATATGAGGAACAGTTGCTCACTCGATTTATATTCAATCTTTGATAAGTTTACATGCTCCATTAGGGACTGATAAAGTAAACTATTGGAGTTATCCCACGACGAATTGATTATGGAAATGTAATCTCCACATAAAAAACTATGAGAACTTTTTTTGTCTAGTAGCTTGATCAGTGCATTGAAACATGCAAGGCCATACCAAGCTTCATTCATTTGAAGAGTGTCAAACACCAAAACAAGTTCTCGCCGTTTCTTTTGGGGGACTAATACAGATTTCAAATCGGCATATACAATACCTTTTGCAGCAAGTTGATCCACTAACGTATCATGCATTCCACCGATTAGATCTGACATATGTTGATCTGAGATATTGAAATATTGTTTTAACACTCCAAACATCCCATTTTCGCGTGAATCGATAGTGAATATTACTTTGCCCATAATTTTGTAAATGTTTGTATAAAGGTATGAATTATTTTTAAATGGCCCTATGTAATAACATAGAGCCATTTTTTATTCTACAAACCACCTGTACTCACTCTCTCCATACAGAGCCTTGTTGATTCCCTCAGCCAGCTGCGAGGCATTGAGAGCCCTGTCCAGAAAATTGTCGATGTAGGAGGACTTATTGGCCCCTGTCAGGAGGTTGTAGACCTTCCACATGGAAATCTCTCTGCTCTGTGCATCTACCCCGAAAGCCTCGTCTAGGTAGTAAGCCCTTGCCACCAGATTGATCTGGGTGTCTGTCATTAGAAGCTGGGGCAGTCTCTTTTTATCCTCCTGGGGCAGGCATTGATAAAGCCGTGACTTGCCCAAGAACTGAGCAAACTGATGTTCTGTCATGGAAGAGTTCACGAGGGTTTGCATCTGCCTTGTGTGTTTCTCGGGATTATAGAGCTGAAACAGCTCCATGACAGCCTGAAAGAGGGCCTGTGTATTCATCACCTTAATCTCACTCTTGTAGCCGTCCGTGGAGACACACATATATTACAGCAGACCATGTTCTGAAAGCCCACAAAGACCTTGAATTTCTCCGCAGATTTCTTGTTGTAGAGGTTTTCATGGTTATAGGCCCTTACTCCTCCTATGGTCAGTTTTAAGGGGTTTCCGTCGATGTCCTGACAGATAGTGGGGATTTCAAAGCAGAACATCATCCGCTCATAGTAGATGGTCTTGTCTGTCTCCAAAAGCTGATTCACGGGCTTGTGGATAGCCTCGGGGATTCTGCCCTTGATGATATGACTTACCCGGACAGAGGGGCTGTCGATGGCTTCTCCCCGGAAGAACTGCTGGGCCGCCTCGTGGACTGTCTCCACAAAGGCTGGGTGTGAAATGGTTACCTCGTTGTCTTTGGAGAAAACCGGGACCACACAATCACTTTGCAGGTGGTGGATTGAAACCTCTTTGGTATTGGCCTCTATAAAGGGTGTGATCTTATCCGTCCTGAGCGGCTGTGTAATGGTAAGAGGTTGTTGTGTCGGCAGAGGAATGATTTCTTGTCTAACAGGATGGAGTTGGAGCGCTGTTTCCATAGTTTTGAGGGGCTTGGGGTTGAATAATGTTTGATTGAGGATTGAGGTTGCACCAGTTCAGAATGGCTTGACCTACTTTGGGGGTGATGGTAAACTCGGGATGGCCCATGAACAGACCTGTTCTGTCTTTGGAGGCCTGCACATGGTGTTTGAGGTCTATATCCAGAACGACGGTAAATTTATAGTCCATGCCATCCCTTTGCATGGCTTTAAGGCCCACTTTCTCCGGAACCATCTTACCATTCTTTTCATTGAGGACATAATCCTGCTTGGTGCGCATGGTACAGATAATATGCACGGGAGATTGGAGGATTTTCTGCACAAAGGCATTCTGTCGGGGTGTAACCTTGGCCCAGTTTGCAAAGGAGTTGCCTTGCAGTCCTGCATGGAAATCCAACAGGTAGTCCCAGCATTGGGAGATACTGTCCACGATGATTACCTCCATGCCTGCACTTTCACATAAGGTGATGGCCTCGATGTAATTCTCCGGGGAATAATCACTACCGAGAGAAACCACATTGTAGGTCCCCAGATGAGCATAGAGATCGGCAGAGCCATTTTCTGAATCTATGACGGCAATTTTGGACCAGTCAGAGGTCATGCCATAGGCTAATAAAAGGGCTGAATAGGTTTTGCCTGAACCTGCACAGCCTTGGAGGGCCAGTTTGATTTTGGCCTGCTTTCTTGTAGAAGGGCGGATGTGTAACATAATTTTAGTTATTTAAGTTTGAACATTTTTATTAATTTGATTAACTTTAACATACATTGTTGAACTTATCACATTTATATAAATTATGGCAACATATATCATTACTTATACAAGCATTTTTTGGGGTTTAGTAGTTACACTAATAATAGTATTAGCAATTATTGTATTATTACGAAATAGTAGAAAACCAAAAATCCAAGTTCAAAAAGAAAAATTAGATCATACTAATACTCCGCAACCACAAATCTCTCCTAAAATAGCCAACCAAAACATCAAGGTTGACATTAAAAAAGAACCCAACATTTCTATTAAGTCTAATTTTGTGGAAACTCCCAAAACAGTTTCAGAAATATCAAATGAATTGCCTAATGCTAAAGCAGAATCCAACAAGCAGATTTCACAACTATTGTTTGTTAATTATTCATTAGATATACATGAATGCAGCGAGAGTTATCCTATAATAAGAATTCCGAGAAAAAATTGTGTTATTAGATCATATCGGCTAGGAAATACCAAAAGGCGTAGTTACAAAGAAGAGTCATTCCAAGAATCCATCAATAAATATTTCACCACAAATTATATTATATGTGGCAATGTAAGGCTTAATACCGGAAAAAATACAAGGCCTTATGAGCCAGATATCGCACTTATCAGTAAAACCCAGATCAATATCCGCATTGATATAGAGATTGATGAGCCATATGCAGCAATAAGCAGGCAACCTATCCATTGTATAGGGGAAGATCAAATGCGTGATATCTATTTTACTGATAGAGGATGGATTGTTATACGATTTTCAGAACATCAAGTTCACACTCAAGAATTCGAATGTTTAAAATATTTAGCTTTAATTTTAAACAAAATAGATCCCAATTTCACGATTCCAATGGAGTTAAACCGTCCTCTCATATTAAAATCGGAAAAGGTATGGGATATAATACAAGCTCAAAAATGGGAAAAAGAATTCTATCGTGAAACCTATTTAAATCATCGGTTTATAGCAACTCAAGAAAGAAAAGAAACCATAGAACGGGATTTCAATAACCAAGAATTAGAAGAAGAAAGATTAGTTACACCAAGCCTTATCGGAAAACTAGATATCAAAAAAGCAATAGGTTATAATGCAGTTAATTCACATGCCCGGGATTGTAGGATAAAATTTTATCCCGAACCACATATTTATACCATAGATGATATTCCAGCTTATGCAGCTAGTAGTGTAATCTCTAAATTCTTTCCGGAGTTTGATGCTTATGGAAAAGCGTGCTCTCTAAGTCCCAATAATCCTCTTTATGGAGAATCCCCTCAAAAGATAGTGCAAATATGGAAGCAACGAGGTGATGAAGCTGCAAATCTTGGCACATTTTTGCATGAGCAAATCGAAAAATTCTATTTAGGTCTACCATATACAGTTACAAATGAGTTCCAGTTATTTAAACAATTCATCAGAGACCATCCTAAGATAACACCCTATCGATCTGAATGGCGAATATTTGATGATAATTATAATATTGCGGGCACAATTGATTTACTCTCAAAGGAAGGAACAGGCTTTGATATATATGACTGGAAGCGGAGTAGAAAGATTATAGATCCGTATACTCTCAATGTAATAAAAACTGACCCCTGGAACAATCGGGGTATTGGCAAGTTATCCAATATTCACGATACGAGTTATAATCGCTATTGCCTACAACAAAGCCTTTATCGCTATATTTTAGAAAAGAATTATGATTTAAAAATATCTAATATGTACTTAGTTGTATTACATCCTCTTTATGATAAATATCACCTTGTAGAGGTACCATATTGGAAAGATAAAATTGAATATATTTTAGAAACACTATAAAAGTAAGAGAGGAAACCTCTCTTACTTTTATAGAATCTAGCACTAAAATACAGCCAATGTAGGTGCTCCTCCCTCGCCCCGCTGATGGAGCATCATAAACATCTCTCCTGTCTCGGCATTGCACACCTGAGACACCACCGGGTCTGTCAACTGTCCTGTCTCTACTTTCCGACTGCAAGGGCCTGTTTCAAAGCCATAGACAAAGAAAACCTTGCCCGTGTGGGGATTCTGTTTTACCTCCAGTTTCTCAACTCCCTGCCGGGCCTTGAACTGGGCTACCTCCCACGTCTCGATAAATTTCAGATTGCTTTCCATACCACAAATATTAATTTTAAATGGTTGTGGCGGGGGACTATCCCCACGCCGAGTGCAGGGAGAGGTCATGTGGTGATTGGAGCAAATGCGTGCGGATAAAAAAATTAAATGTATTTTTTGATAATGGAATAAAATTTTGATCCGCAATCAATAAACCATTTGTAAATATCTTCGATATTTTTTAAATCGTGAATATCTACATCTCTCTGGTATATGGCTATTCGAGATGCTTTCGACAAGGGTAGTTCATTCCATTCAAGAATATATCCAAATTGATGCTCAATATCGGTTTTACATGCAAATAATTGGGCATAAAATTCTTTATTGTTTGGTATATATAAATCAGTACGAATCCAATTATCCTTTAATGAGATAACAAATGATATATATGCTTTAGTTGACCCTATGGCAACGTCATACCAGTGCTGTGGTTGAGCTTTTCGTGCTTTAAATGGAGTCTTGTGTTTTGTAATATATTCAGCGAATCCAGTCCAGAAATCTAACTGCATCAGATTATTATTCGTTAGAGTTTGTTTACTACTGTCCCTTTTATAAGTCTTTTGCCAATCATTGGGGGCACAGATAATATTGAATACAGGAGCGGGTAAAGAATCTCCAATCTGCCAGACCTCCATTTTTATAGCAAAAATATTGACTTCCTCATTGGTTTTTTCATTCAGCCAATCTATAGCACTACGATGTTCTTCCCTAATATCCTTAAATATCCATATGATATAATTCGCTTCAAGCCCAGAAGCATAGGTCATTAATTTCCCGAGATGATCATGATTGGTGATTTCTAATTGATTCTCGATAATGATCTTCTTGCCAGTATTTGTTTCCTCCGCAAGAATATCCGCAGAGAATCCGCCAACATTAGCCTCTGTTTTAACAACTTGCATATCTATGCCTATTGTATTGGCTAATAATTGTATATTTTTAGGCTCGGAGAGCCATTTAGAGAAATCAGAGGCTTCATGTCTCCAAACAGTTCTAAGGTCCACATGTTTAATTGTACTTAATTCTATTTGTGCACTCATAGCTCAGGTTATTATTGGTTTTGTTTAGTTTAAAATTACAAAAAAAGATCATAATTCAACGTTTTATCTGTAATAAATCAGCAAATAATGTCTTATTAAAAATAATGCTTACCAATACAAATAAATTCATTTACTTAAGATAAGGGCAGGAGTTTTATACTCCCGACCTTATGCGCACTTAGTTTTATAATTATATAACAAATTAACTGTGCAATAAATCTTAGCATTGAACATCTATCTCTCCTATAATCTTAAAGATAGGTGTTCATGCAGGTCTATTCGGAAGAACCAATATTTCAGTCAAATTCACCTTATCTACATCTGTAATTCTTTTCTTGGGTTCTGGATAATTATACGGATTAAGCGAAGTTATCCTATACATACCACCGCTGCGAGTCTCAGCTTCCGCACCAAAGAATTGAGTAAACAATTTAGAACAAAATGTCCTGTCTAACTTTAACCGCCCCAAATAAGCATTCATTACCTCTTGCATCTTTTTAGTGCGTTCTACTCGGCTGATTTTGATAGGTCCCTGTGTAAGTTTTTCGCACTCAAATTTTGCAAGAATATGTGATTTGAAAGCATGAGTATCATCTAACGCCCAAAATATAAGCGAATTATTCAAACTCATAAACTCGCGTTTATCACCCTGCACCTCAATTAATTTATCCGCCAAAAATTCTGTCTCAAAATACGGATACAATCGTTTGAATCGCGTGTAAAATAGTGCCTCTTGTTTGTTGGAACGCCTAATTAAGCCATCAAGTGCTTCCATATTAGCTCCCTCTTGTTCCCAATTCAACAAAGCTTCTTTTGCGATAGATAAGGTTTGGGCCAGCACTTCCTTATTGTGAGCTTTCACCTGTTGGATAGAACCAATATGTCGCCCAGACTTTCCTTGTTCAGATTGTTCAAAATCCACATGATGTTGTTCTTGCAATTTTTCCAATAAAGCCCCGGACTGGCTATATAGTGTATAATGCAATTCCCATTTTTCCAATAGAGCATCTATATTAAAATAGGCCGGCACAATTTTGCCATCTTCATTTTCCCTAATAATTGTAACAGGATAATTGTTAGCGACCTGACTTTCAGCTTTCATAGTGAGTATTTGTTTCACAAACACCCCCATATCCGACAGGTCGGGATCGGATTTACAAAGTTGATTAAGCCCATCAACTGCATTAGAGAATTTTTTGGCCTTATTTATCAAGACAGTCCTATACTCTTTCAAGGTTTGTGCTGTATTTTCCATCGGAGTTATATCATAGATTATCGTTTCAGACAAAACTCCGTTTCTGCATCGACCTTGTATTTGGGTTAATCTATTAGGGGAAAGCAACGTAAAAGGCTGATAGTTGGAAGAAATGGAAATAACATGACATCTGTCGTTAATATCAATTCCGGCAAAATAGGCGCAAGTCATAAAAACAATCCGTTTTTGCAGATTATTATTTTCATCTAAAACATTCTCTACATACTCCTTCACTTTATCTTGGCTCCGCCCACTACATAACACACCGCATTGCTGCTTAATCTCCGAGCGCTCATTCTGGGATAAAATGTTGATAATATTGAGAATACCATCAAGTGAATTGTAAGCAATCAAAACCTTTTCATCGTCTGATTGTTCCAGCAAATTCCGGATAATCTTCTCGGCTGTTACATCGACTTCCTTTGCTTCAATTAAGTGAATATCCCTCACCGGATTTTGTTTCCAAAATGTTGTGACAAAAGGTTCACCCGCCAGCCTTGCATCTGAAAAATCTCTCAAAGTAGCCGTTACTGCCGCACGCATATTTTGGTCGAACTGAAAATAATAGTCGATCACCCGTTCAAGATTAGGCCGATAGACACTATCCGACTGCATTGTATCAATCTCATCGACCATTAGAAAGAATTCATGATATACCTTTGTTCCGATAGCCTTAATAACCTTCCACAAGCTATCTGCAACTACCAAAAATTTCTTTCGTTTACCATCATTGATGCTCAGATACTCTCGAATATCATCCAGCGTTATATCTGTCAGAATATTCCCGATCGGGCTTCCTACATACATAGAACTATTCTCTCCCTTTTGCCTTTCTGTGATAAGATGCTTGTTATAAGCCAATGATTTCGTAGGTACGACAATAATGGAATCTCGAACTTGTGTTTCCAATTCAAGCGTTGTAGCCCCTAAGCCGGTAATAGTTTTGTTGATAATGCCATAGGGTACTCTGTCAAGCAATTCCCCTAACTTATCATCCTGTTCAAGAAGAACCTCCCATTCGACATTGCCGGAAATTTTTCCCGCACCATCCAAACAAACATTCGCCTCTTGTTTGTCCGGGTTAATTTTAGCCCCATTTATTTCTACAAAAGTTGTCGGGGCAGTCAAATCCACGGTATAATGTAATTTCCCGAATTGGGGATAGTTTTCGTTCTTCATTATTAAATAAATTTGAGAGTTTCCGAAATTTACAAAATTGCACACCTATCTCCAAATTATATTAGGAAGATAGGTGTACAACTTTACAGGAGATTCCGCAATGCTTCATCCATCCGTTCATTTTCGAAACTGTCCAGATAGATTTGGGTCACTCGCTCAGAACTATGTCCGAGAGATTCAGAAATAATAGAGGTAGGAACTCCAGCCCTTTTCAGCACCGTGGCATAGCTATGCCGAGCTACATAGGTTGTGAGTTTAATCGGTATTTTCAACTCCTTACCTATTTCCGCCAAAACCCGGTTTACCTTGGTAATGACCTTGTGATGCCTGTTTAATTTTTGTTGGATCGACTTATGTTCCTTTGAATAGATAGGGAACAGGTAAATGTTTCCGGAAGCATAACTTTCAATAATCTCCATAGCCCGGCTGTGAATAGGCAAATTCAACAATTTCCCGGTTTTCTGCCGCCTGTAAACCAACCTGCCATCCACAAGGTTCTGCCGGGTGAGATTGGCTATGTCTGCGAAATTAATCCCGCCCATCAAATAAGAGAAACTGAAAAGGTCAATGGCAAACCGGGTATAAAAATCCCGCCCCTCACATGGGAAATCCATAACGGCTTTCACCTCTATCTTGGATATGGCACGTTTTGGAGTTTCTGCATGCAATTTACCCACTTTGTAACTCTTGAATGGGTACTGCTCCATCTTGGCATATCCACGCTCTATGGCTTGATTAAAGACCATTCTTAGGGTTCTGAACCGGACACCTATGGTATTCTCAGCCCTACCCTGTCTACGGAGCCACAATTCATAGCGTTTCAGCCACAAATGGTCGATGTCAGAAAAATAGACACTCAGGTGCTTATTGAATTTGAGCAACGACCGATAAACTTGCTCCACAGAGGTAGCATAGCCAGTCCTGCGTTCATCCTGCAACTCCCGGATGATCTGTTCAAAGAGTTCTCCGACGGTCACAGCCTTCACAGGTTTGGAGATTTGTTCTTTGAGGGTTGTTGCGGTAAATTCCCTATTCTCGGATTTCAATTCCACAACCTTGCCCTTACACTCATATAGTTTATTGGCAATCAGTTTCTCCAGATATTCCCTGTCAGGGCAATCCAATGTGGGCTGATTTCTGTCGAAATCCCAATACTGCGGGGCAACAGACACTCCAAGGCTGATATACTTGGTCTTGCGGTCTTTTGTAATGCGTATTCTTAAAGGAAATTCATTGTTTTTGAGAGGCTTGTATTTGAAGCATACCACCTCGATAGTTGTGCTCATGGGTAAAACACTGGGTAAAACAAACCCTGTTTTTCGCCCGTTTTACACCAAAAAGAAAGAGAGTCGCATTTCTGCAACTCTCTGATTTTCAAGTGGTACCACCAGGAATCGAACCGGGGACACAAGGATTTTCAGTCCTTTGCTCTACCAACTGAGCTATGGCACCATCCTGTTGTGTTATAAAACACATTTACAAATGATTACGAAACCTCATCTTTTTCTCTGACACCCGACTTTTCAGTTCGGTTTACAACGTGGTTTACACAGTCGTTTTTGCAAAGAACGATACCCATTTCGGTTTCATTGCGAGTGCAAAGGTAAGCAAATTTCTCAAACTTGCAAAAGTTTCCCCGAAAATTTACAACTTTTCTGCCCTCGCATAATCATACAACCGCGATTAGAACCGCTCTCTATCCAACATCAACCTTTTCGCAAGTCATTTCAAAACCATCCAGAACCGTTCGGGCAAGTAGATATTCTTCACCTCTCTTGCCTGTTCAAATAGCGGGGCAATCTCGGATGGACTAAAACCCGCTATCCCGCAACCGATTTCCGTCACCAAGAATTTCAGTTGTGGACGTTGCTTTGCAAACTCGATAAACTCGTCCACATAGGGCTGGATTGTTTCCACCCCACCCTGCATAGTCGGTATGGCATAACTCTGCCCCTGCAATCCGACCCCCTGTCCCCAGACAGCCCCGAATTTCTGATATGCCAACCGTGCAGCACCTCCGCCATGCATACCTGCAAGATTGCTGCCGAACACGAAGATTTCGTCGGGCTGGAGGGCTGTAATATAATTAGGAGACGTCCGCATAGCCGTCATTCACAATAGGCAATAATACCATAAGCACCTAGTGATAAATATTTTACTCATTATGACGCAATCTATAATTAGTCATTTTTCTCCTGTTTTCTTTAGTAGTACGAGGAAAATACCCCAAATATTCGTTATGCTCTGGGCAATACCAATATTTTTCGTTAGGCTCCTGTTGTAAGTTTGCCCCACATTCGGGGCAATAAAATTGACTATTCTCTAAATGAAACCCTTGATTCTGATATAGTTTTTCTATTCTTTTATTCACAGGTATTCTGGCGGCCATTTTCCTTGTAAACTGGTGTTCACTGCAACACACGCCACATTGAGTACAAATCACAAAACCATGAGGACACTTTTTTGCCTCTCTACTATCAATCACATTATCACATTCCTTTTGAAAACAGTGATTTATGTATATTTGTTTCCTCAATTCGCTGCAATCTTTGTTATGACATTGAAAGTATGTTATTCGTCGAGCATTGTAATGCTTCTGTTCCATGGGCTCAAGCATCATTCCACATTCGTTACAAAATAGATGATTCAAATAGCTCCCAAACCAATTTAAATCTCCATAAAAACGACTAAGATCATTTTTGCTTATGGAAAGATGTAAAATCTGTATAAAGTCATATAATGTATAGAATTGATACGATTCATGGTTGTGTATACTGGGACAATTGAAATATGCACGGCCAGCACACCAATGAAACCCTTTTATTCGCGTAATCATATGCTCTGAAAGAACATAATTTCCTTCACAAAAAGATATTGATGGTCGTACATATTTTGCTAATCTATACTCACGCTTTTCATCAACACGCACTAGTTTAAACATGATGGGGCCATCATCACTATGCCAGTGAGTCAATAAATGTATAAGATGCGAATATGATGCAGCAGGAACCGCCCATCTTTTAGCGATAGAATCGTATCCACAATGCGGAATCCCTCCTCGCAATTTTTGAGCAAGCTCCTTAAATGAATAGCGCGCATTTTTTGTGAATGTAATTGTGCATGAATAATCTTGAGCGATATTAATTTTCAAGATGTAATCCTCGTCAGAAGTGTTGTAACATGACATGATACACCCTCCGTTTGTTTGCCATTCACATCTATCCAATAATCCTCCTGTACACAAACCCGCCCACAACTTTAAACCTTGCTCTTTATTTTGAGGTATATAAACATTGGAAATAATGTGGTATATTTCAGCATTGTATATAAAGCGCCCTTTTTCTTTATATGTACAAAGTATTTTGACTATTAAATATACGCCTAGGTCAATATTTTGGGGATTGCCAATAATACGGTATAACTTTTTTGTAGATAGCTTTAAGAAATTATGTTTATGTAACTCAAGCAATTTTCTTAAAAATAAAATTTGTTCTTGAGAGTCCAAAATACCAACGCTGTCAAGCCAATCCTCATTAAATCCGTCAAGTTCAGAGTTTGCTATCCAATTTGAAAATTCCATAATTTATACAATCTTTGATACCACAAGTAGTAAATTACAATAATTGATAAAGGCTGATTCTTGACTATAATCAATTATTTACAGTTATATAAACTGCTCCAAATATTTCTCGTTGAATCCAGCCAGCGGGAATTCAAATACGCTCTGTTTGCCCTCTCTTGTCGTATAATCGAATACAATTGTATCGCTGTCGATATGCGCTTGAAGCATATTCAGAGTTTCAGTAGATTCTGTAAACGTTACGATATTCGGAAAGGCCATTGCTGGGATTTCGATTGCTGGATTTATCAGAAAAGACATGCCTGCAAACCCTCGTCCTCGTTTCTGAAAAGTCATGGATACCTCTTGTGCTAGGTCTATATCCAAAGCAAACATATATCAAAATTCTATGGGTGTAGGATTATCTTTTTGGCGTGCAACAATAAGCGTCATTGCAAAATCATCGTCATAAGCTACGGATTTGGCAACATAGGATAATTCCATGCCCTCTTTTGTTTCCGTGCCTGCTGTTCATTCAATTTTTGGTGTTTTTCTTTTCATTTTAGCTAAAATTTATATTATTATTAAATATTTGATTATGATGTAAATATAGCAAAAATTTATAAAATATGCAAGGATATAAAAAGGAAAACTTGGAAAGAATAATCTCTCCAAGTCTACCTAAAACTTATCACATATTACATTTCTGTTATGGTCGTAAATTTGGACCACCTATCTGCACTTTGATATGTAACAGCACAACCTGCAGGAACGACTAATTTCAAGTATTTACTATTTCCGCTATCAAAATTAAAAGTTGAGTTATAATATTCATCCTTAGTGTAAGTAAGTATTGGCGGAATCTCTGTACCAAGTTTTATTGTAAATGATATTTGAGAATTCCACCTATTTCGGTAATTAAAAGCATAATTTCCAATAGACCTTATTTGGGAACAATTAGTGGCATCAAACAATGTTAGGTTGTCGCAATTAGTGAAAGCTCCATAAACAGTATTAGCACCATCTTTACACCCGTCGTTGATAGTTGTAAGTTTAGAACCCGTTTCAAATGATACCGTTTCTAATAATAAACAGCCATGAAAAGCCCCTCCGCCAATAGTAGTTACACTTGCAGGGATTTCGATTTGAGTTAAAGATGTGCATTCTAAAAATGCACCATACGAAATAACCCTATTACCGCTATCCTTAACACAATCACCAGCAATCGTGGTTAATTGTGAGCCTTTTTCAAAAGTTACGTTTGCTAATCCGATACATCTACGGAACGCGCCATCTTCAATCGTTTCCACACTTGCGGGTATTTCAATAGATGACAAAAGTCCGCAAGCATCGAAAGCAGAATTTCCTATTGCTTTTAAGTTTGAATTTTCTTCAAAAGTTATAGCAGATAGAGATTGACAATCTTTAAACGCATTATCTCCAATATGCTCTACACTTGCAGGTATTTCTAATTCAATAATTGATCGTGGGAATGTAGTCTGTGTAATTTCTTTTAACTTGGAACCTTTCTCAAATACCACACGTTTCAATTGAGAACATCCACTAAATGGAGCAGAATTTAAAGACGTAATATTAATGGGAATAGTCACACATAAAAGATTGGAACAACCATAAAAAGAATTTGGATCCAATGCAGTTAAGCCCGTAAAATATTTTAGCTCATTAAAAAACTGTATTTCCGTATTCCCCTTGAATGTTGCACCAATTGTCGTAACCTTTGCGGCTTCATCATAGGACAATTCATGGTCGCCATCCGTGTCCCAAATTGCCACACACAGTTTCTTGACGTTTTCATCTTCAAATTGAATGACATTCGGGTCTATTGTTTGTCCCGTTTTTGAAATTGTTATAACCGTTCCATCTGCCAACTCAAAATAAACATTATTCTCGTCCTGCGTGATTTTGATGCTATCTGCATCCTTGCCATCCTCTCCCGTGGCTTTACCCAACTGTGTCCAATTCGCTCCGTTATCATAGGAAATCCACCAATAACCCTCTCGAATTTCAAGTTTAGGCGTAACACCGTCTAAACCATCCACTCCATTATTACCGTCTGTCCCTTGTGCTTTTATCTTCTGACCATCTATAACGATAAACTCACCGTCCAGCGTCCAATAATAGATGTCGTCCGTGTCTTTCTTTACACCGATAACGGGTGTGTTCCCATCAACACCATCTGCACCGTCTTTACCGTTGTAAATTACAATCGGGTTGCTCTTGGCGAACTTAATTGTATAGCCTACCACCTTGCCGTTCTCGGTCAGCGGGTCTACACTTGTAATATAATCGTTGTTTTGGAGTGCTGTTACAATCGTCTGTAAGGCTGAAAGGTTGGTGTTCGTTTCGTTACAAAGACGCTGTAAGGCTTCAAAAGCAGACCATGTAGGCAGTTTGATTTGTGTGCCATCAGCCAATGTAAAGGTTACATAGTCGGCGCTGGTTTTATAATCCACATCTGTAAACATAGAATCCCCACTAATTCCATCTTCTCCATCTTTGCCGTCTTCACCAGTCGCTTTACCTAACTGCGTCCAAGTATCGCCATTGTCGTAGGAGATAAACCAATAATCATTCTCGATTTTGAATTGGGGCGTAATGCCATCTTTACCATTCGTACCATCTGTACCATCGCTCCCGTCTTCTCCATCCGAACCGTCTGCACCATCCTTGCCCTCGGCCTTAATCTTGTCGCCGTGCTCGTCAGTCAGCCAATCGCCATCGAGTGTCCAATAGTAGATACCATCCGTATCCTGCTTCACACCGATAGTGGGTGTTACGCCATCTTTACCATCTGTTCCATCTTCACCGTTTTGTCCGTCTTTCCCGTGATAGATAGTAATGGGATTACTTTTGCTAAACGTAATAGTGTAGCCGACCTCTTTCCCGCCTTGCATAACGGGTGTGATGCCTGTAACATAGTCGTTATTCTGCAATGCGGTTACGATGGTCTGCAACGATGAAATATTCGTGTTCATCTGTTTGCAGAGTTCCTCCAATTTTGCGACACGGTTTTCCAATCCGTGAACGCTGTTCCAAATGTCGTCGTCATCGTACTTGCACGATGTAAACGCAACCACCGCAAGTAATGCGGTAAAGGTCAATAGTTTTTTCATAATGAGATTATTTAAGTAAAACAAGTGACGCACGTTTTACCGTACAACTCCTATGCGGCTGGTTATATACAAAAAGAAAGTGTGGAGTTGTTCGTTATCTATCACGAGGTTCTGACAAAACCCAAAGACGAATAAGAAACAATACCCCACACCGAATAGAGATATATCGCATGATATATGCCTATATGCGGTGATGAGCGTTGTCGTTATCCTCGTCTTTGTTGAAACTGTCAGATTTCGTGATAAGGATTAGCGAAACACTTTCACTAACTAATATGTCGCTACCCGTTCAGATAGCATCACAAAGTTAGAAAATGTTTCTCAATACGCAACACTCTTGGGGTATTGTAGTTGCAAAGTTCTCTAAAACAAAGTTTCTATGCAATAGTACGCCTTATGGATTCACAACTTTGTTTGTTGTAGATTGGGTTAGTCGTTTTTGTTGTTTACGCCTATATAAACTCTTGATAGGTATACTATACTCACCAAATACAAACGATTATCGAGTTCTTGTAAACATAAAGTCTGTATTTGTGTTTAAAAGATAACATTGTAGAATGCAATGTACTTTATTACAGATACTTTACGAATTTATTAAGCATCCATCCGCTTTGTTCTTTCGTAAAAGAGAATACCCCTGCCGTCGAAAGACAGCAAGGGTATTCTTCTCGGTTGAACATCGTGTGTTGTCTACTCCACGAACCACCTGTACTCTGCATCGCCCTCGATGGCTTTGCCTATACCCGTGATAAGCTCGGTAGCGTTCAGCGAACGGTCGAGGAACGTATCTATGTAGCTCGACTTGTTGGCTCCCGTAAAGAGGTTGTAAACCTTCCAAAGGTCGATCTCTGGATTGTCCCCTCTGGAAAAGTTCTCGTCAGCATAATACGCCTTTGCAACCGCGTTGATATGGCAGTCCGTAAACTCCATTGCAGGAAGCTGTCGTTTCTCAGCTGTGGGCAGGTATTGATACAACCGTGTCTTGCCGATGAGTTGTGCAAACTGGTGTTCGGTAAGGGTTCGTTCCTGCATCGAGGCCATCAGCTTTACATGACGTTCGGCATCGTATTCTCGGAACAGGCGCAAGGAGGCATCGAACAAGTCCTGCACACTCATCACCCGCAGTTCGCTTTTGAATCCGTCCGTCGATACGCAAAGGTTACAGCACACGAGGTTCTTGAAGCCGATGAAGACCTTGAACTTCTCCACCGTCTTCTTGGAATAGAGGTTCTCGTGGTTGTAGGCTCTTACTCCTCCTATCGAGAGGTTCAGTCTGTTTCCCGCCACCTCCTCGTAAATCGTGGGTATCTCGAAACAGAAAGCCATCCGTTCGTAATAGATGGTCTTGTCAGTTTCCAAGAGTTGATTCACGGGTTTGTGGATGGCTTCGGGAATCCGTCCCTTGATGATATGGGACACGACTATATCGGGAGCGTCGATTACCTCCTGCGGGAACATACGATGTGCAGCACCCAGCACCGTTTCAATAAAACTCTGGTGGGAGATGGTTACCTCGTTGTCCTTACTGAATACGGGAACGACGCAATCATTTCTTAAATGGGCTATATCGACGGGCTTGGTGTTGGCCTCGATAAAGTGGCGGTTATGACGAACGTCCAGCGGAACGACAACACCTGTCGTTGCAGGTTGGACTGGTTGTTCCTCTGCGGTCGTTGTCCCCTCTGCGGCAGGGTTATCAAGGAAAGGACTGTCGGAGTTCAGACCGACGGCAAATTCTGCATTAGGCTGAAACGCTGGGTACATGGTTGTAAGGAGTTTGAGGTTGAACACTCGGATTCGAAAGATTGCACCATTTGAGGATGGCCTGACCGACAGCAGGTGTGATGAGAAATTCGGGACGACCCGTGAACAGCCCTGTGCGGTCTTTGGACGTGGTGGCCTTGTGGTTCATGGCTATATCGAGGACGGCGGTAAACTCGTAATCCACGTTGTCGCGCTGTACGGCTTTCAAGCCCACCTTCTCTGGAACCATCTTGCCGTTCTTGTCCGAGAGCACATAATCCTGCTTGCTACGCATCGTACAGATAACATGACAAGAGGATGTCAGAATCCGCTGGATAAAGGCGTTCTGACGGGGCGTAACCTTAGCCCAGTTGGCAAAGGAGTTGCCTTGCAGGTTGGCATGGAAATCCAGCAGATAGTCCCAGCAATGGGAGATGCTGTCGATGATGATTACCTCGGCTCCTGCCTGCTCGCAAATACCGATGGCCTCGATGTAGGTTTCGGGAGCATAGTTTTCGAGGGTGAGGACTTGATAACCGCCCAGATGGGCATAAAGGTCGGCCGAGCAGTTCTCGGAATCGATGACGGCGATTTTAGACCAGTCGCCTGTCATGCCGTAAGCGATAAGGAGCGACGAATAGGTCTTGCCCGAACCCGAAGCTCCAGCCAGTGCAAGCCGCATCTTGGCTGCACGGCGCATGGATTGTCTTAATTGCATAACTCTACAAATTAGATGATTAGTAAATGCTTAAACTAATCATCCCAGTTGCGGCTTTTGTATTCGTTCTGCAATTTTTCTCGATAATCTACCATAAAAAATCCCTCCCCGAATTTCGTTTTCCAAACCAAATAGGGGGAGGGGTATTTTACGGAGTAGATAGCTTTATGGATTGCATATAATAAACATTCATAAAACACAGAGTCTATTAGTATTCATTCACTATTTTTATAATATCAAGATCCGTCCTATTTTCCTCCTTCAGTTTGTATTCTAGCAACTCCACTATTTTCATTATTTCGTTATTATATTTTGAAAAAAAAGGAACTAATGTAAGTTGTATATTTTGTCGCTGTCGAATACTTAACTTAACATTCCGCACTTCCAATAACGATATATTCAAATCTAATACTGATTTTATGTGATTATTACTTATCTCATTAATATCATTTCTATCAAGCACATAATGAAAACTGCTATAAAACATTTGAAGTATATAAAAAAGGCCTGTTATTTCTTGATAACTAGTATCGGAAGAAAATTTTATATCCTTAAACTTGGTAAGAAAAGGAATTACTATATATTTAATCACATGTTTTGTATCTAACTCTGATAATATATTGTAGAAATTTTCACGATGCTGATATGCTGTTGATTTATTTATAATGCTAGCAAGTAATTGACCATAAATATGCTTTTTATTACTTTCATTTAAAGACGCAATATACAATGCAGCAAAATATTCTTGCAAGGATCTATGTGGGAATAAATATTCCGTACCCTCTTTATTTAAAATACAGATTGCTATTTGTAAATCTGAAATTAGTTTTTCAACATCAAATTCTATATGCTTCTTTTCTTTAACATAATTCAATTCCTCATTTAGATATACACCAGAGAAAACGAACTTTTCCTTAAAAAAGGATAAAAAAGAAAATAACTTTAAAACTTCAATGAATTGTTCTTTGATAAGCCCACTCTGTCTCTCTCGTTCGAATGCTAATTTAGAAATGCTATCATGTGTTGAATATAGAGTATCAAATACTTGGCTATAGAATTCACTTAATTTTTGAGGTATATTAGAATAAGTTTGAAAAGTAAGGATGAACATTGACAATAACAACGGATTGCTTAAAAAACTCCTATAAGCACTATTATTAGTTGTGTTTATAGCATATATCATTTTAGAAGCAATTTCACTTTCTGTTTTGGGGATTTGTTTATTAATGAATTGATTTATTTCTTCATCACACAATTCGCAAACTTCGTAATTATGGAACATTGGCAAAGATTCAACCATAGAGAACGGTCGAGATGTCAATATATAATAGTTCTTATTATATAATTTTGTCAATTCATCAATATTTTTAGATATTGGTGCTTTTTTAGCAGAACAAATCTCATCATAACCATCTAAAAAAAATATAAAATCGCCAGAATTCATGAGCCTTTCAATGATTCTGTCATTTTCTGCCAACTTATTAATCTTAAATATTTTTTCTTTAATATAAGTAATTAGTGATCCTTCGTAATCATTAAGATACCGTAACTCAACTTTAATTGGTATTTTAAAATTAGAATCGATGCAATTAACAAATAACGACTTTATTAATGTGCTTTTACCACTTCCTGCACTCCCTAAAATAGTTATAAATTGGTGTGCTTTATGCAGTTTCTTAATGTCTGAAAATAACTTCTTTATAGAATCTGTTGCTATTCGTTGTTCATATCCATATTGATGATAACCCCAATAACTAACTTTTCGAATAAATAAAGGTTGATAAAAATCGGATAATTTTTGAGGTGCAGCACGATGTATAATTGTTTTTGATAATGAATTTCTCTTATATTCTTCAACTTGATATTCGAGAATATTATTATTGATAGTCTGCTTGATTTCCTCTGCAAATTCATCAAGTACTTTTCCCGTAAGAGAAAGTAATTGTTTGCCTAGTATAGATGTTGCAAGTTCTTTGAAGCTCATAGTAAAACAGTTTAGGTTTCTTACAAATTTATAAAATTATTGTAAGAACATCTTATAGAAGTTATATAAAATTATACCCAATCGAGTAAGTAAAAGCCCTCGTGCATAAGCACGGGGGCCGTATATCTAAAATGCAAACCCTCTGAATTCTTCCTTATCGAGTTTGTTTTGCTCTGTCTGTTCTATAACTGCATTATATTGCTCCTGCATATCGAGCACCTTTATAAAATAGGGCAACGATACCTTTTCGGGCAGGTTCTTGCACCGTTTATCGAGTTGGTAAGTCAGACTTATCTGCTCGGTACTCGGTAAGTTGATAATGTTGTATTTCGTAAGCAGTACAGACATAGCCCGTTTATCTCACTTGGGAGCGGCAACACCTTTCACCTTGCAGAAATCGCATATCTCCTTATAAATCCCTGCATCGGTCTTTTTAACAGAAGAATTGATAAAACAGTCTACCGTTAGTTCGTAGCCGTTAGAAATAGGCTTTATAAGCCCTAATTGCTGACACTCTTTAATGAGGGCTGTTGTCGTATTTCTCGATAATCCGATACTCTTTGCAATTTGGCTGTTGCTTCATTGGATGGTATCAGTATTATTAAGGCATATTGCCTTTAATAAGAGCAGAAACCCTGCAATCTTGGTAGGATAGCATTTCTTAAAGAAACTGTTATCGAGGAAGAAATAGTTGCTCTTTTCTGGCTTTATATAGTAGGAATTTCGCTTTATAAAACCTCTGTCTGCATCTTCTTTAATGGTAGTCTGCACGGTCATATAACCTGCATCCTTTAAGCGTTTAATGCTCCGTCGTATGGTTCGTTCATCTAATCCTGTCAGTAAGGATAGTTTTTCTTCTGTTATATGAGAAATATTTGTCTTGTGATTGGAGCAATATTTAATGGTCGCTCACACGTAAATATCAATAGGCTTACTATTTCCCGTCTGAAAGTTCACGATTGATTTGGGGATTACTGTATAATTCATCGTTAGCAATGGAATTTTGATTGTTCGTAAATATAATCTCTTTTAAGTGTAGCAGTTTTCGGAAGCAGGCCACGCCGTAATGCTCTTTGGCCTGTCTACGATTATAGAATCACCTGCGGTCTTTGATGTGGTAGTACATGGTCGGTACGACTTTAATAGGTAGTGTATAAGTAGGTATTGTATATATAGGACACTTTTGAGCAGTTTGCATAGGGCAGATTTGAGCAACTGTCTATTCCGTCATTCAAAAACCTACTATCTCTTTAATTGGAATCTTCCATATTTTCTGATTCTGAAACTATATTTATAAAGGAAATATGCGTTTCGTACTCAAAAAATGTGGTAAAGGATTTCACCGCATTTTTTCTGTGTGTGAAATATCTTTTTATAAGGGAATTTCATTTCCGACACAAAAAATATGCGACTATCAACCAAAGACAAGGACAGCATATAATGCCATCCTTATCCGTCCTATAACATATTTTCTATGGAAGAAACTAGAATTACCCTTGTCTGTGAAATGATATGCAAAGGTATAAAGCATTTTATCTAAATCCAAATATTTAACATAATATTTTCAAGAAAATTTAATCGAAGTCTTATGGTTGCTGTTCTTGCAGGCTTTCATTATCTTTGAGTAACCGAAAACTTTACGATTATGGGCTATACAACACCTCAGAATTGGAATGATGAAGCTATGGAATATGTCAATAGACTGACTGACAAAATCAATGTCGGTTGGGATGGCGAGGACTATTGTTTGAGCGACTGGAATTTGCGCTTTATCTCGCGCATGAATAGAGAGGTAATCAAACCGCCGTTTACCTATGAAGCATTTAAGGATAATAAGGACATTATCGCCACATTGGAAGGGTACGAATTGGATGTGGAAAAATTCTGGTTTGCCCTGCTGTATATTTACGATATTACAATGGATTTTGGAATAAATGCAGCGGACGCCAGTAAGACAGATTATGATATATTGGTTGAAATCGACGATTATTTACAGAATCATCCACAAGCCGTTCTTTATCTGTCGGACGATAAGGAGTTGCGCAAAAGCGAGCGTTACGAGACAAACAGCCCTGTAATATTGCAAAATCTACGTCGATTCGTGAAGCGGGAACTTGACAAATACCAAGAAGCACCCCAATTAAAAGTGTGGACGCATGATATTATGTGCAGGAATTACACGGAATCGTTAGGTGCGGCTCAACAGCAGGTGTTGATGTACAAATTATTTAAGGTATTGTTCGATGTCCTCGGCATGCCCGATTTGAGAGCCAAGAAAGGCGAGACCGTATCGTACAGTAAAATGCTTCTTATCTCCCGCATCATCTATTTCTGTCGATTAACCTCAAACGAATCTTTCATGTTCGAGAGTTCCTCGCTGAAAGGTATTCTTAAACAGTATGGAAATTTCGATTTCAACCAACGGCATCCCAAGACCTATGAAGGTGGTTTGAAACTCCCCAAAGATGAGGGTGAGTAAATCGGCCTGTGTTTTACTCCCTAAAGTGGGCTGAATTTCTATCGACCTTTGTTGTGTCGGGAGGGTGTTCCTCTCGATGCTCCAGCCAAAGGGCGATGGTCGGAAGCAAATAGAAGCCCCTCCGTAAAGGACGGAGTAATCCACAGCTATGAAAAAGATGAACATCACCATCGAGAACGAAGCACGCCAGTTTGCATTTGTCAAGGGCAACCGCCCGACCAACGCCAAGACGGTGAAAGCCAAAGAAAAATCCATTAAGGAGTACGGACAGTTGTCGCCCATCACAGTAGTTAAGGGAGAGGATGTCTACCTTATGGACGGTCATCTGGTAGACCTCGATGGGAACGACATTCCCGATGACCAGACCGAAAACTACTATGCCGTGCTGGACGGTCAGCACCGATTAGTTGCCTATCTGAATTTGAAACTGAATCTGGATGACCTCGTAATTTGTGAGCCGCTGAATGTCGAAATGTCAATTGCGGCACTAATTGCAGAAATGAATATCTGTACAAAGACGTGGACGGGTACGGATTATATGGCGGCTCCTGCAATGATGCTTGCCAATAAAAATGAGGTCTTTGAATTTGCGATGCACCTCCGTAGCAAGGGCTGCCCGCTGGCAACCATTTCCTTATGGTGTACGGGCGCAAACACCCTCAAGCCGAAAGACCTTGTGGCCTGTGTCAAGAGTAAGGAACTGCCCAAAGCATTTGTAGAGGCTGGATGGTATGAACGGAGCGTCAAGTGGTATGAGGCTGCGCAAGGCAAATTTCCAGATACGTTCTTGGCAAAAAAGTACCTGATTACCCACCTCTCCAAGAAATTCAGCAATGCGGCAGACCCTACGGCGTTTACTGTTCAGATGGTGGAGCAAATCAATCGACTGACTGCCGAACAAGCGCAAGAGATTATGAAACCCCAAACAGGAGAGGGGCTGTCACGGGAACAGGCCACATATGATATGCTGGAAAAACACCTCGGATAATGAGGAGGCTACCCATCATTAGGAAAAAGGAGGTCGGTTACCATATTGGCCGCCGACCTCCAAACTCCTATAACAAGTGTTGCATAGCTTCATCAATCTGTGAGTTCTCAAAGCTATCCAAGTAGATTTGAGTTACCTTTTCCGAACTATGCCCCAGCGTTTCACAAATCAGCGAGGTGCTGACACCCGACCTTTTCAGTACGGTTGCGAAAGAGTGCCGAGCTACATAGGTGGTAATGTCGATCGGCAGATTCAACTCCTCTCCGATCTTTTTCAACCGTGTATTCACTTTGGCAATCACCTTATGCACGCGGTTGTGCTGTTGCGTTTCCGTCTTGTGGAACGACGAGAGAACAGGGAACAGATAAGGCAACGATACTCCGTTGTAGCGGGCGAGAATCTTCAAGGCTTCCGTCTGCAACGGGAGCTTGATAAGTTTCTTTGTTTTCTTACGAATATAAACCAGCCGATTGTCGATGATATTCTTCTCGGTCAGATAGCACATATCCACGAAATTGATGCCACCCATGTAATAGGAAAACGCAAACAAATCGACTGCCAACTGTACCCGTTTATCATCTGTCGAATAGTGAACGATGCGTAAAATATCTTCCTTGCGAATGGCTCGTTTGGCTGTCTGCTGATGCAGGCGCGATACCTTGAAACTGCGGAACGGATAGTATTCTGCCTTGACGATTTTCTGTTCGATAGCCAGATTGTAGAGCATACGCAACGAACGGAACCGAATACCAATTGTATTATCCGCCAACCCTGCCGAACGCAGCCATGTTTCATAGCGTTTGAGCCATGTAACCTCTATCTCCGAAAAGTAGATATTCAGATGCCCGTTGAACCGCATAAGCGAGGTATATGCCTGCCGTACCGATAAGGCATACCCTGTTCGTTTGGCCGCAATCAACGCCTCGATTTGCTCGGTAAAGAGCTGCCCTACGGTCTTGGTCGCATAGCCGCCACAAACTTTCTCGACGAGTGTATTGGCCGTAAATGCCTTTTCCTCGCAAGTCAGTTCAATCACCTTATCCGTATATTCCCGCTGTTTGTCGGCGATATACTTTTCAATATAGATGCGATTGGGGCAATTTCGTTTCGGCCTGTTCTTGTCGAAATCCCAATATCGGGCGGCCAACGAAATGCCCATGCTGACATATTTACGCCTACGCTCTTTCGTTACACAGAGCATTAGCGGATGTTCTCCGTTCGCAAGCGTTTTGGAACGGTATAAAAGTACGTTTACTCCCGTTGCAGACATCCCCGTTTCGGTTTACACATTCGGTTTACACAAGTTGTGTAAACCAGTGTATTTTCGACCGATTTCGAGGGGCAAAAAAAGATGGTCACATTTCTGTAACCATCTTGTATTTAATGTTTTATAAGTCTGTTTCAAGTGCTTGACCGAGGCATTTTCAGTCCTTTGCTCTACCAACTGAGCTATGGCACCATCCCGATAAACGAAGCGTTTCGTATTATCGTGGTGCAAAGGTAAGCAAAAAAATCAATTCTGCAAATGCCTCAGCTGATTTTGTCGATTTTTTTATCCCTTCCCGCACGGCAAAATCCCCCGTTCCGGTTGCTGACAGGCCCAAAAAGGCCGGTCCCCCATGGAACCGGCCTTTGAAAATCATGGTATAAGGTACATCTATCTGCTCGGCAGCGTGCTGCTCCAACCCTCGTTCTGGGCAACGCCGAAGCCCGAGGTGATCTCGTCGTTCGGAATCGGGTACACCAGATCCGAAATCTTGTAGTTGGTGTAGGTGAACGAAATATTGGGGGCACCGATCGCATATACCTGGGCCTGCACGTCCCAACGGCGCAGGTCGTACAGACGCAGACCCTCCTGGAACAGTTCGCGGGCACGCTCCTCCTTGATGAACGACAGCAGGTCGGCCTTCGTCGACGGCAGGTCGCTCGTCGAGGCAATCGCCGAATTGCGCTTCGCCACGGTCAGCAGGGCGTTCTGCGCATCGGAAACCGATCCGGTCGTGCTCTGCGCATTGGCCTCGGCGATAATCAGGAACATCTCGGGCGCATTGACGATGTAGCAGGTACCGTAGGTGTTGTTGCCCGACGAGAAATGCCCGAATTTACCGCCGTTGAACTCCGGCGAGTCTGCCGCTCCCGAAATAACCCAGACACTGGTACGGCAGTCCGTATCCTTGTAGATCGACTGCAACCACGGGCTGGGGCTGTAATCGTAGGTCGACCAGATCGTGCCGCACGACTGGGCCTGCCAGTTCTGCGACGAGTTGATCGCCAGTGCGAACATACTCTCGGTGTTCGAGGTGCCGCCGTTATAGAGTGCCTTGTAGGTATCCTTGCCATAGGTCAGCGTCGTGATGCCCTTGGCATCGAGCGCGTTCTGGGCCTCCTCGGCGGCATCGTCCCACTGCTCCAGATAGAGGTAGGTACGCGCCAGCAGTCCGTGAACGGCCGCTTCGCCGAAATAGTAGAGATCGCCCCGGTCGCCGCCAGCTGCCGTGAAATGCGTGAGGGCGTCCTTCAGGTCGTTGACGATGGCCGTGTAGCTCTGGCCGACCGTCGAACGGGAAACCTCCTCGAGCGGCTTGATAGGCTTGTCTACCAGCACGATGCCGGGCTTCGACGAGAAATCCGTGCCGTTCACCTTGACCTGGTGCGCAAAGATGTTGACCAGCACCAGCTGGGCATATCCGCGCAGGGCGTAGGCCTCGGCCTTGCAAAGGTCCAGCTGGGCCTTTTCGTCCTCCGTGCTGTCGGCATAGAGGGCGTCGATGCCCTCGATCAGGCGGGCGGCGTTGTCGATCACCTTATAACCGTAATTCCAGATCCAGTAGAGGTAGGTGTCGGTATCGGCCACCGTATAGGTATAAAGTCCGTTGAAATGCTGCGTTCCGGCATTCCAATAGGCCAGGTCGGTGGGAATATCGCCGATCGTCGTGGCGTAGTTGCCGGCGAAATAGTAGCGGTACAACTGGTAGTAGGCGCCGTTGAGGGCCGTGGAGATGTTGTCGACCGAATTGAGAGCCGTCTCCTGGTCGATTCCGTTGTAATAATCGGTTTCGAGGAAACTGGTCCCGCAGCCCGCAACTCCTCCGGTCAACACCGTCAGTGCAAATGCTTTCAATATCAGTTTTTTCATAATCGTTCGTTTCTTAAAGTTATCACACTGCATACGTTAGAAAGTAAGCTGAATACCTCCCGTAAAGGTGCGGTTGGCAGGAGACTGCCAGGCCATGAGGCCCGAAGTAAACGTTTCGGGGGTGTAGCCCACGAAATCGTCGGCCATGACCGTATAGACGTTGTCGAGCGACACGTAGACGCGCAGTTTCTGGATGAAGGCCTTTTTGGTCCATTTCGCGGGCAGCGTGTAACCCAGCGTGATGTTCCCGATCTTCAGGTAGTCGGCACTGTAAAGGAAGCGCGAGGAGTCTCCCGTCGAGTTGTAGGGGTCGTTGAGGATGTACTGCGGATGCTTGGCGCCCTTGTTGTCCTCGGTCCACGAATTGAGGGCCACGTCGCGGAGCGGGGTCATCAGCGACATGCCGTAGCCGGTGAACGCAGCGCTGTAATTGTAGACCTTACCGCCCAGACGGTAGGTGAAGTCGATGTTGAAATCGAGACCCTTCCAGTTGACGCTGGTTCCGAAGCCGCCCAGCACTTTCGGATCGGCCGCACCCACATAACGCTTGGCTGCCGCATTGTAGTCGCTGGTGGTTTCGTCGCCCGAGTCGTTGAGGTACCACAGCGGTTTACCGGTCTCGTACTCCACGCCCGCCCACTCTTTCATATAGAACTGGCGGAAGGGACGGCCCTCCTCGATGATCGTGACATCCGACTCGATCGGATCGTCGGTGGCGAGCTTGATGACGCGGTTCTGGTTGTAAGTGATGTTGGCATAGGCGTTCCAGCGGAAATCACGCTTCTGCATCACCGTGGCGTTGACCGCGAACTCGATACCGCGGTTGCGGATCGTACCGACGTTCTGCATCATCGTCGTGGTGCCGGAGGTCATCGACAGAGGCACCGAATAGAGTGCGTCGCTGGTCTCCTCGTTGTAGAAATCGAAGGTCATGTGTATGCGGTTGATGAACGAGAGGTCGAAGCCCACGTCGAATTTCTTGGCAACCTCCCACGTCAGCTTCTGGTTCGAGACGCCCGACGGAATCATACCCGGGCTGCTGTTGTAGTTGTAACCGGCCACATAGAAACTGCGGGCCTGATACCAGTCGATGTCCTGGTTACCCACTGTACCGTAGGAGAGGCGGATGGCGGCATTGGTCACGATCTCGTTATCTTTGAGGAACTCCTCGCCCGTGATGCGCCACTTGGCACCCACCGACCAGAAATTACCCCAGCGGTTGTCGGAACCGAACACCGACGAACCGTCGCGGCGGAACGAACCCGACACGTAGTACTTGTCATCGTAAGCGTAGTGTGCGTCCAGAAAGTAGGAAGCCAGCGTCGCCTCGGATTTGTAGTAAGCCGAATCGTTCCACGAACCGGCGGTCGACAGATCGCGCATACCATCTCCGGCGAAGGGGAAGTCGACACCTTCAAGCAGCGAGTAGTTGTAGAACTTGCGCTGCATCTCCTGACCGAGCATCAGGTTCACGGCATGCTTTTCGTTGAACGTGTAGTTCCATCCCAGGACGTTGTTCCAGGTGATGACGCTCGTCTTCGAGGTGAAATCGAGGCCCATACCATTGGAATCGGTGCCGTTCGGGTCGTACAGGGCACTGTAATAGGTGTAGATGTTCTGGTCCGAAATATTCACGCCGAGGGTGCTCTTGGCATAGATACCCTTGCCGAAATCGACCTGCACATAGGGATTGATGTTGACCGTCTGATTCCGGGTGCGGTAGAGGCTGCCGACCTTGGAATCCACGACCGCCAGCGGGTGGGGATAGCTACCCTCCAGATAGTCGCCGTTCTCATCGTAGATCGGGTCCAGCGGCGTACGGCCCGAGATAGCGAGCGTAGCGGGGCTGTTCATCGAACCGGACAGCGACTCCGAGTTGCCGTTCTGAATCGAGTAGGAATACGACGTGTTGGCGCCGACGGTCAGGAACTTGAACTTGCTGTCGAGGTTCAGACGTCCCGAAAAACGCTCCATATCGGTACCAATCACCAGGCCTTCGGTGTTCAGGTAGCCCATGCTGGCGTAGTAACCCGTCTGCCCGACGCGGCCCGAGGCGCTCAGGTTGTAATCCTGGTAGTAGCCGTGGCGCGTGATGGCGTCGATCCAGTCGTAGGATGACTTGCCGTCCCAACTGTAACGCGAAGCAATGTAATCGTTCCAGTTGTCGAATCGTCCGCCGGTAGCGGCCGAAGCGTCCTGACCGTAGAAGAGGCTGTAAAACGAGCCGAAACCGTCGGCGAAGAGGTTCGCCGTCTCCTTTGCATTGGCCAGCTCCATGTTGTTGTTGGCCATCGAGACAAAGCCCTGCTTGATGTCGACGTTGAGGTTGAAATTGCCCTGCGTACCCTTCTTCGTCGTGATGACGATCACGCCGTTTGCGGCACGCGAACCGTAGATGGCCGTTGCGGCGGCGTCTTTCAGCACGGTAACGCTCTCGATGTCTGCGGGATTGACCGAAGCCATCGGGTCGAACCAGATGTTGCCGCCGCTGTCGAAATTATCCTCGATGTCGGAGTTGACGGGCATACCGTCGATCACGTAAAGGGGCTGGGTGCCCGAGTTGAGCGATCCGCGTCCGCGCACGTAAACCGAACCCCAGACACCCGGCGAACTGGTCGAGTTGTTCATCTGGAGACCCGGTACGGAGCCTTCGAGCGATTTGACGAAATTGGCATCGGTCCGCTTGGCGAGGACGTCGTCGCCGACGATGGACGCGGCGCCGGTAAACGAAGCCTTGCGCTGCACGCCGTAGCCGGTCACCACGACGTCATCGATCGCATGCGTGTCCTCGACCAGGGTGACGTTCACCGTCGTCCGGCCCGAAATGGCAACCGACTGACTCTGATAGCCGATGAAAGAGACGATCAGCGTTCCGTTTGCGGGAGCTGAGATCGAGAAGCGGCCGTCTGCCGCGGTAGTCGTACCGGTCGACGTTCCGTCGATCATAATGGTTGCGCCGGCGACGGGTTTTCCCTGCGCATCGGCGACCTTACCGGTAACCTGCCGGTTCTGGGCAAATCCGTATGCACAGAGCCCCAAAACGGCAATTAACGTCAGTAGAATTTTTCTTACCATAAGCGTTAATTAAATTAGTTTTTAAAATAAAAACCTTTTGAGGGACATTTTATGGCCTAATTTATTGCCTTTAAGCCGATTATGTGCTATTCGTCGCTGTTTTGGCTCGTTTTATGCAATAATCTGATAATCAATACAATCAAATTTCCGAGGTATAGCAATATGTTATACTTGTGTTACTAAAAAGCAACCTATCTAAACAAATTAATTCGGAGAAAATAAGCAATTTGGTCCGAAAAATATAATATTTAGTAGTAACTTTACCGTTACCTATAATGGGAATTATCAAGTGACTAATGAAAGGATATAAATCGGAATGAGAAACACGTTTAAGGTACTTTTTTACATTAAGAAGAATGCGCCGTTGCGAAACGGGGATACGCCCATCATGGGCCGCATCACGATCAACGGACAGCGCACGCAGCTGTCGACACAACTTTCGGTGGATCCGGAACTCTGGAATGTGAGTATGGGACGTGTGATAGGACGCGGCGAAGCGGCGACACGTATCAACGAACGCCTGTCGCAAATCCGCTATCACATTGAGCGATGCTACAATACGCTCTTCCACCAACAGACGCTGGTGACGCCCCAGATGGTCAAAAGCATGTATTTCGGCAACGATCAGCGCAGGGAAACCCTGCTGGCCTTTTTCCGGCAGCACAACGAGGAGTTCGGCCAGATGGTCGACGTCAGCCGCAGCAAAACGACCTATTATAAATATAAGTGCGTTTACCGGCATCTCGAAAACTACATCAACGACCGCTACAACCGCAAGGACCTGTCGTTCAAGGAGCTCGACAGGGAGTTCCTGACGGGTTTCCATCAGTACATCATGCACGACGAGGGCCATAAAAAGAACACGGCGTGGATTTACATGATTGCGCTGAAGCATATCCTCATGCTGGCCCGTAGCCGCGGTTATCTGGCCAAGGATTTTTTTGCCAACTACAAACTGCACAGCGAGTTCGTGCCGCGAAACTACCTGTCTATCGACGAGATACAGAAACTCATCCGCCTGGAGCTGACCGATCCGACCATTCTGCTCGTGCGCGATGCGTTCCTGTTCAGCTGTTTCACGGGACTTTCGTATGTCGACCTGCGGATGCTCACGCCCCAGCACATCCAGCAGGAGCGTAAACAGATGTGGATCAGCACGACCCGCCGCAAGACGGGTTCGGCAGTCCAGGTTCGGCTGTTTGCTGTTCCGTATTCCATCCTGCTGAAATACAAGCCCGTACAGCGCAATATGCGGATTTTCGACCTGCCGAGCAACGGCTGGTGCAACCTCTGCCTCAAACGCATCATGTCCCTGGCGGGCATTCCGCGGCATATCACGTTCCACTCGGCGCGTCATACCTTTGCCACGACGATCACGCTTTCGCAGGGCATGGCTATCGAGACCATCAGCAAGCTGCTGGGCCATAAAAACATACGAACGACCCAAATTTACGCGAACATCACCCACGCAAAGCTCGACGGAGACATGGAAAAACTGTCGAAAAGGTTGGATACATTGTACCGCGAGGATAGCAAGAAGCGTTTTTGAGCCGATTTTACGGTTCATCTGTGTAGACAGAAGCGTCTCACGGGTCAACAAAATCGTTTTTTTGACTAAAAACGTCCAAAAAGGCCGGTTGCGAATTGTAACCGGCCAGGGGTAGTGTATGACAAATTGTAATCTTTTCGAGACATTCCGGTCAGTATATGTTACATTAATGATTTTTTTTAATAATTTATTTGTAAGAGAGTTAGCAAATACCTACCTTTGTTATGAACTTTTTATTTTAAAAAACTAATTGATTAACGCTTATGGTAAGAAAAATTCTACTGACGTTAATTGCTTTACTGACAGGGGGACTCTTAATTTCTCAGGCTCAGAATAAGCAGATTTCCGGCACGGTTACGGGTTCTGACGGTAAACCGATCGCCGGCGTGACAGTGGTTGTCGAGGGTACTTCCGTCGGCACGACGACAAACGCGGCCGGCGCATTCAGCATATCGGCCCGCAACGATGCCAAACTGGTCTTTTCGTTCATCGGCATGGAGAACCAGACCGTCTCCGTCAACGGCAGGAACACCATCAACGTCCAGATGAAAGAGGACGCAATCGGCGTGGACGAGGTCGTGGTGACGGCCATGGGTATCACCCGTTCCGAGAAATCCCTCGGCTATTCGGTCGCCACCGTCAAGGCGGACGAGATCGACAAAGCCCGCGAAGGCAACGTTCTCAACGCCCTGGCCGGTAAAGTCGCCGGTGTGAACATCTCCGCAGGATCGGGTACCGCAGGCGGCGGTTCGCGTATCATTATCCGCGGCCAGTCGTCGCTCGGCTCGGCCGGTTCGCCGCTCTTCGTCATCGACGGTATGCCCGTCAGCAACCAGAGCTACGACCCCGTGGGCCTGAACGGCTCGGTCGACGTGGGCAACCGCATGGGCGACATTTCGGGCGACGACATCGAGTCGATCAACGTCCTGAAGGGCGCCGCCGCAACGGCCCTTTACGGAGCACGCGCCAAGGACGGCGCCATCATCATCACGACCAAAAAAGGTTCGCGGATGCAGAAAACGTCGGTGTCGATCAACTCGTCGATCCGCTTCGACAATGTACTGCGCCTGCCCGATTTCCAGAACTCCTACGCACAGGGTTCGGGAACCACGGGCGCCTATGACGTGGACAACATGAACGGCTGGGGTCCCAAGATCGAGGGCCAGACCGTGCAGAACTTCCTGGGCGAGGAGGTCCAGCTGAAGGCCTACAAGAACAACGTCAAGGATTTCTACAAGACCGGCCACACCTATATCAACAGCATTTCGGTATCGGGCGGCGACGAGAAAAACGACTTCCGCCTCGGCTTCACGGCCCACAACCAGGACGGCGTAATCGAGACCAACGACTACGACAAATACAACGTATCGTTCAACGGCGGCCGCAAGTTCAACGACAAGATTTCGGCCCGCGTGTCGATGACCTACGCCCGCACCAGCTCCGAAGGCCGTCCGGCCCAGGGCGCGAACGACGTGAACGTCCTCGTGAACCAGATCAACACCATGCCCCGCACGGTGGACATCAACTGGCTGAAGAACAACTGGAAGAACGAAGACGGCACCCAAGGCACGATGGACAGCAAGGGCAAGGTGGGCAATTTCTACTGGAACATGAAGGAGAACCTCTTCTCGAACACCGTAGACCGCGTTTACGGCTCGGCGATCGTGACCTACACGCCGGTCAAGGGGCTGACGATCACGAACAACCTCGGTACGGATTTCTTCCGGGAGGACCGCCGCCAGATCGTCGCCAAAGGCACGGTCGGATCGACGGGAGGCTTCAACACCTACGACATCAACTACCGTTCGATCAACAACGACCTGATCGTCACCTACGAACTGCCGTTCGGCCGCAACAACGACTGGAATTTCAAGATTATGGGCGGCCACAACATCAACCAGTCCGAAGCCCGCTACCTGACGGTCAACGCCAGCAAACTGCTGATCGACAACGTCTACTCCTACTCGAACGCCGAATCGGTATCGACCACGAACGACAAAACCAAGCGCCGTCTGGTGGGTATCTACGGGGAAGCCGACCTGAGCTGGCGCGACATGCTCTTCCTGAGCGTCACAGGCCGTAACGACTGGTCGTCGACCATGCCCAAATCGCACCGTTCGTATTTCTACCCGTCGGTGAGCCTCGGGTTCGTCTTCTCGGAGCTGATCCCGAAGAACAACATTCTCAATTTCGGTAAGCTGCGTCTGAGCTATGCCAACGTCGGCAGCGACACGAACCCCTACCAGCTCGACTACCTCTACTATCCTTCGAGCGAATACTTCCTGCAGTTCGTGGGCAGCAACAAGATTCCGCACGGCGGCCTGCTGGCCTATGAGGCGGCTTCGACCTTCCCCGATCCCAACCTCGAACCGCAGAACCAGTCGTCGTACGAGGTCGGAGTAGACCTGCGCATGTTCGACGGACGCGTACGCATCGACGCCACGTATTACTACCAAAAGACCACGAAAAACATCGTGCCTCTGGACATCGCCAACTCGACGGGTTATTTCTACGAGCGCAAGAATGCGGGCGTGATTTCGAACCAGGGTCTCGAACTGCTGGTCGGCCTCACCCCCGTGCGCACGAAGAATTTCCGCTGGGATATGGATGTGAATTTCGCCACCAACCGCCAGCGTGTCGATGAACTGCACCCCTCGATCGATGCCTACAACCTGGCTTCGGGTTACAACTCCTGCCAGATCAAGGCCAAGAAGGGCGAAGCGTTCAGCATGTACGGCACCTACTGGCTGCGCAACGACGACGGCGAGCTGCTCATCAATCCCGAAACGGGTATGCGCGTCATGAGCACCGACACGAAAAACCTGGGCAAGGTGGCTCCCGACTGGACGATGGGTATCGGCAATACGTTCTCCTACAAGGGTCTTTCGCTGAGCTTCCTGCTCGATTTCCGCGTAGGCGGCGTAATGTATTCGGGTACGGTCTGCGACCTGCGCACGTCAGGCGTAGCCGAGGAGACCGCCAGCCGGGGCCGCGACAAGTTCGTGGACAAGGGAGTGATCGACAACGGCGACGGCACCTACCGCACCAACGACGTGGAGGTTACGCCCTACCAGTACTGGACGACCAACTATTCGTCGAAGATCACCGAAGCCAACGTTTTCGACGCGACGTTCATCAAGCTGCGCGAAATCGTGCTCAACTACTCGCTGCCGAAAAAGTGGTTCCGCAACACGTCGATCGGCCAGCTGTCGCTCGGCATCGAGGCCCGCAACCTGTGGCTCATCAAGTCGAACGTTCCGCACATCGATCCCGAAGCCAGCATTTTCGGTCCCTCGTCGGTGGGTTCGGGTGTGGAATACTCGGCTATTCCTTCGACCCGCAGCCTTGGGTTCAACATTAAATTAACCTTCTAAGACGGATTGAACTATGAAAAAAATACGCACTAAGATTCTCCTCGCCTTCGCGGCATCCGGACTGCTGTTACTGCCGTCCTGCGGCGACTGGCTGGACATCAACACGAACGAGCTGGCCTCGACGAAGGTCGAACCGGGCTATCTGTTCAACTATGCGGCCGTGAATTACAGCGGCACGCGCATGGGCGGCGACCAGTACATGTCGATCGCCTGGCCGGCACAGATCATTTCCGACGGCGACTACTGGTACGGCGGCGACGATTTCTACACCATCTCGACCTATTCGACGGGCAACACGTGGGTGAGCACCTACGCCAGCGTGGGCAATAACCTGCTGAAGGCCATCGAGTTCGCCAAGGAGGCCGAAGACCCCAACGCCGAGGCGCAGTGCAAAATCCTCTTCGCCATTTCGGTATGGGGTTCGACGATGATCTTCGGCGACATCCCTTACAGCGAGGCATGGCGCATCGAGGAGATCAAAACCCCGAAATTCGACCCGCAGAAGGACATCCTCTATGCGCTGGTGGACCTCGTGGACGAGGCGATCGACCTGATCGACACGTCGAAGGAATCGAGCATCACCACTTACGACATCTACTACAAGGGCGACATGGAGAAATGGCTCAAGCTGGGCAAATCGCTCAAACTGCGCCTGCTGCTCTACCTGTCCAACCACGAGGATGTGGGATCGCAGATCGGTGCGCTCGTCACCGAGGACAAGCTGCTCGCGTCGGATGCCGACACGTTCGCATTCCCCTATTTCGACACGGCGGGCAACTACAACCCCAACTATGCTCTCTACGAGGTTTATCCGCACCTGACGCCGATCTGGAACGCCGCCAACCCGACGGTCATCGATCCGATGCTGGCGGTCGACGACCCGCGTATCCCCTTCTATTTCGATCCGGCCGAGACGGATGAAACGCTCTACAAGGGCATCCCCGCCGGCAGGGACTATTTCGAGAACCCGACGGGCGCCGATCCCTTCCCGGGCAACGACTGGATGGACGAGAAAACCAACCTGAAGGTCTCGCTCCTGAACCTCGATTTCTACTGCCAGCCCGACACCCCCGACGTGCTCTTCTCCTATGCCGAACTGGAGCAGTACCTCGCCGAGGTCTATGTCCGCGGCCTGGGCGTTACGAAGAACAAAGCGACGGCCAACACGCACTACCGGGCCGGCATCAAGGCGTCGTGCATCAAAGCCGGCGTCGCCGAGGCTGATGCCGAGACGTTCGTCACGGGCCTCAAGTCGCTGGCCGACATGTCCGACGACGAAGCCATCGAAGCCATCGCCACCCAGCAGCGCATCGACATGATGATCCGCCCGCTGGAAGCCTGGTCCGAGCAGCGCCGCACGGGCTATCCCGTGCTGACGGTCCCGAGCCGCCTCGCGTCGATGTACCCGGGCGTCATCAACCGCTGGCCCTATGCCGAGCGCGAGACGCTCGTGAACGGCAATGCGCCGCAGGTGGACGGCATCTGGACCAAAATGTGGTTCCAGAAATAAACCGGTCCTATTTTTCATACGAAGGCCGTTCCCAGCAGGGAACGGCCTCTTTTTTGGATACCGGACAGATATTTCGCAGATGGCGTTTTTTTTCGTAAATTTGCGCCAAAACAAAATAAAAAAACAATTATGGCAATTACCGAAATACTTCCCGGCATCCACTACGTCGGGGTCAACGACCGCACCACCACGCGCTTCGAAGCCCTCTGGTCGCTTCCGATGGGCGTATCGTACAACGCCTACCTGGTCGTGGGCGAAAAGATCGCGCTGATCGACACCGTCGAAGAGGCTTTCGGCAGCCGCCTCGAAGCCAATATCCGCGAGGCCGTCGGCGAAAGGAAGATCGACTATCTGGTCGTCAACCACATGGAACCCGACCACTCGTCGTCCATCACGGCGCTGCGCCGCATCTATCCCGACCTCGAGATCGTCGGCAACGCCAAGACGCTCCAGATGATCGAAGGGTTCTACGGCATCGCCGGGGGCACGGTCGAGGTCAAAGAGGGCGACACGCTCGACCTGGGCGGCGGCAAGACGCTTTCGTTCCACATGATCCCGATGGTGCATTGGCCCGAGACGATGGTGACATGGTGCGCCGGCGACCGGACGCTCTTCTCGGGCGACGCCTTCGGCACGTTCGGGGCCCTCGACGGCGGCATCACCGACTCGCAGGTCGACGCAGACCGTTACTGGGACGAGATGCGCCGCTACTACGCCTGCATCGTGGGCAAATACGGCGGTCCGGTACAGAAGGCCCTGCAAAAGGTCCGCACGCTGCCCGTCGAAACGATCTGTTCGACGCACGGCCCCGTATGGCAGCGTGAAATCCCCCGGATGATGGATATTTACGACAAGCTGAGCCGCTACGAGGGCGAACCGGGCGTGGTCGTGGCCTATGCCTCGATGTACGGCAACACGGAGCAGATGGCCGAACGCATCGCCCGCGAACTGGCGGCCGAAGGGGTCGGCCCCATCCGGGTCTACAACCTCTCGTATGCCGATCCTTCGGTGGTCCTGCGCGACGTCTTCCGGTTCGACACGCTGATCGTCGGCGGCCCCACCTACAACGGTAACCTCTTCCCGCCCGTGGCCGAGCTGCTCGACCGCATCGCCGCCCGCTGCGTCCCGCAGCGCAAATTCGGCTGGTTCGGGTCGTTCTGCTGGGCCGGAGCCTCGGTGCGCCTGCTGGGAGAGTTCGCCCAGAAGATGAAATGGGAACCCCTGTGCGATCCCGTGGAGATGAAGCAGGGCTTTTCACCCGACGTGTGCGACCCCTGCCGGACACTGGCGGGGCGCATCGCCGAACGCCGGCGGAGCGAATAACGCGAAAGGGGCGGTCCGACGGGCCGCCCCTTTTCTGCTCAGGGACAAGGAATTTCGGAAAAAAACGTTATCTTTACAGTTACGAATTCAAGAAACCACCATCTGTTATGATGAAAATCGCAATCGTGGGTACGGGCTATGTCGGCCTGGTATCGGGCGCCTGCTTCGCCGAAATGGGTCTCGACATCACCTGCGTAGACATCGATAAGAAAAAGATCGACGCGCTGAACAGCGGCGTCATCCCCATTTACGAACCGGGGCTCGAAGAGCTCGTGCACCGCAACGTGGAAGCCGGACGCCTCCATTTCACCACCGATCTCACCGAGAGCCTCGACCATGTCGAGGTGGTCTTTTCGGCCGTCGGCACCCCACCCGACGAGGACGGATCGGCAGACCTGCAATACGTGCTGGACGTGGCCCGCACCTTCGGCCGCCACATCCGGAAATACACCGTGCTGGTGACCAAGAGCACCGTACCCGTGGGGACGGCCCGCAAAGTGAAGGCCGTGATCGAAGAGGAACTCGCGAAACGGGGCTGCAAGGTGCCGTTCGACGTCGCCTCGAACCCCGAATTCCTCAAGGAGGGGGCTGCCATCAAGGATTTCATGTCGCCCGACCGCGTGGTCGTGGGCGTCGAGAGCGAGCGGGCCCGCAAGCTGATGGCCAAGCTCTACCGGCCGTTCCTGATCAACAATTTCCGGGTGCTGTTCATGGACATCCCCTCGGCCGAGATGACCAAATACGCCGCCAACGCCATGCTGGCCACGCGCATCTCGTTCATGAACGACATCGCCAACCTCTGCGACCGCGTGGGCGCCGACGTGGAGATGGTCCGCAAGGGCATCGGTTCCGACGCCCGCATCGGCAACAAGTTCCTCTACCCCGGCTGCGGCTACGGCGGTTCGTGCTTCCCGAAGGATGTGAAGGCGCTGGCCCACACGGGCCGCGAGAACGGCTACCCGATGCAGGTCATCGAGGCCGTCGAGCGGGTCAACGAGCAGCAGAAAAGCGTGGTCTTCGAGAAACTGCAGGCTGCGGTGGGCGACCTGCGGGGCAAACTCGTCGCAATCTGGGGACTGGCGTTCAAGCCCGAGACGGACGACATGCGCGAAGCTCCGGCAACGGTCGTGATCGACCTCCTGCTGGATGCCGGCGCCGAGGTCTGCGCCTACGACCCGGTCGCCATGCCCGAATCGCAGCGGCGGAGGGCCGGCCGGCCGGTCCGCTACGCCCGGACGATGTACGAAGCGGCGGAGGGCGCCGACGCCGTGGCCCTCATCACCGAGTGGAAGGAGTTCCGCATGCCCGACTGGCCGCAGCTGCGGGCGGCGATGCGCGGCGACGTGATCGTCGACGGCCGCAACATTTTCGACAAACCGGAGGTCGCAGCCGCCGGATTCCGCTATTTCGGAATCGGCAAATAACCGACAAAAACGGCCCGCTCGTCGCGGGCCGTTTTCATTCGGATTCGGTTTTACAGCATCGGAATCACCGTCACGTAGATCGCGGCGATGATGGCCGACGTGATGACGCCCGTGACGTTGGCGCCCAAAGCGTCGGGCAGCACCAGCGACGACGGATTGTCGTGCGAAACGATCTTCTGAGCGACTTTGGCCGTCGTAGGCACGCAGCTCACGGCGGCGATGCCGATCACGGGGTTGAAATTGCCCCGCTTGATGAAATACATGGCATAGCCGCCCAGAATGCCCCCGATGCCCGAGATCAGCAGGGCGAGGATTCCCAGCACGAGCAGTTTGAGCACCGTGGGATCGAGCAGCGTGTGCGCGTCGCACAGCACGCCGAGCAGGATTCCCAGGAAAAAGGTCGAACCGTAGAGCATCGGCCCGCTGATGAAATCGTTCACGTGTTTCAACCCCGACTCTTTGATGACCACGCCGATGAAGAGCGAAAAGAACAGCGGAGCCGCCACCGGGAACAACAGGCAGAGAATCACGCACATCACCACGGCGAACGAAATCTTGGTCGCGGCGCCGTATTGCTTCGGCGCCTTTTTCGGCGGCGTCATCTTGATGGCCCGCAGGCGTTTGGGGACCATCGCCCGCACCAGATAGGGGTATCCGCCGTAGGTCAGTCCCAGGTAGAGATAGGCCACGACGGTGATCGGCACGAATATCTCCTTCGAAAGGTTGAGCGACGTGAAGAGCACCATCGGCCCGTCGGCCCCGCCCACCATGGCGATCGAGGCGCTGTCGCTGGGACTCAGGCCCATCGAATAGGCGATCGGCAGCACGGCGAAGGTCCCCAGCTCGGCGCACAGCGCAAGGAACATGCTTTGCAGGGGTTTCGCCAGCAGGAAATTGATGTCGAGCATCGTTCCGATGCCCATGAATATCAGACAGGCTATCAGGCCGTTGCTGAAGGTGAAGGTGTAGACGGGCTGCAGGAAATCGATTTGCAGGATGTTCATCAGCTGGTCGGTATCGGTCACCATCGGATCGAGGAACAGGTTGCCGTGAACCCCTCCGGGGAAAATCAGCACACCGGCATTCACAGCCGCCATACCCAGTCCCATGGGGATCATCACCAACGGTTCCAACACCCCTTTGCGTCCCAGATAGACCAGCAGGATGCCCAGCAGGATCAGTCCGATGCGCGAATACATGATCGCCGGGTCGGACTGCAACAGGGTCGAAATGCCCTGAAAAATATTGCCCAAATCAAATTTTTCCATGGTGCAGTTCGTATAAACGGCTCATTTCCGGGTCTTGTTTCCCGGCGTCCAAAAGATTTCCGAAATGATACTCGGCCAGTCCGTCCTGTGTGCGGGCCGCCTCGGCCTGCGCCTCCTCGTCCTGCGCCATATCCGCCAGGGAGCCGTCGTCCGTCCGGGTCGCCGACCAGATATAACGGTAGGTGCGCGTCAGGTCCATCCGGTAGGCCCGGAGCCATATCCGGCCCCGTTCCATCGAGGCGGAGATACTCTTCCCGCCGAAATGGGAGAAGAGAAAGGTCATTCCTTTGAGCACATACGCGAATGCAATCCCCACGATAAACGTGAAGCCCATCATCAGCGCAGTCTCTTCGATTATATACAACAGATTCATCGCTTTATTTTTCTAAGGTTCAATGTTGTGTGCACGACATCATGCCCCGGACCATGCGGTCTTCGGGGGCGGTTCGCACACGGAACTCGCAGGCACGGTGCATCCGCAGAGGACACGCCGCACCGTTTCAATAAAGGGATGAGAGGCTAAATGACCAGAATGCCGAACCGGAGGTAATCGGCGTGATGGAACGGCCGGGCCGTCAGGCGGCCTTGCAGCAGGGATACGACATATTGCGTGCAGCAACTCTGCACCAGCGAGAAATGCCGTCCGACGCCGGAATCCCGGACATCAACATGCACCCTGCGCGGACTTTCCAGCTGTTTGCGCAGCGCACGCATGGGAGAAGGAACGGCCGGCCGGACAGTCTCCGTCGCAAAATAATCGGCATACAGGGACGAGACGGAGTAGCACTCCGACATCCGGACGCCATCGTGCGACACACCGGATTCCGCGCCCGCATCCTTCGCCGACGAGAGCGAAGAGAGCAGCAGAAACAACAANNAATATGAATACCGGCGTTTTCATGTCCCGAAACAAATTCTATCGTTCAAATTTAGTACAAATCCGGGAAACAAACAAGCCCGCGGCAAGAATCTTTTCATCGCGTTTTTTTCGAATCCGCAGGCAGGGATTTTTTAGCCAAATCCGTTCCGGAATTGAACTACACCCCGTCCCAAAAGGCGATTCGCAGGGCGAAAATTCGGCGTAATTTTGCAACGATCAAACATCGCATTATGAACAACGACAACAGCAAAACATTCCTGCTCGTCCTGCTGGGCCTGCTGACGGCATTCGGTCCCTTCGTGACGGATATGTACCTGCCGACGCTCCCCGCCATGACGGATTTTTTCCATACCTCCTCGTCGATGGTGCAGATGGGCCTCACCACCAGCATGATCGGCCTGGCCGCCGGACAGCTGCTCTTCGGCCCCCTGAGCGACAAGTACGGACGCCGCACGCCGCTGCTGACGGCCATGTGGCTCTTTATCGGCTCCACGCTGCTCTGCATCTTCGCCTCAGACATCCGCCAGTTCGTCGCCGCGCGTTTCCTGCAGGGCATCGCCGGTTCGGGCGGCATCGTCATCTCGCGGTCGGTAGCCACCGACCGTTTCGGAGGCCGCGACCTGGCCCGGATGCTGGCGCTGATCGGTGCCGTCAACGGCGTCGCACCGGTCGTCGCACCCATCATCGGCGGCACCTTCACCGACTCCATCGGCTGGCAGGGCATCTTCGCCATCCTGCTGGCGCTGGGATGCATCCTGCTCGCGGGCTGCTTCCGCCTGCGCGAGTCGCTGCCCGCCGAGCGCCGCAGCGCCGTGGCCTGGGGCGACATCTTCCGCAGTTTCGGCACCGTGCTCCGCAACCGCCGCTACCTGGCCTACGTCCTGCAGATGGGCTTCGCCCAAGGGGTGCTGTTCGCCTACATCGCCTCCTCGCCCTTCATCGTGCAGGGGCACTACGGATTCTCGGCTTTCGAATTCAGCATCTGTTTCGCCGTCAACGCCGTGGCCATCGGCGGAGCCGCGGCCTGCTCGATCCGCTTCCGCCGCCCCGAACGAAGCACCCGCGCCGGATGCGCGGGCATGCTCCTTTTCGCCGCCGCCGAAGCCGCGGCACTCGCCCTCGGATGCGGTTTCTGGGTTTACGAAGGACTGCTCTTCGGCCTGCTCTTCGCCATGGGGCTCACCTTCACCTCCTCCACGGCACTGGCCATGGAGTCGGCCCGCGAAAACGCCGGCACGGGCTCGGCCCTGCTGGGCGCCGTCTGCTTCTCGTTCGGCGGCATCGTCTCGCCGCTGGTCGGCATCGGCAACACGCTCTTATCCACGGGCGCGGTCTTCGTTGCCTGCGCTCTCTGCTCGTGGCTCTGCCTGCGCATCGTCCCGCGGCACGCCCGGCAGGTCGCCGCCGCCTGACAAAACGCCGCCGGAGCAAATGCTCCGGCGGCGTCTGTTTATCGGTTGTCTATCCCGTTCCACATTTCGGAACGGCTCTCCGCACCGACCGGCCGCAGTTCGGCCGACATCCGTTCCCACGCCGCATATTGCTCCGGCGTAAGTATCTTGCGGAATTTCCGGGCCTGCGCCTTGCGGCGGGCTTCCGCCTGCTCGCGCATCGCATCCGCGTCCGGAGCCATCCGACGCTCTCCCGGCTGCATACCGCCCGGACCGCTGTGCCCGCCCGGCATTCCCATTCCGGGTCCGCCGCCGCGCATCCCGCCGGGGCCGCCCGTCATTCCGCCCCGCGGACCGCCGGGCCCTCCGCCCGGACCGCCGCCGAAACCGGACTGCCGGGGCATATCGCTCTTATACTGGTTATAGAGCGTCTTGTAGACCTGCTTGAGCTGTTTGTCGTTCAGTCCCAACGCACTCCGCAGCCGCTGCGACTCGCGCATGGCCATTGCCGAGGGATCGGCCTGCACCCGCTGCATGGGTACGGGTTCCGTCGCCCCTCGGACAGCGTCATAACCGCTCCGGTCCTGCGCCACAGCCGCCGTACCGGTAAGCACGGCCGCCAAAATCAAAATCGATACCTGTTTCATCCGTTTGCCTGTTAAACACAAAATAAACCGAAAAACCGGCGGATTATTGTCCGCGGCGCACAAAAAAGGGCCGGGATGACCCGGCCCGGAACGGCATCGCCGTACGGCGCTTATTTGCGCACCTTGACGATGATCTTGCGCATCGTGCCCTCGCCCACCATCGGAGCGTGGCCATCCTCGGGGAAAAGCACCGTGAACTGGCCGGGGCGCAGCGTGTAGTAGGTCTGCGGCACGTCATCGAAGAACTGGATGTCCTTCTCGGCATCGAATTCGCTCTGCGGCAGTTTGAGGTCCTTGCGCTCGCTCCAGCCGAAGGACTCCTCCCGGCCGGAGATGAGCACCTGAATGTCGATATATTCGTTGTGCACCTCGAGTTTGGCGTCGGGTTTCTGCTTGAGCTCACGCTCCATCACGTTGACATAGATGTCCTTGCCGTCCAGTTCGTGGATTCCCGGCTCCATCGTCGTCCAGTCCGTCGAGGCAATCAGCGCGAAGGCCTTTTTCATGCGCGGGTTGACGTTTTCGTACAACGCGCTGTTTTTCAGAGAGTCTAAAATCATGTTTTTATGTTATGTGTTATCTGTTTCCGCGTTTCCCGGCCGCCGAAGCATCTCCGCAGCCGCAGACAAAGTTAACAAGAATTTTTATTTTAACAAAGCGGCGAAAAAAGCATTATATTTGGTATTGCAATGTTTTACCGAACCGCCCCCGATTCGGTTTTGAACCCATCCGATTTTTTCGTACTTTTAATAAAAAATAATCCGATCATGGACTTTACAGACATCAAACTCTCGGGCAAAACCCGTCGTGAACACGATCTGCTGGGTGAAATGGAAATCCCGGCGGAGTATTATTTCGGTGTGCAGACCATGCGTGCCGTCGAGAATTTCCACATCAGCCGCGTGCGGCTGTGCTTCTTTCCGGAGCTGATCCGGGGGCTGGCCGACGTCAAGCAGGGCGCCGCCATGGCTAACCTCGAGCTGGGGCTGCTCGACCCCGGGATCGCCGATGCCATCATCCGGGCCTGCGAGGAGCTGCGTGCCGGAAAGCTGCAGGAACAGTTCGTGGTCGACATGGTGCAGGGCGGCGCCGGCACCTCGACCAACATGAATGCCAACGAGGTGATCGCCAACCGGGCGCTCGAACTCCTCGGACACGAAAAGGGCGAATATCAGTACTGCCATCCCAACAACCACGTCAACCTCTCGCAGTCGACCAACGACGCCTACCCCACGGCCGTGAAGATCGCGCTGGTGCGGAGCATCGAGAAACTGGTCGGCGCACTGCGCGAGCTGATTGCGGCGTTCCACGCCAAGGGCGAAGAGTTCGCCCACATCATCAAGATGGGGCGCACACAGCTGCAGGACGCCGTGCCGATGACCCTCGGGCAGGAGTTCGAAGCCTACGCCGCCAACCTCACCGAGGAGACCGAACGGCTGGAGGACAACCTGAAACTCTTCTACGAGATCAACATGGGCGCCACGGCCATCGGCACGGGCATCAACGCCGACCCCGACTATGCGGAGGTCTGCACACGGTGCCTGCGCGAAATCACGGGACTGCCGCTGGTCAAGGCGTCGAACATGATCGAGGCCACGAACGACACGGGCGCCTTCATCATGAACTCCTCGGCGCTGAAACGCCTCGCCGTCAAGCTCTCGAAGATTTGCAACGACCTGCGTCTGCTCTCGTCGGGTCCCCGCTGCGGACTGAACGAGATCAACCTCCCGCCGCGCCAGCCGGGTTCGTCGATCATGCCGGGCAAGGTCAACCCCGTGATTCCCGAGGTCGTCAATCAGGTGTCGTTCCGCGTCATCGGCAACGACCTCACGGTGACCATCGCCTCCGAGGCGGGCCAGCTGGAGCTGAACGTCATGGAACCGATCATCGTCCACTGCCTGTTCGAAAGCATCGAGATGCTGGTCAACGCCATGAACACCCTGCGCGAAAAGTGCATCGTCGGAATCACGGCCAACGAGGAGGTCTGCCGCCGGATGGTCTACAACAGCATCGGACTGGTGACGGCACTCAATCCCTACCTGGGTTACGAAACCTCGACCATGCTGGCCAAAGAGGCGCTCCAGACCGGCAAGGGCATCTACGACCTGGTCCTGGAACACGGCCTGATGAGCGAGGAGGAGCTGCACAAGGTGCTGCTGCCCGAAAACATGGTCCACCCCCGCCGCAAAATCGCTGAATAAACGGAACGGCCCGGGCTTCTGAAAGCCCGGGCCGGTTTGTCTGAAATGTGCTGGTCTACGAACTCTTCCTCAGCCGCACGACGACGGGATGGTGGTCCGAATACTCGACCGGCAGCACCTCGTAAGAGAGCGTTTCGAGCCCCTCGGAACTCAGCACATAGTCGATGCGCAGCGTGTTGTAAAATCCCCGGAACGTATGCGAATAGCCCGAGCCGCACTCGCTGAAGGCGTCGCGCAGCCCTTTGGCCATCGTGCGGTAGACATACGACATCGGCGTATCGTTGAAATCGCCGCAGACGATCTTCCGCGTGCGCGTCGCGCCCACGACCTTGGCGATGCTGTCCACCTGCCGGGCCCGCAGTACGCTGTTCTCGCGCAGGCGCGTGACGATGCTGCGTATCCGGGTCTCGCGGGCCGTATCCGAGAGGAAGCGGTGTCCGGTGATAAACTCGTTGTCCGAAGCGTTGATGGCCGTCGAGCGGAGATGGTTGTTGAAGACACGCACCGTGTCGTCACCGATCATCACGTCGGCCCAGACCGACGACGAAGGCGTCAGCACCGTGCCGGTGCGCAGGATGCGGTATTTGCTCAGGATGGCCATCGTCGCGCCGTAGACCGAATCGGGAGCTTGGGTGCGTCCGAAATGGGCGCTTTCATACTTCTCGTCGAGCAGGGCGAACTCCTCGGAACGCTCCGCGAGACGGGCGTTGAACTCCTGCAGGCAGATGATATCGGGGTCTTGTTCGGCGACCAGCTGCAGGATGTCGTCGACACTGCTGCCGCCGTTCTCGCCGTAGAAATTGCGGACGTTGTAAGTCATCACCCGGAATGCCCCGCGGTCGTAGACCGCCTCTTCGGCATAGCTGCGGCGGATTTCGGGTCTCCAGAACAGCGAGACCTTGAAAAGTCCCGCCACGACGATCACCAGCATCACCACGGCCCGCACCTTGCGCCAGCGGATGACCCAGTAGAGCATCAGCACGACCGATGCGACATAGATGCCGGGGGCGGCGAGTCCCAGCACGGGAAAGAACCACACGCGGCCGGGATCGACGTAAGGGACCAGGTAGGTGAGCACCGTCGCGACGGCCGCCACGACGGTCGCGAGCGTCAGGATAAGGTCGAGAAGCCACATGAACACGCTGCGGCGGCGTTTCGCCGGGCGTCCTCCGTAGTCGTTGTAATACTCCTGCGCCATCGTTTAGAAACGGATCGTTCCGCGGTGTTTCCACCACTGCAGCAGCAGAAAGCCCCACAGCATACCGCCCACATGGGCGAAATGGGCCACGTTGCCCACGCCCCTCCATCCGAGGAACAGCTCGATGACGGCGTAGATGATGACGAACCATTTGGCCTTCATCGGGATCGGCGGTATCAGCAACATGATGACCGCATTGGGGTGCATCACGCCGAATGCCAGCAGCAGACCCATCACGGCGCCCGAAGCACCGACCAGCACCAGCGGCAGTTCGCCGAAGGCCAGCGCCGTGAGGTACTGGATCAGCGCCGCGCCGATGCCGCAGACCATGTAGAAGGTCAGGAAGCGCTGCGACCCCAGTTCGTATTCGAGCGTGCGCCCGAACATCCACAGGGCGAACATGTTGAAGAAGATATGCTCGAAATTGGCATGCAGGAACATGTAGGTAATGAACTGGTAGGTGTGGAAAAACGGCGTCCCGAGCGACAGGGCGCAATACTCCATGATCTGGTTGCCCACAGGCAGTAGCGCCGTGGCCATATAGACCAGCACATTGATGATTATCAGGTTCTTGACGACCGGAGGGGTCTGAAAATAGCGATTCATGAATGTTTTAATTTTTGCAAATGTAACCTTTTCCGCGGGATTATCCCAGCTTGGCCCGCAAATCTTCGGGGGTGATCTCCGCGGTGATCGCCTTGCCCGAGGGCGAAAAACTGAAATTGCCCGTGTCGGCCAGCTGCGCCAACAACGCCGCGGCCTCTTCACGCGTCAGCGTCCGCCCGACGCCCCTGGAGCCCGAACGGGCCATCACGGCGGCGATCTTCTCCCGCCGCACGTCGGCCAGCGACACGGGGGTCGCAAAGGCCTGCAGCAAGTCGAACAACAGCTTGTCCACCGAGTCGGCGGGCATATCGGCGGGCGTACCCTTCACCTCGACGGCCCCTTCGCCGCAGAAATCGATGTCGAAGCCCAGCGAAGCGAACTCCACGGCATTCTCCTCCAGCAGGGCGTATTCGTCGCCCGACAGCACCAGCCGCTCGGGAAACAGCAACTGCTGGCTCACCGACGAACCGCTGCCCAGCATGCGCAGGTAATCGGCGTAAAGAATCCGTTCACGGGCGCGGCGCACGTCCACCACCACGAAACGGCCGCTGAGCAAAGCAGCGACATACCCGCCCGGCAGCGGCATGGGATCGGTGAACTCCGGACGCTGCGCCATGTCGAAACGCTGCTGTTCGGGAGCCGCCTCCGAAGGGATGAAATCCAGGGCGCTGTCGTCGAAACCGCCGCCCGGGACGATCTCGAAACCGCCGCCCGACTCGATCTCCTCGAACTCCCCGCCGTCCGCCGCGGACAGACTGAAACCGCCGCCCCGCGGGAATGCGGGTGCGGCGCTCTGGCCCCCGCCCGGACGGAATCCCGCAGCGGGACTCTCCGACACGACACCGCCGCCGCGGTAAGGCACGTCGAAACCCGTGAAATCTTCGTTGGGATCGGGCGCCGACGGGTCGATATACTCCTCGCGGAACGGATTGTAGTCGCTGTTGGACATCGCCTGAGGCTCGCTGTATACGGCGCCCTTCTGCAGCACGGGTATCTCCACCGCACCTTCGCGGTCGAAATCCATCAGCGGCACGGCGCCCGTCTTGGCCAGCGTCTCGCGCACGGCGGCGTTGATAATCTGCCACACGGCCTCCTCGTCGGCGAACTTCACCTCGGTTTTCTGCGGATGGACGTTCACGTCGATACGCCCGGGGTCGATCGTCAGGAAGAGGAAATACGACGGCTGGCAATTCTCGGGAATCAGTTTCTCGTAGGCCTTCAGGATGGCGCTCGTCAGGTAGGAACTCTTGAAAAAACGTCCGTTGACGAACAGATACTGCTCCGTATTGCGTTTCTTGGCGGCCGCCGGACGACCGATATAGCCTTCGATGCGGGCAATCGAGGTGTCGGCCTCGACCTCCAGCAGGTTCTGCTTGATGTGACGCCCCACCACATCCACGATGCGGCCCGCCAGCGACGCGGCCTGCAGCGTGTAGACCGGGGCGTCGTTGGCGTAGAGTTCGAAAGCGATCTGCGGATTGCAGAGCGCGATACGCTGAAACTCGGCCTTGATCTGCGAAGCCGACGTGGTGCTCTTGTCGAGGAATCTCCGGCGTGCCGGCACATTGTAGAAGAGGTTACGCACGAAGAACTGCGACCCCACGGGACACATCACGGGAGTCTGCGACGCGAACTGCCCGCCGTTGATCTCGGTCTGGGTGCCCACCTCGTCGCCCTCCTGCCGCGTGCGCAGTTCGACCTGCGCCACGGCGGCGATCGAAGCCAGCGCCTCGCCGCGGAATCCGAACGTATGCAGGGCGTAAATATCCTCCACGGCCCCGATCTTGCTCGTGGCATGGCGGTCGAAGGCCATACGCGCGTCGATGGGCGACATGCCGCAGCCGTCGTCCACAATCTGTATCAGGTCCTTGCCGCCGTCGCGGAAATTGACTTTCACGGAGGTCGCGCCTGCGTCGATGGCGTTTTCCATCATCTCCTTCACCACCGAGGCGGGCCGGTTGACGACCTCGCCCGCGGCGATCTGGTTGGCGACGACCTCGGGTAATAATCGGATCTTGTCTGCCATTTACTCTTCCTGGTAATCGTTGGGGACGACCGTGATGGGTGCATAGGGATTGAACTCCTCCGCGGCCTGCTCGGTCGGAACCGGTGCGGGCTGGGTCCGGGCACGCAGGAACACATCGGCCAGCTTCGGGTACAGCAGGTAGATGAACAGCAGCACCAGCACCGCCGCCGCGGCCATTTTCAGGATACGGCCCTGCCCCGTCTTATTATCGTTGGCACGCCGCGCCGCACGGGCGTCGCGCTGGGTGCGGATGTACTGCCCGGGCTTGTACTCACGCCCGGCATCCTCGGCCCGTTCGCCGTGCAGTTCGGCCCGGCGCTGCTCGCGGGCCTCCTTCTCGGGGTCGTAATAGCGCGGGATATAGTTGAATTTGTTCGCGTGCTTTTTAAACGGGGTAAAGCCTAACATGGTCGTCCTGTTCTAAATATAAAAGAAAAATTCGTCTCCTCTACTTGGTAAAGGTACGAATTTTCCACGGTTTTAGTATCTCCTTATCGGAAGAAACTCTTCATGCGTTCGAAAATATTCTGGTTCTTGACCGATTCGGCCTTCTGGAAACCGGGCTGCGCCGCCAACTGCTCGACGAGTTTCTTCTCCTCGCCCGAGAGCTTCGCGGGAATGGTGATGTCCACCACCACCAGTTCGTCGCCGCGGCCGTAGCCGTTCACGTCGGGCAGACCCTTGCCGCCCAGACGCAGCACCTTGCCGGCGTGCGTTCCCGGGGCGATCTTGATCTTGGCGCGTCCGTCCACGGTCGGCACCTCCACCGTGCCGCCCAGCAGGGCCATCGTCACAGTGATATTGAGATTGTGAATCAGGTCATTGCCGTCACGCACCAGTTCGGGGTTCGACTCCTCCTCGATCATCACCAGCAGGTCGCCGTTTACGCCGCCCTGACGGGCCGCATTTCCCTTGCCCGTGACCGTGAGGACCATGCCTTCGCCCACGCCGGCCGGAATGCGAATCTCCACGACCTCCTGGCCGCGCAGCGTCCCTTCGCCCTTGCACTTGTCACACTGCGCCGTGATGACCTTGCCCGAACCGCCGCACGTGGGGCACACGCCCTGCGTCTGCATACGGCCGAAGAAGGTGTTTTCCACGCGTGAGACATACCCCGAGCCGTTGCAGGTCGGGCAGGTCGAATAGGAGTTGGCATCCCTGGCCCCCGTGCCGCCGCACTTGTCGCAGGCGATGGTTTTGTTGATCTTGAGCTTCTTGGTGACGCCGTTGGCGATCTCCGCCAGCGTCAGTTTCACCCGCACACGGATGTCCGACCCGCGGTTCACATGGTGACGCGCCCCGCCGCCTCCCGACGAGCGGAACCCGCCGCCGAAATGGCCGCCGAAGATGTCGCCGAACTGCGAGAAGATGTCCTCCATCGAGAACCCTCCGCCGCTGAATCCACCGAACCCGCCGGCTCCGCCGCCCGCCGCACCGCTCATGCCGGCGTGGCCGAACTGGTCGTAACGGGCGCGTTTGTCGGGATTCGACAGCACGTCGTAGGCCTCCGCGGCCTCCTTGAATTTCTCCTCGGCCTCCTTGTCCCCGGGGTTTTTGTCGGGGTGGAACTGGATGGCCGCTTTGCGGTATGCCTTCTTTATTTCGTCAGCGTTAGCGTTTTTCTGGACGCCCAGCACTTCGTAGTAATCCCTTTTTTCTGCCATGGTCTTACTCTCCTACAACAACTTTTGCGAAGCGCAGCACCTTGTCGCCCAGCTTGTAACCCGTTTGAACGACATCGATGACCTTGCCCTTCTTCTCGTCTCCGGCGGCGAACCGGGCGACGGCCTCCGAAAGATCGGCGTCGAACTCCTTGTCCAGCACCTCGATCTCGGTCACGCCCTTCTGGCGCAGCGCCTCGGTGAATTTCTGCGAAATGAGCGTCACGCCCGCCCGCAGGGCCTCCAGGTCGTCGCTCTTGTGCATGGCGTCCACGGCACGCTGCACGTCGTCGCGCACGGGCAGCATGGCCAGCAGCACGTCGCGGCCCCCGGTCTGCACCAGGTCCATCTTCTCCTTGAGCGTGCGCTTGCGGTAATTGTCGAACTCGGCCTGCAGGCGCATGAATTTGTCCTGCCACTGGGCCACAGCCGATTCGAGCGCCTTGGCGGCATCGCACTCGACAGACGGGTCGTCGTCTGTCATTGTGTCAGTCGCATCGTCGTCGGCATCTGACACATTGGCACAAGGCTCGCCGTCGCACGAAGGATAACCCTCGCCCGGAACGAACCCCTCGTCGCCGCTAACCGCTTCATTATAAACTTTTTCCTTTTTCATATTTAGTGATTTTTCAGTTTTCCTCCCCTTATTCGAACAAATTACATACCAACCCGGCTAAGAGCCGGGCTTCAAGGGCGATGCCTGCGTATCAGACATCGAACCCGATCTGCACCGCCATCGTCCAAAAGCCGTTCAAAGCTATCCGATGATGAAAATCGCCGGCCGTTTGTTCAGTTCGGGCAGCGGACGCCGCCGCCACTCCCCCGCCGCATGGGTTTCGATCCGCTCGCCGGGGGCTGTCAGGTCCACAGCCACCGTCAGGCGCGTCTCCGGGGCCAGCGTCTGCACCAGCTGCTCCATCAGTTTCACGTTGCGGTACGGCGCCTCGATAAACAACTGCGACTGCCCTTCGGTCAGGGCCCGTCGTTCGAAAAAGCGAATGGCTTTCGCCCGCTCGGGCGGCTTTACGGGCAGATAGCCGTTGAAGGCGAACGACTGGCCGTTGAGTCCCGAAGCCATCACCGCGAGGATGATTGACGACGGCCCCACGAGCGGCACCACGCGGATGCCGCGGCGGTGGCACGCCTCGACGACCAGCGCCCCCGGATCGGCGACGCCCGGCACCCCCGCCTCGGAGATCACCCCCGCCGAACGTCCTTCCAGCAAGGGTTTCACCAGCTCTTCGACCTCTTGCCCGGCGGCAGTATGCTCGTTCAGTTCGCGAAACTCCAGCGTGTCGATGGGCCGCGCAACGCCGGCTTTCGACAGGAACCGCCGCGCCGACCGGGTGTTCTCGACGATGAAATAATCCAGCCCGTCCATCACTTCGCGGTTGGCCGCGGGCAGCACCTCCCACGGCGCCGTTTCGTCCGAGATCGGACAGGGTATCAGGTATAAAATTCCGAATTCATAATTCATAATTCATAATTAATTGGGCCCGCAGACATAATTCTGAATTATGAATTCTGAATTATGAATTGCGCGCCGCGCGCCTTACTCTTTCAGGTAAATCCGTTTCACACGCCCCGACACCGAGGTCATGATCTCATAGGGGATGGTGTCCAGCACGCGGGCCATCGTTTCGAGGTCGTTGCCCGGCTCCGCCGAGAAAATCACCGCCTCGTCGCCCTCCCCGACGCCCGGAATGTCCGTGACGTCGATCATGCAGCTGTCCATGCAGACCCGCCCCACGATCGGCGCAGGCTGTCCCTTCACCAACATCGACCAGCGTCCGCAGCCCAGGTGGCGGTCCAGTCCGTCGGCATAACCGATCGGCACGGTCGCCGTCACAGTCGGCCGCAGGAGCTTCCCGGCACGCCCGTACCCCACGGCATCGCCCGCCTCCAGGTGCTTGAGCTGCACGATACGGGTCCTGAGCGTCGACACCGGACGCAGTCCCGCATTGTGTTCCCAACCGAATCCGTACAGTCCCAGCCCGAGACGGCACATATCGAACTGCGCCTCGGGGAAACGGTCTATGGCCGCCGAATTGGCCGTATGGCGAATCACGGGATACGGCAGCGACGCGGCAATGGCAGCGCTCATGCGGTCGAACCGCACAATCTGCGCCCGTGTGTAGACATCCTCCTCGGGCATATCGGCGCAGTTCAGGTGCGAGAATACCGACGCCACCTTCACGGCGGGCAGTTTCGGCAGCTCCTCGCACAACCTTCCGATCTCGTCCTCCATAAATCCCAGCCGGTGCATGCCCGTGTCGAGTTTCAGATGGATGGGATAGCGAATCTCCCCGGCGTGGGACACCGCATCGGCGAAATCCGCCAGCGAACGGAAACTGTATATCTCGGGTTCCAGCCGGTTGGCGATCATCTGGTCGAAACTGTCGGCATCGGCGTTCAGCACCACGACGGGCATCGTGATTCCCCGTTCGCGCAGCAGCACGCCCTCGTCGGCGAACGCCACGGCCAGATAGTCCACGCCCTGATGCTGGAGCATCTGCGCCACCTCGAAATCCCCGGCGCCGTACGAACCCGCCTTGACCATCGCCACGAGTTTCGTCGAAAAGTCCAGCTTCGAGCGGAAATAGTTGAGATTGTGAATCATGGCGTCGAGATCGACCTCCAGCACCGTCGTATGGCTCTTGCGGGCCAGGGCGTGGGCCAGCTTTTCGAAGCGGTACTCCCGGGCCCCTTTCAGCAGGACGGCGCGACCCGCCACGGCCCGGCGGCCGATACGGGCGATGCACTCGTCGGTCGAGGCGTAAAACTCCTTGTCGCAGTCGAACAACGGGGCATAGCGTTTCAGCTTGGGCCCGATGCCGATCAGCGTGTCGATACCCGCCCGCGAGACCATCCCGGCCACCCGGCCGTACAATTCATCGTCCGTCAGGCCGCTCTGCGCGATGTCCGACAGCACCAGCGTCCGGCGGCGCGACAACGCCACGTTGTGCAGGTAGTCCAGCGCCAGCGCCAGCGAATTGAGGTCGAGGTTGTAGGCGTCGTTGATCAGCACCGAATCGTTGATGCCGTCCTTGACCTCCAGTCGCATGGCTACCTCGGGGGCTTCGGAGAACGACGGCGCGGGATAGCCCATCGCCGCGCAGAACGCCTCGACGATCTGGGCGTTGCGGCGCGACGCCTCGTTGCCGATCACCGCCTCGGGAACCTGATGCGACGCTGCGGCGTCGCAGAGCTTCCGCCCGGCGAACCGCGAGGCGATCATACGTCCCAGCGGCTCGTAATAGCTATGATAAACGATGGTCCGGGCCCGGTGGGCGAGGATCATCTTTTCGTTGCATTTCTGTTCCAGATTGAGGAAATTCTCCTGATGCGCGTCGCCGATCGACGTGAAGACCACCACGTCGGGACGGATGATGCGTTCCAGCCGCGCCATCTCCCCGGGTTTCGAGATACCCGCCTCGATCAGCGCCAGCTGTTCGTCGCCCTCGATCATCAGCACCGACAGCGGCACGCCCAGCTGCGAATTGTAGCTCTTGGGCGAACGGTAGCATTTCATTCCCGCAGGCAGCTCCTCGGCAATCCACTCCTTGATGACGGTCTTGCCGTTCGACCCGGTGATGCCTACCACCGTACCCTTGAACTGCGCCCGGTGATAGGCCGCCAGGCATTGCAGGGCCGCAATGGCGTTCCCGACCACGACATATCCGCACCCGGGCAGCGCCTCGCCCCGGCGTTCGGTGAGGAACGCCCTCACTCCGCGTGCGTACATCTGCGCAATGTAGTCGTGCGAATCGTGGTTGGCGCCGCACATGGCCACGAACATCGGTCCGGAGCCCAGCTCGCACGTCAGCGAGCGGCTGTCGGTCACCACCGACTGCACCTCGCAGTCCGTCCCCGAGAATTTGCCGCCTACAACGGCGGCGATTTGTGAAAGCAGATATTTCATAAATACCTATTTTTTCTTTGTACCTTTTGATGTCAAAAGGTACCCAAAACCACGGGCTTAAAAAGCCCGATTTATGGGCGAACGACGGATTTCACGCTTACCATCCAATTTCGCGCTCCCGCTCGTCCATCGGAATCCTTCGTGCTGCAAAATTATGACAAATCGAAAGTCACTATCGTTATCCCTGCCCCGCCGCGGTCGGCGTGTTCGTCCGCCGCCGAGGCGATTTCCGGCACCGTGCGCAGGTAGCGACGAATCTCCTCTTTCAGAGCCCCCGTACCCTTGCCGTGGAGAATCGACACCGTGCCGACGCCCACCATCAGCGCATCGTCGATGAAATTCCGCACCTGCTCCAGCGCCTCCGACGCCCGCATGCCGCGCACGTCGATGTGGTCCCTGAAATTGAGCTTGCGCGACGAAATGTCCACCGACACTACCGTCCGGGCCGTCACGGGGCGCGTCGCCTCGCGGTATTCGTTGTTCGACACCACCATCAGCAACGCCTTGTCCACCGTCGTCAATATCTGTCCGAATGCCACCTGCGCCCGCCGTCCCTTCACCGACTGCACCACGCCGACCATCTCCTGCCCGGCCATGCGGACCTTCGACCCCTCCACCACCTCGCGCGGCTTCTCGGGCGTCGGCGCAGGCTCTTCGGCGGCCTTCGCACCCTGCCGCGCCTTACGCTCGTCACGCCGCTGGCGGCGGCGCTCGATACGCTCGATCTCGCGGGCCACATCGGCCTCCTTCGCTGCCGAATCGGCCTTTTCGACCTCCTCGCGGAACTCGTCCAGTTCGTGCCGCGCCAGCCGCGTCAGCTCCTTCTCGGCCTGCGCCTCGCGGATGGTCCTGATCGTATTCTCGATCTGTTTGTTGGCGTCGGCAATCAGCTGCTTGGCCTCCTGCTTGGCCTTTTTCAGAATCTCCTGCCGCTCGGCGCGGATCTTCGCCAGCTGTTCGGCATAATTCTGCTCCAGCTCCTCGACCTTGCGGTCCGTCAGGCGGATGCGGTCGCGTTTCTGCTCCCAGTAGTGCTTGTCGCGGGCAATCTCGCGCAGCTGTTTTTCCAGGTTGATATGGTCCGACCCGGCCTTCTCGCCCGCCGTGCGGATAATATCCTCCGGCAGTCCGATCTTGCGGGCGATCTCCACGGCGAACGAACTGCCCGGCTTGCCCATCTCGAGACGGAACAGCGGACGGATGTTCTGCACGTCGAACATCATCGCGCCGTTGGCGATGCCGTCGGTCGACGACGCATAGTATTTGATATTGGCATAGTGGGTCGTAATGACCCCGTAGCACCCTTTCGCCAGCAGGCGTTCGAGGATCGCCTCGGCGATGGCCCCGCCGATGATCGGCTCGGTTCCCGATCCGAATTCGTCGATCAGCACCAGCGTGCGGTCCGACGCCCCCGCCAGCATGTGCTTCATGTTCAGCAGGTGGGACGAATAGGTCGAAAGATCGTTATCGATCGACTGCTCGTCGCCGATGTCGATGCAGATGCTCTCGAACACGGGCAGCTCCGAAACCTCCGAAGCCGGCACCGGAAACCCGCACTGGAACATATACTGCACGATGCCCGTGGTCTTCAGGCAGACCGACTTGCCGCCGGCATTGGGGCCCGAAATGACGAGTATGTGCTTGCGGCGGTCCAGCTGCAGGTCCAGCGGCACGATCTCGCGCCCTGCGGCTTTCAGCGTCTGCTGCAACAGCGGATGGCGGGCGTTCTTCAGCACCAGCCGGTCGTCGGTCGAGAGGATCGGCCGCACACACCCGTTCTCCGAGGCCCAGCGGCCCTTGGCACGCAGCATGTCCACCTCGGCGAGGTAGTCGCCCGAATCGGCGATCAGCCCGGCGTCGGGACGAATCGATTCGGTGAATTCGGTCAGGATGCGCACGATCTCGCGCCGCTCGGCATATTCCAGTTCGCGCAGTTCGTTGTTGATCTCCACCACCTCGACCGGTTCGACGTAGAAGGTTTTTCCCGTCGCCGACTCGTCGTGGATGAATCCGTTCAATTTGCGTTTGTTACCCGCGGCAACCGGAATCACGGCCCGCCCGTCGCGGATCGAAATCTGGGCGTCGGCATCGACGATACCCGCCCCCTTGGCCGAGGCCAGCACGGCCTGCAGGCGCTTGGCCGCCTGTCCTTCGCGTTCGCGGATGGCCCGGCGAATCTCCTGCAGCGCCGGCGAGGCGTTGTCCTTCACATGGCCGAAGCGGTCCAGAATGCCCTCGATGCGCTGCACGATCTCCGGGAACGCCGCAACGCCCCGCGTGCGGGCGTAAAGCGCCGGATAGTGCTCCCCGCGGTTCAGGATAAAGGCGACGATGCCGCCGATGGCCGACAGCGCCTTATGCAGCACCGCGACCTCCTCCACGTCGAGGAACGAACCCTCGACCCTGAGTTTGGCGACGATATAATCGACATCGGGATACTCTCCCCCGGGGAAATCGCGCTCCATGTCGAGAACCTGACGCATCTCGTCGGAGAGCGCCAGCCGCCGCTCGATCTCGCGCGGCGAGGTCGAAAAGCCCTCCGCGGCAAGCCGTTCGCGGGCGGCCCGCATGGTACAACGTCCCGCGACCTGCTCACGGAGCCGGTCGAAACCTATTTTCTGCTCGAATGTGGCAGGATAAATCATGGAATCAAAGTCATATTAAATATCGGAGGCCATCTCGCTTCGGACTGGTTTCACCCACGGTCTTTGGCCGTGTACACAAGTCTGACCCCACCCGGCTAAGAGCCGGGCTTTAAGAGCGATGTACGGGTGTTGAGCATCAAAAGTCGATTCTGCGCCTCCTCCGTCTAAAAGCCGTTTTTTAAACGGCCCTCGGGAGGGGCTTGTCGCGACGCAACCGGGATTACAACCGGAATGCGGACAGAAACACCTCAACCCTTCACCGTTCCTTCTATTGCAGTTTTTTCAGCGAATCGCGTTCAGCCCTGGCGGCGGCTTTGGCCGCTTTCCAGTCGGCCTTCTCCTGCATCTTCTCGGGACTGCGTCCGAAGAGCGAGAAATGGACGTAGCGGCCGGGATACTGCTCGAGGTTGGCCAGCAGCGACGCGAGGTTGTCGCTCGCCTCCGTGAGCGAATCGTAGAGTGCGGCGTCGGTCATCAGCTTGCCGACGGTCCCCTCGCCCGACTGAATCTTCTCCAGCAGGCCGTTGACCTCGCCCACCGCGTCGGAGAGCTGCCGGGCGAATCCGGCATCGGCCAGCTCCGCGGTGATGCGGTTCATGCTGCCCACGATGCTGTCCACCCGCGGGGCGTTCTCGCCGAGCATCGCGGAGAAAGCCGTGAGGTTGTCTACGGCGACCTTCAGGTTCTGCTTCTCGGCATCGAGGATGCCGGCCATGTCGCCCGTGATGGTGTTCAGGTGGCCCAGCGTCCCGGTGATGTTCTGCGTGTTGGCCTCCATCAGGTTGTTGAGATTCGTCAGCGTGCGCGAGAGGTCGCCCGTCACCTGCGAAATCTTCTGCTTGAAGAACTCCAGCTCCGACCCGGCCACGTCCATCAGGTCGCGGTCGCGGCTCGAACGCAGCGTGTCGCCCTTTTCAAGATAGGTATGCGCCGATCCGTAGGTGATCTCGATGGCTTTGGCGCCCATCAGTCCGTTGCTGAAAATCTTGGCCTCGGAGTCGGTCGGAATGTGGTACTGACGCTTGACGGTCAGTTGCAGCACGACGTTGTCGCTGCGCTGGGGGTCGAACGAAATGCCCGTCACCGTACCGATCATCACGCCTTTCATCATGATCGGCGAGGCCGTCTGCACGCCGTTGATCTGGTCATAGGCGGCGTAATACACCGAATTGCGGCTGAAGATGTCGAATCCTTTCAAAAACCGGACTCCGGCCCACGCGGCGATGAGCATCACCACGGCGAAAATTCCGATTTTAGCTTCTCTTTTCATATCTGAAATTTTATTTTACAATTTGCGTACCCCGGCAGCTGACCACAAAGGCCCCCGGGAATACCTTGCGCACCTCTGCGGCCTTGCGCTGGGCCGCGTCGCGCGTCTCGTATTCGCCCACACAGTATTTGTAGGGGAAACGCCCCTCGGAGGTGAACTGCTTCACCTGCCCCTTGTAATCGCGGAACTGCGCCGAGGAGACCGGCACCTGCGTTGCCGAGGCCATCAGCTGGACCGTGTAGCGCAGGGGCTGTGCGGCAGGCTTCTGCGCCGGTTTTTCAGCGGTCTTCGCCGGCGTCTCCGTCTTCGGTTTTTCCGCCGCGGGCTTCTCCTTCGGCTTTTCGGCGGCAGGTTTCGCCGTCTCCGTCTTCGGCTTCTCACCCGCGGTTTTCGCAGGCTCCGCCGCGGGTTCGGGAGCCACGGTCTTCGCCAGCGCGTTCACCTGTTCCTCCTCGGCCATGCGCGTCCCGACCACATAGGCCGAATAGTCCCGCACGGCCTGGTAAAGCGACGCGGCGATCTCGTTCTGCCCCTTTTCCGATTTCATGTAGGCCGCCTCCTGCGGATTGGACATGAAGCCGATCTCGGTCAGCACACCCGGCATGTCGGTGGCGTAGAGCACCCGCAGCAGCTGCGGCTTGATGCCGCGCGAATGACGCCCGGCTTTGAGGTAATTGTTCTGGATGCAGCGGGCCATGGCCATGCTGTACTCGCCGTAGGTGAACTGCAGGTTCTGAATATAGGCCCGCACGATGGCCGCCGTCCGTTCGTCGGACATGTCGATCAGGTCCTCGCGGTTGCTCTCGTAGAGGGCGTTCTCGTTGTAGCGCTGCTCCTTCGGGCTTTCGCCCATGATGAGCGTCTCGACGCCCCGGGCCGCCGTAGCACGCGCCGCATTGACATGAATCGAGATGAAGAGGTCGCCCCCGGCCTTGTTGGCGATGTCGGCCCGCGCCTGCAGGTCCGACGCCAGGTCCGGGCCCAGCGCCTTGTCGGTCTTGCGGGTGTAGACCACCTTCACTCCCGGCATGCCGTCCTCGATGAGCTTGCCCAGCTTCAGGGCCACCTTCAGCGTCAGGTCCTTTTCATAGAGTCCCCCATAATGCGCCCCGGGGAATTTACCCCCGTGTCCGGCGTCGATCACCACGACTTCGAAGCCGTGCGCAATATTCCCCGCAACGGCAACGTTGGTTAAAACAGTTGCGGCTGCGAAGAGGAGTAGCAACAATGGTCGTGTGCGCATATTTAATGGTAACAAGTGTGAGCTTTCTGTATTTTTTTATCTATCTTTGTCGGGCTTAAAACGCGGCAGGAATGCTCCTGCGGGGCGTTCCGGGCGGTTTTGCCGACTTGTCGGCAAAGGTATGGAAAAAATTTGGGATTTTGGATAAAATTAGGGTAAAATATCTCTTGTCGGCGACGGTTCTGCTCCTGTTTGCCCAGATCGTTCTGGGCGGTGCGGCTCCCCGTGCGGCGCTCGACGGCCCCGCGTCCGACACCCTTCCGAATCCCGCACCCGCCGACACCGTGCACCCGCTTCCGACCGGCGAAGGGGCACCGTCCGTTCCCCTTTCGCGGCGCGAAACCCGCAAACAGGCCCGTGAAGAGGCCCGCCGCCGCGCCGCCTTCAACGCCCTTTCGCAGGAGGAGCGCGACTCGCTCTTTTCGTCGCAGGTCGATTCGCTCGTCGCCCGGAAAGCCGACTCGCTGGAGATGTCCCGGGCCGATTCGCTCGCGACGGACACGCTGCACCGCGACTCGGTCAAGAAACCGCGGCCCGCAGGCGCCTTCCTCGACGACCCGATTGCGGGCAAGAACACCGACTCGCTGGTCTACGACGTGCGCAACAAGCTGGTCTACATCTACAACCAGGGCGACGTCACCTACCAGAACAGCAACCTCAAGGCCGATTTCATGCGCATCGACATGAATTCGAAACTGGTCTACGCCTACGGCAAGCCCGACTCGGTGGAGGGTAAATTCATCATCACGAAACCGGAATTTTCCGACGGTTCGGCCTCCTACCAGATGGACACGATCACCTACAACCTCGATTCGAAGAAGGCCAAGATCAAGGGCGTGGCCACGCAGCAGGGCGACGGCTGGCTGGTGGGCGGCAGCGTGAAGAAGATGCCCGACAACACGATCAACATCCAGCACGGCAAATACACCACCTGCGACGAAACGGACCATCCGCACTTTTATCTGGCGATGACCAAAGCGAAGGTCATTCCGGGCAAGAAGGTCATCACCGGCCCGGCCTATCTGGTGATGGAGGACGTGCCGATCTATTTCCTCGGCATCCCCGAGGGGTTCTTCCCGATCAACATGGGCCCCAAGTCGGGCCTGCTGATGCCCACCTACGGCGAGGAGTATTCCAAGGGATTCTTCCTGCGCGACCTGGGCTACTATTTCACGCTGGGCGAATATGCCGACCTCGCCGTGCGCGGCGGATTCTACACGCTGGGATCGTGGGAGGCTTCGGCCGCCTCGCGCTACATCAAGCGCTACAAGTACAGCGGCAGTTTCAACATGCAGTATTCGAACGTCAAGACGGGTGAAAAGGGCGAGGACGACTACATCAAGCAGAGCAATTTCCGCATCCAGTGGACCCACTCGCAGGACGCCAAGGCCAACCCGGGTTCGACCTTCTCGGCCTCGGTGAATTTCGCCACCAGCGGCTACAGCCGCTACTCGGCCACCAACCTCAACGACATTCTCGCCACACAGACCAACTCGACGGTCTCCTATTCGAAGAACTGGGCCGGCACGCCCTTCTCGCTCTCGGCCAACATGGCCATTTCACAGAACTCGCAGAACAAGTCGATCTCGGTGACGCTACCGACGGTGGTGTTCAACGTCTCGCGCTTCTACCCCTTCAAACGCAAGGAGAAGACCGGCAAGGACCGCTGGTACGAGAAAATATCGATGCAGTACACGGGTAAGATGACCAACTCGGTGACCACCACCGAGTCGGAGATTTTCTCGAAAAAGACGCTCGAGAACATGAAGAACGGCATCGAGCACTCGATTCCCGTCTCGGCGTCGTTCAACCTGTTCAACTACATCAACGTCTCGCCATCGGTCAACTACAACGAGAAATGGTATTTCAAGAAGGTCGAATACGAGTGGAACCCCGTCACGAACCAGACCGACACGCTGCCCACGAACTACGGTTTCTACCGCCTCTACAACTACAATTTCAGCGTCTCGGCCTCCACGACGGTCTACGGCATGTACGATTTCACGAAGAAGAGCCGCAACCGCAAGATCCAGGCGATCCGCCACACGCTGACCCCCTCGATCGGATTCTCCTACGCCCCGGATTTCAGCGACCAGAAATACGGCTACTACAAGACCCGCCAGACCGACTCGACGGGCCGTTTCACGACCTATTCGCCCTATGCCGTCAATGCCTACGGCGTTCCGTCGTCGGGGCGTTCGATGTCGATGAATTTCTCGCTGTCGCAGAACCTCGAAATGAAGGTCCTCTCGAAGCGCGACACCTCGGGTGTGAAGAAAATCAAGCTCATCGACGAACTGCGCATCAGCGGCTCGTACAATTTCCTGGCCGACTCGATGCGGCTGTCGACCATCCCGATCTCGTTCCGCACGACGCTGTTCAACAATTTCGGCATCAACCTCTCGGCAACGCTCGACCCCTACCGCGTCTCGCCCGAGGGCAAGCGTTACAACAAACTCTTCTTCCCGGGCCGTATCGTCTCCACGGGCTGGTCGTTCGGCTACACCTTCAAGTCGCGGGCCGACAAGTCCCAGCCGGCGATGAACGACATCACGTCGATCCCTCCGGAGTACATGAATCCCTTCTTCGACCCCTACGGGCACATGGACCCCGTGCTGCGAAGGCAGTATATGGCGCAGAGTTACTATGATTTCTCGCTGCCGTGGAATTTCGGATTCAACTACTCGGTCAACTATTCGATCTCCTACGTCAACAACGGCACGACGGGTTACCGCAAGAACGTCACCCAGACGGTCGGATTCAACGGCTCGCTGACCGTCACGCCCAAAACGGCCGTCACCTTCCAGGGCGGCTTCGACATCAAACAGAAGAAGCTCACCACCTCGTCGGTCTCCATTTCGCGTGACCTCCACTGCTGGCAGATGTCATTTTCGTGGATACCGTTCGGCTACCACCGTTCGTGGAGCTTCAACATCGGCGTCAAGGCCGCATCGCTCTCCGACCTGAAATACGACAAGTCGCAGTCGATGTACGATAACATGTACTAACCGCCTGTTTCCGCCGGGCACAAAAGCGACATTTCAACGTTATTTCTGTTTATATGGTCGAATTCGGAACGATTCTATTTCCGGATACGCTCCTTTTTGTTATATTGTCAACGACGCCAATTTAAAACCGTTGTGACTATGAACGAAAAAACCCGCCTCTTACCAGAGGGCCGGGGAATTGTTTATTCCCCTCCTGCCGTCGGCATCGCCGATGTGCGCATTGAAAAAGGATTCGCCGACAGCGACCCCGCAGATTACGGGCAGGAAGGCGGCGCCGGCGACGAACTCGGGACCGGAAACGATTACGAATTCTAAACGCCGCCGCCCTATGAAATCCCGATTTTTTTCAGGAGTGCTCCTTGCAGCGGCTGCAGCAGCCTTCGCATCCTGCTCACAGGATTCCTCCGAAGCCTTGCCGCCGGAATTCCCGCAGATCAGCGTGACCCTTTCGGCCGGCAATCCTTCGCTCGCTCCGGACGCACAGCCCCAGAGCACCCGCACCGAAATGGAGGGCACGACGCCTTACTGGTCGGTCGGCGACCAGATCGGCGTCAGCACCGACGGCACGTCGAACAATGTCGCGTTCACCAACGACGCCTCCGAACGCGCCCGGACGACCACTTTTTCGGGCACAATCTCCGCAGGCACGACCCTCTACACCTATTACCCTTACACGGCCAACGGCATCAGCGGCTCGGGCGACCAGGCCGGTGCCCGTGTCGACCTTCCGGCCAACCAGACCCCCACCGCCACCTCGTTCGACGGCAGGGCCGACCTGCTGATCGGCCAACCGCTCGCCATGACAGCCGACGGCACGGTGGTCGGGAACCTGCAGTTCAAACGGGTCAGCGCCATCGTCAAGGTCGTCCTGAAGGACAATTCCACGGCCAAAAGCCTCACGGGACAGCACGTCTCCATGCTCTCGCTGGCCACCGGAGGCGAGAACTGGCTGGCCGGACGCCTGACCCTCAATCTGGTCAGCGGACAGCTCCTCGAACCGTCCTACGGCCAGTCGAACAAAGTCACCGCCACCTATACCTCGGCCACGCAATACGAACCCGACGGCACATCGGGCACCTATCTGAGCGTCTACCCGCGCGAACTGCCCGCAGGCTCGACGCTGACCTTCGAAGCCGCGACCGAAGGGTTCAGCATCAGCCGCACCGTCACGCTCGCAGAGCCCGTCGCCCTCCTGCCCGGCAAGATCAACACGCTCACCGTCTCGCTCGCAGACGAGCACATCACCGCAGCGGCCGCCGGCTTCGCCCTGCCGTTCACCGATGATTTTTCGTGGATAACGACGACCAGCAACACGGTATTGCCCATCGACGGATACCCCAAAGCCGAAGACGGTACGGCCCGCTACTCGGCCACGGCGAACACTTATCCGGAGACCCCGGCCCTCAAATTCGGAACGGCCAATGCCCGGGGGAGTTTCACCACCGCAGACCTCGACCTTTCGCAACCGTTCACGGTACTCGTAAAAGCCCGGGATTACGGCACGACGACCCTCGACGGTTCGGGGCTCACCGTCACTGCCGGGGAAGCCGCGTCTCAGAACGTCGCGCTGACGGGTAGTTACAAATACTACGCGTTCGAATTCCCGGCACAGGGGTCCAAATCGAAAGTCAGGGTCGACATCACGGGCAAACGCGGCTACCTCCTCGACTTTCAGGTCGTAGCAGGGCACGACGTTCCATTGCCTCCTGAGCTGACCGTCACCAGCGAAACGACGGTGACGGCCTTGCCCGACGGCGAGCGCGTCACCACGACCTACACGGTCGAAAATCCCGTGGCAGGAGCCTCCATCACGGCCGATGCGGGCGAAGCGAGCTGGATCAACACGTTCGAGACATCGGTGGAGGGTCAGGTGAGCTACACGGTCGACGCCA
>MSHJ01000015.1 GCA_001941065.1 Alistipes sp. Zagget8
TCGAACGGGCGGCCTCGTCCATTTCGCGTCCGGGGGCGGGAGGGCTGATGCGGTAGAATTCCGTGATACGGCTCATGGATTTCAGATTCGTCGTCTTTTAATCGAATAGCTCGTTCAATAGCCCGGCAAGCCGGTATCCGGCTTTCTGTATCTGGCTTTCGACCAGGGGCAGCGCCTTGTTCAGGAAATCCTGTCCCAGCCGCTCGTCGGGCTTCGCCCATTCGAATTGCACCTCGCAGCATACGGCGGCGTCGTGCAGCCAGTCGCGGGGTGTTCCGGCGGCGATGGCCTGCTTTTCGGATTTCGGAACGCGGTCCAGCTCGTCGGCCCATTCAGTGACGGACCAGATGCGCGTGGTGGTGATAATCTCGTTGTCCCAGACGCTGTGGACGTAGAATTTGTGCGGTTTGTGATATTTGTCCTCGAATAGCACGTCGTATTTCATGTTGTGGGTCGTGTATTTGATATGTGCCGGACAATGCATATCTCCCACCAGGTGAATGACGTATTTGAGGTTGACCGCCACGGCCGAGTCGGTGAGGCTGCGGTAGTTTTTCAGGTTCTCGATGGCCAGTTCCAGTCCGTAGATGGCGTTGCCCTGTTTCGGTTTCAGCAGTTCGTCGGTGTAACGCAGGTCGGCATCGACGGGTGCTGTATGCCAACCGTCGGTGAAGAGATATTCGGGGGTTTTGCGGTATTCGTCCATCCATTTGGCATAGTAGACGACGGAGTGTCCTCCCAAGTATTTTTCGATGCGTTTCCGGGCTTTCTTCGTCAGGTTGCGCTCGGCGATTTTGGCGATGGTTTCGTGCCCCTCGCGTCCCCACCCGAAAACGGGTCCGGTGTGGAGGAATCCGGCGCACAGCAGCAGGAACAGTAATTTTTTCATATCGGTATTTGTTTGGAATTAGTCGTGCAGTCCCCGCGAGCGGAGGTAGGAGATCAGCAGTTCGGGACGGTCGGTCTGGATCATGGTGGCGCCCATGTCTACGAGTTGGCCGTAAACTGCGGCGGGGTCGCCGTCGAAGGCCCTGTCGTCATCCAGCCCGCCGCAGAGCGACGCCCAGAGCGAATTGACCCATAGTTTCGAACCGCCGGCAACGACCTCCCGCATGCAGGCGTCGACCTCGGGAGCCGGACGGTCCCAGCAGATTTCGTAGGCCAGCGGCACGATGCCTTTTTCCCGGTATTCGGCGAAGAGCGCCTTGCCCTGCGGCTTGAGGATGTCGATAATGGGCATGTACATCATGTTCCGGGGATGCTCGGCGAATTTCGCGGCCACGACCCCGGGCGCACGCTTGCCCTTGATGAGAATCTGTTCCGTAACGCCCAGCTCCTCGGTGACGGCCAGCACCAGATCGTAGTATTCGTACCCCTGATCGACGTTCACCACGATGCGGTCCTTGCAGGCTTCCAGCGCTTCGCGCAGCGTCGGCATCCGCAGGCTGTCGGTGATGACGTTGTGGGCCCGGCGCAGCTTGCAGCGGCGTATCGAGTCGTAGGTGATGTCGCGGACGCGGCCTTTGCCGTCGGTGGTGCGGTCGATGGTGTGATCGTGGCAGAGTACCAGCACGCTGTCTTTGGTCAGCTTGAGGTCCAGCTCCATGATGTCGACCCCCATGCGGATGACCGACTCGATGGCCGGGATCGAGTTCTCGGGGTAGTTGCGCCAGTCGCCGCGGTGGGAGGCGACCAGCACCTTTTTCGAGGCGGGATTGTGGATTTCGGCGACGATGGCCTCGGCACGGCCCGCGGCATTCGGCGTGCCGGCGTGCTGCCCGCAGGCGGCTCCCGAGAGAGCCGCCGCGAGGATCAGCAGGTTGGTGATTATTCGTATCATCGGTTATCGTTGGATTAAGTATTCGTTTTCATGTCCCAGCACCACCTGCTCGGCGACCTGGCGCAGGTAGGCGGCTTTCGACGGCTCGATGCCGCAGTCGGCGGGTGCGCTGCCGAACGCCGTGCCGTAGAGCACGAGGTAGTTGACGCAGGCTTTCAGGTAGGCGCCGTAGACCGACTGGTGTTTGTTGTCGGTGTGGTAGAGGTTGATGCCCGACGCGCCTTCGCGCACGGTCCGGAACGCCACGCCGATCGGCGATACCCACGTTCCGGCAGCCTCGGCCATGGCGCGTGCGCCTGCGGCGTTGTAGCTTTCGAAGGTCGCGAAGTCGGTGAACCCGCCGTAACTGCTGGCCGAGAAGGTCCAGGTCTGTTCGAGAATCACCTGACAGGAGCTCGATTTCGCCCGGATCTTGTCCGCCAGCGCCGTGCAGTTGGCCGCTATCGAGGCCGTGCCGTCGCGCCCGTAGGTCGCGGGATTCTGGCTTTGGTCCTGAATGAAGGCGTAGTCGTAGCCGCCGATGTCGATGGCGTCGGTCGAGAACGACAGCCCCAGGTGCTGTCCGAAATTCTGCGAACCCTTGAAATGGCCCTTGACATTGAGGTAATGTCCCTCGTTCCAGGCAATCTCCTTGAGCATCCATGCCGGGTTGCTGTAATAGGAGAACGAGTTGCCGAGGCAAAGCACCTTTTTCGTGTCGCCGGGCGTCGTCGTGCCGAGGTTCTGGACATAGGAGCCCGAGAATCCGAACGGCGGCAGCAGGCTCGCCGAACTGCTTGCCGAAATGTTCTGCGTGCCGCCCGAACAGGTGTAGGGTCCCACGGCGCGGCAGCGGATCTGCACCGATCCCTCGACGGGATCGGCAAAGCGGATGGTCTGCATGACGCTGGCATGCTGGTAGTTGGTTCCCGAGGCCACGCCCGAGCACTTGTAGGTGTACCGGATCGAGGGATCTTCGGGGGCGGTGAGCAGGTCCTCCTCGACGCTCTTCCAGACGCCTCCGTCGAGATACTCCACGATGAAGTATTTCGGCGAGTTGGCCTCGCCCGCCATCGTGGCGTCGAACTCGACGGCCGTGCCGGCTTCGAGCCGCTTCACGGGCAGGGTGTAGAGCCAGTAGTCGCCCTCGACCATCGTCGAGACGGTGGGTTTGTAGGAGCTGACCGTGCGGGTGAACTCCCGTCCGGCATTGGCCTCGCCGCGCACGACGGAGATGTAACCCGAACTGCCCGAGGTCGCGGGGAGCATGTTCGACGCGGTCCACGACGTGTTGTACTGCCCGACGGTCGATGCCGAGAAAATCCATTGGCTCGGGAAGGCCGGGCCTGCGCCCTCCTGACTGACGCTGACGGTCGCCGTCTGCGACAGGTCCGTGGAGGTGAAAGTGACCGTCGCGGGGCGCGGTTCGGTCTGCGGATTCACGTCGGCCGTGATGCGGATCTGCTGGACATAGGGGCTTTTCGTGCCCGCGGCGAGCGGCGTGTCGTTCAGGTCGGTGATCTTCACCCACTCGCTGCCGCCCGTGCTCACGGTCCAGTCGTAGTCGGCGGCCGAGAGGCTCACGACGGCGGCGTTGGTTCCCAGGGCGTTCAGCTCGACCGATCCGGGAGCGATGCTGAAAGTCGCTTCGGCGGGGGTGTTCGACCCGGCGGGGTAGTAGAGGATGTTCTCCCGTGTGACGTTGACCGCTGCGGCGCTGTGGGCGCCGAGGTAGTCCATGTAGTTGTCGGCGTTGACCCCGACCATGACGTAACTGCCGCCGTTGTAGGTTCCCACGTCGCCCTGCGCGATGCAGTTGCGGAATTGCGCGGCCTTGTTGCACTGCCCGAAGAAGGTGCCTTTGTAATTGTTGTTGTCGCGGTCGGAGATGACGCGGCCGTAATTCTCGCATCCGACGAATTCGTTGTCGTCGTGGTTGACAAGGCAGACGATGCTGCCCGCCGCGCCGTTGGCTTTGCAGATCACGTCGCCGTGGTTCACGACCTTGGTGAACTTGGCGCCCGTGCCCGTGATGCAGGTGATGTTGCCGATGCGGGCGTTGCCTGCGGTGGCGAATTCGTTGAAATTGTTGCCGTAGTTGGTGCAGTCGGTCAGGTGGGTGTAGCGGTTGGCCGCGGCGACGATGCCCGATGCCCGGGCGGCTTTGGTCGTGAGGTTGCCGCGGTTGACACAGCCGGTGAACGCGACGGCGTTGGCCGAGCTGGCGTGGTTGGTGCTGAATCCGCAGATGCCGCCGATCTGCACGCCCGTCGCGCCGTTGGTCGTGTTGCCGCCGCCTTCGCCCGTGAGGTCGGCTTCGTTGGTCAGGCGGTCGATCACGACTCCTTCGTTGGCGAACGCAAGCCCGATCATGCCCATCGTCATGCGGACGTTGCCCGCCGAGCCGTCGAACGCCATCGGGGCGCTGTTGGTGATGTTGCGCACGGTGGCGTCGTAGACCAGTCCGGCCACGATGCCGCAGTCGGTGGCTTTCGAGGCCTTGACCTCCAGCGAACACGAGGCGTCGAAAATCAGGTTCTCGACGACGGCTCCGGAACCCAGCGCACCGAACAATCCCCAGGCGCGGCCTGCCGTGGCGTTGTCGCACACCATTTTGAAATTGCTGATCGTGTGGTCCTGCCCGTCGAAGAAGCCCGCGAAGGGGCGTCCCGTGCTGATCGTGAGGGCGTTGCTGGCCAGTGCGAAGGTCGCGTCGCCGATCGGCGTCCAGGCCGCGATGTCCGTCATGTCGATGTCGTCGAGCAGTACGACGACGCCTTCCTCGTTCTGCCACGGGGCGAGGGTCTCGCCTGTGTTGACCGCCGCGGCGAACTCCACCAGGTCGTCGGCGGTCCAGATACCGCCCGGAGGCGCGAAGGCGTAGAGTGCCTTGGCGAGGTGACGAGCCGAGAACTCGCCGTTTTTCTCGTTATAGGTGCGGATGCCCGATTTGTAGACGTTTTTCGTGTAGGTTTTGTCGTCGTCGGTCGTGAGCGTGAGCTTCAGACCGGCCGGGGAGGTGAAGCGTCCGACGGGGAATTTGATGGTCTGGGGCTTGGTCAGGTCGGCTCCCTCGGGGAATTCCAGCGTCAGCTTCGTGCCGGTTCCGTCCGGTGCCGGGGTGAGGGCGAGCGTCGCGGGATCGACCGTGCCGGTGAAGGTCAGCCAGCCTTCGAAACCCTCCTCCGAGGCGGGTTCCACGCTGATAGACCGGGCCGGACTTTCCAACTCGCCGGCGTCGATGCGCAGTTCGACGACCGAGAAGATGTTGCGGAACGAGACGTGCAGCGCCCCTTCCGAGAGGTTGTTCTCGAGCGGCGTGCCGACCAGCGGTGCGCAGGCCGTGTTGGCCTGCTCCGTGCCCTGGAAGGAGATCGTGCGCCGGGCCTCCACGGCGACCGTGCCTTCGGCGGTCGTGGCGGGGTAGTAGGCCGTCAGCGGCTTCGACGCATCGTAGGAGGCGATGCCCGCGTCGCTGGTGAACGTGGTCGTGGGGCCCGCTTCGGCGGCGGTGTATTCGTAGGCCGCGCCGTCGTAGATGACCGTGATGCGGTCGCCGGCCTCCCAGGTGCTCTTGCCTTCGTTGATGTCGGTGCGGGTCGCGGCGGCGCAGGCGGCCTTGATGACGAGCCCCGACGAGGCGGGAAGCGGGGCCGGGTCGGTGATTTCGGGGTCCCGGGTGCAGCCGGCGAGCAGCAGCACCGCACTTAACAGGATGATATACAGTTTTTTCATTTCGGTCGGGGTTTACTCTTTGTTCTTGTCGTCGTCGAATTCCGTATCCTCGATGCCGTTGTCGGGCTTCTCCTTGTCGATGTCCGACATGTCGGTTACGGCATAGGGCGTTGCGAGGGCGTAGCGTGCCGCCTGCAGGGCGATCGGGGCGTTGGCGTCGGTGACGGGCGTCGAATAGCTGCCCGCGGTGGAGTTCGAGGTCGTGTAGCGGAACGAGTTGCCGTCGAGCGTCACGCCGCCGAACGCCGGGGAGATCAGTTTCTCGAAGACGGCGCACGAGGCGGCGTAACGCGCGATACCGTAGTCCATGTGGTAGCCGTCGCGGGTCATGTCCATCGAGTTCTGGAGCTTCGACGTGCGGAGGTTCTGCAGGACGGTTCCCGTGGCGATCAGGTCGTCGAACGTGACTTCGGCCATCACCTTTTGCCCCTGCGCGACGATGGCGGCGTACATGTCCGCCTGCGACGAGTTGAAATTGCTGACGATCACCGTCTGCTGCGAATAGCTGAAGATGGCCGGGTCGCCGTAGGCCTGCGAGAGAATGTAGCAGAACTTGGGCATGGCCCCGGTCTGCGTCGATTTGACGTTGTCGATCAGCCCCTGCAGGGCCTCCTTCTCGGTCGAGGTCCACTGCCAGGCGTTGACCTTGCCGGTGTGCTCCTGGATGGTCACGATGTCCCACTGGTCCGAGGCGGCGACCTCTTTGATCGTCTTGTTCATCAGCTCGGTCCATCCGGCGGCTCCCGGGCCGCACTCGTAACAGCGGTAGTCGCTCACGGTGGCGAATCCGTTGTTGTACTCGGGGACCGTGCGGCCTCCGTAGTACATGTGCGTCATCTTCACCTTGTCGAGACCTGCGGCTTTCAGCATGCCCGGCAGGTGCTCCACGGCGTCTTTCGTGAAGCTGTTGCCGATGAAGAGGATGCGCAGCTCGGCATCGCCGCCCGTGCCGCCGCCGCCCGAACTGCCGCCGCCCGAACTGCCGATCTGGTAGACGATGTTCGTGAGCGTCGATTTCGTTGCGCCCTGCTTGCCCAGGTAGTTGGCCTGGTCGGTTTCGGAGTAGGAGTCGAAGACGGGCGTGCCGTTGTTGTAGGTGCCCACCTTGCCGCCTGCGGTGCAGTTGGTCCACTGCGCCGCGCCGTTGTTATAAGCCCAGAACACACCGCGGTTGCCGTCGCTGAGGATTGTGCCGTAATTGGCGCAGTTCTCGAACGTGGCAGTGTTCGACAGCGACGTGATGCCGCCGCAGCGGGCGCCGGTCGTCGAGGTGAGGTCCCCGTAGTTCGTGCAGCCGCTCATCGAGGAGCCGGTGCCCATGTTGCAGGTGATGTTGCCCAGACGCCCGGCGTCCTCCTTGGGGTTCGTGTTCATCTGGTCGCCGTGGTTGACGCAGTTGGTCAACTGGGTGTAGCGGTTGGCCGCGGCGACGATGCCCGATGTGCGGCCCGTCGCCGAGGTCATGTCGCCGTAGTTGATGCAGTCGGAGATGACGACCTTCTGCTGCGACTCCCCGTCGTTGGAAGAGAATCCCACGATGCCGGCGATGTGGTAGCCCGTGGCGCCTCCGGCGGTGTTGTTGTCACGGTTCTCGGCCGTGATCGCGCCGTTGTTGTTCACGTTGTCGATCGTGACGCCCTCTTTGGCGAAGGCCGTGCCGATCAGGGCCATCGTGATGCGGACGCTGCCCGCCGTGCCCTGGAAGAGCATCGGTGCGCCGCTCGTGATGTCGCGCACGGTGGCGTCGTAGACCATTCCGGCAACCACGCCGTTCGACGAACCTGCCGTAGCCGTGACGGTCAGCGAACAGCCCGTGTCGAACGAGAAATTCTCGACAACGGCGCCCGGGGCCAAAGCCCCGAACAATCCGTATGTCGCGCCCTCCTCGCTGCCCGCGGCGACCATTTTCAGGTTGCGGATGCGGTAGCCCTGTCCGTTGAAATGGCCTGTGAAAGGCGTTCCCGTGACGGTGAGTTTGTTGCTTGCCAGCGCGAACGTCGCCTTGCCGATGGGGGTCCACTCCGTGACTCCGCTCATGTCGATGTTGGTCAGCAGGCACACCTCGCCGTCTTCGTTCAGCCACTCGTCGAGCGATCCGCCGGCGTTGACCGCCGCGGCGAAGGCCATCAGATCGTCGGCCGTGCGGATGCCCTTGGCCGTCGAGATGTCGCCTCCGTATTTGGTGTTGGTCACCTTGTCCTCGTTGCCCGTCTTGATCAGGCCGATGTAGTCCATGTAGTTGGTCTCGTCGATGGCTACCATCACGTAACTGCCGCCGTTGTACGAGCCCACGCCGCCGCCGGCGGTGTTGTTGTCCAGTTTCGCGCCGTTGTTGATGTTGGCCACGAGCGTCCCGCGGTAGGTCGTCAGGTCGGCGATCACATTGCCGTAGTTGGCCGAGTTGAGGACCTCGCTGTCGGCGGAGTTGGTCAGGCAGACCAGACCTCCGGCGTGGGTCTTGGCGTTGGTGGCCACGACGTCGCCGTAGTTGGTGCAGCCGTCGACTACCGACGTGGTGCCGAGGATGCAGGTGATGTTGCCCAGGCGTCCGCCGCCCGATTCGGCATAGGTGTTCAGCATGTCGCCGTGGTTCTCGCATTCGGAGACGACCGTGAAGGTGTTTGCCGCGGCCACGATGCCCGAGGCGCGGCCCGTCGAGACGGTCATGTCGCCGTAGTTCGCGCAGCGCGTGATGAGGTTTCTGAAGGTCGATGTGCGCGAGGTGTTCGAGAGCCCTGCGATGCAGCCCACCTGCGTCGAGGTGAACCCGTTGGCGTTGGCGGCTCCCGGCACGGCCTTCATGGCGCCGTAGTTCTTCAGCCCGATGAGCTTCGTGACGGTTTCGTCGCTCGTGCCGGCTCCGTAGACGAAGCCCACGAGACCCATGGTCATCAGCTTGCCCGAAGCGCCGTTGCCCAGACACTCCATCGGCAGGTAGCTGGTGCAATCCTCGATGGTCGATTCGACGCTGGCCCCGGCGATAACGCCCGTCGAGGTGACGCCGCTGCCCGAGACCGTGAACGATCCCGTGTCGCCCGTTTCGGCTCCCAGCACGAGGTTTTTGACCGTCGCGCCCTTCAGCACGCCGAACAGACCGTATGCCTGGTTGTCGCCCGTGAGCGTCGCGGCCATCTTCAGGTTGCGCAGGGCGTATCCCTGTCCGTCGAACGTTCCCTCGAAGGCGGCTCCCGAGGGGGTGGAGACCGCCGTCGTGGCGGCGAACGTGCCGTTGCCGATGGGCGTCCATGCGGCGACGTCTTTCAGGTCGATGTCGTTCATCAGCAGGACGTTCATCTGCTGGGCGCCCGTGCCGGCATTGACGTCGGCGGCGAACTGCACCAGCTCGGCGGCCGTCGGATTTCGATGCGGTCGCTCGTGGCCTTCGCGAAGAAGACCGGGCGCAGCACCGTGTACTCCAGCATGTCGTAGGCCACCACGATCAGGTGCCCGTCGCTGAATCCGGCCGGGAACGTGACGGCGATCTGCTGCTGCTCCTTGTCGAGCGCGGCCTCGATGCCTTCGGCCGCGGCGATGCCGACCAGCGCGTCGGCGGCGTGTTCGCCGTGCAGGGTGTATTTGACCGTCATCGGGACCGATGCGTCGACGACGGTGGTGTTGATCGCCGTCGAGAGCGTGAGGTTCAGCACCTGCTGGATGGGCAGCGTGACGACCTCGCCGTTGCCGAGCGTCAGCGACAGGTTGCCGTTGGCGTCGCGGGCGATGCCCTTGAACAGGCAGCTTTCGCCGTCGTTGGCCTCGATGGGACGCCCTGCGGCGTCGTTCAGCCGCTCGCCGTTGACAGTCCAGTAACCCTGTTCATCGACCGACACCACGGGGGTGTGGCCGCTCACGGGAACCCGTTCGCCGGATTTGTCCAGCAGCGGCGCGGTCTGTCCGTCGGCCGTCACCGTCCAGTAGTAGAGACCGCTTTCCGCATCGGCTTCGACGCCCAGCAGCGGGACGTTGAGCATCTGGTCGACGGTGGCCAGCACGACGCTCTTCTCCTCGTTCTTATTGTCCTTGTAGGTGATGACGTAGTTGCCTTCGGAGTCCTGCGCCATCGCGGTGATGACGTTGCCCGAGGTCAGCTCGCTCAGGTCGGCGAGCTGGTCGTTGAGCGACGTGATGCGGCCCTGGAGCCTGGCGATCCGCTCCTTGAAGCCGTCGATGCGGCCGCCGAGTTCCGAATCGTCGTAGTCGCTGCAGCCTGCCGCGAAGGTGACGGCGGTCAGAAGCAAGAAATATAGGAATCGTTTCATGAATGTCTGGATTAAGCGTTAGTAGTTCTGCGACGGATCGAAATATTCGCTGTTGCGGTAACACAGGGCATTGTCGTTCGTGGCTTCGGGAGCGCCGCTCGGATTGTCCTTGTAGGTGTCCCATTCGCCGACGCGGCCGCCCTTGGCGCACTGCGTGACGAGCCCCTTGGCGCTGTAACCGCAGGCCCATCCGGGACCGTGCTGCGGCGCTCCGGCGTCGTAGGTGATGTTGGCCAGGATCGTGCCCTTGTTCACGCAGCCGACGATCGTGGCCTGGTTGTGGCCCACGAAACCGCCCGTGCGGCATCCCAGCTGCGAGAAGACGTTGCCGTTGTTGGTGCAGTACTCGATGCGGAGGTTGTTGTTCGTCACCGTACCGCCCACCAGGCCGCCCATGCGTTTGTAGTTGTAGTAGTCCCTGCTGCCGCCGTACTGGCCCACGGCGTCGTCCTGCACCGTGCCGTTGTTGACCGAGTTGCTGACAGCCGTGCCGCTCTCCTCGCTCGTCGGGCCGCCCAGCGTGCCCACCAGTCCGCCGCCGCGTCCCGTCGGGGCGCTCACTTCGCCGTTGTTGGTGCAGTAGTCGATCTTGATGCCTCCGCCGAGCGTGAAGGCGCAGATGCCGCCGACGTTCATGCCCGTGCCGCCGTTGGCCGTGTTGGTGATGCGGCCGGTCTTCACGTCGCCGTTGTTGATGACGGCGTCGGCCTTCGTTTCACCGCCGATGACCGTGGATTTGGCGCATCCGGCGATGCCGGCGAGCATCATCAGCGTGGCGTCGGGGTTGTCGCCCGTGAGGATCACCGAGACGTAGTTGGTGACGTTGGTGATCGTCGAGCCTTCGGCGTAACCCGTCAGCGCTCCGACGGCCACGACGTTCGGACTGGCGCCCGTGACGGAGATCTGGTCGCCCGCGGCGCCCAGTTTGAGGTTCTTGACCGTGGCGCCCTTCAGCGCACCGAACAGGCCGTGGAGGTGGGTCGTCTCGCTCTCGGCGTCGAAGGTCCACTGAATGCCCTTGATCGTGAAGCCCTGGCCGTTGAATACGCCCGTGAACGGGTTGACCAGCGTGTTGTACGAGGGCGTTCCCGTGGCTTTGCCTGCTCCGATCGGGGTCCACTCGGTGAGTCCCGTGAGGTCGATGTCGTTGAGCAGCACCACCTCGCCCGAGGCGTTCTCCCAGCGGCTCGTGCTGCCGCCCGCATTGACCGCCTTGGCAAAGGCCACCAGGTCGGCGCCCGTTGCGATGCCCGGGTCGGTCGGCACGTCGGGAATGACGGGCGACTGGCGCACGCCGAGCGTCACGGTCACGCCGTAGGGGCGGTTCGAGAAGGTGATCGAACCCTTGCGGTCGGCGCCGCTGTCGTTCTCATAGTAGTCGGCCACGAACGAGTGGGTCGTGGTGACCATCGGTGCGCGTGTCACGGGGGCGGGTTTGAGCCACGACTGACACTCCTCGGCAATCGTCACGTCGTATTCGATGTCGGCCGACACCTTGATGTCGAACTCCGTGAATTCGCCTTCGAGGGCGACCTCCGTTCCGGTTCCGAACTGCGGGTCCCACGTCGGGGGTGCGATCTGGGCCGTTCCGTAGGTGAAGAAGAGGGGTTTGAGTACGGTGTTGCCCCCGGCCGTGACCAGGATGACCGTGTTGCCCTCTTCGGCGCCCTCGTCCAGTTTCACCGAGATCGTGCGGGTGTACTTGTCGATCTCGACCGTCACGTTGTAAGCGGTGAAATAGTCGATATGCGCCTCTTCGGCCTCGGTTCCCGCCAGGGTGTATTTGATGTAGACCGGCGCGGCGCGGTCGGCGATGGCCGTTACGGGCGCGGCGTCGAACGCGATGCTCAGGGCTTCGAAAATCGGGATTTCGAACGAACTGCCGTCGGCGAGCGTGAAGCGGACCATGCCGCTCTCCTCGTCGGTCTCGACCTTTTGGAACAGCGTGTTGCTCACGTCGTCGGCCAGCACGGGTTTGCCGTCCTTGCCCGTGAAGCGTTCGCCGTTGACCGTCCAGAAACCCTCGGCGTCGATGCCCATCGTGGGAGGCACGCCGCCCACGGGCATCATCTTGCCTTCGGAGTCCAGCAGCCATTCATAGGTTTCGCCGTTGTCCGCGGTCGTGCGCCAGTAGAGTTTTCCGTCGGTGAACTCCCCGGCCCCGACGATCGGCGCGGTCACCACGTCGTCCTGCGTGGCGAGGGTGATGGTTTTCGTCTCGCCGCCGCGGTCGCGGTAGCAGACGACGTAATTGCCCTTGTCGTCCTGTTTGAGGTAGGAGATGAAGCTGCTGTTGATGAGCGCCGTGAGCGAGGTCATCTCGTCGTTCAGCTCCGCGACGCGCTTTTCGGCTGCCGTAAGCTCCTGCTCGATGGCGTCGATGTTTTTCCGCAGCTGCTCGTCGTCGTACTCGTCGCAGCCCCAGAGGAGGACGAAACCGGCGGTAAGCAGTATGATGTTCAATAACTTTCTCATTGTTCTCTCGGTTTAAGGGTTACTGTTTGATCCGCACGTGCATGTAGTTCATGCAGCTGCGTTCGCCTTTCGAGTCGGAGGGCTTGTTGACCACCTTGCCCGCACCGTCGGTGTAGAGCCACATGGTGGTCGAACCGCCGCCGTCGAAACGGGTCACGTTCCAGCAGCCGAATTTCTGGGCGATGCGGACCATCTCGTAGAATTTCACGCCCATCGAGACCCAGTCCTGGCGGCCGTCGATGACGAAGAAATGGACTTTCGTTCCGGCCTGGTCCACACCCACGTAGGTCATCGGGTCATAGACCGACGAGTTGAGGTTCTTGTCCACGCCGTCGGCCAGCAGGTGGTACATCGTCGAGTTCTGCGAGAGGATCGGCTTCGAAACGCCGTCCACCGCCACGTCGGCGCGGATGCGGAGCGTCGAACCCACGGAGAGTTTCGCGGCGAAGGCCTCGGCCGTCGCTCCGGTGAGCTGCACGGCCCATTCGTCGAGGGTCGTGAGGTAGGGAGCTTCGGCGAGCGGCGTCGTGCGGCCGTCGTCGATGCGGGTCACGGTGGCTTCGAACCAGCCGTCGTTGACCGTCATGGGGTTGCCCGAGGTGTTCTTCGCAACGACGTAGAGCGCTTGTGTGAGCAGCGTGTTGGTCAGCGACGGAGTGCCGGGATGCGGCGTCTTCTTGTAACGCGCGGTGTAGAGGTTGGCCTCCTGCGAGACGCTGCCCCGGCGCAGGATCGTGTCGTTGATCGAGTGGTATTCGTACTCGGTGCCGTCGAGCTCGATCTTGCCCGTGAAGACCTTCTTGCCGCAGCTTGCCGTGCGGTCCCTGAAGACCGTGAAGGCGTTGGCGTGGTTGGTCAGCGACGTGCGCACGGTCTTGTTGTTGACGAAATCGGGGCGTCCCTCCTCGATGTGCAGGCCGCGGGGGAATCCGTCGTGCGAGTTGAAGAACCCGGTATTGATGCCGGCGATGATGTTCTGGCCCTCGGTGCGCTTGCGGGCGCAGTTCTCCGAAAGGGTCTCGCGGATGTTTTTGCCGTTGTTGCCGTTGTTGTTGCCGTTGGGGTTGGGCACGAGGTCGTCGGCCATCGAGGTCGCGATCTCCACGGCGTCGTTCGTCAGGTCGAGCTCCAGCACGTGCATCTTGCGCGGCAGGTTGGTGAACTCGTAGTAGGTGTATTTCACGCCCGGGTGGAGCTGGACGGTCTGTTTCAGCTCCCAGTCGTAGTAGGCCGGCAGCGACCAGTCCACGGTGTTCTCCTCGGTGTCGTAGTTCGACTGCTTGTGGCAGACGGCCGTGGTGTGCATGGCCGCGGGAGCCGTTGCCGGGGCGTCCTTGTAGGTGTCGTAGTCGCCGACGAAGCCGTTGCCGATGCAGCCCTTGATGAGCGATGCGCTCTGGTTGTAGCCGCAGGCCCAGCCGGGACCGTGGAGGTTCGCCCCGTCGACGGTCACGTTGCCGATGATGGCTCCGGTGTTCTTGCAGTTGCGGATCGTGCCGAGATTGTGGCCCGAGAAACCGCCCGTGCGGCATCCCAGGTGGGTGATGACGTTGCCGAGGTTGTTGCAGTTCTCGATGACGCAGCCCGTCGTGGTCGAACCGCCGACCAGGCCGCCCATGCGCTTGATGCCGTATTGGTTCGTCTGCCCGGCGTACTGCCCGGCGGCATCGTCCTCGACGAGTCCGTTGTTCAGCGAGTTGGCGATGGTGCCCTTCTCGAAGGTTCCGGCCAGTCCGCCGCCGCGTCCCGAAGGCGCGTTCACCCGTCCGTTGTTGGTGCAGTAGCCGATGAGGTTGTTCTCCGCCGACTTGATGTAGGCGCAGATGCCTCCGACCTGCATGCCCGTGCCGCCGTTTGCGGTGTTGGCGATGGGACCCGTGGTGATGTCGCCGTTGTTGGCGCATTTCACCGCGGCGGAGGTGCCGCCGATGGTCGTTCCGGTCATCTGTCCGGCGATTCCCGCCAGCATGACCAGCACCCCGGAGGGGTCTTCGGCCTCGAACGAGATCGAGACGTTGTTGGTCACGCTTTCGATGACCGATTCCGTGGCGAACGCCGCCACGCCCGCTATGGCCGTGCCGGCCCCGGCGGTTCCGGTGACGGTGAGCTTGTCGCCCTTGGCGCCGACCGTGAGGTTCCGGACGGTGGCCCGGTTCAGCACGCCGAACAGCCCGTGGGCCGTCGATTTCGCGGCGTCGGCCGTCCAGCTGATGTTTTTGAGGGCGTAGCCCTTGCCGTCGAACTTGCCCGTGAAGGGATTTTCGGCCGTGCCGATCGGCGTCCACTCCGTCGTGCCCGCCATGTCGACGTCGTTCAGCAGCACCACGTCGCCGCTCTCGTCGCGGTAACGGTCGTAACTGCGTCCGGAATTGACGGCCTCGGCGAACTTGCGCAGGTCCTCGGCGGTCTTGATGCCGTAGTATTCGGGTTTGGCGCTTTTGGCCGCGAGACGCACGACGCGGATCAGGACATTCTCCTCCGTGTCGCAGAGCATCACGGTGAAGCTGCCCTCCTCGAACCCGCTGCCGAAGGTGACGGCGACGGTTCCGGCGGCGGTGTCGGCCGCGGCCGTGAGTTTCTCGGTGCGCATGATCTTCAGGATCGTCTCGCCGGCTTTCTCGCCCGTGATCTCGTAATCGATCGTGAGCGGCAGCGAGGCATCCTCGACGACGTATTCGTCCCCGAGCACCGTGTCGCCGACCTTGAAGACGATGTTGAAGGCGTCGAAGACCGGAGCCGATACCGTCGAGCCGTCGCCCAGTGTGAAGACGGCGTTGCCGTTGGTGTCGCGCGAGATGCCCGTGATGAGCGACTTCTCCTTGCCTTCGGCTTTCAGCGGACTGCCCGCCGCGTCGGTCAGCCGCCGGCCGTTGACGGTCCAGTAACCGTCCTTGTCGACGGCCACTTCGGGCGTGCGTCCGGCGACGGGGATTTTCGATCCGTCGGTGTCTTTCAGAAAGTCGGTCTTGCCGGCGACGGTCGTCGTCCAGTAGAGCACGCCGCCCTCCTCCTTCGTGCCGAGGATCGGCGCGGTGGTCACGTCGTCCTTCGTGGCGACGGTGACGCTGTGCTCGACGTTGTCGGCGCCCTTGAAGCGGACGACGTTGTTGCCCTCGGCATCCTGCGTGATCGAGGTCACGACCCCGCCGTTGACCACGGCCGCGAGCAGCCGGACCTGGCTGTTGAGCTCGTCGGCCTGTTTTTCGAGTTCGGTGAGTTGGTTGTATATCTCGTCGACGCCTTTCCACAGCGCGGAATCGTCGAAATTGTCGCTGCACCCGCCCGCGAAGAGGAGGACCGATGCCAGAAGCGTTGTTATCATGGTTCGTTTCATTGCCGTTTGGTTTTATCGGGTTGCAAAAAGCATCAGTCGAAATTGGTGCTGTCGGTCCATCCGGGATTCTGGGTCAGCAGTCCGCCCGTCAGCACGCGCTGGTCGGCCGGAATGGGCCACAGGTAGTCGCGCTCCTCGTTCCAGGTGTATTTCAGGGCGCTCCATGCCACGACGTAGCCGCGGTTGTCGGCGGCTTCGGAGAGGATGATGTCCGACCCGATGCGGAGCACCGTCAGTCCGTCGGCTGGGGTGCTGGTCTGCTGCGTGGCGTAAAGTTCGAGGTCGTTTTTGCCGTCGCCGTCCATGTCGTAAAGGCCCGGACCGGGGAAATAGATGCCGTAGTAGGGGGCCGTCTCGTTGACCAGCTGCGCACCTTCCTTCCAGCGGAACATGTCCCACATGCGCTGCCCCTCCATGACCATCTCGATGGTGCGCTCGCGGCGGATTTCGAGGATCACGCCCGTGTTGGCGCTCTTCGTGACGTTGGGATAGCAGGCCGTGAGGAACGGATCAGGGTCGGCGTTGGCCGCCTCCATGTCGAGTCCGCCCATACCGGCGCGGTCGCGGATCTTGTCGATCGAGATCGTCAGGTCGTCCTGCGTGAGGGTTCCCAGTTCGGCCTTGGCTTCGGCGTAGTTGAGGTATACCTCCGCCGTGCGGAGCAGCGGCCAGTCGGACGTGCCCTTCGAGGCGCCGCTGTGGGCCGCCGTCGAGACGAACTTGATCGGTTCGTAACCCGTCATCGCCGTCATGTCGTTTGGCGTGGCCGAGCTTTCGCCCTTGGCGATGTAGCCCGGGCAGAGCACGGTCTGCGCCATGCGCGGGTCGCGGCCTGCGGTCTCCTCGGTGTAGAACATCGTTTCGTGGCCCGTTTTCTCGGTGAAGCGCGAGCAGTCGGCCATCAGGTAGTGGTTCATGAAACGGCGCGTGAAGCCTGCCGCGGCGTTGCGGATGTTGAACTGTACGCTGTGGGCGAGGTTCAGCCCCTCGAAATTGTAGAGACGGGCCAGAATGACCTCGCCCTGCTTGGCGTTGTCGCTGCAGAACAGGTCGCGGTAAGGCTCCGCACCCTCCTTGTAGAGCGAGTAGCCGCTCTCGGCGATGAAGGTCGCCGCGGCGTCGGCCGCCTGCTGGAGGTATTTGTCGGCGTCGGGCAGGTTGCGGTACTTGCGCCAGGTGCCTTCGTAGAGCGCTGCGCGTGACTTGAAGGCCAGCGCCGCCCAGCGGGTCACGCGGGATATGTCCTTGTCGCGTGGCAGCATGTCGATGGCGTTGTCGAGGTCGGACATCACGTGGTCCATGATGATGCCGCGGTCCTCGCGGGGCTTTTTCAGCAGGTCTTCCTCCTCGGAGCCGATCACCGTGTCGTACCAGGGCACGTCGCCGTAGCGGCGCACCTTCACGTAGTAGAAATAGGCGCGGAAGAAATAGGCCACGCCGTCGTATTTGGTACGGGCCGCCTCGTCGGTGCAGTTGTGCGAATTTTGCAGGTAGTAGTTGATCTTGCGCAGGGAGGTCCAGGTCCAGCCGCTTTCGTCGGAGGCCATGCGGGTTCCCGAGATCACGTCGCCCATGCTCTTGTCCACCATGTCGTCGGCGTTGAGCCCCGCGGCGCTGTCGGGCGAGTCGAGCAGCGTGTAGAACTGGTTGGTCCACAGGCGGAGGTCCACTTCCGACTGGAAATAGGTCTGCGGTGTGACCGTGTCTTCGGGAATGAGGGTCAAATCACAGCCGGAGCATGCGGCGCCCAGCAGGATCGTTGCCAATATTTTGTGCAGTGTTTTCATCTGTCGTTCTCTTTATGCGTTAGAAGCTGATGTCGACGCCTACCGAGAGGGTTTTGGGATAGGCGTATCCCGTTCCGGAATCGGCTTTGTTCGTGCTGCCCGATCCGGCCAGCTCGGGGTCGATGGTCTTGTTGTGCCGTTTCAGCGGCGACCAGTAGCAGAGGTTTTCGCCCGAGAAATAGACGCGGGCACGGTCGATGCCGATTTTGCGCGTGAGTTTCTGCGGCACGGTGTAACCGATCGTGAGGTTTTTCAGGCGCAGGTAGGCGAGGTTCTGGAGGTAGCGGTCGTTCTTTTCGCCCAGCGAGCCTCCGGCGTAGGCATTGTAACCGCGCGGACGGGGGAAATAGGCGTTGCGGTTGTCCTCCGACCAGCAGTCCGAGTAGAAATCCTTGTGGATGAACGAGGTGGGCGGGAAGGCGTAGGGACCCCAGAAATCGTAGGACGACTGCCCGGCGGCCGGATACCAGTCGCGGCGTCCGATGCCCTGGAAGAAGGCCGACACGTCGAAGCCCATCCAGTTGAATCCTACGCGGAACGAGTAGTTGTAGCGCGGCAGCGAGTTGCCGATGATGCGTTTGTCGCCCGGATCGTCCACTGTGCCCGAACCTTCGGAGATGACGTTGTCGCCGTCGAGGTCGGCGAAGCGCACGTCGCCCGCCCGCAGGTAGTTGCCGGCCGGACCCTTACATTGGTAAACGCGGTTGTTGACCGCCTTGTCGTCGATCAGGGCCTGGTATTCGGCGGCCTCGCGGTCGGTCTTGAAGAGCCCGTCGACGTGGTAGCCCCAGATTTCACCCAGCGTCTTGCCCACGTAGTGGTCCGAGATCAGCCGGTCGGGGTTGTGGTATTTGGTGATTTTGGTGATGTAGTCGCCCACCGAGGCCGAGACGTTGTAGGAGAAGGGGCTTCCGGCCAACTGGAACTCGTCCTGCCAGCTCAGGGTGATCTCCCAGCCCTTGGTGCGCAGGTTGGCGCAGTTGGCCTTCGGGGTCTTGGCGCCGAAGACATCGGGCAGGGTGAGCGAGGTGGTGAGCATGTCCTTCGTGTCGCGGATGTAGTAGTCGCCCGTGAAATTGAGGCGTCCGTTCAAAAGCCCCACGTCGAGGCCCACGTCGTAAGTGGTCACGGTCTCCCACGTCAGTCCCGACGACAGCGGGTCGGAGACGTTGGCGTAATAGCCCCGTTCCAGTCCGTCGAAGGTGTAGGTCATCTGGTTGTCGGTGCTGATCTGCTCGATATAGGCGTAGTTGGATACCTGCTGGTTGCCCAGGCTGCCCACCGAGAGACGCAATTTGAGGTTGCTCATCACGTCGCGCACGGGTTCGAAGAACGACTCCTCGCTAATGCGCCACGCTGCCGACGCCGAGGGGAAGAATCCCCAGCGGTGGTCGGGCTCGAAGCGCGACGAACCGTCGCCGCGGGCGCTCGCCTCGAAGATGTAGCGGCCTTCGTAGTCATAGTTCACGCGGCCGAAGAATCCCAGCGTGCGGTAGGCCGAGATCGACTGCGAGAGGGTGATGGGACCCGTCGCCACGGTGAACGAGTCGATGTTGTCGCTCGACAGGTCGGTCTGCTTCACGTCGAGCGACGTGGAGCGGTAATCCTCGTACTGGCCGCCGGCGGTGGCTTTGAAATGGTGGCCTCCCCACGTGTTCTCGTAGGTGCCGTAGATATTGACGTTGTGGCCTTTGTACCCGTAGTGCACCTCGCGGTAGGAGTTCTCGACCGAGCCCGAGGTGAAGGTCTCCATGACGCCCTCCTGGCGCGAGTATTCGAACGTGTTGTTGCGGTATTTGTAGAGCCGGTCGCGCTGGCGGTAGTCGTAGGCCGCCGTGAGGACGAGCTTTTTGGCGATCGTGATGTCGAACTGGTTCGAGAGCGTCAGGTAGCGGTTCTCCTTCGAGTTCTTCGAACGGTCGGCGGTCATCTGCCCGCCGCGGCCGGCGCCGATCGGGGAGTTCTTGCCCAGCTGGTTGACGTACTGGACGATCGTGCCGTCGGGGTTGTAGGGGAGGAACGCGGCGCAGATGTTCGACTGCAGGGCGTTGATCGTGCCCTCGTAGTCGTAGTGTCCGCCGTATTTGTAGCCCGAGGTGTCGAAGCTGATGTTGTTCGAGTATTTCAGCCACGGGGTCATCTGGGCCGAGACCTTGGTGCGGAAGGCATAGTCGGTGTACTTGTCCTTGTTGATGTTGAACATGCCGTACTGCTGGTAGAAGCGGCCGCTGGCGTAGTAGGTCACCTTGTCGGTGCCGCCCGAAAGCGAGAGGTTGTGCTCCTGCTGCGAACGCACGCGGTTGTAGAAATAGCCGTACCAGTCGAAATTGCCGTAATAGTAGTATTTGCCGTCGTCGCCCACCTCGACCCACGGACGGTCGGGATGCTCCGTGCGGTCGTTGCGGCGGTCGTAGAGTTTCTGCAGGCCGCCGTTCTCCTCGGTGTAGCGGAAGATGTTCATCGTGCCGTCCGACGAGTCGTTCATGAACTGGTTGACGATGCGCACGTGGTCGTAACCCGTGTCGATGAAATCGGTCGAGGTGGTGTTGCTGGCCCAGCCGAAGCGGCCGTTGTAGGAGACGCGCGCGCGTTCGCCCTTCTTGCCCGCCTTGGTGGTGATGAGCACCACGCCGGCCGACGCCTTGGCGCCATAGATGGCGCACGACGAGGCGTCTTTGAGCACCGACACCGATTCGATGTCGTTGGGGTTGATCTGGCTGAGGCTCACCTCCACGCCGTCGGCCAGCACGAGCGGCGAACCGCTGTTGAGCGAGATCGAGCCGCGGATGTTGATGGCATAGGACGATTCGGGCGATCCCGTGCCGAAGGTGATGTTGACCGAGGGGTCGGCGCCCTGCAGGGCGTTGGCGGCCGAAACCACCGGACGGGCGTTGAGGTCCTTGCCGCTGATGGTCGCCACGGCACCCGAAAGGTTGGCCCGGCGCTGCGTGCCGTAGCCCACGACGACCACTTCGTCCATCAGGTTGTCCGATTCTTTCAGGACGATCTCAAGCGGGGTGTTTCCCCCCCCCTTGAGCTCTACGGTCTGGGAAATGTAACCCAGGTAGGAGACATTGATTTTTGCGGGAAATTTCACGTCCGCCAGTTCGAAATCGCCTCCGGCACCCGTCAGCGTGCCTTTCGACGTGCCTTCGACGGCCACCGTCGCGGCGATGATCGGCTGTCCCTTGACATCGGTCACGCGTCCATGCACGGAGTTCTGGGCGGCGGCCGGTTTGGCCGCTGCCGCGGGTTGTTTTTTGGTGACGGAGATGCGGTGCCCGTCGATGGTGCAGGTCACGTCCTGTCCGGCGAATACCTGGTCGAGGACCTCGCGGATGGTGGCGTTTTTGGCCGAAACGGAGATGTGTTTGCTGAGGTCCACCTCGTCCGAGCTGACGATGATGGAGTAATTTTCCGTACGGTTCAGCGTGGCTACGGCCTCCTGAACGGTTACGTTCTTCAATTCGAGGTTGATTCTCTTCGCCTGCGCGAAAACCGCGGCCGGGCTCAGTAACATACAGAGAATAACCAGGTAGAGGAGTCTCGCAAAGCGAGTTCCCCGACGATTGTAGTCGTTTCCCATGATAGGTTTATTTAAGGTTCAAGTTTAAGGCAGGGCATGCCGGGGTCGGTGGCATCCGGGCGGGTCACAGAAAAGAAACAGAAAAAAGGAAGGCGGTGGGAGGGTCGGTCAGTCTCTCATAGGCGTTTCGGTTTTTGTGTCAGGTTGGTTTTTTGGGGGAAGAATTCAACGGGATCGGTTCGACGAGAGATAGACGACTCCGTCGCGGCGCAGGATCTGCATTTTGTGATCGGAATTGATGGCGGAAAGTATCTGGTCCAGGTTTTCGTTGTTGGTGAAATAGGCGAAATAACGGGCCTGGGCGAGCGCTTCGTCGAGGATGACGATGTGCGTGCCGAAGAGCCGTTCGAGGTCCGAGGCGATGTCGCGCATGCGCAGGTTGAAGAAATGAATGGCCCGGTCGTCGGCAAACGACTTGAAATGCCCGGGCCGGAACGTCGTGAGGTCGATGTCGCCCGTGGCGCGGTCGTACTGCACCATGTCGCCGGGTTTCATCACCAGCTGCTGTTTGCGGGCATCGGTGTCGATGTCGAACCGGACGGAGCCTTCGACCAGCAGCACCTCGATGCAGTCGGTATTCGCGTAGGACTTGAAATTGAATTTGGTTCCCAGGACGCGGATGCCGACCTCGCCCGACTGGATGATGAAGGGCCTGCGGGGATTTTTAGCCACGTCGGCGAAGATTTCGCCCTCGACGAAGATGCGGCGTTCCTTGCCTGTGAAAGCCGACGGATAGGTGATGCGGCTGCCGGAATTCAGGTGCAGCTGCGTGCCGTCGGGAAGCGTCAGGGCGGCCACTTCGCCGTAGGGAATCTGCTGTTCGAGCCATTCGACCTCCGGCTGCCGGTCGGCGTAGAGCAGCCAGACGGCGCACAGGAGCGGAATGACGAGTACGGCGGCGATGCGCTGGCTCCAGGCGACGATACGCGCACGGCGCGAGGGTGCGGGCTGCTGCCCTCCGGCGATCCCGAGCCGGTGGGCGACGCGTCCGAAAGCCGCACGGGCCGCGGTGTCGTCGTCGACGTGCAGGCTGTCGAAAAGCTCGGCCAGCTGTGTCTCCGAGTCCGGGTTGCCCCCGTGCTCGGCGAGCCACATCTGCACTTCGAGCTGCTCCTGCGCGGAGAGTTCGTTGTCGAAATATTTGTTTAACTTGGTCATAGGTCCTTTTTTCTCTGTTCGCCGCCGGATGCGGAGCCTTCTTCCGGACATCCTGCTGTATAAAGAACAACCGGACGGCCCCGATTGCGTAACCGGAACTGCAAAAAAACGAAAAAAAACGGGAAAATCAACAAAGAGTGCTGTAAAGGTCCTTCAGCGCCAGCTCGATATGCTTGTCGACGGTGCGCACCGAGAGTCCGAGGCGTTCGGCGATTTCGCGGTTGGAGAGGTGTTCGTAACGGCTCATGCGGAAGATCAGCTGCCGCTGGGGCGGCATTTTCGAGATCCCCTGCATCAGCAGTGCGTTCAGTTCCACGTAGTTGTACTGCTCTTCGACGGAGCTGGCGCGGTCTGCGATGTCGCGGTCGCTGAGCTGGGGCAGCAGCGAGAGCATGGTGGTGCGCTTGGCCTTGAAGATGTTGTAGATTTCGTGCTTGGCCAGCACGAACAGGTAGTTCTTGACCGACTGCGAGCTGTCGAGCTTTTCGCGGTGAATCCAGAGCTTCATGAAGATATTCTGGGCGATGTCCTCGGACATGTGGTCGTCCTTGAGCATCCCGCGTATGAAATGCAGCAGCGTGGGGTAGTAGCGCACGAATAACTGTTCGTAGGCGTTGACGTCGCCCCGAATGATCGCGGAGATCAATTCGTTGTCGCTTTGCGGTTTGCTGAACGTGAACTTCATCGGGCCTGGGTTTATCGGGGATTGCGAGTCCGTCTTGCGGCCAAAGATAAGAAAGTTTTTCACAAAGACGGAATACTTTCCTGTGACAAAATCGTAAAAAAATCGGACGAAACCCTGAAAATAGGTCGGCGAACGTTGCGCACGGATGTTCTCCGGTTCCTTGTGTGCGATGTGAATCGAACTCCGTTCCCGCTTACAGCGGGAATTTCCTGCGCCTGCAACTTCCGGCAAGCCGACTATAAGCGTTACCCCCCCCTCGGAATCCGCATCAGAATTCTTTATGAGCTTATTTGTTCTGTTTTTGGGCGGATTCGCAAATTAATGCCTACCTTTGCCCCTGTCAACCATCTATGAATTCTCTTATTATGAAAAAATTGCTGTTCGTTGCGCTGGCTGCCATGGCGGCTTCCTGTATGGAGAAACCCGAGGGCGGGTCTCCCGAACCTCCCATCGACGTCGATGTCAACCATTTCCAGACCGCAGAAGCCTTCGAGGTGCCCGTGGAGGCCGGTAAGATCACCGTTGTCAAAGCCGACGGCGTGACGCTTGCCGAGGCCGACAGTCCCATGACCATCTGGGTGCCCCGCATGGGCAAGACCCGCGCAGCGGAGGGTATAACCGTCGAGTTCGTTCCTTCGGACGAATATCCCTCGTTCGAGGGCAACAAGGCGCAGATGTTCCAGGTGATCTGTTTCGAAGATTCCTATGACGGAGACTACGACTACAACGACCTGGTGATCCACGTGATGTATCTGCAGAAGCAGAACATCTTCGGTTTCGCCGTACAGCCGATCGCCCTCGGATCGTCGAAATCCATCAAACTGGGCTGCGTGGTCTATAAGGGCAACAAGCAGGTCTATAAAGGATTCATCACACCCGACGGCGTCGACTGCCGCAAGCAGTATTTCAAGTCGATCGAAGGTTTCGTCAATGTGAATAACCGCAATGAGGTCGATTTCATAGAGCCTCAGTACCTGGGCTCGACCATCCGCAACTGGGACGTTTCGAAGATCGCCGGCGACGGTGTGATGCGTGTCGAGTGGTATATCGAGGTAGGCGGCGAGGAGATCTATGCGCTGTCGACCGCTTACCTCAATAAGTCGTTCGACAAGACGGGTCTGCCGCTGGGGCTGGTCATCACCACGACGGGTACCGTGTTTGTCGATAAGGACGGCGGCTATGAGTGCGGTTTCGACTGGTTCAACTACCCGCACGAGTCGGTGCATATCGAGCGGGTCTATCCCGAACTGTGGAGCTGGCTGACGACCGACAGCACCTACACTTTCTCTGAATTCTACGATGGCTTCGAGGCTCCGAAGAACGCCTATACGGCTTGTTTCAACGGCCTTTACAAGGCCACGACCCTCGGCAGCGTGACCGACGCGAAATACCGTCAGAACTGATTGCCGCCACATCGAATAAACCCGGGTCCTGCTTCGGCAGGACCCGGGTTTTCGTTGTCCGGGGTAGCTGTTACCGCCAGCTCAGCGTCGCCTGCCGGCCCTCTTCGAGCCGAATCCGGAGCGTGCCGTCGGGCAGCCGTTCAAAAGGGATGTCCCCCTGCACGTCCCGCGCTCCGTCGGGGAGTGCGATTTGCAGCTGCGCAGTGCTTCCGCTGCGGATGGTAAGGCTTTTCCCGGCGATGTCGAGCGCGTCGAGCCATCCGGTCGAGGAGAGCACCCGCACCCCGGAACCGTCGTTCCCGACGACGAATGCTTCGCGCGTGTCGTCCGGGGCTGCAAATTGCAGGTCGAGCCTCACACCCTGCGCGTCGGTCGTGTAGGCGTGGTTCAGTACGCCCAGCACCTGCCGGGTGTCGAGGGCGATATGTTCGGAATGTACGGCGGGGGAGCCGCTGAATGCGGTGAACAGGGCATAACCCTTTTCGGGCGCGGACTGCAGGTAGGTCTCCGGCGAAGCGCCGATCCGGCCTTCGGTCCGCAACGGGCGGCCGGCCGTATGTTTCAGGACCCGGCGGGCTTTTCCGACGGCGCTGCGGATATATTTCCGGTCGGCGGCGGACGTGGTTGCCAGATTGCCCCAGAAACCGTGTCCGGCCTGCAGGACGGTGTTCACGTTGTACCGTTGCGCGGCATAGGGCGCCTTGTTGTGCGGATAGACGGCGTAGGTGAGCAGTTCGGGCGGCAGCAGGCAAGCGGTCGCGTTGACCGAGTTACGCATGCTCTTGGTGCGAAATGCCGAATAATCGCCGTATCCCGAAGCCCCGTTGTTCATCCAGAAAAACTTGCCCTCCTGAAGCGGCATCAGGCCGATCAGCGCCCGTTCGGGCTCCGTGAGGTCGATCTCGACCACCGCATCGGGACAATAGGCCCGCAGTTCGCGCATCAGGCGGGTTACGTAGAACGGCAGCAGGTAGTTGTAGCGGTCGATGCGTTCTTTGCGGGTGTGTTCCGTGCCGCCGTGCTCCAGTCCGGGCTGGGCGCTGTTGAAGGTGTTGATCGCATCCCATTTGAAGAAGCGGATACCCGCGTCCGTGAGCCGTTTCAGGTCTTCGAGGATGCAGTCGTAAAACCCGCCTACGAGGTCGCAGGCCGGGAAATCCCACTGGGCGGCGTAGGGCTTGCCCTGTCGGTCGCAGATGATCCATTCGGGATGCTTCCGGGCGCGTTCCAGCGCCGGATCGATGCCCATCAGCGAGAGCCAGATGCCGGGCGTGATGCCGCGGCGGCGGAGCGAATCCACGAGCGGCGCGAGCCCGCGCGGCAGGCGTTCCGTGTGCGGCCGCCAGTCGCCCATGGTCTGCTGCCATCCGTCGTCGAAGATGAAGATGTCGACCCCCGTTTCCGCCGCCAGTTCGATCTCCCGGGCGATGCGCCCTTCGGTGAATGTCTCGCGCATGTTCGGCGACGAATCGCGCTGCATGCCCCAGGTGTTGTAGTAGAAATGGGGCTCGCGCGAAAGGGCGTGGTCGGTGATGCGGTGCAGGAGGTATTCGCGGATGGCGTCCGCAGGCTCCTCTCCGGGAGCGAGTACCGAAAGCGTGGTCCATACGGTCTCATAGTCGCGGTCGGCAGGGATTGCCTCGCCGTCGAGGTAGCCGCCGCGGCGGATGTGCCAGCTTATGGTGCGGCGGCTGTCCTGCTGCGTGACGCGTGTGGAGATGAACCAGAGGTCGTCATCGGTCACCAGGTCCGATTCTCCTTTTATGCCCTGCGCGGCGTCCGTGAGGGCCGTGTTGACCGATTGCGGGCGAAGCGTCATGTAGCTGCGGTCCTGCGAGGCGTGTTCGTAGGAGGTGAGCAGGCGGCGGTGGCGGGTCGGGACGACGAGGAAAGGTCCTTTGATCTCGCACGGGGTCCGGTCGGACAGCCGGTGCGTGATGAAATCGGGGTGGAACATGTGGCAGGTGGCCAGGTTGCGCTCCGGCCGTCGGTCGTCGGCCCGTCCGGCGTCGTAGTCCGGCAGCACCTCGCGGCCGTAACTGCCGATGCGCATTTCGGTGGGCATGCCGGCGTCGGCGTCGGCAAACGTGTAACGCGGGAAGATGAAATGGTTGCGTCCCCCGACGTTGGTCAGGCGGAATGCCCCGGCCCGCTCGGCCCGCAGGCGCAGGCGTTCGCGCAGGAAAGTTCCGCCGGGGAAATACTCCCGGTCGAGCATCACGCGGAGCCCCCGCAGTTCGCCCTGCCCTGCGAAGGTATGGGTGACGACGGTTCCCCCGTTGGCGAGCCGCTGTTCGGAGTCGGAAACGTATTTCCAGAGCGGCATGTCGGAGGAGACCGTGCGGCCGTTTACGGCAAATTCGAAGAGCGCTTCGCCGTCGGGTGCGAGCAGTTCGCAGCCGGTTGCCTTGTCGAAGAGCGAGGCGGCGCGGATACGGTCCCCGTGCGTCTGAATCGTACAGGCAAACTCGTTATTGCCGATTGTAAGCCGGCGCTCCCGGGCGACGGCGCTCTGTGTGCCGAGTGTGCCGAGGAGCAGCAGGACGGTGAATAATCGTTTCATGAATCGTGTTTGGGTTACTGCGACAAAAGTAGCGCGAACGGCTCCGAACGGCTATAAGGATTGATTCAAACAGTTATTTCTGCGATTCATCTTCCCCGCCGGAAGGCGTTTCCGTGCTGTTTTCGGCCTGTTCGGTGGCGTAGCGCGAGGGCGGCATGCCGTACTGCTTGCGGAACGAGGCCGAGAAGTGAATCAGGCTGTTGAATCCGGATGCCGTTGCGATTTCCGAGACGCTCATTTGCGTATCGCGCAGCATGCGGGCCGCGAGGTTCAGCCTGACGGACTGGATGTATCGCGCGGGCGAAAGCCCCGTGGCGGACATCAGCTTGCGGTAGAGGCTGGCGCGGCTCATCCCGATGCGGCGGCAGAGCGTGTCGAGGTTCAGCGCCGGGTCGGCGATGTCGCGGTCGATGGCCTGGTTGAGCTGCTGCAGGAACTTGTCGTCACCGGTGTCGATCTTCACGCCCAGGTTTTCGAGCGAGAGCCGCTGGCCGTAGAGCTCCTTGAGCTTTTCGCGCGAGGCGATGATATTGCGGACCTTGAGGATGAGCGCCTGCATGTGGAACGGCTTGGTGATGTAGTCGTCGGCTCCGAATTCGAGTCCCTCCTTCATCTGGAGCACGAACTGACGCGCCGTGAGCAGTACGACGGGGATATGGGCCGTGCGGGGATCGTGCTTGAGGATGTAGCACATCTGCAGCCCGTCCATTACGGGCATCATCACGTCGCTGATAATCAGCGCGGGCATCTTTTCCAGGGCCAGCAGCTGACCCGAGCGGCCGTTGTCGGCCTCGATGACCTTCCAGTAGGGCGACAGCCGGCGGCGGATGTAGGTGCGCAGCTGACGGTTGTCCTCCACCACCAGCACCGTGGAGTCGCTGCGTTCCCCGGCGGGCCCGGCCGTGTCGTCCGAATCGGTGGCAGGGGTGTCGTCCGTGTAGCGTTCGAGCGTTTCGCTGTCGAGGTAGCCGGAGATGATCTCCTCGGGCCGGAAATGGGCGTTGCCGCACGGAATGACCACATGGAACGTACTGCCGCGCTCCTTCTCCGATTCGGCCCAGATCACGCCGTGGTGCATCTCGACGATGCCCTTTGCCAGCGAAAGCCCGATGCCGGTTCCCATGCTCTTGATCTCCGGAACCCGGTAGAAGGGGTCGAAGATGCGCTCCAGGTCGCGGACATCCATGCCGATGCCGTCGTCCGCGAGCGTGAGGTGCAGGTAACACGGGGCGCCGGGATAGAGCTCCGTGCCGTGTTGCAGCTTCTCGGGCAGTTTCGCCGGATCGATGCGCTCGGCCGAGAGTGTGATGTGTCCGCCGTCGGGGGTGAATTTGAAAGCATTGGACAGCAGGTTGAGCAGCACCTTCTCGAAGAGCCAGCGATCGTACCAGAGCGTCAGCGGACGTTCCGGGAAGACGAAGCGGTAGTCGATGCGGCGGTTGCGGGCTTGGTGGTTGAAGGCGATGAATATCTCCTCGGCGAAACCCGCGAAATCGCCCTCGGCTACTTTGGGCGTCATCGACCCCGCCTCCTTGCGCCGCAGGTCCATAAGCTGGTTGATCAGCAGCAGCATACGCTTGGCGTTGGCATACATCATCTGCAGCGACTCGTGCGTCGCCTCCTGCGGATTGTCTGCCGAGAGCATCTCCTCGAGCGGCGAGAGGATGAGTGTCAGCGGAGTCCGGAGTTCGTGGGCGAAATTCGTGAACAGCTCGATGCGGGCCTTGTAAAGCTCTTCGTGCTTCTGTTTGAGCAGTACATGCTGGCGCAGGCGGCGGCGTTCGCGGGCATAGCGGAAGATAAGCCATGCCACCGTGGCCAGCAGCAGCAGGTAGACCAGCAGCGCCCATCCCCGCAGCCAGACCGGAGGAACGATCTCGAAGCCCAGCGTGGCGTCGAGTTCGCTCCAGATGCCGTCGTTGTTCGAACCCCGCACACGGAAGAGGTAGTGTCCCGGGGCCAGGTTGGCGTAGTTGACCTCCCGCACGGAACCTACCGTGCGCCATTCGTTGTCAGCCCCTTCGAGTTTGTAGGCATAGGCGTTGCGCTCGGGATAGATGTAGTTCAGGGCGCTGAATGAAAAGGTGAGGTTGTTCTCGTTGTGCTTCAGGTGCAGTTCTTCTTTTCCGGGGTCCCCTTCGAGCGGGCGGTTGTTGACCGCCACGGAGGTGATGACCACGGGCGGGACGTAGGTGTTGACGTGCAGGTTGCCGGGGTTGAAGCTCACCAGTCCGTTGTCGCCGCCGACCCAGATCGTGTTGTCGGGGGTGACGAATGCGGACGCGGGCGAGAACTCCTGCACCCGGATTCCGCTGGAATGGTCGTAGGTGCGCACGACGCGGTTGTCGGCGTCCAGCTCCGAAATGCCGGTGCGGGTGACGACCCAGAGGCGTCCCGTGCGGTCTTCGACCACGGAGCAGACGGTGTTGTCGTGCAGGCCGTCGTTGTGGGTGACGATTCCGAACCGGTCCGTTTCCGGGTCGTAGATGTTCAGTCCTCCGTCCGAGGTGCCGGCCAGGATGCGTCCCCGGCAGTCGGCGACGATGGCCGTGATGCGGTTGCCCGAGATGGAATTTCCGTCGTCGGAGGTGTAGCGGACCAGTTCGCCCGAAACCCGGTAACGGTAGAGCCCGCGGCTGCGGGTGCCGATCCAGAGCCCGTCGTCCGTGGGACAGAGGGCCGATATCTGGTTGATGTTGACCGTCCGGCCTTCGGAGAGCAGGTCCCGGTCTTCGATGCCTGCGGACGACAGGTATTTGAGCCCGTGTGCGGAGTAGGTGCCCAGCAGCAGCGTGTCGCGCATACGGGCCAGCGAATAGATTGCCGTGTGCTCGGGATTGCGCCGCACGCCGGTCCAGCGGCGGGTGCGGGTGTCGAGGGTGTAGAGCAGTCCGGTGTACAGCCCCACGTAGAGCGTGGTGCCGTCCAGCAGCAGCGATTTGACGTTGTTGTCCTTGAACAGCTCTCCCGGAACCGTCGTGCAGGGGTAGTAGGCGAACTGCCGCTGCGGAACGTCGAAACGCAGTACGCCGCCCGCGTCGGTGCCGATCCAGAGCACGTCGCCCGAGGGCTCGGCAACGATGGCGCTCAGCACGCCCGGAAGGTGGTTGCCTTGCCGGGGATCGTAATAGCTGAACAGGTCGTTTTGCGCATGGGCGTAGTTGACTCCTCCGGCATAGGTCCCGGCCCGGTCGATGTAGACTGTCTCCACCGCGTAGTGCGAGAGTCCGCCGTTCTCCTGCGGGGTTTGGTTGTAGCTCTCGGAGGTGCCGGTCGCCGGGTCGTAGATGCGCAGTCCGTCGTAGGTTCCCAGCACGAGTTTTCCGCCGGGCTGTTCGGCGATGCTGCGGATCAGGTTGTTGCGCCGGTGCGGGTCGGCGGCGATGATCGTGTGTTCGCTCAGTTCGCCCGTCTCGGGATTCAGCTGTCCGAGCGTGCCGGTGTTGGCGAAGCTGATGTAAATGCGTCCCTGCGAATCCGGATAAACGAGGTTGACGGCCCGGCTGCGGTCGTCGCGGATGATGTGCTGCAACGTGCCGTCGGACGAGAGGGTCGCCAATCCCCGGTCGTGGCCGATGTAGAGCGTCTGTCCGTCGCTCGCCAGACTGTAGATACGCTGGGAGAGCTCGTCGAAGCGCCTGGCCTGCTCGCCGTCACCCCCCCCAGCCGATAAAGCCCTTCGTAGGTCCCCAGCCACACGCCGCCTGTCGGATCGGCGCAGATAGCGTTGATCTCGTTGATGTTGCCCGTGTGGCGTCCGCGGTCGATATAATAACGCGCGAAGCGTCCGGTGCGGGGATCGTAGCGGTTCAGGCCGTTGGTGGTCCCCACCCAGAGCCGGCCGTCGCGGTCGTTGGCCATGCAGCGGATGTAGCTGTCGCTGATCGAGGTCGTATCGTGCAGTTCGTGGCGGAAGATGCGGAATTCGTATCCGTCGTAACGGTTCAGGCCGTCGCGTGTGCCGAACCAGAGAAATCCGTCGGCATCCTGTATGGCCGACACCACGGACATCTGCGAAAGGCCGTCGGTTACCGAGAGGTGTTCGAAACGGAGTTTCTGCGCAGGCTGCGCATCGGCGCAGGGCAGCGACAGCAGGGTCGTGATGCAGGCGAGGGCGTGTTTTATGCGGGTGAGATGCTTCATGGATCAAATATACATATTAATCGGTATGTTCCGTCCGGGTGAGACGATCTTCCGGAGACCGTTCTGCGGATTGAAACGCAGGAATAAATCAATGAACGTTTCGATTAACCCTCCGCCGCGGATAATATGTTCCTTTGTTTCCGGAAACCGAACCTTGTAACGACCCGCCATGAAACCATTGTTGTTTTTCTGTCTGCTGTTTTTGTCGCCCCTGCCGGGCGTCGCCTCCGACGACGGGGCTTTGCTGCGCCGTGTGGCGGACAAAGTGCTCGCCGATTACCACATCGGCTACATCGACCGTGCCACGAACCGTTGTTATGCTTCCGCAGAGGAGATTCCCGCCGGAGCCCGGGTCCGTATCGCCTGCAAATATATGGATTGGCATTACAGCCTGGGAGTCCTCGATATGGCCATGCTGCGGATGGCGGAGCGTTTCGGGGAGGAAAAGTACGCCGATTTCGTCGAGCGGCAGATCGGTTATGCGCTCTCGGCCTACCGGCATTTCGGCGTCGAAGCCGGAGCGGATCACGAGCCGTTTCATTTCCTGCGCAAATTCAACGAACTGGACCACTGCGGTGCCGAATGTGCTGCGATGATCTGCCTGGCGGCGCGGCGTCCTGCCGTGGCGGAGGCTTACGCTCCCTATATCGGGCGTGCTGCGGAACATATCCGCCGGGGACAGGCTCGTTTTTCGGACGGGACGCTCGTGCGCACATGGCCGCACGAACATACGCTCTGGGCCGACGACCTTTATATGGGACTCTCGTTCATGGCGCGTTACGGCGACCGTTACGACGACCGTGCCATGCTGCGCGATGCCGTGCATCAGGTGGAGCGTTTCCACCACTACCTCTGGAACCCCGCTTCGGAACTGCTCTGGCACGGCTATTACGGCGATCTGCGCCGTACCGCCGGGGCCCATTGGGGCCGTTGCAACGGCTGGGTGATGCTGGCGACCTCGCAGCTGATGGATGTCCTTCCGGCCGGCGGCCGGGACCTGCGGCGGATGCGTGCGCTGCTCGAACGCCAGATTGCGGGCGTGGTGAAACGCCAAGCCGGCTCGGGGTTGTGGCGCCAGTTGCTCGATCGCGAAGACTCCTACGAGGAGAGTTCCTGCACGGCGATCTTCGTCTACTGCATCGCGCACGCCGTGTGCGAAGGGTGGATCGACGCCCGCTATGCTTCGGTGGCCCTGCGCGGATGGGAGGGGCTTTGCCGCGAGCGGATCACGCCCGATGCGGAACTGCGCGGGGTGTGCGTCGGAACGGGTATCGGCAACGATATGCCCTTCTACTACAACCGTCCGACGGTGGACGGAGAGACCCACGGAACGGGACTGCTGCTGGAGGCGGGACTGGAGATTCTGCGATTGAAAGAGATGTTGAAACCATAAATCCGAAGAGATGAAAAAATTTGTACTCCTGACCGGGCTTTTGCTGCTTGCGTATGCGGCTTCGGCCCTCCCGAAAGGGAAAATCCGTATTGAAATCACGCCCGACCGTGCCGGGGACTGGTGCTACTCGGTGGGCGACAGCGTCGCTTACGACGTTGCGGTGACCGTCGACGGGAAACCCCTGAAGAACGCTTCGGTGAAATACACCTTCGCCCGTGAGAAGATGCCGGCCTATGAAACGTGCGAGGCGACGTTGCCCGAAGGCCGTATCCGGGTCCGGACGGCGGGCATGACCTGCCCGGGATTCCTGACCTGCCGGGTCTTTCTGCTCGACGAAAAGGGCGCGACAGTGGCCAACGATCTGGCGCAGGCGGCTTTCGAGCCCGAAAAGCTGCGTCCGATGACCGATATGCCCGACGATTTCGCGGCGTTCTGGGAGCAGGCCAGGGCCGAACAGGCTAAAATCCCGATGGAGCCCCGTGTCGAGCGTGCCGAGCAGTGGTGCACAGACAAGGTGGACGTGTATTATGTGCGTCTGCAGAGTTTTCGCAAGGACAACTATGTCTACGGATATGTCTCCGTACCCAAATCCAAGGGGCCGCATCCGGCCGTGCTGTATGTTCCCGGTGCGGGCGTGGCGAAGATCAAGCCTTCGACCTACATGGCTGAAAAGGGCGTGATTACCATGACGATCGGCATCCACGGCATTCCGCTCGACATGCCCGATGAAAATTACGACATCCTGAAGAACGGTGCGCTGAACGGCTACCAGTTCGTCAACCTCGACATCCGCGACCAGTATTACTACAAGCGGGTGTTCATGGGGTGTGTGCGTGCCATCGACTACATCTTCACGCTGCCGGAATTCGACGGCGAGCGGATGATGGTTTCGGGCGGCAGTCAGGGCGGCGGCCTGTCGATCGTCACCACGGCGCTCGATCCCCGTGTGAAATATTTCGTCTGCTTCTATCCCGCCCTGTGCGACCACATGGGCTACCTTTACGACCGTGCCGGCGGCTGGCCCCACATGTTCGACCGCACGCGCACCTGTTTCCGCACGGCGGAGCGCATCCTCAATTCGCGCTATTACGACGCGGCGAATTTCGCGCGGCTGATCCGTGTGCCGGGCTTTTTCTCGTGGGGGTACAACGACCTTTCGTGCCCCATCACCTCGATGTATTCGGCCTATAACGTGGTGACGGCCCCCAAAGAACTGGTGCTCGAACTGCGCAACGGTCACCGCCGCAGCGAGCGGCAGAATCGCCTGGCCGACGCGTGGATGCTGAGCCGGTTTTTCGGGAACGAATAACCGATGCGACCGACATCTATCCTGCTGACGGCGCTGCTGCTTTTGCGGGGCGGCTTCCCGTATTCCGATTCCGATGACTTAAAACCACTGACTACTATGAACTTTTTACGTAAAATTTGCTGTGTGACAGCTCCCGTCCTGTTGCTGCTGAGCGCCTGCTCGGCCGACGAGCCGCGCTTCGACTATCCCGAACCGGAGCCGACCGACAAGATCTGGCACCCGATGCTCTTCTTCAACTACTGGCAGGGCGAGCAGCTGAAACAGGCCATCTCCTCGACGCACCTGGCTCAATGGACCCGTTTCAAAGCCGTGGCCGACGCTAAGGTCCGCCGCGATCCGCCCGCCTACCGGGACGATGCCGGTGAACAGCTCTGGCAGCGCGATGTGGGCAACACCGTCGCGGCGCTTGCCGTGGCGGGTTACCTGACCGGTGACAAGAGTTATTTCGAAGCCGCCGAACGCTGGGCGCTCGCGTCGTGTGCCTACCCCACGTGGGGCATGGACGATTCGGCCGACGGGGCCGAATACGGACTGCCTTACGGCCATCAGCTGTTGGGGCTGGCCATGCTTTACGACTACGGGCAGGAGTCGCTGAGCGAGGCGACGCTCATGACCCTGCGCCAGACTTTGACCGCTCGCGTGGAGCGGCAGTATGCGGCCTACAAGACACTCGACAAAGCCTACATTCAGAACCACACGTGGATCAACACCTGCGGTATGCTGGCCGCGGCGCTCGTTCTGCGCAACGACACCGCCAAGGCGCAGGGGTGGATCGATTTCACGCAGCAGGTGCTCGAAAAATCCTCGCGGCTGCTGTCGCCCGACGGCGCCAGCCAGGAGGGACCCGGTTACTGGCAGTACGGCATGGAGTTCCTGATGATGGCCTTCGACCTCTCGCGCGGCGTGGGCAACGATTTCTACAAGAACAGCACGTGGTGGGACAACACCGCCGCCTATGCGATGTACATGACCCTTCCCGCCGACCGCTGCACGTCCGACAACAGCATCATCGACTGGGCCGATGCGCCGCGTTACTCGTGGTATGGTCCCGAGCATCTCTACCGCCGGCTGGCCGGGCTGAAGCATAACGCGCTGGCCCAGTATTGCGCCGGGAAAGCCGTGCGTTACGATGTCTCCTCCTCGTGGCTCAACCTGATCTGGTACGATACGTCGGTTTCGTCCGTGCTGCTGCCTACAACCCCGACTTTCCGCCATTTCGAGAATATGGGTCTCGTGGCCTCGCGCACCGACTGGGACGGTGACGAGTCGGTTGTCGTTTTCCGCTGCGGCTCGCCGCTGGGCACGTTTGCCGAACAACAACCCGAAGGTTCTTACGTGTCGGGCGACATGGGCCATATCCACCCCGATGCCAACCATTTCGTGATCTACGCCAACGGCGAGTATATCCTGCGCAACAACGGTTATGTCAAACGGGTGACCAAATATCACAATACGCTTCTGGTGAACGATTTGGGGCAATGGGGCGAGGTGCGTACCTGGTTTACGCCCTGGCCGCTGACGCCCGTACGCGATCCGAAGATTGCGGAGGCCGTGTCGGCCGACGGCATCGACCGCATCACGGGTGACGCTTCGGCCGCCTACCTCGATGGAGCCGGTGTGAAAAAATTCGTCCGCAAACTCGTCTGGATCAAGGAGCAGGGCGTGGTGATCGTCTGCGACGATGTGGAGCTGGCCGCTTCGGGGCGCATCGAACTGCGGTTCTTCCCCGAGCAGAAACCCGTGCAGAGCTCCGACGCCGTTATCGGGGCGTCCACGGCGCGGAACTCCATCCGTATCGAGAACCTGACCCCGGCCCGCTCCGCGCTGACGCTCGGCACGCAGTTCGTCGAGGAACGCAGCTCCACATCGGGCGAGAACCGTCCGTTGGTGACCGTCACGGCCACCGCTTCGTCGCTGCGGCAGGTGACGGCTGTCAGCTGGGCCGCGCTGCCCGCCCCGGCGCCCGTCGTGACCTATGACGAGCAGTCCGGAACGGTTTCTGTCAACGGTAAAACCTATACGCTGTGAAACGGCTGTGCCTGCTTCTGTTGGGGCTGCTGCTGGCCGTGTCGGCGGTCCGGGGCGGGGAACGCCGCTCCGAACTGCTGAATTTCGACTGGCGATTCCGGCTGGGCGAACAGCCCGGAGCCGATCGGCCCGGGTATGACGACAGCGCGTGGGAGACGGTGCAGCTGCCCCACGACGCTTCGATTTACGGGCCTTTCGTACGCGACACGCTGGGCGGCGACCGGACCAACGGATTCCGGCCCCGCCATGCCGGCTGGTACCGCAAACACCTGACGATTGTCCGCAAACCCGCCGGACGCCGTTTCCTGCTGGAGTTCGAAGGCGTCTACCGCGCTGCCGAGGTGTGGGTCAACGGCGTCCGCATGGGGCGACAGCTCAATGGCTACCTCGATTTCGAATACGACGTGACCGACGCCCTGCACGAAGGCGACAACCTCGTTGCCGTGCGTTACGACAATCGCTATAAAGGCTCTTCGCGGTGGTACACGGGCGAGGGCATCAACCGCAATGTCTGGCTGCACGAGGTCTCCGACCTGCGTGTGGATCGTTACGGGACCTTTGTTTCGACGCCGCGTATCCTGCCCGACAGTGCCCGCGTGGCGATCGAGACGACGGTGCGTAACGACCGGCCCGATTCGGTGGTCTGCACGGTCGTCAGCGAGGTGCTTTCGCCCTCGGGCGGGGTTCTTGCCGTGCGCCGCAGCGTGGTGCCGATGGCCGGAGGCGGACGCTTCACCTTTCGCCAGCAGGCATGGGTGCACGATCCACAGCTCTGGGAGCTGGAAACCCCTCGGCTTTATGCCGTGCGCACGCGCATCGAGGCCGACGGCCGGCAGACGGACCTTTATGAAACGCCGTTCGGCATCCGCGATGTGGAGATGACGCCCGAAGCGGGCCTGAAACTCAATGGCCGCAAGGTCTTCGTCAAGGGCGTATGCCTGCACCACGACCTCGGGGCTTTGGGCGCTGCGGCGTTCGAGGACGGATTCGCCCGGCGCCTCGAACGGCTCAAACAGATGGGATGCAATGCCATCCGGCTGAGCCACAATGTCTTTCCGAAATATGTGCTGGAGTGGTGTGACCGCAACGGTATGCTGGTCTACGACGAAATGTACGACAAATGGTCGGGGCAGTTCTACGGTGAGGGTGCGGATTTCGAACGCTATTGGCGGCGCGATATGGGCCTTTGGCTGCAGCGCGACCGCAACCATCCTTCGGTCTTTATCTGGAGTGTCGGCAACGAGGTTCAGCAGACCCGTAATTCGAAAGTCCGCAATTTCGCCACGGGCCGGGATGAGATCGACTCCACGCGGGGCGTGCGGCTCTGGACGCAGATGTACGACCATGTGCGGTATTACGATCCGACGCGGATGGTGACCACGGCGCTGTTCCCAACCCGCTACAACGGCATCCGTGCCGAAGACGCGGGTTTCGATGCGAGCGAGCCGGCGCAGTTGTCGTTCTATATGGACGTGATGAGCGTCAATTACCGCGAGCGGTTTTTCGCCCGCGACAGGGAGAAATATCCCCAGCTGATCTACATCGTCAGCGAGATTGCCACGGGCGAGGGCGGCTACTCCTATTTCGGCTATGACCATGCTTCGGCCGTCGGCCAGTTTTACTGGGGCGGCACGGAGTATATCGGCGAATCGTTCGGATGGCCTTCGAAAGGGTGGATCAACGGCGCCGCCGACCTGTGCGACAACCTCAAACCCGTGGGGTGGAGCATCCGCAGCCTCTATTCCGACGAACCGATGGTACGCATCGCCGTGCATGACAAAACGGCAGCGACCGAGCGCGTGTGGAACGACCTGAAAATGCGATCCAAGCCGATGCGTCTTTTTTGGAAGGGCGAGCCGGGCGATACGCTCGATGTGCAGACCTTTTCCAACTGCGAAGAGGTCGAACTGCGCTTGAACGGCCGCACGCTGGGACGCCGCCGCATGGCCGACTGCCCGAAGCAGCGGATGATCTGGCGCGTGGCCTACCGGCCCGGCGAGTTGACCGCCGTGGGGTACGACGGAGCCCGGAAGGTCGCCGAACAGCGCCTCTGCTCCGCCTCGAAACCCGTGCGGCTGGTGCTGCGTCCCGAGCGGACGCAACTGTGCGCCGACGGGATGAGTCTGCTCTATGCGAATGTCGAGGTGCAGGATGCCGCGGGCACCGTGGTCCCGACCTCGGATTTCGAAGTCCGGTTCGAGGTCGAAGGACCTGCGACGATCGCGGGCGTCTGCAACGGCGACATCACCAGCGATGAACTGTGGCAGGCCGACCGGAGGCACGTGCACGAAGGCCGCGCCCTGGTGATCCTGCGGGCAGGGCGTGAAGCGGGAACGATACGGGTCACGGCCCGTGCCCGGGGTCTGAAACCGGACCGATTCGTTGTCGAAAGCCGCCCTCCGACGCTCTGAAAGCGCGATTCTCCCTGTTTGAACGATTCGATTAATGTTTTGAATCGGGCGAATAAGGGAGGCCGCAGACAAATATTTAACTTGCATTGCGGGACGAAAATCCCGCCGACCGAAAAAAAGACCAACTAAACGAATACCCAATATGAAAAAAATTCTGCTACTGATCCTTGCCGGCCTGGTTGCAGTCTCGTGCAGCGATGAAGAGAAGATCATCGGCCGCGAACGGACGTTTGTCGTGAAGTCCATGACGTCCGATTGGCCGCGAAACGTCTACGGAGCCATTTCACGTACCTATGAGGTGACGGCTTCGGGTGCGGAGGGCGGCTGGAGCGCCCGTCTGCTCGACGGCCAGCAGGGCTTCGTGCTCGAGACCGACGCGGCCGCGAACACCTTCACCGTGTCGATCGGCGAGAACACCGGAATGATCAACCTCGAGGACAAGGTCTGCGTGACCTACTCCGGTGAGATGATCTACCTGTCGCTGCTCCAGATTTCGAACTATTTTTCCGTCAGTCCGGGCGCGGACATGGGCGGCGGCGTCTATAAATATACGGTGGGCGACGACGGTGTTTCGACTTACACGGGTACCATCGCCAATCCCGGCACGGGCACCGTGTCGGTGACCCGTGTCAGCGGCTCGGAGCTCTTTACTCCGGTGCTCGAACCCGCGGACAAACCCACTTCGCTGCGTTTCACGGCTCCGGCCAATGTGACCTTCTTCCCCAATGAGGCGGTCTACGAGGTCGCCGTATCGGATAAACCCGACCAGACGGTACGCATCGACGTGTGGCAGCCGGGCCTCGAGGTTCCGGCGGGCGGGCAGCCCGATGCCACGGCTCCGGGCGGTTACTACTATCCGCTCGTGTGCGGTGTCGATGTGGCGGGTGTGAACATTCCCGTCGATGCGAATGCTACGTGGAACGACGTTTTCGATCCCGAACTGACGCTGGCGCAGAACAATACGTCGGCGAACCAGATGGCGGCGGTCAATCCTTGTCCCGACGGCTGGAACGCCCCGACCGAAGCCCAGCTGAAGCGAATCATGTCCGAAGAGAACTGGACCTGGGACAAAACCGCAGACCCGAAGGGGCCCGATTTCTTCTACTGGAACATGCGCGACGGCGGCCGCAGCGACCGTGAGATTTTCGGCGCCACGCGGGAGAATCCCGAGATTCGTCCGTGGTCGTGCGAAACGCGCAGCAATGCGCAGCCGCAGGCCTGGCGTATGCTCGTCAACCGCAGCTCCAATGCGAGCGTCAAGGTTTCGAGCGCGGGCCGCACGACCAAAATGGGTTCGGGAAATTATGCATACATCGTGCGCTGCGTGCGCGAAGCGAAATAATGAAGGCCATGCTGCGATTCCGTAACCTGTTGCTGCTGGCACTCGTCTGCTCGGCTCCTGCCGTTTGGGCGGCCCGCGGGGGATTCCCGCTGGTCCGCGGCGGCCGTCCGGCGCCGGTATGCTACCTCGGCGGAGAGCGGGTCGTCGAAACCGCGCTGGCGATTTACACCGCCGATGCGGAGCGGGTGGCCGGCGAAGCCCCCGGTCGGCGTGAGGTTCCGGGTGCCGGAACGGTTGTCGTGGGGTCGCTCTCCGAAAGGGAGCGTCTCGACCCGCTGCTGCGTGCCTGGGGTGTGTCGGTGGAGGCTCTCGAAGGCCGTTGGGAGGCATTCCGCATTTGCGAAGCCTCCCGGGACGGGCAGCGTGCGCTGTTCGTTGTGGGCAGCGATCCGCGCGGTACGGCTTACGGTGTGCTGGAACTTTCGCGTCTCATGGGCGTGTCGCCCTGGGAGTGGTGGGCCGACGTGACGCCCCGTTCCGCATGGGCGGTGACGCTTGCCGTGGGATACGACCGCACGGAGGCTCCCTCGGTCCAGTACCGGGGTATTTTCCTCAACGACGAGGATTGGGGTCTCGACCCGTGGGGCACGCGCTACGAAGGCAGCAGCGTGGCCGGCGAACTGGGTCCGAAGACCTATTCCCGGATTTTCGAGCTGCTGCTGCGCCTGCGTGCCAATACGATCTGGCCGGCGATGCACGCTTCTACCGTCGCTTTCTACAAGGTTCCGGGAAACCGGGAGGCGGCGGAGCGTTACGGGATTGTCGTCGGAACGTCGCATTGCGAGCCGATGATGCGCAACAACGTCGGCGAGTGGGATGCGGAGCGTTACGGCGAGTACGATTTTGCCGCCAATCGCGCGGGTGTGTTGCGTTACTGGCGCGAGCGGGTGCTCGAGGTCGCCGAAGATGAAAATATCTTTACGCTGGGTATGCGCGGGATTCACGACGGCGAGATGGCCGGAGCCGTGACGCTCGACGAGCAGACCGCCCTGACCAACGAGGTGATCCGCGCCCAGCGGCAGCTGCTCTCCGCGGAGCTGCACCGCCCGGTCGGCGACATTCCGCAGACCTTTGTGCCCTACAAGGAGGTGCTCGATATCTACGACAACGGCGTGGAACTGCCCGACGACGTTACGCTGATGTGGTGCGACGACAACTACGGTTACATCACACGGCTGTCGAATGCCGCGGAGCAGGCCCGCAGCGGCGGGGCCGGAGTCTATTATCACGTCTCCTATTACGGCAAACCCCACGACTACCTCTGGCTCGCCACCTCGCAGCCCGCGCTGATGGCTTCCGAGATGCGGCGGGCGTGGGACTACGGAGCCCGGAAAATCTGGATTCTCAACGTCGGCGACCTGAAACCCGCAGAATACCCTGCCGAACTGTTCCTCGACATGGCCTGGAACGTGGACGCCGTTGCACCCGAAGCCGTCGGCGAACACCAGCGGCGCTGGTTGGAACGGGAATTCGGTCCGGTCGTGGCTCCCCGGGCGGCGGCTTTGATGCGCGAGCATTACCGGCTGGCTGCGGAGCGCAAACCCGAGCACATGGGCTGGAGCCGTATCCAGCAGCCGGGTGTGCGGGGCGGCATTACACCCGTGGCGGATACCGAATACGGTTCGTTTTCGGCAGGGGCGTTCGACCGCACGGCGGCTTACGGGCGCCTGCAGAACGAGGCCCGGCATTTGGGGGCGATGCTTCCCGCCGACCGCCGCGACGCCTGGTTCGAACTGGTGCAATATCCCGTCGAGGGAGCTGCGCTGATGAACAAGAAATGGCTTTACGCCCAGCACGCACGTCGTTATGCCGCCGAAGGGCTGGCTGCCGGTGCGGAGTACGCCGCGGCTTCCCGGCAGGCTTACGACTCGATCCGCTTGCTGACCGACCGCTATAATCGGGAAACCGCCGGCGGCAAATGGCGCGACATGATGTCCATGTCGCCCCGCAACCTGCCGGTGTTCGCGGCTCCTGTGTTCGGTGCGATGCCTGCGGACGGACATCCCGTACTGTGGGTGGACGGCGCTCCGGAGCGTGTTGCCGCCGATACGGTGGTTTTGCCCCGCTTCGTGCGTTCGGCCGACAATGCGGTGACGATTAATCTCTTCTCAGCCTCCGACGCACAAGTCGGAACCCTGCCCGCATGGCTGAAAGCCGAACGGCGGCGCATGACCCCTTCGCACGAACGACTGATCCTGCGGGCCGGATTCACAGGAAATTCCCGTCCCGGGGAGACTTTCACGATTGAAGCCGGTGGCCGTCGCTATGTGTTTGCGGTCGGCCGTGAGGAGGATGCCGGGGTTTCCGGAGCCCCGATGGTCGGCGGGATCGCTTCCGTCGCCGGAGCCGGTTATGTGCGGGGCGAAGGCGCCGTCGTCATCGACGGACTCGGGCAGAGCGGACGCGCCGTGCGTCTCGGCAAGGGAGCCTGCGCCGAATACCTGCTTCGCTGCGATGCGTCGGGCGAAGCCGATGTCACAGCCTGTTTCCTCCCGCAGCATCCCGCCGCCGCGAAAGCCCTGCGTTTCCGGCTCACGGTGGACGGCGTTTCCCGGGGTGAATTCGACATCCGCGAGGTGTTCGGCGAGGAACCCTGGAAAGTCAATGTCCTGCGCAACCAGGCGCGGCGCGGCGTGCGCCTGCATCTTTCGGAAGGCGTGCACCGGATCGGCGTCGAACCGCTCGACGAGGCGATGCTGCTCGACGGAGTTTTCATCGACCGCACGCTCCGCAACCCCTATGTTCTACGATAACAACTTAAACCTATTAACGCAAAGAATATGAAGAACTTTTTACTTCATCGGGCCGGCTCTTCCCGAAGGGATGTGCCGTATGGAACGATCGGGCGGGCCTTGTGCCTGTGGCTCGTGGCGGTGTGCTGGAGCCTCGGGGCCTATGCCCAGCAGAACCGGCAGGTGACCGGCCGAGTCAAGGACGTTTCGGGCGTGCCGCTGGTCGGCGTCACGATCCTCGAAAAGGGGACCCAGCGCGGTACGACGACCAACGCCAAGGGCGAATACACGATCCGTGTCAAGGATGACAATGCCACCCTGACCTTCTCCATGCTAGGGTATGTCTCGCAGGAACTGCGTGTCGGCAAACGTGCCGCCCTCGACGTGTCGCTCGCCGAAGATACGAGCGAGATCGACGAAGTGGTGGTCGTGGGCTACGGCTATGTGCGCCGCGTCGATTTGACGGGGTCGGTCGCTTCGGTCAACACCGAGGAGATGCAGAAGGCTCCTGTGCGCTCGTTCGACGAGGCGCTGGCCGGGCGTGTCGCCGGCGTGCAGGTCGTATCGAGCGAGGGCGAACCCGGTTCGTCCGTCAACATCATCGTCCGCGGCCAGAACTCCCTGACGCAGGACAGCTCGCCCCTCTACGTCGTGGACGGATTCCCCCTTGAGAGCTTCAACGCCTCGTCGCTCAACCCTTCGGACATCGTCTCGATCGACGTGCTCAAGGACGCCTCAGCCACGGCCATCTACGGTGCCCGCGGTGCGAACGGCGTGATTATGATCACCACCCGCAGCGGCCAGGTGGGACGTACCCGGGTGAGTTACGAAGGCTCCTTCGGTCTGCAGAACACCACCAACCGCATGGACCTGATGAATCCCTACGAGTTTGTGAAGCTGCAGCTCGAGATCGACCCTTACCAGGCCCGCCAGAGCTATCTGAAGCCCAATTCGTCCGGACTGGAGACCCGCACCCCCGAGTATTACCGCCATGTCCAGTATATCGACTGGCAGGAGCGCGTGTTGCAGGTGGCGCCGATGCATAACCATACGGTCTCGCTCACGGGCGGTTCGCAAACCGTGAAATACGCCGCTTCGCTCAACTACATGGGTCAGGAGGGTGTCGTGCGCCAGTCGGGTTACGACCGCGTGTCGGGCCGTCTGCGTCTGGATGTCGATGCCTCGAAGAATTTCAAGGTCGGCTTCAATACCAGCTATTCGTGGACTAATCAGTACGGAACTTCGGTGCGTATGCCCTCGAGCAACTCCGAGGCGTCGCTGACGCTGATGTACAACATGTGGGGGTACCGTCCCGTCACGGGCGGCAGCATCGACGACCTGCTCAATGCCGACGAGGATACCGAGATCGTCGAGATGACCACCTGGGGCAACCGCTACAATCCGATGCTTTACCTGAACAACGAGGAGAAGAATTACGGACAGAGCAATTTCGTGGCCAACGTCTACGGCGAATACCGCTTCGGCAAGTACCTGAAACTGCGCGTGACGGGCGGCATCAACCGCAATACGGCCGTGCTGGAGGATTTCTTCAACAGCAAGCATCCCTACTCACAGAAGATCGCCGGCGTCATCAAGGGCGTGAACGGTTATGCGCAGTATGAAACGCGCCAGTCGCTGCTCAACGAGAATACGCTGACGTTCGACCGGACGTTCGACAAACGCCACCATCTCAACGTCGTGGCAGGTGTAACGGTGCAGGAGTACAAGTTCTCGAGTTTCCGCGGTACGGCGTGGGACGTTCCCCGAGAGGGTCTCGGGATTGCGGGACTGGACGAAGGCGTGGCGCAGCCGCTCAACTCCTCGAAATCGATCAACCGCATGGTGTCGGGACTGGCCCGCGTGAATTACGATTTCGGACACAAATATTACGTCACCTTCTCGTTCCGCGCCGACGGCTCGTCGAAATTCCCCGCCGGCAATAAATGGGGTTATTTCCCTTCGGGGTCGGTTTCCTACCGCATCTCGCAGGAGAATTTCCTGAAGGACAGCAAGGTGATTTCGGATGCCAAGATTCGCGCCAGCTATGGTCTGACGGGTAACAACCGCGTGGGTGATTTCGCCTATATGTCGCAGTTGAACCTGTCGAATCCCGACGGTTACAGCTGGAACAACACCCTCGTGCAGGGTGCGCAGCTTTCATCGCTGGGCAACTACAAGCTCAAATGGGAGAGCACGAAATCACTGGACGTCGGTATGGACCTGAGTTTCTTCGACCAGCGCCTCGGCCTGACGATGGACTACTACAACAAGAAGACCTACGACCTGCTGCTCAACGCCAACCTGCCGCTCTCGTCGGGCTACCAGCGAGCGATGATGAACGTCGGGGCCGTGCGCAACTACGGTTTCGAGTTGACGCTCAATACGGTCAATATCCGGACCAAGAATTTTATGTGGACGACTAATTTCAACATCTCGCTCAACCGTTCGAAGGTGCTCGGACTCTCCGACGGCGAGCAGAGCATGGATTCGTTCATCAACTGGAACTCGGACTACCAGAGCGTGCCGCTCTATGAAACGCGCGTGGGACGGCCCATCACGATGTTCGTGGGCATGGTTTACGACGGGCTGTACCAGATCGGCGATTTCACGTGGCAGAACGACAGCGACCCCTCGATTCCGCACGCCAGCCGCCAGTATGTCCTCAAGGACGATGTGCCCGACAACGGCATGGCCCGTAACCAGATACGTCCGGGATACATTCGTTTCAAAGATTTCGACGACGACAAGCACGTCGGTTCCGAGGACCGCCGCGTGCTGGGCGATCCGAATCCCAAATACATCGGCGGATTCTCGAACAGCTTCGTGTGGAAGGATTTCGACCTGAATGTTTTCTTCCAGTTCAGCGGCGGCAACAAGATCATGAATGCCAACCGCATCCTTTTCGAGGGCACCTACCGTTACGGACTGAATCAGTTCGCGTCGTACGAGGACCGCTGGTCGCCGGAGAACCCGCATTCGAACAACTACGTGCCGGGCGGACAGAAGGTGGCCTACTATTCGGACAAGACGCTCGAAGACGGCTCCTACCTGCGCCTGAAGACCGTCCAGATCGGCTATACGCTGCCTGCGCGTGTGCTGTCCAAACTGCACATCTCGAAACTGCGCATCTACTTTGCCGCGCAGAACCTCTTTACGTGGACCGCCTATTCGGGTTACGACCCCGAGGTGTCGATCTTCAATTCGCCCCTTACGCCCGGATTCGACTACCTCTCCTATCCGCGCAGCCGGACCTACACCGTGGGACTCAATCTCTCGTTCTAAAAGTCTAACCTATGAATTGCAAGCCGTATATGAAACGATTACCGATACTCTTCCTGGCAGCCTTCGCCTTCACGGCGTGCTTGGATACCGAGCCCGAAGATTTTACCTCGCCGTCCACCTGGTATAAGAACCAGAAGGAACTCGAGGCGTCGCTGGCTTCCGTTTACGATCCCCTGCGCAACTGTTACAGCACCTACCTGAGCGTGGAGTTCTCCCAGGGTACCGACGAGTGCTTTTCGAAGGAGTCCACACCCAAGCTCGTGCCCTACTACTACAACTACGATACGGGCAACAACAGCGTCAAGGAGGTTTGGCGCGGACTTTACAAAGGCATCGACAATGCCAACGTGCTCCTGGAAAACGCCGACAATGCCGCCTGTGCGCCCGAAATAATCCGTCAGATCAAGGGCGAGGCGCTTTTCCTGCGGGCTTATTACCATTTCCTGCTTACGGCCTACTGGGGCGATGTGCCTCTGCGGCTGGAGTCCACCAAGTCGGCGGACGACGTGCACAAGCCGCGCACGGCTTCGGAAACAATCTACGAAACCGTGATCCGGGACATGGCCGATGCCGGTGACATGGTGGCCGACATCCAGGCGCTCGGATTCGGGGGCCGTGTCAGCAAGCAGGCCGTCAAGGGCATCCTGGCGCGTGTCTGCCTCTATGCAGCCGGTCGTCTCGACAAGCCCGAATACTACGAACAGGCCCGCAGCTGGGCATGGAGCCTGATGGAAGAGGGCGTTCATTCGCTCAATCCCGATTTCAGCGATGTCTTCATCAAACTCATGCAGGACCAGTACGACATCCGCGAGTCGATTTTCGAGGTGGAGTGCTACGGAAATGTCGAGTCCACCGAGATGCGGGAGACGGGACAGTTTGTGGCCTACTATACGCCGATGTACTCCAAGCAGGACTACTGTGTGGATGAGAAGACCAAAAAGTCGATCGCCCGCGGGCGCGGCGTGTTCTATACGACGCCCCAGCTTTATGACTCCTACGAGGACGGCGACCTGCGCCGCGACTGGACGATCATGCCCTATATGTATAAGAACGAGGCGGTTTGGGAACAGGTTCCCTACAACGAGCCGTTCCGTTTCCGCTGGCCGGGCAAGTTCCGCCGCGAGTACGAGATCAACCTGCCGGTCTACTCGTGGGGCAATTCGACCAATTACCCGCTGCTGCGCTACTCCGACGTGCTGTTGATGTTCGCCGAGGCCGACAATATGGTCAACAACGGTTCGACGCCCGAGTCGCTGGAGGCCGTGAATCAGGTGCGCCGCCGCGCCTTCGGCTTCGACCCGCTGACGCCGCTTGCGGAGGTCGACCTGAAGGCCATGTCGCAAAGCGAGTTTCTGGAGTACATTCAGGCCGAACGCGCCCGCGAACTGGCTTTCGAGTCGCACCGCCGGCTCGACCTGATGCGCTGGGGGATTTTCCTGGAACGGATGCACGAGATCGGCGACGAACTGGCGGCGATTCCGGTGAAAGTGGTCAACGAGTCGGGGCAGTCGGTCGACAATCCGATCTTCACCCAGTCGGGGTCGGGATTCCCGATGAACAGCAATCCGACGGGTCCGGAGATGATGGCCCGGCCGTTCCGCAATGTGGACCGGAAACACCTGCTGATGCCGATCCCCGAGCTGGAGATGTCGGTCAACAAGGCGATTACGGAGAACAATCCCGGTTGGAATTGACGTTGGTTAGGTTTGTGAAGGGGTATGTCGCAAGGCATACCCTTTTTTTGACCGTCCCGGCGTTTTTTTGACTACCTTTGCGGCCGAAACAAACACGTTATGAAAAAGGGCATTCTCTATGCGATTCTGGCCTCGGTGCTGTGGGCCGTCGTCAATCCGTTCATCAAACAGGGCCTCGGCTACGGCTTTACGCCGATGAATTTCGCCGGACTGCGCTTCACGACCGTCGGCATCATCCTCTTCGCCTACACGTGGCACAGCGGTATGTGGCGCGAGATCGTGCGGCACAAAAGGCTGTTCGGCAACCTGATACTCGTCAATATGTTCCTGGGCTACACGGCTTTCTATTTCGGCGTGGATTTCGTCAGCGGGGCTATCAGCTCGATCGTCATGGGACTCACGCCGCTGATCAACGTGCTGTTGGCACACCTCATCGCCAGCAACGACCGTCTGAACCGTTATAAGGTCGTGAGCCTCTTGGTGAGCTTTGCGGGACTGCTGTTGATCGTCGGTACGGGCAGCGACGGTTCGCCGCTCGACGGGCGCGGGATCGGGGGCATCGTGCTGCTGCTGGCGAGCATCGTCTTTCAGGGCTATTCCGCGATTTCGGTTTCGGAGGATAAGGGCAAGGTTGACCCGATCTTCCTGAATGCCGTACAGATGTTCTTCGGCGGTTTGCTGATTTACGGCGTGGGCATCGCCACCGAAGGTTTCCAGCCGTTCTGGGCCAAGCCCGCCGGGTTTTACGGAAGCCTCGGGGTGCTGGTTTTCATCTCGGTCTTCGCGTTCAGTTTCTGGTTCATGGCCCTGCGCACCGCGGGCACGAAGGTCAGCGACATTAACATGTGCCGTTTGATCAATCCCGTGCTGGGGGCGGTCCTGAGCTGGGCGATGCTGCCCGGCGAATATCCCGATTTCACCACCGTCGCGGGCATGGCGATCATCGTCGGGTCGCTGGTCATCTATTTCAAGGGCGAGAGCCTCGTGCATCGGTGGCGGCTGCGGCACCCGCACGAATAGAGTTTGGCGGACTGTCCCGGAGGACGGTCCGTTTTTCTTGATTTCGGAGACATCCCCATTTTTCGGTCCGTGTTTTAAGTCGTTTTCCGGATTTTCACGTCTTATTTACGAACGCGCGTCCGAAAATTAAAAATATCTCTGATGGAAACACCCGCTACATCCCGTATGGACCAGCTTGAAGAGGCGATTGCGGCTTATCAGGAGCCGTTGTTCCGGTTCGCCGCCCTGCGAACGGGCTCCCGTGCCGATGCCGAAGACATCGTGCAGGATGCCTTTCTGAAATTCGCCCTCGCCCGGGCTCCGGTCGTCCAGCCCAAAGCCTACCTTTTCCGTTGCGTGGCGAACGGCTGCTGCGACCTCCGGCGGCGGCATGTCTGCCGCGAGGAGATCCGTCCGCAGATGGCTGCCTCCGAAGCGGAAGACCCGCTCCCCGCTGAAGCGAAACGCATCGATTCGCTGCTCGGCAGCCTGCCGCCCGAACAGGCGGATGTTATCCGCCTCCACACGTTCGGCTCGCTGCGCTTCACGGAGATTGCCGAAGTGCTCGACTGTCCCGTGACGACCGTCAAGTCGCGTTTCCGCTACGGGATAGACAAACTGAAAAACGTATTGAAACACTAAAAATCCGCAACCATGAACTGCCGTTATTATCAGGAACTCCTGACCGACCTGCTTGCCGGGGAGCTCACTCCCGCACAGCAGCAGCAATTAGAACGACACCTGGCCGAATGTCCCGCCTGCGCCGCCGAATGCCGCAGCGCCCGTGAGGCCCTCGACGCCGTGACCCCGCATATCGACACGGCACCCCCGGCCGGTTTTGAAAGCCGCCTGCTGGAAGCCGTCCGCCGGGCGGCGCCCGCTCCCGAACGACTCGCGTCGCAGCGCCGCCGCAGACGTCTCATCCGCAGCGCCGCAGGCATCTTCTCGGCGGCGGCCCTGCTCGCGATTGCGCTTATGACGGGGCTCAACATCCCTGTCCGTGCGGCCCGCAGCTGCTTCCGGCAGGCCATCGTCTCGATGAGCGGTCTGAAGAGCCTCGACATGGAGCTGCAGGTTCGCACCCGGGCCGGGGATAATTTCGGGTATATAGACCCCGAGCTGGACTTCGTTCCCCACACGCTGCGGGTGGTTTTCACCCCCGGGCTGATGTGGCGGATCGAGAAACCGGGACGCACGGCCGTCTACGACGGGATGCAAATCCATCAGTGGATGAATTCCGGCGACGGGACTGTCCAGGACGGCAATCCCGGTTTTCTGGAAGACCTGACCTCCTTTATCGACCCGCGTATACTGATGCTCCGCGAGCAGGAGCTGGCCACCTCGACCGACGGAGCCGTCTACACCGTCACGCGAAATGCGCAGACGATCCGTCTTACCGTGACGGCTCCGGCGCAGGGTGACTATGAGCAGAGCGACTATGCGCTCAACTCATCGATTACCGAGAGCAACAACCGCCGGGAATACACCTTCGATGCGGACAATGGACAACTGCTCGGCGCCCGCGTCACGGTCATCACCGACCGCGGGGAGCGGCCCGTCCTCGAGATGACGAAGATCGTCTACGATGCGCCGGTCGACACCGCGGCGCTGACGGCGCTTCCCGAAGGCATCGCCTGGAACGACCTCCGCCGGCCGCTGTCCGGAACGCGTCTGGCAGGTATCGGAGCCCGGGAGGCCGCGGAGCTGATCCTCCGGGCCATGAACGGCTGGGATACGGAGGTTCTGAACGAGGCGCTTCGTTTCTTCGGTCCCAACGGGTGCGAACTGGTGCGCGGTATCTATGAAGGGGTGACCCCCTCGGAGATCGGCGAACCGGTACGGTCGGGCGAATACCCCGGGCAGTTCGTTCCCTGCAAGCTCCTGATGCGCGACGGAAGCGTCCGGGAGATTATGCTGGCCCTGCGCAACGACAACGCCGAAGGCTGCTGGGTGGTGGACGGAGGCATCTGACGTTTCCGCCGCTGTCCGCCTCAAACGAAACGGACCGTCCCGATTGTCGGGGCGGTCCGTTTTCCGATTGTCCGGCGATCTATTTCTTTTCGCAGCATTTGCAGTTCAGGGCCTTCCATACGCCGGCCGACAGGGCCGCGCCGACGAACGGTGCGACGATGAACAGCCACAGCTGGCTGAGGGCCGTGCCTCCCGCAAAGATTGCCGGGCCGAAACTGCGGGCCGGGTTTACGGAGGTTCCCGTGATCGGGATGCAGACGATGTGCACCAGCGTCAGCGTCAGACCGATGGCCAGTCCGGCCAGGTTGCCTGCGCCCTTCTCGCTGTCAGTTGCGCCGAGCACCACGAGCACGAAGATGAAGGTGAACACCACCTCGGCTATCAGCGCCTGCACCATTTCGCCTTCGCCGAAACCGTTGGCGCCCGTTGCCGTGCTCGCGCCGTAACCGCCCGTCGAGGTGAGCAGCCAGATGATCGCCGAGCCGATCAGCGCCCCGATGAACTGTCCGGCCATGTAGCCTGCGGCGTCCTTGCCGCTCATGCGCTTCGAGAGCCATACGCCGAGGGTGATGGCCGGGTTGATGTGGCAGCCCGAAATGCCGCCGATGCAGTAGGCCATCGCCACGACCGACAGACCGAATGCGAAAGCCACCGCCAGAATCTCGGCCGGTGCACCACAACCCAGAAATACGGCGCTTCCGCAACCCATCAGGACGAGAACCATGGTTCCCACCATTTCTGCAAGATATTTCTTCATAATTACTTGGTTTTTGTGGACCTGAGTCCTGTTTGCGGAACAAATATAACAAAAACGGCCGTAATGCTGAACAAATGCAGGTGTGAAAATGTTTCATTTGGGGATAACATACGGAAAAAGAGAGTGTGTGAATCAGTTCCGGGGTGCTATGGCATCCACTCCAAAATACCCTCGACGGGGTTTGCCGCACGCCATGCCTCGAACTCGGCATAGGTGCGCACGCCGTCGCGCAGCACGGCCTGGTAATATTCGATGCCCATGATTTTCACCCCGTCGGGCGTGTCGTATTTGATCTGCAGCACGGCACGCCGCGTTTCGTCGGTCAGCACGGCGCTGATCCGGTCGGCCACGCGCTCGAAATAACCGTCCCAGGCCGAGCCGCGGGGCATGTGGATCATGTCTATCTGCCAGAGCCGGTCGTCGGCATCGGCGTACCATGCGTGCCATTCGAGACACTGGTCCTGCGCGTCGAGCAGGTTGCCGTATTCGATGCGGCGGATGCGGGGATTCTCGGCGATCCGGGTCATGGCCGCGAAGCTGTCGGCGATGCGCAGCGGGGAGGAGTAGATGTGGAAATCGATGTCGCGGTGGGTCATCAGCAGTCCCGTGCGGAGCGATCCCACGAGGTTGGGTTCGGCGCCCACCGAACGCCAGGCGGCTTCCAGCCCGGAGTCGCGGATGACCTCGCGGGCCCGCTGCTGATTGGCGGCCGCAATTTCGAAAATGTCTTTCATAATGCGTTTTTTCAGGGGTTATGGTAGCGGGCGGAGCGATCCGGGTCGTTCCGTCTTGGGTAAAATCGGCTTGTAGGGTTATTTGCCCAGCAGGATGCGGGCCTGTGCCACGGCGGCGTCGGTGATCTCCGATCCGGAGAGCATCTTGGCGATTTCGGTTACGCGCTCCGCATCGCTCAGGCGGGTGATGTCCGTGCGTCCGTCGCGCTTGTAGACCACGAAATGCGCCGAACCCTTCGATGCGACCTGCGGCAGGTGGGTGATGTCCACCACCTGCATCGAAGCCGCGAGCGACTCGATGATCTCGCCCATGGCGTCGGCGATACGGCCCGATACGCCCGTGTCGATCTCGTCGAAAATAATCGTCGGCAGCTGCATCCGCTCGGCCAGCAGGGCCTTCAGGGCCAGCATCACGCGCGAGAGCTCACCGCCCGAGGCGATGCGCTCGACGGGCTGCGGCGTCATGTTCCGGTTGGCCGTGAAGAGGAATTGCACGCTGTCGCACCCCGTGCGGCCCGGTTCGGCCAGCGGCGTCAGCGCGATGCGGAAAACCGTGTCGGGCATCCCCAGTTTTGTAAGGGTCCCGAGGATGTGCTTCTCGAATCCCGCGGCGGCCTTTTCGCGTGCCTTGTGCAGGCGGCCGGCCAGTGCGCCGACCTTTTCGGCGGCTTCGCAGAGGGCCGCCTCGGCTTCGGCGATCTCTTCGCCGCTGTGGACGATGGCCGCCAGCTGTGCCGCGCAGCGGTCGCGCACGGCGATCAGCTCCGCTTCGTCGGCGGCATGGTGTTTCTGCTGGAGGGCTATCAGCGCGTCGAGCCGGGCCGAAAGTTTCGTCAGCCGCTCCGGATCGGCGTCCAGCCGTTCCGAGGCCGCGGCAGCCGAACCGTTGATGTCCTTCAGTTCTTCGAGCACCGACCGCAGGCGGTCGGCATACTCCCCGGCGGCGGGGTAGTGGCCGCGGATATGGTTGAGTTCGTTTTCCGAGTTTTTCAGCTGCGCCAGCACCCCCGTTTCGTCGGTGTCGAAGGCGTTGCGCAGGGTGGTCAGCACCTCGCCGATGCGGTCGGCGTTCTCGAGCACCGTCAGCTCCTCTTCGAGTTCGGCCTGTTCGCCGGCCCGCAGGTTGGCCGCCGTCAGCTCCTCGGTCTGGAACCGCAGCCACTCCTCGTCGCGGCGTCCCTTTTCGGCGGCTTCGCGCAGGGCCGCCAGCCGGCGGCGCAGTTCGCTCATCCGGGCATATTGCGCGGCGTATTGGACCAGCAGGTCCCGGTTCGCGGCCACGGTGTCGAGCGCCGAGGTGCGGAACTCCTCCGACGAGAGGATCAGGTTCTGATGCTGGGAATGGATGTCGATCAGGCGGGTTCCCAGTTCGCGCAGCTGCGCCAGCTGCACCGGCACGTCGTTGATGAAAGCGCGGCTCTTGCCCGTCGGGGTGATGATGCGCGTGAGGGTCGTTTCGGGAGCGTAGTCGAGGTCGTTCTCGTCGAAGAACGGTTCCAGACAGCGCCCCGTGAGGTCGAAAACGCCTTCGACCGTGCAGTTACGCCCCGCGTCCTTCATCGCCGAACCGTCGTTCTTGGCACCCAGCAGCAGTCCGAGGGCCCCGAGCAGGATGGATTTTCCGGCGCCCGTCTCACCCGTGATGATGTTCAGGTGGGGGTCCAGCTCCATTTCGAGCTTGTCGATAAGCGCGTAGTTTTCAACCGACAGACGGCGTAGCATATCAAATTCAGAATTAAGAATTCAAAATTAAGAATTAAAAATGAAAAACCCGAAAACCGGGGCGTGATTGCACGCCTACTTGGCGAAAAATTGTTCGATTTTGTCGGCGATGCGTGCTGCGACCTCGCGCTTCGGCATCAGGGGGAGCTCTTCGCGGCCCGCGCGGTCGATGAAAGTCACCTTGTTGGTGTCGCCGCGGAATCCGGCCCCGGCGTCGCGCAGCGAGTTGAGCACGATGAAGTCGAAATTCTTCTTCGCGAGCTTGGCTTCGGCGTGCGCCTCCTCGTCGTGGGTCTCCAGGGCGAATCCCACCAGCAGGCGGCTGCCTTTCCGGGCTCCCAGTTCGGCGGCGATGTCGCGCGTGCGGCGCAGGGTGATGCACATGTCGCCGTCGCATTTCTTGATTTTGGTCTCCGAGACGCTGTCGGGGGTGTAGTCGGCCACGGCGGCGCACATCACGGCTCCGTCGGCCCCTTCGAAGGCCCGGACCGCAGCGTTGTACATCTCGGCGGCCGAGAGCACGTCCACGCGCTCGACGCCCGCGGGGGTCGGCAGCGCCGTGCGGCCCGTGACGAGCGTCACCCGTGCGCCCCTGCCGGCCAGTTCCCCGGCAATGGCATAGCCCATCTTGCCCGAGGAGTGGTTCGAGATGAACCGCACGGGATCGATAGCTTCGATCGTGGCTCCGGCCGTGACGATCAGCCGTTTACCTTGCAGGCTCTTTTTTTTTTCGCTGAGCAGTCCGCCGACGAATGCGGCGATTGCGTCGGGTTCGGCCATGCGGCCCTTGCCCGTCAATCCGCTGGCCAGTTCGCCTTCGCCGGGTTCGATGATCCGGACGCCGCGCTGGGCGAGTGTGCGGAGATTCTGCTGCGTGGCTTCGTGGGCATACATGTCCAGGTCCATGGCAGGCGCCACGGCGACTGGGCAGCGTGCCGAGAGGTAGGTCGTCAGCAGCAGGTTGTCGGCGATGCCGCCGGCCATTTTGGCCAGGGTGTTGGCCGTGGCGGGGGCGATGAGGTAGCAGTCCGCCCATTCGCCCAGTGACACGTGGGAGTTCCACGCGCCGTTTTCCGGGTCGAAAAATTCGACCAGGATGGGATTTTTCGAGAGTGTGGCCATCGTCAGCGGCGTGATGAACTGCTTGGCCAGCGGCGTCATCACCACGCGCACGTCGGCGCCTGCCGTCTTCAATAAACGACAAAGCACGGCAGCCTTGTAAGCCGCTATGCTACCCGTGATGCCCAGCAGTATGTGCCGTCCCGCCAGCGGGGGATTCGCAACGCCTTCGGATGCCATCTCTCTGCGTGTCAGATCACCTTCATCTCGCCGTCCTTGCCCTCCTTGTAGACCAGCTCGTGGTCGATGAACTCCTCGGTGGCGATAATCACCGGTTTGGGCAGGCGCTCGTAGTAACGCGAAATCTCGATCTGCTCGCGGTTCTCAAAGGTCTCCTCCATGGTGTCGGTGGGCGACGAGAAATCGGCGAGTTTGCGGTTGAGTTCCGTCTTGAGTTCGGTTGCGATCTGGTTGGCGCGGCGGGCGATGATGTTCACGCTCTCGTAAATGTTGCCCGTTTCCGAGTCCAGATCCACCAGCTTGCGCGTGATGGTGTTGTTGGGAATGTTCTTCTTGATTTCCATCTTATATGTTGTTGTCTTTGTTATTGCGGTCGAGGTAGTCGCGGGCGTTCTTGGCCATGCGCTCGAGCTCCTTGACGTGCGACGATTCGGGGAACTCCTCCTTGAACGAAAGGTAGGAGTCGAGCATCGTCAGGTAACGGTCGGTCTGCTTGTCGCGGACCGAATTGCTGGCGAAGCGGTAGCCGGCGTCGACGATCAGGTACATGATCTCCTCGCGGTGCTTGCTCTCGGGGTATTGTTTCAGGGCGTTCTTCAGCGCCACGATCGCCGACTTGTAGCGGCCGATCTTATAATAAGTGTAGGCGTTGATATAGGCTTTGTCGTGCAGCCGCTCGGTGAGCTCCGCGTTGATTTTCTTGAAATCCTCGACGCGGTCGCTCTGCGGATAGCGCGACATGAATTCGTTGATGGCGATCAGCGCGTGTCCGGTCATCGTCTGGTCGCGCGACGGTCCCGGCGAGAGGTAGTAGAAGCAGAGCGCGTACATGCCTTCGGCGTCCTCGATGAAGGCGCTGCGGCCGAATTTGCGGCGGAAATCGTCGAGCAGGGTCGATGCCGTGTCGTAGTCGCGGTTCTTGAACTTGCAGCGGGCATTGAAGAACGAGATGCTGTCTTCGGTCGGGGTGCCGATATAGTAATACTGGGCCCCTTCGAAGAGGGTCGAGGCACGCTGCCATTTCTCCTTCTGGTAGTACTCCATCGCCTTGCTGTAAATCAGTTCCGGCTTTCCGCTTTTCAGCAGGGCATTCATGCCCGAGCACCCGCCGAGGATGACCGCTGTCGCCACTCCGCAAAGGGCGTATAAAAAAGTCTGCTTCATTTATGAATCTATTACCGCGCTTTATCGCGCAAAGTTACGCATAAATTAACGATTTGCAAAAAAAATTATTGCCCGCGGAAGCCGCAAAGGGGAAAGGATCGTCATATTTTATCAGAATGAGTGCAAAAGCCCCCGCTGGAGCGGGGGCTTGGGGGTGGGTCGGACCTGTATACGCGGCGGCACGCCGCGGGAACGAGGGTCGGATTTGCCGGAGGATGCGGTTGCCTGTCGGGTTTGCGGGATGAGACGGATTTCTTTTTCTGACACCGTCAGAAAAAGAAACCGACGGACCCGCCGTAGACGATGTCGTGGGGCACCTTGACGCGCCGCGTGACGCCCTCCGACGTGAAATCGTGCCACACCCGCGAACGCGGATAGCCCGAGATGCGGAAATCGATGAAGAATTTACGGACGTTGAAGCCCAGGCCGCCCATAACCCCGACATCGCCGTTGTTGAACCGGACCCGGAGCAGCTGCGGGGCGTTGCTGTGTTCGGAGTCGGTGACGCGGAACAATGCGCCGCCGAACAGCCGCAGCACCCCGAACTGAAATCCCAGCTGGACGGGAACTTCGAAACGCTCGGTGCGCAGCGTCAGGCGGCGGTTCCCGGCCTGCGCGGCATTCCCGGCCCGCACGGAGTAGTTGACGAAGGCGTAGTTGAGTTCCGACTGCAGGTGGAGGTGCTTCGAGAGGTTGAGCCGCAGGACGAACCCCACGTCGTAACCCATCCGCGGGGAACCCGGCGTGAAGCGGGTGTCGCCGATGCGTGTCGGGACGAACGAATAGTCGGAGAAATTGACGCCGCCGCGCACGCCGACCATCAGGCGCTGGGCAGAGGCCGCGCCCGAAACGAGGAGCGCGGCGAGGAGAGTGAAGACAAGGTGTTTCATGACTCGTATGTGGTTTATGACGGGATCACATCAGGGGTGACACGAGCCGGAGCACGTCGCCCAGCGTCCGGCGCCACAGCGGCGGCCGCCACTCCCTGCGCGTGATGCGCCGGCAGGAGGCGAGGTCGTCGCCGAAATTCGCGGCCAGTTCGCGGACCACCTCCCGGCCGCGGATGAAGGCCGTGACCTCGAGGTTGTCCGTCAGGCTGCGGTAATCCATGTTCGCGGTGCCCACCGAGGCCAGCTCTTCGTCGACGATCACCAGCTTGGCGTGCAGGAATCCGTTGTCGTAGCGGTAGAGTTCGACCCCGGCGTCGAGCAGGTCCTCGACGTAGGAGTCGGACACGAGGTCCGAAAACGGCGAGTCGCTGCACGTCGGAATCATCACCTCGACCCGGATGCCGCTCCGGGCCGCCAGCCGCAGGGCGTCGAGGAGCATCACCGGGGGCAGGAAATAGGGCGAGCAGATGCGCACCCGCTCCCGTGCCCGGACGATGGCCGCCGCGAACGCCTCGGCGATAGTCAGCCGCGAAGGGCCCTCTTCGGACCACGCCAGCTGAATCGGCAGCCGCTGCCGGATGCGGTGAGGGGCGATGTATCCGCGCGGGTCGAGGCACTCCTTCGTTACCCGCGCCCAATCGGCGATGAAGAGCCGCTGCAGGTCCGCGACGGCGTCGCCTTCGATGCGAAGGTGCTCGTCGCGCCACTTGCCCATGTAATCTCCGTCGAGGTAGTATTTCGCAATATTTATGCCACCCAGATAGGCGACGCGGCCGTCCGTAACGACGATTTTGCGGTGGTTGCGGCGCGCGACGCGCGTGGTGAACCACGGGAAGCGTATCCGCTCGTAGGCGGCGGTGCGGACCCCCGCCTCGTGCATACGCCGCAGCGTCGTGCGGCTCAGCCGCCACGAACCCACAGCATCGTAGATGACCCGCACCTCCAGCCCGGCGCGGGCCTTGCGGATGAGTATTTCGGCGAAGGTGCGGCCGATGCGGTCGTCGCGGATGATGTAATACTCCATGTGGATCGAGCGGGTGGCGTGCTGCAGGGCGGCGATAAGCGATGCGAAGGCGTTGTTGCCGTTGTGCAGCAGTTCGAGGCGGTTGTGGCGTGTGGACGCCGTGCCGCAGCCCCGGGCGACGATCTGTTCCACGGCGTCGCCCCGGTATCGGGAGCTTTCGGACGGGGGCGCCGCACGGCGGTATCCGGCCAGTATGTACAGCAGCGTGCCGGCCACGGGCAGCAGCAGGACAAGGGCCAGCCATGCGGCCGCCGAGGCGGGAATCCGCTGCCGGCGTGTGATGACCAGCCCTGCGCCGAGCGTCCATAACAGGTGGATCGTGAGGAGGGTATACATAACCCCGTTTGCGGGCACGATCCGTGCCACGGAGTGTGAAAAAGATTTGGAAATATGGAATTTACTTTCTATCTTTGTCTGAGCAATGCAGCAGGGTTCTGGCCTTTACGGGTCAGGATTCTTTATTTTTTATGTTTTTTAAGTATGGCACAAGAGATTATTTATCTGACAGCGGAAGGTTACAAAAAACTCAAGGACGAGCTCGACCACTTGCGTTCCGTCGAGCGTCCGGCGATTTCGGCGGCGATTGCCGAAGCGCGTGACAAGGGTGACCTTTCGGAGAACGCGGAGTATGACGCTGCCCGGGAGGCGCAGGGCCTGCTGGAAATGCGTATCGCCAAGCTGGAGGATACGGTCGCCAATGCGCGTGTGATCGACGAGACGAAGATCGACAAGAGCAAGGTGCAGATTCTGAGCAAAGTGACGCTTCTGAACCACAACACCCACAAGGAGATGACCTATACGATCGTCGCCGAACACGAGGCCAACCTGCGCGAAGGCAAGCTGGCCATCGGCACACCGATCGCCAAGGCGCTGCTGGGCCGCAGGAAGGGCGACCGGGTGGATGTGGACGTACCTGCGGGCACGATTCATTTCGAGATCCTCGACATCAGCATCTGAGGCGCCCGGTCCCGGGGGCGCGTCCGTCCCCGCAGCGGGTTGTCGGACATACATACATCCTCATTATTAGGTATTTTTGCAGGGGCCGCTTGTCGCGGCCCTTTTTTTTTTTTGTTATATCTTTGCGCCCGAAGATGATACGCCTCCGGTTTCAACGCTACTTTGCAGCTTTCCTGCTGACGGTTCTGCTCGCGGCTTACGCGGGCCAGAAGGTGCATATCTATAACGAGGACCCGGCCCACTTCGCGGCGTTCAGCGGCGATTTGGTGCCCGACAACGGCGCCGACGAACAGGTCGTCGAGTTCTATATCGTCGACGATTTCCATTTCTTTCCCTATCTGATCGAGGTTCAGTACGCGCACCAGTTCTACTCCGAGGTGCTTGCCGTGCTGCTGCCCGAGGCCACGCGCTGCAAATGTGCGGCCGAGCTTCCCGGCTTCTCCCTGCGGGCGCCTCCTGCGGTGTAATTTCGTTTTGCCCCTTTTCTGATTTGCCCGGAGCCTTCCGGGCTCCATTTCTAATTCGATTTTACCATGAAACGATATATCCTACTGACACTTTTCGTGTGTCAGTATTTGGCTGTGCTGAGCGCCGAAGCGCCGCGCAAAAGCACGGATGCCAACCTTTTCGGCCACGTGGTGGACCGTGACACCCATGAACACCTTCCCTATGCTTCGGTGGCCGTCGTCGGCACGGCCTTCGGCACGACGACCGACGCTTCGGGACACTATTTCCTGAAAAACCTGCCCGAAGGCGTGCTGACGCTCGAGGTCCGCGCCCTGGGCTACGCTTCGAAGCGGATGTCCGTCACGCTGCGGCGGGGCGAGACGCTGGAGTTGAATTTCGAGGTGGCGCAGAACGGTATCTCGATGGACGAGGTGGTCGTCTCGGCGAGCCGTTCGGCGACGCTGCGGCGCGAAGCCCCGGCGCTGGTGAGCGTGCTCGACGCCAAATTGTTCGAGCGGACCAATGCCGCGTGCCTGGCGCAGGGGCTTTCGTTCCAGCCCGGCGTGCGTGTCGAGGACGACTGCCAGAACTGCGGCTTTATGCAGGTGCGTATCAACGGCCTCGACGGACACTATTCGCAGATTCTGGTCGATTCGCACCCGGTCTTCTCGGCCCTGACGGGCGTCTACGGACTGGAGCAGATTCCGGCCAACATGATCGAGCGGGTCGAGGTGCTGCGCGGCGGCGGTTCGGCGCTTTTCGGGTCGTCGGCCATCGGCGGCACGATCAACATCATCACCAGGGAGCCGACGCGCAGTTCGGCCCAGCTGTCGCACACGCTGACCTCGCTCGGAGGCAGCAGCTCCTATGACAACGCGACGATGCTCAACGCCTCGATCGTCTCCGAGAGCGGTCGCGCGGGCGTCAGCGTCTTCGGCCAGAGCCGCCACCGTTCGGGTTACGACCACGACGGCGACGGATTCACCGAACTGCCCGTCATCAACAGCCAGTCGGTCGGCATGCGGTCCTATTTCCGCACGGGGGCCTATTCGCGCATCACGGCGCAGTACCACCACATCGACGAGTACCGCCGGGGCGGCGACCAGCTGAACCGTCCTCCGCACGAGGTCTTCGTCGCCGAGCAGACCGACCATGCGATCGACGGCGGAAGCCTCTCGTTCGACCTCTCCTCGGCCGACCGCAGCAACCGTTTCAATGCCTATGCGTCGTTCCAGAACACCGCCCGCAAGAGCTACTACGGCGGTAATCAGGACCCCGATGCCTACGGCACGACGCACGACATTACGGCGGCTGCCGGAATGCAGTACGTCCATGCTTTCCGCAAGCTGCTTCATGCCTTCGAACTGACTTTAGGCGCCGAATACAGCTTCGATGAACTCGAGGACCGTTCGATAGGCTATGACATCGACACCGACCAGACGGTGCATATCGTGGGCGGCTACCTGCAGAACGAGTGGAAAACCAAGAAATGGTCGCTGCTCATCGGCGGCCGTCTCGACAAGCATAATCTTGTGGACCACGCCATCTTCAGTCCCCGGGCCAACGTCCGCTTCAATCCCTCGGAGTCGGTGAACCTGCGCGTGAGCTATGCCGGGGGCTACCGCGCTCCGCAGGCTTTCGACGAGGACATGCACATCGCCATCGTGGGCGGCGAGCGGGTCCGCATCCGCCTTGCGGACGACCTGAAGGAGGAGCGTTCGCACAGCGTGAGCCTCTCGGCCGACCTCTACCACACGTTCGGAAGCGTCCAGACCAACCTCTTGATCGAGGGTTTCTATACCAAACTGGTGGATGTGTTCGCCCTGCGGGACATCGAGGACACGGCCGACGGCGGCAAAATCAAGGAGCGTTACAACGGTTCGGGCGCCACGGTGCGCGGACTGAATGTCGAGGGCCGTGCGGCCTTCACCCGCTGGTTCGAACTCCAGGCGGGGATGACGTGGCAGCGGAGCCGCTATTCCGAACCCGAGCAGTGGAGCGAGGACGCCGAGGTGCCGCCCGTGCGCCGGATGTTCCGCACGCCCGACCTCTACGGCTATTTCACCGCTTCGTTCAAGCCCCTGCGCCGCTTCACGGCCGACGTGACCGGTACCTGCACGGGCGAGATGCTCGTGCAGCACATGGCCGGGTCGGGGGTGAACCGCGACGTGGCGGTCACCACGCCGACGTTCTGCGACGTGAACCTGCGGCTGGCCTACGACCTGCGCATTTACAAGGAGATCACCCTCCAGTTTTTCGGCGGTGTGCAGAACCTCTTCAACGCTTACCAGAAGGATTTCGACAAGGGCGCCGACCGCGATTCGGGCTATGTCTACGGTCCTTCGATGCCCCGCAGCTGGTTCGTCGGCGCGAAGATCAGCTTCTGACCCGGGTGCCGGGCACGAAAAAGCCGCTCTCCGAACCGGGAGCGGCTTTTCTGTATCCTGTTTCGGGGCCCTTCCCCTTGGACGGTTTAGAGCGCCTTGATCTCGTGCAGGATGTTGTTCGTCTTGCGCACGGCGTCGGCCGAAGCGGCGAACTTCTCGGCCTCCTCTTTCGTGAGGTCGATCTTCACGATCTTCTCGATGCCCTTGCGGCCGATCACGGCGGGAACGCCGATGCAGATGTCCTTCTGGCCGTACTCGCCGTCGAGGTAGCAGCAGCAGGGAACGATCTTCTTCTGGTCGTTGAGGATCGCCTCGACCATCATCGATGCGGCGGCTCCCGGAGCATACCAGGCCGACGTGCCGATGAGTTTGGTGAGGGTTGCGCCGCCGACCATCGTGTTGGCGACAGCCTCCTCGAGCTTCTTCTTCGAAGCGAACTGCGAAACGGGAACGCCGTTGACCGTAGCCTTCGATACGAGGGGAATCATCGTCGTGTCGCCGTGGCCGCCGATGACCATGCCGTCGACGTTGTTGATGTTGGCGCCGGTGGCTTTGGCCAGGTAGCACTTGAAGCGCGACGAGTCCAATGCGCCGCCCATGCCGATGATGCGGTTCTTCGGGAGTCCCGAAGCCTTCAGGGCCAGGTAGGTCAGCGTGTCCATCGGGTTGGCCACCACGATGATGATGGCGCGGGGCGAGTACTTGATGACGTTCTCGATAACGCCCTTCATGATGCCGGCGTTGGTGCCGATCAGCTCCTCGCGGGTCATGCCCGGCTTGCGGGGAATGCCCGAGGTGATGACTACGACATCCGAATTGGCGGTCATTTTATAGTCGTTGGTCGATCCGACGAGTTTCGTGTCGAAATCCATCAGCGTCGAGCACTGGTACATGTCCAGCATCTTGCCCTCCGAGAGACCCTCTTTGATATCGATGAGGACCACTTCGCTCGCCACCTCGCGGCAAGCCATTACGTTTGCACAGGTTGCACCCACGGCGCCTGCACCTACGACAGTAACTTTTGACATAACGGTAAGTATTTGTGTTTGTTGTACGTTTTTTTTCTGCCGGTCCGTGTTTGCTCGCGGCCATCGGCCGCGTTTACAAATTGGACCCACCCCCAAACCCCCGCCTTGGCGGGGGCTTTATTGGGATGTTTTGCGTTTAGCCGATCAGTTTTTCGTAGTCGGCGGCGCTCAGCAGGGCGTCGTACTCGGCGGGGTCGGACATTTTGACCTTGACGAGCCAGCCTTCGCCGTAAACGTCCTTGTTGACGATGGAGGGGTCGGCGTCCACGGCGTCGTTGAACTCCACGATCTCACCGCCCACGGGCAGGAAAGCGTCGCTCACGGTTTTCACGGCCTCGATCGTGCCGAATACCTCTCCGGCAGCGAGCGTTTCGCCGACGGTCGGGACATCGACGAATACGATGTCTCCCAGCTGGCTCTGTGCGAAATCGGTAATGCCGATAACTGCCGTGTCACCCTCGATGCGGCACCACTCGTGGTCGCTGGAGTATTTCAGATTTGCAGGTACGTTCATATTATTCTTAAGATTTGATTTGAAATTGGCTGTTTTACGATGCAAATATAACTGTTATTTCTGTAACAGCAAGGGTTTGTGTTAGGAATTTAACACAAAATTGATCTCTTTGAACAGGTATTCCCGAAGCGTGCCGTCGTCGTGGCGCAGAAGCAGTTCGCCCGAGGGCCTGACGCCTTCGATCACGGCTTCGACCGGCGTGCCGTCGGGATAGCGGAACGTGCGGCGTTCGCCCAGTCCGTACATGCGTTCGCGGTAGTCGCACTGAAGGGTTTCGGTATCGCCCCGTTCGAGCTGGGCGTAGCGGGCTTCGATCCGTTCGCGGAAGGCTTCGAGCACCTCGCCGCGGTCGAATGTGCGGCCTGCGGCGGCGGCCATCGACACGGGATTCGGAAGCGCCGGGTCGAACTCCGTCTGGTTGACGTTGATGCCGATTCCGACGACCGTGCGGGCGAGCGTCGGTCCCGAGTAGCTGTGCTCGATCAGGATGCCGACGAGTTTCCGGTCCCCGGCGTAGATGTCGTTGGTCCACTTGATGCGGGTCTCGATTCCGAACTGCGCAAAGGTGTCGGTGAGCGCCAGCGCCACGGCTTCCGACAGCAGAAACTGCTCCCCGACGGGCAGGAACCGGGGCTCGAGCACCAGCGTGAAGGTGAGGTTCTCGCCCTCGGCACTGGTCCATGTGTGTCCCCGCTGGCCGCGTCCGGCGGTCTGCCGTTCGGCCCAGACGATGTCGCCGTGGCGGTATTTCGGGTCACGGGCGTCGTCGTTGGTCGAGGTGGTCTCCGGGATACGATAGATCATGCCTATACCGATACGCCGAAATCGCGCAGGGCGTTGTTGAGCGACGTTTTCTTGTCGGTGGACTCCTTGCGCTGGCCGATGATCAGGGCGCAGGTGACGCTGTATTCGCCCGCCGGGAACTGCTTGCGGTAGCTGCCCGGGACGACCACCGAGCGGGGCGGCACGTAACCCTTGTAGGTGACGGGTTCGGGTCCCGTGACGTCGATGATGTGCGTCGAACCGGTGATGACGGTGTTCGAACCCAGCACCGCTTCGCGGCAGACATGGGCCCCCTCGACCACGATGCACCGCGAGCCGATGAAGCAGTTGTCCTCGATGATGACCGGAGCAGCCTGCACGGGCTCCAGCACGCCGCCGATGCCCACGCCTCCCGACAGGTGGACGTGCTGCCCAATCTGGGCGCACGAGCCGACCGTAGCCCAGGTGTCGACCATCGTGCCGGTGTCGACGTAGGCGCCGATGTTCACATACGAGGGCATCAGGATGGCTCCCGGAGCGATGTAGGCTCCGTAACGCGCCACGGCGTGGGGCACGACGCGCACGCCCAGCTCCTCGTAGCCGTGTTTGAGCTCCATCTTGTCATACCACTCCAGTTCGCCGGCCTCCATCTTGCGCATGGGCTGAATCGGGAAATAGAGGATGATGGCTTTCTTGACCCACTCGTTGACCTGCCATTCGCTTTTGGCCGGGTCGACGGGCTCCGCCGTGCGCAGCTGCCCCTTGTCCACCAGTTCCACGACCTGCCGCACGGCCTGCTGCGCGGCGGGTTCCCGGAGCAGTTCGCGGTTTTCCCACGCCTGCTCGATTATCGTTTTGAGTTCGTTGTACATAGTCTGTTGTTTTCAATTAGGCAAAATTACTGAAAATATCGAATTTTTCATAACTTTGTCCCGATCATTACCCAAACGGTTCAATTATGACGAGTTTTTCCTACAGAGTCGCCGTCCTGCTCGGTGCAGCGGCGGTGGCGGCAAGTTGCAGCAACATGAAACAGATCAAACACCTGCCTTACCCCGAGACCGAGCGCGGCGACGTGGTGGACAACTATTTCGGTACCGAGGTTCCCGATCCTTACCGTTGGCTCGAGGACGACAACTCCGAAGCGACGGCCGCCTGGGTCGCCGCCGAGAATGCCGTGACCCAGGACTACCTCGCGCAAATCCCGTTCCGCGGGGCGATCCGCGAGCGGCTGACCGAACTGTGGAACTACCCCAAGGAGGGCGCTCCCGGAAAGCACGGCGACTGGTGGTACTATACCTATAACGACGGTCTGCAGAATCAGGCGGTGATTTGGCGCACGAAGGAGCCGGGCACCCCGGGCGAGGTGTTCCTCGACCCCAATACGCTCTCCGACGACGGGACGGTGGCGCTGATTACCATGTCGTTCTCGAAGGACGGGCGCTGGTTCGCCTATTCGGCCGCCGCGTCGGGCTCCGACTGGGTGGAAATCCGCGTGATGGACACCGCCGACAAGTCGCTGGCCGCCGACCGGATCGAGTGGGTGAAATTCTCGGGCGCACAGTGGGCTCCCGACTCGAAGGGATTCTATTACAGCGCCTACGATGCCCCGAAGCAGAGCGCCTACTCCTCGAAAAACGAGTTCCAGAAAGTTTACTACCACGAACTGGGCACGCCCCAGTCGGCCGACAAACTCATCTATGAGGACAAGGCGCATCCGTTGCGCTATTTCTCGGCCATGCCTTCCGACGACGGCAAGTGGCTCTTCATCGTGGGTTCGGAGGGTACGTCGGGAACCGAGATACTTTATAAGAAAATGTCGGAACCGAGATTCCGCACCTTGCTTCCGGGCTTCGATGCGGATTATATGCCCGTCGACTGCAAGGACAATGCGCTGTATTTCGTCACCAACGAGGGCGCTTCGAACTATGCCCTCAAACGCATCGACCTGAACGCTCCCGCCCAGGTCGTGACGGTGATCCCCGAGGATGAGCGGAACCTGCTCGAAGGGGTCGGCACGGCCGGCGGCTACCTGTTCGCCTCCTACCTGCAGGATGCGCAGAGCCGGGTCCGCCAGTACGATTACTCCGGCAAACTGGTGCGCGAGGTCGCGCTGCCCGCCATCGGCACGGTCGGCGGTTTCGACGGCGAGAAGGAGGACGCGGAACTCTACTATACGCTGGCCAGCTACACGTCGCCCGCGACCATCTACAAATACGACATCGCCTCGGGCGTATCGACGCTCTACAAGGCTCCGGAGGTGAAATTCGACCCCGCGCAGTTCACGACCGAACAGGTGTTCTTCACCTCGAAGGACGGCACGAAGGTCCCGATGTTCATCACCTACCGCAAGGGCCTGAAGCGCGATGGCAAGAATCCCTGCATGCTCTATGCCTACGGCGGTTTCCAGATTAACCTCACCCCCGGGTTCACCCCGACGACGATCCTGTTCGTCGAGCAGGGCGGCATCTACTGCGAGGCCAACCTGCGCGGCGGCTCGGAGTACGGCGAGGCGTGGCACAAGGCCGGCATGCTGGAGAACAAACAGAACGTCTTCGACGATTTCATCGCGGCGGCCGAGTACCTCGTGGCTGAGAAATACACCTCGTCGGACAAACTGGCCATCCGCGGCGGTTCGAACGGCGGCCTGCTGGTCGGCGCCTGCGAGGTACAGCGTCCGGACCTCTATGCCGTGTGCTTCCCGGCCGTCGGCGTGATGGACATGCTGCGCTACCACAAATTCACCATCGGCTGGGGCTGGGCCGTGGAGTACGGTTCGTCGGACAACGAGGAGCAGTTCTCCTATATTTACAAGTATTCGCCCCTGCACAATATCAAGGAGGGTGTGAAATACCCCGCGACGCTGGTGACTACTGCCGACCACGACGACCGTGTCGTTCCGGCCCACTCGTTCAAGTTCGCGGCCACGATGCAGCACGCCCAGGCGGGCGACGCCCCGATCCTGATCCGCATCGAGTCGAAGGCGGGCCACGGCGCCGGCAAGCCCACCTCAAAGCGCATCGACGAAGCGACGGATCAGTACGCATTCCTGTTCCAGAACATCGGAGTACCGTACAAAGAGGTGAAAAAATAGGATTTCGGATACTATCCGCCCGCATTCCGGCTGAAATCCCGGTCGAAATCCCGGTTGCGTCGCGACAAGCCCCTCCCACGGGCCGTTTAAGAAACGGCTTTTATAAGGCGGACGCGTCGCATCGGTTCCGGTCCTTAACATCTGGGCATCGCCCCTAAAGCCCGGCTCTTAGCCGGGGTGGGGTAGATTTGTAAACGCGGCCATCGGCCGCGGGAGTCCGGCGGTCGGTTAGCTCCGGACGGTAAAGAAGGTACGTTAGGTTAAAACGAGAGATAACATGAAAGTCTATAAATTCGGGGGTGCGTCGGTGCGGAATGCAGACGGCGTGAGAAACCTGCGCAAGATCATCGACGACGAACAGAACCTGTTCATCATCGTTTCGGCGATGGGCAAGACGACCAATGCGCTGGAAAAGGTATTCGAAGGGGTCCAGAAAGGGGATAAGCAGCTCTCCCTGGACAATGTCGAAACGCTGCGCAAATACCATGCGGAGATCGTCGACGACCTGTGGCACGGTCCCAAACGCTTGCCGACGGTCGACGCGCTGTTCGACGAACTGGAGAAGGTGGCCGCGGAGACCGTCTATAAACCGGCCGACGCCGAGTTGTGGTACGACACGATCGTGGCTTACGGCGAGCTGGTCTCGACGACGATCATCTCCGAATACCTCAATTACGCCGGGGTCCCCAACCGCTGGATCGACATGCGCCGCTGCTTCCTCACCGAACAGCACCATAAGGATGCCGGGGTGGACCTCGAGGCTTCGACGACGCTGCTGAAAAACGCGCTGGGCCAGTGCGCCGAGAATATCTTCATCGGACAGGGATTTATCGGCGGGGCTCCCGACGGCACGACCACCACGCTGGGCCGCGAAGGCTCGGACTACTCGGCGGCCGTGGTGGCCAACATCCTCGACGCCGAGTCGATGTCGGTGTGGAAGGATGTGGACGGCGTGATGAACGCCGATCCGAAGGCGTTTCCCGATGCCGTGCAGATTACCGAACTGAACTACCTCGACACCATCGAGCTGGCTTACAGCGGGGCGCAGATCATCCACCCCAAGACGATAAAACCCCTCCAGAACAAGAATATTCCGCTCTACGTGCGTCCCTTCGGCGACAAGCGCAAGCCCGGCACGGTCATCCGCGGGATGTCGGCTCCGGTCGATGTGCCCATCCTGATTCTCAAGAAGGATCAGGTGCTGCTGACGATCCGTTCGCGCGATTTTTCATTCGTGCTGGAGGAGAAATTCGGCACGATTTTCTCGTTGCTGGAGCGTTTCCGCATCAAGACCAACCTGATTCATAACTCGGCGGTGAACCTGAGCCTTTGCGTCGACAATTCGTGGCACATCGACGAGGCGATCGAGGCGCTGCGCGAGGCGGGTTTCGACGTGATGAAGGCCGAGAACATGGAGCTGCTGACCGTGCGCGGCTACACCGACGAACTGTGGCGCAAATACGCCCGCGGTCCGCAGGTCTTCGTGCGGCAGGCTACGCAGTCCACCGTGCGCGTGGTACGAAAAAGGAGTGTTTTTTAACATTCCTTTTTTAATTTGGCTTTCATTTACTCCTGCCCCTGCCGGAGCCGGTGGATGATACCGATCATCGAGGTCTCCTTGATTTCGCCGTTGCGCTTCATGCTCCAGATCGTGCGGGCGATATAGCGTTCGATGTCGCGCTCCAGCCGTTTGTAGAGTGCGCACTTGGTGTAATTTTCGTTGTCCAGGAGCACGTCGCGGATCGAGCGCAGCGAATTGGTGTAGTTCGACATCTCGTTCTTGAGCGCCACGCCCTGCTTCTTCGAGGCGGTGATCTTGGCAATCGACATCGCCCGCAGCTTCTCGCACACGGTGTTCAGGGCTATCATCACCACGTTGTCCATCAGCGTGTGGCCGTGCATGAACAGGTAGGCGTTCTCGGGTTTCAGCCCGCGCTCCTTGAGCTGCTCCTCGAATCCCTTCATCGGTTCGATCATCCGCGGGTTGCGCTGGCGGAGCAGGTTTTCGCGCTTCGAGACGTTGCGCCGGAGCCATTCGAGGGTCTTTTTTCCGTTGTTCTCGATGTCGAGGTAGCCGATGCGCACCGACTGCTTGAAATCGATCAGCGGAAAGATGTTCTCCGAAGCCAGCTGCGCCGAGTAGGCATACCAGACGAACAGCGGATAGATCGTACACGAGTATTCGTGCATGAATTTCACGAAATCGAAGATGCGCGTGTCGTTCTTGGTGGCCTTCACGCAGACGTTGTGCAGCGAGGGGGCGTAGCAGAGGTAGTTCTCGGTGGCGTAGGCGTAGGTATGGAACATGAATTTGCTGCCGTTGACCTCTTTCGACTGGGGCGTGCGGTCGGCGAAGAGGTAGTCGAAATCGGAGTCGACGCAGAGAATCAGCTCCTCCGACGAGCGGGGAATCATCCCCATCAGCACCTTTTTGCCTTTGGGCAGGTCGCCGCGGTCGGGCACCGAGATTTCGAACCGCAGGTAGGGATTCTGGAAATGGTCGAAGATGCCGCGCCAGAAAGCCACGTCCTCGTAGCCTTCGACATAGACCTTCACCAGCCGCTGGTCCGGGTTGGCGGGCAGGGGCTTGGGCAGCTGGTCGAGCGTCATCGGCTGCGAGAAGGGATTGAGCCGGCGCAGTTTTTCGCGGAACTTTTTAGCCATAGAATACAAATGATAAAAAAGAACGGACGGCTCCAAAACCGGATTGCGCCCGGTCCGGCAGAATTTTCCGTGTCGTTACGCCACCAAAGATAGCATATTTCGTCCTATTCGGACCCTGCGGCCCGGTGAATTTTCGACGATTGTTGAAATTTAATCGATTAAGTTGGTGTTTATTTCGCTTTTTTCACTATCTTCGCCGAAAACCGGAACAATGAAACCCATGCGAACTTTACTGCTAATGCTGCTGCTCGGAGCCGCGGCCTGCTCGGAAGACAAGAAAGAGACTCCGCCCGTCGAACCCTGGCCCGAGGCCGGGATGGAGGATGCCACCTATATCAATAACGGTGAAATCCAACTGGGCGTGGACATGAAGCGCGGCGGCGCGGTGTTCCATTTCTCGGAGGCCGCGACCAAACGCAACCTGCTGAACCACTGCGACGAGGGGCGTTTCATGCAACAATCCTACTACGGCGAGGCGGACGGCAGTATCTGGAACACCCAGCCATGGGTCTGGAACCCGATTCAGGGCGGTGGCTGGCAGGGCGAAAAGGCCGAGGTCACCGACCAGAAGGTGGAGCAGAGCTCGCTGCGGGTCACGACCATCCCGGTGCATTGGGCCACGGGAAAGGCCGTCACCGAATGCCGGATGATCGAGTCGATCTCGCTCGAAGGCCGCATCGCGCATATCCGCTACTCGTTCAGCAACCGCGGTTCGGGGGCGAAGGACCATCCTGCGACGCATCAGGAGGTGCCCGCAATCTTTGTGGACTGGGACCTGAAGAATTATGTCTTTTACGACGGTGACAAGCCGTGGACGGGCGGCGAACTCAAATCCGAGGTGCCGGGACGGTTGGACCTGACCGGCAAGAACGAGGAACGCAACCGCACGGAACACTGGGCGGCGTATGTCGACGACACGGGGTGGGGCATCGGCGTCTACACGCCCGGCACGGAGCTTTCGACGACCTACCGGTTCGGCTCGGGCCCCGGAGGTCCCATGAGCGGCGCGTGCTCCTATTTCGCGCCGATCCGCACCTTCGCCGTCACGGAGGGACTCGCCTATACCTATGATGTCTATATGATGATCGGCACGGTCGAGGAGCTGCGTGCGGCCTTTTACGCCATCCGCGAAAAGGAGTAGTCCGAGTAATTCCGGTCAGTCGGAACGTTTTGCCGGACCGCGCACAATTCGGTTTTGCATCCAGCCGCCTTTTTTCTATCTTTGGTGTCGTAACGACACTTTTATCAGTCGGGACGTTTTGCCGAACCGCATACAATTCGGTTTTGGTACCGTTCGTTCTTTTTTCTATCTTTGCGGAAAATAATTCGCCCGTTTCGGCGTTTTATTTCAACCATTTGAACAGCTATGGCGGACAACGACTGGAAAGCGCGGCTCGGGATGGTCTATTCGACCGATCCCGGCTTCAAATATGAAACGGACGATGAACCGGAGGCGGAGACCCTGCCCCCGGCGCGGCAGGACCTGCGGGTGTGGCTCGACCGCAAGCAGCGGGCCGGCAAGGTCGTGACCCTGGTCAAAGGCTTTGTGGGCCGCGATGAGGACCTGCAGGAGCTGGCGCGTCTGCTGAAGACCAAATGCGGCGTCGGAGGCGCTGCCAAGGAGGGCGAAATCATCATCCAGGGCGACCACCGCGACCGCGTGGTCGATATTCTCACCCGCAGCGGCTACCGCTGTAAAAAAGCCGGATCGTAGCGTGCGCCGGCTGTTATTGCTGTTCGCGCTTCTTTGCGCGGTGTGCGGTGCCGAGCGTGCCGCGGCCCAGTACTACACCTGGGGTTCGGACGCCCCGATGAAATGGTCGACGATCCGCACGCCCGACGTGCGGATGATCTATCCCGACACCGTGTCGGCCGTCGCCCGGCGCACGCTGTTCTATATCCGCACCGTGCAGCCCGACATCTCCTACGGCTTCCGCCACGGTCCGATGCGCATTCCCTTCGTCATGCACCCCGAGAATTTCCAGTCGAACGGGCTGGTGATGTACCTCCCGAAGCGTGTGGAGTTCCTCACCTCGCCGGCCATCGAAGGCTATTCGATGCCGTGGTACAAACAGCTCGTGGCCCACGAATACCGCCATGCCGTGCAGTACAACAACCTCGACCGGGGCGTCATCCGCGCCCTGAGTTACGTGCTGGGGCAGCAGGGTTCGACCATCGGCCTGCTGTGCATGCCGATCTGGGCCATGGAGGGCGATGCCGTGATGTCCGAGACGATGATGTCGTCGTTCGGCCGCGGGCTCCAGCCCTCGTTCTCGATGGCCTACCGCGCGATGGGGAGCGTCGGCCGCGACCGCTGCAACATCGACCGCTGGTTCTGCGGCTCCTACCGCGACTACATCCCCGACCACTACGAGCTGGGCTACCAGATATGCTCCTATGCCTATGAGCGTTACGGCGAGAATGTCTGGGACAAGGTTGCGTGGTACGGTTCGCGCAACCCCTACGTGCTGGCCACCACGCGCGTCGCTTTAGGCAAATTCTACAAGACCAACGTCCAGAAGCTCTTCCGCGAGACCTTCGACGAACTGGAACGCTATTGGGCGTCGCTGCCCGCAACCGAGGACAGCGCCGCGACCCTTACGGAGCTTCCCGAAAAGAACTACACCACCTACCAGTGGCCCCTGCCGCTGGGCGACACCGCCGTGCTGGCACTCAAGACCGACCTCGACCGGGTGTCGCGTTTCGTTGTGATCGACCGCCGCACGGGCGAAGAGCGCCGCATCTGCTATACGGGGCAGGTCTCGACCCGCCCGTCGCTGAACGGCGGCCGCGTGTGGTGGACCGAATACCGCCGTTCGAAACTTTTCGAACAGCGTGTCAATTCGCAGCTCTGCTACATGGACCTCGCCGACGGCATACCGCGTTCGGTCGCCGGACGCCGCCGGGCGCTCTTCCCGGTGGAGACGCCCGATGAACTGGGCTGGGTCGAATACAATCCCGACGGCCGCTATACGGTCGTCGTGCAGCGTGGGACCGACTCCGTGCGGCGTCTGGCGACGCCCGACCGGGCCGAGGTGCACGGACTGGCGTGGGACGACCTGACGGTGGCGTGGTATGTCCTCGTCACCGACGACAGCGGCATGTGGATCGGCCGCATCGACAGCGAGGGGGTTCATCCGATTACCGAAGGGGCCTACATCACGCTTTCGAACCTCCGGGCCGCCGACGGCAAACTCTACTACGGTTCGATCGCCTCGGGCCGCGACGAAGCCCACTGCTATGACCTGATGGCCCGCCGCGAATACCGCATCTCGACCTCGGCCTACGGCTCGTTTTCGCCGGCCCCGGCCGGCGGGGAGGTGCTGCTGACGACCTATGACCGCCGTGGCTACCGGGTCACGGAGCAGGCGGCCGACATCGCGGACAGCCTGCTGATTCCCGTCACGCCGTCGCGCCTGCCGGTCAACCTCGTCAATCCGCCCCGCAAACGCTGGGATGTGGTGAATCTCGACACGGTGCGTTTTACGACGTCGGATTCCGTCGCGCAGTGCGGCGATTTCCGCACGAAGCGTTACCGCAAGGTCCCCAACCTGGTGAACGTCCACAGCTGGATGCCCGTGGCGTTCAATCCCTTCGCCGCGGTCGACGAACACGTCATCGACCTCAATGTGGGCTTCACGCTCATGTCGCAGAACCTGCTTTCGAACACCGAGGCCTATGCCTCCTACGGCTGGAACCGTCACGAAGGGTCGCTCGTGAACCTCGGGGTGCGCTATTTCGGACTGGGCGTGCGCTTCGACCTCGATGCCTCCTACGGCGGCAACCAGCTCTTCTACTCGCTGTCGGCCTACGATCCCGAGACGGGCAACCCGGTTTACCAGAAACGTCCGGCGCCCGACAAATACTACTCCGTGGGGCTGTCGGCCACGCTGCCGCTCTATTTCCAGCAGGGATACCATACGCGCCAGCTCTCCGTCTCCACGGGCTGGAACTATTCGAACGGCATGGTCGCCAATCTGGACAAGATCGAATGGGGCGTCAACGGGGGTATCTCCAATATCCAGCGGATCGGTTTCCGCGAGGGACTGCACAAACTCTCGTTCGGTGTGGGCTTTTCGGACCAGGTGCGTATGTCCCACCGCGACATCGCGCCCCGCTGGGGATACACCCTCAGCACGAACTATACGTTCAACCCTGCGAACTCCCATTTCAGCGACCTGATTTCGTTCTACGGGCAGGCTTACCTGCCGGGATTCGTGCTCCACAACTCGCTGAAGGTCGCCGCCACGTACCAGACCTCGCTCGGCGGCTACAAGTTCCCGTCGGGATATGCGCCGCTCAGTTACCGTTCGACGCGCCTCATTCCGCGCGGATTCACCTCGGCGGACATCGTTTCGAACAACTACACGGCCGCTTCGGTCGATTACCAGCTGCCGGTGTGGTGTCCCGAAGGCGGCATCGGTTCGGTGATCTACATCAAGCGCATCCGGCTCAACGCCGGAGGCGACTATGCGCAGTTCCGGGACATCGGGCGCGGGGGGATGGCCTGGCGGCGAATCTGGTCTGCGGGCGGCGACATCGTCGTCGATTTCAACGCTTTCCGCCAGCCGGCGTCGGCCACCTCGACCTTCAAGCTGTCGTGTTACCATCCGTCGAGTGGCGGCGTGTGGGTTGCGGCGTCGGTCGGGCTGCCGTTTTAAGGAATATTTCGTATCTTTGCTCCAAAATTCGGTCTTATGACACAGCGTAAAAAGACGGGCGTCAGCCCGAAAACGATAAAATGGATCTGGTGCATAGCGCTTGCACCTTTCGCGCTCGTGGCCGTGATGCTGCTGCTGACTGCCCTGGGCGTGTTCGGACGCATGCCCTCGTTCGAGGAGCTGGAGAATCCCCGCAGCAACCTCGCCACGGAGATTTACTCCGAGGACGGCAAGGTCATCGGCTCGTTTTTCGTGCAGAACCGTTCCTACGTGCAGTATGCCGACCTCTATCCGTCGGACTCGACGCTCCACATCCGGCTCGGCGGACACGAGGTGCCGCCGATCGTCGCGGCGCTCATCTCGACCGAGGATGCCCGTTTCCGCGGGCATTCGGGCATCGACATCCCCTCGCTGGCCCGCGTGGCCGTGAAGACCCTGCTGTTGCAAAACACCTCGCAGGGCGGCGGTTCGACCATCACCCAGCAGCTGGCCAAGAACCTCTTTCCGCGCGACACGGCCCGCAACCGCGGGGCCATCGTCCGCAAAGCCAAACTCGTGACGGCGAAATTCAAGGAGTGGATCACGGCTCTTAAACTCGAATACAACTACACCAAGGAGGAGATCGCCGCGATGTACCTCAATACGGTGGAATTCGGCTCGAACGCTTATGGCATCAAGTCGGCGGCCCATACCTTTTTCAACAAGGAGCCCGACGAACTGAACGTGCAGGAGGCGGCCGTGCTGGTGGGCGTGGTGAACGCCCCGACGCGCTATTCCCCCGTGCGCAATCCGGACAACGCCCTCGTGCGCCGCAACCTCGTGCTTTCGCGCATGGAGGCTGCCGGGGCGCTGACGCGCCGGCAGCGGGACTCGATTTCGGCGCTGCCCATCGTGCTGAACTATAAGCCTATATCGCATAACGAAGGCTCGGCGACCTATTTCCGCGAGATGCTGCGCCTGGTGATGAACGCTGAGCGGCCCAAGCGCAGCCAGTTCTACAACGAATGGGACTACGACCAGGCGGTGAAGGAGTACGACGAGAATCCGCTCTACGGCTGGTGCCTCAAGAACCGCAAGGCCGACGGCACCGCGTACAACATCTACCGCGACGGACTGAAAATCTATACCACGGTCAACTCCGTGATGCAGGCCTATGCCGAGCAGGCCGTGCAGCGGCAGATGGAGAAGGAGATTCAGCCCAAAATGGATGCGCAGTACCGCAGTACGAAGACGCTCTTCATCGGCGCCGACCGGGAGGAGCGCGAGCGCATCATGCGCCACGCCATCCGCTATTCGGACCGCTACCGCGAGATGAAAAACGCCGGGGCGAGCGAGAAGCAGATACAGGCGTCGTTCGACAAGGCCTGTCACATGAAGGTCTTCACCTACAAGGGCGAGCGCGACACGCTGATGACCCCGCGCGACTCGATTCTCCACCACAAGCGGATCATGCGTGCCTCGATGGTGGCGCTCGATCCCCGCACGGGCTTTGTAAAGGCCTATGTCGGAGGACCTAATTTCCGTTATTTCAAGTACGACATGGCCAAGCAGGGCAAGCGGCAGATCGGTTCGACGATCAAACCCTTCGTCTACACCTTCGCCATCGACCACCTGGGGCTGACGCCCTGCACGATGGTCCCGAACCTGCCGACGACCATCGAGACGGCCAACGGTACGGCCTGGTCGCCGAAGGAGGCCGGCAATGTCGAGTACGACGGCGTGCTGCATCCCCTGAGCTGGGGCCTCGCACGCAGCCGCAACAACTATTCGGCGTGGATCATGAAGCAGGCCAAGCAGCCTGCTGCCGTGGCCGACTTCATCCACAACATGGGCATCCGCAGCTATATCGATCCCGTACCGGCGCTGGCCCTCGGTTCCTCGGAGTCGAACGTTTACGAGCTGGTGAGCGCTTTCTCGACCTTCGCCAACCAGGGCGTGCACACCGATCCGATCTTCGTGACCCGCATCGAGGACCGGCAGGGCAACCTGATCGCCTCGTTCATTCCCCAGTCGCAGGACGCCATCAGCGAGCGCACGGCCTACACGATGCTCACGATGCTGCAGGGCGTGGTCAACTCGGGAACGGCCGGACGCCTGAAATGGCAGTTCGGGTTCAACGGCGTGGAGATAGGCGGCAAGACCGGCACCTCGAACAAGAACCGCGATGCGTGGTTCATGTGCGTGGCTCCGAAGCTCGTCGCAGGGGCCTGGGTCGGCGGCGAGGACCAGTCGGTGCACTTTATCCGGGGCGGCGAGGGCAGTGTGATGGCCCTGCCGATCGTCGGTGACTTTATGAAGCGGGTTTACGACGACGGCCGCTTCGGCATCAGCCGCGGAGATCAGTTCCTGCGTCCGGCGATGATGCCGCATTACGACTGCGACGAAGAGGCCGACCCCGAGGGACAGAACACCTCCGACGAAGACGACTTTTTCGACTGACCCGCCTAAGAGGCGGGTTTTAGGGGCGGCGGTTTGTTATAACGGTTCCGATCCTCGTCGGCGCTTCCATCACCCCATCCCCTCCGTTTTTTAGACGGAACGGGAGCGCGGACGAGGTTCGGGTGCATCACGACCGACTATCGCCCCTAAGACCCACCTCTTAGGTGGGAGGGTTTTGTAATTCAGACTGAATTTGTTATATTTGCCCCGGAGCTCCCGTGTACGGTTCGTCCGAGCGGGAACGATGATCACTTTATTAACTTTAATCAGGATGAAAATTGCTATTGTGGGCGTCAGCGGTGCTGTGGGCCAGGAATTTCTGCGGATTTTGGAGGAACGGGCGCTGCCGATCGACGAACTCGTGCTGTTCGGCTCGGAACGCAGCGCGGGACGTAAGTATAAGTTTCGCGGAAAGGAAATCGAGGTCAGGCTGCTGCAACACAACGACGATTTCAAGGGTATCGACTTTGCCCTGACCTCGGCCGGGGCGGGAACGTCGAAGGAGTTCGCCGAAACGATTACCAAGCACGGCACGATCATGATCGACAACTCGAGCGCCTTCCGTATGGATGCCGACGTGCCCCTCGTGGTGCCGGAGGTCAATCCCGAAGACGCGAAGAATGCGCCCCGCCGCATCATCGCCAACCCCAACTGCACGACGATCCAGATGGTCGTGGCGCTGAACGCCATCGAGAAGGTCTCGCACATCACCCGCGTACACGTCTCGACCTATCAGTCGGCCAGCGGCGCCGGAGCCTCGGGCATGGCCGAACTGGTGGAGCAGCATGCCGAACTGGTTGCGGGCAAGGAGCCTACGGTGGCGAAATTTGCTTTCCAGCTGGCCTATAACGTGATTCCGCATATCGATGTCTTCACCGACAACGACTACACGAAGGAGGAGATGAAGATGTTCCACGAGACGCGCAAGATCATGCACTCGGACATCCGCGTTTCGGCGACCTGCGTGCGTGTCCCGGTGATGCGGGCCCATTCGGAGAGCGTGTGGCTCGAGACCGAACGCCCCGTGTCGGCGGAGGAGGCCCGCGCGGCTTTCGCCAGTGAGCCGGGCGTGGTGCTGATGGACGAGCCGGCCGGCAAGGTTTACCCGATGCCGCTGTTCATCGCCGGCAAGGACCCCGTTTACGTGGGCCGCATCCGCAAGGACCTGACCTGCGAGAACGGACTGACGTTCTGGTGTGTGAGCGACCAGATCAAGAAGGGCGCGGCGCTCAATGCCGTGCAGATTCTCGAAACGCTGATTTAGTTTTTGATTCCGGCGGGCATCTTTGCCCTTGCTTGCGTGTGGCGCAGACAGGTCGTGCTTCGGTACCGACCTTCTGCGCCGCACTTCGTTTGAATTCGGTTTCTCCTGTCACGGAATTCCTGGTCCCGCAGTTTTTCACGGCATGCTAAATGTAGGATATTTGCGACCTTTCGGAACAAAATCCTATGATTATGACAACTTCCGTAAAAGTGAAATTCCGCGCATCGCGTGTCCCGGGCAAGGCCGGGAGCATCTATTATCAGGTGACGCACGACCGTCAGGTTCGTCGCATCACGACTCGTATCCGCATCGTTCCCGAATGGTGGGACGCGGAAGCCGGGCAGGTACTGGCCCTTCCGGGCGAGGCGTCCGTCGTCCGGCACCGCATCGACGGCGATATAGTCCTGCTGCAGCGGATCGTCCGCGACCTGACGCAGCAGGGGCGCCCCTATACCGCGGACGAGATTGTCTCCCGGTTCCGTACCCCGCACCGGGATGCCACCGTGCTGGCGTTCCTCCGCAGCCAGATCGCCCGGCTGACCTCGGAGGGGCGGCTGGGGACGGCACGCAACTACCAGCGCACGTACAGGAGTTTCTCGGACTTTCTCGGCGGCGCGGACCTTCCGTTCGCGGCCTTCACCGAACTGCTGGTCGAGGAGTACAACGCCTATCTCATGCGGCGCGGCGTCGTGCGCAACACGGTGTCGTTCTATATGCGCATCCTCCGCGCCGTCTACAACCGGGCGGTCCGGCAGCGTCTTGCGGAGCCGTGCACCCCGTTCGTCAACGTCTACACGGGTGTCGACCACACCCGCAAAAGGGCCGTCGACGAACGGCTTATCGGGCGGCTCCGCAACCTCGACCTGAGCGATTCGGCCGCCCTGATGCTGGCCCGCGACCTCTTTATCTTCAGTTATTACACCCGCGGCATGGCGTTCGTGGACATGGCTTTTCTGCGAAAACAGGACCTGTCGGGCGGAGAGATACACTACGTGCGGCGCAAGACGGGGCAGCAGATGACCGTGCATTTGGAGACGTGTATGCGGGAGATCATCCGGCGTTACGAATGGCGCACCCGGAATACGCCCTATGTCTTTCCGCTGCTGACCGCCGGGGAGCCCGGCAGGGCCTATGCGCAGTATCAGGTGGCGCTGAACTATTACAACCGCCTGCTGAAGCGGCTGTCGCAGCTCCTCGGGCTCGAAGGCGGGCTTTCGTCCTACACGTCGCGCCACAGCTGGGCCACGGCGGCACGCAACCACCGTGTCCCCATCACGGTCATCAGCGCGGGCATGGGACACACCTCCGAGCGCACGACCCGGATTTACCTGGCATCGCTGGAGAGTTCGGTGGTGGACAGCGCGAACCGGAAGATTCTCTCGGCGCTGAACCGAATCGGATAACGGGTCGAATTCTGCTGAATCCGACCCGTTGTCTGTCACTTCACCTCCCAGTCGTCGGTGCGGAACGAGGAGGCGGGGATGCCGGAGCTGTTGAAGAGGGTGGCCTCGGCGTAGTTGCGGAAGGCGTAGCGCACGGCGACGGGCTCCGCAACGGCTTCGCTCGAGACGATCAGACGTCCGTTGCCCTTTCTGATCCGGGCCGTGGCGGGGTGGAAAATCCGGTCGGCGCCGGCAATCTCGAAGCCCGTGAGCGTGTCGCCCAGCGGTGCGAGGCCCTCGCGGCCCGTGCGGAACGTCAGGCAGGCCTTATTGCCGGCGATCTCCATCTTCTCGAGGACGGGCGTGTCGGCGTCGATGCCCTTCATGCCGTAGGTTTTCGACAGCGCCAGCCAGGCCAAGCGTGTGCCGACCTGCTCCTTTTGGGCGGGATGGATGCAGTTTTCGTTGCCGATGTCCATCGTCACGGCCATGCCGCTCGAGGGGATGTCCTGCAGGTTGAGCAGCTGGGCCTCGCGCAGCAGGACCGAGCCCGCCGCTTCGTCGGGATTCTCATAGCGGTAGGGCGCGATCTGCACGTAGTAGAACGGCAGTTCGCCCTGCGCCCAGCGTTCGCGGAGCATCTTCACGAAGGCCGGCATCAGCGCCCGGTACTGGGCGGGCCGCAGCCGGTTCGATTCGCCCTGATACCAGAGGAATCCCTTGACGGTATAGGGCACGAGCGGTGCGATCATGGCGTTGTAGAGTCCGCAGGGCTTCATTTCCGGTTTCTCAATCCTGGCCTCGCCGTCGAGGAACGAAAGGTCGAACTCTTTGAAGCCGGCCATCGTTTCGCGGTCCATCCACGTCTCGACGGGCGTGCCGCCCCAGCAGGTGACGATGATGCCCACGGGGACCTCCAGCACCTCCTGCAGGTACCGTGCGAAATAGTAGGCCGTGGCGCTCGTCGCGGCGACAGCTTCGGGGGTGTTCTGCTGCCATTGCGCCGTGCACTCCTCCTGCGGGGTGCGGGCCGTGGCACGCTGCACGGTGCAGACCCGGATAGGCGTCGCGGCCTTGGCCCGGATGATCACGTCCGCCGAACCTTCGACGGGCTGGTTGAGGAATCCGCGCATGGGCATCTCCATGTTCGACTGTCCGGAGCAGAGCCACACTTCGCCGATCAGCACGTCGCGGAGCGTCAGCGACTCGCCGTCGCTCAGCTCGATCGTGTAGGGACCTCCGGCGGACGGGGTGGGCACGGCGGCCTGCCAGCGGCCGTCCTTGCCGACGGTGGCCGTCACGGCCTGCGAGCTCCACGAGGGGCGGATCACGACTTTTTTTCCGGGAGCGGCCTTGCCCCAGAACTGCGCTTCGGACTGCTGCTGGAGCACCATGTTGTCGCCGAAAATTCCGGGCAGGACGACTTTCGCCTGCATGGTGAAGGCCGTGCCGAGCGCGGCCAGTGTGAGAAGGATGCGTTTCATGATTCGTTATCGGATTTTATCGAGTTCGACGGTGAAATGGCGCAGGATCGGCGCCTCGAAGGTGATGCGGTAGCCCGTGGTGATCTCCGCACGGCGTTCGTAGATATTGCGGCACGCGGCGGCGATCACGCGGATGTGGTTGTCCGAGTAGACCCGGCGGGGGATGGCCAGCCGCAGCAGTTCGAGTGCGGGGTAGCGGTTCTCGTGGGTGTCGGGGTCGCGGTCGGCGAGAATCGAGCCGATCTCCACGCCGCGGATGCCCGCCTCGAGGTATAACTCGACGGCCAGGGTCTGGGCGATGAACTGCTCTTTCGGAAGGTTCGGGAGCACTTTCTTGGCATCGACGAAGATGGCGTGTCCGCCGGCCGGCCGCTGGTAGGGCACGCCGTATTCGTCCAGCAGGTCGCCCAGCAGCTTCACCTGCCGGATGCGGGCGTCCAGCTGTTCGAACTCCGTGTTTTCGTCCAGTCCCACGGCCAGTGCGTCCATGTCGCGTCCCGACATGCCGCCGTAGGTGACATAGCCTTCGAACATGATGCTGAACGACATGGCCTGTTTGTAAAGCTCTTCGGAACGCATGGCCACGAAGCCGCCCATGTTCACGACGCCGTCTTTCTTGGCCGAGATGGTCATGATGTCGGCATAGGTGAACATTTCGTGCACGATCTCCTTGATCGTCTTCGCGGCGTAGCCCTCCTCGCGGGTCTTGATAAACCAGGCGTTCTCGGCGAAGCGTGCCGAGTCCATCAGCAGGGGCACCCCGTAGCGGCGGCATATTTCGGCCGTTTCGCGGATGTTGCGCATCGACACGGGCTGGCCTCCGGCCGTGTTGTTGGTGACGGTCAGCACCACGCACGGCACTTTCTCGCGCGGGTTTTCGCGGAGGATTTTTTCCAGTTTGCCGGGGTCCATCTCGCCTTTGAACGGCAGTTTCAGCTGCGTGTCGGCCGCAGCGTCGATCGTGCAGTCCACGGCGTGGCAGTGGCGGAATTCGATATGACCCTTCGTGGTGTCGAAATGCGAGTTGCCCGGCACGATGTCACCGGGTTTGAGCAGTGCGGAGAAAATCACGTTCTCGGCGGCGCGTCCCTGGTGCGTGGGCAGGAACCACGGCATTCCGAACAGGCGCGTGACGGTCTCGCGGAGCCGGAAATAGGACGAAGCCCCGGCATAACTCTCGTCGCCGGTCATCATCGCGGCCCATTGGCGGTCGGACATCGAGCCCGTGCCCGAGTCGGTCAGCAGGTCGATCGTCACCTGGTCGGCACGCAGCTTGAAGAGGTTGTAGCGGGCTTCGCGAATCCACAGCTCGCGCTCTTCGCGGGTGGACGTGCGGATGGCCTCGGTCATCTTGATTTTGTACGGTTCGGCGTATGGGAGTGTCATCATAAGTGGGGTTTTAGGTTTCGATTTGTAGGTTGGTTTGCTCAAAAATACAAAAAATATTCGGAATTTTTCAAACGGGCACCCTATTTGTTGGAGGTGTCGCTGAATTTTAATTCCCGAAAACGATGGAAAAATACTGCTGCACCGTCTGCGCGTATGTCTACGATCCCGCGCTGGGCGATCCCGAGGACGACATCGGTCCCGATACGCCGTTCGATGCGCTGCCCGACGACTGGGTGTGCCCCGTCTGCGGCGAGGGCAAATGGGCTTTCGAACCGCTGGCCGAATAGTGTAAAACCGAACCTGTTATGACAACATTCATCACCTTATTTATAATTCCTTTGATTATGGCAACCGATACCGCGACCGAACCCCGCTTTGTCCCGCAGGACCTGGCCTACGCATACGATGCGCTCGAACCGGCGATCTCCGGCGAGACGATGCACTACCACCACGACAAGCACTATGCGGGCTATGTCGCCAAGCTCAACGAACTGATTCTCGACACGCCCTTTGCCGGCCAGCCGCTCGAGGACATCGTCCTTTCGGCCGACGGCGCGATCTTCAACAACGCCGCGCAGGCCTGGAACCACGAATTTTTCTTCGAAGAACTCTCCCCGAAGCCGCAGAAAGAGCCTTCGAACGAATTGCTGGAGGCCGTCAACCGCAATTTCGGATCGTTCGACGAACTGAAAATCCGCATGGCGCAGGCCGCCGCCGGGCTGTTCGGCTCGGGCTGGGTGTGGCTGGCCGAGAACGAGCCGGGCGAGCTGGTGATCGTCGCCGAACCGAATGCCGGCAACCCGATGTGCCGCGGCATGAAGCCGCTGCTGTGCATCGACGTCTGGGAACACGCCTACTACATCGACTACCGCAACCGCCGTGCCGATGCCGTCAATGCGCTGTGGGACATCGTCGACTGGCGTGTCGTGGAGGACCGCTATGCGAAGGAATAGCCCTCCGGACGCGCTCTGTGAGGATGCCGCTTCCCCGTTTCGGGGAGGCGGCTTTTCGTTGTCCGGAATGGCGCTTATGTAATCAAAATTCGCCTTTTTGCGTCTTTTTTCGTCCGCGGCGTACATTTTCTCCGCAAAAGGGCGTATCTTCGCATCGCAAAAACTGTGATTCGGACGAAATGCTGGAGAGACTTCAATATGTTTTGATCCTGCTGCTGTTCGTTCTGGCGGGAAGCCTCGACGGGCCCTCGTTTCAGGACGCTGCGGGCGAGATACAGCCTTCGCTGAACGAAACGGTCGCGGCGCGTCCTCCGCAGGCCGTCCGCAACTATTTTTCCGTAGCGCTTTGCTCGTGCAGCGCCTCGATCGAGGCGCCGGTGGTTCCTTCGGACCACAAAGCCCTCTTCCGGCAGCGGGCCGACGTGCGCACCGCCGTCGATGCCGCGTTCGGCGTCCGCATGGCGATGCGGACCTATTCCCGTGCCCTGCACCGCGATCCGGTCGATTACTACGTCTTTTCGCTGGGGCGCATCCTGATTTAGCCCCTTTCCCCTTTTCTTCGTCTGTTTCTCCGGGAGTCCTCTTAACCCCGGATTTGCGGCGTGTTTCCGACGCCGGAATATAATTCGTAAAACAAGCACATTATTTACGCTGTTAGTGGTCGTCATCCTCACGGCCATTGCGCTGGTCGCAGTCGCGCTGGGCATCGCCCGCGCCATCTCGCCGCGTTCGTACAATCCCCAGAAGGGCGAAGCCTACGAATGCGGCATCCCCACGCGCGGCCGTTCGTGGATGCAGTTCAAGGTGGGGTATTACCTCTTCGCCATCCTCTTCCTGATGTTCGACGTCGAGACGGTGTTCCTCTTTTCGTGGGCCGTGGTCGTGCAGGAACTGGGCGTCTACGGACTGGTGAGCATCCTTTTTTTCTTGCTGATACTGATTCTGGGCCTTGCCTACGCATGGCGGAAAGGAGCTTTGGAATGGAAATAAAGAGACCGAAAATCAAGTCGATGTCCTACGGGGACTTCAACGACAACGAGTACATCGAACGGATGATCGCCGAGCTGCGCGACGGCGGTACCAACGTGCTGGTGGGGTGTCTGGATGAACTGATCGAGTGGGGCCGCAGCAACAGCCTCTGGCCCCTCACCTTCGCCACGAGCTGCTGCGGCATCGAATTCATGGCCGTCGGCGCCGCACGTTACGACTTTGCCCGGTTCGGATTCGAGGTGGCCCGGGCCTCCCCGCGGCAGGCCGATTTCATCATGGTCGCCGGAACCATCACGCACAAGATGGCCCCGGTGCTCAAACGGCTTTATGACCAGATGGCCGATCCCAAATACGTCATCGCCGTGGGCGGCTGCGCCGTCAGCGGCGGGCCGTTCAAGCGGTCGTACCATGTGGTGGACGGCGTGGACAAGGTCCTGCCCGTCGATGTCTATATCCCCGGGTGTCCGCCGCGCCCCGAGGCGATGCTCTACGGACTGATGCAGCTGCAGCGCAAGGTGAAGGTGCAGCGGTTTTTCGGCGGCGTGAACTGCCAGATCGGCGAAGAGGAGTACGAAGAGCTCCTCCGGCGCGACCTGACGGCGGAAAAGAACGATCTGAATGTGGAAGGAGAAGAGAAGCATGAATAGCAACCTCATAGACAAGATAACGGCCTGGGAACCCCGCGCCGTATGGACCGAAGGCGGCGACGGGATGTTCACCGTCCCGGCGGACGGCTTTCACGACCTGGCCGGACGCCTGCTGTCCGAAGGATTCGATTTCCTGCGCAGCCTGACCGGCATGGACTGGGGCGAGGCGGGTTTCGGCGTGGTCTACCACCTCGAGGCGACCGCGACGGGCGAAAACGTCGTGCTGCGGACGCTGACAGAAGAGCGCGAACATCCGGTGCTGCCCTCGGTGTGCGACCTGTGGAAGGCCGCCGAGCTGAACGAACGCGAGGTGTTCGACTATTTCGGGGTCCGGTTCCTGAACCACCCCGACATGCGGCGGCTGTTCCTGCGCGACGACTGGGTGGGATACCCCCTGCGCAAGGATTACGACCCGGCGCAGAACCCCCTGCGCATGAGCAACGAGGTGTCGAAGGACAGCTCGCCGACCTACGAACTGCAGTCCGACGGCAGTTATATCCGCAAGCGCAACGTGCTCTTCGAGGAGGACGAATATGTCATCAACATCGGTCCCCAGCACCCGGCGACGCACGGCGTGTTGCGTTTCCGCGTGTCGCTCGAGGGCGAGATCATCAAAAAACTCGATCCGCACTGCGGCTACATCCACCGCGGCATCGAGAAGATGTGCGAGGAGCTGACCTATCCCCAGACGCTGGCCCTGACGGACCGCCTCGACTACCTCGGGGCCACGCAGAACCGCCATGCGCTGTGCATGTGCATCGAGAAGGGGCTGGGCGTCGAGGTTTCGGAGCGCGTGCAGTACATCCGCACGATCATGGACGAATTGCAGCGCATCGATTCGCACCTGCTGTTCTTCGCCTGCCTCTGCATGGACATGGGGGCCCTGACAGCCTTTTTCTACGGGTTCCGCGACCGCGAGAAGGTGCTCGACATCCTCGAGCAGACCACCGGAGGCCGCCTGATCCAGACCTACAACACCATCGGCGGCGTGCAGGCCGACATCCATCCCGATTTCGTGCGCAAGACCAAGGAGTTCATCGCCTACATGCGCCCCAAACTGCGCGAATACCACGAGGTCTTCACGGGCAACGTCATCGCGCAGGAGCGTCTGAAGGGCACCGGCGTGCTGACGCGCGAGGATGCGATTTCGTTCGGCGCCACGGGCGGCACGGGCCGCGCCGCAGGATGGGCCTGCGACGTACGCAAGCGCCATCCCTATGCCGTTTACGGCAAGGTGGATTTCGAGGAGGTGCTCTTCACCGAGGGCGATTGCTTCGCCCGCTACATGGTCCGCATGAAGGAGATCGAGCAGAGCATGAACATCATCGAACAGCTCATCGACAACATTCCCGAGGGCGAATACCAGCTGAAGATGAAACCCGTGATCCGCATTCCCGAGGGCAGCTATTACGCCGCCGTCGAGGGCAGCCGCGGCGAATTCGGGGTCTTCCTCGAGAGCCGCGGCGACAAGTCTCCCTACCGCATGAAATTCCGCTCGACGGGCCTGCCGCTGGTCGCCTGCCTGGAGACCATCGCCCGGGGGACGAAAATCGCCGACCTGATTGCCATCGGCGGTACGTTGGATTACGTGGTTCCGGATATTGACCGATAAAAAAGAGACAGTATGTTTGACTTTTCAATAATTACCGGTTGGGTGCACGCATTGCTGACATCGCTGATGCCCCTCAGACTGGCCGTATTCATCGAATGCGTGATCGTCGGCGTCTGCCTGCTGCTGATGTACGCCGTGATCGCCGTCGTGATGATTTTCATGGAACGCAAGGTCTGTGCGGCCTTCCAGTGCCGGCTGGGGCCGGTGCGCGTGGGCTTCTGGGGACTGCTGCAGGTTCCCGCCGACGTGCTGAAGATGCTCACCAAAGAGATTATCACCATCCGCCGCTCGGACCGGTTCCTCTACAACCTCGCCCCCTACATCGTCATCCTGGCCTCGGTGCTGGCCTTCGCCTGCCTGCCCGTGAACAAGGGACTGGAGGTGTTGGATTTCAACGTGGGGGTCTTCTTCCTGATGGCTGCCTCGTCGATCGGCGTGGTGGGCATCCTGTTGGCCGGGTGGAGCTCCAACAACAAGTATTCGCTGATCGGCGCCATGCGAAGCGGTGCCCAGATGATCTCCTATGAGCTTTCGATCGGCCTCTCGATTCTCACGATCATCGTGCTGACCGACACCATGCAGTTCTCCGAGATCGTGGCCCGGCAGGCCGACGGATGGTTCCTCTTCAAAGGCCATGTCCCGGCGCTCGTCGCCTTCGTTATCTACCTCATCGCGGGCAACGCCGAGGTCAACCGCGGGCCGTTCGACCTCCCGGAGGCCGAGTCGGAATTGACGGCGGGCTACCACACCGAGTATTCGGGCATGCATTTCGGACTGTTCTACGTCGCCGAGTTCGTCAATCTGTTCATCGTCGCGGGCGTCGCCGCCACCATCTTTCTCGGAGGCTGGATGCCGTTGCACATCGCGGGCTGGGAGGGATTCAATACGGTGATGGACTACATTCCGGGATTCGTCTGGTTCTTCGGCAAGGCCTTCTTCGTGGTGGGGCTGCTGATGTGGATCAAATGGACGTTCCCGCGTCTGCGAATCGACCAGATCCTGACCCTCGAATGGAAATACCTGGTGCCCATCGGGCTGGCGAACCTGCTGCTGATGGTCATCGTCGTCGTCTTTAAACTGCATTTTTAGCCATGAGCAACTATATCAAAGGTCTGTTTCACGGCGTGGGAACCCTGATGACCGGCATGAAGGTCACGCTGAAGGAGTTTTTCACCCCGAAAGTCACGGAGCAATACCCCGATAACCGGGCGACGCTGAAGATGTACGACCGCTTCTGCGGCGAGCTCACGATGCCCCACGACGCCGAAGGCCGCAACAAGTGCATCGCCTGCGGCTTGTGCCAGTCGAACTGTCCCAACGGCACGATCCGCCTCACGACCGAGACGGTCACCGATCCCGAGACGGGCAGGACCAAAAAACGGCTGGTGCGCTACGAGTACGACCTGGGGTCGTGCATGTTCTGCCACCTGTGTGTCAACGTCTGCCCGACGGGTGCCATCCGTTTCGCGCCGACGTTCGAGCATGCGGTCTACACGCGCGAAAAACTCGTCAAACAACTCAACAAGCAGTAAGCTATGGAAATAACCCTCGAACTCATCGTCTTCACCGTTCTGGCGCTGTTCATCGGCGTCAGCGCGATACTCGCCGTGACGACCCGGCGCATCCTGCGTGCCGCGACCTACCTGCTGTTCGTGCTGTTCGGCACGGCGGGCATCTATTTCCAGCTCAACTACTCGTTTCTCGGGGCCGTGCAGCTGCTGATCTACGCCGGCGGCATCACGGTGCTGTACGTCTTCTCGATCCTGCTGACCTCGAGCCAGGGCGACAAGGCCGAGGACCTGAAGGGCTACAAACTCTTCGCGGGACTGGGCGCGACGTTGCTCAGCCTCGGCATCTGCCTCTGGGTGATGCTCCGGCACGATTTCAACCCCTCGCATTTCGAGCACGGCGAACTGCATGTGAAGACCATCGGACACGCGCTGATGAGTCCTGAAAAATTCGGATATGTGCTGCCCTTCGAGGTCATCAGCATCCTGCTGCTGGCCTGCATCGTCGGGGGCATCCTCATCGCACGCAAACGTTAAAAAGGTACGGCTATGATAAAAATGGAATATTACCTCGTCGTCTCCACGATCATGATGTTCGTGGGCATCTACGGATTCGTCACGCGGCGCAACCTGCTGGCGATGCTGATCTCCGTGGAGCTGATACTCAACTCGGTGGACATCAATTTCGTGGTCTTCAACCGCTTTCTCTTCCCCGAACAGCTCGAGGGGTTCTTCTTCACGCTGTTCGCCATCGGCATCAGCGCCGCGGAGACCGCCGTGGCCATCGCCATCATCATCAACATCTACCGCAACATCCGCAACATCGACGCCAAGAGCCTGCGGGAGATGAAGTGGTAACAAACGACTCGTTATGGAATATACGATTCTGATTCTTTTACTGCCGTTCGTGAGCTTCCTCGTGCTGGGGCTCGCGGGCATGAAGATGCGTCCCGTCGTGGCGGGCGCCGTCGGTACGGCCGTGCTGGCCGTGGTGGCGCTGCTGAGCTGGTGGACGGCTTTCGAATACTTTTCGGCCGGGCGCGACGCCGCAGGCGTGTTCCCGACCGTCATTCCGTGGAACACGGTGTGGCTGCCCATCGGCGGCGCACTGCACATCGACCTGGGCGTGCTGCTCGACCCGATTTCGGTGATGATGTTAGTGGTAATCTCCACGGTCTCGCTGATGGTCCACATCTACTCGCTGGGCTATATGAAGGGCGAGCGGGGTTTCCAGCGTTACTATGCCTTCCTCGCGCTCTTCACGATGAGCATGATGGGACTGGTCGTCGCCACCAACATCTTCCAGATGTACCTCTTCTGGGAGCTGGTGGGCGTGAGCTCCTACCTGCTGATCGGCTTCTACTACACGAAAAAGGAGGCCGTGGCGGCGTCGAAGAAGGCCTTTATCGTCACGCGCTTCGCCGACCTGGGTTTCCTCATCGGTATCCTGATTTACGGCTATTACGCCGGAACTTTCTCCTTCACGCCCGAGGCGCATGCGCTGGTCGCCGCCGGGACGATGATCCCGCTGGCGCTGGGACTGATGTTCGTCGGCGGCGCGGGCAAGAGCGCCATGTTCCCGCTGCACATCTGGCTGCCCGACGCCATGGAGGGACCCACGCCCGTGTCGGCGCTGATCCATGCCGCCACGATGGTCGTGGCGGGCGTCTACCTCGTGGCGCGGATGTTCCCGCTGTTTATCGGCTATGCGCCCGAGGTGCTGCATTGGACGGCCTATATCGGGGCCTTCACGGCGCTGTACGCCGCCGTCGTGGCCTGCGTGCAGAGCGACATCAAGCGGGTGCTGGCCTTCAGCACCATTTCGCAGATCGGCTTCATGATCGTGGCGCTGGGCGTCTGCACCTCGGCCGACCCGCATACGGGCGGACTGGGCTACATGGCCTCGATGTTCCACCTCTTCACCCACGCGATGTTCAAGGCCCTGCTGTTCCTCGGCGCGGGGTGTATTATCCATGCGGTGCACTCCAACGAAATGTCGGCCATGGGCGGACTGCGCCGCTATATGCCGCTGACCCACGCGACGTTCCTCGTAGCGTGCCTCGCCATCGCGGGCATCTGGCCCCTGAGCGGCTTCTTCTCGAAGGACGAGATTCTGACCGCCTGCTTTGCGTTCAGCCCCGTGATGGGGTGGACGATGACCGCCATTGCGGGACTTACGGCGTTCTATATGTTCCGTCTCTATTACGGCATTTTCTGGGGCACGGAGAACCGTGAGCTTCATGCCGCGCATACGCCGCACGAGGCTCCGCTGACGATGACCCTGCCGCTCGTGTTCCTGGCGGCGGTGACCTGCGTCGCCGGATTCATTCCCTTCGGGGAGTTCGTCTCCGCCGACGGCGCGGCCTATGCCATCCATATCGACACGGGTGTCGCTGCCGTCAGCCTTTGCGTGGCCGCCGCGGCCATTGCGCTGGCGACGTGGATGTACGCCCGCGACCGGCAGCCGGTTGCCGACAAACTGGCGGCGACGTTCAGCGGCCTGCACCGCGCGGCCTACCGCCGTTTCTACATCGACGAGGTCTATCAGTTCATCTCCCACCGGGTGATTTTCGCCTGCATTTCGACGCCCATTGCGTGGTTCGACCGCCATGTGGTCGACGGCTTTATGAACCTGCTCGCACGGGGCGCCAACGGCGCCGCCTGGCTTATCCGCGACATGCAGAGCGGCAGCGTGCAGCGTTACTGCATCTGGTTCCTCGGCGGTGCGCTGGGCCTCACCGTCCTGATTCTTTTAATCTGCTAATCGGAAAGTTGTTATGAATATACTATCCCTGTTTCCGGCCGTCCCGCTCCTGATGATGCTGGGTTTGTGGCTCTCGAAATCGACGCGGCAGATTCACGCCGTGATGGTCGCGGGCTCCTCGCTGCTCGTCGCGCTGGCTGTCGTGCTGGTGGTGCAGTACCTCGGACTGCGCGGCGCGGGCGAAACGGCCCCGATGCTCTTCACCGCGAGCCATGTGTGGTATGCGCCGCTCAACATCCACTACGCCGTGGGCGTCGACGGCATTTCGGTGGCCATGCTCCTGCTGTCGGCCATTATCGTCTTCACGGGCACGTTCGCCTCGTGGCAGATGAAGGAGGACATCAAGGCCTATTTTCTCTGGTTCTGCCTGCTGAGCGTGGGCGTCTTCGGGTTCTTCGTTTCGGTGGACCTCTTCACGATGTTCATGTTCTACGAGGTGGCGCTGATTCCGATGTACCTGCTGATCGGCGTCTGGGGCAGCGGCCGCAAGGAATATGCCGCCATGAAGCTGACACTCATGCTGATGGGCGGTTCGGCGCTGCTGCTGATAGGCATTCTGGGCATCTATTTCGGTGCGGGTGCCACGACGATGAACATTCAGGAGATCGCCGCGCTGCACAACATTCCGTTGTCGTTACAGCGCATCTGGTTCCCGCTGGTCTTCGTGGGATTCGGGGTGCTGGGGGCGCTGTTCCCGTTCCATACGTGGAGCCCCGACGGCCATGCCTCGGCCCCGACGGCCGTGTCGATGCTCCACGCCGGGGTGCTGATGAAACTCGGCGGATACGGCTGTTTCCGGGTGGCCATGTACCTTCTGCCTGACGCGGCGCAGGAACTGAGCTGGATATTCATCATCCTGACGACGATCTCGGTGGTTTATGGCGCCTTTGCGGCCTGCGTGCAGACCGACCTGAAATACATCAACGCCTACTCCTCGGTGTCGCACTGCGGACTGGTGCTGTTCGCCGTGCTGATGATGAATACCGCGGCCGGTACGGGCGCCGTGCTCCAGATGCTGAGCCACGGACTGATGACGGCCTTGTTCTTCGCCCTGATCGGCATGATCTACGGACGCACCCACACGCGCGACATCCGCCAGCTGGGCGGGTTGATGAAGGTCATGCCGTTCCTCGCGGTGGGCTATGTGATCGCGGGCCTTGCAAACCTCGGACTGCCGGGCCTGAGCGGCTTCGTGGCCGAAATGACCATCTTCAACGGCGCGTTCATGCATGCCGACACGTTCCACCGCGTGGTCACGATCATCGCCTGCACGTCGATCGTCATCACGGCGGTCTACATCCTGCGCGTCGTCGGGAAGATCCTCTACGGCACGTGCGACAACCCCGCGCACCTCAAACTCACCGACGCCACGTGGGACGAGCGCCTTTCGGTCATCTGCCTTGTCGTGGCCATCGCCGGCATGGGCCTCGCGCCGCTCTGGGTGAGCGACATGATCCGCGGCAGCGTATCGGAACTGATTGCACACATTTTGAGTTAAGCGACTATGGATTACACCTCGATATTTACGCTGATGCGGGCCGAAACGGTCCTCGCGGCAATCCTTGTCCTCGTATTTCTTTACGACCTCATCGCCGGGGAACGCGGCCGCCGCTGGTTTTCGGCCGTGACCTGCGGCCTGCTCGTCGTGCAGGCCGTGGTCTGCCTGCTCCCGGGCGGGGAGGGCGAAGCGTTCGGCGGCATGTTCCAGTACCATCCGATGCACGGCATCGTCAAGGCGGTCCTTGCCATGGGGGCGCTCATCGTCTGCCTGCAGGCCAATACGTGGCTGCGGCGTGAAGATACGCGCCACAAGCAGGGCGAGTTCTACATCCTGACCCTCTCGACGCTGCTGGGCATGTATTTCATGATCGGTGCGGGCAATTTCCTGCTGTTCTTCATCGGGCTGGAGCTGGCTTCGGTGCCGATGGCCTGTCTGGTGGCCTTCGACAAGTACAAGCGCCATTCCGCCGAGGCGGGGGCCAAATACATCCTCTGCGCACTGTTCTCGAGCGGCCTGATGCTCTACGGCATCTCGTTTTTGTACGGCACGACCGGGACGCTCTATTTCGGCGACATGGCGGCACGTCTCGACGGTTCGCCCCTGCAGGTGATGGCGCTGGTCTTCTTCTTCTCGGGACTCGGGTTCAAAATCTCGCTCGTGCCGTTCCACCTCTGGACCGCCGACGCCTATCAGGGCGCTCCCACGGCGGTGACCTCCTACCTTTCGGTGGTGTCGAAGGGCGCCGCGGCGTTCGTGCTGCTGACGGTCCTCGTGAAGGTCTTCGCCCCGATGGTCCGGGAGTGGCAGACGCTGCTCTGGATCGTCACCGTGCTGAGTATCACCGTTGCCAACCTCTTCGCCATCCGGCAGAAGGACCTCAAGCGTTTCATGGCCTTTTCGTCCATCTCGCAGGCCGGCTACATCATGCTGGCCGTTATCGGCGGCAACGCCCTGGGCATGACCTCGCTGGTCTTCTACGTGCTGGTCTACATGGCCGCGAACCTCGCGGTGTTCGGTGTCCTGTCGGTCGTCGAGCAGCACAGCGGCGGCAAGGTGGGGCTGGAGGACTACAACGGTTTCTACAAGACCAATCCCCGGCTGGCGGTGGGGATGACCCTGGCGCTCTTCTCGCTGGCGGGAATCCCGCCCTTTGCGGGCTTCTTCTCGAAATTCTTCGTCTTCGCGGCGGCTTTCAAGGGCGGCTTTCACGTGTTGGTGTTCATCGCGCTGATCAATACCGTGATCTCGCTCTACTACTACCTGCTGATTGTCAAGGCGATGTACATCACCCCCAGCGACACGCCGATCGGGACGTTCCGCACCGACCGCTATACGCGCATCAGCCTGGCGATCTGCCTGGCCGGGGTGCTGCTGCTGGGCGTCGTGAGCGCCGTTTACGACGGCATCGACCTTTTCGCGTTCGGGCTCTGATACCGGAGTCCGGACAGGATGCGGGGCGCGGTTTTCCGCGCCCCGTACTTTTGAAGGAGCTTCCGGACGGGTGTTTTCAGGCCCCGGAGTGCGGAGTTTACGGGATTTGATGTATTTTTGCAGCCGGAACAACGCTGAATACTATTGATGATCTCTTTCGAACGCCTCAAAATTACCCCCCCCCGCCTGATTTGGGCCGGGTGTCTGGTCACGCTGTTATACGCCGCTTTCAGTCTGGGGACCTACCATCCCGATGAGCATTTCCAGATCCTCGAATATGCCCACATGAAGCTCTTCGGAACCCCCACGCCGGAACACCTGCCGTGGGAGTACCTGCTGCAGATGCGCCCCGGCATCCAGCCGTTCGTGGCGTGGGCCGTCGGAAAGGGATTGCTGGCCGCGGGGCTCTATTCGCCTTTCGCGGTGGTGTTCGTGCTTCAGCTCCTGAGCGGAGCCCTTTCGGTCGCGGTCCTGCTGTTCTTCTACCGCACGGTGCGGGACGAACTGGGCGGCGAGTGCGCCCGCTGCTGGTTCCTGCTGCTGGGATTCTTCCTCTGGTTTCTGGCCTATCTCCACGTCCATTTCAATGCCGAGATGATTTCGGGCAACCTGCTGTTGCTGCTGGCGGCGCTCACGATGCGCTGCCGCCGGGCCGAAGGCCGCCGGGAGTTCGGCTGGGGCGTGCTGCTGGGAATGACCGCGGGAATGACCTTCGCCGTGCGGTTCCAGATGGGATTCGCGCTGTTGGGCTACGGCATCTGGCTGCTGGTGTTCCACCGTCGCTGGAAGCTCTATGCCGGGATGGTTCCGGGCGTCCTGGTCGTGCTGGTGCTCGGAATGCTGGCCGACCGCTGGCTCTATGGCGAGTGGACCCTTACGCCGGTAAACTACTTGCGCGAGAATATCCTCAACGAGAATATGCTCAAGTTCGGGACCTCGCCCTGGTGGTATTACCTCACGGCACCCTTCACCGAGGGCGGCTATGTCTACGGACCGCTGGCGCTGGCCGCTGCGGTCTGGTTCTTTTGGCGCCGTCCCCGGCATGTCGTGACGTGGATGCTCGTGCCGTTTCTCGCGGTGCATTTCTTTATGGGGCACAAGGAGCTGCGCTTCTTCTTTCCGGCGCTCTTCTTCGCACCCTGGTTCATCGTGCTGATGTTCCGGGAGCTGCCCCGTGCCTGGTTCGCGGCCCGGGCCTGGCGCTATGCGCTGGGGACGCTCGTCGTGGTCAACATGGGCATCGTGGGCTACTGTCTGGTGCAGCCCCGTCCGGAGATTTATTTCTACAAAATGATGCAGGAGTATTGCCGTGGCAAGGAGGAGGTCGTGGCCCTCAATCTGGTTCCCTCGGGGGTAGGGTACGGATTCATCGAGGATATTCTGGAGCCCGGCCGCATCGTGGAGATACGCTTCTATATGCCCCGCAACCTGCGGCCGCTCTATTTCGATACACGGGCGGAACTCGAGACCGCGGCCCGCTCGCTGCAGGCCCCCGGGCGGCAGCTGATGGTGCTTTCGCACAGCTGGTGGCTGGATACGGAGTTATCCCTGCCGTTGAAAAAAGTCCCCTGGCGCCCCTATCCCGACTGGCTGGTGCGCTGTTTCAATTTCAACGACTGGACGCGCTTCGGCGCCCGCTATATGGGTGTCTACGAGGTGGAGCCGACGGAATCCGTGGCTCCGGAATCCGTCTGACTACCGTTTCTCCAACTCCAACAGCTGCTCCTTGATGTCGAGCCCGCCGGCATATCCCGTGAGTTTGCCGTCGTAGCCGATGACCCGGTGGCAGGGGATGACGATTGCGATCGGATTGCGGTTGCTGGCCATGCCGACGGCCCGGAACGACTGGTTGTGGCCGATCTGGATGGCGATCTGCTTGTAGGTGCGGGTCTCGCCGTAGGGAATGGTGCGCAGCGCCTCCCAGACCTTCTGCTGGAAGGGCGTTCCTTCGGGGGCGAGGGGCAGCGTGAACTTGCGCCGCGAACCTGCGAAATAGTCCCCGATCTCTTCGGCGGCCTTGCGCAGCAGGGGCGTGGCTTCCGCCCCGGTGCAGGGTGTGGAGCCCTCCGGGACCTGTGTGCCGAAACGAATGGCCGTCACGGCCTTCTTCGTCGCCGTGATCGTCAGCGGACCGATCGGCGTTTCGAGTTGCATGGAATACGTCATAAATTCTTCAAGGTGTAATCAATCATTTTCTGTCTTATGTGTGCCGTTGCGTCGGGCAACATCGAGTGATTCTGATCGGGATACACCATCATGTCGTACTGCTTGCCGGCGCGGTTCAGCGCCCGGGTCATCTCCACGGTGTTCTGGAAATGGACGTTGTCGTCGGCCGTGCCGTGGATAATCAGCAGGCGCGTCTGCCGGTCGTCCAACATCCGCGCGAAATTGATCGGCGAATTGTCGTCGTAACCCGCGGCGTTGTACTGCGGAAGGTTGTTGTATATTTCGGTGTAGATCGTGTCGTAGTAGCGCCATGAGGTGACGGGAGCCACGGCAATCGCCATCCGGAACAGCCCGTGTCCCTTCAGCGCACATCCCAGGGCCATAAACCCGCCGTAGGACCAGCCGTAGATGCCGATGCGTGCAGGGTCCACCCAGGGCTGCGCGGCCATGTAGCGGGCCGTCGAGAGCTGGTCTTCGACCTCCAGGGCCCCCAGGCGTCCGTAGGTGAGCTTCTTGAATTTCTCGCCCCGGAATCCCGTGCCGCGGCCGTCGGCCGAAACCACGATGTAACCTTTGTCGGCCAGCGCATCCTCCCAGTCGAGCGACCAGCGGTCACGGACCTGCTGCGAACCGGGACCCGAATACTGCGTCAGCAGCACGGGATAGCGCTGCGAGGGGTCGAAGCCGCGGGGTTTGACGATGTAGGCGTTGAGCGTGTCGCCGCGCTCGGTCGTGAAGGTGAAGAACTCCTTGACGGGGCGTTTCGACGCCGCCAGCTCCTCGCACAGTTTGCGGCTGTCGGCCAGCGTGCGGATGACCCGGCCCTCGGCGTCGCAGACCTCCGTCAGGTTGGGCGTCGAGGCGTTGGAGAAGGTGGTGATGAAATATTTCATGCCGGGGGCAGGGGCCGCGGTGTAGTAGCCTTCGCCCGCGGTGAGGCGCCGCTTGTCCTTGCCGTCGAGGCGCACGCTGTAAAGGTTGCGGCGCAGCGGAGAGGTCTCGGTCGAGAGGTACCAGACGCGTTTGCCGTCGCATCCCACCACCTCGGTCACCTCCCAACTGCCTTGGGTCACTTGTCCGAGGATGCCCCGGCGGAGGCTGTAGAGATAGAGGTGCATGAATCCCGTGTGGCTCTCCTGCCGCACGAGAAAACGGTCCTTGTCGACGAACGTGACGGTTTTGTCGTCCACCCGCTCGACATACTGCCGGGCACGCTCCTCGTAGACCGTGCGCTGGGCCCCGTGGGGTTCGCAGACGATCATTTCGAAGGTGTTCTGACGCCGGTTGAGGCGGTAGTACCAGGGGCGTCCGTCGGGCGTCCACCCGATGCGGGGGATGTACTGGTCGGTCTCCGGACCCGTGTCGATGCGCTCCTTCGCGCCGGTTTCGAGGTCCGCCACCCAGAGCTGGACCACCGAATTGCGCTCCCCGGCCTTGGGGTATTTGAACGAATAGGCGTGGTTGTAGAGCTTGCCGTCGAAGCGCATCATCTCCATCAGCGGCACCTCGCTTTCGTCGAAGCGCAGGTAGGCGATGCGGCGGCTGTCGGGCGAAAAGGCATAGGCCTGCGTGATGCCGAACTCCTCCTCGTAGACCCAGTCGGTGGTGCCGTTGATCACGGAATTCCATGCCCCGTCGTCGGTGATGCGGCGCGTGGTCTGCGCCGCGATGTCGTAGACATAGAGGTCGTTGCGGTCCGAATAGGCGATGCGCTGTCCGTCGGGCGAAAACGAGGCGTCGCGCGGCGCTTCGGCCTGCCGCAGCACGGGCTGCACGCGGTTGTCGCGGATGAGCGAGTAGGAGGTGGTGTAGGAGTGGCGGTAGATCGGCTTGCGCCCCGAGGCGACGAGAATCGTCCGTTCGTCGGGCGAAAAGGCGTAGTCGCTGATCGTGAGGTTCGGGGCGGGCGACGGAAGCAGGCTCTCGCCCGGGCTCTTCGCGGCATAGCTGTACCGCAGGATATTGTTGCTTTCGAGGGTGGTGTAGTGCTCGCCGTCGGCCATCGGGCGGATGCCGCGCACCGATTCGTTCAGGCCGCGCAGACGGGCGATTTCGGCGTATTCGTGCTGGGCGTATGCAGCCCCCGCGACGAACAGAAGCGCCGTGGGTAAGGTGAAAAGCGTCTTTTTCAAGGTAGTGCGGGTTAAATATCCTCTATGTCGAAATCGTAGCCCAGCCGTTTGCCGGTCACGAATTTCGAATTGTCCATCTTGGTGTTGAACTGGTCGACCGTCACGCGCTTGTTCTCCTCGTAGGGAGGCATCAGCAGGTCGAAATTCAGCGCGAAATCGATCGCCGATTCGAGAATCGGCACCAGTGCGTCGCGGTCCAACTCCTCCCGGCCGAAATCCGCCGCCCGCATCGAGGTCTGCTGCTTGCCTTCGACGAAATAGCGGCGTTCGCGGTTGATGAAGATGCGGCCGATCAGGTATCCCTCGTCGGCGTTGCGGTTGAACTTGAACGAATCCGAGAGGAAATTGTAGATGTTGATCAGCCCGCAGTAGGAGTTTTCGCGGTCGCTCCCGACATAGGGGTTCTGCCAGATGGGATGCCCGGCGTCGAATTCGAAAACGTCGGTGTGCATCTGGAAGATCAGGATGTCGTTGGCCACCTGCAGCTGGGCTTCGAATTTGCCGCGGTCGCGGTATTCGAGCCGCACGCGGCGGTCGAGTTTGCCGTCCAGTTCGTCGTCCATCTCCGAAGCCATCTCCAGCAGAGTCTCCTTCAGGGTGTTGAACGCCGCGAACGAGTTGTCGAAGACCTTCTGTTTGAGGGTCGACTTGCGGATGATCGTATCGAGTATTTTGGCTCTGAGCGGGGTTGTTTCCATGGTATGCAGGTTTTATTTGATCCGTATCTGGCGCCCCTGCTCCAGCTCTTCGCCGGGCCTGAGCTTGTTGAACTTTTCAATCGACCGCGTGCGGATGGCGTAGGACTGCCCGACGGAATAGGCCGTCTCGCCCTGCCGCGCAATGTGGTGCTGGGCATTGCCCGTCCAGCGCTTTTTCTTACGCTCGATATAGACCGCCTCGCCCGGAACGGGCTGCGCCTTTTTGTCCTTCAGGTCGTTGAATTTCCGCAGGTTGCGGGCCGAGAGGCGGAATTTTTCGCCGATGTTCTCGAACGTGTCGTTCTCCTTGGCCGTGACGTAATGCACGCCGTTGGTGGCATAGACATTGTAGCCCGCATGGGCGTTGATCGTCACGCGGTAGTTGTCCGGATCGACAGCCGTCGCGGCCTCGGCCGTGCGTTCCACGCTGCTCTGCGACGAGAACCACTCCTCGGGGTCGCGCGGAAGCCCGTAGCGCGTGGCGTAGAGGTGCATGCCGTCGGGACGGTCCAGCAGGTAGAGCTGGTTCTCCTCGATGATGCGCACCAGACGCTGGGCGTAATCGGGGGCCGTGGCGTATCCGGCGGCCTTCAGGCCCCGCGCCCAGCTCCGGTAGTCGTCGGACGGATAGGCGAACAGTGAGTCGTAGCGCGGCTGCGAGTCGAGGAATTCGGCGTGGTCGCGGTAGGAGGCCTCGACCGAGGGGTACGAGCGGAAACATTCGCCCTTGGCGTCGTCGTCGTGGTAGACCTTCTCGCCGGTCCAGTTGCGCTTGCACTTGATGCCGAAATGGTTGTTCGATTTCATCGACAGCAGGCTGTTGCCGCAGTCCGATTCGAGGATGCCCTGCGCCATGGTGATGCTCGCCGGGATGCCGTAGCGCTCCATGTGGGCCACGGCGATCGACATATAACGGCTGACATATTCTTCACGCGTCTGGCGCACCTGCGCCCCGAGCTGCCCCGTGCAGAGAAGGAGGATTCCCGCGAGGGATATTGCTTTTTTGGAAAAAGTCATTATCTTTGTTTAACAGTTACCGACAAAGGTATAATTTTCCGCTGAAAATTACAATAATCGTATAAACCGCAAGCTATGTTTACTGAAAACGCGAATCGTATTTTCAACCGGTCTATCGAGGAGTATCACCGCTGGGACGATGTCGACCATCCGATCGACAACCCCTATGCCCCGGGAACGATCGACCACCTGCTCTATCATAAAAACTGGATCGACACCGTGCAGTGGCACCTGGAGGACATTATCCGCGACCCGGCGATCGATCCGGCGGAGGCATTGAAGATCAAACGGCGTATCGACAAGTCGAACCAGGACCGCACGGATATGGTGGAGTATGTGGATTCCTACCTGCTGGACAAATATAAGGAGATAACGCCGGCTCCCGATGCCCGCCTGAACACCGAAACTCCGGCGTGGGCCATCGACCGGCTGTCGATTCTCGCCCTGAAAATCTACCACATGGCCCTCGAGGCCCAACGCACGGACGTGGACGACGCCCACCGGGCCGCCTGCCGGAAAAAACTCGACGTACTGCTCTCGCAGCGCGAAGATCTTTCGCGGTCCATCGAGGAGCTGATCGAGGACATCGAGGCGGGCCGCAAGTACATGAAAACCTATAAACAGATGAAGATGTACAACGACCCGGCGTTGAATCCGGTGCTCTATGGCCAGAAAAAATAGGGCGTTGCCGCGTCATCTGCTGGTGCTGCGGACCTCTGCGATGGGCGATGTGGCGATGCTGCCGCATGCGCTCCGGGCGCTGATGTCCGCCTATCCCGACCTGCGGGTGACGGTGGCGACGCGGCCGATGTTCAAGCCCTTCTTCGAGGGGCTCGGCGTGGATTTTCTCGACGTAGACCTCCGGGGCGAGCACCACTCCCTGCGGGGCATGTGGCGGCTGGCCGCCGAGGCCCGGCGGCTGGGTGTGGATGCCGTGGCCGACGTGCACGACGTGCTGCGGTCCCGGGCATTCCGTCTCTCGATGAGTCTGCACGGCATTCCCGTCTCCTTTATCCACAAGGGGCGTTCGGAGAAGCGGCGGTTCATCCGCCTCGGAAGCCGCGGCATGGAGCCGCTGCGCCATACCGTGCTGCGCTACTGCGACACGTTCCGCCGGCTGGGATTCGTGTTCGACGACCCGAAGCCCGCCCTGCGGCAGGAGCGGCCCAATCCGTTCGGTCCCAAGGAGGGCGTCTGGGTGGGTTTCGCACCCTTCTCGGCGCAGCAGGGCAAGACCTATCCCGGCGAACAGAGCCGCGAGGCGGTGCGGTTGTTGGCGGAGCGTTACGACCGGGTCTTCATCCACGGGGGCGGAGGCGGCGAGCTGCAGTTCGCCGAGGAGATGGAGCGCACGTATCCCAACGTCACGGCGCTCTTCGGCAAAGTCCGCCTCGACGGGGAGATGGACCTGATCGCCAACCTCGACTGCGTGGTGTCGATGGATTCGCTGGTCATGCACCTGGCGTCGCTTGTGGCGACGCCCGTGGTGTCGGTGTGGGGCGCGACGCATCCCGGATTGGGATTCCTGGGGTACGGATGCGACCCGCAGGGGATTTTGCAGGCCGATATGGCGTGCCGTCCCTGTTCGGTCTTCGGCAGCAAGCCCTGCCGCTACGGCGACTACCGCTGCCTGAAAGCCGTGACCCCCGCGATGATCGCCGAACGGGTCCGGCAGCTGGTCGGACGATGATACGAAAAAGCCTCCCGTTTCGGAGGCTTTTTTCATTTATTCCTTGTGACCGTGATGCAGTTGGGCACGCCCCGTTCGCCGGCGTGGTCGAAGCGGTGGTTGTCGTAGGGGTGGTTGAGCACCCCTTCTTGCGCGGTCCAGAGCGTCGAGGAGCCGCCTCCGTCGAGGTTCAGGGCCTCCACGAGACCCAGCTGACGGGCGATATAGGCCGTCTCGGCGATGGTCGTGCCTTCGCCCTGCCCTTTGAAACGTCCGTCGATGACGACCAGCACCACCTCGCCTCCGGCCCGTTTGCCGATCAGCGTGCGGGGATGGCGGCCGGTGTAGAACGTTTTGTCGGAGTCGTATTCGACGATTCGGCCGTCGTCGACCAGCACGGGGCCTGCGGCCAGCGCCGAGCGGTAACGGTGCGTCACGCGGTCGTAGTGGGCGGTGTCGCAGCGAAAAATATCCATCCTGCGGCCTTTCCGGCCCTTGAACGCGACGATGCCGTTGGTGCGCATCAGCTCCTGGGGCGTGGTGCGGCCCACGACCTTTTTGTCCGCCAGTACGAACGTCACCGGTTCGAAAGTCCTGACATTGAAATAGCTGCCATTGACGGCGATGTCGGCCCCGGCGTCCCGGCCCAGCCGGCTCATGGCCTCGGCCCGGCGGTCGAGGTGGACGATCCGCGTTTCGAAACCCCGCGGCGGGTAGCTGACGACGGAGATGCTCTGCCGCGAACCGAACAGGTCGATTTGGGCGCAGCGGCATTCGGCGCCTCCTCCGAGGTCGGAGGTGTGCCATACGGCGGTGGCGAGGGCGATGGAGTCGCCGGGCGTCTGCGACGCGGCCGGAAGGGTACAGAGGAGCGTCAGGGCTCCCAGCAAGGTGCGGATCATGGGCGTTGAAGCGTTTGTTGGCGTATGCAAATGTAGAAATTAAAATCGATTCGTCAAACCTGCGGCGCGGCGCGTTTCGGAGGCGATGCGCCGCCTTCGGGAACAAAAAAAGGTCCCCGGCGGACCGGAGACCTCGATTTTGGGGATCGGAGCGATTACTCTGCGACTTTGGTGTAGACCGTGTCGGTGCCCTCGATCGAGAGGGTGTATTTGCCCTCGGCATCCTTCGCGATCACGCCTGTCTGGGTGAAATCGATGGTCTGGCCGTTGCCGATGCTCTGCCCTTTGAGCAGGATTTTGCCGGCTTCGCCCTGAAGCTCCCACGACGAGTAGACCAGCGTGGCCATGTTGATTGATTGCGCAGCGCCTTCGACCTCGATTTCCACACCCATCACCCCTTCGGGGTCGATCGGGTCGGGCATCGTCCAGCGACCCACGGCTTCGGCGTAGGTGGGGTCGGTGGCGACCTTCGTGGCGGCGGCGCCGTCCTCCAGTTTCCCCGTGTAGTCCACGACGACCGGAGCGCCCAGCAGCAGGCCGGCAGCCTCGCTCTTGTCGGCGTCCATCGTCGAGAAGGTGTAGGTTTCGTCGCTGGTCAGCGCCTTGACGGTGACGGTGTTCATCGATGCGTCGGCGATGAAACCCTCGAAGGTCTTCGGGGTGTTGTCGGCGCAGGCTGCCAGGCCGCAGAGAGCTGCGACGGCAGCCAGAAATTTGATGCTTTTCATTTGCTTGTCTCTTTTTAAAGGTTTTTCGACGCCGCTAAATTACGAAAATTCCCTTGATTTGTAACGCCTTAACGCGATTTTATATATGCGTCGATCGCCCGGGCCGCCGTGCGTCCGGCGCCCATGGCCAGAATCACCGTCGCGGCGCCCGTCACGGCGTCGCCGCCGGCAAAGACGCCTTTGCGGGTGGTGGCTCCGTGCTCGTCGGCCGTGATACAGCCCCGGCGGGAGGTTTCGAGTCCGGCGGTCGTGGCCGCCAGCAGCGGGTTGGGCGAGGTGCCCAGCGCCATGATGACCACGTCGCAGGCGATTTCGAATTCCGAACCCTCCTTCACGACCGGTGAGCGGCGGCCGCTTTCGTCGGGTTCGCCCAGCTCCATCTCCACGCACCGCAGGCCCGTCACCCAGCCTTTCTCGTCGCCGAGGACCTCGGTGGGGTTGGTCAGCATCCGGAAACGGATGCCCTCCTCCTTGGCATGGTGCACCTCCTCGACGCGGGCCGGGAGCTCCTTCTCCGAACGGCGGTAGACGATCGTCGCCTCGGCGCCCAGCCGCTTGGCCGTGCGCACGGCGTCCATCGCCACGTTGCCGCCGCCCACGACCACCACGCGCTGTCCGACATAGATCGGCGTGTCGTAAGCCTTGTCGTAGGCGTGCATCAGGTTGGCCCGCGTGAGGAACTCGTTGGCCGAGACCACGCCGTTGAGGTTCTCGCCCGGGATGCCCACATGAAGCGGGGCAGTCCGGCGCCCGAACCGATGAACACGGCGTCGAAACCCTCCTCGTCCATCAGCGAGTCGATCGTCACGGTGCGGCCCACGATTACGTCGGTCTCGATCTCCACGCCCAGCCGTTTGACTTCGGCGATTTCACGCGCCACGATGCGCTCCTTCGGCAGGCGGAATTCGGGAATGCCGTAGACCAGCACGCCGCCCGCTTCGTGCAGCGCTTCGAAAATCTTCACGCCGTAGCCCATGCGTGCCAGGTCGCTGGCGCAGGCCAGTCCGGCGGAGCCGCTGCCGATGACGGCGACTTTGCGGCCGTTGCGCACGGCGGCGGGTTTCACGGGGGCGCCGTGTTCGAGTTTCCAGTCGCCGACGAAGCGTTCCAGCTTGCCCACGGCGACCGGTTCGCCCTTGATGCCCAGGATGCACGAACCTTCGCACTGGCTCTCCTGCGGGCAGACGCGGCCGCAGACCGAGGGCAGCGAACTGTCCTCGGAGATGATGTCAGCAGCCTCCTGCAGCCGGCCTTCGTGCACGGCGGCGATAAAGTCGGGGATGCGGATGCCCACGGGGCAGGCTCCGACGCAGCGGGGATTCTTGCAACGCAGGCAGCGCGAGGCTTCGAGCGTGGCTTCTTCGGGGTCGTAGCCGTAGCAGACCTCTTCGAAATTGGTCGCACGGATCGCCGGGTCTTGTTCGCGCACCGGCACGCGGGGTATCTTGTTTGCCATAGTTTTTTCTGAATGAATCGTGGATAAAGGTCGAATCGTCACGGACCTGCCGAAATGTCGTTTTTACCGCGCAGCCCAAGTCCCCTCCGAGGAGGGGATTTAGGGGTGGGTCAGACTTGTAAAACAGCCCGTGGGGCTGTAATACGGCCGGCGGATTTGCAGGACGGTGCGAATCTGAACGAGTTTTTCATCCTCTTACTTGTCCAATCCGATTTTGCATACGTGTCCTGCCTCGCGTTCGGCCTCGATGGCTGCGGCACGCTGTTCCTGGGTGCGGTACATGCCCTGACGGCGCATCGCCTCGTCGAAATCGACCTCGTGGGCGTCGAACTCCGGGCCGTCGACGCACGTGAAGCGCGTCTTGCCGCCGACCGTCACGCGGCAGGCGCCGCACATGCCCGTGCCGTCGACCATCAGCGCGTTGAGCGACACGGTGGTTTTCAGATCGTATTTCTTGGTGGTGAGGGCCACGAACTTCATCATAATCATCGGGCCGATGGCCACGCATTCGTCGTAGTGCCTGCCCTGTTTTTCGACGAGCTCTTCAACGACCTGCGTCACCAGCCCCTTGAACCCTTCCGAACCGTCGTCGGTGGCGATGTAGAGGTTTTCGGCGACGGCCCGCATGGCGTCGGTGTAGATGAGCATCTGCTTGTTCTTGGCGCCGATGATGACATCCGCCTTTACGCCGTGCTCCCGGAGCCACTTGACCTGCGGATAGACCGGGGCCGTGCCCACGCCGCCCGCCACGAAGAGGTAGTGCCGTTTGCGGAGCTCTTCGAGGGGCATTTTGACGAATTCCGAGGGATGGCCCAGCGGACCTGCGAAATCGGCGAGGGCTTCGCCTTCATTGACCGCGCAGATTTTGCGCGTCGAGGCGCCGATGGCCTGCGTGACGATTGTCACGCTGCCCTCCGCGGCGTCGAAATCGGAGATCGTGAGCGGAATGCGTTCGCCGTGTTCGTCGACGCGCACGATGACGAACTGCCCGGGCTGCGCCGAACGCGCTACGCGCGGTGCGAGGACCTTCATCAGCCAGATGCCCTCCGCGAGGCTTCGTTTTTCAAGAATGGGGTACATTATATCGTATTAAGCGTTTGTGTGTCAGTCTTCGATGATCGCCGTGATCCGCAGGCGCCGCATCGGCCGCACGGGGTCGTTGGTCACCACCACGAGATGCTCGGTCAGGACGCCGAAATCCTGCGTCCCGGGGTCGAGGAGCACCTCCGCCCGGAACGAATCTCCCGGGGCCACCTTCCGGCCCGGCGCGAGCGTCGTGGCGATGTGTCCCTCGCCCTCCACGGCCCGCACGATCAGCTCCGCGTCGCCCGTGTTCGAGAGCGTGAACGTCAGCTTCCGCCGGGGACCCGTGTGCTTCACCGGGCCAAATTTAAGGATATTTTCCGAAAATTCGCTCCTCGGGGCTTTTTGTGCCGCGTCTGCGGGCCTCGGGTCCACGCCGATGCCGTGCGTGACGATCGTCGTGCCGTTGCTGCGGCCGTCCGTCACGACCTCCAGCGCATCGCGCAGGGTGCCGTAGCGGGGCTTGTCGGCCGGGATGAGGTAGGAAAAGTTAATCTCGCCCCGCTCGCCCGGCGCGATCCGCTGCGGGGCGTCGACGCGGAGCAGGCCGCTCTCGCTCTGCGGACGCAGGGAGAGCCGGACCGTGCGGTCCGAGGCGTTGGCATAGCCGATCGATCCCTGCACCGGCTGTCCCTGATATATATAGGAGAAGGCGTTCAGCGTCGAGGCCAGCCGTAGGCCCCCGCCGGCATCGACCGGGTAGAGTTCTTCGAGGCTCTTTTCGCGCGGCGTGACGTTGCCCTGTACGGTGATCGACGCGACCTTTTTTCGCTCATTCGAATAGACCCACAACTCCTTGGTGAACGTGCCGGGGCGGTTCATGGGGTCGTAAGTCACCGTCACCTGCGTCTTGCCGCCCGGGGTGATCGGCTGCCGGGAGAATTCGGGCACCGTGCAGCCGCAGGAGGTCACCACGTCGAGAATCACCAGCGGCTTGTCGCCGCGGTTGACGCCCGTGAAGGTGTGGCTGACACGGCCGTCGCTTTCGCGGATCGTGCCGAAATCCCAGGTGTCGGGTTCGAAGACCAGCCGGGCCTGTGCGGCGGCGGAAAAAACGGCGAACGCCGCGAAGATGAGGAGTATGGTTTGTTTTGCTGACATCGGTTCGGTTGTTGTGGAACGCACAAAGATACTTTTTTTACGAAAAATTCGTGCAATAATTTTGCAGGAATGAATTTTTGACCTATATTTGCACTCCGAAACGGTCCCAGTACCGCTTTCGAATGCCTGAATAGCTCAGTTGGTTAGAGCACATGACTGTTAATCATGGGGTCCTAGGTTCAAGTCCTTGTTCAGGCGCAGATGCGCGAGGGTTGCGTAAAGGTTCTTTCAATAAAACGCCTGCAGGGGCCGTCTTGAAAAAGAGGGTTCGTAGGGTAGTCGGAAGATTGCCTTTTGCAGTCCCAAGCCATTTTTAGGGGAGCTTAGCTCAGCTGGTTCAGAGCGTCTGCCTTACAAGCAGAGGGTCGGGGGTTCGAATCCCTCAGCTCCCACAAAGCCACCGTAGGATAAGGGTGGCTTTTTTGTCGGCCTTGCGGCCGCCTCTATATTTCCACTTTCCCGCAAGGGAGAGTCTTCGGGAGCTTAGCTCAGCTGGTTCAGAGCGTCTGCCTTACAAGCAGAGGGTCGGGGGTTCGAATCCCTCAGCTCCCACAAGGTTACAACCATCTCGGAAGATGGTTTTTTTATGCAGGGAGCATAGCTCAGTTGGTTTAGAGCGCCTGCTCGACAAGCAGGAGGTCTGCGGTTCAAATCCGCATGTTCCCACCAACGAAAAACGCCTTTCGGGACTCTCCCGAGAGGCGTTTTTGTGTCCAGAACCTTATTCCGGAACTGTCTATGAATACCATTTGGATCGTATTGCCCATTCTCATCGTGCTGATGTTCCAGCTCGGGATCGAACTCGACCGACGCGCCTTCGCCGGGGTGTTCCGACGCCCGGCGGCTGTCGTCGCGGGGCTGGCCGGGCAGCTTCTGGCCCTGCCGCTCATCGCTTTCGGCGTGGCGCTGGCCTTTCGCCTGCCGCCCGTCTGGTTCATGGGGCTGATGCTGATCGCCTGCTGCCCCGGCGGCAGTTCGTCGAATGTCTTTTCGATGCTGGCGAAAGGCGATGTGGCCCTTTCGGTGACGCTCACCGCCCTGAGCAGTGTGATTACGCTCTTCACGATTCCGCTGGTGATGGGATTTGCCGCACGGTTCGTCTCCGTGCATGCGGATGCGGCGATCGACCTGCCGGCGGGGAAGCTGCTGGTCCAGAATATCGTCCTGTTTTTTCTGCCGATGGCCGCGGGTATGGCTTTCCGGCATTGGCGGCCCGCCGCGGCGCGGCGTGTGCACGGTTTGCTGGGACGCGTGGCGTTTCCGGCGCTGATGCTGCTGGCTGCGGTCTTCTTCGTGCAGTACGCCGGCACCATTCTGAAAAACCTCGGGACGCTGGGAGCGGCCGCCGGGGTGCTGATTCTGCTGGCTATGGGCGCCGGGTCGCTGTTGTCCCGGGCGTTCGGACTGCGGAAGGCCGCGCGAAGAACCATCGTCATCGAGGTCGGGATGCAGAACGCCGCGCAGGCCATCGCCATCGCCGCTTCGCCGCTGATCTTCGACAACGGCGAGATGGCTGTTCCGGCCATCGTCTACGCCCTCGTGATGAATGTCGTCCTGCTCGCCTATCTGAAATTACTGCCGAAATATTCCGGCGAAACGGTGGCGGATTAGTCCCGATCGGCTATCTTTGCCCTATGAAACTCCTGAAAGTTGCGATGTTGTGCCTGTGTCTGTCGGCGGCGTCCGCCGTGCGGGGACAGCAGGAAACCTATGCCCTCGGCGGACGGGTGATCGACCGCCTGACCCGCCGCCCCGTGGCCTATGCCGCCGTGGTGCTGGCCGGGCAGGAGCAGAAGGGCGCTTCGACCGATTCGCTGGGGCGGTTCCGCATCGAGCGGGTGAAGCCCGGCATCTGGCGGCTGGCGGTCTCGTCGGTGGGCTACAAGAGCATTACGACGCCTGAATACATGGTCTCCGCGGCCACGCCCTTCATCGAGGTCGAACTGGAGGAGGATGCCGAACGGCTGGAGGCTGTGACGGTCCGTCCCTCGCCGTTCCGGGCCACGGTGGAGAGTCCCGTGAGCCTGAAGGTGATCGGCCTGCAGGAGATCGAGAAGAGTCCCGGTTCGAACCGCGACGTGTCGCGCATCGTGCGTTCGTATCCCGGCGTGGCCTTTTCGCCCGTGGGCTACCGCAACGACCTGATCGTGCGCGGAGGAGGTCCCTCGGAGAACCGCTTTTACATGGACGGAATCGAGATTCCTAACATCAACCACTTCGCCACGCAGGGTGCCACGGGCGGTCCGGTGAGCATCGTCAATGCCGACCTCGTGCGCGAGATCAGTTTCTATACGGGGGCTTTCCCCGCCGACCGCGCCGGGGCGCTGAGCTCGGTGTTGGATTTTAAACTCCGCGACGGCAACGCCGAAAAGCAGACCTTCAAGGCCACGCTGGGGGCTTCGGAGGTGGGCGTGAGCGGCAGCGGACACATCGGCGACAAGACGACTTACCTGTTTTCGCTTCGCCAGTCCTACCTGCAGTTGCTGTTCAAGATGCTGGGGCTTCCGTTCCTGCCCAACTACATCGACGGGCAGGTGAAGGTGAAGACGCGGCTTTCGGAGCGCGACGAACTGACGGTGCTGGCCCTGGCGGGTTTCGACAACATGAAACTCAACGTCGACGAGAAAGGCGAGGATGCCGAATACCTGCTGAGCTACTTGCCCCGCATCCGGCAGGAGACCTTCACGGTGGGGGCTTCGTGGCGCCACTATGCGGGCCGCCATGTGCAGACCGTGACGCTGAGCCACAACTACCTGAACAACCGCAACCTGAAATACCTGCGCAACGACTCGTCGTCGGAGGACAACCTGACCCTGCGGCTGCGCTCCGTGGAGCAGAAGACCGCGCTGCGGGTCGAGAACCGTTCTTATCTGGGTCGCTGGACGGTCCGCGAGGGCGTCGAGGTGAACTATTCCGATTATACGAACCGCACCTTGCAGCGGCTCTACACCGATAAGTCGCAGCTCTCGGATTACAACACGCGGCTGGGAATCGTCGGCTGGGGGCTTTTCGCCGGGGCCGAGTACGCTTCGGCCGACAAGCGTTTCACCGCCTCGGCGGGACTGCGGGCCGACGGGTGCGACTACTCCGGACGCATGGCCCGGCCGTGGCGCCAGCTCTCGCCGCGGGCGTCGCTCTCCTATGCGCTGGCTCCGGCCTGGTCGGTCAGCGGCAGCGCGGGACTTTACTACCAGCTGCCGCCCTATACGGCGTTGGGATTCAAGGAGGAGGGTGCGTTGGTCAACGAGTCGCTCGACTATATGCGGGTCGGAATTTTCAGCGCGGGCGTCGACTGGCGGCTGCGCGACCGGCTGATCGTTTCGGTCGAGGGATTTTACAAACGCTACGGGGATGTGCCCCTGTCGGTCACGGACGGGATTCCGTTGGCCTGCAAAGGCAACGATTACGGCGTGGTGGGCAACGAAGCATTGGTCTCCTCGGCGCAGGGACGCGCCTACGGGGTGGAGGCGATGGCCCGCTGGCAGATTCCGGGGCGCGTGAGCGTCGTGGGGTCGGTGACCGTGTTCCGTTCGGAGTACCGCAACGACCGCTCGGCTCCGTGGATCGCTTCGGCGTGGGACAACCGGTTCGTGGTCAACGTCAGCGGCACTTACGATCTGCCGCGCCACTGGAGCGTCGGGGCGAAGCTGAGCGCCGTGGGCGGTGCGCCCTACACGCCTTACGACGAGGAGAAATCGTCGCTCGTCGAGGCGTGGAACGCCCAGGGACGGCCCTATTACGACTATACGCGGTACAACGCCGGGCGGCTCGATGCCTTCGCCCAGCTGGACGTGCGCATCGACAAGGTTTTCTATTTCCGCCGCTGTATGCTGGGCATCTATATCGACCTGCAGAATGTCGCCGGGGGAAAACTCCGCCAGCCCGATGTGCTGATGTCCACGGGTGAGATCGAGAATCCCGGGGCTTCGGCGTCGGAGCAGCGTTACCGCATGAAGCGCCTCGAACAGGTCAGCGGCACTTTGCTGCCGTCGCTGGGCGTCACGGTGGAGTTCTGACGATGCACGATGAAAAATGCAGCATGTCATCCTGAACGTTCGTGAAGGATCTCGACGGCGCCCTTTGCTGACCTGAAGATTCTTCGCTGACGCTTAGAATGACAGCGGGAAGGTATTCAAAATGACCGGAGACGGGCGGATTGCGTGTCAAATTGTGCATTGTGCATTTTCAGGGGAGCCATGCACAAAAAACAGCAGGGAATCGTCTCGATTGCCTGCTGCCCCCGGAGGTTGCCCTCCTAAAACTACTAACCCAAACTTAAATAAATGAAGAAACCTCACTGCGGTTGCTGTGCCGCAGCTGATTTAAGTAATCGCAAAGCCCGTGCCAAAGTCGGACGCAGACTGTCCGAAAATGGCCGGCAGGGGTTTCGGAGGGCTTTTTGAGCGACTTTGAGGTCCTTCGGGCAAATATTCCGCCGGATTCGCTTGCTTCCCGGCGGGAAAAACCTATCTTTGTTGCCGCAATGGTTTCCCCGCGTGGGGAATTAAAAGGGAATGCCGTGTGAATCGGCAACAGTTCCCGCTGCTGTGAGTCCCGCCCGTCGAGGGCACGAAGGGATGCGACAATCCGAGCCACTGGTGAAAACCGGGAAGGCGCCGCATCCGGGACGAGTCAGAAGACCTGCCTTGCACGATAGAGTGTTTGCTCCTGCGGAGAAAGGGAGCGCCTGAAGTCGCCGCCGGCGTTTTTCGTGTGTCCGGGTCTCTTCTTTCGGTTTTCTTTTTCCATCGGTCGCAAACCTCTTCGGACAGACTTTTTTACGGTCGGATGAGGAAGTTGTCGTCATGCTTTGCCGGGTTTGCGGACCCGGTTCCTGCCTGTGCGGTATGCCGCCGCCGTGAAAGTCTGTCCGTGCCGGACGAAGAACAGACCATTTAAATACAAAGCATGATGAAAAAATTACTTGTGATCTCGGCCTGGGCGCTGTTGCTCGGTGGATGTGAAAGCGATTCGGGCAAAGGACCGGACGATGTACCCCCCCGCAAATCCCGTCTCCCCGGAACTGGCGCAGAAAATCGAAGACCTTAACGCCGGGCTCGTTACCCTGAAGGAGCTGGCTGGGGCCATGTCGCGCTCAGCGGTCGGCGCCGTGACCGAAGGCGAAGCCGGAACGCTCATTGCGTTCCGCGACGGCACGGAGGTGACGGTTGCCTGCGATGCGGGGGCCACGGAGGCGCCGCTGATCGGCATTGCCGACGACGAGGGTGCCTATTACTGGACGCTTGCCGCGGAAAAGGATACGCCGTGGCTGAAAGACGCTGCGGGAGCGAAACTGCCCGTTTCGGGCCCCGTGCCGGTGACGGGCCGCGACGACGACGGTTTCTGGACCGTGACGACGGATGCCGCCGTGACGCCGTGGCGGATCGTGGACGCTGCCGGAGAGCCCATAGAGGCTTCCGAGGAGGTGCGGGTAGCTTTGTTCCGCTCGGTGTCGGCCGCCGAGGGCCGTGTGACGGTCGCGCTGGCCGGCGGCGGGGAGCTTTCGGTGGCGAAGATCGACAATCTGAGCGCCGCGGGGACGGCCAACTGCTATGTCGTGTCGGTTCCGGGGACCTATGCGTTCAGCGCGAAGGTGCGCGGCAACGGCGCGGGTGAGGCGGCTTCGGCGGGTTTCGACCCGGCGATCGAGATCACGGACGGCATGAAGGCCGACTGGGTGTGGACTGACCGGGAAGGGTTAGTTTCGGACGTTACACTCGACAAGAAGTCCGGGGAGATCGTCTTCACGGTCGGCGAGGGCCGGGGCAACACGCTGGTCGCCCTTGTGCGGGAGGGCGCGATTGTGTGGAGCTGGCACATCTGGGTGACCGACGCCCCGCAAACGATGGCTTACGAAAACGGCGCGGTCTTTATGGACCGCAACTTAGGTGCCGTGGGAACGACTGTCGGCGGTACGGATGCTTACGGCATGTATTACCAATGGGGCCGCAAAGACCCGTTCTACTGGGGTGTAAAAACCGAAACCTCGGCCAACGCTTTCCTGGAAGCAAAGGACAATACGACCGTCAATCCGGCTTATCCGGAGCTGACCTGGACGATCGACAAGACTGCCGCGACCGTGGAGACCGCCGCTGCAAATCCCCTGACATTCTACAATGCAAAGGTCGGGACGGGTTATGACTGGCTGGCGAAGCCGAATGCAAAACTATGGGGAGAGACCAAGACCCTAAACGATCCATGCCCTCCGGGATACCGGATTCCCGGAATTGATGCGTGGGAGAACCTGAGTTCGGGCCGCCAGTACATCGACGGTGTATCGATTTGGGATGGAGCGAATTACGGAATGACCTATACGTATAACGGGCAGACGACCTGGTATCCTGCACAGGGATACCGCAGTTACAGTACGGGCGCCATCGTGGGTCTGCGCTCCACGACGGGCGGTTCGGGCGCATATTGGTCGACGGATACGTCCACGACGGGCAAATCCTATTACCTGTTTTTCCGCAGCAAACTCTCCAGCAGCGGTTCGATCAACCCCGAGGGGGACAAAGAACGTTCTTGGGGTTACTCGGTGCGCTGCTGCAAGGAGTAGCACACCCTTATAATGAACAAAGGCAGGGCCCGTTGCGGGACCCTGCCTTTTGCTTTTCAGGCGGACGGCCTACCGGAACACGCCCGTGTAGGTCGAGGGCGAGAGGGCCCGCAGCTCCTCCTTGACCGATTCCGCCACGTCGAGCGTCTCGATAAAGGCCGCGATCGATTCGCGGGTGATGTGGGCGTTGGTTCGGGTCAGGGCCTTCAGCGCTTCGTAGGGCTTCGGGAATCCCTCGCGGCGCAGGATGGTCTGGATGCCCTCGGCCACGACGGCCCAGTTGTTCTCCAGGTCGCGCTCCAGCGCTTCGGGATTGAGGATCACCTTGTTCAGCCCCTTCATCAGCGATTGCAGGGCGATCACCGCGTGGGCCATCGGCACGCCGATGTTACGCAGGACGGTGGAGTCCGTCAGGTCGCGCTGCAGACGCGAGACGGGGAGTTTCGACGCGAGGTGCTCGAAGACGGCGTTGGCGATGCCGAAATTGCCCTCGGCATTCTCGAAATCGATGGGGTTGACTTTGTGGGGCATGGTGCTCGATCCGACCTCCCCGGCCTTGATCTGCTGCTTGAAATACTCCATCGAAATATAGGTCCACATATCGCGCGAGAGGTCGATGAGGATGGTGTCGATGCGCTTCATGTTGTCGAAAATCGCCGCCAGGTTGTCGTAGTGCTCGATCTGCGTGGTGTACTGCGAACGGCAGAGCCCCAGCGTCTCGCCGACGAACCGGTTGGCGAACGCCACCCAGTCGATTTCGGGGTAGGCCGCGCGGTGGGCGTTGAAATTGCCCGTGGCGCCGCCGAACTTGGCCGGCACGGCGATGTCGTGGAGCATGGCCAGCTGTTTCTCGATGCGCTCGACGAAGACCATGAATTCTTTGCCCAGGGAGGTCGGTGATGCGGGCTGTCCGTGCGTGCGGGCCAGCATCGGCACCGCGCGCCACTGCTCGGCGAACGATGCCAGTTTGCCGCGGACCTCCTCGACGGCGGGGTAGTAGACCCCCGTCAGGGCCTCCTTCAGCGAGAGCGGAATGGCCGTGTTGTTGATGTCCTGCGACGTGAGGCCGAAATGCACGAACTCCTTGTAGGATTCGAGTCCCAAAGTGTCCATTTTTTCCTTGATGATGTACTCGATGGCCTTGACATCGTGGTTCGTGACCGACTCGATCTCCTTGACGCGCTGGGCATCGGCGGCCGAGAAATCGGTGTACAGCGAGCGCAGGGCCGCGAATTTCGAAGGGTCGATGCCCGCCAGCTGCGGCAGGGGCAGCTCGCAGAGCGCAATGAAATACTCCACTTCGACGCGGATGCGGTAGCGGATGAGGGCCTGTTCGGAAAAATAATCGGCCAGTTTCTCCGTTTTATTACGGTAGCGCCCGTCGACGGGCGAAATGGCGGTAAGGGAAGTTAACATATCGGGTTATGATTTGTTTTCGTTTTCAGACGCCAAATTTACGACAATTAATTGAAATACGCAGATTTTTCCCTACCTTTGTGGGGATGTAAACCAAAAACGGAAATGAATTTCATCACGGCAATCATCGACTCGTTGGTCGGCTTCGTGCAGCGCAATCCGCTGACGACGCTCCTGATCGTCATACTGGCAATCGGCGCTCCGGCTTTGTTGAAAGGCATTGCGCTCTTTATCTTGTATTTTCTGATGGGAATCGTATTATTGGTAATCATACTGATGCTGGCCTTCCGCTGGCGGATTTACAAAGTCCGCAAGCAGATGGAGGAGCAGTTCGGCGAACAGGGCCGGACGCAGGGCGGATTCCGGCCGCGGAATTCCGGCTCGCCGTTTGCGGACCGGGAACGCGGGGGCCGCGAAGGCGAGGTGCGGGTGCACAAAACCGCCGGGACGCCCGAAAAACGGGTCTCCGGGGACGTGGGCGACTACGTCGATTTCGAGGAGGAAAAGGAACAGTAGCCACATGCTCAAGGTATTCGAACTCATAGGCCGCTATTTCATGCTGATGGGAAAGGTTTTTTCCCGTCCGGAGAAGGCGGCGATCTACCGCCGGCGCATCGTTTTCGAAATGGAGGCGCTGGGCATCAACTCCATCGGCCTGACGGCCATCATCTCGGTCTTTATCGGCGCGGTCATCACGCTGCAGATGTGCATCAACCTCGATTCGCCGTTCATTCCCCGCTCGCTGGTGGGCTATGCCACGCGCGAGACGATGATCCTGGAATTCTCATCGGCGGTCGTGGCGCTGATTCTCGCCGGCAAGGTCGGGTCGTCGATCGCCTCGGAAATCGGGACGATGCGCATCACCGAGCAGATCGACGCCCTGGAGATCATGGGCGTCAATTCGGCCTCGTACCTGATTCTCCCGAAGATCGTCGCCGCGATGATCTTCTTCCCCTTCCTCACCATCCTCTCGATTCTGATCGGTATCCTCGGCGGATGGATTATTGCCGCCGCAACGGGCATTATGATTCCGGCCGATTATGTCGACGGCCTGCTGATGGATTTCAAGCCCTATTCGATCACCTATACGCTCATCAAGACCGTCGTCTTCGCCTACATCATCACCTCGATCTCGGCCTTCTACGGCTATAACGCCCGGGGCAATTCGCTGGAGGTCGGCGCCGCATCGACACGCGCCGTGGTGGCCAGCTGTGTGGTGATTCTGCTTTTCGACCTCATCCTTACGCAAGTCCTGCTTATATGATACGTGCCGAACATATCGTCAAATCGTTCGACGGGCGGGTGGTGCTCGACGACATCTCGGTGGAGTTCGAGACCGGGAAAACCAACCTCATCATCGGCCGCAGCGGCTCGGGAAAGACCGTGCTGCTCAAGACGCTGGTGGGACTGCACGAACCCGATTCGGGCGACGTGTGGTACGACGACATCAATTTCACCCGGCTGGGATTCCGCGACCGCAAGGCCATCCGCAAGGCCATCGGCATGATCTTCCAGGGCGGGGCGCTGCTCGACTCGTCGACCGTCGAGGAGAATGTCCGGCTGCCGCTGGACCTCTTCACGTCGCAGAGCACGAAGGAGAAGATGGAGCGCGTGAATTTCTGTTTGCAGCGCGTGCGTCTCGAGGATGCCAACCGGCTCTATCCGGCCGAATTGTCGGGCGGCATGATCAAGCGCGTGGCCATTGCCCGCGCCATCGTGATGAATCCCCGCTACCTCTTCTGCGACGAGCCCAACTCGGGACTCGATCCCCAGACCTCGATCGTCATCGACAACCTGATTCACGAAATCACGAAGGAGTACGGCATCACGACGATCATCAATACGCACGATATGAACTCGGTGATGGAAATCGGCGAGAAAATTGTATACATCCACGACGGCCGCAAATGGTGGGAGGGCACCAAGGACGATATTCTCCACGCCGACAACCGCGAACTCAACGATTTCGTCTTCGCCTCGGCCATGGCCAAGCGGGCCAAAAAGGTCGCGGAATAGGCCGCAAAGGGGATGCGGAGAAAAGGTGCGGGCGGTTCGTAAAAAAATTTAATTTTTTATTTGCGTAAAATGTATAAAGTATGTACTTTTGTGCTGTGAAAAAAATAACGGAATCTTTTATTAACAAATAATTCAAATCATTATGGCAACTATTAAAATCGGTATCAACGGCTTCGGTCGTATCGGCCGTCTGGTGTTCCGTGCCGCTTGCACGAACGACAACATCGAAGTGGTGGGCATCAACGACCTGGTTCCCGTGGACTACATGGCTTACATGCTGAAGTATGACACGATGCACGGCCGCTTCAACGGTACGGTGGATTTCAACTCAGAGAAGAGCCTGCTGATCGTAAACGGCAAGTCGATCCGCGTAACCGCCGAGAAGGACCCCGCAAACCTGAAATGGAACGAGGTAGGCGCCGAGTACGTCGTAGAGTCGACGGGTCTGTTCCTCACCAAGGAGAAGGCCGAGGCCCACATTGCTGCCGGTGCCAAGTATGTCGTTATGTCGGCTCCCTCGAAGGACGACACCCCGATGTTCGTATGCGGCGTGAACACCGATTCCTACAAGGGTCAGACGATCGTATCGAACGCATCGTGCACCACGAACTGCCTCGCCCCGATCGCCAAGGTCCTGAACGACAAGTTCGGCATCACCGACGGTCTGATGACCACCGTTCACTCGACCACCGCAACGCAGAAGACCGTCGACGGTCCCTCGATGAAGGACTGGCGCGGCGGCCGTGCCGCTTCGGGCAACATCATCCCCTCGTCGACCGGCGCTGCAAAGGCCGTAGGCAAGGTGATTCCCGAGCTGAACGGTAAGCTGACCGGTATGTCGATGCGTGTTCCGACCCTCGACGTTTCGGTTGTCGACCTGACCGTGAACCTGGCCAAGCCCGCCAAGTACGACGAGATCTGCGCCGCCATGAAGGAGGCTTCGGAAGGCGAACTGAAGGGTATCCTGGGTTACACCGAGGAGGCTGTCGTTTCGTCGGATTTCCTGGGCGACGCCCGCACGTCGATCTTCGACAAGGCTGCCGGTATCGCACTGACGGACACCTTCGTAAAGGTCGTTTCGTGGTACGACAACGAGTGGGGATACTCGAACAAGGTCCTCATGCTGATCGAGAAGATGGCTGCTTACAACAACAAATAGTCGTAAGCCGTATTCAAAAGGAAAGGGACTCGAAGAGTCCCTTTTTTTGTGTCTTTTGGTCTGTAAGCGAGTTTGCGGGCGAGGACCGCGGCCTCATTGAGAATTCTTCGCGTCGATGCGCATTTCGATCGAGGCACCCGACCATTGGTTGATCGTCCGTTTCTCGGTGCGCAGGCGGTGTCCGTCGTAAGCGATTTTCAGCTCGATTTCGAAAGGTTTGTTCGCGTCGATGTCGTTGCCTGCGGGCAGCGTGTGTGGGATGAGGTAGAGGTAGAGGTAGAGCACGAGGTGGTCGCACGGCATGGTCTCCAGCACTGCGCGGCGGTCGGCCGGGATGTCCGCCGGGCGTTCGGTGAGGTTGGCTCCCACGGCTGCGACGGCCGATTCCGCCGATGCGAACCCGATACGTTGGTCTGCAGCGTCGAAACAACCGCACATCAGCGCCGCATTATACCGCCACCACCCGTCGTAACGGCTCGTGACTTCGATGGTGAATCCTTTTTTGTCCATATTGTACAAAGATAGATAAAAGTCGGATGGGTTCAAAACCGGATTGCGTCCGATTCGGTAAAACCTTCCGACTAATAAAAAGTGTCGTTACGACACCAAAGATAGATAAAAGTCGGATGGGTTCAAAATCGGATTGCGTCCGATCCGGCAAAACCTACCGACTAATAAAAGTGTCGTTACGACACCAAAGATAACAAAAAGACGGATGGATGCAAAACCGGCTTGTGTCGGGTTCGGCGCAAAGCGGGCCGGAAGCGCTAAATCTCGCGGTTTTCTTTGCAAATGTCTTATTTTTTCGTAACTTTGCGCACTAAATGTGCATAAATGGAGGAAACTCAGCGATATGCAATCCCTTATAAGGGGTTGAAAAACGGCTGCCACGAATTTCGGTTCGAGGTGGACGGATCGTTGTTCGAGGAGTTCCAGAGCACGGAAATCAAGGACGGTCACTGCGATGTGACGGTCGGCGCCGACCGCTCGGAGAGTCAGATCACGCTCGATGTGGCGATTACGGGTTACGTCGTCGTGGAGTGCGACCGTTGTTTGGAGGATTGCCGTGTGCCCATCGATTTCGAGGGGCAGCTCGTGGTGAAATTCTCCGAGGAGGTGCACGAATACGACGGTGAGGTGATGTGGATGCTGCCGGGCGAGGACCGGGTGGACCTCAAGCAGTACATCTACGAGAGCATCGTGCTGTCGCTGCCTTACCAGCGGGTGCATCCCGAGGGGATGTGCAACCCCGAAATGCTCGAGCGTTTCCGCATCGTGTCGGACCGGGAGTTCGCTTCGATAGAGGCCCGGGCCGAAGACGGAAAGGAGCACAACGAGGGCGAATGGGCCAAACTGGCGGCCCTGCGCGAGCAGATGGAGGCCGAAGGGGACGAGCCGGAAAAGAAGAAAAAGCCCCGCGGCACGAAATAACGAAAGCGATAAATACGTTAAACTTATAATTTATACTGTAAAATGGCACATCCTAAACACAAAGTCTCGTCGACGCGACGCGATAAGCGCAGAACCAACTACAAAGCTACCGTTCCGACGGTGGTTACCTGCTCGAACTGCGGTGCAGCCGTGCTGTACCACCGCGTATGTCCCGAGTGCGGCTTCTATCGCGGAAAGCTGGCTATCGAAAAGAAGGCTGCCGAATAAATTCGGCACTCCAAAGAGTGCATTCCTCCGGGCTTGCCTCTTTTTTTATGAAAAGAACTCCCGTTTCACCCGGATAAGGCCGGGCGTCACATGGTCGTTGCCGTATGTGTGGGGTGGGCGGGGAGCGAGATAACAACCAATATCGCACGAGTATGATAAAGATTGGTGTAGACGCCATGGGCGGCGATTATGCTCCCGAAGCGGCCGTAAAGGGCGCCATTATGGCACTTGGGGAGGTCGGATCGGACAGCCGCATCGTGCTGTTCGGCGACGAACAGAAAATTAACTCCGTGCTCTCTTCGGAAGGGTGTCCGGCCGACCGGTTCGACATCGTTGCCACTACCGAGGTGATCGAGATGGGCGACCATCCGGCCAAGGCGTTCCAGGCCAAAGCCGATTCGAGCATTACGGTGGGTTTCGGCTATCTGGCCAAGGGCGCCATCGACGGCTTTGCGAGCGCCGGGTCCACCGGCGCCATGATGGTCGGATCGATGTACGCCGTCAAACCCATCGAAGGGGTCATCCGGCCCACGATTTCATCCATCGTTCCCACGGTTGCGGGGCGTCCCGCGCTGCTGTTGGACGTGGGGCTGAACGTGGACTGCAAACCCGAGGTGCTGGAGCAGTACGGACTGATCGGCTCGATCTATGCCGAAGCGGTGCTGGGCATCGAGAAACCGCGTGTCGCCGTGCTCAACATCGGCGAGGAGGAGACCAAGGGCAACGTCCAGACCAAAGCCGCCTACGAACTGCTGAAGGCCGACGGCCGCATCAATTTCGTGGGTAACGTCGAGGCGTCGTACATCTTCTCGGCGAAGGTCGCCGACGTGATCGTTTGCGACGGATTCGTCGGCAATACGGTGCTGAAGATGGCCGAGGGCCTCTACCGCATCAACAAGGCGCTGGGATGCAGCAATGCTTTCTGGGACGCCATGAATTACGAAAATGTGGGCGGCACCCCCGTTCTGGGAGTCAACGCGCCTGTCATTATCGGGCACGGATGCTCTTCGCCCCAGGCCATCAAAAGCATGATCCTGTCGACGGAACAGGTCATCAAGGCCGACCTCACGGCGAAACTGCAGCGTGCGTTCCAAAATTAATCCGAATTACGAATAGCAAAAGTTAAGTTAATGGGTAAGATTACAGCAGCGATAACGGGAGTGGGACAATACCTTCCGGAATACATTCTCACCAACGATGAGTTGAGCCGGATGGTAGACACCAACGACGAGTGGATCATGTCGCACACCGGTATCAAGACGCGCCACATCCTCAAGGGCGAGGGCGTCGGCAGTTCCTATATGGGAGCACGTGCCGTCGTCAACCTGCTCGACAAAACGGGTGTCGATCCGATGTCGATCGACCTGGTGATCTGCGCCACGGTGACTCCCGATATGTTTTTCCCCTCGACGGGTAATCTGATCGCCGACCAGGCAGGCTGCAAGAACGCCTTCGCATTCGACGTTTCGGCCGCCTGCAGCGGATTCCTGTTCGCGCTGACGACGGGTGCCAAGTTCATCGAGGCCGGCACGAGCAAGCGGGTCATCGTCGTGGGTGCCGACAAGATGTCGACGATTGTCGACTATACCGACCGTTCGACCTGCCCGCTCTTCGGCGACGCCGCGGCTGCCGTGCTGCTGGAGCCCAACACCGAGGGTTACGGCGTGCTCGATTCGATCCTGCGTTCCGACGGCTCGGGTGAGATGCAGCTCTACATGAAGGCGGGCGGTTCGCGCTACCCGGCATCGATGGAGACCGTGCAGAACAACTGGCACACCATCATGTGGGACGGGCACGCCGTGTTCAAGGCCGCCGTGTCGAAGATGTCCGACGTTTCGGTGGAGATGATGGAGCGTCACAACCTCACGGGCGACGATGTCCGCTATCTGGTGCCCCACCAGGCCAACCTGCGCATTATCGACGCCACGGCACGCCGTATGGGCATCACGCAGGACAAGTGCATGATTAACATCGACCGCAACGGCAACACCACGGCCGCCACGATCCCGACGTGTCTTTACGACTACGAGAAGGAGCTCCGCAAGGGCGACAACCTGATTCTCGCGGCTTTCGGAGGCGGTTACACCTGGGGTTCCATCTATGTCAAGTGGGCTTACGACGGCGAGAAAGCATAGCTTTCGCCTGTAGATAATTGCGCGGCGTCCTTCGGGGCGCCGCTTTTTTTGTGGTTCGGCCGGAAAATGGCTATATTTGGTGGGGCAGGTGGGGCCGTTTCAGTTTCCTTTCGGATTCGGGCCGTAATTTTACCCCGCCCCGCTTAAGAAGCGCCCGCCCGCGTAAGACGCGGGTTTTAGGGGGCGATGGCAGGTCGGCGGGTTGCGGACCCGGATTTGCGCCCTGCCTGGAGAAAAGAGAGATATTATGAAAATACTTATCGTTGAGGACGAACCCTCCCTGCGGGAGATTATGACCCGGACGCTGGTCCGGGAACAGTACGTCGTCGAGCAGGCCGCCGATTATGCCGCGGCCCTCGACAAGATCGCCGCCTATGACTACGACTGCATCCTGCTGGACATCATGCTGCCCGGCGGCAGCGGCCTGCGGCTGCTCGAAACGCTGAAGCAGCGTCGCAGCCGGGCTGCGGTCATCATCATCTCGGCCCGCGATTCGCTGGACGACAAGATCGAAGGGCTGGAACTCGGGGCCGACGACTACCTGCCCAAGCCGTTCCACCTGGCCGAACTCAGCGCCCGCATCCGCAGCGTCCTGCGGCGCCACCAGCGCGACGGTCACGAGAGCCTCGACGCCGGAAACGTGCGTCTGTGGCCCGACAGCCGCCGCGTCGAGGTGGCGGGCCGCGAGGTGGAGCTACTGCGCAAGGAGTACGACATCCTCCATTATTTCCTGTCGCGGCCCAACCACACGGTGGACAAGACCGCGCTGGCCGAAGGGGTCTGGGGCGACCACATCGACCAGGCGGACAATTTCGATTTCATCTACGCGCAGATGAAGAACCTGCGCCGCAAACTCCACGAGGCCGGCGCCGACATCGAAATCCGCGCCGTCTACGGCTTCGGCTATAAACTCGTACAGCCATGAAACTGGTCTACCGCATCCTGCTGCACCTCGCATGGGCCTTGTCGCTGCTGCTGGCGGCCTGGGCCGTGCTGTTCTACGTCACGATGATCGACGAGATCAACGACGAGATGGACGATGCCCTCGAGGCGCGTGCCGAGGTGATTCTCACCCGGGTGCTGGCGGGCCGGGAGCTTCCGGCCCCGGCTTCCGAGGGCAACAATGCCTATTTTCTCAACGAGGTGTCGGCCGAATACGCCGCCGCGCAGCCGCGCGAGCGGTATTCCGACGAGGAAATATTTATTCCCGAACGGGACGACGAGGAGCCGGCGCGTGTGCTGCGCAAGGTGTTCCACGACCGCGGGGGTACGTGGTACGAGCTGACGGTGATGACGCCCACGATCGAAAAAGACGATCTCCGGGAGGCGATTCTCGGCTGGATCGTCTGTCTCTACCTCTTCCTGCTGGGGATGATCCTGCTGGTCACGGTCGTCGTGCTCTACCGCACGATGCGGCCCTTGTACGCCCTGCTGCGGTGGCTGGACGGCTATACCGTGGGGGCGCAGAATCCGCCGCTGGCGGTCGAAACCTCCGTCACGGAGTTCCGGCGGCTGAACGACGCCGCACGCCGCTATGCCGCGCGGGCCGAATCGACGTTCGAACGGCAGAAGCAGTTCATCGGCAACGCTTCGCACGAGATGCAGACTCCGCTGGCGGTGTGCCGCAACCGGTTGGAAATGCTGGTCGACGATGCGCAGACGCTTACGGAGGAGCAGCTGGGCGAGATTGCCAAGGTGCAGCGGACGCTGGATTACCTCGTGCGGCTCAACCGTTCGCTGCTGCTGCTGTCGAAAATCGACAACGGGCAGTTCCCCGAAGCCGAAGAGGTCGACGTGAATGCGCTGGTGCGCCGTATGGCCGAGGATATGGAGGAGATTTACGCCTACCGCGGCATGCGTTTTTCGCTTGCGGACGAAGGGCTGCTGACGGTGCGCATGAATCCCTCGCTGGCCGGGAGCGTGGTCGCCAACCTCCTGAAGAACGCCTTTGTCCACGGCGATGCGGGCGGGGAGATTGCGGTCACGGTGGCGCCGCACCGGCTTACGGTCGCGAACAGCGGTGCGGACGGCCCGCTCGATGCCGGGCATATTTTCGACCGCTTCTACCAGGGTGCGAAGAAGGAGGGCTCGACGGGGTTGGGCCTCGCCGTGGTCGATGCCGTGTGCCGTCTTTACGGGATGAAGGTCGCCTACTCCTATATAAATGGGCGGCACTGCTTCACGGTGGAGTTTCCGGTATAATTTTTTTGATTTTTTCGCTTTTTTTCAGATTCGTTTCAGTTTCAGGCCGCAACTTTGCAGTACGAAACTTAATTAAAACACTACGATTATGAAAAAGTTCCCGATTATCTTCGCTACCCTGGCCCTTATGGCCTCCACCCTTACCGCTTTCGCCGGCAGCGACCGGATTATCACCGTCGCCGAACTCCCGGCCGTTTCGCAGCAGTTCATCAAGGCCCATTTCGCGGGTGTCGAGGTCTCCTACGCCAAGGTCGACGAGGAGATGTTCGACAAGGACTACAAGGTGGTCTTCGTCAACGGCTCGAAGGTCGAGTTTGCCAAGAACGGCCAGTGGACGGATGTCGACTGCAAGTACGGCGAGGTCCCGGCGGCCATCGTTCCGCAGCAGATCCGCGACCATGTGGCCAAGAATTTCGCAGGCCGCAAGATCGTCTCGATAGATCGCGACAAGCGCGGTTACGAGGTGAAACTCGACAACGGCCTTGAACTGAAATTCGACCTGAAATTCCGCCTGATCGAGATCGACGACTGATCCGCATCCCGCTGAAAACCATCCGACGGCGCCCGAATTCCTATTCGGGCGCCGTCTATTCTGTTTTATAATATCTCGCTATTCATGTATAAAATAATTTGATAGCTATTTTGATACAAATCACGAAAAACTATTGTATATTTGTATCACAAACGATGATAAACCGCAAACTTAAAACAATACAGTTATGTTAAGCAAGAAATTACACGAAGCGATGAACGCTCAGATCAATGCCGAGCTCTGGTCGGCCTATCTTTATCTGTCGATGTCGATGGACGCCGAGGCCAAGGGGCTGAAGGGTGTCGCCAACTGGTTCTACGTACAGTTCCAGGAGGAGCAGGACCACGCGCGGATCTTTATGAACTACATCCTCTCGCGCGACGCCGAGGTGAAGCTGCTCCCGATCGAGGAGGTGCGCACCAAGTGGGCTTCGCCGCTGGAGATGTTCCAGGACACGCTCAAGCACGAGAAGGAGGTTACGGCCATGATCGGCAACCTGGCCGCCATCGCCGCCGAGGACAAGGATTACGCATCGTCGAACATGCTCGTCTGGTTCGTCGACGAGCAGGTCGAGGAGGAAGAGTCGGCACGCGACATGATCACCGCCTGCGAGGCCGTCGAGGGCAACAAGTTCGGGCTCTACATGCTCGACAAGGAGCTGGCAGCCCGCACCTATACGCAGGCTTCGCCGCTGGCGACCGCCAACGCATAAACGAAAGTTTTTGTCATAGTTATTTATAGTGGGTCCGGCCTCCGAAAGGGGGCCGGATTTTTTGGTTCGTCGGATTATTTGACTACATTTGCAATAGAATATACGATTAAGGTTAAGACAAACCTTACATCTATTGGTAAACTCGCGACTGCTGCGATTGCGGCAGGTTTAACATGGTGTGAATTTTGTCTGAAACCTGAGTCTTGTCCCTACCCGTCCGGGCGGGGGACAGGCTTGGGCGTAAGGGCAACTCACCATGCAAGGCTCGCGAGGCCGACCAATAGGGGTTGTACCTGCGTCCTTGCTTTTTATAGGAGGATAGCCCTGCGGGGCGTCGCCGTGAGAACGGACCGGGTACATGACTTGTGCGGAAGGAATGCAACCCGGTCCGGCTTTTTGGAGATTCTTCATGGAATTTCCGAACAAAGCGAAAATGAGGCGTCACCGTTTGTTCGCCGGGCCGGGTTCTTTCCGCACTTTTTTATAGTCCTGTCCGGCGGCTTCGGTTTTGGACGGAATATAGGCTTGGGCGTAAGGGCAACTCACCATGCAAGGCTCCGAAGGCCGACCAATAGGGGTTGTACCTGCGTCCTTGCTTTTTATAGGAGGATCGCCCTGCGGGGCGTCGCCGTGAGAATGGGCCGGATTCTTTCCGCACGTCTTTTTAGCGTTCCGGAGTTGTGAAAACCGTGTTTTCGGTTATCTTTGACGGAAAACCACTTCGCTATGAAACGCTGCAAGATCACGATTCTCAAAACCATGCTCAACGAGGAGCTCGCCAAAGAGTATGCCGCACCCGGATTCGACCGCTGCCCGATGATGCGCGAAGGGCAGGTCTTTTACGCCGATTACGCCAAGCCCGAAGGGTTCTGCGACGAGGCGTGGAAGGCCGTATACCAATACGTCTTCGCCCTTTCGCACGGGGCCGGGAAATTCTATTACGGCGACTGGATCGACAAGGAGGGCGTCGCTATCTGCTCGTGCAACGACGGGCTGCGCCCCGTGATCATGAAGATCGAGCGCACCGACGAGGAATCGACGATCGATTACGAGCCGGTCCGTTAGCGGCCGATTTTGTAGTTTATTCCCGCTTTGCGGGCCTGCGAGTGCTGGTAACGGCGGTGGATGCGGTACATGCGCCCGTCCTTTACGAACCGCGCCCCGGTCTGGTGGAAGCAGAAAGAGATGTCTGCTGCCATGCATTGTTCGCGCAGCCCGAGCACCCAGGCGTAGTCGCACGGCCGGGCCTCGTTGCCCGATTCGCCGCCCGCGGAGACCTCCTCGACGGCGGGCGAGAGGTAGCGTGCGATGTCGAGCGGTCCCAGCAGCGGGGCGCAGACGATGATCCGGTGGCGGACCGGCGTCGTGAGGAACAACGGCAGCCGGTAATCGGCCATCGCCTGATTTTCGACCGTGCAGCCGATGACGACATTTTCATAGCCGTCGCCCCAGTCGGGCGGCAGTACGGCGGCCAGCCGGTCGATGCGCTTGGTGAAGAAGAGGAACCGCAGGTCGTGGCGGATGCGCATCATCTCCCAGGCCTCGGCACGCCAGGCGTCGGCCTCCTCCAGCAGAAAATCCGATGTGAAGCAGGTGTAGACCATCTCGCCGGTGGGGACCTTGAATCGCCCGTCGCGGCTGCGGCGCACCGGACGGTCGAACATCGCCGTCTGCCGCACCTCGCGGCTGTCTTTGTCGTGGCGGCTGTCCTGCCGGTAGACATAGCAGTTGCGGCAGCCTTCGCTGATCTTCCGGCATCCGTGCCAGGGGTTCCACGAAACGGACATGGTTACATGAACTCCATGCGCAGGCGCACCATGTGGCGGCATTCAACGCCGTTTTCGAAGATGGGAGCGGGGCTGTGTTTGCGGAAATAGTCTTCGTCGATGCCGCAGCGGACGAATCCGCAGCGTTCGTAAAGGGCTATCTGCCCGAATCCCGAATCGCCCGTGCCGATTTCGAGCAGGCGGAATCCCGCCCGGCGAGCAGTCTCGGCAGCGTGGGCGAGCAGGGCCGTGGCGATACCCTGCCGCTGGCGGTCGGGTTCGACGGCGATGTTCACGACCTCGGCCGTGAAGGGCCGCGTATGGAGCAGCACATACTGCCCGACGATCCGGTCGCCGTCGTAAGCGGCATAGCACGTTCCGCGGCCGATGTAGTCGGCCACCGATGCCTCCACTTCGTCGGCCAGCAGCAGCAGTTCCCGCGAAGGGGTTTCCGTTTTGCGAATTTCCATATCAGAAAAGAGAAAGGGCGCCCTGGAAGGTCGCCAGTACGACAATGTAACGCACGGTTTTGCCTGCGAGCATCGCGCCGCTCGTCAGCCACACGTTGCTGCGCATCAGCCCCAGCATGATGGCGATGGCTTCGCCGATGGTCGGCAGGAACGAAAAGAAGGCCATCAGCGCTCCGCGTCCGGAGAGGAATTTCCGGGCCCGGGCCAGCTGGCGCGTCGAGACCCCCAGTTTGGTGATCCATTCGGTCTTGCCGAGCGTTCCGATCCAGTAGCAGGTCATGCCGCCGAGCGTATTGCCCAGCGCCGCCGCGACGATGCACCCCACGGGGTCGAGGCCCATGCCCACGAGCACCACCATCACCGCTTCGGAGCTGAACGGCAGGACGCTCCCGGCAATCAGCGCCGAGAGGAAGAGGCCCCAGTAGCCCCAGTCGATGAGAAATTCAGTGATCGTTTCCATAACGTGTCCGGGAGGGGCCTTTTAGCAGCCCCTCCGGACAAAGATACGTATTTTTTCGGTTGCTACATCTCACCTCCCCAGCCGCGGATGGTGCGGCTCTGCACGTCGACACCCAGTTCGCGGGCCCGGGCGAGGATGCGCCGTGCGAGGGCCGCTTTCCGGTCGTCGGGGGCATAGCGGAAATAGGCTTCGGCGGCGCGGATGTGTGCCGCATCGACGAGCGGAAATTCGCGGGTTTCGGGGATTCCGAACGCCGAGGCGGGGAGTTTGCGGCGCTCTTCGGCGGTCAGCCGGTCGGGGGTTTTGGCGGTTGTGGTCATGGCGGGAGCTTTTCAATCCGGGGCGGCAAAATTCACGCCACACTCCCGGCCGCCCGGATGCCCTCCGGCCGTTTCGGCAGCCATCCCCGCGGGAGGGACCTCCGGGCGTATCGTGCAGGAATTTCGGAAGATAATTGGAAAAAAATACCGCTTTTTTGAAGCGGGCATCATTTATTTGCGTATATTTGTGCGGGCGGAATAGTTTTTGTTTTGGACGAAAATAGATAGCCTGGGTCGGGGTTGACTGAGCGAAAATAGAACAAAACCGACTTTCGAGTGAATAATTACTGCCAATAGTACGCATTATGAAAAAAATCTTCTCGATTTTTGCTTTGGGTTCCGTGATGTTGTTCGGTGCCTGCACCAACGTCGATCCCGTCGGAGATGACACCCCGGGCCCCGGAACGCCGGAACAACCCGCAGTAACCCCCGAGGCGCCTGTCGTGCCGTCGGATTTCGGATGGTCCGCCGAGACCGCCGTGGCGCTGACGCTCGAATCGGACGTGCAGACCAATGTGTCGGTCTATTCGGAAGAGGACTGCAAGGGCAGTTCGCTGCTCGTCGAAGACGCGCTGCTCGAAGAGGGCACGGCCCGCACCTTCAACCTGGCGGTTCCTTCGGGAGCCGAAAAACTCTATGTGAAATATCCCGCGGCATCGGACGGCGAGGGCGTCGTGGCGCTTGCCGTGAATACGGCGAACGGAACGGATGCCGTCGATTACAAATTCCCGGTCGACGCCGTGAAAAGCCGTTATGAAAAGGTGCCCGATTACCAGTATTACTACAATTCGGGCGTCATCATGGCCGAGGACATGTGGCCCGACTTTTCGGCTTCGGACGCCGATTTCAACGACCTCGTGGTGGAGTACGACCTCAAGACGGCCGAGGTCACGTCGCCGGCCCTGCTGCCTGCGCACGGCTACAAGGAGGGACTTTTCATCACGCTCGACATCCGCGGCGTCGGCAGCGGCCTGACGAAAAAAGCGGGTCTCCAGCTGGATTTCGACACCTCGATCATCAAGGAGGTTACGACCGAGGTTCAGCGGAAATCGGGGCAGGGAGTCTTCGAAAAGGTCACCGACGGCGGTTTCTCCATCGACGTGGACAAGAGCCAGCCGGACAAGGTGGTCATTCTGTTCGACGGGTTGGATAAACTGGTGAACGGCAAGCACTACCAGACCACCGAGGGACAGATCGAGGTCGGCAAGCCGATGCTTCGCGCCTACATCCATATCGCGGGCGCTCCCGACCGTTCGGCGCTGCTCGGCGAGGTGAGTCGCAAACAGGCGCAGGCCTTCCGCGACGTGACCTCCTATCCGCAGAAGCACGACTTTTTCCTGGTGCTCAAGAGCGGCGTGGAGATTCACCAGAAGGGTTTCGAGCCGACCTATCACTACAAGAATTACGAGAACGATTCGAAGGGGCTGATGTCTTCGGTGCCCTATTGCAGCAAGAACAACGACGTTTGGGTGCTGCGGCTTCCCGTCGGGACGCCCCACGTCTACGACCGGGTCAGCATGTTCTCGGCGTATCCCGACCTCAAGGAGTGGATCGAGAGCAACGGCACGCAGAAGCGCAACTGGTACAGGAATTACAAAGACGAACTGGTTCCCCGTTACTGGTAACAGCGGAGTACGGATAAGGAAAAGCCTGCACCGAGCGGTGCAGGCTTTTTCGTGTCCGTGTGCGGCAGTTATCCGAGGACGGTCGCCACGATCCGGCGTCCCGAAGCCCGGTTGCGGAATTCGCAGAGGTAGATGCCCTGCCACGTTCCCAGCCCGAGCCGTCCGCCGACAATCGGAAGGGTGAGGCTGACGCCCGTGAGGGTCGATTTGGCGTGCGCCGGCATATCGTCGTCGCCTTCGAGCGTGTGGGCGTAGTAGCTTTCGCGTTCGCGGACCAGCCGGTCGAAGATCGCCGTGAGGTCCTGCTGCACGTCGGGGTCGGCGTTTTCGTTGATCGAAAGTCCTGCCGAGGTGTGCTGGATAAAGAGGTGCAGGAGTCCCGCCTCGGGCAGCGGCGGCAGGTTGCGCACTACCTCGTCGGTGATGAGGTGGAAGCCCCGGCTGCGCGGGCGAAGCGTGAACTGCGTCTGGCGCGTCATCGTTTCGGGCGGAGTTTGCAGGCTATCAGGCTGTCGACGGCGTAGCGGCCCGGTCCGGCGAACCAGAGCAGGACGAAGGCCGCGAGGTAGAGCATCGCCATTTCGCGTACGGCGAACGGGTCGCCGCTGTGGACCGAGAAAAACGCGATGCACATGGTGAAGATCATCGGCAGCAGCGCCAGCCGGTAGAGGGTCCCGGTGATGAATCCCAGCGAACAGACGACCTCGCCGAAGATCGCCAGGGAGAGCGACACCGGACTGCCGACGCCCAGCGGGTCGGGGAACGAGGCCGAGAGGGAGTCGAAATCGTGCCATTTGGCGATGCCGTGGGTCATCAGCAGCGTGCCGAAGACGATGCGGGCTGCCAGCAGCAGCCACGAGGCCCCGGCGCCGGAGGGCGCAGCGGGGAAGAGGAACCGGAGAATTGCGTTCATGGTCGTTTTCTGTTCTTGATGAATACCGCAAATTTAATACCTTCGTTTGGTTCTCCCAAATCGGCGGGTTATCTTTACGGCGTGAATTTCAACCGGCATATCACGCAGGCGGAGTTTTCCGGACTGGCGGAGTTCCTCCGTGCGGAGGGGTCCGAACGCCGTTTCGCACGCGGCGAACACCTTTCTGCGCAGGGTTTTTGCAGCCATCGTGCGGGACTGGTCGTGCAGGGTGCGTTCCGCTATGTGCATGCCGATGCCACGGGCGGGGAGCATGTCGTCGGGTATGCCTTTGCCGGGGAGTTCGTCGGCGACTATATCTCGATGCGTGTCGATGTCCCTTCGCAGGTGACGATCGAGGCGATGTGCGACGCTGCGGCGCTGGTCGTCACGGGCGAACGGCTCGAAGCCTTCTACCGCACCGACGCCGCACACGAACGGCTGGGCCGTATGCTGGCCGAACACATGCTGGCCGAGGTTTACGAACGGCTGTTGGACCGCTATGCCGCGTCGCCGCAGCAGCGTTACGAAGCCTTGCTGGAACGGTGCCCCGACCTGCTGCAAGTGGTTTCCCTGCGCGAACTGGCCTCCTATCTGGAGGTGCGTCCCGAGACCCTGAGCCGCATCCGCCGCCGCATTTTCTGATTTCTTGATTTCGGTCAACTTTTTTTCCGGGTCCGTTCGTTAAATTTGCCCGTATGAAACGAGCGATTGTCATAGGGGCCACCTCCGGCATCGGCCGCGCGGTAGCCGAACGCCTGGCAGCCGGCGGATACCGGGTCGGCGTGACCGGGCGGCGCAGGGCGCTGCTGGATGAACTGGCCGCTGCGAATCCCGATACCTTTTGTAGTATGGTGGCTGACGTCACCGATCCGGCGGCCTCATGCGCCGCACTGGATGCCCTTGCCGGGGAGCTGGGCGGGGTGGATTTATGCGTGGTGAGCGCCGGAGCGGGCGAACTGAACCCCGGGCTGGACTATGCGCTGGAGGAACCGGCCATCCGCACCAATGTCGTGGGCTGGACGGCTGCGGTCGATTGGGCTTACCGCCTTTTCGAACGGCAGGGCGGCGGACATCTGGTCGTCGTCACCTCGGTCGGCGGACTGCGCGGCGGGGGCGGGGCCCCGGCCTACAACGCTTCGAAAGCCTATCAGATCAACTATGCCGAGGGGCTCCGGCAGAAGGCTGCCAAATCCCGGCTGCCGATCTTCGTGACCGACATCCGGCCGGGATTCACGGCGACGGAAATGGCCAAGGGCGAGGGGCTGTTCTGGGTGATGCCCGTCGATAAGGTGGCGGACCAGTTGTTACGGGCCGTGCGTCGCCGCCGTTCCGTGGCGGTCGTCACACGCCGCTGGCGGATTGTCGCGTGGCTGCTCCGGCACGTGCCCGACCGGATTTACCGTAAAATGGGATCGTGATGAACGGATGGTTCCTTGCGGCCGGGGCTTTGCTCGCCGCCGCCTTTTTCGTACATGTATTCTCGGGTAACCGCTTCTATACGGCGGCGCGTCCCGAGGACCCGGCCGCCCGGCCGGAGGCTTACGAGGCGTGGCTGATGGGCCGCTGCGGGGTGCAGATGATCTCCGTGGACCTCTTTCTGGCTGCCGGGTTCCTGCTCCTGTCGGGGTTGGGACTGCTGCCCCGCAGCTTCTGGATCGAGGTGTTCCTGCTGTCGGTCTTCGGCGGCTGGGGACTCTTCTGGCTGGTATCGCTGGCCTGTGAAAAAGCCGGAGGGCGTCATTACCTCCGGCTGTGTCATTGGGTGCTGTTCTTCGTGCTGTTCGGACTGGTGCTGGGCGGCGTGCTCGGATAGCCGCTACTGCTCCTCCTCGTAATAGACCTTGTAGAACTTGCCCTTCTCATCCTCGCCCTGCTCCAGCAGGCTGCGGTTGCCGTGGACGTAGATGTGAAAATTGCGGTCGAGCTTGATGACGCTCTTGTACGACCGCGCCTGCTTCTTGACCGCTGAATCCGAGATGCCGAACTCATCCTCGATGCGGATGTCGCGGTCCTGTTCGTACTCCTGCTTGAAACGCGCGAAACTCTCGGCGACCTCCGGCTGGCGGATCACCTTCTCCGAGAATTCGTCGAGCGAGAAATTGTCCTGCTCCTGAAAATAGGTTATCGTGTCGTTGAGCATCTCCGCCTGGTCGGCCTTCGAAACGTCGAACTCCTTCGAAAGGTGCTTCGTGACGTATTTCTTACACATCGCCAGGGCGTTGTGCGTGTTGTGGTAGTCGTCCTGACGCTGGCGCACACGCAGGAAATCGTCGATCCAGTAGCGGGCTTCGGTGCGGTTGGTGTTGTCGACGATGTAAACCGCAAAACCCGCTTCGCGGTCCACGTTAAAAATAACGGCTCCTTTGTCCAGCCGCTTGATGTCGATGCCTTCGCGGGCCGCGATGCGGACCCCTTCGGCCTCGTGACCGACATCGAGGAAGGTGTCGCGTGTCTCGGACTTGAAGAGTCCCAGCGCATCGGTCGGTTCGCCCCCGAAACGGCAGTCGGAGAAATAGACTGCATAGAACTCCCCGCTCTTGATCTGCGGATGCAGGCCGCTCTCGTAGAGATGTTTGGCAAGGCTCACCGAATGTTCGTAGAACGCCTCCGGATCGTCGAAAATCCGGCCTGCGAAATTCCAGACCTCGTTGCACGTGAGGTCGGTCTCGTGGTAGAGGTTGTAGCACTCTTCGGATTTGAATCCGCCGAGGAAATAGGCCGTCAGCGTGCGCATCAGCCCCTCGTCGGCGACCTGCGGGGAGACGCCGGGCGAGACCATCAGCGGTTCGTCCTTCGATTTGTTGCCGACGACATGCACGGCGAGCGTTTCGATACGGGTATCTTCGGAGTAAAGCATTTTTCGGATTGTTTTTCGGAGTACAAAGATGCGTATTTTTCCCCGATTAGGCAAAACGTTCTATCAGTTGGGCAAATAATGCTATTTTTTGATTGGATAACGATGGTAATAATCCGACAAACCGTTTAATTTTACAACCGGAATAAAGCGCTCCTGCCCGGACCCCGATGTGACTTATGTGAAATGATTATGGAAATAAAGAAACTTTTAATTGCGGCGCTGTTTGCCGCCGGAACGGTATTTCAGGCAAATGCCTCGGATATTCCCCGTGCGGAATATCCGCGCCCGCAGTTCGAACGGACGGCGTGGATGAACCTCAACGGGGTGTGGGACTATACGTTCGACTTCTCCGCGTCGGGGCTGGAGCGGGGACTGGAGAAGGCAACCTCCTTCGGGGGCAGGATCACGGTTCCGTTCTGTCCCGAGAGCTCCCTTTCGGGGGTCGGGTACACCGATTTCATCAACTGCATCTGGTATCACCGTGAGGTGGCGGTCCCCGAGGCGTGGCGCGGAAAGGACATCCTGCTGAATTTCGGGGCCGTCTATTACAATGCGGAGGTCTATGTCGACGGCGTTTTTGCCGCCCGCCATATCGGTGGCAGTTCGTCGTTCAGCGTCGACCTGACGCGGCTGGTCACGCCCGGCAAGAGCCACCATCTGGTCGTAAGGGCCACGAGCGACCTGCGTTCGACGACGCAGGGCGCCGGCAAGCAGAACCTGCAGTATGCCTCCTACGGCTGTAACTACACCCGCACCACGGGCATCTGGCAGACGGTGTGGATGGAGGCCGTGGACCCTGCGGGACTGCTTTCCGCGCAGGTCGTGACAGACATCGACCAGGGACAGCTGGTCATCACGCCCCGGTTCCGGTCGGAGAGCGGCAACACGCTGCATATCACGGTGAAAGACGGCGGCAAGACGGTGGCCTCCGCGGCGGTGAAGGCCGCCAACAGCTCGGTCGCCGTGCTTCCGGTCAGGCGTCCGAAGCTCTGGTCGCCGGAATCGCCGTTCCTTTACGACATCACCTACCGGCTCGTAAACGCGAAAGGGGAGGTGCTCGACGAGGTGAACTCCTATGCGGGCATGCGCAAAGTGCACATCGAAGGGAATAAGATATACCTGAACAACAAGCCCTATTACCAGCGGCTGGTGCTCGATCAGGGATTCTATCCCGACGGCATCTGGACGGCTCCTTCCGACGGGGCGCTGAAGCGTGACATCGAACTTTCGATGGCGGCCGGGTTCAACGGCGCGCGCCTGCACCAGAAGGCTTTCGAGGAGCGTTTCTACTATTGGGCCGATCGGCTGGGCTACATCACCTGGGGCGAGGCTCCCAGTTGGGGCATGGATGCCAACGGCATCGAGGCGGCCCGCAACTTTCTGACCGAGTGGTCGGAGTTGGTCCTCCGCGACCGGAATCATCCCTCGCTGCTGATCTGGACGCCGATGAACGAGGAGTGGTGGCCCGACCGGGTGCAGTATCCCCGTTTTACGGCGGACCTCTACGACCTGACCAAGGCGCTGGACCCGACCCGTCCGGTGAACGACGCCAGCGGCGGCACCCATATCAAGACCGACATCTGGACCGTGCACAACTACGAACAGGACCCGGCTAAACTGAAAGCGGTCATCTATAACGACGGCGTGTTCTTCCAGACGCCGCTGTATCCCGCCGGAGTCGCTCCGGGCAATATCGGGTTCAACGGCCTGCGCCAGAACGACCGCTATGAATTCCCGGTCTACGACGGGAAAATGCCCTTCCTTATCGACGAGGTCGGCGGCATCAAGTGGGCGAAGGATCAGGGCCGGGAGTCGCAGACCGAGTCGTGGGGTTACGGCACGCCGCCGAAGAGCGAGGCGGAGTTCCTGCAGCGGCTCGAGGGGCAGATCAACGGCATTCTGGAACTCGGAGACCAGGTCTGGGGCTATTGTTACACCCAGTTGACCGACGTGGAGCAGGAGCAGAACGGCGTCTATTATTACGACCGCACGCCGAAATTCGATACGGAGCGGATTCACGCCATATTCAGCCGTAATCCCGGGGACCTGCCTGCCCGAAGCGCCGCTGATTGAAAAAAGGACTGTGAGATGATTACCGAACGATAAATGAAAATCTGAAAAATGAAACGAATGATTATTTTGTTGTGTGCGGCCCTGACAGCCGCATGCACGGGCGGGGAGCAGGACGGACAGACGCTCTCCGGACTGAAACGGAGCGATTTCCGGAGCGAGGCGGACGGGAAGAAAACCGACCTTTTCGTCCTGAAGAACGACAACGGTATGGAGGTGTGCGTCACCAATTTCGGCGGGCGCATCGTGTCGGTGATGGTTCCCGACCGCAACGGCGTTATGCGCGATGTCGTGCTCGGATTTGACAACATCGGGGACTACCGGACGGTTCCGACTGACTTCGGGGCCACGATCGGCCGTTATGCGAACCGCATCAACCAAGGTCGGTTCACGCTCGACGGCACCGAGTACCAACTGCCGCAGAACAACTACGGCCATTGCCTGCACGGAGGTCCCCGGGGATTCCAGTACCGGGTTTTCGACGCCGTGCAGAAGAGTGACCGCGAGTTAGAACTGGCCTACACGGCGAAGGACGGCGAGGAGGGTTTCCCGGGGAATTTCAACTGCCGGGTGACCATGACGCTGACCGACGACAACGCTATTGACATCTGCTATGAAGCGGAGACGGACAAGGCTACGGTCGTGAACATGACCAACCACTCCTATTTCAACCTCGACGGAGACCCCTCGAAGGACAATTCGGACTGGCTGCTGATGGTCGATGCCGACAGCTATACGCCGGTCGATTCGACCTTCATGACCACCGGGGAGATTGCACCGGTGGCGGGTACCCCGATGGATTTCCGGGCACCGGCGGCTATCGGCGAGCGCATCGGTCAGGATTTCGAACAGCTCCGGAACGGCAACGGCATCGATCACAACTGGGTGCTGAACACTCGGGGAAATATTGCCGAGGCGTGTGCCTCGCTGGAGTCGCCTGCCACGGGCATCCGGCTGGATGTCTACACGACCGAACCGGGCATTCAGGTCTACTGCGGCAATTTCCTCGACGGGACTGTCAAGGGAAAGAACGGTATTCCTTACGGGTTCCGTGCGGCCGTCTGCCTCGAGACCCAGAAATACCCCGATACGCCGAACAAGCCCGAATGGCCTTCGGCCGTGCTGCGTCCCGGCGAGAAATACGAGAGCCGTTGCATCTACCGGTTTTCAGTAAGCGAATAATTCCGGCCCCGAAGAATGAGTGCCTTCCGTGGCAAATTTCTTCAGGGCCTGAATCTTTCCATATCGAGCGAGCGTCAGTCTGACGCTCGCTCGTTTAGTCTATATGGTATTTTGTTCCGTAGATGGAGTTGATCCACATGGCGAAAAGTTTATCGGTCACCGAATAAACTTTGTTGATTTCGGTGATGATATCTTTTTCCAGAAGTTTATTTGTTGCGGATTGAACGGAGCTAGCTGAAGTTAGGCTGTGGCGTTTGATAAACTCTGCGGACAAGATTTTTTCCGCCTCGCCGTCCTTGGCAATCGCATACAACAATTCTTTCTGCTTTTCGGGAATGTTAGACAGAATCTCGCGGAAGATCGTGTCGTTATAGGCAACCAAATTGTCGATTGCCGTGCGGAGTATCTCGATACTACATTCACTGCCTTCGGGTGTATCTGCAAAAGCCTCATTGAACGTCTTCTGAATGTAATAGGTATGTCCTTTGAACAGGTTATATACCTTTTCGACATTCTCGCTACTGATATGCCGATTACGAGATTCAAAGTGCCGAATGATAAATGGGATATATAGTTCTGGAATAATCGCATTCAGTTCCATAATGTCCGCACTGTGGTAGAAGGGCCGGGCTGAAGAGGTGAACATCTCCTGCATCATGTGGCGCTCGCTGCCGGCAAAAATAAAATTACAGTTGTTGATTTGTTGAATGTGAGTGCGAAGCAATGCTTCGATATGTTTTTCTGGATATTTGGCAATTTGTTGAAATTCGTCGATAGCTACAATACACGGTTTATCGGCTGAAGCCAATAATTGAAAAATCTCTTCTAACGTGTATTCTGGTCGGTCGATATCTCCTAATTTGACGTTAAATATCGGTAGCCCTGTAATTGGATCGAATCCAAATTTGCCACTGATTGATTTAAGCGTTTGTATGAATAACTTAGCCATCTTTTTGCTGCGAGGTAGGAGTGTTTCGTAAATATCGCGGCCGAGTAAATAGGTGAATTCCCGAAGGCTTGATGTATGCAAGATGTCGATAAAAAATGTATAGTATTCTTTGCTAATCTTCGGTTTTTCGTAGCAGAATCGGATCAATCCTGTTTTACCCATGCGCCGGGGTGAGATGATTACCAGATTGTTGCCGTTGGTCAGCGACTTGATTAGTCGGGCCGATTCCTGCACGCGATCGCAGAAGTAATCTGGTGCGATTTTACCGGTCACGATGAAAGGATTTATCTCTTTAGCCATAAGTGTGATTGTTAAATTTCTGTTATGCCTATACTTTTTAAATAGTTATAGGTCGGATCGTAATACTCTGGTTTTCGAGTGTGATCATTCTTATCTCCCTGGGGAACAACAATTACCATTCCTTGACGGGCCCGAGTTAGAAGAACTCGATAGGCATTTTTAAGGTATGCTTTTCGTTCCTCTTTATTGATTTTTTGCCAGTTACTTCCCTTGAACGAATGGCTGCTCCAATCTTCAGCATGATAGCGAAAGTCTGCATCCTAAACTATGCAAGTATAATCGAGCTCGAGACCCTGTATATCAAACTCGGTTGCGACATCTTCCAAGTAATAGGAAGATCGGACATCTGTCCGGTCGGCTAAAAACCAATGTATTGGATTGGATTTGGCTCTTACGTCAATTGCTAAAGGTCGAAGACGAGAAGCTTGAGACGAGACAATGATTCCATAGCGTTCATTTCCTCTTGCTTTGTCGCAAAGCCATTGTTTGGCTTTTTCGATATCGCGTGTCAAAACGATAGGGTATTTGGATAATTCGTGGAGGGTGTTTTGAGCTTGCTCTTTCTTTCGATCAAGTAATTGTTGAACGAAAAGTGCTAGCTTTTCAGCTCGAAATGATCTTAGCGAAACTGCTAAATGGAGTTCGTCAGAAGTTGTTACATGGGGATGCCCTTTTAATAATTCGAAGGCTTTGCCTGCTGCATATTCATTTTCGGTAAGACGAGGCGAGATATGAATATGCCAATCCTGAAAACGGCTATTGAGAGCATTGATCCATTCGCTAATGCCAGCTTCTCCCGTATTGATCTCTTGGCCGCCGCCGACTAGGCAGATAATCATTGCCCAATCTTCATGACGATCCATGCATGAGATCAAAAATTCGGGCTCGGAATAGGGAAATCCCGGTTTGTTTTTCTTGCGGTGCATAAAATCAGCTGTCATCTCTTTGCTCCAGGCACGTTGTGCTTCATCAAAAATGGCAATGTGGTCGATTGGTGCAAAAGATTTGGTGCGATTCTTTTCGCTGTGAAAATATTCGATGTCTGCAACGATCTCATTGTCTTTGATTAAAGTACCTTCAAGACATGCATCACGAAAATGATGCACATTTTGGATGAAAGCTTTTACTTTCTGCTCAATTTCTTTCTTCGTGCATTTTTCGCCGCGTTGTTTCAGTTGATGAACTTTATCCCGCGTGAGAGCCTCAATTAGGATTTTTACCAGAGGTCCATTTCCGGAGAGATAGACCGCATTAACATCCTCTTTGGATAAACTTTGTGTCGAAATATTAAGCCCAACAAGTGTTTTGCCAGCCCCTGGAACCCCCGTTACAAAACAGATAACTTTCTGTTTGTGTCGTTTGGCTTCTTCAGCTACACGAAAAATGTAATCGCTTGTGATGGATAGATTGTCGGCATCAGACCTTGAAATCTCCTGCACAGAGTGATTTTGGTAGAGTGCTTGTGCCGCTTCAACAATGGTCGGGGTTGGGGCATACCGACTAATGCCCCATAGATAATTATCGGTAGAATGGGATGGATAGAGTTGGAGTGCTTGTTGGATGATATATTCCAGGTTTTCACCATTTGTCAAAATTGGTTGCACGACCAAATCATCCTGTGAGATAATATTGATTTCATTGCATTTAGCTTTTGTTGCAACGAGTATCGGAACAATCGGTTGTGTGTGACTCTCTTCATGAAAATATTTCAAATCAAGCGCATAATCCCAAACCTGGTTAATGTCTGCGTTGTTGTATTCTTTGGCGCCGACTTTGAACTCGATGACAAAGATAACCCCTTGTATTAGGACTACCGCATCGATTCTTTTCCCTAAACGAGGTATGGAATATTCAAAATAGATATTACCTTGGAAATTAGTTAGATGATTTTTGAGAATGTCGATTTGCAATTCCCATGCTTGCTTCTGAGTTTGCAATAAATTCCCATGGTCAATGGCTGTTAATTGAGACCAAATCTCACAGAATGTTTGTGTAACAAACTCACGAATACTATTTGTGTAGTAAAATCTCATCTGTTAGTCTTTATGGTGTCATCTATTTATTCTCAAAGATAATTATTTGTTTTGTATTATGCAAATAAAATAATTATGCTGTGCTTTAATCATAAAAATTCATATATCGGGCATAACAGTGTTTATTCGGAGGGGGAGAAGGAGAATAATCTTCGCAATATTTTATTATATTTGTATATCATCTATAATCATAAACATTCTATTACAATGGTATCGGATCTGAATAAATTCATCGCGAAGTCCGTAGATGAATTGTCCAATAAATTTTCTTCAAGAAAAGATTTATTGGAAATTGTAGGGGTATTACTTCTTTTGCGCAGAATGCTCTATGCCAAAGCGAATGTTTTGACATCGGAAAAATATAACGATTTTGCCGGATTGGTACGGGATAGTTTGCCGGAGGCTTATAAAAGGCTTGAAAGCATGTATCCTATTTTAAAAGAACTCGACTTAAGATGGCTTTTTTCTTTTGACAGAGATGCGGACGTTTTGGAAATAACCAATTTGTTAGAGTATATTCATCAAAGATGTCAGGAGGACTCTACCGACTATGTTTCGGATGAAGTAGATGCTGAGGTTTTTGATCTTTTGTATGCGAAAACTCAGTATGTGAAAGATAAACAATGTCTGAGGACTCCTCGACAAATCATTAAGTTAATGGTTGCTTTGATCGAACCAAATACGAATGAATCCGTGCTTGATACGACATTTAATAGTGGCTATTTTCTATTGGAGGCTTATAAAAGGATTCAATATACACTTCTCCCTAATCCGGAGGTGGTTGAAAAAGATGCCGATGGATTTCCATCTGTCCCGAATACGAAGGATAACATTCACTTGTTTGATCAACAGAACAATACTTATCTCGAGGGGGTTGAGAAGAATGAGGATTATTATCGGTTGGGAATCTTAAACATTGCGCTTCATGGGCTTTCTTCTGTAAAATATGTTAAGAAGGACTTTTTTGATTTCTGTCGTCAAGAAGAGAGCCTGTTCGATATTGTGCTGGCAAATCCGCCCTTTGGGTCTCGGAAAAATACCTCTTTTAGGGGGGATGTACCATTCGAAACGCAATATATGGATATTCAGTTTTTGGTCCGGATTCTTCAGTTTCTTAAACCTGGAGGGCGTGCGTGTATCATCGTTCCTGAGAGTAGTTTGACGAAAACGGTGCACGATTATGTCTATTATCGGCGACTGTTGCTGGAGGAGTATGCGTTGGAGGCGGTTATCTCGTTGCCGGCAGGAACGTTTAGCCCAGTTACGAATGCCAAAGCGTCGATTCTGGTTGTACATCGGACGAAGTCTGTAGAACGTGTCTGGTTTTATGAGTTAGAAAATATCGGATATTCGCTCGATCGCAATAAGCGTCGGACAAAGGGATTGCCGCTGCAGGATTGTCTGAAAAGATTCTCCGATCGGCATAATGCACGACCTAATGGAGACCAGAAACTCGGATTTTTCGTTGATAAAGAGGCAATTCAAAAAAATAATTGGGTGCTTGCTGTAAAGCGGTATAAAAAGCCCGAATATGAACCGATTGAACAAGTTGATCCGCAGAAGCTCCTTGCAGAACTTATGCACGAGCAACAGGAAATTGACAGCAGCTTAAATGTATTAAAAGAGTTACTCCGATGAGCGTCGCTTTACAAGAAATATGCATCTTTGCACCGAGCTCGAAACTTACTGGTAAGGGCAATGATTTTGTGACGAATGGAGTGCCGTTTTATACCTCGTCTTCTGTCCAAGAGCGTTATTATGAAACTCCGACGCATTTTGGCCCTGCTCTTATTATTGGAGCTGCTGGCAGTGCAAATGTCCATTACTGCGAGGGACCTTTTGCTGTTACAAAGAGTTGTTATGTGTTGACACTGAAGAATGAGGCGGCAAGTCGTTTCGATCTGGAGTTTATCTACTACTATTTGCATAGTAATATCCGGATTTTGGAGCTTGGATTTCAGGGAGTTGGCGTGAAACAACTACCCCGAAATTATGTTGCGGAACTTATGATTCCAGAACTTTTACTTGCCCGGCAACATAAAGTTATCGACATTTTAAAGCGGTTGCAGACGATTATTCATAAAAATGAGGAGTCTATCTCCAAATTGGATAAGATTGCGCAGATGCTTTTTTACCGGGATTTTGGTGATCCGATTTTGGATAATCGCTTCCCTAAGAGGCCGTTGAATGAGATGGTACAAGTCGAGATCGGGGCGAATATTCCACAGGAGGCCTTGAGAGCCAGAGAATCCGAGGCTTCGTATTATCTACTCAAGCAAAGTGCAGTGTCCGGTTTGGGCTATTTTGACGAAACACAATGTAAGGCCATTTATAGTTGGCAGCCGGAGTGGAGTCGCTACCTTGTGCGTACCGGTGATTTATTGTTTTCCCGATCGAACACACCAGATCTTGCGGGGACGGCTGTGTATGTATTCGAGACTGCAGGTAATAAACTATTCCCAAGTACGGTTTATCGTATTCAGTGTGATCGGCATATTATATCGGGTATTTACTTAAGCTATGTCTTCAACGCGGAGAATTTTCATCGTTACCTTCAAAGCTATCAGACGGGAACTGTGGTTTCTATGTCCAACATCCCTAAAACGGACCTTCTCAAGTTCGAGATTCCGGTTCCTGATATGTCGTCTCAGCAAAAGTTCGAACAAGGCATTACGCAGATCAATCAGTTGATTGGGTATAAAAAAGTGCAGTTGAAGACGTTAGAGTGTCTGCTAACAGGACTTGTCCCAACTCTTTTTCGGGAGACAGACTACCTGGATATTAAAGAGGAACTCATTTCATTACTTCAGAGTAGTATTGCTTCCGGAGAGCTCCCTGTCGATGATTTTCGACGTCTGGAACTCCGGCAAAAACTTCTTGAGATGATACGAACAGCGTCCGAATCCTTTGGCGATGTCTCGCTTTATGATCAGGCCAAGGAGGTTTTATTCGCGTTGCTTGATAATCAGATGATGACGCAGACTATGAATGCCCAGGAACAAAAAATAGATATCCATTTGTCATGAAACTTCTGAAATTCGAAATAGGAGAGAGTTCTTTCCGAAGTCTTTATCCCGGATTTCAAGTTGTGTTTCGGGATGAAAATAAAATCCGCCAGGAAGAACTTGAAACGTTTGGGCCTTTCTGTATGGCCGGTCTGAATGGAACTGGCAAATCGAATGTGTTGGAGGCGTTGGCAGCGATTTTCTATCACCTCGAATGCTGTGTTGATAAATTTAGACCTGAGTCATTCCGGGCTTTCCGGCGTGACAAGTGCTTTCCCGATGCTTACTGTCTTGAATACCTGATTCAGCCTTTGAGCGAAGCTCCGAATGCCGAAAATTTCGATTTTGTTCGGATTATTAAGAAGGTGGGTACTGAACCTCGTATGTATGTCTGTAAATGGCGTAAGGGAGTTCGGCTGCAAAATATTTCATTACGTCCGAAGTCTGTAAATGGGCTGCAGCAAGCTGCTGAGGGAAAACGATTTTTGCCGGATATTGTAGTTGGGTATTCCTCGGGGGAAAACGAGATTTTGAGTATTCCGTTCATCAAAAGCCGTCTCATTAATTTTGATAAGTATTGTAGCGATTATCGGAACAAATATCGTTATGAAGAGCCCGAAAACAGCCTGATTTATGTAGATGAGACCATGAGCCAGGCTGTTTTACTCGCTTGTATGATGTTCGAGAAAAAAGAGACTACGCTCGAGTTTCTTGAACGGGAGCTTCAGGTGAGGGACATCGCCAGCTTTCGTATGCATATCAATGAGCAGGTACTGCAAGAATCAAAAGTGTCGGTTACTGATCACATTGTAGACATTGTAGAACAGTTAAAAGCCTATGCGACATGCTGGTATCGGAGTGAACTTTTGAATGAATCGGCTGACGTGTCGTGCCCGGTTCTTATTCTCGATTTCTGGGTCAATGATCAAACTAAAGAAGCATTCAGACTGCTGTTTCACGATGCATTGAGCTGTTTCCGTTTTTTCCAGACTCTTTACGAACTCAACGCAAACTTTCTTCCTGAATCAATCAAAGAGGAGGTTTATACTTCCCAGGGGGTGTATACGCAAGGTAAATTGCCTGAACCGAGCCCTACGCAGGATGTTTTTCATTTTCTGGATTTCATGATTCTTAAAAATGTTGGGACCGAAAAAAGAGCGAAGAAATTGTTGCTTCGGGAGTTCTCTGATGGGGAGCATCAGTTTTTGCATGCAATGGGTATTTGTTTGATGCTTAAGAATAAACGATGCCTGATGCTGTTGGATGAACCGGAAACCCACTTCAATCCGGAGTGGCGATCGAAGTTTGTTGAGACGTTAGATCGGAGCCTGCAGGCGAGTGCATGCAATAATTTACAAAAGGAGATTATCCTGACATCCCATTCCTCCTATATTCTTTCCGACTGCCGGGCTGATAAAGTGCTTATTTTTCAGCGAAAAGATAACAATGTTGTATCAGTTCAATCGGCAGAGCAGGTGAATATCCGCACATATGGTACATCTGCAAACCTATTGAACTCTAGAATATTCCAAACGACGCAAACAGTTGGAGATCACGCCCGCAGAAGTTTTGATCGTTATTATTCCCGCTTGAGAAAAGAGGGTTGTTCCAAGGAATTGATCCGTGAAATAGATGACGAAATGGGTGATTCGATCGAGAAGGAATTATTAATCGGACAATTTATTGGACAGTAAAATGTTACTGCCGTACAAATACCACAAACACCGGATTGAGGGGATAATGCATTTTGTCAACTACATTTTCCTTCAAGTGGTATGTCGTGCCCCGAAATTACCGAATGCAACTTTTGATTCGAGGTTGAATATCGGTAATTATCAATGGATATTTCATCCTCAGTATTTCAAATATATTCGAGAGCCGTTGGCTGAAATATACTTAATTCTGAAGCAGAAACCGCGAGCCGCTAAATTATTGAGACGGGCCGTCTTGAATAACAACCGGATTTACGAACTCTGCGCAAACAAACTTCAGCCTGTGACGTATGATGAAATTGGAGCCACCTATCCGGAACTAGTCGCCCCGATTCGTTTGTTTTGTGACAAATTATATGACGAGTTTGCAGAGACTGAATTTGCAAAAGAGCATTTCTCTGACTTGCGTACATATTATGATTCGGTTGTGGAGAACGATACGCTTTGCCATTGCTGTGGCGTCGGGATGGTGCTGAATAAATTTCATGCTCATCGCAGTGCGTTGGATCATTATCTACCACGTAGTATTTATCCTTTCGTTTCAATTAACTGCAAGAATCTCGTTCCGATTTGCGATGTATGTAACAGTAAGTACAAACTTGCTGAAAATACGCTCTTTGTGCTTGATGAATTTCATAGGCCTAGACGGGTTCGGGCTTTTTTCCCGTTCCGAGCCGATCCTCCTGATATTAAAATCGAACTGAATCTGAAAGCCGTTGGTGATCTACCTCAACTTGTACGGGAAAAAATCGACCTTAAGTTACTTGGAGGTCCATACCAAGATGCGGTAGATAATTGGTGTCGGATTTTCGGAATCGAAGATAATTACAAAGCGATCTATTCCTCGAAAAGTATTAATGAATGGGCTGAAGACGTTCTTTTAGCCAAAGAGAGAAACCCCGATGAATATCAGATGATTCGGCGTAACGTGAAAAAAAGACCGTTTAACGATCAAAATTTCCTAAGAATTTCAGTGTTCGATTATTTAGATCGAATAGAGGAAGAGAAAAAAAGTTTCATTGATAAGCTTTAACTCGATCGTTATTTGCCGGCTTTTACTTGCCGATGTAAGATTTGAAAAATTAGACACTATATTATTGATAATAAAATGATTAACGCTAAAAACAAGCTCTTTCGAGCAACAAGCCAGCAACAAAAACTTCCTTATTTTTAATGATATTATTTTCTCTGATACGAGAAGATTCTAACTTCTTTTCGCTATCATTCCAGGACTAATACCAACCCTCCCATTAGGAGCATTTTTTTCAATCATTTCAAATTTTCTATCTCTTTTATCAAATGCTATTTTTTTGCCAAGGACTTCTCCGTTAGTAGTATATAAATAGTTGAATTTCCATCTGCCTTTGTCAGATAATAAAAATTGTATTTTGGCAATCTCTATGTGTTCGGAAAATTCTTTGATTTGTGTGTGAACTTCTGCAATTCTTTTTCCTGTCAATGATTTGAAAATTAACTCGTCTTTCCTTGTACGTGCGATTAATTCAATATGAGGATTCCCCGGAATGTCAAATATAATATTTGCAGGTCTTGTTTTGGGTATAGAACGATGTAGAAACTCTTTAATACATTGATTAATTAAGTTAAGTATTTTCTTATTCTGCTTAATAACTTGGTCTGAAATTTCATCAGCTATTTTTTCGCCAATCTTCTTTATTGTTGGTTTTAATAGTTGATAAAAAAGAAAAGTCCCCGATATGTGAAATATTATTTCTGGGTCATTAAGGATGGACTTTCGTAACTCTTCTTTTATCGGAACATTATTCTCAATATTTTGTAATGGTATGGTACAAGCATCAAAATCACTTTTTGTTTTGAAACAATGAGGGTCTAAACTGATAGAAAGCTCAGTACATTCTTCATTAATAACATCTTTGAATGTAAATTTATCATTGAAAGATTCTTTTATTAATGTATTATCCCATTCAACAAACTCTCGTTTTTCAAATTCACAAAAGTCAGCTTCGACCGCATAGTAATCTTCTTTCTGAACCAATACTGCGTTTTCTATTCTTCCGTTTGGCGGTAAGTCCTTTCTGTGGTCAACACTCATCCGGATTCGTGTATTTACATTGTTGACACAATCGACCATATCCTGTAATGCCTCTAAAGACATTGTATCTCCATGACTATCTCTGTGAGTAGTAGAAATAATCCCCCTATATTTTTTGTGCTCATTCATAGTTCTTAACTGTTGTTTCATTATTGTGGTTTTGTTGCTCTTGTTGCTCAAATATTTCCGAGCAACAAAATAGCAACAAAAATGGAATTATATATTATTATTCAATATTATTAATGTGCTGATTAAGAGCGTTTTATTGTGCATGTTATTTTAGTCGTCTAATATGTAATCAATTGATTATTAGCTGTTTACATGGATTACTTGCCGATGCAGAATTTCGAAAAGATGTTCTGGAGAACTTCGTCGGGGGCGATGGCGCCGCGGGCGGTGATGGAGCCGAGGTGGTGGATGACCTGACGGATATCTTCGCTCAGCAGGTCGGTGGGAAGGTCGTTGCCGAGACCTTCGAGAGCCCGGTCGAGGGCTTCGCGGGCCGTCGTGAGGGCTTCGTAATGACGGTTGTTCGAAACGACCGGGTCGCCGTGGTAGAGTGCTTCCGTGTCGATAGCCCCGTGCAGGGCGTCGTACAGCCGGTCGAGGCCCGTGCCTTGTTTGGCCGAGATGCCGATCGCATTTTCGGGAAGCGTCAGCGTTGCAGGGGCTTTGTCGATTTTGTTCGCGACGGTCAGGAGCTGCTGATCGGGACGGAGGGTGAAATCGGGTTTGCAGGAGATTTCCGGGAGGGTTGCATCGATCATGTGGATGACGATCTGCGCCCGGCGGATGCTCTCCATCGTTCGTTCGATGCCCATGCGTTCAAGCCGGTCGTCGGTCGAGCGGATGCCCGCCGTGTCGAGGAACCGAAAGAGCACGCCGCCGATGTTGGCCCGTTCCTCGATCACGTCGCGCGTCGTGCCGGCAATCTCCGAGACCATCGCGCGTTCCTCATTGAGCAGCCGGTTCAGCAGCGTCGATTTGCCGACGTTCGGGGCGCCCGCAATCGCGACGGCGACCCCCTCCTTGATGGCGTTGCCCAGCGAAAAAGAGTTGCGCAGGCGGTCGATCTCGCGTCCGATGCGTTGCATCGTTTCGCGCAGCGTTGTCCGGTCGGCGAATTCCACCTCTTCTTCCGAAAAATCGAGCTCCAGTTCCAGCAGTGAGGTCAGGTGCAGGAGTTTGTCGCGGAGCTGTTCCAGCTCGTCGGAATACCCGCCGCGCATCTGCGTCGAGGCCAGCGCATGTGCCGCGCGTGACGATGCGGCGATCGTGTCGGCCACGGCTTCGGCCTGCGAGAGGTCGAGCTTTCCGGCCAGGTAGGCGCGGATGGTGAATTCGCCGGGCTGGGCCATGCGTCCGCCCGCGGCGGTCAGCAGCCGGAGGATTTCCGAGACGATGTAGGACGACCCGTGGCACGAAATCTCGACCGAATCTTCGCCCGTGTAGGAGTGCGGTGCGCGGAACACCGTGGCCAGTACGTCGTCCACGATGCGGTCGTCGTCCATGATCTCCCCGTAATGCACCGTGTATCCGTCGGCTTCGGTAAGCGGCCGCCGGCCCCGGAATATCCGGTCGCAGAGGGCGAGGGCCTCCCGGCCGCTCACGCGGACGACGGCGATGGCCCCTCCTGCGGCGGTTGCGGGGGCGACGATGGTATCGTGGTCGGGAATCATGTTTATCTGCCTTCGATGCGGAGTCGCTGCCCGATGCGGAGCTTGTGAGCGCTTTTGAGGTTGTTCCAGCGCATGATCTGCGTCGTGGTCACGCGGTAGCGCCGGGCAATGGCGCCCAGTGTGTCGCCCTTCTTCACCACATAGACCGACCCGCTGCGCTCCTGACGTTTCTTGTCGAGGTTCGCCGGGTTGATGTATTCCTTGAGGTACATCGAGTCTTTGGCATGAATCTCAGGCTCGTGGGCGATGTACTGCATGACATAGCGCTGCGGCAGGACCAGCGTGTAAGGCTTGGTCGTCGCCGGGATGATGTCGAGTTTGTACTGGGGGTTGAGCTGGCGCAGGGTCTCGATCGGCAGGTCGATCGTCGAGGAGATCTGTTGCAGGTGCATCAGCCGGTTCACCCGGATGGTGTCCACCGAAAGGGGAATCGGCGCCTCGGTGGGTTCGATGCCGTGCTGACGGTGGTAGGCATAGGCGTACGACGCTCCGATGAAGGCCGGCACGTAACCGCGCGTCTCGCGGGGCAGGTAGTCGTAAATCTCCCAGAAATTCTTGCCTCCCGAGCGGGCGATGGCCTTGTTGACGTTGCCCGGGCCGCAGTTGTAGGCGGCGATGGCCAGCGACCAGTCGTTGTAGATAGCGTAGAGGTCCTTCAGATAGCGGCAGGCGGCCTGCGTGGCGCGGTAGGGGTCGCGGCGTTCGTCGACCAGCGAGTTGACCTCCAGTCCGTAGCTCTTGCCGGTCGTGGGCATGAACTGCCACAGTCCGACGGCGCCCATCGGCGACACGGCCGTGGGCGAAAGCGCCGACTCGATGACCGGCAGCGCACGCAGTTCGACGGGCAGGCCTTCGCGGAGCAGCTCCTCCTCGATGATCGGGAAATAGTACTGCGACATGCCGAGGATGCGGCTGATCGTGCCGTAGCGCGAGCTGGTGTAGCGGTTGATATACCCCTTTACGATGCTGTTGTAGGGGAACTGGATCGGCGATGCGAGGTCCAGCAGCCGCCGGGCGTAGACCGAATCGGGGGTCGTGTCCGCCACCTCGGTGGAGTCCTCGAGGATGTATTGTTTGAAAAATTCGCTGTAAGCGTCCTGCCGCTGGCGTTCGCGCCATACGGCCAGCAGCGAATCGGTCTGCTCGGGGGTGAAATCCAGCGTCATGTCGTTGACGGGCAGCACCTCGACAGGTTCCGGAGCGGGTTCGGGCTCCGGTTCCGGGGCGACGGTCTTTGCAGCCTCCGGAACAGGTGCCGGGGCGGGGGTTTCGGTCTTGGCCTTGTCGCGGCGTTTCTTGCGGGGGCTGCGGTCGAGGGCCGACGCCTCGAAGGCGACGGCTAAAAGCAGCGCTATGGTCAGGAATTTCTTCATCGTCTAAAATTTGAGGCTCAGGTTGAAGCCGAATACCGGGCGGTTGCCTCCGAGGGTGGGGATGTAGGTGTAGTCGATCAGCGGCTCGATGTTCATCGAGAGGTCGTCCGACACGTCGTAGTCCTTCAGGTGGGCATCGACGTGTGCGTCGACGATCTGCAGGACGTAGAGTGCACCCGAGATGATGATACACAGGTCGCGGTTACGCCGGTAGTTGTTCCGCAGGTTGCGGATGAACGAGGCCGAATAGCGGCCGTGGAACTCGTCCGTCGGACCGTCGGGGTATTTGTCCGGATTGTGCTCGTAGTCGCTCAGCAGGTTGTAGGCCTTTTTGAAACGCTGGTAGCCGCGGTTGTTCCAGTCGATGCAGTAGATCATCGAGGCGAATCCGCCCACGACGAACGGTACCTTCCAGTAACTTTTGTTGTAAATCTGTCCCGCACCGGGGAAGATGCAGGCCAGCGTGGTGGCTTTCTTGACGTCCGACACGTCGTTGGTCTTGTAGCTGACGGCCGCGTCGCCGATGAAATAGATGTACGACGCGATCGTGATCCCGAGGTAAGCCTGCCGCCGGGTGTTGCTGCGAATCATCTGCGACTGCAGGGCGTCGAGCTCCGGGGTGCGCGAAAGACTCGCATCCGTATAGGCTTCGTACTGCCGTTTGAGCGGCTTGTAGGTCTTGTTTTCGTGGATGTAGAGCCCCAGTCCGGTTCCCACCAGTCCGTAGAGAATCGGCAGTTTCCAGTATTGCTTGTTGTAAATCTGTCCGTAGCCGGGCAGTACGGTCGAGAGCCAGCACACCTTCGAGAGCGACATCGAGTCGCTCATCAGCCATCCCTTTTTGAATACGCGGGGTTTGGGCGTGGTGTCGATGCCCAGCCGGGCGACCTCGAAATGGGCCAGCGCCACCGAATCGAGATAACGGCGGTCGTCGGTGCGCAGGGCCGCGACCGCTGCGGAGTCTGCGAGGTATTCCGCCGTGGCGACCGAATCGTAGTGCAGGATAACTTTAGCCAGCTCCAGCGAGTCGCGTTTGGAACGGAGTGAATCCGGTTTTTCGAGCATGCCGCCCCGGACGATGGTACGTGCACCGCGGTGGAGCTGGGCGCCGGCGGGCAGCCACAGCACGAAGGCTGCGGCGAGCAGCAGCAATCTGGTCCGGATTCTTGCCATATCGGAGTTTAGGGGCGTTTGGCGAAACGTTCGATGAAACGCTCGATGTCCTTGTCGTCGTTGAAGCCGATGACGATCCTGCCGCCGCCGTTTTTGGCGCGTTTGATCGAAATCTCCTGCGAGAAGAATTTTTCCAGTTGTTCGACCAGCCGCAGGTAGCTGTCGGGATACTCCTCGTCCTCGGCTGGTTGCGCGGCGGCCGGGGTCTCCGCGAGCGAACGGGCCAACTCTTCGGCCTGACGCACCGAAAGTCCCTTCTTGATGCATTTCTTCAACGCGCGGAGCTGCTGGTCGGCAGGCGCCCCGGCGATGGCCTTGGCGTGTCCCATCGAGATCAGCCCCTCCTTGAGGGCGAGCTGCACCTCGTCGGGGAGTTTCAGCAGGCGCAGGTAGTTCGACACCGACGAACGCTTCTTGCCCACCTTCTCCGAGAGGGCGTCCTGCGTGAGGTTGCACTCGTCGATCAGGCGCTGCATGCCCAGGGCGATCTCGATCGCGTTGAGGTCCTGGCGCTGGATGTTCTCCACGAGGGCCATGGCGTGGAGGTTCTCGTCGTCCACCTCGCGGATATAGGCCGGGAGGGTCTTCAGGTCGGCACGCTGCGCGGCCCGCCAGCGGCGTTCGCCGCTGATGATGATGTATTTGCCGTTGTCGGCCTTCTTCACCGTCACGGGCTGGATGACACCCAGCTGACGGATCGAGTCGGCCAGTTCGTCGAGGGCCTCCTCGTCGAACTGCGTGCGCGGCTGCGTGGGGTTGGGGATGATGTCGGCGATTTCGATTTCGGCCATCTGGCTCATGGGCTTGAGCTTGGCATCGACCGGCTCGCTGCCGAAAATGGCGTCGAGGCCACGTCCTAATCCTTTCTGTTTCATGTCGGTATCGCTATTTGCTGCGTTTGCGGTTGCGTTTCAGGAACTCCCGGGCCAGCGTCAGGTAGTTCTCCGAACCTACGGCCCCGGCGTCGTAAAGCATGACGGGTTTTCCGTGCGAGGGGGCTTCTCCCAAACGGATATTGCGCTGGATTATTGTGTCGTAGGCCAGTTCGCCGAAATGCTCCCGCACCTCGTTCACCACCTGGTTGTTCAGGCGGTTGCGCATGTACATCGTCAGCAGGAAGCCCTCGATGTCGAGGTCGGGATTCAGCCCCGACTTGACCTTGCGGATGGTGTTCAGCAGTTTCGAAAGCCCCTCCAGCGCGAGGTATTCGCACTGCACGGGGATCAGCACCGTGTCGGCCGCCGTGAGGATGTTGACCGTGGTGTAGCCCAGCGAGGGCGAACAGTCGATGAAGATGTAGTCGAACCGGTCGCGCACCGAATCGACGATGCGTTTCATCACATGGTGGGCGTTCTCCATCTTCGGCAGTTCGGTATCGGCGGCCACCAGGTCGATCGACGAGGGAAGCACCCAGAGGTTCTTCACGTCGGGGCTGGCGAGGATCACCTCCGAGGCCTGTTTCTGCCCGGCGATGCACTCGTAGATACCTTCGAGATTGATGTCGAAACCCAGTCCCGAGGTGGCGTTCGCCTGCGGATCGGCGTCCAGCAGCAACACCTTCTTGCCCAGCAGGGCCAATGACGCCGCCAGATTGATGGCCGTCGTGGTCTTTCCCACGCCGCCTTTCTGATTGGCCAATGCGATTACCTTTGCCATAGATGAATTCGGTTTATAAGCAGGCAAATTTAATGAATTTAAATGGAAATCCATAACCGTGCCGGAAAAATGCTTACCTTTGAGGTCGGAACGAATTGATAGTTACACGATACTATGGAAGAAAAAAAACCGACGGTTCCGGCCGCAGAGCCCGCAGAGGCTGCCGGAATGCGGCCCGAAACCGGGGACGGAGGTCTGCCGGGACGGCGGAAATTCCCGACCGTGGGCGACATGCTCGCCCTGCTGGGCATTGCGCTCGGAGCGCAGATCGTCGTGGGCACCGCGGCGATGCTCTTCATGCTTTTCGCCGGACACGGATTCAATTATAAGTCGATGGAACCCGCCGCCCTGGGCAAACTGATGGCGGCGCTCTATTTCTGCTCGATGTCGATCACGCTTGCCGGTATCCTCTATTACCGCCGTGCGCGAGGCGGCAGCGGTCCGTGGGCGCGGTTTTCGGTCCGGGGGCTCAATCCGGCGCTGCTGCTGTGGGCCTTCGTGCTGATTTTCGCCGTCGGCGTGGTGCTCGAACCCCTCCTGACTCTGCTCCCCGAGCTGTCGCTCGAGGTGGGACGCGGATTCTGGACCATTCTTTCGCTGGTCGTCTTCGCCCCGGTGTTCGAGGAACTGATCTGCCGCGGCGTGGTGCTCGGTTCGCTGCGTGCACGCTACGGTGTGGTCACGGCATGGCTCGTGTCGTCGCTCTTTTTCGGGGTGCTCCACGGACAGCCCGCGCAGGTCATCGGCGCCTCGGTCATCGGCCTGATTCTCGGCTTCGTCTACCTGGCGACCGATTCGATGTGGTCGGTGATGATCCTCCACGCACTGAACAACGCCGTGGCTTATCTGGCGATGGTCACCGGACACGGCAACGCCCTGCTGATAGAACTGGTGGAGAGCCGGACGCTCTACGTGCTGATCTATATCGCGGCGCTGGCGCTCACCGCCGTCTCGGGTTACATGATGCTGCGGACGCTGCGGCGCATGAAGGCGGGGGATAAAAATCCGTCCGCGGCGTAATAATCCGCCTGCGGTGTGCGTTACTTAAAGGTAAAAAAACTATCTTTGCCCTTCGGAATATGAATTTGCGAGCGAAAATAACGGTCGCGGCGGGTGTGCTGCTGCTGGCGGGTTGCCGGGAGCTGCCCCGTTATTTCGCGAGCGATACGACCATTGCGCGGGCCGGCGGCAAGGAGCTGAAAATGGGCGACGTGCGTTCGGTGGTTCCGCAGGGGCTCACGGGCGACGACAGCGCGGCCTTCATGCGGGTCTTCATCGACCGCTGGGTCGTGAAGCAGCTCAAACTGCAGGAGGCGGAGACGCTCTTCTCCTCCTCGGCGGCCGACATCGACAAGATGGTCGAGGAGTACCGGCAGGCGCTGCTGATCCGCAAACTGGACCAGCATTACGTCGACCGTTCGATCGACACGGTGTTCACCGCCGACGAGATCGCAGCTTACTACAACGCCCACAAGGCCGATTTCAAACTGGACCGCACCATCGTCAAGGGACGTATCGTCCGCTTCGGCGAGGGCTACCGGCAGGCCGCGAAGCTCAAGACGCTGATGGCCTCCAAGTCGGAGGCCCAGCAGCAGGATTTCCGCGACATCTGCGAGAAGAACGGTTTTACGGTCAGCGATTTCCGCGACCAGTGGATTGACTTTCCGGATTTCCTGAGCTACCTGCCGACGCCGCGGTCGCAGTCCTACGATCCGCTGCTGGCCTCGACGGCCGTGCAGGAGATGCGCGACAGCCATTCGCACTACTATTTCCAAATCGAGGACGTGCGGCGTGAGGGCGAGCCGATTCCGCCCGAACGGCTGTTGGGAACCATCCGCCGCATCCTGTTCAACCAGCGGCAGGGCGAGATCATCCGCCGGCACGAGGAGGAGCTCAGCGCCCGGGCCGCGGAGAACGGCGAGGTGAGGATTTTCGGCGACGAGAAAGCGAAAAAAGACAATTAAATAAAAACGATAAACGAAACCGAGATGTTGAAAAAAGGTATATTGGCCGCGGCGCTCGCCCTGCTGTTCGCAGGGGCCCTTGCGCAGAAACAGCAGGTGATGCTCGACAAGGTGGTAGCCGTGGTGGGCGGTTCGTCGATTCTCTATTCCGAGGTGGACGAATATGCACGCCAGCTCACCGAGCAGCGCCGGCAGGAGGGTTATACGTCCGACCGCGACCCGATGAACGAGGCGCTCGAGGCGCTGATGACCCAGAAACTGCTTTACAACCAGGCGCAGATAGACTCCGTGAAGGTCAACGACGGCGACATCCTGGCCCGTGTCGAGGAGCAGGTGCAGCAGATGGTCGACATGGAGGGCTCGATTCCTGCCTTGGAGGCCAAGCACCACATGCCGATCTTCAACATCCGGGAGATCATGCGCCAGCGTTTCGAGGAGCAGTCCTACGCCAACTCCATGCAGAGCGAGGTGGTGGGCAAGGTTTCGGTGATTCCGGGCGAGGTCGAGCGGTTCTATAAGTCGATTTCGAAGGACAGCCTGCCGACCATCGCCGACCAGTATGTCTACGCGCAGATCACCAAGTTCCCCAAGTCGATGACCGCGGCCAAGCAGCGCACCCGCGAACGCCTGCTGGATATGCGTGAGCGCGTCATCACGGGTGCGGCGAAATTCGAGAATCTCGCCCGTATGTATTCGCAGGACCCCGGTACGATGATGCGCGGCGGTGAGATGGACCCCTCGCCGCTGGCCAGCCTCGATCCGGCGTTCGCCGCGGCGCTCGAGAGCATGAAGCCCGGGCAGATTTCCGAGGTCGTCGAGTCGCAGTTCGGATTCCACATCATCCAGCTGCTCGACAAGCGCGGCCAGTTGTACCATTTCCGCCACATCCTGCTGCGCCCGGTCTACACGACCGAGGAGCTGGGCGAGTCGCTCAACCTGCTGGACAGCCTCGCCAACCTGATCCACAAGGACTCGCTCTCCTTCGAGAAGGCGGCCCTGCAATATTCGGACGACGCGCAGTCGAAGATGAACGGCGGCGTCGTTTCGAACCACGACATTCTGGAGCGTTTCAACGCTTTCGACGCCAAGCTGACCGTCACGAAATTCCTCAAGGAGGATTTCGGACGCTTCAAGAGCCTCGACGACTATAACGCCCTGAACCGGCTCAAGCCCGGAGAGGTGTCGAACGCCTACCTCACGGAGGATATGCTCGGCAACCAGATGGCCAAGATCGTCAAGCTCGTGGAGATCATCCCCACGCATACGGCTTCGCTCAACGAGGACTACCTGCGGCTGGAGGAGATGGCCCTGCAGGACAAGCAGGAGCGGGTCTTCAGGGAGTGGCTTTCGAAGAAGATCGACGGTATGTACGTCTATATCGAGCCCGAGTTCCGCGACGGGGAGTTCGAGAACAAACACTGGGTGAAATAGGCCGTGCGCAGGCTCGTGTCCATAGCCGCTGTGGCGCTGGCTGCGGCCGGCGTGCTTTCGGCACGCAGTGTCATGCAGGCTCCCGCGCCCGAGGAGGGCGAGAAGAAGCTCATCGACCTCAAGTCGGATCTGATGGGCCCCATCGCTCCGGGCGATTCGGTGGTCTTTCTGGTGGGCAATTTCGCCGCACAGCACAACGGAGCCGTCATCACCTGCGACTCGGCCGTCCGCTATTCGGACATGCGCATCGAGTTCTTCGGCCATGTGCTCATCAACAAGAATACGACCTATATCTACGGCGATCGGGCCGAGTACGACGGCAATGTGAACGAGGCGCGGGTCTATTCGGACATCGTCAAGGTGGTGGACGGCGACGCCACGCTCTACACCTATAAATTCCTCTTCAACACCAAGAGCAATGTCGGGCAGTTCGATAACGGCGGTGTGATGCTGAACCGCGAGAACCTGCTCGAATCCGTCCGGGGCTATTACTATGCCGATACGAAGGAGTTGATCGCCGTCGACCGCGTGGAGATGCGCAACGACGAGTACGAGCTCAAGGGCGATTCGGTGGTCTACAACATGGCCACGGACAACGCCTTTTTCTTCGAGCACACCAATATCTGGAGCAGCGACGGCGACTACCTCTATGCCGACCGGGGCTCCTACGATAAGCTCGACACGCTCTATATCGTCACGCGTAACGGTTATATCCTGACCGAAAAGCAGGAGATCTGGAGCGACAGCCTCGATTTCTACCGCGCCAAGGACCATGTGATCCTGCGGCACGACCTTCAGTTGGACGATACCGAACACAAGGTGCTCGCTTTCGGCGACTACGGCGAATACTGGAAGGAGCCGGGCAATGCGATCCTTACGCGGCGGCCGGCCGTGGTGAGCTACGACCTCTCGCAGGGCGATTCGCTCTTTATGCGGGCCGACTCGATGTTCCTCTTCACGATCAACGAAAATGCCCTGCGCCGGGCTGCCGAGGCCGCGAAGGCCGATTCGCTGGCGCTTCTGAAGCCCGATTCCGTCGGCGGAATGTCCGTCGAAAGGGCCGATTCCCTGCCGGTCCGCCGGCCGGTGACGGACTCGCTCGGACGCACGGTGACGCCCTCCGGGGCCGATTCCGTGGAGCGCTCCCGGATGATCGACTCGCTGGGACATCCGATTCTTCCCGATTCGCTGCAGGGAGTCGATTCGCTGGCCGTTCCGGCGATCAATCCCCTCGACACGCTGGTCGGCGACGCCCGGAAGGCCTACCTCAAGGAGCAGGAACTCAAAGCCAAAGCCGCCCTGAAAGCCGCGGCGGCGAAAGCCCGGAAGGAGAAGCTGGAACAGATCGCCGCCAAACGGCAGGAGAAGGTCACGGCCAAACTGCTGGTCCAGAAGGAGCGGGAGGAGCGGCGCCTTGCGGCCCGCAAACTCAAGGCCGAATCGAAACTGCGGGCCCGTCGTGCCCGTGCGGCCCGCAAAGGCAAGCCGCTGCTGATCGACTCCGCGGCGCTGCGCGAGATTGACTCGCTGATCGACCTCAATACCCGGGAGATGGATTCGCTGCTGCTGCGGATGGCCGATTCGCTGGCTGCCGACACGCTTGCGATGGCCATTCCGGCCGATTCGGTCGATTCGCTGGCCGCACCTGCCGACTCGGTCTACCGCCTGCTGAAAGGATTCCGCGACGTGCGCATTTACCGCTCGGATTTCCAGGCCGTCTGCGACTCGATGACGGCCATCAGCACCGACTCGACGATCCACATGTACATCGATCCCGTGCTTTGGAACCAGTCCAACCAGATCACCTCCGACGTGATGGACATTTTCACCGAGAACCAGCAGATCACGCGAGCCGAGTTCGTCGGCAGCCCCATGATGGTCTCCGAGCTGGACACGCTCCATTACAACCAGGTGGCGGGCAAGCAGATGACCGCTTATTTCCGCGACAACGCGATCTACCGCAACGACGTGAACGGCAATGCCCAGACAATCTACTACATGCAGGACGGCGAACCGCCCCAGATCACGGGCGTCGGCGTCATCGAGAGCGGCGACTGCTCGTTCTACATCGAGGATAAACAGGTCATAACGATCGTCTACCGCAAGGACCCCGACTGGAACATCTATCCGATGGACAAGATTCCGCCCGATCAGGAACTTTTCCTCAAGGGCTTCAAGTGGGAGGGTGCGCGGCGTCCGACGCAGGCCGATGTTTTCGACCGCACGATCCGTCCTTCGCAGCGCGAGGTCAAATCGCTGCTGCCCCATCCGGATTTCCCGCTGCTCAAGGCGCTCGAAGAACACAAGAAGCGGCTGATCGAAGAGCGGCGCTGGGCGGACCGCAACGAACAGGTCGACGCCGCCACCGTGGAGTGGATGCGGGCGCTGGGGTTTGAGGTCGGCCAGCCGAGAGAATCGGGACCCGAGCTCTGAAAAATTGAAAAAGGTGAAAAGTCGCAAAAACTTTTCACCTTTTTTGTGCTATTTTTGCAGCCGGTTAGCAAGTAGGTTTCGGACGAATGTTCCACCCGCATTCCGGTCGCATGCGATAAGTCCCCTCCGAGGAGGGGATTTAGGGGTGGGTCAGACTTGTAAACGGCGCTGAAAGCGACGAACAGCGCCTTGGTGGAACGTTCGTTCGGTCGATTTATGTAACAGGATTCTTATGAAAAAAAGCCTGATAGCCTTGGCATTCGGGACGCTGGCGCTCGGGATGGCGGAGTTCGTGATGATGGGCATCCTGCCCGACATCGCCCGCAGTCTCGGCGTCTCGATCCCCGAAGCGGGACACCTGATCTCCGCCTATGCGCTGGGCGTCTGCTTCGGAGCGCCTCTCACGGTACTGGTGGCCCGCACGCGGCCGCTGAAACACATCCTGCTGGCCCTCACGGGCCTGATTATCCTCGGTAACGCCTGCGCGGCGCTTTCGCCGAATTACTGGACCCTGATGGCCATGCGATTCGTTTCGGGGCTTCCCCACGGGGCTTTTTTCGGTGTGGGGTCGATCGTCGCCGAGCGTGTCGCCGACAAGGGCAAGCGGGCCGAAGCCGTGTCGATCATGGTCGTCGGCATGACCGTCGCCAATCTGTTCGGCGTGCCGCTGGGGACCTACATCAGCGGCGCCGTGACGTGGCGTGCCACCTTCGGCATCGTCGCCGTGTGGGGCGCCGTGGCCATGCTGCTCGTGAAACTCTGGGTTCCGGCCCTGCCGGCTCTGCCCGACACCGGGCTGAAAGGGCAGTTCCGGTTCCTGAAAAGCGCCGCTCCGTGGCTGGTGCTGGTCTCGGTGATGCTCGGCAACGGCGGCATCTTCTGCTGGTACAGTTACGTCAGTCCGCTGATGCTCCATACCTCCGGATTCCGGCCCGACGACCTGACGCTCATCATCATGCTCGCCGGCTTCGGCATGTTCGCCGGCAACATTGTCGGCGGCCACTATGCCGACCGGTTCACGCCCGAGAAGGTCGTGCGTTTCACGCTCGGCGTGGCGTGTCTGGCGCTCGTCGGTATCTTCTTCGGGGCGCATATTCCCTACCTCTCGGTGGCGCTGATGTGTCTGACGACCGCCAGCCTCTTTTGCGTGTCGTCGCCCCAGCAGCTGCTGATCCTCGAAAATTCACGCGGCGGCGAGATGCTGGGTGCGGCCCTCGTGCAGGTGGCCTTCAACCTGGGCAACGCCCTGGGCGCCTACGTCGGCGGCCTGCCGATCGAGCACAAACTGGGCTACGAATACACGGCGCTGCCCGGCGCGGCTTTCGTGCTGCTGGGTATGACGGCCGTTATGATCTACATCCGCAAATTTCCCCGACATGAATTGCGATAACAACGAAGAGATTTTTCCCGTGGTCGATCCTTCGGGAGCGGTCGTCGGCAAAGCCACGCGCGGCGAGTGCCACGGCGGGTCGATGCTGCTGCATCCGGTGGTGCATCTCCACGTCTTCAATTCCCGCGGTGAGCTCTACCTGCAGAAACGCCCCGCGTGGAAGGACATCCAGCCCGGACGGTGGGACACGGCCGTGGGCGGCCATGTGGACTACGGCGAGACGATTGCCGAAGCCCTGCGGCGCGAGGTCCGCGAGGAGCTGGGCATTACGGAATTCACGCCCGAGGCGGTCGCCGTCTACGAATTCCGCTCGGAGCGCGAACGCGAGCTGGTCCATGTCTACCGCGCGGTTTGCGACGGTTCGGTCCGTCCGAGCGACGAACTGGACGGCGGGCGTTTCTGGTCTCCGCAGGAGATCCGCGAAAACCTCGGCAACGGAACTTTCACACCCAATTTCGAGGGCGAGGTCGGGCTGATTCTCGGATAATCCGTTGTCCGTACCGGCGTTGTTTCCGGGTTTTCGGCCGCAGTTCCGCTTAAGGCCCGAAAATTGATACGGACCGGGTATGCAAACACATCTGAAACGTTGGACCGACGCCCTTCTGGAGTGGCTGGGGGCGACATCGGCCGCCGATGACGGCTGGGACCGCTGGGTGGCCTTCGCGCTGGTCCTGCTGGCCGCCGTGGTCTTCGATCTGCTGCTGCGGTGGGGAATCGTCCGCGGCGTGCGCAAACTCGTAACCCGCACCCGGGTCAAATGGGACGACACGCTCTTCAGCGTCCCGGTCCTCAACTGCATGTGCCATATCCTGAGCGCCATCCTGCTGGCGGCGCTCCTGCCGGTCGTTTTCGAGGAGAAATCCCCCGAACGCGTCGTCGTGATGCGGCTCATGCAGGTCTATATCGTCATCACGGTTTTCCGTTTCGTCAATGCACTGCTTTACGCCGCCTTCCGCATCGCCGCATCGCGCCCCGCGTGGCAGAACAAACCCATCAAGGGACTGCGGCAGACGGGGCAGGGCATCGCGGCGCTGATTTGCGCCATCCTGATCGTCTCGATCCTGCTCGACAAGTCGCCCGCCATCCTGCTGACGGGGCTGGGCGCCTCGGCGGCCGTGCTGATGCTGATTTTCCGCGACAGCATCCTGGGGTTCGTTTCGGGCATCCAGCTGGCGGCCAACGATATGCTCAAGGTCGGGGACTGGATTTCGGTCCCGAAGTACGGGGCCGACGGCAATGTCGAGGAGGTGTCGCTCACGACGGTCAAAATCCGCAACTGGGATAATACGATCGTCATGCTGCCGCCCTACCTGCTGACGACCGATTCCTTCACGAACTGGCACGCCATGCAGCTCTCGGGAGGCCGCCGCGTGATGCGCTCGGTGTCGATCGACATGACCAGCGTGCGGTTCTGCACGCCCGAGATGCTGGATCACTACCGCACCATCGACCTCATCCGCGACTATGTGGACCAGACCGAGCAGCGCATCGAGGAGTACAACGCCGCCCACGGCATCCAGTCCGGCGAACGGCGGGTCAACGGACTCCACCAGACCAATCTCGGGGTTTTTCGCGCCTATCTGGTGCGCTACCTGCAGAACGAGGTGCCGGTGAACCGGAACATGACGCTGATGGTGCGCCAGCTGCAGCCCACGGAGACGGGGCTTCCGATGCAGCTCTATTTCTTTACCGATACGGTCGTGTGGGTGGATTACGAAGGGATTCAGTCGGATGTGTTCGACCATGTGCTGGCCGTGATTCCGGAATTCGGACTGCGGGTCTTTCAGAATCCTTCGGGCGAGGACATCGCGTCGCTGCGCGGTCCGGGGCCTCAGGCCGCGGCTGAGGTGCCGCCTGCCCCGCAGAACGCTCCTCCTGCCCCGCAGGACGCTAAAGCACCAGCATCAGCATCACCTGAATGATAATCACGCGCAGGAACATGCAGACGGGGTAGACCGTGGCGTAGGAGACCGAGGGGTTGTCGCCTTCGATGGTGTCGTTGGCGTAGTTGAGGGCCATGGGGTTGGCCATGCTGCCGCACAGCAGTCCCGACACCGAGCCGAAATCGACTTTCAGCGCCCGGAGGGCGAACAGTCCCACCAGCACCACCGGCACGAAGGTCAGCACGAAACCGATGGCGATCCACAGCGCCCCTTCGGGCCGCATGACGGTCTCGAAGAAATGCGCTCCGGCGTCGAGTCCGAGGCAGGCGAGGTACATCGAAAGCCCCAGGGCGCGGAGCATCAGGTTGGCGCTCTGCGTGGTGTAGGTAATCATGTGGAGCCGGGGGCCGAACGTGCCGATGAGGATGCCGACGATGATCGGGCCGCCCGCGAGGCCCAGCTTCACGGGAATCGAGATGCCGGGAATCGCAATGGGGATGCTTCCGAGCGTCAGGCCGAGGATCAGGCCGATGAAAACCGCCACGAGATTGGGTTCGTTGAGGCTCTTCACGGCGTTGCCGAGAATCTTTTCGACATTGCGGATTGCCTGCGCTTCGCCCACCACCGTCAGGCGGTCGCCCATCTGGAGCCGCAGGTCGGGCGTCGCCAGCAGCTGCACCCCCGAACGGTAGACGCGGCTGATGTTGATGCCGTAGTTGTTGCGCAGGCGCAGCTGCGAGAGTTTCTTGCCGTTGATTTCGGGGCGTGTCACCAGGATGCGCTGCGAAATGAGCTGGCGGTCCACGGCGTTCCAGTCGATGTTCTCCTTGTTCCAGTCCTTTTTCTCCTGCTCGCCGAAAATCAGCCGCAGGGCGTCGGCGTCGCCGGGGGTGGTGATGACCAGAATCACGTCGCCTTCGCCGAGCGTCATGTCCGACGTGGGAATCGAAACCCGCCCGTCGCGCCACAGACGCGAGATGACAAAATGGTGGTGGCTGTGCGCCGCGATTTCGTGTACGCTTTTGCCGAAGACGGCGGGGTTGGTGAGGCGGTAGCTGGCGATGAAGACGTTCTTGTGGTGTTCGGCGTCGGGGCCCGGCAGGTCGGAGGGCCGCACGAAGAGTTTGCGCAGGAAGACCATGGCCAGGATCACGCCCACGACGCCCAGCGGGTAGGCCACGGCGCAGCTCAGCGCGGCGCCGTTGGCGTCCATGCCCATTTGCTGGAGGGCCTGCTGGGCGGCTCCCAGCGCCGGGGTGTTGGTCGTCGCGCCGCAGAGGATGCCCGACATGTCGGACATCGAGACCCCGAAGGCGTAGCTCAGTCCCACGGCCAGCGCCGTGCCTAACAGCACGACGGCAATGGCCGGCGACATCAGTCGCAGCCCGTCGATGCGCATCGAGCTGAAGAAACCCGGACCCACCTGCAGGCCGAGGGCGTAGACGAAGATCACCAGTCCGAAACTCTCGGCATAGGTCAGCATCGCCGGGTCGAGCGATAGCCCGAAATGCCCGGCCATGATTCCCACGAAGAAGATGAAGGCCGTGCCGAGCGAGATGCCGAAGAAGCGGATTTTGCCCAGCCCGATGCCGATTGTCGAGATGAGCGAAATCACCACGACGGCCTGCAGGGCCGAGTGCTCGACGAGTAATTCTTTAAGCCATTCCATCTTTTTGCCGTTGAAATCGCTGCAAAAGTAGGGCAAATTTTCCGGATTGCCGCTTTTTTGCCGAACGAAAAGCATTCCGAATGCGGCCGGGGGTATTATTTGCCTTCTTATATTATAACAATTCAGTCGAGCATTGAAACAAAAACGTCCGTTTGTTTGTGGGCTAAAATAATTTATTTTACCTTTGTATCGCTGGGATAAACACAGATTTCAGTGACGCACGAAGGGCCTTCCTGCCGGAGGAGGTCCGGGATTCACTACCGGAAGCTGTCCGGGGTTTTGTTGGGACTGATGTCCCGGGCAGCAATAGGGCGACCGTTTCAGGCCGCCCTATTTGTTTGAATTTGTTTATCCGGACCCGGTCTTTTCAGAGCCGCAGCGGCTTCCCGCGGTAGAAATCGAGAATCTTCGAACGGAATACGAACTCGTATTTGGCCTGCACGGCCTCGGCTTCGGCCTTCTCCAGGCGCGTCTTGGCGTCGTTGAAATCGAACACCGTCGAACGGCCCGCCTCGGCTTTCCGCTCCTCGTAGGCGAAGGCTACCCGTGCCGACGCCGATGCGGCTTCGGCGGAGCGGTATTTGGCATAGGAGGCGTCGGCGTTGTACCACGCCTGTTCGATCAGTTTGCGCAGTTCGCGCTCGGCTTCGGTGATGGCCAGCTGCTGGCTGCGCACGGCGATTTGCGCCGTGCGGATGCCGTTGCGCGTGGCCCGGCGGTTGAAGATCGGGACGTTGAGCGACACGCCCACCGATTCACTGCCGTTTTTGCGGAACTGGGGCCAGAATCCCGCGATGCTGCTGTTGCTGTAAATGCCCGTGCCGTAGCCGCCGCGCAGCGACAAGGAGGGGTAGAGCTCCGCGCGGGCGATTTTTACCGAGTGTTCCGAGCTTTCCAGCCGCAGTTGTTCCGCTTTGATGTGCGGACGGTTTTCGGCGGCATAGGCGTAGATTTCGTCGGCCGAACCGAGGCGGTGGAGTGCGGCGAGGCCGACGCTGTCGAGCGCCGGGTCCACGATGTCGAAGCCGGCGGCGCTCTCGCGGTTGAGGGCCTGGCTCAGGTTGAGCAGCGCCAGCTGCAGGTCGTTGCGGGCCTGCGTGAGGGTCATGCGGTTGCCGGCCACGAGGGCGTCGCTCTCGTAAACCGCCGATTCGGGCTGTTTGCCTGCGGCGGCCAGCGCCCGGCTCCGTTCGGCCTGCTGCGTGCTCAGCGCCAGCTGGCGTTCGGCCACGCCGACCATCTCCTTGTTGTAGAGCACCTCCAGATAGAGCGTCATGACGTTGATCGCCACGTCCTCACGGGCCCGTTCCAGGTCCTGCACGGCGGCCGCGAGGTCCAGTTTCCCGGCCTTGATCCGATGGTTGATGCGCATACCCTGGAACAGCGGCATAGACGCCGAGACGTCGAAGGAGCCCGTCTGCACGGTTCCGCTCTTGTAGGTGTTGTCCTCTCCCGTGCCGCGTCCGAACGCGGCCTGGTAACCGACCGAAGCGTTCAGGTCGGGCAGGCGGCTGTATCTGGCTGTCGAGAGTTCCACTTCGTTTTTCTCGACCTGCAGCGAACGCCGCTGGACGTCGATGTTGTTGCGCTGGGCATAACCGATGCAGTCGTCGAGCGACCAGGGGCTGCCTGCCGCCGGAGCGTGCCCGGAGTCCTCCGGAGCCGCGCCCTGCGCACAGGCTGCCGTGGCGGCGAACAGGGCCGCGAGTAAGATGCCGGTTTTCATCATGCGGGGGTTTTGCGGTTACTTTTTCTTTTTATCTTCCTTGACGCCGCGAATCCGGTCCCCGGCGGTCACGCCCTCCCTGATCTCGATGTTCAGGCCGTCCGAGAGTCCGATCTGCACCTCGCGTTTGTCGAAGGTCTGCTCCTCGGCTCCCTCGGCGCTGGTCAGCACATAGACATAACTCTTGCCGTCCTCGAACTCCACGGTGCTTTCCGGGAGGGTCAGCACCCCTTCGCGGTTCTCGATCACCACGCTGGCGTTGGCGCTGTAACCCGCCCGCACGAAGACCTCGGAAGGCACCGTCACCGCGGCCTTGACCTCGAAGAGGACCACGCCGTTGTCTTCGGTGGCCTTCGGCGAGACGTACTCCAGCAGGGCCTCCAGTTCGACGTTCTGCAGGGCGCCGATGGTGAGCTGCACGGGCATTCCCTCGTGGAGCTTGCCCACATCGGTTTCGTCGACGTTGCCCCGGAAGAGCATGTTCGACATATCGGCCACCGTGGCGATCGTCGTGCCGTCGTTGAACGTGTTGGCCTGGATCACCGAGTTGCCGACCTTGATCGGCACGTCGAGGATCATGCCGTCGATCGTCGAGCGGATCTGCGTATTGCTCAGCTCCTTGAACCGGCTCGAGATGCCGTCCTTCACGATCTCGAGGTTCTCTTTGGCATTTTGCAGCTCCTCCACGGCCTTGTCGAGCGCCATGCGGCTCTGCTCGGCCTCCTCGTCCGAAACGACGCCTTTGGCGTGCAGGGCCGTCGTGCGGTCGTGTTCGCGGCGGGTCTGCGCCAGCGAAATCTCGGCCACCGACACGCGCGATTCGGCGCCCGAAAGCTGGCCCATTTCGGGAACTACCTTCACCGTGGCGATCACCTCGCCTTTGCGCACCGACTGCCCGGCCTCCTTGTAGACGTCGGAGATGATGCCCGAAATCTGGGGTTTGATCATCACTTCGTCGCGCGGTTCGACCTTGCCCGTGGCCACCACGAACTGTTTGAGCGTGTCCAGCTTGGGCTGTACGATCGTGTAGACGACCTTCGCCGGACGGGTTTTCTGCCACAGGAACCAGAAGGTTCCCAGTAAGAGCGCTGCGAAGAGCACTCCGGCAAAAATCTTCAGAAACTTTTTCATAGGGCTGTGTATTGTTGTTTGTTTTTATTCTTCGCGTATGGCGTCCACGGCCTTGATCCTCAGGGCACGGGTCGCGGGAATGACTCCCGCCAGCAGGCTTCCCGCCACGAGAATCGCAAGGGCGAGGATTCCCGTGCCGAACGAGATCATCCACGAGATTTCGAACCCGTCCTGCGCCACGGTGACGGCCTGGTAATAGAGCGAGTCGAACACCGAGAGCACGCCCACGGCCGCCGTGAGCCCCAGCACCCCCGCGATGAAGGTGAGTATGAAGCTCTCCGAGAGTATCTGCCCGATGATGGCCCGGGGCGGGGCGCCCAGCGCACGGCGGATGCCGATCTCCTGCGTGCGCTCCTTTACGAGCACCAGCATGATGTTGCTCACGCCGACGATGCCCGCCAGCAGCGTCCCGAGACCCACGATCCAGGTCAGCAGCGCGATGCCGCGGAAGAGCCCCATCACCTTTTCGAAAATCTCGGCCGTGGCCATGGTCCACATGGCCTTTTCGTCGTCCGGGGAGATGATGTGGCGGGCGAAGACCGCCTCCCGGCACGCCTTTTCGACCGCTTTGCTCGGCACGTCGTCACGGCCCGCCACGGCGAGCATGTGGATGTTGTTGCCGCGTCCGTACATCTGCTGCGCCAGCGATATGGGCACCACGATCGTGCGCTCGACGTCGCTGAACGACATCGCGGTGCTCTGCTTGCGCAGCACGCCGACCACCCGGAAATAGGTGTTGCTCAGTTTGATGATCTGGCCCGTGGGGTCCTGCCCGCCGGGGAAAAGGTCCTTGTATACCTGAGTGCCGATGACGCAGGACTTGCGTTTCTGCACCATGTCCACCTCGTTGATAAAGCGTCCGTAGAGGATTTTCTGCGGGTTGATTTTCTGGTAGTCGGGCATATAGCCCATCAGCGTGTAGTCGCCCTTGTGCTCGTGGCGGCTGGCGTGTACCTCGTTGCCCCAGAAGACGGCCGAAGCATACTGCACCTCGGGGAGTTTCCGCACGGTCGTCACATCCTCGTTGTGCATTCCCCACCAACGGTTTTTGGGCATACCCTTGTAGGGGATGCCGGTCTGCTGGGTCTGCATGAGCAGCGTATTGGTCGACATATCGCCCAGCTGTGCCCGGAACAGGCGTCCCAGCCCCATCCCCGCGCCCAGCATCACCGTCAGCATGAAGATGCCCCAGAAGACCCCCAGCGCGGTCATGATGCTGCGCTTGCGGTTCCGGGCGATGGTCTGCCAGATTTCATTCCAGCGGTCTGTGTCGAAAAAGGACATGGCTTTATTTGTTGTAACGCAATGCGTCGATCGTTTTCAGCTGTGCCGCGCGGTAGGCGGGGATGTATCCGGCGATGAGTCCCGCGACGACGAGCACCACCGTGGCGCTCACGGCCACGCCCAGGTCGAGCGTCGGGTCGAGGAACACCGAGTTCATGCCGCCCTCGGTCTGCTGGGCCGGGGCTTGGTTGAGCGCATAGTTGACCGCCTCCATCACGGCTACGCCCAGCACCATGCCCAGATAGCCGAACGCCGCGGTGATCAGCACCGACTCGGTGAGGATCAGGCGGATGATCGACGACGGCCGTGCCCCGAGGGCCTTGCGGATGCCGAATTCGGCGGTGCGTTCGGTGACGGTCACGAGCATGATGTTGCTCACGCCGACGATGCCCGCCAGCAGCGTTCCCAGTCCGATGATCCAGACGAAGAGGTTGATACCCCCGAATACGACCATCATGTTCTTGTACATCTCCATCGTGTTGTCGATCCAGATGGCACTCCGGTCGTCCGGCGCGAAGTGGTGTTCGGCGGAGAGGCGGCTCAGGAGGCGTTTCTCGAAATCCTCCATCTGTTCGTCGGTGTCGATGCCCCGCAGCGTGAGGATGGCGTTGTTGATTTCGGGGTTGTTGGCCGTGTAGATCAGCTGCCCGGTGGTGAGGGGAATCGTACACGAGGAGTTGTTGCGTTGGGCGTCGCCCTTCATGATGCCGATCACCGTGAAGACGAGCCCGCCGACCTTGATTTGCCTGCCCACCGGATCGGCGCCCTTGAAGAGGATGCGCCGCATCGGTTCGTCGATGACGATGACCTTGCGGTAGTTCTCCACGTCGGCGTCGTTGATGTAACGCCCGGCCGAGAGTTTGATGCCTTCCATCTGCTGCACTTTCGGGAGCGATCCCCGCAGCCAGACCTGGGTGAATTCATTGCCGTAAGTGGCTTTCTTGCCGTCGAGCCATTTGTTGGCCGATATTTCCTCGATCTCGGGAAACTCCCGTTTGAGAATCTCTAGGTCGCTGTTCCGCATGCGGATGCGGCGGCCCTTCTCGTAGCCCATCCACGGTTTGGAGGTCTCGCCGCCGTAGAGGTCGATGGAATTGGTGGCGTAGTCGTCGAAGTTGGCCAGCACGCCGTTCTTCAGTCCGTTGCCCGAGCCTAACAGGATGACCAGCATGAAGATACCCCACGCGACCGAAAAGCCCGTGAGGAACGTGCGCAGCTTGTTGCGCCGCACCGAGGTCCAGATCTCCAGCAGCAGTTCCCTCATCGTTTTCCGAGGCCCGTTTGGTCGATGCTGCTGATGACGCCGTCCCTGAGACGGATGATTTTGTCGGTCTGGTCGGCGATAGACTGTTCGTGGGTGACGCAGATGATGGTCATGCCCATGTCGGTGTTGACCCGGCGCAGCAGGTTCATCACCTCCTGCGAGGTGACGCTGTCCAGTGCACCCGTGGGTTCGTCGGCGAGGATGATTTCGGGCTGGTTGATCAGCGCCCGGGCGATCGCCACGCGCTGTTTCTGGCCGCCCGACATTTCGTTGGGCATGTGCGTGGCCCAATCCCGCAGGCCCAGCATGTCGAGGTATTCCAGCGCCTGCGCATTGCGGCGGCGGCGTGCGACGCCCTGGTAGTAGAGCGGCAGGGCGACGTTCTCGACGGCATTTTTATAGTTGATGAGGTTGAACGACTGGAAGATGTAGCCGATCATCTTGTTGCGTGCGGCGGCGGCCTGCGTCTCGTTGAGGTCCTTGATCAGGCGTCCCGCGAGGTAGTAACTGCCGCTGTCGTAGTCGTCGAGGATGCCGAGGATATTCAGCAGGGTCGATTTCCCCGATCCCGAGGCTCCCATGATCGACACCAGTTCGCCCTTGCCGACCTCGAGGTCGATGCCCTTCAGTACATGAAGCGGCGAACCGTTGTTATAGGTTTTGTTGATGTTTTCCAGCTTAATCATTGTCCGTTAGCAGTCGAGTGAGGGTTGGCGGGTAACGGTCTGTTACGCACTTGACGGCAAAGGTAATAAAGAAATCGTGAAAAACAACTTATTTTTATCGAAAATCAATAAAATATTACCCCCCCCCGATAAGAGGGAACTTACAGATCGTAAATGTCTCCGGAGGGCTGTCCCGTCAATAATCGGCGGAGTGTTTCGACATCGGGGGCGAAGCGGTCGGGACGGGCGGCTTCCAGTTCGCCCGGCGAGGCGTATCCCCAGCCGACGGCGATCGAGGCGAGGCCCGTTTCGGCTGCTCCCTCGATGTCGTAACGGCGGTCGCCGATCATCACGGCCTCCTGCGGGGCGATTCCCAACGTATCGAGGGCGTGGCGGATCACGTCGGCCTTGGTCGTGCGCGTGCCGTCGAAGGTGCTGCCGCTGACGAGGGTGAAATATTGCGCGAAGCCGAAATGTACGGCGATCTGTTCGGCAAACGGCGTTGGCTTCGAGGTGGCCATCACGTTCACGCACCCGGCGGCGGACGTTGTGGCCAGCAGTTCGGGAATCCCCGGGTAGATTTCGTTTTCGAAGATGCCCTTCGGAGCATAATATTCGCGGTATTTGGCGACGGCGGTTTCAGCGTCGGCAGGGCTCATGCCGTAGCGTTCGCGGAACGAATCCGCGAGCGGCGGCCCGATAAAGGGACAGAGTTTCCGCAGGTCGGGTTCGTCGATGCCGAAATGACGCAGGGCATACTGCACCGAGCGGGTGATGCCTTGCATGGGATCGGTCAGCGTACCGTCGAGGTCGAAAAAGAGGTATTTCCTGTACATATTCATTGTGTGGTAAACTACAACTCCCCATGCTTCCGGATGCCGTATTCGCCGCCTGCGGCGTCGTATGCAAATTTGACCCCACCCTAAACCCCTCCCTTAGGGAGGGGCTTTGTGCCGCTGCGCGGCAAGGTGAAGCCCGGGAGCTTGGTGAAAATAGCTAAAAAGCCCGGCCTCTCGGGACCGGGACGGGGTTACGGTTTGAGCCGCAGGAACGAGTAGCCGAAGCGCTCCGCGGCGGCGCGTTCCAGCTCTTCGCGGACCGCAGGGTGGGCCACGGCGATCAGCGCCCGGGCCCGCTCGGCGAGGTTCCGGCCCCGCAGGTGCGCCACGCCGTATTCGGTGACGATGTGCTGGACCATGTGGCGCGTCGTCACGACGCCCGCGCCGGGTGTCAGCAGCGCCTTGATTTTCGACTCGCCTTTGGGCGTGGTCGAAGGGATGGCGATAAAGGTTTTGCCCCCTTCCGAGAGCGCCCCGCCGTACATGAAATCGTGCTGGCCGCCCACGCCCGAGATGATGCGCTCGCCGACCGAATCGGCGCATACCTGACCCGTGAGGTCCACCTCCACGGCCGAGTTGATGGCCATGACTTTCGGATTCTGCCGGATGCGGAACGGATCGTTGGTCCACGCCACGTCCTTCATCACCAAATCCTTGCGGTAGTCCATATAGTCGTACAGCCGGCGCGAGCCCAGGGCCAGCGACGCCACCGTCACGCCGGGCATCACCGCCTTCTGCGAATTGTCGATCACGCCGCTCTCCAGCAGCGGCAGCACGCCGTCGGTCATCGCCTCGGTGTGCAGTCCCAGGTGTTTGTGGTCGCGGAGCGCCCCCAGCACGGCGTTGGGGATGCCGCCGACGCCGATCTGGAGCGTCGCTCCGTCGGGAATCAGTTCGGCGATGTAGCGGCCGATTTTGAGTTCGGTCTCGGTGGGCACGGCCGTCGGGACCTCCACCAGCGGGGAGTCCACCTCCACGGCCGCGGCGAAGCGCGAGGAGTGGATCACGGCGTCGCCGTAGGAGAAGGGCATCGCCTTGTTGACCTGCGCGATAACGGTCTTCGCGCACTCCACCGCCGACACCGCAAGGTCGGCCGAGACGCCGAACGAGCAGTAGCCCTCGGCGTCGGGCGGCGAGACGTTGATGAGTGCGAAATCGAGGGGCAGCGTGCCGTCGCGGAACAGTCCGGGAATTTCGCCCAGGAAGGCCGGAATCGATTGTCCGCAGCCGTCGGCCAGCCAGCGGCGGATGTTGTTGGCCACGAAGAGGCTGTTCACGAGGAACGACTCCCGGTATTCGGGCCGGCAGTAGGGGGCCTCGAAGGCTCCCACGGCGAAAGCCGAGTAGACCTTCACGCCCCGGAGTTCCGGACCCCGGTCGGCCATTGTGGCCACGAGCACCTCGGGAATCGAGGTGCTGCCCTGAATGTAGACGCTGTCGTTGGATCGGATGAGTTTTACCGCCTCCGCGGCAGTCGTAAAGCGCATGTATTCGTCTATTTATGGTTTTCGGCAAATGCTTTCAAGCGTGCTTCGAGCAGGTCGAACTGTTCGGGACGGTTCAGCTGCGAGACACAGACCCGGATGCCGTGCTGCCGGCTGCCGGTCGAGGTGAGCGAGATGGCGCAGATGCCGTACAACAGCAGTTCGCTCAGCAGTTCGGCGCTGGTCATCCCGTCGTAGCCCACCGTGTAGAAGAATCCGTCGCTGACGGCTTCGTCCTGGTCCTTGTCGTAGACGATGCGGAAGCCGTGGCGGAGGAACGCCTCTTTGGTGAGCCGGGCGCGGCGGGCATATTCCGAGGCTTCGCCCACGAAATCCAATGCGCCGTCGGCCGCCGCGCGGAACATCGCCGCCAGGGCATACTGCGCCGAATGGCTCGTGCCCGACGAAGCGGCGTAGAGGAACACCAGCACGAAGGCGTCGCCCAGCCGTCCGATGTTGTAACGCTGGCGCAGGGCCGGGTATTCGCGGTGCCAGAGCTTTTCGGAGACGGCCGCCACGGCGATACGTTGTCCGGCGTAGCTGAATATCTTCGAACCCGAGACCAGCAGGATGTAATTTTCGGTGTAGCGGGCGACGGTCGCCTGATAGGGGGCTTCGAAGGGGCGTCCCAGCGGTTTGCGGAAATCCATACAGAGGTAGGCGAGGTCCTCGATGACGATGGCGTCGTATTTTGTGGCCAGTTCGCCGATCGTGCGCAGCTCCTCCTCCGTGAGGCAGATCCATGCCGGATTGTTGGGATTCGAGTAGACGATGGCCGCTATGTCGCCCGCGGCGAGGTAGCTCTCGATCTTCGGACCCAGTTTTTCGGCCCGGAAATCGTAGATGTCGAACGACTCCGCGGGGATGCCGAGGATGCGCACCTGACTGCGCTGCACGGGGAATCCGGGGTCGATGAAGAGAATTTTCCGTTTGGCGGGATCGAGCTGCGAGCACATCAGGAACGTGGCGAAACTGCCTTGCATCGACCCCACGGTCGGGATGCAGCCCCCGGGAGCGACCTCCACGCCGAGGAAGGCTTCGAGGAACCGCGAGGCTTGTTTTTTCAGTTCCGGGATGCCCTGCATGCTGGGGTACTGCGACGCGACGCCCGTTTGCAGGGCCGCACATTCGGCCTCGACGCCCACCCGTTCGGGAGGCAGTCCCGGCACGCCCATTTCGAGGTGGAGGAATTCCTCTCCGGTTTCGCGCTCCAGGATGCGGGCGATGTCGCCCGACTGGCGGATCGTGGCCTGCGCGATGTCTGCGATATCCATCCGCTCCAGCGCGGAGCGCAGATGGGACTTGTCGAAGGGTATCTCCATTATTTCGTCTGTTTTTGGGTCACGTCGTAACCGGCGCGGAACGCCGCGAGGTTCATTTCGACGATCGCGTCGCCTTTGCGGGCGAAGATGTCGCGGATGCCCGCTTCGAGTTTCGCGGCGTCGATGTCCAGAAACGGCGCCGCGGCGCCCAGCAGCACCATGTTGGCCGAGCGGGGCGATGCCGCAGCCCGGGCCAGAGCGTCGATGTCGAGCGTCACCGCGTGGGGCAGCGCTTCCAGCTCGCGCCGCAGGGCGTCGGCGTCGGGGTAGTCGGGGATGTTGACCAGCGGGACCGTGTTGGTGATGACCCAGCCGTCGGACGCGAGCCACGGCAGGTAGCGCAGCGCCTCCATCGGTTCGAGCGAAACGATGAGGTCGGCCTTGCCCCGCGGGATGAGGTCCGCATGGATTGCCGACGAAGAGATGCGCAGGTTCGACTGCACGTCGCCGCCGCGCTGGCGAACCGCGACATCACCTGGGAGCAGACCGACGAATTCAATTTCGGTGTGGACATGGGCTTCCTCGATAACCGCATCAACCTTGCGGTGGACGCTTACTATTCCGAGACCCGCGCCCTGCTGTTCAAGCAGCCCATGCAGTCCTTCTCGGGCTATACCAACTACTGGAACAACATCGGCCGTGTGCGCAATGCCGGTGTGGAGATTCAACTCGACACCTATAATTTCGACCGCAAACGGTTTAAATGGAACACCTCGGTCAATTTCTCCCTTTCGCGCAACAAACTGCTGGAGATTGGCGGTGAAAAGCAGGTCATTACTCAGGGCGAGCGCTCGGAAAGCTATCTGGCCCGGGTGGGGGAACCGCTTATCCAATATTACGGTTTCAAGACCATCGGCGTATGGAACAGCCGTGAAGAGATCGATGCCAATCCCCATTTCTCGACCGACGTGCCGGGCGGCCTGCGTATCTGGGATGCAGACGGGAACGGTGAGTTGAACGACAACGACCGGGTGCCTCTGGGGAATCCTTACCCTTCGTTCACTTACGGTATGACCAATACGTTCCGGATCGGTGATTTCGATGTTTCGTTCCTGATTCAGGGCGTGCAGGGTGTGACGGTCCTCAACGGCGATGTCTTCTATAACGAGACCGTCCGTTACAACAAAGCCTACATCAAGGACCGCTGGGTGACGGCCGAGCATCCGGGTAACGGGAAGGTGCCTTATGAGAAACTGGGTACCGACCTGATGCTTACCGACTACGGCCTGCAGGACGCTTCGTATGTCTGCCTGCGCAATTTCACCGTCGGCTACACTTTTCCCAAGCGCATCGCACGCAAGCTCCACCTGAGCGCCCTGCGTCTTTATGCTACGGGTAACAACCTTTTCTACATCTGGAGCGACGATTACAAGGGCATCAACCCCGAGTCGCGCATGACCTCGGGTGACTATTCCAGTCCGATGATCTCGGGATATCAGCGCGGCGGATTCCCGCTTACCTCTACCGTAACCTTCGGCATCGACCTCACTTTCTAAAACCTGAAGCTATGAAATACTTGAAATATATCCTCCCGGTTCTTGCCATCTTTGGCCTTGCTGCCTGCGACATGAATCCCGAGATCTACTCCGAACCCGAGGCCGACGATTATGCCAAGGACGCCTCAGGGGTCAATAGTATGCTTATGGGCGCATACGGCGCGATGCACGATGTGCTCTACTACGAGTGGGCCATGACCGAACTGCGGTCGGACAATACCCGTATGCGTTCGGCCAACTCCACCTCGTCCGAAACCAAGCTGGTCGAACAGCTCGACCAGGGGACTATCCTGACGGCCAATTCCTGGGTCGATGATTACTGGACGGCCTCTTACCACGCTATCGCCTGCACCAACAACGTGCTGGCCAATCTGGATGTGGTGACCGATGAAAAACTCTACAATCAGTATGAAGGGGAGGCCCGCTTCCTGCGTGCGCTCAACTATTTCAACCTGGTACGTCTCTGGGGACCGGTTTTCAAAGTCACCCGGAAACTCACGGCCGCCGAGTCGCGCGTGATGCAGCGGTCGCCTTCGGAAGAGATTTACGAACTGATCGAAGAGGACCTTACGGCCATCGTGGATGGCGAACTGCTGCCCCTCGACTATGCTTCGACCGACCTGGGCCGTGCTACGCTGACTGCCGCCAAAGCCCTGCTGGCGAAAGTTTACATTACGCGCTATGATGTGGGCAGCGAGCAGTATGCCGAAGCCCGAGTCCTGTTGGCAGAGGCTATTGCCGAGGCGGGCGCACCCCAGAGCGGCGCTGATTTGGTGCCCTATGACGAGGCCTTTTCGATCAAGAACGAGATGAATGCCGAAATTGTCTTCGCCGTGCGTTACCTTTCGGGCAACAAGGGCCTCGGCTCGCCGTTCGGCGGCTTGTTCGGTCCCAACAACAACGGCGGCAATGTCATCATCGGTTCGCCCAAGCAGTTTAATTTCCCGACGGACGATCTGCTGGCTGTGTTCAAGCGGCATCCCGAGGATAAGCGTATCGAAGTGTCCTATGCCGAGAAATACTATAACTCGACTACCGGTACGTGGGTGACACAGGCCGACAAGGCCCGTTATGTCAGCAAGTTCCTCTCGCCCGTGCTGACCGAGTACGACGGTGAGAACGACTGGCCGGTCATTCGTGTGGGCGACCTGCTGCTGCTCTACGCCGAGGTTTCGGCCGAGATTGCGGGTACGCCGACCGACGAGGCTGTCAAATACCTCAATATGACGCGCGAGCGGGCCGGCATTCCGGTTTACCAGCTTTCGGATTTCGGATCGATGACCGAATTCCGCACGGCGCTGCGCGAAGAGCGTCGCATGGAACTGGCTTTCGAGAACCAGCGTTGGTTCGACCTCGTGCGCTGGGGCATTGCCACCACGACCGTTAATACACACCTCATGGAGACCGAAAGTTCGTTCTATACGCAGTACGGCTATGTACAGCCTATCGATGACTGGCAGACGATGCTGCCTATTCCGCTCTCTGTTACCAATATCAACCCCGATGTGGCACAAAATATCGGTTACTAAACGCATTCGCCCTATGAAAAACTACATCAACCGCATATTGAGCCTTGCTGCAGCCGTTTTTCTTGCGGCGGGCTGCGCCGAAACCTACGTCGAGGAGTACGTAGCCGAGGCTCCCGAGATCGAGTCATTCACCCCGACGTCGGCCCTTTCGGGCGACGATACGCCGGTAGTCATTACCGGACAGCACCTGCAGGCCGTTACGAAGGCCATGATCGGAGGTGCCGAGGTCCGCATCCTCGAGCGCGTCTCGAATACCCGCATGACCGTTGTGGCCTCCAGGGAGGCGCGGTCGGGAAAGATCACGCTCGTCAACTCCGTGGGTACAGCCGCTTCCGCGTCGGATTTTACGGTGAACTATCCCGTGCTGACGATCAATGCCGCCGAGCTGCCTGAAAAGGTCGATATGTTCGGCCGCCTGACGCTAAAGGGACAGTATATGGCCGTTATCCGCAAGGTTATCGTTACCGGTACGGATGCTGAACCGGGCGAGGGGCGCGAAGCGGAGATCCTTTCGCAGGATGGCTCCGAGGTCGTTGTGACGGTGCCTTATGTGACCAGCGAGACGGCCCGGATTACGCTCCGTTATATGGAGGCCGACAACGAGGTGGAGACCCCGCTGGAGACGGCTCCCTCCATCGGCGTCGTGCGTCTGGTTCCCGAGGTGGACGAACCGGCATTCTCCAACCTGATCGTGGGCCGGATCACTACCATTACGGGTAAGAATCTCGATCAGATATCTGCTGTCAAGGTGGGTGGAGAGAACGCCAATATCGCTTCGCAGAGTGCGACCGAACTGTCGTTCACCGTTCCGATGGTCGAAGGGTTCGTCGAAGGTGCCGGCAATCAGACCTCGCTGGCCATTGATTATTTCGGCGATTTCGAATCCGCCGTTATCAAGGAGAGCCTTCCCGCGACGGTGCTGCGCCTGAAGATCTGGGAGGGCATCACGACCTTCTGCCAGGATGTGGGCTGCATTCGTCTCGAGAGTTTCTTCTCGCCCGAGACCGGTATCATCTATCACAACAATCGCTGGCGTACCGAGGTGGACCCCGTGTCGTATAACAACGACGGTAAGGTCTGCTCGGCCAACAACGTACCTTCGGTATCTGAAGCCGATTACAATTCGGTCAATCCCTATTTCTATTTCAGCGGCGTCAAGGCTGCCGGAACGGCCACCGAGTGCTCGATCCAGATCATGGGGCCGGCGACGTCGAGCAGTCAGTTCAAAAACTTTTTCTTCGAACCGATCAAGAAGGACCAGTACCGTCTGCTGCCCAATGGCGGTTATGGAACTCCCGTGCTGTCGTTCCGTTACCTCGATCCTTCGGCTCCCGCCGAGAAAGCGCTGGCCGACAAGGTGCGCAACCTCGAGTTCGAGGTGATCGACGAGGCGTCTTTCCCGATCGACGTCGAGCAGAAAACCGTGGCCGGGGTGCCTATCGCCAAGCCGGCGGGTAGTTCGAACAGCGTGGACTGGGCTCCGGGTATCTTCTCCGACAAGACCGAGAAACTCGACGCCGAGGTGGATGCCGTGCTGATGGTGCTCTATTTCGACTACCACGGCATTGCTTCGGCCGATCCGCTTGCCAATGTGAAACGCATCGGTTTCATCCACATCACCAAGGTCAATTTCCGGCCCGTGTCGGGGGCGCCGTCCCAGAGCGACATCACGTATAATGTCTATTGGCAGAAAGAGGATTACAAATTCTAAAACCTGAAGCACCATGAACCGAAAGAATAACAGATACTCATTTTTTGCCGCGGCGTTCGTATGTGCCGCCCTGCTGTCGGGCGGCTGCAACGACCGGGACGGGCTCATCGACAAGGATGATGTACGCCATGTGCCGGCGCTGAATGCCCAGACTTTCATGCCGCTGTCGAACGAGAGCGGGTCGGTGAAGGCTTATGTCGGCACCGAGGTCTCGGTTTCGGGATTCAACCTTGATCAGGTTGGTTCCGTGACGGTGGACGATATTGCCGTGGAGATCACCGAACAGAATATCAAGCAGATCAAATTCAAGATTCCGGCGTTGGACCATGCCCAGCGCGACCAGCCCTATGCCGTGGAGCTCAAGGCTTTTGATAAGCAGGAGCAGGCGTTCTATACGGGAGACTATTTCGTGACCATTCCCGTGACGGACGCTATCGTTTCGGGCTATGCGCCTGCCGAAGGTACCGTCGGTACGGAGATCACCCTTTCGGGACGTAATCTGGAGCAGGTCACGCGCGTGCATTTCGGAGGCGTTGCGGTCGAGGCTTCAGCCTTTACCGAGGTCGGCCCCGAAGCCGTCAAGTTCCTAGTTCCTGCGGGAAACTACACCGAGGCCGACAGCGATATTGCCATTTCGGCGGAGTGGGGAACTGCGACCATCGACGTGACGGGCGAAACGCTCTTTGCGCTGCATATTCCGATACTCGATCCGCTGGCTGCCCAGCCCGACGGGGTTAATTCGGTCCTCGGCGACGAGATCGACCTGACGGGTAAGAACCTTGACCTGATCGATGCCGTGAAATGGGGTGAAGCCGCCCTTACGATCGTCGAGAAGGCGGATGGAACGTTGAAGGTTCGCTTCCCTGCTACCATCGAACAAACCGATCCGGTAGTTCAGAGCGCTGCGCTTACAGCGGAATACGGCACTCCGGCACAGGTTGTGACGCTCGCAGCCGCATGGCGTCTGGATACGACTCCTTCGGCAACCGTACTTGTTCCCGAGGCTTCGTCGATGACAGCAGTGGACGGCGGTTCGGACAATAAGTTCTATCTGGACAAGACTGTGACCGTAGCGGGTATGAACCTCATGGCGGTCGAGGGCATTGAGCTTCGTTACAATGACGGTGAGGATCGCAAGATCGCAGCCACGCTGCTCGAAGGAACGACCGACGGCGAGTTGAAATTCGTCGTTCCCGAGGAGGTGACCTTCGATACGGCCTCCGAGGTGGATGTCGTAGCGCTCTACAACGGCGGCGACGTGGCCGATTTCGGCAAGGCGACGGTTTATCCGTTCTATTTCTTCCCGAATATCACCATCGGTGCCCAGGACCTTTCGAACCGGGACAAGGCCTTCTTCGTTCCCGATCTGGGTCGGGTGATCACCTCCGACGAGTGGAAAACCCTCGATACGAAGGCATCGACGAATGTCATGTCCGCCAAGAACGTCGTGGACAAGTCGGTCGTCACCGAGGAGGAGTATTACGCTGTGAAGCCCTATTTCATGTCCACCTTTACGGGCGATGTCCTGACGTTGCAATCCCCCGCGGGCAGCAACGGCCAGCTGAAGAACATCAAGGATTCCGACGGCAAGAACATCACGGGCGGATCGTCGGCCTCGTGGTATGGAACGTCGATCTGCGTCTACCGCAACATTTCGGCCAGCACTTCGGCGGCAGAGAAAAAAGTCGTGGCGGACATTGAAGCCGGGACGCTTGCCTCGATGGCGGAGGTTCCTTATATCGCCTCGTCCGCGGCACCGAAATATGCCGCACCGTCGACCTCGACCATCAACCAGGGGCAGATCATTGTCGTGGAGTATCCGACTTATTCATTTGGAACGAGTACCGGCATGAAGGCGGACAATGTCTACAAGTTCGGGTACATCTGCATCCATGAGGATGGTATTTCAGATGATATTCCGGGTGCCGCGACCTCGACGATCACGTTCGATTTCTACTGGTCCAAAACGTTGAATAAATAAGATTGATAACCGGTTTTTTATAGGTAATTGGGGAACGCATGCCGGGATTGCCTCCGCATTGCAGCGGAGGCAGTTCCCGGGGCGTTTAAAACATGAAACGAAATGATGTGTAAAACCCTGTTGATGGTCCTGCTGGTTCTGCCGACGCTCGGCTGTTCGGGACGCGATTTCGAGATTCCCGACCCGGTGATTCCTCCGGGGCCCGAAACGCCCGAGGTGCCGGCTGATGAACCTGTCTACATCGCTTCTGCGGCCGAACTCAAGGCGTTGGGAAGCGTTGCGGCGGGTACTGTCGTCATTTGGCGTGACGGCACGTATGCCGATCAGGTCGCTGAGCTGAAAAGTGGCGGAACGGCGGAGAAGCCTGTTGTGTTGCGGTCCGAAACCCCGGGCGGGGTCCGCTTTACGGGCGCTTCGTACCTTTCGGTTTCGGGAAACCATGCGCAGGTGAGTGGATTTTGGTGGCAGAACCCCAAACCCGTAAAAGGGAAAGCGGTTGTGACGCTGGCCAGAGGGACGGAGGAGTGTACGCTCCGCGACTGCGCCATCACGGGCGACGATACGAAGGAGGATGCCTCGACCGATACCAAATGGGTTTCGCTGTTCGGCCGGCATAACCGTGTCGAAGGATGTACCTTCCGTGACAAACGCAATATCGGTACGTTGCTGGTCATCTGGCTCGAAACGGGCGTGGTTCCGGAGCATACCGTTGCGGGCAACCGTTTCGAACGCCCTGTGACACTTTATGACGAGGAGGGCAAAGCGATCAACGGTCAGGAGACGATCCGTATCGGCACGAGCGATTTTTCGATGCAGGATGCGTCGTGTATTGTCGAGGACAATTATTTCTATCACTGCCACGGCGAGCAGGCCGAGATTGTCTCCAACAAGTCGTGCCGCAACCTCTACCGTCGCAATCTCTTCGTCGAGTGTCAGGGTACGCTGACCATGCGCCACGGCAACAACTGCACCGCAACGGGCAACTATTTCGTGGGTAACGGCATGAACGGCACGGGTGGTATCCGCCTGATCGGCGAGGGGCACACCGTCGAACGCAATTACCTCGAGGGGCTGGCGGGCACGGGGTACCGTTCGGCAATTTGCCTCGTCCGCGGACAGCAGGATGCGCTCCTGAGCGGTTACTGGCAGGTGAAAGATGCCAAGGTGCGTTACAATACGGTGGTAGATTGCAAATACGGGTTGAACGTCAACTATGCTAGTAGCGGCAGCGATCAGGTGCTTCCCGTTGTGTCGACCCTGATCGAAGGCAATACCGTGTCGGCCCTTTCGTCGGGTTATGCCGTCGACTGTGCGGCGTCGCCTGTCCCTGACATTACCTGGAAGGAGAATATTCTCTACGGCCGTCAGCGGGGCGTTTCGCTCCCGGCAGCAGCGACGGCTCCCACAAAACCCAATGTGCAGCCGGCGATGGATGCCATTCGCAATGCCGCCGGATGTTCGTGGAAAACCGAATAACACCAACTTTATGAAATACCTGAAACAGATTCTTCTGGCGGCAGTTGCCGTATTCCTGATTTTACCCGCATCGGCACGCGAATACCGTGTGGCGCTGGACGGTGTGGCTGCGGCGCTTAAAACAGCCCGGCCCGGCGACAGAATCGTCGTTGAGGAGGGGACTTACCATGATATGGAACTCAAATGGCGCGGTGCGGGCGTTGAAGGCAATCCCGTGCGCATTGAAGCCGCGACTCCGGGCGGTGTCGTGATCGGCGGTGCTTCGACGCTTCGTATAGCCGGAGAGTGGCTCGAAATATCCGGATTCGATTTCCGCGACGGACACGCTCCGTCGGGTTCGGTCATCGAGTTCCGCTGTGGCAAGGAGGTCGCCAACGACTGTCGGCTGACGGAGTGCGTCGTCGATGGTTATAACCCCGCCCGCCGTGACATAGCGTACAGCTATATCCTGCTTTACGGGCGTCGCAACCGTGTGGACCATTGTACGCTGACCGGTAAGCTGAATCTGGGCGTGACGCTGATTGTGATGCTCAATGAGCCCCGCAGTCAGCAGAACCACCACCGCATCGACCACAACTGGTTCGGTCCGCGGCCTGTCTACGGCTCCAACGGCGCCGAGACGATCCGTGTCGGGACCTCCCAGCAGGCATACAGCTCGTCGAACACGTTGATCGAGGAGAACCTTTTCGACCGTTGTAACGGCGAGGTCGAGGTTGTTTCGATCAAGTCGAGTGACAATGTGATCCGCCGCAATGTCTTCTTCGAATCCGAGGGGGTGCTGGCCCTGCGCCACGGCGACCGCAATACGGTCGAGGAGAATCTTTTCGTGGGGCATGGAAAGCGTAACACGGGTGGTATCCGCATTGTGAACGCCGGCCACAAGGTGCGGCGCAATACGCTGGTCGGCATTGCCGGAGGCCGCTTCTTCTCGGCCCTCGCGCTGATGAACGCCGTGCCCAACTCGCTGCCTAACCGGTATTGCCTGGTCGAGAATGTCGAGGTGACGGACAATACGTTCATCGACTGTTCGAATATCGAGTTCGGAACGGGCCGGGACCTCGAGCGCACGCTGGCGCCCGAGCGCGTCCTCTTCGCCCGCAACACGATTGTCAATCCGGCTCTCGATGCTCCCTTCATCGCTGTGGACCGCACCGACGGTTTCACGTTCCGTGACAATCGGGTGAAACTGGCGAAAAAATATGCTGCCGAGGGTTTCGAGAACGTTACGCCGCAGCTTCCCGTGCTGCCTGCCGAGGCTGCGATGCGTGCCGGTAAGGGCGCCGCGTGGTACAAGCCGCGGACGGAGGTCCGCAACCTTGCGGAGCGGGTCTACACGGTGCATGCCGGCGAGGACCTGCCCGCTGTGGTCGAGCAGGCCGAGGCGGGTGCGGTCGTCGAACTGGCCGATGCCGGGGGCGATTACGCCATCGTCCGTGCGATGGTGGTGAAGGTGCCGCTGACGATTCGCGCTGCAAAGGGCGGGGCGCGTCCCGTGGTGCGTTTCAACGGGCAGAAGGGCGACAACATGGTGACCATTGCCGACGGCGGCGAACTGCACATCGAGGGTATCGCCTTCTCGGGGGCGCTCGAAGCCGGCAAGGCGCTGGCCAAGGCGGGCATATCGACCGCTGTGGATATGATCCGGCCCTACAACCTGTGGGTCGACGGCTGTGAGTTCTTTGATTTCGGCGAGGGCGGGTTCTTTGCCGTGAAAGGTACGCAGGCGACCTTCGCCGGACGGATCGAAATCCGCAATTCGCTGTTCCGCGACCTTTCGGGCGACGCCATTAACTACGCAGCCGAACGCGAGGACAAGGGGCGTTACAACGCCGATGACATGGTGATCGAGAACTGCTCGTTCTACCGTATCCTCGGCCTGCCGATCAACATCTACCGCGGCGGAAGCGACGAGTCGACCGCCGGGCCCTATGTGGAGATTCGCAACTGCAATTTCGAGGACTGCTGTAACAAGGAGCGCGGCTCGGTGATGCGTCTGGTGGGGCCGCAGGTGCTTGACATCACGGGCTGTAATTTCTCGAACAGCGGTCGCGGAGGCCGTTCGATCCGTCTCGACGAGGCTACATGGGAGAAGGTGTCGATTGCGGATTGCAATTTCTGGAACGCCGGAGGCATCCTTTCGATGACGGGTAACGTCGTCAAGGGAAAACTTTACGAAATAGAGCCGGACTATGTCAACGCCGCCGAATACGACTTTGCCCAACGTGCCGGCAGCCGCCCGGCGCAGTTGGGGATTGGCGTAAAAAAAGTGATGGAACGATGAAAAAGCTGTTTTTGACCTTTCTGTTCGCTCTTCCGGCATTTATCCTGACGGCCGGGGAGCATCCCTCGCTGCTGCTCACGAAGAAGGGCGTTGCCGCCATGCGTGAAGCCCACGGCAAGGTCCCGGCGTTCGATGCCGTGATGGTCCGTACGCTGGCTGGAGCCGATGCCGCCGTGGCTTCGGAGATTGTTGTGCCCGAGCCTCGTGACGGGAGCGGAGGCTATACGCATGAGCGTCATAAGCTCAACTATTACGAGATGGTCGACTGCGGCATTGCGTGGCAGGTGACCGGCGAGGAGAAATATGCCCGTCGCGTTGCAGAGATGCTGGCGGCTTATGCCAAACTCTATCCGACGTTGGGTTTCCATCCCATGACCCTCTCGAAGACCCCGGGACGCATCTTCTGGCAGACGCTCAACGAAAGCGTCTGGCTGGTACACACCGCGATGGCCTATGACTGCGTTTACGACTATATGACCCCCGCCCAGCGTGCCGATGTGGAGAAGAATCTGTTCTGTCCGATGGCCGACTTTCTGATGAACGGCCTGGAAGGCAATCGCGGCAACAACAAGGTGTTCAATAAGATGCACAATCATGCCACCTGGGCGACCTCGGCCGTGGGCATGATCGGTATGGCCATGGGCGATGATACGTTGGTGAACAAAGCGCTTTATGGTACCGATGAAACGGGCAAGAAAGGCGGTTTTATCCGTCAGTTGGACTATCTTTTTTCTCCCGACGGTTATTTCACCGAGGGGGCCTATTACCAGCGTTATGCCATCTGGCCTTTCATGGTCTTTGCGCAATGTATCGAGCACAGCCGTCCCGACCTGAAGATCTTCGCTTACCGCGACGGGATTCTGCTCAAAGCGGTTTCGACACTGCTGCAGCTGGCCTATGACGGCCGTTTCATGCGTTTCAATGATTCGTTGGAAAAGGGCTACGATGCCCAGGAACTGGTCTATGCCGTGAATATCGCCTATAACGCCGATCCGTCGAACAAGATGCTGCTCGATGCGGCGGCCCGCTGGCAGGATTGGGTGCTGCCTACCGATGCCGGATTTGCCGTAGCACGCGATATTGCCCGCGGTGAAGCGCAGCCGCTCGTTTTCCGCAGCGCACTTTTCCGCGACGGCCGTCGCGGAGACGAGGGCGGGGTGGCGGTGCTCCGTTCCACGGACCCGGCGCTGAACAGCGCCCTGACGCTGAAAGCCACCTCCCACGGTCTGAGCCACGGGCATTACGACAAGTTGACGCTCGCTTATTACGACAACGGCAACGAAATCCTGGCGGACTACGGTGCCGCGCGTTGGCTCAATATCGAGGCTAAATACAAAGGGCACTATACGCCTGAAAACAAGACTTTCGCCATGCAGACCATTGCTCACAACACGTTGGTTGTGGACGAGCAGTCGCATTTCGGGGGCGATTATGACGAGTCGATGAAGCATCATTCGGATATTTACTTTGCGGATTTCGCTCGCGAAGGCGTGCAGGTCGTTTCGGCAAAGGAGAACAACGCCTGCCCCGGAGTGCGTATGCACCGCACGGCAGCTTATGTCACTACGTCGTTCCTGCAGTATCCGTTGATTCTCGATATTCTGCGTGCTGAGAGTGCTGCGGAGCATCGCTATGACTATCCGATGTGGTACAATGGCCATTTGGTGAGCCTCAATTTCCCTTATGAGAGGGCTCTTTCGACGATGTCGGCGCTGGGGACCGCCAATGGGTACCAGCATCTCTGGCGGCAGGCCGCAGGGCACAACGAAGCGTCGGGGACGAGTATTTTTACCTGGATCACGGGGAATCGTTTCTACTCGCTTTCGACCCTGACGACCCCTGCCAGTGAGATGGTGCTCGTCGAAGCGGGAGCCAACGATCCCGATTTCAACCTGCGTTCCGAAAAGGCGTATATCGTTCGTGAAGAGGGGAAGAAAAACCACACTTTCTTCTCGTCGATCGAGACCCACGGCACCTACGACCTGCAGGTCGAGCAGTCGGACAACCTGACTTCCTCGTGTCTCGGTTTACGGCTTGTAGCCGATACGCCCGATTATACGGTGGCCGTAGCCGATTACAGGGGCGGACACAGCGTCACGCTCTGTGTTTCGAACCGCACGGCCGATGCCGCGGTGCGCCATAGCGTAAAGACCTCCGAGGGCCGCTTCGAATGGATAGGTCCTTACGACGTAAAGATAAAATGACAAACCTGTAAAAACTTGAAAAAATGAAAACACGCAGTGAAACTTACCAGCTCGAGAGCGAGCTGCAGTGGGAGAACCCTGCTCCCGGCATCCAGCGCCAGATCATGGGTTACGACGGTCAGTTGATGATCGTGAAGGTAAAATTTGACAAGGGTGCGGTGGGAACGCAGCACGAGCATTTCCACAGCCAGGCGACTTATGTCGTCAGCGGCAAGTTCGAACTCTCGATCGGCGGCGTGAAGAAGATTCTCGGTGCCGGCGACGGTTACTACGTAGCTCCCGATGAGATTCACGGCTGCGTATGCCTCGAGCCGGGAATCCTGATCGACACCTTCTCGCCCCACCGCGAGGATTTCCTGAAGAAATAAACCTGTAAACGTTAACCTGAATGAAAATCAAAGGATTGAGATGGGTCGTGCTGACGCTTATTGCCGTCGTGACGATCATCAACTACCTCGACCGCGGCACGCTCAACTATATGTGGGTGGCCAATACGAAGGTGGTGTGTCCCGCCGGGGAGTACACCTTCGATGCCGGGTCCGATACCTACACGGTCTCCTCCGGTGGGGAGAGCCTCGTGCTGGCTTCGGGCGAGGTGACTCCGCTGGCCGACGGCGCCATCGAGTATGTGAAGCACGGCGGTATCGCCAAGGAACTGGGGCTGATCGATACCTCGGCTCCCGCCGAGGAGCAGCAGCGTCAGGCCAAGAACCTGCTGGCCGTCATCACGATGTTCTTCATGGTGGCCTACGGTGTCAGCCAGCTGGTTTCGGGCAAGATTTACGATAAGATCGGGACCCGCCGCGGTTTTACCCTCTCGGCCATTCTCTGGGGCGGAGCCGATGCGTTGGCCTCGCTGGCTTCGGGACTCAAATCGCTGACCTTTTTCCGGGTCCTGCTCGGATTGGGTGAGGCGGGGCCGTGGCCCGGTACCACCAAGTCCAATGCCGAGTGGTTTCCGCAGAAAGAGCGTGCTTTCGCACAAGGCATCTTCGGGGCTGCCGCTTCGGTGGGCTCGATCATCGCCCCGGTGCTGATTCCGGTGCTGTTTCTGGCCTTCGGCTGGCGCGTGACGTTCGTCGTCGTGGGTTCGCTGGGTATCGTCTGGGTCATTCCGTGGCTCATCATCAACAAGAAAGGCCCCAAGGAGCATCCCTGGATCACCGAGAAGGAGCGCGAATACATCCTCACCGGACAGCCCGAATGCCGCGTGTCGTGCGACACGGCCAAATCGTGGGGAACGCTGCTGGGCGAGCGGAAGAACTACTCCGTGATCCTCGGCCGTTTTTTCCTCGATCCCATTTGGTGGATGTTCGTGACGTGGCTGCCGATCTACCTGATCGAGGTTTTCGGGCTTGATATCAAGCAGATTGCCATGTCGGCCTGGGTCCCCTACGTGGGCGCAGCCATCGGTTCGGTGGCCGGCGGATGGTTCTCGGGACTGTTGATCAACCGGGGCAAAAGCGTTAACTTTGCACGCAAGGCCGCGATGATCGTGGGCGCCTGCTTCATCGTTCCGGGCATGGCTTTGGCTGCCGTGGCATCGTCGGCGATGATGGCCGTGGTGATGATGGCCTTCATCCTGGGCGGTTACCAGTTCGTGATGACCAACATCCAGACCCTTGCCAGCGATCTGCAAACCGGTAAGGCCGTAGGTTCGCTGGCCGGACTGGGCGGCGCATCCGCTGTGCTGGGCACCATCGTTTCGATCCTGTTCATTCCTTACCTGACGCAGAGCGGCGACTGGACATTGTTCTTCGTGCTGGGCGCGGCGCTCGTTCCGGCCAGCCTTCTGTGCGTTTTCCTGTTCGGCGGACGGATCGAACAGCAAGTGAAATAATTCATAATTAACCTTTTTAAACATAAAAAAGAGATGAGATTAAGTGGAAAAGTTGCCGTCGTTACGGGCGGTGCGCGCGACCTGGGTCGTGCAATTTCTGTAAAACTGGCTGCCGAGGGCGCCAAAGTATGCCTGAACTATTTCGACAACGCCAAGGATGCCGAAGAGACGCTCGCGATGATTAAGGCCGACGGCGGTGAGGCGATCGCCGTGCAGGGCGACATGACCAAGGCCGCAGACGTGAAGAACCTCTTTGCCAAGGCCGGTGAGGCTTTCGGCGGGAAGGTGGATATTCTGGTGAACGTCGTGGGCGGTATCGTAGGCCGCAAACTCATCACCGAACAGGATGAGAAATGGTACGATTTCCTGATGGATGTCAACATGCGTTCGGTATTCCTCTGCACGCGCGAGGTGGTTCCGATGATGCCTGCCGGCGGATCGATCGTCAATTTCTCGTCGCAGGCCGCACGCGACGGCGGCGGTCCGGGTGCTTCGGTTTACGCGGCGGCCAAAGCTGCCGTGATGTGCCACACGCGTTCCATGGCCAAGGAGCTCGGTCCCAAGGGAATCCGTGTCAATGCGCTGGCCCCGGGTATGATCAACACGTCGTTCCACGACCGTTTCACCAAACCCGAAGCGCGTGAGAACCTCCACAACACCGCTCCGCTGCGCCGCGAGGGTGAGGCTTCGGAGGTTGCCGACCTGGTATGCTACCTGGCCAGCAGCGAGTCGAGCTACCTGACGGGTACGAATATCGACATCAACGGCGGTACGCTTTTCTCGTAAAGGCGTCGGACCTGTTTTCATGGGGCGGACGGATTCCTTACACGGTATCGTCCGCCCTTTTTTGATCCTGTTGTTATGAAACGAATCTTTCTGCTTCTGCTGTTAACTGTGGCGGCCTTTCCGGCTGCGGCGCAGTATGCGTTCAGTCCCGAACTGCTCGAACGACTTGTCACGGCTTACCGTGCGGGCGACCCGCGGGCGGTGAAGGCCGTGGAACGTGTCGCTGCGGCTTCCGAAGAACTCCTTGCGATGAAGCCGATGAGTGTGACGGCCAAGACCCAACTGCCGCCCAGCAATGACAAGCGCGACTATATGTCGCTGTCGCCATACTGGTGGCCCGATCCGTCGAAACCCGACGGGCTTCCCTATATCCGCCGCGACGGGGAGCGCAACCCCGAAGTTTACGACTGCCCCGAGCGGGAGAACGGCGACAAGCTGGGCTATGCCGCGCGGACGCTGGGCGTACTCTACCGCGTCACGGGCGACGAACGTTATGCCGCCAAGTGTGCCGAACTGCTGCGCACGTGGTTCCTCGACCCGCAGCTGGGGATGAATCCCAACATGACCTATGCGCAGCTGATCCGCGGCCGCACGGCGATTCGCGGGACGGGTATCATCGACGCCCGGCGGATGTGCTTCGCGCTGAATGCCGCTTCGCTGATCGGGGACTCTCCGGCCTGGAGTGACCGGGACCGCGCCGAACTGCGTGAGTGGGCCCGGGCCTTTCTCTACTGGCTCGAACACAGCGTCAACGGCCTGAAAGAGCTGCATGCGCCTAACAATCACGGGCTCTGGTACGATGCCATCCGGTTGATGACGGCGAAGGCCGCAGGGCTCGACGACCGGGTTCGGGAGATTGCCGAAAACTCCGTGAAGCCCCGCTTTGCGGCACAGGTCGCCGCCGACGGCTCGTTGCCCAAAGAATTGGAGCGCACGCTGTCGCTGCACTATTCGACTTTTGTGCTCGAAGCCCTTTCGACGGCCCGTAATGTGGCGTTGTCGGCGAATGCGGAGTTTTGGATCATGCCTGAGGCACAGCGTGTGTTGGAATTCCTGCTGCCTTACTATGAGGAGCCTGCGGCGTGGCCGCATCTTCAGATCAAACCTTTCGAACGTCGTCGTGGCGCGGCCCTGCTCTATGAAGCCGGGATTGCCCTTGGCCGTTCGGAATGGATCGATGCTGCCCGCCGTATCGGATACAAGGGCGGTAAAGCTGATTTCGCGGATATGCTCTTTTTCGAACTGCAATAGCTGCTGGCCCTTGACGAAAAATCCCCGCAACACACACGTTGCGGGGATTTTTCTATTTTCAGGGAATGGTTATTCGCGGTCCGTGCGGAACGGGAATGCCGGCAGTCCGAGGGTGTTGCGCAGGTTGGTCGGTGTGTAGTTGTGGAACGCGTAGCGCACGGCGATCGGAGCGGCTACCGCTTCGGAGGTGACCTCCACGACGGGTTTCGACTTGACGATGCGGCCTACGGCGGGGTGGAACACCCCGTCGGAGCCTGCCAGTTCGAAGCCCGTGATATCTTCATCCTGCGGTGTCAGTCCGTAACGGGCGTTGTCGAAGGTTACGACGGCCTTGCCATCGGAGAATTCCGCATTGTGGAACCGCACGCCCGACCAACAGGCGAGCCGCATACCGTATGCGCGGATCAGCGCTTCGGCGGCCAGCCGTTCACCCACCTCCCGTTTTTTCCGGGGATGAATGCAGGTCTCCTCGCCGATATCGGTCGTAGCGATCATCGCTGCGTTCGGAATCAGTTCCAGGGCATCGCTCTGGGCCTCCATGACCGCCACGCCGTCCGTTGCATCGGCGTTCTTGTAGTCATGGGGTGCGATCTGTACATAGAGGAAAGGCATTGCGGCTTTTGCGTCTCCCCATTGTGTCCGCCAGTATTTGACCATCTCCTGCATCAGCCGGGCATAGTGGCCGGCCTCCCGGCGGTTCGACTCTCCCTGATACCAGGCGAAGCCGCGGGCGGTGTAACCGGCTACGGGGGCGATCAGCCCGTTGTAGAGCAGACCGCATTTGGCCCGCTGTTGAATCTTCGGATCGGCATTGATCCTGTCGACGTCGTAACCCATGCCGCGCAATGACGCAGGAGCCATCCACGCTTCGATCTTCGAACCTCCCCAACTGGTGGAAATGATACCTATCGGGACGTCGAGCGTCTGGGTCAGCGTTTGTGCGAAATAGTAGGCTACGGCACTCATCAGCTGCGAGGTCACGGGAGTGGGAATATCCCAGTGTCCCTCGAAATCGCGTTGCGGGGTTTCAGCCTCTTTTTTGGGGAGGGTGATCATGCGGATACGGTTGTGGTACTGGGGAGATTCGAGGGCTGTGCGCATGGCGCCTTCCACAGGCTGTCCCGTGTAGCCGCGCAGGGGCATATACATATTCGATTGCCCCGAGCAAACCCACACCTCGCCGATCAGGATGTTGCCGAATGTCAGTTCCGAGTCTGCGTCGCGTACCGTGAGCGTTTGCGGTGCATACGATCCGGCCGGGGTTTCGATTTCGGCCGTCCAGCGTCCGTCGGTTACTTCGACGCATACCGGCGTGTCGCTCCACGATGCCGAGAGTGTCACCTCCTTTTGGTCGGAGTCACCCCAGATGCGGACTTTCTGCTGTTGTTGCAGCACCATGTTGTCGCCGAAGACGGACGGCAGGACTACTTTGGCCCGGGCGGTTAGTGCGACCGAGGCCGCGAGTAACAGAAATAATGTGCGTTTCATGCGGATCAGAGGTTTTCGGCGAGGAAATCCACACTCTTGAAGAAGACCTCCTCCATTTTGTCCGACGCCTTGTTGCTCAGGTTGTGGTCATAGCAGGGATATACCTGAAGGTCCACTTTACCGCCGCGTTTGCGCAGGGCCTCGGCGAAGGCTTCGCTCTGGGTATATTCCACGGTGATATCGCCTGTACCGCAGAAGAGCAGCGCCGCGGGAACCTGTTTTTTGGGTACGATGCTCGCAGGCGATGCCTCGCGCAGGATTTTGGGATCACGGTTGCAGAAATAGGCGATGCGTTGTTCATCCTTCGAACGCTGGCAGATGGCGGCGGTTTCGAGGTCGTAAATGCCCGAATAGCCGACGAACGCCTTGGCTTCGGGGGTGCGCATTGCTCCTGCGGCGGCCAGGTGCGCCCCGGCCGACGACCCGACAAAGCCCATGCGCGAGGGATCGACATTCAGTTCTTTGGCGTGGTCGCGGACGTATTGTACGGCGGCCAGGACGTCGTTGATCGAAACGCGTACATCGGCCCCTGGTTGAGGCGCCAGCGAATAGGCGATGCGCACGCCCGTTACGCCCTTCTGTTTGGCCATGTATTGTGACAACATACGATAGACCCCGTTGTTGCCGCGCGACCAGCCTCCACCGTGGCAGTAAAAGACGACGGGCGTCGGTTTGTCGCTCTCGGCCATGTCGACGGCGATCTGCAGGTCGTAACCTTTGTGGGTCGTATAGACGAACTCGCGGACCTCTACACCGCGGTAGTCTTTGGTCTGCAGCCGGTCGCGTTCATACGTGTAAGGCACGAGCAGGTCTTCGATCTTCGAGAGGTCGAGGATCTTAGCATATCGGCTTTCATTGATGAGCGAATAGCTTCCGTCGGCGTTCTGGGAGAGTTTCATCGCATAACGGTTGGTGATCTGTACGGGTTTTTGCGCAGGCTGTTGCGCCGAAGCCGTGAAAGTTACGGCCAGAAGCGCCGCAAAGAGGATTTTTTTCATTGGTTTCACGTTTAGGTTCGGAATTTTTTTATACATTTGTTCAACGGTGAAAATTGGTTAACCAAAATTTCGCCGTGAACAAAGATAACCGAATAAAACTACATAACCAAACGATGAAACGATTAATTTTTATGTTTTTTTTACTGCTCGGACCGGCCTGTTCGGACGGTGTTTCGGGCAGTGAACCTGTTCCTGCGGGGGGAGGCTTGTCGCCGACGGCGATACTCCCGGGACTTATGCGCTGATTCGCCGTAGCGGCTACAATTATGAAACGCCCGACACCTCCAACGCCCATGCACAGGAGCCGTTTCAGCATATCCGTCAGTCCTATGACGAGGAGCTGGATGCCTATGTTTTCGATTTTTACATACATATCGACGTCGATGACGACCGGGGGCTTCCGAACATCACCGACCGTCAGCGCAACGAGATCAAGACCGACGCCAAATCACCGGCTTCGATGGTGGGGCAGCCGGGCGACGAGATGGTCTTCCGCTGGAAATTCCGCCTGCCCGACGGGATGAAAACCACCAATAAATTCTGCCACCTGCATCAGATCAAAGGTATCGACAATTCGGCCGGAACAGCCGATGTCGGCAATCCCCTCATCACTTTCACGGCCCGCACGCTCTCCAACGGCAAACAGCAGTTTCAGGTGATCTTCGTCGGCCCCTCTTCCGCTTCGGCCGGCAACGTATATCTTGCCCGGGCCGATCTCGCGGAGTTTCTGGGTCGCTGGGTCGAGGTTGAGGAGCGTATCGTGTGCGGTATGCAGGGCAGTTACCGGGTGAGCGTGAAGCGCCTTGACGACGGTCGGGAGTTGATCTCCGTTTCCGAACCTGACCTGACGATGTGGCGTGACGGCACGGTAGGGATGCGTCCCAAATGGGGTATTTACCGCAGTTTCGGGACCGGCGGATCGCTCAAATCCCAGTTGCGTGACGAAATGCTTCGTTTTGCCGATTTTTCGGTCGAAAAGGTCTCCCGATAATTTGGTTTAATTGGTTTTTTTGCGACCTTTGCGGTGCAAACAGGAATTTATGCTATGAACTATTCACCGAACATCAAACAGGTAGAAACCGTACTGAAATATATCAAGGAGCAGCTTTACTCGGGACGCTTGCAACCGGGTGAGCGCCTGCCGGCGGAGCGCCGTTGTGCGTGCGGCATTTCAGAAACTCGAGTTTTACGGCATCGTCCAGACCTTTCCCCAGAGCGGAACGGTCGTGGCGCAGGAGAAAATGCAGGTGCTGGAGCGTATGATTACCGATGCGTTGCAGATCGAACAGTACGATTTCGCATCGCTGGTCTATGTGCGTGTGCTGCTTGAGATTGAAGCCGTGAAACTCTGCGCCCGAAACCGCACGCCCGAGGATTTGGATAACATCGAGCAGGCCCTGCGCGAATGCGAGGAGAAATTCTACACCGACGAACGTGTCTCGAAAGACTTTGCCTACCATCAGGCTTTGGCCCGCGGAGCCCATAATCCGGTGATCGTCTCGCTGCTGCTGGTCATTACGCCCGACGTGCTGCGTTATTACCAACGTTACCGCGTTTGCTCGGTGCCTTCGGACGAGGTATGTTTCGAGCATCGCGAACTGCTGCGCTGTGTCCGTGAAAAGGACGAAGAGGGGGCTGCCGAAATGCTGCACCGTCATCTGAGGTCGTTGCGAGAATTCGCCGCCACTAACAACGACGAGAACCATTTTTTGGAATAGGCCTTCCGGCCGGAAATGACAAACGGCTGTCCCGAAAGGGGCAGCCGTTTGCTGTGAAGCGTCACTTACGCACTTGGATTCTCTATCCGCAGAGCCACTTGCGTAGTATTTCGGGGGTCTCGACCTCATGGCAGTCGACCGAGGCGAGCAGTTCGCGGCCTTTCGGGGTCAGCGAATAGTACATTTGCCGGCGGTCCTTGCAGCAAAGTTCGCGGAGCACGAGTCCCTTCGACTCCACCGAGCGAAGCACCTTCGAGGTGTTCGACGGGGTGAGCCCCAGCAATTCTCCCAACCGGCCCGGGCAGATGCGCTCGGCGTTCGCCAGGCTGCAGAGGACCATGCCTTCGTTCAGGCAGATGCCGTAGTGTTTTTCGAAAGCGGTCTCGAACTGGTTCACGGCACGCTGCAAATCGCGTATCCTGCAGAGTTTATCCATTCCTTTCCGCCTTGTGTACGGCCTGTCTGCCGCAGTGTTTCACACATTTGCCGCATTCGATGCACTTTTCGGGATCGATCGCCGGCAGGGCGTTTCCCTTTTGCGAGATCGCACCTGCGGGACAGATCGCAATCATCGGGCAGCGGTGGTTCTGCGGGCATAGCAGGGGGTCGATGGACAGCGCCATTACTTGCCGAGCATTACTTTGTCGATGGCCTCCTTGAGCGACGCCTTGGGCATTGCGCCCTGCGCCATCTGGGGTTTGCCGGTCATCGGTACGAACAGCAGCGTGGGTATCGAGCGGATGCCGAATGCCGCGGCGAGTTCCTGCTCCTCTTCGGTGTTGATCTTGTAGATGTAGATCTGGTCTCCGTATTCGGCGGCCAGCTCCTCCAGCACCGGTGCCAGCGCCTTGCAGGGGCCGCACCACGAAGCGTAGAAGTCGATCAGTGCGGGTTTGTCACCGAGGTATTTCCACTCCTCGGGGTTCTTTTCATAGTCGGCGACCTTCTTCAGAAAGTCGGCTTTGGTCAATGCGATCGTTTTCATATTCTTTGCGTTTTTGTTGTTAGTCTGTGCCTGGCTTCCGGCGGCGAAGGCCAGCAGCGCGAAAGCGGTTATGAGCAGTTTTTTCATCTCGGTTTTTTTTATTGTTCTGTATCAATAACGATGCAAAGATAGAATTTGTTTTCCAATAAAACAAATTTCCAATGGAAAATAATTAAAAGGGCAGGAAAAAGCCCGGCACCGCATTCGGGGTGCCGGGCTGTTGCAGGGACGGGTAAAGTACATCAATCTAAGTAGACCATGATGTTGCCGCTGATCTGCTGCAGCGATATTTCGCATAGCTTGGTGTTGTACTGCGCCGTGAGGATGCGCTCCTCGGCATCCAGCAGGCTCTTCTGCGCCTCGCGCATCTCGATGCCCGGCAGGTCGCCCAGCAGGTAGCGTTCCATGGCGATTTCGTAATTTTCCTTGGCGGCGATCAGGTTCTCCTCCTCGAGCAGGATCACCTCGAGGTTGTTGCGGTAGGCCTGCCAGAAATTCGACAGGTCTGCTCGCAGCGACTGTTCCAGCTGCTGCTGCGTCAGCCGGGCGTTGTCGATGCTGATGCGGGCGTTGCGCTGTTCGCGGCGGCGGTTGCCGTCGAAGATCGTGAAACCCACCTGCACCCCGGCGTTCAGCCCCAGCGTTCCGCGCGAACGGTTCGCCGCGGAGCCGTAACGGTTGTAGCTGTAACCGTATCCCGTCGTGAGGTTCACATAGGGGTAGTTCCGTGCCTGAACGGTCTTCAGGTCGAGTTCGGCCAGCGTGTTGTCATGCCCGGCCATCAGCAGCGAGGCATTCGCCGAGAGGGTCTTCTCCAGCAGGGTGTCCCATTCGAGGGTGCTGTTGACGCGGATCAGCGTGTCGCGGATGCAAAGGGTCCCGTTCAGGTCTTCGTTGGCCAGCAGTTCGTTGATGCGGATGCGCGAGGCGGTCACCAGTTCGTGCTGGGACATGTATTTCGAACTGTCGGCGTTGAAATCCACGCGGGCCTGCAGCAGGTCGAGGCGCGAGAAGTTGCCCACCTGCACCCGCGCTTCGGTGATGCGCAGCCGTTCGCGCGAAAGGCCCACGGCATAGCGGAAATTCTGCAGCCGCAGCGTCTGCTGGATATAATTGTAGTATTCGGCCGTGAGGCTGGCCATGAAATCCTCGATGGTGATACGGGTCTTCAGGGCTCCCATCTGCTGCATCTCCTTCAGCCGCTTGTAGTTGGTGCGGATGCGGAATCCGTCGAACAGCGTCCAGTTCACCGCCAGCCCCACGCTGGCCGTCTGATCGTAGACTCCGGATTCGCTCACGGCGGCGCCGTCGCGCGGGGTAGTGGTGCGGTCGTTGTCGAGTGTCCCCGTGTATCCGGCCGAGAGGTCGATCGTGGGCAGCATTCCGGCATTTCCGGCCGTGGCGTCGTTGTCGCTGATCTGCTCCTCGTTGCGGACGATGCGCACGTCGTAATTCTGTTCGAGCCCGATCTCCAGGCATTTGCGCAGGGTCAGCGTGGCCGACGCCTCCCGGGCCGACGGCATCTCCTGCGCCCCGGCCGTGACGCCTGTTCCCAGCAGCAAAACCGCTAATAGTGCTTTTTTCATGCGTCGTTGTTTTTCGATTTCTTGATTCGGTCCGTCGAAACATAGCTGTAAATCGCCGGAACGATGTAGAGAGTCAGCAGCGTCGAGACCACCATGCCGCCCACGACGGCCACGCCCATGGCGATACGTCCGTTGGCGCCCTCGCCCGTGGCGACGGTCAGCGGCAGCAGGCCCAGAATGGTCGAGGCCGAGGTCATCAGAATCGGGCGCAGGCGCTGCAGCGCCGCCTCCTCGATGGCGTGCATCTTGTCGAGCCCCGCCTCCTGCTTCTGGTTGGCGAACTCGACGATCAGAATGCCGTTTTTGGCCACCAGTCCGATGAGCATGATGATGCCTATCTGGCTGAATATGTTCATTGTCTGCTCCGTGCCCCACATGAACACCAGCGCTCCGGCGATGGCCAGCGGCACGGTGAGCATGATGACCAGCGGGTCCTTGAAACTCTCGAACTGCGCCGCCAGGATCAGGTAGATCAGCAGGATGGCCAGCACGAAGGCGAACATCAGGCTCGATGAACTTTCGCGGAACTCCTTCGAATCGCCGGCCAGCGCCGTGCGGAAGTCGTCGCCGAGAATCTCGTCGGCGATGCGGTCCATCTCGCCGAGGCCCTGCCCGATGGTCTTGCCCTGAGCCAGTCCGGCCGACACGGTGGCCGAGATGAAGCGGTTGTAGTGGTACAACTGCGGCGGCGCGACGTTCTCCTGAAGCGTGATGAGGTTGTCCAGCTGAATCATCTCGCCCTTGTCGCTGCGCACGTAGATCGAACGCAGGTCGGCGGGCTTGTTGCGCTGCTGGCGGTTGATCTCGGCCAGAATCTCGTACTGCTTGCCGTTCATGTAGAAATAGCCCAGCCGCTGGCCGCTGAGTCCGTACTGAAGCGTCTGGGCGATGTTGCGCGTCGCGACGCCCAGCAGGTTGGCCTTGTCGCGGTTGACTTCGATGCGCACCTCGGGCTTGCTGAATTTCAGGTCCACGTCGGCCATCTGGAACACGGGGCTTTCATAGACCCGGGTCATGAATTCGGGCAGCACCTCTTGCAGCCGTTCGAGGCTGGTGGCCTGCAGGACATACTGCACGGGCATGCGTCCGCGGCGTCCGCCGAAGGTGCTCTGCTGCTGCACGAAGGCGCGGGCCTTGGTTTTGGAGCGCACGGCGGCCGAGATTTGTTCGGCGACCTCCATCTGCGAACGCTTGCGGTCCGCGATGTTCGTCAGGGCGATGCGGACGTTGCCCGAACCGCTCGACACGCGGGCCGTCACGGATTCTGCCTCGGGCACGAGCGAATCGACCAGCCGGTTGATGTCCTCGGTGTAGTCGCGGATGTATTCATAGGTGGCTCCCTCCGAGCCGCGGGTGGTGATCGAGATTTGCGAACGGTCCTCCAGCGGGGCCATTTCGGCGGGGATCGAGCTCCACAGCCAGCCGATCAGCGCCACGGTCAGCGCCACGATAGGCAGGGCTATCCAGCGGCGGCGCAGGAACGAGGCCAGCGTGCGGCTGTAAAAATTGTTCAGCCAGACGAAGAAGGGTTCGGTCTTGCTGTAAAACCAGCTTTTTTTCTCCTGGCGCACCAGCAGTTTGGTCGCCAGCATCGGGGTGATGGTGAGCGCCGCGAAGGTCGAGATGACCACGGCGCCCGAAATCACCAGGCTGAACTCGCGGAACAGACGCCCGGTCATGCCCTCCATGAAGACAATCGGGAAGAAGACGGCTATCAGCGTGATCGAGGTCGAGATCACGGCGAAGAAAATCTCCTTGGCGCCCTCGATACCGGCGTCGCGGGGCGTCATGCCGCGTTCGATGCGGATGTAGATGTTTTCGGTCATCACGATGGCGTCGTCGACCACGAGTCCCACCGAGAGCACCACGGCCAGCATCGACAGCACGTTGATCGAGAATCCCGCGACATACATGATGAAGAACGTACCGATCAGCGACACGGGAATGACGATGCAGGGAATCAGCGTCACGCGCCAGTTGCGCAGGAAGAGGAAGATGATGATGATCACCAGCACGAAGGCTTCGTAAACGGTGGTCTTCACCTCGTCGATCGAGGCGCGGATGAAGCGCGTGTTGTCGAATCCGTAGGAGGTCACCACGTCGTCCGGAAGGTCCTTCTTCATGGTCTCCATGCGCTTGTAGACGGCGTCGGCGATCTCGATGTGGTTGGCGCCCGGCTGGGGAATCACCACCACGCCGACCATCGGAATGCCGTTCATCTTCATGTAGCTGCGTGTGTCCTGCGGACCCAGCTCGGCCCGCCCCACGTCGCTCAGGCGGATGATGCGGTCGGCGTCCTCGCGCACCACCAGGTCGTTGAACTCCTGCGTGGTGTGCATCAGTCCCATCGTGCGGATGGTCAGCTCGGTGGTGTTGCCCTCGATGCTGCCCGAGGGCAGTTCGACGTTCTCGCGGTCGAGGGCGTTCTTGATGTCCGTGGGGGTGACGCCGTAGCCGGCCATCTTGGCCGGGTCGAGCCACAGGCGCATCGAGTAGCGTTTTTCACCCCATATCTGCACGCCGCTCACGTCGCTGATGGTCTGCAGCTGCTCTTTGACCGTGAGGTCGGCGATTTCGCTCAGCTCCAGCAGCGACCGCTTGTCGCTCTGGATCGTCACCATCAGGATGGGCGAAGCGTCGGCATCGGCCTTCGTCACGGTCGGGGGATCGCAGTCGCGGGGCAGGTAGCGCTGGGCACGCGACACCTTGTCGCGCACGTCGTTGGCGGCGGTTTCGAGGTCCACCGAGAGTTCGAACTCCACGGTGATGCGGCTCTGGCCCTGACTGCTGACGCTCGACAGCGACCGGATGCCCGGGATGCCGTTGATGTTCTGCTCGAGGGGTTCGGTGATCTGGTTCTCGATTACGTCGGCATTGGCGCCCGGGTAGGAGCACGAGACGGAGATGATCGGGTTGTCGACGCTGGGGTACTCCCTCACACCGAGGTAGCTGTATCCGATGAAGCCGAATAGCAGGATGATGATCGTCAGCACCGAGGCCAGGACGGGCCGCCGGATGCTCAGTTCGGAGATATTCATGCGGCGGCGGATTTATTCGACGGTGTCGAGTTTGACGGGAAGGCCCTCGCGCAGCTGGAGGGTTCCGGAGGTGATGAGCGTATCGCCGACGTTGAGTCCCCTGAGTATCTGTATCTCGGCGTCGGTCCGCAGGCCTGTCATCACCTCCACGGCATGCGCCCGGCCCCCTCGGAAGAGGTAGACCTTGTCCACGCCCATCTCGGGAACGATGGCCTCGGTCGTCACGGCGATGGCGTCGGGAATGTCGTGCAGGCGGATCTGCACCGTGACGAAGCGCCCCGGCAGCAGCCGTCCCTGCGCGTTGGAGTAGTGCGCACGCACGGCGAACGTGTGCGTCGCCAGGTCGATCTTCGATTCGGTGGCGTAAACCGATCCCTGGAAGGTCGCCTGCTGTCCGTCGACCGTGAACGAGAGTTTCGTGCCGGGTTTGATCTGGTTGGCGTAGCGTTCCGGGACGAAGAGGTCGATCTTCAGCGGCTGTATCTTGGCCAGTTTGGCCACCACGACGCTCGGTGAGGCATAGGCGCCCTCGCTGACGTTCCGCAGGCCGATCACGCCGTCGAACGGGGCACGCAACTCCGTGAGCGCGATGTTCGATTTCACGATGTCGATGTCGGCGTTGAGCGTCGCCAGCTCCGTGCGGGCCTGTTCGTAAGCCTCCTGGCTGACGGCGTCCTTTTCCAGCAGGGCGCTCTGACGGTACACGCGGTCCTCGGCCAGCTTGAGCTGCGCCTCGTAACGGCGTAACTGCGCCAGCAGCGGCTGATCGTTCACCTTGGCCAGCAGGTCGCCCTTCTTGACGGCGGTACCCTCTTTGAAATTGATTGCCACGATTTTGCCCGAGGTCTCGAACGAGAGGTCCACCTCTTCGTCGGGCAGCAGGTTGCCCACGGTGGTGATTCCGTCGGTCAGCTGCTGGGGACGTATGACGAGTCCGTTGACGTTCAGTATGCTCGTTCTGCGCGGAATTACCGCCGCATCCGCATCGGATTCGGCGGTTCCTTTGCCGTTCATGAGGTTATAGAGGCCCAGTGCCAGGCAGAATACCACGAGAATAACGGCCGTGATAATCCATTTTTTCTTTTTATTCATAGCTGCGAGTACGGTTTGCGTTGAGGGTCGTATGCAAAGATACGATAAAATGCGGTTTTGTCAGCGGCCTGTGCCGGCAAAACGACCTTTCGGGACCCGAAATTACGGCTTCCGGCACGGATTGTCCGTGCCCCGGTCGGTGAAACGGAAAAAATCGGGGGTGAAATGCTTCTGGCCGGAATCCATCGGGTTCCGGAGTGCAATAAGTCTGAAAATGTAGAGGCTTATCGGGGTCTCAACACACAAATAGCCGCAACGAAAGTCAATATCACATAAATAGCCACGATCATATTGCCCTTTTTATAAGATTGCTCCGATTCCTGATCATATCTGGCTAAGATTTTATCCTCTTTAATCCAAAAGTAAATGACACAAAACAAGATTATAATAGTCATTGCAACAGCGAGGATAGACTTTGGCAATTCATCTGATATCAAGTAATATATTGTAGAAAAATTTATCAATAAAAGGGCCATTGTAGCTCCGGTCTGCGACAATGGATTGCCGCCGCCGCTAATATAGGATAAACCTTTATATACTTTGTAATATAAATAATCAAGAGGATTGATCATGTTAATTAGTGTGGTTGGATCGGGATTTCTACTCTGTTGCTGTGGTTTTGTGTTTTTTCAGACGGTCGGCGACTCGTTTTGTAACAACGGATTTTATGCTGTCTACAAGATACAAAATAAGTTGTGAAAGAGGTGCTGTTTTCCCGTTTTTTCGATCTGGATTGTTCGGACCGTGATTTCGGTTTACACATTGGTTGACACAAACTGCAAAAAACAATGGAAAACAAGCTCAAAACAAGACACGAAAAAACCACCTACATCGCTGTAAGTGGTTGATTTTGAGAGTGACACCGACAGGACTCAAACCTGTAACCTTCTGATCCGTAGTCAGATGCTCTATTCAATTAAGCTACGGTGCCGAATTGCAGGTGCAAATGTAGGGCAAAAATCCGAAATGCGCAAATAATTCGGCGGAAATTTTGCCGAAAAAGAGATTCCGGCCGGGTTGTTGACTCCATCGGCCGGATTATCAGTATCTTATAAATATTCTTTATTTTATCAGTTTCTCCAATCGTTCCTGCAGCTGCCTGCCGGGCACGTTTTTCGCCGCAATCGTGCCGTCGGGTGCAATCAGAAAATTGGAAGGGATGAAGCGGATGCCGTACATCGCCGCGGCGGGACTCTCCTTGCCGCCGCCTTCGGAAATCACGTTCGTCCACGCCAGTCCGTTCTCCGCGACGAACTGCCGCCAGCGCTCCGTGTCGCTGTCGATCGACACGGCGTAAATCTCGAATCCGCGTCCTTTGAGGGCCTCGTAAGCCTCTTTCAGATGCGGAATTTCCCGGCAGCAGGGACCGCACCACGTGGCCCAGAAATCCAGCAGCACCCAGCGTCCGCTTCCCACGAGTGAAGAAAGGGCGACGGTCTCGCCCGCCGTGTTTTTCAGCGTGAGGTTCATATAGGGCTGCCCCACGGCCGACCGTTCGACCGCCTCGATCTGCCGCCGAACGCTCTCCAATACGGGATGATGCTGCAATTCGGCCGGGAACTGCGCCAGCCGTTCGCGGGCGCGGACCGGGTCCGCGTCGGTGCGCCGGGCGTAGAGAAACGCTCCCAGCAGGTTGTCGCGGTTGGCCTCCAGCACATCGCCCGGAATCTGGCGGTAGATGCGTCCCAGCGAGTCGAGCTGCTGTTTGCGCTCGGGCGTGTCAGGCTCGTTCTCCAGCGCCTGCAGGACGTTGCCCAATGCCACTTGTGCGGCGTTCATGGCGTTGAACGCTTCGTTCATCGGCGTGCCCGTGAACTGGTAGCCGCGCACATCGTCGGTTGCCTCGAGCCGGATGTCGCCGGCTTCGAGCAGGATCGGGGCCCCGACGCGGCTGTTGCCGCGAATCAGGTCGGCGATCATCGGTCCGGCCGCATATCCGCGAATCCGGAACGAACCGTCGGGACGGACCACCGTGACGGCCAGCAGCGAATCGTCCTGATAGGGCGAGCGCAGGCGGAGCGTGTCTCCGGGGGTGAAGTCCGTCTTGCCCGAAAGGGTGTAGTTGGGACCGCCGCAGCTGCACAGCAGGGCGGCGAGGAGGAAGAGCGCGGAAATTTGTTTCATAGTTGGTTTTATTTGATTTCCCGGTCGGGGTTCTTTTTCAGGAACTGCTCCCAGCTCTGCGAACCGCCTTTCGATGCGGCTTTCTTGCCGCCGCCGAGTCCTTTTACGCGCTCGCCGCCCAATGCGGCGTTGAGCGGGCTGGCCGTGGTGAAATAGTGGCACAGTGCGACGGCCATGCCGTCCGTGGCATCGAGACGCTTGGGAGGCTGGTCGATGGTGAGCATGCGGCAGACGATCGAGGCCACCTGCTCCTTGGCGGCCGACCCGCGGCCGGTGATGGATTGCTTGATGCGCATCGGGGCATATTCGAAGACGTCGATTCCGCGGCTCAGCGCCGCTGCCATCGCCACGCCCTGGGCCCGTCCCAGCTTGAGCATCGACTGCACGTTCTCACCGAAGAAGGGCGATTCGAGCGCCACCTCGTTCGGGGCGTACTCGTCGACCAGCGCCCCGACGCGCTCGAAGATGTAGCGCAGTTTGGCGTAAGGATCCGGGAGCTTGTGCAGGTCGATGTCGCCCAGCACGACGGAACGCACCGTGCGTCCTTCGACCTCCAGCACGCCGTAACCCATGTAGTTCGTGCCGGGGTCGATGCCCATGATCCTGTATTTTTCGGTGGGTTTCATAAGCCGCAGGGCCTTTTCAGGGAAAACACCCCTCCTTCCCGCCGAAACGGAACGGAGGGGTGTGTAACGATCTGCCGCTTATTGGGCCAGCAGTTCTGCGATTTTCTCGTAAAGCGCCTCTCCGCGGAGGTTCTTGGCGACGATCTTGCCGTCGCTGCCGATCAGGTAGTTCGCCGGAATGCCCTGCACGGCGTAATCTTTGGCGGCCTGGTTGTCGAAGCCGTTCACCTCGCTGACGTGTATCCAGTTCATGCCGTTCTGGTCGACGGCTGCGAGCCATTTTTCGCGGTCTTTGTCGAACGATACGCCGTAGATTTCGAAGCCTTTCTTGTGGAATTCGTCATAGGTTTTTTTCAGGTGGGGAACCTCACCCATGCAGGGGCCGCACCACGAAGCCCAGAAATCGAGCAGGACATATTTGTTACCCGGGGTCTCGACCACCGATTTGAGCGACACCTCCTGCCCCTCGGCATCGGGCTGTGCGACATCGGTGTAAGGCTGGCCCACGTCGGTCTTGATCTTCTGTCCGGCGCTCTCCTTGAGGGCTTTGAGCACGCTGCTCTGCTGCATCTCCTCGGGGAAGAGGGCGATCTCGTCCAGCAGTTCCTGTCCCGAAAGTTCGTAACCCAGCTGCTGGGCCAGCAACAGTGCGCCGAAGAGGTTCGTGCGGTTCTGCTCCATCGTCGTGCGGGTCAGCTGGTCGTATTCCTTCTCGATGGCGTCGCGGCGTTCGTCGCCGGTCGCTTCGTTGCGGAACTCGTCGACCAGTGCGTGGCTGGTCGTGGCATAGGCGTCGCTGGCGTCGTTGGCCGGCGTACCCGTCACGTGCTTGCGGTAGGCGTTTTCCGCATCGTCGCTCACGGTGATCCGTCCCGGTTCGAGGATCAGCATCGTCGCGAAGGTCGCCCCCTGGTCGCGGGCGTCGCGCAGGATTGCCACGGCCGGAGTTTCGGCGACGCCCGAGAGGCGGAATTTGCCCTCCTTGACGACTGCCGAGTCGAGGATGACTTCCTCTTCATCGAAGAGGTATACCATCTTGTTCGCACCGGCTACGGTGCCCTCGACGGTGTATTTGTTTTTGCTGCCGCAGCTGCACAGCACGGCCGCCGCCGCTGCGAGAATCAGAATCTTTTTCATGACTTATTGGTTTTTGGTGAGTTCTGCGAGTCGTTTTTCCAGTTCCCGGACCTGCTTTTCCAGCTCGGGCAGCCGTTTGAAAACGGCCGACGAACGGTGGTACTGCATCCCCGGAAGCGCCGGATAGCCCATGCGCACCTCGTCGTCGGGGACATTTTTGTCGATGCCGCTTTTCGAGGCGATCTTCACGCGGTCGCCGATCACGACGTGGTCCGCAATGCCCACCTGCCCGGCGAGGAAGCAGTTGCGGCCCACCCGCGAGGTGCCGGCGATGCCGGTCTGGGCCGACGATACGGTGTTCTCGCCGATCTGCACGTTGTGGCCGATCTGGATCAGGTTGTCGAGTTTCACGCCGCGGCGGATGACCGTCGAATCGGTCTTGGCGCGGTCGATGCAGGTGTTGGCGCCGATTTCCACATCGTCCTCGATGACGACGTTGCCCAGCTGGGGAATCTTGTCGAAACCGCCCTGCGCATTGGGCATGAATCCGAATCCGTCGGCTCCGATGACGGCTCCGGCGTGCAGGATGCAGTTCGCGCCCACGACGCAGCCTTCGTAAATCTTCACCCCGGGGTAGAGGACGGTGTTGTCGCCGATCACGACGCCGCGCCCGAGATAGACCTGCGGATAGACCTGGCAGCCTTTGCCGATCTGCACGCCCTCTTCGACGACCGTGAAATCGCCGATGTAGCATTCGTCGCCCACCTGCGCTTCGGGCGATACCGCGGCGCGGTCGCTGATTCCCTTGCGGCGGGGCTTCGCGGCGTTGTACATTTCGAGCAGTTTCACGACGCAGGCTCCTGCGTCGTCTACCTTGACGAGCGTCGCGGCCACCGGCTGCGCGGGCGTGAATGCCCGGTCGACCAGCACGATCGATGCCCCCGTGGTGTAGAGGAACTGTTCGTATTTGGGGTTGGTGAGATAGCTCAGCGACCCGGCTTTGCCCTCCTCGATCGACGAGACGGTATGTACCTTTGCGTTCTTGTCGCCGACGATTTCGCCGCCCAGAAATCCGGCGATCATTTCGGCAGTAAATTCCATCATAAGCGTATCGTTAAATTTTTGTTATTGTATTTCGTTCATATACCTTCGGCAACGCTGATTTTGCCGCTTTGCGGCATTAAGCCCCTCCCGAGGGAGGGGTTTGGGGTGGGGTCAGACCTGTAAACGCAACCGAAGGTTGCGACTGCGCCCTTCCTGAGCGCTGCGCGGGCCTGTTTGACCGGATTGCGTTTCTCATAGGTACTTGTTAATGTCTATTCCCTCGGGCATGAATTCCTCGACGTTGCGGCCGAACGAGAGCACCTCGCGCACGGTCGACGACGAAATGTCGGCCACGGGCGAGGGGGTGAAAAGCATGACGGTCGTGATGTCGGGATAGATGCGGTGGTTGGTGGACTCCATCGTGCGTTCGTATTCGAAATCGGTGGTGTTCCTGACGCCGCGGATGATGGCGCAGGCGCCCGTTGCCTCGGCGAATTCGCCGGTCAGCCCGGTGTAGACGCGGGCTTCGACTCGCTTTTCGCCGCGGAAAACGTCGTCGATGAGCCGTTTGCGGTTCTCGACGGTCAGCAGCCCCTGCTTCGAGGAGTTGTTGCCGATGCCTATCACCACGCGGTCGAAGAGATTCAGGGCCTCTTCGACCAGCGCGGCGTGGCCGCGCGTAAACGGGTCGAACGACCCGGGGAATATTGCTGTCCGTTCCATAATAATCAATAAGGTACGAATAAATCGGACGGGTCCGACCTGTTACGACTCCAAAGGTACGAAAAAACCGAAAAGGAGCAAAAACGAATTGTGGGCGGCTCAGCAAAACGGCCCGTTCTCCTGAAAGCGCCCTGACGGCACCGACACCAAAGGTAGGAAAAAAACGGAAATACCGCCGTATTTTCCGTTTTTATTCGTGCGAAACGGGTTCAGCGCTCGACCTTCACGTATTCGGCGTGGACAATCCGCGTGTGGGGATTCGTCGAGACAATCTCCTGCCGGAGGGCCTTTGTGCCCCAGCGGATGAACAGAAAGCGGCGGGGAATGCGGTGTACGACCTGCCGCAGGGTGTCGACGCTGCGGATGCGGCACACGGCCGAGTCGCGTCCGATGCGCCCTTCGACCGAGACCCACGGGTCGCGCCAGCGGAACAGCCGCACGGTGTCGTGCACGAAGACCGAATCGCGGACCCGGATGACGACCGTGTCGCGCAGCGGCGCACGGATTTCGGCTTCGGTGGTCGTCATGGCCTTTGCGGCGGCTTCCAGCCGGCGGATTTTGATTCCCAGCCGGCGGATTTCTTCGGCGTCGTCCGTGCGCAGGCGCTCGAACTCCCCGCAGCGCAACCGCAGGACCTGCGCCGAGGCGGCCTCCTGCCCGGCCTGGGTGCGGTAATGCGCGACGTCGGAGGCCAACGCCTCCTGATTCTGAACCAGCCGCCGGGTTTCGGTGTGGTAACGGCGGCAGGTGACGACCAGCAACGCGGTCACGAGGACCGCGTATAAAAAGAGGTATTTTTTCATGATTTTCGGGTTTTGATTCCCCGAAAGATAAGGCGGAAAGCCCCGGTGCGGTTTCTATTTTTTTAGAAAAAGCCCTTCCGCAGCCGTCGCGATGCGCTCGGCGACCAGCGTCATCAGCGGCTGCCCGTCGCAGCGTGCGAGGGCGGTGATGCCCCTATGGTCGGCGAAGAAGAGCTCGTCGATCCGCCGCAGGTCCCCGCGTCCGAAAGGCTCCTCGCGCAGCTCCAACCCTGCGGCCTGCACGGCCCGCACGGCCAGTTCGCGCTCGACGCTCCCCGCTCCGGGCGCGGCCAGCACCGTGTGTCCCGTGACGGCGAACAGCGGAGCGTTGTCGGCATCGCGGAGGATTCCGTTCCGGTCGCAGCGCACGGCTGTTTCGGCTCCCGCCTGCCCGGCCATCCGGCGGGCCAGCTGCGCCGCCGCCTCGCGGGCTGAGGTCGGGGCCTCGGTGAGCGGCAGTTCGTAGCAGAGCGTCACGGCCTCGGGGGTCAGGCTCCGGAAGGCGTAGCCGTCGTAGAGCGACACGCCCGCGGGTATGAGCCGCTCCTTCCCGTCGGGCCCCAATTCGATGCGCACGAATCCCGACACGCCCGTCGGATAGCGTTCCGCGGCGGCAAGGGCCTCGATGCGTTCCGCGAGCTGTGCCGCTCCGGGCGCATACCGCCGGCCGAACAGCTCGTGCGACGCCGCGTCGAGCACGGCGATGTGCGCCGCGACGTTCCGCGCGTGTCCCCGGGCGAGGTGGACGGTCTGGTATAGGTAAAGTTCCGTCAAAGCAGGAAGATTTTCAGCAGCAGTTCGCGCAGCAGTTCGCCGTCCGGAGCGCCTCCGGCGTTGAGTCCCTTGCTCTTGGCGTCGTATTCGCGCAGCAGTCCCAGGATGTTGAACACCTTGCGGTTGTCCCACGCGGCGGAGTTCTGTTTGATCTCCCCGAGGACATAGGTATTGCTTTTCCGCAGGATGCGCATCAGCTCCATGTCCTGCGGAAATGCCTGGCCTTTGTGCCGTGCGAGCCAGCGCAGGTAGTTGACGACGAACAGGTCGCGGAACTGTCCGAACAGCGCCATGATCGTCAGCAGCAGCGGGTTCTCCTTGGGGTTGCGGGCGAAATGGTCGGCGATCATCAGTGCGCGGCCCATGTCCCTTGTGACCACGGCCTTGCACAGCTCGAAATTGTTGAAATCCTTCGAGATGCCGATGTTGGCCTCGATGTCGGCATCGGTGATGCGCGTCGTGCCCTGGGGCATCGACACGGTGAGTTTTTTCAGCTCGTTGGAGATCTTCGCGATGTCGGTTCCCAGGTGGTCCGTCAGCATCGACAGCGCCTTGGCGTCGATTGTGAGCCCCTGCTTCTTGATGAATTGTTGCAGCCACGCCGCGATTTCGTAGTCGCGCGGCCGCACCGATTCCAGCACCGTGCCGTTCGCCGCACACCCCTTGTAAAAGGCCGAACGCTTGTCGGCGTTTTTCTCCTTGTGGCAGAGGATCAGAATGGTCGTGGGCGAGGGCTTTTGGGTGTAGAGCGAGAGTTTGTCCAGCCCTTTGAGCTGCTGGGCCTCCTTGACAATCACCACCTGGTAGGACCCCATCATCGGCATCTGTCGGCAGAGGTTGATGACCTGCCCCGCCTCGGTGTCGCGGCCGTAGACCGTGATCTGGTTGAAGGTCCGCGAAGCCTCGTCGAGAATCGACGCCGCCAGCCGGTCGGCGAGGGCGTCGATGAAATAACTCTCCTCGCCCATCAGCAGGTAGATGCCGGAAAACCGGCGTGCCGCGACCTCGGCGGCGATTCGCTCGTATTCGGCGACGGAATCCTTGAATTTCAGGGTACTTTTGGCCATCTTCTATACGATCTCTTTGGTGATGCGCAGCACGTTCTCCGTCTCGGGCGTCAGGCGGTAGCGGTCGTCGATGCGGCGTCCCACGAGCCACACGATTTCGTTGCCCGACAGGAGCACGAACTGCCGCTGTTTCTCGGCCACGGAGACCTTGGCGTCGATGAGGAAATCCGACACTTTCTTGCGGCCCGTCATGCCGAACGGCACGAACCAGTCGCCCTCCTGCCAGCGGCGGAGCGTGAGCGGGAATTGCAGTTTGTCGGCATCGACCTGCGCGGTGTTCTCGGGCACGCCGAAATTCTTGATCGTGTCGATGTCGCAGTACTCGTAGTAGAGCACCGAGTTGCCGCAGTAGCTGCGCAGGGCGCCCTTTCGCACCGTCGTGAGGCATTCGTCGCCGGGGGCGATCGGCGCCACGACGATTCGTCCGCGGTCGACGCAGGCCACGTGTTCCCGGGCGTAGAACCGCCGTCCCGTGGCTCCCTGCTCGAGGGCGTGGCACAGCGAGTCGATCACGTCGCCTTTGAACCCGTATCCCGAACTGAGCAGTTCGTAGATCACGAATCCCTGCGGGAAGGCCGGGTCGAGCCGGTCGAGGTGGATGGTGTCGATCCCCGTGTCCGAGGTGACCGCCTCGCCGCGGATGCGCTCGATGCCGTGGTTGATGAATAACTGGGCGTCGGTCAGCCGTGCGAGGTTGCGGCTCATCAGGCTCGTGAACTTGGGGTTGATTTCGCGGATGCGGGGGATGAGTCCCAGCCGGATTTTGTTGCGCAGGTATTTGGTCGAACGGTTCGACGAATCCTCCCGGAAAGGGATGTGATTCGCCACGGCGTACTCCAGAATCTCCTTGCGTGAGGCGAACATCAGCGGGCGGATGATTTTCCCGACCTGGGTCGATATTCCCGTCAGGCCCCGTAGTCCGGTTCCTCGCAGGAGGTTGATGAAAAAGGTCTCGATCGAATCGTCGGCGTGGTGGGCGATGGCCACGGCCGTGTAGCCGTGTTCGCGGCTCAGGGCGTCGAACCAGGCGTAGCGCAGCCGCCGGGCCGCCATCTCCATCGACTCGCCCGTGCGCTCCATCTCGGCCGTGGTTTCGAACCGTTTGTTGTAGAATTCCGCGCCGTATTTGCGGGCTTCCTCCTCCACCAGCACCTCGTCCTCGTCGCTCTCGGCGCCCCGCAGCTGGAAATTGCAGTGGGCCACGCCCACCGAATAGCCGCAGCGGGTGAACAGCGAGAGCATCACCATCGAATCCACACCGCCCGAGACGGTCAGCAGGATTTTGTCGTCGTGCGTGGCGAGGTTGTTCTCGTCGATGTAGCGCTGAAACGTATCGATCAGGTTCATATTACAAAATGTTAACCTCCGTGTCTATCCCGATGCCGAATTTCTCGCGGACTTTCTCCTGCACCCTGCGGGCGAAGGCAATCACCTCGCCGCCCATGGCGCCGCCGTAATTCACCAGCACCAGCGCCTGCCGCTCGTGGACCCCGACGGAGCCTTCGCGGTGGCCTTTCATGCCGGCCCGGTCGATCAGCCATCCGGCGGCCAGCTTCACGCGGCCTTCGGGAGCGGGGTAGTGCGGCATTTCGGGATACTCCGCGAGCAGCCGCTCCGCCACGGCCGCTTCGACCACCGGATTCTTGAAAAAACTGCCCGCATTGCCCAGCACGGCCGGATCGGGGAGTTTCGCCCGGCGGATCGAGCAAATCGCCTCGCGGATGTTGCGCAGCGTCACGCCTCCGCGGGCCTTGACCTCGCGTTCCACGTCGCCGTAGCCCAGCCTGGGTTGAGGCGTGTGCGAGAGTGCGATTTCGACGGCGGTGATGATGACGCGTCCTTTCAGGTCGTGCTTGAAGACGCTCTCGCGGTATCCGAATCCGCAGTGCGCGGCGTCGAGCGTCAGCAGGGCGCCCGTCTCGACGCAGAACATTTCGACCCGCCGGATCACGTCCTTCGCCTCGCAGCCGTAGGCCCCGATGTTCTGCACCGGAGCCGCTCCGGCCTTGCCGGGGATCAGCGAAAGATTCTCGATGCCCCACAGCCCGCGTTCGACGGCCCATTCCACCAGGTCGTCCCACTCGACGCCTGCATCGGCCCGCACGCGGACTTCGCTGCCGTCGTCGCCCAGGACGGCGATCTGCCGGGCGACGGGGGTCAGGAGCACGCCGTTGTAATCCTCGGTGAAGAGGATGTTGTTGCCGCCCGCGAGCACCGTCCACCGTTCGGGAGTCCCTGCGGCGAAAAACGTGCGCAGGTCCTCGGGGGTTTCGAACTCGACGAGGCGTGCGGCCTGCTGATCGACGCCGAAACTGTTGCGCCGGCGCAGGCTGATTGGGTGAAATTCTCGGATCATGATGTGCAAAGTTACGAAATATTTGCGTAACTTTGAATAATAATCCGGCCGATTATAGGGTCGTCCCGGCAGAAACGATTCATGCGCAGCATCGTAAGCCCCTCCCCGAGGGCCGTTTAAGAAACGGCTTTTTGATGGCGGAGGCGCAGAATCGGATTCGAAACTCAATATTTGAGTATCGCCCCTAAAGCCCGGCTCTTAGCCGGGGTGGGGTCAGATTTGTAAACGACGCCAAAGGCGGCGACAACGGCGGGCGAAAGCGAGAAGACAAACTTGATAATCTAAAGACTTATAGCTATGTTTACCCAACAGGATTTACAACAGATTGCCGGGCACGGCCTCACTCCCGAACAGATCGAAACCCAGCTGGAGAATTTCCGCCGGGGATTTCCTTTCCTGAACGTCGTGCGGGCCGCTTCGCCGGGCGACGGCGTGACGGTGGTCGATCCGGCTGAGGCCGATGCCGCCGCGGCGCGTTACGAGGCGGCTGCGGCGCGGCTGGGCGTGGTGAAATTCGTGCCTGCTTCGGGCGCCGCGACGCGTATGTTCAAGGAGTTGTTCGAGTTCGTCAACGACGGCAAACGCGGTAAGGGTATCGACACCCTGCTGGAAAACCTCGAGAAATTCGCCTTCTGGCCCGAGTTGAAAGCGGTGCTCCCCGCCGGGGCCGACGACCGGACGATCGTCAGCGCCATCATCGGCGAAGGACTGAACTACGGCCGCAAACCCAAGGGGCTCGTCACCTTCCACGCCTATCCCGAAGGGGCCCGCAAGGCCGTCGAGGAGCATCTGGTCGAGGGTGCGGCCTATGCCGCCACGAAGGGTGTGTCGCGCATCCATTTCACGGTCTCTCCCGAGCATATTGCCGGATTCAAGGAGTTGCTCGCCGAGAAGGTGCCGTTCTACGAAAAGCGGTTCGGCATCCGTTACGACATTTCGTTCTCGGTGCAGAAACCGGCGACCGACACCATCGCCGTCTGCCCCGATAACACGCCTTTCCGGCAGGACGACGGCTCGCTGCTGTTTCGTCCCGCGGGGCACGGGGCGCTGATCGAGAACCTGAACGAGATCGACGCCGACCTGGTCTTCATCAAGAACATCGACAACGTGACGACCGATGCCCGCCGCGGCGATACGATCCGTTATAAAAAGGTGCTTGCGGGTATCCTGCTCGACCTCGAGGAGCAGGCGTTCGAATACCTCAAGGCCCTCGAGGTGGGCGGCGCCGAGCTGGACCCCATCGTGGAATTTATCGAGAAGCGGCTCTGCGTGAAACTCCCCGCCGATTACGATTCGGCGCTGCTGCGTGCTGTTTTGGACCGTCCGATCCGCGTCTGCGGCATGGTTCGCAACGAGGGCGAGCCGGGCGGCGGTCCTTTCTGGGTCGGAAATCCCGATGGCACCGAATCGCTGCAGATCGCCGAGTCGAGCCAGATTTCGCCCGACGACCTGCCGCTGATGCAATCAGCCACGCATTTCAATCCCGTGGACCTTGTCTGCGGCATCCGTGATTCGAAAGGCCGGAAATTCGACCTGCGCAAATACACCGACCCTTCGACGGGCTTCATCTCGTCGAAATCGGCGGGCGGCCGCGACCTGCGGGCCCAGGAGCTTCCGGGGCTTTGGAACGGTGCGATGGCCCGCTGGAACACGGTTTTCGTCGACGTGCCCGTCACGACCTTCTCGCCCGTCAAGGTAGTGCAGGATTTACTTAGACCCCAGCACCAGCCCGCTTAAGAAGCGGGTTTTAAGGGGCGCCCGCCCGCCTAAGAGGCGGGTTTTAGGGGGCGTCAGGGAAGACGTCGCGTTTCCTGTCCGGTTCTGCGCCCGCCTTCTAAACAAGACGGATGGATAGTTCAACTATCCATCCGCTTTTTTTATTTGGGAAGGTAAGGCCGCAGGACATCGCTCCAGACGGCATATCCCGCGGCGTTGAGGTGGATGCCGTCCACGGTGTATTCCGCGGGCATCTTCCCGTCACGGGCCATCCGGCTCCGGATGTCGATGTAGTCGAGTCCGCGCCGCCGGGCCATGTCGCGCAGCAGGGTGTTGAAGGCTTCGATACGGGCGTTTTTGCCGGCAAAGTATTCCTCGTTCTGCGTCTCGTCCAGCGGCAGCAGGCTCTGGATGAAAACCGTTGTCCGGGGCGAGGCCGTGCGGATCGCATCCAGCAGCCGCTCATATTGCCCGAGCAGCGCTTCGGGTGTTATCTTTGAAAAGATCAGGTCGTTGACGCCCGCCATCAGGAAGAGCGCCCGGGGTTTTCCCGCGACGATCGCGCCGAGGCGTGCGGTCATGCCCGCCACGCAGTCGCCGCCGATGCCGCGGTTCAGCACGAGGCTGTCCTGCAGGATGTCGGCCCACGCGCCCCGTTCGGTGAGGCTGTTGCCCAGCATCACGATGTTTCGGGAATGCACGGTCTCACGCTCCTGCCGGGCGCGTTTGGCGAAATAATAGTCGCCGCGGTAGTCGAGCGAGTCGGGCTGTGCACGGAGCGCCGTCGTTCCGGCGGCAAGGGCGAGGAGGATGAGAAGCGTTTTCTTCATAGCTGTCATTTTTACGGCACTAAATTAGTGAAATTATTTGAAGTGCGCCGGGCGGAACAGCTTCGGGCGTGATTTGCTCCTTTTGAGCAGGAAACTTGTCAAAATGGGAAAATTGTCGTTTTTGGCTGAGGTTTCTGCATAATCTTTTATATATTTGTACGTTAAAATGAAAAACAATAATCAAACAAATATAACGCTATGGAAAACAAACTGCAACAGTTGACCCAGAAGCTCTACGACGAAGGGCTGGAGAAAGGCCGCGCCGAGGCCGACAAGCTGGTCGCCGACGCCAAAGCCGAAGCGCAGAAGATCGTTACGGAGGCCCGCGCCGAGGCGGAGGAGATCGTCCGGAAGGCGCAGGCGAAGGCCGAGGATGTCGAGAAGAACACCATGACCGAAATCGCACTGGCCGGTAAGCAGGCCGTTTCGAAGCTCAAGTCGGAGATCGCCGGACTCATCATCGCCAAGGCTACGTCCGGCGGCGTGAAGGAGGCTGTCGTGGACCCCGCGTTTATCAAGGAGATGCTCGTCGCCGTGGCGAAGAACTGGAACGGCTCCGATTCGGGCAAGGTCGAACTGCAGGCCCTGCTTCCCGAGGGCGAGCGCAAGAAGCTCGACGAGGCGTTCGGCAAGAGCGCCCAGGAACTGCTGGCCGCCGGAATCGAGGTGGGCTACTCGAAGGAGGTGAAGACCGGCTTCAAGGTGGGCGCCAAGGACGGTGGCTACTACATCTCGTTCGCCGATGCCGACATCGAGGCGCTGCTGGGCGAGTATCTGCGCGACAAGGTTTTCGAGATGTTGTTTAAGGCATAACGGGATGTTTGCAACCGATTATTATTGTCTGGTAGCCGGGCTGAAGGAGTATTCGCTCGACGCCGACACCAAAGGGTTCGACGCCCGGGCCATCGTCTCCGAGATACTCGAGGAGGTGGACCGGAACGATGCCCGCGAGGTGCGGCTGTTGTACGGCTATTACGACTGTGAGAATATCGCAGCCCTGCGTGCGGGGCGCTCGGCGTACAATCCGCTGGGCAACCTCACGCGCGAGGAGCTGGAGGAGGAGCTGAAAACTCCCCGTCGGCTGCCCGAAGCGGTCGCCCGCGTCGTGAGGGCCTATGCCGATCCCGAGGGCGAGGACGCCGAGGCGGTCGATACCGCGCAGCGCTTCGAGAAGGAGCTGTTCGGCGCCTACTACGCCGCGTGCGCCAAGGCCGGAAGCCGTTTCCTGCGCGAATGGTCGGCTTTCGACCGGAATCTGCGCAACGTCTCGGCCGCCGTCACGGCGCGTGCCGCAGGCCGTGCGATCGAGGAGGTGGTGGTCGGAGGCGGCGACGTCGCCGAACAGCTGCAGCGCAGCTCGGCCGCCGATTTCGGACTGCGGGGCGAACTGCCTTACATCGACGCGGTGATCGCGGCTGTCAACGACGAGGCGAACCTCGTCGAGAAGGAGCACAAGATCGACCTCGTGCGCTGGAACGAAGCCACGGAGCTGGCTACGTTCGATTATTTCGACATTAACGCCATCCTTTCCTACCTGGCGCGGATCAACATCGTGGCCCGCTGGACGCAGCTCGACGCCGCCCGCGGCCGCGAGATGTTCGCCAAACTGCTGGCCGAGCTGGACGGCAGGGAACTGATTGAAAAAAATAAATAACAAAGATATTCATGAAAACGACAGGACGTGTAAACGGTATCATCTCCAACATCGTGATCGTCAAGGCCGACGGACCCGTGGGCCAGAACGAGATCTGCTATGTCTGGACGGGGGATACCAAAATGATGGCCGAGGTCATCAAGGTCGTAGGCGATGCCGCCTATGTCCAGGTTTTTGACAGCACCCGCGGTCTGAAGATCGGCGACCGGGTGGAGTTCGAGGGACACATGCTCGAGGTGACGCTTGCCCCGGGCCTTTTGTCGCGCAACTACGACGGTCTGCAGAACGACCTCGAGAAGATGGACGGCCTGTTCATCGCCCGCGGTTCGATCACCGACCCGATCGATTTCAATGCCGAGTGGGAGTTCTCGCCGCTGGCCAAGGCGGGCGACAAGGTCTCCGCGGCTTCGTGGCTGGGCGAGGTGAAGGAGCAGTGGGTGATGCACAAGATCATGGTGCCCTTCACGCTGACCGATAGCTATACGGTCAAGAGCGTGGCCGCGGCCGGCAAATACAAGGTGACCGACACGATCGCCACGCTGACCGACGCCGATGGCCGGGAACATGCCGTGACGATGGTGCAGAAATGGCCCGTGAAGCAGGCCGTGCGCTGCTACACCGAGAAGCCGCGCCCCTCGCGGGTGATGATTACCGGCGTGCGTGCCATCGACACCTTCAACCCGATGGCCGAAGGCGGCACGGGCTTTATCCCGGGGCCTTTCGGCGCCGGCAAGACGGTGCTTCAGCACGCCATTTCGAAGCAGGCCGACGCCGATGTCATCATCATGGTGGCCTGCGGCGAGCGTGCCAACGAGGTGGTGGAGATTTTCAAGGAGTTCCCCGAGCTGATCGACCCCCGCACGGGGCACAACCTTATGGAGCGCACGATCATCATCTGCAACACGTCGAACATGCCCGTTGCGGCGCGTGAGGCGTCGGTTTATACGGGTATGACCATCGGCGAGTACTACCGCGCCATGGGCCTGAAGGTGCTCGTAATGGCCGACTCGACATCGCGCTGGGCACAGGCGCTGCGCGAGATGTCGAACCGTCTGGAGGAGCTTCCGGGTCAGGACGCCTTCCCGATGGACCTCTCGGCGATCATTTCGAATTTCTACTCGCGGGCCGGACTGGTGAAGCTCGTCGGCGGGGAGACCGGTTCGGTGACGTTCCTCGGTACGGTGTCGCCCGCGGGTGGTAACCTCAAGGAGCCGGTCACGGAGTCCACGAAGAAAGCCGCGCGTTGTTTCTACGCCCTTTCGCAGGGACGTGCCGACTCGAAGCGCTACCCGGCCATCGACCCGCTGGAGTCCTATTCGAAATACCTCGAATATCCCGAAATCCGCGAATACCTCGACGGTCAGATCGAAAAGGACTGGGTGGACCTGGTCTATGCCGGCAAGACCCTCGTCCAGCGCGGCAAGGAGGCCAACGACCAGATCAACATCCTGGGCGACGACGGCGTTCCGGTGGAGTACCACGAGCGTTTCTGGAAATCGGAGCTGATCGATTTCGTGATCCTGCAGCAGGACGCCTTCGACTCGATCGATGCCAACTGCCCGATCGAACGCCAGCAGATGATGTACAAGATGGTGCTCGGCATCTGCGACCAGACGTTCTCGTTCGCCGATTTCGAGGAGTGCTCGCAGTTCTTCAAGGGCCTCATCAACCTCTTCCGCCAGATGAACTACTCGGAATGGAAGTCGGAGAAATTCGAGGATTACCGCAAGCAGATCGAGCAGTATGTGAGTGAAAAAACCAAATAAGCCATGACAACACGAGCATTTCAGAAGATATATACCAGGATTGACAACATCACCAAGGCTACCGTGACGCTGCGTGCCACGGGTGTCGGCAACGACGAACTGGCCACCGTCGGCGGCAAGCTGGCGCAGGTGGTGAAGATTATGGGCGAGAACGTGACGCTGCAGGTTTTCGCCGGAACCGAGGGCCTGGCCACCAACTCGGAGGTCGTTTTCCATGGGGAGCCTCCCAAACTGCGGGTTTCGGACAACCTCGCCGGGCGTTTCTTCAACGCCTACGGCGAACCGCTCGAGGGCGGTGAGATCGTCGAGGGCGAGGCCCGCGAGATCGGCGGCCCGACGGTGAATCCCTTCAAGCGTATCCAGCCTTCGGAGCTGATCGCCACGGGTATCGCCGGTATCGACCTGAACAACACGATCGTGACGGGCCAGAAGATTCCCTTCTTCGCCGACCCCGACCAGCCTTACAACGCCGTGATGGCCAACGTGGCGCTGCGTGCCAAGGCCGACAAGATTATTCTGGGCGGCATGGGCCTCACGAACGACGACTTTCTCTATTTCAAGAGCGTCTTCGAGAATGCCGGCGCCCTGGACCGCATCGTGTCGTTCGTCAATACGACCGAGAATCCGCCCGTCGAGCGCCTGTTGGTTCCCGACATGGCGCTGACCGCCGCCGAATATTTCGCCGTGGACAAGGGCGAAAAAGTGCTGGTGCTGCTGACCGACATGACGCTTTACGCCGATGCGCTGGCCATCGTGTCGAACCGTATGGACCAGATTCCGTCGAAGGACTCCATGCCCGGCTCGTTGTACTCGGACCTGGCGAAGATTTACGAAAAAGCCGTGCAGCTGCCCAACGGCGGATCGATCACGATCATCGCCGTGACGACCCTTTCGGGCGGCGACATCACGCACGCCGTGCCTGACAACACGGGTTACATCACCGAGGGTCAGCTGTTCCTGCGCAACGACTCCGACACGGGCAAGGTCATCGTCGACCCGTTCCGTTCGCTGTCGCGTCTGAAGCAGCTGGTTATCGGCAAGAAGACCCGCGAGGATCATCCGCAGGTGATGAACGCCTGCGTGCGTCTCTACGCTGATGCCGCCAACGCCAAGACCAAGTTGGAAAACGGTTTCGACCTCTCGGACTACGACGAACGCACGCTGAAATTCGCCTTCGACTACTCGGAGAAACTGCTGGCGATCGACGTGAATATCGAGATCACCCAGATGCTCGACATCGCGTGGGGGCTCTTCGCGAAATATTTTTCGAAGGAAGAGGTCGCCATCAAGGAAGAGCTCATCAAAAAATACTGGAAGGAGGCGTAAAACGCAATGGCAATCAAATTTCAATATAACAAGACCTCGCTGGGCGACCTCGGCAAACAGCTGAAAATGCGCCAGAAGGCCCTCCCTACGATCAAAAGTAAGGAGTCGGCCCTGCGCTCCGAAGTGAAGAAAGCGAAGGACTCCGCAAGCGACTACCGTCGTCGTCTCGATGCCCTGAAGGCCGAGTACGACTATATGGTTTCGCTCTGGGGAGAGTTTGATTGTGACCTCTTGCGCGTCGTCGATGTCGACTTGTCGATACAGAAGATCGCGGGTGTGCGCACCCCGGTCCTGCAGGATGTGAAATTCGAGGAGAAACCCTACGATCTGTTCTCCTCTCCGGTGTGGTTCGCCGACGGAGTCGATATCCTCAAGCGCATGGCGCAGCTGGGCATCGAGTTCGAGGTCTACAACCGCAAGACGGAGCTGCTGGACCACGCACGCCGCAAAACCACTCAGAAGGTGAACTTGTACGAAAAGGTGCAGATACCCGGGTACGAGGATGCCATACGTAAGATCAAACGCTTCATGGAGGACGAGGAGAACCTCTCCAAGTCGGCCCAGAAGATCGTGAAAACCAAACAGCAGGCCGCCGGGGAGGGCGCGATGTTATGATAGCTAAAATGTCGAAATACGACTTTGTGCTCTACGCGGCGCAAAGCGAGGATTTCATCGAAAAGCTGCGCGGACTCGGCCTGGTGGACATCACCACCACGGGCTGGGAACCCTCCGAGGAGGACCGCCAGCTGTTGCTCGACATCGAGGGCCATGCGAAGGCCGCAGAGTTCCTGGGAACCCTCCGGGCCGAAGGGCGCTGTCAGGAAAAGGCCGAACCGTTCGCTTCGGGCGAAGAGGCCTATGAACACTACGCTGCTGCGCATCAGCAGGCTACGGCGCTCCATGCCGAGATCGGCCGTCTGGAGAAGGCCGCCGAGGAGTTGCGTCCGTGGGGCGCCTTCGACGTGGAGCGGACCCAAAAACTGGCCGACCAGGGCATCGTCCTGCGCTATTTCTTCACCCAGCGCAACACCTTCGACAAACAGCTGGCCGAGTGGTCGGAGACCTATACGATTTCGGAGGTCAGCCGCACCGACGCGATGGTGTGGTTCATCGTCGTGGCGAAGCCCGGTGAGGAGGTGACGCTCGATGCGCAGGAGATGAAGACCCCGACGATGGACATCCGCGGGGCGGAGCGCCGCATTGCCGACGCCGGCGAGAAACTCCGGGCCCTCGACACCGAATTTTCGCGCGTGGCCGCTTCGGAGGAACTGCTCGCGCAGCACGCCTGCTCGCTGAAAGAGCGGTTGCAGGATGTTCGTGTGAAGGCCACGGCGCAGGAGGCCGCCGACGGCACGCTGATCGTGCTGGAGGGCTGGGCCGAAAAGGAGACCTCCGACAAGGTCGACGCCCTGCTGGAAGAGTATCCCAACGTGGTCTACCTCAAGAACGACCCCACGCCCGAGGACGATACGCCGGTGAAGCTGAAGAACGGCTGGTTCGCCCGCAATTTCGAGTTGGTGGGCGATATGTACGCCCGTCCGAAATACGGTACGATGGACCTCACGCCTTTCTTTGCGCCGTTCTACGTGCTTTTCTTCGGCATCTGCCTGAACGACGCCGGCTACGGAGCCATCCTGGCCCTGATGGGGGCTTTCATGCTGTATAAGTTCCGCAAGCCCGGCATGATGCGCCGTGCGTCGTGGTTCGCCACGATGTGCGGGTTGTCGACGGTCGCTTTCGGCCTGTTCTGCGGCTCGTTTTTCGGAATCAACATGAGCGCGTGGTTCCCCTCGGTGAAGTTCTTCGATTTCCAGGGGCAGTTCTTCTCCATCGCGCTGGTCATCGGCATCGTGCAGATTCTCTTCGGCATGACGCTCAATATCTGGATGACCGTCCGCAGTTTCGGCCTGGGCCATGCGCTCGGGCAGCTGGGGTGGTTCATCATGCTCGTTTCGTGCTGTCTGGCCATGGGGCTGCCGATGGCGGGGCTCGCCATTCCGGGCTTCACGTCGGGGTCGGTGGCCTTCTACGTCGCGGTGGGTGTCGGGGCGGTGCTGATGCTGCTCCTGAACAATCCGAAGCGCAATCCGCTCATCAATCTGGGAGCGGGTCTGTGGGATTTCTACAACAACATTACGGGCTTGCTGAGCGACGTGCTGTCGTACATCCGTCTGTTCGCCATCGGGCTTTCGGGCGGTGTGCTGGCGCTGGTGTTCAACACGCTGGCGGCGGGTTTCGTGCCCGAGGGCTCGGGGATCGTGGTGCGGCTGCTGGTCATGATTCCGATCCTGCTGATCGGCCACGGCATCAACCTGTTCATGTCGACCATTTCGTCGTTCGTGCATCCGCTGCGTCTGACGTTCGTCGAATTTTACAAGAATGCCGGTTTCGAAATGGCCTCGCGCAATTTCGACCCGATCCGCAAAATGAATGAAACAAACGAATAATAACAATTAAAAACTCAACTCATTATGGAAACAACAGCATTGGTATTGGCTTACGTCGGCGTAGCGCTGATGGTGGGCCTGGCAGGTGTCGCTTCGTCGATCGGCACGGCCATTACGGGTCAGGCCGCAGTAGGGGCCATGAAGAAGAACGGCGGAGCTTTCGGTAGCTACATGATTCTTTCGGCGCTTCCGGGTTCGCAGGGTCTCTACGGTTTCGTCTGCTTCTTCCTGGTACAGAAGGGCCTGACGGCTCCGACGCTGGTTCAGGGCGCCGCCATTTTCGGTGCGGGTCTGCTGGTCGGCATGGTAAACCTTGCGGCTTCGATCTATCAGGCCAAGGTCTGCGCCAACGGTATCGCCGCCATCGGCAACGGCCATGACGTGATGGGTAAGACGCTGATTCTGGCGGCTTTCCCCGAGCTGTACGCCATCCTGACGGTGGCCGCCACCTACCTGATCGCCACGCTCGACGGCGTGAACCTCTTCTAAACCGGAGGATCGTCCGAACGCAAAAAGGGAAGCCCTCGCGGCTTCCCTTTTTGCGTGCAGGATATATTCACACCGTGCCGTGCCCATATTATTTTTGCTGTTTCTTCTTCGTTTTTGAAAAATGGCTAAAAGATTTTGCGGAGGCTTCGGGAAAATACGGTTCGTTTTGTAGATTTGCAGGCAGTTAAAATAAAGATCAATGAAAAAGTTTTTCCTTTTTGTATTTGCATTGTCGGCTTTGTCGGGCCTTCGTGCCGAGCAGCCTGGCGATTGGGCTCGCTATGGGCGTTATGAGAAACAGAATGCCGAATTGGCTGGAAAACCCGTTGAAGTGGTTTTCATGGGGAATTCGATTACCGAAGGTTGGGTCAAGATCGATCCGGATTTTTTTGTTAAGAACGGCTTTGTGGGACGCGGCATCAGCGGGCAGACGACTTTGGAAATGCTGGCGCGTTTCCGGAACGATGTGATCGGAATCAAGCCTGAAGCCGTCGTCATTCTGGCGGGAATCAACGACATCGCTCAGAACAAAGGACCTATTTCGCTTGAGAATATTTTCGGCAATATCGTTTCGATGTGTGAATTGGCCCGGCACAACGGGATTCGGGTCGTTTTGTGTTCGGTGCTTCCGTGCGATCATTTTGCCTGGCGTCCCAGCATCGATCCGGGTCCGAAAGTCATCGCCCTTAATGAAATGCTGAAAGGTTACGCTGCCCGGAACAAAATTGTCTATGTTGATTATCATACGGCATTTGACAACGGTCAGGGGGGCCTTACGGAGCGATTTTCCAAAGACGGTTGCCATCCTACGCTTTATGGTTACTCGTTGATGGAGCCGATGGTGGCCGACGGAATCAACAAGGCGCTGCGGACTCGAAAAGTCCGTTATGTAACGCCGGTTCCGCTGCAATAGATGAAAATAAAACGCCGGGCTTCAGAAAGCCCGGCGTTTTTATTTAAAGGCTGCGGTCGAGCAATGTTTTCCATGAACCGCTGTAGTAGGCTTTATCCAACTCCTTGATTAGCTTTGCGTTTTGCTCCAATCCGGCTTTGTGGCGCATATCCCGGTAGAGATAAAACGTCAGCCAGTAGCCGTATGCGTAACGTTCGTGCAGGGAGCGCGGCTGTTTCCAGAAATTATACCAGTCGGTGCTTACTCCTTGCCGGCGTGCTGCCTGCTGTACGTCGCCTGCCCGGGACCAGATGTCATCCGTCAGACGTGCGAAAAGTTTTTGCATCTTCTCGTAATCCATTGCGGACAGGTCGATGACGTTTGCCCGATCGTCGATTCCCAACTCTTTGAGCGATACCCGCTCTTCGAAAATGCCGTCTCCGTCGAGATCGTATTCGATGATGTCGAAAAAACCGTTTCCGTCGCTGTCTTCGTAACGCACCGTAGCCCAGTTTTCGGGATCAGCTGCAAGCCGCTGGGAATTGCAGGGTGGATACAGCCCTCCGTATCCCTGAAAGCAACGGCTCGACGGATCGATGCGCCATGCGCCCCATTCCGCCCCGTAGAGATGCAGCCGGCCGTCGAAGGGGGCGATGTAGAGGTTGCCGTGTCCTGAATTATCCGTATCCCACTCTCCGCGGTCTCCGACAGCATCGGCTTGCGCATTGTTGTCCAATCCGCCTTTATGCGCGCCTATTGAAAACAGGTTCAGGGGTTCATAAAATTCGACCCTTTCCCACCGATTGCAGTCGTCGTCTTCGTCGAAAACAAACCAACAAGCGTTCCAGTCGCCCCGTTCGAAGATCAGTTTTTCGGCCTGCCTGGGATCGGGATAGATCAATTCCGTATTTTGCCGCCAGCGGGGATCGAAAAGCAGGGAGTCCGCTTCCGGAAGTCCGCGAAGTTTGGCGTAGTGGTGAGTCTGGTCCGAATAGTCGAATCCGGGACCTGTGAAGCGGATCGACATATCCATATCGAATTCGTTGCCCGGACCGTTGTCGTTGTCGAGGTCCCAGCTCAAAGCGGCCCAGGTGATGCGGTGCGAGAACAGAATGGAGTGTTCCGGCGCCAGCCGGTCGAATCTCGGATCGTCGTTTTTACCCGGTGGAGGCCGGAACGCGGGGGTGTCGACCATTCGGACCGTCATTTCGGTCAGTCCGTCGTTGTCCTTGTCGAAAAAGATAAACGGATTTTCCCAGTTGTATCGCAGGTCGGCTATGTTGAACGGCGATCCGTGCATCTTCAGAAAGAGCGTATTGCCGTGGTAGTCGGTATAAAAGTTCGAATGTCCGGAGTGCTCCCAGCATCTGAGTGCCAATTGGCGCCAGTCGATGAAATTCTGGATGCCGTCTTTTTCTCCGAAATCGATGATGTACATGAAATCGGCATTCCAATCGAAATTGTGGCGGCGCTCCCGGCTGCCGTTGCGGATGACGAGTTGAATGTCGGCGATTCCGTCGCCGTTGGTGTCTGTCCAGTCGACGATCAAATCACCCGGTCCTCCGAATATTCCGTCTTTATTGAGGTCGATGACCAGGCAGTCGTCCGTTTGGTCGCCTTCCAGGTCGCCATGCTGCATATTTGCATTGTCATCGATCCAGATGGCCGGAATGCCGCCCGGCAGGGTTGTTTTCAGCACGTCGGGATTCCCGTCGCCATTCAGGTCGAGATAGGTGATTTTTCCGGGGTCCATTGTCGGCGGCAGGTGCCAGGGGATGAGACAGGTGTTTGAATTCCAGTATGGAGTCGAATCACCGGCAGCCTTCGGAGATAGGCTGAGGGTTCCGGCCAGCAGCAGGGGAAAAAGATACATGGCTTTGTTTTTTGATTTGCTGCAAAAGAAAACCAAAAAAGCAAATTTGCCAAATTCAAAACAGGAATAGAGCTATGTCCGACAAAAAAGTATCAGCACGGTGCTAAAAACGGATAAGTATGTCGTGTATTTGATTCCGGTACTCGCTCGGTGAGATACCTGCTGATTTCTTGAAGATCCGGTTGAAATTCGAGATGTTCGAAAATCCGCACATATAACAGATCTCGGAGATATTATGGGAGGTCTCCGAGAGTAGTTTGTTGGCATGGCCTATGCGGATTTCATTGAGGAAATTGATGAAGCTGCGGCTGGTGCGTTTCTTGAAAAAGTGGCTGAATGCAGAGTCTGACATGTTCGTCAATTTCGCAACGTCGCTCAGCGAAATGCTGTTCATGTAGTTTTGTTCGATGTATTCGCAGGCAAGTTTTATACGCCGGCTTTTCGACTCGCGTATAACCGTGTCGGTGTTGTACGATGTACTGGCCAGCAGTCGCTGTTGAGGGGATATGGCGAGGTCGTAGAGGATCGAGCAGAAATCGAGGAATGTATTGAAACCCTGCGATTTGGTCAGGGCTATCAGTTTGTCTGCAATGCGCTGTCTGGTTTCGGGCGAGAAATCGATTCCCTGCGTCGACCGCTCGAGCATTTTCTTGATCGGGGCGAACAGGCGTTTGCCGATGAGTTCGTTTTCCGAGAAACTGTCACTGAATTGGAGTGTGATGACATGGGTCCTTTGCAGGGTCGGGGCTTTCCAGGCGTGCGGCAGATTCGGGCCGAGCAGGATTAAATCGATTTCGGCGAAATCCTCGACTGAGTCGCCGACGAGCCGTTTCCCCTGTGTGCCCAGTACGAGGTTCAGTTCGAAGTCGGAGTGGAAATGAAGCGGATAATCAAAACGGGCCTGCGGGTTGTTCAGCAGCAGGAACACATCGTCGTTTGTCAGCGGGGTGATTTCGCGGGTGAGTGTATTCATCGGCTCGTATTTTAAGTCGGTTTTATGCAAATATAGACAAAAAAGGTAAAATGAAGCTAAAAAAAGTGTAAAAATCAGTTCCGGGAGCGGATAGATGTGCAATCGTCCGGGTAAAATCCGCAAAGCGGACAAAACGGTCGTTTTTTTATATCTTTGTGCGGGTAAGGCGAAGAATCAGCCGCAGTCAGGACCATGGATAAAATTGTCATCTGGGATCTTCTTTTTATTGCCGTATATGTGGCGGGCATTCTGCTGTTCGGGATGCGTTACCGACACAGCGACAGCAAGGAACGTTATTTCCTGGCGAACCGTTCGATGTGGTGGCCGGCGATCGGTTTTTCCATGTTTGCAGGGAGTATCTCTTGTTCGACGGTGGTCGGACGCGCCGGAGACGCCTATGCGACGGGGATTGCCGTATTCAATTACGACTTGATTTCGGTTTTCGTGATGGTCTTTTTTGCCTGGTTCCTGCTTCCGCTTTATATCCGGTCGAAGATTTTTACAATCCCGGAATTTCTGGAACGTCGTTTCGGGGTCGGACCGCGATGTTATTTTTCGGTAGTGACTATCCTCATCAATATTTTTCTGGATGCTGCGGGGTCGCTGTATGCCGCGGCGCTGGTGTTGCACCTGATTTTTCCCGGTGTCGACATTTCCTGGCTGGTGACGGCCTTCGGTCTGATCGTCGCTGCGTATGTGATTCCCGGAGGGTTGTCCGCAGCGTTTCGGGTCGATGTCGTACAGGGGATATTCATTCTGATCGGAGCTTCGCTGCTGACGGCGGTCGTGGCTTCCAAAGGCGGTGCGGCGTATATTGCGGACCTTTGGGCGCAAAACGATATCATGGTGAAACTGGTGCGTCCGCTGTCCGACAGTTCTGTTCCGTGGCTGGGAATGATTGTGGGAATCCCGGTGCTCGGTTTTTTCTTCTGGGGCAACAATCAGCAGATCGTCCAACGGGCGCTGGCTGCCAATAGTGTGGATCAGGCCCGGAAAGGCGTTCTTTTTGTCGGGGCTCTGACGCTCATTACGCTTTTTGTGCTGGTAATCCCCGGTGTTATGGCGCACCGGTTTTTGCCTGGATTGCCTTACGGAGATATGGTTTATCCGCAGTTGGTGCTGACGATGCTGCCTTCGGGAATAATCGGTCTGTTGCTGGCTGTGCTCATCGCTTCGCTGACCTCCAGCCTCAGCGGGCTGCTCAATTCTGTGTCGACGCTTTTTACGATGGATTTTTACAGCCGCATACGGCCGCATGCCAGTGGCCGTGAAATGGTTCGGGTCGGCCGGTTGGCATCGGTAGCGGCGCTTGTCATTGCCATATTCTGGGCGCCGGAAATCGGCCGAAGGTTTGATTCGCTGATAAAATATTATCAGGAAATCATTTCACTCGTGGCTCCGCCGATCGTTGCGGCATTCCTGTTAGGTATTTTTTGGCGCAGGATCAATTTGCCGGGTGTGTTTACGGGGTTGATGGCCGGTGCGGCATTGAGCGGAGCCAATCTTTGGTACAAGATAAGCACGGGGGTCTCTTTCTTTGGTGATATTCATTTCCTGATGACGATTCCGTATTATCTTTTTTTCAGTGCGGCGGTGATGATCGTTGTCAGCTATTGCACTCCGGCTCCGGACTACGCGAAGATTGGCCGGTATGTCTGGACGGCTGAATCGTTCCGTGCGGAGAATGCCGATCTGAGTCACACTGTCTGGTGGTGTAACTACCGGTTTTGGTCGTATGCGTTGCTTGTTGCGGCCATTTTTCTGCTTGTTTTGTTCTGGTGATTTTCGACAACCGGAATTCTTGCACTTTTTCATAAAAGTATAATAGGTTAACAAAATTCTGTCGAGGCGGACGGGATTTAGTGTGTAATTTTGTCTTCGTGAATTATAGGTGTTATGCATTGTTCTTCAATGTATTAGTTTGTACCTATATATATGCGTGTGTCGCGAAGGTTTAAAATTATACAATCTGGATTATACAAAAATGACAAAAATCAAATCAAGGGCATACTGTATTGTATTGCTTGTTTTAGCTATGGTGGTGATAGGTTCGGACGTAAAGGCGCAGCGTCAGAAGAATTTTGGAGAACGTGCGCCAATGACCGAATTGCCTCGTTCGCGGGTAGAGATAAGGCCGTCGACTCCCGAACCCCAGGCTCCCGCAGAGACTCGTCTTGTCCCGCTCGGCAAGGGTGAATACCTGCTGAACGAGGGTTGGCGTTTAGGAGACGCTGATCGGGTCATTGCATCTCCTGTGTCCCTTTTTTCTACGGATTTTTCTACGGAAGGGTGGTATAATGCCGTGGTGCCGGGTACGGTGCTCACTACATTGGTCGAAGCCGGGGTTTATCCCGATCCGTTTTGGGGACTGAACAACCTGCTTGTTCCCGACACGCTTTGCCGGATGGATTGGTGGTACCGGCTCGAGTTCGATATGCCGGATATGCAGCATTACAGCCGGGCGAAACTGCTTTTCAACGGCATCAACTATAAAGCTCAGGTTTGGTTGAACGGAGAAAAGCTGGGCGTGATAAACGGAGCCTTTATCCGAGGGGAGTTCGATGTCACTAAGGCTATGGTGCGCGAAGGGCGCAATGTGCTTGCCGTACATATCTTGCCGCCGCACAATCCCGGTTATGCCCATGAAGCTTCGATGAAAAACGGGCAGGGCGGTAACGGAGGCCAGCTTTGTCTTGACGGTCCGACCTTCATTGCTTCGGAAGGCTGGGATTGGGTGCCGACGATCCGCGACCGGAATATCGGTTTGTGGCAGGATGTACGGCTGCAGTTGGTCAAAGACGTTGAGATCGGAGACGTACAGGTTATAACGGACCTTCCTTTGCCTGATACGACGTATGTTGACCTGACGCTGAAGACCCGGCTGAAGAATTGTTCGGACCGTCCGCAGCAGGTCGATCTGGCGGTAGAAATGGATCGCTTGAAGTTGAATCATTCCGTGACGCTGGCTCCCGGCGAGACCCGGGCCGTCGTGCTGACGCCGCAGGAGTACCCGGCGCTGCGTTATGCCTCGCCCGAGCTGTGGTGGCCCAACGGATATGGGGCTCAGCATCTCTACTCGATGAAACTCCGTGCCGACACCGACGGTGCCGTCTCGGATGAAAAGACGGTGCGTTTCGGTGTGCGGGAGATGGAGTACGAGATGAGCGTGGATACCCCTCACAAGGAGAATCTCCGCATCCGGCTCAATCCGACGGCGGCTCACAAGGATGGCGATCCGCTATTCGATAACGTTCGCCGCAGGGATGTCGCCAATACGCATATGTCGCGGGTTCCGATGCTGCTGGCGTCGCTGTCGACGCCCGGAATCGAGAAGATCGAGGACCAGACTCTTTCGCCGTTCTTTGTACTGCGGGTGAATGGGGTTCGCATATTTCTCAAAGGAGGTAACTGGGGAATGGACGACGGCATGAAGCGTGTGTCGCGTGAGCGGCTGGAGCCCTATTTCCGTCTCCAGCGGGATCAGCATTTCAACATGATTCGCAACTGGACGGGCGAGAGTACGGAAGAGGCATTCTATGCGTTGTGCGACGAGTACGGGTTGATGGTGTTCAACGATTTCTGGCTTTCGACGGACGATTACAACCTGGAGCCCAACGATCATCCGCTGATGTTCTCGAATATGGTCGATGCCGTGCGGCGTTTCCGGAATCATCCTTCGATAGCGGTTTGGTGTCCCCGCAACGAAGGGGTACTGCTGCCGGCTATGGAACACCGTGTGGCCGATATGCTGGCTAAGGAAGACGGTACCCGGTACTATATTCCCAGTTCCATCAAGCTGAATTCCACGGATAGCGGTCCCTGGGATTATCACGAGCTGGATCTTTTCTATACTTTTTTCGGACGCGGATTCAATACCGAAGCCGGTTCCCCGTCGCTGCCGACTGCCGAGACCGTTCGTCGGATGATGGCTCCGGAGGATGTGTGGCCCATCGGCGACGTGTGGTGTTATCACGACTGGCATATGGGTGTATGGGGCAATCTGGGAGCCTTCATGGATTCGTACCGGAATGCGATCGACAGTATGTTCGGCCCTTCGGATAATGTCGATGATTTTTGCAAAAAAGCCCAGCTGGTGAATTACGAGAGTTATCGGGCGATCTTCGAAGCCTGGAACAGCCGTTTGTGGAACAATGCCACCGGGGTGCTGATCTGGATGAGCCATCCGGCCTGGCCGAGTTTGGTTTGGCAGACATACAGTTGGGACAAAGAGACCCCCGGGGCCTATTTCGGCAGTAAAAAGGCTTGTGAACCGCTGCACGTGCAATTCGATTATGTCGGACATTTCGTGCGCGTCGTGAATCAGAGCCGTTGTGACTATGGGAATCTGACGGCCGTTGCCGAGGTATTCGATGTTCAGGGACGGCTGCTGAAGCAGGAAAGCCGGGCTGCGAATGCTCCGCGGAATGAGGCGCATGCCGTGTTTGCACTCGACCTGAAGGGAATGCCGGATGTCGTTTTTGTCCGTGTGAAATTGCTCGATCGGCGCAAACGCATACTGGCGGAGAATTTCTACTGGCAGTGGACCGGGGAGTCGGAACGGGATTTCCGGGTGTTCAACACGCTTCCCGATGTGAGACTGACTGCATCTGCCTCGCGTTGCAAGTCCGACGGCGAAACCGTCCGTGGTGAAGTGATTGTGAAAAATCCGGGCGCAAGCGTGGCGCTCACCGTGAAATTGAATCTGCGCGATGCTGCGACGGACGAAGCTGTTTTGCCGACTCTTTTCTCCGACGGTTATTTTACGCTGATGCCGGGTGAAGAGAAGCGGGTGAATTACGAGTTCGCAGCGGCCGACGCGACTCCGCGGATGAAAATTACAGCTGAAGGATACAATATTCCCCGGGCTGATCTGTGCGAGGTCGGTATGTAGAACAGAAAAAGCGGTCCGGTTCATTGAGCCGGACCGCTTTGGATATGAGCACGCTTCAATCTTCCGGATAAGCGGCCTTGTAACGGAGCATGGCTTCCAGAAAGTAATAATCGGCATAGGTCAACGGAACATCCACCTCGGAGTTGTCGGGCAATGATCCGACACTGTGTTTGAGGATAAATCCGCCGTTGGTTCCGGGGGCTGCCAGATAGGTATCCGCTGCCAGTGATCGGATTTGCATTTGGGCAGCTTCGCGGTATTTGCGGGCGGCTTCGGGATCTTGCGAGGCCTGGCTCAATTCTACGAAGGCCGAAGCCATGACGGCTGCCGCGGAGGCGTCGCGCGGGGCGTCGGGGATGTCCGGAGCGTCGAAATCCCAGTAGGGAACCATGTCTTCGGGTAGGCGGGGATGGCGCAGCAGGAAATCGGCGATCAGCTCTGCCTGCTGCAGGTATCGCTTTTCGCCGGTCTCGCGGTACATCATCGAGAATCCGTAGAGTGCCCAGGCTTGTCCCCGGGCCCAGGCCGAGGAGTCTGAATAGCCTTGTTTGGTAATGTGCAGATGTGGGCGGCCGCTCAGGGTGTCGTAGCTGACGACGTGGTAGGAGCTGTGGTCTTTGCGGAAATGGTTTTTCAGGGTTGTCTCCGCATGGGCGACAGCCATTTCCCGGAAGCGGGGATCGCCCGACAGTTCGGACGCCCGGGTGAGCAGTTCGAGGTTCATCATGTTGTCGATGATTACGGGGCATTGCCATCCCAGCCGGGTGCTCCACGGGGCGATGTCCCAGGATTGGATCACGCCGCTCAGCGGACGGAAGCGGGTAGCCAGCGACGAAGCTCCCTGCAACAATACCGGCCGATATTGCTCGTCCCCTGTCAGTCGGTAACCGTTTCCGAAACTGCAGTTGAGGATAAACCCGATGTCGTGGTTGTCGGTGGTGTATTGCTCCCGCTCGACGCGGGCGGTAAAATCCCGGGCGAGTTCGAGTATCTGCCTGTCGTGCGTGTATTCGAACAGATACCACAGCGTTCCCGGAAAGAATCCCGAGGTCCACCAGTGGGAGTCGGATGTGACGAGACGGCCTTGTGCGTCGATGGTACGGGGCAGTGCGAGCGGGTCGGTTTTGAGTTCCGATGCGAGGAAGACGGTCTGCTCGCAGGCGCGGCTGAAAGCCCGGTCGATAACCTGGGACATTGGTTCCGGATGGCCGGACGAGCAGCCCGATGCCAGGATCGAAAGCAGGATAAGTGTGTTTTTTCGTTTCATAAATAGCTGTCTTTTGGAATTATTCGAAACAAAAATAGAGGAATCGCATAGCGGGGACTAATGAAAATATGTTAGAATCTTATCAATATTTGACAAAGATAAAAAGTGCTTTGCGATTCTTTCATAGAATGAATAAAAATTGACAAAAAATAATCAGATTCCGCTGTTATTCTTTCTTAAGTTTGCATTGTCGCCCGACCATATTCTGAATGTTGTGGTGCCGGACCCTCTTGTAAGATGATTAATAATTCAAAATAATACTATCGGAATGATGAAAAAATGCTGATTGGCTTCGCTTTTTGCGAATCTGCTCCGGATTGATGCCGGATGCTTCGGGAAACTAACCTAAAAAACTTAAAATGTAGAAATATGAGGAAATCTATGCGCAACAAGTTCAGGTTGTTAGGGTTGCTGACAATGCTGGCCGCGTTTTTTTTGTGGGGGGGGGAATTGCCTCTGCACAAAATCTGAAAGTGGCAGGTACGATCCTCGATCCGGCGGGTAATCCGGTGGTCGGGGCGAGCGTGATTGTTAAGGGTACGACGAAGGGTACCACCTCGGATGGCAAAGGCCGTTTCGAGATTCCGGTCTCCGGGAAGGACATACTTTATGTCGCTTTCATCGGATTTGAAAGCCAGGAGATTCCCGTCGGAGGGAAAACCGAGGTGACGATCCGGCTTAAAGAGGCGACGACGATGATCGACGAGGTCGTGGCGATCGGTTACGGATCGCAAAAGAAGATTTCGGTGACCGGTGCATTGGGTACTGTGAAAGGCAGCGAAGTGCTTAAATCGCCTGTTTCGGCGGTCGGAAATGCGCTGATGGGACGTATCCCCGGTGTGATGTCAGTACAGCGCAGCGGCGAGCCCGGAAAGGACGTCGCCGACATATACATTCGCGGTACGGCGACTTTTAACAGTGCGAATACCAAACCGTTGGTTATCGTGGATGGTATCGAACGGAGTATGAACGAGATCGATCCCAACGAAATCGAAACGATCAACGTGCTGAAGGACGCTTCGTCGACGGCTGTTTACGGCGTCCGCGGTGCCAATGGCGTCATCATCGTAACGACCAAGACGGGCCAGGTCGGTAAGCCCCAGGTTAATTTTTCGGCGAACGTAGCCTTGCAGAATCCTACGGGACTGCCCGAATTGCTCGACGGCTACGAATATGCCATGCTGCATAACGAAGCGTCGGAGAACGATAACCGTCAGCCCACTTTCGATGAAGTGGCGCTGAAACACCTCAAATTGGGGGACGACCCCTATTTCTATCCTAACGTGGACCGTTTGGATATGTTGCTCCGCAGGGCGTCGCCCCAGCAGCAGTACAATGTCAATGTTCGCGGCGGTACGCAGCGCGTGCGGTATTTCGTATCGCTGGGTATGCTCGATCAGCAGGGTATGTATAAATACGGCAACTCGTTCTCCGGGCTGAAGACCAATCCGAAATATACGCGATATAATATCCGTGCGAATGTCGATCTCGATTGGACGAAATATTTTTCGACTTCGGTCAAACTGGGGACTTCGATGACCGATGCCAATTATGCCGGCAATAACAACGATTTCGTCGGTACGATCCTGAGTGCCAATCCGGTCAGTTCGCCCGTGATGATCGGCAATAAATTCATCTATCAGGTCGACGGTGCGCCTATCGGGCAGGTCTCGTCGCCCCCGATGTATGTCCTGACGAAAGACGGTTATCAGAATCATTTCACCAGCTCGCTGAATGTCGATATTTCGGCGGTTTACAAACTCGACCGCCTTACCAAAGGGCTGTCTGTCCGGGGCAAGGTCGCTTATGACAATTACTACAAGCATTCGGTGAAAAAGAGCAAGCAGATTCCGCTCTATAACCTGAACCGTCTGTCGACGGACCCGGCAAGCCCCGATTATACGACGCCTGTGCTGACTCCGCATTCATACGAAGGCCCTGTGAAATTCGTGAGCGAAGGTTACGGACACAACCGAAAATTCTATGCCGAAGCAGCGCTGGATTATAACCGCACGTTTAACGGCGGACATACCGTGACGGCCCTGCTGCTGGGCAACCTGCAGCGTTACTACAACGGTGCCAACGAGCTTCCTTATAATTACCTGGGCCTCGTAGGGCGTGTGACCTATAATTACAGCAACCGCTATATGCTGGAGTTCAACATCGGCTATAACGGTTCGGAGAATTTTGCCAAGGGGAAGCGTTTCGGCGTATTCCCGGCGGTTTCTGCCGGTTATGTGCTGACCGAGGAGCCGTTCTTCCCGAAAAACGAGGTGCTGACATTCCTGAAACTACGCGGTTCCTACGGTCTGGTCGGCAACGACAAGTCGAGTTACCGGTTCCTTTACCAGCCGTCGTCCTATAGTGCGCAAAGCAATGTCTATTTCTTCGGAGAGAACCATGCCGGGGTGGGCGGCTATACCGAAAAATCGCTCGGCAATCAGGATGTGACCTGGGAAACGGCCGCCAAGATGAACCTGGGTATCGACCTGCGTTTCTTCAACGATGCGCTTTCCGTTTCCGGCGACTATTTCACCGAGAAGCGCGATGATATTCTCTGGTCGCTCAATATTCCGGTGACTTTCGGTCAGCCTTCGCTGGTGGCTCCTTATAATATCGGCCAGGCTGAGAACCGGGGATTCGAACTTTCGGCGACTTTCAACGGACATATCGGTAAACGTTTCACCTACTGGCTGAACGCCAACTATTCGTTTGCCCGCAACAAGGTGGTGTACAAGGACGAAATTCCCAAACCCTACCCCGGACTTACGGAGACGGGCTGCCGTATCGGCCAGCCGAAGGGACTTATTTTCGAAGGTTTTTACAATACATGGGATGAGATCAATGACCCGAACCGCCCGATTTCGGAGTGGGAAGGGGCCGGTCTCCAGCCGGGCGATGCCAAATACCGCGACGTCAATGGCGACCATGTCATCAACTCGAACGACCGCGTGAGCATCGGATTCCCGAACGTTCCGGAGAAAGTCTATGCTTTTTCGTTCGGCGGCAGTTGGAAAGGACTCGATTTTTCTGTTCTGTTCCAGGGCGCAGCCAATGTTTCGACCTATGTGATGAATGAAGGTATGTGGTCGTTCGTCGGAGACTCGAAGAGCGGTACGACCATCACCCGAAACCGTTGGACGAAGGAGCGTTACGAGGCCGGGGAGCCGATCTCCTATCCGCGTCTGCAGCTCAATCCCAATTCGGCCATGCACAATTATGTCTATTCGACGCTCTGGCAGCAGGATGCTTCTTACCTGCGTCTGAAGAATGTCGAGATCGGCTATACGTTTACGATGCCGGGATTGAAAAAGGCCGGTATTCAGAAACTGCGGGTCTATGCCAGCGGACAGAACCTGGTGACGTGGACCGATGTGATTTACTACGATCCCGAGAAGGCCGCTAACGGTACGGGTGCGGGTTATCCGCTGATGCGGGTATTCAACCTGGGAGTCTCTTTACAGTTCTAATGATCTAACAACAGACGATTATGAAAAAGAAAATACAAAGCCTGCTCCTTTTTGCGTGCGTCGGGTTCGGAATGTCCGGTATGGTCGCATGTACGGATTTCCTGGAGCAGCCCGAGGGGAGCAACCTGACTACGGAGTTTATTTTCAGCGATCCCGAGTCGGCGATGGAGGCTCTCTATTCGGTCTACGGAGCCTGTGTGGTCAATGGTTTCCTGTGGGGGCATAACGGTACGGGCCAGCTTTCGATGAACGGCGGGGCCTACGACGGCCTGATGATGGCGACCTGTGACGAGGGAATCCAGACCGGCAACCATGTTCCCACGACTTTCAATAACGGGTCGTGGGGACCTTCGAACCAGCGGGAATTCGATTTCTCCGGTAAACAGGCCGCCTGCCGTAAGGCGTGCGTGTTTATCGATAACATCGACCAGACTCCGCTGGTGTCTACCGGAACGGTCGATTTTACCGCAAAATACCGGGATCAGGTAAAAGCCGAGGCCCGGGTGCTGCGTGCGCTGATTCATTTTGAAATGTTTCGCCGCTATGGCGGTATTCCGCTGATGTACGAAACTCCGCGTGTGGTCGTTACGGAGCATGACGGGGTCAATAAGGCCGAGGTTGTTCCCGCCGCTTATCGTATGAGTGTGGAACGGACGGTGAAGTTCATCGTTGACGAATGCGACTTGGCGGCTCCCGATCTGCCGGACAGCTATGGAGCTGCCGAACTGGGCCGTGTAACCAAGGGGCTGGCCCTGGCTCTCAAGGCCCGCACGCTGCTCTATGCCGCCAGTCCGCTTTATAACCGATCGTCGCCGCTGGTGGATGCTGTCGGTGCGGACAGCCTGGTTTGCTACGGCAATGAAAACCGGGAACGCTGGAAAGACGCTGCCGATGCGGCTTTGATTGCGATCGAGTGGGCGCACAAGCAGAATATGAAGCTGGTGGAAGATTCCGATGTCGGCGGACGTCCCGGAGAGGGCTATGCCGTTGCCACCTCTTCGGTCGTCGATCCCCGCAATCGGGAGGTCATTTTCTTCGACCATTCGCACGGACGTCAGGCCGGCGGAGCCAATATCATCCGTTATTGCTGTCCGATCTATTATTCCTGGGGTTCCTGTGCGCATTCGGTACCCTATGATAACCTGGGTAAATTCTACCGGGACAAGCAGGGCGAGGATCTCAATCTGCCGGCATCGGGTAATTTCGTCGATATGAAACGCGTTCTGCGCGAGGCCGAACCGCGCCTGCACGAGACGATGTGGGTTCCGGGATTCCAGTATACGCACAATGGCGATTTCCTGTCGCAATGGGGAGGTACGGATACCTGTAAATTTGCTTTCTGGTGTGACGGACGCGGTACGGGCAGTCTCGGACGCGGCTGGCAGGGCGTGGGCATTGTCGACGGCAAGTGGACTTTCGCATCGCATGGAACGCCCGAGGGCTTTTATTTCAAGAAGTTCATCAATCGTGTGACGGCTGCCGGTGTGGACCTCTATTGGCCGACATTCCGTTTGGCGGAACTCTACCTGAACTATGCCGAGGCGCTGAACGAGTATAATCCTGCGGACCCGGAAATTCTGACCTACCTGAACAAGGTCCGTGTACGCGGAGGTCTTCCGGCGCTCGTCCCGGGGAACAAGACATACGACACCTGTTTCGGCCATCTGGAACTGATGCGGGAGTGCATCCATAAGGAACGGGCCGTGGAGCTGTATGCCGAGGAACACCGTCCCTTTGACGTTCGCCGCTGGGTGATTGCGGGTCAGGATGGTGTGATGAAGGGCGATCTGAAGCGTCTGGTGGTCCAGCAGGTTGACGGTGTCGCCTACAAGGATGTGCGGAATGCGAAAATGGTTCCCGATTTCGATTCGTGGACTCCCGAGCAGAAGGAGGCCAATGACAGGGCATTATCTTACAAAACGGAAAAGTCCACTACGCGGGTCTGGGAGGACAAGATGTATTTTTATCCTTTCCCCACGGACGAGGTGAACAAGGGTTTCCTCGTGCAGAATCCCGGCTGGAATTAATCGCGGCGTTGAACCTTAAAGTGATTTGAATTATGAATGATTATAAGATAATGCGCCGCAAGGCGTGTCTGAGTATTGCTTTGGCGTGCCTGGCTCTGGGAGTTTCGGCGGGTAATCCCGATAAGCAGAAGCAGCGTGAGGAGCGTGTCGATCGGTTCCGTACAAAGCAGTATGGCGTATTGCTGGGAGACTCCCAGCCGATGGAGACCCTCTCTGTTTCGGCCTCATCGGTCGACGGCGATAAGTTGACAGGCATCAATTCCGCCAATTTCGCCAACTCGCTTTTCGGGCAGCTGCCCGGACTGTTGGTTGTCAAAAGCGCCGGATCGCCGGGTAACGACAGCCCGACCTTGAAAATACGGGGTACGCAGACGACGAACGACAATGGCGTGCTGGTATTGGTGGACGGTTTCGAAACCAAGTGGCAGAATTTGATGGTCAGTGAGATCGAGAATATCACGGTGCTCAAGGATGCTTCTGCGACGGCATTGTACGGTATGCGGGCTGCGAACGGCGTCGTGCTGATCCAGACCAAGCGCGGCACTCAATTTGAAACTCCGACCATCTCGTTCAATGCGCGGTGGGGCTTCCAGAAGCCGACGTTCCTGCCCGATCTGGTCAACAACGGCGAATACGCCGAACTCTATAACCGGGCCATGATGAGCGATGGAAAGGATATTTCCAGCGGTTATTTTCAAAACGAGAAGATTGTCAACTATTTTAAGGACGGCTCGCAGCCTTATCTTTATCCGGATGTGGACTGGTACGACGAAATTGTCCGTAAGTCGGTCTTTGCGCACGAATACGATCTTTCGCTGCAGGGCGGCGGTCGCGTCGTCCGGTATTTCGTCGCATTGGGATTCCGCAACGACGAGGGTCTTTACGACCATACGGACAATTCGCGGCAGGTTAATTCGAACCAGCGTCTGACCCGTTACAGCGTCCGCAGCAATGTCGACATACAGATCAACCGCTGGCTCAGTTCGGAGGTGAAACTGCGCGGTACGATGGAGGACAAATGGAGTCCGAATGCCGACGAAACGACGCTTTGGAAGACGATGGCGCTGTTCAATCCCTATCCGGTGCGGACTCCCGACGGAGCCTGGGGCGGCAAGGAGGGCTATGCCGAGAATCCCGTGGCGGCCATTCTCCAGAAGGGTTACAAGACGGTCAACGAGCGCACGGTCGATGCAAGCGTGAAACTCAAGGCCGATCTCAGCACCTTGGTGAAAGGACTCTCCATCTACGGCCAGCTCCATTTCAGCAACAATTACTGGTCTTATTATAACAAGACCCGCAACATGGCCTATACCGAACTGACCCCTGACCTGGATAATATTGCCGCCGACGGTACGATTCCCTATACCTCGACGGTGAAGGGGGATACGGAAGCTGCGTTTGCCATTTCCCAGAGTTCGGGCCGTCAGTGGAATCGTTTTTCGGTACATGCCGGAGCCGAGTATGCGCGTACGTTCGGCAAACACGATGTGAACGCGCTCCTGCTTTACCGCCAGTACAAATACAACGGCGACGGCAAGGAGTTGTTCCAGGGACAGCAGGCGATTGTCGGCCGGGTCCGCTATAATTACGACAAGCGTTACCTGGCAGAGGTCAGCGTGGCCTATAACGGGGCCGAGAATTTCCCGGAAGGCAATCGTTTCGGCGTCTTTCCGGCCGTGTCGGTCGGCTGGGTGATGAGCGAAGAAGGTTTTCTGAAGCAGTGCAAGGCCGTCGATTTCCTGAAAGTCCGGGCTTCGGTCGGTTTGGTCGGCAATTCGCTGGCCGGAACTGCGGGCCGGTTCCTGTATCATCAGTATTACGGCAGCTCGGGCAGCTACATTTTCGGCCCCGACAATGCGTATACCGGAGTCACGGGCATGGGACAGCTTGCGCTGGCCAATCCGGACGTCACCTGGGAAAAGGCCATGAAATACAATTTCGGAGTTGACGCCATGTTGGCGGGAAGGGTTTCGATGTCGCTGGAATATTTTTATGAAAAGCGTTCGGACATTGCCGTGGACCCTGCAGGATATATTCCTTCGCTGATCGGTGCGGACCTCAACTACGTGAATGCCGGAGAAACGTCGAATCAGGGTTTCGAGGCTTCGGCGAATTATTCGGATCGTTTCGGTGAGGTCGGGTTCAATGTCGGCGGCCGGTTTTCCTTCTCGCGCAGCAATGTCGTCGACCTCAAGGAGGTTGCCCAGCGCTGGGACTATCTCTATAAAAAGGGGCATCCGATCGATCAGCCGTTCATGCTTGAGGCCATCGGGTTTTTCAAGGACGACGCCGACATCGCCTCCAGTCCGGCGCAGCAGTTCGGCGACGTGAAACCCGGCGACATCAAATATAAGGATCAGAACGGGGACAAGATCATCGACAGCAACGACCGTATTCCGGTCGGTTATTCGGCCACTCCGGAGATTTACTACGGCCTGAACCTGGGGTTGGATTACAAAGGATTCGATCTGTCTGTCTACGGTTATGGCTCTGCGAATACGGATGTTTCGATGCTGACCAACAGCAACTTTACTCCGTTTGTCAACGGCGGTGTAAAACCCACGGCCTGGGTGCGTGACAACTATTGGACGCCTGAACGCGGCGACCGGGCCCGTTATCCCCGCCTGTCCACCGAGAATAATGTCAACAACTCGCAGGCGTCGACGCTCTGGAAACGCAACGGCGCATTCTTCTGCATCCAGAACATTGAACTGGGCTACACCTTCCCGAAGCGCTGGATGAGTAAGGCCCGCATTCGTTCGCTGCGCGTCTATGTCAATGTCAACGACCCGTTCGTGTTCTCGAAGAACGACGATCTGGGATGGAATCCGCAGTTGCGCAATATGTTCGTCTATCCGTCGATGCGCAGTACTAATTTTGGTGTGCAGCTGGTATTTTAAGGGTACCTAATGTTAAAACTCAAACAAGCCATGAAAAAACTTATCATAGTACTCTTCGCTTCATCCCTGTTTGCGTCGTGCAGTTTCCTCGATACCGAGATGGAACAAAACTACGACCGGGAGATGTTCCTGAAATCGGGTTATTCCAATATACTCAATTACGGCCTGGGGGTTTACGGCTATTTGCAGGGTTTGAACTCCGTCAGCGGGACCCTGCTGGCCGCAGCCTGCGACGAGGCCGATTACAGTCAGAATGCCGCGGTGCAGAATTTCAACACCGGAGCCTGGGATTCCTATTCCAATCCGGACGATGTCTGGGGACATTATTACAAGGGCATTCGTCATGCGACGCTTTTCCTGCAGGATACCTACGAATACCCCCGGATGATCGCCGTGGATACGCTGGGGTCGGGACGTCCTCTGTGGCTGCGTAATTGCGACAATGTCAGGCGTCTGCGTGCCGAGGTCAGGTTGTTACGCGCCTATTTTTATACGGAACTTATCAAGCGTTACGGCGGAGTTCCCGTCGTGGAGAACGTGCTGACCATGGATGACAACCTGGAAATTCCCCGGAAATCGTTCGACGAGTGTGTCCAGTATATCGTCGACGAAATCGACGATGTTTACGAAGAGCTGGCCACTCATTATACCAATTTCGGCTATGATGAAGGGACGAATCAGGGTAACGGCGGACTGGGCACTGATATGTCGCAGCTCGGCCGGGTAGACAAGCCCGTTGCCAAGGCGCTTAAACTGCGGGTTTTGCTTTATGCGGCCAGCAAGCTGCATAATCCGTCGATGTCACACGATAAGTGGGTGGCTGCTGCCGAGGCAGGAAACGATTTTATGACCGATCCGGAGTGTGCCCATGTCCGTAAACTGTTCGGGGACAATTACGGATTCCTTTTCAGCACGGAATCCAATTACCAGGCGCTTCAGCCCCGGGCCGACCTCAATACCGGATTGATTCTGACCCGGCCCTATGCTGCGAATACGAATGCTTTCGAAAAGGCGAATTATCCGGTGGGTATGACCAATGCCACGGGGCAGTGTGTTTGTCCTTCGTATACGCTGATTCGCGCTATGGGGGCAAAGAATTCGGCGTGGAATCCGGCGAAACCGCTGGATAACCTCGATGCGCGGGCGGGTTATATGATCGTGACTCCCGGCAGTAAGATGGGTAAAGTCAATGGCGTCGACCGGATCGTGGAATCCTACGAAGGCGGTGTCGACGGCGTCGGGGCCCGTACGGGGGCGACTACTACGGGTTTCTACCTGCGGAAGTTCCTGTGCACGAATCTGGACATCGTGAAAGGCGACACTCGCCACAAATCGTGGGTGCTGATGCGTTACCAGGAGGTGCTGCTCAATTTGGCCGAAGCGATGAACGAGGCCTTTGGGCCGGATGAGAAGGGTTTGATCGAAGGAACGGATTACGCCTATTCGGCACGGGAACTCTCGCAACTCGTTACGAACAGCTATAAGTACAAACCCGAAGGAGTCCCGGCGTCGATAGTTTCGAAAGACGATTTCCGGCAATGGCTGATCGAAGAGCGCCGTGTCGAGCTGGCTTTCGAAGGACATCGTTTCTTCGATGTGCGCCGCTGGATGATCGCCGAGCAGACCGAAAATAAACCCCTGCTGGGGTTGAAAGTCTCTGTGGATTCCTCTTCCGGAGAGACCCGTTATGAGGAATTTGTCGTGGAACAGCGTGCATTTGTCGCTCCGAAAATGTATCTTTATCCGATTCCTGTTGCGGAGATCAACAAGAGCAACGGATCGTTGCAACAGAATCCGGGTTGGTAGGTTTGTGGTGCTTTCTCTCCGGATACAAGATCCGGAGAGAAGTTTTTTAATATAGAATGATAATTCTTATGAAATATTTTATATCCTATCTCTGGATGGTTTGCACGACCGTTTCTGCCGCCGGGGCCTGTTCTTCGGACAGCCGTGTTGCGGCCGGCGGAAAAGAGGGTGACGCCCCGGTGATTACATCGGTGACGCCTCTTACGGGCGACTGTTCGACCCTGATCACAATCTCCGGGGCGAATTTCAGCCGGCTGGCTTCCTACAACCGGATCGTTTTGAACGAAACGCGGGCTTTTGCCCCGGAAAAAGCCACTGAAACGGAGTTGGTATTTCGGATGCCGGAGGAGCTCTTCGACGGCGATTACATCGTTCAGGTTCAAACGGCGGAGGGAATCGCTACGGCAGACGCGCCTTTCCGGCTGCGGACGCCGGTCGACGACCGGTTGAAGGCGCTGCCGACTACGCCTAAATCGGTGAATGCCCTGTTGATGCAGGCCGGACAGCCTGAGCATCCGTATCTCTTTTTCACGGACGCGGAGTTGTCGAAACAGCGGGAATTGGCCCGTAACGATGCCGAATTGCAGGCTGTACAGGATTTGATTGTCGCTACCGCCGACCGCATCCTTTCCCAGCCGTTGATTTCGTATGCCCTCGATGGCGCTAATCTGCGCATTCCGGGCATCCATGACTTTGCGAACGACCAGGTGCCTTATCTGGTGTTGGCCTACCGTCTTTCCGGAGACAAACGTTATGCGGATCGCTGCTGGCGCCAGATGGAGGCGTTGCTCGAATGGCCCGACTGGGGTGCATACCGTCATTTCCTCGATACGGGGATCGGGGCGAAAGGTTGTGCGATGATTTACGACGGGTTGTACGACTACCTGAGCGAGTCCCAGCGCACGGCCCTCTATCAGGGGACCCGCCGGCTGGCGCTCGAACCGGGTTTGTCGCAGATGAAGGGCGGCAAAGCCGTCTGGCGGTGGTATGCGAGCAAGGATAATTGGAACGGTATCTGCCACGGAGGCCTGATCGATGCCGCTTTGGCCATGTACGACCGGGATCCGGCGTTCTGTGCCGATGTGATTACGCAGGCGGTCAACCGGCTTCCGCTCTATATCCGTTCGTTCGATCCCGACGGGGCCAGTGTCGAAGGAATGATGTACTGGTCCTATGGGTTGAGCAATACGATGCTGTCCCTCGAAGCCATGCAGCGTAATCTGGGAACGACTTTCGGGCTGAGCGACTCTCCGGGATTCCGGCAGACGGGGTGGTTTCCCTATAAAATGGCGGGGCCTGTGGGCAGTGCCTCGTTCGGCGATGATTTCCTCTATTACAGCCCGGAGAAAAAATACCTTTCCTATTTCTGGTTCGCCCGTCATTTCCGGGACCCCGATCTCGCCAAGACGCACTATCTGGCCTGTCTGCAAAAGAATGCGGCCAATCCCGTGAAGTTCAATTCGTGGCTGGATTATCTCTATTATGATCCGCAGCTCGTGGCGTCCGGCTCTTCGTCGAACATTCCCGAATCGGGCTATCTTCGCGGTGTGGAGTATCTTTTTTTGCGGGAGGATAGTTCGGACGACGCTTTTTATATCGGGATTCATGCCGGAGACAACAATGCCAGCCATGGACATCTGGATGCCGGGACCTTTTTTATCCAGGCCAACGGACAGAACTTTGCCGCCGGCAGTCTCGGGACGACCAGTCCTTATCCGGCGGATTATTTCGATACGGCGAAACCCGGTTATACGGATGCTGGCGGCGACCGGGTGCAGACTACGGGGCGGTTCTCCTATTACAGGACCCGGGCCGAAGGGAAGAGTGTCGTCGTGATTAACCCCGATGCGCGTCCGGAACAGGACCCGAAGGGCGTCGCCGCGGTCGTTCGGCAGGGCCGGGATTCGCATCTCCTCGATCTTTCCCAATGCTATTCGCGCGACGTGACTGCCTATCGCCGCGGCGTGGCGATCGATCGCGCCCGGCGTGCTGTGATTGTGCAGGATGAGTTTACGCTCCGGAATCCGGGGTCGACAGTCTACTGGCTGATGCACACTTCGGCGATTCCGGGATATAGTGTCGCTCCCGATAAACGAAGCGTCACACTCACACAGGAGGGGCGGCAGGTGGTGTTCCGTATCCTCAGTCCCTCTTCGGCGACCTTTGAGGTCGTACCGCCTTCGGATACCGATATTCTTTTTTTGGATGAGACGCGTCCTATTTTCTCGGACCGGATCGGGACACTAAATCAGGTCAATAAGGGTTTCGGAAAATTGCAAATCCGCCTGTCAGACCTGAGCGGGCCGCAGACGATCTGTGTGGAGTGCGCGGATGTCGCGGCTCCAGTTGGTACGGTCGTTCCGCTCGATAACTGGAAATAAGCAGATTATGAACAGGTTTCTTACGATTCGGATGCGGTATGGCGTATGCTCTGCCTTATTCCTGCTGATGGCAGGATGTTCCGTGCCGGCCTATTTGGATACAGACCTTCCTTTTGAAAAGCGGGCCGAGGACCTGGTGTCGCGTATGACCCTCGAGGAAAAGGTGTCGCAAATGACCAATGATTCCCGGGCGATCGAACGGCTGGGGGTTCCGGCCTATAACTGGTGGAACGAATGCCTCCACGGAGTCGGACGTTCGGGACTGGCGACGGTTTTTCCCCAGGCGATCGGGATGGCGGCCATGTGGGACGATTCCACCATGTTCCGTATTGCCACCGCTGTTTCGGATGAGGCGCGTGCCAAATACAACGACTATGCTTCGCGGGGAAAACGCGGCCTTTACCAGGGGCTTACTTTCTGGACGCCCAATATCAACATTTTCCGTGATCCGCGCTGGGGGCGGGGAATGGAGACCTATGGCGAAGATCCGTACCTGACCGGCGAACTGGGCGTGCAGTACATTCGCGGACTGCAGGGTGATGATCCGCGCTATCTGAAACTCGTGGCTACGGCCAAACATTTCGCTGTGCACAGCGGACCGGAGTCGACGCGTCATTCGGCCAATATTTTCCCGTCGAACCGGGACATGGCGGCGACCTATCTGCCCCATTTTCGCAAGGCCGTACAGCAGGCCGGAGTCTGGTCGGTGATGTGCGCTTACCAGCGCATTTCGGGCGAACCGTGTTGTGGAAATTCCGCGATGAGCAGTTTGCTTCGGGATCAATGGGGATTCGGGGGGTATGTCGTTTCGGATTGCTGGGCCGTGGCTGATTTCTACCAAAAGAATGCCCACCATGTTGTTCCTACCCGCGAAGCCGCGGCGGCCAAAGCCGTGAAGGCCGGTACGGACCTGAACTGCGGCGATTCCTATCCGGCCCTGACCGAGGCTGTGCGGCAGGGATTGATTACCGAACCGGAGATCGATGTGTCGGTGACGCGGCTGATGGAGGCTCGGATGCGCCTCGGGATGTTCGATCCGGCGAAAATGGTTCCCTATTCCGATATTCCGCTTAGCGTCGTAGATTGTGCGGAACACCGGGAACTGGCGCTCGAAGCAGCCCGCAAATCGATGGTACTGTTGGAGAACAAGGGCGGAATGCTGCCTTTCACCAAGCAGGTGCGCCGGGTTGCCGTAATCGGCCCGAATGCCGATGAGGAGGAGGTTCTGTTGGCCAATTACTGCGGTTATCCCTCTTCGGCGGTCACTGTGGCGGAGGGTGTTCGCCGCAAATTGCCCGATGCGGAGGTGATCTATGCGCAGGGATGCCGTCTGGCTGAGGAGATGCCGCATCTGTCGGCAATTCCGGCTGCGGCTTTCTATACGGACAGCACCAAACGGGAACACGGTCTGCATGTTGTGTATTTCGACAACGATTCGCTGGCCGGAACTCCCTGCTGGCAAGGTGTGGAACCTGCTGTCGATCATATCTGGCGCACGACGCCTCCGCATCCGGGGATGCGTTACGATTGTTTTTCGGCTCGTTGGTCCGGAGTGCTTTCGGTTTCCGAGAGCGGCGATTACGCATTGGGCGGCGAAGGGTATCTCGGATTCGAACTGCGTTTGGACGGGAAACGGCTGGCTTCGTGGAAGGTCCCCGACCAACCCCACAAGGAATACAGCTGGGTCCGGCTTGAAGCCGGGCGGTGCTATCGTATCGAAGCCGAGTATTGCCAGAAGGATACCGAATACGCCATGATGCGTCTGTTGTGGGACTATCCCAAACCCGATCTGCAGGCCGAGGCTTTGCGGGCGGCCGCCTCGTCGGACCTTGTGATTCTCTGCATGGGGCTCAGTCCGCTGCTCGAGGGAGAAGCCCTGAATATCGACGTGAAGGGATTCTCGGGCGGCGACCGTGTGGACATTGGCCTGCCTGCTTCGCAGCAGAAATTGATCCGTGCGATCAATAAACTCGGGAAACCGGTTGTGCTGGTCCTGCTCAACGGCAGTGCCGTGGCGTTCGGTCCCGACATTCAGGCCATGCCGGCCATTTTGGAAGCCTGGTATCCGGGACAGGCCGGCGGAGATGCCGTTGCCGATGTGATTTTCGGCGACTACAATCCTGCGGGACGCCTGCCGGTGACTTTTTATCGGTCGGTCGATCAAATCCCAGCTTTTGAAAACTACGATATGGCCGGAAAAACTTATCGCTATTTCGCGGGCGATCCGCTCTATCCGTTCGGTTACGGGCTGAGTTATACGACTTTTTCCTATGAATGGGTTTCGGTTCCCGAGAGTGTGCAGGCCGGTGAACCGATGTCGGTCGCTGTCCGTGTAACCAATACCGGAGCGCGTGCCGGCGACGAAGTGGTGCAGCTTTACGTTGCCTTGCCCGATTCGAAATACAGCGGTCCGATCCGTTCGTTGCAGGGGTTCAGACGCATTCATTTACAGCCTGGTCAGAGCCGTTGCGTGACCTTCGAACTGCTCCCGGAACAGATGGCTGCACTGGACGAATACGATCTGCCGGTCGTTGAGCCGGGACGTATCCGCCTGAGTGTCGGCGGCGGTCAGCCGCTTCCGGAGGCGGTCGCTTCGCAAAAAGTGCTGCTCCGGGATATCCCGGTGTCGGATGGGCCGTATGCCCTCTGAATATAAAAAAGGGACCGTCGTCGGTCCCTTTTTTATTATCGGATATTTCACCGACCCCTGCGGCGGGACGACGTGCGGACCTTGGGGACTTTTGCGCGTCCTTCGGAGGGCGCAGCGGCGCGGCGTGCGGCGGCTTCGGGCAGCAGCACCTCGAAATCGAGCTGGCGCTTCTGCAGGTCGGCACGCTTCACGCGGATGCGCACGGGGCTGCCCAGCGTCAGCCGAATGCCCGTCGAGCGTCCGATGATTTCGTAAAGCTGCTCGTCGAACTGGAAGAAATCGCCTTCGATGTCCCGCAGGAACGACATGCCCTCGATGTGAGTCTCGTCCAGCTCCACATAGACTCCCCACTCCGTGAGGCCCGAGATGTGTCCTTCGAACTCCTCGCCGATGTGCTCCTTCATGAACTCGACCATCTTGTACTTGATCGACGCGCGTTCGGCCTCGGCGGCCACCACCTCGCGGTCCGAGGCGCGTGCGCAGAGGTCTTCCAGCTCGGTCTTGTCGGCCGCCTTGCCGCCCGCGAGGTAACGCGCCAGCAGCCGGTGGACCATCATGTCGGGATAGCGGCGGATGGGCGAGGTGAAATGCGTGTAGTAGGGGAACGCCAGTCCATAGTGGCCGATGTTGTCGGTCGTGTAGTAGGCTTTGGCCATCGAGCGCACGGCCATCGTCGAGACGGCGTTCTCCTCGGTGGTGCCCTTGATCTGCTTGAAGAGCTTGTTCATCTCCTTGGCCACGGCGCGGCCCTTCGTGGCCTTGAAGATGTGTCCGAAGCGGAGGATGAACTGGCGGAAGCGGTCGAGTTTCTCCTCGCTCGGGGAGTCGTGCACGCGGTAGACCATCGTGCGCTCCGCCGTGCGGCCGCTCTCGGTCCTGCGCTTGCCGCAGAACTCCGCCACACGGCGATTGGCCAGCAGCATGAACTCCTCGATCATCTGGTTCGACTCCTTCTGCTCCTTGAAATAGACGCCCAGAGGCTTGCCGTTTTCGTCGAGTTTGAATTTCACCTCCTCGCGGTCGAACGAGATCGCGCCGTTTTTGAAACGCTCCTGACGCAGCGCCTGGGCCAGCCGGTTGAGGGTCAGTACCTCCTCGGCATAATCGCCGCGACCGGTTTCGATAATCTCCTGCGCCTCGGCGTAGGTGAAGCGGCGGTCGGAGTGGATGACCGTGCGGCCGAACCACTCTTCGAGTATTTCGAGGTTTTCGTTGAGGGTGAACACCGCCGAAAAGCAAAGGCTCGTCTCGTTGGGACGGAGCGAGCAGAGTTCGTTCGAGAGCCGTTCGGGCAGCATCGGCACGGTGCGGTCCACCAGATAGACCGATGTGCCGCGCTCCACGGCTTCGTCGTCGATCACCGAGTGGGGCCTCACGTAGTGGGTCACGTCGGCGATGTGCACGCCGATCTCCCAGACGCCGTCCTTGATTTTGCGCACCGACAGCGCGTCGTCGAAATCCTTGGCGTCGGCGGGGTCCACCGTGAAGGTCACTGTCTGCCGGAAATCGCGCCGTTCGGCGATCTCCTTGCCCGTCACGCGGGCGTCGATGGCCTCGGCGGCCTCTTCGATCTCGGGTTCGAAACGGTAGGGGAGTTCGTACTCGGCCAGGATGGCGTGCATCTCCGTGTCGTTGTTGCCGGCCATGCCCAGCCGCTCGACCAGCTCGCCCACGGGGCTTTTGCTCCCGGGCTGCCAGTCGACGATGCGGACCACGACCTTCTCGCCGTCGCGCACGTCGGGCCAGGTGCGCTTCGAGAGGTAAATATCCATCGGCATGCGGCGCGAATCGGCCCGCACGAATATCTGGTGCAATCCGACCTCGGCCACACCCACATAGGGTTTGCGGTTGCGTTCGACGATCTTCGTGATCTCGCCTTCCATCTGCCCGTTGCGGCCGCGGTGCATCACCACGACCTCCACGCGGTCGCCGTTCAGGGCGTTCGCCGCATTGCGCTGGTTGACGAATATGTCGGCTTCCAACCCCTCGACCTTCACGTATACCGAACCCGACGCGGTCATGTCGGCCACGCCTTCGTAGTGGGGCAGGTGCTTCTGGGTGAGGCGGTATTTTTCGCGTGCGCACTCCTCGACGATGCCCTCTTCGAAGAGCCGGTCGAGGATTTCGAGCGTTTCGCGGCGTCCCTCCTTCGAGGCGCCTCCCGATGCCGAAGCGAGGTGCTTCAGCGAGAATTTATTGTTGGGAAATTCGCGCAGCAGGCTCAGTATCACCGATGTGCGGTCTGTTTTCCGGGCTCCTTTTCCGGAGCGTTGGTTTTGTTTGTTCATTGTTTTTCAAGAATTTTCCGGGCTAATCGGCCCATATAGCCGATGCCCACGTCTATGGCCCCTTCGTCGGGAGAGAATGTCGCCGTGTGGGGTCGTCCGGCCGCGGCGCCCACGCCCAGCCGGTAGAACAGCGACGGATATTGCTGGCAATAGAATCCGAAATCCTCGGCCGTGGTCCTCAGCGGGAGCATCTCGACTCCGAGACCTTCGGTTTTGGCCAGCGCCGCGGCGTGCTTGACGAGTATCTCGTTGTTTACCACGCACGGATAGCCGCGCCCGATCTCCACCGCGGTCTTCACGCCGTGCCGGGCGTCGATGTCCGCCGCGATGATCCCGATGCGGCGGTGGATGATTCCGCGTTCGCGTTCGTCGAACGTGCGGAGCGTACCCTCCATGTAGACCTCGTCGGGCACGATGTTCGTCGCGCCGTGGGCCTCCACGCGGCCCACCGACAGCACGCACTCCTCGTCGTTGAGCGCGATGAGGCGCGTCAGCAGTTCGGCGCCCGCCGCGACGGGGTCTTTGAGCTGTTTGCGCATCGCGCCGTGGCCGCCCGTGCCGTGTATCCGAAAGCGCAGTTCGTCGCTCGCGGCCATGTACTTTCCGGCGCGGAACCCGAGGGTCCCCACCTCCAGCTGCGGCTCGACGTGCTCGCCCACCACGGCCCGCACGTCGTATCCGTCGAAGGGCTTTTCGGCCAGCACCAGCGACGCTCCGCCGGGGTTGCACTCCTCGCCGGGCTGGAACAGCCCGAAGAGCGTGCCCCGGAAGTCGGGTGCTGCGGCGAACTCCTTCAGGACTCCGAACAGCACGGCGGCGTGCATGTCGTGGCCGCAGGCGTGCATCACCCCTTCGTTCTGCGACCGCCACGCGGCGTCGTTCTGCTCGTCGATGGGCAGGGCGTCGATGTCGGCACGCAGCACGACGGCACGCCGGTCGCTGTCGGCCGTTTTACGGCCTTCGATGCGGGCCAGCACGCCCGTGGATGCTATCCTGCGGTGTTCGATGCCCAGCTCCGCGAGCTGCTGTTCGATGAATGCTGCCGTGTCGTGCTCCTTGAACGACAGTTCGGGATGCGCGTGCAGGCGGCGGCGAAATTCGACGGGTGTCATAATCGTAGTCTCTTTAAAATACCGCTTTCACGATCTTCTGGATGTTCGTCGTGCGGCTCATCGTGTAATAGTGTACGACGGGAACGCCCGCGGCCATCAGTTCGCGGCTCTGGGCGATGGCCCATTCGGTCCCGACCTCGCGCACGTTGTCCGGATGCGCCTTTGCCTCGCGGACCAGCTCTTCGGGCAGCTCTACGCCGAACGTCTCCGGGAGTATCTCCAGGTGTTTGAGCGTCGAAATGGGCTTCAGTCCGGGAATGATAGGCACCCCGATTCCCGCCTCGCGGCAGCGGCGCACGAAATCGAAATAGCGGCTGTTGTCGAAGAACATCTGCGTCACGACATACTCCGCGCCGGCGTCGATCTTGTCTTTTAGGCGGACGATGTCCGAGGTGATGTCGCGGGCTTCGGCGTGCACCTCGGGATAGCCCGCCACGCCGATCGAGAATTTCGAGTGGTGGCACTCCTCGACCTCGCCGTCGATGAATTTTCCCTGATTCATGTCCGCGATCTGCCTGACCAGATCCACTGCGTGTGCGTGTCCCTGCGGATGGGGCATGAAGCGCTTTTCGTTCTGTGACTTGTCGCCGCGCAGGGCCAGCACGTTGTGCAGTCCGAGGAAATCCATGTCGATAAGCGTGTCCTCGATGTCGTATTTCGACAGTCCCCCGCAGATCAGGTGGGGCACCACCTCCACGCCGTAGCGGTGTTGCAGGGCCGCCGAGATGCCGACCGTTCCGGGACGGCGCCGCACGACGTGCCATTCGATGCTGCCGTCCCCGCGCTCGGTCTCCTTGATCGCCTCGCGGTGGAACGTGATGTTGACATAGGCGGGATCGAAGGGCATCAGCGGCTCCACGGCGGCGAATATCTTCTGCATGCCGTCGCCCTTGAGCGGCGGCAGCAGTTCGAATGCGAACCGGGTGCGTCCGGAGGCGACCGCCTCGTTGATGATGTCTACTACGTTCATACGTTGTTCGGTATAATCTTTTTCACCTCTCCGACCTCCATGCCGCGGCGGTCGGCATACTCCTCCAGCTGCTGCGCATCGACGGTCCCGATTGAGAAATAGTCGGCATCGGCCAGCAGCAGTCCGCACAGCGCTTCGCCGGGATCGATCATCCAGTTTTCGGTCAGCCGCATGCCGGTCGTGACCTCGGCGGCCAGCAGGTCGAATACCTCGCGTTTGAGCGAGTGGTCGGGCGTCGCCGGGTAGCCGAAGGCCATGCGGCGGCCGCGGTATTCGCCGCGGACGACCTGTTTCGGGGTGAGCGGTTCGCCGGTTTCGTAACCCCACATCTGGCGCCGCACGAAGGTGTGCACGGCCTCCGCGAAGGCTTCCGTGAGCCGGTCGGCCAGCAGTTTGGCCATAATCGCCGAATAGTCGTCGCCTTCGGCGCGGAATTTTTCCGTGAGTTCTTTCAGTCCGATGCCGGCCGTCACGGCGAAACAGCCGATCCAGTCGTCCTTCGGGGCGATGTAATCCGCCAGCGACAGGTTCGCCTCCCCGCGCGTCTGGTTGCGGAGCATCGGAAGCCGCTTTTCGCGCCCTTTGGCGTCCGTCACCCAGATGTCGTCGTCCTCGGCGCGTGCCGGGAAGATGCCCACGACGCCCTGCAGCGTCAGCAGCCGCTCGTCGCGGATGCGGGCCAGCAGCGCCTGCGCATCGTCGAAAACCTTGCGGGCCTCGGCGCCCCGTTCGGGATGGTCCAGTATCTCGGGATACCGTCCCTTGAGCCCCCACGCCGGGAAGAAGAAATTCCAGTCGATAAACGGCTCGGCGTCCGCCACGTCGAAATCCGGGAAGACCATGCGGCCCGGATGGAGCGGTTTTACAGGAATATGCGGTTGGACGCTCCGCCCCGCCTTGCGTGCCTCGGCGAGCGGCATCAGGTCGCGCATCCGCTGGCTGCGGGCGTACTCTCCGCGCAGGGCCTGCTGGTCGGCTTTCACCTTATCGACGTACAGATCGCCGTCCGGGCCGAGCAGCTGCGCCAGTATCTGGCTGTTGCGGCTGGCGTTCGCGGAGTGAATCACCGCCCCCGAATAGACCGGGGCGATCTTCACCGCCGTATGGAGGTCCGAGGTCGTCGCACCCCCGATGATGACCGGGATGCGGAGCCCGCGGCGTTCCAGCTCCTCACAGACGTGGGCCATTTCGTCGAGCGACGGGGTGATCAGGCCGCTCAGGCAGATGCACTGCGCACCCCACGCCACCGCCTCGTCGACGATGCGTTCCGACTCGACCATCACGCCGAGGTCCCTGATTTCGTATCCGTTGCAGGCCATCACGACCGCCACGATGTTCTTGCCGATGTCGTGCACGTCACCTTTTACGGTGGCTATCAGTACCTTGCCGGCGTTGTGAGAAATGCCGCCCGAACCCTGCTCGATGTAGGGCGTCAGCGCCGCCACGGCGCGTTTCATCACGCGGGCCGTTTTAACCACCTGGGGCAGAAACATTTTCCCTTCGCCGAACAGCACTCCGACCTGCTCCATAGCGGGCATCAGCAGCGTGTCGATTACGGCCATCGGACTGCCCAGCGCCTCGTAACCCTCCAGCGCGTCCTGTTCGATGTAGTCCGCTACGCCCTTGAGCATCGCGTGGGCGATGCGTTCTTTCAAGGTTCCCGCCCGCCAGGCGTCGGGAGCCTGCGTTTCGGTCCGGGCCGTCTGCTGCACCTGCTGCGCATATTCCGACAGTCGCTCGGCGGCGTCGGTCCGGCGGCAGAGGATCACGTCCTCGACGCGTTCCAGCAGCTCGGGCTCGATCTCGCTGTACACGCGGAGCAGCTGCGGATTGACGATGCCCATGTCCATCCCCGCGCGGATGGCGTGGTAGAGGAACGCCGAGTGCATCGCCTCGCGCACGGCGTTGTTGCCGCGGAAGGCGAACGAGAGGTTCGACACACCGCCCGAGACCTTCGCATAGGGGAGGTTCTCCTTGATCCAGCGCGTTGCGTCGATGAAAGCCTTGGCATAGCCGTCGTGCTCGGAAATGCCCGTCGCCACGGCCAGCACATTGGGGTCGAAGATGATGTCTTCCGCCGGGAATCCGTTGGCGGTAAGCAGTTTGTAGGCCCTTTCCGCAACCTCCACCTTCCGTTCGTAGGTGTCGGCCTGCCCCCGCTCGTCGAAGAGCATCACCACGGCGGCCGCTCCGAAGCGGTGTATCTCCGCGGCCCGGCGCAGGAACTCCGTCTCGCCCTCCTTGAGCGATATGGAATTGACCACCGACTTACCCTGCGTCACCTCGAGTCCCGCTTGAAGCACCTCCCATTTCGACGAGTCGATCATCACCGGCACGCGGGCGATCTCGGGTTCCGAAGCCATCAGGTTCAGGAACGTGCGCATCGCCGCGGGGCCGTCGATCAGCCCGTCGTCCATGCAGACATCGACGATTTGCGCCCCGGCATCGACCTGTGCGCGGGCCACCGACAGCGCCTCTTCGTAATTCGCTTCGCGGATCAGCCGCGCGAACTTGGCCGATCCGGCGACGTTCGTGCGTTCGCCGATATTGATGAAATTGGCTTCGGGGACAATCCGCAGCGGCTCCAGTCCGCTCAGCACCGTCGTATGGCGGGGTTCGGGAACGGGCCGCGGGGCGTATTCCCCGGCAATCTTTGACAGGCAGAGTATGTGTGCGGGCGTGGTGCCGCAGCATCCGCCCACGATGTTCACCAGTCCGCGCCGCAGGTACTCCCCGACATCTTCGGCGAACATCTCGGGCGTCTCGTCGTAACCGCCCATCACGTTCGGCAGACCCGCGTTGGGATGCGCCGAAATGCGGGTCCCGGCCACCGCCGCCAGCCGTTCGAGGTAGGGGAGGAGCTGTTTGGCCCCGTAGGCGCAGTTGAAGCCGATGGAGAGCAGTTTTGCGTGCGACATCGAGGCGGCGAAGGCTTCGACGGTCTGCCCCGAGAGGGTGCGGCCGCTGGCGTCGGCCAGCGTTCCCGAGACCATCACGGGAATTGCCCAGCCCCGTTCGGCCGCAAGCAGGTCGATGGCGTAAAGGGCCGCCTTGGCGTTGAGCGTGTCGAAGACGGTCTCCACCAGTAGGATGTCCGCGCCGCCGTCCATGAGTCCCCGCGCCTGGTCCGAGTAGGCTTCGACCAGTTGCGCGAAGGTCACTTCGCGGGCCGCGGGGTTCGCCACGTCGGCCGACATCGAGGCCGTGCGGTTCGTGGGACCCATCGAACCCGCCACGAAACGGGGTTTCTGCGGGTTGCGGGCCGTGAATTCATCCGCCGCACGGCGGGCCGTTTCGGCGGCGGCCTTCGAAATCTCATAGGCCAGCCCCTCCATCCGGTAGTCGGCCAGCGACACGGCATTGGCGTTGAACGAGTCGGTCTCGATGATGTCGGCCCCGGCCTGCAGGTATTTTCGGTGAATCTCGCCGACGATCTCCGGGCGCGTCAGCGCGAGCAGGTCGTTGTACCCTTTCAGCAGCACCGGCCAGTCGCGGAAGCGTTCGCCGCGATAATCCTCCTCCTGAAGCCCGTAGCCCTGCACCATCGTGCCGAAGCCGCCGTCGAGCAGCAGGATGCGTTTTTCCAGTTGTTCGTATAGCGTCGTTGCCATTTATTTCTCGATTATTTCTATTTCGAAGAGCTTCGGCCAGTTCTTGCCCGTCACGAAGATGCGGTCTGCGGCGGCATCATAGGCGATGCCGTTCAGCACGTCGGTCTCCGGGGCGGCCTCCGCTTCGGGCAGCAGGCCCGTCAGGTCCACGATGCCCTCCACGACGCCCGTCGCGGGATCGATGATCGCGATCTGGTCGGTGGTGTAGACGTTGGCCCATAGTTTGCCCCCGATCCACTCCAGTTCGTTGAGGTAGTTGACCGGCACGCCCTTGAAAGTCACCGTCACGCGCTTTTCGCGGCGAAACGTCGCGGGGTCCACCGTGTGGATGTTGGCCGTGCCGTCGGACATGTAGAGTTTCGTGCCGTCGGTCGTGAGCCCCCAGCCTTCGCCGGGATAGCGGTGGTCGCGGATTTTCTGCAGTTTGCCGTCTTTCAGCGAATACACGTGTGCCGTGTTCGACTGCCAGGTGAGCTGGAAGAGTTCGTCGCCCACGCGGGCGATTCCCTCGCCGAATTCCGAGCGGGGCAGGCGTGCCAGCACGTCGGTTCTGCCGGTCGAGAGGTCGATGGTCTGCACCCGCGATTCGCCGTATTGCCCCGTTCCCTCCCACAGGAGGCCGTTGTCGTAGTACAGTCCTTGGGTGTAGGCCTCCGTGGAGTGGGGATAGGCCGCCACGATGCGGTAGGTGTATGTTTTGGGCTGCGTCTGTGCTGCTGCCGGGGCCGTCTGCGCCGTGCGTTTGGAACGCGCCGCGGAGCCGCCGCATGAACAGCATATACCGATAGTCAGAGCCGTAATAAGTATCTTTTTCATTTGTCGGATAGAACTAATTTACAAAGGTAGCGAATCTGATTGAATTTTCCGTCTGAAAAGCGTAATTTTGTCGAAAACACACACCTTGGAAATGAAATTCCGCAAATGGGATTTCCTGCATTTTTTACTTTGTCGGAAAAGGTGTACTTTAGTGCCTAAATTGTTCGACGATGCGTGTGAAAGGATGGATGCTTTGTATTGCCGGATTATCATTGGCAGTCGTGCTGCGGGGAGCCCCGGCGCAGATGCCTATGATAACCGGCGGCATTCGCAATTTACATATCAACGGTTTTTGCCGGGATAGTGTCGAACGTCTGTGGATAGCCACGTCGAAAGGCCTGTGTTGTTACGATGGTTCCGATTATGCTTATTATTACCATCAGTCAGACGATTCGGCCAGTCTGGGCGATGATAACGTGAATGCCGTGCTTTGTGACGGAACAGAGGGCGTTTGGGTTGCCCATGGACAGGGCGTGGCGTTGCTGCGTGCTGCGGAAGGGTACTTTCAACCGTACTCCTATGCAGATCGGAAACGGTGCCATTTCGCTTCGTTGGTCCGGTTCGGGGGTGACGTATATGCCTGCGGATTGAAGGGGATTGCACGGGCGGATCGTGGCGGCGGATTGTTGACACCTTGTTATGAAAGTGATTTTTTCGTGCGGACGATGTCGCCTGTGCCGACTGGCGATTGGTGGATCGGGGGCGGTCTGGACGAAGGGGTTATCGTGTGCCTCGACGGTGAATTCCGGGAAAAAAGGCGTTTTGCATTGGGGCGTTCGAAACGGGTGAACTGTTCCAATTTGCATCCGGACGGTCGGGTTTGGTTCGGTACGGAGGCCGGTATCGTTGTGGCGGAATCCGGACAGGGCGGATTGTGCCGCTCTTTTTTCGGTGCATTGGAGCCTGAACTGGCAAGATTGCGGGTGACGACGATTCAATTCCTCGGGGATGGCCGGACGCTGATCGGTTCCGATAACCGGGGTTTGTTTGTGCTCGATGCTGCCTGCAGGACACTTGTGCCGTGCGGGGATACTCCCTTCTTCGAGGATGAAATACCCGGTTCCGTGACGTGTTGTCTGGCAGAGGAAAACGGAAATATCTGGGTCGGGACGTTTGACCGGGGGCTTTTCCGGGGGACTGTGGCCGAACGGACATTCAACCGGGACCGTTGCCTGCATGAACTGCTGGCCGGAAAGTTCGTTTCGTCGGTTTGCGAAACGCCCGACGGGACGTTGTGGCTGGGGACACTTTACGATGGGTTGTTTCGTTACGATCCTCGCACCGGGCGATCGGGACGCTATACGGCCGGAAATTCGCCGATTTTCGCAGGCGCTAACCGCGATTTCGTCCAATGCGTGTATACCGATTCCCGCGGAAAACTGTGGATCGGGAGCGAAGTTTCGCTGGCCGAAGCCGAGTATCGTGCAGGCAGGCTGCATCTGTTGCGGAGTTTCCCGATTCGGGCCGTTACTTTGTGCGAGGACGAAATGGGCCGGATTTGGGCCGGAACAGCCCGTAACGGAGCGTATATTATTACACCCGGCGATTCTGCTCCGGTTAACCTGCTTGTGAATCCCGCGGCCGAGAGTAATAATATAACGCGGATCATACGGGGCGATGCAGGTGAAATGCTGCTTTCTGCTTTTTCCATGGGGGTGTTCCGTGTCGATGAGAAAACGCTGCATCCGTATCCGCTCGTCTGTGGCGGAATGCCGGCCCGTTTGGAGACGAGTGTCGTTACGATGAATTATGACAGGGAGCGCCGGCGGTTGTGGCTGGGCGCCTATGGAAGCGGACTGGGCCTTTTCGATCGGGAGCGTGGCGCGGCGCATTTCTATGGCCGGAGCGAAGGCCTTCCGAGCAATGACATACTCGGTATCGAACGGTCAGACGATCTGATTTGGATCAGTACGTCGTATGGTATTTCGCGCTTCGACCCGGACCGGAATGTATTCCTGAACTTTTTTGACGATGATGGAACGGGAGGCAATCAATTCCATGAAAAGAGTTCCTTTCGTGACCGGGGCGGAAATATCTGTTTCGGCGGGAATCACGGACTGACCCGTTTTGACCCTGCGGCAATAGTTCCTTCGTCCGGACAGGCCCCGGTGGTATTGACAGACCTGAAGATCGGGAACCGGACAGTACGGCCCGGAGATACGGACGGCATACTGGAGCGTGTCCTGCAACTGACCGAACGTATCGTTTTGAACCATCGGCAGCGGGTTTTCTCCGTCGATTATGGCGGGGTCGACCTGATATCGCCCCAGACATTGCGCTATGCCTATAAATTGGAGGGATTCGATGCGGACTGGAATTATGTGGAGCACCATCGCCGGGCGGTTTATTCGAATCTGCGGCCGGGAAGCTACCGCTTGTCGGTTAAGGCCTGCAATCGGGACGGTACCTGGGAGAATGCAGGCCAGGCATCGTTGTGGATCGATGTGAAAGGCTCCCCATGGCTTTCGCTTTGGGCATTGGCCGGTTATGCTGCTGCTGTGCTGACCGTCGTTTTTTTCGTACTGGGACTCGTCTTCAGAAACCGCATGAATGCAGCCCGTTTGCGATTGGCAGAGGCCGAAAAGCGCCGTGAACAGGAACTGTCGCTGCTGAAAGTCCGTTTTTTCGGGAATATGTCGCATGAACTGCGGACTCCGCTGACTCTGATTTGCGGAGGGATTGGTCTGCTGAAGGACCGGGGGAAAGATCCGGCGGAGGCTGCGCGGCTGACCGATTTGGTCGATTATAACATTCGCAGGCTGCTCCGGTTGCTCGATCAGATGGTCGATCTGACGAAGATCGTCGGCGATGCCTTGCCGCTCGGCGTGCAGTATGACGATGCGGCCGCGCTCGTGCGTGATATTACGGCCGGGTTTGCTTGTTCGGCCCATGAGAAAGGACTGGAGATAAGGCTCGAAGGCGCTGATGATCCGTTGCGTGTACCCGCGGATTTCGATAAACTGGACAAGATCGTTTACAACCTGCTGTCCAACGCGGTAAAATATACGCCCCGGCAGTCGGGAAGTATCTGTGTGCGGATAGAGCGTGTGACCGATCCGGGTCGACACTTTAACCTTCCGTCCTATGAAGGCGGTTATCTGCGGATTACGGTTTCAGACCCCGGAGAGGGTATGTCGGATGAAGAACTCGGACAGTTATTCCTGCGCTATCAGCGTTTCCGAAAGGATCTGCACAACAAAAATACGCAGAGCGGATTGGGAATCGGCCTGAATTATGCCCGGACGCTGGCCGGAATTCATAAAGGAGAAATTGCAGCCTGGCGCAATGAACCCCGGGGCATGGTCTTTTCGGTTGCGGTGCCGGCGGACCCGGCGGCCTACGATGAAACGGAATGGACGGATGTTTCCGATCGGGTGATTCATGGGCATACAAGGGAGCCGATGGGGCCTGCCGGACCCGAGGTCGTGTGCAGGCCCGATGCCCGGCATATATTGGTCGTGGAGGATAACAATGAGGTACGGTCGTTTTTGGTCGAGTTGTTGGAACCTTATTATTTCGTGTCGGAGGCTTGTGATGGCATCGAAGGTTACGAGGCTGCCTGCCGGGAAATCCCCGACCTGATTCTGAGCGATGTGCTGATGCCCCGGATGGACGGATATGAGCTTTGCCGGAAGGTTCGCAAAAACGATCTGCTTTGCCACATTCCATTTGTGATGCTTACGGCTCGTACACAGCCTGAAGAGCGGATCGAAGGTTATGAACAGGGGGCGGATGTTTATCTGGAAAAACCGTTTTATCCGGAACTGTTGCTTTCGGTCGTGAAAAACAGTTTTGAGAATATGGCCCGGCGTCAGGCGGCGCTGACCCGCCGTCCCGATTCCGTTGGGGCGGAGGACGGACGGGAGAAGCTCCGGGCTTCGGACCGGCGTTTTCTGGAGAAAATCTACGATTATCTCGATCGGGAATTATCGAATCCCGACTTGAATGTCAATGCCCTGGGGCAGGAGCTTGGCTTCAGCCGTACGAGTTTCTACCGCAAAATCAAGGGCCTTACGGGGGTTACTCCCAACGATTTCCTGCGCATTTACCGGCTGAACCGTTCGGCCGAATTGATCCGCAACCGGGAGCACTCCCTGACCGAGGTTGCCGACATGACGGGTTTTGGAACCTATTCGCATTTTTCGGCGTCGTTCAAGAAACATTTCGGGGTTTCTCCCCGCGATTACCTCCGCACGGAAGGCCAGTCGATCGCGTAGCGGCATTCTGCAATACGATCGGTCGGTTGAATCGTGCGGTCCCGTTTTTCCGTATTTTGCGGGAGTTTGAAACATCCGCTAAAAAAAATGGAGCATTTGCGGATGTACCGTTGTGGAAAAGCCGGTATTTTTGAAAAACGGTTCGGAACGGTCTGTTCCGCTGCCGGGTTCATTACTCAAAAATACGATGAAATTGAAATTCATTTGCTCGCTTTTATTTATGCTGCCGGCGGTTCTCGGAACGGCGGCACGCTCTCCGCAATACGGGGCGTATCCCCGGGAGCTCCGTCCGGCACGTCTGGTCGCTGTTTTGGAACGGATTGCCGCTGAATATGCGGATGTTTCGGAATTGGAACTGGATTCGCTGGACCGCGAATTACTTGTCGATGCCCTGCAGGCCGTTGCCGGAGTGACCGGTACGGAACGATGGACTGCCGCTGCCGGCCGGGCGGCGGCCCTGCCCGTCGTTGAAAAGACATCCCCGGCGAAGGATGTGCCGGAGCCGTTGAATCTTTACCGGGCTTTGAGGAGTGCGCCCGAAGGTCGCGTCGCCGATGCGTTGAAGCAGCGTCTCGTGACGGCGGCGCACGACGACCGCGCAGCAGCGTTGCAGTCGCCGGGGGAATTGTCGTCGCTTCTTTACATATATAATGTCTGCTGGGGGATTACGCGTCCCGTCGGCATGATGTGGCTCGATGCCTACCGGGTTCCGGTGCTGCGGCTCGGGCTCTCGCTGGTGCGCCGGACCGGAGTTCTCCGCAAACCGTCGGTTTCGGAGGATGCCGCGGCGATGCTGGCCCTTTGCGGACTTTACCGCCTGACCGATCAGATGTCCCGGCCCGAGCGGTTCGTGGCGTCGGAACGGCATGAGCGGGACCTTGCGGAACAGCGCACGCTGCTTGCCGATTTTCCGGAGCCGGACCGGGCCGCGTCGCTTGCCCTGATGCGAAGGACCTGCGAGGCGCAGCTGGCCAATCTGTTCGGAGGAAGTGCCGATGATGCACGCGATGCCGATCGGTCGTGGTACCGGGGGACGCTGTTCGCGGGTGTGATGGCGGCCTGGCGGGCAACGGGCGATGCGTGGTATTGGAATCAGTCCGTGGAACTGGCCCGGCGCACAGCATGGCGTCCGGGCCCTAATGCCCTGCACGACGGGAACGACCTGGCTATTGCGCAGTTTTATTTGGAGTTGGCCGAGGCGGGGTGCGAAACGGCTGATATTGCCCCCACGCGTTGTGTGCTCGATTCGCTGATAGCGCGTTACGATCCCCGGAAAACGGAGTGGTCGTGGTGCGACGCCTTGTTCATGTCGCCTCCGGTCTGGGCGCGGATGGCTCGCCTGACCGGGGATCTGCGCTATCTGGAACACATGGACCGGCTTTGGCAGCAGACCGTGGCGCTGATTTACGACCGTCGGGAGTCGCTCTTTTACCGTGATCTGACCTATTGCGTGCAGGAAGACGGATTTCAGCTGCGCGAACGTAACGGTCGGAAAATATGCTGGGGGCGTGGAAACGGCTGGGTGCTGGGCGCCTTGTGCCGGGTGATGGAGTATATGCCTGCGGATTCCGGGCTGCGGGGTGAGTACGAAACCTTGTTTCGGGATATGTGCGCACGGATGCTGAAACTGCAGGGCCGTGACGGACTTTGGCGGGCCAGCCTGCTCGATCCTAAGTCCTATCCGATGGGCGAAACCAGCGTCAGTGCATTCTGCTGCTATGCGATGGCCTGGGGTGTTAACCACGGACTGCTCCGGGGCGAATCCTATCGCCGGTCGGCCCTGCGTGCATGGCGTGCGCTGAGTGCCTGTATCGATCCGCAGAGCGGACGACTGGGATATGTGCAGATGGCCGCCGACAGCCTGCGTTCGCCCGTTTACAGAACCAGCAATGTGGAATATGCCGCCGGGGCTTATCTGCTGGCCGGTTCGGAAATACTTGAATTGATGAAAAACAACTGATTGGGATATGGAAAAGATAAAATGGTTCGTGTGCTTGCTGTCATGCGTATGGAGCGTATTTCAGGCGGAAGCCCGTTCGCAGGAGGAGCAGTGCCGGCTGCTGCGGGAGCGGTATACTGCCTGGGTGACGGGTGCGGAACTGGATTACGGCAATCCGCTGATCCGGGCGAACCTCGAGACCCGGGATGAAGCCGTTGCCGGGCATTTGCGAAAAATGGAGCCTGCCGGGGCCATGAACACGGTTTTTACGGATATTTCACTCCCGGCCCGGGGCGAAGAAGATGTGGACGGCAGTAAAAGCATCAATCTGGTTTACGACCGTTTGCGCGAAATAGCCGTGGCGCTGACAACGCCAGCAAGTCGCTACTATTACCGGAAGAGTCCGCAGAATGAAGCGTCGATAGAGCGCGTGTTGTCGGGGCTGGAACGGATGTATGACTTTTTCAGTCCGGCGACTTTCGGTATTTACTATGAGGACCTGGACGGCGACGGCCGTATCCTGCCTTTTCGCTGGGTAGATCTGAACAACGACGGGGTGAAACAGACCGACGAGGTCGAGTGCCGCCGCTGTAACTGGTGGCACATGGAGATCGGCATTCCGCGCGACCTGCTCGATATTGTGGCCGTGTTGTACGATTTCATGCCGGCCGAGGCACGCAGTCGTTATTTGGACGCAGTTGACACGTTCATTCCCAGTCCCGACTGGACGACAGGCGGAGCGGAAGGCGCCAACGGGGCCTGGGCTACACGCAATGTTGCACTCCGTGCCATTTTGGCCGGGAACCCCGATCCGAAGGATAAAAATACGTCCCGTTACCGGTATTCGGCGGACAAGCTGACGGCGGCAAAACTGAAGACCGAAAGCCTGATCCGGCTGTTTCCGATGGAGTCGGGTTACGGACGCTCCTACCGGGAAGGTTTTTACGAAGACGGATCGTGCATCAGCCATTCGCGTCACCCCTATAATTGCGGTTATGGCGAAGGAATACTGGCCGATAACATCGCTCTGATCCGCATTTTCGAAGGAAGCGACTATGCCGTTTCGGATGAAAAAAAGGCCGTGATTTCGAAATGGATACGTGACGGCATCATACCGTTTGTCTGTTATGCTTCGGCCATGGAAAGCGTTCGGGGACGGGGGCTGGCGCGGCCGTTGCAGGGGATCGGCGACGGGATGAAGCTGCTTAACGCCATTGCCGGTTATCTTCCGATGGCACCCGAGGCGGATGTCCCCTGGCTGAAGGCTTTCGTAAAACGGCAGTTCGGATACCTGCGCCGCTATTACGGCGAAGGGGACCGTCTTCAGGATATTTCAGGCCGGATTTCTCCGCAGGTGGCGGCGATTGCCGAACAAGTGTGGAACGATCATACGGTCGCCGTGGACCCGGTGCCGGAAACGACCCGGATTTATCCGCTGATCAATCGCGCAGTGCACCACCGGTCCGGGTTTATCGCCGGGGTTTCGGCCCATTCCGACCGTATTTTCAATTACGAAGGGCTGAATACCGAAAATTACTACGGCTGGCACACGGGCGACGGAATGCTGTTGCTTTACAACCGGGATTACGACCATTATAACGATAATTTCTGGGTGACGGTGGATTATCACATGCTGGCCGGAACGACTGTCGAGGAGCGGAGCGAGATGGAGCGGGGGAACAAACTGGGCCGCAGTCCCTGGTGCGGAGGCGTTGCCCTCCGCGACGGATACGGCTGTTTCGGACAGCAGTTGCAGCCTGCGGAGCCGCCGACGCTGACGGCGAACAAATCCTATTTTTTTCTGAAAGACCTGATTGTTTGCCTGGGCAGCGGGATTGGCGATACGAATCCTGAGAAGCCGGTCTACACGGTCGTTGAAAACCGGAAAATACGCACCGATAATGCCAACCGCGTGACTGTTGACGGCCGGGTGCTTGCCGATACGCTTTCGTCCGAAGCCGTGCGGCTTGCCGCGCCGCGCTGGGCGCATCTTTCGGGAAACGTGCCGGAAAGCGACATCGGCTACCTGTTCCTGGATGGGCAGGATGTCCTGATGCGTCGGGAAGCCCGGACGAACAGTTGGCGCAATGTCAATCGTTATGAGCTGACGATCGACGCGCAGCCGATCACGCGCAACCACCTGTCGTTTTGGTATGACCACGGGCGGATGCCCGCTGACGAGCGGTATGCTTATGCCGTATGTCCGGGTGTTCCGGCAGAGAAAATGCCGAAACTCGCCCGTAGGCCGTCGTTCGAAATCGTCGCCAATCGGACAGACGTGAGCGCCGTGCGGTCGGGGACGGTCTGGATGGCGAATTTCTGGACCGCAGCGGAGGCCGGCGGAGTGACCAGTGACGGCCCTGCCTCGGTTGCCTTGGAGCGCCGTGGAAAAAAACTGTCGTTCGCTGCGTCCGATCCGACGCAGCGGTCCGAATCGCTGACGATCCGTATTTCCGGGAACTGCAGGCCGGTGGCAGCGCATCCGCGGGTACGGGTGTCGCACTCCGGAAATGAAACGTTGCTGAGCGTCAATACCCGGGATTTGTTCGGCCTTCCGGTCCGGATGGAGTTGCAGTATGACTAATAGCGTATGTAGAACCGGGGCGTTCCTGTTCGGAGCGCTGCTGTGCCTGACGGCCGGAGCCAGGAATCCGATCGTCGCTCCCGGACGCTATTTTGCCGATCCGAGCGCCCGGGTGGGGCCGGACGGGCGGCTATACCTCTATGGGTCGAAAGACGAGTCGGCGGATTACTATTGCTCGCATCGTTACGATGTGATCTCGACGGACGATATGCGGCATTGGCGGACGGCGGAGGATGTCTTTGCCTCGGAAGGAGAACACGACGAGGTTTCCTATTCCGATGCGTTGCTTTATGCGCCCGATTGCCTGTATGAAAACGGAATCTGTTATCTTTATTATTGTCTTGCGGGGCCGGGTGACGTGATTGGAGTGGCCGCCTCTTCGTCCCCGGCCGGGCCGTTCTGCGGCGGGACCCCCGTTGCGGGGTGCCGCCAGATCGATCCTGCGGTTTTCCGGGATGACGACGGGACTTGTTACCTGTTCTGGGGGCAATTCACAGCGAAAGGGGCTGTGCTGAATCCCGACCGGCGATCGGTCGATCCCGGGACGCTGCGCGATAGTCTGCTGACCGAGCGCAATCATTTTTTCCACGAAGGGATTCAGGTATTCAAACGGAACGGTATCTATTATGCGGTTTTTACCGACATCAGCCGCCGCGGTATGGCGACTTGTATCGGGTATGCCACGGCTTCGGAACCGCTCGGTCCCTATACCTACCGGGGTGTGATCGTCGACAATTTCGGCTGCGACCCCTGCACCTGGAACAATCATGGTTCGGTAGCTTGCATGAACGGACAGTGGTATGTGTTTTACCACCGTTCCACGCACGGGAGCGTCACGATGCGCAAAGCCTGCGTCGAACCGATCCGTTTTCGGGACGACGGTACGATTTGCGAAGCCGAAATGACGACGCAGGGAGCTTCCGGGCCGCTCGATCCGTTTGTGCGGACGGAGGCCGAATGGGCCTGCGCATTGACCGGGAGTGCCCGTATCAGTGCTTTTGCTGCCGGCGAAGAGCGCCTGACCCGGATCGGTCGGTTCGATTCGGCAGGGTATAAATATTTCGATTTTTCCCGCGCTCCGGAATCTGTTACGGTGTGTGCAGTGCCCCGTCAGGGCGGTCGGATGACAATTTATGCGGATAATTTGTGCGCTCCGCTGCTGGCTGAAATTACCGTCCCGCCGGGCGACGGCTTGGTGCCGCAACTTATTACGGTTTCCGTCCGGGTTCCGCTGGCGGGAGTGCATACGCTTTATTTTCGTTTTCAGGGCGAGGATCGGTGTGAATTGTTCGATGTCGATTGGTTTTGTTTTGAATAGTTTGTATTCGTGTTTTTTTAGGTTCTACGGTGCTGTTTTTGCCGACCGGGCAATTCGGGACCGATACTTTGTTCCCGGGATGCAAAAATGTGGACGGCAATAGCCGGAATTACGAATTATTTTCGTATCTTTGCCTCCCGATTCTGAGCGGAAAAACGAAGAATAACAAATATAATTCATTCATTATGAACATTGTAAGAGAACAACGCGGCGAGAACAACTCGCTGATCCGCGTGACTGTCGGCGAGGCCGATTACGGACAGGAGGTCGAGAAATCCCTGCGCGAATACAAGCGCAAGGCAAACATCCCCGGCTTCCGCCCGGGCATGGTGCCGATGGGCGTCGTGAAAAAGATGTTCGGCAAGGGTGTTGTCGCCGAGCAGTCGTATCGCAAGGCCTCGAACGCCGCTTTCGAATACCTCGAGAAGGAGAAGATCGACTATCTGGGCGACGTGATTCCGTCGGAGGAGCAGGGCGATTTCGATTTCGACAATGCCACGGAGTTCGAATTCGTGTTCGAGATCGGCGAGGCTCCCGCTGTCAACCTGGAGCTCTCCGACAAGGATAAGCTGACTTACAGCAAGATCAAGGTCGACAAGAAGATGCACGACGACTACCGTTCGAACTACCTGCGCCGCTTCGGCCGCCTGGTGGACGCCGACAAGGTGACTTCGGACGAGGCGCTGACCGTGACGCTCGACAACGGTGAGATGAACGTGGCCGACGCCTATGTGGGCCTGATCTCGATGTCGGAGGAGGAGCGCAAGCCGTTCGTCGGCAAGAAAGTGGGTGCCAAGATGAAGGTGAACCTCAATGAGCTCTATAAGAATCCCGCCCAGCGTGCCGCCTGCCTGCAGGTCAAGGAGGACGAGCTGGAGGGCATCAATCCCGAATTCTCGCTGGAAATCACCAAAATCCGCAAGTTCGCCGAGCCCGAGATGAACGAGGAGTTCTTCAAGATGGCATTCCCGCAGGGCGGCGTTACCGACGAGGCCGGGTTCGACAAGTTCATCGACGCCCAGATCGAGGGCGAACTGCGCCGCGAGAGCGATTACCTCTTCACGATGCAGCTGCGCGATTACCTCGTGAAGAAGGCCGGGCTGAAGATGCCCGAGACCTTCCTCAAGCGTTGGCTCTACACCATCAACGAAGGCAAGTTCTCGATGGAGGATATCGAGAAGGATTTCGACCAGTTCCTGAAGATGTTCACCTGGAACTACCTCCAGAAGCATTTCATCAAGGCCGACAACCTCTCCGTTACGAAGGAGGAGGCGTTGGCCGAGGCCAAGGCGCTGGCTGCCGCGCAGTTCGCGCAGTACGGCATGCCGTCGGCTCCGGACGAGATGTTGGCCGATTATGCCGAGAAAATTCTCGCCGACAAGGACCAGGGCCAGAAGATTTACGAGAAGCTCTACGAAATGAAGGTCGTCGAGGATGTCAAATCGAAGGTCAAGGTGACGGAAAAGGCCGTATCTGCCGACGATTTCGCTAAATTGGCCAAGGAGCTTTAGATTTAGCGGGATTTTATGTATCTTTAGACTTTGCAGGCGTGATGTTTGCAAAGTCCTTTGTGCCTTAAGAAGGCACTCTTAGGGGCGGCAGGAGGCCGGCCCGCTTAAGAAGCGGGTTTTAGAGGGCGATGGGTGGTCAGGGTGCTTACAGCCGGTTTTGCCCGCTCCCGACGGATGAATGAAAAGTAAATAGATACAACTTATGTCAGAATTTGAAAAATACGCACGGAACCACTGCGGGATCAGTTCGCTGAAACTGCACGATTTCCAGTCGGTAAGCTCGGCCTATGTGTCGCCGACGATCATCGAGGAACGCCAGCTGAACATCGCTACGATGGACGTTTTCTCGCGCCTGATGATGGACCGCATCATCTTCCTCGGTGCGCCGATTTACGACGACGCGGCCAATATCATCCAGGCCCAGCTGCTGTTCCTCGAATCCGTCGATCCCGAGAAGGACATTCAGATTTACATCAATTCGCCCGGCGGATCGGTTTCGGCCGGTCTGGGCATTTACGACACGATGCAGCTGGTGAATTCCGACGTGGCGACCATCTGTACGGGACTCGCGGCCTCGATGGGCGCCGTGCTGCTCACGGCGGGCGCCAAGGGCAAGCGTTCGGCGCTGCCGCACTCGCGGGTGATGATTCACCAGCCGCTGGGAGGTGCCCAGGGGCAGGCTTCGGACATCGAAATCACGGCGCGTGAGATTCTGAAGACCAAGCGTGAACTGTACGAGATTCTTTCGGCCCATTCGGGCGTCTCGGTGAAGAAGATCGAGAAGGACGCCGACCGCGACTACTGGCTCTCGGCCAAGGAGGCCAAAGAGTATGGCCTGATCGACGAAGTGCTCTCCAAACGCGAAAAATAGACCGCATGGCACAGAATAAGAACAACAATAAGAACGGCGGCGACTGCTGCTCGTTCTGCGGCGCCAAGCGTTCGGACGTGGAGATCATGTTCCAGGGCTCGGACGGCGCCAACATCTGCAACAAGTGCATCGAGAACGGGTATAAGATTATCGTAGACAACGACATCGCCACCGAACAGCGCCGCCGTCCCTCGGCGGCTCCGCTGAAGATGGAGGAGCTGTTGAAGCCGGCCCAGATCAAGGAGTTCCTCGACCAGTACGTCATCGGGCAGGACGCCGCCAAACGCTATATGTTGGTGGCGGTCTACAACCACTACAAGCGGCTGCTGTACGCCCCGAAGGAGGACGAGGTGGAGATCGACAAATCGAATATCGTGCTGGTGGGCCCGACCGGAACAGGGAAAACCCTGATGGCCCGTACAATCGCCAAGCTGTTGAAAGTGCCGTTCACGATTGTCGACGCAACGGTCCTGACCGAAGCGGGTTACGTGGGCGAGGATGTCGAGAGCATCCTCTCGCGGTTGCTGCAGGTCGCCGACTACAACGTCGAGCAGGCCGAACGCGGCATCGTCTTCATCGACGAGATCGACAAGATTGCGCGTAAGGGTGACAACCCCTCGATTACGCGCGACGTGTCGGGCGAAGGCGTGCAGCAGGCTCTGCTGAAGATTCTCGAGGGCACGGTGGTCAACGTTCCGCCCCAGGGCGGGCGCAAGCACCCCGAGCAGAAATTCATTCAGGTCGATACGCGCAATATCCTCTTCATCTGCGGCGGTGCGTTCGACGGCATCGAGAAGAAGATCGCCCAGCGGCTGAACACCCGGGCGATGGGTTACGGACGCCTGAACGCCGATCCCGTGGACCGTTCGAACCTGATGCAGTACGTCACGCCGCAGGACCTGAAATCGTTCGGGCTGATTCCCGAGCTGGTGGGACGCCTCCCGGTGCTGACCTACATGCAGCCGCTGGAACGTGCCGCGCTGCGGTCGATTCTCACGGAGCCGAAAAACGCCATTGTGAAGCAGTACAAGCGGTTGTTCGAGCTGGACGGCGTGAAGCTCTCCTTCGACGGCGAGGCGCTGGACTACATCGTCGACAAGGCCGTCGAGTTCAAACTCGGGGCCCGCGGCCTGCGTTCGATCTGCGAGGCGATTATGATGGACACGATGTTCGACATCCCGTCGACCGACACCCGGAAATTTACCGTCACTTTGCCTTATGCAAAGAAAAAGATAGAAAAGGCAAATATTTTAGAGCTTAAACAAGTCGGATAAGTTCTTTTTGGCTATCTTTGCTGAAGAATATAAAATAAAACGAATAAAAACACTAATCCATGTCTACAACGAACTCGAAACTTACTCGCGTAGCCGACAACATCCGTATCCTGTCTGCCGCGATGGTCGAAAAGGCAAAGTCGGGACATCCCGGCGGCGCGATGGGCGGTGCCGATTTCATCACGGTGCTCTTCGCGGAATTCCTGCGCTACGATCCCGATAATATGGCTTACCCCTACCGTGACCGCTTCTTCCTCGACCCGGGCCACATGTCGCCGATGCTCTATTCGACGCTGGCGCTGACGGGCCACTATTCGACGGAGGACCTGCAGTCGCTGCGCCAGTGGGGCAGCGTGACGCCGGGCCACCCTGAGGTGGACGTGCTGCGCGGTGTGGAGAATACCTCGGGCCCGCTGGGTCAGGGACATGCCATGGCGCTGGGCGCCGCCATCGCGGAGCGCTTCATGGCCGCCCGTTTCGGCGAGTGGATGGCGCACAAGACCTACGCCTATATTTCGGACGGCGCCGTCGAAGAGGAGATTTCGCAGGGCGTGGGCCGCATCGCCGGCCATTTGGGTCTGTCGAATTTCGTGATGTACTACGACTCGAACAACATCCAGCTCTCGACGAAGGTCGACGAGGTGATGACCGAGAACGTGGCTATGAAATACGAGGCGTGGGGCTGGAACGTGTTGTCGGTCGACGGACACAATATCAACGAGATTCGCGAAGCGCTGGTCGCTGCCGAGAGCGAGACGGAGCGTCCGACGCTCATCATCGGCCATACGGTCATGGGCAAGGGTGCCAAAGGCCCTGCCGGGGAGAGTTTCGAAGACAAGGTTTCGACCCACGGACAGCCGTTGACGGCTGCCGGAGCCGATTTCGCCGCTACGGTGAAGAATTTGGGCGGCGATCCGGAAAATCCGTTCGCCATTTTCGAGGAGAGCCGCGAGGTCTTTGCCGAGCGTCGTGAGGCGTTGAAAGAGTGGGCCGCCAAGCAGGCCGTTGTCGAAAAGTCGTGGCGCTCCGAACATAAGGAGCAGGCGCGTAAACTTGACGATTTCCTTTCGGGCAAACTCCCCGAGATCGACTATAAGTCCATTGAAATGAAGGCCGGTGTAGCTACGCGGGCCGCTTCGGCGACGGTGCTGGGCGTCTATGCCGAGAAGATCGACAACATGATCGTGGCATCGGCCGACCTGTCGAACTCGGACAAGACCGACGGATTCCTTAAAAAGACCAAGGCGTTCACGAAGGGTGATTTCTCCGGAAAATTCTTCCAGGCGGGCGTCTCGGAGCTGACGATGGCCTGCGTGATGAACGGCATGGCACTGCACGGCGGCGTGATCCCCGTCTGCGGCACGTTCTTCGTCTTCTCGGACTATATGAAACCGGCCGTGCGCCTCTCGGCGCTGATGCGCCTGCACGTGATTTACGTCTGGACGCACGATTCGTTCCGCGTGGGCGAGGACGGTCCTACGCACCAGCCTGTGGAGCACGAGGCGCAGATTCGCCTGATGGAGCACCTGAAGAACCACCACGGCGAGCGTTCGATGGTCGTGCTGCGTCCGGCCGACGGCGAAGAGACCGTTATGGCCTGGAAACTGGCCGTCGAGGAGCACCGTCCGGTGGCGTTGGTTCTCTCGCGCCAGAACATCAAAAACCTGCCGACGCTGGGCGCCAGCCGTCGCGAGGAGGCCGCACAGGTCGCCAAAGGCGGTTATGTGGTGATGGATGCTGCCAAGCCCGCCGCGGTGCTTATTGCCACGGGTTCGGAGGTTGCGACGCTGGTCGAAGGCGCCGAACTGCTGGCCGCAGAGGGTATCGCGGTCCGCGTGGTGAACGTCCCGAGCGAGGGGTTGTTCCGCGACCAGCCCAAATCGTATCAGGAGAGCGTGCTGCCTGCGGGCGTTGTGCGCTACGGTATGACCTCGGGCCTTCCGGTGAACCTCATGGGCCTCGTGGGCGACAGCGGCACGATCCACGGCTTGGACCATTTCGGCTACTCGGCACCCTACACGGTGCTCGACGAGAAATTCGGCTATAACGGCCCGACCGTCGCCGCCGAGGTGAAAAAGATGCTGGGGAAATAGTCTCCTATATATAGAATGTGCAAAAGCCATCGCATCAGGCGGTGGCTTTTGCTTTGGTATTCCATGCTACCTTTTGATGTCAAAAGGTAGCGCCAAAACCACGGGCTTAAGAAGCCCGATTTATGGGCTGCGGCAACATTTTGCAGATCAGCGCCTAATCTCCGCTACGATCCTTGCTTAAGAGTGCAGGTTTGGATAGAGGGCGTTCCGGCGGATCGTCGCGCCTGAAACCGGCTTCTTAGGCCGGGCATTTTGTTTTGCAGATTCCGAAATTATGCGTATCTTTGCAGTCCCGTCTGTCACGCGGGGAAATGTGGAAAGATTTGACTGATTGCAAACCACAATAAAAAAGCGCTAAAGCAGCCTCTTTTTTTATTCCCAAGCAGCCAATTTTCCCATTTTATACGTTTAACCATTAAAAATGTATGAAAATGGGCTTTTTATTTACATCGGAGTCGGTGTCCGAAGGGCACCCCGATAAAGTTTCGGATCAGATTTCCGACGCAATCCTCGACGAATTCCTGCGCCGCGACGCCAACTCGAAGGTCGCCTGCGAAACCTTGTGCACCACGGGCCTCGTGGTCGTGGCCGGCGAGGTGCGTTCGGACGCCTATGTCGATGTGCAGGGCGTGGCACGCCGCGTCATCGAGCGCATCGGCTACACCAAGAGTGAGTATCAGTTCGACTGCAACTCGTGCGGCATCCTGTCGGCCATCCACGAACAGTCGTCGGACATCAACCAGGGCGTCGTCCGCGAAGCCGAGGAGGAGCAGGGCGCCGGCGACCAGGGCATCATGTTCGGCTACGCCTGCAACGAGACCCGCGAGATGATGCCTGCGACGCTGATTCTCTCGCACGTAATCCTGAAGGAGCTGGCCGTCATCCGCCGCGAAGGGGAGGTGATGACCTATCTGCGTCCCGACTCGAAATCGCAGGTGACGATGGAGTACGACGAGACGACGAACAAGCCGCTGCGCGTGCACACGATCGTCGTTTCGACGCAGCACGACGAGTTCATCCTCCCGGGTAACGGCCGGAGCGAGAAAGAGGCGGAGAAGCAGATGCAGGACAAGATCCGCGAAGATGTGCGCACGATCCTCATTCCGCGTGTCAAGGCGCGTCTGGAGCGGGCCGGGGACCAGTTGGCGGAGCTGATCGGCGACGACTACATCCTGCACGTGAATCCCACGGGCAAGTTCGTGATCGGAGGTCCCCACGGGGACACGGGCCTCACGGGCCGCAAGATTATCGTAGACACCTACGGCGGGCGTGGTGCGCACGGCGGCGGCGCCTTCTCGGGCAAGGACTCCTCGAAGGTGGACCGCTCGGCGGCCTATGCCGCACGGCACATCGCCAAGAACCTCGTGGCGGCGGGCGTCGCCGACCAGATTCTGGTGGAGCTGTCCTACGCCATCGGCATCGCCGAGCCGCTGTCGATCTACGTCGAGACCTACAATTCGCCCCGTCCCGAGGCGCTGAAGGGGATGACCGACGGCGAGATCGCCCGCCGTATCGGCAAGCTCTTCGACCTGCGGCCTGCGGCCATCGTGAAGCGTTTCGGGCTGAAAAACCCGATCTTCGAGGCTACGGCGTCCTACGGACATTTCGGCAACCGTCCCTATACGAAGACCGAGAAAGTCTGGGAGAACGGTGCGGAGGTCGAGCGCGAGATCGAGTTCTTCGGCTGGGAGAAACTCGACGCCGTGGAGCAGATCAAGCGGGAATTCGGCCTTTAGCGGACGGATATGCTGAAAAATCGGGATGTCCGCGTAGGATGTCCCGATTTTTGTGCGAAAAGGACATACTAACCGGACGTTATTGTGCGTTTGTCCTTCGAAATTGAAATCTAAACGTATAGCTTATGTAATGAAGTTGCCTCTGATTAATAGAACTTAACCACTTTAATTTATTATGAAAAAGGCATTTTTAATTTTAGGAATAGTTGCCGTGTCGGCCGCAGCCGGCGGACTTACGGCGTGGACCGTTGCGGGCGACCGCAATGATTCGGTCCGATATGTCGAGCGCGAGGTGGAACGCACTCCCGCGCTGGGCGCACAGTTCACCTCCTACCAGGCCGAGCAGTATCCCGACCTGACCTATGCCGCCGAGAATGCGGTGAAGGCCGTCGTGAATATCGAGGCCATCCAGCAGGTCGAGATGCCCCAGCGCAGCCGGGGCGGTTACGATCCGTTTCTGGAGTTCTTTGGCATTCCGCAGGATTACGGCCGCGGCCGCGGCGACGGTCAGCCGCAGTACCGTGAACAGCGTGCGGGCGGTTCGGGTGTGATTATCTCCGAGGACGGCTACATCGTGACGAACAACCACGTGGTGGACGGCGCCTCGAAACTCAAGGTGAAACTCAACGACGGCCGTTCGTTCGATGCCAAGCTCATCGGCAAGGACTCGGCGACGGACCTCGCGCTGCTGAAGGTCGAGGCCAAGGGGCTGCCGACGCTGGCTTTCGGATCGTCCGATGCGCTGCGTCTGGGCGAGTGGGTGCTGGCAATCGGTTCGCCGTTCGACCTGCAGTCGACCATCACGGCCGGTATCGTGAGCGCCAAGGCGCGTCAGCTGGGAGTGATTCCCAACGATTTCCGTATCGAGGCGTTTATCCAGACCGACGCGGCGGTGAACCCCGGTAACTCGGGCGGTGCGCTGGTCAACACGCACGGCGAGCTGGTGGGCATCAATACGCTCATCAAGTCGCAGACGGGCAGTTATGTGGGTTATTCGTTCGCCATTCCCGAGTCGATTGTCAAGAAGGTCGTGATGGACCTCAAGGAGTTCGGCGTGGTACAGCGTGCGCTGCTGGGCATCCAGTTCCGCGTGGTGGATCAGGATTTCCTCGATGAGGAGGGCAAGGAGCTCGGCATCGAGGAGCTCGGCGGAGCCTACGTGGCCGCTGTGATCGAAGGCGGTTCGGCCTCGGAGGCCGGAATCCGCAAGGGCGACATCATTTTGGACATCGACGGCGTGAAAGTCACCGACCCCTCGACGCTTCAGGAGCAGATTGCCAAGCGCCGACCCAACGATACGGTTAAATTATCGGTAAAAAGAGACGGGAAGGTGAAACAATTTGACGTCACTTTGCGTAATAAAGCTGGTAAAACGGAATTGGTTGCCAAAGAGGATGTCGACGTGGTCGAGGCTCTCGGAGGTAAGTTCGCCGATGCGGGCGCCAAACTGTGCCGCGAGCTCGACATCAAGGGCGGCGTACAGGTGGTCGGCATCAAGGCCAACGGAATTCTGGCCCGAGCCCGTGTTAAGCAGGGATTTGTAATTACTCACATCAACGACCGCCCGGTCTATTCGCTCAGCGATATGCAGCGGATGACGGAGAAGGTCACGGCGATCGACGGCGTCTATCCCAACGGACGCTCGGCAAGTTACACGCTGGTGGAGTAGGAACGGTTCCGGGCGGGTTTTTGCAGTGAAATAATTTTTAGGTAGTTAGAATAAATATGCGTCAATTAAAAATCACAAAGTCCATCACCAACCGCGAGAGCGCCTCGCTGGACAAGTACTTGCAGGAAATCGGCAAGGAGGAGCTCATCACGGTCGAGGAGGAGGTGGAACTCGCCCAGCGAATCAAAAAAGGAGACCAGGAGGCGTTAGAGAAGCTCACCAAAGCCAATCTGCGTTTCGTGGTGTCCGTAGCCAAGCAATACCAGAACCAGGGACTGAGCCTCCCGGACCTGATCAACGAGGGCAACCTCGGGCTGATCAAGGCCGCCGAGAAATTCGACGAGACCCGCGGTTTCAAGTTCATCTCCTATGCCGTGTGGTGGATTCGCCAGTCGATTCTCCAGGCTTTGGCCGAGCAGTCGCGCATCGTGCGCCTGCCGCTGAACCAGGTGGGGTCGCTGAACAAGATCAACAAGGCGTTCGCCCGCTTCGAACAGGAGCACGAACGCACACCGTCGCCCGAGGAGCTGGCCACGGAGCTGGAACTCCCGAAGGAGAAGGTCACGGACACGCTGCGCGTCGCCGGCCGCCACGTCTCGGTGGACGCTCCGTTCGCCGACGGCGAGGACAACTCGCTGCTGGACGTGCTGGTGAATCCCGATTCGCCCAATGCCGACCGCGGGCTGATCAACGAGTCGCTGTCGACGGAGGTGGACCGCGCATTGGAGACCCTGACGGAGCGTGAACGCGACATCATCAAGTATTTCTTCGGCATCGGTACCTCGGAGATGACCCTCGAGGAGATCGGCGAGAAATTCGACCTGACGCGCGAGCGCGTGCGCCAGATCAAGGAGAAGGCCATCCGCCGCCTCCGTCACTCGTCGCGGAGCAAATTGTTGAAATCTTACCTGGGGTAATCCCCGGCAGCAGAAAACGGAAGAATCCGGACGCCCGAGAGGTGTCCGGATTCTTTTTTTATACTTTATACGTCGTAATGGATCGTGGTTCCCGTGCCGTCGTAACCGCCGCCCGCGTCGCCGTCGTCGCCCGAGGAGTCCGAATCCGGACCGTCGAACGAGGAGACGCAGACGCCGAGGCTGATGGCCGTGATGATCATCCACAGCTTCCGGCCGAAGAACGGCTCGAACCAGATCAGCAGGCCCCCGGCAATCGCGATGAGCAGCAGGAATGTCCACATCCGGGTGTTGCGGGCATTCTCCCGCAGCGCGTAGAATACATACAGAGCGGCGAGTCCGAGCACGAGGTATCCCAGCAGTTTCGAGAGCAGGTACCAGCCCCGGTCGAGGAGGTATCCGGCCGTGATTTCGTAGCGCTGTCCGGAGGCGATCCGCTCTGCCGCCTCCCACTCCGGCTGCGGGCTCTCGGCTATCAGGAACCCGAGTCCTTTGCGGTCTACATAACGGTAGACCCGCAGGTAGCCTTTGTCGGTGCGGTAGTCGCTCACTTTGTCGTAGCGTTTCCAAAGGGGTGTGGACTGGCTGATAAGGGGGAGTTTGGCGAGTGAGGGCAGCCATTGGTCGTCGCGCTGCGACAGGCAGCTCGAACGGTCGATACGCTGGTCGGTCGAGAAGCGGAAAAGGGTGGCCTTTACGCCGTCTTTTTCGGCCGTGAAGCCCGTGATGCCCTGCGCCGTGTTGTCGAGGGGCTGGTAGGTGTAGTCGTCGGGAACGGTGAAGCGCATGGTGGCGTCTTCGTAATCGTGTGCCCGGAGGGCCTGGGGTGCAAGCACCAGCAGCGCTGCTGCAATCAGTAGTGCGAAGTGTTTCATCCGAAGGTCGATATTTTAAGGGGTTTTTACCACACGATCGGCTCCTTGCCGACAGAGCGGAGGTATTCGTTGGCCTGCGTGAAGTGACGGCAGCCGAAGAACCCGCGGTAGACCGACAGCGGCGAGGGATGCACGGCTTTGAGAATCAGGTTGCTCCGGGGATCGGCGATGGCGCCTTTCCGCTGGGCGTAGCTGCCCCAGAGCATGTAGACGACGCCTTGTTTGCGTTCGGCGATGGCGCGGACCACGGCGTCGGTGAAGGTCTCCCAGCCGTGTCCGGCGTGCGAGGCCGCCTCGTGGGCGCGGACCGTCAGCACGGCGTTCAGCAGCAGCACCCCCTGCTCGGCCCAGCGGTCGAGGTTGCCCGTCGGGGGGATGGGCGTGCCGGTGTCGTCGGCGACCTCCTTGAAGATGTTTTGCAGCGAGGGCGGGAAGGGAACGCCGTCTGCGACCGAGAAGCAGAGTCCGTTGGCCTGTCCGGGGCCGTGGTAGGGGTCCTGACCGATGATGACGACTTTCAGCTTTTCGAACGGACATTTGTCGAATGCCCGGAAGATGTTGCTGCCGCGGGGAAAAATACGCCGCGAGGCGTACTCTTGCCGCACGAACTCCGTGAGGGCGGTGAAATAGGGCTTTTCGAATTCGGGGGCGAGAATCTCTTTCCAGTCGGGGGCTATCTTTACATCCATATTACAAGGTAGTTAAAGTCGTGTAAATGTAGTAAAAAGTTGCCGGAATGCCATTATCCTGAGGGCGTTTTTTGGCTTGCAGGGTCAAAAACAACGGCGTCCGCCCTGAATTCAGCGAACGCCGTTGGTTGTTTCCCGGTGAAAAGACGGTTATTTTACCGGATTGCCGTAGCCCACGACAACAACTCCGTCGAGGCTTCCTGCCGGTTTCTCGTCCCTTTCCGGCAATTTGCTGCCCTCGCTCTGGATCAGGAAATCCACGGGAATGGTGAATTTTACCCGGACGGCTTGTCCTCGTTGTCTGCCCGGGCTCCAAGCTCCTGCGGGGGAGGTTTCGATGACGCGGCGGGCTTCGTCGGCGAGGAGTTTGTCGGGAGCCTGAAGTACCTGGATGTTGCTTATCGAGCCGTCTCTTTCGATGACGAACGAGGTAATAACACGACCTTGAATATTGTTTTTCATCGCCTCGGCCGGGTATCTCACCTGCATCTGCACCCATTTGCGGAAATTGTTGATGTCGCCGCCCTGGAACGTGGGCATGGTTTCGGCGATGAGGAAAGGTTCGTCACCGTCGGGAGCGGTCGGCCCCGGTAATTTGCCGTTCCCGTCCGGAAGCCGGAAATCGACCGGCAGGGTGTATTTCACCCGCACTTTCTCTCCGCGCTGCATGCCGGGCGACCAGTCCCCGGCGGGCGAGGAGGCGATGACGCGGAGGGCTTCGTCGGCGAGGAGTTTGTCGGGCGCCTGCAATAACTGTATATTGCCTAGCGAACCGTCGGGTTCGACGACGAACGATACGACGACGCGGCCCTGAATGTTCTTCTGCACGGCTTCGGCCGGATATTTTATCTCTCCCTGCACTCATTTGCGGAAGGTGTCGAGGTTGCCGTTCCGGAATGTGGGCATCTTTTCGACGATGACGAACGGCTGGTCGGCATCGGAGCCGGGCAGGCGGAATTCCACCGGGATGTGGATTTTCCGTTCGATGGGTTTGCCTTCCTTCAGGGCCGGGGTCCAGGCGTCTGCCGGGGAGGATTCGACGATGCGGACGGCTTCGGCCGAGAGCCGCGGATCGGGCGATTTGGGAACCTCGATGTCGGTCAGCGTGCCGTCTGTCCGGATGACGAACGAGAGGATAACACGGCCCTGAACACCTTCCTTCAAGGCATCCTGCGGATACTCGATCCGCTCCTGCACCCATTGGCGGAAATCCTGGGAAGAACCGCCCCGGAACGAGGCGCCCTTGGATGTGAGGTCGATGAACTCCACGTTGCCGTCGGCATCGAGCCGGAAATCCACGGGGCAGGTGTATTTCACGGGGGTAGGCTTGCCTTTTGTCGTGCCGGGTTTCCATTTCGGGGAGGATTCGAGCACCCGGAGCGCCTCCTTCGACAGCAGCTCGTCCGGCGACTGGACGATGGCGGCATCGGTGAGGGAGCCGTCCTCGGTGATGACGAACGACGTGACAACCCGTCCCTGAATACCCTTCTTCACCGCTTTGGCCGGGTATTTCACCCGCGCCTGCACCCATTTGCGGAAGGAGAGGAGGTCGCCGTTCTGGAACGAAGGCATCGTTTGGTAGTTGACGAAAGTATCCTTATCATCCCGGACCTCCGAGGCGGCGGCGGCTTTTTTGGTGGTGACGATGATCACGCCGTTCCGGCCCCGCGCACCATACGACGCAATGGCGGATTCATTTTTGAGTACGTCTATGCGTGCGATCGTCTCCTTGTCCAGGTCGTAGATGTTCGGATGTTCGACGCCGTCGACGATGCAGAGCGGTTCATTGTTTTTATCACCCGGAGTTATGCTGATCGGGACGAGTTCGTTCACCCGCATCTCCATCGCAACCCGGATTGTCTCCGGCCCGGTTTCTGCCGGGGGAATTACGATTTTCTGCGATTCGCAGCCCACGTAGGTCACGACGAGCGTGGCGCCCGGCGCGGCGTCGATGCCGGCATGGCCCGTTTTGTCGGTTACGGTACCTTTGTACGTTCCGGCTATCACGACTACTGCGCCCGCAAGCGGTTTGTCGTCCCGGGTGACGGCGACCCGTATGTGCCGGGTCTCTTCGGTCTGGACGGTGTCGGCCGGGGTTTGTTCGGGTTCCGGAATCCGGATTTCCGCGGCCCGTGTGGTGAACGAGAAGGCGCACAGCAGGCCAGTGACGACGGGTAGCGTGCCCGCCAGCCGGAGCAGGGTATGCCTGCCCGATTTGGGAGTGGTCATCATTTGAAAGCGTTTTTTGGTTAAGGAATCCCGCAGCCCGTTGGCTATTTCCGGACTATAGCCGAAGAGCTGCCTGAAAAGGACGTTCATGTAGTGTTCCACGTCGTAACCGCCCGCCAGCACGTCGCTGTCGGCCTCGAACTCCTCGGCCTCGGTCAACCGCCGGGCGGCGATCCATGCGAAGGGGTTCCACCACAGGGCGGCCTTCATGCACTCCATGGCGATGCGTTCGAGGGAGTGGCGGTGGGCGATGTGGCTGGCTTCGTGGGCGACGATGGCCGGAAGCTCCTCCGCAGGGGTTTGCAGCCAGACATAGATCGAACGGAAGAACGAAAACGAGGCGATTTGTTGCCGCGTGCGGACCAGCGTGAAGCGTTCGTTGCGGGAAATTTCGGCCCCGCGGCGCAGGCGGCGGATGCGCACGGCCTGTGCGATCATCACGCCGGCGATCAGCCCGGCACCTAATAGGTAGAGCACAAGGCACAGGGCCTCGGGGGTGACGGCCGGGGCGGCGGTTTCGACGGCTTCGAATGTTTCGTCGGTCCATGCGGCTGTCTGAGGCTCCGCGTCGATCGTGGGTGCGAGCTCGATCACTTCGCCCGGCCAGACGGGGATGCGCAGCAGGGGAATGACCGCCGCGAGCAGGGTCGCCGTGAGCAGGTAGGCCCGGCACCAGCGGAATGCCACGCGCCGTTCGAGCAGGATGGAGTAGGCGGCCAGCAGGACGCCGCTGCAGGCCAGGACCTCGAGGGCATAGAGTGCGAGCGCTTTCATGGCAGGTTATTTTTTGGCGTTGCGGATGATTTCCCGGATTTCGTCCATCTCCCGGGCCGGGATGTTCTCGTGGCGCGAGAAGAACGACACCAGCTGGGCCAGCGAACCGTCGAAATAGTTGGTCAGCATTGACGACATCACCCCGCGGGCATACTCCTCGCGTCCGACGAGCGGGTAGTAGCGGTGGCTCTTGCCTTCGGAACGGTGGCTGACGAAGCCTTTGTTCTCCAGAATCTTGAGGAACGTCGCCACGGTGGTGTACTTGGGGTGGGGCTCGTCGGTCTCGGCGATGATGTCGTTGACCACCGCGTCGCCCAGCCGCCAGAGTATCTGCATGATCTCCTCCTCGCCGCGCGTCAGTTCCGTGATGTTATTATCCATGATGTGTGTTGTTTTCGGTTTATGACACAAGTTTACTACTAAATTTTTAGTAAAACAAATTTTTCATCTAAAAATTTAGTAGATCAGGCGAAAAAAAAGAGATACCTATAATAAAAGAAAGGGATTACCGAATCCACCAGACGGTTTCGCCGCGGCTCAGTTCGCGGAATCCGCACCGTTGCAGCAACCGTTGGGAGGCGATGCCGTCGGCATCCGTTTCGGCCGTGACGCGGCGGACTCCCGGCTGCCGCAGGGCCCAGCCGCACAAGGCTTCGACAGCCTCGGTCATATAGCCGTGTCCCTCGAATGCACGGCCCAGGCCGTAACCGATTTCGACGCGGCCCCCGGAGTCGGGACCATCTTTGAAGACTGCCGAGCCGACGACGCTCCGGTCCGTTTTGCGGAGGATGAACCAGAAGCTGTGCCATTGCGGATTTGCAGGGTCGGCAGTTACGGCCGCAAGCTGCTCTTCGACGATCGTGCGGAACATGTCCGTGAGGGGTTCGGCCCGGTACGCGCCGTTCAACTCCTGCTCCAGCCGGGGCAGGTCGCCGAGCCACAGGGAGAGTTGTTCCGCGCCGAGGAGCCGGATTTCCAGCCGCGGGGTGTCGATCGTCATGCGTGAAAGCCGGATTACCGGAGCTGCCGCTCGGCTTCGCTGTCCTTTTCCGGCTTGTCGTCCTCCTCCCAGTCGAACCACGGGAAATCGCGGCGTTCGCCGAGCGAAAAGCGGGTGTAGGTGATCGGCAGCCCCATACTGAGGAACTGCGTTTCGTAGGCGGTCTTGATCGAGAGCACCTCGTCGGCATAGCCCGTGCCGTAGATGTCCGGTTCGGAGACCTCGCAGGGTAGTCCGAAACGGCGGATCACCTCGCCGGTGTAGGCATAGAGGTGTTTGGAGTCGGTCTTGAGATTGATGCTCCCGCCGGGTTCGAGCAGGCGGGCGTAATAGGCCAGATAGACGGGCGAGGTGAGCCGCTTGCGGGCCCGCCGCGTCTTGAGCTGCGGGTCGGGGAAGGTGATCCAGATTTCGGAGACCTCGCCTTCGGCGAACAGCGCGTTGATAAACTCGATGCGCGTGCGCAGGAAGCCCACGTTGGGCATCTTGCGGTCGGTGGCTGTCCGGGCGCCCCGCCACATGCGGGCGCCCTTGATGTCGATGCCGATGTAGTTGCGCATCGGGTCGCGTTCGGCCAGCGCCACGGTGTATTCACCTTTGCCGCAGCCCAGCTCCAGCACGATCGGGTGGTCGTTGCGGAAAAAGTCGCGGCGCCAGTTCCCCTTCAGCGGGTGGTCGCGGCGGAACACCTCGTCGAATTCGGGTTGTACGAAACATTCGAAAGTCAGGTTCTCGCGGAACCTGCGGAGCTTGTCTTTGCCCATATTGCGTATCTATTCGCTCTTTGTCAGGTTAATGCCCACGGCCTCGACCCCGCGGACGGGACGCGTCGGCGTGAGGATGCAGCGGTAGTCGCCACTTTGCGTGAAACGGATGCGCAGACGGTAGGGAACGGCGACCTCGCGCTTCAGTGGCGCCGGGCTTTCATCGCGGGGGATGACCAGCCGAAAAGGCTCCTCGAAGCGGAGCGAGTCGGGCGTCATGGTGGCGATGCGCAGCGTCAGCGTGTCTTCGGCGAAGCGGTCGTTGCAGCGCAGGAACACCGCTACGTCGCGCAGGGTCACGGTGTCGGCGTTCGGCAGGCGGATTTCGGCTCCCCGCTCCCAGCGGAACGGATCGACGTCCGTGGCCGCCGACTGGTGGGGCGAGATGCACCCTCCGGCCAGCCATGCGGCCGCCGTGGCCGCGACGATATGCCGTGCCGAAACTTTCACGCGCTATTGGTTCTGGGTCGTTCCGCCGTTGCTGCCGCCGTTGCCGTTGTTGCCGCCGTTGCCGTTGCTGCCGCCTCCGTTGTTGCCGTTGCTGCCGCCTCCGTTGTTGCCGTTGCCTCCGTTGCCGCGGCGGCGCCGGTTGTTGCGGCTGCGGTTGCCTCCGTTGCCGCCCTCGCGGCTGCCGTTGTTCTCGCGGGGTTCGCGGGGGGCGTTGTTGTTGCCTCCGGGATTGTTGCCGCGCGGACGTTCTCCGCCGTTGCCGCCGTTGTTCGGACGCTGCGGACGACGCTGGCGCTCCTCGCCCGAAGCCTCCCGGCGGTCGTTATCCCCGCCGTTCTGCTGCGGACGCTCCCCGCCGCGGCCCTTGTTGTTGCGGCCTCCGCGTTTGCTGCGGCGCTTGGCCTGGTCGAAACGGGTGATGCTGTCCTCCTCGGAGCGGTAGGTGGGCTCCTCGACCGTCGGACGGATGTCGTCGGCGTCCTGCAGCCGTTCTACCTTCTTGCCCTGGCGGTTCAGCGCCATGATCTCCCGCACGCGCGACACGGGCAGCGTGGTGACGTTGACCATCGCGTCTTTCGACGACGAGAAGGTCATCGTGCCGGCCAGCACGTCGCTCTTGACCAGATACCATTCGCCTTCGGCGGCCTGCAGCGGTTCGCGCAGCCGCGGGAACTCCCGGCGGGCGTCGACGTAGGTATCGTATTCGTACATCATGCAGCACTTGAGTTTCGAGCACTGCCCGGCCAGCTTCTGGGGGTTGAGCGAGATGTCCTGCACGCGGGCGGCACCCGTGGTGACGCTCGAGAAACTCGACATCCACGACGCGCAGCACAGCTCGCGGCCGCAGGCGCCCAGTCCGCCGATGCGTCCGGCCTCCTGGCGGGCGCCGATCTGCTTCATTTCGATGCGGATGTGGAACCGCTCGGCGAAGACCTTGATCAGTTCGCGGAAATCGACGCGCTCGTCGGCGATGTAGTAAAAGATGGCCTTGATCTTGTCGCCCTGATACTCCACGTCGCCGATCTTCATGTTCAGTCCCATGTCGGCGGCGATCTGGCGCGAGGCGATCATCGTCTCGTGTTCCAGCGCGATGGCCTCCTGCCATTTTTCAATGTCGTAGGGCTTGGCCTTGCGGTAAATCTTCTTGTATTCGCCGTTGAAGGGGTTGAAGCCCGTGCGGCGCATCTGCCGCGCCACGAGGTCGCCCGTGAGCGACACGACCCCGATGTCGTGGCCCGGCGACGCCTCGACGGCCACGATGTCGCCCCGTTTGAGGGGCAGGTTGTTGGCATTCTGGTAGAACGCGCGGCGGGTGTTCTTGAAGCGCACCTCGACGATGTCGGTCGGCACGTTGACGGGGTACTCCTCGAGCCAGGGGGTCTCGTGGAGCTTGAAGCAGCCGTCGCAGAGCTTGGCTTCGGGCTCCGAGCCGCAGTTACAGAAGGCGCAGCCGCGGCCCACTTCGGGTTTGCAGGCGCCTGTATGTTGTTTTTCGGTATCCATTATGGGTATAATTTGCGTAAAGATACGGAAAAAATTCATAATTCAGAATTCATAATTCAGAATTTTGGCTTGTCCGGAAGCCACGTCAGCAAACTCAAATTATGAATTATGAATTGTGAATTATGAATTGCCGCTTGTGTACAAGCGGCGTATGCTGCGGCGTATGCGCAGGATCATCATCACGGCGGCGGCCGAGAGTCCGAACGAGAAGCCCAGGAAGAGTCCTGCGGGCCCCATGCCCATCGTGAAGCCGAACAGATAGCCTACCGGGAGGTTCAGCAGCCAGTACGACACGAAGGCGATCGGCATGATGATCTTCACGTCCTGAATACCCCGCAGGATGCCCACCGAGACGTTCTGGATGCCGTCCGAAAGCTGGTACAGCGCCGCCAGCACCATCAGCTGCGAGGCGATGGCGATCACCTCGGTGTTGGTGGTGAAGAGCGTCGGGATGATGTTGCGCATGGTGATGAAGATCACCGCCGCGAAGGCGTTCCACGCCAGTACGAGGTGGTACGACGCCTTGGCCGCCAGCGACAGCTCGCCGATGTTGCGTGCTCCGTAGCAGTGCGACACGCGGATGGTGGTGGCCGCACCGATCGACATGACGATCATGAAGGCGCAGTTGCCGATGGTCGTGGCGATTTGGTTGGCGCTCATGGTCTCCTTGTTGAACCACCCCATCATGATTCCCGTGCCCACGAAGGCCGAGGCCTCGAGGAACATCTGCAGCGAGATCGGCAGTCCCATGTGCAGCAGCTGTTTGATTGCTTTCCACGAGTAGTTGCGGGGCGAGAATCCGTCGAGGTAAGCGCGGTATTTGTGGCGGCTGTAAAAGTAACTGACCATCAGAATCGGGGCGATGATGCGCGACATCAGCGTGCCGAGGCCCGCACCTTCGGCGCCCATCTCGGGAAACCCGTAGCGGCCGTAGATGAAGACCCAGTTGAAGCCGATGTTGGCCAGGTTGGCGACGATCGTGACCACCATCTCGACCTTCGTGTTGCCCACGCCCTCGAGGAACTGCTTGAAGGTGAAGAACAGCATGATGAAGGGCATGCTGTAAACCAGCATCTTGTAGTAGGGGATGGCCATGTCGACCACTTCGGCGGGCTGGCCGAGGTGGTACAACAGCGGGATGGCGGCATACTGCACGACGGCCATCGCAAGTCCCAGCAGTCCGTAGAAGAGGATGCCGTTTTGCAGCAGGCTTGCGGATTTCTCGCGGTCGCCCTGGGCGTAGAGCTCGCCCACGAGGGGCGTCATGCCGAGCGCGATGCCGATGGCGGCGATGAAGAGGATGAAGAAGACCGCGCCGCCGAATGACACGGCGGCCAGCGGCGTGGGGTCGTCCCCGCCGTAGCGGCCGACCATCAGGTTGTCGGCGAACTGCGTCAGGATCTGCCCCAGCTGTGTGAGCACCACGGGCAGCGCCAGCTTCAGGTTGGCCTTGTACTGGTCTTTGTATGTTGCGAAACTGTACATTCGATTCGGATATTAGGGTGCAAAGATAGCTATTTCCGCCGGGAATACAATCCATCGCGCCCTCCCGGAGCGGAAAAACCGTCGGAAGGGCGCGAAAAGACCGGTGCCGGGCGTCAGTAGGGCAGGCTGATGCGGATGCAGCAGCCTCCCTCGTACTCGGGGCAGACGTGGATGTCGCCGCCCAGGCGGGTGATTACCAGCCGGCAGAGGTAGAGCCCGATGCCCGTTCCGGGTTTGAAGGGATCGACTTTGGTGAAGCGTTCGAAGACCCACTCCCGCTTTTCGGGCGGGATGCCGATGCCCGTGTCGCTGACGCTGATGCGCAGCATGCGGTTCGTCCGGTCGTCGTGGCAGGCGAGGGTGATGTGTCCCGCAGCGGTGAATTTGGCGGCGTTCTGCAGCAGGTTGTCGATCACGCGCGTCAGATAGACCGCATTGGTCGGGACGACGCAGGTTCCCCCCCCCTCCATCGCCTCGAAGCTATACACTACGGAGGGATTGGCGCTCAGCTGCTTCTGCAGCTCCAGCCGTTCGGCGCAGATCAGGCACACATCGGTCTCGGCCACCGGGAGGGGTTCTTCGGTGCTGATGAGTTTCGAGAGTTCCAGCATGTTCTCGAGCAGCGACGTCAGGGCCGCGGTGCTTTTCCGGATCTCCTCCTGGTACAGATGCCGCGCTTCGGGGTCCTCCTCGGTCAGCATCAGTTCCGAAAAACCGTTGATGGCGTTCAGGGGCGTGCGTATCTCGTGGCACATCGAGTTGATGAACGCCGTCTTCATCTTTTCGCTCTCCGCGGCGCGGCAACTCTGCCGCTGCGCCTCCTCGTGGGCCGCGTGCGACAGCCGTTTCGCCTGCTTCAGCCGCCGGACCATCGCCTGCTGGTAGACGATCCAGCCGACGAGCAGCAGCACGACGACCGCACCGGCGACGAGCATGAAGAACTTGCTGCGGTCGGCCAGCCGGGCCTTTTCGAGTTCGAGGCGGTCGACGTTGAGCAGGGTCCGCATCTCGGCCAGATGTCGCTGCGCTTCGTCCATGCGGTTGTGATAGCGGTATTCGTTACCCTCCCGCACGGCTTTGAGCGCCTTTTCGTAATCGCCTGCCTTTTCATACATGTGCGACTGCGCCATGTAAATGGAGCCGAGATCGGCCTTTTTACCCGTCCGGGCATAGTGGGTCAGCACCGAGTCGACGTAGGCGGCGGCCCGCAGGTTGTCGCCCGTGCACTCGTAATAGCGGGCGCTGGTCCTGTAAATCTCCTCGAGGTCGTTCCGCTCCCGGGCCAGCAGCATACACCGGTCGTAATATTCGGTGAGCTGTTCCCGGGGAATGAGGTCGAGCAGAAAGACCATTTTGCCGTAAATCCGCATCGGGTATTCCGTCGTGTCGCGGTGGGGACGGTCGGGGCGGGTGTCCATCGCCAGCCACGCACGGTGCAGGTCGAGGCATTTCTCGAGCTCGCCGGCCGCCCGTCGGTCTTCGGCGTAGGCATAGAGGTCGCTGAGCTCCTCGCGGCAGAGTTTTTCGAGGTGGATGCGCTCGTCGAGCGGGTATTTTTCGAGCCTTCGGAGCGCCTGCTCCACATAGGGGATAGCCTGGGGTATGTTGCCGTAGGCTTCGGCGGCGATCGACTGGTAGTCGATCGAAAGTCCCGTCAGGAATTCCAGCTCGATCAGCTCTTCGGGCGTGAGGTCGCCCGGTCTCTTTTCCCGGAGTTTCGCCAGCGCGTGGTCCGTCGCTTCGAACGAATTGGCGGCGATCATCTGTTTCCAGAGCCGGCTGACGTTGAGCGATGTGCGGAACAGGGCGTGGCGGGGTTCGGGGAGGAGACTGTCGGCGAGGCGGATGAACTCCAGGGCCCGTTCAGGCTCCCGGGCCGCCAGTTTCTGCACGAGCCGGTCCAGGGCTTCGCGGCAGCCGTAGTCGTCTCCGGCTTCGGCGGCTTCGGCGAGCGTCTGCTCCCAATGGCCGGTCGGTGCTGCGGACAGACTATCGGTTGCCGGGGATGCGGAGTGCGCCGTCAGGGCGGCGCAGATTGTCAGGAATAGGGCCCCGGAGAGGGCTTTCGAGATAATCGGGCGCATAACGGTTTCGAAAAACAAAAAATTCGTACAAATTTAAAAATAAATACAAAAAACCAAACTTGTTTTCCATCGAAAATGCTCGCAGGGGGAGCGAAAAAAGGGAGACAGGGCGATACTCCCTGCCTCCCTGGGGAGTCACGATGCGGTTCAGGCCACGCGCAGCTTCACGCCGCGGGCCTTGTCCGATTCCACGACAACGGTGTCGCCCTCGTGGAGCTTGCCGTCGATGATCAGCGCCGAAAGAGGTTCCTCGACGTTGTCCATCAGCGTCCGCTTCAGCGAACGCACGCCGTAGCGCGATTCGTAGCCCATGGCCGCCAGGCGGCGTTTGGCTCCTTCGGTGATCTTCACCTTGTAGCCCAGCCGTTTCGTGCGGTTGAGCAGTCCCTGCAGTTCCAGCTCGATGATGCGTTCCACGTCGGCGATCTCCAGCGTGCGGAACAGGATGATGTCGTCGATCCGGTTCAGGAACTCCGGGGCGAAGGTCTGCTCCAGCGCCTTGCGGTACTCGCTCTGGGGCGTCACGTCGGCCACGGCGCTCTTCGAGGTGGTGCTGTAACCCACCTGCACCGATTTCTGGACCACGGCCCGCGAACCCACGTTCGAGGTCATGATGATGATCGTGTTGCGGAAGTCGACCTTGCGCCCCGAGCCGTCGGTGAGGTGCCCTTCGTCGAAAATCTGCAGCATGGCGTTGAAGACCTCGGGATGGGCCTTCTCGATCTCGTCGAAGAGCACCACGGCGTAGGGCTGACGACGTACGGCCTCCGTTAACTGGCCTCCTTCGCCGTAACCGACGTATCCGGGGGGCGAGCCGATCAGACGCGCCACGTTGTGTTTCTCGCCGTACTCGCTCATGTCGATGCGGATCAGTCCGCGGTGTTCGTCGAACAGCCATTTCGACACCTCCTTGGCCAGCAGCGTTTTGCCCACGCCCGTGGGACCCACGAAGAGGAAGACCCCGATGGGGCGGTTCTCGTCCTTCAGCCCCGCGCGGGAACGCTGGATCGTGCGTGAAATCTTCTCCACGGCCTCCTGCTGTCCTACGACGCGCCGGGCGAGGTGGTCGCGCAGGGTTTGCAGACGGCTCATCTCGCCGCCCGAGACCCGCTCGGCCGGGATGCCCGTCATCGCCGTGATGACCTGCTGGATGTGCTCTGCGGTGATTTCCACGGGGTTGTTCTCCAGCGAACGCTTCCATTCGGCGCTGGTCTCGCCCAGCTTCGAACGCAGCGCGATCTCGCGCACACGCGCCGATGCGGCTTTTTCATAGATCAGCGCTTCGACCGCTTCGCGGCGTTCGCGCTTGGCCTCGCTGAGCGCGGCTTTCATGGCCTGCAGCTCTTCGGGCTCACGCGCCGACTGCAGGTGCGCCCGCGATCCGGCCTCGTCCATGACGTCGATGGCCTTGTCGGGGAAGTAGCGGTCGGTGATGTAGCGTCCGGTGAGGTTCACGCAGGCTTCCAGCGCCTCCTCCGTGTAGCGCACCTTGTGGTGGCTCTCGTAGTGAGGGGCGATGTTGCGCAGGATCTGGAGCGTCTGCTCGGGGCTCGTGGGCTCGACCACGACCTTCTGGAAACGCCGCTCGAGGGCCGAGTCGCTCTCGATGTTCTCGCGGTACTCGTCGAGCGTCGTGGCGCCGATGGTCTGCAGTTCGCCGCGTGCCAGGGCCGGTTTGAGGATGTTCGCCGTATCGAGGCTGCCCTGCGTCGAGCCGGCGCCGACGATGGTGTGGATTTCGTCGATGAAGATGATCGTATCCTTGGCCTTACGCAGTTCGTCCAGCAGCTGCTGCATGCGCTCCTCGAATTCGCCGCGGAATTTCGTGCCCGCCACGAGCGACGAAACGTCGAGCGAGAAAAGCGTCTTGTCGGCGATGGTGTAGGGCACCTCGCCGCGTGCCATACGCAGCGCCAGCCCCTCGACGATGGCGCTCTTGCCCACGCCGGCTTCGCCGATCAGGATCGGGTTGTTCTTCTTGCGGCGCGAGAGAATCTGCACTACGCGCTCGATCTCCTGCTCACGCCCCACGACGGGGTCGATCTTGCCCTCGCGGGCCAGCCGCGTGAGGTTCACGCCGAATTTGTCCAGCAGGTGGGCCGTCTCCTTTTCGGCGGATTTGTTCTCTTCGCCGAAATCGAGCATGTGAACCTGTATCTCCGAGCGGAAATCGTCGCCCACGGAGAATTTCTGCAGGTCCTCGGCGACGGTCTCCGGCGTCACGTGGTACATCTCCAGCACGCGCGACGTCGCTGTCGTGCGGTCCTTGATGACGGCCAGCAGCGCATGGGCGGTCGAGACGCTTCGGGTGGCACCCGACGTCGAGAGCAGCTCTTCGGTGAAATCCCGGAAGAAAACCTCCGGGGAGCGGGATTCCTGCGCACTGACGGTAATTATCTCGCGCTCGATGCGCAGGCGTACTTGGTAAAGCTCCCAGTCCTTGAGCCGGGAGGATAGAATCTGATAGGCGAGCGAACCCTCCTCGCGGAGCAGCTCCAGCGTGAGGAAGTCCTTGAGCGAATGCGTCATTCCCGCCTTCGTGGTGTTGAATGCCGAACGGGCAATGATACCCTCCAGCGTTTTCGAAATTTTCAGTTGCATGTTGCGTCGTCGTTAATGAATTCGCTATACTAACGGCGAAGCGTATCTGATTATTGTCAGGTCGTTTTTGTTTGGTTGCTGAACTGTGCTCGTTGATTATGAGATTGTTCCGTGTCTGAGGCCCCTCTCGGGCCGATCTTGAGGGTTGGGACTACCGATTGTTTATCAGGGGGTTGCGGGCTGTATTGGGTTTCCGATGGGCGGAATTGTACAGATCGGGCCGTTCTGCGGCGTGTCTCGGCGGAATGCGACGTTTATCGCTTTGACTATCAGCTATGTCCGTCCGGAATGCGATTCCGGCTTTTTTGATATATTAATCGGGTTCGGGTGGGAAGGTAGCTGAAAAAGCCGGGGTAAGCTGAATCTTTTGGTCCGGGTGAAAACCGATTTTCCTATTTTCGCGGCCATTCGCCGACCTCCATGTCGCGCATGTCCGTGCCGTCGATCACCAGCCGAATGGCGGTGCGGACCTTGTGGAATCCGGACTCCCCGGCGGCGCCGGGATTGACCGCCAGCAGGTCGTAAACGGGGTCGTAAACCACCTTGAGGATATGGGAGTGTCCGGCGATGAAGAGTTTCGGCCGCACGGACTGGATTTTCTGCACCGCCCGCGGATCGTAGCGGCGCGGATAGCCGCCGATGTGGGTCATCAGCACCCGGACGCCCTCGCATTCGAAGGAGAGGAACTGGGGGTAGATGCGGCGCGTCAGTCCGCCGTCGATGTTGCCGCTCACGGCCTTCAGCGGTTTGAAGGTGGCGATCCGGTCGGCCAGCTCGATCGAGCCGATGTCGCCCGCGTGCCAGAGTTCGTCGACGTCCCGGAAGAAATTCATCAGGGTTTCGTCGAAGGTGCCGTGGGTGTCGGATAGGATGCCGATGCGTTTCATGGGGTTGTTTTGGACAAAGGTAGCGATTTTTTCCGTGTCTTGATATATGTATGATCGTTTCAATTTAATGTACGATCGTTTCAACCCGCCTCGGCGAGGCTGCCTAAATTTGTGTATATACCTAAAACTTCAAACGTTATGCAGTACAGGATTACTCCTCCCCGTGCCTCCGGGGACCGATATGCGGCTCCCGCCGTTACAATCGTAGAGGTGGCTGTGGAGCGCGGTTTCGCCGGCTCCGATTACGATGACCTGACGCTTCCCGAATTCGGCGTCGTGGACGAAGACCAATGGTAAACCCGATAAACACGACAGCCATGAAAAAACTGACTTTCCTTGCAGGTGCGGCACTGGTGTGCGCCCTGGTGTGCCCGGGTTGTTCCGGGGACGGATTCGATGAAATGAACGGGACGCCCGATGCCGGGAATCCCGACACGCCCGCGGTCGAAGGCGGCATCCGCACGCTGACCGTCGGCATGGCGCAGTTCGGCGCACCCGGGACCCGGGCGTCGTTCGGCGACGAGAGCGACGGGAAACTGCCCGTATTCTGGGACGGGAACGACCGGATCGTCGCTTACGAAACGGCGGGGGAATATACCGTCGGACACGCTTACCGGCTTGTGGGCGCAGGCGGTTCGGCCAGCGGGACGTTCTCTTACGACGGCGGGCAGACGGCTCCGGCATCCGTTGCCGAGATTTATTATCCCGAGGCGCTGGCCGCAAGCGGATTCGCCGTGCCTGCGGAGCAGACCTACACGCCCGGCAGTTTCGACCCTGCGGCCCATGTCATGCGGGCTTCGGTGAGCGACCCCGGCGCTCCGATCGCGTTCGAAAGCCTGGTTTCGGTCGCCTGCCTCCGGCTGACCGGCAGCGGCGAGAAGGTGACTTCGGTGCGCCTGGACCTGACGCCTTCGGGCGGGCAGGCGAAGCGTTACACGCTTGCGTGCCCCGGTGACGGCGTGGAGCTTTCGGCGACGCCGACGGCATTTTATATCGTAGTCGAGGGTTCGGAAACCCCGTGCGACGCGGCTTTTACGGTGGCCGTGGGCGGAACGGAGACGATGGTTCAGAAGACGACCGCCGCCAAGACCTTTGCAGCCTCCACCGTGGTGCGCCTTCCGGTGGTCGCCTATGCGAAAAACCTTTATCAGGTGCTGGACTATTGGCCCAATGATACGGCGCCCGAAGGCATTGTCTTTTCGGTTTCGAACGGTGGACTCAACGGCGTGATTCTGTCGCATCAGGAGCAGACCGGGAACTGGGGACCGAACAAGAGTGAAAAGAACGACGGTGTGACGCTGATGCGCGAGGAGCCCGAAGACGGATTGGCCGTGACGCAACAGTTGATCGGTTTACGCAAGGATGTTGCTGATTTCGCGGCAACTTATCCCGGTTTCGAATGGGTGCTGAACACGAAAAATGCAAGCGACGCCAATGGTGTTTGGTATGTGCCCACACGTCCGGAATTGCGGGAACTTTATCTGGTGATGTGCGGGATGGACCCTGCGGCCCATTCCGAGTGGAAGGCGACGGCGGATAATGTCGCTTTGGAGGGATATAACTCCTCGGATGCCGTGGCGGCGCGGCAGTCGTTTAAAACGAAACTGGATGCTATTTCCGATTCCAATCCGCTCGTTTTGACCGGTCGTCTGTATTCCTGCTATGAAAACGGAGGAGGGGATTCCGTTTGGTCAATCCAATTAGATCAAGGTATGTACAGGGTGATGACCAAGTCCGGAGGGCAATACTGCCGTATCCGGCCCGTAAGAAGGTTCTGACCTGACAACTTTCGATAACGAATCGGTCCGCCACAAGGCGGACCGATTTTGTTTATTTGTACGCGATTCTGTATTTCAACGTATCACCGTCCGAGGCGTACGCCATCTCCCTCCCTGAGGGAGGGCCGGGGTGGGGTCAGAATTGTATACGCCGCCGCAGGCGGCGACACAACGACCGGCGACAGCAAAAAGAGGTACGATGGATGTACCCAAGTAACCGGCTATTTATACTTATCCTTCCAGAGCTGCGCCATTCGTTCGGCGATCTTCGCTTCGGTGGCGTTGCCGGTGTCGGGTTCGTAGAATTTCGTGCCCGACAGCGATTCCGGAAGAAATTCCATCTCGGCAAAATGCCCCGCGTAATCGTGGGCGTATTTGTACCCCTTGCCGTAACCCGCCTGATCCATCAGCTTCGTCGGGGCGTTGCGCAGATGCAGCGGCACCGGACGGTTCGTCGTGTCGTGCTCGACCAGCCCCATCGCCTTGTTGATGGCCATGTAGGCCGAATTGCTCTTGGGACTGGTGGCCAGGTAGATCGTCGTTTCGGCCAGCGTGATGCGTGCTTCGGGCATACCGATCTTGTGTACCGTGTCGAAGCAGGCGTTGGCCAGCAGCAGGGCGTTGGGATTCGCCAGCCCGATGTCCTCCGAGGCCAGTATCACCAGCCGTCGGGCCAGGAAACGCGGCTCCTCGCCCCCGGCCAGCATCCGCGCGAGGTAGTAGACCGCGGCGTTGGGGTCGCTGCCCCGGACCGATTTGATAAAGGCCGAAATCACGTCGTAATGCTGCTCGCCGTTCTTGTCGTAGAGGGCGATGTTCTGCTGGAGGCAGTCGGTGACGTACTGGTCCGAAATCGTCACCTTGCCCTCCGTGGCCCCGACGACGATGTCGAGGATGTTCAGCAGTTTACGCGCGTCGCCGCCCGAGAATTTGAACAGCGCACCGGTCTCTGCGACCTCGATCTGGCGTTCCTTCAGCTCGATGTCGGTCTTCAGGGCCCGGTCGAGCAGCGTCTGCAAATCTTTGTCTTCGAGTGATTTGAGGATGTAGACCTGACAGCGGCTCAACAGCGGGGAGATCACCTCGAACGAAGGATTTTCGGTCGTGGCGCCGATCAGCGTGACGACGCCCTGCTCGACGGCCCCCAGCAGCGAATCCTGCTGCGACTTGTTGAAACGGTGGATTTCGTCGATGAACAGGAATGGCGGCGGCCGCTGGTCGAAGAACCGCTGCTTGCGGGCCGACTCGATCACCTCGCGCACGTCCTTCACGCCCGACGTGACGGCCGAGAGGGTGAAGAAGGGGCGTTCCAGTTGGGTGGCGACGATCTTCGCCAGCGTGGTCTTGCCCACGCCCGGAGGTCCCCAGAGGATGAACGACGGGACGTTGCCCGTCTCGAAGAACTTCCGGAACACCCCGTTTTTACCCACGAGGTGCTCCTGCCCGATGTATTCGTCTATCGTGCGGGGGCGCAGTCGTTCGGCTAAAGGTGCGGACATGGCAGGTTCGTTTTATGGTTCAAAGATACGAATTTCCAAGAATTATTCCTACATTTGCCGGACATATCGACAAACACGGAAAGTGTAAGTCTATTCCCGAATCGTGAACGTAGGAAATTCACTCTGGCATGGGAATGGCGGACATCTTACCGCGTCATATCCATCTTATGGATATAGGCGTGGGAGCTGTTGCTTATTTTATGCCAAAGGTATCCTACGACCTACGATTCTGAAATAAGTCTTCGGCACCACGCTTTCTGTATACAGTGGGTTGCAAAGGGGGCCTTGCGTCAAATACGAATGATTCTCATGCGAGCGAAAACTCGATACAATGATTTTATCGGCACCGTTGCAGCCGATATCAGCGACTACCTCGACAAGGAGTGCCTGAATGCGCTGATTCCCCGGAACGTCCCCGAATACGAATGCTATACGGTTGTCGGGTTCGAATTTTATATGCATTACGGAGAGATGATCTTTGCGCTTCTGTGCCGCGACATGCGGGAGGAAGGCGACGGTTCGCTGGTCGCCGTCGAAGCCAACTGCGATCTCTCGTCGTTCTTCAACCTGTTCAAACGCTTCAACCTGAATCTGCTGCCCAAAGGCTATGAAGAATCCGCCGTGAAGATGCGGATAAAGGTGTAGGTGCAAAGGTCCGGGAAATAACGACGGCAGGCGGATGTGTCGTCCGCCTGCCGTTCGCTGTCTGTTTTCCGGGTTACTCCTCCGGTTTTACCAGGGAGAGGTATAATTCGTCCAACTGCGACTGGTCGATATACCCCGGGGCGTCGAGCATCATGTCGCGGCCGGCGTTGTTCTTCGGGAAGGCGATGTAGTCGCGGATCGACTCCGAGCCGCCGAACAGTGAGCACAGACGGTCGAATCCGAACGCCAGTCCGCCGTGAGGGGGCGCACCGTATTTGAAGGCGTTCATCAGGAAGCCGAAGCGCTCCTGAGCCTGCTCCGGCGTGAAGCCCAGCAGTCCGAACATTTTGGCCTGCAGGGCCGAATCGTGGATACGGATCGAACCGCCGCCGATCTCCGTGCCGTTGCAGACGAAATCGTAGGCGTTGGCCCGCACGCGGCCCGGGTCGCTGTCGAGGAATTCGACATCTTCCAGTTTGGGAGCGGTGAAGGGGTGGTGCACGGCGTAGTAACGCTGCGTTTCGTCGTCCCACTCGAACAGCGGGAAATCCACCACCCACAGCGGTGCGAACTGCTGCGGGTCGCGCAGGCCCAGCTGCTGGGCCACCTCGAGGCGCAGGGCGCACAACTGCGTCAGCGTCTTGAACTTTTTGCCGCAGAGGATGAAGACCATGTCGCCCGCTTTCGCGCCGCAGCGTGCGGCCATCGCGGCGACCTCCTCGGGCGTGTAGAACTTGTCGATCGACGATTTCACGCCGTTCTCCTCGACGCGAATCCAGATCAGCCCCTTGGCGCCGATCTGCTGCCGTTTGACGAACTCCGTCAGCGCGTCGATCTGCTTGCGGGTATAGGTCGCGCAGCCCGTGGCGGCGAATCCGGTGATGTATTCGGCATCGTCGAAGACCGAAAAACCATGGCCTTTGGCGAGGTCGGTAATATCTGAAAACTCCATGCCGAAGCGCAGGTCGGGTTTGTCCGAGCCGTATTTTTCCATCGCTTCGATCCACGGCATGCGGCGCAGCGGTTCCGTCAGTTCGATTCCCATCACGTGTTTGAACATGTGCTTGGCCCAGCGTTCGAAGATTTCGAGCACGTCCTCCTGCTCGACGAACGACATTTCGCAGTCGATCTGCGTGAACTCGGGCTGACGGTCGGCCCGCAGGTCCTCGTCGCGGAAGCAGCGCACGATCTGGAAATACTTGTCGTAGCCGGCGACCATCAGCAGCTGCTTCAGGGTCTGCGGCGACTGCGGCAGGGCGTAGAACTGGTTGGGCGACATGCGGCTCGGGACCACGAAATCGCGGGCCCCTTCGGGGGTCGAACCGACCAGGCAGGGGGTCTCTATCTCGAGGAACCCCTCGTCGGAAAGGAAGCGGCGGATCTCCTGGGCCATCTTGTGGCGCAGGATCATGTTGCGCTGCAGGGGCGGACGCCGCAGGTCGAGGTAGCGGTATTTCATGCGCAGGTCGTCGCCGCCGTCCGAGTTCTCCTCGATGGTGAAGGGAGGCACCTCGGCGTCGTGCAGCACGACCACTTTTTCAGCGGCCACCTCGATGTCGCCGGTGGCCATCTTCGGGTTTTTCGACTCGCGTTCGATGACTTTGCCGACCACCTGGATGACCCATTCGCGGCCCACCGAGCAGGCGACTGCGCGTGCCTCGGCGGGGGAGTGCTCCTCGAGGACGATCTGGGTGATGCCGTAGCGGTCCCGCAGGTCGATGAAGGTCATCGCCCCGAGGTTTCGGATTTTCTGCACCCACCCGGCCAGGGTGACGGTTTCGTTGACGTTGCTGGCCCGGAGGCAGCCGCAGGTATGGGTTCTGTACATTGGGAAATGTGTTATGTTGTTCGTTTTGTCCTTGTAACCCGCAAAGTTAGAAAAAAGGTTCCGGATTCGGAAAGGAAAACGGCAAAAAACGATGGCGGGACGTGCCGGATGCACGCCCCGCCGCGGGCTACATGTGTTTATCCTTGGGGCTTACCAGAACGCGGTTCGGGAGGTCCGCGCAAAAAAAGACGCGGACGAAATTCGTATGATCCCAACTGAGGTCCTGAGAAACCCGTACAGAAAACCATAGAATCCGCCCGCGTTGAAAACAACACGGGCATCAACCATCGCTTTTCTGTGTTTGAAATTTTCCAGATTTCGGAGAACAAGAAAAAAGCTAATGCCTTGTTAAAACTTTCGTATGTCAAGAACTCTGCAGTCCGGGACTGCACGAACAAATTTAAGCAAAATTTTTACCTTTGCAAAAAAATCACGATGAATCAGCAGCAAACCGACGAAAAATTCATGCGCCTGGCACTAAACGAGGCGCAAAAGGCGTTAAAAGAACAGGAGGTGCCCATCGGGGCGGTCGTCGTGGCGGGCGGAGCCGTCATCGGACGCGGTCACAACCTCGTGGAGACCCTCGCCGATCCCACGGCACATGCCGAGATGCAGGCCCTCACGGCCGCAGCCGCGACGCTCGGAGGCAAGTATCTGCAGGAGTGTACGTTGTATGTCACGGTCGAGCCGTGTATCATGTGCGCCGGGGCGATCGGATGGGCGCAGGTGAGCCGCGTGGTGTGGGGCGCCGACGATCCCAAGAAGGGGTACCGGCGTTACTCCGAGGCGGTCTTCCATCCCAAAACCACCGTGGCACGGGGTGTGCTTCGCGATGAGTGCGAAGCCCTGATGAGCGGTTTTTTCGCGGGTTTGCGCGGATAGATTTGGTAAAAAAGGAATTTTTTTTATACTTTTGCATCCAACGCATTTCAGAAGGGGTGCTTGATAAGAACAATTTAAAAAACGTATAGGAGAGAACAATGAAAAAGTTATTTGTATCGGTAATCGCGCTGTTGGCGGCGGTATCGCTCTCGGCGCAGGATCTCACTGCAATCTACAACGAAGCTGCGGCCGCTTACGGCGCCAAGGATTTCGCCGGCGCCGCCGCGAAATTCGAACAGGTGATCGACCAGGGCCTGGACAGCGAAGAGGCCGCATCGCTCGTGGCCACGGCCAAGAAGACGCTTCCCAACTGCTATTTCTATTTGGGCGGTGGGGCGCTGAAGGCCAAGAATTACGATGAGGCGCTGAAGAATTTCACCAAGTCGGCCGAGCTGGCCGAGCTCTACGGAGACATGAACCAGATGGGGAAGGCCAATTCGTGGGTTGCCAAAATCTACCAGATGCAGGGCGGCGATGCGTTCAACAACAAGGACTACGCCACGGCGTCGGCCATTTTCGCCAAAGGATATGCCGCCGACCCCGACAATACGGACATGGCGCTCAACCTGGCCATGAGCTACTGCGAGATGTTCATGAACTCGGGCGACATGGCGCAGTACGAGAAGGGCATGGATATTTATGAGGCCGTTGCCGCCAAGACGCATCCCAAATACGCCGATGCTGCCGCCAAAGCCAAGGAGATGATTACGCTCTACACCACCAATATGGTTGCCAAGCTGCAGACTGCCAACGATTTCGACGGCATCATCGCCGCTGCCGACGCCATGCTGACCAAGAATCCCGCGAGCGCACTGGCCGAGAAGGTCCGCCTGCAGGCCTATGCCAACAAGAAGGATTTCGCCAAGGTGATCGAGCTGGCCCAGACTGCCGCCGATGCGCAGACCGATCCGGAGGACAAGAGCCTGATGTACTACCTGCTGGGCGCCGCTTACAACGCCAAGGAGATGAAGCCGCAGGCTATCGAGGCTTTCCGGAAGGTGACCGCAGGTCCCGCTGCCGAGAGCGCCAAGGCCGCGCTGGCCGAGTTGTCGAAATAGTTCCCGGGCGAACGAGACATAGGGTGGGTTCCGAATTTTCGGGACCCGCTTTTTTTGTGTCTGTCCGGGCGGGACGGGCCGTCTCAGCGTCCCGACGGTTCTTCGGGGAGGGTGTTTCGGTGGATGTTTTCCCGGATGCGGGCCAGCCCGCTGCGGGTCAGCGGCGTGCGGCCGCAAAGGGCCTCGAATGCCGCTTCGTCCATCCCCAGCCACGCCGCGGCGTCCATCGCCAGCGGGTCGAACACGGGGTCGAACGCCGCATTGCGGTGCCGCGGGGCCCGGAGGTTCCACGGGCAGCAGCTCTGGCAGCCGTCGCAGCCGAAAATCCAGCCGTCGAGGTTCACGCTCTCCGGCGGTTCCCGCTCGATGGTGTGACACGAGATGCAGCGTCCCGTGTCGATCGTCCGGTCGGCGGCGATGGCCCTCGTGGGGCAGGCGTCGACGCACCGGCGGCACGTGCCGCAGCGATCCTCCCCGAACGGGGTGTCGTAAGCGTCGGCCTCCTCGGTGAGAATCAGTTCGCCCAGCAGGACGTAGCTTCCGAAACCGGGCGTCACGAGCAGCGACTGGCGTCCGATCCACCCCAGTCCGGCCTCCACGGCCAGCTGCTTCTCGGCCAGCGGCGCCGTGTCGACGAACGCCCGGCCGCCGAGACCGGGATGCGCCGTGCGCAGGGCGTCGAACAGGCGGGTGAGCATGGTTCGGATGGTCGTATGGTAGTCCTCCGTGCAGGCGTAGGAGGCGACTTTGGCGCGATGCCCGGCGGGGTAGCCTTCGCCGGTGCGGTTCTTATACGAGACGGCGCAGACCACCGCCGTGCGGGCCCCCTCGACCAGCAGCCGGGGGTCGAAACGCTTCGCGGCGTTGCGCTCCATGTAGCTCAGCGACGACTGTCCGCCGCGCTCGAGCCATGCCCGAAACCGCGCCTCGCTTTCGGCCAGGTGGCGGCACGGAGCGACGCCGCAGAGGTCGAAACCCGCGTCGGCGGCAAGTTTTTTGATGTTCAGAAAGTCGAGCATATTATTATTTTGTTTCAAAAATAGTGTTTTTTAACTGGAATTTAGTAATTTCGCCCCGTACTTTTGCGTTATCTGAACGCACATAAACGTGAACACATTATGACGATCGATACACTGTACGAACTGGCCCGCAACAGCGTGGAGAAGTTCGCGTCGAAAATCGCCTTCTCGATGTTCGAAGGCGAAGACGTGACTTACGCCGAGGCGGGTCTTCGTATTGCCAAGGTGCAGGAAATACTGACCGGTGCGGGACTCCGCGCCGGGGACAAGGTGGCCCTGCTGAGCAGCAACATGCCCAACTGGGGCGTCTGCTATTTCGCCGTGACCTCGGCCGGCATGATTGCCGTGCCGATCCTGCCCGACTTTTCGGGCGAGGAGCTCGACATGATTATCGAGCACTCCGAGGCCAAGGCCCTGCTGGTTTCCGACAAACTCTTCACCAAACTCGCCCGCACGACCATCGAACGGCTCAACGTCGTGGTCCGCACCAAGAACCTCGGTGTCATCGCCCAGCGGGTCAGGGAGGAGGGTTCGACGGGCATTCCCAAGCCGGATGACATCGCGGTGATTATCTACACCTCGGGAACCACTTCCAAACCCAAGGGCGTGATGCTGACCCACGCGGCGCTCTGCGCCCAAGTGCGCATCTCGTCGTCGATCTTCCCGGTCGGCGGCGACGACACGTTCCTTTCGGTGCTGCCCCTGTCGCACACCTACGAATGCTCTATCGGCATGATCTATCCCTTCTCGATGGGCGCCCGGATCGTCTACCTCGACCGTCCGCCCACGGCCTCGGCGCTGATGCCCGCCCTGCGGGCCATCCGCCCTTCGGTGATGCTGATCGTGCCGCTGGTCATCGAGAAGATTTACCGCCACCAGGTGCTCGCCAAATTCAACTCCACGCGCTTCTGGCGCCTGCTTTACCGCATCGGCTTCATGCGCCGTTATCTCAACCGCATGGCCGGCAAGAAGCTTATGAAGCTCTTCGGCGGCCGCCTGCGGTTCCTCGGCATCGGCGGGGCGAAGCTCGACGGAGGGGCCGAGAAATTCCTGCTGGAGGCCAAAGTGCCCTATGCCATCGGTTACGGACTGACCGAGACCGCGCCGCTGCTGGCCGGAGCCGCTCCCTCGCAGGTGCGCCTCGGCTCGACGGGACCCCAGGCTCCGGGCGTCGAACTGCGGCTGGAGAACATCAACCCCGAGACCCGGCAGGGTGAAATCGTCGCCCGCACGCCGAGTGCGATGGTGGGGTATTTCAAGAATCCCGAGGCCACGAAGGAGGTCTTCACGGCCGACGGTTGGTTCCGCACGGGCGACCTCGGGGAGTTCGACAAGGACGGATGGCTCTATATCAAAGGCCGCCTGAAGAATATGATCGTGGGCCCCGGCGGCGAGAACATCTACCCCGAGGACATCGAGACGGTGCTGAACTCGCACGTCTGCATCGCCGATTCGATCGTCACGGAGCAGGAGGGGCGTCTGATAGCCCTCGTGCATTTCAACCGCGAGGAGATCGAGTCGATGATCGACGACTGGCGTGAGGAGTGGGAAGGCAAGAAGGAGGCCTGGGAGGCCAAGACCGAGCAGCTGAAGAAGGAGATCATGGATTTCGTGAATGCCAAGGTCAACCGTTTTTCGCGTATCTCGGAGGTGGTCGAGGAGAAGGACGATTTCGTCAAGACCCCCACGCAGAAGATCAAGCGGTTCCTTTACAGCAAAAACAAAAAAGACGGTAAGACTCCGGACCAACCCGCTACTGGTAAGTAAAATAAAACCCCGCTCTGAAAGCGGGGTTTTATTTTACTTACCAAGTTTGTCGAAAAACTCTTTCAGCGTGATGCCGTAATAGTTGCAGAGTTTAGAAAGCGTGCTGACGGTAACATTGTATCGGGCTGTTTCGATCTTGCCGATATGTATGCCCGTGTCCTCATAGACGGTTTCCTGCGAGACACCTTTTGCGACGCGCAGTGCTTTGAGCCTGCTCGCTATTGCTTCTAAAAGCATCGTATCGCGCCACGGTTGTTTCATCGGAACAAAGAAACGAGTGACCCGAATAATTTTGTAATGATTTATACATCATTATTCGGGAATTTTATTTATCTTTGTCATATGAAATAGCAGATACCGGGCCGGAATGGCATACGGCGGAGCAATATCATGTGCGGAAGGGACCTGATCGCCCGGCAATGGATTTTTTACTCTTCATAGTCACTGAATCCATTTTTCTGAATGAGGTGTCACGAAAGGTGCCGGGCGGTCCCTCCGCACTTTCTTTGTAATCGAGAATGGGCCGAAGCGGAAATGAGGTTCCGATTTGCAAGATGTCTCAGCAGCCCATAAAACGGGCTTCTTAAGCCCGTGTTTTTGGGTACCTTTTGACATCAAAAGGTACAAGTGACCCTGCTTTTCGGAAGCAGGTTTTTTATTGATCGAGGGTGTTGAAAAACTCTTTCAGCGAGGTGCCGTAGAATTTGCAGAGAATATCCAATGTAATCAGGGATACGGTTGTCGTGCTGGATTCGCTGCGTTGTATGTTTACCCCGGTGTTTTCCTTTACATATTCCTGCGAGAACCCTTTGGCAACGCGGAGTTGTTTCAATTTCCACGCAACGGCTGAGGTCAATGAGTTGTTCACTCTTTTCGGGCTTCTCGGCTTCATGATGCAAAGATGACTTGCAAACAAAATTTTATTACACCCTATATAGTGTGTAATGGAGATTTTTGTTTATCTTTGTCGTATGATACAGCAGATACCGGGCCGGAATGGCATACGGCGGAGCAAAGGTGTGAGTTGCGTCACTGAGTACTGAATTCTTCATAGATTCCTTTGCCCGCCGCTTTTTTCAACAGAACCTATAAACAAACCCCGCACTTTTCGGTGCGGGGGTTTTCAATGTGGATCGAAGCGGAAATGAGCTTCCGATATGTAAGATGTCTCAGCAGCCCCTAAATCGGGCTTCTTAAGCCCGTGACATCAAAAGGTAGCATACGACTATTTGAGATAAATGCCGTGGGCGGCGCATTCGGCGATCATTTTTTCGGGCCAGGTGCTGACCTGCACTTCGCCGATATGGGCGCAGCGGAGGTAGAACATACAAAGCCGCGACTGGCCGATGCCGCCGCCGATCGAGAGCGGCAGACGGCCTTCGAGCAGCATGCGGTGAAACTCCATCTCGCGCCGCTCGGGACATCCGCAGATCGCCAGCTGGCGTTCGAGGGCCTCGCGGTCCACGCGGATGCCCATGCTCGACAACTCGAACGCGCTTTCGAGAACCGGATTCCAGACGATGATGTCGCCGTTGAGACCCTTGTATCCGCCTTCGGTCGGGGTGCTCCAGTCGTCGTAGTCCGGGGCGCGTCCGTCGTGACGTTCGCCGTTCGAGAGCTCTCCGCCGATGCCGATGAGGAACAAGGCGCCGTATTTGCGGGCGGCGGCCTGCTCGCGCTCCTTGGGCGTGAGCGCGGGGAACTCCTGCAGCAGCTCCTCGGCCTGGAGGAACGTGATCCGCTCGGGCAGGATGGGCGTGATGTGCGGGTAGAGTTCGTAAACCTCCTCCTCGACGGCCTTCATCGCCTCGTAGATCGTTTCGACGATCCCCTTCAGGAAATCGAGACTGCGCTCCTCGGGGCGCATCGTGCGTTCCCAGTCCCACTGGTCGACGTAGAGCGAATGGATGTTGTCCAGCTCCTCGTCGGCGCGGATGGCGTTCATGTCGGTGTAGAGACCGTATCCGGGGGCGATTTTGTAGGCTCCGAGTTTCATGCGTTTCCATTTGGCGAGCGAGTGCACCACCTCGGCCCGGCGGTCGCCGAGGTCGCGGATCGGGAACGACACGGCGCGTTCCACGCCGTTGAGGTCGTCGTTGATGCCCGTGCCCGAGAGCACGAAGAGCGGCGCCGTGACGCGCCGCAGGCGCAGGCTGCGGGCCAGCATGTCGGGAAAAATCTCCTTGAGGTAGGTGATGGCCTGCTCCATGGTTTCGGGAGCGAGTTTGGCCGTATAGTCTTCCGGAATGAACAGCGGCATAAGTTCGGGGTTTTGAAATTCGTATTTTGCAAATATAGTGAAAAGTGTGAGAAATGGGGTGCAACCCATGCAAAAAACGCACGGAACAATCCGTGCGTTTTTTTGTACTGGCTGTGCCGGCCCTGCTATTTTGCCGGGGGAAGCAGCATCGAGTCCGACTGCTGGGGACGGTCGCCTGCATCGATGAGGTTCTCCTCCGAGACGCCCAGCGAACGGTAGTAGGTGTTCAGCTCGGCGAGGATCTCCTTGCGGCCCGCGTAGCTGGCCAGGTAGTAGGCGTCGCCCAGCTGGTCGAGCTTCTCGTCGATGATGCCCGAAACCATGTCGCCCTGCGCCCCCTCGAAGCGGAGGTAGTGCTCGATGTACTCGATCAGCGTCTGGGCATACTCCCGCAACAGGGCGTCGCCCTTTTCGGCAGCCGTCTCGTCGCCCATCGCCGCAGCGGCGTAGTAGGCCTCGAGGAAGGGGTAGGTGTTGGTGTCGGTGAAGCGCACCTGCGAGGTCGGCATCCGCTCCAGCCCCAGGTCGAGCAGCTCGACGGCCTCCGCCACCCGGTCCTGCCGCAGCAGCTCCTTGGCCACGCGGGCGAAGGCGTCGCGGGCGTGCGAGGCCGAGAGGTTGTACTGGATGAAATAATCGACATAAACCCGCGGGTCGGCGATGTTGCCGTAGCGGAAGGTCTCTTTCAGCAGCGGCGCCGCATAGTCGGGGTCGATGCGCCCGATCTCATAGGGGTTCTGCGCCGGAGTGAGTATCGGCACGAAACGGTAGGCATAGCCGTCGAACTGGAGGTAGTCCATCAGCCCGAAATCCTGCAGGATGTAGACCTGCGTGAGGTAGATCGGGCGTTTCCAGTCGAAGTTGGCCAGCATATCGAGGATCATCAACTGATTTTTGTCCAGCGAGTTCCTCTTGAGGTTGAGGTACACCGTGTCGACCATCTTGTCGCGGTCCTTCTCGGCGACGATGCCCGAAGCGATGGCGTTCTCCTTGTCCACGGGCAGTGCGATGCGCTTGGTGGGGATGTAGTCGGTCATCGAACCGTCGGAGAGTTTGATCTGGCTGCGCGGGTCGTCGCTGCGCACGAAGTCCATCACCTCGCGGATGTCCACCGCACGGTCGACGCTGTTCGTGACATAGATCATGTCGTTGTTGTAGGTGTACTTGTGCTTGGGCAGCGAGAACGGAACCCCTGCGGCATCGTTGGCCTTGGTCTTCATCTCGTCGATGTACCACTCGCCCCCGAGGTAGGAGGTGTTCATGATCCGCACGTCGGGACGTACGCCGTAGACCTCCTGGTTATTCCACAGCGGGAAGGTGTCGTTGTCGCCGTAGTTGAGGATGATCGAGTTGGGAAGCGTGGACATCAGGTAGTTCCAGCCGATGTCGCGGGCCATCGTGCGGTGCGAGCGGTCGTGGTCGTCCCAGTTCTGGGCCGCGAGGAGCACCGGCACGCCCATGCAGACGACGGTTGCCGCGGCGGCCGCCGTGACGTTGCTGCGCTTGGTAATCCACGCGATGAGGTCGCGGATGGCCAGCACGCCGAATCCGATCCAGATGCAGAACGCATAGAACGAACCCGCATAAACGTAGTCGCGTTCGCGCGGTTCGCCGGGCGAGGTGTTGAAATAGAAGACCAGCGCGATGCCCATCATCACGAACAGCCACATCACGATCGAGAAGTTCCGCTGGTCGCGGTTCAGCTGGTACAGCAGTCCGATCAGGCCCAGCAGGAAAGGCAGGAAATAATAGGTGTTGCGGCCTTTGTTATCGGCGATTTCGCGCGGCAGGTCGTCCTGCGGCCCGAGGTACATCTCGTCGATCCACTTGATGCCCGAGAGCCAGTTGCCGTCGGTGATCGTCGTGCGCGAAGGCTGTATGTCGCTCTGGCGCCCCACGAAATTCCACAGGAAATAGCGCCAGTACATATACGATAGCTGGTAGTTGAACAGGTAGTTGAGGTTTTCGCCGAAGGTCGGCTCGACGATGGTCCGGGGTTCGCCGTAGGAGTCGGTGTAGACCTTCTTGCGGCCGAAGTCGAGCACCTCGCCGCTTATCGGGCGGCCCTGGTCGTCGCGGCGGATCTCGCCGTTCTCGTCGCGCAGTATCTCGGTCTTGGTGCGGTAGGCGGCCCACTGCTTGTACTCTTTCTCGCCCTTCGAGTAGTTCCACATACGCGGGAACAGGGTCATGAACTCCGGCGAGTGGGTGTAACCCGTCAGCACCGTCGCGGTCTTGTATTTGCCGTCCTCGTCCAGATACCACACGTTTTTCTCTTTCACGCCCTCGGGGGGAGCCGAATACTGGGCTCCGTACAACAGCGGGCGGTCGCCGTACTGGTCGCGGTTCAGCAGCGACAGCAGGGCGTGGGGGTTGTTGGGGTTGTTGGAGTTCATCGGCGGGTTGGCCGCGGCACGGATGGTCACCGAGGCGTAGGACGAGTAGCCGACGAGAATCATGGTCGTCGAGAGCAGGATGATGTTCAGCACCACGCGGCCCCGTTTGTGGGCCACCCATGCGGCCCATCCCATGCCGATGATCAGCGCCAGCGCGAAGAGCGTGATGCCCGAATTGACGGGCAGTCCGAACGTATTGACGAACAGCGTGTCGATCTGTGCGCCGATCCAGACCGTGTAGGGGATGATGATGTTATTGATGAAGACGATAATCGCGCCGGAGATTACCGTGGACCAGGCGATGCCTTTCCACGTCGCCCGTTCGGTCTTGCGGAAATAGTAGATGAAGACCAGCGCGGGGATACACAGCAGGTTGAGGATGTGCACGCCGATCGAGAGGCCCATCAGGTAGGCGATCAGCACGATCCAGCGCGACGAGTGGGGTTCGTCGGCCTGCTCCTCCCATTTGAGCATCAGCCACACCACCAGCGCCGTGAACATCGACGAGAGGGCGTAGACCTCGCCTTCGATGGCCGAGAACCAGAAGGTGTCGGTGAAGGTGTAGGCCAGGGCCCCGACGGCTCCGGCGCCCAGGATGGCGACGGTGTTGGCGACGGTCAGCTCCGCACCGCCGCGGGTCATCAGCCGCCGTGCGAGGTGGGTGACGGTCCAGAACAGGAACAGGATGCAGAAGGCGCTGGAGAGCGAGCTCATGGCGTTGACGGCCATGCCCACATATTCGGGCGAGGGGGCGAGCATCGTTGCCAGACGCGCCAGCATCATGAACAGCGGGGCTCCGGGAGGGTGTCCCACTTCGAGCTTGTAGGAGGTGGCGATGAACTCCGAGCAGTCCCAGAGACTCGACACGGGTTCCATGGTCATCAGGTAGACGATCGCCGCAATGGCGAATACCGTCCAGCCCGTGATGTTGTTCCAGCGTTTGAAAAAGTGCATATCGGTTTGTTATGCTATTTTGGTTTTGTTATCTGCGCTTCGGTTCGGTGTCCTCGCGGCTTTCAGCCGCGTTTACAAATCCGACCCACCCCCAAACCCCCGCCCCAGGCGGGGGCTTAGTGCCGCTGCGCGGCAAAATCGGCGTTTCGGGAGGGCTTGTCCCATTTTGAGACAACGGCAAAAGTAACGATTTAACGGCTTATTTCCAATCCTTATTACGCGAAACCCCGATTTTTACCACATTTTCCACCAACTCTTCCGCGGAGCGGATTCTGCGGCGGGTTTCGCGGCCTGCCCCTGCCCCGGTTTCGCACCGCCTGCCGGACGGCGTTTGCGGTGGCGTGCGGACGACGATTTCGGTGCGCCTTCGGGGGCGGTTTTGGCTGCGGAATTGTTCCCGGCGGGTTTCGGGGCGTTGCCGGAGCCCTGCTTCCGCTCCGGCTTGCGGGCCGTATCGGCGGCGGGTTTGTTCGCCTGCTGGATCGGGGTTCCCGGTGCGGGGCGCGTACCCCGGCGGCGGCGCGAACGCGACGGACGTGCGGACGGTTCCGCCGATTCCTGCGGCGGTTTCTGCTCCGGATTGCGAGAGGGTTTCGGCTCCGCGTTCCGGGCGCTCCTTGGTGCGGGCTTCGGCTCCGCGCTCCGGGCCGGTTTCTGCGCGGCCTTCTGCGCGGGCTTTCGCGCCGGGGCGGCGGACTGCCGGGCGGCGAACTCCGGAACGGCTCCCTCGACGGGGATCACGAGCCCGGTGAGTTTCTGGATGTCCTTCAGATAGGGGTATTCGTCCTCCGAGCAGAACGACCACGCCGTGCCTTCATAGCCTGCGCGGCCCGTGCGGCCGATGCGGTGGACGTAGGTCTCGGGAACCTCCGGCAGTTCGTAGTTGATGACCAGCGGCAGCTGGTCGATGTCGATGCCGCGGGCGGCGATGTCGGTGGCGATCATCACCCGGCATTCGCCCGACTTGAAATCGTTCATGGCTTTCACGCGGGCGTTCTGCGACTTGTTGCCGTGAATGGCGCACGACTGGATGCCGGCGCGGTTCAGGATTTTGGCCAGTTTGTCGGCGCCGTGCTTCGTGCGCGAGAAGACGAGCACCTGCTGGGCGTCGGATGCCGAGAGCAGGTCGATCAGCAGCTGGCTTTTCTCGGCCTTTTCGGCGAAATAGACCTTCTGGGCGATGGTCTCGACCACCGAAGCCGGCGGGGTGACGGTCACCAGCACGGGATCGTGGAGGATTTTGGCGGCCAGTTCGGCGATGTCCGAGGGCATCGTGGCCGAGAAGAAGAGCGTCTGCCGCCGTGCGGGAAGCAGGGGCAGGATGCGGCGGATGTCGTGGATGAAGCCCATGTCCAACATGCGGTCGGCCTCGTCGAGCACGAAAAAGCGAATCTTGTCCAACGAAATATAGCCCTGCCCGATGAGGTCCAGCAGACGGCCCGGGGTGGCCACCAGCAGGTCCACGCCGCGCTGCAGCGCATCGACCTGCGGGCGCTGGTTGACGCCTCCGAAAATCACGCAGTGGCGGATGGAGAGGTAGCGGGCGTAGTCGCGGCAGCATTCGTCGATCTGGATGGCCAGTTCGCGCGTCGGCGTGATGACCAGGGCGCGGATTTCGCGGCGTCCCTTGGCGGCGGGCTCGGCGGCTAAAAGTTGGAGGATAGGCAGCGTGAAGGCTGCGGTCTTGCCCGTCCCGGTCTGTGCGCAGCCCTGCAGGTCGCGGCCTTCGAGTACGGGAAGAATGGCTTGTTGCTGAATGGGGGTGGGATCGGTGTACCCCTTTTCCCCGATGGCGCGTAACAGCGGCTCGGAGAGTCCTAAGTCTTGAAATTTCATAATAATCGGTGTCAAAGGTACGATAATTTCCCGGTTGACGTGCAGATAGGGGTATATTATTTGTCGGGAAGTTCCGCCGAACCGGATGCAATTTCGTATCTTTGCAATCATATACCGCAAAAATGATGAAACGAAAACTGCTGTTGGCGGCGTGTGTCGTCCTGCTCTGCGCGGGCGTCCGGGCGCAGGGCGTGCTCGATGCGAAGATGCGCAAGGCGGGGCTGGTCGATGTGCTCGGCGTGGATTCCACGCTGCGGGTGCGCCTGATGTATTCCACGGCGGACAATTTCATGGGCCGCGACGTTTACGGCGACCTCGAAACGGCTTACCTCCTGCCGCATTTCGCCGCCCGGCTGGCGCATGCCCAGCGGTTGCTGCGCGAACGGCGTCCCGGATGGCGGATGCTGGTCTGCGATGCGGCGCGTCCGATCAGCGTCCAGCGGTATATGTACAGCCTGGTCGAGGGGACTCCGAATCAGGTCTATGTGGCCAACGGCGCACGCGGCGGACGCCACAACTATGGCGTGGCGGTCGATGTGACGCTGCTCGACGCCTCGGGGCGTGAGGCCGACATGGGCACTCCGGTGGATTTCTTCGGCGAGGAGGCCCACACGGGAGGCGAGGCCGCGCTGGCCGCCGCCGGGAAAATCTCGGCCGAAGCGGTCCGCAACCGCGAACTGCTCAGGGCCGTGATGCGCGAGGCCGGGCTGGTTCCCTACCGCCGTGAATGGTGGCACTACGAAGAGCCGATGCCGATGGGGGAGGTGCGCGAACGCTTCCGCCTGCTCGATTTTTGAGCCCCGGACGCGGTTGTTTGCGGAAAAAGTTGTAATTTTACCCGTTCAAAACGTTAATTCACGATTATGGATTCCAAACTCGTACTTTACAATACGCTCACCCGCCGCAAGGAGGAGTTCGAGCCTCTCGTACCCGGCCGCGTGGGCATGTATGTCTGCGGCCCCACGGTCTACGGCGACCCGCACCTGGGCCACGCCCGGCCCGCCGTGACCTTCGACCTGCTGTTCCGCTACCTCAAGGCCGCGGGCTACAAGGTGCGCTACGTGCGCAATGTCACGGACGTGGGCCATCTGGAGCACGACGCCGACGAGGGCGAGGACAAGATCGCCAAGAAGGCCCGTCTCGAGCAGTTGGAACCGATGGAGGTGGCGCACTACTACACGGAGCGTTACCATCAGGCGATGGAGGCCCTCAACGTCGAGACCCCCTCGATCGAACCCTATGCCTCGGGACATATCATCGAGCAGATCGAGTTCGTGAAGCGGATTCTGGCCGACGGCTACGCCTACGAGTCGAACGGCTCGGTCTATTTCGACGTGGAGAAATACAACGCCAAATACAACTACGGCAAGTTGTCGGGCCGCAACCTCGACGACATCATCGCCAACACGCGCGAGCTGGACGGGCAGTCGGACAAACGCCATTCGTACGATTTCGCGCTGTGGAAAAAGGCGTCGCCCGAACACATCATGCGGTGGCCTTCGCCCTGGGGCGAGGGATTCCCGGGCTGGCACATGGAGTGCTCCGCGATGTCCACGCGTTACCTCGGGGAGCGTTTCGACATCCACGGCGGTGGCATGGACCTGATGTTCCCGCACCACGAATGCGAGATCGCGCAGTCGACCGCCGCGCTGGGACATGACTCGGCCCGCTATTGGGTGCACAACAACATGATTACGATCAACGGCCAGAAGATGGGCAAGTCGCTGGGGAATTTCATCACGCTGGAGGAGCTCTTCACCGGGTCGCACAAGTTGCTGGCGCAGGCTTTCTCGCCGATGACCATCCGTTTCTTCGTGTTGCAGGCCCACTACCGCTCGACGCTGGATTTCTCGAACGAGGCCCTGCAGGCCGCTGAGAAGGGGCTGGACCGGCTGATGAAGGGTATCGAGACGCTGGGGAAGATCAAACCCGCGGCGGCTTCGACCGTCAATCCCGCCGAGCTGGAGACCCGCTGTGCGGAGGCGATGGCCGACGACCTGAATTCGCCGATGGTCATTTCGGCGCTGTTCGACTGGGTGCGCGTCATCAACTCGCTGGCCGACGGCAAGGAGACGATTTCAGCTGCCGACCTCGAAACCCTCACGGCCACCGTGCACCGCTATGCGTTCGACATTCTGGGCCTGCGCGACGAAAAGGCTGCCGGGGCGGCTTCGGGCCGGGATTATGTGACGCCGCTGGTCGAGATGCTGCTGGACGAGCGCCTGAAGGCCCGCGCCGCGAAAGACTGGGCGGCTTCGGACCGCATCCGCGACGGCTTGGCCGCCGCCGGCATCCGCGTCAAGGACCGCAAGGACGGCAGCGATTGGGAACTCGCCTAACCCCCCCCCACCTAAGAGGTGGGTTTTAGAATGGGTGGTAGCGGAAATCTGTTTTTGATGTGCAAAATGCTTCCGCAGCCCCTAAATCCCGGCTCTTAGCCGGGCGTTTTTGGTACTTTTTTCGTAAAAAAGTACATAATGTACTATTGATATGACAACAGAAATAAAATCGGCAGCTTTGGAGCTCGGGACTGAGCGTATCCGCAAGCTGCTCGTGCAATATGCCGTGCCGGCGATCATCGCCATGACGGCCTCGTCGCTCTACAACATGGTCGACAGTATCTTCATCGGCCACGGGGTGGGGCCGCTGGCCATTTCGGGTCTGGCGCTGACCTTCCCGCTGATGAACCTCGCCGCGGCGTTCGGTTCGCTGGTGGGCGTGGGCGCCGCGACGCTGATCTCGATGCGCCTGGGACAGCGCGACTATGAAACGGCCCAGCGGGTGCTGGGCAATGTATTGGTGCTCAATCTGATTATCGGCATCTCGTTCGGCCTCGTGACGCTGGCTTTCCTCGATCCGATCCTCTATTTCTTCGGGGCCAGCGAGGCCACGATCGGCTACGCCCGCGAGTATATGACCGTTATCCTGCTGGGCAACGTCGTCACCCACATGTATCTGGGCCTGAACTCCGTGCTGAGGGCTTCGGGGCATCCCCGCAAGTCGATGTACGCCACGATTATCACGGTCGTCATCAATGCGATTCTCGACCCGATCTTCATCTTCGGATTCGGCTGGGGCATCCGCGGCGCGGCCATCGCCACGGTGCTGGCGCAGATTATCGCGCTGGTCTGGCAGTTCCGGATTCTTTCGAACAAACAGGAACTGCTCCATTTTCGCCGCGGCATCTACCGCCTGCGGAAAAAGATCGTGCGCGACATCGTCGCCATAGGCATGTCGCCCTTCCTGATGAACCTCGCGGCGTGCTTCATCGTGATCCTCATCAACAAGGGGCTGAAGGAGTACGGCGGCGACCTGATGATCGGCGCCTACGGCATCGTCAACCGCCTGGCTTTCTTCTTCGTGATGATTGTGCTGGGCGTCAACCAGGGCATGCAGCCCATTGCAGGTTATAATTTCGGCGCGAAGCAGTACGACCGTGTGATGCGCGTGCTGAAGCTGACGATGATCGGCGCGACGTGCGTCACCACGGCGGGATTCATCCTCGGCGAGTTCATGCCGCGCATGGCCGTGGGGATGTTCACCTCCGACGAGGAGCTGATCCGCCTCTCGGTCGAAGGCATGCGCATCGTCTTCTTCTGCTTCCCGATCATCGGGTTCCAGATGGTGGCCACGAACTTCTTTATGAGCGTCGGCATGGCCGGTAAGGCGATTTTCCTGTCGCTGTCGCGGCAGCTGCTGTTCCTGATGCCGGGACTGATCTTCCTGCCCCACATCTTCGACGTTTACACCGAGTGGAACGGCAGCTGGGGCGTGTGGTGCTCGATGCCGCTGTCGGATTTCCTGGCTTCGGTCGTGGCGTTCTTCATGCTGACTTACCAACTGCGGAAATTCCGGGCCTATGCTGCGGAGAATGCCGCCAAAGAGGGATAAGAATATGGAAAAATTCGTTATCAATATCGGCCGTCAGTTGGGCAGCGGCGGCAAGACCGTCGGGGAGATCATCGCCCGCAGGCTCGACATCCGCCTTTACGACAAAGAGTTGATCAACCTGGCCGCCAAGGAGAGCGGCCTCTGTCCCGAGATTTTCGAAAAGGCCGACGAAAAGGAGTCGCGCGGCGTGCTTTCGACGATGATCGGCTACCTCCGCGCCCCCTTTGCGGGCGACGACGGGGGTATGACGAACGTGCTGTCGAACGACGCGCTGTTCAAAATCCAGAGCGACGTGATCCGTCAGGTCGCCGCGCGTGAAACGGCCGTTTTCGTGGGCCGCTGCGCCGACTACATTCTGCGAGAGAATCCGCGTTGTGTCAATGTCTTTGTCACGGCCGATGATGCCGACCGCATCGACCGCATCTGCCGCCGGCAGGGCTGCACGGAGGCCGAGGCCCGGACCCTGATGGAGCGCGTGGACGCCCGCCGCGCCTCCTATTACGACTATTACAGTTCGCGGACGTGGGGCGTGGCTTCGACCTACCACCTTTCGGTGAACTCCTCGGTGCTGGGCGACGAGGGCACGGCGGATTTCATCCTGGAGTTCGCCGCACGGAAACTGCACGAAAAATTTTAAGAGATATGGTACTTGCCGAACAGATCAAAGAGATCGAACAGCGCCGTGAGGCGCTGGAACGCTGTCTCGACATCGAACAGAAGCGCATCGACCTCCGCAACGAGGAGGAGAAGACTCAGGAGCCGAATTTCTGGGACGAGCCCGACAAGGCCCGCGAACAACTGCGCAAGGTGGCGGCAATCAAGGCGTGGGTGGACGATTACGACGCCGTGCGCAAGGACGCCGAGGACCTCGCGCTGATGCCCGATTTCGTGAAGGAGGGGGTGGTGACCGAGGACGAGATGGACGCCCACTATGCGGCGACGCTCGAGAAGATCGAAAACCTCGAGATGCGCAACATGCTGCGCCGCGAGGAGGACAAACTGGGAGCCATTCTCGACATCAACGCCGGGGCGGGTGGCACCGAAGCCCTCGACTGGGCCTCGATGCTCATGCGCATGTACACCCGCTGGGGCGAGGCCCACGGCTACAAGGTCAAGGTGCTGGACTATCAGGCCGGCGACGAGGTGGGGGTGAAATCCTGCACGCTGGAGTTCGAGGGCGAATACGCCTACGGATACCTCAAGAGCGAGAACGGCGTGCACCGCATGGTGCGCCTCTCGCCGTTCAACGCCAACAACAAGCGGCAGACGACGTTTGCATCGGTCTTCGTCTCGCCCGCCGTGGACGACACGATCGAAATCACGGTCAATGCCGCGGACATCGAATGGGACACCTACCGGGCGTCGGGCGCGGGTGGTCAGAACGTCAATAAGGTCGAGACGGCGGTGCGTCTGCGTTACCACGGCAAGGATGCCGACACGGGCGAACCGGTCGAATTCCTGATCGAGAACATGGAGACCCGTTCGCAGCTGATGAACCGCGAGAACGCCATGCGCATCCTCAAATCGAAACTCTACCAGCGCGAGCTGGACAAGCGTATGGCGACGCAGCAGGCGCTGGAGGCTTCGAAGAAGAAGATCGAGTGGGGTTCGCAGATACGTTCCTACGTCTTCGACGACCGCCGTGTGAAGGACCACCGCACGGGCGTCCAGACCTCGGCCGTGGAGGCGGTGATGGACGGCGACCTGGATCAGTTTATCAAGGGATATTTAATGGAGTTCGGTGCGCAGGCTTAGGGCTTTTTTACCGGAATATCATCCAATTGGCCGGAAAACGGTGGCTGGACCATATCCACTCCGGGCCGTCTTTGCGCATGTAAAGAACTTTCCCGGAACCGTCTTTTCGAGTAAGAACGACCGCCTTGTCGAGCGTTCCGTTCAACAGGATGTAGTCGATGGTCAGGGGCGTTTCATATTGCCAGTCATCGACATGGTAGCTGAACTCGACCCGAAAGCAATTCAGCAGAAAAAGACGTCTGGATTCTTTTTCCTCTTTCGACAGGGCTGGTCGGCGAATATGTCCGTCTTCGGGCCTGTAAACCTTTTCATGTATCTCTTTTTTCCAGCGGGCTTTGGCGGATTGCGGCACCGGCTGGTCGCGTTTAAGGTATTTGGAAACATATCGCGGGGACATGAGAGTACATCCGTTGTTGAACCGGGTTATAAGATGCACGCCTCCTGCAAAATGATTCAGCGCTCCGATATAGGCACTCTCCAGATAGACGGTTTTGTGGCCGGGAATGGTCACCTCGGGGCGGAAATCTTCGATGCACATGTCCTTTTCCCGGTCCCGGTTGAGGTATGACTTGTCCTTGCCGTAATACATCGAATCGAAGATCTCCGGCGGTTCGATGCGATAGCGGATTTGCGGCTGGACGACCACATATGGGAAAAGCGAGTCGCTGCGGAACCGGGCGGGGAGCAACGAATCGGGCCAGATGGCCGGTTCGCGTCTGAGGTTCGGACTGTAAAGGCTTCCGAACAATTCGTAAACCGCCCGGAGCGTGTCGTTCATGGGGCCGGATTTCGGGCCGTTGGGCGCGTACTTTTCGCTCCATTCCTCCATGAAGCGGTTCAGCCTCTGCACGGAGTTCTGTTTATAAGCCTTTTCGAGCTGCCGGGCCAGCCGGCGTTCGGCCGACTTTCCTCCGGCTGCCTGCGACACCGAAACGCAGCATAGGGCGAGCAGCAGGACTGTAATCCGCATCAAATGTCTTTTCATGGGAGCTGACGTTTATACAAATTTACAATTTTTAACTGAAAACCACTATCTTTACTCCATGAAAAAATACCTCTTTGCTTTATGTATCCTGTTCGGCGCCGGTTGTGCTTCGGCGCAGGACGTGCTGGTCGGCATGACCGACACGGCGGCTTATTTCCCGCTGCTCAGGGGGCAGCGCGTGGCCGTGCTCGCCAACCAGACCTCTGTGGCCGGGATGCCCGGAGCTCCCGGGGCCGATGCCGCCGGACGGGTGCATCTCGTGGACTTGCTGCACGGAGAGGGGTTCGATGTCGCGGCGATCTTCTCGCCCGAACACGGGTTTCGCGGCACGGCGGACGCCGGGGAGCATGTCAAAAATTCGGTCGATATCCGGACGGGCATTCCCATCCGCTCGCTCTACGACGGCAATACGAAGCGTCCCTCCGACGAGGCGATGCGTTCGTTCGATGTGCTGGTCGTGGATATGCAGGACGTGGGGCTGCGCTTCTACACCTACTATATCTCGATGCTGCGGATGATGGACGCCTGCGCCGATTTCGGACGCCGGGTCGTGGTGCTCGACCGTCCCAATCCCAACGGGCACATTGTGGACGGTCCCGTGCTGGATATGAAATACAAGTCGGGCGTCGGGGCGATTCCGGTTCCCGTGCTGCACGGACTGACGATGGGCGAGATCGCCCGCATGGCCGTGGGCGAAGGGTGGGCGAAGCCGTGCGCCCTGACGGTCGTCCGGTGCCGCAACTACACCCACGCGACGGAATACATCCTGCCCGTGGCTCCGTCGCCCAACCTGCCGACTCCGCGTGCCGTCTGGCTCTATGCCGCGCTGTGCCCCTTCGAAGGCACCGTCGTCAGCCTCGGACGCGGGACCGACAAGCCGTTCGAGATTTACGGACATCCGGATATGACCCGACGCACATTTTCCTTCACGCCCCGTCCGACAGCCGGGGCCAAACACCCGCCGCTCGAGGGTAAATGCTGTTACGGCGTAGACCTGAGCGGCATGCCGCTCGCCGAGGCCCGCGGGGTGGGGTTTTCGCTGAAATATGTGATTGACGCCTATACGGACCTCGGATTGGGGGATAAATTCTTCACGCCGATGTTCGAAAAGCTGGTCGGCGCAGGGTGGGTGCGCGGGATGATCCTCGCCGGAGCCCCGGAGGAGGAGATTCGCGCCCGCTGGGCCGGGGAGGTGGAACGCTACCGCGAGCGGCGAACGAAATACTTATTGTATGAAAATTGAAAACAGCCCCGGATTTCCGGGGCTGTTTTTCGTAAGAAGCGGGGCGGCCGCGGCTTCAATGGATTCTATGAAGAATTAGTGACGCACGACCGCACTGAGTTGCCGCCCCGCTGGAAACTTGACTGTCGCCCGGAAATAAAAAAGGGCGCAGGTACTCATTCCCCCGTTGGCCTTGCAATGCCGTATCCGGAAATTTTCCCTACGCCCAAGTTCGCCGCCTGCCTTGCGGCAGGGGCATAACTCGGGTTTCAGACAAATTTTACACCGGATATAAACCTGTTATATCGCTATAACAGTTTGCAAGTTTACGGGGTATAAAGGTTGTCTTAACCTTATCTATGTATGTCCCGGCTTTACGCCGTATTGTTCTGCAAAGTTAGCATTTTATTTGATATGGTTTTCATCTGCAAATATAGAATAATATTTCGAATGCTATACCGAACGGTATGCAAAAAGAATGTGAAAGTGCCCTTATTTTGTATAAATGAGCGTTCCGAGAACAGATACCCGATTCCTTGCCGGCATTGCGCAGCGACTGAAATCGTTGCGCAACGAACGCCGTTTGTCTCAGATTCGGGTGACGATGGATACCGGTGTGAATGTCAGCCGCGCGGAGTCCGGGAAACGTTCTTTGTCGGTCTATTCCGTCGCGGTACTCTGCAAATATTACGGGGTTTCGATGGATGAATTTTTCCGCGGAATCGAACTGGAGGCAACGCCTTGGGAATAACCGACATAAAGCGATAATAAAAGCGCCCTGATTTCCGGAGCGCTTCTTCTTTTCTCAATGTACCTCTGCGATGCGGTCCGCTTCGGTGATCTCCCGCAGGACCCGGCAGGGCGATCCGACGGCGATGACTCCCGCCGGAATGTCGCGTGTGACGACGCTCCCGGCGCCGATTACCGTGTTGTCGCCGATTGTCACCCCCTGCATCACCACCGTGTTACCCCCGATCCAGACGTTGTTGCCGATCCGGATCGGCAGTGAACGCATGATGCCCGCATTGCGCTGCTCCGGAAGGAGGGCGTGGTTGACGGTGTAAAGCCCCACGTTGGGACCGATGAAGACATGGTCGCCGATCGTGACGGGGGCTTCGTCGAGGATCGTGAGGTTGAAATTGCCCACGAAATGGTCGCCGACCGAAATCTGCTCGCCGAAATCGCAGTGGAACGGGCTGTGCAGGCACACCGACTCGCCGACGTGTCCGAACAGCCGGCGGATGATTGCTTCGCGCTCCTCGCGGCGGCTCGGCGCCAGCCGGTTCAATTCGAATACCAGCTCCTCGGTGCGCCGCAGGGCCTCGCCGATCTGGGGGCAGATGGCGTGGAGCCACAGCCCGGACCGCATTTTCTCAAGATCGTCCATTATTTAAGTCTTGGTTTAAAACGAAAACACACCCTGCGGCCGGAACTGCGGGGTGTGCTTCCTTTCGGATGATATTCCGTTCGTTACTCCGAAACGATCGCTTCGCTCGGGCAAACGCCTGCGCAGGTGCCGCAGTCGATGCACTTGTCGGCGTCGATGACATAGATGTCGCCGGCCGAAATAGCCTCCGTGGGGCACTCGCCGATGCAGGTGCCGCATGCTACGCAGGAGTCGGTAATTTTGTAAGCCATTGTTTTGAAAAGTTTATTTGTTAATGTATGTGTGAGTGCAAATATAAAAACTTATTTGATAAAATCAAAACCCGTATAGGGAACCAGCACCTCGGGGATGCGGATGCCTTCGGGGGTCTGGAAATTCTCCAGCAGGGCCGCCACGATGCGCGGCAGGGCCAGCGACGAACCGTTCAACGTGTGTGCCAGCTGAATCTTCTTCTCCGCGTCGCGGTAGCGGAGTTTCAGGCGGTTGGCCTGGAACGATTCGAAATTCGACACCGACGACACCTCCAGCCAGCGTTTCTGGGCCTCGGAGTAGACCTCGAAATCGTAGGTCAGCGCCGAGGTGAACGACATGTCGCCGCCGCAGAGCCGCAGGATGCGGTAGGGCAGTCCGAGCGACTTGACGATGCCCTCGACATGGGCCACCATGCCGTCCAGCGCCTCGTAGGAGACCTCCGGCAGCGACAGCTGCACGATCTCTACCTTGTCGAACTGGTGCAGGCGGTTCAGGCCGCGCACGTCCTTGCCGTAAGACCCGGCCTCGCGGCGGAAGCAGGGGGTGTAGGCGGTCATCTTCACCGGGAAATCGGACGCTTCGAGGATTACGTCGCGGTAGATGTTCGTCACGGGAACCTCGGCCGTGGGGACCAGGTAGAAATTGTCCACCGTGGCGTGGTACATCTGCCCCTCCTTGTCGGGAAGCTGCCCCGTGCCGAAGCCCGAAGCCTCGTTGACCATCACCGGCGGCTCGACCTCGAGGTAGCCGGCCTTGGTGTTGCAGTCGAGGAAATAGTTGATCAGCGCACGCTGCAGCCGAGCGCCCTGGCCCTTGTAGACGGGGAATCCGGCGCCGGTGAGTTTCACGCCCAGGTCGAAATCGATGATGTCGTATTTGCGGGCCAGCTCCCAATGGGGCAGCGGGTTTTCGGGAAGCGCCGTGTAGTTCTCCTCGATTTTGACCACGAGGTTGTCCTCGGCCGTTTTGCCTTCGGGGACGATTTCGGCGGGGAAATTCGGAAGCGAGACGATGGCGGCCTGCAGTTCCTGCCGGGCGTCGCACAGCTCGGCCTCGAGGCGTGCCGATTTCTCCTTGAGGTCCGCCACGAAGCGTTTGCGTTCCTCGGCCTCCTCGCGGCGGCCCTGGCCCATCAGTGCGCCGATCTCCTTGGCGGCTTTGTTCTGGGCGGCCAGCGTGTTGTCCAGGTCGAGCTGGACGGCTTTGCGCCGGTCGTCGTAGTCGATGATCTTTTCGATGACGGGAGCGGCGTCCACGCCTTTTTTCGCCAGCTTGCGGATGGCGGCCTCTTTGTCATCGCGGATTTGCTTTATCGTAAGCATAGTATCGGGTGATTTTTGTGTTTTCGCGTTTCGAAGGGCAAAATTACAAAACAATTCCTGAAATTATCTTATTTTTGTGCAAAATTCCGCATTCGTGAAAACCGTCGAACTCCTGGCTCCCGCCAAAGATTATGCCTCGGCCGCGGCCGCCGTGGATTACGGCGCCGACGCCGTCTATATCGGCGGCGCGAAATTCGGGGCCCGGCAGGCCGCGGGCAATTCCGCGGAGGAGATCGCCCGCGTCGTGGAATACGCCCACCGCTACGGCGTGCGGGTCCACGCCACGCTCAACACGCTGGTGTGGGACGACGAGCTGGAGGAGGCCGAACGGCAGGCCCGGGCGCTGATCGCCGCGGGCGTCGATGCGCTGATCGTGCAGGACATGGCCCTGCGGCGGATGTCGCTGCCCGTGGAGCTGCACGCCTCGACGCAGGTCTGCAACTGCACGCCCGAGGGGGCGCGGTTTCTGGGCGAGGCGGGTTTCGCGCGGGTGATTCTCGAACGCAACCTGTCGCTGGACGAAATCCGGGCGATCTGCGCCGCCACGACCGCCGAGGTCGAATGTTTCGTCCACGGGGCGATCTGCGTGGGGTACAGCGGACGCTGTTTCCTCTCGCGGTCGATGTCCGGGCGCAGCGGCAACCGGGGCGCCTGCAGCCAGCCCTGCCGCCTGGCGTGGGACCTCACCGACGGACGCGGCCGCACGTACATCGCCGGAAAACATCTGCTGTCGGTGCGCGACATGAACCTCGCGCAGCGCATCGGCGACCTGCTGGATGCGGGTGTCACCTCGTTCAAGATCGAAGGACGGTTGAAAGACACCAATTATATCAAAAACGTCGTGGCTTACTACCGCCGGGCGGTGGACGAGGCGCTGGCCGAACGGCCGGGGCTCGTGCGGTCGTCGGTCGGCGAGAGCGTTCCGGATTTCACGCCCGACCCGTCGAAGAGTTTCACGCGCGGGGAGTCCGAATATTTCTTTGCTGGAAAGCGTCCCGGAGTGGCGTCGTTCGACACCCCGAAGGCCGTCGGTGAGTATGTGGGCCGCGTGGCGAAGGTTTTTCAGCATGGGTTTACGCTTCTCGGGGAGGCGGAACTGGCGCCGGGCGACGGCATCTGCTTCATCACGCCGCGCGGCGTGACCGGGACCAACGTCAATGCCGCGGAGGGCCGCCGGATCACGCCCAACCGCATGGACGGGATTATGGCGGGGGCGGAGGTCTACCGCAATTCCGACCGGTTGTTCAACCTCCGGCTGGAGCGCAGCCGCACGCGGCGGGTGATTCCCGCCGGGGCTGTGGCCGAAGCATCGGCCGAGGGCCTTACGATAACCTATACCGATTGCGAGGGCGTCACGGCCTCCGCCGGGCGGCGTGTGAAACTCGACCGGGCGAAGAATCCCGAAGCCAATGCCGCCGCGCTGCGTGTGCAGGCGATGAAGGCGGGCGATACGATCTTCGCCGTGCGGGATGCCGAGGTGCGGGGCGCGGAGTGGTTCGTGCCGGCGTCGCTGGCCGCGGAGGTGCGTCGCGAAGCTGTTTCCGCATTGGGCGAAGCCCGTCGGGTCCGGACGTTGGAGCACCGTATCCTGCCCGAGAATCCGGCGGCGCGGTATCCTTCGGAACGGCTGACGGCCGAGGAGAATGTGACCAACCGGCTGGCCGAGGCTTTCTACCGCGACCACGGGGTGCGGGAGATCGAGCGGGGGCTGGACCTCGCGCCGACGACCGCCGGGCATCGGGTGATGCGCTCGGCCTACTGCATCCGCCGCGAGATCGGCGAATGTCTCCGGGAGCATCCGCGCCTTGGCGGCGACCTCTATTTGGAGCACGGCGCGTATCGGTACCGGCTGGAGTTCGACTGCGCGGCCTGCGAAATGGCGTTGATCAACGACCCGGGAAAGTGAAAAGTAGAACGTGTGAACCGTCCGAAGCGGACGCCATCTCCCTCCCTGGGGCCGTTTAAGAAACGGCTTTTAGAAATGGGAGCGCAGATATGGATATGAGACCTGGTGACTTTACATCGCCCCTGTATCCCGGCTTTTAGCCGGGTGGGGTCGGATTTGTAAATGACGCCGAAGGCGGCAACGACGGCGCCCGGCAGCGGCTGGAACTTGGAAATATATGTAATACATTCATTTTATGCAGGAGCAACTGACACCCGATTTCGGGGATTATGAACTGATCGACACGGGCGATTTCGAGAAGCTGGAACGCTTCGGGCGCTATGTGACGCGCCGTCCCGAACCGCAGGCCATCTGGCGGCGGACGCTCGCCGAAGAGGAGTGGCGGTGCACGGCCCACGCCGCGTTCCTGCGCGACGCCCGCAGCGACGAGCGCGGCGAATGGCGCCTGGCTCCCAAGACCCCCGATCGCTGGACGGTGGAGTATGCCTACCGGGAGATGCGGCTGCGTATGCGGCTGGGGCTCACGTCGTTCAAGCACGTGGGAATCTTCCCCGAGCAGGCCGCCAACTGGAATTTCATCTACGACGAATGCCGGGCGATGGCCGGGAGCTCAGGCATCGCTTCCGGTAACGCCCCGAAGGTGCTGAACCTCTTCGCCTATACGGGCGGTGCGACGCTCGCGGCGCGGGCTGCAGGGGCCGAGGTGACGCACGTCGATTCTGTGAAGCAGGTGGTGACGTGGGCCCGCGAGAACATGGAGCTGAGCGGTTTGGAGGGTGTGCGGTGGATCGTCGAGGATGCGCTGAAATTCGTGCAGCGCGAAGTGCGCCGCGGCAGCCGTTACCGGGGCATCATCCTCGATCCTCCGGCTTACGGACGCGGGGCCAACGGTGAAAAGTGGGTGTTGGAGGACAACATCTGCGAGATGCTGGAGTGCTGTGCGCAGCTGTTGGAGCCGGAGGGAGCTTTTCTCGTGCTGAACCTCTATTCGATGGGGCTTTCGTCGACGCTGGCCCGCACGGCCGTGCGCCAGGCGTTCGGCGTTCCGCGCACGGAGCAGTGGGGCGAACTTTGTTTTTCTGACCGCGCCGGCAAGGTGTTGCCGCTCGGGACCTATTACCGGTTCACGCGATAGACACCTTTTGATGGCAAAAGGTGTCGCCAAAACCACGGGCGTAAGACGCCCGGTTTATGGGCTGCGGCAGCATGATGCATATCGGAGTCGGATTTCCGCTGCGACCCTTTTTTGAGATTGAATTAAAACGCAAGATATGAGTATTCTGACTCTGGTATTCGGACTTTTGGGCGGCTGTTTCCTATCCGTGTTGGTGGGGATCATCGGCAGCCGCCGGCGCATCGGCTTCGGCTGGGCGTTCCTGATAAGTGTGATCTTCACGCCGTTAGTGGGGCTTATCGTCGCCCTGCTGACCGATCCCCTGCCGGGCGGCGACCAGCGGTGGGGCTGCATCGGAACCTTCATCGCCATTCTGGGCCTGCTGTTCCTCGCGGTGTTCCTGTTACTGCTGCTGACGGGCGGGACCTTCCTGCTGGCGCTGTGAAAACAGCCTCTCCCGTGTCCATTCCCCTGCATAAAGCCGTCCAACGGTCCGATTTCGGGATATTCCTGAAAGAGACCTCTTCCGCTCCTGCCGGAGAGCCGGTCGGGTATGCCCATCGCGATGATTACTATGTATTCGGGATGGTGGACAGCGGGAGTTGCTGCGTGAGCATCGATTTTAAAGACTATCGGCTGTCGGAAGGCGAAATGATAGCCGTTCAGCCGGGGCAGGTTCATCGGGTCGTGGATGCAGGCGACGCAAGGGCGTCCGTTCTCTTTGCGGACGCTGCGCTCGTCGGAGCCCCGGAAAAGCAGCTTCTCGCCGAATATGCGCTGTGTCCGGCCCCTTTCCGTCCGACCGATATGCAGCGGGCCGAGTTAAGGCAGTTGTTTGCGATCATTGCCCGCAGAATAGGCACTCCGAAGGATGACGATTCGAAACGCATCGTGCGGAATCTGTCGGATGCGGCGATCGGGATGGTGACGGAAATCCTGCGGCATGCGATCCGCCGGCTGCCCGGGAACCGGCGGCATGTCGAAATCGTATTGGCATTCAGGGAACTGCTGGCGAAAGACGACCGGATAGTCCGGAGTCCTGCCCACTATGCGGCGGCGTTGCACCTATCTCCGGTTTACCTGAACGAGGTCGTGAAAAACGTGACCGGGGAAAGCGTCGGCGGATACATCCGGAACGAAATCGTGCTGCGGGCAAAGCGCATGTTGGTCTATACGACGCGCAATATCGGGGAGATAGCCTGCAGTCTGGGATTCGACGATTATGCCTACTTTACCCGTCTGTTCACGAAACAGACCGGAATGAATCCTACCTCGTACCGGAGGAAATACCTCGAATAATCCAACTTTTGCCTCGCGCCGTCTATTTCCCGTTTTCCCGGTAAGTCGTTATTTTGTACTAAAAAACGATGAACAAAAAACGGTTTATATTCCTTGCGGATTTAGTATTGGTGCCTCTTTTTATCCTGACGGTATATACCGGGATGGAACTGCATGTCGCCGGGCACGGCGCAGACCATGAGGCATGGCATGACTGGGCGGTGTTGCACACACTTGCCGGTCTGCTGTTTACGGTGTTCGGAGCCATACACGTCAGGGACCATTGGGGGTGGTATAAAAGTCTGTGTGCGAAAGGCCCGAAGGGCAGGAGCCGAATTGTATTGGCGCTGTCGGTCGTCTGCGTTCCGGTGCTTGTCACGGCTGTGTTGTTATTATGCTGCGTGGATGGAGCCAACACTCCGGTCGGGCTGCTGCACTACGGAGCAGGGCTTGCCGCAGGTTTTTTGGGAATGCTGCATATTCTGACGCGTGCCCGGCGCCTGTATAACGGATTGGCGGCGAAACAGCCGCATGTCAGAACACGTAGTAGATCAGGATTCCCGCCGCGGCCGAGAGGACGATCAGCAGGATGGGATTGACCTTGCGCCACGACCCCACGAAGACCCCGCCGAACAGCACCCAGCTCCAGGCGTCGATGAAATTCTGGTCGCCGGGGGCGTCGCTGCGGGGGAAAATCAGCAGCAGGGCCGCGGCGGCGATCATGCCGATCACCACGGGACGCATGCCCCGCATGGCTCCCTCGACCAGCCGGTTGCCCTTGACCTTCATGAAGAAACGCGCCACGAGAATCATCAGCGTGAGCGACGGCAGGCACACGGCGAAGGTGGCGATCACCGAGCCCAGGATGCCGCACCACGTGTGTCCGGTCTGGATGCCGACCGTGTAACCCACGTAGGTCGCCGAGTTGATGGCGATGGGCCCCGGGGTGATCTGCGAGATGGCGACGATGTCGGCGAACTGGGCGTTGGTCATCCATTGGTGCTGCACGACCACCTCGTTCTGGATCAGCGACAGCATGGCGTAGCCCCCGCCGAATCCGAAAAAGCCGATCTTGAGATACGATATGAAGAGTTGCCAGAGGATCATGCCTTTCCTTTCTTTTTGACGATGAATAATTCCCACGCGATGCCCAGCAGGGCGGCCCCGACGAGCACCCAGATCGGCGACCAGTTGAGCCCCCAGATGGCGAGGGCCGCGGCGGCGATCACGACGAACATCGCCCAGTGCATGCCCCGGGCCAGCGAGATCACCGGACCGATGATCAGCGCCACGACGGCCGGACGCATGCCCTTGAAGGCGGCGTCGACGACCGGATTCTGGCGGACATCGGCGAAGAAGAGCGCGATGGCGAGGATGATGACGAACGACGGCAGCACGGCGCCCAGCAGGGCGGCTATGGCGCCGCCCAGTCCGCGGACCTTATAGCCCACGAACACCGAGGTGTTGACGGCGATAGGTCCCGGAACCGACTGCGCGAGGGTCAGCAGGTCGAGGAACTCTTTTTGCTCGATCCACCGGCGTTTGTCGATCAGCTCCCGTTCGATCAGCGGCAGCATGGCGTAGCCGCCCCCGAAGGTGAAGAGCCCGATCTTGAAAAACGACAGGAAGATGGTATGGAGGTGTTGCATAGGTTTTCGTGTCAGTGATTTAAGACAGAGGCCATGACCACTGCCGCGAGGGCCGCCGTCTCGGTGCGGAGGCGCTGGGTGCCGAGGGTGATCTCCTCGAATCCGTTGGCGAGGGCGAAATCGATCTCCTCGGGTGAGAAATCCCCCTCGGGGCCGATGAAGATTGCGGCGTTCTCGCCCGGGCGGAGCGTGTCGGGCAGGTAGGACTTGCCCTCCGGTGACCGGGCCGGGGCGCAGTGGGCGATCAGCCGGCGGCCTTCGAAGGGCCGCAGCACGGCCTCGCGGAAGGGTGTGAGGGGCTGAAGCTGCGGGCGGTAGGCTTTGAGCGACTGTTTCATCGCCGCGGTGATGACCTTCTCGCCCCGCTCGGCCTTGAAGACGCGCCGTTCGCTGTGGGCCGTGTCGAGGGGCAGGAATTCGGTCGTGCCGACCTCGGTGGCCTTTTCCAGAAACCACTCGAAACGGTCCGGATTCTTGGTCGGGGCGACGGCCAGGGTCAGTGCGAAAGGCATTTTTTCGAACTCCCGCTGCGTACTGACAACCCGCACGGTACAGTGTTTAGGATCGTCGTCGGTGATCTCGCAGCAAAATAAATTGCCCCGTCCGTCAGTTATATGGATGCGCCCGCCGCGCCGCAGACGCAGTACGCGGACGCAATGTTTCGACTCCTCCTCGCCCAGCGTATGGGACGGAGGAGCGATATCCGGTGCATAAAATAGTTGCATGCCTGGTATATTTTATTAACTTTGCACTTGTTTCGTTGAACTTATACAAGGTATAAAAAATCGGGTGCGGTACGGCAAAACCTTCCGATAAATAAAAGGGCCGTTATTACGGCCCAAAGGTACACAAATAACACGACAGATGAAACGAATTACCGCTTTATTAACACTTTTTCTGGCCATGGCATTCGCGTCCTGCAAGTCTGATAAAAACGGGAGTGAAAATCCCTTTTTCGCCGAATGGGACACTCCCTACGGGGTTCCGCCTTTCGACCGGATAGCTCCCGCACATTTCCTGCCCGCGCTGGAGCGCGGCATGTCGCTGCACGATGCCGAGATCGACGCCATCACGTCGAACAATGACGATGCCACGTTCGAAAACGTCATCCTCGCTTACGACGATTCGGGGCAGATGCTCGCCCAGACGGCGCTGATATTCGGCATGCTGTGCGAGGCCGAGAACACCCCCGAGATGCAGGCCCTGCAGGAGCAGGTGATGCCCCTGTTGGCGGCGCACGCCGACAAGATACGGCTGAACGAGCGGCTTTTCGAACGGGTGAAGGCCGTCTATGACCAGCGGGCCGCGCTGGACCTCGACGCCGAACAGAGCCGCCTGCTGGAGAAGACCTACCGGGAATTCGTGCGTGCCGGGGCGCTGCTCGATGCCGGGCAGAAGGCCCGTCTGAAGGAGATCAACGGCGAGCTGTCGCTGGCGGCCGTGAAATTCGGGCAGAACATCCTCGCCGAGAACAACAACTATGCGCTGGTGCTCGCCTCGACCGATCTGGACGGCATCCCGAGCAACGTCCGCGACCAGGCCCGCGAGAAAGCCGAGGCGCTGGGCGAGAAGGGCAAATACGCCTTCACGCTGCACAAACCCAGCCTGATACCGTTCCTGACCTACTCCCAGAAGCGCGAACTGCGCGAGGAGATTTACAAGGCTTATCTCAACCGCGGCAACAACGGCGACAAGTACGACAACAAACAGCTTATCAACGATTTCATCCGCCTGCGCACGGAGAAGGCCCACCTGCTGGGCTATCCGTCGTATGCCGCCTATGTCGTGGCCGACGAGATGGCCAGGACGACCGACGCCGTCTACAAACTGCTGGACGAAATCTGGACTCCCGCGCTGGAGAGCGCCAAGGGCGAGCTGGCCGAGATGGAGGTGCTGTTCAAAAAGGATTTCCCCGAGGGTGAATTCGCGTCGTGGGACTGGTGGTACTACGCCGAGAAGGTCCGTAAACAGAAATACGAGCTCGACGAGGAGATGCTGAGGCCCTATTTCTCGCTGGAGAATGTGCAGGGAGGCATCTTCTTCCTGGCCAACCGTCTCTACGGCATCACCTTCCGGCCTGTCATCGTGCCGCTCTACCATCCCGATGCGATCGCTTACGAGGTGTTGGACGCCGACGAATCGCATCTGGGCGTGCTCTATTTCGACTATTTCCCGCGCGACGGCAAGAGTCAGGGAGCCTGGTGCGGCAACTATGTGGAGCAGACCTACCGCGACGGCAAACGGGTGGCGCCCGTGGTGTCGATTGTCTGCAATTTCACCCGTCCGACCTCGAACAGCCCCGCGCTGCTGACCCTCGACGAGACCGAAACGCTGTTCCACGAATTCGGACATGCGCTGCATTTCCTGTTCCACGACGTGAAATACCGCGGCCTGACGGAGGTCGAGGGCGATTTCGTGGAGCTGCCCTCGCAGCTGATGGAGAACTGGGCTTTCGAGCCCGAATTGCTGAAGCAGTATGCCGTGAACTACCGTTCGAAGGACGCGGTGATTCCGGAGTACCTGGTCGCAAAACTGCGCCGCAGCGAGCTGTTCAACCAGGGATTCATGACCACGGAGCTCATCGCCGCGGCGCTCTCGGACATGGACATCCACTCGACGACCGAATACGCGCCGTTCGATCCGATGGAGTTCGAGCGGCAGGCGCTGACCGAAAAACGGGGCCTGATCCCGCAGATCGAGCCGCGCTACCGCTATCCCTATTTCTCGCACATCTTCGACGGCGGGTACTCCGCGGGCTACTACTTCTATACGTGGGCCGAGGTGCTGGACAAGGATGTCTTCGAAGCCTTCCGCGAGAGCGGCGACCTGTTCAATAAGAAGATTGCCGACGATTTCCGCCGCAAGATCCTCGCCCGCGGCGGTTCGGAGGACGGCATGACCATGTACCGCGCTTTCCGCGGCAAGGACCCCGACAAACGGGCCATGCTCCGCAGCCGGGGGCTGTGGAATGAACCCGAGCCCGAACCCGCCGACTCGCTCGGCATGCCGATTGCCGGTGAGGAGCTCAAATAACCGAAAAACCCATTCAGGAAGAACCCGCAAATTGAATAACAATGAAAAAATTACTGTTTATTATGGCTGTTTCCGCTCTGGCGGCAGGCTGTGCCGACAACTCGATTCCCAAAGCACAGCTGCCCGAATTGGATAAATCGAATCCCCTGCTGGCGGCATGGGATACGCCCCACGAGACTCCGCCTTTTTCCGAGATAAAGCTCGCGCACTACGAACCGGCGTTCGATGCCGCGATCGCCTGCTCGCGGGCCGAGGTGGAGGCGATTGTCAAAAACCCCAAAAAGCCGACCTTCGGCAACACGATCGTGGCGCTGGAGCGTCAGGGCGAGTTGCTGAACCGCATCTCGGGGATTTTCTTCAACCTGATGGAGGCCGACACATCGGACGAGATGCAGGAGATCGCACAGCGCGTGCAGCCCAAGCTCACCGAACTGTCGAACGACATTTCGCTCGACCCCGAGCTGTTCGCCCGCGTGAAATACGTTTACGAGCATCCGGGACGCCTCAAAAAAGAGGATAAAAAACTGCTGGAGGACACCTACAAGGGATTCGCCCGCAGCGGCGCAGCCTTGTCCGATGCCGACAAGGAGCTCTATCGCCAGTACTCCTCCGAGCTGTCGGCGCTGACGCTGCAGTTCGGGCAGAACGCCCTTGCGGGAACCAATGCCTTCACGCTCAATATCACCGATCCGAAGGTGGTGGCCGAACTGCCGGCGTTCGTGAAGGAGGGCATGGCCGCCGAGGCCAAAGCCCGCGGCGAGAAAGGCTGGACGGTGACGCTGCAGCAGCCCAGCTACCTGCCGTTCATGGTCTATTCGTCGAACCGCGCCCTGAAGGAGAAGCTCTGGCGGGCCCGCAGTTCGATCGCGCTGGGCGGCGAGTTCGACAACACGCAGATCGTGAAGAAGATTGCCAATACGCGCCTGAAAATCGCCAACCTGCTGGGTTACAAGTGCTATGCGGATTATGTGCTCGAAAACCGCATGGCCGAGAGCACGCAGACGGTCAATGCCTTCCTCGCCGAACTGCTCGGCGAGACCAAGGCGTATGCCGATGCCGACTACCGCATGATCGGCGATTACGCTGCGTCGCTCGGCTTCAAAGGCGAGCTGATGCCCTGGGACTGGGCCTACTACACCGAGAAATACAAGGATGAGAAATATGCCCTGAACGACGAGCTGGTGAAACCTTACCTGAAGCTCGAGAACGTGAAGAAGGGCGTCTTTATGCTGGCCAACAAGCTCTACGGCCTGAATTTTACGCCCGATGAGAAGATCGCGGTCTATCACCCCGACGTGACGGCTTACGACGTGACCGACGCCGACGGCCGCTTTATGGCGGTGCTCTACCTCGATTTCTTCCCCCGCGCCTCGAAGCGTTCGGGGGCGTGGATGACCGAATTCCGCGGCACGAAGATCGAAGACGGCAAGGAGACCCGTCCGCTGGTGTCGCTGGTGATGAATTTCACCAAACCCACCGAGACGAAACCTTCGCTGCTGACGTTCGACGAGATGGAGACCTTCCTCCACGAATTCGGACATGCCCTTCACGGTATGCTGGGCGAGGGTAAGTATGAGTCGCTGACCGGTACGAGCGTCTACCGCGATTTCGTGGAGCTGCCTTCGCAGATCATGGAGAACTGGGCCACCGAGAAGGAATTCCTCGACCTGTGGGCTGTGCATTACGAGACCGGCGAGCCGATTCCTGCCGAGATCGTCGACCGCATTGTCGCCGCGCAGAATTACCTGGCGGCTTATTCCAACGTGCGCCAGCTCTCGTTCGGCCTGACCGATATGGCCTGGCATACGCTCGCCGAGCCGTTCGACGGCGACGTGGAGCAGTTCGAGACCGCTTCGATGGCTCCGGCGCAGGTGCTGCCCGTCATTGCGGGAACCGCGATGGCGCCCTCGTTCGGACACATCTTCTCGGGTGGTTACGCCGCCGGCTATTACGGTTACAAGTGGGCCGAGGTGCTCGAGGCTGATGCCTTCTCGTTATTCAAGGAGAAGGGCATCTTCAGCCCCGAGGTGGCTTCGTCGTTTCGCGACAACATCCTCTCGAAAGGCGGTACGGAGCATCCGATGAAGCTCTACGTTGCATTCCGCGGCCACAAGCCCGAAACCAAAGCCCTGATCGAAAAGATGGGACTCGGAAAATAGCCGTCCGGCTTCATACCGAATGAAAGGAGAGCCCCGCGGGGCTCTCCTTTCTTTTTGCCGGGTGTCCGGAATTGTTATTTTTTCGCGTTTTTTTTGTATATTTGTCCCTTGGGACAGAGAATATTTACACAGACTATGACTGAATTATCGAATACAGCGTTGATTCAGGCGATCCATGCTCATACGCCGCAGGACTCGACGCCTGCATCGGTGCTGATGGATATACTGAACATCGGCCGCGAGGCCGCATACCGCAGGCTGCGCGGCGAGGTGCGGTTCACTTTCGGAGAGGCCAGCGCACTGAGCGCACATTTGCGCTTCTCGCTCGACGGCGTCATGGGCTCCTCCGTCGGGGGAAATGCCCTGTTCAGCCTGGCTTTCACCGAATTCCAGCCTCCGCTCGACCTTTATGACGGGATTCTCGAACAGAACATCCGTTTTTTCCGCGAGATAGCGCCCGACCCCACGACGGTCTTCGCCTCGGCGGTAAACTCCATTCCCGCCGAATATTTCCTCAAATACGAGAACCTGACGCGCTTCAAGCTCTTCAAGTCGCTTTATCAGCACGAAATGGGCGATGTGTCGGTGCCGACGTTCGAGGAGCTGCAGCTGTCCGCTTCGCTGCGCCGCAATGCCCTGGAGTATGTGCAGGCCGTCCAAACGGTGGCCCAGAGCCACGTGATCTTCGACGGAAGCGGCTTCACGCATTGGGTCAATGCCATCCGGGCGTTCCGGGCGATGCACCTGATCTCGAATCAGAGCGTGGCCCGGCTGAAGGAGGAGCTGTTCGAACTGGCGGGGGATTTCGAGAAGATGGCCGCCGAGGGCGAGTACGAAAACGGGAACAAGATCAGTTTATACCTCTCGGAGGTGGATCTCGAGGCCTCGTATGCCTTTATCGCGTCCGAACGCTACAAAGTGGCCGGAATCGCGCTTTTTTCGCTCAATTCCATGCACACGTTCGACCCGATGATGTACGAGTATGTGAAAAAGTGGGTTCGCAACCAGCGGCGCTTCGCCTCGCTGATCTCCGGGACCGGGGAGCTGCCGCGTATCCACCATTTCAAACGCCAGCGGGAGATCATCGGTGGGCTGGAGTAGCGTGCGGCGATAAAAAAAGAACGGGGAGAGTTTCCCAACTCTCCCCGTTGAAGCTTTCCGGATTGATGAACAATGGTTGCGTCAATATTCGGCAATCCTTTCAACTTCTGTGGGCGTCACTCCATGCAAATGAATTCTTCATAGCTCCTTTCGAAACTTGATACAAACATACAGCCTTCATGGACTGAAATCAAGGCGCATAACGAAAATATTAGCTTTTGAAATGTTCTGATTTCGTGTATATTGCAACCGAACGGCGTATTTGTTTCGGGTTTCGTGGATATAGCCTGCTCCCTTTTCGATTAACGAAACAGATTTTCTTTTGCGGTTCGCGTTGCGGGACGGGCTTTTCGGCGGAAATGAACCGGAAACGGCCCGTTTGCGACACCCCGCCAGAATCGTGCCAAGGCAGTGCGGGAGGCGGCGTATCTGTACGCCGTTCCGGCCATGACACAAAAAAAGGATGCTCCGTGCAGGGGCATCCTTTTTGAGTTGAGCTACCAGGATTCGAACCTGGAATAACAGGACCAGAATCTGTTGTGTTACCATTACACCATAGCTCAGTAGATTTTGGTGATGCAAAAGTAGGACTTTATTTTGCAAATGCAAAGAAAATTCCCGAAATTTTTTCGTACATTTGCTTTAATCCCGGAAAGGGAAACCGCATTGAAACTTAAAATTTACACTAAATCAGAAAATTATGGGAATCAAATTCCGGCTTATCGTCATGAACTTCCTCCAGTATGCGATCTGGGGGGCCTGGCTCATCTCGCTGGGTGCCTATATCGGGGGCCTCGGATTTTCCGGACTGCAGATCGGCAGTTTCTTCGCGACGATGGGCATCGCCTCGCTGTTCATGCCTGCCGTGATGGGAATCATTGCCGACCGCTGGATACCTGCGCAGAAACTGCTGGGTATCTGCCACCTTATTAGCGGCGGGTTCCTGATCGCTGCGGCTTCGCAGACGGAATATGCGCCGCTGTACAGCTGCATGCTGCTGAGCGTGATGTTCTACATGCCGACCATCGCGCTGTCGAATTCCGTGGCGTATAACGCCCTCGACCTGGCGAAACTCGATAGTGTCAAGCATTTCCCGCCCATCCGCGTGTGGGGCACCGTGGGATTTATCGCCGCGATGTGGTTCGTCGACCTGACCCATATCGGAGGTGTGCAGATCAAACTGACGGCCTGGCAGCTATATGTTTCGGCGGCGCTGTCGTTCGTGCTGGCCGTCTATTCGTTCACGCTGCCCGGGTGTGCGGTCGACCGCAGTGTCCGGAACCAGTCGTGGGTCGATACGCTGGGACTGCGTGCCTTCGCGCTTTTCAAGGAGAAACGCATGGCCATCTTCTTCATCTTCTCGATGCTGCTCGGCGCCGCGCTTCAGATTACCAACGCCTTCGGCGACAGCTATATTCAGAATTTCGGAACGATGGCCCAGTATGCCGATTCGGCCATCGTGAAACACTCGGTGATCCTGCTCTCGCTGTCGCAGATGTCCGAGACGTTCTGCATCCTGCTGATTCCTTTCTTCCTGAGGCGGTTCGGAATCAAGAAGGTGATGCTGATCTCGATGCTGGCCTGGGTGCTGCGCTTTGGATTCTTCGGCGTGGGCAATCCCGGCTCGGGGGCCGTGTTCCTCGTTCTCTCGATGATCGTCTACGGCGTGGCGTTCGATTTCTTCAACATTTCGGGATCGCTCTTCGTCGAAAAGGAGACCAGCCGCGAGATACGCTCTTCGGCCCAGGGGGTCTTCATGATTATGACCAACGGCTTCGGCGCTTTCTTCGGCTCGTATGCCGCGGGCGCCGTGGTGGATGCCTTCCACTGGCCCGATTCGTGGTTCATCTTCGCCGGTTATGCCCTCGTGGTGGCCGTGGTCTTCGCCCTCGTTTTCAAATACAAACACAACCCCGCCGAAATGGAAGGGGCCAACCATTAGGCGGCAGATGGATATTTCGGTTCGGGAGAGCTGCATCCGCTGCGGCCATTGCGTGAAGGTGTGTCCTTCGCAGATTTTCGAGCAGGAGAAGGCCGGGGCGGCGGTGACGCTGTGCAAGCCGGAAAACTGCATCGGATGCGGGCATTGCGTGGCCGTTTGTCCCACGGGGTCGGTCGTGCATGAGATGTTCCCGCCCGAGCGGGTGCATCCGATCGATTACGCCGCGCTGCCGACGCCCGAGCAGGTCGAGCTGCTGCTGGCCGTGCGGCGGTCGAACCGCGCCCTCCGGAAAAGTCCCGTGCCGCAGGAAATGCTGGACCGCATCGTTGCGGCCGCCGACCGCGCCCCGACGGCCAGCAATGCCCGGCAGTTGGGCTATACGCTGGTGACCGACCCGGCGATGCTGCGGGGGATTGCCGAGTACACCCTCGGGGTGTTCGGAAAACTGGAAAAACGACTGATGAATCCGCTGATCCGGCCGTGGCTGAGCCGCATCGTGCCGGGCGTGTACCGCTATGTCCCGGTTTTCAAACGCCTCCGGCGCGAATATGCCGAGGGCCGCGACCGCGTGCTGCGGGGTGCGACGGCGGTGCTGTTCATCCATGCTCCGAAGGCGAACCGCTTCGGGACGGAGGATGCGAACCTGGCCTGCCAGAACGCTTCGCTGATGGCCGAGGCGCTGGGCGTGAGCCAGATTTACATGGGGTTCGTGCTGACGGCCATCCGGCAGGACAAGGCGGGACAGCTGGCCGCGATGCTGGGGCTCGAAGGCCGCCGGATCTGCGCGGCGATAGCCTTCGGAATGCCCCAATTCCGCTATCCCAACTACATCGACCGCGAGCCTTCGGAGGTGGTGCGGAAATAGCGTCGTTCGGTAAAAACAGATACCCCCGGTCGTCAGGCCGGGGGTATCTCTGTTTTGCGTCCGCTATTGCTGCGCGTAGAACTGAATCGTCGGGCCGCGGAACGTGAAATCGTCCGAGCCTTTGACGACGATCGCATAGCGGGCCGTCGGAATCGCCGTGAAGGTGAATTCCAGGGTACCGGCGTTCGCTGCGGCGGGCTTGGTCTCGAGCAGGGTGTAGTTTGTTCCGCCGTCCGTGGTGTAGACCAGCGAGATGTCGGGCGTTTTAGCCGTGCCTGCGATGGAGGTGTTCTGAACCGTGACTTTTTCCACCTTGTTCATATCGGTATGGGCAATCAGGGCGGAGACATACGTTGTGGCCGCGGTGTAGCCCATCGGGGCGCCGACCGGGGCGTAAGTGTCGCCCAGGATGCACTCGGCTTTCTTGCCGCTGCTGGTTCCGAGCCATAGCTGGCTGCTGTAGAATTGCCCGAAAGTCAGCGTCCACGATACGCCGTTGACGGTCGTCGGTCCCCATGCCTTGTATCCGCTTCCGGTGGCTACCTTGTCGCCCGGATTGAGCGTATAGATGACCGTGGCCTGGCCGATGCTTCCCTGCGTGACGGTGACCGTCTGCGGTTTGGCGTCGGCATAGGCGAATGTCACCGTGGCGCTGCGTTCCTCGCCCGTGTCGTTGGCGTCGACCGTGTAGCTCACCTG
>MSHJ01000016.1:0-138503 GCA_001941065.1 Alistipes sp. Zagget8
GTAAAATTGTATATAAGTCCCAAAAAAGATTATCAAGCCAATATCGACAAAGTCGAGAATTTTGCAAATCAAATACCGCTATATGTATTTGACAATGATGCCGTACTCAATAATATTTTAGCCGATTTTCTTATTTCCCACTCAACTCGTAAAAACCTCAATGAGAAATATGAATTGTTGATGAAACGTATTGAGCGAGAGGATGCTCCTCTTGAATTTATTGCTCAATATTATCAGAATGGTAGGCATATACAACATCTGTTTAGCCGTTTCATATCTTGGGATATTGCTTCAAGCTGGACTGCAATCATAGGACATGAGAAGCAGGATGAAAAAGAGATTCTTATTGAAGGATGGTTGAGATTCTGTGATCCGGCGAAACTATTGACAGAACAACGAGAATGGCTAAATGAAAATTACATATTCCTGACAGAACATTCGGGGAAAATTGGACTGGAACAACTCAAGCAGCTGTCCAAACGGCAACTCTATCACACGCTCAATACGAATTCTCATGAATTACTGGATTTTGTAATCGACAACAGTCTTTATTCAATAAACAGAGAAAATCTCTGCTTGATAACTAACTATCTGAATAAGGCAGATAATGTCAATGTGGAAAATCTCAATTTAACCCGTATCAGAAAAACAGGCAAGGAGGCGTTCTATTCGTATATTGAAGCGAATCTTACGACTTGCCTGCAACTATTCTCTCGCGAAGTCCATGATGAAGATGAAGAGGCACTTTTGCTGATATTAAATGAAGAAACAGTTGCAGAAGACGGTAAAAAAGAGTATCTGAACAGGCAACAAAATAGAATCCAAGACATCGATAAAGTCACGGACGAGGCAAAAGAAACAGCGATTAAATCATTCCTTACGGCTCCGACATGGGAGAATGTTGCCGCGTATTTTACTTTTACGGGCCAGGGAGTTTCGGACAGCTTGAAACTCTATATTGAACATTACGATACCGAATTAGGACGTACTATCTGTCCCGATACAATATCCGTAAAAGAACAATTGTTTGACGCATATATAGCTTCATGTGCATTGGAAATAGATTCATTCAAAAAGATATTACATTCGTTTGACAATACGATTGTCGATAGTGAATCTATCCCAGATCTCAATTCACAGCGCTTAGGAATACTGATTAATGCCGGTAAAGTTCAATATACAGAGGAAAATACATCCGCCATTTCATCGTCATTCAACGCCGAGGATATGGCCAAATACCTGGAGCATCACAAAACTGAATATCTACAGGATATAGAAAATATCGAATACACCACAGAACTTGCATTGTACCTCTTGAGGTCAACTGTTTTTTCACTTTACGATAAAGCACAGATTATCCCGATATTGGATATTGAGATCATAGAGGCAAGTTCTGCTTTAGCAACCAAAATATGTACGATTCTCACAAAAACAAGGATTGATTTAGACGAAAATACCCTTACAACCGTGATCGGAATGTCTGACAATGTTTCGGATCGCGTAATTGTCGCTACCCATACGATCAAAAACAACCCTGACAATAGCGAACTTGTCGAGACATTATTAAACCGATTACCAAGCCCTTATAATGAAATCACGAAGCATGACAGAAAACGCCCGGCTTTTGAGAAAACCGACTATAATATAGAGTTACTTGCTATACTTTGTAGCATCGGATATATTTCATCTTATAGTGAAACTGAAAATGGTCTAAAAGTCAATAAGAAGGTATCGAGTTTCTAATTTAATGGTTTATAATCCAACAAGCAATTAGTCAAAATATCAGGAGGAACTGTCATCAGTAGACAGTCCCTCATTTTACATGCATTCCAGAACAACGATCTCCGCGCGGCAGTTCGTGCGTGCGAACGGCTCCTGCATGGGGGCCCGATAGTGAACGATAAAGTGTCGCATCGTCTCCTGTACGGATTTGGGCCGTTGTTTGTCGATAAAGCCGTACGGCAGAAGCAGCACGGCCCGATCGCCCGAGCGTTGCGTACGGGAGAGCCATTGCAGGAAGGAGATACAATCCCCGATTTCGAACGGCGGGTTGGCGATGACGTTCTCACAGCGGAAGTCGACCTCATGGAACTGCATCCGCAGTGCGGCAGCTTCGGGATAGAGCCGAGCGTAAAGATCGACCAGCTCCGCATCGACATCGAAGCCGAGGATTGACGACGGATGCACGCCTTCGAGGATCAAGGCGCGCGTAAGCTGTCCTGTACCGCAGCAGGCGTCCACAATACGGCTGTCATTGTCGAAATAACGCACGGCCAACGCCACCATCTGGCGCGCCGTACGGTCGGGTGTCAGGTATTGCGAAACATAGACGCCCTTGCGACGCTGTCGTTCGCACATTGCGTCATACGGCCAGTTATCGCCGCCGTAGAGGAACGGCAGTTCATTGTGTTGTTGCCAGTAGTCGAGAATCTCCGGTAGCGTATCCGGCCAGTAAAAGTTGCGCCCCAGATAGTAATTCTGGAGCGCATAGCGTTTTGTAATTCTTTTAAAGATTTTCATAGGATCAGGTTTTAGGGTTACTCTTTTTTCCGTCGCTGCGCCGCAATCCAGTCGGGATTCAGCGTCATACGCCAATCGGGAGCGCCGCGGCGGTAAGCGAGGAGCTGGGCGGCGTAATCGTGGGCTTCACGGGCATTCTGCGCCCGGTAGTGGAACATCCATTTTTGCCCGCACCGGGGACATTCCCAGACGACCATCGTGCCGGCAGAGGTCTCGGCAAGACCCAGCATATAGGGCACTACGTTGTAGTGCGGCGGTTCGAAACCACATTCATAACAGGTGTAGATACCGCGGTTATAGCGTCCCTGCGGCGGAACGCGCAGGGACAAAGGAATATCGATCATATAAGTATATGGTTTAGGTGTTCATATCTTCGGGCGAAGCCGCGACTCCGTCGTCTTGGCAATAGTCGAATTTCATCAGCGTTGCGACACGGGCGTACTCCTCGTCGTAATACGTGTTGTATTCTTTCTGAAACTCCTCCTTGTAATGGGTTCCGCTGTCGGGATCGTCGGGGTCATCGGCTTCGACGAACGTCTCGAAAGGTGCATCGTGTGCGGTAAGCAGCCGTCCGACGGCCAGATCGCAGGCAATTTCCATAATCGATGAGTTGATCGCATCCTTATGGTTACGGTAATATTCGTGTAAATTCATGTTTTTGTATTTTTGTTTTTGGTTCGAAGAGCTGTATTCCTGCCGAGATTCCGCAGGGATATTTCGGAGGTGCTTGCAGATATTTACGTTCGCAGACCGTCCGGTAAAGTTATTCCGGGCCACGGCCTGTTTCATACGTCATATTCTTTCCAGAGTCGGATTTGTTCTTCCTCGGATTGCCCGTTCCACCACGCCTCGCAGGCGTCGACAAAAGCCTGATACCCATCTTCGGGAGCGTAGTCCGACTGCCGCAGGCCGGTGACGCGCTCCCGTGTCGGAGAATCGATCTGCCGCCACCATCTCCGCCACTGCGGCCCCGTGATGTTCTCGGCGATCAGATGTCCTTTGCGGGGAGTGCCGGCGAAAATCTCGACCGTAGGCTGATCGCCGTTGTCGTCGACCGACAGCTCTTCCATCGAATCGTAGAGTGTTTCCGACTCGTCGATGGCGATACCGTCCTCCTGCATCTCAGCGGCATAGAGGTCGCCCTTGCCCAGTTGTCCTGCGCAGCGTATCGCGGCCTCTTCGCTATCGGCTTCGACGGTGAAAAAGGTCCGTTCCCAGACCGTGCATTTCTTGTCCTGATAAAATTTGTAACATGCCATAGTTTTGGTATTTAAGGTTAATATTTCATGACACACAACCCTTTAGGTGTCATCGAGAGCGAATAACCCGCCTCGTGCAGTTCTTTGAGGACTGTGGCATTGCTCTCATGAATAAGGAGCGGATAGACGTGGGAGTAGTTATCGGCAATCGGTGTGTTGAACGACACCGTGATCCGGTTGTTCCGGGTGATGATTTCCAGCGCTCGCCGAAAATCGGATTCCTGCATATTCATTGGTTGCATAGCAATAAGGGGTTATTATTTTCAGACCATTCGTCGACTGTCGTCGCGTCGTAGATGCCGTACCGGCGTATTTCGGCGTATGCCTGTCCTTCCCGGAGCAGGGACTGCCGGGAAACGAACGTTCCGGTGAAGTTTGCCAAAGCCAGCGGTACGAGCCACTGAAAATCGCTGCCCCGGCCGCCCATTACCTCGCACGAGTGAAAATCGGCGGGAAGGCTTTCGGAATCGAGGCGATACATGGTGAAAAGAGCCGGGATGCCGTTGATCTCGGCCTCGCGGAAATCCCGGATGTCCGCGAAAGGGATGGATGATGCGTATGCCATGGTATGGAAATTATGCCGCCCGCTCGTTTCCGAGCAGGCGGCAGGTTATTAAAGCGTTATTTTATACCATTTCCCGGACAGGCAGATATTGCCTTCCAGGTAGAGCGTGTATAAGTCCGTAGAGACAATCCGCAGGAACAGCGTTTCATCGTTGTGCAATTTCCCGATCTGACGTTGGAAAGCCTCGGCGGGAAAGGGCTTGCGCGAGATGAAGCGTCCGCGAACCTCTGCCTCCGAGGGGAGGTATTCGTACAAGCGGTAGTTGAGCGCCAGCCAGCGAAGGATTTTGCGGCGGGTTTTCGCATCGTCCGTCCGCAGGGTGAAGCGGTTGAAACAAAGATTGTTCATCGTAAATCGGAGTTAAGTCAGCAACAAGGCCCGACAGAAATAGTCCGTATAATCGAAATCCAGTCCCAGCCCCGAGCAGGCCGTTTCAAGGTCGCCGTAGCACAGAGCCCCGGCATCCCGCAATTCCCGCAGGTTACGAAGCTCCGCGGCCAGATATTCCTCGGCACGTCGTTCGCCGCAATGGCATGCGGTGCAGATATTTTCGATAATAATGTTTCGCACCATAGTCGTCTTCATTTCAGGTTATACAATCGGGCGAAATAGTTGTCGACGCCCGGAATGCGTTTCTTGTAGTAAGGTTGGTTGTCCCTGCACCATGCGGCGAGTTCCAGCTTCGAGGTAAAGGGCTTGCGCCAGCTTCTTCCGCTCATAATCCGTTCGACCTCCGGGGACAGAGAGTCGATGAAATCCTGCCCCCTCCAGCCTTTCCGGATATGTTTTTGCAAGTCGATCGCTTTTGTCGTACTCATGGTAATAGTCGATCAGGGTTTGAGTATGAATTTGTTGTCGGAGAGTACAAAGAAATCATCGAGCGTGCGGCACCGATCGTCCAGCGAAATCCGTTCGTTGTAAAGCGTCTGCCAGATTTCGAAAGAATAGGTCAGGCCGTGCCGCGTGATATGGCCGCGGCTTCTATTGTAGTCCCAAACCACATCGGGTATCGTCTCCAGCCGGTTGCGGTACCCGGTTATTATCCGCTCGTTTTCCGCATCGATCTTCTCAAGGGTGCGGAAACCCTGCGTGAGGTACTCCACCCAGTCGTCGATCTTCTTCTTGGTGAAGACCCCGATACGACTCGGGGCGAATTGTTTGTCGAAAGCCTTGCCGTAGGAGTAGTTGTCCGCATATCGGAAGAACGACCAATCGCACTGCAGGTCGTAATAGGTTTTCGGGGAGGTATGTTTGCGGACGAGAAACAGGATACCGTTTCTTCGGAAACCGGTGCAGGCTTCCTTGAAATAGTTTTTCAGGCTGTCCGTGGCGTGTGTAACACGGTAGAACAAGGCTGCATCCGGAACGCATGCCTGCACCGCCTCCAACACGGCAGAAGCGCTTCGAATAACCTGTTCCATGTCATCATTGGCATTGGCGAGCAGCAGGTCGTCGAAGGTCGACTGATCGATCCACGTTTTCATCGCTGAGCGACCTGCCTGCGGCAGGATTCCGTTTTCCGCAGGTAGTCGTTCAACGCAGGGATAAGGATCGTACACTCGGCATCGGGCTTTCCGAGGAAGCATTTCACCTTTACCGATGCCTCCACGCCGTCCCGGGCGTAGGTCTTGAAGCGGTAGTCGTAACCCGCTACCGCAATCTCGAATTTCTGATTCTTCATATTCGAAATGGATTTTGGTTTGACATACGGCCGGCAGATACCCGCTATGAAAAGTGAGAAGCCGGCTTCGGGGCGGGATGTTCAGCGACGGCACGGACAAGGCAAATTTTTGCGGTGCGATACGACCCGAAGGGTGGAGATCGTGCCGCAAAAATTTGACGCCGGAACGTGTCCGGCGCTATCTTGCCCCGCAGACGGCGATCACAGGCGATATTATCTGAATATATCACGTCGGGATGTCTGAAACAAAAGGCTGCCCGATGCGAAACGGACGGCCTTACAAAGAGAGGGTGGACGGAAGGTGGATGAAATATACAAGAAATGCCCCGTGCAGTATATCGGCGGCGGGTTCAGCGGATAGCGAAATGCACGGCCGCAGAGAGGATACGCTGGATTTTACGGCGTTGAAGATGTTCCGTAAGGGTGAGCAGATCGTAGGCGCTGTACATCATCTGGCCGTTGACGGACCGGGCTTTGATAATGCGTTTGCGCCTGTATTGCTCCAGGCGGTTGCGGTCAAGGCCCAGCACCTCGCAAACTTTGCGTGCCGAGAGGAACATCGGACGGTCGCTCTGGCTGCACAGGTGCTCGAACAGCAGCAGGGATTGCGTAAGCATGAAATGCCTGCGAAGGAGTTTCTCGAAAAGTCCGGACTCTACCAGATAATAGATTCTTTCTGTTACTTTGTCTGACATAGCGGTATATGTTAAAAATTGCGGATAGCTTTTCTCAACGTTTTTTTCTGCTGGTAATCCGCTTCGATACGTTCCACGAAGCGGGTGATCTCCGAAGACGAGAACATCAGACGACGCCCGAAGCGGAAGCCGATGAGCTGACCCGAAGAGCGGTAACGGCGCAGTTGGCGGTCGCTCATCTTCAGCAGGTCGCAAACCTCGTCGACCTCCAGAATAGGCATCCCGCAAAGCATATTACGGTGGCGTTTCATATAGGAGACATCCTCACGGATTTCTCGCACGATGTCCAGAATTTCTTCAATACGGTCCATAGCAGTTTTATCACGAATGATTCTGATGCAAAGATGCCATAAAGACACGGGCAATTCGCCTCCGTAAATAATTACGGAAGTAAGATTTTCTATCTCAAATTGATTTTCAGAAAGGTCTTATCGGGCTTGATAAAGATGATTTTGGAAATATGAAAAATTAATCGTATCTTTGCTATATGTAGCATAGGTATGCATTGAGGCGTTAAACATTCACTACAAAATAGTGACCTCAAAAGCGAATATACATTATAAAAAATTGATATACAACGGATAAGGATTAAGGGTTCGAGCCCCATCTTCCACCCGAAGGTCTTCTTGCGAAGACCTTTTTTTATTGGTATTCAAGTTATCGAAAGGAAAAATTATTGCTTATCTTTGCTTCCACACGCAATGTTAACCAAAAACTTTTGCAGCATGGAACAAGAGAAAATCCGCAAGGAATACACCAACGGCGAAATCGGAATCGTCTGGCAGCCGCAGCTCTGCACGCATGCGGGCATTTGCGTAAAGACGCTGCCCAACGTTTACAGGATCAAAGAGCGGCCCTGGATAAAACCCGAGAACGCCTCGACGGCCGAACTCATCGCCCAGATCGACAAATGCCCTTCGGGGGCGCTGTCCTACCGGATGGCAAACGAGTAAAAACAAAAACGCGGACACCTTACGGTATCCGCGTTTTCATTGTTCGACCGGCAAATTACTTGCGGTAGATTTTCGTGTAGCCATAGATAGCCTCGTCGCCGAGCTCCTCCTCGATGCGGAGCAGCTGGTTGTACTTGGCCATACGGTCCGAACGCGATGCCGAACCGGTCTTGATCTGACCCGAGTTCGTAGCCACGGCGATGTCGGCGATCGTCGAATCCTCGGTCTCACCCGAACGGTGCGACGTTACCGACGTGTAACCTGCGCGGTGAGCCATCTCGATGGCGTCGAGCGTCTCGGTCAGCGTACCGATCTGGTTTACCTTGATGAGAATCGAGTTGGCACAGCCCATCTCGATACCCTTCTTCAGGAAGTCCACGTTCGTCACGAACAAGTCGTCACCCACGAGCTGGCACTTGTCGCCGATCTCGGCGGTGAGCATCTGCCAGCCTTCCCAGTCGTTCTCCGACATACCGTCCTCGATCGAGTCGATGGGGTATTTGGCAACGAGGCCCTTCAGGTACTCCACCTGCTCCTTCGACGAACGCTTGGCACCCTTGGCACCCTCGAACTTGGTGTAGTCGTAAACGCCGTCCTTGAAGAACTCCGACGAAGCGCAGTCCATGCCGATCGACACGTCGCCGCCCTCGCACTTGCGGCCGGGCTTGTAGCCGGCCATCTTGATAGCCTCGATGATCGACTCGATGGCATCCTCCGTGCCGTTGAGCGCGGGAGCGAAACCACCCTCGTCGCCTACGGCCGTCGAGAGGTTGCGGTTGTGGAGCACCTTCTTCAGGTTGTGGAACACCTCGGCGCCCATGCGGATACCCTCGTGGAACGAAGCGGCGCCTACGGGACGGATCATGAACTCCTGGAATGCGATCGGAGCGTCCGAGTGCGAACCGCCGTTGATGATGTTCATCATCGGAACGGGCAGCGTCTTGGCGTTCGCGCCGCCGATATAACGATAGAGGGGCATGCCGAAATAGTCTGCGGCAGCGCGGGCAACGGCCAGCGATACGCCGAGGATGGCGTTGGCGCCCAGCTTCGACTTGGTCGGGGTGCCGTCGAGGGCGATCATGGCCTTGTCGATACCCACCTGGTCGGCAACGTTCATGCCGATGATGGCCGGGGCGATCACCTCGTTGACGTTCTTCACGGCGTTCAGTACGCCTTTGCCCAGGTAACGGCTCTTGTCGCCGTCACGGAGCTCGAGAGCCTCGTTCTCACCCGTCGATGCGCCGCTCGGAACGGCAGCGCGTCCGAATGCGCCCGATACAGTCCGTACTTCGACCTCGATGGTCGGATTGCCTCGCGAGTCGAGGATCTCCCTTGCATGAATCTCTACAATCTGCATAGTTGTAATGGTTTGAATAATATATGTTTGAAATACTAACTTCCTAAACGGCACGGCAAAGGTACAAAATAATTGCGAATTGCGGTTTCTTTATTGTTAATTTTTTCACGATTGCGGCACGCGTTTTTCTGTTTCTGCTGCAAATATCGTATCTTTGCGCCGCGGCTTACGCGCAAAACCACGTAAACGACCATCACTCAATGCGAAAAGTTCTTTCGTTCTCGCTCTTCCTGATGCTGGGGCTCGTCGCTTCGCAGCTGCTTCCCGGCGTCCTCGGCACGACCTATTCCGGCTTCAAGGCCGTGACCGACACACTGCTCTACGTCTGCCTGGGATTCATTATGATCAATGTCGGCCGGGAATTCGAGATCGACAAATCCCGCTGGCGCTCCTACACCGCCGATTATTTCATCGCCATGGCCACCGCCGCGCTTCCGTGGCTGCTCATCGCCCTCTATTACGTCTTCGTGCTGCTGCCCTCCGACCTCTGGGGGAGTTCCGAGGCGTGGAAGGAGAACCTGCTGCTGAGCCGTTTCGCGGCCCCGACCTCGGCGGGCATTCTCTTCACGATGCTCGCGGCGCTGAGCCTGAAACAGAGCTGGATTTACCGCAAAATCCAGGTGCTGGCGATCTTCGACGACCTGGACACCATCCTGCTGATGATCCCGCTGCAAATCCTGATGATCGGCCTCAAATGGCAGATGTTCGCCATCGTGGGCGTGGTGACCGTCCTGCTCGCCGTCGGCTGGCGGTGGCAGGCGGCGTGGAACGTGAAGCAGGACTGGAAACGCATTCTCGGCCTTGCAGTCGTGGTCTGCGCCCTGACGCAGCTGCTCTATCTGGCGACGGCGCATTGGTACGGGCCCGAAAACAGCATCCACATCGAGGTGCTGCTCCCGGCCTTCGTAATCGGCATGCTGATGAAACACCGGGACCTCGACACCCCTGCCGAACGCCGCGCCTCGACGGGCATCTCGTTCCTGTTCATGCTGCTCGTGGGGATAAGCATGCCGCTGGTGACGGGCACCGCAGCGTCCGACGCGGCCGCAGCCGCCGGATCGGTCACTGCGGCACAGCCGATGATGCCGTGGGGTATCCTGCTGCTGCACGTCGTGGCGGTCTCGGCGCTCTCGAACCTCGGAAAGCTCGTGCCGGTCTTCTTCTACCGCGACCGGAAGCTGAGCGAGCGGCTGGCCCTCTCGGTGGGCATGTTCACCCGCGGCGAGGTCGGTGCGGGAGTGATTTTCATCGCCCTCGGATACAGTCTCGGCGGCCCGGCGCTGATTATCTCGGTGCTGACGCTGGTGCTGAACCTCATCCTCACGGGCGGTTTCGTCGTGTGGGTCAAACAGCTGGCGCTCAAGAGCGCCGCTTCCGAAAAATAACCTCTTGTCCGCATGAAAAACTACACACTGCTCCTGCTTGTCCTGCTGCTGGCGGGGAATGCCCGGGCACAACAGTACGAAAAGAACATTCTGGGCGTCCGCGCCGGACTCAACGTCTCGAAACTCACGATTTCAGTCGAGGATATGCGGATCAGCACCGGTTGGCGCACCGGGTTTCATTTCGCCGTCTCGGATCAGGTGCTGCTGACCCGGAGGCTGCCCCTCTACCTCGAAACGGGCGTCGATTTTTCGAGCCGCGGCGGCAAGATCGCCCTGGCGCAGTACGGCGAAGTCTACCAGGCGACCCCGCGGCCGTTCTACCTGCAGGTTCCCCTGCTGTTCAATTACCATTTCAACATCCGGAACCTCCTCACGATACAGCCTTTCGCCGGTATTTACGGCGGCGTGGGCCTGAGGGGCCGCATGGAGTTCGACAACCTCGGCAAAGAGGAACTGTTCGGCGACCGGGGAATGCTCTACCGGCTGGATTTCGGGGTCCGGGCGGGCGTCGGATTCGTCGTGAAACGCATTTATCTGGGCATCAGCTACGACATCGGCTGCATGAACCAGTTCAGGAACGGATCGTTCTTCAGTTACGAGTCCCGGACCCGGGCGATCGAAATACACAACGACTGCCTTTCCGTGATGATCGGCTACAATTTCTAACCGGCAATCCGTCCGATACGAGCGGGACGCACCTTCGGGATGCGTCCCGCTTCGTTTTGGTGATTCTCCCCGCCGTCTTTATTTTACAAATAGTTCATTTCGTTGAAAATATACGCTATTCTATCGCAAATCAGAAAACTTTTTCTATTTTTGGCGTACCGTTCCGAACAGGGGACGGAGAAAACAACCTCATCATTTTCAATTAACTATGAAGAAAACATTCCTTATCCTGGCCGCGATCCTGCTGGCAACCGCCGTTTCGGCGCAAAATCACGAAAAGAACATCCTGGGCGTCCGCGCCGGACTGAACCTGTCGAGCTACTCGATTTCAGGAAGCGGCATGTCGATAAGCACCGACTCGCGGGCTTCGTTCCACGTCGCCGTGGTCGATCAGATACTGCTCTGCAATAGGCTGCCTTTCTACCTCGAAACCGGTCTCGCTTTCTCGAGCCGCGGCGGTAAAGTCGCCGGCGTGAGCTCCCGCCCCTCCTACCTGCAGATTCCCGTGCTGGTAAACTACCACTTTAACATCAAGGACATCGTTACAATCCAGCCGTTCGCGGGTCTCTACTACGGATTCGGCATCGGTGGCAAGATGAAAGCCGGCGGCGAGAAAGGGGACATCTTCGGCGACGAAGGCGGGCTGAAACGTTCCGACCTGGGCGTGCGTCTGGGCGCAGGCGTCGTCTGGAACCGCATCTATTTCGGACTGGGTTACGACATCGGCTGCCTGGATCTGGTGAAGGATAACGACAGCGAGGGTAAGATGCGCAACAACTGCTTCTCGATCAGCGTCGGCTACAATTTCTAAATCCCGACCGACAATAAGAAAGGGACGCTTCCGGCATGGAGGCGTCCCTTTCATTTTACCCGGAATTCCCGGTCATTCCCGCATCAGCACCGACGAATCGCCGTAGCTCAGGAAGCGGAAATCATGCCCGAGGGCGTAGTCGTAAATCTGCCGCCAGCCGTCGCCCACGAAAGCCGACACCAGCAGCAGCAGGGTCGATTTGGGCTGGTGGAAATTGGTGACGATATTGTGCACGATGCGGAATTCGTAGCCCAGCGGCGTGATCATGATCTGCGTCGCGGCTTTCAGCCGGTCGAGGCCGTTCGCATCCATCCAGGCGAGCAGTTCCTCCAGGGCGTCGCGGCCCGAATAGTCAGCCGGAATGTCGTACAGCTCCCACTGCCCGATCACCCGTCCGGCATCGGGCGTCCCGGCGGTGCGGATGCGCCACGCAAGGGCCGGAAGCGACTCCAGCGTGCGCACCGAGGTGGTTCCAACGGCGGTGATATGCCCCCACTTTTCCAGCAGGCGGGCCACCGTCGCGCGGCGCACCTCGAAATGCTCGGTGTGCATCGGATGCTTCGCGGCATCGTCGTCCTTCACGGGCAGGAAGGTCCCCGCCCCGACGTGGAGCGTCACCTCCTCGAACCCGAACCCGCGGGCCGTCATTCCTTCGATCAGCTCCGGGGTGAAATGCAGGCCCGCCGTCGGTGCGGCCACCGAACCTTCGAATTTCGAATAGACCGTCTGGTAGCGCGTATTGTCTATCTCCTCGCTCTCGCGGTTCAGGTAGGGCGGAATCGGAATCCGCCCGAGATACTCCAGCAGCTGTCCGAAGGTCATCGGGGCGCTCCACGCAAAGCGCACGACGCATTCGCGGCCGTGGTCCTCGGCGATCCATGCCCGGAGGTGTTCGGCACGGCCTTCGCAGTCGAAATTGATCTCCACATACCCCTCTTTCCACTTTTTGCGATTGCCCACGATGCACGACCACGCGCACTCGCCCGTGACGGCGAACGCCCGTTCGTAATCGGCCGGGGCGTGCGGCTCGAGGCAGAAGACCTCGATACGCGCCCCCGAGGGTTTGTGCATGATGATCCGCGCCCGGATGACCTTCGTATTGTTGAAGACCAGCAGTTCGCCCGCGGGCAGCACGTCGCCGATGTCGGCGAAATGCCGTTCGGAAATCCCGCCGCCGCGCCAGACGAGCAGTTTCGAAGCGCTGCGCTCGGCGAGGGGGAATTTGGCGATCCGCTCGTCCGGAAGGTCGTAGTCGAAGCGGTTTATGTCGATATGTCGTTCCATATTTTGCCGGAAATTATGCGGCAAAGTTACTATTTTTTGTAACTTTGCGGCGCTGCAAGGCAATAGAAAAAGGAAAAACCCATGAAAACCGACTTTCTGGTTATCGGTTCCGGCGCTGCGGGGCTCTCGTTCGCGCTGAAGGCCGCGGCTCACGGACACGTTACGATCGTCACCAAAGGCGAGATCGAAGAGTGCAACACCAACTATGCCCAGGGCGGCATCTGCTCGGTCACGTACGCTCCCGACACCTTCGAAAAGCACATTCACGACACGCTGGTCTGCGGAGCGGGCAAGTGCGACGAGAAGGCCGTGGAGCTGGTCGTGCGGCGGGCCCCGGAGCTGATCCGCGACCTCATCGCATGGGGCACGCGCTTCGACAAGACCCCCGACGGACGTTTCGAACTCAACCGCGAGGGCGGCCACTCGGAGCACCGCATCCTCCACCACGAGGACCTCACGGGAGCCGAGATCGAGCGGGCACTCGTGGAGTCGGTGAAGAACCATCCAAACATCACCATCCTCGAGCATCATTTCGCCATCGACCTGCTGACGCAGCACCACCTGGGCGAATTCGTCACCCGCCACACGCGCGGACTGGCCTGTTTCGGGGCCTATGTGCTGAACCTCGAGACGAACGAGATCGAGACCATGCTTTCGAAATTCACCGTCGTGGCCACGGGCGGCTGCGGCAACGTCTACTCCACGACCTCGAATCCCAACGTCGCCACGGGCGACGGCATCGCCATGTGCCACCGCGCGAAGGCGATGACCGAAAACATGGAGTTCATCCAGTTCCACCCCACGACGCTGTACAACCCCGGCGAGAAGCCCAATTTCCTCATCACCGAGGCCATGCGGGGCTTCGGGGCCATCCTGCGGCTGCCCGACGGCCAGGAATTCATGGACAAATACCACCCGATGAAATCCCTCGCGCCGCGCGACGTCGTGGCCCGGGCCATCTACCGCGAAATGACCAAACGGGGTTCGGATTTCGTCTACCTCGACGTAACGCACAAGGACCCCGACGCCATCCGGAGCCATTTCCCGAACATTTACGAGAAATGCCGCTCGATCGGCATCGACATCACCAAAGACTGGATTCCCGTGACCCCCGCGGCGCACTACTGCTGCGGCGGCGTGAAGGTCGACCTCAACGGCGAAACGTCTATCAAACGGCTCTACGCGCTGGGCGAGACCTCGTGCACGGGACTGCACGGCGCCAACCGGCTGGCATCGAATTCGCTGATCGAAGCGGTCGTCTATGCCGACCAGGCCGCACGCCACACGGCGTCGCTGCTGGAAAAGGTCGATTTCCAGGAGGGCATTCCCGACTGGGATTTCGAGGGGACGCAGCACACCGAGGAGATGCTGATGATCATCCAGTCGAAACGCGAAATGCAGACCATCATGTCCAACTACGTGGGCATCGTGCGGTCGAACCTCTCGTTGAAGCGTGCCATGCACCGGCTGGAAATCCTCTGGCAGGAGACCGAAGAGCTCTACAACAAGACCAAGCCCAACCGCGAGCTGTGCGAACTGCGGAACATGATCGCCATCGCCTATCTGGTCATCAAGCAGGGCCGCGAGATCAAGGAGTCCGTGGGCTGCCACTACAACGCCGATTACCCGAAAGAATAACGCATGACATTACAGGAAGAAATAACCCGGCGGCGGACCTTCGCCGTCATCGCCCACCCCGACGCGGGTAAAACCACCCTTACGGAAAAACTGCTGCTGTTCGGCGGCGCCATCCACGTGGCCGGAGCCGTCAAGAGCAACAAAATCAAGAAAGGCGCGACGTCCGATTTCATGGAGATCGAACGCCAGCGCGGCATCTCGGTGGCCACGGCCGTGATGGGCTTCGAATATCGGGGCTGCAAAATCAACATCCTCGACACCCCGGGCCACGAAGATTTCGCCGAGGACACCTACCGCACGCTGACGGCCGTGGATTCGGTCATCATCGTCATCGACGGCGCCAAGGGCGTCGAGTCCCAGACCCGCAAGCTGATGGAGGTCTGCCGCATGCGCAAGACCCCCGTGATCGTCTTCATCAACAAGCTGGACCGCCCTTCGAAAGAACCCTTCGACCTGCTGGACGAGGTGGAGAAGGAACTGCAAATCCGCGTGCGGCCGCTGGCGTTCCCGATTTCGAACGGCCCCACGTTCAAGGGGGTCTACAACCTCTACGAAAAGAACCTGTCGCTCTTCACATCGGACGAGAAACTGACGGCCGACGCTTCGACGACCGAGATTTCGGACCTCGCGTCGCAAGAGCTGGAAGGATACATCGGCGCAAAATTCGCCGACCAGTTGCGGCAGGATGTCGAGCTGGTCGAGGGCGTCTACGACGAGTTCAACCGCGACGCCTACCTGCAGGGGGAGCTGGCTCCGGTCTTCTTCGGTTCGGCGGTCAACAATTTCGGCGTGCGCGAACTGCTGGAATGCTTCGTGCGCATCGCCCCCTCGCCGCGTCCGGCCCCGACCGAGACCCGTCCGGTGGAGCCCGAAGAGGCGAAAATGACCGGCTTCGTGTTCAAGATACACGCCAACATGGACCCCAACCACCGCGACCGCATCGCGTTCTTGAAGATTTGCTCCGGCACGTTCGAACGGAATAAGAATTACCTGCACGTGCGCAGCGGCAAACAGCTGAAATTCTCGTCGCCGACGGCTTTCATGGCCGAGAAAAAGTCGGTGATCGATTTCGCCTATCCGGGCGACATCGTGGGCCTGCACGACACGGGCAACTTCAAAATCGGCGACACATTCACCGAGGGCGAGAAGCTCCGCTTCACGGGCATTCCGTCGTTCGCCCCCGAGCAGTTCCGGTATATCGAGAACGCCGACCCGCTGAAATTCAAGCAGCTGGCCAAGGGCATCGACCAGCTGATGGACGAAGGTGTGGCGCAGTTGTTCACCTCGGCGCTCAACGGCCGCAAGATTATCGGCACGGTGGGGGCGCTGCAGTTCGAGGTGATTCAATACCGGCTGGAGCACGAGTACAATGCCGCGTGCCGCTGGGAGCCGATCTCGATTTACAAAGCCTGCTGGATCGACAGCGACAATGCCGCGCAGCTGGCCGATTTCAAACGCCGCAAACACACCAACATGGCCGTCGACAAGCACGGCCGGGACGTGTTCCTCGCCGACACGAGCTACGGGCTCGCCCTCGCGCAGGAGAATTTCAAAGATATACGGTTCCACTTCACCTCGGAGTTTTAGGGAAACCGCCGAACACGAAAAAGCCGCCGGAGTTTGCACTCCGGCGGCTTTGCTTAGGATGGGGTCGCTCAGACCTCCATCGGGACCTCGATAATCAACAGTTTGGCATCCTCGGAAGCCTTGATCCGAAAATTGTCGGCAGCCTCTATACCCATGCCGTCGCGGGGTCCGAGCTCCTCGCCCGCCACCTCGGCCCGGCCTTCGACCACGAAGACATAGGCTCCGTTGCCGGGAAGGTTCATCCGGTATTCCAGCTCACGCCCGGCGTCGAGGCCCAGCGTATAGAACCACGCCTTCTGGTGAATCCACCCGACATGCTCGCTGCCGTGGCCCTCGGGGCCTACGATCAGCCGCAGTTCGTTGCGCTTTCCGGGCAGCAGTTCGACCTGGTTGTAACGGGGTGTATGGTTGTCGGCATCGGTGAGCACCCAGATTTGCAGGAACTGCACCGGCTCGTCGCGACTGGCGTTCATCTCGCTGTGCGTGATGCCCGTTCCGGCGCTCATCACCTGGATGTCGCCCGGTTCGAGCACCTTCATGTGCCCCATGCTGTCGCCATGTTTCAGGGCGCCCGAGAGCACGATCGAAACAATCTCCATATTGTCGTGGGGATGCGTTCCGAACCCCTCGCCCGGAGCCACCGTATCGTCGTTCAGCACCCTCAGGGCGCCGAAATGGACGCGCGTGGGGTCGTAGTATCCGGCGAAGCTGAAGGTATGGTGTGTCCGGAGCCAGCCGTGATCGGCGTACCCGCGGGTCTCGGCTCTGTGAATCGTCTTTTTCATAATTTGCATTTTTATATGTGACTATATAACAAACGCAAATTACGGCCTAATATTGTGCATTTTAACCCAGCTCCAGGTTGCTCACCCGGTCGGTCGCCGCGAACCCGAAACCGGGATATTCGTAGAGTCCGAAACGGGGTTCGGTCTCTCCCCGGGTATAGTTCCAGATCGAGGCGTAATCCTCGGGGTCCTCGCCCATCTTGCCGATCTGCCGCAGGTAGGCGGCTACCGACTTGTTCTCGACGATGAATATCTCGCCCATGCGGTCGATAATCGGACTGTGACGGCGCGTGCGGTCGTGGTCGAAACGCAGGATGCGGCGCCCCTCGGGGGTGAGCCCCACCAGCCGGAAGGTCATGCTCTTGCCGATGGCCGGCAGGTTCAGCACGCTGCGGTCCGTGGCGAGAAACGGCAGGCGGTATTTGCGCATGAAGCGGCGGAGTTTCGCCGCCGTATCGTGCCCGTCGGCCAGCAGCGCGTCGAGCTCCGACGCCTGCTCTGCGGTGAGGCGCCCGTATATCTTCTCCTCGTGCTGCTCCTGCAGCGAACGGCTGTTGGGCGTGAAGACCGCGCGGTTCTCCTCGAAGCCCTTGACCGAGAAGGTGTAATAGCACACCACGCCCAGCGAATTGAGCACCTGACGCAGGCGTGTGGTGTGTCCGCGGCGCGAGGCGGCCACGGTATAGACCAGCTGGTTGGTGATGAGCCACCCGGCCGAAAGTATCTTCCGGATGGCCTCTTCGGCCTCGGGCGTCACCTCCAGCGGCGTCTGGAAATGGGTCTGGATGATAAACTGCTTCACGCCGACGGCCGAAGCTTTCTCGCGGAATTCGCGCAGAATCTCCACCAACCCGTCGTTCACACGCATCGGCAGGTAGGCCGGCAGGCGCGAGCCGAGACGCACGCGCTGCAGTTCGGCATATTTCTCCCCGTCGGGGCGTTCGGCATTGGCCCGGCGCTTGCGGCAGGCCATGCGGTAAACCGCCTCGAGGATATTTTGCAGGGTCTTGTTCTGGCTCATCAGCGCGTCGCCGCCCGTGATGAGAATGTCGCGCAGCTGGGTGTCCTCTTCGAAATAGTTCATCAACCGGCGCAGCTTGTGGTCCCACGACTCTTTGGGACGCAGCGCCTCGAATTCGAAATTGAGACGTTCGCTCTGGAAATCGTACATCCGCTGGCACGAAGCGCACAATCCGCCGCAGGCGCGGCCCATCGTGTCGGGAATCAGGATCGCCACCTCCGGATAACGGCGGTGGATATTGTGTCCGTCGGGCAGCAGCCACCCGGCGGCATTGGGTTTGCCCGCCTCGACGACATCCTCGCGCTCCCAGGCACGGATCTGCCCGTAGGTCTCGACCAGCTGCGGCGAATAGAGGATGTAACTGCGGATGGCGGCATCGTCGTAACCGTCGCCCGTGACGTCGAGCAGCGAGAGGTAATAGGGCGTGGCGAAGAAGGGCATCCCCTTTTTGCGGGCCTTCGAGAGCAGGTACATCGTCTCGGACGACAGCGACCCGGCCAGGAAACGGTTCAGCTCCGAAGGACTTTTCACGGCCATGGCCAGCTGGAAGCGGAAATCGCCCCACCACGCGGCCACCTGCCGGTATTTCTCGTCGTAAGTCATCCCCTCGGCGAACAAGTAGCGCGACGGGGTTTTCGACTTGCGGTTTTCGATTTTCTGCACCAGCAGGTGCAGCATCCGCTCGCGATTGTCGGCGCGGATCGCCCGCACCTCCTCATCCTGCCCCGAAAGCCAGCGTTCGGTGCGGCTGCGCACACGCTGCGGCGAGGGCTGCGGAATTTCCTCCCCGCCGAGCCGGCGGAACAGGTGGAACAGATCGACAAACAGGTCGGAAGGCATTTCGGAATTTTCGAGCCGTCCGGTAAGGAACTGCCACAACAGCGTCAGGGTCTGTACTTCCAGTTGACAGTCCGTGGATAATTCGTGGACTTCTTGTCCGTCATAACCGATCAACAGTCGAATCTGCTCTGCAGCTTCGCTCTCCGCAGCGGCATGCCGGGCCACGAACTCCCCGAGGCGCGAGCGGAATTCCCCACCGTCGCAGCAGGCGTCGGCGAGGGCCGCAAGGTCGGGTAACTCCTGGCGATAGAGCAGTCCGAGCTGGGAAAGGGTCAGTGCAAGCATTTTCTTTTGCTTCATACGCATTTTTTATTTAAGACGTTTGAGATAGGCGCAAAATTGCGAGTTCACACCGGAGCGTCACCGCCGGATTGCATTTTGCGGGAACAATATAGTAAAAATTTTTATTATATTCAAGCATATTCCTGCAAATCTTCCGCATTTGAATAAATTATAGCCGGAAAACGAAAACCGCAACCCGTTTGGGGTTGCGGCTTTCAGTTCAAGCGATATGCCAGAATAGGCTAAAGGGCAAGGCTATTTTTTATTACATCGGCAACCGCCCGGATCTGTTCGTCCGTGAGCGACGAGCCTGAAGGAAGGCACAATCCCTTGTTGAAAATCCGCTCGGCCGTGCCGTCGCCGTAGAACGGACAATCCGCATAGACAGGCGCATGTGCATCGGACGCCACAGCAAGCGCGACTCGATGTTTTCCGCCTCGAGACGGAGCCGGATATCATCGGCCGTCATCCCGCAAACGGCCGGATCGACCGTCATGCAGGTGAGCCAGAAATTCGAATCATACTCCGCCCCCGGATTCTGCATCACCTCAACACCCTTTATATCCTCCAACAGCCCGGTGTAAAGGGCATGGATGGCCCGCCTCCGGGCAATATGCCCGGCAAGCACCAGCATCTGCCCACGGCCGATACCGGCACAAATATTCGACATACGGTAATTGTAACCGATGTGTTCGTGATAATAGTAAGGGCGATTCTCCCGGGCCTGCGTGGCATAAAACATCGTGCGTCGGGCTTCCTCCCCGGTCCGGCAGATCAGCGCACCGCCTCCCGAGGTCGTAATCATCTTGTTGCCGTTGAACGACAACGCCCCGAATTCGCCGAATGCACCGCATTTCCGACCCTTATATTCGGAACCGATGGCTTCGGCAGCATCTTCCATGATCGGAATACCGTATTTGGCAGCAACGGCACCAATTTCATCCATTCTGGCAGGCATTCCGTATAAATGTACCGGAACGATCGCCTTCGGGTATTTCCCGGTTTTTGCCTTACGGTCGAGGATAGCCTCTTCGAGGAAGCGGGGCGACATATTCCATGTATCGGCCTCGCTGTCGACATAAACCGGCTTCGCACCGAGGTAGGCAACGGGATTGGCCGACGCCGCAAAGGTAAACGACTGACAGACAACTTCATCTCCCGGACCTACCCCCAGTTGCAATAAACCCAGATGAATGGCGGCTGTTCCGGATGCAAGCGCCACGATATGCCGCTCCTCACCGATAAAAGCCTCCAAATCCTTTTCGAAAGCATCGACATTGGGTCCCAGGGGTACCACCCAATTAGTATCGAAAGCCTCCTTGATAAATGCCTGCTCACTGCCACCCATCTGTGCTAGCGAGAGGTAAATTCGTTCATGCATAATCGATCTATTTATGATTGTATCTCCGCCAATTCGCCGGAACGGAAAATCGTCTGGAAGATCAGCCGGATATCTCCGCAGAAAGTCCGGTTATGATAATAATCGAGGTTGATCCGGACCTTGTCGGGAAAAATCACCTCGTCGTTGTATCGCCGGGGATCGGCGACCTGTGCCAACAGCTCCTCCTCATCGGCATATTTCAAGGAAGCCGGGCCCGTTATCCCGGGACGGAGTTTCAGAACAAGCCGGTCTTCGCCCTGCAATCGGTCCGCATATCCCGGAACGTCGGGACGCGGCCCGACGAAACTCATGTCGCCCTTGAAAACGTTCCATAATTCGGGAAGCTCATCGAGCTTATATTTCCTCAACTTTGCCCCCAACGGTGTAATACGGCTCTCCCCGGCAACCGAAACCGTCGATCCCGAATGGCTTACGGTCATCGACCGGAATTTGTACATGGTAAACAATTTGCCGTTCCGCCCGACACGACGCTGCCTGAAGATGACAGGACCTCCCGGCATCTTACACTTAATAAGAATCGCCACAATGAGCAATACAGGCCACAACAGCAATAATCCGAGCAAGGAAGCGACCCGATCGAAAAGATATTTCAACATATACAATGAGCCTCTCAATATTTACCGAAATCAATGGAAATCACATGCAAACCGACTTGCTGTTCGATTGGAGGCAGTTTCATATAATCACCAAACACCTGCGTCAAATATTGGTGATAATGCTCGGGGACAGGCAACATCGTATCCTCGAACGGGACATCACAAGGTTCCCCATATATAGCTTTGCCGATCACTGCGCTTTTCCACCTCGTCCGGCCATAAAAGAATCCCCAATACGGAGTCTCCTTACCGTTGTATTTCTCGATCTGCCGAATACAGAACCGCCTCAAAAACCCGATTTTCAACGGAAAAGAGGCCCAAATCATCAGTTTCTTTTTTAGACCTGCATCATCATACTTCCGCCGGCTCAACTGATAGCACAAATAACATTTGGCACAAAAATACTGAAAGCGCCCGATCAGCGGATTTCCGGAGACCTCATCCATCTTAAAGACATCGATATAAATTCCCCGACAACCGTTTGCAGGCACAAACTCATCGAATTCCTGGATACAGGTGCCTTTCAAACGAACCTTCGAAAAATTCATTGGCCAGTCCTCGAGTCCGACCTGTAAACAATATTTGTCCGGATTCAACCGGGTCCGGCAAATCTCGATGAACCGAGTGTAATTCTCGTTTGTCATGATGATGTCGAGATCATCATCCCACGGAATGAACCCTTTGTGGCGGATAGCACCGATGGCAGATCCCCCAAGTAAATAATATGAAATGCCGTTCTCCCGGCACAAAGCATCAATATCCTTGATAATAGACAGAATAACCTGTTGCAAATGTTGTATCTCGGCCATTTCTATTTTGTGGAATTCATCAAGCAATCACGCAACTGCGTACTGCTCGTCCCTTCGGTATATGGTAAATAAATAATCTGTACGTCCTTATCGCCGAAATACGCTTCATATCTGTTGAACCGCTCCGTTCCCTTATAATCCGACCCGACGAACAGGCAGTCGTATTTCACTATCTCTTTTTTATACACATCATCGTCCTCGGGTTCAGAAGGTATCACCCGGTCCACATACTTTATATTCCCGACAATCTCTGCCCGCTCTTCGAAAGGGATGAATGCTACCTTCCCTTTATGCGAAGCATCCCTATGTACTCCGACAACCAGATAATCACAGCAAGCCTTTGCCCGGCGTAGTAAATTGAGATGCCCGATATGAAACAAGTCGAACGTCCCGCTCAGATAACCGACTTTTACCTGCGGAACGGACGATACCCGCCCGTTTTTCAATTTATAACCGATACTATGCATTCCATACTCGTGCCCATCCTTTTTGTAACGTTCTATAACCTCACCGAATACCTCAATCTGCGGGACAAACAATGTCTCCCGGCTCTCCATACGAGCTATTATCTCGCGGGCCAGACTACCAACCTGCAGGAGATCGTTACTGCCTCCAGAAAACCGGGTTCCCTGAACCGATCCCGGAGATACGGCCAGAATCCTGTTCGCATACCCCTCATATTCAAGCTCAATGTTCACACTCTCAATAAACCGACAAACGGCAGCCTTGGTCGCAGCATACACAGAAAACATCGGAGATGACACCAGTCCGGCAATACTGCACAATACGGCACACTGAAAGTCATTTTTTGATCTTATTTTATTGTAAAAATGCTTTATAATGCGTATTACAGCAATGCTGTTTACTTTAAAACCATTGGAGATCTCAATATCCAACAAATCCTCAAAAGCAGCAACCCGACCAAATCCGGCGGTAATCACCAAAGCATCGATATCCGTTATTTCATCCAGCACAGACAAGTCTCCATCTAACAGGTTGCATTTTTTAAAAATCACATTCCCTCCTGACAGCGAAATATCCGGTTCCACCCGATCTATGATATATATTTTACCGGTACCCCGAGCGGCTAATTCAGCAACCACCGCCAGCCCGATTCCATTGCTCCCTCCAACTACTAAAATATTTTTCATATGCTCTGTTGTTTATCTTCTGAGCAGTTTTCGGAAAATCAGCCCTCGCAGTTTATCGGGCATGATTACTTCCACGACAAAACGCCCCGCTACATTGTATGCGAATCGGGGAAACGAAATGAGATGATGTCTCCACATATATTTTTGAAGAGTCGTCTCACTTTTGAAATACCGCCAACCGCCCCGGCGGGCATACATCTCCTTCCCGACCCTGACATGAACCAGATTTTCCTGTATATTATGGAAACAGCATCCTTTCAACGCCAATCGCACCCACAAATAGTAATCTTCCTCACAATACCAGTCCAGATAGCCTCCAGCCTTCTGAACGTCCGTCTTTCGCAACATGACCGTAACCATATTCATCGGACAGCGTGAGCGCATATAGGATTTAATCTCGCGGTCATTCTGAGGGACCATCCTGACTCCGACTACATTCGATGGCTCATCGACAAACTCATGGATCAACCCTCCGACAACCGATACTTCAGGATGCTTCCGAAACACCTCCAATTGCTTTTCAAACCGAGTTGACAGGGCAATGTCATCGCTGTCCATGACCGCAACCAATTCATTTGAGGCAGCTTTAAGTCCCGTTTGCCGAGCCACGGCATGCCCCTGATTTTTCTCCAGGCGAATGACCTTCAGCATCTCAATCTCGTCAGCTAACGAGCATATCTCATGGTCCAACACCCCGGGAATCGGGCCGTCTACAACCAAAATGATCTCACTGGGAGGAACAGTCTGGTAGCAGACGCTCTTAATAGCCATACGAAAATCCGCCGGTTTATCGTTGAAATAAACCGACATACACACAGAAAAGGAACTCATTTCACACTCCTGTAGATAAAATTGCGGAAAGGATAATAAGCATTCCCCAACATTTTTTTCAGACAATGCAACATTCGAAAACGGATATCCAGATAAGCCTTGTAAGTCCCGACAACCAAACGCGCAGATATATAATCCCGTGGTGAATTGTGCAAAATGACATATCGCCCTATTATTGCAGTCTCCCTGCAATACCTAATTTTTGTCGTCGGAGCAGATGTATAGAGAAACCGGATCCCATGATTAGCCGCCGATTCCATAACAGACGAAGACTCAAACCCATTAGGAACAGAGGCATATACGACGGGGCGGTGCAGAATTCCCGACAAAATCTCGAGAGATTTTCCCCATTCGAAATCAATCTCTTCAGGCGATACTCGGACATCTCTTTATGCGAGTGAGAATGGGAGCCGATAATATGTCCCCTCCTATCAAGATCGGCAATCTGATCCGGAGTTAAAAAACCCGAAGCGCCGATTTGCGAAGTCGTAATGAAAAAAATTCCTTTTAATCCGTACCGCTCCAAAAGAGGGGCTATAAGCGAATAAGACGAAATCCCACCGTCGTCAAATGTGAACGCAATTTCCGTATCGGGATACTTTTGGCAATATTCAACCGCATCCAGAATATGCTGTTCAAACCGTTCGACATCAATCTTATACAAGTTTGGACCGATGCCCTGGAATCCTCCGGATTCTGCCACAGATTCACGGTATACGCAGTGATACATCAAATTAATCATGCACCTTTTTTTCTGAAAAGGGATATCCATCTCCACATTTTATAGTACCCCCACTTTGCCAAATTACGCAGTGTAATGATATATGAATGCCTGGCCGCAAATAATCGAGGCCGAACATAAGGCCGAGGTCCGTATTTTTCCTTATACGTACGTCCTCCTCCACACTCGAATACCTCTATCCCCTTCTCTTTCAAGTCCATCAGCGCCGTATAATAAAGAGCCTCATTTAAATACAAATGCTGATATTCCCGATAGGAGGCTGCTGCAATGGCAAACCCCATTCGTCCATCATAATATCGGTAACACGAAGCCACACTTTTACTTCCGACATAGACCTCGTAAGCTACGACTTTACCCTGAGCAGCCATATCGAGAATCGAATCCGCAAGAAACTGTTCACTATGCGTAGGTGTTAATCCCTGTTTTTCAAATACATCGACTAATTGACGATAATGGTGTTTGATAAAACGATCAAAGTCCGATACTTTTTCAATCGTAAAAGCAGAAAAATCCGGTTTGAATATTTTCCGGATTTGCCCCTTCGTACTCTTGTACATAGCTCCCAGTATTTCATCCTGACTCTGCGTCAGATCAATGTAATAACCAGGTTGAAGCTGAAACCTTAATTTCGTATGGATAACCTGTTCAACATTCAAGTCCCAATCCGAAATCTGCAGATAATCGCAATATTTTCTATCAAGAATCCACGGTATGAGTTCCTGATATACGCCACTGCGTTGTTTGGGAGTTATATCAATCAAGAACGAACATCCCTGGAAAGGAGTCTCCCACCCATCGAAAGGAGAGCCTACAACCGTATAGAAGAGTTTAAACCGTTCTCCGATAAAATATCCGACAACACCTCCTTTTTGCGAAATCTCAATAATGAATATTTCCAATCCGAGCCGGCGACACAAATGCTCCGTCCAAGCCTGGCTTTTGAAAACATGATGATCTCGGCAGGACTCAATCCGGGACCAAGGATAGGGAGGCTCCAGCCTTTTAAATTCGTACATCTTTAAATGACAAATGCTCGACAATACTCTTCACCTCGGCCAATACCCGGGTACAATAAAAAAGGAATGAATAATGACCAGAAAAGAAAATACAAGAATACGCCCGAAGCAAGCGTAACCAATTCCTAAGCCGCTCGCGTTTCGTTCGAGGTCTCATAACAGCTGACCCCGGGCGATACCGCCGATAATAAACCGCATCTGGAGATGTACAACATAATTGCCTGATCTTGTCCGAAATGGCAAACATGAACAGTCCATCTTCTCCGTTTTTGAACCGCACATCAAACCGTCTTACTCCAATCGTTTCCCGAGGAAGGATTTTACACACCGGAATAGACATATAGGACCGCAACGTGATAACAGATCGGGGGCCTTTGTCCCTGTTTTTCCTGAACAAATCCGTCAAATAATAAGATTGGCTTCGGCTTTCACCCTCCTTAAATGCAATAATATTGCTAACCGGAACGATTCCGGTTACGGCAATGTCATAAAGTTCCTGCAGGTAGGTCGGAGAAACGTAGTCATCATCATCTATAAAACCGATGAATTCCCCTTGAGCGAGATCGAGCCCAATATTTCGGGCATTGGACACTCCGGGGGTATCGGTTTGCACGAAACGGACAATACTCTTGCTCAAATGTGCAGATATATACGCTTTGATCTCCGAAGCATACGGTTCGCAACAGCCGTTCAGGATAATAATTATTTCAAAATTCTGCGGATCGAATGTCTGTTTACTCAAAGAATCCAAACATTCCCATAAATAGGATTGCGGCCTATACGAAGGAACAATTACCGAAATATTCATTATTGAAACAGCATATTGTAATCAAAATTCCGATAATTGAATTTTACAGGTTTTGTAATGGCTGTCGCAGCTTTCAAAATACCTTCCGCCAATGCCCTATCCGAATTTTTGGCCACAACGACTCCATTCGCATCATCCACGATTCCCGAGAAATCGACACAATCCGTACACACCACAGGCGTTCCCAAAGATAAAGATTCCAGTACGACGTTCGGAAACCCCTCCTTACGGGAAGAGAGTACGAACAAATTGGCATATTTATAATACGGATACGGATTGACCTTATGACCTAAAAGACGAACATTATTACTGAGTCCGAGTTCGGAAATCTTGCGGTTAAGAAAAGATTTATAGCCATGTTCATACCGTTCATCTCCAAGGATAAGCAAACTCAGCCCGGGAATCTTACTGACAATCGCAGAGACAGCCTCGATCAATAAATCAAACCCTTTGACAGAATATAGTGCGCCCGAAGCAACGATGTTGTATTTCCCGGGAATAATTTCAAGTGGTTCAAACTCCATAGCCAGAGCATCAACCCGCTTAAAATCTATGAGATTACGGATAACAGATATTTTATCATCTTCGATGTGATAATTCCGAATCAAATCACTCTTCATAAACTGAGTCTGGGCAATCACCATATCCATTTTCCGGTAGAACCGCGCCGACAACTTCTCTTGCAATGCGCTCTTATGATTTATTGCAAACTTTTCAGATGGGGTCACAGCAACCCGGGTAACTATTTTAAACGAACAATGGCTGATTGATCTCACGATTGGCAATGTCCAGGCAATCGTACCGTCTGAAGTGAAAACATAATCAGGTCTGAAACGTCGGATCTCAGCAATAAGTTTCATCAAGCCTTGCCGCATGTGTGAAACGCCATAGTATATCACCGGCACATCGGTCCTCAGATCAGTCTTTTCGGGTTGGCAGGTCAATACGATTTCAATATCGAATCGACTTATATCGATAGAATTAATAATATTGATGAATACACGCTCGGCTCCTCCTCCTACAATGGAGGTTCCAACGAATAGAATCTTCTTCTTATCTCTCATTTGATATTCTGGAACGTATTAACCTAGATGGATTTCCGCCAACGATACTGTATTCAGGAAAATCCTTACAAAGGAGGCAGCAAGCTCCGATAATAGTCCCCTTTTTGATATTCCGCCCCGGAGTCATGGTAACTTCCCGACCAATCCACACATCATCCTCGATCACAGTTTGCTGGTCCGGATAATAACCTTGGGATTGAATGGTTACATCCGTACGGTCGAACCGATGGTTTCTGGACAGGATAAATACCTTCGGGCCCATATTCACATTGTTCCCGATAATCGTATCCGAAGGAATCGAACATTTCACCCCAATACCGGAACGGTCTCCTATCTCGATATCAAAGCCGCAGCCGAAAACAGCACCTCTTTCAATATTAACATTCTTCCCGCACTTCCTGAAGATGATCCGTCCGCAAAAATACCGCAGTTTTTTCGAAACCGGCCCCAAAATCGGAAAATAGGAGCACGGCAAATACCGGAATAGCCCATAATAAAATACCAATGCGATCAGTTTATGGAGATTAGCGAATCTCAGCCGTCCTTTTCTCATATAGTTCCCTCTCTTTACCTGTCATATATCCCATCAACATCGTGAGCATAAAATTATTTTCATCAAGATAAGACATTGAGAACAATGTTTTTACGCCCCATATCGCAATAACTATAAACATAATCCATTTGTATATGTCATGAGTTTGTTTTCTGGCGGCCGAGAACATCGAGTAAACGAATGTAAAATAAACAACGACACCAACCAGTCCTAAATCGGTAAGCAGTTCAAGCCAGTCATTATGGGCGAAAGGGCCCCCGGTAATTGTAGGCACCGCACAATAACCTGACCCGAAAACCATCTGCACCAATGAAGAATCATGCAACCAATGGGAAATCAGACGACTATATATGTAACCTCTGCCACTCGTCTGCCCCTCTTCCAACTGCTCAAACCGGGAAAATGCAAATTCATTAAACATGAATTGCTTATATGCATATATTGCAGCTATTATTAAAATGACCAGTAACAAACTTTTCCCCAAGAAGTTTTTTGAAATCTCCTTATTTTTCAATATTGCAAAGCAAAAGAATACATCGGCGACAGCAACGGTTAGAATCGCCCCTCTCTTTGCCGACTGAATCACAAAAAGGGTTAATAGCAGACATAGCCCGATTTTCAGATAAGACCGTTTTCGTATCAGCAGTACAAACGGGATTATATTGATATAATAATAGCCTAAATTATCAACGTAATGATCTGTAACGTCTCGAGTCAAAAGATTATATATCAAAACCAAAAGATAACCTAAAGCAAAACAGAGCAACAACCGGTCAAGATTCATTCCTTTTCTCGCCCAATAAAAAACGGGGAAAATACAAGAAATGGAAAGTAATGTTGTTTTAAAAATCTGTATGGCCGTTTTCGAAGGAACATTGTTGATAGCCGCCTCCCCCCAAAGGAAATAGATGAAATTAATGGCTAAAAATACAGTCGCAGCCGAAATTACCCGCTTACGGCTATTCAGGCTGAGGCTCATGAGCATATACCACATATTGATCCCAAAAACAGCGACAATCAATATGCTGCCTATATTACGGTCTTCTTTAAATACAAAAGCTTGCGTAAAATAGACGAAAAGTATGATAAAATAGAGATAGCAGAATTTATTCGGCCTCATATATTTTTATAGATTTCAACAAGCCGGGCAACCTGCCTATCTATTGAAAAATTATGAATCGCAATCTCTCGCCCTCTTTTTCCCATCTCTCGCCTAAGAAGAGGATCTTTGATTAGCTTTTGAAGATCTTTAGCGATCGAAATGTAATCTTCTGATTCGGAAAGAAACGCATTCTCATTAACAAGCGCGGCTTCGGGAATCCCGCCGACATTTGTAGCAACAATGGGCACTTCAGCCATTGACGCCTCCATATTGCTCAGGGGAATACCTTCCGAACGAGACGGCTGACAATAAATATCCGAAGCGGATAAAATCACATCGACATCATTACGCAGTCCCCAGAACTCCATCACATCCGATACATCAGCACGGACCAGCAACTCACGTAATTCGTTGGAAATACCTTCAAACGGGGCCCCTCCGATCTGCAATACTTTAAATCCAGTCTGCCCCAACTTGTTCTTTAAATAATCGACCGCTCTTATAAGGATATCTACACCTTTCACCCGGTCGTGATAAGCAATATTGCAAATGATAACTTCATCATCGGGAAGGCCGAGCTTTTTACGACACAACTCTTTAGGATGCCGGCAATCCGGAACCCCCAAATACAATGTTTGGAGTTTCCGGGAACGAATTCCGTTTCGCAAAGACCGTGTTATCGCCTCCGAGACACACAGAACACGAGCCGAGCAAGCACACACCAGTTTATATACCAGATATTTACGCCTGGAATCTATTTGAATATGGGAGTGCTCAGTATAGATTATTTTTATTTTTTTGAATCCCGTGAGGAACTTTACAACAGCTAATTCGACCGAACTTCCGAAATTGAAATGAATGATATCCGGTTTTTCTTTTTTGATGACGCTGCGAAGCCGCATTGCGGTCCGAATCAAACTATGTTTATGCAAATACAGGATATAGGTACTTATATGCAAATACAGGATATAGGTACTTACATTCGCTTTGGCCAGGGAATCGGAGAACTCACAACAAGAGATCGGACGCTTATAGGCCATTGCAATCTCCATATTGTCGGATTGGGTTTTAAGCTGCCGAATTAATTCAACATTAAATTTCTCCAATCCCCCAAATTTGTTGGAGCCTGTTCCCACATAATACAGAATTTTCATATCTTAGAGTCGTTTCCGCGGTAGCTTGAGCCAGCTTCCCAACTTGTAATCCCATTCTTCCGGGGTAAACGGCACCGTACCACCCCAATGCGAGAATGTCATTTCGCCAAAATACACAACTTCATTTATTTCATACAAGTCCACCCGAACATGAGGAATATCTTTAGATAACGTCTCTGCGATCGAAATCATTTCGTCGAGTTTTAACGGTTTTTCAATCTTTTTCTCGCTCATCGGATGCCCATTGATAATGTCAAGATGGTTAAAATCCCGGTCAAAAAAATCGAATCGCGTATCAACGCCACGATCTGTAGCTACAAACAGGATTTTTACTTTACCATCGAAACAGAAGAATTTATAATCATTCAAGACCGCCGATTTTTCATCTTTCATATATGCTTCCGCAATAATTCTACGTCTGACATTTTTATACGGCCATTCTCGCCCAACTTTATAATAATTGCGTTTCAAGACCTTATTCAGGCTCCTCTGCACCTCCTGAATATTCAGCATCGACTTGTCTTTACAAAGAAGCAAACCGCCGCTGTCATGGGTACATTTGAGCACGAATTTATCGGGAAGAGAATCAAAATCGATTTCCTCAACTGAATCCCAGACTCCAATCGTCGGTATTATATGCTCCCGGCCAATTCGCTCAGAAACATATTCTTTTACCTCATATTTATCTACAAGACTTGTGTACAGAGGATTCCGGTCATAAAGTTTCAACCATTGCAGTTTTTCATTGAAAGTCTCCGGTTTTTTTAGGTGCAACGGTTTCTTCATAAACAGAAAGTACCTCATTCTGAGATACAAACTGTCCGAAGGTATTAACCATGACAACCAACCAAGTATCTTTATACTCAGGTCTCTCGGACGCTTAATATTTCGAATTAACTTATTCATTGCTATTCATCCTCTTTAGAATTCATGCAGAGTATGTGTTGGTCCCGACAACTTTCGAACGTTATCGATTATCCCCCAATAATACGCTTTAATTTCCTTGTATTTATTCGGATGTCCGGACAACAACAGCCGGATGGTCCTAATCAACGGATTCATAATATAATAACTGAAAGCAGAAGATACTTTAATATCCTCTACGCCCTCTCTCACATACGCCTTTATCAAATGCCTATTTCTCGTCGCATAATAGGTAGACATAGGCCGGAGACGATCGTCATCGGATTTCTGAGCCCTTACAGCCGATGCGTTTTTCACGATTATAGGCTGCGTGTATCTACACGCTTTATAGCCATAAACAGTATCGTCCCCATACACAAAAAACCTCACATCGGGATATCCGATTTTTTCAACTAAATCCCGAGAAATCAGCATCCCTTCGAAACATCCACCTTCGGGAGCTTTTATATATTGAGAATCTGTACACTCATCATACAATGGGTTAATCAGTTTTGTCGGCTGATAATACCAATGCGGGCATTTCACGATAACTCCGTCACTATAACATCTATTGATATTGATACATGCCGAAACAGAGGTGTATTTCATCAACTGATCCAAACAATCCGAATTGGGGAACACATCATCATCCATCATCCATATCCAATCGGCCCCGTTTTCGAAGCAATATTTCACACCGGTGTGAAATCCACCGGCGCCCCCAAGATTCGCCTGCTTGATAACAAGCAAATCGGATTGTTTCTGTAGCCATAATTCCGTCCCGTCGGTGGAAGAGTTGTTCACTACGATAATCTTATCGATCGGACAGGTCTGCAACCGCAGGCAACCAACGACTCGTTTAAGTAGATCAAGCCGATTGTATGTGACGATAAATGCAAATATTTTCATTCTCGAATTAATGCGTAAATTCAACGAGGATATAATTTCATGACAATCCCGGAAATATAATTTCTACACAGTCTCCTCGTTGCGGCATTCATGACAAAAAGATAAGTACCTATGCCCACCGAGACGACCGAGGCAACCGCAAGCAATACCAGCCGTCCGAACGAAGGCCGGGGTACTGCATAATACAAACCCACAGTCACAGCAAGCGAGAGCGTTATGACGCAAACAGCCGAAGCGAAATTACAGAACAGGAATTTCCATGGACGAAACTCAGGAACATAGCGATTTAAAATCAAACAATTCGCAATCAAAGCAGGCAATACAAAAACACCATGAACGATGTATGCCATCCAGGGAGGTGCACCCAATCTAAGAAACACATATATAACCGGAAGGTTAATCAAAAAGAAACTTCCGGACAATAAACTCAATAATTTGATCCGTCCGGTCGCATGAATTCCTGCAATAACCGCAGAATTCACAATCCCGATACATCCTGAAATAAAAATAAGCCGGCAAAAAACGACAGTATATTCCGGAACATTCTTGAGCCATAATTGCATGATATACGGCATTTCCAGCAATATCGGAATCAATATCGCCCCTACCAGCAACAACATATATTTCGAAATGTTGTTTATCATGCCCAGCATGACCGGAATATTCCCAGCGGCATAACTTTTAATAATCGGAGGGCGGGCCGCCATCAGAATATTATATGTAAACCCTAACAACGTCCCGTTTACAGTCGTAGCAATTCCACTCGCCGCATTAGCGATGGGGCCAAAAAACAAATTCAGCAAAACATTTGTTCCTTGTTGTCGGGCTGTAACACACATATTCCCATATAAATCCCAGCCGAAAAAAGAAAGCATCGGCACCAAGATACTTTTATCATAGACCAATCGGGTCCGGCATTCTTCGAAATATCGCCTGCAATAACCACGGTACACGAATATAATTACAATGCAAATACACAAAGTCAATCCTCCGTACAGAATCAGCTTGTCAAACGTTCCGATCACCAACAAATAGACGATTATCAACTTTAATGAAACGTTCAGTATCTCGACATAGGCATATACAGTCATTTTTTCATGTGCAATGATGCTCGCATTATAAGGCACTTGCATAACATTGACCATTGCAGCCAGGATCGAGAACTGATACACCCAATTTGCAGCAGCCAGCCGATCCGCAGGAATAACAAGTTTTGCATTCACGAACCACAATCCCGCAGTTTCAGCCACAATAAAAATCACCAGAGCGATCCCGGCATGAATCAGCAGCGCCGTGCTGAAAGTATTTCTCAATCGCTGAAAGTCGGCTCTCCCCAGTTCGAAGGCCATAAAACGGGACGTGGCTCCGCTCATTGCCGCATTCAGAAAACTCAGCATCGCAACAATCCCGCCTACAACATTATAAATACCATAGTCTTCTGCCCCCAGCGTATTCAGCACGACACGCGTAGTATAAAGACCAATAGCAATTGACAAAAGCATCCGACAATATAATGCTGCCGTATTTTTTGCCAAACGTTTATTGTCTGATACCTGATGGTTATCCATCATTTCCCTGCGAAATTATTTTTCCAGTATTCCGACACGTCACAAATTCAAATCCAAGGCTTTGGCAATCACCTGATGCATGTCGTAATACTTGTATTCCGCAAGACGTCCCCCGAATACAACCGAGGCCTCCCGTTCTGCTAATCGTTTATATTGTTCATAAAGCGCAGCATTCTTCTCATCGTTAATCGGATAAAATGGTTCCATCCCGTCTTGCCATTCCATCGGATATTCCTTCGAAATTACCGTCTTTGTCCCGGCATAAACGTCCGGCCCGAACGATTCAAAATGCTTATGCTCTATGATCCGGGTATACGGAATCTCTTTCTCCGTGTAATTAACTACTGCATTTCCCTGATAATTGGGCGTATCCAAAATTTCGGTATCGAATCTTACGGTGCGGTATTCCAATTTTCCATATCGATAATTATAGAACTCGTCTATTTTACCCGTAAAAACAATTTCGTCAGCGATTGCTTCCCAATAAGATCTATTTTCAAAGAAATCCGTATTTGTTTTACATTCCACCCCCTTGAGCAACCCTTCGATAAGTTTATTGTAACCTCCGACTGGAACACCCTGGTATTTATCATTGAAATAATTGTTATCGAAAATAAACCGAACTGGTAACCTATTGATAATAAATGCAGGCAACTGGGAACAAGGCCGTCCCCATTGTTTTTCCGTGTATCCTTTAATCAGTTTTTCGTAGATGTCCCTCCCAATCAACGTGAGGGCCTGTTCCTCAAGATTACGAGGTTTGTCTATCCCCTTGCTTCGCATCGTTTGCAAGGCTATCTCCCGTTGCTCGGCAATCTTATCCATGGCCTCTTCAGGAGTTATCACGCCCCACATCTGATGAAAAGTATTCATATTGAAGGGCAAATTATATAACCGGCCCTTGTAGTTGGCAACAGGACTATTCGTATAGCGGTTAAATTCCACAATAGAATTCACAAAATCCCACACTTCTTTATCCGAAGTATGAAAAATATGAGCCCCATATTTATGCACATGGATACCTTCTACCTGCTCACAATAAACATTGCCGCCCAAATGCGACCGTTTGTCGATTACCAGACAACTTTTCCCTGCCCGGTTCGCCCTATAAGCCAGAACAGCCCCAAATAGGCCAGCACCAACTATCAAATAGTCAAAATGTTTCACTCTCCTAAAGTTTTCCGTCACATTTATCGCGAAGAAGCCATTTTACATCGTAAACCACACTCTCCGGTTTAACAAGCGGAGTTATATCGAGATTCTTGAATTCGGTATGTGCGACGGAAAGAATGACGGCATCAAACCTTTTACCGATGGGTAGCTCATTCGTCAATTCAATACCGTATTCTCTTTTTACGATCTCCGGGGCAGCCCAGGGATCATAAACCGAAATGTTGACATTATACTCCGTCAGTGCCTTGCAAATATCGATTACCTTCGTATTACGAACATCCGGACAATTCTCTTTGAATGTAAATCCTAAAATGAGTATCTCGGAACCCAAGACCTGAACTCCTTTCTTTAGCATCAATTTCACAACCTGATTGGCGACGTATTCACCCATGCCGTCATTCATTCGGCGGCCAGCAAGAATAATTTCCGGATTATACCCGCAACGCTGTGCACACTGAGCAAGATAGTAGGGATCGACACCTATGCAATGGCCTCCGACCAATCCCGGCTTAAATGGCAGGAAGTTCCATTTCGTCGAAGCCGCTTCCAATACATCCTGCGTGTCAATACCCATGCGGGTAAATATTTTAGACAACTCGTTGACAAAAGCGATATTAATGTCTCGTTGCGAATTTTCAATCACCTTAGCCGCTTCTGCAACCTTGATTGTCGGAGCCAAATGGGTACCGGCTGTAATCACCGAAGCATAAACCTTGTTCACAAACCTACCGATTTCGGGAGTAGATCCGGAGGTCACTTTTTTGATTTTTTCCACCGTATGCTCTTTATCACCCGGATTGATACGTTCCGGAGAATAACCGGCAAAAAAATCCTCGTTATATTTCAGTCCTGAGTTTTTTTCTACGACAGGGATACATTCATCTTCCGTGACACCGGGGTAGACCGTGGATTCATAGACCACAACATCTCCTTTCGAGATCACCTTACCGACCGTCATACTCGCTCCGTACAGCGGTTTCAAATCCGGATTGTTATTTTTATCAACGGGTGTGGGAACCGCGACAATATAAAAATTGCACGATCGGATATCATCGATATCTGACGTGCACACAAAACCGCCATCAAGAGCGGATTGAAGCAGTTCATCTGAGACTTCCAGCGTCGAATCATGTCCGGTCATCAGTTCGGCCACACGCTGCCGGTTCATATCGAAACCTACCGTTTCATATTTTGTGGAAAAAAGACGAGCCAGAGGTAAACCTACATAACCAAGACCGATTACGCAAATCTTTACATCGTTCATTATAGCTTCAAGATTATTTTATAAATTTTCCCGATACCACTTAACGGCCTCTTTCAACCCCTCTCTCATCGAGTATTGCGGATCGTACCCCAGTAATCTGCGCGCCTTGTCGATCGAAGCCAGCGAATGCGGAATGTCTCCGACATGGTTGGCCCCGTGTGTAGGTTCGATCTCGGCAATCTCCGGATCATATTCGGCAAGAAATTCCCTAAGATAACAGACCATCTGATTAAGTGTCGTACGCTCACCGTAAGCAGTATTATAGATTTGATTGACCGCTTCAGGATTATTTGTTTCCATTGCCCTGATATTCATCTGAATAACATTATCCACATAAGTGAAATCGCGCGAATACTCACCGTCCCCATTGATATTCGGGGCTTCATGATTCAAAAATTTCTTCACAAAAAGCGGAATAACTGCAGCATAGGCGCCATTGGGGTCCTGACGGCGGCCAAAAACATTGAAATAGCGCAATCCGATATATTCAATACCGTATGTACGGGCAAAAACATCGGCATAGAGTTCATCGACATATTTAGTGATTGCATACGGAGAAAGGGGCCGGCCGATAACGTCTTCCACCTTTGGAAGAACTGCCGAATCTCCGTAAGTCGAAGAGCTTGCAGCAAAAATAAAACGTTTGACCTTTGCATCACGGGCGGCAACAATCATATTCAGGAAACCGCCGATATTGACATCATTGGTCATAATAGGGTCCTGAATGGACCGCGGAACTGAACCTAAAGCCGCCTCATGAAGAACATAATCGACACCGTCCACTGCTTTGCGACAATCTTCCATGTTTCGAATATCGCCTACGATCAATTTGAACGATTCCGGATACTGTTCAATCAGGGGAAGCAGGTTCTCCAGATGCCCCGTCGAAAAATTGTCCAGACAAATTACAGAAGCGCCTCGTTGCAGAAGCACATCACACAAATTAGAGCCGATAAAACCGGCTCCGCCAGTTACTAATACTTTATATTCCATTCATAATAATTCTTTGTCATACACTTCGAACCCGGAATTTTTGGACTTGAACTCCGGAACGGTCCTTTTCATCAGCCGGATCATGTCCGGGATGTCGACATCCCGCGAGAAGCGTTCCAGCTCCTCGGCGACCGCCCGGGCCTCCCCATAATCGTACTCCCGGACCTTGGCGATCCGGATACGCTCGTGGGGCGTCGGAAGCGTATTCTCCTTGTTCGACAATACCTCCTCATAGAGTTTCTCCCCGGGCCTCAACCCCGTGTATTCTATTTTGATGTCCCGGTCGGGCTCGAAGCCCGCCAGTTCGATCATCCGACGCGCCAGGTGCGCGATCTTCACCGAAACTCCCATGTCGAACACGAAAATCTCGTTGCCCCCGGACATCGTGGCGGCCTCCATCACCAACCGGCAGGCCTCCGGAATCGTCATGAAGAAACGCGTGATCTCCGGATGCGTCACCGTCACCGGACCGCCCTTGGCGATCTGTTCCCGGAAGCGGGGAATAACGCTTCCGTTCGAACCCAGCACGTTCCCGAAACGCGTCGTCACGAATTTCGTCTTGCCCGGAATCGTTTTCTGACCCACGGCTAACCCCAGCGACTGCACGTATATCTCCGCCAGACGCTTCGTGCAACCCATTACATTGGTCGGGTTCACGGCCTTGTCCGTGGAGATCATCACCATCTTCTCCACATCGTATTCCAAACATTTATCGGCCACGTTGCGCGTTCCGGCCACATTCACCAGCACCGCCTCGCAGGGATTCTCCTCCATCAGCGGCACATGTTTATAGGCCGCGGCATGGAACACCACCTGGGGACGGTAGGTCCGGAACGCGAAGTCCAGCCGCCGTTCGATGCGAATATCCCCGATAACCGGTTCGAAATGCAGCTCCGGATAACGCTCCTCCAACTCCAGACGCAGGTTGTGCATCGGCGTTTCGCCGTTGTCGAACAAAATCAGCTCCTTCACCCCGAACGTCGCCAGCTGGCGGCAAAGCTCCGAGCCGATCGATCCCGCGGCGCCCGTCACGAGCACCGTCTTGCCCGCGAAATTCGACTCGATCTCCGACATCGAAATCTCGATTTCATCGCGTCCCAGCAAGTCTTCGATCTTGATTTCACGGATCGACTGCTTCATGATCTTTCCGTCGATCACCTCGTCGATCGGAGGCGAGATCAGCACCTTGACGCCCTTTTCCGCGCAGTATTTGATCAGGCGTTCCTGCTCCTCCTGCGCGTCATCGTTCGTGGCGAACAGCACGGCGTCGATATCGAAACGGTCACGCAGGTATTCCATGCTTCCGGCATCCTCGAAATAGTAAACCGGGCAGTCCGCGACCGTGTGATTGCGCAGACGCTTGCCGTAAGTCAGAAAACCCGCGACCCGGTAGTGGGGCGAATTCTGCAACCGCGGAACCAGCGAGACCGATTTGTCGCCCGTGCCGTAGACCAGCACCCGGCGGCAGTTGTCGCGGCGCGTCTGCTTCAGCTTGATCAGGTCGTAGACCACGATCATGCACAGACGGAGCCCCAGCAACAGGAACAACGTGACAAGGACATCCAGCAGGAAGCCCATTGAAATCGCCGTATAGGGCGGATATGGTTTTTGGGGAAGGATCAGGACATACCCGAACATCAGGATGTCCTTGAAGAGAACCGCGGCGCCCAGCTTCCAGACCTCACGCAGCGTGGAGTGGCGGATGATGCTTCGGAACGTGCGGAACAGCACGAACGGGACCACGCTCAGCACGCACGCACCCGCGAGCAGCCACAGGCCGTACCAGAACGTGAAGACCGGACTCGGGAACAGACCCCGGATCAGCAAATAAGCAATGAAAGTGGAAAAGACCGAGACGAACGTGTCGATAAAGAGAATCAACCACGACGAAAAATAGCGTGACGACAGATACTTTTCAGCACCCAGGCGTGACAGCAGGCGGTATAACATAGTGAGGCGGATTATGATTCCGGACGTCGGAGGGACGACTGCCCGGAAACCGGCAAAGACCGCGCAACCCAAGGAAAATCCATGGCGGTCTTTACGGTTGAAAGTTGCGAAGGCGGTCGGAACACCCCATTGCCTCCGTATCGATTCGTATTAAAAAGTCAGATTAATGTATTTCAGATGCCCCGGCACGGCGGCACGCCATCCGGGGGAAGCGAATTTTCTGTCTCAGGCGATCTTCTCCAGGAAACACCCCGGAATGTAAGTCGTCGCCACGGCCACGACGCCTTCGATCGAAACGATCAGGCGCCGGTTGCCCTTGATGCGTTTAATATACCCCTCGGCGCCTTTGAAAGGCCCCTCCGTGACGCGGACCCGGTCGCCCGAGCGCAGGTCGGAAGGCTCCTCGCCGAGATATTCCAGACCGGGGTCGCCGGTCGATGTGACCAGCATGAAAACATTCATCTCCAGATCGGAAATGACCGCCGGTTTGCGGGTATCCCGGTCGAAATAGGGCATCAGGGGAGTCGTGTTCTTCAGGCGTTTGGACAGTTCGAGCACGTAATTCTCAGGCACCCGGACGAACATCAGCGACGAAACGGCCGGTTCGCGCCGGCAGACGGTCCGCCCGCCGACGGTCATTTCCACGGAACGCAACGGAATGTAGCTTTTCACTCCGTCCCGTGCGAGAAGCCTTTCGACCTCGAACACCCGGTTGTAAAAAACTTTCAGTGCATACCAGTGTTCTTCGTCGCCGCGCTGTTCGAACATAGTTGATAAAAGGGTATACTCTACAATCCCCCGCAGATGCTAAACCTGTCACCGGACATGATTTATACTACGAGGCAATCGAGGGTTGACCGCTGGATTTCCGGTACCCGGCGCCTTTGCCCCTGAACCAGAAGCGGCGCCGAACCCCCTGTAAATGAATAGCCTCTGTGCAAGAGGCATTTTTACTGAACAAAAGTATGGATTATTGCCCGAATAACCAAATATTTCCTTTCAAATATTCTCCCCGCGGCGCCATTCCGACCACATCGACAACAAAAAAGTCCGGCCGGCAAAATTGCCGGCCGGACTTTCCATCCAAACTGCGTTTTATCGTTGCAGCGCCATGTGGGCGGCCGTGCAGGCACGCTGCGGCCACGGGGAATCCGCCGGACCCGTCAAACCCATATCGAACGCAATCAGTTTGCAGGCCGCGCCGTCCTTCAGGTTGACGTAGATCGTTCCGTCGTCGGCAATCACCGGCGAGGACCACATGTTGGTCCCCAGCTGCTTCTTGAAGAGCAGTGTTCCGTCGGGTTTGACGACGTGGTACCAGCCTGCATTGTCACCGCAGTGGATATTGCCGTAGCAGTCGACAGCGGGTGTACCGCCGAATCCGTCGGCGCAGAGGTACTGCCAAAACTGCCGGCCGGTCTGACCGTCGAGGGCGGCTATCTGTCCGCCGGTCTTGTTCACCGAGATATAGACCATACCGTCGGCGCCCAGCACCGGGCCGCTGAAATCGATCTTCCCGGCCGGATCGGGCGTGAACACCCAGCGCTGGTTCCCCGCCGCATCGCAGGAGACGACAACTCCCGCACCGTTTTTCTGCACCCCGGCGTAGGTATTGCCCTCGGCGTCGATGGCGATGCTCGTGCCGTTGACATCGTAGGTGTCGGCGACATTGAACAATTTCAGGACGCCCCCGGCATCCACCGCTCCGTAACCTTTGCCGCCCGAGAGTCCGAAATAGGCCGTCCCCGCCTTGTCCGAGACAATCATGCCAGTAAGACCGCCGCCGACCGTCAGCGTGCGCCACATCTCCTGCCCCGAATCCTTGTCGACGAGGATGACGGAGCCGCCCGTGCCCTGATTACCGATCAGCACGTTGCCGCTGATGTGAATGGCAGGCGAGGTATAGCCGGTCACAGCGCCGAGGGGATAGGCATACCGCCATTTCCGGGTACCGTCGGGACGGATCGCATAGAGATAGACGTTCTTCGTCTTGTCGCTGCCGCCGGCAAGGATGTAAACCGTACCGTCAGTCCCGATGCAGGCGGAAGATTTCTGCTGGCCACCTGCGCCGTCCTGCGCGAGGTCGTACACCCACCGTCTGGAGCCCGACTTGTCGTAGGCATAAAGTTTGAGTTTGTCGCTCGTCACGTAGATCGTGCCGTCGAGCCCGACGGTCGGAATGACGCCGCGCAGCGTCGAGCTGGCCTCGATCTCCTGCGACCACACCACGCCGGGCCAGACGTTCACGGTCTGTTCCAGCTTGTCCATAACGCCCGCATCGTCGGTCACCGTCAGCGTCACCTTGTAAGCGCCTTTCGCCGGATAGGTATGTACCGGATGCCGTTCTGCCGAGGTCGTCCCGTCGCCGAAATCCCAGGCCCAGCCCACGACCGTACCGTCCTCGTCGGTCGACAGGTCGGTGAAAGTCACCTCATCGCCCGCGAGCACAATCCCGGGAGCGAACGAGAACGCCGCCACGGGCGGGGTGCCCGCATCGTAGACCGTCACGGTTTTCTGACAGCTTTTTTCGCGGCCGTTGTCGGTCGTGACGGTCAGCTGGACCATGTAATCGCCCGGTGCGGAGTAGCGTTTCGAGGGATTCTCCTCGGTCGAGGTATCGTCCGCGTCGCCGCTGCCGAAATCCCAGGCGTAGCCCACGATCTCGCCGTTCTCGAAACTCGACCGGTTAACGAACACGACCGGTTCACCGACGGCATACTCCTCCTTTTCAAAGGTGAAATCGGCGACCAGTTCGCGGTCGTCCTCGCGGATCACGATCCGGTTCTCGCTTTGGCCGGTCGTGCCGTTATTGCCCGTCACGACAAGCCGGACGGTGTAGGTGCCCGCCTCGTTGTAGACCTTCACGGGTTCCTTTTTGGTCGAGCGGGCCGACTCGTCGCCGAAGTCCCACTCATAGGCGATGATCTCGCCGCCGTCGAACGCCGAAGTGTTGGAGAAACCGATCTTCTCGCCGGCGGCATACGACTCCTTTTCGGTCGTGAATGCGGCGACGGGCGCGGGGCGGTCGACCTCGCCGGAATCCTCGCAGCCGAAAATCCCGCAGAGCAGGCAGCAGATTCCTATTGCGAACAGTTTTTTCATATCGGGTCGGGTTTGAGGTTATTGCCGTTCGAATTTGAACGAGAACGACAGGACGATCGGAAAATGGTCGGAGGGATAGACCTTGTTGAAGTCGGTGTTGACGATCCGCCATTCGTTGACCACGAAATCGAGGTCGGCCGGACGCAGCATGATATGGTCGAGCTGCGCACCGCTGTAAAGCGGCTTGTCGCTGTAATTATAGGAGTTGTAAGTATGCCAGTCGGCATTCTCGGTTCGCACGGCCTCGTCGCGCGTATCACGGAACTGTCCGGTCAGTATCTTGTAGGGTTCCGACCACTGGTCGCCGTTGAAATCGCCGGTCAGAAAGGCATGATACCCCTTCGCAATGCTCTTCACCCGTTCGTTGACGATCTGCGCCGTCTTTTCGCGGGCGATTTCGCCTTTGTGGTCGAAATGGGCGTTGAAAAGGAAGAACTCGCCGCCGGTCTGCCTGTCGCGGAACTTACCCCAGTTGCACATCCGGATACCGTAGGAGTCCCAACTCTTCGACCCGGGCACGTCGGGGGTCTCCGAAAACCAGAACGAGCCGCTGTCGAGCAGCGTAAAACGCTCCTTTTTATAGAATATGGGATTGTTGTGGCAGTCGGTATCGGCCGGATTGCCCGTGACGCTGGTGCCCGTATAGTCGTAATCGGGCAGCATCGCGATCAGGTCGTCGAGGGCATGCCGCCAAGGCTCCTGGATACCGATGATGTCGAAATCCTGGGTTTCGAACACACTGGCCACCATCGCCTTGCGGTCGTCCCAGGGGACGGGGTTGTCGAAAGCCACATTCCACGTAGCCAACGTAAACGACTGGTTGCGCCACTGCGATCCGGGCGGCTCCTCCTCCGTGCCGGAATCGGCCTTGTCGCAGGAAAAAGCGATGCCGCACCAGCCGCAAAGCAGCAGGGAGAGCACGAAATGTCTCATGTTTGTCATTCGGTTTAAATTTAGGTTGGACATTATTTTGAACGGTTTGTTACTGATAAGTAGACGCCCGAATCGGAATTTTGTCCCCCGGAAACCCGATTTTTCTGCTTATTTTCACCGAACACACCTTTTTTTCACCTTCTCCGGCTGCGGGAGGGGACAAAACCCGAATTGTCCCGTCTTTTAGTTGGAGTCATGACTCGAACGATATGAAGCACGACAGAATCATCGGCCGGCAGTTTCTGGGAGGTAACGACGACGTATGCGTCTACCTCTACAACAGCTATGCAGACCAGCTCTACGCCTACGGATGCGGACTCGGATTCGACCGCGAGACGCTCAAGGACGCCATCCACGATGTCTTCCTGAACCTGCTGGCACGGCGGCGCGAGCTGGGCGGCGTGAAGAACATCCGCAGCTACCTGTTCCGGGCCTTCTACAACCGGCTGATCGACTTCAAGCGGCACGAATGCGATACAACGGAGCTGACGCCCCAGCTGGACCTGCGCATCACCGTCTCGTTCGCCGACAGCCTGATCGACACGGAACAGGCCGCACGGCTGAAGACGATGCTCGAACACATGCTCAACGAACTGAGTCCGATGCAGAAAAGCGCGATATACATGCGCTACATGTATGAAATGGAGTATGCCGAAATTGCCGAGATACTGGACGTCACGCCCCACGCCGTACGCAAGTTCGTCTCCAAGGGGCTCGGAAAACTCCGCAGCAACAAGGAGCGGCTGCTCCTGCTGGCGCTGCTCTCGACGCTCACGGCATGACGACACGCTGAAAACCGAAAACGACTATGGATAACAAAGATTATAAGGAGTACACCGCGGCCGATTTCCTGGACGACCCCGATTTCCTGCTGTGGTGCCTCGACCCCGACAAGCGCGAGGATCTCTTCTGGAGCGAGTTCCCGGCGAACCATCCCGAAACCTACGCCGAATTCCGCAAGGCGGTCCAGACGGTCGGAAGCGTCCGGCTGAACAACTTCACGCTGGAGGAGGGCGAAAAGGCCGAACTCTACGACGGCATCATGTCCGACTACCGCACCCTGTGCACCCGCCGGCTGCTGCTGCGCCGCAAACTGTTCGCGCTGGCGGCTGCGGCCGCCGTGGCAGCCGGACTGGTCGTCCCGGCCCTGCTGGGCGTGTTCCGCCCCACGGCGGAGACCGACACCTCTCCGGCCCGGGCCTCCGAAATCCGGCTGATCTCCGGCAGGCAGTCGGAGCACATCGCCTCGGAGAGCGCCAGCATCGAGTGCGCCCCCTCGGGAGAGGTGCGCATCAACGGCCGCACGGTCGCCTCGGCAAAACCCGCCCGCATGAACCGGCTGGTGGTGCCCGAGGGCAAACGGGCCGACATCACCCTTTCGGACGGTTCGCGGGTGTGGATCAACTCCGGATCGGTCTTCACCTTCCCGGCGGCCTTCGGAGAGGGCGAACGCCGCGTGAGTATCGAGGGCGAGCTGTATATCGACGTGACGCCCGATCCCGAACGCCCCTTTATCGTCCACAACGCGTTCTTCGACACGCGGGTGCTGGGAACCAGCTTCGACGTGAACGCCTACGCCGACAGCGACCGTCCGGCATCGGTCGTGCTGGTGCACGGGGCCGTGGAGATCACCACCGGCGACGGCGAACAGGTGCAGTTAGAAAGCAACGACATGTTCAGCCTCAAGGCGGGCAACTATACAGTCGTCAAAGTCGACCCTTCGCAGTATGTCAGCTGGAAGGACGGACTGTTCATCTTCTCGTCGGGCGCGCTCGAACGGGTGATCGGACAGATTGCGGCCTACTACCGCGTGGAGATCGTCTGCGATCCCGACGTGCGGGAACTCTGCTGCTCGGGCAAGCTGGTGCTCTTCGACGACCTTTCGGACACGCTCGACGTCCTGTCGGACATCCTGCCCATCAACTGCCGGACCGAACAGCGGCCCGACGGTACGCGGGTGGTCCGCATCACGGCCCGCACGAACTGACCCCTGAAACGACTGCTATCAACCTTAAAAACTTTATAGATGACACAACTCTACCAATGGATGCAGCGCCGCGGCCTGTTCCCGATCTGTCGGGGAGGCATCCTGCTCGCACTGATGTTCCTCGCGGGCGGGGTCCGGGCGCTCGGCGCACCCGAAGCCGTGCAGCGGGTCACCCTCGACCTGAAAGACGCCACCCTGCAGGAGGCGTTCCTGCAAATCGAAAAACAGACCGACTACGCCTTTATCTATGCCGACAACACCCGCCCGCGCCTCACCGCGCACCGCGTCACGCTCCGTCTGACGGCGCAGCCCGTCCCGGCAGCCCTCGACAGACTGCTGGAGAAATCGGGGTTGGCCTATGAGATCCGGGGACGGCAGATCACCGTCAGTCCGGCACCGCCAGCGCCGGAGAAAGCCCCCTCCACAACAACCGCAAAGCGAACCTTCAGCGGCAATGTTATCTCGGCGACCGACAGCCGGCCGATCGTCGGGGCCAGCGTCTATGTCGAGAGCTCGGACGCCGGCACCATCACCGGTCCCGACGGCTACTACTCGCTCGACGTTCCCCCGGGAACGCACGAGGTGTCGTTCAGTTTCCTGGGCTACGAGACCCGCCGTGTTCCGGTCGACAACCCCATCCTGTTCAAGCTGGTCCAGCTCTTCGAGGCCGAGAACAGCATCAGCGAAGTGGTGGTCGTGGGCTTCGGCGTCCAGAAAAAGGAGAGCCTCGTGGGTGCCGTGCAGGCCGTGAAACCCTCGGAACTGAAGGTCACCTCGAGTAACCTGACAACGGCCTTCGCCGGACGCATCGCGGGCATGGTCTCCGTGCAGTCGTCGGGCGAGCCCGGAGCCGACGGCGCGAACTTCTGGATTCGCGGCATCTCGACCTTCGGCACGAACAAGGAGCCGCTGATCATCATCGACGGCGTGGAGGTCGTGGCCGAGATGCTCAACCACACGGCTCCCGAGTCCATCGAGTCGTTCTCGGTGCTCAAAGACGCCACGGCGACGGCGCTCTACGGCAGCCGGGGCGCCAACGGCGTGCTGATCGTCACCACCAAGGAGGGCCGCAACTCCGAAAAACTGACGGTCAACGTCCGTGCCGAGGCCGGCATCTCGATGCCGACGCGCGTACAGAAAATCGCCGACGGCGTGACCTATATGGAGGCCTTCAACGAGGCGCTCTGGACCCGCACGGCCCTCTCGGAGCGCGGCAGCTTCAAACCCTATTACTCCGAGGAAAAGATCGAGGGGACGCGCCGGGGCCTCAACCCCTACGTCTTCCCCAACAACAACTGGTACGAGATGCTGTTCAAGGACATGACCTGGAGCCAGAACTTCAACATCAACGCCCGGGGCGGCGGATCGAAAATCACCTATTTCCTCAACGCCTCGATTCACAACGAGGACGGCATCGTGCGCCGCCCCTCGGAGTCAAAATTCAACACCAACATCAACGCCCAGAAATACATCTTCCAGAGCAATATCGCCGCACAACTGACGCGCACGACGCGCGTGAGCCTGCGCATGAACACCCAGCTCTACTACCGCCACCTGCCCGACGTTTCGGTTTCGGACCTCTTCTACTATACGATGCGGGCCAACCCGGTGTCGTTCCCCGCAACGTTCCCCTCGGAAAAAGCCGGCGTGAACTACACGGTCTACGGCAACTCGGAGTCGTGGGGCAACGGTCTCGACATCAATCCCTACGCCGAGCTGAGCCGCGGCTACAAGGACCGCCACACCAACTACATGACCAACAACCTGCAGGTGGACCAGAACCTCGATTTCATCACCAAGGGACTCTCGGTCAAGGGCATGGTAACGTTCTTCAACAAGACCTACAACGACGTGGCCCGCTATTTCCGGCCCTTCTACTACACCCTTTCGGACTACATGGTCAAGGACGACGGAAGCTATGACTACTCCATCCGCGAACTGCCGCAGAACCCCGTCGGCTCGACCTACCTGGGGACGTGGACCAGCGGTTCGGGATACCGCGAACTCCAGTTCCAGGCTTCGGCCAACTATGCCCGCACGTTCGGCGACCACGACGTCAACGCCATGCTGGTCTACCACCAGCGCGAGAAGCTCAACAACCGCCCCTCGTCGACCGAGACCGACGTGCTGCCCTTCCGCGAGCAGGGACTCGCCGGGCGCCTGACCTACGGCTACAAAAGCAAATACCTCATGGAGGCCAACTTCGGCTACAACGGCAGCGAGAACTTCATCCGCGGGCGCCGCTTCGGATTCTTTCCCTCGGTGGCCGTAGGCTGGGTGGTCTCCCGCGAAGGATTCTTCCAGCCGCTGACCAAAGTCGTCAACAACCTGAAATTCCGCGTCTCCTACGGCGAATCGGGGAACGACGCGCTGGCGGCCCGCTTCCCCTACATCTCGACAATCACGATGGACAACAAGCTCAACGTCTATTTCGGCGACAAATACGCCCAGCAGTCGGGCCCGGGCATCACGCTGCTCGGCAACGAGGACGCCTCGTGGGAAATCAGCCGCAAATTCAACGCCGGCATGGACCTGAACATGTTCGACAACAGCCTGAGCATCATCGTCGACGCCTTCAACGAAAACCGTTCGGGGATCTTCATGCAGCGCGTGTCCCTCCCCTCGTCGATGGGCTACACGGGCGAAACCTCCTACGGCAACATCGGCAAGGTCCGCAACTACGGCGTCGACGGGTCGCTCGAATACAACCGGGCCTTCGGCAAGGACCTGATCGTCTCCGTGCGCGGCACGTTCACCTACGCCCACAACGAAACGGTCTTCCGCGACGAGGCGCGGGGCACGGCCCCCTACATGCTGCGCAAGGGCCAGCCGATCTACTCGCTCTGGGGACTGGTCGCCGACGGACTCTTCGCCTCGCAGGAGGAGATCGACCGCAGCCCCGTGCAGACCTTCTCGGGCACGGTGCTCCCGGGCGACATCAAATACCGCGACCTGAACGGCGACGGCGTGATCGACGACAACGACCAAACCTCGATCGGACGCCCGACGATCCCCGAAATCTTCTACGGCTTCGGCGCCAACATCCAGTACAAAAAGTTCGACTTCTCGTTCTTCTTCCAGGGCACGGGACGCTACGGAATCGAGATGATCGACATGCACCCGTTCCGCGACGACCAGTACTCGGGTTTCAACATGACCCAGTGGGTCGCCGACAACTACTGGCGGGAGTCCGCCCCGAACCCCGATGCGAAATACCCGCGCCTGGACATCAACTACAACAAGAACAACACCCAGCGGTCGTCGTTCTGGATTCGCAACGGCGCCTACCTGCGCCTGAAGACCGTCGAACTGGGCTTCACCCACAAATCGCTGCGCGTCTACTTCGTCGGCACGAACCTGCTGACCTTCTCTCCGTTCAAGAACTGGGACCCTGAGCTGGGGCGCGGCAACGGACTGGTCTATCCGCTGCAGAAAACGCTGAAAATCGGTGTCCAATATAACTTCTAACCCTCCGAGAACCATGATAAAAACACTTTACCACCGCTTTCTGGTCCTGCTCGCGGCAATGTCCGCAGCCGCATGCACCGACTACCTCGACGTACTGCCGGAGGGAACCCCCGAGCTGCGCGACATTTTCAAGACCGAAACACAGGCCGAGAAATTCCTCGCCACGCTCTACAACTACATCCCCAACGTCACGGGCTACCGCCCGATGCCGGACTACTGCGCCGGCGGCGACGTGATGACCGGCTGGGTCGGGGCCGTCCGCTACTTCCCCTACAAGAGCCTGCTCTACAACGAGGAGAGCGCCACGACGACCTATTTCGGGATGTGGAACGTCAAGGGCAACCCCTCGGGGAGCCAGAACTACGACCTCTTCAAGGGCATCCGCTACTGCTACATCCTGCTCGACAACGTCGACAAGGTCCCGGGACTCGACCCCAAGACCCGCAACCAGTGGATAGGCGAGGCCAAATTCCTGATCGCCTATTATCATTGGCAGCTGATGTCGTACTACGGCCCGACGGTGATCGTCGAACGGGAGATCGGCCAGAACGAGACGGACGAAGCCGTGATCTACCCCGAACGCCGTCCCTACGACGAATGCGTGACGTTCGTCACCCGCCTGCTGGACGAAGCCGCCGCCCTGATGGTGGCCACCCAGCCCGCCGGCAAGCTGGGCCGCGCGACCTCCGTGGCGGCCAAGGCGATCAAGGCCCGCGTACTGCTCTACGCCGCCAGTCCGCTGGTGAACGGCAATTCAGAATTTTACTCCGGATTCAGGAACAAGTCGGGCCGACACCTGATCAACCAGGAATACGACCCCGAGAAATGGGAAAAGGCCCGTACGGCGGCGCAGGAAGCAATCGAGCTGGCCGAGGAGAACGGCTACAAGCTCTACGAGAATCCCACCGCAACGACACTTCCCGACGCCGAGCGAGGTGAGGTCAACTACCACGACCTGTTCGTCGAGCCGACCTGGCCCCAAAATCTCGAATATCTGTGGGCCTCGGGCGACCAGACCTATATCCGCAACGTTCAGTTCCGCGGCGGGGCGCGCATCGAGGACCCTTACAATACCTCGAGTTTCAACCCCTACGTCGTTCCGACGTTCGAGCTGGTGGAGATGTACTACTCGAAGAACGGGCTTCCGATGGACGCCGACCCCGAGACGAAGGACCTCGACCTCTACAAGATGGACCCCGACAAGGAGACGGCCGTCCTGCACCTCAACCGGGAACCGCGCTTCTATGCCTCGGTGGGCTACGACCGCGGTCCCTACGAGATCAACAACCAGTCGTTCACGCTCTACTGCCGCAAAGGCGAACGTCAGGGCAGCACGGGAAACATCGCCCACGAGTACCAAAGCTGCACGGGCTATGTGCTGAAGAAGTGGATACACCGCACACTGGCCTACGACAAGGGGTCGCAGCAGTACACCTACCGCGAATACCCGTTCCCGCTGATCCGGCTGGCGGAACTCTACCTGAGCTATGCCGAAGCCGATTTCGAATACACGGGATCGCTCGGCAGCCAAAGTCTCATCTACCTGAACAAAGTCCGCAAACGCGCCGGACTGCCCGACTTCGAGGTGTCGTGGAACCGCGCCGGGGGCATTCCGCAAGGGCAGAGACTGCGCGACGTACTGCACCAGGAGCGGCTGATCGAGCTGGCGATGGAAGCGCGGTGGTTCCACGACCTCCGCCGCTGGAAAACCGCCGGCAGGATGCTGGGCCACGCCCCCAAATCGTGGAACCTCGAGGCCTCCGACGGCCCAGGATTCTACCAGGTGGTGAACATGAAGGAGAGCGGCACACGAACCTTCATCACGCCCAAATCCTACTGGATGGCCATTCCGCTCTCGCAAATCAACATCAACCAGAATCTGGTCCAGAATCCGGGCTATTAACCGACTAACGAACAGACCGATGAAAACACACCCTTCGCCTACTTTTCCATTCACAAAAATTTGCTTTCCTGTCGTTTTTTGCTACTTTTGTTTGCTTCTATTGCCCGCATGCAACGACGGCAGGGAGGTGAACCTCACGATCCCGACCGAGGTCTATCTGGTGCAGGCGGGCCTGCAAACGGTCGGATTCCCGGAGTCCGGGGAGCCGCAGGCCACGCTCACCGTCTACAAGGGCGGCTATAACGACGACGGCGTGAGCGTCCGGCTGGGCATCAGCGAATACGCCCTCGACCGCTACAACGAGGAGAACGCTACCGGATACCGGATGCTGCCCGAGACCTATTGCACGTTCGACACCCGAAACGTGGAACTCGGCGCCAAACGCTGGAAAGCGGACGTCACCGTCACATTCCGGGCCTCGGAACTGCTCGCGGAGCTCCCCTCGGACAGCGAATGGGTCCTGCCCGTCGCCGTCACCGGCATCTCGTCGGGCGAGGTGAACGCCGGTAAAAGCGCCGCATTACTACTGTTACAAATACCCTGAAACCCAAACACAGACCGATGAAACAACTGCTACTGCTGACGCTTCTGCTGACTCCCGCGCTCCTTCCGGCACAAACGATCACCCCGGAGGCGAAATCCCGCGCCGCGGAGCTGGTGAAGCGCATGACCCTCGAAGAGAAACTCGACTATATCGGAGGTTACAACGACTTCTACATCCGCGCCGTGCCGCGGCTGGGAATCCCTGAAATCCGCATGGCCGACGGACCGCAGGGGGTCCGTAACGACACCCGCAGCACGATGTATGCGAGCGGCATCGCGGCCGCCGCGACATGGAGTCCCGAAACCGTCTACAACATGGGCGTCGGACTCGGACGCGACGCCCGGGCACGCGGGGTCCACATCCTGCTCGGCCCCGGCGTGAATATCTACCGTTCGCCCCTTTGCGGCCGGAATTTCGAATATTTCAGCGAAGACCCGTGCCTCACAGGGGAGATTGCCGTGCAGTACATCCAGGGCGTGCAGTCGCAGGGCGTGATGGCCACGGTCAAGCACTTCGCGGGCAACAACCAGGAGTGGAACCGCCACCATGCCAGTTCGGACATCGACGAACGGACGTTGCAGGAGATCTATTTCCCGGCCTTCCGGCGTGCCGTGCAGGATGCCGGGGTCGGCAGCGTGATGTCGAGCTACAATCCCCTCAACGGCGTGCACACGTCGGAGAACCACGACCTCGCCGTGCGCACGCTGCGCGACGCATGGGGTTTCGAAGGTATCTTCATGTCCGACTGGAACGCCACCTATTCGGGTGTGGGCGCCGCGAACGGAGGCCTCGATCTGGAAATGCCCTCCGGAAAGTTCATGAACCGCGGGAACCTGCTGAAAGCCATCGAAACGGGACTGGTGCGCGAGGAGACCATCGACCTCAAGGTACAACACATCCTCCAGACACTCATCGCGTTCGGGTTCTTCGACCGCGACCAGCGGGACGACTCCATCCCCGAGCAAGACGCCGTTTCACGCGAAGCGGCGCTCCAACTGGCCCGGGAAGGCATCGTGCTGCTGAAAAACGACAACGACTTGCTGCCCCTGCGCGGAGGCCGGATCGCCGTCATGGGGCCCAACGCCGCACGGGTCGTGACGGGCGGCGGAAGCGGCTATGTACACCCCTGCTCGACCGTCCCGGTGCTCGACGGAATGCAGTCACTAGGCCGCCGCTGGAAGATTGTCGACCTGAGCGACAAACGGCACAGCAACCTCACCGCTGGCGGATTCTACACCGGCTCCGACTGCCGTGAACCCGGCCTGCGGGCCGCCTATTTCCCCAACCGAAAATTTCAGGGGACGCCCGTGATCGAACGCACGGAAACCGCCATAGAGTACGACTGGGGCAAAGGCAGCCCGGCGGAAGGAATGCCCGAAGACAACTTCTCGATCCGCTGGACGGGCGTACTGAAACCCGCGGCGAATACGACGCTTCGTTTCACAATCGGCGGCGACGACGGCTACCGCATCTTCATCGGCGGCGAATGCGTGGCCGGGGACTGGGGCAACCACCGGCTCACCACCCGGTCGGCCGAACTGAACCTCGAAGCCGGACGCACCTACCCCGTCGTGATCGAATATTTCGACACGGCAAGCAGCGCCTCAGTCCATTTCAAATACGAATTCACCGACCTCGAGGCCCGCGACGAAGCGCTCCGCACGGCCGATGCCGTGGTCCTCTGCGTAGGATTCAGCCCCGAGACCGAGAAAGAGAACTCCGACCGCACCTTCTCGCTGCCCGAAGGCCAGGACGAACTGATCGAACACATCGCATCGCTTAACGACCGTGTAATCCTCGTCGTGAACAGCGGCGGCGGAATCGACATGTCGAAATGGCACGACAAGGTGGCGGCAATCCTGATGGCCTGGTACCCGGGGCAGGAGGGAGGCCAGGCCGTCGCCGAAATACTCTCGGGCCGTATCTCACCCGGCGGCCGCCTGCCCATCACCATCGAGAAACGCTGGGAAGACAACCCCGTGCACGACAATTACTACAACAACGTCTTCAACGACTACCGGAAGGAGACCTACCTGCGGATCGCCTACAACGAAGGCATCTTCGTCGGCTACCGGGGCTACGACCGCACGCAGACCGAACCGCTCTACCCGTTCGGCTACGGCCTGAGCTACACGACCTTCGACTATTCGAACCTCACGGTCACGCGCGACGGCGATGCCCATATCGTATCGTTCGACCTGACGAACTCGGGCAAATCCGACGCCGCGGAAGTCGCCCAGCTCTACGTCACCGACCCGGAATGCACGGTCCCCCGCCCCGCCAAGGAGCTGAAGGGATTCCGCAAAGTGTTCCTCCGCAAAGGCGAGACGAAGCACGTGACGCTCCGCCTGAACGACGACGCCTTCGCCTTCTACGACACGCTGCAAGGGAAATTCACCGTCGAGCCGGGCGAATTCATCATCTCCGTCGGCCCGTCCTCAGCCGACCTGCGGCTCAGGACACGAATCATCCACGAATAAGTATCTTTCCAATCGAAGGGAACGGGTAATTCTCAAATGAGAATTACCCGTTCCCTTTTATCTTATATTAGTAAGACGGTCACTCTGTTATTTAAAGATGATCAATAAAGTTACGACATTCTGTAATCTGTTGATCGAAATCAAATACAGTACGACTTATTCGGATACAATTCATTGAAAAATATCGATATTCATCATCCGACATCGCAACTAACTTTTTGACATTGGTCTGTAAAGCTGCATAATCGCCAGGCATGGAAACCAATCCAACTTCATATTGCGTCACAATTTCTGCCCCCTCGCCACCTCCGCAAAACAAAACGGGAATGCCCATCGGTAGAATATCGAATATCTTAGACGGAACAGCCCCTTTAATCCTGACAGCCAACGGAATGATCGAAGCATCATATTTCGTCAATTCCTCTGCCATTCTTTCTTTCTCTATATAACCGTGGTAATAAACATTACAATCATTTTCTGCAATGAAGGTTTCTATTTCTTGAGTTTGATTGCCACCTCCATACAGATGGAGCTCAACACCCAAAGTCTTGAAATCAACATTTTTAATGATATCCAATAGATTCTGCGCCACTCCTAAAAGTCCCGCATAAACAATTTTCACCGGAACAGATCTCGATCGGCAGTCAATAGATACGTTATATTTTTGAAGATTACGATATAAAAACAGCCTTTCTGAACACTTAAACGCAGCAACGTATTTTAATATCTCATTTGATTGTCCTAAAATCGCATCCGCTTTTTTATAGTTAAATCGTTCGATCTTGGAGAATATCTTGTGCATCGTATCACCTTCCGCCATCGCCCCCAACTCGACGGCAGACAATGGCCATAAATCGGATATATTAAGAATGGTTTTCTTATTATATAAACATTTGAACAACGCAATGGCCGAAGCAGCCACAGGCAGCGGTGGACTTTGGATAATAATACGATCATAGTTTTTAACAAGACTCCGTCTAAATGCAAACAGCCAAATCATTACGGCAAACGAAACCATACTTATTCCCCGCAGGATCGGATTTTGGGAAACCGTAGCGTAAGTCCAATAACGATATACATTACACCCATTTATTATCTCCTTCTTATACAGACGGCCTCGATAGGCCTCAAAAATACGCCCTTTCGGATAATTCGGCAAACAAGTCAAAATGTCGACCTCATCTCCCTGGCTCTTAAAACCATTCGCCATATTGGTGATACGAGACGGAGCCGCCCCTAATTCAGGGGAAAAATAAAATGATACCAACAAAATTTTCATTTATAATTCGTAGGCTTTATACTATATTCCATCCGATTATGAAAAGTCATTACCACAGTATGCGAATCCGCAAAACAATTGTATTCCATAGAAACTTTCGCCTGGACCAGGTGCACACTTTCAGCCCCCTTTAAGGTTATTATGGCACAAGATGTTACAATACAAGTATCGGATACAGACAATACCTCGACATTTGGTGCAAGATGAATATAATTTTCAGCCCAAATTAAAGATGACAAACCATCCATTACCACAAAATCGGCATTGTTCATTTTAAACGAACGGCAATGGAGACAAGAACGGTATCCATTATGTTCGGCCATTATGCAGTAAGGAGTCTCCTCAATGAGATGCACTTTTGCTCTGCGTCCTATGCGAAATCCACCCCAGACTTCACTTGAGTCCGTTCTGTTTATGCTCACCGTATTGTGCGCGACCGTACTGCGCTCATATTGCCTTCTGCCATTTTTTTCATAAGTGGATATGCCCGTATCAATGATAAATGGCTTGCCGTTCACACGCAATTCATAATTAAACGTATCTGCGTGTATATGTCCGGGCTGATAAGAGGCCATTATATTTCCAATATCAACGAAAACTTCTAAATTATGATTTGAGAATCGGCGGTATCCGCAATTCTTCATCTCAAGAGGCTGCCATTGCAAACCGACTCTATCGGCATATCTGAATAGTTCCTGTGGGATCGGGGCAATCCCGAAAGCCGAATCATTAAACAGCGGATAAGTCCCATCTGTAAACAATATACTTTGCAGATGCCCAAGCATCCTGATTGCCTTCTCCCGCAGAAATGATGTGATTTTGTTTTGATCGGGGAAGCGATTATTATTTATCGAAAAATTGTAACAGTCAAGCAGACGGTCAAGCAAGATGCAATGGTACATCGGAGACAGCTCATAGTGTGCTCCATCAGGAAGAATCTGCTCATTTAATTCCCGATAAAGCAGATTAACCGATTTTTTATAAAATTCTTTGTCCGAAAAATAGATGGACGCAATAAATAGCGAATAAGCATCTTCCAATAGATGATTCCCCAGTAAATGATACTCCAATTTCCTTTCAAGCAACTTATACTGAGCATATAACGAATCTGTCCACCGTATTAAGCGGGCATTTGAAATTTGGTCGCGGTAACCGGAAATAAATTTTATCCAATTTACACCCCGGAGAGCTGTCGGATAAGGATCCAACCCGACCTTATTCTTGGAAAGTGCAGCAATAAACCCATCAATCCATCGGCTCCCCTCCTCAACTGACATCTCAGGTTGCAACAACCAGTCCATATAATTGAGGTTATAAGCCCACAATATACCATATTGCATTTCACTCCAAGAGGAGAAAGTCGATTTAATATTCAGAAAAGAAAAGGCCCCGTCTGCATAACATGGGTATTTGTTAATAACCGTTAAATACTTGCAATCTTTTATCTCCTCATAACATTTATACGGTTTAAATTTCCTACTTAGCAACCGATTCTTTATTTGATAAACAATCTGTATGGGACGAAGGTGGATTATCGTCCGTAATAGTAGAAAAAAGTTCATTGATTATAATTCAACTTTGATATTTTTTCCATCGACCTTTTTGTACGCAATCGGATAGATCCATAATTCATTGCTATCTCCCGTTTTCTGAGGAAAAGTAATGGCCCCATATTGAAATAGCTTCATCGGCCAACAATCTTTTTCGTATTTCCGGATAATTCTAATGTCGGTCAAATCTGTCTTCCTCATTGTAATCAGATGGACTTCATTACTTTTTATTCCATTACCCAACTTTTTCGAAAACAAATCCGTATATCCTCGTCCTTCCGGCGGCTCGACCGTTGTTGAAAAAACATAATAGTCCTTGGTCTCGGTACCATAAATACAACTTCCATTGATACTGATCAATGGAATGGGATCATATCCATTTTGAGGTGTTAGCCGGTAAATATGATTTTCAGTTTCTACAGAATCCGTTGCATAGATAATTCCATCTTCATAAGGGAATGCAACGACTGCACGATATTTTTGGCCTCCGATTTTTATCGGAATCACTTGCGTCCAATTCTTATCAGCCCTATATATCCCGGCTTGCTTTTCATTATCCCCGGTAAGTATCCAGAATTGTTCATTGTTATAATCGTAAATAATATTGTGAATATGTCGAATACTGTCACAAGGAAATGAAAATACGATATCGCTATGTCCGTCTTGTAATAACCGATAAATATTGACCTTTTCATGACAATGATTAGCCCCATACTCTCCCCAGAAAATATTCGCCTCCGCATTTAAAAAGTTTAACGGCTCACTCCAGCCGTTTCGATTTTCTTGCAGAAGCATTATTTGATTTTGTATGATATCAATTCGCCATATTTTATGTAAAAAACAACATACAAATATGTCGTCTGCCACTTTACATGTACTCCGTGGCTCCAAACGCAATAATCGGTTAGTCAGCCGGATTTTCGATAGCAGCTTCTTTATCAATCCACAATGTATACGACCGACTCGCCGTATATCGCCATTATCACAATATTTTACATAGAACGAAAAATTCTTATATAGGAGTACCTTATCTTGCTCTAAAAATATAATTTTATATGAACTAAACATATAACTTATTTATTGCTGCACAAGTGTTTCTACAATCCCGTCTATATAGTTTTCTATATAAAAATTATTTGCCGACCTAAAACTGCCCTCTTTGAGTTGCTGCAGTTTCGCTCTATCAACATCAAGTTCAGAAATGGCCCGAATCAACTCATCCTCATCATTCTTTCTGAGAACGACTCCATCCTTCCCATCCGACACGATCTCGGCATTATGGCTTTCATTACTTACAATGGAGGTGATACCGGCAATTTTAGCTTCAACCAGAATTCCCGGAACGCCTTCCGTTTTATACCGGGTTGGTAAAATCAAAATATCGTAATTGCCAAGTTCTCTGTAAACCTGCTCAGGAGTTCCTTTAAAGTTCCCCTTATATATTGCGTTTGATACACGTGAAATATTATTCTCAAAATCTTCTTTATAAGCCTCGTATACGCTCCCATAAAATGCGAAATCGACATTACTCAGTTTTGCGGCAGCACTTAATACAATATCCGCCCCCTTTTCAGGTCTTATATAAGAAAAAAAGACACAGCGCAATTTTCCAGCATTATCTTTGACCGAAATTTTCTCTTCCGGTTTAAATCGCCCATTAGGATATAATGCACAATTAGTCATACCTGCAGAGCGTAATTCGTCAAGCATGCTGCTTGTTTCAACATAAACCATTTTATAACGCCTCACCCACTTTCTATATTCCTCATCCATCGCAATCGTATGAGCATCCGTTCCTCCCATGATCAAGATTATGGATTTCGACATTGCCCTTTTATTGAAGATGTAAAATAATTTGGAAAAAGTTCTCCGGGTACATACGCCGGTGGAAATACCTATTACAAATTTATTTTTCGGATTGAGGAATACGAAAACGAATTTCAATAATTCCCACACACTCCTATGCCTCGTTATTTTATTGAGATCGATCTTTTTTAACTTGAGCCCCTTGCCTGAAAGGGCATAAAACAAATCCCTATTTTTAATTGTCACGCCACCGCCCTCTATTGGGAATGCGCCTAAATAATAGATATTCACAACACTAATGTCTAGACATTTTAAATAACTTCAGAATCATAATTACCGGCTGCATAAAAAAAGGCTTCAGGTCCGATTTATCAAACAAGTCGATAGTTGTAACATATTCACCTTCATTCTTTAGTTCTCTGCATTTTTTATAGGACAGATTCTTCTTGTTTTTTACGCTCATGATCTCTTTTAATGGGAATCTCCAGCATATTTTCATTTTAGACGATGCAGACGGGAGAAATACACTTTCAGAGCATTTGGATTTAAGCATCCCAATCGATCCCCATGGTCTCGGGTTTATATCTAAAACATACATTTCACCGGTTAGACTATCTTTTTTAAGATCAAATTGCAGGAATCCGGAATAATTGGTTGCCTGGATAAACAAATCGGTCTGCCGTCCTATTTCGTCCATGATATTCTTATCGGAAAGTTCAATCGTGTAACAACTGACTCCTTGCGGATATTGCCTCGCTTGTATAAAATAGACGACATTAACGGGCTTTCCATTTTTGAAATATCCGCCATACCCATACTCAAATTGGTTATTTCCGGCAATAACCTTCTGAAGGAGTAAATCCTCCTTATAAAGCTCCTTGTTTTCAGAATATGAAAGGATATCCAAGAGTTCTTGCTTATTGTTTATGAAATTGATCTTTTTTATGGGAGATGTTCCATGTTTAAGATTGGGCTTTATGGCAATCGGATAAGAAAGATGCTCCAAATCTGCGACATCATATTCATCGGGAAATCTCATGCCCAATGCTTTACAGTATTGAATCAAATCATCCTTAGCCGCGATCAACCGTAGAAGATGTTCTTGTGGCTCTATGAAATCAATCAAGTTGAATACGATCGGGTACTCTTCTATAAACAATGTCAAATACTGATCGCTGCATATATATGCAACAGGCTTATTCTCGACTTCATTCAATATGCCGAATATCGCTTTTTCGACCTTTTTCTTTGATTCCGCTGCATAATATTTTGTCAACGTATTTGAATATCTGCCTATGTCATCCGATTTGCCAATTCCATAAATTTTCGCATTCATTTTTTTTAATTGCCTGGAAAGGAAAAGTCCGGCCGGTCCCATTCCAAAAACAATTACAGCAGATTGATTACTCATGTTAAATATAATCGTTAATATCAATATCGGATTTGATCACTTTGGCAGGAGTTCCAACTGCAACAGAATTTGATAGCACATCGTGTAATACGATAGACCCGGCCCCAATAACAACATTATCGCCAATCACAACAGGTCCGAGAATCTTTGTGCCGGTACTAATATGTACGTTATTACCGATTTTGGGAACTGCCTGGTATTTCGATCGTCCCCCAATCGTTACGCATGTACCAATGACACAATTATTACCAATCTCAGCTCTGCCGTGTATAACAGTTGCAATTCCCCCATATCCGAATTTCGTTCCTTTCCCTATTTTACAACTTGCCGGAACAGAACAGTTAAACAATAAATATTGCAAATAGTAAATCAACTTGGGAATGATCCCAATGTGGTGCCGATACAACCAATTTGCAACACGATACCAATGGATTAACATGACTCTGAGTTTAATATATCCATCATCAGACCGACATAATTTTGACAACAAGTCTCCATATTATAATTTTTAAACGATTCTTTTGATGCCATTTTCATATTATTGATTTGAGGATCAGAATAATTCATAAACCTTTTCAGGACAGCTTCAATATCTTCCCGAGACGGGCTGCATGCCAATAATCCATTAACGCCATCCTGAATCATATTTCTAATACCACCGACCGGAGTACAAATAGGTATAGTTCCAACCGAAAAACTTTCAATCAAGGAAATGGGCATCCCCTCGTATATAGACGACAGACAGAAAGCATCCGCAGCTCGCATATAATCTCGTGGATTCATACGAGTCCCCAGAAGATGGACATAAGGAGAATTTAGCTGTACCAATTTTTGTTCGAGTCGGGGTTCTTCTACGCTTCCGATTATAACCAACTCGATCCGTTTTCCCATCTTGTTCAAAGAAATAACCGCTTTAGCAAGTTCGACTTGGTTTTTAGCCTGTTGAATACGCGCCACATTCACAATTAACCGTGCATCCTTGTTTTGTTTCAGTGCCGCCAGTTCGGCAGAAATCCGGCTGATGTCAATCGCATCATTATAGGCGGGGCGTCCATTATAAATAAGAGAGGACTTCAAATGATAAAGATCGGCAAACGATTGTTGAGACTCTTCAGAAATAGTAACCGGATGTACACGCCTTGTTCGAAATGCAAACTTTCGACACCACTTACTTATACCATTTCCAGCCTCCTTTACGGCGTCACTATGAATAGTATGAATGAATTTAATATCTCCTTTTAGAAAAAATGCAAGCCCCGAATAAGAGATTGCCCGAAGATGAGTATGGACAATATCGGGTCTTTGTCGATGAATTAACCGGTTCAAACGAAAAAATAAACCCAGATCCATCCCCTTTTTTTTATTCATGCTGATCAGTTCGACACGATCACATAATTTCTCACAAAAAAACCCAGCCTTATCCAGACTATACAAAACAACGAGAATTATCTTATGATCTTTTGACAACTCATTGCACAGATCAACAACGAAACGCTCTGCTCCCCCTTGTCCAAGTTGTGGTATTATTTCAAGAATCTTCATTACGTCTGTTACTGGATTTTATACAACATATATGCGAAATCATACAGATTCGCAAGAATCAACATATAGAAACAACCTTTAATGAGCGGAGTCCGCCTCTGCCTATACAAAAAGAAGATCATAAATATTGTAAGCGGATATAAAGCGGCATCCCAAAAGCGCGGGGATAAAAAAGCAGAAACGGCCTGACCATTAAAAAGGAATGACACATATATGAGTATATATGCATATTGTAACAAGACTTTATACCCATATTTAATTCCCTCCTTCTTAAAATACAGTTTCCATATTGCCAGGATCAATAATACGAGTATCGGGATTCGGTGTATTCCCAGTTGCACCAGCCCGTTGGCATTTGCCACCTGATAGAAATCAGAATTCAAATATCTTTCGCCCACCTCCTGCGTGCTTTCATCTGCAATGGCAGAGGCGATGACATATGACGAAAGATTATACATAGATCTGTATATTATGGGAAACACGAATAAAGAACCCATGTATATCCATTTACTGAATGGTATTAGAGCCAACGCAAGCATTATGGCGTAAACAACCATGCTTTTATGTAAAAAATAGGACAGAAATACCAATACAGCACCCAATATATATGATCCTGCTTTCGATTTATCGGAGAAAAATATCAATACGAATCCATAGAATAAAACAACATAGCCAAGCGATTGTCGAGGCGCCGGAAAATAAAGCATCAGCAATAAGGAAAATATGAATATTGCAAAGCCTGCATTCAGCCTCAACCTCTTAAATATGAGGACTAATATAATTGCCGCTGTCCCCCAAACGGCACATCTCCAGATATAGTAACTTTCCGGCAATACTTTTATTAACCAATAATAAAAAGGCTCAATATGAATATTATAATTTGAGTGCCGTAAATCAGCATATAGACTTTCATAATGCAAAAAATCACCGGCACAAAAACCGAAAGTTGAAAATAGGATTATGACAATGCAGAATCCCCCAAACGTACCATTCCGTTCCGTATTCCTTTTTATCTGCCCCCGATAGTAAAATAGAATGGCAAGCCAGATAATAAGGTTAAAACAGATATCCCAAGAAGTGATTTGCTCCATTACTTATCAAAAAAGAAATTTCGTCACTCTACATCTATTCAATAAATAGCTAAGGCAATAAGAACAGACGAACACCAAAAGGAATCCGAGCCAGGGAACCATATAGTCCGGAAATCTCAACAGCACATCAGAGCGATAATAAATCAATCGTAAGAGTATTTCCTGAAAAATATAAATCCCAAAAGAATATATTGCGATTGAATGAATAATATTGCAGGCCGATCTTTTAACCTGCAAATGATATCCGATATAATAATATATGATAACAGCTAATATTGAATAGCATAAGCGAAGCATCGTACGAATATGAATCACAACAGTTTTTTTCACAATAGGAGTTGTATCATCGACTTGTAGCCATCGAGCTATTACCATTGTTGAAACGACAAACAGAATAGCATATACCATTAATACCAATATGAATCGATTCGCCGTCAACCACTTTTGGACTTTTTGCCTATTATTGAAAAACAAGACGCCCAAATGGAAGAAAAAACAATAGTACAGACTGATTTTAATGACAGGTATTGCAGGGTATGGAAGCGTACATAAGTATGCAAAAATCAATAAATATTTATTACTTATCTTCTGTCCCAAATACAGTTCAAAGACGAAACACCAAAATAACATCGGCAAAAACCAGAGATGACCTATCCCGTTTAGCAGCATGATGATTGTGTTGCATAATCGCCCATGGTTATAATTAAAAATTAGAATTATAACCAATCCCCATTTTATGGCCGGGACATATAATCGTTTAATTTTTTTTATTATTATAGTCCTGTGATCTTGTTTTTTTCGGAGCCCAAAGGCAAAAATATAGCCGGCGATCATTACGAACGCCTCGAGCATTCCGCTGTATGCAACCTTCCCGATCCAATAATAAAACACATTGTCAGAATCATGATTCGGAAGTGCATCCCATCCGAATGCATACGGGGCAAATGCATGATATAAAACGAGCATAATAACCACCAGGCATCGCATTATATCTATTTCCGGCAACCAAATTCTATTCAATGGTCCCTGCATCTATTTTCTATGTTTAAGTTTTCGGACAAATCTTAAAACAGACAATGGTGTAAAAAAACGAAGGTATAAGAAAACACCTGCGACTTTCATTACTTCACTCATATTGGGTCTACCGATGATATCGCATAAGACGACATCCTGAAAATAAGTTCTCGATTGTTTAAAATATGCCAAATCGCCATACAATGCGATTGACGCCATAATCCCAGATTTGAAATAGCGGAATGCCCGATTCGAAGAATGATCCATTACATGTAACTCTCTGAATTCATCCATTTGCTCGATCAAATGCATCGCATTAATTTGATGCGAGAGACTCATTTTCACCGAGGTATATGAATTGGGATTACCGAGATCGTAATAATAGAACCCCTGCGGAATATAAGCCAACTTTTGAGCAAAAAACATCAAACGATACATGACCGACAGATCTTCACGCATATTCAGCCCTTCGATCGGGTATATATCATGGTCTGTATAAAGTGAATGTCTTATGAGTTTATTCGATAACGAAGAATGAACCTCCCCAGTTAATACTTGCCTCATACACTCCATAGGTTCTAAGGAGGGATTCGTCGATATTTGACAAATACAATCAGAATAAACACAAAAAAAGTCGCAGATAGTAATATCAGCGTGTTCTTTTTCTGCCAACTCCACCATACTGAACAGCATATTCTTATTTAGATAGTCATCGCTGTCACAGTTAAGAATATAATCACCCGTAGCTGAACGCAGGCCGGTAAGACGGGCTGCCGCTAATCCTCTATTTTGTAAATGTCCTATTATTTTCGTTTGTCGCCATCGATTAGGATAATCCTCCAACACATTTTTCAGGATATCCATACTACTATCCAGCGTACAATCATTCACGAAAATAATTTCGAGATTTTTGTAAGTCTGTTCAAAAATAGACCGGACACACCTCTCGATATACTTTTCGACATTGTATATCGGAACTATAACAGAAACTAAAGGATGGCTATCAACCATTTTGCCTGAGAAGTTTTTTGACCTCCCGGTATCCGAGAGAAAGCAGATAAGATAAACTCAACAAGAGAATAAATGCGGTTATCCCGGAAAATAGACCGTTGTAACTTTCATTGGAAAGAATATGCTGCTCAACAATACTCAATTTGATGTCGGGGAAAAAGGGATAATGCAACGCCATAATTGCGAGTGATTCTGTGCCAATCGAAGAGAGGAGAATGTTTACCCGGGTTCTAATCTGAAATATCGGCAGATTCAACATCAGCATAATTGCAGCTAAAGCCCCGACATAAAACACGACAAAATTCTTCGGGAACCACAACCATGCGATGTCCACCCGGGAATGCGTTATCCGATAAAACAAAATAGCCGCTACGAACAATGAAACAAACAGGATTATCCAACCCTTGTTTTTAGTGTATACCCACCCTTTCTGATTCAAAAAATAGGCTGTGCTATAAAAAGGCAGAGAGCATGCAGCCTGACGAAGATAAAAAGGGAGTGTTACATCCCAAAGAACAAACCCTATCCCAATCGCATATGTGAAAATCAGGCGCCACAAACTGTTCTTGACGAGTCGGAAAAGAAAATAATAAAACACAGATATTAGGAACAGAGCATATAAAAACCACAACGGCCCATCGAATACCGCCAGGTTATAAATTGAAAATGCCTTGAACCGTTCTGCATACCCCCCCCCTAAAATACTGACTGACAAGAAGAAAAATATCGAATATCCAATTGCCGGAAAGATCAGCGTTTTCATTTTTCGCCAAACAAAATTCGGCTTACTGGAAAAAAACAGTCCGGACAGGAAGAAAAACAGAGGTATATGAAAAATATAGATCTCTCGGATAAATATGCCCACACAATGTCCCCAGACAACCAGTATAATACCTATTCCTTTTAGTACATCGATGCGTAAATCCCGGGCTCCCATTCTATGATCGACTGATATATTCACACCTACTTCCATATTCCGATTATTTTAAGGATCTTTCCGACAATCTTTTTGATTCGAATGATCGGCGTGTTGAAGAATTTTGCATAAACACGCTCTATAGGGTCATTGAATAATGATTCTATCGCTTTCTCACGATCTTTGGGCCGGATAGAGGGTGCGTATAATTGATGGTTGCCACGAGTCTCGTTCCAATCTCGATAATCAAAGTCGGCGTCAACAGTTATATTCTTAAAAAGATCCTGTCCTTTTTCGGTATTGGTTAAAACCAAAGAACATCCGTTTTTCACGTCATACGGGAACTCCCGTCGCGTTCCAATTCCCCAAAAATCGGCTATTGTGACATCCGACACCCGTTCCGGAGATGTATACTGGCAGGAATAACAGCACGGACGATGAAGACGTCCGGAAAGGAATAATAACAAATAGACACGATCCTCATTTTCACACAAAATACGCCGCCCTGCATGTTCAAAAGAGGGGTCCAAACCCCAATTTTCGGTTTGTCGGAAACGAAAATTACGAATGTGGGGGGGGTATTTAGACCTCGGTACTGCTAATTTTTCCAAATATATCTTGAACATTCCAACCGACGGCGTACCGTGACAAACCAGATCGACAGTATAGAGACGTTCAAAATCCGCACATCCAAGGAATCGGATAAGACCGGCAATCTGACACGGAGTTCCCGTATAAAGGACATACTTTCCATCCTCTAAGTCCGTTTTTACCTGCCGGAACGTACTGTTCGTATTACTTTGGGCATATTTCGAACCGCGAAGAACGGCGAGTTCCTCTTTTCTGGATACACGGACATGGCAAACATCGAACGCATCTGTCATCATTGCCCCATAGATTACACCACCCCGATCTATAATCCAACACGCCATTAAGCTGAAAGCACCTCCGGAGGTACTTTCCAGGAGTATTTTCCGGTCCTTATGGACAAGAGCAATCGGCCGATCAGCCTTATCATGTTTAGGAATAGGATTAATAACCGGACAGGCCCTTTGACAAAGACGGCATTCGACACAAAGATTGGCATCAATAACCGGCCGAAGAAATTTTTCGCCATCCTCTTGCATAGAAATAGCCTCTCGGGGACAACAGTTATAACAAGCCCCGCAACCGGTACATTTTTCAGCAGAACAAAGCTCCACCATCGCTTATTTTTCTATCGCATGTTTAAGAAATGCAAGGCTCGCTTTCCTCTCCCTTTCCAAAAAGCGAGAGGCTGCCGAGAAATCACAACAATACAAATTCTCAACTTTCGCAGCAATATTGTCTCCCGATATGACGTGATCCATGAGTCCCATATTCTCCAAAAAAGTCCTCATCCGGTTATCTTTATCTCCGTCGACAGCCAGAAACGGCTTTTCAAACAATGCAGAAAAGACAACGGCATGAAAAGAACCGCAAAGCACGAGTTTTGCATTTATCAGTATGTTAAGGAACTCCCACGGCCCCGCTGCCAAATACTTTTTGACATACGGATATTTAAGCATTTGCGGCGCATACAATGTTGTATAGATGGGTAATCCGGTCTTGATATGCAATTCTTTGGCTATATCAAAAACACGTTTTTTATATCCGGCTCCGGGAACATACACCAAAATATACTCTTGCTTGATCAAAGGTCGGGAATCGAAATACTTCAACCAGCCATTCTTCGATAACAATAACACAGGATCAAGTGTCGTATATATCGGTCCCGGAACAAGTTGCTCAACCAAACTTTTCGTCCCGGTTTCCCGCACCGATATATCAGAAAAGGAAGACAGATAGCTTTTTATTCTATCATACTGACTTACTTGCCTTTTCGCATCCGGTCCCATGCTCACGGCGTATGATATTTTTTTTCTGGTTTCAACAAAAGGCAGATAATAACTCCAATCGAAATCAATCGGAGCGGTATTCCAGATTTGATCGCCCCCGGCAATATAGCAGTCAAAATCCAGATTTGCTCCTTCTATCGCGCTTAACGATGAACTCTCCTCTGTCAAGGACAATTCATCCGACAAAAACCGTTCAAACAATTCATACTTCCTGTCCAAATCCGGTTTAAACGGGGCATACAGCACATTGTGCAGGACTTGTCTTAAAAAGGTTCTTTTCGGCGCAAAAGGGCGGGAATAGAGTCTTTTCTGACGGTCGGTTCGCAAATTGATAATTCTATTTTCATGTCCCAATTCTCTAATTATATGCTGCAATGCATAAGCCTGAAGCATTGAACCATAGTTATGAGCAGCATGAAAGGTTATAGTCGCCGTCTTCATTATATTAAACCATCTGGATAATCTTATGAATAACTTTGTTGAAATATTCTTTTTCTCGTGGCTTCAAACCAACAATATAGATTATTATTATGGTACATGCCAATGCCAGGAATATGGATGACAACAGCCCGTACCAAGTTGGAATCGAGTGATAAACAATATATGGAATCGGGAATGAAAGCAATGCCACAATAGTTGCAATCAATAATACCTCTTTCATGTAACGAGATACAGGAAATGCATACAATCGGCGAATATATACTATTCTCACAATCGAGGTAATCACATTGAGAAACACCCTGACAATCAAAACTAACTCAGGCAATTCAAAAAATTTGAGCGCGATATATGCTATTGGCAGATTTAACAGAATGAAAAAACTCATCAGTAATTGATAATTCCGAATTCTTCCGGTTGCCTGTACGGATACCCACAACGGTCCCTGTAAAGCATCGATCAGCGAGAATACGATCATCCAACGACAAAACTGTATGGTATAATCCGGGACTTGCCCCAGCCAAATTCGAAGAATCTCCGGACAACAGACGAAGACCGGTAATGCCAACAAGAACAGCAAAAAAAAAGAGTACTTAGACGTACCGAGGATCAAATTAGTAAAATATTCCCGTTCACCTGCCGCATACGATTTTACAATTTGAGGATTAAATGCCGTTTGAAAATTGCTGACAAAATGGTATATCGCAGCGTTGACCTGATTCGCAAATCCCATTGCAGCATTTATCGCAACCCCAAAGAACACATTTAGTAAAATGTTCAAACCTTGATTTGCTCCCATATTAGCAATGGCCCCAAACAAACTCCATCCAGAGAATCCGGCGATTGTACAATAACGAGATCTGTTATATTCAAAACAATATCTATAAATACTGAAACACTTACGGCAAAAAAAGTAATATCCAATAAATACGACGAGAGCCGTCACGGATAGAAGTATAGAATATGAAATAAGCCGATCAGCAAATAAGTAAACCAGATATGCAACGATCAATTTTAGAATTACTTCTAAAATACTGACATAAGCATAGAAGGACATTCGTTCATGTGCTATGATCAAGGCGTTATAGGAGGCCTGCACAATACCTATTGCTGCCGTTATGACAGAAAACTGGTACACCCAATTGGCCGCAAGTTCTCGACCTCCCGGAATATTTATATACGAGTTGAGAAACCACAATCCGACAGTTTCAGCCAGTAAAATAAATAAAAAGGCAATTGCTATATGGATATTTAAACTGGTCGAAAATACTTTTTGAGCCTCCTCCAGATTATTACGTCCCAGTTCATAATTTAGGAATCGTTGCGTGGAAGAGACCATCGCACTGTTTATGAACGTGAATAGCGCAACAACCCCTCCGACAATATTATATAAGCCAAAATCGTCAACCCCAAGAGCCTGCAAGATAATGCGGGAAGTATATAAATTAACTCCCATCATCACAAACATCCTAATGTAGAGCATTAAGGTGTTTTTGGCAATGCGCTTGTTGTTAACTGATATATCAGCCATTATTCAGTCTCGTTTTACTATAGGCTATTTACGATCCGGCTACATGCCAAACCGTCGCCATAGGGGTTCACCGCCTTACTCATACATTCGTAGGCGGCGGCATTGTCGAGCAACGCAGAAACCTCCAACATAATTTTGTCATAATCCATACCTACGAGCTTTACCGTGCCTGCCGACAAAGCCTCCGGGCGCTCAGTCGTATCACGCATTACCAATACCGGCTTGCCCAATCCGGGGGCCTCTTCCTGAATGCCCCCGCTATCCGTCAAGATGATAGTCGTCTTTTCCATCAGATACACAAATGACAAGTACTCCAACGGCTCGATAAAGAACATATTTTTAAAATTCGACAGATCCTCACCGAACACCTCACGAATCGGTTTACGGACATTCGGATTCAAGTGCATCGGGTAAACAAAATCGACATCAGGGTATTTATTCGCCAGGTCCTTAATCGCCGTACACATCCGGATAAACCCATTTCCAAAATTTTCACGCCGATGCCCCGTAATAAGCACTAACTTTCTTCCATTTGTCAAACGCGAGACATCATAACCTGCCGTTTCGAGTATTGCGGTCAATTCGCTATCCAGTTTCTTACTTCTTTTAATTTTATCGACAACCATATAGAGCGCGTCAACCACAGTATTGCCTGTAACCATAATCTTCTCCTCCGCAACATTCTCTTTCAGCAAATTTTCGCGGCTGAGCGGTGTCGGGGCAAAATTATATGTCGCAATACGACTCGTCAGCTGGCGGTTGATCTCTTCAGGCCATGGACTATAAATATTATACGTCCTCAGACCTGCCTCGACGTGGGCGACCGGTATTTGCAGATAGAATGCAGCAAGCGCTGCTGCAGTAGAGGTCGTCGTATCGCCATGAACGAATACCACATCGGGTCGTACTTCTTTAAGCACCTCGCGCATCCCCAATAAGACGCGCGACGTAATATCATATAGATCTTGCCCCTGTTTCATAATATTGAGATCATAGTCAGGCGCTATTTCAAACAGTTGCAGGACCTGATCAAGCATTTCCCGGTGTTGCCCGGTGACACAAACAACCGTACGGTACCGTTCCGGATATCTCTGAAACTCCTTGACGAGCGGCGCCATCTTAATGGCCTCCGGACGTGTGCCGAAGACCAACATAACAGTTCTCATAACGACGATTTATTTATATTTCACAGACCTCAGCATTCACAATTCGCTCACAACTCATATCTGTTGTGAACATATGCAGAATGGTCTTTATAAGAAATGACTTTAGCCGGCACTCCGGCGACAGTCGCTCCGGCCGGAACATCTTTCGTAACCACAGCCCCTGCTCCTATCGTGGCATTATCGCCAATGTGTACATTTTCCACGATACAAACCGATGGGCCGATATAGACATTATCTCCGATAATAGCCGGAGTTCCCTTATTGCTGCCTATCGTCAGAAATTGACTGATGTTACAATTGTTTCCAATCACGGTTCTCCCATTTATCACGATACCGATACCATGCCCGATATAAAATCCATATCCTATTTTTACAGTTGGAGGTATCTGTATCCCGTATTTCCTTGAGAGTCGATAACGCATGAATCGCGCGAAAGGGTACAAGGGAGTTTTGCAGGCGGATAAACGCAACCAGAAACCATAATTAAAACAATGGTTCCGCTTAAACAGTAAATAAGCGATTATTCTCCCCCCCCCCTCCGATTTTTCCGGTGTATCGCTGATAATCAGACCTTATATACCGAAAAATGTTTTGCATCATCTCTTTTTTCATTTTAATATCCCGCAGAAATCGAGAACGATCTTATCATTATCTTTTGGCAATGATTTAAATGGGGTATGAGCAACCAAATAAACTACGATATCCGCACGACGGAACGCCTCCCTATAATCCGTTAATTTGTAGATATTGTGTTCTTCAACATTCGGTTCAACAACCAAAATATCGGCATTGTTGCATGACTGCATCACCTTTGCAACAATCTGTTTCGCAGGAGATTCCCTCAAATCATCAATATCGGGTTTGAATGCAAGCCCCATCATTGCCACCGTAGGTTTACGACCATGCTGCAATTCAAATTTCAACATAGCATTTCCGACTTTCTCAGCGCACCAAAACGCCTTATAATTATTGGTTTGACGAGCCTGTGCAATCATGCGTGATTCCATCGGAAAATCAGCCGTCAGAAAATAAGGGTCTATTGCAATACAGTGACCGCCTACTCCACATCCCGGCCACAAAATATTGACGCGCGGATGCTTATTCGCAAGATTAATAAGCTCCCACACATTAATACCGGCCTTGTCACAGATAAACGATAATTCATTTGCAAATGCAATTTGCACATCACGTGACGAGTTTTCGGTAAGTTTACACATTTCAGCCGTACGGCAATTGGTCTTATGAAGTGTCCCTTGAACAAATTGTGCATAAAAAGCTACCGCTTTTTCTGTCGACTCGGGATTAATGCCACCGATCACACGGTCATTATGAATCAATTCATAAATCACATTTCCGGGTAAAACGCGCTCCGGACAGTATGCGATATAGATTTTACCCTCCAATTCGGGACGTTCCGAAAAAATGATTTTTGCCATTTCCTCAGTTGTGCCAACGGGTGAAGTCGATTCGATTACAAAAAGATCACCTGTTTTCAGGTATGGAATGACAGCATGGGTCGCCGTTTCCACATACGAAACATCCGGCTCATGATCTCCCTTAAAGGGAGTCGGCACGACCATAAAATAAGCATCACACTCGGTCGGTTTAGTGTCAGCGCGGAACATACCATTCTTAACAACTTCTTCGAGCAAATCCTGCATACCTGGCTCAATAATATGCAGAAGCCCTGCATTCGTTTTTTCAACGACCTTGGTATTAATATCCACCCCGTGGATTTGGATGCCATGCTTGGCTGCAATAATGGCTGTAGGGAGTCCAATGTACCCCAAGCCCATAAAACATGCTTTCATTAGTTTATAAAATATATATTTCCCTTGCTTGAATTAGAACCTCTTACCAAAAACTATATTACAGAACGTATTGACCAGAATTTTGAAATCGAACCACCAGGAACGATGTTCCAGATAATACAGGTCATACTCCATGCGCCGCAACATCTTTTCCATCGTATCCGTATACCCGTTGTGAAGGGTTGCATAGGAGGTCACGCCGGGCCGAATCTGATACAGATAGGCAAATCGCATGTCGTGCTCAAGGATTTGGTCGATGTAAAATTTACGTTCCGGACGCGGTCCGATGAATGCCATATCGCCGCAGAACACATTCCACAGTTGCGGCAGTTCGTCCAGATGATGAGCACGCAGGAACCGGCCGACTTTCGTTAGCCGAGGATCGTCATCGCCGCCGCTGTGACTTAGCTGAGGCCCGAATTTCTCGGCATCGAGCCGCATCGAACGGAATTTATAGATATTGAACGGCCTCCCGAAACGGCCGATCCGCTCCTGTTTGAAAATCGCCGGTCCGCCGTCCTCGCGTCTGACAGCAATATAACAAATCAAAAAGAGCGGAGAGAACAGGACAAGCGCCATAAAGGCCAAAAAGCAGTCTCCGATTCGTTTCACCTGACGCGAGAACGAAGACATTCCGTCCGGAATAAACCGATCCTTGGGAACATATTTACTGATCGGCGTCTCGACACTGAGGTCATCGTTACACCGGGAATGCTGGCCTTTCAGCTTGTTCGTCCATTTCATATAGGCACTCATATCCACGGCATCCTGCATACGAAACTGTAGATACGAGTCGGTGATTTGCTGTAACACGGCAGCCTGCTGCAATAACTGCGTAATGGTCTTTTCATCGACTAGCGTACAAGGTAATTGCAGTTCTTTCGAAAACCCGCGTAAATTACCCCAGCCATTGTTCTTTACAAATAGGCGCAATCCATAAGCCGACAGGCCGTATGCCACCCAGGCATCTACCAGCTTGTTGAAATAGAGATGTAAAAAAGAGCCGTCATTCTTGTATTCGTTCCAGGTAATGACATCCGTATTCATAGATTTCCAGAAATTGTTGAGGTATTGCAAACTGGAATAATCGACCATTCAGCGAACACAGCGGAAGATCAGCCTTCGGGGTATTCCGAACGCTTTCCATCCGTTTTGCCCGCGTTTTCCGATCAGGCCGTTTGCTGCATCATTTCGCGTTCGGCCTTCCCGACAAGGTCCGCGCAGCCCTGCACGACAGCATAACTCATGGCGAAATACCAGGCATCGGAGCGAACTTCGGCCGCGGCGGCAAAGTCCTCCAGCCGCCGCGCAATCCGGCACGGCAGGTCCGGTTCGTAAGGCACAACCCCGGGAATCCGCAGCAGGTCGTACCAAGCCCCCAACAGCGGCAAATCTTCGGCGGTCGTCCGCTCCGGGAGGATCAGGTCACTGCGATAATGGTCGTATGCCCGAAGCATATCGGAATCGAGACTCGCATCCCGGAACACACAACTGTTATCCCTCAGTAACTGCAACCGCTGCAAGGCCGTCTCAACGGGCAGCCCCGGCCAGCAGCCCGACTCATCCAGGCCGGAAATCCATTGCCGGCAGCGCTCCTGAAACCAGGGATAAAAATCGAATTCGGTGTTGTTCTCCGCAATATTGCCGATCTCATACACGATACACTGCATGGCAGCGATCTCCTCCGCCGGGGATAGATGTTCCAACCGACCGTCGAGCAACTCGTAGTAAAGGGCGCTGCACTCCCGGTCTTTAGGACCGTAGACCGCCATCGCAACCTCCTTGGTCAGCCGATACATCCGCAGCAACCCGGCGACCGACGACCGGTCCAGCCCCCGATAGAGCGAATCGATCCTGCGGACTATTTTCCGCCGGTCCTCACAGCCGTCGACAGGCAATGTCCAAATCAGATCGTTGATTGCGATATACATCCGCGAAAGCGCATCGATCCGCACGTCGTTTAGCGCAGCAGCAGGGGAATGGTCCGGCAACGAGAATACCAGGCGCAAAGCAGCTTTATCCATGAGCATACAGAAGAATTATCAGACGCAAGAAAACGCCACACTCAGATCTTTTCCACCAGATGTGCGGGCACAGTAGCCGTAGCCACGGCCACCACCCCTTCGATGCAGACGACGATTTGCCGGTCGCGCACCCCCTTCACCTTCTGATAGATTCCTTCCACCCCTTTGAAGACGCCGTCCGTAATGCGGACGCGGTCGCCATGGACCAGATCGACGTCCGAACAGGGCAGATAGAGGATACGTTCCTGGGGAGTCCCGGCAATGGCGATGAAATTCCGCATTTGCTCATCGGGGACCACAACTTTTGCATCGAATCCGCTCTCTGCCGCACGCATCAGATAGCAGAGACACGGCAGACGGGTTTGTTTGAGTTCGTTGAGTTCGGCAGCGGTGGCGCGGATGAACACGTAGTTGAATGCCAATGGTTGTATGTTCCATCGAAAGCGCCCCGAGGGCATACGGCACTTGACTTTTATCATCGGGATAAAATGTTCGATGTGCAGCTTTTCCAGGATCGACTTGCAAACCAGAACGGACCGACGCATAGTCCGCAGAGCATACCATTTTGTTGCGTCCGAGTCGCATTTCTCGGCCATTTCCTTGGGACAGGGATGTTTCTAAGGACACCGAAACAACCGTAACAACAGCTATTTCAGGGAGTTATAAAGAATCCATATATGCAGTTCCTTCGCACTGTTTCTTTGTAAGAAACCACACGTGACTCTACAAAAGTATGGATTATTGTTTAAAGAGCCAAACAAAACAGGGTAATTTTTATATCGAAAAATCCCCCCCCTCCGAAAAACGGCTTGTAAATTAATCATTTACGTCCAATGAAACATCGGAGGATTCTGCAAAATACTCCGCAAATCAGTATTTACTGTCAATCGTACAATTCTCAATAAAGAGGACTTGTTTACAGTACATATCGTATATAGTCGATACATACGACAGCTATTCAGGGATTTAGTGTTGTCTATGGTTTCTTACAAAGAGACAGCACTCCGCTATTTTTCGAAGCCACCTCCCCGATCCCCATTCAATCCGACGACGATCCCGATTCGAATCTGACACCGGAAAGAAAATTCCGGTCTATAATAAGATATTGTGTTCCATTTTTGTCCCACCGAATAAAATCAACCGCCGATGAACGAAAAAAGGCTCGGCAATCATCAGATTACCAAGCCTTTCCATCAGTCGGGGTGACTGGATTCGAACCAGCGACCACACGCCCCCCAGACGTGTACTCTAACCGGACTGAGCTACGCCCCGATTCCGTCTGCAAAAGGCCAAAACCCTTCGCTTTGGGACTGCAAATATAGTCTTTTTTTCAAAAACAAACATATTTCTGCAAGATTTTTTTCTACTTTTGCGGAAATGAAACCATTCCTGCGTCTCATACCGATCCTCGCCGCGGCTCTCGCGGTCGGATGCTCAGGCCCTGCCAAGCATGTCCTAAGCGACTTTACGACTGAGGTTTACACCCCGGCCCACGCCTCGGGATTCGACATTCGCGGCACGGAAGACGGCGCCTCGACGCTCATCACGATCCGCAAACCGTGGCAGGGAGCCGCCACCGCCGAACAGTATTTGCTGCTCCTGCGCGACGGCGACAAGGCCCCGGCCAATTTCGAAGGGCAGGCCGTCAAAACCCCGGTGCACCGTGTGGTCTGCATGTCGTCGAGCCACGTGGCGATGTTCGACGCCATCGGGCAGGTCCGACGCATCGCGGGCGTCTCGGGCATCGACTACATCTCGAATACCTATGTCCAGGAGCACCGCCTTTGCGGCGAGGTCCGCGACGTGGGCTACGACACGAACCTCAACTTCGAACTGCTCGCCGCCATGCGTCCCGACATCATGCTGCTGTACGGCGTGACGGGCGAGAATACCGTCATCACGGGCAAACTCCGCGAACTGGGCATTCCCTATATATATATCGGTGACTATGTCGAGGAATCGCCGCTGGGCAAGGCCGAATGGCTGGTCATCGCCGCGGAGCTGTGCGACCTGCGCGAAGCCGGCGCCGACACGCTGCGGCGAATCGCCCGGGACTACGAAGCCCTCCGTGCACAGCCCGCGCCGACCGGCAAACGGCCGAAGGTGATGCTGAACACCCCCTACCGCGACACATGGTTCATGCCCTCGTCGCACAGCTATATGATCCGCCTTATCGAGGACGCCGGCGGCGAGTACGTCTACACGAAGAACGATTCGAACGCCTCCGTAGCGGTCGATCTGGAGGAGGCCTACCTGCTGGCCAACGCCGCGGACGTCTGGATCAACGTCGGTCCCTGCAACACCCTCGCCGAACTGACGGCTCAAAACCCCAAGTTCGCCGAAATCCCCGTCGTGCGGAATCGCCGAGTCTACAACAACAACGCGCGTCAAACCCCGACCGGAGGCTCCGATTTCTGGGAATCGGCCGTCGTGCGCCCCGACGTCGTGCTGCGCGACCTGCGGACGGTCCTCTCCGGCGGCAGCGAGCCGACCTATTATTACAAACGCCTCGAATAACCGATGACGCGCACCGCCCTTCTCTTCACGCTGCTCACGCTGCTCACCGCCGCGCTCTTCGTCGCCGACCTCGCCGTCGGTTCGGTCGCGGTGCCCCTGGGCGATGTCTGGGCGGCCCTCACAGGAGGCGCCTGCGACCCCGCGGTGAGCGACATCATCCTGAAAATCCGCCTGCTGAAGGCCGTCACGGCACTCTTCGCCGGCGCGGCGCTCGCCGCCAGCGGCCTCCAGATGCAGACCCTCTTCCGCAACCCGCTGGCAGGTCCCTATGTGCTGGGCGTCAGCTCGGGCGCAGGACTCGGCGTGGCGCTGTTCCTGCTGGGGGCTCCCCTGCTGGGCGTCGCCGGACACTCGTTCGTCCAGTCGCTGAGCATCGCCGGAGCGGCGTGGCTGGGCGCGGCCCTCGTGCTGGGCATCGTCATGGCCGTCAGCCGCCGCATCAAGGACATCATGGTCATCCTGATTCTCGGCATGATGCTCGGTTCGGGCATCGGCTCGGTGGTCGAAATCCTGCAATACCTCTCGAGCGAAGCGGCCCTCAAGTCGTTCGTCATCTGGACCATGGGGTCGCTTGGAGACGTCACGGGCAGCCAGCTGGCGCTGCTGCTTCCGGTCGTCACGGCGGGACTGGTCCTGGCCGTGGCAGTCATCAAACCGCTCAACCTGCTCCTGCTGGGCGAGAACTACGCCCGCACGATGGGACTCAACATCCAGCGCACGCGCACGCTGATCTTTCTCTCCACGGTCCTGCTCGCCGGCACCGTCACGGCCTTCTGCGGACCGGTGGGATTCATCGGACTGGCCGTGCCTCACCTCGCCCGCATGCTCTTCGCCTCGGCCGACCACCGCATCCTGATGCCGGGGTCGATGCTTGCCGGCGCCTCCCTGCTGCTCGTCTGCGACCTCGTCGCCAAACTCCTCGCCCTGCCTATCAACACCATTACGGCCCTGATGGGCATCCCGGTCGTCGTCTACGTCGTCGTCCGCAACCGCAATATCTTCTGACCATGAGCATTCGCCTCGACCATATCACCCTCGCCTACGGCAGCCGCACGCTGCTGGAAGAGGTCTCTGCCTCGTTCGGACAGGGACAGCTGACCGCCCTGATCGGCCGCAACGGCACGGGCAAAAGCACCCTGCTGCGTGCCCTGGCCGGATTGGGCACGATCGCCGCCGGCAGCATCGAACTGTGCGGCCGTCCGCTGGCAGCGCTCACGCCCCAGGAACGGGCCACCACCGTGGGCTTCGTCACCACCGACCGGGTGCGCATCGCCAACCTCGCCTGCGAGGACGTCGTGGCGCTGGGCCGCGCCCCCTACACCAACTGGATCGGGCACATGCAGGAGGCCGACCGCGCCGTCGTGGAACGCTCGCTCCGCCTGGTGGGGATGTCGGATTTCGCCCGCAAGACGATGGACCGCATGTCCGACGGCGAGTGCCAGCGGGTGATGATCGCGCGCGTGCTGGCGCAGGACACCCCGGTCATCCTGCTCGACGAACCGACCGCCTTCCTCGACCTCCCGAACCGCTATACGCTGGCGACATTGCTCCGGCGGCTGGCCCGCGAGGAGCGGAAATGCATCCTCTTCTCGACCCACGACCTCGACATCGCACTTTCGCTCTGCGACTCGGTGGCGCTGATCGACACCCCGTCCCTGCACCACCTCCCGGCCGACGCCATGGCCGGCAGCGGCCTGATCGAGCGGCTTTTCGCGGGCGAGAACGCCAGCTTCGACCCCGAAACGCGGACGATCCGCCTGCGCTGACCCCCGATTCAGGGCCTCCGCACGCGGCATCCGGCCCTTCGGGGTCAAAAAATCCGCAATTTTTCAGCATATTTTTTGTTCAAGTCACTTTTTTGCTTACCTTTGCACCGCTAAAGTAACCCCGTAAAGGGAGGTGCAATAGCGGTAAGGCCCATTCGTCTATCGGTTAGGACGCAAGATTTTCATTCTTGAAAGAGGAGTTCGACTCTCCTATGGGCTACTAAAAACGGCACCCGGGGCACGGCCGAGGGTGACGGACGGTAGATTACTTTTCAGGAGCGGGCTTCGGCCTATCCGGACGCGGCCACGGCTCGCGGACAAGCAGAACTTAAAAAAGTAAAAAAATAAAATTTAACGGATTATGGCAAACCATAAGTCATCGAAAAAACGAATTCGCCAGACCGCCACGAAGCGTGCCCACAACCGGCTGTTCCACAAGACGGCCCGCAACGCCGTGAAGGCCCTGCGTGCAACCACCGAGAAGAGCGCCGCCGAGGCCCTTCTTCCGAAGGTAACCGCCATGCTCGACAAGCTGGCCAAGCACAACATCGTGCACAAGAACAAGGCTGCGAACCTCAAGAGCGCTGCGCAGCTGCACGTGAACGCGCTTTAATCCGCCGCACGGAACGACAAACAGGGCCGGGCTTCCAGAGAAGCCCGGCCTTTGTCTTTGTCCGGGAACAAAAAAGGACCGTCCGGGGGACGGTCCTTTCAAGGTTTCTTCCGGAGTGACGCGCCGGTTATTTCAATCCGCCGATCACGTCTGCGATGCGGGCGAATACCTCCTCCATCGTTCCGGTCCCGTTCACCGAGGCATACTTGCCCTGCGCGGCGTAGTACTCCGCCACGACGGCCGTCTGCATGCGGTAGACGTCCAGCCGTCCGCGAATCACCTCCTCCGAAGCGTCGTCGGCACGGCCCGAGTCCTTGCCGCGCAGCAGGATGCGGCGCACCAGCTCCTCCTCCGGGACATGGATGTCCACCATGATGTCGACCTGCAGTCCGTGTTTGGCGAGGATTTTGTCGAACTCCTCCGCCTGAACCGTCGTGCGGGGAAACCCGTCGAAGATACAGCCGCGTGCGTTCATGTGCTCGGTGACGTAGTGCTCGATCATGCCGATCACAATCTCGTCGGGGGCCAGCCTGCCCTCGCGGATGTACTCCTCCATGCTGCGTCCCAGCTCCGTGCCGCTGCGGATTTCGCTGCGAATCACCTCGCCGGTCGAAACATGGTCGATCCCGTAGTGCTCCTTCAGGCGCTGGGCCTGCGTACCTTTGCCGCATCCCGGAGCGCCGAATAAGACGATATTGATCATAACTAACCCTTTTTGTGATGATTGAACCGGGCAAAAATACATTATTTTTTGGGGAAATCACCGTATTTCCTTAATTTTGTAAAAAATTTCAGTAATTATGGACCAGAAAAAGCGCACCGAGATCGCTTCGCTCGGACAATTCGGCCTCATCGACCTGCTGACCAAGGACTTTTCCGCCAAGAACGCCTCGACGCTCAAGGGGGTCGGCGACGATGCCGCCGTGATCGCCCCGGCACGCGGCGAAGCGGTGCTCTGCACGACCGACTCGTTCTACGAAGGCGTGGATTTCGACCTCACCTATTTCCCGCTCAAACACCTGGGTTACAAGGTTGTGACGGCCGGCATCAGCGACATTCTGGCCATGAACGCCCTTCCGGCGCAGCTCACCGTGTCGCTCGGGGTCTCGGCGAAACTGCCCGTCGAGGCCTTGCAGGACCTCTATGAAGGCATCGCCTTCGCCTGCAACGAACAAGGCGTCGACCTCGTGGGCGGCGACACGCGGGCCTCAATGACCGGACTGGTCATCACCGTCACCACGCTGGGACATGCCAAAAAAGACAAGGTGGTCTACCGCGGCGGCGCACGGCAGAACGACCTGATCTGCATCACGGGCAACCTCGGGGCCGCCTACATGGGCCTGCAGCTGCTCGAACGCGAAAAACGGGTGCTGGCCGACGTGGAAAACCCCGAACCGCAGTTCAAGGGGTATGAATACCTGCTGGAAAAATACCTGAAACCGCGTCCCCGCACCGACATCGTAGAGGCGCTGGCGGCGGAGAAGATCGTCCCGACGTCGATGATCGACCTCTCGGACGGACTCGCCAGCGACCTGATGCAGCTCTGCAAATCGTCCGCCTGCGGGGCCCGCATCTACCTCGAGCGCATTCCGATCGCGAAGCAGACCACGGCCCTCGCCGAGGAGATGCACGCCGATCCGGTCGTTGCGGCCCTGAACGGCGGCGAGGACTACGAACTGCTCTTCACGGTTCCGCTGTCGATGCAGGAGCAGATTATGAAATCGGGTCTCGTGGACGTGATCGGCCACATCACCCCCGAATCCACGGGCTGCTACCTCGTGACGCCCGACGGCGCCGAGATCAAACTCAAGGCGCAGGGATTTCCCAATAATGCCCAATAATCCGGTCGCATGCGATAAGTCCCTCCCGAGGGAGGGGTTTACGGAGCAAGCTCCGTTTCTGCTATGGCGGCTCGGCAATTCGCAAGCGATTGCTCTCGCCTGTCACCGCAGTTGGGGTGGGGTCAGACTTACAAACACGGCGGATACGCCGTGAATATCAGCGTTAAAAAGCGGAAAGAGTTCGAAAAAATTTGTTATTTCTCGATTTCTTCCTATCTTTGCGGTCCCTTTGGGGATTTAATTATAACCAATTAAACGATTATGAACAATTACGAAACCGTTTTCATTGTCACGCCGGTTCTGTCCGATGCTCAGGTACAGGAAGTCGCTGACAAATTCCAGGGTGTCATCACCGAGAACGGCGGTCAGATCGTGAACAAGGAGTCGTGGGGCCTTCGCAAGCTCGCCTATCCTATTCAGAAAAAGACCACCGGTTTCTATTTCCTGGTAGAGTTCACGGGCGAAGGCCCGATCATCAACGCTCTCGAGACGCAGTACCGCCGCGACGAGCGCGTGATCCGTTTCTTAACTTTCAAGCAGGACAAGTTCGCCGTAGAGTACTCGGAGAAGCGTCGTGCGAAACTTTCTAACAAGCAGGAGGAGTAAACCATGGCACAGGACAACAAAGCACAGTCGGAAATCCGCTACCTGAACCCGGTATCGGTAGACGTCAAGAAGAAGAAATACTGCCGTTTCAAGAAACTCGGCATCAAATACGTGGACTATAAGGACGGGGAGTTCCTGAAGAAATTCCTCAACGAGCAGGGCAAGATTCTTCCCCGCCGCCTGACGGGTACCTCGCAGAAATTCCAGAAGAAGGTCGCACAGGCCGTGAAGCGTGCGCGTCACCTCGCCATCCTGCCCTTCGTAACCGATTGCATGAAATAATTAAAAGGAGGACAAGACATGGAAGTTATTCTGATCAAAGATATGGAGAACCTGGGCTACGCCAACGACATCGTGACCGTTAAGCCCGGTTATGCGAACAACTACCTGATTCCCCAGGGCTACGCCAAGGCCGCCACGGCTTCGGCCAAGAAAGTTCTCGCCGAGAACCTCCGCCAGCGTGCCCACAAGGACGCCAAGATTCTGGCCGACGCACAGGCGCTGGCCGAGACGATCTCGAACCTGCCGCTGTCGCTGGCCGTGAAGGCCGAGGAGGGCAAACTCTTCGGTACGGTTACCGCTACGGACCTGGCCGAGGCGCTCGCTGCCAAGGGCATCACCGTAGACCGCAAGCAGATCAGCGTCGACGCTATCAAGACCGTCGGCGAGTTCGAGGCTGCCGCCCGCCTGCACAAGGAGGTCAAGGCCGTAATCAAGTTCACGGTCACCGCTGCCGAGTAACGCATACGATCTCACACGAAAAAGAGCTTTCCTTAGAGGGAAGCTCTTTTTTTGATTGCGCTGCGGAGAGGCAGCGGGAATCAGGTACCGAGGTGCAAAATGCTGCCGCAGCCCTTAAGACGGGCTTCTTAAGCCCGTGGGATGTTTCGGTTTGACCGTATAGGAGCGGAGCACCAATCCCACGCCCGCGAAGATCACCAGCGCGAAAATCACCGTATCCACATGCAGTTTGTCGAGTCCCATCGCGACCGAGATGGCGATGGCCAGCACGGGCTGCAGATAGGTGTAGATGCTCGACACGGTGGCCGGGACCGTCTTGAGCGCATAGTTGAGCATCAGGTTGGGCAGATAGGTCGGCACGACCAGCACGAACAGCGCCGGAAAGAGGGCGTGTTGGGCAATGGCCGCAAAATCGGTGTGCACGATGGGTCCGATGCCGAGCGGCAGCGCCATGACGGCTGCGGCGCAATAAGCCCAGCGGAGCACGGTCGTGATGCGGTATTTGGCGATCAGGCGTTTGAACCACACCATATATAAAGAGGTGACGCAGGCGCAGAGGAAGATCATCACGTTACCCCACAGGTGCGAATGCGCATGGGCCGACGAGGCGCCCGCCAGCACCACCGCCACGGCTCCGCCCATCCCGAGCACAAGCCCCGCAATCTTGAGTTTCGTGAACCGGTCCATGCCCAGCAGCACCGAAAGCACCAGCACCAGCAGCGGCACGATGGTGTCGATGATCGAACCGTCGATCGGCGAGGTCATCGACAAACCGTACATGATGAAGATTTTGCGCAGCACGCCGATCAGCAGTCCCGCGCCGATCAGTTTGCGGCCGTCGGCCCAGCTGACCTTCTCGGCCTTCTGCCACAGCAGCGGCACGAGCGACAGCAGGGCCGTGGCTATGAGCGATGCCGAAACCAACGCCATCGGGTGGATGTAGCGCGGCAGCACCAGGTTGTAAAAGGGGTAATCCATGGCCCAGACGATGTTGCACAGCAACAGGGCCAAATGGGGTTTCAGTCTGTTCATCCGTCCGATATTTTATCCGGAGAAAACAAAAACGATGCCCGGATAGAAATAGGCCCTTTTTCCGGAATCCCGGCACACGAAAAAAGGCTTTTCCCAGCGGAAAAGCCTTATATATGAAAACACCCGGGCGGTTTTACCGCTGCCGCGGCACCTCGAACGACGCGGGCGAAGCATCGGGAATCATCTCGCCCCGGAAATAAACCTTCCACGCATCCTTCGCATAGCCTTTGCCGAGCGTCTGGAACGTGGAGGCCGAAGCGTCCTTCACCGCGCGGCCTTCGAAAACCACCTTCCAGGGGTCTTTGCCGTAGCCGCCGCCCAGACTGACGAACGACGACGCCGACAGCCCCTCGACCTTCCGGCCCCGGTAATACACCGACCACGGGTCCTTGCTGTAGCCGCCTCCGAGGTCCTCCGTCCGGGAGACATTCCCCTGCTGGCGCACCCCGCGCAGGTAGGTGTGCCAGTTATCCTTGCCGTATCCCCGGCCCAGGCTCTCGAACGACGAGGCCGAAGCCCCTTTCACCTCACGGCCGGCATAGAACACCTTCCAGTTATCCTTGCCGTAACCTCCTCCGAGGTCGGCGAACGACGAAGCCACGGCTCCTTCGACCTTGCGGCCCTGATACCAGACCGTCCAATCGTCCTTCACATACCCGCGGTGACGCCGCTCCGGGCGCCGCTGCATCACGCAGTCTTCGGCCGTGCGGGAACTCCCGAAACACAGCGCCCCGGCCGGAAAGGCGGCGAGGGCAACCCACAAAAGCAAAACGAACCTCTTCATCGTATTCATCTTTTATTCTAAAGAACCCTCAAATATACCGACTTATTGCCTGACGGCCAAAAAAACACCCGCACGAAATTCGTGCGGGTGTCCGATTATCGGGATACGGGGCAATTACACCCCTCCCCGGATGCGGGGATTACTCCCCGTCCTCTTTCTTTTCAGCGGCTTTCTTGGCCGACTTGGCCTCGGCAGCCTCCATGGCGCTCTTCAGAGCGGCCAGTCCGGCGATGTCGCCCAGCGTCGTCTTCTCGACCGAAGCGTTGATCTTCTTCACGGTCGATTTCGTAGCGTCGGCAGCGGCACGCTTCTCGGCCTTCTCGGCAGCGAACGCCTCCTTACGGGCTTCGTCGTAGGTACGCAGGTGCGAGAGGGTGATGCGCTTGGTGGCCTTCGAGAACTCGATCACCTTAAAGTCGAGCTTGTCGCCCACCTTCGGCGTCGTGCCGTCCTCTTTCACCAGCTGGCGTGCGGGGCAGAAGCCCTCGATGTTCTCGCCCAGGGCGACTACGGCACCCTTGTCCGTCAGCTCGGTCACCGTACCCTCGTGAACGCTGTCCACCGAATACTGGTTCTCGAACTCGTTCCAGGGATTCTCTTCGAGCTGTTTGTGGCCCAGCGAGAGGCGACGGTTTTCCTTGTCAATCTCCAGTACCACGACCTCGATATCGGCGCCTACCGACGTGAACTCGCCGGGATGCTTCACCTTCTTGGTCCAGCTGAGGTCCGAAATGTGGATCAGGCCGTCGATGCCCTCCTCGATCTCGACGAACACGCCGAAATTCGTGAAATTACGCACCTTGGCGGTGGTCTTCGTGCCTACGGGATACTTGGTCTCGATATTCTCCCAGGGATCGGGCGTGAGCTGCTTGATGCCGAGCGACATCTTGCGCTCGTCGCGGTCGAGGGTCAGGATGACGGCCTCGACCTCGTCGCCGACCTTCATGAACTCCTGCGCCGAACGCAGGTGCTGGCTCCACGACATCTCCGACACGTGGATCAGGCCCTCTACGCCGGGAGCGATCTCCACGAACGCACCGTAATCGGCCATCACGACCATGCGGCCCTTGACCTTGTCGCCGACCTTGAGGTTCTGGTCGAGCGCCTCCCACGGATGTGCCGTGAGCTGCTTCAGACCCAGCGCGATGCGCTTCTTGGCCTCGTCGAAATCGAGGATCACGACGTTGATCTTCTGATCGAGCGCCACGATCTCCTCGGGATGGTTCACACGGCCCCACGAGAGGTCGGTGATGTGGATCAGGCCGTCCACGCCGCCCAGGTCGACGAATACGCCGTAGGAGGTGATGTTCTTGACGGTACCCTCGAGGATCTGTCCCTTCTCGAGCTTGGACATGATGATCTGCTTCTGAGCTTCGAGCTCGGCCTCGATGAGGGCCTTGTGCGAAACGACCACGTTGCGGAACTCCTGGTTGATCTTGACAACCTTGAACTCCATGGTCTTGTCTACATATACGTCGTAGTCGCGAATGGGTTTCACGTCGATCTGCGAACCGGGGAGGAATGCCTCGATGCCGAACACGTCGACGATCATACCGCCCTTCGTGCGGCACTTGATGTAACCCTTGATGATCTCGTCCTTCTCCAGGGCCTCGTTGACACGGTCCCAGCTCTTGAGCTGACGGGCCTTCTTGTGCGAGAGAGCCAGCTGACCGTTCTTGTCCTCGGCCGACTCGACATAGACTTCGATCTTGTCGCCGACTTTCAGATCGGGGTTGTAGCGGAACTCCGAAATGGAGATCACACCTTCGCTCTTGTAGCCGATGTTCACCAGCACCTCGCGCTTGGTGACAGCGGTCACGGTACCTTCGACCACTTCGCCGACGTTGACGTTCGAAAGCGTCTTGTCGTAAGCCTCGGTGATCTGGGCCTTGTCCTGGTCGTAAACGCCCAGGTCGTTTTCAAATGCGTTCCAGTCGAAATCCGCGTTCACGACTCCGTTTTTTACTTCTTCCATTGTGGAAATTTGTGCGATACAATCGCTCGTTAATTGATTAATAATAAAACTCATAGCCCCGCCTGCGCATCACATACGCGCACACGAGGGCTACAAAGGTAATACTTTAAATGCAAAATTCATAATTCATAATTCACAATTATTCAGTTTGCATCCGAAAAAGACACCAGTAAAGTCCAAAATTGTGAATTATGAATTGTGAATTATGAATTTTTCCTGACCTCCTGCCGGGGTTTGTTGTCCGGCACCAGGGGACTGTCGTCCTCCAACTCTTCCAGCAGCACATCGGCCACCTTCACGTCGGTGATCTCTCCGTCGGTGTAATTCAGGTCGTTGTAATTCTTGTAGACGTAATCGCTGACGGCGATTTTGTAACTCCTGCCTTCGCGCAGTTTCGGGAAACGCACGTCGACGGCGTTGTCCTTCGCGTCGGTCACGATGACGTAAGGCGTCGTCGCTATCAGGTCGATGCGGTGCGCCTCCTTGCGGTTCTCCTCGTCGTTGTATTTCGAAACGATCATGCGGCGCATGTCGGCGGGCGTCATCCGCATCACGGCGATCTCGGTTCCGAACGGCTCCAGGTCGTAAATCTTCGCCATCCCCACGCCGCCCTTGCGGATCGAGTCCAGCCGCACGCCGCCGATGTGGTACATGCCGATGTCGGCATCGGCCTCGTCGGCCACCGCCTCCGCCATCCAGTTTGCCACGCCCCACTTGTCAGCCGCCCCGGCGAACTCGCCCACGGGTTTGTTCAGCACCGGATCGGCATAGTACCGGTCCACCTCGGCCTGATACAGCGAGTCCGGCGCATATCCGGCCAGCGGCACCAGCCGATAACCGACGCTTTCGACCTTCTTTCCGCGGAGCTTTATCTCCGTAACGCCCACATTGTTCAGATACTTGCCCGTCTGCGTGAGCAGCGTGCCGTTTATCAGGGAGTCGATCTCCTGATGCGTATGGCCTCCTATCACCACGTCGAACAGCGTCTCCCGGCCCAACAGCTCCGCGTCACGGTCGTCGCCCATGTGCGACACCAGCACCAGCACGTCCACCTTCGGACGCAGCTCGGCGGCATATTTCATCGCCATCTGCTGCGGGTCGGGGAATTCCAGCCCCTTGAAACTCGCGGCGTTGCCCGCGGGATGCCCGGGCCCTTCGTAGTTGGTCACCACGCCGATGAACCCGACGCGGATGCCGCCCTCCTCGATCACGACGTAAGGCGGCAGCTGCGGGAAGGTGCAGGTGTCGCTGACCACGTTGGCACAAACGACCTCGAAATCCATGCTGTCGATCATGCGTCCCAGAAAGGCCTGCCCGTGGTCGAACTCGTGGTTGCCGAGCGTCCCCACGTCATACCCCAGCCGGTTCATCAGCGCGATCATCGGCATTCCGGGCGCGGGGGTCTTGTCCACATAGGCGTTGCCGGTCCACCGGTCTCCGGCGTCGACCAGCAGCACCAGCTGCGCCGTATCGCGGCAGGCCTCGACGGCCGCAGCCAGCCGGGGGAAATTCTGGATTTTGGCGTGCATGTCGTTGGTCGACAGCACGACGAGGGTCCGCTCGCGGGGAGCGCAGGCCGCAGCGACCGCCGCAACGACGATCAGGAGCGTTCGAAACATTTTTTTCATATTCGTCGAAACTGTTTTTCTATATCGGGCTATGATTTGTCAAAAGTACAAATAATTCCTATCTTTACGTACTCTATTTTGTAAAAACCAGCTATGGCAGACATCATCAAAGTCATCTGTGAAAACCTCGGCATCGAGGTCGACGTGCCGATGGGCACCCCGCTGCTCGAGGTCGCGAAGCGCCTGACTCCCGGACGCTACCCGTTCCTCGCGGCCTTCGTCAACAACCGCCTCAAGGAACTCAACTACAAGATATATGCCCCCGTTACGATCCGTTTCGTCGACATCACCTCGTTCGCCGGCATCCGGGTCTACCAGCGCACCGCATGGTTCCTGCTGCAAAAAGCCGTCCGGGACCTCTATCCCGGGCAGACGCTCCACATCCGCCACTCGCTGGGCCACAGCGGCTTCTACTGCGAGATCGACGGCATCGACGAATTTACGGCCGATGACGCCGCACGGCTGCAGGGGCGCATGCGCGAACTGGCCGTACGCAACCTACCCATCACCCGCGAGCGGATGCTCACGAGCGAGGTCCGCGCCCGCTATGCCGAGGAGGGCTTCACCGACAAGGTGGCCCTGCTGGACACCCGCCCGCGGCTTTACAGCCAGCTCTACACGCTCGGCGACACGGTGGGTTATTTCTACGGTTCGCTGGCCCCCTCGACGGGCTACGTCACGCTCTTCGACATCCAGCCCTACTACAACGGCTTCTACCTCGCGCTGCCGCTGCGCACGGCTCCCGACACGCTCCACAAGAACGTCCAGCAGGAGAAGATGTTCGGCATCTTCCAGGAGTACCAGTCGTGGGTCACGCTGATGGGCGTTCCGACGATCGGCGCGGTCAACGCCCGCACGCTCGCGGGCGACGCCGGGGGCATGATCAAACTCGCCGAAGCCTTCCACGAACGCAAGTTCGCCTGGGTCGCCGACACCATCTACGAAGCGGCCGTCAGCCGGGGCATCCGCATGGTGCTGATTTCGGGCCCTTCGTCGAGCGGCAAGACCACCTCGGCCAAGCGGCTGGGCATCGAGCTCGGCGTGCTGGGACTGCGTCCGGTGATGATTTCGCTCGACGACTATTTCGTCGACCGCGAGAAGACCCCGAAGGACGCCAACGGCGACTACGATTACGAGGCGCTCGAAGCCATCGACCTGGAGCTTTTCAACGACCACCTGCGGCGGCTGATCCGCGGCGAGAGCGTCGACATCCCGCGTTACGATTTCATCACGGGGCGCCGCATGCAGCACGACAACCCGCTGACGCTCGACGAGCGTTCGATCCTCATCATCGAGGGCATCCACGGCCTGAACCCGCGGCTGACGCCCTCGATTCCCGACTCGCAGAAATTCCGCATCTACATTTCGTGCTTCACGTCGGTGGCGATGGACAACCTTTCGCGCATCGCCACGACGGACAACCGCCTGCTGCGCCGCCTGACGCGCGACTACCGCCAGCGGGGCGCCGACGCCGTCTCGACGCTTTCGCGCTGGGCCTCGGTGCGCCGCGGCGAGGAGAAACACATCTTCCCCTACCAGGAGAACGCCGACGTGATGCTCAATTCGTCGCTGTTTTACGAGATTTCGGTGCTGCGGCCCTTCGCCGAGAAGATTCTGCGCGAGGTCCCCGACACGGTCCCCGAATACGACGAGGCGCGTCGGATGCTCAAGTTCCTCGACAATTTCATCCCCATCCCGCCGGACGAAATTCCGCCCACGTCTATCCTGCGCGAATTCATCGGCGGGAGCAGTTTCAAGTATTAGCGCCGTACAAAACGGGCCGCAGCACGATTGTTTGCTGCGGCCCGTTTTTTTATCCGGATCGCAGTGTGATTTCGGATTGATTTTTCTATCTTTGCGACATGCGGTCTGTGAGGACCGTCGACATACTATTATTAAAAAGCGCATCGGCTTTTTTCTTACTCACGGAAATTGGACACTTTCGTAACCAAGTAAGAGATGAAGGTTGGTGCTCTCGCTGTTTTTCAGCGTGAGCATTTATCCGTAATCCTACTTGGTGGGTCGTCCAATACCTCGTGAGTGGATTCGGAAAAATTTGCTCACGCCTTTTTTTGTATGCCCGCGAAACGACTAACCCTTTAAATTAAATTGATATGAACGGTTGTTTGAACATTCTCTGGCATTTCCCCTTTTTCGGATTCCTGTTCGCACTCTTCTACGCCCTGTTCGGCGCCATCCTGTGCTGCACGGTGGTCCTCTACCCCGTCGGTCTGGGCTTTTTCCAGATCGCGCAATTCCTGCTTTCGCCCTTTTCGTCGGCACTGGTCACCCGCAAGGAACTCGATCTGGTACGGCCCGAGGAACGCAGTACGGCCGCCATGGCTTATTCGACCATCATTACGATCCTCTACTTTCCCTTCGGCCTGATCGCCGCCGCCGGAGCGCTCTTCGCCATGATCGGCGAGTTTCTGAGCATCATCGGCATTCCCTGCGGCATCGTCTGGTTCAAGGCCCTGCCCGCGATCTTCATGCCCGTCGACAAGGTCTGCGTACCGAAAGCCGTGGCCGATGAAATCGAGCGCATCAAGGCCGGGGACACCGTCCGGCGCTACAAGGGCGAAACCGGGGAGACGGACTCCGATCCGTCGGAACGCCATTTCACGGAAGACCCCGACGATTCGTTCCCGCCGATGCCCGAGGTCCGGCAGTATGACGATGAAAAACTGCACGAAATCGTCTCCGGCGCCGCGATGTACCGGGCCTCGCTGGTCGACGACTGCCGCCGGGAGCTGGAAATCCGCCGAAAGAGCACGGAGTTCACGGCGCAGGTCCGGGCAATGGACAACGACAAACTCCACGAGGTGCTCTCCAGCCCGCAGCTCTATGCCGAGGAGCTGTATTACGCCTGCACGCTGGAACAGAATGAACGCCGCCGCGTATGGCGCGAAGAAGAGGCCAAACAGGAAGAACTGCGCCGTCTCCGGCAGGAGCAGGAGGAAAAGGAGGCAGCCGAACGGCGTGCCGCGGCGTGGAAGAAATGGCGGCCGTATGTCTTTGCAACCGTTGCCGTCCTGATTCTGGTGGGCGTCGGCGCAGGATATTACAGTTATCACAAGAAACAGGAACAACTGCACATGGAACGTATCTCTGAAAAAGTGCACCACATTGCAAAGGAACGGAATATAGGAACTATTGCTCCTGATTTTACAGTTAAAATGTTAAATAACGATTCAAAATCTCTTGCTTCCATACGAGGAAATACCATCCTTTTAACTTTTTGTAAAACAACCTGTCCCCCAAGTCGTCAATTTTTGGAACAGATAAACAAGAAGATCATTAATCATTTCGCAACGTCTAACCTTACATTTCTGCCAATTTTCTGTGGAGAAAGCCGAGAAACCGTCCAAAAATTTCTAAAAGAAACAGGATATACATTTCCAATAGGACTTGATCCTCAAGAAAAAATATTTTCGCAATACAATGTGAGATATACCCCGCAAAATTTCATTATATCGAAAGGTAGAATTATTTGGTCATCATTCGGATATGAGGAAAGTGAATTTAAAGAAATAATCAATATTATTGGTAAGAATGTCAAATATTCCCATTTCAATAACTGATTATTACCTAAAGTTGGCGCAGAAATTTGAACAATCTCAGTTATTTTAAATCTTGCAGTCCAGAACAAAACGAAATATCTGTAAATAAACACTGAAAAACTACATAGGAAGAGTCAACAAGGATTTCTAATTTTTAAGGTCTAATTTTTCGTTTTTCTCCGGTTTTATCTACCTTTGTGTGTCAATGCCCGCAAGGGCCTGTCTCACTAACATATCAACGAGTAATGTTCGACAAGTTTTCCGAACGCCATATCGGCGTCAGCCAAGAAAAAGACCTGAAAGCCATGCTCGATGTGATCGGCGTGAAATCGACCGACGAACTCATCGCGCAGGTCATCCCGCAGTCCATCCGGCTCAAGAAACCGCTGGCGCTTCCCGCCGAGGGAATGAGCGAATACGAGTTCGCCGCCCACATCCGCGAGCTGGCCGACCGCAACCACCCCCTGCGCTCGTTCATCGGCATGGGATACTACCCCTGCGCCGTGCCGGCCGCCGTCGCCCGCAACGTCTTCGAAAACCCCGCGTGGTACACCTCCTACACGCCCTACCAGGCCGAGATTTCGCAGGGACGCCTCGAGGCGCTGCTCAATTTCCAGACCGCCGTGATTTCGCTCACCGGCATGGAGATCGGCAACTGCTCGCTGCTGGACGAAGGCACCGCCGCCGCCGAAGCCATGGGCATGATGTTTTCGCTGCGGTCGCGCGAGGCCGTCAAGGAGGGCCGCAACCAGCTCTTCGTCGACCGCAACATCTTCCCGCAGACGCTCGACGTGCTGCTGACGCGCAGCGAACCGTTCGGCATCGAACTGATCATCGACAACTACGACGAATACGAATTCACGGGCCGGGAGTTCGGCGCCATCGTGCAGTACCCGGCCGCCGACGGCTCGGTGCGCGACTATGCGGATTTCACCGCCGCGGCACACGCCCGGGGCGTGCTCGTCACGGCCGCCGCCGACCTGCTGTCGCTGGCCCTGCTGAAGGCTCCCGGCGAATGGGGCGCCGACATCGCCGTGGGTTCGGCGCAGCGTCTCGGCACGCCGATGGGCTTCGGCGGTCCCGCCGCGGGCTACATGACCACCCGCGAAGCCTTCAAACGCAACATGCCGGGCCGCATCATCGGGGTCTCGGTCGACCGGCTGGGCAACAAGGCCCTGCGCATGGCGCTCCAGATGCGCGAACAGCACATCAAGCGCGAGCGTGCCACGTCGAACATCTGCACCGCCTCGGCGCTGATGGCCTCGATGACGGGTTTTTACTGCGTCTACAACGGTCCCGAAGGCCTTCGCCGCGCCGCCGAGACGGCCCACCTAGCCGCCGCCACGGTAGCCCGGGCCCTGGAAGCGCTGGATTACAAACTCACGTCGAAGGAGTTCTTCGACACGCTGGAGGTCGAAGCCGAAGCCGCCGTCGTGCAGTCGCTGGCGCTCGAGCAGGGCATCAATTTCTACTACCCCTCCGAAGGCTCGGTGCGCATGTCGTTCGACGAGGTGACCACCCCGGCGGAGATCGAGACCGTCGCGGGCATCTTCGCCGCAGCCAAAGGCAAGAAAGCCAAGGCGGTGAAGCCCGTCACCGAAAGCTGCATTTCAGCGGACCTGCGCCGCCGGTCGGGCTACCTCCAGGAGCCGGTCTTCAACGCCTACCGTTCGGAAAGCGCCCTGATGCGCTACATCAAAAAACTGGAGCTGAGGGACATATCGCTGGCCAATTCAATGATTTCCTTGGGTTCCTGCACCATGAAACTCAACGCCGCGGCGCTCATGCAGCCATTGTCGCTCGCGGGCTTCCAGAACATGCACCCCTTCGCCCCGGCGGACCAGGCCGAGGGTTATATGCAACTAATCAGCGATTTGGAGAAGGACCTCGCGACGATCACCGGCTTCGCGGCCTGCTCGCTCCAGCCCAATTCGGGCGCCGCGGGCGAGTATTCGGGGCTGATGGTGATCCGCGCCTACCACCAGAGCCGCGGACAGGGCTACCGCAACGTAGTGCTGATTCCGGCTTCGGCCCACGGCACCAATCCGGCGTCGGCCGCGATGGCGGGCATGAAGATCGTGACGGTGGCGTGCGACGCCAACGGCAACATCGACGTCGCAGACCTCGAAGCCAAGGCCAAAGAGTACTCCTCGGAGCTGTGCGGCCTGATGGTGACCTACCCCTCGACGCACGGGGTTTTCGAAAGCCGCATCCGCGAGATCGTGGACGCCGTTCACGACGCGGGCGGACAGGTCTACATGGACGGCGCCAACATGAACGCGCAGGTGGGCCTCACGAACCCCGGTTACATCGGGGCCGACGTCTGCCACCTCAACCTCCACAAGACCTTCGCCATGCCCCACGGCGGCGGCGGTCCGGGCGTGGGTCCGATCTGCGTCGCGGAGCACCTGAGGGCGTTCCTGCCCTCGCATCCGGTCGTGGCCACGGGCGGCGACGAAGGCATCACGGCGGTATCGTCGGCCCCATGGGGTTCGGCGCTGCTGCTCCCGATCACCTACGGCTACATCAAGATGCTGGGGGCCGACGGACTGCGCAAAGCCACCGAAATGGCCATCGTCAATGCCAACTACATGTCGGCGGCGCTGGCTCCGGAGTACCGCACCTACTATTCGGGCGAAACGGGCCGCGTGGGCCACGAGATGATCCTCGACCTGACGAATTTCAAGAAGGATTACAACATCGACTGCGGCGACATCGCCCACCGGCTGATGGACTACGGATTCCACGCCCCGACGCTCTCGTTCCCCGTGCACGAGACGCTGATGGTCGAACCCACGGAGTCGGAGCCCAAGGAGGAGATGGACCGCTTCATCGAGGCGCTCGTCAGCATCAAGCGCGAATGCGAGGCGGCCGTCGGCAAAGCGGACAATGTGGTGGCCAACGCACCCCACACGGCCCGCGAAATCGCAGGCGAATGGGCACATCCCTATACGCGCGAGCAGGCGGCGTTCCCGCTGGCATGGATCGGCGAGTCGAAATTCTTCCCCTACGTGTCGAAAATCGACAACGGCTACGGCGATAGGAACCTCTGCTGCCGCAACTGCGAGTAACGGCGGCATCCGGGAGACGGAAACGGCGGCGATTTCAGATCGCCGCCGTTTTTCTTACAATATCTCCAGTCCTTCGCGGTAAGTCCTGTAATGCAGTTCGGGAAGCAGTTCGCGGCGCATCCGCTCCGTGTCGCCGTAATAGGAGACGCGGCCGATCGTGATGAAATCGCGCGTCAGCGGGGCACGCCATCCGGTGATGCGCGAAACGGATTCGAATCCCCGAGCCGCCGCATAAATCATCCACAGCGGCATCCGCCACGGACGTTTCGTGCCCCACCGCCGGGCGGCATCGTCGAGGAACTGCTGGAGGGTCTGCACGCCCTCGTCGCCGACGTGGTAGATGCCCCGGATGCCGGGTTTGCAGGCCGCGGCCTTCGCCGCCGCGACGAAATCGGGCGCCGAAATCAGATGAATCCACGTCGGACGGCGCCACACCCCCAGCAGCCAGCGGCGTGAGAACCAGCGGGCGGCGTCGATCATCAGGATGCCGCGTCCGTAGACCATCCCCACGCGCAGGCTCACGGCTTCCAGCCGGTCGGAGTGCGCAAAGAGCAGGCGTTCCTCCTCCAGCCGCGTGGCGGCATGGACCGAGACCGGATGGCCGTCCAACCGGCCCCGGGCTGGTTTTTCGGGCGTCGTCTCGCCCTCGACATGCGGAAAACTGATGAGGACGATCCGCCGGACCCCGGCCCGGAGGGCTTCGTCGAGGAGGTTGCGGAAATAGCGCGTATTGGTCGTATGGAGGAATTTCTGAGGGTCGGCCCGGAAGAGCACCCCGGCGAAATGGACGATGGTGTCGCCCTCCTGCAAATGCCCGCGGAGGGTTTCGGGACGCCCCAGATCGACCTGGCAGGTCTCGATGCCGGGGCAGGCCGCCAGGTCGTCGGCAACCGGCCTGCGATGCCAGAAAAGCCGCAGCGGGACCCCGTCGCGGGCCATCTCCCGCGCCAGCAGCGATCCCAGATTCCCGGCCGCGCCGGTAATGATTATCCGTTCCATATCGCAGACGAATATACGAAAAAAATCGTTCTTGCGTTTTAATATGCAGGCGGTTTATCCTCTGCGGCACAATTATTTCTTGCGATTATTTGGCAACTCGCCCCGAAGTGCGTACCTTTGACGCCTTAAGAAGCCTTTCTTAGAAAGAAGACAACAGCGGACAAATATGAGCAAACATTCTGACTGCCTGATAACTTGGCCATAAAGTCCCCTCCGAGGAGGGGATTTAGGGGAGGGTCAGACTTGTAAACGCCGCCGTCGGCGGCGAATACAGCGCACGGCAGCAACAAAACAAAAAACTTAATACATAACACTATTTAGCATGAAAGTAGAACAGAACAAAATGGTCGGCGTAGACTACAAGCTCACCATCGACGGACAGATCGCGGACCAGTCGCGTCCGGGCCAGCCCCTCGAATTCATCTTCGGGACGGGCATGCTGCTTCCCAAATTCGAGGAGGCAATCCTGGGCAAGGAGATCGGCGAATCGGTTTCGTTCACCCTCGAGCCCAAGGACGGCTACGGCGAACTGATCGCCGATGCCATCGTCGACCTGCCGAAAAACATATTCATGGTAGACGGCAAACTGGCCGAAGACATTCTCTTCGAAGGTAGCCAGGTCCCGATGAGCGACGCCCAGGGCAACCGCATGATGGGTATCGTCAGGGAGATCGGCGACGAGACCGTGAAGATGGATTTCAACCACCCGATGGCCGGCAAGACGCTCAATTTCGAAGTGGATGTGGTTTCGGTGCGCGACGTGACCCCCGAAGACCTGCAGGGCGGCTGCTCGTGCGGAGACTGCGGAGACGGCTGCGGCGAAGGCTGCGACGACCACAACGGCCACTGCAACTGCCACTAACAGGCGTAAGACGCCTGCTTTAGAGGCAGCCGGAGGACTGAACGTTTCAGAGCCGGTTCCGTGCTCCCCAGGCGTAAGACGCCTGATTTAGGGGCAACCGGAGGACTGAACGTTTCAAAACCGGTTCCGTGCTCCCGACCAGATGTAAGACGCTTGTTTTAGGGGCTGCCGAAGGACTGAATGCGTTCGAACCGCCCCGCCCGAGAGGCACCATACAAACAGAACGCCGGACTCAACGTCCGGCGTTTTTATCCGATTTTTTCGTAACTTGCGCCGTCCCGGAGCATCCCGGCCCCGCCTGAAAATCCGACCCGACGCCATGTTCACCCTTCGTCAATACCTGCTGTCCCTCTCCGATTCCCGCGGCCTGACACGCACGCTGGGCGACGTGGAATTGTGTCTGGACGAGCAGGGACGCCCCCGTTACAGCGTCGGAAATTCGGCCGTCGTGTTCCGCATCCGCCACGACGGACGCATCCGCTTGCTGCGCTGTTACCTGCGAACGATGCGCCATCTCCGGGAAATATACGGGGACAAACTGCTCGAAAAAGAACTTTACCTCTACACGTCGTCGGAAACGGGAGTCTGGGTCGATGTGATTCTGGGCGACTGGATCGAGGGCGAGACCCTGCACAAAGCGGCTATCGAGGCGGCCGAGGCCCACGATACGGCAAAACTCCGGAGCCTTGCGGAATCGTTCGACGCGCTGGCCGCCGGACTGGTCGCCGACGACTGCGCCCACGGAGACCTGAAACCCGCGAACATCATCGTCGACAGGAATCAGCGACTGCATCCGATCGATTTCGACGCCACTTTCCTGCCAGCCTTCGCCGGGGAGGCGAGCCCCGAACTGGGCACGGCGGCTTACCAGCATCCGGCCCGCACGGCCGGGGATTTCAACGAACGCCTCGACGACTACCCCGCAGCCCTGATCTCCACGGCCCTGCATGCGCTGGCCGAGGACCCGACGCTCTGGGAACGCTACGGCACCGCCGACGGCCTGCTGTTCTCGCCCGGGCTCATCCCCGCCGATCCCGCCTACCGCGAAGCCCTCGCCCTGTTCGAACGCCGTGGCAGGGCCGTGCAGTACCGCGTGGCGCAGCTGCTCTGCGCCCCGTCGCTGCGACTTTTCGGACTCGCGGAACTGCTGGACGAAGCGGTCCGGCAGGCCGGCGGCCGGGAGCCTTCGGCCGGCGAAAGCCCTCCGGAGCTGTTCGTCGAGAACGGCCGCTGGGGCTACCGCACGCCGTCGCAGGTCGTCATACCCCCGCTCTACGACAGCGGCTTCGATTTCACCGAGGGGCTGGCCGCCGTATTGCTGGGCGGCACGTGGCACTACATCGACACGGCGGGCCGGAGCTGCCTGAGCTTTCCGGGCTGCGAAGCCGTGAAACCCTTCCGCAACGGCCGGGCGCAGGTCGTGCGCAACGGCCGCCGGATCGGAATCGACCACGCAGGGAACGAGCTCCCCGCTGCGGAAAGCGAGTTTGTGATTTAGACGCAAATTGCTATATTTGCATTCAAAACTTTATAGGTAAGATGATTTCATTCCGGAATTTAACCCCCGCGGAGATCGCCGCACTCGAAGCATTCGGCAATTCAGCTGAAGATTGGACGAAAGTGCGGGTCGCTCCGGATTTCGAACCCTTTCAACTGCATCAGAGCCATCTGGAAGGGTGCGTCGAGATCGCCCGGGGAGCTCGAATCATCCGTTCGCGGATCGCCAACTACCGCATCGGCGAAGCGTCGCTCGTCGAGGGCGTCACGGCGCTCGAATGCCGCCGCCGCTCGGCTTTCGGCAACGGCACGGGAGTCGCCACGATGAACGAATGCGGCGGCCGCACGGTGAAGATATTCGACACGATGTCGGCGCAGATCGCCTACGTGATGGCTGTCTACCGCCACCGGCCGCAGACCATCGCGGCACTCGAAAAAATGGTCGATGAATACGCCGAAGAACGTTCGTCGGAGATGGGCGACGTGGGAAGCGGATGCCGCATCGTCGGCGCACGCTTCATCCGCGAGGTCCGCATCGGCAACGGCGTGGAGATCGACGGCGCGTCGATTCTCGAGAACGCCACCCTCTGCGACGGCGTCCGCATCGGCGTCGATGTCAAGGCCTACGACACGATTGCAGCCGAAAACGCCGTCATCGGCAACGGCTCGATCGTCGAACGCTGTTTCGTCGGCGAAAGCTGCCGCCTGGACAAGGGCTTCACGGCCGCCGAATCGCTCTTCTTCGCCAACTCGCACTGCGAAAACGGCGAGGCCGCCTCGATCTTCGCAGGTCCCTACACCGTCTCGCACCACAAATCGTCGCTGCTCATCGCCGGCATGTTCTCGTTTTTCAACGCCGGGAGCGGCTCGAACCAGAGCAACCACCTCTTCAAAAGCGGCGCCGTGCACCAGGCCGTGCACCTGCGGGGCTGCAAGTTCGCCTCGAGTGCCTACATCATGTCGCCGGCCCTCGAAGGGGCCTTCACGATGGTCATGGGGCACCACTCCTACCACCACGACACCTCGGCGTTCCCCTACTCGTACCTGATCGAGAAGGACGGGCACTCCCACCTGATGCCGGGGGCCAACCTCACCAGCTTCGGCGCCGTGCGCGACATCGAAAAGTGGCCGGCCCGCGACCGGCGCACGGTCTGCCGCGACGTCATCAATTTCGAAGAGTACAACCCCTACGTCGCAGGCGCCATGGTCGAAGCCGTGAACATCCTCCACGGACTCGAGGAGCGCGACCCCGACGCCCCGGTATACACCCACAACAAAGCCATCATCCGCGCCACGGCGCTGCGCCGCGGGCTGAAGCTCTACAACAAGGCCATCGTGGCGGCGCTGGGGGCGATGCTCGGCAAGGGAAGCCTCGATCCGCACTACGACGGCAGCGGCCGCTGGCTCGACCTGGCCGGACAGTACATCACCCGCCGCGAGGTCGCGGCAATCCTCGACGCCGTAGAGCGCGGCGAACTCGCGACGACGGCCGCCGTGGACAACCGCTTCCGGGTCTTCGCCGTCCACTACGACGACTACGCCCACAGCTGGGCCGAGCAGATCTACGCTTCGATGCTGGGCCGCGTGCCGACGGCCGAAGAGCTGAACGACGCCGTCGCCGCAGGCCGCAACGCCCACGAGGCGATGCGCCGCGCCACCGATGCCGACCGCGACCGCGACTGCTCGCTCGACATGGCCGTCAGCTACGGCCTCGACTGCGACAACGACGACGACAGGCGCGAGGACTACTACACGGTCCGCGGACTGAAATAATTAAAATATGTACATACAAAGCATCACACGCACGCACCGCACGGCCTTCATCTTCATCATCGACGGCTCGGGGTCGATGGCCGAGAAAATCCGCTTCCGCGGACGGCAGATGACCAAGGCCGACGCCGTGGCCTCCATCACCAACGGCATGCTGTTCGAACTGATCGAACGGGCACGCCGCAGCGACGGCGTCCGCGACTACTACGACATCGCCGTGCTGGGCTATTCGGGCGACGACGAGGTCTACTCGCTGCTGCCGGGCGGCCGGGAGGTTATCTCCGTGGCAGAACTGGCCGCCGAGGAGCCGCCGCTGAAGAGAGAGATCATGGAGTACAGGCTCCCCGACGGCAGCAACGCCCTGCGCGAAATCGCCACCCCGGCGTGGGTGGAGCCCGAGGCCGTGGGACAGACCCCGATGTGCGAAGCGCTGCGCCGCGTGCGCGACATCGCCGCGGCATGGTGCGCCGACCCGGCCCATGCGGAGAGTTTCCCGCCCATCGTCTTCAACATCACCGACGGCGAGGCCACCGACTGCGACAACAGCGAACTCTGCGCCGTGGCCGAGCAGATCAAGTCGCTGCGCACGGCCGACGGCAACGTGCTGCTCGTAAATATCCACATCGCCGCGGGCGACACCCCGCGAACGGTCTTCTTCCCCTCGGAGGAGGAGGCCGGCTACCCCAACCGCTATGCCGCGGTGCTCTACGACTGTTCGAGCCCCATGCCCGAGGTGTTCAACGAAGCGATCCGCGAAGCCAAAGGCCCCGGAGCCATGCCGCCGTTCCGGGGCATGAGCTACAACGCTTCGACCGAACAACTCATCACGATGCTCAACATCGGCTCCATCAGCGTTAAAACCGAATAACCATGACCCCGACCCTGCACACCTTCATACAGGCGCTCCAAACGCCCGAGATCTCGTTCGCAACGCTCACCGACGCCCGTCCCGTGATGCAAACGGGCGGCATTCCGCAGCTGATGCGCACGACGCGCTTCGCCGAAGCCGAAATCGACTGGCGCGGCGAACGGTGGCTGCTCTCGCTGCCGCTCTCGCCCGCGGCGCTGGCCGCCGTGGAGCGGACCGCATCGCAGGCGGGACGCCTCAACACGGAGTGGCTGACGGAGTACCGCATCCTCCCGGGCGAACTCTGCTGGGTGGATGCCACGGAGCATCCGCAGGCCTGCGACCTGGTGCTCCAGCGCCTGCCCGCGGGCCGGAGTTTCGCCGAAGCGTTGCTGACGGAACCCGCCGAACGGCTGCTCGCAGGGCTCGACGCGCTTCAGGCCGCGCTGCGTGAACTGGGCTTTTCGCACAACAACCTCCGGGCCGGCAACCTGCGCTGGTGCGGCGGGCGGTTCATTCCCCTGCGCTATCACGATGCCAATTTCGGCACGCCCGACGGCGATGCCGAAGCCTTCGAAGCCCTGCGGCGGCAAATCCGCGCGGCGGGCGACCCGATGCAGGTCTCGGACGTCACGGCCGATTACGCCCCGCAGCGCCGCCTGACCGGACACCGCTGGACCAGCCACGTGTTCGAAGGACTGGTCTGCGTCGAGGACGACGGCGGATTCGGGTTCGTGGATACGGACAACAACCCCGTCATCGCGTCGCGCTTCACCTGGGCGGGCGATTTCCGCGAAGGGCGTGCCGAGGTCGAGACGCCCGGCGGCATGGGACTCATCGACCGCCACGGACACTACGTCATTCCGCCCGAATACGAAATCGTGGATTACATCCCCGCCGAGAGCATCGTCCGGGTGCGGAAGAACGGCCGCTGGGCCGAATTCGACTACCTGGGGCAGCGGCTGACGGAATTCGGTATGAATAATGAAGAAAACGCAATGGCCGCATCCCAGGCATATTCCGGTTGACATTCCGGTCGCAATGCGATAAGCCCCCGCCAAGGCGGGGGTTTGGGGGTGGGTCCAATTTGCAAACGCGGCCACAGGCCGCGACAAGGACAATCGACAGCATAAAAAACTTACAAAAAATAACAACGATCATGGCAGAAGCAGTAAAAGTACTGATCATCGGCAGCGGTCCCGCAGGGTACACCGCAGCCATTTACACCTCGCGGGCCAACCTCAGTCCGGTGCTTTACGAAGGCATCGAGCCGGGCGGGCAGCTCACGACGACGACCGACGTCGAGAATTTCCCGGGGTATCCCGAAAGCGTCACCGGTCCCGACCTGATGGCCCAGATGCGCAAGCAGGCCGAGCGCTTCGGCGCCGACATCCGCTCGGGGATGGTCACGACCGTGGACCTCTCGTCGCGGCCGTTCCACGTGGTCGTGGACGGCACCACGGAGATCAAGGCCGAAACGCTCATCATCGCCACGGGAGCCTCGGCCAAATACCTCGGGCTTCCGTCCGAAACCAAATTCCGCGGCCAGGGCGTCAGCGCCTGCGCCACCTGCGACGGATTCTTCTACCGCAAGAAGGACGTAGCGGTGGTCGGCGGCGGCGACACGGCCTGCGAAGAGGCGTCGTATCTGGCTTCGCTCTGCCGCAAGGTCTACATGATCGTCCGGAAACCCCACCTGCGTGCCTCGAAGGCGATGCAGCAGCGGGTGTTCAACACCCCCAATATCGAGGTGCTGTTCGAGCACAACACCGCCGAGGTGCTGGGCGACGAGTCGGGCGTCACGGGGGCCCTGCTGCGCAAGAACGACGGCACGGAGATGAAGATCGACGTTTCGGGATTCTTCCTGGCGATCGGCCACCACCCCAACACGGAGATTTTCCGCGACCAGCTGAAGCTCGACGCCGAAGGATACGTCAAGGTCGAGCCGGGCACGTCGAAGACCAGCGTCGAAGGCGTCTTCGCCGCCGGCGACGTCCGCGATCCCCACTACCGCCAGGCCATCACGGCAGCGGCGTCGGGATGTATCGCGGCGCTGGATTGCGAACGATTCCTGCTGAGATAAACATGTTTTTGATTTTAGGGAGACGGATGCGGTGCGTCGCGCAGTCCGGCACGGATGGGACATACCGACGTATTTCCCATTCGGGACGAACCAGCGAGGTGCCGCAGGCGTCCCATAAAATCGAAAGGAGATGAGTTTCTCGGTCACCATATTAGGCTCTTCCTCCGCGAAGCCCACCGTGAGCCGGCATCCGTCGGCGCAGGCGGTCGACATCCACGAACAGTATTACCTCGTGGATGCAGGCGAGGGCGTGCAGCAACAGCTGATTCGTTACGGCATCAACCCGCTGAAAATCCGGGCCGTGTTCATTTCGCACCTCCACGGAGACCATGTCTTCGGGTTGTTCCCGCTCATCTCGACGCTGGCGCTCTACGGCCGCAAGACCCCGCTGCGGGTCTTCGCTCCGGCGCCGTTCGGCGAGATACTGGCCTGCCACCTCCGCTATTTCGACAGCGAGCTGCCCTACCCCGTGGCGTGGACCGAGGTCGACACCACCAAACACGCGCTGCTGCTGGAAAACCGCACGCTGGAGGTGTGGAGCATCCCGCTGCGCCACCGCGTGCCGTGCGCCGGATTCCTCTTCCGGGAGAAAGAACCGCCGCTGAACGTCGAAAAGTTCAAAATCGCCAAATACGGCCTCTCGATCGCGCAAATCACCGCCGCCAAACGGGGCGAGGATGTCGTGCTCGGAAACGGCGAGGTGATCCCCAATGCCGAGCTGACCTACCGTCCCTATCGGGCGCGGTCGTATGCCTACCTTTCGGACACGAACTTTTCGGCCAAGGCCGCGGAGCTCTGCAAGGGGGTAGACCTGATGTACCACGAGGCGACCTACGCCGCCGCGGAACAGCGGGCAGCCAAGGACCGGGGCCATTCGACGACCGCCGACGCCGCGAAAGCGGCCCTGAAAGCGGGAGCCCGACGCCTCGTGATCGGGCACTATTCGTCGCGTTACAAGGACGAGGCGCAGCTGGTCGAGGAGGCGCGTGCGATCTTCCCCGAGAGCTACCCCGCCACCGAAGGAACCACTTACAGCATCGAAAAAGAGCGATGACCAAAGCCGAAATACAACTCGTCCGCGCACTGGCCGACAAACGCGGCCGCGCCGAACACGGACTCTTCGTCGCCGAAGGGGAGAAACTCATCGGCGAACTGCGCACCTCGCACCTGCGGGTACGCAAAATATTTACGTTGGAAGGGGTTTTCGAAGGCCCCGGAGTCGAGACCGTCGCCCCGCGCGACATGGAACGCCTCTCGCTGCTGAAGACTGCGGGCAATTCGCTGGCGCTGGTCGAGATACCCCGTTATGAATTAAATACGGAGGCGCTGAAAGGGCGGCTGACGCTGGCTTTGGACGACGTGCAGAATCCCGGCAACCTGGGCACGATCATCCGGCTGGCCGACTGGTTCGGCATCACCGACATCCTCTGCTCCCCGGGTACGGCCGACTGTTTCAACCCCAAGGTGGTACAGGCCACGATGGGCGCCGTCATCCGCGTGAGGGTGCACTACACGGAGCTCGCCCCGCAGCTCGCCGCAGCCGCCGCGCAGGGCATCCCGGTCTACGGGACCTTTCTGGAAGGGGAGAATATCTACGGCGCGAAACTCACGCCGGAGGGTATCGTGGTGATGGGCAACGAAGGCCGCGGCGTCACGGAGCCGGTGGCACGCACCGTCACCCGCAAACTGTTCATTCCGCCCTGGCCGGCAGACCGCCGGGGTTCGGAATCGCTGAACGTCGCCATGGCGACGGGAATCATCTGCTCGGAGTTCCGGCGGCGCATCGCTCCGCCAGCGCTTCCCTGATCCCGCGGACCCGCTCCAGCGCTTCGGCGCACTCCCGGCTCCGGAACAGCCCGGTCCCGGCAATCTGCTGTACGGACTCCTCCAGTTCGGCGACCGCCTTCGCCACCTCGCGCAGCTGCGCCCCGGTCGCCGAGGCGAGATCGGTCTTGCCCAGCAGCACCGACGCACAGCGCGCCCGCCGTTCGAAGCAGGCCAGCACCGGATCGCTCCTGCGCGGATCATAGGGAGCCATCCAGAACGTTTCGAACATCAGGCAAAATACCGTTTCGACGAATTCAGCATTGCATTTCGACATTTTTCGCTCACTTCCTCTCATTTTTCGCAACTCGTTACCGGAAAAAAGCGCGGGCAGAAATGCAGCTCCACCGTCGAGGTATTGGACGACCCGTAACGTAGAATGCGGCAAATGCCCACGCCGAAAAACAGCGAGAGCATCAACCTTTATTCCTTACGTTACCCGAAAGTGTCCAATTTTCGACGGTAAGAAAAAAGCCGATGCGCTTTTATCCGAAAAATATCCGCAGCCCTCACAGACTGCTACAACAAAGATAATAAAAAATTGCACCTGCGGGCGTAAAGCGATGTAAAAAATCATTTTAATGGGGTTGCAGGCATTGTGTATTCTGAATATTTTATAACTTTGTAAGTTGAAACAAAATTGATTATGCCGGAACACAAACTCAAAATAGGCATCACGCAGGGCGACACGAACGGCATCGGCTGGGAGGTCATCCTCAAAGCGCTCGCCGACCCGCGCATGACGGAGCTCTTCACCCCCGTCGTCTACGGTTCGCCCAAAGCCGCCGCCTATTACCGAAATACCCTTGCGGAGACAGAACCTGTCTCCTTCAACCCCGTGGCTTCGGCCGCCGAGGCACGCCGCGGAAAGGTCAACCTCGCGGCCTGCGGCGAAGGAGCCGAAATCCTCCCGGGCAAAGCGGCAGCCGATGCGGGCCGCGCCGCCGTGGAGGCGCTGAACGCAGCCGTCCGCGACCTGAAGGAGGGGCATCTCGACGCCATAGTCACGGCCCCCTTCGACAAGGAAACCGTGCAGGCCGACGATTTCCGCTACACGGGGCACACCGAATATATGGCCGCCGAATTCGGCGGCGAAGCGATGATGATCATGTGCAGCGACCTGCTGCGCGTGGGACTGGTCACGAAGCACATCCCCGTTTCGGAAATCGCCCGCAGCATCACCAGGGAACGGATCGTCAAAGACCTGCACACGCTGCGCCGTTCGCTCGTCGAGGATTTCGGGATTGTCGAGCCCCGCATCGCCGTCATGGCCCTCAACCCCCACGCCGGCGACGGCGGACTGCTGGGCCGCGAGGAGCAGGAGATTATCAAGCCGGCCATCGTCGAGGCGTTCGGCAAGGGCGTGCTGGCCTTCGGGCCGTTCGCGGCCGACGGACTTTTCGCCGGCGGCGGATACGCCAAATACGACGGCATCCTGGCCATGTACCACGACCAGGGGCTGGCGCCGTTCAAGACGCTGTCGCCCGACGGGGTGAATTTCACGGCAGGGCTTCCGGCCGTGCGCACCTCGCCCGACCACGGCACGGCTTTCGACATCGCCGGAAAGGACAAGGCCGACCCGCAGTCGATGCGCAATGCGATCTACACGGCCATCGACATCGTGGAGCACCGCCGCGCGTGGGCCGAGTGGACGCGCAACCCGCTGCAGCACGCCGAGCGCGAACGCGGCGGCCGCGACGTATCGGTCAGGGACCTGCCGCAGACCGAAAAGGAGGATTAAACGAAACAACCGGGCAACCCGGAAGCGTATTCCGTCTCGTAATTGTGGAAGCGCCGAAGGCCCCGAAAACTTTAATTGATACACAACAAATGATTAAAATCACTTTTCCCGACGGCTCGGTAAGAGAATATGCCGAAGGGACTACTGCTTACCAGATTGCAGAGAGCATCAGCCCTCGTTTAGCTGCTGACTCGCTCGCGGCCTCGGTAAACGGCGCGACGGTGGACATGACGCGCCCGATCGAAGCGGATGCTTCGGTCAAATTCTACAAATGGGACGACGAAGAGGGCAAGCACGCCTTCTGGCACACCTCGTCGCACCTGCTGGCCGAGGCCCTCGAGGCGCTCTATCCGGGCATCAAGTTCGGCATCGGCCCGGCCATCGAGAACGGCTTCTACTACGATGTCGACTCCCCGGTGCCCATCACCGAGGCCGACCTGCAGACCATCGAAAACAAAATGGTGGAGCTCTCCCGCAACAAGGAACAGCTCCTGCGCCGCGAGGTTCCCAAGGCGGAGGCCCTCAAGACCTTCACCGAGAAGAACGACCCGTACAAGGTCGAACTCATCACGGACCTCGAGGACGGCACCATCTCGTTCTATACCAACGGCGCGTTCACGGACCTGTGCCGCGGACCGCACATCCCCAACACGGGGTACATCAAGGCCCTGAAACTGACCTCCGTGGCCGGAGCCTACTGGCGCGGCAACGAGAAGAACAAGATGCTGACGCGTATCTACGGCATCTCGTTCCCCAAGAAATCGATGCTCGACGAGTATCTGGTGATGATGGAGGAGGCCAAGAAACGCGACCACCGCAAACTGGGCAAGGACCTCGAGCTGTTCACCTTCTCGCAGCGCGTGGGCCAGGGCCTGCCGCTGTGGCTGCCCAAAGGCGCCGCCCTGCGCGACCGCCTGGAGCAGTTTTTGCGCAACGTGCAGAAAGAATACGGCTACCAGCAGGTAATCACCCCGCATATCGGCAACAAGGAGCTTTACGTCACCTCGGGCCACTACGCCAAATACGGCAAGGACTCGTTCCAGCCCATCCACACCCCGATCGAGGGCGAGGAGTATCTCCTCAAACCGATGAACTGCCCGCACCACTGCGAGATTTACCGGTCGAAGCCCCGTTCGTACAAGGAGCTGCCCGTGCGTCTGGCCGAATTCGGAACAGTCTACCGCTACGAGCAGTCGGGCGAGCTCCACGGACTGACGCGCGTGCGCGGATTCACGCAGGACGACGCCCATTTGTTCGTACGGCCGGATCAGCTTCTCGAAGAATTCGAACGCGTGATCGACATCGTGCTCTACATCTTCAAGACGCTGAAATTCGACAACTACACGGCCCAGATTTCGCTCCGCGACCCGAACAACAAGGAGAAATACATCGGTTCGGACGAGAACTGGGAGAAGGCCGAATCGGCCATCATGCAGGCCGCCAAGGAGAAGGGCCTCACGACGGTGGTCGAACTGGGCGAAGCCGCCTTCTATGGCCCGAAGCTCGACTTTATGGTCAAAGACGCCATCGGCCGCAAGTGGCAGTTGGGCACGATTCAGGTGGATTACAACCTCCCGGAGCGTTTCGACCTCACGTACAAGGGCGCCGACGACCGGCTCCACCGCCCGATCATGATTCACCGCGCACCGTTCGGTTCGATGGAGCGTTTCGTGGCCGTGCTGCTGGAGCACACGGGCGGCAAATTCCCGCTGTGGCTCTCGCCCCAGCAGGTCGTGGTGCTCCCCATCTCGGAGAAATTCAACGACTACGCCCAGCGGGTTTCGGAGTTCCTCAACCGCAGCGACGTCCGCTCGGAGGTCGACGACCGCAACGAGAAAATCGGCCGCAAAATCCGCGACAACGAACTCAAGCGCATCCCCTACCTGCTGATCGTCGGCGAGAAGGAGGAGACCGAAGGACTCGTGTCGGTCCGCGCACAGGGCGAGGGCGACAAGGGCCAGATGTCGATGGAGGCGTTCCGCGACCTGATTGCCGGACTGGTCAAAGAGGAGGTCGAGGCCAACAAACTCGAAAAGAAATAAGACAACATATTATTAACTTAACTAATACGTACAACTATCGCAGCACCGAAACCATTCCCGCCGAGGCCGTTTACCCCCGGGAATAACAGACCGAAACCGGCAGCCAATGCCAACAACCGCTTCGGGCGCCGTCCGCCCGTCAAGGAGAACCCCCACCGGATCAACAACGAGATCACGGCTCCCGAAGTGCGCGTGGTCGGTGACAACGTCGGTGAGCCCCGGGTTCTGCCGATCCGCGATGCACTCAAACTCGCCGACGAGCTGGAACTCGACCTGATCGAGATCTCGCCCAAGGCCGAGCCCCCGGTATGCCGCATCGACGATTACCAGAAATTCCTCTACCAGCAGAAAAAGAAGGCCAAGGAGCTGAAGGCTAACCAGACGAAGGTTGTGGTAAAAGAGATTCGATTCGGTCCGCAGACCGACGACCACGACTACAATTTCAAGCTCAAACACGCGCAGAATTTCCTCAAGGAGGGAGCCAAGGTCAAAGCCTACGTCTTCTTCCGGGGTCGTTCGATCGTCTTCAAGGAGCAGGGCGAAATCCTGCTGCTGCGCTTTGCCACGGACCTCGAGGAGTTCGCCAAGGTGGAGATGATGCCCAAGCTCGACGGCAAGAAGATGAATATGATGCTTGCGCCCAAGGTGAAAAAGTAGCGCCAAGGCGAGTGCAAAGCAGATGCCGACGGCATAAATGCGAAAACAACGGCTGCGGAACGAATTTATTCGGACCGCGGGGCGTTGTTTTTGCGTTTACCGCGCAGCGGTGCTTTGCCGAGCCGCGAAAGCTGCTCACGGAGCACGCTTATGCCGAGCGGAGGCGAGGCATGCGACGTAAGTAGTGCCCGGGCAAGGCAGGACAGGCTGCAGGCCGTCAATACGAAGCAACGATTGCAGGGACAAATTCATTTGGCCCGGCGGTCGTTGCTTTTGCATTTGCGATGCGGGGTTATATCTCCTCGTCGGGATCGGGACGATACCAGCTGTCCCGGTAGACGTCGGATTCCCGGCACAGGGAGAAGAGGGAGTGGAGGACGCTGGTCCAACCCTTGTGCGCACAAGCATTCGGGACAGCGACGAACAACCCCGTCCGGAACCTTTTGCAGGTTCCGGCGGGGTTGGACGTTTTCAGCGGAAGGCAGCTTCCGGAAGACGGAAGGCTACTCCTCGACAGCGACCGGAGCCGGTTCTTCGGCGGCGGATTCGGCATCAGGCAGGCAATCCTGCTCGACGGTCTTGGCCATCACCTTGCCCTGAAGGGTCACTCCGGACTCCACGCGCACCGAATCCGAGATCAGGTCGCCCGAGATGACCGCCGGCGTCCGGACCTCGATCATGCGTTTGGCGACGATCGTGCCCTTGAAATAGCCGCACACCAGAACGGTATCGCCCTCGATGTTTCCTTCGAAATGGGCCGTGGCTCCGAGCATGACGTGTTTTTTCGAGCGGACATTGCCATAAACGCTGCCGTCGATCGAAATGTCGGAATCGGACTCGACATTCCCGTAGAGCCGCATCTTCTTCGAGATGTAGCTCTCTTCCTTTGAGAAAAGTTTCATATATACCTGATTTAAAATGAATGGATTAGCGGACATCATCCGGATCGGGACGTTCCCAGCTGTCCCGGTAGACCTCGGGTTCGTTCAGGATGGAAGAGCTCCATCTCAGGCAGCGCCTGCGGACGGCAGCCAACAGCTTCCGGCAGGATTTGAAAAATCGCTTCATTTGCAGTTCGGATTTTCGCACTCCCCAGTTCCGAAGGAGTCAAACATAAAGAAAGCGTGGAACTGAAATCCTACTTACATCCAACAGGCTCTGGTAAACCTTCATAGCTAAATAGGCCACAATCCCACGCCACAAGCCGTGACGCAGAAATAATGATGCCTATTCCCGCTATGATTGAAATTTACCAGATTTACAGAGTATGAATTGAAGAAGAAAACAAAAACCAATCAATTGAAAATAAATATACTGTATAATAAGTAATTATGTTGTATCTGTATCTTCATTTGTTTTACTTGATTATTGTTATTTGGTTCTTTTTCGGTACATTTTTGTTTCTTATTTGTTCCTTAATTCGGATTATTCTTTCTACCTTTGTGGCAGGAATAACGAGTAAAGCAAGGAGGAACTATGCCACGAGTAAAGAAGCCTGCGAAAGTAAAAGAGCCGATTCGTCTTCGGATGAAAGAGTTGGCTAATGGAAACAAAAGCCTATATCTGGATATATACCGGGATGGGAAGCGGACATACGAGTATCTGAAGATGTATATTATTCCCGAAACGGATTATAATGCCCGTAAGCAAAACCAAGCAACGATGGTGGCCGCCAATGCCATCAAGTCGAAACGTATTATCCAAATGACCAATGGTGAGGCCGGAATCGAAAACAGGGAAAAGGTTTTTCTTTTGGACTGGATGGATACCTACAAAGAGAATCAGGCAAAGCGAGGGAAAAAGGATGGGGAACAAATCAAGGTAACTATCCGCATCCTGAAAGATTTTGCCGGAGAGCGAATAACGATGGATCAAATCGACAAGGCGTTCTGTCAAGAGTATATCGACTATCTGCTGACGGAATACCGGCCAAAGGGCAAGCGTGTATCGAACTTTACGCTCCATACCTACTACCGCATTCTGAACGGAGCTTTGAACGCAGCTGTGCGTGCGGAGATTATAAAGGTCAATCCTTTTACGAAGATCAACAATTCGGATAAAATACGTCTGCCGGAGAGTAAACGCTCGTATATGACCATCGAAGAGGTACGGGCATTGATTGCTACTCCGATGAAAAACGAGGCCGTAAAACAGGCTTATTTGTTCTCTTGCTTCTGCGGATTACGGATAAGCGATATTATCGGATTGAAGTGGAAAGATGTATTTATCGACAGAGGGCAATACCGTTTGGCTGTTTCCATGCAGAAGACCAAAGAGCCGATTTATCTGCCCCTTTCCCCCGAAGCCTTGAAGTGGATGCCGAAACGTGGAGAGAAGACATCTGAAGACCATGTATTCGATTTGCCGAGTCCGTCGATGATGAACCTGCTTATAAAACCTTGGGCGAAAGCTGCGGGAATAGACAAGCGATTTTCATTTCATACGGCCCGGCATACGTTCGCCACGATGATGCTGACGCTCGGTGCAGACCTCTACACGACCTCGAAACTGCTCGGCCATGCCGATGTGAAGATGACACAAGTGTACGCCAAAATCATCAACCAGAAAAAGGATGATGCGGTTAATTTGGCAAACGGATTGTTCGACTAAAGTAACCTCCGGATTTTCGGGTCTACTACTGACGTTTTTTGCTGGTGCCGTTTATTCCCGCGCGGGTATATATAATTCAGTTTAGTTTGGTATCTATATATATAGGGCAAAAAACTAAACTAAACTGGTTTCATGAAAACACAACTGAAATACACTCCAAAACCGCAATAATGCCAAATTCAGCTTGCAGAGGATTGGCAAAGTCTCACGAGCGATTTATCGCTTGGGGTATTGAGTTACCCTAACTCAATAAGGTTTGTATAATGGGCAAGCCCTGTGAGCAATTAAGTATACAAATTTCGTTTTTGTCGAGAAAGGCATACCGATGGCTGGCGAAAAGATAAAAGGCTCAAATAACGCCTTTTTCTCACCAATCAGCTTGCTGAGAGATTTGGCACTCTCAAACGACCTATTGGTCGCTTGGGGTATTAGGCTCTTATCCCGAAGCATATACATACTTCGTTTAATTACAGCTTATTAAATGGCATATATCGCTCTATGAATAACAGAATAGTACCAATATGAAGAGGGAGTTATATCTTAAATTGTGTTGAGAGGCCGAAATTGGCGCTGTTCCTATCTTGCTGAATAAAAATATTTTCATATTTTAGCATAGCAATATTTGTACTTACGCAATATGTACTGTTGTGAAAATCCAGCGAGATGTGGCCTGTTTACGAAAAATGTCAGTTCGGGCGTTACTCCATCTTTGATGGAGAAAGTTGTCGTGTGCCTTTATTTCCTGATATTTCCATTAAAAAAGTGTATTAATTATTTGGCAGTGTGGAAAATTCGTGTAAACACACACACACACAATCGCCCCGCGCGTTATCATACAAATTATTTCTTAAAAATCAATACGTTACAGGTGTATTTCCGCAAGAAATATCCCTGCTTTTCCCGAAATTATCCGAACCTTTACACGCCGCCCTCTCCAACCTGAGGATGGCATCGTCATACCCATCGGCGGTGTATGCAGGAGCAAACGAACGTCGTGCCCGCATAGATCGCCGACGCGCTTTTTCAGTAACCGGTAAAAACAAATTCATCTATATATGACAGTAATAAAACGAATACTATTCGCGGTGTTCCTGACCGTTGCAGGACTACCGCTTTCGGCTCAGCAGAAGAGCGATTCGGCCGACTACCGCTTTAGCTTCGTGGCGGACAAGGATATGTTCTTCACCCCGTGGAGCGGCAACGGAAAAGAACTTGAGCGGTTGCTTTCGGCCATAAATGAACACCGCTCCGCCATCGAAGCCGGACAGATGTACTTGTTGGTGACGAGCTACGGCACGGACGGCAATGCGGAACAGACCGCGACAGAGGTTGCGAAAATCCGCCGCAGTCGTGTGAAATCGGAACTGATCGTGCGCGGCAAGGTAAAAGAGGCGCATTTCGTCACCGACCAATCCTTCGATGCGGCCTACACGGACGGGAGCGGAAAATCCCTGCGTAACATCGTCATCGTCACCCTCCCAGCCTCCGTGGTGAAAGTGGCTGAGATAGCGGGTGCGGAAGCGGCGGCCCGGGTCGAAGCCTACAATAAGGAGATATCGGGCGAAGCGGAACGCGAACGCCTTGCCGCAGAAGAGAAAGCAAAAGCGGAACGGGAAGCCAAGGAACGTACCGAGCGCGAGCGTCTTGCTGCAGAGCAGGCAGCCCGCGAGAAAGCCGAGGCCGAACGGACGGAACGTGAACGCGTAGCAGCGGAACAAGCCGAAAAAGAACGTCTCGTCAGGGAGGAACAGGCCCGCCTGCAAGCCGAGCAAGCGGCCAAAGCTACTCCATACCATTTCGCCGTGCGTGCGAACCTGTTGCGTTGGGCGACCCTTACGCCCGATTTAGGCTTGGAGTGGCGCATTAACCGCCATGTGGGTATCCTCGTGAACGGCTCGTGGACTTCGTGGACATGGAACGACAGCGACCGCCGCTACGCCCTCTGGGAGGTGAACCCCGAAGTGCGCTATTATATAGGTAAGGAGAAGCGCGGCTATATTGGCGCGATGTACAAGGCCGGGACATTCAATTACAAGCTCTCCGCGACCGGCAAACAGGGCGACCTGACGGGCGGCGGATTGGTAGGCGGCTACCAGCTGAAACTGAACAGAGCCCTCGCGCTCGACTTCACGCTCGGCGTGGGCTGCGTCCGTGCCGACTACGACAAATACACGGTCATCGACGGCGTGCGCGTGAAGCGCGGTAAGGAGAGCAAGAACTGGTGGGGCCCCACACAGGCGGGCGTAACCCTTGTATGGACGATATTTTAACAAAAGGAGGAACGATATGAAACGATCAGCATACATACGGTCATCGGAAATCACGACCGGCCGTAAAACGAACTTACCCGTGCGGGGCATGGCCGCCCTCTTTGCGGCGGTCGTCGCGCTGACAGGCTGCGTGAAGGACGACCTGTACGACACGCCGCACCCGAACCATGGCAAGATTACCCTTACGACGGATTGGACGCAGCGGACCGCAGGCATCGCCGTGCCGGAAAGCCATACGGCGTGCATCGGGGATCATAGCGCGACATTGTCGGGCGAAAGGAATACGCTGGATCATCTTTTCGAGCCGGGAACCTACCGGGCATACATATACAGCGCGGCCGAACGGATCGGCGTAGGCGGCACGGTGGCCACGGTATCCCCCGCGTCGGGAAATCGGGACGGCGCGGGAGCGTTCATCCACAACGCCCCGGGGTGGTTCTTTTCCTGCACGATGGATATGGCCGTAGAAGCCGACCGGCAGCATGAGTTTACGGCTGCCATGTGCCAACAGGTACGCCAGCTTACCCTGGTAATAGAACCGACGGGCGGGTCTGCCGGCCGTGTGGCCCGTATCGAGGGGTATCTCTCGGGCGCGGCCGGGTCGCTCGACTTCGCCGACGGCACGCACGGCACTCCCTCCAACGCGGAACTTGCTTTCACGAAGATAACCGAGGGCGCGGACGCCGGAAAATGGACGGCCACCGTCCGCCTGTTGGGCGTGGCGGGGAACGGACAAAAGCTGATCGCCAGGATTCATTACGAGGGCGACACTCCCGCGCCGGTATCGCTCGAAAGCGACCTGACGGCGGATCTCTCCGGTTTCAATTCGGCCAAGACAACGCCTTTGACACTCGGCGGCGAGATCGTGGAAACGCCTGCCGAAACCGGTTTTACGGCTACGATCAACGACTGGACGCCGGTACGCGGCGGAGAGGTCGTGGCGGATTGATATAAGCATGCGATAAAACGTAAAAAAGAACAGATATGAACAAGCGACTGAATGTATTGCTGTTATTGTCCGGCCTGCTTTTCATGGTGGCCGGTTGCAGCAAAGAAGATTTTGATAACGGTGGGAACGTAACGGCCGGCAGCGGGGACATACGTTTCGAGATCGGTTTTACGCCCGCCACGAGAGTGGCGACCGGGGCGGACTTTACGAGCGCCTGGGAAAAGGGCGACGCCATCGGCCTCTTCGCCTACGACGCGAACAATAACGATCTTGTTTTCAGCAACGAGAAGCTGACCTATGACGGCTCCGAATGGAAGAGCGGCAACGATCTGTATTGGCGGGGCAGGAGTTTGAAATTCTACGCCTACTATCCTTACGACGCGGCGGCGACCGATCCGGCGGCCATTCCGTTGGCCGTAAAATCCGACCAGAGCGGCACTACGGGCGAGGGCGACGCTAAAAAGTCTAATTACAGCCTCTCCGACCTGATGACGGCGACGGACGCAAGCAGCGGTAAATCGGCCGGCCAAACCGTTTCCCTGACGTTCAGGCACGAGTTTGCCATGATCCAGGTGGAAGTTCCGGCGCAGGGCAAAGGCTGGGGGCCGGGCGAGGCCATGACGGTAAGCCTCAAGGGAGTAAAAACGGGCGCTACGCTGGACCTGACGGGCGGCGAGGCACCCGCCGTGCAGACGAGCGAGGGCACGGGCAACGTGAAGATGTACCTCGCGGGAAAACCTGAGGATAACGGTTTCGACGCTTATACCTACCGCGCCGTGATCCCGGTTCAGACATTGAAAAGCGGTTCGGACCTGTTCCTGATCTCCAACGAGGGCGCACTGTACAAGGGCGGCGGCCCAGCTTCGGAGCTGGAATTGCAGGCCAACCGCGCGGAGATCTTTACCCGTTCGCTGCCGGACGATATCAAAAGCCTGCACAGGGTATTCATTCCTGCGGGTGCTTTTACGATGGGAAGTCCGGTAACAGAACCTAATCGTGGTAATGAGACCCAGCATGAGGTAATCTTGACCCGGGGTTTCTACATGAGCAAATACGAGATCACCAACGCGCAGTACGCGGCGTTTTTGAACGCCGTGGGTGTGGGAGATGACGGTAAGTGGAGCGATTGGAGCGATGATGCAAATAAGAATCAAGTGTTGATAAAGGATTGTACGAAAGAGTATGGCGGAAGTTATCCTTGGGGTTTGGTATGGGATACCAACGGGTGGAAACCTGCCGCCGGTTATGAGGATCATCCTGTGATTTATGTAACGTGGTACGGAGCCAAAGCCTACGCCGATTGGATCGGCGGCAAGCTGCCTACCGAGGCTCAATGGGAGTACGCCTGTCGCGGCGGTCAGCAGGAAAGTTTGCCTTTCGGTATCGGCGACGGAACGAAGTTGAAAGCGGGCATGGCTAATTATTATATACAATATTCCTATGAGCTGCCAGGCGGGGAATTTGAAGATCGGAACGAGCATAGTAATAGTTATGTAGGTAAAACGACAGCCGTGGGTTCCTATCCTTATCCGAACGGTTACGGATTGTACGATATGCACGGGAACGTGTGGGAGTGGTGCTTGGACAGTTGGGATGGCAGCACAGCGTATAGTCCGGAAGATGCGACCGATCCTGTCAGTCCTAATCCGGGTTCTTTCCGCGTTCTTCGCGGCGGCTCCTGGCGCTATGATGCCCAGGATTGCCGGTCGGCTTATCGCAGCGGCGGCAACCCCGACATTTACCGCAACGATATCGGCTTCCGCGTGGTCTTTGTTCCTTAGTTTATTTCGTCTGAAATTCATTCAGACACTTTGAGCAGAGAACGAGCCTGCCGAAAGGCGGAGTGAGGGACGAACGGAGCAAAAGGGCAGGCGAATAGGATTGATTAAATTATGAATGACAAATAAAAACATACGAATATGACAACGATAGAAAAACGATTCTTCCGCCCGTGGCGGGCCGGGGCCCTCGGACTGCTCGCGGCGGCGGGGATAACGCTCTTGGGGGGATGCTCCAAAGAGGACGGGACCAGCGACGGCGACCGGACGGCGGTGCGTTTCCAGGCCGGCATCACGGCCACGACCCGCACGACGGACGGCGGCGACCGGTGGAAAGAGGGCGACCCGGTCGGCATCTTTATGCTCCGAAGCGGCGGTACGCTGTCCGATGACGGGGCGGTTTACGAGAAAAATGTCAAATACACCGTGAGCAACCCCACGACCGGGGAGCTCGGCGGAGAGACAACGATCTATTACCCGGCAGGCAACGGGAGCGTGGATTTTATTGCCTACTATCCGCACAGTACAACTATCACGGACGATTACAAATACCCCGTTCCGCTCTCCGACCAGCGCGACCCGGCGGTGATCGACCTGCTGTATGCCCGCGCAGAGGGCAAAAGCCGCACGAGTGAAACCGTCGGCCTGACTTTCGGCCACGCGCTGAGCAAGGTGACGTTCAACGTGAAACTCGGCGTCGGGTTCACTGCCGCCGCCACCGTGACGGACGCGGCTATCGGGGGGATGCCCGCCTCCGCTACGATGGCTTTGCAGAACGGGGCGGTAGAGGCCGGGGCGGTCGGGGATATCGTCCTGCTTAAAGCGGAGGCGGCCGCCGATGGTTGCGCCGCGACGTTCTCGGCAATCATCGTCCCGCAAGGGGCGAATGCATACGCCGGACGCAAGGCGGTATTCACGATAGACGGGGTCAGCTACGAGGGTTCGCTCCCGGACGGCGACGCCTTCGAGAAAAGCAACCACTATACCTATCCGGTAACGGTGAACGAGACGGGCGTCTCGTTCGGGGAGCCGTCTATCGGAGAATGGGACACGAACCCACAGAACACGTCCGAGGTAACGGAAATGGATATCGAGACGGTGTTCATCCGGGCGGGCACTTTCCTGATGGGCAGTCCGGAAACAGAACCTAATCGTAATCCTAATGAGACCCAGCACCGGGTAACCTTGACCCAGGATTTCTACATGAGCAAATACGAGATCACCAACGCGCAGTACGCGGCGTTTTTGAACGCCGTGGGTGTGGGGCAAGACGGTAAGTGGAGCGATTGGAGCGATGATGCAAATAAGACTCAAGTGTTGATACGAGCATATCAATGGGGATTGAAATGGGATGCCGGTTCCTGGAAGCCCGAGGACGGTTACGCGAATCATCCTGTGGTATATGTAACGTGGTACGGAGCCAAAGCCTACGCCGATTGGATCGGCGGCAGCCTGCCTACCGAGGCTCAATGGGAGTACGCCTGCCGCGCGGGGACCACGACGGCTTATTCTTTCGGAGATAGCGAGGGCGATCTTGACACATACGCCTGGTATAGTTCTAATTCCGGAAATACGACGCATGAAGTCGGCGATAAACAGCCCAATCCCTGGGGGCTTTACGATATGCACGGGAACGTGTACGAGTGGTGCTTGGACAGTTGGGATGGCAGAACAGCGTATAGTCCGGAAGATGCGACCGATCCTGTCAGTCCTAATCCGGGTTCTTACCGCGTTCTTCGCGGCGGCTCCTGGGACTTTAATGCCCTGTATTGCCGGTCGGCTTATCGCCGCAACCGCGGCCCCGGCGGTTACTACAACTTTTTCGGTTTCCGCGTGGTTTTTGTTCCTTAGTTTATTTCGTCTGAAATCCATTCAGACACTTTGAGCAGAGAACGAGCCTGCCAAAAGGCGGAGTGAGGGACGAACGGAGCAAAAGGGCAGGCGAGTATAAATACAATACAGGATAAAAACTTAACAAAAAACCATTTAATAAATTTCACAATGAAAACAAGAAACCTTTTCGCATTCGCAGCCGCTCTGACCGGCGCGATGATGATCGCTTCTTGCAGCAAGAGCGACGACATTCAGGACGACACGAACCGGCCCGTTCGCTTTTCCGGAGCCATAGAGGGCCAAGTCGCGGCTACGCCCGTTTCCCGTGCAGCCGATGATCGGTGGGGAAACGACGCTATCGGCATATTTATGGTGGGGCATGGCGGTACGACCGTTTCGGAAAGTGTCGTAAATTATCAATACACGACCACCGGCAACGACAATTTTACACCCGTAAGTTCCGTGATTTATTATCCGATGTCGGGAGCGGCTGTGGATTTCATCGCCTATTATCCTTATGCCGCCAACGTGACTCTGGATAACGAGATTACGGTGACTATCGGAGACCAGACCGATGCCGGTCAGCCCACCTTCGACCTGCTCTACGCCAAAGCCGACAAAGGAGGGAACGGTTACACGAAAGAGGACAAGGATGCCGTGGCATTGAAATTCGACCACAAGCTCGCCAAGATCGTGATGAACTGCAAGGCCGATGCCAGCGTCGGCGCGACAAACCTCGACGATATGACCGTCACGATCAAAGGAACGAACAGCAAAAACACGTTCGACCTGAAAACCGGAACACTGGGGGCGGCAAATACCGAGGCTGACGTAACGCCCCGTAAAATCGCTACGGCGGACGGCTTCGACGCTTCTTACGATGCGATCATCATGCCCGGCGAGTATGGGGCGAACACGATTACCGTTGAATTTACGATCGACGGGGAAACCTTTACCTGGGACGTGTCCGAGGCTCACGCCAAATTCGACGGCGGCAACGAATATACTTACGAAGTCACGATTACCCGCACGGGCGTAAGTGTGTCGGGTTCGATCACTTCCTGGGAAACCAAGGGAAACAATCGCGGCGAGGTGACGGCTCAATAAACCGCATATTACGCTTTGGCGGTCCGGAAATACAGGCCGGGTACGGAAAAAAGGCAGGAAGTCATCGACTTTCTGCCTTTTTTCGTGTAGACGGGAATACGGGTGGTCACCAGCAGCCCCGTCAGGAACCGCGCCCCGGACTCTCGCGTCGCGGCAGGCTTCGCCGTATCTCTTTCCGCCGCACGGCATTGTCGCGTGCTATACGATAAAACAGGTTATCCCGACGGAGAACAGCCAAAGCAAAAGACAGGTCAGAAATATCCGGAGGAACTGCCGCATACGACGGGAACGGGATACCCGCCGCAGGCAGTATAAAGGCACGTCCTTGAATACGAACGCAGGGACATCCTTAAACCGCCTGGGACGGGCCGGGAATGCCGCTTGCCCGGCTGTCTTCGTCCGAATACCCAGCCTTTCGATAACGGCGTCCAGCTTGGTGTCGGTCTCTCGGAGACGGGCATCGTAACCCTCGCGCGTCCCGTTCAGGTATTTAACGAGTCCGACGATATATTTATAAGCTTCGCTCACCATCTTGTATTTATCCAGTACGTCGGCATAGTCTGCCGCCATGCGTGCGTAGCACTCCTGCGGCGTGAGCTTGCCCTGCGCCCCGGCTTCCTCTTCCTCCCGCTCGAAGTTGCGCTGCCGTTCTTCCAACAGCTCTTTCACGGCATTTCTCGCCGCCGTTGCGACAGCCTCTTTCAATGCCTCCGTATCGGAATGCCCGCACAGGTTTCTGCTCAGGGCTTCCGTCGCCGCGAGATTCGCGGCCAGTAGCTCCTGCAACTCGTCGAGCGGTGTTACCGGCTCGTCTTTCAAGGGCGTAGGTCTTTTGCTTGTCATCGTTATCTCCTCCGTTTATATGGGTTCTTCTTATTCTTCTCTTTGTCCTCGTCGTTCCAGTCCCGGTCATCGTTACCGCCACCACCTCCGCCACTGGTCTGTACGACATGAGGCTGTATGATGAGTTCGGCCACAGCTTCGCCGATACCGCCTCCTGACGAAGCATTGCCTCCCGCCGCCGTGTCTGTGGCGGTCATGCCGTTCACGGGGTCGGCTGCTGCCGTGTCCCTATAACTGTCCGTCTCTCTTTGGGTATCGGACTGTTGCCGGCCAAAAGAGAAATCGGGCTGTTGTGTCCGATTATCTGCGGTGGCTCTATCCAGTGTATCGTCATGGGACAAATCATCCAACCCCAGCCTTTGGCAGAGCTTGGCATAAGTCATGGAACGGTCGATTTGATAACCGGCAAAAGATACGTTGCCGCAGGTGAATACCACGCCTTTGGGCTTTCCCTCCGCATTGAGGGTGGTGTTCATGCCGATACCCCGTGCGGCAAGGGCAGCTTTCAACGCCTCCATGCTGCGACAGCCCTTCAACGCCTCGGTCACGGTGTCGTAGATGCGGTATTTGACAGCGGCCTTGCCTTTCAGACGGTTGCGGTTCACCTTCTTCTTGCCCTTGCCGAAAGTAAGGCCGTATTCCCGCGTGAGGGCTTGGGTAATGCGTGCCGACTTGCGGAAACCTTGGTCGCCCGTGATGGCGTTGCCGTCGTTATCCACCCGGTTGTAGGCGATATGCACGTGGGGGTGCGGCTTGTCGTGATGACGGGACATGACGTACTGGGTGTTCACGATGCCCATGCGCCGCAGGTATTCTTTGGCTATGTCGGCCATCAACCTGTCCGACAGCTTGGGCGTGTCCTCCGGTGCGAAACTCAAGGAGATATGCCCGACGAAGTTCTTCAGTGACGGGCGGCTTTTGGCCTGCAGGCTGAAGCTCGCCACGATGGACTTGTTCGATGTCAGGTCCACACCCTCGGAAGCGATGATGTTCGCCTTCTTGTCCTTGATGTCGTTGGCATAATCCACCAGCCCGGCGAAACCCTGTCCGCTGCTTATCTTTGCCATCATGGGTTATAACTGTTCGTTGAGTTTTACAATCAGGTCGCTTATCTCTTGGGACAACCGTTTGTTATCGTCGGCGATGTACAGCGGGCCGTGTATGTGCCCGAGGTGCGCCAGCTGGTTCAGGTTGTTCGCCATGCCTGCCAGTGCGCGGAGCCACTTTATCGTCTCCCTCGACAGAGGTTCCTTGACATAGCCGTTCACTGCCAGTTCGTAAACGATCTCGGAAAGCGGCCGTCCTGTCCGCTTGCTGCGGCGTAGCAGTTTGGCGTAATTCGCCCGGTCGAAATAAACCTTCACGGGATAGTCGCGCCTCTCTCCCTCGGGCAGTTTCGGGCGTCCGCCCCGCTTGCGTTTCGGGGAGTTGTCCTCGGAGTGTGCCGGGTTCATCGTGCCGTCTCCTTCCCGCTGCCGTGTCCGGCAGCTCCCCGGCACGGCCGGCGGTTTTGTGGGACACAAAACCTATACTTGCTCCCCGAATACATCCCGACCTCCCTGCGCGTTCGGCAGAAACGGGGCATTCCGACGGGGACGGATGCCACCATGCGGGCAGGCGGTCTGCCAGTGTTTTCCGGTATCACAGCCATTACTTACCCCCTTTCGCACGGCTCACGATATACGCCTGCGCCTGCTGGTCGAGTTCCGTCTGCGAGGCGACGCGGACATTCTTCTGCCACGCCTCCAGATCGGCCTTGTCGAAGAAGCACAGCTTGCCGTTGGGCTTGTAGTAAGGGATAACGCGGCGCATCATCAGCTTGTGCAGGTAACTTACTTTAAGGCCGAGGAACTTTGCCGCTTCGGCTGTCGGGATGAGTTGTTTCTTTTCTTCCATTTTTCTGTTGCTTTTAATGTGATTACTTGGGCTACGAGAGCCATCCTCCGGTATGGAAAACGCTGCAAAGTAAGACACGGGATGCGACACGAAAAAGGGGTTCGCCCCACTGTAAAACAGAGGGAAAATAAGGTGGCAAACAGAACGGGACGACGCTGTAATACAGTAGAAGGCAGCCGAAAACCGCAAAGGGAAGCAAAGGAGGCGGAAGAACGGGAAAGACGACGGTAAGAGGTCGCCGGACGAAAGGCGATCTGCCCTGCCGACAGCGGGTAAAAGTGCGGACAACCGCAATAATATCCTCCGGCAACAATATGGATGCGCCATTTTACGGAACAAATCGCCGCCAAACTCCCCATTATTTTCACGCCAAATTACCAAGTAATATAACGCCAAATGCCAAAGTAATTTGCAAAAAACATTGGATAATAAGCATTTTGTGATTACATTTGCACCTGATTATTGACGTGATAAATTAGAACAGATGGATAATAAGACTTACAGGGCGAGGATTGCCGACAAGTTACTCGCGGAGAAACTGGACGCCATGGGCGCGGTGCTTATCGAAGGGCCGAAGTGGTGCGGCAAGACCACGACGGCGGAACAGGCGGCGAAAAGCGTGCTTTACCTGGCGGACACGGACACGTTCCGTCAGAATATGGAGATGATCGACCTGCATCCGAGGGTATTGCTCGCGGGAGAAGCCCCCATGCTTATCGACGAGTGGCAGGAAGCCCCGAAGCTGTGGGACGCCGTCCGCTTCGAGGTGGACCACAGGGGCAAGGAGGGGCAGTTTATCCTGACCGGATCGGCAGCTCCAAGCAAAGAGAAACTCGAAGAGATCCACCATACCGGAACGGGACGGTTCTCGTGGTTGAAGATGCGCCCGATGAGCCTGTTCGAGTCCGGGGAGTCCGAGGGCACGGTCAGCTTTGCCGAACTGTTCGACGGGAATACGGATTTTGCCCTGAAAGCCCCTGACCATAAACTGGGGGACATCGCCTTTATGATGTGTCGCGGCGGCTGGCCCGGCTCTCTTAGGAAAAAGTCTGCGGCAGCGGCGCAGCTGGTGGCGACGGAATACTATCAGGCCGTGACGCATACGGACATATCCAAAGTGGACGGGGTCGTGAAGAACCCCGAACGTGTGAAACGTCTTATGCGCTCCTATGCCCGTCATCAGGGTTCGCAGGCTTCGCTTGCCACTATCTCCGGGGACATTTCCACGAACGAGGTGGAAAGGTTGTCGGAAAACACGATCTCGGAATATCTTGTGGCGTTGAAGAAAATATTCGTGGTGGAAGATGCCATGGCGTGGAATCCGAACCTGCGCTCGAAAACGGCGATACGCAGCAGCGACACCCGTTATTTCGTCGATCCCTCGATAGCCGTGGCGGCATTGGAAATGGGGCCAGACGACTTGCTCGGCGACCTGAACACCATGGGGCTGCTCTTCGAGACGCTGGCCGTGCGCGACTTGCGCTGTTATGCCGACGCCCTCTCCGGGACGATGTACCACTACCGGGATAAAAGCGGTCTGGAGTGCGACGCGGTGATGCACCTGCGTGGCGGACGCTACGGGCTTATAGAAGTGAAACTGGGAGGCAGCACGGGCATAGAAGAGGGAGCCGCTACACTGAAGGCTTTGGCTGACCGGATTGACACCGACAAGATGAAAAGCCCCTCGTTCCTTATGGTTCTTACCGCTGTCGGGCAGTTCGCCTACACGCGCAAGGACGGGGTATTGGTCGTGCCTGTCGGCTGCTTGAAACCATAACGGGGCTAATTCCGCACGCTTTTCAGCCAGCGGCGGTAGGCGTCCGTGCCGCAGATCTCCCCGTCGGCTTCGGCGGCTCTCTTGAACAGGTCTATGATGATGTCCTCCTTTTCCATCTTGGAGCCACGGCGGTCTTTGGCGGCCAGAAGTTGCCGCAAATGGGGCAGCCCCCAGTATTCGCCGAAGGTCTTCCACTGGTAAGATATGTTGCAGATCGCCGCGATGCTGTTTGCGATGAAGGCCATCTGCGTGGCGTTGCAACCATTGCAGGGGCGGTATTCCGCGTCCAGAAATCCTTCCCGGCGCAAGGCGTCCAGCAGGACGAGGGTTTTCCCGCCTTTCAGCGCGTCGGGGAACTCCTGCGGCAAGGCGTCCGGTCGTACCGCAATGGCCGGTTCTTCGGCCGCCGGACGGCGGATTTCTGCGGCGTGCGGGCCTCGGTGTTTACGCCGCGAGCAGCATTCCTCTATCCTCTTCCGGTACTCCATGTAGACGGCCATCGGTATGGCGAACACTACGAGCATGACCACGACAAAGAGGATGACGGCAATCGTGTCCGTCTCCATCCGGGCGACAACGGAACGGCCTATGAAGGCGGAGGCGAGCAGCCACACCGCACCGGGCAGCAGGATGTTTATATTGAAATCTTCGGGCACTCTTTTCATTTGCGGTTACGTGTTTGCAAATTCGGCGTCGATCAGACCGATGGCGTCGTCTTTCTTCTTGTTGATGATTTTCGCGTATATCTGCGTGGTCTTCACGTCCGTGTGGCCGAGCAGCTTGCAGACCGTGTAGAGGTCCGCGCCGAGCGTCAGCAACATCGTCGCGAAGGTGTGGCGGCTCACGTGGTAGGTTACGTGCTTGGCAATGCCCGCGCTCTTTACCCACGGTTTGATGAGGGTATTGCAGGTATCCTCGCACGGCAGCGTGGAAAATACCGGCTCTTCTTCGTCCGCACCGTCCCGTTTCGGCATCCATTTCCGGGCCTGCGCGGAGAGGGGCAGGTAAAGCGGCTGGCGTGTCTTCTGCATGACGATGCTTATATGCCACTGTTCGCCCGTGCAGTCCACGTTCTTCCATTTCAGGGCCAGCACGTCGCTGATACGCAGCCCGCAGTAGCAGGAGAAGAGGAACGCCCCCTTGACGTCCTCCCGCCGGCAAGGGGTGTCGATAAGCGTCTTTACCTCGTCTATGGTCAGGAACTCCCGCTTGCTCTCCGGCATCTTGATCTTCTCGTCCGTGTTCAGCTTGTCGATGGGGTTCTCTCCGATAATATCCTCCCGCACGGCGGCGTTCAACGCCCCACGGAAACAGCCGAAATAGGAGACGCAGGTAAACTGCGACAGCTTCTTCCCGTTGGCGCTGACATAGGTGTTGCGCAGAAAATCTATGAGGGCGAGGCAGAAATCGCGGTTTATGTCGCGCATGGCCGCTTTCTCGTTGAACGAGCGCAGGACGTTCATCGTGTTGCCGATGAGCTTGCCGCTGCCGCGCACGCCTTTCTTCTCCTGACTCTCCTTGTAGGTCTGCATCCAGTCGAGCAGCAGCATTTTGGAGCGATGGGAAGTATTTTTCAGCCCCGCCGCGTTGTTTGTCAGTTCGATGATGCGCTGCGACTTGATCGTGTTCACGGCCGCCAGCGTCGTTTTGTTCTGCGTCTTGGCTGCCGCGCTCGTCTCGGGAATAAGGTAAAGTTTCAGGAACTCGTACTGACGCCTGCCGTCCCTGTAAATGTCGAGATAGACGGACTGGCTGCCGTCGCTGAGCGTCTTGTAACGGACGCGCACGGGCTCCTTGACCTTGGGTTGTTTGGGTATCTTTATCGTTTTTGCCATAATGAAATCTATAAAAGGGTGTAACTCTAATCGAATATTTTGTCAGCGAGGTTTACCGCCTCGTCTTTCCGCCGGTTGATGATTTCGGCGTAAATCTGCGTGTTCTTGATCTGCGAGTGCCCCAGCAGTTTGGAGACGGTATAAAGGTCTGCCCCCAGCGTGAGCAGCATCGTGGCGAAGGTGTGGCGGCTCGTGTGGTAGGTTACCGCTTTGGTTATCCCCGCCTTTTCCGCCCATGCTTTCAGGTGGGCATTGATATGGGTGTCGCTGGGCAGGCTGCCGAATACAAGCCCGTCCGCCTCCCGTTTTTGCCTTTTCCCGCCCTGCGGCAGCCATCGGCGGGCCTGCACACCCAAAGGGATATGCACGGGCTTCGCGCTCTTGTTCATCACCGCCGACAGCAGCCACCTGCTCCCGTCCTTCGTGATGTCGCCCCATTTGAGTTTCCGAACGTCGCCCAAACGCAGGCCGCAGTTGCAGGCGAAAAGATAAGAACGCTTGATGTCCTCCCGTTGGCAGGGTGTCGCTATCAGAGCCTTCACCTCGTCGATAGCCAGGTACTCCCTCTTCCCTTTGCTCGTCTTTGCCCGCTCGTGGCGCGAGAGGCGGTTCATCGGGTTGGACGGGATAAGACCCTCGCGGACGGCGACATTAAGTGCCGTTATCAAAGTGCATTGACGGTTGAACACGGTTTTGGATTTGAGCGGCTGGCCGCTTACCGTCCGGTAACCCGTTTTCAGGTACTCCATGAACGACAGGCAGAAATCCTTGTCCACGGCCTTGAGTTTTACCTCGCCGCCTCCCATGTCGGCAATGATGTCCCGAAGCCGGTCTATCGCGTAGAGGTCTTTCACGCCACGGCTCCGCTGTATATCTTTGAACCGCACGAGCCATTCCGACAGCGTAAGGTCGGCTTGCGGCACATCCTCCGGCACGAGCCGTTTATTGACCGCCGGCTGTTTCTTCAACTCGCGCAACCGGCCTTTAAGGGCTGCTTCGGCTTTACGCATGGCAGCCGCATTCTGACGCGCGGCCGCCTCGTCCGTCTCCGGCACGAGGTAGAGCTTCAGATACTCGTAACTGCGGCGGCCGTCGTGGTAACAGTCCAGGTAAATGGACTGATACCCGTTCTTCATCGCCTTGAGCCTGATCTTGATAGGCGATTTTTGCGTATCTTTGTTTCTGTTGCCTGCCATGCTGAAACGTCATGTTGTTATCACGCTGCAAATATAGTCGGTTTTCCCGAAACAAGAAACAAAAATGGGTAACAAAAATACGTCAGAAATGAGATTTTTCGTGAATTGAAGGGAATAGGCTAAAAATCGTAACTAATTAATAACAAGAAATATATTTGCAGATGTTTAGCTCTTCTTTTCTTTGATTTGGATATATCGGAAATTAGGCTCCCCCGAAACATTTTTCGTGGCAAACGGGCAAGCCCGAATAAAAATGGCTGTGGCAAACATCGGACACCTATCAATGTCCTCACCATCGAGGACATTCCGATAAAAATACCACCGTAATGCCAAAATCAGCCATTACAAAATAAGTCCAATGCTATCAACAAGAGAAAAGCAGTAGTAGGAATAACTTTATTAGTAATAATATAGTTAGTAATAAAGTTATTTCATATCTTTGCACTTGAATAAGAATTGAAGATTATGGAGAACAAACCTTTTATATTTGGCGTTGCCACATCTGGCGATAATTTTACCGACCGGGAGAAAGAAACAGAGCGTCTGTTGCTGAATTTCCGGCATGGTGTCAATACAGTACTGATTTCACCTCGCCGTTGGGGTAAGACCTCGTTGGTGCAGAAAGTTTGTCGTTTGGCGCAATCCGACAAACTGAAAGTCGTGTATCTCGACATTTTCTCGTGTCGCAGTGATAAGGATTTCTATGATGCATTTGCGGCTGCTGTACTCAAACAAACATCTTCCAAATTGGATGAGTGGTTGGAAAATGCCAAGTTGTTCCTTTCACGTATCAGCCCCAAAATCTCAATGGGCACGGATCCGATGACGGATTTCTCCATTTCACTTGAGATGAATCCCAAGAGCAATGATGTAGATGAGATTTTGCAGCTTCCGGAAAAAATAGCGCAGAAGAAAGGCTTCAATATCGTTGTGTGTATCGACGAGTTCCAGCAGATTGCCGAGTTCAAGGATTCCAAGACATTTCAGAAACGGTTGCGTACTGTGTGGCAACTGCAAAAGTCTGTTTCCTATTGTTTGTTCGGCAGCAAGAAACATTTGATGAACGAGTTGTTCGAGAAAAAGAGCCTGCCGTTCTATAAATTCGGAGATGCCATTTATTTGCCGAAAATCGGGACTTCGGATTGGGTAGATTATATATGCAGTCGTTTTGAAGCTACAGGTAAGCAGATTTCAAAAGAACTGGCCGAAAGAATATGCCAGATAGTGGATAACCACTCATCTTATGTGCAGCAGTTGGCGTGGTTGGTATGGATACACACGGACGGAGTTGCTACGGAGCAGAATTTCGAGGCGGCATATCAGGATATTATCGACCAAAACACTCCATTGTTCGAGAAGCAGACCGAAAGCCTTACTACCTATCAGATGAATTTCCTGCGAGCTATTTTAGATGGAGTTCACAGTGAATTTACCACACAAGAGGTTTTGCAAAAATACCAACTCGGCTCGTCTGCAAATGTAAGTATTGTAAAGAGGGCATTGGTCAAAAAGGAGCTTATTGAGGTCGAGAAACGACAAGTTGTCATTCCTGATCCGGTGATGAAAGTGTGGCTAAAAAAGGAATTGGGAGTGTAATCTGCACCAGAGATAGAACGTCGGCAACTCGCACACGATAGCCGACATTTGAACGTGTCCGGGGAGCAAGTATAGGTTTTGTGCCCCACAAAACCACCGACGATGCCGGAAGAGGTAGATAAGGACAAGAAATTATAAACCTTGCACAGTTGGCACTCTCTTGCACAAAAAATCACTCGGCAGCAAGGCATTGCCGAAACTTTTGATTATTTTTGCGTTGGATTGGGAATAACTCCTTTCCAAGACATATTAGAAAAGAAAGAAGCGTTATGCTTATCTTGTACTTGAAAACGTAGGAAATTTTCAAATTGGATACAAGGATAGCATAGTGGTTCTCACGCTATAGCGTGGGCTGCTATTGTTACATCCGTATCCAAGGTTTCCTACGACCTTCAAGTAAGAATGTGGCATACAGTTCCACGCTTCCGTGATTTATAAAGGTTCTTGTGGTAGCTGGAGAATATAAAACTAATTGCATATGAGTATGATTAAAAAAGTATTTTTGGTAATCTGTAGCATTTTTATGTTAGGAAGTTGTGCGCCACTTCGACTGCCTGTAATTGTCAAGAATGCCCCTATTGAAACTTTTAAGTACGCATATATTTCTCCCACAAAAGAACTGACCTCAAGTAGCGGTGGAACATATGGTGGGCAATATGGAATATATGGGGCTTCGACAACAAAAAGTGTTAATCCAAGTGATGTTATTGCAGGAGTGTTGATTAAAGAGGGGTTTATAATATTGCCTGAACTTAAATCAGAGTTGTCTAATGAAACCCTAATCGTGAATTACGGTGAAAGCGGTAGGCGTAATCGTGGATTAGGTTATACAATAGAAGTTACGATTCAATTCATATCGGCAAATACTAATGAAATGGTTTGCTCTTGTACTGCAGAGGGGCAAGGCTCAACCGAAGCTGATGATATTCGACAAGCGATAAAACGTGCATTAGATGGATTATTTGCAGAATAAGAGAAATAATAATTATCTAAAGATGTAATTATGAAACGATTAACCATTATGCTGCTTTTAATGTCAGCAACTTTGACCTCATTTGCACAAAATAAGATTGATTTCTTTGATCTTGCCAATACTTTTGATTGGAAATTATCGGAGGAAGCATTCAAAGAAAAATACAATGATAGAATAGTTGTCAGTACAGACTCCATTGCGGATGTTTATGCTTCGACAGGAAACTGGTTATTACGTGATATTTATATTGGCAAATACGAAACTACAACATTCGTTCGATATGATAATCAAACGAAAAAGCCAGCCATTGTTTCGCTGCCTACGACGGAGCTATTAGATTCTATGGGGCAAATAGTATGTTCAGATATTGAGCAGATTACAAGTCGCAAACTCGGCAAGCCGGATATTTCTTTGGATGATATGAATCTCGCTGCATTCAATATGGGAGATTTAGGCATTGAGACCGGAAATATAAAAATGTGGATGTCTACATCTCCTACATTTATGACAATTACCGCCGGAAATGATGAACAACGATTGATTTTTATAGGGGCTGTTCCAGAGATAGAAAGAGAACCCGATTTCCGTCAAGGTTTTTGGGGTGATTCTTTGGCTGACATAAAAAGGAAAGAGGGTAAAACGGATGAATTTAATATGGAGGGGATTTATGCGTTCACAACATATGTCGCAGGACTTGAATGTTTAAGTGCATATCGTTTTACCGAAGATAAACTTACAAGTGGGAAATACATTTTCCTCAACAATAATTCCGATAATTGTGAAGACAATTACAATAAACTTGTTAATCTGTTAACTAAAAAATACGGAGAACCATTTAGTAACGAGAAGAAAACGACGGCTTCGAACTATGAGCAAAAGATATTTACGGCTGGGGAGCTTGTGAGAAATGGCGATATGAGTTTCGAGGCGTATTGGTTTACTCCATTTTCAACAATTGCTATTTTTCTCACAGGAGAGCAATATCAAGTCTCACTTAACATAGAATACTATAGCAACAAACTTGAAGAAGAGCGAGAGAAAGATATTCTAAAAGATTTATAATCGACTATTAATTGGATGGTTTGTGTGTTTATCATAGGAGGCGTTGCGGCTATTATAACTTTAATAATTATAATAGCAAAGAGAACTCGCCTTAAAAAGCAATCGGAGCGATTATCTGAAAAGGTAAGTCGTATTTCTTCTTATGAAAATATCATAACCAAAGACGATAAAAAAGAGGGTGTTTCCGTTCCCAATGAAAATTTTTCCTATGATGTTGCAACAGATTTAGAAACCAGCTTTGAGAACCATTATATCACCTTTAGACAGGAAAAAGAGTTTACCCGTTATTATGCAGACTATTATCACGAAGCGAAGCGGCTTGTGCCGCAACTCCGAAGATTCGGTGTTGAGTCATCGGAAAATGTCTTAAAATTGCTCCGAGATTTTGAAAATATCGGTAAACTCGTCAGAAGACATAACCAGCCAATTCTCCGTAATTTACTTGAAAAGCATAAAGAGTTTTTCGACCATTGTTTGAAATATCCGTTGGACGAACAGCAGCGTCGCTCTATTGTATCGGAGGAGGACAATTGTCTGGTGGTCAGTAGTGCTGGAAGTGGCAAAACATCTTCCATCGTCGGAAAGGTCAAATATCTGATTGAAATTAAAAAGGTCGATCCTACTCGAATTCTTCTTATCAGTTATACAAACAAAGCAGCTGCCGAACTGACCGAACGAATGGGAATTGAGGGGTTGTGCGGTTATACCTTTCATAAACTGGCTCTCGACCTTATCGGTCAGCAGACAGGGCTGAAACCCTCAATTTGCGACAATACGGATGCGTTGTTCGTGAAAATTTACCGCGAACTGCTGGCTGATTCGCAGTTCAGCAAACATGCGGTAGAGTATTTCGTCGATTATCAAGCTAACGAGGCGGATTGGGAGAGACGGAAAGATGAAAGACGCCAGCAACTATCCGAGCAAAAAGATGTGCGGCTGAAAGCCCTGCTTCCGGATATGGACGGCAAACAGATTTACGTGCGGAGCGAGCAGGAGCAGAAAATCTGTTTCGTCTTATCGTCCCTCGGTGTGCGGTTTAGATATGAGGAACCCTACGAGTATTCGGTGGCCGATGCTATGCACTCACAATACAAGCCGGATTTTTCTATTCATTTTGAGTGTGACGGCAAACGGCAGCGTCTTTATTTGGAGCATTTTGGTGTGGATGAACGTGGACTTGTACCTGCATGGTTCGCCAAAGATCAGAATATATCCTACGAGGAGGCTAATCAAAAGTACAACGACGGCATCACGTGGAAGCAAGCCGTACACGAGAAATTCGGAACGAAACTGATTACAACGTCAAGTGCGGATTTTTACCATTCGGATATTCGTGAGACGCTCAAACGATTGTTACTTGATGCCGGTGTCCCTTTACGAGAACGAACGGATGCGGAGCTATATGGGATGGTACTGCCGGAGGGAAGCAAACAGGAAAAGGCGTTTATCCGATTGATTGCCACTTTCGTTACATTGTTGAAATCGAGTTGCCGAACATTGAAAGAGGTGCTGAAGCAAGCCGACGAGGCTGGCGACCAGCGTAGCGAGTTCGTAATCAAAAATATCTTCCGTCCCGTGTACGAACGCTATGAGGAGGCTTTGCGTAATAACGAACAAATTGATTTTACAGACGCCATCTTGCAGGCGACCGAACTTTGCCGAACATTGCATCCGGTGTCGTATGATTACATCATTGTCGATGAATTTCAAGATATATCCGTTGACCGCTACAACTTTCTCAAAGCTTTGCGCGAGAGCAATCCTCCGGCAAAGCTCTATTGTGTAGGCGATGACTGGCAGTCCATTTATCGCTTTTCGGGGAGTGATATGGCTCTTTTCAACGATTTCGCCCGCTTTTTTGGCCCGACCGAGATTAACAAAATCGAAACGACCTATCGTTTTGGTGAACCGTTGGTCAGGCTATCCGCCCAATTCATCCAACGCAATACGACACAAATACAGAAAAATATCCAGCCGTTCAGTGAGCAAACGAAAACCGAACTGTCTTTCCAAGCCTACGACCGAAATAGCTATTGTAATGTCATAGGACAGCTAATCGCATCCATTCCTGCCGATAAATCAGTATTCCTATTAGGACGATACTCGTTCGATGATTATTACCTCTCGTTCATGTATAAGAGCGTTAAGGAGGGAAATCGGTTTTATTACATCATAGGCGGCCGGAAAATTGAATTCCTAACCGTGCATAAGTCCAAAGGATTGGAAGCCGACTATGTGATTCTGCTCCAATGCAACAAAGATACCTACGGCTTTCCATCGCGCGTAAGCGATGATCCGTCTCTGCAATACGTTTTGACAGCGAGCGACCGTTTCCCTTATGGCGAGGAACGGCGATTGTTCTATGTCGCAATCACGCGAGCCAAAATCAAAACATGGGTACTTTACGATACCCGATTCCCTTCCGTCTTTGTAAACGAGTTTCTGCATCCGGAAAAGGTTACGGAAGAGAGTTACGCCAAACATCCGAATGCTAATAAGCGGTGGACGCACAGTGCCGACCAATTCCTACTGACACTCCATCGTGAGGGGAAAAGCATCCGATATATTGCGGAGAAGATGGGACGCAGTCAAACTTCCATCGTTATGCGCTTGGGAAAATTAGAAAGCAAATGAGCAAATAAATTTTAATTCTTGTTTGTTCTTCATGTTTTGTAATTTTCGCTAAAATTCAAAAGGCTCGCAAGCAGGAAACTCGGTATAAATTCAAATTGCAGCGAAAAGAGAAAGTGCGTAGTAGGCTTCTCTTTTCGCTGTGCATTTGTGTAGGGTAGGATGTGGAAATCCATTGAAAATTTAGTTTAGTTTAGTCTATTAGCTTATTATATATATGCTAAATCAAAGTAAACTAAATATAGATAGGCATATTTGCCTTTTCATATATGCCTATGATTTGATAGAAGTACTTACCTTTGCGTGGTGAAAAAGTTTCAATGAGCGTATAGCCTTAAGATGTACATTTGCCTATTTTCTCTTTTGGCTGCAAATTCTCTATAGATAGCCAAACGATATTCTTGAGGAGAGAGGTAAGTAGTGGGGAGAGTAGCGTCGAGAAACACTTTGTGTGCAACCAAGTGCAAGGAATGGAATCAAGTGAAAAGTAAAAACCGAAGAATTTCCTAAAATACCGGTTTTGTTCCTATTCTGTTTCTTTTACAAGGGTGTATAATTGTTATCTTATTGATATATAACAAACTAATCATAAGCAAAATAACATTTACCAGATTTCGTTGGATGGAGAATAGAACTTACACTTTCGTGCAACGTTTAATATGTAGCAGCCCCCTTTGAGGTTGCAATAGCAAAGATAGGAAAATTATTTGACTTTTTCAGTGTCGTAACGACACTTTTAATTGTCGGAAGGTTTTGACGAATCGGACACAATCCGGTTTTGAACCCATCCGACTTTTACGTATCTTTGCAGACGATGAGCACTCCCGACGACATATTCGGCATCACGGACGACGCGGCCTTCGGCCAGACGGCGCTGGAGGTATTCCGCCGCCAGGCCGCCGAATGCGCCCCCTACCAGGAGTATCTCGCACGGATCGGCGTGAAGCCCGGGCAGGTGGAATCGCCGGAGGAAATTCCGTTCCTGCCCATCGAACTGTTCAAAACGCACGACGTCTACTGCGGCACGACGCCTCCCGAAGCGGTATTCACCTCGTCGGCAACGACCGGCATGACCCCCTCGCGCCACCCTATGCAGTCGCTGGCGCTCTACGAACAGGTGTTCCGCGCCGCGTTCCGCACCTTTTACGGGGCCCCCGGACACTGGAGCCTCTACGCCCTGCTGCCCAACTACCTGCGGCGCAAGGGTTCGTCGCTGGTCTACATGGCCGACCGGCTCTTGTCCGACTGCGGCTCGGGAGGCTTCTACCTCGACGACTGCGAGGCCCTGCTGGCCGCGATGCAGGCGGACCCGAAACCGAAAATCCTGCTGGGCGTGAGCTATGCACTCTGGGACCTCGCGGAACGTTATGCCCCGAAGCTCCGCGGCACGGTGGTGATGGAGACCGGCGGCATGAAGGGCTACCGCGAGGAGCTGCCCAAGGCGGAGTTTCACAAAATACTGTGCGACGCCTTCGGGGTGCGGGAGATACACTCGGAGTACGGCATGGCCGAACTCACCTCGCAGGCTTACTCGCAGGGCGGCAACCGGTTCCGCTGTCCGGCATGGATGCGCGTCACGTCCCGCGACGTAAACGACCCGTTCGACCGGCTTCCGGCCGGCGCACGCGGCGGACTGAACATCACCGACCTCGGCAACTGGTGGTCCTGCGCATTTATCCAGACGCAGGACGTGGGCACGGTCGGGGCAGACGGATCATTCGTCGTCGAAGGCCGCATCGACCATAGCGATATTCGGGGTTGTAATTTATTGGTACAATAGAAAAACTGCTATTTTATAAGGCGGTCGGCAGCTCTCCCCATAAGCCCCCGCCAAGGCGGGGGTTTGGGGGTGGGTCCAATTTACAAACGCCGCCACAGGCGGCGAATACGACCACCGAAGCCGCATTAGGGTGAAAAATAGAATTAACCAAAATAAAACAGATCCGGTGAAAATTGTTGCATTCGTTCCTATCCGGCTCAACAGCCAGCGCGTCGCGGGCAAGAACCTCCGTTCGCTGAGCGGTTCGCCGCTGATGTGCCATATCCTGAAAACCCTGACCGCGGTGGAGGCCATCGACGAAGTCTATGTCTTCTGCAGCGACGAGAGCATCCGCCCGCTGCTGCCCGAAGGGGTGCGGTTCCTGCGCCGCGACCCGTCGCTCGACAGCGACACGACGTTGGGCCGGGAGATTTACGACCGTTTCACCGCCGAAGTCGATGCCGACCTCTACATCCTCGCCCACGCCACCTCGCCCTTTATCCGTGCCGCGACCGTCGCCGGGGCGCTCGACAAGGTCCGTTCGGGCGAATACGATTCGGCGTTCAGCGCCGAAAAGGTCCAGACCTTCGCGTGGTTCGAAGGCCGGCCGCTCAATTACAGCCTCGACAACATCCCCCGCACGCAGACCATCGAACCGGTCTACGTCGAGACCAGCGCCTTCTTCATTTTCTCACGCGAGTTGTGGTGCGGCCGCGGCCGGCGCATCGGCGACAAGCCGTACATGGCCGTCGTGGACCGTATCGAAGGGCTGGATATCGACTACCCCGAGGATTTCGCAATGGCTGAAATCATCGCGGCAAGCCAGAATCTGCCGAGATAGAAAAAGGGTGGTTTTGCAACCACCCTTTCTTATTCCGCACCTCGTTCGTAGGCGTCGATCATCGACCCCTTCGTCCGGTTGACGATCCGCGCCCCGAGCGAAGCGGCATAGTCGCGCAGCACCTCGTGGCCGCGGAACAGCTCGGCAACCTCCGCCAGATAGACCGACAGGGTGTAGGGACGGTGGGGAACCTTTTGGAAAATGGGTTTCGGGGTGGCCGGGGCGTCGTCGTAATAGTGCCCGTCGGCGCGGCAGAGACGGTTTTCGCCGTCCACGCACAAACCGTCCAACAGCGTATGGTCCACGCCGTACAGCTCCAGCGTCTTATACCCCAGCAGCAGGGCGACGTATTCGCACACCTGCACCACGGTTCCGAAATTGGCGCTCCCCAGGCCGCGGCGGAACAGCCAAAACTCCACGCTCCGGAACCCGCGGTAGACCTGCGTATGGAACCGCACGATGCGGATATTGGGATTGGGCAGCGCGGCACGGTAGTCGAACCCTTCGGGATTGTAGTACTGCACATAGAGGTTCATCGGCCACGTCACCTTTTCGTCGAGCGTCCGGTAGAGCTCCGCCACCCGGTCGCGGCAGGCGCTGTCACGGAAGAACATCGGGTCGGACAGCACGTAATAGGCCGGACGCACGGTCGCGAAACGCTCGTCCAGCGCAAAATAGTTCACCGCCATGACATCCTTGGCCAGGTGTTCGCCGCGTTCGATCAACTGCGGCAGGTCTTCGGCCAGCGAGGGGCCGTTGCCGAGGATCAGCACCGAAGGCTTCGGCGTGCCGACCGCGCCGGCACGACCGACGTAGTTGCGAAAGTTCTCCTTCACGGCCATCACGGCAAAGTACAGCGCCGTGTCGAACGAGTTGCGGACGAATGCGAGGATTTTCTCGGATGCGGTCATCGGACAGGTTTTATTTGCAAAAGTAGCAAAAGATCGATATCTTCGCAACAAAACCTGCCGCCACAGATGTCAAAACCCACGATTTCGGTCGTCATACCCCTCTACAACAAGCAGCGCGAAGTCGCTGCCGCCGTGCATTCGGCGCTGGCGCAAAGCTATCCCCCCGCGGAAATCGTCGTCGTGGACGACGGTTCGACCGACGGCGGCGCGGAGGTCGTGCGGCAGATTCCGTCGCCGCTCGTGCGGCTCGTCACGCAGCCCAACGCCGGAGTCTGCGTGGCCCGCAACCACGGCATCGCCGAGACCTCGGGCGAATACATCGCCCTGCTGGACGCCGACGACGAATGGGAACCGGGTTTTCTCGCCGAAATCGCCGCCCTGGTCGAAGAGTTCCCCGGCTGTGGCCTCTACTGCACGGCGTTTTCCATTGTCAGCGACGACGGCGTGTTCCCGGCCGAAACGCCCTCGGAACGGGGCGTCGTCGGCAATTTCTTCCGCGACTCGGCCCACCGCTACATCGCCATCCCCTCGGCGGCGTGCATCCCCCGGCGGGTTTTCGACACCGTGGGCGGATTCCCCGAGGGCATGAAAATCGCCGAGGACCTCTACATGTGGATTAAAATCGCCCGCCGCTACCCGGTCTGCTTCTCGCCCGAACGGCTGGTGCGCTACTCGCGGGTGGCGTCGAACCGCTCGGCGGCGGTCTACACCCCCGAGCAGACCGTCTATTCGTTCGAGGAGCTTTACGACCCCGGGGCCCCCGACGAGGACCGGGAGTTCGTGGCCCGCGCGGCGCTGGGCAAGGCACTGATTCAGAGCGTCAAGGGAGGCACGAAAGAGGCACGCCGCGCGGCATGCTTCTTCGGCTGGACCCGCACCTACCGCCGCACGCTGCGCAAAGTCCGCATCCTGAACTCATTGCCCGTAAGCTGGCGCGGCCCCCTGCTCGGAGCGTACAACGCCCTGGCGTGGCGCATCGCAAAAAAAGGCCTCTGAGTTTCCCCAGAGGCCCGTTCCGGCATTCGGCCGGAGGAATCAGTTCGCAAATGTAAGTCCGTCCTTGCCGGCGTCGATGGAAATCGGCTTCGAGCGGTCGACATCCCCGGCGAGAATCCGTTTCGAGAGGTCGTTGACCACGTAACGCTGGATGGTACGCTTCACGGGACGCGCTCCGTACAACGGATCGTAACCCGCGGCGGCGATCCACTCTCGTGCCCGGTCGGTGTACTCCAGCCGGATGCCATTCTCGGACAGCATCCTGCGGACGATGCCCAGCTGGATGTCCACGATGCGCTCGATGTCCTTGTGCGTCAGCGGCTCGAACATCACGATCTCGTCGATCCGGTTCAGGAACTCCGGTTTCAACTGCTGTTTCAGCAAGTCAATCACCTCGCGGCGGGTCCGTTCGACCACCTCCGCAGGCAGTTTCTTGCCGTTGAAAGCCTCGGCGAAATTTTCCTGGATCACCTGCGACCCCATGTTCGAGGTCATGATGATGATCGTATTGCGGAAATCCACCGTGCGGCCCTTGTTGTCGGTCAGACGGCCGTCGTCGAGGACCTGCAGCAGGATGTTGAAGACATCGGGATGCGCCTTCTCGATCTCGTCCAGCAGCACCACCGAATAGGGTTTACGGCGCACGGCCTCGGTCAGCTGACCGCCCTCGTCGTAACCGACATATCCCGGAGGCGCCCCGACGAGCCGCGACACGGCATGCCGCTCCTGGTATTCGCTCATGTCGATACGCGTCATCATCTGGTCGTCGTTGAAGAGGAACTCCGCAAGGGCTTTCGCCAGCTCGGTCTTGCCGACACCCGTGGTGCCGAGGAAGATGAACGAACCGATCGGCTTGCGGGGGTCGTTCAGCCCGGCACGCGAACGGCGCACGGCGTCGGAAATGGCCGCGATGGCCTGCTCCTGCCCGATGACGCGCCGGTGGAGTTCGTCCTCCATGTGCAGCAGCTTCTCGCGCTCCGAGG
>MSHJ01000016.1:138523-139212 GCA_001941065.1 Alistipes sp. Zagget8
CCCGTCCACCGCGACACCACCTCGGCGACATCCTGCGCATCGACCTCCTCCTTGATCATCGACCCGTTGGCCGAAGCCAGTTTGTACTCCTCCTGGAAGGCCGCGATCTCCTTTTCGGCTTCCTGTATCTTGCCGTAGCGGATTTCGGCCACCCGGCCGTAGTCGCCCTGACGCTCGGCCTGCTGGGCCTCGATCTTCAGCTTCTCGATCCGGTCCTTGTTCTCCTGGATCTTCTTCAGCAGGTCTCGCTGCCCCTGCCACTTGGCCCGCATTTCGGCCTCTTTGGCTTTCAACTCTTCAATTTCCTTGGTCAGGTGCGCCACGCGCTCCTTGTCCTTCTCGCGGCGGATGGCCTCGCGCTCGATTTCCAGCTGGCGGACCTTCCGGTCGAGGGTGTCGATCTCCTCGGGCACGGAGTTCATCTCCAGACGCAGCCGCGAGGCGGCCTCGTCCACCAGGTCGATGGCCTTGTCGGGCAGGAACCGCGACGTGATGTAACGCGTCGAAAGCTCGACGGCAGCCACGATGGCCTCGTCCTTGATCCGCACCTGGTGGTGGTTCTCGTAACGCTCCTTCAGGCCGCGGAGAATCGAAATGGCATCCTCCTGCGAAGGCTCGTCGACCATCACCTTCTGAAACCGCCGTTCGAGGGCCTTGTCCTGCTCGAAATATTTCTGGAACTCGTCGAG
>MSHJ01000016.1:139231-139553 GCA_001941065.1 Alistipes sp. Zagget8
GTCGAGCGTCGTGGCGCCGATGGTCCGCAGCTCGCCCCGGGCAAGGGCCGGTTTGAGGATGTTCGCGGCATCCATCGCCCCCGACGACTTGCCGGCGCCGACCAGCGTGTGGATTTCGTCGATGAAGAGCAGAATCTCGCCCTCGCTGGCGGTGACCTCCTGCACGACGGCTTTCAGACGCTCCTCGAACTCGCCCTGATACTTGGCACCCGCGATGAGCGCACCCATGTCGAGCGAGTAGATGACCTTCGATTTCAGGTTCTCGGGCACATCGCCGTCGATGATCCGGCGGGCGATGCCCTCGGCGATGGCCGTCTTGCCG
>MSHJ01000016.1:139581-140529 GCA_001941065.1 Alistipes sp. Zagget8
GGGTTGTTCTTCGTGCGCCGCGAGAGAATTTGCAGCACCCGGCGAATCTCCTCGTCACGCCCGATCACCGGGTCGAGCTTGCCGCTCCGGGCCTGTTCGTTCAGGTTGATGGCGTATTTGCCCAGCGCGTCGAACTGCTGCTCGGAGGTCTGCGAATCGACCGTCGCGCCCTTGCGGAACGTGCGGATCGCCTCGATCAGCTCCTTCTCCGTGGCGCCGTTGCGCTTGAGGATGTCGGCGGCGGGGCCCCGCTCGGCCACGAGGGCCAGCAGCAGGTGCTCGACCGAAGCGTACTTGTCGCCGAAATTCTTCGTGAAATCCACGGCCCGCTGGATCACCTTCGAGGTCTCCTGTGCGAAGAACTGCTCGCCGCCGCCCTCGACCCGCGGCAGCGCACCTACGGCACGCTCCGCTTCGTCGCGCAGCGAACGCACGTTCACACCGACGCGCCCCAGCAGGAACGTCGCCAGCGAATCGTCCTCACGGATGAGGACCGTGAGCAGGTGGAGCGGTTCGACAGCCTGCTGTCCCCGCTCCCGCGCAAGGGTAAGCGCCGCTTGCAGCGCCTCCTGCGCTTTGATGGTAAGCGTGTTGATATTCATGGTGTTTAAGTTTTGTTTTTCAATCCGTTTCGATCCTCTTATCCGCAAAACCCCTGCCAACTCCGAATCCAGGACATAGTGTCATTATTTGTCACAGAACAACTGCCAACAACCGCCAATTTGTCGTGCCGGAGCACGGCACATAATTTTTAATTCTTAATTTTTAATTCTTAATTCATATTTCGTATCTTTGCATCACTATGAGTGATTTCATCGTCAGCGCACGCAAATACCGCCCCGCGACCTTCCAGTCGGTCGTCGGGCAGAAACATATCACCTCGACGCTCCAGAACGCCATCGAGCGCAGCCAGCTGGCCCACGCCTACCTCTTCTGCGGCCCCCGCGG
>MSHJ01000017.1:0-52555 GCA_001941065.1 Alistipes sp. Zagget8
CGGAGCTTCTGAAACCCGATTACCTGCCGTCGCCCTTAAAACCGCTTTCTTAAAGCGGCGGCGCCCTTAAAGCCGCTTTCTTAAAGCGGAGAGGGGGAGGGGGTCGGGGCGTTTGCGGAATTTCTGAGCGATTTTCTCCCGGATGAGGTAGTAACTGACCCGCAGGGTCCGGCGGATTTCGGTAATTCCCCGGCGCGGCGGAAATATCTTCATTGTCATCTCCCGGTCCCATTTCTGGGTGAAGAATCGGCTGTAATAGTCGTCCTGCGGATTGACCAGACATTCGAAATCTCCGTTCCACTCGAAGCGGTTGAGCATCAGGTTGGGTTCCGAGACGTAGAGCATCTTGAAAGGCAGCGACTGATAGGGCAGGTAGTTGAGAAAAACCTCGCCGTAATTGTTGCGGTAGTTTCCGGGCATCCGGGCTTTTTCGTAAAAGACCAACTTGTTGTCGACCAGCAGGATCACCCATTTGTGGGACTCCTTGGGGAACATCAGTTCTCCGAGCATGCTCGGCGTCTCGATGTATCCGCGTTTCCCGACCCGCACGATTTCGGCGATGAACTTTTCCGGATTCTCCGCGTGTTCGAGCACCTGGTTGCAGATCACATAGTCGAAAGCCTTCTCGCCGAAGGGCAGTAACTCGCCGTCGGCCTGAATGAATTGCTGGTGGGGATAGATCAGGATCTCCCCGCAGCGGTGCGTGTTGTCCTGCATGAATTTGTCGGCGATGACGTCGGAACGGTACATGGGATTATGCCCCGAACCGATTTCGAGGACCATGTCCTTTCTTTTGATCGTCAGGTCGTGACGTCCCAGAGGATGGCGGGTGATCATTGTGCAACGAGGAATTTTCTCCGACAGGCTCCGGATTCAGTCCCGGTATCTTGATTGGCGGCTGCTGTGGGCCGTTCCGGACGGGCGAGTCGGCGGGCGCTTTATTTTTTCCACCGTTTGAGCTGCGGAAAGAATTCCCGCATACCGGCAACGGCCTCTTCCCGGGTGTAGCTGCGTCCGTCTTCGTGTTTGAACTCCTCGTGGAACTGGGCGCAGACCTGAATCATCTCCTCCATCGAGCACTCCTGGGCAAAGGTCCCGTCTTTGTAGCAGTAGGCGCAGTATTCGCGGCTGGGTTTTCCGTCGGCTTCGGTGCCGAAATGTTCCGGGGCTGTCATGGGCATGCCGCAACTCTGGCAGAAAATCATCTCTTCAGGTGTCATATTCTCCGGTTTTTAGGTTCCGCATGCCGGGGCCTGACGGAACTGGTTTTTACAAAGATAGACAAATTCTGTTTCCGGAGACGTTTCGGACGTATAAAACGACTTTCTTAAAGCCGTTTTTCCGATTGTACGAATTTGAGGATGGCCTGCGCCGCGGCTTCGGGCTCTTCGAGGAAGCCCATGTGTCCCGAATTTTCGAGCCACACGACTTGCGCTTCAGGATGTTCGGCGACCATCTTTTCGGCGGCTTCGACGGGAATGTAGTTGTCCCTGCGGCCGAGGATGAACAAGACCGGGACTTTCGTTTCGCGCAGCATTTCGTTGCGGTCCCTGCGGGCGATCATGCCGTTGAGCAGGGCGACGATTCCTTCGTCCTCGGTGACGACGACCTGTTCGGCGAGGTCCTCGATCTGGTCTTTCATCCGGGGGCGGTTTTCCTCGGCGAATCCGGCTTCGGGGGCCACGCGGGCCAGCATCTCCTTCTTTCCGGCTTTCACGAGGGCGATCTCGCGGCGGCGGTTTTCGGCTTTCTCCGGGGTGTCGGCATTGGGCGTCGAGCTGAGCAGCACCAGGCCGTCGAGCATTTCGGGATGGCGTTCGCAGAAGGCCAGGGCGACGTAGCCGCCCATCGAGTGTCCCACGAGCGTACAGCGTTCGATCCCCAGGGCCCGGAGCCCCTCGGCCACGGTGTCGGCCAGGAACTCCATCGAGTGCTCCTCGCCCGTGACGACCGAGATGCCGTGACCGGGCAGGTCGAGCGTCACCACGCGGACCTCTTTATACAGACAGGGTACGAAATCCTCCCAGACCAACATCGATTCGAGGTAGCCGTGCAGCAGTACGACGCATTTGTCACCCTGCTGGGAGTCGCAGACGTGCAGGGCCGTCGGTCCTGCCATAATGAATTTTTCGATCATGAAATTCGCGTTTATTCCTCCTCTTCGTCGAGGTAGTCGAGCGCCGATTCGCGTTTGACGAAAGGCGTGTAGTCTTCCTCCTCCTCTTCGAGGGCGTTGTAGAGTGAGTGACGCTCCTTGCCGCTTTTGCGTATCGGTTCGAGGCGTTTGGCTTTCCGAAGTTCGTCTGTCTCGTGTTCGCGGATTCCCTGCTGTGTTTTCATGGGGAAAAAGGGGTTTGTTTAAAAATTCTCGCTGTCGAACACCCCTCCGAAGACCCGGCGTGCCGGACCCGTCAGGCGGATGTCCGTATAGGTTTGTGTTCCCTGTTCATGCGAAAACCGTACCGCAAGCTCTCCTCCGGGGACCGATACCGCGTAATCCGTAATCTGGGGCCGGAAGGCGAAATTGGTGACGATGGCGGCTGCCGTGGCTCCTGTCCCGCAGGCGAGCGTTTCGTTCTCCACGCCGCGTTCGTAGGTGCGGACGCGGATTGTGCCGTCGCCCGTGATCTGCACGAAATTGACGTTCGTGCCCTGCGCAAAACGGGCCGTGTCGCGGCGGATGATCCGTCCGCGGCCGATGACATCGACGGCCGCGAGGTCGTCGACGAATTCCACGTAGTGGGGTACCCCGGTGTTGAGAAACCACCAGCCTTCGCCCGTGCGGATCTCCCGGACGGCGGTCATTCCCAGTTCGATTTTCCCCGCAGGGCCTTTCGTGCGGCAGATACGGGCGGTGTGGAGTCCGTCCGCGGCGTCGAAGAACTTGGTTTCCCCGCCGATGCCCAAATGGTGGGCGAACAGCGCGAAACAGCGGGCGCCGTTGCCGCACATCTCGCCCTCGGAACCGTCGGCGTTGTAGTAACGCATCGAGCAGTCGATTTCGGCGTTGCGTGCGAGTGTCATCAGTCCGTCGGCGCCGATGCCGAAATGGCGGTCGCACAGGTGCGCGATCGTCTCCGCGTCGGGTGTGAAGACGCTGTCGCGGTTGTCGATCAGGATGAAATCGTTGCCCGCACCCTCGTATTTTGTGAATTCCGTCCGCATTTCGGGGAGTTATGTATCGGCAGGGATCGGGCGGCCGAATGCAGGGCCGGCATAGCCGGCTTTGCTGAGGCACAGCCTATCCAAGCGAAGGTTTATCCTTCGCAAAAATAGTAAAACTTCTAAAAGTTTTGCTAATTTTGTAAAAAATATCCGCGGAGCCTTCCGCAGGCACGCGGAATTGTTATTTTACACCGGTTTTAAAATTATCCCGTTATGAAAAGTGTGCTTTTCAAGCATCGTTCGATACGCAAGTTTCTTCCGACGCCCATTCCCGAAGAGGTCCTGCAGGAGTGTCTCGAGGCCGCATCGCGTGCCTCGACCTGCGGCAACATGCAGCTCTATTCGCTGGTGGTGACCCGCGACCGGGCGCTCCGCGAGAAGCTCGCGCCGTGCCATTTCAACCAGCCGATGGTCTGCGAGGCCCCGTGTGTGGTGACCGTCTGCGCCGATGTCCACCGCTTCACGATGTGGTGCGAGCAGCGCGACGCCGAACCCGCCTACGACAATTTCGCCTGGTTCCTGAACGCTTCGACCGACGCCCTGCTGGCGGCGCAGAACCTCTGCATCGAGGCCGAAACGCACGGGCTGGGAATCTGTTACCTCGGCACGACGATCTACACCGCGGGCGACATTTCGCGGATTCTGGAGCTCCCGAAGGGGGTTATTCCGCTCACGACCGTGGTGATGGGCTACCCTGACGAGGCCCCCGAACTGACCGACCGCCTGCCGCTGGAAGCCGTGGTCCACTACGAAAAGTATACCGACTATACCGCTGCCGAAATCGACGAACTGTGGGCCGAACGCGAAGAGTCGGACCTCACGAAACGCCTGCTGGAGGAGAACGGCCTGCCGAATCTGGCGAAGGTATTCACCGAGCGCCGCTATGTGCGTAAGGACAATCTGGCCATTTCGAAATCCTATTTCGCCCTGCTGAAAGAAAAGGGGTTTTTTAACAACTGACGCTGTGCATCGGGTGTGCCGCATATTCGCCGCTGCGGCGCTGGGCCTTCTGGGCTCGGCCTGTAGTGTCACGCGCCACATTCCCGAGGGACAGTACCTCGTGCAGCAGGTGAAGATCGAGGACGACAAGTCGACGCCCCGCAGGGAGCGCATCACGGCGTCCGATCTGGAGAAATACGTGCGGCAGACCCCCAACAAACGCTTTCTCGGAACCAATTTCTACGTCTGGCTCTACGAGCAGGCCAACCCGTCGAAGGACAACCGCTGGAACAACTGGAAGCGCAAGATCGGGCAGGCTCCCGTGCTGCTGGAGATGGGGCTGACGGAGAAGAGCGCCGAGAACCTGAAGGTTTACATGGACTCGAAGGGCTTTTTCACTTCGCGGGCGTCGTTCGAGGTCGACACCACCCGGCGCCGCAAGCGGGCCCGGATCACCTACCGCACGCATCAGGGCGAACCCTACCGCATCGATTCGATCTCCTACGAATTTCAGGACAAGTTTCTCGAACAGATCGTGCTGCCCGATACGGCGCATACGCTGCTCCGCCGCGGGGATATTTACGACGTCACGGTGCTCGATGCCGAGCGGGAGCGCATCGCCTCCTACCTCAAGGAGCGGGGCTACTACAACTTTTCGGTCAACAACATCATGTTCTGGGCCGACACGCTGGGCGGCAACCGCGATGTGGACCTGCGCGTGGTCGTCAAGCAGTACCTCACCGGTTACAACGCCCGCGGACAGGCCGTTATGGACAACAATATGGTCTACCGTATCGACCGCATCAATATCTTCCCGGATTACGATCCGACCCTTGCGCGGACCGATACCACCCTGGTTTCGCGTCTCGATACGCTCTATTACCGGGGCCTGAACATCATCTACGAGAAGCGTCCCAACCTGCGGCCCTCGGTGCTCCGGCAGAGCGTGCCGCTCTATCCCAACTATGTCTACAATTCGGCGCAGGTCAACCGCGCCTACACCGACCTGATGGGCCTGGGATATTTCAAAAGCGCCAAGATCGCCTTCGAGGAGCAGGCCCGGCCGGTGGATGTCACCAACTATGTCTCCTTCATCGGCGAGACGGCCGATTCGACCCGGACGCTTTACACCCGAGAGGGCTACCTCACGTGCAATATCCTCTGTACGCCGACGCTCAAACAGAGCGTCAAGGTCGATTTGGAGGGAAGCACCACGTCGAATTTTTACGGACTGAAAGCCACGATCGGCTATCAGAACCGCAATATTTTCCGCGGCGCGGAGTCGTTCGACATCTCTTTCACGGCGGGTTACGAATTTATGAAGGCTCCCGATGCCAAGAAGAAACGCGCCACGGAATTCGGCGTCACCACGGGCCTGACCTTCCCGCGCTTCCTCCTGCCGGGGCGTTTCCGTTCGGTGAATCAGCCCCGGACCAAGATCGAACTGTCGGTCAATTTCCAGGACCGGCCCTATTACGCCCGCACGCTTTCGAGCGCCGGAATCACTTATATGTGGACCAACAACCGCTATTCGACCTTCTCGCTGCGGCCTATCGACATCAACGTGATCGACATGACACGGCTGGACCCCGACTTTCTGGGCGACACCCAGAACAAGTATCTGAAAAACAGTTTTCAGACCCAGTTTATCGGCGGCCTATCGTTCGGTTACAGTTACAACAACCAGCGCAAGAACCTCGGGGGCAAGGCTACGAACATCCGTTTCAATGCCGAGACGGCCGGCAATCTGATCGACGCCGTCGAGCACATGTTCTACTCTCCGGCCAAGAACAAAGATTATTATACGATTTTCGGTATCCAGTATTCGCAGTATTTCCGTTCGGACCTGAGCGTCAGCCGGAAGATCATGCTGGGAGGTGTGACGGCGCTCGTCGGGCGTCTTTACGGCGGAGTGGCGATGGCCTACGGCAACTCCTCCTCCGTGCCGTTCGACCGTCAGTTCTACTGCGGCGGCAGCAACGGTATGCGCGGCTGGACACCCCGAACCCTCGGACAGGGCTCCGTGGCCAATCCCCACAACGACTATCCGGTGCAGACCGGTGACGTGAAACTGGAGGCCAACCTCGAACTGCGCTTCCCGGTTTGGGGCATCATTCACGGCGCGACCTTCTTCGATTTGGGCAATGTCTGGTATATCCGGCAGTATTCGGGAGAGTCCGAAGAGTCGGTTTTCCATTTCGACCGCTTCTACAAGCAGCTGGGATTCAACACGGGACTCGGACTGCGTTTCGACATCAAATTCGCCGTGCTGCGCCTCGACTGGGGCATTCAGCTCCACAACCCCAACAACCCCGTCGGCGAGCGGTGGATTCACAATTTCCGCTGGAAGAATACGGCGTTGAATTTCGGCGTCGGCTATCCGTTCTAATGTTTTCGATGATTGCGGCGCACCTGCCGCACATCCCTTAAATCCCCGAACGGGACGTACTCCAGTACGACCCGTCCAGGAATTTTTCACGATGCACGGCATCTGCACCGCACTGATCGAAAACCACTGCGCCTGCCAGCTTATTGTTTCGCCTTATACTGCGAGGGCGACATCCCGGTGTTACGCTTGAAATAGCTGCCGAAGAACGACTGGTTGGGGAAATTGAGGTAGTAGGCAATCTCCTGTACGCTCATGTTCGAATATTTGAGCAGCGTCTTGGCTTCGAGAATCACGTAGCTGTCGATCCATTCCGACACCGATTTGCCGCTGATGCGCTTGATAAGCGTCGTGAGGTATTTGGGCGTGATGCACAGCTGCCGGGCGTAGTAACCCACGCTGCGTTCACGCGTGTAGTGCTCGCCGAGCAGCTCGGTGAACTGCTTGAAATACTCCTCGGCCCGGTTGTGCACGGGATTTTCCATTTCGGGATGCTCTTCCATGTAGTGGGTCAGGATGTCGCCGATCTTGTAGATCGTTGCGGCGATCAGCCCGCCGACAATCTCCACCGCAAAATTGGTTTCGGGGCCTTCGAGCTCCTGCTCCACCATCGAGATGAAACTGCGCAGCGACTTGCACTCCGCGTGTGTGAGCTCCATGCAGGGGCGCATGCCGAATTGCAGGAAGAGCGGCATCATGTGCTTGGTGTCGATGTTGATGCGGCGCAGGAAATCCGGCGTGATGACCATGACATGCGCCTTGAAGCTGTCATTGGACTGCATCTGCAGGATATGTTTCGGACTGAAGATGAAGAGCGAGTCTTTTTTCAGCCGGTATTCCTTCAGGTTGGAGGTAAAGGTCGTTTCGCCTTCGGTTCCCACGCCGATGACGAAAGCGTCGAGGCGTCCCGGAAACCGGAATACCTCCATTTGTGAAGCGCTGTTGGCGGCGATACATTCCCCCAGCAGGCCGGGGCGTTTCTCGCCGCCGGACATGGTGATCAGCTCACTGAGGGTGAAGCTGGTGATCGGAGTTACTGCGTTTTTACTGTTCATAGTTTCACTTGATTTCCGCCAAATATAAGAATAAAAACCTATTATATGGTTCATATCGTTTGATTATTCGCCGTTTCGGTCAGCTCGAACGAACTTTTGAACCATGATACACAAAAAAGGAGCGCCGGTCGTTGTCGGACCGGCGCTTCTGGAGCATTTATTCAGGCTCTGCGGAATCATTCCGCCGAGCGTTTTTATTTGGCGGGAGCGGCTGCTGCGGGCGCATCGGTGATTCCCAGCTCCTTCTTCACCTGGGGGGCGATGTCGGTCAGCGTAGCTTCGTCGAAATAGGCCAGCGAGCCGGTCGAGGTGTCGAATACGACCGTATATGCGTTAGCTGCCGAGACCTTGTCGATAGCCGCTTTGGCCTTGTCGATGATCGGGGCGAGCAGTTCGTTCTGCTTCTTCTGGTACTCCTGCTGCGCACGCTCCTGGAACTCCTGGGTGCGGTTGCGCATATCCTCCAGCTCCTTCTGCTTCATCTCTTTGAGGGCGTCGCTGAGGGTGTTGAAATTCTTCTGGAAATCCTGCAGTTTGTTGTTGAATTCGACGTTCATCGTCTCGATGTTGTCCTGCAGCTCCTTGGCATAGGTTTCCATGTTGGTCTGCATGGCCTTGGTCTCGGGCATCGACATGATGATCTCCTGGGTGTTGATACGGCCGAATTTCTGGGCGAAAAGCGTCGTGGAACCCATAACCAGCGCAACTGCGAGGGTCAGTTTGATTGCTTTTTTCATACAATTTTATCAGTTAATGTTTTGATGTCATTTCTTTTTCAGGACGTCGATCACCTGCTGGGTCCGTTCGATCGACGGATTGGTGTAGAGCAGCGTGGGGTTGTTCGCCGAGTCGAGCACCAGATCGGCCCCGGCCTGCTTGGCATAGGCTTCGATGGCCGCGAACACCTTCTTCTGGATGGGCTGGATCATCTCCACGCGTTTTTTCATCAGCATGCCCTCCTGTCCGAACAGGCTTTCCTGATACTCGTTAGCCTCTTTCTCTTTCTGGAGGATGGCGTTCTCACGGACCTGGCGCGATGCCGCCGAGAGCGATGTCTTCTGTACCTGGTAGTTGTTGTAGAGCGCTTCGACCTCGGCGAATTTGGTATCCACCTGAGTCTGATACTGTTTGGCGAGTTCGTCGAGGGTGCTGATCGCCGTGTTGTAGGCGTCGATCGACTTGAAAACCTTTTCGCTGTTGACGATTATATAGTTCTGGGCCGCGAGGGTCCCCGCCGTCAGAACGAATGCCGCGATTAAAATCAGCCGTTTCATAATCCTTGTGTTTTAGTTAATATTCAGCCGGTTTCCCGGATTTCTGCTATAAATATAACTATTTTCTTTCAAATTTATTGCCACTCGGCTCTTTTTAGAACTGCTGGCCCAGGACAAAGTGGAACTGGCTGCCGCTCTTGGTCGTGGAGTTGGCGGGGGGATCGAATCCGTAACCCCAGTCGATGCCGAGCATACCCACCACGGGCAGATACAGGCGGACACCGAAGCCGGCCGAACGCTTGATGCGGAAGGGCGAGAATTTCTTCCACGAGTCGAATGCGTTACCGCCCTCCAAGAATCCGAGCACATAGATCTGCGACGAAGGTTTCAGGATGATCGGGTAGCGCAGCTCGGCGGTGTATTTGTTGTAACCGCGGGAGTAGTAGCTCGACGGGTCGAGCGCACCGTCCTCGTAACCGCGCATGGAGATGATGTCGATACCGTATATATTGTATCCCGACATGCCGTCGCCGCCGACCTCGAAGCGCTGGAAGGGCGAAACCTTGTTTTTGTTGTAGCTGCCGAGGTATCCCATCTCGGCCTTGAGCATCAGCACGAGGTTCGAGTTACGCAGGAATCCCTGGAACCACTGCGCCTTGAACTGCCATTTGTGGAACTCGATCCAGCGGTAGCGGTCCTGGTCGGACATCGACTGGTCGCTGTAATCCTTTCCGTCCCAGAGCGAGTAGGGGAGCGTGGCCTGTACCGAGGCGCTGAACTCCGAACCGCGGCGCGGATAGATCGGCTGGTCGACCGAGTTGCGGGCCAGCACCAACTTGAGCGACAGCAGGTTCGAGTTGCCGTTCTCCACGACGAATCCCGTCCAGTTCTTCAGGTTGTAACGTTCGTAGCTGGCCTCGGCATAGAATGTGAAATAGGGGTCGGGCCAGTTCAGGCGCTTGCCCAGACCGGCGGCCAGACCGTAGGTGCGGAAATACTGCGTTGCCGACTGCCAAACGTAGTAGGCGTTGTTCTGCTCGGAGAAATGTGCCGAAAGGGTGAACGAGTTGGGTTTCTTGCCGCCCATCCAGGGGTCGGTGAAACTGAACGCGAAAGCCTTATAATAGGTACCGTTGGTCTGTGCCGAGAGCGACAGCCGCTGGTTCTGGCCCATCGGGTAGGGGCGCCACGCACCCTTCTTGAAGGTGTTTTTGATCGAGAGGTTGTTCAGCGTGATGCCCACCGAACCCACGAAGGTTTCCGAACCCCAGCCGCCGGCGATGTTGAACTGGTCGGAAGCCTGCTCTTCGAGGGGCCAGTTGACATTCACCAGTTCGTTCGTGACGGGTTTGATGTCGGGCATGACCGCCTCGGGGTTGAAATGTCCCATCGAACCCAGCGTGCGGATGGTCTGCATCAGCAGCGAGCGGTTGTAGAGTTCGCCCGGACGGGTGTACAGCTCGCGGCGGATCACCTCGTCGTCGACGCGCTGGTTGCCCGTGATGCCGACCTCGTTGATGGTGAACTGCTTGCCTTCGAACACCTTGACCTCGATGTCGATCGAGTCGGGGGCGATGATGACCTCGGCGGGTTCGATCTGCGACATCAGGTAGCCTTCGTTCTGGTAGAGCGACTTGACCGACATGTCCTCGGGGTTCTCCTCCTTGCCGATACCCAGCCGTTTGTGCATCGATTTCTTATCGTACGTGTCGCCCTTCTTGACGCTGAACATGCGCTGCAGGTCGTCGGTCTCGTAGACCGAGTTGCCGACCCACGACACGTTACGGATGTAATATTTGTTACCTTCCGAGACATCGATGTCGATGCCCAGCCGTTTCTCGTTGATCGGGTAGATCGAGTCGCGCACGATCGTCGCGTTGCGGTAGCCCTTCGAGTTGTAGAAATCGATCAGCAGCTCCTTGTCGGTCTCGTAGTCGCCCTCGTTGAGCTTGGCGCCCTTGAAGAAATTGATCGATTTCTGGTGGGTTTTCTTGAACGTGCGGCGCAGGCGCTTGTCCGCGAACTGTTCGTTTCCCGTGAAATTGATCTTGCCGATCTTGACCTTCGATTTGCGGTCTACGAGGAACGTGACGGTCACGGCCTGTCCCGGGCGCAGCGTGTCGTTGTCGATGCGCACGCCGACCTCCGTGTTGCGGAAGCCCTTTTCGGCCCAGTACTGTTTGATGAGTTTCTGGTTCTTGTCGATGACGTAATCCGAGAGTTCGCTGCCGCGCTTGAGCTTGAGTTTCTCCAGCAGGTCCTTCTTTTTGCCCTTCGAGATGCCCTCGAACTCCCAGTTGTAGACGCGGGGACGCTCCTTGAGGAACACCTCCAGGTCGAGGCTGTCGCCCTCGATCTCGGCGCCGATCTTCACATCGGCGAAAAACCGCTGGCTCCAGAGCCGCGAGATGGCGTTGGAGATGAAATTGCTCGGCAGGTAGATCGAGTCTCCCTCGATCAGTCCGGCAGACGATTTGAGAATGTCGGGATTGAGGTACTGCACGCCGTGGACGTTGACGCTGCGAATGTGATAGAGCCTGGGTTCGCCGGTGTTTTTGTACATCGGGGCGTTCTCGGAGACCGCAGGCTTCGGAGCCGCCGTCGTGTCCTGCGGATTCTGCTCCTGGGCGAATATATTCGAGCAGCAAAGCACGAGGGCAGCTGCTGCCGTGAATATCTTACCGGAATAATTCATCTATTGTAAATATAGTCTAATTTCATTTATTTAACCAGCCCGAAGCGGCGGTCGCGTCGGGCGTATTCCTCCATGGCGGCGTCGAAATCCCGTTCCGTGAAATCGGGCCACAGCACTTCGGGGAACCAGAGTTCGGCATAGGACGCCTGCCACAGCAGGAAATTGCTCAGCCGCTGTTCGCCGCTGGTGCGGACGATCAGGTCGGGGTTCGGGTAAGGAGCCGTGTCGAGCGAGGCGCTGACCGTACCTTCGGAAATCTCCGCAGGGGCGATCTCCCCGGCCTCCACGCGGCGGGCGATCCGCTGCACGGCACGCGTTATTTCGTCGCGCGACGAGTAGTTGAGCGCCAGTATCAGCGTCAGCGTTCCTCCTCCGGCAGTCCTTTCCTCGGCTTCGGCCAGGTGGCGCTGCACCTTCTCCGAGAACCGGCTTCGGTCGCCGATCATGCGCACCTCGACGCCCTGGCGGATCAGTTCGGGCGTTTCGTTGATGACGCTCTGGCAGAAAAGTTCCATCAGCGCGTCGACCTCCCCGGAGGGCCGGCCCCAGTTCTCGGTCGAGAACGCATAGAGCGTCAGGTACTTGACTCCCCAGCGGGCAGCGGCACGCAACGAAGCCCGCACGGGTTCCACACCCGCGGCATGACCCTCGTAACGCTCTTTGCCGTGCAACGCGGCCCAGCGGCCGTTTCCGTCCATAATGACAGCGACGTGTTGCGGTATGCGTTTCTGCTCGCTCATAGTAGGGCACAAATATAGGGAAAAATCTATTAATTAAGGAAAAAACGACTAAAGATTAACTGCGGATGTCTATTCCCCACATCATCTTATTCCGTAACGTGTCGTAAAATGATATATTGTGCGGCACGGCCAAAAAAATCTTCTGTTCGGCCCGCCTGACGGTGAAGGCCGCGCCGTGCGAAATCCGGTATGTGCGGTCGTCCAGCGTGACGAATGCGTCGGAGCGCCGGGCGTTGACGCGGAGCGAGATGACGCCCGAATCGGGGATCACCACCGGGCGCATCGTCAGGTTGTGCGGGGCGAGGGGCGAGATGACGAGGCATTGGCACGTCGGGGCCACGACGGGACCTCCGGCGCTGAGCGAATAGGCGGTCGATCCCGTGGGGGTCGAGACGATCACTCCGTCGCCGTGGTAGGTGGCCACCATCTGGCCGTCGACGTAGGTCTCGACCGAGATCATGCCCGCGCCGTGGCGCTGCACGGTGAATTCGTTGAGCGCCAGCGTCGAATCGGGCTGTTCACCGAAATCGCCCTCGATGTGCAGCAACGAGCGGGGTTCGGTGGTGATGTTTCCGGCCGCGATGTCGCTGAATATCAGCTCCAGTCCGGCGCTTGGGGCGCTTGTGAGGAATCCCAGGTGCCCGGCGTTGATCCCCATCACGGGGATCGGGGCGCCGCAGAGGCGGTGCACGCCTTCGAGCAGCGTTCCGTCGCCTCCGTAGCAGACCATGATGGTTTCGGCAGGCTGTTTGCCTATGTGACGGCCGTAGACCTTCTCCGGCGGAAGCTTGATTCCGGCGGTTTGCCGCACGACGGGGGCAAACTCCTCGTTGACTGCGTAATCGAACCCGGACAGTTCGATCGCTTCGAACAGCTGGCGGATTTCCCCGGGGGTGTGGGCGATCTGCGCACGGGAAAAAAGTATGATTTTCATCGGCGGATTTTCGAAAAAATAAAGTAACTTTACCACGCCGATGCGAACCCGGGACGCAGGCATCTGCGAACTGGTGCGCGGGCGCGGCATATCGTCGCAAATATAGCGAAAGGTGAGCGCAAAACCAAACTTGTCTGGATTTTGCTGAACCGCATCCTATATTCTACAAATATAGCGAAAGGCGGGCGATAAGCCAAATTTAGTTGAACTTGTCCGGGCCGCATCGTATTTTACGTAAACAGAGAGCGTTTTATGACAAAGCTGAGTGTAAACATCAATAAGATTGCCGTGGTCCGCAATTCGCGCGGCGGCAACCTTCCCGACGTGGTCCGTGCGGCCACGGACATCGAGCGTTTCGGAGCCGAAGGCATCACGGTGCACCCGCGTCCCGATGCGCGTCACATCCGCTACGACGACGTGCGCGACCTGAAACGGGTGCTCACGACGGAGCTCAACATCGAGGGCAACCCGATTCCGAGTTTCATCGACCTGGTGCTGGAGGTGGTTCCGGCGCAGGTGACTCTAGTGCCCGACGCCCACGACGCCATCACGTCGAACGCCGGGTGGGACACCCTGGCCAACCGCGCGTTCCTGACCGACGTGACGCGGCGTTTCCACGAAAAGGGCATCCGGGTTTCGGTCTTCGTGGACCCCGTGGCGGAGATGGTCGCCGGGGCAAAGGCCTGCGGCGCCGACCGCGTGGAGCTCTACACCGAAGCCTATGCCCGCGAATATCCCGACGGCCCGGAACAGGCCGTGGCTCCTTACGTAGCCGCCGCCGAGGAGGCCCGCCGGCAGGGGCTGGGGCTGAACGCCGGACACGACCTTTCGCTGGAGAACCTGCGCTATTTTGTAGGCCGCATCCCCTGGACCGACGAGGTTTCGATCGGCCATGCGCTGATCTGCGACGCACTCTACTACGGATTGGAAAACACCGTGCAGCTTTACCGGCGCGAACTTAAATGACGACGACCATGAAACGTATTCTGATTCTTTTCATCGCCCTTTTCGCTGCGGGCCCGCTATTCGCCCAGAGCGAATACAACTACCAGCGGCGCAGTCTTTTCGAGGTGCTTCCGGTGCTTTCGAGCGACATCGTCTTTCTGGGCAACTCGATCACCGACGGCTGCGAGTGGGCCGAGCTGTTCGGCAACCGCCATGTCAAGAACCGCGGCATCAGCGCCGACCGTTCGGGGTGGCTGCTCGACCGCCTCGATCCGATCATCGAGGGGCATCCCAAAAAGCTCTTCCTGCTGATCGGCACCAATGATTTGGCCGCCGGCGTCACGCCCGACGAGATCGTGGCCAACGTCGCCAAACTGATCGACCGTTTCCAGAACGAATCGCGGTGGACCAAAATCTATGTGCAGAGCATCCTGCCCGTGAACGGCAAGGACTTTTCGAAATTCCAGAATCACTATGCCCACAGCCACCTGATCGTGCCCACGAACAAGAAGCTCGAGGCGTTGTGCGACGAAAAGGAGGTCACCTACCTCGACGTATGGGGTGCGCTGGCCGACCACGACGGCAAACTGGACAAGCGTTACACCAACGACGGCCTGCACCTGATGGGCGACGGCTATCTGGTCTGGCGCGACGCCATCAAATACCACGTGAAATAGCCGCGTGGAGCTGACGAATCCGATATTCCGACGGATTTCGCGCCTGGCCGACGAGCAGGGCGTGAGGGCTTTCGTCGTCGGAGGCTACGTGCGCGACCACTACCTGCGGCGTCCCTCGACGGACATCGACGTGGTGGTCGTGGGCAGCGGCATCGCGCTGGCCGAGGCGCTGGGACGCGAACTGAAAGCCAAGGTCTCGGTGTTCAAGACGTTCGGTACAGCGATGGTCCGCGCCGGGGGCATCGAGGTGGAATTCGTGGGGGCCCGCAAGGAGTCCTACACGCACGATTCCCGCAAACCCGAGGTCGAGCCCGGCACATTGGAGGACGACCAGCGGCGGCGCGATTTCACGATCAACGCCATGGCGTGGTCGCTGAACGACGCCACGTTCGGCGAACTGGTCGACCCCTTCGACGGAATGTCCGACCTGGAGGAGTGCATCATCCGCACGCCGTGCGACCCCGACATCACCTTTTCCGACGACCCCCTGCGCATGATGCGTGCCGTGCGGTTTGCCGCGCAGCTGGGCTTCACGATCGAGGAGGAGACTTTCGAAGCCATCCGCCGCAATGCGGAGCGCATCCGCATCGTCTCCCGCGAGCGCATTGCCATCGAGTTGAATAAAATCGTCCTTTCGCCCGTCCCCTCGATGGGCTTCGAACTGCTGGAGCTCACGGGATTGCTGGAGCTGATTTTTCCCGAACTCCACCACCTCAAAGGAGTCGAGAAGCGGGGCCGGCACGCCCACAAGGACAATTTCATCCATACGCTCAAGGTGCTGGACAACGTTTCGCGCCGCTCGGACGATTTGTGGCTGCGCTGGGCGGCTATCCTGCACGACATCGGCAAGCCGCTTACGAAGGCTTACGACCCCCGGGTGGGCTGGACCTTCCACGGCCACGAGGTCGTGGGTTCGAAGATGGTTCCCGGGATTTTCCGCCAGCTGAAACTGCCCCTGAACGAGCACATGAAATTCGTGCAGAAGCTCGTCTTCCTCCACCTGCGGCCCATCATCCTCTCGGAAGACCTGGTGACGGACTCCGCCGTGCGGCGCCTGCTGTTCGAGGCGGGCGACGACGTGGAGTCGCTGATGATTCTCTGCGAAGCGGACATCACCTCGGGCATCGACGCCAAGGTGCAGCGTTACCTGGCGAATTTCGAATTGGTGCGCCGCAAGATGAAGGACCTCGAGGAGCGGGACCGCATCCGCAATTTCCAGCCCCCGATCACCGGCGAGCTGATTATGGAGACCTACGGCATCGGCCCGTGCAAAGTGATCGGCGACATTAAGGAGATTATCAAAAACGCCATTCTCGACGGCGAAATCCCCAACGAATACGACGCGGCCCATGCCCTGATGGAGCGGCTGGCGGCGGAACGGGGATTGACCCCGGTGCAGAAATAAGGCGGGCCCCGCGGGGCCCGCCTTTCCGTTTCCGGGCGTTCGTCCCGGTTTATTCGAACGCAATGCTTTTCCAGGTAAAGGGCCTCTCATAATAGTCCGTGGCCCATTGGTTTTCGGACACGGCTTTCGGGCTGGCCGTCCCCGTGTCGTAATGCTTGTCGGCGTTCAGCGTCAGACTGCATTGTTCGGCGATGTTGCCCGGGATGAAAGTCGAACCGCTGTCCTTTTCCAGGGTCAGGTCCCCCGCTGCGGTCAGGCGGAGTTCCGTCAGGTCGTAGCATTGGCTGAAGGTTCTGACTCCCATAAATGTTGCTTTGGGCAAAGAAAGGGAGGTCAGGCCGGAACCGAAAAAAGCGGCCCCGTAAATTTTAGTGGTTTCGGGGAGTTCTACGGTTGTCAGTGCGCTGCAATAGGAGAACGCCTGCCAGCCGACCTCCTCCACGCCGTCGCAGGAGACGGCGGTCAACGCTTTGCAGGCGATGAAGGCGCAGGTGCCGAGCGCTTTTACCTCGGCGGGCAGTTTCATTTCGCGCAGGGCGGGGTAGCCTCCGTCCAGTCCGTCGAATGCGCTTGCCGGCAGGCCGCGGACATCGCCCGGAAGGAGGTTAAAATCCGCGTCTAATCTTCCGTTTGTATTCACTTTTGGCCAGTCGGTCACCCCCGTCAGGTCTATCATTTCCACGTTGGAGTCGTAAAAGGGGTTGTCGGCCGGAGTTGCACCTGCTTGCGCGGGTATTCCGATTTTGGCGAACTCGCCCGTCAGTTTGAATTCCGTAACGCCTGCGGCGAGGGCCTCTTTGACGGCGGTCGTTACTTCATCGGCGGTCATCCAGGTCATGTCGATCGTGCCGGGTTCCGCCGGGGGCTCGTTCTTGTCGTCCGAGCAACTTCCCCCCCCCCGCGAAAACCGCGGCGGCGAGGGCATAGCATAATAGGGATTTGAGTTTCATAGGATGCGGGATTTGGTGGATAAGCAAAGTTAACCGCCCGACCCCGTTCCCGCAAGCCCGGGGGTAGTATATTTCGTTCTCCGAACGAAATATACTACCTGCAACCCCGAAAACGCCCCTGCCGGGAGGTTCGGCAGGGGCGTTTGTTCTCGCAAAGAGGCGTTCGGGGTCAATGTCCGGATTTGGGATTTTGCTGTTTTTCGATCTCCAGCTGGGCGCGGGATTTCGACTTGGTCACCAGCCACACCCCGACGAAGACGCACAGCGCGGCCCCGGCTTTGGTGAATCCGAAGGTGTCGAGCCCCAGGGCCACGGTGAACAACACCGCCACGACGGGCTGCACATAATTGTACATCGACACGACCGTCGGCCGCAGGTGGTGCTGTGCCACGGGAACCATCAGGTAGGAGAAGAACGTCGCCCCGACGACCACATAGGCGACTCCGGCCCAGATGCGCGGCGAAATCGCGGCGTAGTCCACCGCCGTCAGCGGACGGTAGTAGATTGCCACGGCCACGACGGCCGCGAACAGAAACATCCATTTCATCGTCGTCACGGGCGAGTAGCGGACGATGACGTTGCGGAATGCGGTGAGGTAGGTGGCATAGCTGACGGCGCTGATGATGCAGAGCACGTCGCCCTTGACGCTCGACGTGTGGCCCGTGCCGTGCTGGCTCACGAGAATCAGTATCAGCGCCCCGGCGCATCCGAGGAATACGCCTCCGGCCTTGAGCCACGTGATGGGTTCGCGCAGGAACAGCGTCGCCAGCACCATGGTCAGCACGGGGACGATGGTGGCGATGATGGAGGTGTCGATGGGGGAGGTGAGCGACAGCCCCCAGAGGAAGAGCATCTGGTTGAGCTGGATGCCGAACACCGAGGCGAAGAACAGCAGTACGATGTCGCGCGGGGCGACCCGTTCGCGGGGGAGGAAGAGCGAGACGGTCCAGAACAGCAGCGCGGCGCCCACCATGCGGTAGACGCTCAGCGCGAAGGGGCTGATTCCCCCGGGATTCGTTTCGGACCAGAGTACGCTCTTGCCGATCGGGGCGTTGAGGCCCCAGACAATGTTCGCGGCCCACAGGGCCGCATGTCCTTTCAGTTTTCCTTTGTCCATTTTTGTCGCTGCTTTGACAGGACAAAGGTAGTGCAAAAAGCGGTGCGATAATTGCCCTGCATTCCTTTTGTGAGTAAAACGCGCTATAATCTCGATCTGGTCTTCGCCAACGTCTTTTTCGGGGCGAATTTCTCGTTTTACGTCTCCCTCACGCGCAACTACCTCGACTTTCAGCAAATCTTCATGCTTCAGGTGCTCTCGGCGGCGATTTTCTTCATCCCTTTCGCGCTCCTCTCGAAGCAGTCGTTCCGCATCACGTGGCGCGACGCCGGCAACATCCTGATCGTCACGCTGCTGATCGTCTACGGCTGGATGTACATGCTGCTCTGGGGCTCGTCCTACACCACGCCTATCGACGCCTCGGTCATCGCCACGCTGGGCCCGGCCTTCACGCTGATTATGGACCACCTGATGCACCCGCGCAAATACATCCGGGCCCGCGTCGTGGGTGTGGTCTGTGCGTTGGTCGGGGCTGCGATTCTGATCTTCAGCGACGGATTCTCGCTCACCCACGGCAGCCGTGCGCAGGGTAATCTGTTCGTGCTCGTCGCCGTGGTGGCCATCGCCATCAATACGGTGATTATCAAGCCGCAGCTCGAGAAACTGGGCACGCTGGTCGTGATGGGGTGGTATTACATCATCGGGCTGGCCATTACGGCCCCCTTCTTCTGGAAATACATCGCCCATGTGCCTTTCCTGCGCCTGCCGCTCTATGCGCAGGCCGAACTGGCTTATATCCTGATTCTGGGCACCGTGCTGCCGATGTACCTGCTCTACCGCGGCACGGAGAAACTCACCTCGGTGCATACGGCCCTCTACCGCTATATCCAGCCCGTGATTGCGGGCATCCTGGCTATTACGCGCGGACAGGCGCATTTCGATGCGGCGAACCTGACGGCGCTGGCCTTTATCTTCGCGGGGGTCGTGCTGGTCGTCGTGGGCTATAAATACTATGTCCGCCACGGGGAGGTGCAGCTGCGGTCCGACGGACGGCTGCCGCACTAATCCGCGAGGAGCCGCCGGCGCCATTCGTCGGGCACGGGCTCGCTCCGCTGGCGGGCGAAATCGAAGACGACCATCACCGAGCGGCTTTCGCTGCGGACCTCTCCGCCGACGAGCAGCTGCTGAAAGAGCGTCAGGCTCTTCGTCCCGACCCGTTCGCAGGTGGTCGTCACACGCACCGGGTCGTGCATCCGCACCTGCCCCACGTAGGAGGTTGAGGTCGAGACGGTGAGGATGCGCAGGTCTGCGAGCAGCACCTCCGCGCCCAGTATCTTTTCGTAATACTCCATCTTTCCCACGTCGAAATACATCTGCTGCGAGACGTTGTTCACGTGCTGGAACGGGTCGATGTCCGAGAACCGTTTCTGGATGGGGGTTTCGAGCGTGCGGGCCATCTTATTCGCGGATGATCTTCACCTCGCCGCCTTCGCCGAAAGCGATGATCGCCGAAGCCTTGCGGGTGGGTTTGCCTTCGAAACGGGGATTGACGACGAAATCCACGCCGTCGACGATCTCCTGCGCCACGTCCTGCAGTCCCACGGGCGTCTCTTCGCCCGAGATGTTGGCCGATGTCGAGACGATCGGCCGTCCGAGGCCGCGCAGCATCCGGCGGCAGAATTCGTGGTCGGGGATGCGCACGCCGAGCGTCCCCTCGTCGGGGATGAGGTTTTCGGCGACCCCCACGGCGCCCGGCAGGATGGCCGTCAGGGGGCTTGTCGCCAGCTCCATCACCTCGAAGGCGACGCCCGGAGCCTTGTTGACATAGCGCACGGTCATGTCGGCCGAGGCGCACAAGACGAGCATCGACTTTTTGTTCTCGCTGCGTTTGAGCTTGTAGATGCGCTCCACGGCGGCGGCGTTCGTGGCGTCGCAGCCCAGTCCCCAGACCGTATCGGTGGGGTAGAGGATGATCCCGCCCGCCCGCATCACGCGCACGGCTTCGTCGACCTCCTTCTGCATGTCGGTTTCCTTCTGCATGACCGGTTATTTCAAAGGTAGGATTTCGATCCAGTAATCGTCCGGGTCGTTGATAAAGTAAAGTCCCATGTCGCGATTTTCGAAGCAGACGCACCCCATCGAGCGGTGGTATTCGCGGATGGCGTCGTAATCGCCCTCGACGCGCATGCAGAGGTGGCTCTCGTTCTCGCCCAGTTCGTAGGGCGTTGCGGCGTGGTCGCGCAGCCACGTCAGTTCGAGGCGGAACGGGGTCTGCCCGTCGCCGAGATACACCAGCACGAACGATCCGTCGGAGGCCTCCTTGCGGCCGACCTCCTTCAGTCCGAGCGCCTTGCCGTAGAAGGCGAGGCTGCGGGCGAGGTCCGTGACATTGATATTGAAATGGTCGAAACGGCTTTTGATTTCCATATTCTATAAGGTATTATACGGCGCAAAATTACATAAATATAGTGAAATTCCGTCTCTTCCGCCGATATTTCTTTGCCCGGACATTTGGATGCTGCGATTTTTTGTTTACTTTTGTCTTAACCAATACTTAAACGATTAAGCTATATGAAAAAACTCTATTTTGTGCTTGTTGCCGTGTTTGCGCTCCTTGCAGGCTGCTCCTCCGAGAAGGGCGACTCGCCCGAAGACGGGGTTGAAGGGACATTCCGGCTGCATAGTTTCCTGCAGGACGGCATGGTGATCCAGCAGAACCAGCCGTTCCGCCTGTGGGGCAAGGCCTCCGCCGCCAACGTGAAGATCACCGCGAAGGCGAGCTGGGCCGACCGGGAATATACCTGCAAGGCCGGTGCGGACGGCACGTGGGTGCTGGAAATTCCGGTCACAGCGGCGCCTTCGGACAATGCTCCGCAGTCGATCGTGGTCTCCACGCCGCTCCAGAAAACAGCCTTGCGCGACCTGCTGATCGGCGAGGTGTGGCTGCTGGGCGGGCAGTCGAACATGGCTTTCGCCATGGGGCAGGTGCTCAACGCCTCTGCCGAGATCAGCGCCGCGGATTATCCGAACATTCGCTTTTACACCGTGCAGCCTTCGAATACGGCCGACCCGATCTTCGACTGGGAGCGCGACATGCCCGCACCCTATGGCCAATGGTACTCCACGAGTCCCGCGACGGCCGGAGCCCAGAGCGCCGTGGGCTACTATTTCGGACGGATGCTCCACCAGGAGCTGGGTGTGCCCGTCGGACTGGTTAACACCTCCAACGGCGGCGCCACGGCGCAGGCCTATACGCCGCTCGAGGCCCTCGAAGGCGACAGCCGGCTGAATACGGCTTTCGTCGATCCTTACAAGGCCAATCCCAATATGAACGTGCTGGTGCGTCCCGCCGAACTCTACAACAGCATGGTCCACCCGCTGCTACCCCTGTCGGTTCGCGGCGTGGCGTGGTACCAGGGCGAGGGCAACTGGGACAACTATCCGATCTATCCCCTGCTGATGAAGACGCTCATCAACGCGTGGCGGCGCAATTTCGCCAGCAGCGAGATGCCTTTCTATTACGTGCAGATCGCTCCGTGGGGTTTCGACGGGGACACCTCCTCGCAGGATTGGTTCTATACGCAGAGCGTCCATATCGGTTACGCCTACCAGCGGGAGGCGCAGTCGCTGACCCGCGAGCAGGTTTCCCACTCGGGGATGGCCGTGACGATGGACGTGGGCGACCCCGACGACATCCATCCCACGAACAAGCGGCCTGTGGGCGAGCGTCTGGCGCGTCTGGCGCTCAACCAGACCTACGGACGCAGCGACGTGCGCTGTCTCGGGCCGCGCTACAACAGCCTGAAGGTCGAGAACGGCGTGGTGAAACTCCTTTTCGACCATGCCGAAGGGCTGAAAACCAACGACGGACAGGCCCCGAGATATTTTTACGTGGCATCCGCCGCCGGACAACCGCACCGGTTCTATCCCGCCACAGCCGAAATACACGGTTCGGAGGTGTGGCTCACCTGCCCCGACGTGGTGAAGGCCTCGACCGCGGCGGCTGATATCGCCGTGCGCTATGCCTTCCTGCTCTATCCGACGACCAATCTCGAAAACGGCACGGGGCTTCCTGCCGAGCCGTTCCGCACCGACGACTGGTCCACGGACATCAGTTATGTCTATTAGCGGGCCGGGGACGAATATTTTTGAAAGAGATTACCGTTTTTTTTCTGCGAATTTTATACCTTTGCACCACGAAAGAAAAAACTGAAAAAACGATAATCGTATGGGAAGAGCCTTTGAGTATCGCAAAGCGCGAAAAATGAAGCGTTGGGGGCACATGGCCCGTGTCTTCACCAAGCTGGGAAAAGAGATCGAAATCGCCGTGAAAGCCGGAGGTCCCGATGCTTCGGCGAACACCCGCCTGCGCATTCTGATCCAGAACGCCAAGGCCGAGAACATGCCCAAGGAGAACATCGAGCGTGCCATCAAGCGTGCCACCGAGAAGGATGCCGCCGATTATAAGGAGGTTATCTACGAAGGATACGGCCCCAACGGCATCGCGTTCCTCGTCGAGACCGCCACGGACAACACCAACCGGACGGTGGCCAACGTGCGCATGTATTTCAACAAGTGCGGCGGCACGCTGGGCAACAGCGGTTCGGTAGGCTTCATGTTCGAGCACAAATGTGTCTTCAAGTTCCGCGCCGCCGAGGGTGTCGATCCCGAGGAGCTGGAGCTGGAGATGATCGACCTGGGCGTCGACGAGTTCTATCCCGAGGAGGACGGCATCACGGTCTACGCTCCCTACGAGTCCTTCGGCGCCATCCATAAATGGCTCGACGACAAGGGTTTCGAGATCGTATCCGGCGAGTCGGTGCGCATCCCGACCGACGTGAAGGAGCTCGACGCCGAGGGCCGCGAGTCGGTCGAGAAGCTGGTCGAGAAACTCGAGGACGACGACGATGTGGTGAACGTTTACCACACGATGAAGGAGGCCGAAGAAGAGTAGGTTTTCGATGATTGCGGCGCACCTGCCGCGCAACATGGTTCAAATCCCCGAACGGGACGTACTCCGGTACTGTCCGTTCGGGGATTTTTCACGATACGCGGCATCTGCGCCGCACGGACCCTCCCCGCCTCTCAGGCGGGTTAGAATTGCACGAACCGTTCGTTGCCGGTGAAGCAGAGCGGGCAGTAATAGTCGAGACGCTCCGCCGCGTAGATGTTGCCGCACTCCGGGCATACGAAGAACCGGCAGCTGTCCGGATTGTGCTTCCCGGTATGCAGGCAGCGCTCCATCAGGACGGCGTTCCGCAGGTCCAGGGCGGATGCCCGGACCAGTATCCGCGCCGCATAGCGGTTGCCTTTGCGCATGGCGCGGTCGATTTCCGCACCGTGCCGTTCGCGGAGTCCCCGGTGTTCGTAGGCGATGCTCCGTTCCAGGTTGTCGTCGGTCGTGCCTCCGAAGAGGACGATCCGGACCGGGGGCGTGTAGCTGCCGCCCAGATGCAGGATAGCCTCCGCGCAGTTGTGCTCCTGCAGCCGTTCGGAGTAGGCCATGGCCCGGAACAGCCGTTCGGCTTCGGGGCGGTTTTCCCCGGCGGCGATCGTCGCGAAATTGTCGTACAGCACCGATTTGACGTGCTTGCGGCGGCAGCAGGCGTCGAGGTCCGTGAGCGTTTCGGTCCACGGCGAGGCTTTCACGGTCCGGGGCGGGCGCGTCGCCGCGCCGTACAGCCAGGCGAGGATGCCCGCCGATGCCGCGAACAGCAGGAGTATCAGGACCAGACGCAATTTCATCATGTCGTACGATTGGGGAGAATGCAGACCGGGAGGTGCATTTTTTATGCCAACGGCGGGCGTTTTCATCCGCTGGCGGGGGATTTTTCACCCGGGGGCTTTGGATTTCGGATTTCAAAACCTATATTTGTGAACTGCCTCCGCGGCAAACCAGATGCGGGGCGGACGAAATGGATGAAACAGGGATTGAAAATTTGTGTCGTCGCGGCGCTGGCCTTCCTGATGGCCGGCTGCGGCGGAAGCGATAAAAAGAAGGAGGAGCCGACCAATTACGACGGCTGGATGCTCGCCCGCTGGGACGACAGTACGGACCTTTCCGGCAAGGTTTTCCTGCAGCTCAACGAGGATATGACCTTCACGCTTTACCAGTGTATCGACACCCCCGGCTATCAGAAACTGACCGGCACTTATACCAAGGAGGGGCAGGTCCTTTCGGGGACCTATTCCGGCGGTACGCCGTGGGAGAGCAGCTATGCCATCGAAAAGCAGACGGCGACCGAACTGCAGCTGCGGTCGGAGACGAACGACATCGTTTCGCTCTATACCGCCGTGGAGATTCCGGCCTATGCGAAGGACGGGGTCGTGGGCGCCGGGGTGCGTTCTTCGGGCGCCGCAAAGCCGTTCCTCTGACACGCCGCCCGGACAATGAAAAAGCGGATTCTCTGTGAGAGAATCCGCTTTTTTCGGATGCCGCAAAGACTTACAGCCGGGCTTTGATGGCTTTCGAAGCCTCTTCGTAGCCGGGTTTGTCCAGCAGGGCGAACATGTTCTTCTTGTAGGCTTCGACGCCGGGCTGGTCGAAGGGATTCACGCCCAGGATGTAGCCGCTGATGCCGCACGCCTTCTCGAAGAAATAGAGCAGGCCGCCGATCGTGCGTGCCGAGATTTCGGGAATCTCGATGCGGATGTTGGGAACGCCGCCGTCGATGTGTGCCAGCTGCACGCCCAGTTCGGCCATGCGGTTGACCTCCGAAATGCGCTTGCCTGCCAGGAAATTCAGTCCGTCGAGGTTTTCGGCATCGGCTTCGATCACGACCTTCGCGGCGGGTTTCGCCACCGAAATGATCGTCTCGAAGAGCGTGCGCTCGCCGTCCTGAATGTACTGGCCCATCGAGTGCAGGTCGGCCGTCAGCGTGACGCTCGCCGGGAAGATGCCCTTGCCCTGCTTGCCTTCGCTTTCGCCGTAGAGCTGCTTCCACCACTCGTTGACATACTGCAATTTAGGCTCATAGGAACCCAGTATTTCGATCTTCTTGCCTCCGTCGTAGAGCAGGTTGCGCACGGCGGCGTAGACGGCAGCCGGATTCTCTTGGAAGGGAACCCCTTCCGCCGTGGCTTTCTCCATCTCCTGCGCACCGCCTACCAGCGCTGCGATGTCCACTCCGGCGACGGCCAGCGGCAGCAGTCCCACGGGGGTCAGCACCGAGAACCGTCCGCCCACGTCGTCGGGAATCACGAACGTCGGATAACCCTCCTGCGTGGCGAGCGTCTTCAGCGCGCCGCGGGCCTTGTCGGTGATGGCCACGATGCGCTCTGCGGCCTCTTTCTTGCCGTAGCGCTTCTCGATTTCGGCCTTTATGAGGCGGAAGGCGATGGCCGGTTCGGTCGTCGTGCCCGACTTGGAAATCACGATGGCGGCAATCGAGTGCTCCTTCACGGCGTCGAGCAGTTCGGCGGTGTAATCCTCCGAGATGTTCTGTCCGGCAAAGAGGACGGTGGGGTATTTCTGCTCCTTGTGCAGGAGTTTGAAGGGGTCGCTCATGGCCTCCAGGACGGCTTTGGCGCCGAGGTACGAGCCGCCGATGCCGATGCAGATCACCACGTCGGCCTTGGCACGCAGTTTCGCGGCCTCCTTTTCGATGGCGGCGATGTCGGCCTCGGAGATCGACGAGGGGAGCTTCACCCAGCCCAGAAAATCGTTTCCGGCGCCTTTGCCCGAGTGCAGCAGGGCGTTGGCGGCCTGTGCCCGGGCCTCGATGTCGGCCGTGAGGGCCACACCTGCCTTGGCAATGTCTAATTTCAGTGTTTCCATATCGTTGTCAGATTAATTTGGTAGTCAGTTCCTGCATGCATTTGCGGGCCGAGGCGCCTTCGTAGAGCACCCGGTAAACCATTTCGGCGATGGGCATGTCGACCTTGTGGCGGGCGTTGATGTGGCGGATGCAGTCGGCGGCGAAATAGCCTTCGGCCACCATCGTCATCTCGTTCAGGGCGCTTTTCACCGTACAGCCGTGGCCGATCAGCAGTCCCAGCCGCCGGTTGCGGCTGTAGACCGAATAGCAGGTCACCAGCAGGTCGCCCAGATAGGCCGAGACCTGCGTGTCGCGTTTGTCGGGATAGCTCTCCTCGAGGAAACGGGTCATCTCGCCCGCCGAGTTGGCGATCAGCACCGCCGCGAAATTGTCGCCGTAACCCAGTCCGACGGCCAGTCCGACGGCCAGGGCATAGATATTTTTCAGGATGGCGCCGTATTCGATGCCGTAGAGATCCGTGGAGTAGCTGAGGCGGATGTTCCCGCCGTCGAACTTTTCGCCGATGCGCCGGGCGTTTTCGGGGTCGGTGCAGACGACCGTCAGGTAGGAGAGTTTTCCGCGCGACACCTCCTCGGCGTGCGAGGGTCCGGTGAAGAGCCCGATTTGCTTGTACGACAGTTCGTAATGGTCGTGGATATACTCCACGACGGTCTGGTAGTCGCCGGGGACGATGCCTTTGATGGCCGAGACGATGAATTTGTCGCGGAGCGATACGGTCAGCGGAGCGAGGAAATCCTTGAGGTAGGCCGAAGGGGTGGCCAGTATCACGATCTCGGCGCTGCGCACGACGCCGTCGAGGTCGTCCGAGGGGGCTATGCAGTCGCGGTCGAACTCCAGGTCGCTCAGGTAGCGGGGGTTACGGCCTTCGGTGCGCAGCGATTCGAGCACCTCGGGGTTGCGGACATACCATCCCACGCGCTGGCCGTTGGCCGCGAGCAGTCCGACGATGGCCGTCGCCCAGCTGCCATAGCCGATTACCGCGCAGCGGGCCCCGGTTCCGATTTTGTATTCCATGCGGAGGTTCAGTTTTTCGGATACAAATGTAAATAAAAAAAATTAGAATAAAATACAAAAATTTCCGGGGCTTTTTAGTACCTTTGTCCGGATGCGCGGCCTGCCCGTCGGCGAGGGGGTGCGGCGCCCGCATATTTAGCTGATAATTAAAGTATTTTACGAAATAAAGACACGTTGGGTGTTGTAGCCTTATGGGAATTTTTTCATTGACACAGGAGTTGGCCATCGACCTCGGTACGGCCAACACGCTGATAATTTATAACGGCAAGGTCGTCGTCGTCGAACCGTCGATCGTCGCGCTGGACGTTCACACGGGAAAACTGGTCGCCATCGGCCAGCAGGCGCGGCAGATGCACGAGAAAACCAATCCGAACATCAAGACGATCCGTCCGCTGAAGGACGGCGTGATCGCCGATTTCAACGCTACGGAACTGATGCTGCGGGGCATGATCAAGAAGGTCAAGACCTCGGGCAGCCTCTTCGCGCCGTCGCTGCGGATGGTGATCTGCATCCCTTCGGGATCGACCAACGTCGAGATCCGCGCCGTGCGCGACTCGGCCGAGCATGCCGGGGGCCGCGAGGTCTACATGATTTACGAACCGATGGCCGCGGCGCTCGGCGCCGGACTGGATGTCGAGGCGCCCGAGGGCAACATGGTCATCGACATCGGCGGCGGCACGTCGGAGATCGCCTGCATCTCGCTGGGCGGCATCGTCTGCTCGGAGTCGATCAACACGGCGGGCGACGTCTTCACCAACGACATCCAGAGCTACGTCCGCCAGCAGCACAACATCCGCATCGGCGAACGCACGGCCGAGGCGATCAAATGTTCGATCGGCGCCGCCGTTTCGGACCTGGAGCAGGAACCCGAGGATTTCGTGGTGACGGGCCCCAACATGCTGACGGCCCTGCCGCAGACCGTGTCGCTGTCGTACAGCGAGATCGCCTACGCGCTGGAAAAGTCGCTCACGAAGATCGACGCGGCGCTGATGAAGGTGCTGGAGTCCGTGCCCCCCGAGTTGTATGCCGACATCGTGAAGAACGGCATCTACCTGGCCGGCGGCGGTGCGCTGATCAAGGGTCTCGACCGGCGCCTGAACGAAAAGACCGGCATTCCGTTCCACATCGCCGAGGACCCGCTGCGGGCCATTGCGCGGGGAACGGGCATTGCATTGAAGAATATCAATCGGTTCTCCTTCCTGATGAAATGATTCTTGTGATAACGGCCGTCTTCCGCACTTCGTTTGCCGTCCGGTGCAGTCACATACTTGAGTATGCTCCTGCACCGTCCGACTTCGCGAAGCCCGAAATACGGCTCGTTCTGACAAGAATCGGATAAATTGACAAATACGGATTGCGGGCCTTGGTCCGCAATCTTAAATTAAGGAACTGCTTTGCGCAAACTGTTCGAGTTCATCCGCAGCGTTTACGTCGTGGTGCTGTTCGTGGTGTTGGAGGCCATCGCCGTCAGCTACTACGCCCGTTCCACGTACTATACCCAGGCGCGGCTGCTCTCACGCTCCAACCAGGTGGTCGGCGGCGTGCACGGGCTCTTTGCGGGCATCGGGCACTATTTCACCCTGGGGCGCGAGAACCGGATGCTGCTCACGCGCGTCACGCAGCTCGAGGAGCGGCTGGCCCAGTATGAGGAGGCCGCGACCGCCGAGCGGCTGGACGGCTATATGCAGGATATCGGCGAATCGAAATACCGTTTTGCGACCGGCTCGGTTGTGGCCAATACGGTCAACCGGGCCCAGAACCTTATCACGGTCAACCGCGGGCACCGCGACGGTATCGTGGAGGAGATGGCCGTGCTGTCGCCCGACGGGGCGATGGCGGGTTACATCGTCGCCTGCACGGAGCGTTACTCGGTGGCGATGTCGGTGCTCAACACGTCGTTCCGCGCCAGCGGCAAACTCGCGGATTCCGAATACTACGGCTCGATCTACTGGGACGGCCTCGACCAGCACACCGTAATCCTCGGCGAGCTGTCGAAATACGCCGATCCGCAGCCCGGGCAGGAGGTCGTGACGACGGGCTTCTCGCAGTATTTCCCCGCCGACGTGCTGATCGGGTGGGTCGAGAGCGCCTCGCTCAACGAAACCCGCACGGCCTATACGGTCCGGGTGCGTCTCGCGGCCGAGATGTCGCGTCTGGGCGAGGTGGTGCTGGTCGGCAACCGTGATCTTTTCGAAATCCGCGACCTCCAGCAAAGCGAACAGGTCGAACAACATACCCGGCTCAAATAGATGCATCGCACACTCCCATACCTCGGACTTTTCGCGGCGGCGGTCCTGCTGCAGGTTTTCCTGTTCGACAACCTGTCGATCAGCATCTACCTCAATCCGCTCGTCTACATCGTCTTCATTGCCCTGCTGCCGCTCGACACGCTGCCCGTGGCGCTGCTCGGCGCGGGACTGGCGCTGGGCGTCACGATGGACTGCGCCATGGGGTCCGCCGGGGTCAACACCATCGCCACGCTGCTCATCGCCTTCCTGCGTCCGGCCCTCATCGGCATGCTCTACGGGCGTGAGAACGCCCGCGAAGGGGGCGTCCCCTCCTCGGCGCGTTTCGGCGAGCGGCTGTTCGTCAGCTACCTCGTGGTGCTGACGCTTATCCACCATGCGGTCTTCTTCTCACTCGAGGCCCTTTCATGGACCCATGCGCTGCATACGCTGCTGCGCGTCGTCGTCAGCTCGGCGGTGTCGGTGGGCTTCATCTGGATCATCGCCCGCATCTTCACGGCCAAACTACCCATGCGCGTATGAGAGATTCGGAGGGTTTTGTGCGGATGCGGACGCTGCAGGTCGTCGTGTTGCTGGTCTTCGCGCTGATCGTCGGGCGTTTGGCCTACATCCAGCTGTTCGACTCGCGCTATGACGACCTCGCCCGGGCCAATGTGCTGCGGCACGTGGTGCAGTACCCGCCGCGGGGCGAGGTTTTCGACCGCAACGGCGAATACCTGGTCCAGAGCCGCGAATGCTACGACCTGATGGTCATCTCGAGCGAGATCGACAAACGGGGCTTCGATACGGCCCGCCTGTGCGAGGTGCTGAACCTCTCGCGGGTGAAGCTCGACCGGGAGTTGGCCAATGCGCGGATGCGTCCGCGGGCGCCGCGCCTCGTGATGAGTTACATCTCCAAGGAGGACAAACTGCGCTTCGACGAGTGTAATTTCCGGGGTTTCTACGCCGTCTACCGCACCGTGCGGCAATATCCCCGCGAGGTGGGCGGCAACCTGCTGGGTTATGTCAGCGAGGTGAATGCGGACTATCTGAAACGCCATCCGGACTACAAGATCGGCGACTATGTGGGCATGGGCGGCGTGGAATCGGCCTATGAGCCGGAGCTCCGGGGCCGCAAGGGCGTCAAAATCCAGGAGATCGACACCCACGGAGCCATCAAGGGCTCCTACATGAACGGCCGCTACGATTCGCTGCCCGATCCGGGCCGCTATCTCGTGAGCACCATCGACGCACGCCTGCAGCTGTTGGGCGAGGAGCTGATGCGCGGCAAGGTGGGGGCTGCGGTGGCTATCGAGCCTTCGACGGGCGAGATTCTGATGATGGTCTCCTCGCCGACCTACGATCCCGACCGGCTGGTGGGTCGCGAACGCGGCAACAACTATATGGAGATGCTCCGCAACAAACGCCAGCCGTTGTTCAACCGGGCGGTGCGGGCGGCTTACCCGCCGGGCTCGACCTTCAAGCTGGTGCAGGGGCTTATCGGTTTGCAGGAGGGGGTGCTGCGGCCTTCGGACCTCCACTCCTGCCACATGGGCTATCAGGCCGGACGCCTGAAGATGGCCTGCCACTCCCACGCTTCGCCGCTGGATTTGCGCTTTGCGGTGGCCACCTCGTGCAACGCCTATTTCTGCTATGTCTTCCGCGACATCCTCGACAATCCCAAATACGGAAGCGTGAAGGAGGGCTACGATGTCTGGAAATCCTATGTCGAGAGCTTCGGGTTCGGCCGCAAGCTGGGTTCGGACTTTCTCGACGAACGCAACGGCTATGTCCCCGACCGGGCCTTCTACGACCGCCAGTACCGGGGTTCGTGGAACTCGCTCACGGTGTTGTCGCTCTCGATCGGGCAGGATGCGCTGGGCTGCACGCCGCTGCAGCTGGCCAACCTCGCGGCCATCGTCGCCAACCGCGGCTATTACTACATTCCGCATATCGTGAAAAAGGTCGAAGGACGGGACTCGCTCGACGCCCGGTTCTACGAGCGCCACTACACGAAGGTCGATCCGAAGCATTTCGAGCCGATTGTCGAGGGCATGTGGCGGGGCGTGAATGTCGGCGGCACGTCGATGAGCGCCCGCCTCGACGGGTGGGACGTCTGCGGCAAGACCGGCACGGCCGAGAACCCGCGCGGCCGCGACCACTCGACCTTCCTGTCGTTCGCTCCGAAGGACAACCCGAAGATCGCCATCTCGGTCTATGTCGAGAACGGCGGTTTCGGAGCCTCCGCGGCCCTGCCGATTGCCAGCCTGCTGGAGGAGTATTACCTGACGGACACGATCCGCCGTCCGGCCATGCTGCAATATGTCAAGAACATGAATATCTATTACCCGGCCTATGACAAGTAATCGGCATAGCGGAATCTTCTACGGAGTGGACGGCTGGACCGTCCTGCTGTACGTGCTGATCGTCCTGGCGGGATGGCTGTCGATTACCTCGGCGTCGTACGAAGAGGGTACGGCCGACCTTTTCTCGTTCTCGCATTTCTACATGAAGCAGCTGCTGTGGGTAGGCATGGCGTGGGTCACGGCGCTCGTCGTGCTGCTGCTCGACGAACGCTTCTACCACATGTTCGCCTATCCGGCTTATCTGGGAGGCATCGTGCTGCTGCTCGGGGCCCTGTTGTTCGGCCGCGAGGTCAACGGTGCCAAGGCGTGGTTCGAGTTCGGCTCGTTCCGCGTGCAGCCCGTGGAGTTCGTCAAGATCGCCACGGCCCTGGCCCTGGCCCGCGTGATGAGCGAATACTCCTTCTCGATCAACCGCGCCGGGGATTTGTTCCGCGTCGGCATGGTGATCTGCATTCCGCTCTTTATCATCATCCTGCAGAACGATACCGGGTCGGGCATCGTGCTGGGGTCGTTCCTCTTCGTGCTCTACCGCGAGGGGCTGAACAAATGGCTCTGCATCCCGGTCCTGCTGATCGCCGCGCTGTTCATCTTCTCGTTCCTGCTCTCGCCGATGACGCTCCTCGTCACGCTGATTCTGGTCTGCACGCTCTCGGAGGCGATGATGAACGGACTGTGGCGCTCGCGGATCGTCTTTCTGGCCGTGCTGATGCTGTCGAGCATCCTGCTGTGCTTCGTGATGGCGCTCGTCGCCCCGGGCGTGCTGGACATCTACCACTCGCTGCTGATCGTGACGATTCTCTCGCTGGGCTTCGTGGCAGTCTACGCCTACCGCTCGAACCTGCGCAACATCTACATCACGCTGGGGCTGTTCATCGGTTCGATGGTCTTCCTGCCCACGACCGACTACATCTTCAATTCAATCCTCAAGCAGCACCAGCGGGACCGTATCCTGAGTTTCCTGGGCATCATCAGCGACCCGCTCGGCACCGACTACAACGTCAACCAGGCGAAGATCGCCATCGGTTCGGGCAATTTCTGGGGCAAGGGTTTTCTCGAAGGCACCCAGATCAAATACGGATTCGTGCCCGAGCGGCACACCGATTTCATCTTCTGCACCGTGGGCGAGGAGTGGGGTTTTCTGGGAGCGGTCGTGATTCTGTCGCTGCTGTGCATGCTGATCCTGCGCCTGATGCGCATGGGCGAGCGGCAGCAGGAGCCTTTCGGACGCATCTACTGTTACTGCGTGGCGGCGATCCTGCTGTTCCATGTGCTGGTCAATGTGGGCATGACCATCGGCCTGATGCCCGTCATGGGCATTCCGCTGCCCTTCATGAGCTACGGCGGGTCGTCGCTCATCGCCTTCACCATCCTGCTGTTCATCGCCGTGCGGCTCGATGCCTCGACGCGGCAGTTTTCCCTGACCAAACTTTGACAATGCTATGATACCCTTCAATCCCCGGGGACTCTCCCCGCAGGAAGTCGCTGAAAGCCGGCGTCAGCACGGCGACAACGTTATCACTCCTCCGAAAGACGACTCGGTGTGGCTGCTGCTGCTCGAAAAATTCCGCGATCCGATCATCCGCATCCTGTTGCTGGCGGCGGTGCTGTCGCTGGTCATCGGATTCATCCACAAGGATTTCACCGAATCCGTGGGCATCATCTGCGCCATCATCCTCGCCACGTGCGTCGGTTTCTGGTTCGAATGGGACGCCCAGCGGCGTTTCCGGCGGCTGAACCAGGTTAACGACGACATTCCCGTGAAGGTGATGCGCGAAGGCACGATCCGCGAAATTCCCCGCCGCGATGTCGTCACGGGCGACGTGGTCTATATCGAGGGCGGCGAGACGATTCCCGCCGACGGCGAACTGGTCGAGGCGGTGTCGCTGAAGATCAACGAATCGACCCTCACGGGCGAACCCGAGGTGGACAAGACCGTCAATGAGGCCGATTTCGACCCCGAAGCGACCTATCCGTCGAATGCCGTGCTGCGGGGCACGACCGTGGCCGACGGCTACGGCGTGCTGGTTGTGACGGCCGTGGGCGATCGGACGGAGGCCGGGCGCGTGACGGAGCAGGCCACCGTGCAGAGCGACGAACAGACGCCCCTCGACCGTCAGCTGACGCGCCTTTCGCGCCTGATAGGCCGCATAGGCATCCTGCTTTCCGTCCTGATTTTCTGCGTGATGCTGGGCAAGGCGGTCTTCGTGGGCGGACTGCTCGACGGTGACTGGCTGACGATTTCCCAGCAGGTGCTGCAAATCTTCATGGTCTCGGTGGCCATCATCGTCATGGCGGTTCCCGAGGGGCTGCCGATGTCGATCACGCTGTCGCTGGCGATGTCCATGCGGCGGATGCTGAAGACCAATAACCTCGTGCGCAAGATGCACGCCTGCGAGACGATGGGCGCCGTGACGGTCATCTGCACCGACAAGACCGGTACGCTCACCCAGAACCGCATGCACGTGCAGGAACTGGTGCGTTACGACGCGCTTCCCGAGCGGGATTTCGACGAGGTCGTGGCGCTGAACACCACGGCGTTCCTCGATGCCGAGGGCCATATCATCGGCAACCCCACGGAAGGGGCCCTGCTCGAATGGATGCGCGGCCGCGGCGTCGATTACGAACCCCTGCGTGCCGGGGCGAAGATCGTCGATAGGCTGACCTTCTCGACCGAGCGCAAATACATGGCGACGATTATCGAAAGCGGCGTCTCGGGCCGCCGTCTCCTCTGTGTGAAGGGGGCCCCGGAGATCGTGCGCACGATGTGCCTTCCGGACGGCAAGGACGCGCAGGTCGCCGAGCAGCTGCTGGGCTTCCAGAGCCGCGCCATGCGCACGCTGGCCGTGGCGTGGGCCGAGACCGCATCGGACGACTGTCTCGAAGCCGTCAAGGCCGGCGATCTGCACTTTGCAGCCGTTGCGGCTATTTCCGACCCGGTCCGTGAGGATGTTCCCGCGGCCGTGGGGCAGTGCCTCGCAGCCGGTATCGGCATCAAAATCGTCACGGGCGACACCCCGGCCACGGCACGTGAGATAGCCCGCCAGATCGGGTTGTGGAACGACGCCGCGGACGGCGACCGCAACCACATCACCGGCACGGATTTCGCCGCCCTGAGCGACGAGGAACTGCTGGAACGCGTGCAGGACCTGAAGATCATGTCCCGCGCCCGGCCGCTCGACAAACAGCGCCTCGTGCGGCTGTTGCAGCAGCGGGGCGAGGTGGTGGCCGTCACGGGCGACGGCACGAACGACGCTCCGGCGCTGAATTTCGCCAACGTGGGCCTCTCGATGGGTTCGGGAACCTCCGTGGCGAAGGACGCTTCGGACATCACGCTGCTCGACGATTCGTTCGCCTCGATTGCCACGGCCGTGATGTGGGGCCGCTCGCTCTACCGCAATATCCAGCGGTTCGTGCTGTTCCAGCTGACGATCAATTTCGCGGCCATCGTCATCTGCTTCATCGGTGCGCTCTTCGGCACCGAGATGCCGCTCACGGTGGTGCAGATACTTTGGGTCAACATCATCATGGACACCTTCGCGGCGATGGCGATGGCTTCGCTGCCGCCCAGCGCCGAGGTGATGCGCGACAAACCGCGTTCGCGCGACGAATTCATCATCACACGCGCCATGGGCCGCACCATCTTCACCTGCGGCCTGACGATGGTGGTCGTCCTGCTGGGGATGCTCTTCTGGTGGACGGCCTCCGAGGGCGGGCTCTCCGTGGAGCGGCTGACCCTGTTCTTCTCGACGTTCGTTTTCCTGCAGTTCTGGAACATGTTCAACGCCAAGGGCTTCGAAACGCGGCATTCGGTGTTCACCGGCCTGAAGGGATGCCGGGAGTTCTTCCTGATTCTGCTGGCCATCGGCGTGGGGCAGGTGCTGATCGTGGAGTTCGGCGGCGAGGTGTTCCGCACCGTGCCGCTCTCGGGACGCGAATGGGCCGCCGTGATCGGCTTTACCTCGCTGCTGGCCATCGGCGGTGAGTTGGTCCGTGCTATTCATCGAAAAAACAGTCGTTGCGCTATCTGATGTTCAAATCGCTGATTGCCGCCTGTCTGCTCTCTTTCGTGGGCTTGGGAGCATGGGCGCAGTTACCGGACAGTGTCGACCTGAGTGCGGGCGGTGAATTTCGCCGGCGCATCGACCGACACACCTCGACAAAAGCCTACCGGATGCTGTTCATCGGCACGCCGCTGATTGTGGGCGGCGTCGTGATGCAGGCCTATGACGCCGATTTCCGGCGGCTGCGCAACGGGTACAGCCGTTCGTTCCGCCACGACTACGACGATTACCTGCAATACGTCCCGGCCGGACTGATGGTCGGCATGAAGGCCTTCGGGGTCAAGGGCCGCAGTTCGTGGGGCCGGATGCTGGTCTCCGACGCTTTCTCGGCGGGGTTGATGGCCGTCGGCGTCAATTCGCTGAAATACTCCTGCCGGGTGATGCGTCCCGACGGCTCGTCGCGCAACTCGTTCCCCTCGGGGCACACGGCCACGGCTTTTATGACCGCCACGATGCTCCACAAGGAGTACGGCCACCTCAGTCCGTGGTACAGCATCGGGGGCTATACCGTGGCTACGCTCACGGGGGTCACGCGCCAGCTGAACAACCGCCATTGGATGAGCGACATTATGGTCGGTGCGGGTATCGGCATCCTGGCCACGGAGCTGGGTTATTTCCTCGCCGACCTGATTTTCCGGGACAAAGGGCTCAATGTCAGCGAAACCTATTCGGTTTACGACCGCTACCGCCACCCCTCGTTCCTGGGCTTCGGCCTCGGGCTGACCACCGTGCCGGGAACCTACGAGCCTTATCCCGGTATGCGCGTGCAGCTTATCGCAGGTCCCGCCGTCCAGATTCAGGGAGCGTGGTTCGCTTCGCCCTACTGGGGCTTCGGAGGGCGCATGTCGTGTATGAACCTGCGGGTGAAGGTCAACGGCGTGGCCCAGAACGACGAACTGGAGTGCGCCTCGGTTTATGCGGGTCCCTATTTCTCCTATCCTTTTTCGATGCGGTGGCTGGTCGGCGCGAAACTGCTCGGGGGATGCGAAATCTACAAACCCTGCAAAACGGACCTGCGGAAGCTGGAGAGCCGCGCCGGATTTTCGTTCGGCACGGGTATCTCCACGACCTACCTCGCCACCCAGAACCTCGGCGTGCGGTTTACGACCGACTACGACGTGGCGCCGCCCCTGACGGGCGCCTCGCGGCAGCGGCTCCACAAACTGACCTTCGGCATCGGAGTCTGCGCAGCCTTCTGAAACAAAAAAGCGGACCCCGTTGCGGGGGCCGTTTTCGTTTCGGCCGAAGCGCGGCGGGGTTACAGGATTCCCTGCTCGACCATCGACTTGGCGACTTTCATGAAGCCCGCGATATTCGCGCCCTTCATATAATTGAGGTAGCCGTCCTTCTCCGTGCCGTATTCCACGCAGGCGTGGTGGATCGACGACATGATCTGGTGCAGCTTGGCATCGACCTCCTCGGCCGTCCAGTTGAGTTTTTGGGAATTCTGCGTCATTTCGAGACCCGACGTAGCCACGCCGCCGGCGTTCACGGCCTTGCCCGGTCCGTAGGGTATCTTCGCCTTGATGAAGGCGTCGATAGCCTCCGGGCGGCAGCCCATGTTCGAAACCTCGGCCACGATCTTCACGCCGTTGGCCAGCAGTTTTTTGGCATCCTCGCCGTCCAGCTCGTTCTGCGTGGCGCACGGCATGGCGATGTCCACCTTGACCTCCCACGGTTTCTTGCCGGCGAAGAATTTCGAGCCGGGGAATTTCTTGGCGTAGGGCTCCACCACGTCGTTGTTCGACGCACGCAGCTCCAGCATGTAGGCGATCTTTTCAGCATCGAGGCCGTCGGGATCGTAGATATAGCCGTCGGGACCCGAAATGGTCACCACCTTGGCGCCCAGCTCGGTGGCCTTCGTCGCGGCGCCCCAGGCCACGTTGCCGAAGCCCGAGATGGCGATGGTCTGGCCCTTGATGTCCATACCGGCCTTTTCGAGCATCTGGCGCAGGAAATAGACGGCGCCGAAGCCCGTCGCCTCGGGACGGATCAGCGATCCGCCGTAGGTCATGCCCTTGCCCGTCAGCACGCCGGTGTTCTCCTGGGCCAGCTTGCGGTACATGCCGTAGAGGAATCCGATCTCCCGGCCGCCGACGCCGATGTCGCCCGCCGGAACGTCCGTCTGGGGACCGATGTGGCGCCACAGCTCGGTCATGAATGCTTGGCAGAAACGCATCACCTCGCGGTCCGACTTGCCTTTGGGGTTGAAATCCGAACCGCCCTTCGCGCCGCCCATCGGCAGCGTGGTGAGGGCGTTTTTGAAGATCTGCTCGAAGCCGAGGAATTTCAGAATCGAGAGGTTCACCGAGGGGTGGAACCGCAGGCCGCCTTTGTAGGGGCCGATGGCGTTGTTGAACTGCACGCGGTAGCCGGTGTTGACCTGTACGTCGCCCTTGTCGTCCGTCCAGACCACCTTGAAGGTGAAGATGCGGTCGGGCTCCACGATGCGTTCCGCGATGCGGTTGGCTTCGAATTCCGGATGCTGGTTGTAACTCTCCTCGACGGTCATGAGGACCTCGTGTACGGCCTGCAGGTATTCGCTTTCACCGGGATGCCTGCGCTCGAGTTCGGCCATTAATTTGCTTACGTTCATATGCTGAAGTTTTTGGTTGGTTGATTCTATCTATCACAAATATAAAAATATTTCTTATAGATTGTAATCTTTCCGGCGAAAAAATCTTCTAATTATTAATTTTTAATTCTTCATTTTTCATCTCTTCGCGCACCATGCCCTTGTTCGAGCGTCCGTCGATGCAGACCCAGAGGGGTTTTTCGAAACGCACCTGCCGCAGGTAGGTTCCCTCGAAGACGGCCTGCCGGGCGTTGAGCTCCTGCTCGCGGAAAATACCGTCGTTGCGGAAGGGGTTGATTGTCAGGTATCCCACGCCCAGCGAGGTGACGTTCTGGAAGAAATGCGTGCCCTGCGAGGGTTCCACGTCGAATTTCGCGATGCCGCATTCGACGATCACCTTTGCCTCGGAGATGTGGTTCCACTTGACCGGCACCCCGAGGAACGGGTCCGAGGAGCCCCAGCGGCCGGGGCCCACGAGGATGTACGACCTTCCTTCGTCGCGCATGCGGTTGTTGAGGGTCAGCAGTTCGTCGGCGATCTTCTCGGTCGAAAGCGAGTCGAAAGCCTCGGATTTGATGTAGATGATGTCGGCGATGTCCGCCATTTGTCCGATGCCGAGGGCCTGCTCGCCGTAGATCAGCGCCTGCGAGGTGTCCTCCGCCTCCCAGTCGATGGAGCGGTTGTCCTGGTTGTCGATGATCGGGCGGATTTGCAGCAGGTTGAATATCTGCTGCTGTCCCGGGGCGACGTCCATATTGACGGCGAACTCCACCTCCACGGGGCAGCGCATCTCCTCGGCGCCCATGCGGAGGATGTCCGTGATGATTTTCGCCAGCGGGAAGGTGTTGTATTTCAGAATATTGTTGAACGTGATGACCTTGCGCCCGCTGTCGAAGGGACTGTCGGAAATGCGTTCGTTCTCGCGGTCCCAGACCGAGCAGACGTATTTCGAATTGCGGAACTGCGCGATCTGCGTAAGGCTCAGGCGGTGGAGGTTCACGGCGTCGTCGATCGACGTGCGGAACTCCTCGGGCCGCAGGCTCAGGGCCAGCACCTCGTTCTGCGTGTCGCTCAGCGCCAGCTCGGGAGTCGAGGTCTGGAGCACTTTCTGGGGATAGCGGGGCGAGAACCGCAGCGTGCGTCCGCCGTCCACGACGAGCTTTCCGAGGCCCATCGCCACGTTGCAGACTCCGTCCGCGGGCTGTTCGTCGCCGATGGGGTAGTAGTTGATCGACCGCGCCACGCCCGAGCAGGTGGGGAAAAAGAGTCCGTCCTGCTCCGTGCCGCACACCTCCTGAATGATGACGGCCATCTTCTCCTCCGAGATGAGGTTCTGCGACGACTGGATGTAGGCCCTCGACGCCGCGAAATAGACCGAGGCATAGACGCTCTTGACCGCCTTGAGCAGCAGGCGGAGCATCTGGTCTTCGTTGTCGACGTAGGGAATCATGTAGGTGGAGTAGATGCCGGCGAAGGGCTGGTAGTGGGAGTCTTCGAGCTTCGACGACGAACGGATGGCCAGCGGCGTGCGGACCGTGCGGATGTAGCTTTTCAGGGCGTCGCGCAGCCGGAACGGGAGCACCGAGCTGACGAACTCCGAAAGGATCTCCTCGTCGGAAAAATCCTGCGAAATGATGTATTTCAGCCCGTTGTGGCGAATGAAATCGTCGAAATACTCCGTAGCGATCACCACCGACCGCGGGATCATGATGCGCACGTTCTCGTATTTGTCGTACTGGCGGTGCTTCATGAGCATCGAGTTCATGAAGGCCAGTCCGCGGGCCTTGCCGCCCAGCGAACCCTCGCCGATGCGGGCGAAGGCCACGGCGTCGGAGTAAGTTTCGGTGTCGAAACGCGCCACGACGCCCTGCCCCAGCAGGGTGCGGTAGTCGCGGATCAGGTTCACCAGGGCGTTGCGGTGATCCTCGACCGATGTGAAATGGCTTTTGTTGTACTGGCGGATCGACGCCGCCAGAGGGAACAGGCCCCGGGAGTAGAGCCATTTCGAGAGATGGTTTTGCGAGGTGTGGTATTCGAACGCCTTGTCGGGGATCGTGGCGATCATCTGCTGCATCTGCGTGAGGTCCTTGGCGCGGCCGATCTCGGCGCCCGTGTCGGGGTCCTTGAAGACGAAATCCCCGAAGGCGAACTCCTTGGCGATGTATTCGCTCAGCTGCGAGAGGAGCGTCTTGGAGTTCTTGGCGATGAATCCCGCGCCGAGCTCCGCAGCCTGCTTCCCGAAGGCCACCTGCGACGACTGCAGCAGCACGGGCATCAGCGGATTGTCCTGCTTGATGCGCCGGCAGAGGTCGATTCCGGCGTCGAGTTTCTCGCTCTCGGGCGGATCGTCGCGGCGGAGGACGAATCCCACGTCGGAGATCACGCCCAGCAGGTTTTTCTTGTAACGTTCGTACAGCTCCACGGCCTCCTCGTAACAGCGGGCCAGCAGGATTTTGGGACGCGCCCGTTTGCGGAGCACCTGCTGCTGTTCGTTGAAGGCGTCCTTCAGGAACTCGGTGTTCTGCAGCAGTATCAGTTTGTATAACTCCGGCAAATAGGTGGAATAGAAGCGGATGGAGTCCTCGATGAGCAGGATGGCCTGTACGCCGCCCTCGAGGATGTCCTCGTCGGCGTTCATCTTGTCCTCGATGAGCTTGATGATTCCGATGATGAGGTCGGTGTTGCCGTGCCACGAGAAGATGTAGTCCAGTCCCGAGCGGTCCTGCTCCTCGATGCGGCGGTAGATGTCCTTCGAGAAGGAGGTCAGCAGCGCGACGGGGGTGTTGGGGTGGCGTTCCTTGACGATCCGGGCGAATGCGAAAACGTCGGGTTCGCCGACGTTGTACATCGTGAGGATGAAATCGAACGTGTCGTCCCCGGCCAATGCCTCCAGCGCCTCGGCCGTCGAGCTGACGCGCGTGAGCGACGGCGGGTTCGACATGTTGAGGTCGATGTACTCCTGGTTGATCTGCGACTCGATGTGCCCGTCCTCCTCGAGGATGTAGCCGTCGTAGCTGCAGCACACGAGCAGGATTTTGTGGATGCGGTATTTCATGAACCGGTAGGGGACTTTGCTCCCGTCGGGCATATATTGTTCCAGGCTCTTGTTCATTCGGATGCTAAATTTGATCTACCAACAAAAATAAGGAAAAATTTGTTACCTTTGAAATCGGAAACGCTGAAAATAGAGAGACAGAGCAATGAGCAAGGACAAATACACCCTGCAGGAGGTCACGACGCCCGCCGTGGAGCGCGAGTGGCTCGATCTTCCCAAAAAAATCTATAAGGGAAACCGCAACTGGGTCTGCCCGCTGGACATGGATGTCCTGGAGGTCTTCGACCCGAAGAAAAACGATCTTTTCGCCGACGGCGAGGCCATTCGCTGGGTGGTCCGCGACCGGCAGGGCGAGGTCGTGGGACGCATCGCGGCGTTCTACAACCGCGAGAAGGCCGCCATCGAGGAGCAGCCCACGGGCGGATGCGGGTTCTATGAGTCGATCGACGACCAGCAGGTCGCCGACATGCTGTTCGAAGCCTCGCGCATGTGGCTCGCCAGCCGCGGCATGGAGGCCATGGACGGCCCGATCAACTTCGGGCAGCGGCGCGACTGGTGGGGACTGCTGGTCGAGGGCTACGAATTCCAGCCCCTTTACAAGAACCCCTACAACCCGCCCTATTACAAGGAACTGTTCGAGAATTACGGTTTCCGGAACTATTTCAACCAGCACAGTTTCATCTGGCGGGTGAACGATTCGGAGGCCAACAAGCAGATATTCGCCCGTGCCGAGCGGCTCTACACCGTGCCGGGCTATCGGGTCGAGAATATCGACATGAACAACCTGGAGGAGGCTGCCGAGAGTTTCCGCGTCATTTATAATAAGGCGTGGGCCCTGTTCTCGGGCGTGAAGCCGATGACGCAGGAAGAGGCGCTGGAGATGGTCCACGAGATGAAGCCGATCATCGACCCCAACATCATCTTCTTCGCCTATTTCAACGACGAGCCTATCGGATTCTTCATCACGGTCCCCGACCTGAACCGCCTGATCGGCAAGTTCAACGGCAAATTCGGCCTGCGGCAGAAGCTGCGCCTCTTGTGGGACCTCAAGGTGCGCAAGTCGTGCGACCGCATCTTCGCCATCATCTTCGGCATCACCCCGGAGTTCCACGGCAAGGGCGTCGAGTCGGCCATCATGGTCAAGTACTGGCAGTTCCTCGAGCGGACGAAGAATCCCTACAAGTCGATGGAGCTGGCGTGGATCGGCGATTTCAATCCCGTGATGAACCGCATGATCGAGACCTACGTCTGCGCCACGCGCCACAAGGTGCACACCACCTACCGCTACCTGTTCGACCGCACGAAGGAGTTCCACCGCTGTCCGCGCCTGGGCGTGAAGCGTCGTTCCGAATAAAAAAAATCGCATAAAGATATGAAATCCACCGTATTCACCAAGTACCACATTGCCGCGGGTGCCAAGATGGCCGAATTCGCGGGATACAACATGCCTATCGAGTTTACGAGCATCAACGACGAACATCTGGCCGTGCGCAACGGCGCGGGCGTCTTCGACGTCAGCCACATGGGCGAAATCTGGGTCAAGGGCCCCAAGGCGCTGGGCCTGCTGCAGCGCATCACGACCAACGACGTTTCGAAACTCGTCGACGGCAAGGTGCAGTACACCTGCATGCCCAACGGCCGCGGGGGCATTGTCGACGATATTCTGGTCTACCGGGTCGATGCCGAAACCTACATGCTCTGCGTCAACGCCGCCAATATCGACAAGGACTGGGCGCACATCTGCGCCGAGGGCAAAGCCTTCGGCATGGAGGCCGGCCACGGCAAGGAGCTCTACAACGCTTCGGACGAGATTTGCCAGCTGGCTGTACAGGGACCGCTGGCGATGAAGATCGTGCAGAAGATGTGCGCGGAGCCGGTCGAGGAGATGGAGTACTATACCTTTAAGAAGATGCCCGTCGCCGGATGCGACGCCATCCTTTCGATCACGGGTTATACCGGTTCGGGCGGTTGTGAGATTTACGTCGCCAACGAGGACGGGGACAAACTTTGGAAGGCCCTCTGGGAGGCCGGCGCGGAGTTCGGGCTGAAAAACATCGGGCTCGGCGCCCGGGATACGCTGCGTCTGGAGAAGGGCTTCTGCCTCTACGGCAACGACATTGACGACACCACCTCGCCGATCGAGGCCGGGCTGGGCTGGATCACCAAGTTCGCCGAGGGCAAGGATTTCATCGACCGCGCCGTGATGGAGAAACTGAAAGCCGGGGGCGTTGAGCGCAAACTGGTGGGGCTGAAGATGATTGAGCGCGGCATCCCGCGCCACGGCTATCCGATTGCTTCGCCCGAGGGGGCGGAGATCGGACACGTCACCTCCGGCACGATGTCGCCCTGTCTGAAGGTCGGCGTGGCGCTGGGTTACGTGCAGGCCGCCTATGCCAAACCGGGCACGGAAATCGCTGTCGTCATCCGCGAGAAGCCCGTGAAGGCCGAAGTGGTGAAGATTCCTTTTGTTTAATGTTTAACAGATACTTTTTTCGATGAAAGCGAAATATCTCGGGCTGGAACTCGCAAGCCCCGTCGTGGTCAGCAGTTCCCCCTATACGGCAAACATGCACAACGTCGAACAGTGCGTCCGCAACGGCGCCGGCGCCGTGGTGCTGAAATCGATTTTCGAGGAGCAGATTTACCGTCAGGCCGCCTCGCTGGACAAAATGGAAGGTTACGGCGACGCCGGCGAATACCTCGAGCGCTATCTGGGCGACGCCTACAAGGCCGAACTGCTGACGCTCGTCACCGATGCCGCCAAGACGGGCATTCCCGTCATCGGAAGCATCAACTGTCTGGGTACGGGCGATGCGTGGATCGAGTATGCCTCGGCCATGCAGGCCGCCGGGGCTTCGGCGCTGGAGCTGAACATCTTCCTTTTGCCGACCGACCGGCAGGCTTCGGCGCAGCAGATCGAACAGCATTATGCTGACATCGTGCGCAAGGTCGCCGCCGCGGTGACGATCCCCGTGTCGGTGAAGCTCCCGATGCGCCTGACGAACGTGCTCTCGGTGGGCGACGCCCTGCTGGGTCGCGGCGCCCGGGGACTGGTGCTTTACAACCGCTTCTTCGAACCCGATATCGACATCGAGAAGATGTGCTTCGTGAACGGCGACCCGTTCAGCGAACCGGCCGAACTGCGCAATGTGCTTCGCAGCACGGCGCTGTGCGCCCACGCACTGCCGCAGCTGGACATCGCCGTTTCGACGGGTGTGCACGACGGGGCCGCCGCCGTCAAGGCGCTGCTCGCGGGTGCCGCCGCGGTGCAGGTCTGCACGGCCATCCATCGCCACGGCTACGAGGTGATCGGCACGATCAACCGCTTCATCGACGAATGGGCCGCCCGTCAGGGCTTCGATTCGCTCGATGAGTTCTGCGGCCGCATGGACTACGGCTCTTCGGAGGGCGAGTTCTACCAGCGGGTGCAGTATATGAAATATTTCCCGCACGGCGAGGAGTAACCGCCGCCCGGAAACGAGAAACCCCGGATGCTTCGACAAGCGTCCGGGGTTTTCGGTTATTCCGAGGCGGCCTCCGCGTCGAATGTTTCGTCGAAGAGCTTCCGCAGCCGCTGCGGGTCGCGGATGATTGCCCGCAGCTCTTCGAGCCGCCGGGCGTTGTCCGATTCGGCGATCCAGAGCCGCAGGTAGCCCCCTTCGGCGTATTTCTTTTGCAGGTGGTCCCGACAGCGGGCGTAGTGCCCCTCGCGGTCCAGCGCGGGGTAGTTCGCCAGCCCGTACTGCACCGTGCGGCGGATGATTGTCGCGGGGTCGATCACCCGGTCGGCCTCGGCCACGATGCGGCCGTAAATCGTGCGGGGCGCGTGGTCCGACGAGGCGCGGTGGTCCTCCACGGCCTCGCGCATCACCCCGATCTGCTCTTCGGTGAACCGGCGGCGGAGCTCCGCATCTTCCGCGAGGATGCGTCCGGCATCGATGTGGTGCCGTTCGCGTCCGTTCACCAGCCCCGTGTCGTGGTAGGCGGCGACGGTGTAGACCATATCTGTATCCACGTCGTAATGCGCCGCCAGCGCAAGGCTCTGCGCAATGACCGTGCGCACGTGGTCCGTGCCGTGGGTGCGGTCGAAATGTTCGTAGCGGGGGATGATCTCGGCCTCGATGTAGGCCTCGAGCGATGGATCGGGTCGTTTCATGCGGCGAAGATACATAATTTTTTTATTATCTTTGTCCCCGGTTAAAGTTCGGGTTATGAAAACAGCGGCGGAGCTCAAGGAAATAGCGCAGTTCATCGCCGAGTACGCCACCCGGCTGATGGGGTCGGGCGTCCACACTTCGCGGGTGGTGCGCAACTCCAAGCGGCTGGGCGAGGCGCTCGGGGTGCGGGTGATCGTATCGGCGTTCCAGAAAGTCGTGACCTTTTCGGTCTGCGACGACGACAGCGGCGAGGTCTACAGCGAGGTGGCCGACATTCCGCCCCTGCCGATCAGTTTCGAACTGAACGCCGAACTGAGCGCCCTGAGCTGGGAGGCTTACGACCGCCAGATGCCGCTTCCGGAAATCCGGGCCCGCTATGCGGAGATCGTCGCCCGGCCGCGCCTCGACCCGATCTTCACACTCATTCTCGTCGGCCTGGCCAACGCCTCGTTCTGCCGCCTGTTCGGCGGCGACTGGTTTGCCGTGAGCATCGTCTTCACGGCCACGCTGCTGGGCTTCTTCCTCCGCCAGCGGATGCAGGCCCGGGGATTCAACCACTACGTGATTTTCATCGCCTCGTCGTTCGCGGCTTCGATGTACGCCTCGGTGGCGCTGATGTTCGACACCACCTCCGAGGTGGCCCTCGCCACGAGCGTCCTCTACCTCATTCCCGGCGTGCCGCTTATCAACGGCGTGATCGACATCGTCGAAGGCCACGTGCTCAACGGCATCGCCCGCCTCACGTCGGCGTTGATGCTGATTATCTGCATTGCCATCGGGCTGTCGTGCACGCTGATGATCGTTAAAAACGGATTGCTATGATGCTGTTCGAAATTCTCTCCGACGGATTTTTCGCCGCCGTTGCGGCCATCGGATTCGGGGCGATTTCCGATCCTCCGATGCGGGCCTTTCCGGTCATTGCCCTGCTGGCCGCCGCGGGCCATGCCCTGCGTTTCGTGCTGATGCATAACGGGATGGATATTGCCACGGCGTCGCTCTGCGCGTCGGTCGTGATCGGCGTCGGCAGCCTGCTGTTAGGCGGCCGCATCCGCTGCCCGATGACCGTGCTGTTCATCCCGGCGCTGCTGCCGATGATTCCGGGCATGTACGCCTACAAAACGGTCTTCGCCATGATCATGTTTATGCAGCACCTGGGCGATTCGGCGGCCAGCACCCTCTATATGGAGGAGATTCTGCGCAACGGATTCGTGACCTTTTGCGTGATTTTCATGCTGGCGGCGGGCGCTGCGGCTCCGATTTTTCTGTTTAACAAGCGTGCCCATTCGCTGACGCGCAACAAAAAATACATTTCCGAATAATGGCAGTTTTCTGGCAGACGATCGCCGGCTATAACGCCGCTACCTGGCCTCTGCAGGCATTGTTGGTCGTCGCGGGCATCGTGCTCACGACGCTGCTCTACCGCCGGCCTTCGCCGCGCGTGAAAGTGGCGATGAAGGTTTATCTGGCGTTGCTCAACGGCTGGATCGCCGTGGCTTATTATCTCCGGGCCTGCGCCGAGCGGCCTTACAGCGAGGTGATGGCGCTGTTCTGGGGCGTGATGGCCGCCGTGTGGATTTACGATATCGCCGTGGATTACACCACCTTCGAACGGACCCGCAAGCACGACCGCATCGCCTTTGTCTTCTACCTCATGCCGTTCGTTTATCCGCTCTTTTCGCTGCTGCGGGGACTGGAATTCCCGATGGTCACCTCGCCTGTCATGCCCTGCTCGGTGGCGGTCTTCACCATCGGGCTGCTGCTCTCGTTCTCTAAGCGGGTGAATCTTTTCGTGATCCTCTTCCTGTGCCACTGGGCGCTGGTGGGCTTCTCGAAGGTCTATTTCTTCGGCATTCCCGAGGATTTGCTGCTGGCCAGCGCGTCGGTCCCGGCGCTGTACCTCTTTTTTAAGGAGTATATCGACCTCAATTTCCACCGCGACACCAAGCCCGACCTGCGGGTGATGAATTTCCTGCTGGCGGCGATGTGCGCCGCCCTCGGGGTCTTCTTTTCCGTGACCATCTGGCAGCAGTTTATCGGATAGACCCTCCGGAATCCGCGTATGAAAAATCCCGCCCTTTTTAGGCGGGATTTTTTCGATTGGTCGATGTTTCTTACTTGGCGTAGGACACAGCGCGGGTCTCGCGGATGACGGTGATCTTCACCTGACCCGGGTACGTCATTTCGTCCTGAATTTTCTTGGCGATGTCGTGCGACAGTCCCTCCGACTCCTGGTCCGAGAGTTTGTCGGCGCCGACGATCACGCGCAGCTCGCGGCCGGCCTGGATGGCGCAGGTCTTCACCACGCCGGGGTACGACAGGGCGATATCCTCCATCTCTTTTAGCCGCTTGATGTAGCTTTCGACCACCTCGCGGCGTGCGCCGGGGCGTGCGCCCGAAATGGCGTCGCAAACCTGGATGATCGGGGCGATGATCGAGGTCATCTCCACCTCGTCGTGGTGGGCGCCGATGGCGTTGCAAACCTCGGGTTTCTCCTTGAATTTTTCGGCGAGCTTCATGCCGATGATTGCGTGCGGCAGTTCCGGTTCGTCGTCGGGCACCTTGCCGATGTCGTGCAGCAGACCTGCGCGGCGGGCGATCTTGGGGTTGAGACCCAGCTCGGCGGCCATGATGCCTGCGAGGTTGGCCGTTTCACGGGCGTGCTGCAGCAGGTTCTGGCCGTAGGACGAACGGTATTTCATCTTGCCGATCATGCGGATCAGCTCGGGGTGCAGTCCGTGGATGCCGAGGTCGATCGTCGTGCGTTTGCCGACCTCGACGATCTCCTCCTCGATCTGCTTCTGGACCTTGGCCACCACCTCCTCGATGCGGGCGGGGTGGATACGTCCGTCGGTGACCAGCTGGTGCAGGGCCAGACGTGCGATCTCGCGGCGCACGGGGTCGAATCCCGAAAGGATGATCGCCTCGGGGGTGTCGTCGACGATGATCTCGATGCCCGTCGCGGCCTCCAGGGCGCGGATGTTGCGGCCCTCGCGGCCGATGATGCGGCCCTTGACCTCGTCGCTCTCGATGTTGAACACCGTCACGGCATTCTCGATGGCCGTTTCGGTCGCCACGCGCTGGATCGACGCGACGATGATGCGTTTGGCCTCCTTCGTGGCGGTCATTTTGGCCTCTTCGACGGTCTCGTTGATGTAGGCGGCGGCTTCGGTCTTGGCCTCGGCCTTCATGTTTTCGATGAGGATGTTCTTGGCGTCCTCCGAGCTCATGCCCGAAATCTGCTCCAGACGTGCGTTCTGCTCGCGCTGCATCTGGTCGACCTCCTCCTTCTTGTGCTCGAGAATCTGCAGCTGGTTCTGCAGCTGTTCCTTCAGCCGGTCGTTGTCGCGGAGCTTGTTTTCCAGTTCGCGCTGCTGGTTCTGCAGGTTCTGCTCGATCTGCTTGGCACGCTGTTCGCTCTGTGCGATCTTCTGGTTGCGTTCGTTGACCTGGCGGTCGTATTCGCTCTTGAGCTGTATGAACTTCTCTTTCGCCTGAAGGATACGCTCCTTCTTGATCATCTCTCCCTCGGCCTCGGCCTCCTTCACGGCGGCTTCACGGCGCTTGCGGATCGACGTTTTGACCACGAGGTTGGTGACAACCGCGTAGACCGCAACGGCGACCACTGCAGAGATGCAGGCAGTCAAAATGATGGTATACATTGACTCTTACGTGTTTTTAATTTGTTATTATTAGGGTTTCTTGTGTAGTCATAAAAAAACCGCATAGGATTCCTTAGTCTCGTTTGACGAATCTGCCGATCAGTCATGTGTGGGGGCTCCGACAATCGCAATCTTCCAACGGTACGCCGTAACGTACTCCCCGTGAGGGTGGTAAGGCCTGATTTTGAAGCGCCTTGAGTTGCCCCAATTTAAAAAGTGTTCAGTTTCGCAAAGCTTTAAGGAATCTATGCGGGTAGATTCTTGTATGTAAAAGAACGTTTTTCGTCGGATGCATATTGTCCGCGGATTTTCTCCTCCTGCGGCCTCCCGTCGTTTATTTCTTCGGGTCGTTGAGATATGCATCTATTTCCGTGCCGATTTTTTCCAGCTGGCGGAGATCTTCGTTGTCCACCTCGCGGCTTTGCCGCATGCCGACGTTCGCAATGGCGAATTTCAGCGCGGCCATCGACAGGTAATCCTGGTCTGTCCAGTTCTTGAGATTCTGTTGTTTTATCAGTGCGAGGTAGTTGTTCACCTCCCGTTCGGCCAGCCGGTACACCTCCTCTTTTCCGCTCTCGATGTTGAACGGATAGCTTTTTCCCGCTATTTTGAGGGTTATCGCCTGTTTTGCCATTTTTCGCGTCGTTTCGTTTATTCTTCTCTTCCTCTTCTGTCCTCTCCCGCCCGTCCGTTGCCGGGGCCGGTTCTATTCAGCCTCCCGGGGCGCCAGCGGCTGTCCCAGCAGCGCAATGCACTTGTCCACCTCCCGCATAAGACGGTTGACGCGTGCCCGCGCTTTTTCCCGGTTCCGACTCTCTCCCGCAAGCCCTTCGGCCAGCTGCATGCGTGCCAGCTCGGCGTCCAACTCCCGGACACGCTCTTCGAGCGTGCGTTTCTCCGAGCGGAGCGTGTCGCGCTGTGCCGTCAGCTCCGTGCAGAGTTCCGACAACCGTTTGTGGTCGTCGATAAGCTGCTTTACGCGGGCTTCGAGATTCGTTATCACGCTTTTGTCGGCCATGGCTTTCAAATATGGTTCCGGTTCACTTTTCAAAGGTAAGAAAAAAAACGGACGGTTCCAAAACGGAATCGCATACGGTCCGGCAAAATTTCCCGACCTGCCAAAAGTGTCGTTACGACACCAAAGATAGGGAAAAAACGTCGAAAAGCCAAAAATTATTTTGTGCTGACTTCGCCGTACAGGTCATAATCGGCTGCCGAGGTGACCGTCACGTCGTAGAAATGCCCGCGCAGGAGCCGTTTCCCGCCGACGGGGATCAGGATCTCCTGGTCCACCTCCGGGGAGTCGTACTGCGTGCGGCCGACGTAGAAATCGCCCTGCCGCGAGTCGATGACGACCCGTTCGGTGCGGCCCACGCGGCGGCGGTTGTTTTCGAGCGACAGTTCGTTCTGCAGGGCCATGATGCGTTCCACACGCTCCTGCTTCACGGCCTCCGGCACGTCGTCGCGGAGCTTCTCGGCCGACCAGGTGCCCTCCTCCTCGGAGTAGGCGAAGACTCCTAACCGCTCGAAACGCACCTCGCGCACGAACTCCAGAAGCTCCGCGAAATCGGCCTCCGTTTCGCCCGGATAGCCCACCAGCAGCGTCGTGCGCAGCGTGAGGTCGGGAATGGCCGTGCGCAGGCGGCGGATCAGCTCCATGGCTTCGGCTTTGGTGTGGCGGCGGTGCATGGCCGTGAGCTGGGCGTCGGAGATATGCTGGAAAGGGATGTCGAGGTATTTGCAGATTTTCGGCTCCGCGGCCATCACCTCGATCACCTCTTCGGGAAAACCGGTGGGGTAGGCGTAGTGGAGCCGTATCCATTCGATGCCGTCGATGCGGCACAGACGGCGCAGCAGTTCGGCCAGCATCCGTTTGCCGTAAAGGTCGATGCCGTAATAGGTCGTGTCCTGCGCGATGACCATCAGTTCGCGGACGCCCTGCGCGGCCAGTTTGCGGGCCTCCTCCTCCAGCTCCTCCATCGGCACCGAGACGTGTGCGCCGCGGATGAGCGGAATGGCGCAGTAGCCGCATTTCCAGTTGCAGCCCTCCGAGATTTTCAGGTAGGCATAGTGTTTCGGGGTGGTCAGGCGGCGTTCGGTGGCCAGTGCGGGGTCCTCCGAGGCTCCCAGGGCGCGGACGATGCCGTCCCACGTGCGGGCGCCGAAATATTCGTCCACCTCGGGGATTTCCGTGCGCAGCTCGTCGGCATAGCGTTCCGAAAGGCATCCCACTACGAACAGCCGCTCGATCTTCCCGGCCTGCTTGGCCGCGGCGGCCCGCAGGATCATGTCGACGGACTCCTGCTTGGCGTCGCCGATGAATCCGCAGGTGTTGATGACCACCACTTTGGCGTCGGTGCGGTCGCTGTCGAAGAGCACCTCGTAGCCGGCGGCCGCGAGCCGCGCCATCAGGTGCTCCGAATCGACGGTGTTCTTCGAGCAGCCGAGCGTGATGACGTTAATTTTTTTCATCGCCGAACAACGCGTTGACAAACTCCCGGCGGTCGAAGATGCGCAGCTGGTCGATGCCTTCGCCGATGCCGATGTAGCGGACCGGAATGTGGAATTGGTCGCTGATGCCGATCACCACGCCGCCTTTGGCCGTGCCGTCGAGTTTGGTGATGGTGAGCGACGTGACCTGCGTGGCCTGCGTGAACTGTTTCGCCTGTTCGAAGGCATTCTGCCCCGTCGAACCGTCCAGCACGAGCATCACCTCGTGCGGCGCCCCGGGAATGACCTTTGCCATGACGTTGCGGATTTTCGTCAGCTCGTTCATCAGGTTGACCTTGTTGTGCAGACGCCCGGCGGTGTCGATCAGCACCACGTCGGCGCCGTTGGACTTGGCCGAGGTGAGCGTGTCGAAGGCCACCGACGCGGGGTCGGAACCCATCTGCTGGCGGATCATCGTCGCTCCGGCGCGGTCGGCCCACACCTGCAGCTGGTCGATGGCCGCGGCGCGGAACGTGTCCGCAGCGCCGATCCAGACCTTGCGGCCCGCCTTGGTGAGCTGCGCCGCGAGTTTGCCGATGGTGGTGGTCTTGCCGGCGCCGTTGACGCCCACGACCATCACCACGTAGGGCTGGCCCTCGGTGGCGTCCAGCCCGAAATGTTCCGACGAGCCGTGCGCATCCTCCATCAGCGCCGTGATTTCCTCGCGCAGGATTGACTGCAGTTCCGAGGCGCCCATGTATTTGTCCTTCGCCACGCGCTCCTCGATGCGGCGGATGATCTTCACGGTGGTCTCCACGCCCACGTCCGACGAGATCAGCACCTCCTCGAGGTCGTCCAGCACGTCGGCGTCGACCGTCGAGCGGCCCGCCACGGCGCGTGCCAGTTTCGAGAAGAGCCCCGTTTTGGTCTTTTCCAGTCCGGCGCTGAGTTCGTCCTGCTCTTTGCGTGCCTGCTCCTCGGAGGGCGGCGTATCCTGTTTCTTTTTGAAAATATCGAAAAATGCCATGTCTTTGGGATTAATCCTTTGCAAAGGTACGAAAAAGTCGGATGGG
>MSHJ01000017.1:52642-67373 GCA_001941065.1 Alistipes sp. Zagget8
TTCCGACTGCTAAAAGTGTCGTTACGACACCAAAGGTACGAAAAAGTCGGATGGGTTCAAAACCGAATCGCCATACGGTCCGGCAAAACATTCCGACTGCTAAAAGTGTCGTTACGACACCAAAGGTAATAAGAATGTTTGAAAAAAAACGTTATATTTGTCCAACATATATCTGTTCGACATGATGAAAAGAACCATTCTGCTGCTATTTGCGGCCTTGTGCGGAGTTCTGACCGCTGCCGCGCAGGACCTGATCGTAAAGATCGACGCCACGAAGATCGAGGCCAAAGTGATCGAGATCACGCCCGACGCCGTGCGCTACAAGCGTTTCTCGAATCCCGACGGTCCGACCTACGTGCTGCCCGTCAAGGAGATCCACTATATCCAGTACGCCAATGGCGAGAAGGAGTATTACACCCGGACCATCCCCGCGACGCCGCTGACCCCGGCCACCCCGGCCGAGCCTGCCCCGGCTGCGACGCCCGCTGCCGAACCCGTGCAGCAGACGCCCGGCGGACGCTATGTGCTCAAGCAGTACGAAATCGGCGAATTGTATGACCGGGACGGAGTCCGGGGTGTGATCTGCCAGCTTTCGGACGACGGCCTGCACGGGCTGGTGGTGTCGCTCGACGAGATTTACCTCCACTGGAGCGAGTTCCGCAAGCCCGACCTGCGGGTGGTCGGCGCCGACAGCCGGACCGACGGAGCGGAGAACATGGAGACGGTGGCGCAGTACATCGCCGCCAACAACCTTTCGTGGGATGATTTCCCGGCTTTCAAGTGGTGCCGGGACAAGGGCGAGGGGTGGTATCTGCCCGCTATCGACGAGATGCTGACCATCGGTCACAACTACAACGGCGGAACGCGCGTGCAGAACAACCGCCAGGCCCGCAATAAGTTCAACGATGCGCTCAAGGATGCGGGCGGCAAGCGTATGGACCGGCTGGTCTACTATTTCTCCTCGACCGAGATGGACGAGAAGAACGCCTATACGACCCATATGAGCATCGAGCCTCCCTATGTGATCGAGATTCCGAAATACAACAAGTTCCTCGTGCGTGCCGTGCATAAGTTCTGACGCCGGGGCCGGACGAAAAATCGGTGCACTCCTTTCGGGGTGCACCGATTTTATGTTATTGGCGCTGGGCGCGTCAGATGCTTTCGATCAGCGTCCGCAGTTTGGGGATAATCACACTCCAGTCGTAATGCTCGCGCACGTACACCGGACCCTTCTCGCTCATCGTGCGGCGCAGTTCCGGATCGGAGATCAGCCGGTGGAGCTTGTTGCGGAAATCCCGGCTGCTGTTGTACCAGAACGCCGCTCCGCTCGATTTGCAGTGGTCTTTCATCACGCGGCTCCGGCCGTTGACCAGCAGCGGAACGCGGTTCTGCATGGCTTCGAGCATCAGCAGCGAGAGGCTCTCCATGCGCGACGGATTGACCATCACCGTGGCGTGGCGGATGATCGAGCTCTTTTCCTCGTCGGAAACGTATCCCGTAAAGATGATGTCGGGGGAGTCGGAACGTTTGATGTCGAGCTCCGTGCCGCCCACCATCACCAGCTTGACCTCGCCGCCGTGCTCCTTCTTGTAGCGCAGGAAATCGGGAATCACCTTGGTGGTCTTCGACGGCGTGATGCGCCCGAGGTAGAGCACATACTGGTCGGGCAGTCCGTATTTGGCCTTGACCCCCCCCCAATCCGCTTCCGGGGCCTCTTCGATGCCGCATCCTACCAGACTGTTCGGGGCCAGCGAGGCGCCGAATGCCCGGCTGCAGAGCCGCCGTTCGGCGGCGGTGTTGAAGGCGATGTGCCTTACGCGGGTGAACATCGGGGCGTTGATGCTGTAATAGAGCGGTTTGTCGGGATGCACCAGCGGTATGAGGATCGTCTTTTCGGGAGCGATCGTACAGCCCAGCACCGGCTGGCTGAAATAGAAATTCATAAAGAGGAAAGCCGCGTATTCGTCCTTGTGCTGTTCGATGAACTCCAGCATCTGGGGCGTATGGTCCTCCTGCGATTCGTAGTAGCGTTTTTCGGCTTCGAGGCTCATGGTCCATTCGGGATGCAGCGAGGAGATCACGCCCAGCAGCCCCATTTTCGCCAGCTGCAGGCGGATGCGGCGGGCCGTCTTGCACTTTTTGCGATAGGCTCCGTGGCGCTCTCCGTCGATGGGCGCGGGTTTGAACCGGCGGACCGTGACGCCGTTGACGGTGCTGACTCCCTCGGGATAGTCGTTGGCGGGGTCCCGGAAGACCTTGGTCGTCGTGGTAAGCACTTCCACGTCGTAGTAGGGCCGCAGCCGTTCGGCCAGCATGCGGCAGTGAACCTCTGCGCCGCCGTTGACTTCGACTCCGTAGCGAATGATGATGAATGCTATTTTCTTCATGAAAAACGTCGTAACCTCCCGGGCGGGGCCGGTCTGAGCTGCCCGTCCGGAAATTTTTCGGATAAAAGTAACAAAAATATTTTACATTGCGGTGCTTCCGGTCCTTAAAAACACAAAGGGCACCTCGAAAGATGCCCTTTGTATTTAAGAGTTCGACTCTTAAAATACTTATTTCTTCTCTTCGAAGAACTCTTTGACCTGGTCGTTGGGGACGATGCTTTCCTTGAACATGTAAGCTCCGGTCTTGTCCGACTTGACCATCTTGATACACTTGGTAAACTGCTTACCCGTGCCGGTTTTCAGTATTGCGACTACTTTCTTTGCCATAAAGCTTCCTTACTATTTGATTTCACGGTGAACGGTGACGCGCTTGAGGAACGGATTGTATTTCTTGCGCTCCAGACGGTCGGGGGTGTTTTTCTTGTTCTTGGTGGTGATGTAACGGGACATTCCCGCAACGCCGCTCTCTCTTTGTTCGGTGCACTCGAGGATGACCTGAACTCTGTTGCCTTTCTTTGCCATTGGTTACTCGTTGTTTTTAGTACACGCTTTTGGGTGCGGCAGCTTCGCGCAGGGCGGCTGCAAGACCCTTCTTGTTGATTGTTTTCATACCGGCGGCGGTTACCTTCAGGGTAATCCAGCGGCCCTCCTGCTCCGACCAGAAGCGCTTGGTTTTCAGATTGGGACTGAATTTGCGCTTGGTCTTGTGGTGCGAGTGCGAGACGTTGTTGCCAACGATCGCTACCTTGCCTGTGATTTCGCAAACTTTCATTGTTCGATAAATTTTTGGTTAAAACCCGATTAAGGGAGTGCAAATATACAACCTTTTCGTCAAATAGCAATATTCCCCGGCATTTTTTATTCGGCGGGGATCGTCATCAGGAACCGTGCGCCCCGGGTGCAGCTTTCGTCGAGATGCACGTCGCCGCCGAGCGTGCGGGCGATCAGGCGGCAGACGGCCAGTCCGAGTCCGAGGCCCTGGTTGAACGAGTCGAGTTTGACGAAGCGTTCGAAGATGTGCTCGCGCTCCTGTTCGGGCACGCCGGGACCGGCGTCCTCGACTGCGAAGGTGATGCTGCGGCCGTCCTCCGAGAGCGAGTAGGAGAGCCCGACGCCCTTTTCGGGGTCGGTGAACCGCACGGCGTTGCGCAGCAGTTCGGTGAGCGCCTTGCTCAGCAGCAGGCACGACGTGCGTATCCGGGGCGACTTGCCCTCTTTGTCCGGGGTGAAATGGATTTCCGTGGACAGCGGGGTGTGTTTCGACAGCGCCTCGATACACCGCTGGCAGCAGGTGTCTACCTCGACCACGGCGCTCGACGGCGGGGCTTCGGACGATTCGATGTCGGCGATGTAGAGCACGTCGTCGATGAGTTTCTGCAGGTAGCCGCTGTTTTCGCGGATGATGTCGATGTAGGAACTGCGCTCGGGTTCGTCGTCCGGGGCTGTCGAGGCCAGTTCGGCGAATCCCACGATGGCGTTCAGCGGGGTGTTGATTTCGTGGGTGATGTTGCGGATAAAGACGCCCTTCATGCGGCTGCTCTCCTCGGCGGCCCGTTTGGCCCGCGCCAGCCCGCGGTTCAGGCGGGTCAGGATGACGATGAATGCCGTCGCCAGCACCAGGATCACGACCAGTCCGATTTCGAACAGCCGGGCGCGGCGCAGCCGTTCGGCCTGCGCCTGCTGCCGGGCCTCGACCTTCTCGCGGTCGAGCCGCTCGACATCGAACAGTGTGGCGAATTCGTTCAGCATCTCCTGGTTGTCGGACTCGTATTTCTGCCGGGCCAGCGACGCCTGCTGCGAAAGGTCTTCGGCGGCGGCCTTGTAGCTGCCCATTTCGTAGAGGATCGAGGCGCGGCTCGCCAGCATCGGGACGTAGAAATAGTGCGACGGACCGAGGCTGTCCTTGGTTATCTCGAAATTTGCCAGCTGCCTGTTGACGATTTCCAGCGCCTTCTGGTGGTTGTGCGTGCCCCTGTAAATCGTCAGTTCGATCTCCTCGATCTTGTTCTCGGAGACATACCCGCCGCTTTTTTCCCGGATTTCGCGCACCTGCTTTTCGGCGCTGTCGAAATCGCCCCGCATGGCGGCGAGGTTGGCCTGGGTAATCCGCGTGCGCCAGATATGCTCGGGGAGCAGGATGCTCTTTTCGGACATCCGGAGCGCCTCTTCGGCCTTGTCGTATTTCTTCTGCTGGGTGTACAGCTCGGCGAGCTGGAGGTACAGGTAGGAGGCGTCGACATCCTTCAGGTTGTTTTGCTCGACCATCTCGATGCTCTTGTTATAGGACTCGATGGCCGCGTCGTAGAGGGATTTGGTCCGGTAGATGTGGCCCAGCTGTTTGTAGGCTTCGGCGATCGCGGGCTTGTAGTCGTCGCGGATGGCCTGGTCGCGGAAACGCTCCAGTTCGTATTGGGCGAGGGTGTATTTGCTGTATTTGCTGTAATAGGTGATCAGCCGCGTCCAGACGAAATAGTAATGCGTGAGCTGGTCGTGTTCGCGGGTGAACTGCTGGGTACGTGCCACCCAAACCTTGAGCGAGTCGAAATTTCCCGTGTAATAGTAATAGTCGGTTTTCAGGCAGAGCGCCACCGACTGCATGCGCGGATTCTGCCGTTCGCCGGCCAGCCGGAACATGGTGTCGGCCTTGAGCAGCATCTCCGGGTCCTGCTTGTGGCGGTTGCACCAGCGGTAGTAGGCGACGAGCGTCGTGTCGAGTCCGTCGGCGGCGGATTGTGCGGCGGCGGGCAATACCGATGCGACCAGAATTGCCAGGGTTAGTAGGGCGTTTTTCATTACTTTTTGGACTAAAACCGCACAAAAATACCCTCAATAACCGAGAAAAACAAATAAAAGGCGAATAAATCCGCCTTTTGGCACAACTATTATCGCGTCCTGCCTCCGGCTTTCACCTCCTCTTCCAACAGTTCTATCGCCGCCGATCCGGCTCCGCGGATGACTTTGCTGCGGCTGCCTTCGATGCGGACGAGGCGGGCGACAGTGCGCTCGGGCGAACTGACGGCGATCCAGACCGATCCGACCGGAATTTCGGGCGTGCCGCCCGTCGGGCCGGCTATGCCGGTGGTGGCGATGGCGTAATGGGTGTCGGCGGCATGGCGGGCCCCTTCGGCCATCTGGCGCACGACCTCCTCGCTCACCACGCCGTAACGGGCGATGGTGTCGGCCGAGACGTTCAGCAGCAGGGTTTTGGTCTGGTTCCAGTAGGCGACCGCGCCGCCTTTGAAATAGGCCGAGGCGCCGGGTATGGCCGTAAAGCGCGAGGCGATGTCGCCTCCCGTGCAGCTTTCGGCCACGGAGAGCGTCAGCATGCGGTCCATCAGCAGTTTGTGTACGCGTTTCTCGGGTTTCGAACCGCAGCAGGAGGCTGTCAGTGCGAGTACGGCGAGCAGCGGGAGGATTTTATTCATGGTCGGTCGGTTATTTTCCGTTGAGGCAATCGCGCAGCAGGCCGATGGCGAAAGCGCTCGCGCGGTCGATGATCTGTCCGCGGTCGGTTCCGCACTGTTTGAGGATTGCGACGGTCCGCTCGGGCGAGCTGACGGCTATCCAGACCGTGCCGACGGGTTTTTCGGCCGAGCCGCCCGTGGGGCCGGTGATTCCGGTGGTGGCGACGGCGTAATCGGCGTCTGCCGCGCGGCGAGCGCCTTCGGCCATCTGGCGGGCCACCTGTTCGCTCACGGCGCCGTAGCGTTCGATGTCGGCGGGGTCTACGCCCAGCAGTTTCACCTTGGATTCGTTGCTGTACGACACCACGCCGCAGCGGAAATAGGCCGAAGCCCCGGGCATGGCCGTGAAACGCGAGGCGATGGCGCCTCCCGTGCAGCTCTCGGCAGCGGCCAGGGTCAGCCCGCGTTCAGTGAGGATTTTATGCACCACCTCCTGCATCGTCGCGGTCTCGAATCCGAGGATGTTGTGGGGGATGATTTTGCGCAGGGCTTCGAACTGCCGTTCGATTTCGCGGGCGACGCTCTCGCCCTCGACCTCGTAGGCCGACAGGCGCAGCCGCACGGCGCCCGGATTGGGCAGGTAGGCCAGTTTCAGGTAGGGCGGCAGAGCGTTCTCCCACGCCTCGATGCGCTTGGCGAGCATCGACTCGGGGAGCCCGGCCGTGATCATCGTGCGGTGGACGATCTGGCGCAGCGCGAAATGGGCCTTCAGACGCGGCATCACCTCGTCCTCCATCAGGTGCTCCATTTCGAACGGCACGCCCGGCAGCGACACCACGACGTGTCCGCCGCGTTCGAACCACATGCTCGGGGCCGTGCCGTGGGCGTTGAACAGCACCGTGCAGCAGTCGGGGACCATCGCCTGCGAACGGTTGAGGTCGTTGAACTCGATGCCCCGTTCGGTGAGCATCTTCTCCACATGGTCGGCGACCCGCTGGTCATAGTGCATTTCGCTGTGGAATAGCTCCGCGAGGGTCTTTTTGGTGATGTCGTCCTTCGTGGGGCCGAGGCCGCCGGTGACGACGGTGACCTCCGCCGCGGCGAGGGACCGTTCGACGGCCTCGACGATCTGTGCGCGGTCGTCGCCGATCGAGAGTTTTTCGCGGACCACGATGCCCGCGGCATTGAGGTGTTTGGCGATGGACACCGAGTTGGTGTCCACGATCTGGCCGATGAGTATCTCGTCGCCGATGGTGATGATGGTTGCCTTCATGGCTGGCTATTCGTTTTGTGCGGAATCCTGGGACTGTCCGGGCGTTTCCCCGGTTTCAGGTGCGGCTTCGGGTGCCGGTGGGGCCGCCTTGCGTTCGGCATCGGCGATCAGCGCCCGGCACACGTCCCGGACCAGTCCGGGTCCGTCGTAAATGTATCCCGTGTAGAGCTGCACGAGGTCGGCTCCGGCGTCGAGCATCGCCCGCACGTCGTCGGCCGACATCAGGCCGCCCACGCCGATGATGGGGTAGGTGCCGCCCGAGCGGGTGTGGATGCGGCGTACGACCTCCACGGCGCGGCGGGTGAGGGGCGCTCCGCTGAGGCGTCCGCTGCCGATCTTCTCGAGCGTCGTGCGGCTGGTTCGCAGTCCTTCGCGGCTGTGCGTGCCGTTGGTGGCGACGATGCCGTCGAGCGGCGTTTCGAGCATCACGTCGGTGATCCGGTCGATGACTTCGTCTGTCATGTCGGGCGAGATCTTGAGCATGATCGGCCGGTACTGGTTCTGCCCGCGGCGGAAATCGAACAGCGGGTTGAGTATCTGGAGGATATGGTCGCGCGTGTGCGTCGTGCCTTCGCGGCAGGCGTTGTCGCAGCTGATGTTCACGGTGAAATAGTCCGCATACTGATAGAGGTTGCGGAAGAGTTTCAGGTAGTCGGCCGGAGCGTTCTCGGCCGGGGTCGAGGTGTTCTTGCCGATGTTGCACCCCACGATCACCCCGCCGTGCGGACGCCGCAGGTGGCGGATGGCGGTTTCGAGCCCGCGGTTCGAAAGTCCGATGCGGTTGACGATGGCATTGTCCTTCGGGAGCCGGAAGATTCGCGGACGGGGGTTGCCCGACTGGGGCCGGGGCGTGACGGTGCCCACCTCGACGAATCCGAATCCCAGGGCGGCCAGTTCGCGGAACGCTTCGCCGTTGCGGTCGAAACCTGCGGCGAGTCCCACCGGATTGGCGAACCGCATGCCGAACACCTCGCGTTCGAGTGCCGGATGCTCCACGGCGTAGCATTTGCGCAGGAGCCAGCGGCCTCCGGGAATCAGCCCGAAGATGCGCAGCATCAGCAGCACGATGTGGTGGGCCCGCTCGATGTTGAGCGAGAAGAGCAGGGGTTTTATGATCCTTTGGTACATTTCGGGGGCAAAGGTAGTAAAATTTGGCTAACGATGTACAAACTCGGTCGTTATGGTGGAGGCGCGGAACCGGACTGGAATCCCGGTGACTTTCCGTCGTCTTTAAAGCCGGCCTCTTAGACCGGTGGAAGCGCAGAACCGGATGGGAGTCCCGGCAGCTTTCCGTCGCCCCTAAAACCGGTCTCTTAGACCGGCGGGGTTAGAAATATTCGCGGCGGTAGGCGTAGTGGTCGCGCAGGGATTCGAAATTGCCGGGATGCTCCTTGAGCCGGCGGCTTTCGGCTTCGATGTCGTAGACACCGCCGATGGTGCTGCAAAGCTCCTGCCATGCGATCGGCCGGGCAGCGGACGGCGCGGCCTCGGGCGGATACCACCCCTCGAGCGGCAGTCCGAAACAACGCGCCAGCGCGGCCACGGACATCGCCGTGGCGTTGGCCTTGCCCTGTTCGGAGTAACCCGCGATGTGGGGCGTTGCGAGCAGGGCTTTTTCCAGCAGCTCCGGATCGAGGTCCGGCTCATGCTCCCAGACGTCGAGCACCCAGCCGAGGCCGCTCCGGAGCAGTGCCTCGCCGTCTACCACCTCCCCGCGCGAGGAGTTTATCACGACGGCGCCGGATTTCATCTGCCGGAACAGTTTTTCACCGGCCATGTGGCGCGTCGTACCGTCGAGCGGGGTGTGGAACGTGAGGATGTCGGCTTCGCGGGCCACCTCTTCCAGGGGCAGGAATCCGCACCGCTCCCGCTCTTCGCGCGGCGGGTCGCAGCAGAGAACGCGGAATCCCCACGCCTCGGCATACGCTTTGACGAGCGACCCGACGTGTCCCACGCCCACGATGCCCAGCGTCCGCTCTGCGGGCCGCCAGCCCTGCGTGCGGGAGAGATGTACGAGCACGGCGGCGACCCATTGCAGCACGCCCCGGGCGTTGCACCCTGCGGCCGTCGTGACCGTGATGCCGTGTCCGGCGCACCACGCCGTATCGATGTGGTCGAACCCGATGGTCGCCGTGGCGACGAGGCGCACCCGCGAATCGGCGAGCAATGCCGCGTCGCACCGCGTGCGGGTGCGGGTCAGGAGCGCGTCGGCGTCGCGGACGTCGGCGGCCGAAATTGCCTTTCCGGGGAGGTAACGCACCTCGGCAAAAGGTTCCAGAACCCCCTTCAGGAAGGGGATGGCGCTGTCGGCTATGATTTTCATGGTATTGGTGTTTTTTCCTTTGTTTCTTTTCTTTACGGGAAACAAATATAGGTAAAAATTAAATTTTTCGTACCTTTACAATTTATAAAGAACGTTATGGAACAGAAACCCTTCGATCCGGATGGAGTCGGCGTGGACAACGGAACCTATTTCGGGCTTCCGTTCGAGCCCGAAACGGCGGAACTGGTGCTGATTTCGGCGCCGTGGGACGTGACGGTCTCCTACGGGGCCAGGACGGCCTATGCCCCCGATGCCATTATCGAAGCCTCTACGCAGCTCGATTTCTACGACCCGCTGGCCCCCGGGGCCTGGCGGCGCGGCATCGCCACGGCCGATGTGGACTACTCGCTGCAGGAGTCCTCGCAGCGCCTGCGCAGCGACGCTTCGCGGGTGATCGACCACCTCGAAGGGGGCGGATGCCTCGAGGACGACTATGTCGTGCGCAAGGTCCGCCGGGTGAACGAAGGCTGCGTGGCCATGAACGCCAACATCGAGTCGCAGGCCGCACGCTGGCTCGACGCGGGCAAGGTCGTGGGGCTCGTGGGCGGCGACCATTCGACGCCCTACGGGCTGATCCGGGCCCTGGGGGCTCGCCGCGAGCGGTTCGGCATCCTGCATATCGACGCCCACTGCGACCTGCGCGACGCTTACGAAGGGTTCGAATTCTCCCACGCTTCGATTATGTTCAACGTCCTGCGCGACGTGCCGCAGGTCTGCCGGATTGCCCAGGTCGCCGTGCGCGATTTCAGCGAGGCGGAGGCCGCGCTGGCCGCCTCGTCGGAGCGCATCGCCACGTTCGACGACCTCTCGCTGGCCGCTGCGGAGTTCCGCGGCGAGACGTGGGACGCCCAGTGCCGCCGTATCGTCGACACGCTCCCCGCGGAGGTCTACGTGAGCTTCGACATCGACGGACTCTCCTTCGACAACTGCCCCCATACGGGTACGCCCGTCTGCGGAGGACTCTCCTTCAATAAAGCCGTCTATCTTATCGACACGCTGGTTCGCTCGGGCCGCCGCATCATCGGATTCGATGTGGTGGAGGTGTGCCCCGCAGCCGACGACCGGATCGACGCCATCACCGGAGCCCGCATCCTGTGGAAACTCTGCGGGCAGACGCTCAAGTCGAACGAAAAACCAAATAACGATTAAATGCGACTGTTTTCAATGTACCGCTGGGTGCGCCAGCGACACATGATTGGGCTTCGCGGCCGTAATTTCCTGGAGGCTCCGTGGGCCGGCGGGGTCGTGCTGCTCGTGTGCGTGATTTTCGCCATGCTGCTGGCCAACCTGCCCGCCACCAAGCTCTACTACCACCATCTGCTGGAGACCGATCTCTCGCTGATGGTCCACTCCCCCGACGGACTGATCGACTGGATTTTTCCGCGGGGCATGACCGTCGAAAAGTTCGTCAACGACGGACTGATGGTCATTTTCTTCTTCGCCGTAGGGTTGGAGATCAAGCGCGAGATCGTTTGCGGACAGCTCTCGTCGGCACGCCGGGCGATTCTTCCGGTGCTGGCCGCCGCGGGCGGTATGCTGGCTCCGGCCATCGTCTTCACGCTTTTCAACCACGGCACGGCCGCCGCCAACGGATGGGGAATCCCCACCGCCACGGACATCGCCTTTGCCATCGGCATCCTCTCGATGCTGGGCAACCGCGTCCCCGTGTCGCTCAAGATCTTCCTCACGGCGCTGGCCATCGCCGACGACCTGGGGGCCATTCTAGTCATCGCGCTTTTCTACGGCGGGAAAGTCCAGATCGGCTGCCTGCTGGTGGCGCTGGTCATCATGCTCGGAGTCTATTTCATGAAGCAGATGGGCGAAAAACGGATGTTCTCCTACCTGGTGCCCGCCTTCGTGGTGTGGGGACTGTTCTACTATTCGGGCGTGCACTCGACCATTTCGGGTGTGGCGATGGCCCTGCTGATCCCGATGGAACCTCGTTACAGCAAGGAGTATTTCGCCCATAAGATGCGCTGGCTCAAGGGGCTGATGCTCTCGGCCGCCACCCACGAGGATTTCCCCAACGAGGAGCAGCGTTTCTACCTGCGCCGTATGCAGGACCTGTCGACCAACTCGGTGGGCATGAGCTACCGGCTGGAACACGCCCTGGCGCCTTACGTGACCTTCCTCATCATGCCGATTTTCGCGCTGGCGAACGCCGGGGTCGAGATCACGTCGCTCGAATACCTCAATATCTTCCACTATTCGCCCGAGATCGGCTCGGTCGGCATGGGCGTCTTCTTCGGACTGCTCATCGGCAAGCCGCTGGGCATCTTCTTCGCTTCGTGGGGCGCCGTGAAATCCGGACTCGCGGAGCTGCCCGAGGGGGCGACGTGGCGGATGCTGCTGGGGGTGGGCTGTCTGGGCGGTATCGGGTTCACGATGTCGCTGTTCGTCGATTCGCTGGCTTACACCGATCCCGACCTGATCGACCGCGGCAAAATCGCCATTCTGATGGGGTCGCTCGCGGCGGCCGTCCTGGGATGCCTGCTGATTCTGGTCTTTTCGAAAAAAAGTACGAAACAATGAAAAAAATCCTGCTGATCCTTCCCGCCGTCGCTTTGCTGGCGGGAGCCTGTTCGAAGAAATCGGGCGGGGGCGTGAAACTCAAGAACGACACCGACTCGGTGGCCTATGTCATCGGCATGAACGTCGGCATGAACCTGCTGCGGATGGACTCGACGATCAACGTGAACGCCGTCTGCGAGGGTATCCGCGACGCCGTCCGCCGGTCGACGAAACTCTCGGCGGCCGATGCCGAGACGTTCTACCTGCGTTATGTGAACTATGCGCTGCCCGAGAAGGCCCGGGCCTACGAGGAGCAGTTCCTCGTCGACATCGCCAAGTCGAACCGCTCCTATGCCCGCACGTCGTCGGGTGTGACCTATACGGTGACGGCTGTCGGCGACCAGGAACAGATCCCCGCGTCGGACCGCGACAGCGTGGCCCTGCGGTGGGTGATCCGCACGGCCGACGGCAGCGAGATTGCCTCTTCCTATGAAAAGGGCGACACGGTGCGTTCGCTGCTGCGCGACCTGCGGCAGGGGGTGCAGGAGAGCGTGAAGCTGATCGGTAAGGGCGGCAAGATCAACGCCTGGATGCCGTCGTCGGCAGCCTACGGGGCCGAGGGCGACAAGGCGCTGGGCGTGGCTCCCAATGCGACGCTTTACTACGAAATCGAGCTCGTCGATGTCGATAAATACGGGAATCGGTCGCGCCGCAGATAATTTACGCCGATAAAGATGAGCGTTATACAATATTTTTATATCTTTGCGCGTACGAAATAAAGCAAACATCAAACATAGTAAAAACAACAATGAAAAAAATCTTTTTTGCAGCGGCACTCGCGGGTGCTGCAATGCTCGCCTCCTGCGGAGGAAATAAGAGCGGCGTGCAGATGGGCAGCCTTTCGGATTTCGACTCGCTGTCGTATTCGCTCGGAGCCAACATCGGCTACGGCATGAGCTACGAAATGAAGGACATTCCGTTCGATTTCAAAGCCGTGGACAAGGGTGTCAAGGAAGGCGCCCTGGGTAAGGCGACGCAGGAGCATGAGAAATCGCTCAATATGTTGCGCGAGTATTTCATGTCGAAGCGCGGCGAGCGTGCACAGGCTATCGCCCAGAAGCGTGCCGCAGCCGACAGCGTACGTCTGGCCGGCGGCGATTCGACCAAGGTCGAGTATCCCGCAGCCGATCCCGAGATGTTCGAGTCGGAGGAGGAGCGTGCCGAGATTTCCTATGCATTCGGTAACGACATCGGTTACAACGTCGCCCAGAGCGGCATGCCCATCCAGTTGGTTTGGATCAGCGAGGCCATGCAGAACGTGCGCGACAACAACGCCAAGATGTCGGAGGACGAGGTGAATCAGTATCTGCAGTACTATTTCATGGTGAAGCGTCCGGCCGAGAACGCCGAGGCTTCGAAGGCATGGCTGGAGAAGATGGCCAAGAAATCGGGTGTGAAGAAGACCGAGTCGGGTCTGCTCTATAAAGTAACCAGCGCCGGTGACGCCGCAGCGATGCCGAAAGACCCGCGCGACGTGGTGAAGGTGCACTACACGGGCCGTACCCGCGACGGCAAGGTGTTCGACACCTCGATCTTCGCAAACCGCTCGAAGGAGCAGCAGGAGATGATGAAGGAGCAGCGTCCCGACGATTTCGACAAGGACGAGCCCGTCGAGTTCCCGCTCAACCGTGTGATCCCCGGCTGGACCGAGGGTCTGCAGCTGGTGGGCAAGGGCGGTAAGATCACGCTCTGGATTCCCTCCGACCTGGCTTACGGTGCCCGCGGCGCAGGCCGTGACATCGGTCCCAACGAGGCCCTGGAGTTTGAGGTCGAGCTGATCGACGTGACTCCCTACGAGGAGCCCGCTCCCGCCGATTCGACCGCAACGGCCGAGACGCCCGAGGTTGCTCCCGCAAAGTAATTTTCGAAAAACGGATACAGAAAATCCCGGAACCGCAAGGTTTCGGGATTTTTCGTGTTATGGGATTTGATTGAGGATGGTTGCGCTGATATGGCTATGAACCTTACAACGCTCTATCGTCCCTAAATGAAGCTTCTTAAGCCTCCAGCGCAGAACCGGATCTGAATGTTGCGGCGTTCCTCCGCCCCTAAAAGAGGCTTCTTAACTCGGTAGCGCAGAACCGGATCTGATCGTTGTGATGTTCCGTCGCCCCTAAAAGAGGCTTCTTAAGCCTCCTTAGAAGGGGAGGTCGTCGACTTGTGCGGGCGAGGATGCGTAGGAGGGTTCCTCGGCGATAGGTGGCATGTCGGGCATTGGGGCGCCTGCTCCGGCTGCCTCCTGCTTGGGCTGCAGGCGCCATGCGCGGATGTCGGTGTACCAGCGGCCGTTGTATTCGCGCGACTCGATGTTGACCGAGACGTTGTAAGCCGCACCTTCCTGCAGACGGGCCACGTCTTCGGGCTTGTTGAAGAACGTCACGCAGATTTTGCGGGCGAACGAACCTTCGTTCATCTCAAAAACCACGTCCTGACGCTGCCACTCGCCGCGTGCCGACGTCCCTTTCGTCACGGGCATTATTTTGTAAACAGTTCCTTCGAATTCCATATACGTTTGATTTATTTTTCCGGGGGCAAAGTTAGCAATTTTTCGGGACTTTGGGAACCTGTCCTGCGGAAAAGTTTCGGGGTTATCGTTCCTCCAGCGTGACGGTCTGCCCGGCGAGGCGGCTTCGCTCGGCTTCGAAGCAGATGCGGTGGCTCTCGACCGAGTTGCCGATAGCCGTGCGGAAACGGTGCTCCCGGCGGCTGAGCGTATCGACGAAATCCTCGATCAGCCGGAGGTCCGCCCCGGCGTGGAACGGTTTGTCGAGCA
>MSHJ01000018.1 GCA_001941065.1 Alistipes sp. Zagget8
CTGCATCTCGGTGATTTCGGGATAGGTGTTGCCCAGACGGCAGCCGCGGTGTCCCAGCATGGGGTTGAACTCGGCCAGCGATTCGACTTTGGCGACGATCTTCTCCAGAGGCACGCCCATCTCGGCGGCCATCTCCTTCTGTCCCTTCTCATCGTGGGGCACGAACTCGTGCAGCGGGGGATCGAGCAGGCGGACCGTCACGGGGAATCCGTTCATGGCCTTGAACAGACCTTCGAAATCTCCGCGCTGGATGGGCAGCAGCTTGGCCAACGCCACGCGGCGTCCGGCTTCGTCGTCGGCGAGGATCATCTCGCGGAACGCCTTGATGCGGTCGCCCTCGAAGAACATGTGCTCCGTGCGGCAGAGACCGATGCCCTCGGCGCCGAACGAGAATGCCTGTGCGGCGTCCTTCGGGGTGTCGGCGTTGGCGCGGACCTTCATGACGGAGTATTTGCCTGCGAGGTCCATCAGCTGGCCGAAATCGCCGCTTACGCCGGCGGCCTCGGTGGCTACCTGGCCGAGGTAAACCTCACCCGTCGAGCCGTTGAGCGAAATCCAGTCGCCCTCCTTCACCGTGAAGCCGTTCACCTTGATCGTGCGGGCCTTGTAGTCGATCTGCAGTTCGCCGGCGCCCGACACGCAGCACTTGCCCATGCCGCGGGCCACGACGGCCGCGTGCGAGGTCATACCGCCGCGGGCCGTGAGGATACCTGCTGCGTCGAGCATACCCTTGAGGTCCTCGGGCGAGGTCTCGATACGCACCAGGATAGCCTTCTGGCCGGTTTTCTCCAGCACCGTCTCGGCATCCTCGGCGAAGAACACGACGGGACCCGTTGCGGCGCCCGGCGATGCGGGCAGACCCTTGGTGATGACCTGCGCGTTGGAAATGGCCTTCTTGTCGAAGACCGGGTGGAGCAGCTCGTCGAGCTTCGCGGGCTCGCAGCGCAGTACGGCGGTCTTCTCGTCGATGAGACCCTCGCGCAGCATATCCATGGCGATTTTCACCATCGCGGCGCCCGTGCGCTTGCCGCTGCGGCACTGCAACATCCAGAGCTTGCCGTCCTGAATCGTGAACTCGATGTCCTGCATATCGGTGAAATACTGCTCCAGGTGGTGCTGAATCTCGAACAGCTCCTTGTAAACCTCGGGCATGACCTCCTCGAGCGAGGGGAATTTCGTCCTGCGGTCCTCTTCCGAGACCTTCTGGGCCACGGCCCAGCGCTTCGAACCTTCGACGGTAATCTGCTGCGGGGTGCGGATGCCGGCTACCACGTCCTCGCCCTGGGCATTGATGAGGTACTCGCCGTTGAAGAGGTTCTCACCCGTCGCGGCGTCGCGCGAGAAGGCCACGCCCGTTGCGGAGTTCGAACCCATGTTGCCGAATACCATGGCCTGTACCGATACGGCCGTGCCCCACTCGGCGGGGATGTTGTTGAGCTTGCGGTAGAGGATGGCGCGGTCGTTCATCCACGATCCGAACACGGCGCAGATGGCTCCCCAGAGCTGGTCCCACGGACTTGCCGGGAAATCCTCGCCGGTCTGCTTCTTCACGGCGGCCTTGAAATTCTTGACCAGCTCCTTCAGGTCGTCGGTCGTCAGGTCGGTGTCGTTCTGCACGCCCTTCTTCTCCTTCTGTTCCTCGATGATGACCTCGAACGGGTCGTGGTCCTCTTTCGAAACGGGCTTCATGCCCAGCACCACGTCGCCGTACATCTGTACGAAACGGCGGTACGAGTCCCAGGCGAAACGCGGGTTGCCCGTGCGTTTGGCCACGGCTTCCACGGCCTGGTCGTTCATACCCAGGTTGAGGATGGTGTCCATCATGCCGGGCATCGAGGCGCGGGCTCCTGAGCGGACGGAAACGAGCAGCGGCATCTCCTTGTCGCCGAATTTCATGCCGGTCAGGTTCTCGATGTTCTTCATCGCCTTCTCGACTTCGGGGCGGAGCGCCTTGATGACGGCCTCTTTGCCGTGCTTGTAGTACTCCGCACACACTTCCGTGGTGATGGTGAATCCCGGGGGGACGGGGATGCCGATGAGGTTCATCTCCGCAAGGTTGGCACCCTTGCCGCCGAGCAGTTCACGCATTTTGCCGTTTCCTTCGGCCTCTTTGTTTCCGAAGGTATAGACCCGTTTTACGTCTGCCATAGTTTTTTGATCTTTTTTAATTGGTATGTGAATATAAATTTTTTTCGAACCTGTTTCCTCCGAACCGAAAAATAGCGGTAACGCCGCCGCGACCGCAACCCGAATTTTTATTTTCGTTCAAGGGATTGCGAAAATACGAAAACTTTTCGAAATTTCCAAAAAAATCTACCGGATGTATACAAACACCGGAAGCGAATATCCGTAACCGCCCCGATAGACCCCTCGGGAGTAGGTTGTGAGGGGGTTACCGGTCTTTTGGTCAACCAGATAGCGGCGTGCAAAAACCTCGCCTTCGGAGGTTTTCAGTGCCGTGTCGGCCCAGATCCGGTCGCGCATCTGCCATTTTCGGGCGCTCCGGACGTTGCCGCGGCCGGCTTTTTCGGCCCGCAGGGTCCTGTCGCGGAGCCCGAAATCGGTTGTGAAAAATGATTCTGTACGGCCCAAAACGAGCAGTTTCGCGTGCGGGCGTTCTTCGCGCAGGTCGCCGATGAGCCACCGGGCCGTGCGCGGGTCGGAGCACAGCACCAGCCCCACGGTGTCGCGGCCCAGTTCGCCCTCGACATAGAGGTAGCCGCGGCCCGATTCGTTGTAGGTGGGGTAGAAGAGGTCTCCGTAGTAGAGCAGCGCAAAATCCATTCCGTCGAGCGAATTGAGCGTGCGGTGGAGGTAGGAGTAGTCGCCCTTGCAGGCCGCCGAGAGGTCGCGCACGACCTGCTCGTTTTCCACGCCCCACAAGGCCACGATTTCGAGTCCCATCGAGTCGATGACGGCGGCCGTGTTGCGAATCTTGCGCGTGTAACGCTCCGAGGTCCATCCGAGACGGCCTTCGGGCGTGTAGTCGGAATCGTCGTAGAAGAGGGCCGGGACGGTGTCGTAAATCCGGTCCACGTCGTAGTAGGCAATTCCTATGGGCTGTCGCCCGTAGGACGTGCAATTAAAAATTAAGAATGAAAAATTAAGAATTAACAGCAGCCACCGCATACCTCTTTCGGATTACAGCGGTTTTTCGGGCATGAAATCGCGGGGCGAACAGCCCAGGAATTTGGCGATTTCGTTGATGTGATTCGGACTGTATTTGATGTCGCATTTCGGGCTTTCAGCCTGCCCGATAAAACTTTTCGATACCCCGATTCCAAAGGCAAGCATCGATTGGGAGACGTTTTGGCGTTTCCTCTCCTTGCGAATGGCGTCTATAACGTATTGGTCGATGGGGTAAATCACAAGCATGTTTTTGGTTGTGTAAAGCTAAAAAACATGCCATTGCTGTCGATTGTGTATACATAATCGATGCTTAGTTATAACTAAGCGCAGAAATTATTCGCCGTGTTTCGCGGCGTCCACCGATGGTAGCGGAAATCAGGTTTTGATATGCAAAATGCTGCCGCAGCCCCTAAATCCGGCGTCTTACGCCGGGATTTTACACCTCGCGGCTATCGGATTCCGTATTTGCGCAGGATTTTCCGGATGCGGGGCAGCCGTTCCCGGATCATCCGGTCGAATCCCAGATCGGAACCGTGGTTGCAGTCGATGGTTCCTTCGGAGTCCTTGCCGTAGTACCACTCGCCGTCGAGGAAATAGACGTTGTCGTATTGTTTTGCCAGCCGCCGCATCATCCGGTCGGCGGTGTCGATCCGCTCGCGGTGGAACTGTGCGGCTTCGTTGTTGAAATTGCCTGCAGCGTGCCAGTGGGTCTGCATGAAGATCAGCGGTTTGTCGGGGTGCGCCTTGACGAGTGCCGCGACGAATGCGTCGAGCCGTTCGCGGATCATCTCCGGGGAGGGATTCGAAAAGGCGTCGAGGAGAAAGGCATCGGCGTCGGTTTCGGCGAGCAGCCGTGCGAACTCGGGCTGGAGCATACTGTTGCCACTATAACCCAGATTGACGAACTCGATGCCTGTCATACGGCTCATGCGTGCCGGATAGGCCATTCCCGGACGGCTGGCCGAAGCTCCGTGGGTAATGCTCGACCCGAAGACGATGACACGGTGTTTATAGGGCGACGCGAGCGGTGTGACGGAGGCGTCGTCGTCCACGCCGATCTCCAGCGTCAGCAGTTCGCTCCACGTCGGCAGGTAGAGCATACACTCCCTGGGCTGTCGGTCCATGTGTTCGACGATGTTGCTGGCGTGCCGGTCTTCCTGTCCGGGGCGTGCTGCACCGGCCATTGTCCAGATGCCGTTCCGGCGGATGTAGAGGTCCATGCCGCGTTGCATGACCGGACTCATGTTCCATCCGTAGTTGCGCGGGGTCGTGGTCCAGCGAACCTCGATGGCGCGGCTGTCGGTGGTGAAGAGCACGGCCATGCCGGCCGGATAGCCGCAATAGCGGCGGATGGTGGCGTTGTCGAAACGGTAACGGGCAGTATCGACCCGGTAATAGGGGTTTCCGTCCATCGGGCAGGTGCGGCCGATAAGGGTTAGGGTCGAGGCATCGACATACTTTCGGGCTGTGGCGGCGTGGAGGCTGAGTACTCCGGCGGCGATCAGTGCGAGGTGTTTTATCATGGTAGTTTCGGTCTGGTCAGTTTTCGATCACCCCCGAGCCTACCAGTTCGTCGCCGTCATACCATGCGGCGAATTGCCCCGGGGTGATGCCTCGCTGGGGCTCGTCGAAAAGAATGTACAGCCCTTTCGGACGCATGTAAAGCGTCGCTCCCTGCAAGGGTTGACGGTAGCGGATGCGCACGGAAAACCGGGCGCTTTGGGCGGGCGTCATCTCCCGTGCGGGATTGACCCAGTGGATGTCTCCGGCGGCGATGTACAGCGCCGGACGCCACAGTCCCGGGTGTGCGTCGCCCTCGCCGACATAGATCACGTTCTGCGCCACGTCCGTCGCGAGTATGAACAGCGACTCTTTGCGTCCCCCGATGCCGAGACCTTTGCGCTGGCCGACGGTGTAAAAATGTGCGCCGTTGTGCTCGCCGATCTTCTTGCCGTCGCGCACGGTGTAATGCCACGGAGCGGCCAGCGCGGCCAGCTGCTCGTCCGACGGTTCCGAGCCGTCGGCGGGTGCGGCCTCGCGGCGGAATTTCGGCCATGCGGGGAGTATTTCGTGTACATTGCCCTTTTTGCGGGCGAGCTTCTGCTGGAGAAACGTCGGCAGATCGACCTTCCCCACAAAGCAGATGCCCTGCGAGTCCTTGCGTTTGGCCGTGGCCAGCTGCTGTTCGGCGGCGATGCGCCGCACCTCGGGCTTCAGCAAATCCCCGACGGGGAACAGCGCGTAGCGCAGCTGTTCCTGCGAGAGCTGGCAGAGAAAATAGCTCTGGTCCTTGTTGGGATCGCTTCCGGCCAGCAGTTTGTAAACCCTGCGGCCGTCGGGCAGCACCTCCTCCGCTTTGCGGCAGTAGTGGCCCGTGGCGACGTAGTCGGCCCCGAGTTTCAGGGCCTCGCGCAGGAAAACGTCGAATTTGATCTCGCGGTTGCACAGCACGTCGGGGTTGGGCGTCCGGCCCTGCTCGTACTCTGCGAACATATACTCGACGACGCGTGCGCGGTATTCGTCCGAGAGGTCCACCACGTGCAGGGCGATGTCGAGTTTCTTGGCCACCAGTTCGGCGAAAACCCGGTCATCGTGCCACGGACAGTCACCCTCGAGCGTTCCCGTGGTGTCGTGCCAGTTGATCATGAACAGACCGATGACCTCGTGTCCCTGCTGTTTCAGCAGCCAGGCCGCCACCGATGAATCGACGCCGCCCGAAAGTCCGATTACTACCCGTGCCATATTATATCAGAAAAGCCAATGCGTTGTTCAGTGCGTGTACGAGGAAAACGAGCCAGAATGCCTGTGCGAAGCCTTTTCGGTCGAGACGGCTCAGGTAGCCGAAGGCCCAGACCGCGCCGACCAGCAGCATACAGACCAGATAGAGGGGACTCGCCTGGTGTCCGCCGCCGAATACGACCGCCGAAAAGACCACGGGCCACAGGAACGATCCGGGCAGGGCTTTGCGCACGATCCAGATCACCAGTCCCTGTGCGATCAGCGTTTCCAGCAGCGGGGCGACCACCACGGCGACGAACCAGCCCACGCGCTCGGCGCGTCCGGGATCGAGGTCCTCCGCTCCGATTTCCGTCGTGAGTCCGAACAGCAGCAGGGCGGCCAGTTTGGCTGCGAATGTGGCCGCGAACAGCAGGACGGCGAATTTCCACCAGGCCATGCCGCCCAGCGCGATGCGCCATCGGAGCAGCGTGCGCCGTATCGTCCGTTTTCCTTTCATGCTTATTCCAGTCCGATCAGCCCCTCGGGCAGCACCAGATGCATCCGGCGGCCTTCGAAATCGATGTGTGCGATAAATTCCTCGGCGGCGGGGACCAGTACCTGCCGTCCGCCGATCTCCAGTTCGAACAGCGGGTTGGCGTCGCTGTCGTAATAGTCCGTGACCGTTCCGGTCAATTTTCCAGAGGCGTGCGCCCCGGCGGCTCCGCTATCGGCGGCATCTGCGCTCCCGGACTTTTCACCGACCTCTTCGGCCTCGACGGCGAATCCGATCAGGTCCTCGAGGTAAAACTCGTCGTCCCCGTCTTCCTCTTCCAGCTCGATGCGGAATTCCAGCCCCAAGAGCTCCTGCGCCCGGCGTTCGGTGTCGAAATCGGCGAATGCGGCGGTGGCTCCCGACTGTCCGCGCCGCTCGAAACGCTCGCACCAAAGCGGCACCTGCAAGGCGTCGATGGTGACCAGCAACGGGGTGTCGGTCGTGAAATCGTCGGGAAAAGCGGGGTAGAGCGAAAGCATCACGCCACCCTCGGTGCCGAAAAGTTTGTTGATTCTGCCAGCGGGAACGGTCATACGATTGTGAATTACGGTGTAAAAATACAAAAAAAACGGTAAACCGCCCAAGGGGTAGTTTACCGTTTTTTATCGGAGCAGGAAATGCTTGCTGCAAGCTCCTCCCTCACCTCGCGGCGCCTTATTCGGCGGCGGGAGCTTCCGGAGCGGCCTCCTCGGCGGGAGCCTCGGCGGTCTCGGCAGCGGCTTCAGCAGCTGCTTCGCGGGCAGCGGCCTCGGCGGCAGCCTTCTTCTCGGCGATAGCGGCAGCACGCTCCTCCTTGATCTTGGCTTCGGCGGCCATACGAGCCTTCTCGGCCGACTTGGCATCGGTCGACAGCTTGTTGGTCTTGGCCTCGATCTTACCGGCTTTAGCCTCGAGCCACTTGTTGAAGCGGGCTTCGGCTTCGGCCTCGGTGAACGCACCCTTGGCGACGCCGCCCAGCAGGTGTTTCTTGTACATTACGCCCTTGTACGAGAGGATAGCCCGACAAGTATCCGTAGGTTGTGCGCCTTTCTGTAACCAATCCAGGGCTTTCTCGAAGCTCAGATCAATCGTAGCAGGATTCGTGTTGGGGTTGTAGGTACCCAACTTCTCGATGAATTTACCATCACGTGGCGCTCTGCTATCTGCGGCAACGATGTGATAGAAGGCATAACCCTTCTTACCATGACGTGCCAGACGAATTTTAACAGCCATTTGCTATAAAATTTTGTTATAAGTTATTTAAAACGCTCACCCCTTCGGGCTTTTAAGCCTGCAAATGTAGGGAAAATATTCCGCCCGGCAAAATAAATGCTGTAAAAATCCGCATTTTGCGACTGTAAATCCGTGATTCGGGCTCTGTTTTCCCGCTGAAAATAAGAGCGGGCAGTTTTCATCCGACATGAAAACTACCTGTTGCCAGTGTGATCTCGGCGCGGCTCGAACGCGCGGCCGGCAGCTTAGAAGGCTGCTGCTCTATCCAACTGAGCTACGAGACCATCGTTAAATAAACGGTGCAAAAGTACGAAATTTCGGAGGAACTGCAAATTAATTTTAGGAGATCGGTGCAAAATGCGGGCAAACAAGCTCCTTCCCGGGCTTGTCTGCGCGATTCGACCTTCGGCGGCGGCGTTCTATTTTTCGTGAACGGCCAGCCGGGAAACCGAGTTGCAGACGATCAATTTCGGGGGAATCAGAATCTGGGCGTCTCCCGCCTCGTTGCCGGCGATGCTTTCCGTCAGGATTTTCACGGCGAGGATGCCGATCTCCTCGGTCGGCTGGCTGACGCGGGTGACGGCCGGATCGAGATAATCGAGATAGGTGTTGTTGTCGAAGGAGATGATCGATATGTCCTGCGGAATGCGGAGCCCCGATTCGCGGATGGCTTTGACGGCTCCCAGCAGGATCGTGTTGCTGAGCGTGAAGATCGCCGTGGGCGCCGACGGTCCGTTGAGCAGCAGTTTGGTCTCCAGATAACCGTTCTGCACCGAGAAATCCTCTCCCGAAACGCGGGCGTTTTTTTCCAGATTATTCTGCCGCAGCGCCTCGCGGTAACCCCTTACCCGCTCCTTGTTGGGCATCGAATAGGGCACGCCCTGAATACAGGCGATTCGTTCGTGTCCGAGGCCGATGAGGTGCATCGTCGCCTCATAGCCGCCCTGGTAGTTGTCCGTACAGACATAGGGGAGCGACGTGGCGTCGAAATAGCGGTCGATGAGTACGATGGGAATATTGTGCTTGCTGATGCGTTCCAGAAAGGCGGGGTCCCGGTCGCAGGGGACGATGATGATGCCGTCGACCTTGCGCGAGATGAGCGACAGCACGTCCTGCTGTTCGTTCTTCTCGTTTTCCATCGTGTCGACGACCATCGTCGTGAACCCCTGTGTCTTAGCCTGCCGGATGACCACGCTGGCGATATTGGCGAAATAGGGGTTGTCGACGCTCGGGATGAGCAGTCCGATGATGTTCGTCCGGCGGGTCGTCAGCCCTTTGGCCAGCAGGTTGGGGATATAGTTGCAGCGTTTGGCCTCCTCCTCGATGAGTTGGACCGTTGCCGGGCTGATGCGGTACCTTTCGGCCTGCCCGCTCAGTACGCGGGAGATTGTGGAGATCGAGAATCCGGTTCTCTGTGAAATGGTGACGAGTGTTTCGTTTGCCATGGCGTGTATCTGCTATTTTATGCAAGGTACGACAAATCCGGGAGAAATAAAAATTGAAAATCCGCCCGGGACTGAAAAAAAACGGGCTGAAAATTTTTTATTTCAAAAATATATATTTAAGTTTGCACAAACGCTTGCGTAACGGCTTGCGTAAACCAACTACCGACCTAAACCATGAACCAACTCTGCTCCTGTCCGGCCTTTTCCGGCTGTGATTTGCCCGGATTCTCTGTTTCGGGTTGTTTATTCCCCGCTTTTGGTGTCTCTGCCGGTTGGACGACCGGCGACAATGCCGCTGTATCCCGGCGACGGAATCCGTGTGGTTTTCGGTCGCGGATAACCTGTTTGCAGGTGCGTTTTTGATAGAGCGCTCTCTTTTTTCTCTATTTGCACAAGCGTTTGCATAATTTGTGGCGGAGACCTGGGAAAATGGTTCCCGATTTGAAAATCATAATTTACCTTTATATAAAATGGAAGAAATCGTAGTAATAGGCAGTTCCAATACGGACCTGGTCATTAAAACACAGCGTATTCCCGAACCCGGCGAAACCGTACTGGGCGGCGTCTTTATGATGACCGCCGGCGGCAAGGGGGCCAATCAGGCCGTGGCGGCGTCGCGGCTGGGCGGCCGGACGACTTTCGTGGCTCGCGTGGGCAGGGACCTGTTTGGAGAGAAATCACTCGAGAACTATGCGAAGGATAACCTGAATACCGACTTTGTGTTCGTCGATGAGGAGGCTCCTTCGGGAACGGCGCTGATTACCGTGGACGGTAAAGGCGAAAACTGCATCGTGGTCGCTTCGGGGGCCAACGGCGCTCTGAGCCGGACCGACATCGACGCCGTGCGGGAACGCATCGGCCGGGCGAAATATGTGCTCATGCAGTTGGAGGTACCCATCGGGACCGTCGAGTACGCCGCCGAAGTGGCCGTCGCCGAGGGCGCAAAGGTGATCCTCAATCCGGCCCCTGCGGCGAAGCTCTCCCCGGAGCTGATGCGCAAATTGTACCTGATTACGCCCAACCGCACCGAAAGCCAGCTGCTGACCGGCATTCCTGTCGAGAGCTGGGAGGATGCCGAGCGGGCTGCCGACATCCTGCTGGCCGCCGGCGTGGAGAACGTGGTGATTACGATGGGGTCGATGGGGTCGCTGCTGAAGAATGCGTCGCAGTGCGTCCGGGTTCCGGCCCGGCGGGTCGAGGTCGTGGACACGACGGCTGCCGGCGATGTGTTCAACGGGGCGTTGTGCGTCGCCCTGTCCGAAGGCAGGGACCTCGTCCCGGCCCTGGAGTTCGCTACGCTGGCCTCTTCGATCTCCGTGATGCACATGGGGGCCCAGTCGTCCATCCCGACCCGCAGCGAAGTCGATGCCCTGATGCAATGAATGCCAACCAACGAATAAATCACTTAAAACCTCTGAATTATGTTTGTCGTTAACAGTTACGCTCTGGCCGTCGTATTCTGCTTCGTTACGATGCTGTGCTGGGGATCGTGGGGTAATACCCAGAAACTGGCCGGAAAGACCTGGCGGTATGAACTCTTTTATTGGGACTATGTCATCGGCATGGTGCTCTTTTCGCTCCTGATCGGCCTGACGATGGGCAGTTTCGGCAGCGAGGGCCGTCCCTTCCTCGAAGACCTCGCGCAGGCCGATCCGAAGGGTATCGGCAGCGTCATCCTCGGCGGCGTCATCTTCAATGCGTCGAACATCCTGCTTTCGGCTTCGGTGTCGCTGGCAGGTTTGGCCGTGGCGTTTCCGCTGGGCGTCGGGCTGGCGCTGGTGATCGGCGTGATTGTCAATTATATCGGTGCGCCGAAGGGCGATCCGGTGATTCTCTTCCTCGGCGTGGCGCTGATCGTGGTGGCTATCATCTGCAACGGCATCGCTTCCGGCAAGATGAATGCCGGCAGGGAGCGCGGCGGCGACAACCGCAAAGGGATTCTGCTGGCTGTGCTGGCCGGAGTGCTGATGGCTTTCTTCTACCGTTTCGTGGCTGCGGCGATGGACCTCGACAATTTCAGCAATCCGACCGTCGGTATGCTTACGCCTTATTCGGCGATCTTCATCTTCTCGATCGGGGTGCTGCTGAGCAATTTCGTCTTCAACACCTATGTCATGAAGCGTCCGTTCGTCGGAACGCCCGTCACCTATAAGGAATATTTCAAGGGTACGACCCCGACTCATCTGGTGGGTATGCTGGGAGGCGCCGTCTGGTGTCTGGGTACGGCGTTCAGCTACATCGCGGCCGGCAAAGCCGGTGCCGCCATCTCCTATGCGCTGGGACAGGGTGCGCCGCTTATCGCCGCCGTCTGGGGCGTCTTCATCTGGAAGGAGTTCAAGGGCGCCGGACGATCGGTCGGCTATCTGCTTGCGGCCATGTTTGCGCTTTTCATCGCCGGCCTGGGCTTCATCATTGCCGCCGGCGGAAACTAAACCATTCTATCCTAAAACTTTAACCCGCTTTATACGCATGAAAATCAAACTGATTACGACCGTCCTGCTTTTAGCGTCGATCCTGGCCGCAGTCTCCTGCAGTGCCGATGCGGCGACCAAAACGCTCACCCGCGAGCAGCTTCAGGACAAGATCAAAGGCGGCTGGGCCGCCCAGACCTTCGGCTGCACCTACGGCGGCCCGACCGAATTCCGCTATAACGGCTGCATAATCCCCGACAGCGTGGAGATCGTATGGCCCGACGGCTGCTGCAAGTGGTACTACGAAAATGAAGGCGGTCTCTACGACGATATTTACATGGACCTGACGTTCGTCGATGTCTTCGACAAATACGGCTTCGACGTGCCGGTGGATTCCCTGGCCAATGCCTTCGCCTATGCGGGCTATAAACTGTGGCACGCCAATCAGGCGGCACGCTACAACATTCTCAACGGGATTCCCGCTCCCGCGAGCGGCCATTGGAAGAACAATCCCCACGCCGACGACATCGATTTCCAGATCGAGGCCGATTTCGCGGGGCTGATGGCCCCGGGCATGGTCAATTCGGCCTCGGAGATATGCGACAAGGTGGGTCACATTATGTGTTACGGCGACGGCTGGTACGGCGGCGTCTATGTGGCGGCCCTTTATGCTTCGGCATTCGTCTATGACGACATCCATACTGTCGTGACAGAGGCTCTGAAGGTGATCCCTGCCGGGAGCAACTACTACAAGTGCATGCAGGACGTGATCGCATGGTGCGGCGAGAACAAGGATTGGAAAACTACGTGGCAGCTCGTCGAGGACAAGTGGGCCGATGAGATCAACTGCCCGCAGGGCACCAAGGCGCCGTTCAACATCGACGCCAAGCTCAACTCGGCCTATGTCGTGATGGGCCTGCTCTACGGCGACGGCGACATGGACCGCACGCTGGAGATTTCGACCCGCTGCGGCGCCGATTCCGACTGCAACCCCGCCACGGCCGGCGGTATATTGGGCACGATGCTCGGCTACAGCAATATTTCCGAGAAGTGGCTCAGGAACATCCGCGAGGTCGAGGATATGAATTTCGATCATACCGATATTTCGCTCAACAAGGTCTACCGGATGAGTTTCGACCACGCACTGCAGATGATCGAACGCAACGGCGGCAAAGTCGATGGCGACAAGGTGGTTATCAAGGTTCAGAAACCCGAACCCGTGCGTTTGGAGCAGAGCTTCGAGGGGCTGTCGCTGGTTGAAAAGCGGAGCGTCAACTACAAGAATTTCAAGAAACTCTACACGTATGATTTCGACGGTTCGGCCATCGTCTGCCGGGGTAAGGTCAATGCGAAAAAGGACCTTTGCCCGAAGGACTATGTGGCGGAGCTGGCCGTGACCATCGACGGCAACAAGAAGATCGTGCGTATGCCGGCCGATTTTGCCAGCCGCAAATTCGACATCTACTGGAATTATGACCTGCCGGAAGGCAAGCATACGATGACGATTCTGTGGCTCAATCCGATTGCGGAGGCCAATGTGGTCCTGCAGGACGTGGTGGTCTATACGTCGAAATAGCCCGATGGAGGGACGGCGATGAAAAAGTATGCACTCTGTCTTACGATGCTCCTCTCTCTGGCGGCGCTCCTGCCTGCGCAGGGCGTTGCCCGGGAACGGCGTATCGCGCTGTCCGAATACGCGGACAAGGTCCGTGCGGCATGGCTGGGGAAGATGGCCGGCGTGGGGTGGGGCATCACCACCGAATTCAGGTACAGCCACCGGCTGGTTCCCGATTCGATGATGCAGCCCTGGCGGCCGGAGATGGTCAACGAGGGGTACAACCAGGACGACCTCTACCTGTCGCTGCTCTCGCTCGAACTGCTCCGGGAATACGGTCCGGAAATCACCTCCCGGCTGGCCTGCCTCGAACGGCAGAACCTGCAGTTCGAATACGGCGGGCGCAACGCGCTCGTCACACGGGACGGCATCGCCCCTCCCGATTTGGGCCATCCGCATTATAAACCCACATCGGACGGCTGCGGCTATACCTGCGGGGCCGATTATTCGGGCATCGCGGCCCCCGGGCTTCCGGCGGCTCCCGTACGTTTCGCCGCGACGTTCGGTTCCGACCGCTGCTACGGCGACGGTCTCTACGGCGGGGTGTTCGTCGGGGCGATGTACTGCGAGGCCTTTTTTACGGAGGACCTGCACCGTATCGTCGACGTGGCTCTGCGGTCGATTCCCGAACGGAGCCTGCTCGCTCAGGCCGTGCGCGATGTCGTTCGCTGGCACCGCCTCTATCCCGATGACTGGAAGCATACGTGGCAGCTCATCATGGACAAATATTGGTGGAACGAGGAGAATAACTGGATCGCATGGCCTTACGGCGGTGTGCGGAAAGGAATCAACCTCGATTCGAAGTCGATGGCGGCGATGAGCGTAATGGCGCTGCTCTACGGCGGCGGCGACCTGCACCGGACCATGCGTATCGCCGTGCAGGGTTCCGAGGATTCGGACTGTAACGCCTCGATTGCGGCGGGCGTGCTGCTCGCATCGCGCGGCATGAAGGCCGTGGACAGGGAGTTGCTCGCGGCGCTCGACTGCCGCCGCCGGTTCAAATACTTTGCCCGGACCTTCGACGACCTGGTCGGCCTTACGCTGGACGTGGCCCGGCAGGTGGTTCCCGCGTTCGGGGGCCGGATCGAGGAGCGCGACGGGGAGGAGTGGATTGTGGTTCCGACCCGTGGCGCCGACCTGCGGCGCACGGAATACCTGTCGTCGAAGACGCCCGGTCCGCTTACGGGAGCTCGTTATACGGCCGCGGAACTGGACCGTCTGGAACTGCTCACCGACCCCGGTTTCGAGAACGACGACCCCGCATGGAGTTTCTTCTCGGACCTGAAAAACAACCATATCCTTCCCGTGGAACGTGTAGGCCGTATCGAAGGTGTGGCCGAAAACCGGGCCCGGACAGGCTTCTGCAATGCCCTGCTCGGGTCGTGGTTCCGCAGCGGTTATCCGCGGGCCAATACGCGCCTGTTCTCCGGGGTGCGGCAGCTGGTCCGGGTCGCTCCGGGGCGTGAATACCGCCTGAGCTGCTTCGTGCGGACCGAGGGCGGGGGCTTCGGCGGAAAAGGCGTCGTGCGGGTACTGACCCCCGGCGGCCGGGAGATGGCGTCGGTGACCTTCGGGGATAAACCCGAATGGACCCGGGTGGGACTCGGCGTGGCGAGCGGCGGCGAGGACCTGCTGGTCGTGGAGATCGGATTCCGGGGTGCTGAGGACCGGCGCATGGCGCTCCGCATCGACGACTGTTCGCTGAAAGTGAAGCCGGCGGCCCGATAAAATTTCGTGTCTGGAGATTGATAGTACGAAAAAATCGAATAGGTATGAGAAAACTCTACTTTTTTACTGCAATTTGTCTCTTTTCGTTACTCGGCGGAGCCTGCGGGAAGGACGAGACCAAAACCCCGACGGGTCCCGACGGTCCGGACGGTCCGGATGTTCCTGCTTCCGAATGGCGGCTGGCGGCCTATGACGACCCGGAGGGTTATCCCGGCGTGCCGCGCTCGACGATCTACTCCGTGACGCTCATCCAGGGCGACGAACGGGTGACTGTCCCCGTGTTTCAGAGCTCCTGCCCGGTCTATCAGGCCGGTTATATGGACATGACGCCGACCGATTCCTATCCGCTCGGGATTTTCAAGGACCGGAGCATCAGCTGGGCGAATTTCTCGTTCCACGGCCGGGTCGAGGTCGAGGTACGGGTGCTCGACCGCCAGAAAGTCCCCTTCTTCGGCGGTGTCCGGGTGCTGCCTTCCCGTTACGGCATCACGCCGTCGGTGGATGGCGATGTGGTGCGTTTCACGCTCACGAAGCCCGGCCAATGTTCGGTGGAGGTCGGTTTCAACGGCTATAAGAACGGACTGATGCTCTTCGCCGATCCGATGGAAGAGGATGCCCCCGCTCCGGACGATGCCGGGTATGCGGTGCTCGACCATGCCTCGGCAGCCGATGCGGAGGTCGTTCCCGCCTCGGCGACGGGGCTCTATTTCCGGCCCGGCGTGCATGATATCGGCGTTTATAAGGTCCCTGCCAATATCCGTAACATCTACCTCGAGGGCGGGGCATGGGTCTACGGTTCGATCATCATGGAGGGACGTCCCGGCGTGCGGATTTTCGGCCGCGGCGTGTTGTCGCAGGGGCGTATGAAATACCGCGAGTCGCACATGATCGAGGCCACGGGAGGCAGTGACAACATCACCGTGGAGGGAATCACCCTCGCCGACAACAAATATTTCTCCGTGCGGCTCATCGGCATGAACAACACGGTCCGCTGGACGAAAATCATCGGTGCCTGGACCTATAACTGCGACGGTATTTCGGCATTCGCGGGTTCCACGGTCTCCAACTGTTTCGTCTGGGCCAACGACGACAATATCAAGGCCTACCGCGACAACGTCACTTTCAGCGATATGGTGCTCTGGCAGCTGAACAACGGCGGCTGCATCCAGATGAGCTGGGGCGGTGCCACGGCGGCCGACGTGGCCATCCGGCGCGTGGACATCCTGCATGCCGAATGGAACAACTCGGAGATCAACCGCGGGGTGCTGAGCTGTGTGGGGGACAAATACGAGGCGGGCAAGACGGGGTATCTGCGCAACTGGGTCATCGAGGACCTCGTGACCGAGACGGCCGTGCCGCTTGTCTTCCGCATCTCGCCTCATCCGTTCAGCCCGTGTCCGATCCACGGTCTTACGCTGCGCGGCTGGAACGTGCGGATGAATACCGAGATCGGCTTTAAGAATTACATCACCGGAAACGATCCGAAAGAGAAATTCGACGGTTTCGTCTTCGACAACGTGACGATCAACGGCACGCGCCTGACGGCGGCCAACTGGATGTCGGCGGGGAATTTCGAAGTGGCGAACCTCGAGACTCCGGTGTTTGAATAACGAACCTAAAAACTACTGACCAGCTATGAAAAGGTTTATTATGTTACTTTTCGTCCTCGCCGCGGGCGCAGTCTTCACGGGCTGCGACGACACGGAGGACGATGCCGCCTCGAAATTCAACGTCCTGGCGGAACGGGTGAACAAGGACAACGCAGAGGCAGTGAACGTCATCGTGATGGTCGAAGCCTCCTCCGACGTGGAGTGGACGGCTTCCGTTCCCGAGGCCGACCGGGACTGGCTGACTTTGGAGAAAGACAGCGGTACGGGTATCGGGCGCATTATTTTCTCCCTTTCGGAGAACGGGGAGATCGACTCCCGTTCGACATCGATCTCCGTCACGGGGCGTTCGACCCGCAGCGGGCGGGAATTTTCCGCTCCGGCGGTCGTCGTCACCCAGCTGGGTGCGGCGCCTTCGATCCTGATCGAACCTACGGGCACGGTCAATCTTCCGTCGGATGCCGTCGGGGCCTACACGCTCGAAGTGACGGCCAATCTCGAATGGCGGGCCGAGGTGGAGATCATCTCCGGTGCTCCGGGATGGGCTTCCGTCGTCAGTCCGGCCGAATCCTTCGCCGGTTCGGGGCAGGCGGTGTTTTCGATTCTTGAAAATACGACCGAGGAGGCGCGTGTGGCTACGCTGCGTGTCGTTTCCGCGACCGATCCGGAACTTTGCGGGGAACTGACCGTCACACAGCTGCGTGCCCCGGCCAAATACAATCTGACGATCGTCGGCATGGACGGAACGCTGCCGCTGGGTAATGCTTCGCTGCTGATCGCCCCGGCTTCCGGAGAGAACCTGACCCGTTCGGGCAGCGTCGCCGTCATGGATTCGAACACCTCCATCAGCTACGACGAAGCGCTGCCGGCGGGTGAATATACCCTCGTCAGCGTGACGCCCGAAGGCGGCAGCGCCATCTATCTCGGCGGGCGTTTCACCATTGGTGAGGAGAGTGTCTGCACGGAGATGGAACATTGGTATGCCGTCTTCGAGTCGTTCGGCGGCGAATCGGCCGAACGCCCCATCCGGATTGCCAAACCCGCACACTTGTCGGGACTTGCGGCGACGGTCAACGAAGGTGCCGATTATGCCGGATTCTATTTCTTCCAGACGGCCGATATTTCGCTGTCGGAGTTCAGCAACTGGGTCGGCATCGGCTCGGCGGCCTGCCGGTTCGCGGGCGTTTACGACGGCGGCGGAAAGAACGTCACAGGGCTTACCATCGCCTCTTCTGGGGCGGAGAGCCTCGACGGCGTGACCTGCGGGCACGCACTCTTCCGCCACGTGGGCGGTACGGACGCCGATCACCGGGCCGAAATCCGGAACCTGAAGGTCTCCGGCACGGCGACGGGCACGGCCGGATATGTGGCCGGCATCGTGAGCCGCTGCATCGATTTCACCCTTGTCAGCGGCTGCGAGAGTTCCGTGACCCTGAAAGGGGCGGCGGCTGGTCCGGGCAATATCGGAGGTATCGTCTCTATCGTTGCCGGCGGTAATATAACGATCGAAAACTGCGTGAACCGCGGCGAGATCGTCGCCGAGGGTTCGGGCGCCGTGAACAACGTCGGCGGTATCGCCGGACAGGCGGACGGCGCTTCGGAGGAGAGCCGTGCGCTGATCGCGGATTGCCGCAACTATGCCAGGATCACCTATCAGGGCAATTCGGGCGGTATTCTGGGAACGACGATGGGCAATATCGACATCGTGCGCTGTGCCAACTACGGTGAAATGGTCAAGACCGGCACCACGGTGGTCCGCATCGGCGGTGTGGTCGGCAGTTTCCAGGGCGATGCGACGCTCCGCGAGAGTTTCAACCTGGGACGCATCGACGGTTACCGCCAGACGGGCGGCGTGGTCGGCTGGTGCATGAATACGGGTACCGTGGAGAATTGTTACAACCGGGGCGAGGTCGTCGCTCAGGGTTCGACGGGAAATACCGGAGGTGTCGTAGGAAACATCAATACGAAAGGCTTCGTCGTGAAGAATTGTTACAATACGGGCCAGTTTACGCAGTACCTCGCAACGGACGCCAATCGCTATGCGGCTATTGCCGGGTCCGGCGGTTCGAACACCTCCGAGGTCGAAGGCTGTTATTATGAAGCGGATAAGGGGATGATCGGCGGCCTGGGCCGTGGCCAGAAGGCACCGGCGGTGGATGTCGCCGGACAGTCCGAACAGAAGGATGCCGCGTGGTTCACCTCGGGGACGCCTATTGCCGGCTGGGACGCTTCCGTGTGGACTTTCTCCGCCGGAGCTTACCCGACGCTGACTGACAATCCCGAAAGACCGTAAACCGATTCTTCACGCTCTATTTCCGAACCGATGAAACCTAATCGCGTCCTTCGCACCGGCCTTCTTCCGTTCCTGCTCGTCCTGGCATTCTGTTGCCTGACGGGCGGGAACGGCATGGCCGCGCCCCGGACCTTCTGGGTCGATTCCCGGACGGGTGACGACCTGCAGGACGGAACTTCGTCGCGCCGCGCCTGGCGGACGCTCGAACGGCTCTCGCGCTGCAGCCTGCAGCCGGGCGACGTCGTGTCGTTTGCCCGGGGCAGCCGGTTCGACGGCTGTCTGGAGGTCCGCGCATCGGGGAGCGCCGCAGCTCCGATCCGTTTCACGAGTTATGGCCGCAAACGACTCCCCGCGCCCCTGTTCACCAATTCGGACACGACCGGTTTCGGGAATTGCATCCGCCTGCGGGGTGACTATCTCCACGTCGGAGAGCTGGCCTTTGCGCACACGCTTGCGGAGATTCCGCAGCGGCATCGTATCGGTTCCTTCACCGATATGTGGCAGTTGGGGGCCGTTGTGGTCGATTCCTCGGCGCGTCATTGTGTCATCCGCGGCTGCGAATTCACCGACTGCGGCGTGGGTATCAAGAGTAATGGGGAGCATACCCTCATCGAGGGGAACCGCCTGCACGACTGCACGCGCGTGCTCAAACAGTGGAGCTGGGGCCCGATTGCCATCTGGCTCGGTGCCGACCATCAGGAGGTGCGCTACAATGTCATCCGCAACTACCGGGCGGAGGACGCTTCGATCGTTTGGAAAACCGCGGGCCCGCTGGGGGCCGACGGCGGTGCCATCGAGATCGATGACGGACGTGCGCCCAAGCACGCTATTGCGATCCATCACAATTTTTCGCAGGGGAACCAGGGTTTCCTCGAAGTGACCTACAAGGATGTCGTTACGGCGCCGGATTACGGCGGCCTGCACGTCTACGACAACATCAGCGACGATTACCAGTCGTTCGCGCTGCTGTGGCAGGGGCGGGACTGCTTGTTCGAGCACAACACGATCATCCGCCGCAAACGCAACGGGAACGAGCAGGGGGTGTTCCGCATCATGCAGACGGCATCGGCCAATACCGTGTGGCGCAACCTGATCGTAACCGCAGACAGCGTGGTGGTCAGCCGCAACCGGCCCGATGCCGGGACCGAACTCCGCGACAACTGTTACTGCCCGCTCGGAGGCCACCTTCGTTTGGGGCGTGAACGGGAATCCGGAAAGCCGCTGACGGCATCCCTTAGGGCGCTTCCCGCCGGTTACGGAGCCCGTTCCACGGGTGGACGGTGCCCGTGGTTCGACCGGCTCTGCGATGCGGCCGCTCTGATCTCCAGCGAATCGACCGATCCCGGTATGCCGGCCGTTCCGGCCGACGAACCCGTTCGTGTCGTTCTCGCCCGCAACGGCCGGATGGCCGTCACGCTCGAAAACCTCGTGCCGCAGGATACGACCGCCGTCTATGCGTATGAACAACTCAAAACCTACCTTTCGCGGATAAGCGGCGCGGATATGGCCGCTCCGGCTGCTGCCGGTAAGATCGTTTTGGCGGCAGGCGGCATTTCCAAAGGTCAAAATCCCCCCCCCTCGCGAATCCGGGGACCGGAGATAGCTATTCCATAACCGTCAGCGGCGGCGACATCCTGCTTTGGGGTGAATCGCCCCGGGCCCTGCTTTGTGCCGTTTCCGGCCTGCTGGAGCGGTTGGGATGCCGTTGGCTGGCGCCCGGTTACGATTTCTACGAAGGGGCGGCCGAGGTGGTTCCGGAGACGAAGACCGTGGTCTGCTCCGGGCCGGAACGGGTCGTCGTGAAGCCGGCGCTGCCCAACCGCAAAATCTACGTCGAGGAGGGGCTTTCCCACGATGAGCGAAACCTTCGTCAACTGGTGGAGTGGATGCCCAAGGCGGGTTACAATACGCTGGTGGTGCCGATCGACTATCAGGGCAAGGGGCGCGTGATGTGGGATAAGATGCGCGGTTTCCTCACGCCGGAGCTTCGCAAACGCGGCATAACGCTCGAGGTCGGCGGCCACGGCTACCAGAATTTCCTGAATGCTTCGTCCGACGGCGGTGCCCTGTACGACGCACACCCCGAATGGTTCGGCATGGACGAGCAGGGGGAACGCCGCCGCGAACCGCGTTACGTGATCTGTACGTCGCAGTCCCGGGCTGTGGAGTACCTGATCGACTCCGTCAGGGGCTATCTGCGGGCGCATCCCGAAATCGATACTTTTGCCTTCTGGCCGCCCGACGGTGCCAGATGGTGCCGGTGTGACGCCTGCCGGGCGCTCGGACCCGACTCGGAAAAGCATGTCCGGCTGGTCAACCGCGTGGCCGAAGCGCTGCGGGAGGAGTTTCCGCGCCTTCGTGTGGAGTGCCTCGCCTATGAGGCATACCTCGATCCGGCCCGGGAAAACTCCCTCTCACCGGATGTAATGGTCGATTTCTGTCCCATCGACCAGTGTTTCGAGACGCAGATCGACGATGCGGCGAATCCGAAGAACCGGATGTACGTCACGGCTTTCCGACGGTGGCGCGACCGTTTCGGCGGACAGATCAACCTCTATTCCTACTATCGCAAATACGTTTGGCGGAGCCTTCCGCTGGTCCTGCCGCACTACATTGCCGGCGACGTGAGGTGGTACGCCGCCAACGGCGCATCGGGCGTGAGCATCTACGGCGAACCCGGCGACTGGGCCGCCTACGAGGTCAACCATTACGTGCTGGCACGCGTTGCCGCGAATCCGGCACTCGACGTCGATTCGCTGCTGTGTGACTTTACGCAGGCGCGTTACGGCCGTCATGCGGCATTCGCACGTGAGGTTCTCGACCTCTTCGAACGGCTCCCGCGCCGCGGGGCCGCCATCCCCAATACGACACTCAAGACCGTTGCCGAATATGACGGCTGGCTCGCCGAGATCGATGCGGCCGCCGCCGGACTCGCCCGGAGAATACGCGGGAACGACCCTTATTCCCGCGCCCTGCGGCGCCTGTCCCTGTCGCTGGAGTACCTGCGCGACGAATTCGCCCTTTGCCGGCTGCGTGCGGCGGGAGGTTCCGCCGGGGATGCCGGGGTCCTGATCGACCGGATGGTCCGTTGGGCCGATTCCTGTGCAGGTCAGGGCGTGGTGGTTACCTGCAATTTTACCGCCCCGCGCCTCGGGTGGCGCCACGGGCTGAAACGCTGATTATGAACGAAAACCAACAATTTCGACCGATATGAATACAAGTTTGCTTACTCCGGTTTCATCCTGCCTGCTGCTCTGTACGGCGCAGGCCGGTATGCCGTGCCGTGCCGCCGACCTCCCCAAGCGGAGCGATCCGCGTCCCAACGTCGTCCTGATCTATGTAGACGATATGGGTTACGGTGATCTGAGCTGTTACGGCCATCCCACCATCCGAACCCCGAACATCGACCGGCTGGCGGCCGAAGGGGTGAAGATGAACGCTTTCTATGCGCCTGCGGCGGTGTCGTCACCTTCGCGGGCGGGGCTGCTCACGGCTCGCTATCCGGTGCGTTCGGGGATGTACGGCGACCGCGAGAGCGTGCTCTTTCCCGATACCCCGCGGGGGCTTCCCGAGGAGGAGATCACCCTCGCCGACGTGATGCGCGAGGCGGGTTATGCGACGGCGCTCATCGGCAAGTGGCATCAGGGCCATGCGCATCCCTACCTGCCCGACGACAACGGGTTCGACTATTTCTACGGCCTCTATTCGCCCAACAACTACCGCACGCTTCCTTTCATGGAGAACGAGACGGTGCTTCAGGAGCATGCCGACCGGCCCAACCTGACGCAGATGTATACCGAGCGGGCCCGGGAATATATCCGGGAGCACCGCGGCGAACCCTTCTTCCTGTTCCTGTCGCATGCCTATCCGCACCTGCCGGTCATGGCTTCGAAACAGTTCGAGCGCACCAGCCGCGCCGGACGCTACGGCGATGCCGTGGAGGAGCTCGACTGGAGCGTGGGCGAGGTGATGAAATGCCTGCGCGAGAACGGACTGGACGAGAATACGCTGGTGATCTTTACCAGCGACAACGGCCCGGCTATCAAATTCACGCCCAACAACGGCGGCAGCGCAGGCCACCTGCGCGGCGGCAAGGGCAGCGGCTGGGAAGGCGGATTCCGCGTGCCGGGTATCTTCCGCCTTCCGGCAGATATTCCCGCCGGGAGTGTCTGCATGGAGATCGGCACCCAGCTCGACCTGCTGCCGACCATCGCTTCGCTGTGCGGCGCGAAGGTCCCCGGGGACCGTCCCATCGACGGCGTGAACCTGATGCCGGTGCTGACCGGGAAGCAGCTGTCCGCCCGCAGCGAATTCGCCTATTACCGGGGCAGCCGGCTGGCGGCACTGCGCAAAGGCCGCCACAAGGCGATTTTCGAGGTCCCGGGCGACTGGTATACCCAGACGCCTTACCTGCAGGATACGTCACGGGTCGAAGTGCTGATTTTCGACCTGGACCAGGACCCGGGCGAGAAGCGGAACATCGCTCCCAAACATCCGGAACTGGTGGAGAAATTCATGCAGCTGCGCCGGAAATACATGCGCGAGGTGAACATCGCGCCTTCGATCAACGACGAACGTCCGTTCGGGTCGCACAACACCTGAGGCGGCGTGTTTCACGGAAACTACAAACCAAAAAATAAATGAACCATGGTAAAATTTACAAAAGCAGCTTTACGTGTCGCTTTTCTGTCGTTGCTGATGGTCCTGCCGTTGTTGGCGGGGGCGCAGGAAGGGCAGCTGTTCAAGGTGACCGGAAAAGTTACCGATAGCGCGGGAGAACCGGTTATCGGCGCATCAGTGGTTGTGGTCGGTACTACGCGGGGCGTCTCCACGGACCTGCTCGGCGCCTATACGATCGAGGTCAGGCGCGGCGAGTCGCTGCGGTTCAGCTACCTCGGCATGACTGACCAGACGATTGCCGTGCATGCCCAGAAGACCATCGACGTCACGCTTCAGGCCGAGGCGCTCAATGTCGAACAGGTCGTGGTGGTCGGTTACGGCGTGCAGAAAAAGGAGAGCGTGGTGGGCGCCATCACCCAGGTCAAGGGCGAACAGCTCCAGAGCACGGGCGGCATGACGTCGCTTTCGAGCGCCCTGAACGGACTGGTTCCGGGACTCACGGCCCTTTCGTCGAGCGGCAAGCCGGGCGAGGAGGAGGCGCAGATACTCATCCGCGGTATGTCGTCGTGGACCAGTTCGGCGCCGCTGATCCTGGTGGACGGCATCGAGCGCCGCATGGAGGATGTGGACGTGAACGAGATCGAGTCGATGTCGGTGCTGAAGGACGCCTCGGCTACGGCCGTTTACGGCGTGCGGGGCGGTAACGGCGTCATCCTTATCACGACCAAGCGCGGCGTCGAAGGCAAGATGAGCCTGAACGTCTACGCCCATACCACGCTGAAGACCATTTCGAAGATCCCGACGCTGCTCTCCTCCTACGAGGGCCGCGTGGCGCGGAATTTCGCCGTTGAGAATGCGCTGGGCGCCAAGCCCGAGCTGTGGTCCTACATCACGACGATGAACGAGCTGAAGAAATTCCGTTCGGGCTCCGATCCCTATCTCTATCCCAATGTGGACTGGCAGAGCGAGACGCTCAAGAAATTCGCGTGGTCGCACAAGGCCGGTGTGGATATCAGCGGCGGTACCAAATTCGTGAAATATTACGGGTTCCTCTCGTACCTCTATGACGGAGACATTCTCCGCGGCCGGGATTTTGGGCAGGGGTATGTTCCCAAGAACGATTTCCAGCGTATCAACGTGCGCAGTAATTTCGATTTCCAGATAACCCCTTCGACGGTGGTCAGTGCCGATATCGATGTGGTCGTCGGGCAGGAGCGCACCGTGGGCGCCAACGCCACTACGTTGTGGAAGGGCGTATGGCGCAAGGCCCCCGACGAATATCCGGTCCGTTACGAGGACGGCACTTTCGGCAACGACAAGGCCAAGACCGATACGGAAAACACCGTCGAGGTGCTCAACTATTCGGGGCAGAACGTGGAGGTGCGGACCGATGCCAACGCCTCGCTCAAGCTCAAGCAGGACCTGGGGATGCTGGTGAAGGGCCTTTCGCTCAATGCCATCGCCAATTTCCGCAACTATTACACCTCTACGGGCCCCGACATTTCGGGCGACCGTGCGCTGACCAAGTACGTCGATCCGCGGACGGGGGCCGTTACGTGGAACTATCCGGGAACCTACAACAGCGCGACGCACGGGTTCGATTACTATCCCAATCAGGTGAAGGTAAGCACCTCGACGGCCGACAAGCAGGTCTATCAGGATCAGCTCTATCAGGTTTCGCTCAATTTCAAACGCACCTTCGGCGAGGGGCACGACGTGACGGGCCTGCTGCTTTTCAAACGCCAGCAGTATGCCAAGGGCAGCGCGTTTGCCTCCTACCGCGAAGAGTGGGCGGCCCGTGTGACCTACGGATTCAAGAACCGCTATCTGTTCGAGGCCAACGGCGCCTACAACGGATCGGAGAAATTCGGCCCGGGCAACAAATTCGGGTTCTTCCCCTCGGTGGCCGGCGGCTGGGTCATCTCGAACGAGAAATTCTTCCGCGAACACGTGAAATTCGTCGATTTCCTGAAGGTTCGCTATTCGTGGGGTATCGTCGGCAGCGACGAGGGTATTGCCAAGTGGCTCTATTCGACCCAGTGGGCCAGGAAGAACAACGAAGGCGTCTTCGGCTACCCGATCGGACAGGTGCCGAATTTCTCGAGCGCCGAAGTGAAGGTGATCGGAAACCCCGACGCGCAGTGGGAGACCGCCTATAAGAACGATGTCGCTCTGGAAACCACGCTGTTCAACGGCATCTGGAAACTCGGGTTCGACTACTACTGGGGCCGCCGCACCAATATCTTCATCAGCGGGGACCAGCGGGCCGTGCCGCCTTGGTTCGGTGCGGCCGCCGTCTCGGCCAACATCGGCGAGACCAAGAACAGCGGCTGGGAGCTGGAGACCACGGTTCGCGGCAACATCGGCACGGACTGGTCGTATCAGGTCGGAGGCTCCGTCTCCTATGCTAAAAACGAGGTCGTTTTCCGCGAAGACCCCGAACTGGCGCCCGACTATCAGAAAAAGGCCGGCAAGCCGATCAACCAGCCTACGGGAATTCCCGGAACGGGCATCATCCAGAGCTGGGACGACATCTACACCCATGTGGGCGTGGATAATATGACCGGCTATGTGCCGGGCAACTACGCCCTGCTGGACTATAACGGCGACGGCGTGGTGGACGGTCAGGACAATGTCCCTTGCGATTACAACCACTATCCGCTCTATTCGTTCTCCCTCAACCTCTTCGTGGGCTGGAAGAACCTCTCGCTCTCGGCGCTGCTGGTGGGCCAGACCGACGTTTCGCGTCAGAATACCTACGAGGAGTTTCCCTCGCCCTCCTATTCGACGGCCATCGACCGCGATACGTGGGAGAACATGTGGATTCCCGGTTACAACGACAGCGGGTCGATACGCCACATTTCGTTCATGAATTCGAACCGTTCGCTCTATGCGTCGCAGCTCCAGCGTGCGGACGGCACCCTGTGGCGGCTGCAGTCGGCCGAATTGAGCTATACCTTCAACGGGCCGAAGCTCAAAAGGACCGGCATCCAGTCGATCCGCCTCTACCTGGCCGGCAACAACCTCTGGCTCTACTCCCACATGAGCGACGACCGCGAGGCCAATGCCACCCGTGCCAAGGAGAGCCATTCCGCCCAGTATCCCAAACTGAAGCGCTACACGTTCGGCGTGAACATCAAATTTTAACGGAGAAGGACTATGAAAAAGATAATTTTACTGCTGCTTGCCGCCCCGCTGCTCTTTTCCTGCGAGGATTATCTGGAGCGGACGCAGAAATCGGACCTGGACGAAGAGCAGATTTTCGGCAGTTACCGGAATTTTACGGGATTCATCGACAACCTCTACGGAAAGAAACTCGTGCGGTATATCGACCAGGCCAACTGCGCCTGCCTCGATATGGGCGACGATGTCTACGGCTCGAAGGATTTCATCGCTTCGCAGACCTTTCCGCAGGGTAATTACTGGTGGATATGGACCAATACGTGGCAGAATATGATTACCGAGTCCTCGTCCGGCGGCAACTACGGCTTCTGGAACGGCTGGGAGCAGATTCGCATCTGCAACCAGGGCTTCAAGAACCTGCACCTGCTGGTGGGCGCCACCGACGAGCAGGTCCGGCTCATCAAGGGACAGCTCCATTTCTTCCGGGCCTGGTACCATTTCGAACTCGCCCGCCTCTGGGGAGGGCTTCCCTACATCGACCGGTTCCTGGAACCGAGCGACGACATGCGTTTTCCGCGGCTGTCGTTCAAGGAGACGCTCCTGCGTATTATCGGCGACCTGAACGAGGCTGCGGAGTGCCTGCCCGTCGACTGGAACCAGACCCAGCAGGGTATCGAAGCTCCCGACGCCTATCTGGGGCGTGCGACCCGGGGTGCGGCGCTTGCGCTCAAGGCGCGGGCCTATCTCTACGCCGCCAGTCCGCTCACGACCCGCATCGAGAAAGGCGTGGCCGAATACGATCCCGAACTGTGCGAGGAGGCTGCCAAAGCCGCTTATGAGGTCATCAAGCTGGCCGATCAGGGTGTTTACAAACTGGTGGATTGGAAGGATTATTCCAAAAATTTCATCAACAATACGACGGAACAGCGCGAGGTCTACACCAAGGAGTATATCTGGTTCAAGCTCACCACGGCCCGCGGCAACAGCCAGCTGGTGCGTATCGGCAACATCCACAACTCGCAGCGTTTCGAGGGCAAGGGACAGGTGACGGCCGCCACGCAGAACATGGTGGATATGTACGAGACGAAGAAGGGTCTTCCGATCGACGATCCCGACAGCGGGTACGATCCCATGAATCCGTGGGCCGGCCGCGATCCGCGCCTGCTGCAGACGATTCTGGTCGACGGTGTCAAGTGGGTGGCCACGAGCAATATCTCACCTGCGGCCGATGCCTATGTGCAGCTCTATTCGGCGGGCGGTTCGGGGGCCGGTAACGGCAAGGACATGAATTCCGGCTCGGGATCGCTGACCGGATACCTGATTCGCAAATACATTCCCTACAAGGCCAACAAGTTCGACAAACAGACCTCGAATTACCAGTTCGGCATTCCCTTTATCCGGCTCGCCGAGATGTACCTGATTTATGCCGAAGCGATCAACGAAGTCTGCCCTTCGCCGACGGCCGTTCCTTCGTGGGCGCCCCTGAGCGCCGCCGAGGCCGTGAACATCGTCCGCCGCCGTGTGAAACTGCCGACCGACGAGGATGTCACCAAGCCCTATGAACTCTATACCTACGGCGGCGAATCGCTGCCCGACGTGGCTGCGAAATTCACGGCCGACCGCGAGACCTTCCGCAAGCGTATCTGGAACGAGCGCTCCGTGGAGCTGGCCTACGAAGGACACCGCTGGTACGACATCCGCCGCTGGTACGTGGCGCACCTGCCCGAATACAAGATCCGCTACAAGGGCGTGTTCGACAAGCAGCACACGTATTTCCGGAAAGAGGTGGTTTGCAACGGCGTATTCGACCAGAAGCACTACTGGCTTCCCTTCAAACGCACCGATGTGCAGCAGTATGAAGGCTTTACGCAGAATCCGGGTTGGAACTAACATTTAACGCGAAAAGTTATGAAGATCAAGATTATAATCATCTGTTTCCTCCTGTTGGCGTCGGGTCTTTTCCAGTCGGCTTCGGCCCAGCGGAAGCAGCGGAAACAGCAGCCGGCGCAGATCACGCTCGCGTCGAGAATCGTCGGGACGGAGGGGCTGCCGGTCGTCGGAGCTCTCATCTACACCAACGAAGGCAAGACCGTTTCCCGGAGCGACCGGTCCGGAGCCTTTGCCGTGAAGGCGGAGCCGCAGGAGACGGTGCTCATCGAGGCCGACGGATACGAACCGATGACGATCTCCGCCGCCGACGTCAACAAAGGGCCCGTAACGCTTACGGCCAGTGCCTACCAATCCGGAACGGGCGATGCAGTAGACCTGCCGTTCGTGTCCCTCAAACGCCGCAACGTCGTCGGCGCCGTGGATCAGGTGAATGTCGACAAGCTCCGCGACACCTATTATGCCGACGATTGGCTGAGCTATCTCCAGACCTCCGGAACCGGTATTTTCGATGCCGCCAACATCCGCTATGCGGGTAACGTGGTCGTGATCGACGGCATGATGAAGGGCGACGAAGGGCTTTCGTTCGCCGATTACCTCTCGCCCGACGAAATCGAGTCGATCAGCGTGCTGAAGGATGCCTCTTCGCGGATTCTCTACGGAGGCACCGGCCAGGGCGTCATCAACATCCGCACCAAGCGCGGTACGCCGCTGAAGAACTACCTGAACGTGCGTTACGAGTATTCGCTGGCGCGTCCGATCAAATATCCCGACTACATGGGTTCCGCCGACTACATGACCCTCTATAACGAGGCACGCCGCAACGACGGACTGACGGACCGTTACGACGCGATGACGATCCAGAATACCCGGATCGGGTTCGACCCCGTGCAGTACCCCGACGTGGATTTCTACAACAGCGATTTCCTGCGTAACGTGAAGCAGTCGCACAAGGCGGCCGTCGAAGTGGGCGGCGGCAACCGGATCGCATCGTACTATTTCCTGCTGGGCTACGACTACGACAAGTCGCTGCAGAAACTGGGCGAAGCGGCCGACGAGGGCGACAATACGTTCCGTGCCCGCGGCAACGTGGACGTGAAGATCACCGACTACCTGCGTGCCAAGGTCGACATGACCGTCGTGCTCAACAGCAACTACGCTTCCAAGGGCGATTTCTGGTCGATGGCCTCCACACGGCGTCCCAACCAGTTCGCGTTCCTGATTCCGGTCGACCGTGTCGCATCCGAAGATATGGACTTAGTGGAGGAGGCCCGCCAGCAGAAGTCGCTCATCGACGGCAAATACCTGCTCGCCGGCGATCATGTCTATACGACCAATGTCTACGGCGACAAGGTGCTTGCCGGCTACGACAAGCTCACGAACCGGGCGGCGAACGTCAACATCGGTTTCGACGTGGACCTGAAAGGGATCACGCCGGGCCTGACGTTCAGCACATACGGAGGTATCGACAATAACAACGTCTACATGATTTCGCAGACCAACAAGTATGCGGTCTATACCCCTTCGTTCGAGATCAGCACGACGAGCGACGTGGACCGGATTCACCTGACCAAGCAGGGCGAGAACAATTTCGTCGGGGCGCAGTCCATCGGCAAGGTGGACATGAACCGCAAGATCGCCTGGTACAACGTGCTCAATTACAGCCGGGTCTTCGGCGGCGAACACGATGTGAACGTCACGGCCACGCACCGCATGAGCAGTTACGTGACCCAGGGGCAGATCTACTCCAAGAAACAGCTGGACTATGCCCTGCGTGCGAATTACATGTACCGGAACCGCTATATTGCAGAGGTGGGCGTCGCGGCCATCGCTTCGCCTTTCCTGCCGGCCGACCACCGCTGGGGCGTCGCCAGCAGCTATGCGCTGGGCTGGATTGTCTCCGAGGAACGTTTCATGCGCAACAGCGGCATCGATTTCCTGAAGGTGAAGGCCAGCTTTGCCAACCTCAAGTCCGACCCCACCGACTACAACCTCTCGCGCGATACCTACAAGATCGGCGACAAGCACACCTACAACGACGGTTCGAACAGCAACAATTTCCTGCCCGTCGTGCTGGGAAATCCCGATCTGACGTTCGCCGACGTCTATGAGCTGAACGCCGGTTTCGAAATAGCCCTGCTGAAACGCTCGCTCTACGCCGAGGTGAACTATTTCCAGCGTCACAAGACGGGGCTGGTGGCCCAGACCGTCAATGAGTATATGGGCGTCATCGGCGGCAGCGATTTCATCATGAGCCGCAACTACGGTATCTCCGAAGGGCGCGGTTTCGAGATTTCGTTCGCTTACAACAAGCGTTTCGATCCCGACTGGTCGCTGTCGGTCAATGCCGGTATGGTCTATTACAACGCCAAAAATCGGAAGATTGACGAACTGAATTACGGTCCGGGACTGGAGTATAACCAGAAGACGGACAAGAGCCTCTCCGCCTTGTGGGGATATGTTGCCGACGGATTCTACACGCAGGAGGAGATCGACCGGATCAACGATCCCGCCGACAAGACGCTTGCCAAACCCTCCTTCGGCACGGTGCGGGCCGGAGACCTGAAATACCGCGACCTGAACGGCGACGGCGTGGTCAACGACCGCGACCAGAAGGTGATCGGCGATTCGCGCAGCACTTACGATTACCGCCTCGCGCTGACGCTGCGCTGGCGCAATTTCTCGCTCTATGCCCAGATGCGTGCGCAGACCGGCGGTTCGCAGATTCTCTCGGGCGACTACTACCAGGTCAGCGGCGAGATGAAATACCCCTCCTACCTGATGAAATCGCGTTGGGCCTACGACCCCGAACGCGGCGTCGACACCCGCTCGACGGCTACCTATCCCCGGCTGTCGACTACGGGCAACGTGCACAATTTCCAGAATTCGACCTTCTGGGTCTCGGCCACCGGGTTCTTCAAGATTCCTGTCGTGCAGCTGACCTACCACCTGAGCGAACGCGTCGCCCGCAAGATCGGCATGAAGAGTCCGAACGTCTATTTCCGGGCCAACAACCTGCTGACGCTGGCTCCCGAGAAGGAGAGACTGTTGTTGAACATCGGGGCCGAACCCGCCTGCACCTGGTTCGCTCTGGGATTTAAGGCTAATTTTTAAACCTCAGCACCATGAAACTGAAAAAACTGACCATCATAGCCCTGTCGGCCCTTGCGGGTGCGGCGGCCGGATGCACCGATTTTGTCGAGCCGGGTAAGGACAACGTGCTCACCCGCGAGGATGTCATTGCGAATCCGGTCCTGGCCGAAGGCATCCTGCTGAAGGCCTACGACAACCTGCCCACCACGCTCAACTATACGGAGGTGGCCGTGGACGATGCCCATTCGAACAACATCTCCAACGGTTATATGCTGGCCGCTATGGGAGCCTGGCGTTCGACGAGCGATCCCTTTTCGCAGTGGCGGAACTACACGCAGATCGCCTACATCAACTATTTCCTCGACCAGATCGTCGACGACGTGAAATGGTCCTATACCTCCGAATGGCGGGCCGAACATTTCCCCAACCGGCTCAAGGGCGAGGCCTATGCGCTGCGGGCATACCACCATTCGCTGATCCTGCAGGCGCATGCCGGCCGATCCGCTTCGGGCGAACTGCTGGGCGTGCCCTATATGGACCGCTTCATCTCCTCGAAGCAGGAACAGGACGGTTTGCAGCGGCTTCCGTTCGCGGAGTGCGTCGGGAAGATCGAGAAGGACATCGAGCGGGCGCTGCAACTGCTGCCCGACCGCTATGAGAATGCTCCGGCCGGTACGCCCGACAAGGAGGATTACGACGTCGTCTACGGTTCGCGCAATACCAACCGGATTTCGGGGCTGGCCATGAAGATGCTGCGGGCCCGTGTACGGCTGCTCGCCGCGAGTCCGGCGTTCAACCCCACGAACGATCCCGCACTTTGGGAGAAGGCGGCCGAATCTGCGGCCGAGGTCATCGACGCTTTCGGCGGCCTGGGCAACCTGGCGCCGGACCGCGTGGTTTTCTACCTCGACAAGGGCAACCGGGACATTCTCTGGCGGGAGGATTACACCAACAGCAGCAACCTCGAAAAGGCGCAGTTCCCGCCCAGCCTCAACGGCAGCGGACGTGTGAGCCCTTCGCAGAATTTCGTGGACGCCTTCCCGATGAAGTCGGGCTATCCGATCGATGCCGACGGCTCCGGGTTCGACAAGCGGAATCCTTTCGAGGGGCGCGATCCCCGGCTGGCCCAGTATGTCATCTACAACGGAATGGTATTCAAAGGCTCGGTCATCAATACGGTCGACCATCCCAGCAATGGCATCAACCGCACGGAGTATTCCACCTGTACGGGCTATTACCTGCGGAAATTCACCAACGAATCGGTGAGCCTCGAGACGGGCAACGTGGTTCCGGCCATCCATTTCAACACGCTGATGCGTTTTACCGAGGCGTTCCTGATCTATGCCGAAGCGGCCAACGAGGCCTGGGGACCGACCGGAACGGGCCCGAATGCCTATTCGGCCCGGGACGTGATGGCAAAACTGCGCGAAACGGCCGGTCTCGACCAGCCCGACACCTACCTGGCTTCGATCACCTCGCCGGCTGACATGCAGCGGCTGATCCGCAACGAGCGCCGTCTGGAACTCTGCTTCGAGCAGGTCCGCTTCTGGGACGTGCGTCGCTGGCTGGACTACGATGCCATGAACGCTGCGGTGCGGGGAACTTTCGACGGCGGACTGACGGCTGTCGATGTCAAGGAGCGCGTTTTCGAACGCTATATGATCTATGGGCCCATTCCCAACGACGACGTGGTGAAGGGGCTGGTCCAGAACGACGGATGGAATTGATAAATCTCGGAAAAATGAAAAAGATACTTGCTTTCCTGTCGGCAGCCGTGCTGTTGAGCGCCTGCCACAACAAACCCTTCGACTACGAGGATTTCGACTATCAGACGGTCTGTTTCCCGTTCCAGTACCCCGTGCGGACGCTTTCGCTGGGCAACGACGTGCTCGACAACTCGCTGGACCGGGCCCACAAATTCAATATCGGCGTCGTGCTGGGCGGAGTCTATATCCACAACGACGTTTCGCGCCGGGTCTATTACGAAGTGGACGAGTCGCTGGTGAGCGACAACCTCTACAACCAGAACGACGAACAAATCCGGGTCCTGCCTTCGCGCTATTACAAACTTTCGACCGACGGCAGCGTCGAGATTCCCCAGGGCAAGCTCAACGGCCTGATTACGGTGCAGCTCGCCGACGAATTTTTCGACGATCCCGATGCCCACAAGGGGGTCTACGTGATTCCGATGCGCATCACCGAAGCCGACCGGGTCGATTCGATCCTTTCGGGCCGGGCCGCCGTGGCCAATCCCGACCTGCACGAGGCGGCTCATTGGGAGATCACACCGAAGAACTACACCCTGTTCGGAGTGAAATATGTCAATCCCTACCACGGCAAGTGGTTGCGCCGCGGTGCGCTGGTCGTGAAGAATCCCGCCGGCGAGGAGATCGACCGGATCGTCTACCGCACCGCCGACCTGGAGCTGAACGAAACGGTCAGCCTGACGACTGCCTCGATGAGCGACGTCGTGGGCGGCTGGCAGATCAAGGGGGAGGAGTTCGCACTGCGGCTCTCGGTGACCGACGGCGAGATCACCGTTTCGTCGCAGGAGAACGCCGCCATCGATGTCACCGGAAACGGCCGGTATGCGGAGAACGACGCCGAGTGGGGCGGTACCATCGAGAAACCCCGCAAGCGCGACGTGCTCTACCTGAAATATGCCTACGACCGGGCCGACGGCAACAAGTGTGAGGTGTGCGACACGCTGGTTTTCCGCGACCGCGCGATTGTCTTCGAAGATAACAGACCCAAGATAAAATGAAACATTACGGATTGAAACCCCTCCTTTGCGCTGCTGCCGTGCTGCTTTTTGCAGGCACGGCGCAGGCGCAGGGACAGACCCCGCCGGCCGGGAAGAAATACCGCGCCTATCTCGTGTCGAATGCCCATTTCGACACCCAGTGGCGCTGGGACGTACAACGCTCGATCGACGAATTCCTGCTGAACACGTTGGACCAGAATTTCCGGTTGCTGGAGGATTACCCCGACTATCTCATCAATTTCGAGGGCGCCGTCAAATACGCCTGGGCCAAGGAGTATTATCCCGAGCGTTACGAGCGGTTGAAAAAATACGTGGCCGAGGGGCGCTGGCACCTGACCGGCAGTACGTGGGATGCCACGGACCCGAACGTGCCTTCGGCGGAGTCCTTCTTCCGGAACGTCCTGCTGGGACAGGAGTTCTTCAAATCGGAATTCGGACGCAAGGCGACCGATATTTTCCTGCCCGACTGTTTCGGCTTCGGATATACGCTGCCCACGATTGCCGCCCATTGCGGGCTGATCGGGTTCTCGACCCAGAAACTCAGCTGGCGCACGCGGCCTTTCTACGGGGACCGGAAATATCCCTTCCAGATCGGGCTGTGGCGCGGTGTGGACGGTGCGCAGGTCATGGCGGCGCTCGACGGCGGCGGTTACGGCTGGAATCCCACGGGCGACCTGACCCGGAGCGAGGAGCTGATCCGGCGTGCCGAAGAGAGCGGGATCGGAACGGCTTACCGCTATTACGGAACCCGTTCCACTGAGAAGCGCGGCGACCGGGGCGGTTCTCCGCTGCCGCGCACCGTGCGCAACCTGTTCCGTTATCTCGGGAGCGACGGCCCCGTGGAACTGGTCGTGGCCCGGGCCGATCAGTTGTATAAGGACTACCTGCCCTTTTCGGAGCATCCCGAACTGCCCGTTTACGACGGAGAGCTGCTGATGGACGTTCACGGCACGGGCTGCTATACGGCCCACTCGGAGCTCAAACGCTTCAACCGCCGCAGCGAACAGCTGGCCGATGCCGCCGAGCGCAGCAGCGTGATGGCCGACTACCTCGGGGTGCTGGACTATCCGAAACAGGCGCTCAACGAGGAGTGGCGGCGCTTTATCTGGCACCAGTTCCACGATGACCTGACCGGAACGAGCATTCCCCGCGCCTACGAATTTACGTGGAACGACTACCTGATCGCCCAAAGCCGTTTCGCCGACATCGCCCAGACGGCCACGGGGGCTGTCGCATCGCTGCTCGACACGCGCACCAAAGGGGAGCCCGTCGTGGTCTACAACCCGTCGGCTTACCGTAGCCGCACGCTCGCCGAGGCGGAGGTGGAGGTGGCGGCGCCGGCGGGCTGGGAAGGCGTTTCGGTCTACGGACCCGACGGTCGCCGCGTCCCGGCGCAGGTGCTTTCGGTGCGCGAGGGGCGTATGCGGCTGCTGTTCGCCGCCGACGTGCCTTCGGTGGGATATGCCGTCTACGACGTGCGTCCCGGGCGCCGGGCGGTTCCGGGCGGTGTGCTGAAGGCTTCCGGCCGGACGGTCGAAAACCGGATTTACCGCGTTTCGCTCGACGAACGGGGCGACATCGTGTCGGTCGTGGACAAGCGGCACGGCCGGGAACTGGTCGGCAAAGGCGGGTTCTTCGGCCTCGTGGCTTTCCCGGAAAACAAATCGGACCGCTGGCCTGCCTGGGAGATTCTCAAGGAGGTCGTGGACCGGCAGCCCGAAAGGGTGGGCGAGCGTGCCGAGATCACCGTCGAGGAGTGCGGACCGCTGCGGGCGACGCTTCGCGTGGTGCGCCGTTACGGGGCTTCGGAGCTTGTTCAGCATATTTCGCTTACGGACGGCGCCGCGGACGACCGCATCGACGTTCGCACGGAGGCTGACTGGCGGTCGCCGCGCACCTTGCTCAAAGCGCAGTTCCCGATGAGCTTCGAAAGCCCGAAGGCCCGCTACGACCTGGGTATCGGTACGGTCGAGCGGGGCAACAATACCCCGACGCAGTACGAGGTCTACGCCCAGCATTGGGCCGGAATGTCTGCGCCGGACGGTCGTTACGGCGTCGCGGTGCTCAATGACTGTAAATACGGCTGGGACAAACCCTCCGACGACAACCTGCGCCTGACGCTGCTCCACACCCCGACGGCCGACGGCGATTATTTTCCGTTCCAGTCTGCGCTCGATATCGGGCATCACCGTTTCACCTACTCGATCGTGGGACATGCGGGCGATTACGCCGCCGGGGAGATTGTCCGCAAGGGCGAGCAGCTCAACCAGCGGTTGCTGACCTTCTCCGCACCCCGGCATGCCGGCGTGCTGGGACGCAGTTACGGCTTTGTCGGATCGTCGGACGACGGAGTGGCGGTCAAAGCCGTGAAGAAGGCCGAGGACGGCGACGGATACATCGTCCGCGTCTATGAGACCGCGGGCGCCGCGCGGCAGGCCCGGCTGAAATTCCCCGCGGAGATCGTCTCTGCCGAGGAGGTGAACGGGATCGAGGAGCCTGTCGGTCCCGCTGCCTTCGCCGGGCGTGAACTGCAGGTCTCGGTCGGTCGTTATGCCCCGAAAACCTACCGTGTGCGACTGGCGGCGCCTGCCGTCCGGGCTCCGGAATACAGGCAGAAACAGGTGACGCTGCCGTTCAATGCGGCGGTGATCTCGTCCGACGCCTTCTGTGCGCTGGCGAATATGGATTCGCTGTGGAACTCCTATTCCGGGGAACTCCTGACCCGGCGGGTCGAGGCCGACGGTATCGGTTTCCGCATCGGCGAGCCCGATTTCGGAAATGCCGTTCGTTGCAGCGGACAGACGATCGCCCTGCCTGCGGGCGGTTACGACAAACTCTACCTGCTGGTGGCCTCTTCCGAAGGTGACCGCGATGCGGTCGTGGAGGTCGACGGGGTGAAACACGCGATCCGGGTGCCTTATTATTCCGGCTATTACGGACAGTGGGGCTGGGCAGATTACGGCACCTCCTACGTGCGTGAGGGCCGCCTGGCCCATGTGGGAACCCACCGTCACAACCCTGCGGACCGCAATGAGGCCTATGTGTTCACCTATCTCTACAAGGTGTGCCTCGAGGTACCCCGCGGAGCCCGGGAACTGCGCCTGCCCGACGACCGGCAGGTCGTGCTTTTCGCCGCGACGCTTTCCGACGATCCCTGTTCCGAGGTGCATTACCTGACCGAACCGCGGGAATTACCGTAACAATACAGAATCGACAAAAACAGATAAACCGATGAAAATTCAGAATTATGTAAACCGGGCGCTGCTGCTCAATGCCGCGGTGATCTCCGCGGCAGGAAGCGCTTCCGCCGCCGGGACGCAGGGGGCTTCCGAGGATTCAGGCCGTGCGGCCGCCGCTCCGCAGCGGCCCAATGTGATCTTCTTCCTGGTGGACGACCTCGGCTGGAGCGACATCGCCTCGTTCGGCAGCCGTTTCTACGAAACGCCCAACATCGACGCGCTGGGACGTGACGGCGTGCGTTTCACCAATGCCTACACGACCTGCCACGTCTCCTCGCCGGCCCGTGCGAGCATCCTGACGGGGTGCTATCCGGCCACGATCAACATGACCGACTGGCTGCCCGGCCGCCGGGAGTTCCCCTTCCAGCAGCTGCGCAACGTGGAGGTCAATCAGGACCTTCCCGCCGGAGTGCCGACCATCGCCGAGACACTGCACGACAACGGCTATCATACGGCCATCATCGGCAAGTGGCATCTGGGTGAAACGGGCTCCACGCCCGAGGAGCACGGTTTCGACATGCACATCCCGCACGGCTACCTGAAAGGGTGGCCCGCCCGCGGCTACATGGCTCCGTTCGGCATGAACGGCTTCGACGGTGAAAAGGGCGAATACCTCACCGACCATCTTACGGACGAGGCGCTCCGCTATATCGAGACGAACCGGAACGAACCGTTTTTCCTCTTCATGTCCCACTTTGCCGTGCACGATCCGATTCAGGGCCGTGCGGACCTGGTGGAGAAATACCGCAGGAAATTGCAGTCGATGCCGCCGTCGGAGCTGCCGCCCTTCATTCTGGAAGGAAACCCCGACGATCCCGATCCCGCTTCGGCCGAGGAGTTGCTGCGCTGCCTGGACGATCCGACCTATGCCCCTCACAAGGCCCTGCCGCACCGCCGGGTGAAGATCAAGCAGATTCAGGACAACGTGGAGTTTGCGGCGATGGTCGAGAGCATGGACGAGAGTATGGGGCGTATCGTTGCCAAACTCAAGGAGCTGGGGCTCTATGAGAATACGGTGATCGTCTTTTTCGCCGACAACGGCGGTATGTCGGCCGCCAATTACGGCGGTCCCAACCGTGTCATCCTGCCCGGACAGCTCGATGCGGCCTACTCCAGTTCGATGCTTCCGCTGCGCGGCGGCAAGGGGTGGATGTACGAGGGCGGCCTGCGCGTGCCGATGGTCATGAAGGCTCCCGGATCGAAGGCCGGCGAATGCGACAAGCCGGTGGTCAGCGTCGATTTCTATCCGACGCTCCTCAGCCTGACAGGTACGCCGCTTCCCCGCGACAGCAAGGCCGAGGGCGTGGACATTTCGCCGCTGCTCCGGAAGAAGAAGATGAAGGACCGTCCCATTTTCTGGCATTTCCCGCATTACAGCAACCACGGCCTGCAGAGTCCCGGCGGCGCGGTCCGTTACGGGGACTACAAGCTGATCGAATATTATGAGAACGGCACCGTGCAGCTCTACGACCTGTCGAAGGACATCGGCGAAAAGCACGACCTTGTCGCCCGGATGCCCGAAAAGGCCGAGGGGCTGAAACGCATGCTTCACGAATGGCGCGAATCGGTCGGGGCACGCATGATGCCCGAAAATCCGAATTTCGATGCCCGTATTGCGGCCAAGCGCGAAGCCGAAGTCTGCCCCGACCGCTGGTGGCCGATGTTCACGCAGTACGACGGCGGCCTGTTCGGCGAACGGGTGGATTTGTGGCGCAACCACCGCTTGTGGTACGTGGCCGGGGAGGATTTCATCCTCAAGGGCTTCGAGTCGCGCCCCGGCAAGCATCCGTGGCAGGGCGAACACGTCGGCAAGTGGCTCCATGCCGCGACGCTGGCATACCGCCATACCGGCGACAGGAAGCTCAAGGCGGCGCTGGACAGCGTCGTGGAACGCCTGATCGCCACCCAGCTGCCGGATGGCTATCTGGGAACCTACGATGCGGCTTCGACCTTCGTGGCCAAACCCGACGACGGCACGAAATATATGTGGGATGTCTGGACACACCGCTATAACCTCTACGGATTGCTGACCTACGAGTCTTTCTTCCCCGACGAACGGGTGCTCGACGCCTGCCGCCGGATGGGCGATCTGCTGATCGCTACGTTCGGTGACGGCAAGAACGACCTGACCGAAAACGGCACGCGGGCGGGAATGTCCTCCACGACGCTGCTCGAATCCATCGTGATGCTTTACGAGCGGACGGGCGAGCGGCGCTACCTCGATTTTGCCAGGCGTATCGTGGCCGTGAGCGAGGCCAATGCGAAGCTGCACCTGCTGGGCGAGATGCTCACGCCCGAGGCCGATGTGGTGAAACCGGGCGACGGCAAGGTCTACCAGCTGCTGTCGAATCTGCTGGGCTATTTCCGCCTCTATCAGGTGACGGGCGATGCGCAGTATCTCAAGGCCGTGCAGGCGGCGTGGGGGAGTGTTCGCAAACACCATCTGCTCACGACGGGCGGCGTCTGGAGCCGGGCCACGGAGTACAACGGCAACAAGGAGTGTTTCGCTTACGAGACGGCTTTCGATCCCCGGCAGATCGTGGTGGAGAATTGCAGCAACGTGACCTGGATTCAGCTCTGCCTGCAGCTTTTCGACCTGACGGGTGTCCGCAAGTTCATGGACGAAGCCGAGAAGTGCACCTTCAACGACCTGTTCGGACACCAGTGCACGGATGGCGTGGACGGCTGTTACTACACCGCGCCCAACCAGAGCCGCCCGCCTTATGTGGATAAGATTCACTGCTGCAACTCGAGTGCGCCGCGGGCGATGGAGCTGATGGCGGACCATATCGCCGGAGAGATCGACAACTGCCTTTCGCTCAATATGCTGACTCCGGCCGTTGTGACGGTCAATACCAAATTCGGCGGCGGACAGCTGGTAGTTTCGGGCAATTATCCGCTGGGCAACGAGGTGAATGTGGCGGTGAACACGGCCCGCCAGCCCCATATCTACAAGGAGTACGCCATCGAATTCCGGGTGCCGGTCAACACGCAGCTGAAAAGCGTGGAGGTAAACGGTGCGGAGGTGGAATACACCACCAACAAACGGGGATATGTCTCGGTCAAGAGGACATGGAAGCCGGGCGACCGGATGCGTATTGTGCTCGACTACCGGCTCCGGGCCGATATTCAGACGGGTGCCGGCGGAAAGAAATGGCTGGCTTTCAGCTACGGTCCGCTGGCATTGGCGCAGCGGATTACCGCCGATGAAAACACCGAACCTTTTGCCGGCATGGCGTTGGATACGCCCGAAGCGCGTAAGGCCCTGCTTGCCGGATTCGAAAAGAAGATGTCGGACGGGGTTCCGCATTTCACGGTCGGGAATACCGGAGTGGTGTTGATGCCTTATAGTTATGCGGGCAGCAGGGAGTCGGGGCCCCGGACCTATTTTGCCTTGTAGACAGCCTGAATGACCAATAAAAAAAGGGACCGAATCTTTTCGGTCCCTCTTTTTCGTGCCCCTTATTTGCGCGGCAGGGTCGCCACCACGCGCGTGCCGTCCGTGTAGTCGGGGTCGATATGGATCTCCCCGCCCAAGTGGCGGACGATCAGGCGGCAGAGGTACAACCCCAGTCCGTTGCCCTGGCTGAAGGTGTCGAGTTTGGTGAAACGCTCGAAGACATAGTCGTATTGGTCGGGCGGGATGCCGCACCCGGTGTCCGTGACGGTGATGTGGAAATGCTCTTCGTCCTGCCGGCCGCATTCGAGACGAACCTGCCCCTGACGGGTGAACTTGTGCGCATTGCCGAGCAGCGCCGCAATGAGGATCGTGAGGTATTTCTCGCTCGAAAGCGCGGCGAGAGGCTCTGTGGGAATGCCGTCGGCATAGATTACACCGGCCTTGGGAAACCGGATCTTCATCACCCGCAGCTGTGTGCGGCACAGGGCGCAGATGTCCAGATAGTCGTGCGGCAGCGGTTCGGTGAGGTTCTCGAGGTAAGAGACCTCGAGCAGGTCGTCGAACAGGTAGCGCAGCTGGCGGCGGCTTTCCTGAATGATCTCGCAGTACTGCGCATGGGCCTCGGGCAGGACCTCCTCGGTGCAGAGCAGTTCCGAGAACCCGGCGATGCTGTTCAGCGGCGTGCGCACCTCGTGGCATATCGAGTTGATGAAGGCGGCCTTCTTTTCCTCGCTTTCGCGGACATGCTGCATCTGTTGCAGCAGTTCGCGCTGAAGCCGCTGGGTGCGGCGGTTTCCGGTGTAGATGAACGCGATTCCCGCTCCGATCGCTGCGAGCAGCAGGGCCAGCGAGATGAGCGCTTTCTTGTGGTGGTGGGCGGAGAGCAGCGCCTTGTCGAGTTCCAGCCGGTCCAGTTCATACGAAGCCTGCATTTCGCGCATCGTCTGGCTCTGTTGCAGGTGCATGACCGAATCCTGCACCTGCACGGCACGTTCGAAGGCCACGCAGGCTTCGGCGTCGCGGTGCAGGAGGTGGAGCATCCGGGCGCGTTTCTGATAGCCTCCCGTGAAGCTGACGCCCGGAATGGGATGTTGTTCGGCCAGGCGGATCAGCGAATCGGCGTAGGCGAGCGCCCGGGCATAGTCGCCGCATTCGACGGCTTTCCGGTAGTCCTCGCGGTAGCTGCGCGTGCGGGCCATGGTCAGCCGGTCCCGGCGGATCGACTCGATGAACTGGCTGGGCAGGAAGAGATGCATTCCGGGGTTTCCGCCGAACGCATCGTCTCCGTCCCGGGGTATCCGGGGCTGTGCGGCGCACGGATGCGGTCCGGCTGTCAGGGTCAGCAGCAGCAAGGCGGCTGCGGCGAGGGTATGTCGGATGCGTCCGGTCATGGCCTGAGGGGAATTGTGAAGATGAACCGGGCCCCTTGCGTGTAGCCTGTGTCGAGGCGTATCGAACCCGCGAGGTGCCCGGCGATCATGCGGCAGAGCGCGAGGCTCAGGCCGCGCGACTCGGACGAAGGTCCGGACAGCGGACCGAACAGCTCCTCGCGCCGTTCGGGCGGGACGCCGCAGCCGGTGTCGGTGACCTGCACGCGGAGTTCGTTGGCGCCGGAATCGGTCTCGTAGCTGAGCGTGATGCGCCCCTTGCTGGTGAATTTGCCGGCGTTGTCGAGCATTGCGCGGACCACCAGCGTGAAATACTTGGGATGCGTCGGAACGATGCACGCCTCTTCCGGGGTTTCGATCGTGCATTCGATGTCCTGTCCCTGCCGGAGCCGGTACATCGTGAGCAGTTCCGTGCGGCACAGCCGGTCGATGTCCACCGGTTCGAGCCGCAGTCTTTCGGTCAGGCTGTCGAGGCTGGCGGCTTCGAGCATGTTGTCGAGCTTCGAGAGCAGGACATCGGTGTTCCCGCGGATATCTTCGAGCAGCTGCATCCGGTCGGCGGCAGGAGCTTCGGCGGTCATCAGCGCGTGCGCCGTCCGGTCGATGGCCTCCAGCGGCGGGCCGATGCCGCGGCAGATCGTGTTGACGAAGATCGATTTCATCTGTTCGCTCTCCTGCGCCTTGCGGGCATGGCGGGCGATGTCGGCCTGGAGACGGCGGTTGCGGCGCAGCGCCAGGGCGAGATAGACGCCCGTTCCGAGCAGCAGGACCCCGAAAGCGATGAACGAGATGAGCGCCGCCATGCGGTTGCGGATCAGGGCATGGGTCTCGGCGAGCTGGCGACGGTCCATATCGTGGCGCAGGCGGATGGTTTCGCTCCGCTCGTGCTGTCCGGCGTTGAAGATCGAGTCCTGCACCTCCCACGTGCGTTCGTAAGCGGCATATGACTCTTCGCTGCGGCCCGCCCGGGCGAGCATCAGGCTCCGGTCGCGGTGCACCTGGTAGATTTTCGCGGGGTTCATGCGGAAATAGCCTTTTCCTTGGCCGATCATCGTAATCAGCGAGTCGCAGTAGAGGACACTCCGGTCGTAATTGCCCCGGATGCCTTTCCAGAGGTACCCCAGTTCATAGAGATAAGTCTTGTTGCGCAGCAGATTCTCCCCTTCGGCGTTCAGCATACGCTGGCGGAACTCTTCGAAATGCTTTTCGGTCAGGTCGTCGCGCCCGATGTTGAGCGTGCAGCGGATCAACTGCCGGAAGGGATTCACATAGCTGTTGTCGCGGTAGAGCCAGGGGCGGCGGCCCAGCCGGTCCTCGGCGGCGTAATAGCTGTCGAGCAGGTCGATGTAATCCGCGGTGAGCTTCACCTGTTTGTCGTAACTTTTGGACTGGTTGTAGGCGCCGCTGAGCACGTAGTAGACGAGGCTGCTGAAATTGTGCCGGACGACCGTGCCGGGCATTCGGCGGGTGAGTTCGAACGCCTCTTCCCAGAGCTCGGTCTGGGGAACGAAGGCGTACCTTATCCCTTTTTCGTAGTAACCGATCGTCACGCCGGCGTGTCCCTTCAGCAGGAGCCGCTTCACCCGGTGGAAAACGTTGTCCGGATGTGCCGCGTCGTCGTCGCACCACTTGCTGATGGCGTGGGCCAGCCGGAGCGCCTTTTCCTTGTCGTATTCGCTGCGCAGGCGGTAGAATCCGTCGCTCATTTCGGCGAAAGCGTCCATCCCTTCCTCGGGGGTTCCGGGGGTCAGTTCGCGCAGTTTCGAGATATAGTGACGAAGCGAGTCTTCTTTTTCGGGATAAGGGGCGTATTGTGCGACGACGGGTACGGCGGCCACGGCCATGGCGTAGGTGTCGCCGATAGCTGCGGCTTCGCGGAAAAGCTGGATCGAATAGACCAGGTTGAGGTTCGAATCTTCGTTGATGTCCTTCAGGTCGAGCAGCAGCTGCACCCGTTTTTGGGGGTTCGCGGTGTGTGCCAGCTTTTGCTGCAGACTGTCCGATAGCTGACGCTGCGCCCGGGCGCCCGGGGCAGAGCACAACAGGACGCATATCACGAGGAATATGTGTCGAAAAAAGGACATTTGCTGGGACGACGCTTTTGCGGAGGCTAAAGTAGTAAAAAAACAGACCGGACAAAACTTCCGGTCTGTTCTTCGGGAAAAAGGGCGTATTGCGGCCGCTATTTAAGGTATTTGTCGAGATACATTTTCAGTTCGCGCGGCATGACGGGCTTGGTGATGAAGCCGTTGCATCCGGCCTCTTCGGCGATGCGCCGGTCGGTGTCGAAGGCATAGGCCGTCTGCATGATGACGGGCAGTTCGGTCGTGTGGAGACGAATCTCCTTCAGGGCCTCGATTCCGTCCATCACCGGCATTTTTATATCCATCAGTACGGCATCGGGATGCTCTGCGAGCGCGTACTCCACCGCTTCTTTTCCGTTTTTGGCCCAAAGCAGATTATACTCTTTCTTGAGTATTATTTCCAGCAGCTTGTAGTTGCTTTCGACATCTTCCGCAATCAGGATCAGCGGTTTACGCTCCGATGTGTTGTTATCAGTCATTTCGGTTAAAATTGCAATTACTGCAAATATAGAAAATTTTTTGCAATCCCCTGCTCATTACCGGTAAAATATGCCCTTGAAATGAGCCGTATTGCCGCATCCGTCCCTCACCGAGAGCCGCACTTCGTGTTTGCGTCCCTGCGGCGGGGTTCCGAAAAAATGGACGAGCGTACCCTTCATGGGGAAACGGTCGCAGGGAACCCATTCGCCGTCGATGCGCAGCGTCCACGAGGCGATGCCCGAAAAGTTGTCGGCGGCGCGGAAACGCAGGCTTTCGGCCTTCGAAAGGTCGGCTCCTTCGGCGAAGAGCGGCCGTATCGAGGGTGCGAGCGTGTCGGCCACCACGGCCAGGTCGCCCGTGGCATAGGTCGTGGCCGTCACGGCGCCGTTCGCGTAGGAGCCTCCGACGTGGGACAGCCGGCCTTTGCGGTTCCTTACGGCCAGTACGGTGTGCAGTTGCAGCGGCCGCGGCACGCGGGTGCGGATGGTAACGGCTGCGGGACGCCGCAGCGGCGTATCGGGGCTGAGGAATCGGTAGGCGGGCGAGAGCACCACGACGCCCGAGTCGGCCTGCGGGGCCTCCCGGCGTTCGGGATGCGCGAAGATCGGTTCATAGAGCGCCTCTTCGGGGATGTGGATGCGGGCTTCGCTGCCGACCAGCAGGAGTGAGGCCCGGCCGGGGTCGACGGCGACGGCCGCCGTGTCGGCCTCGGCCCGGAAGCACTCCGTGCGTCCGCGGACGGTGAATTCCAGCGACGAGCGGTTGCCGCAGTCGTCTTCGGCCTCGATGCGGACGCGGCGCTGCTCGCCTGCGGCGGTGCGCACCAGCCCGCGCTCCTCCATCACCGGATAGAAACAGTCGGGCGATCCGGTCAGTTGGGCCAGGCGGATGGCTTCGTTGCGCGACCCGAGCTGGAGCGGATAGCAGCTCACGGCGTCGCAGCAGCGCGACAGGTCGTGCGTGAAGCCGTCCATGCGGTATTCGAAATAGGGCGTGCCGTCTGCCGAGGCCGTGACGCGCCAGATGCCGAAGGTGTTGTTCACGCCGTTGCGGCGGTCGGTGACTTCGGCCACGAAATAGCCCTTGCGCCCCACGCCGACGGGCTCTTCGCGCGTCAGGCGGTAGCGGCCTTCGGCCTCGCGGACCACGGCGTAACTCTCCGCACGGCTGCGGACCGGAACCCCTTGCAGGGTGTCGATTTCGACGTAATGCAGGCGCATGATGCGGGGCGGGAGGTTGTCCTCGGGGCGGATGACTCCTTCGCGGACGAGATTGTAGAGCCGCTGCGTCGGGGTGTCGCGGATTTCGAAATGGAGGTGCGGCCCCATCGACGAGCCGCTGTTGCCCGAAAATCCGATCACGTCGCCCTGCTTCACGGGCCACGTCTCGGGGCCGAAGAAGAGGTTGACGCTGTTCGCCCGGCGGGCCGTGCGCTCCTGCCGGACGTGTTGCTCGATGTCGTCGCGGAAACGCTGCAAGTGGCCGTAAACGGCCGTCGTACCGTTGCGCAGGGTGAGGTAGACGGCCCTGCCGTAACCGCCCGCCGTGAGGCTTACGCGCGAGACGTAACCGTCGGCCGCGGCCACTAAGGGTTTGCCTTCGGCCCCGTCGGTCTTGATGTCGATGCCCGCGTGGAAATGCCCCGGGCGCATCTCGCCGAAATTGGCCGAGTAGAGCCGCGCCACGTCGCGTATCGGGTAGATGTAATCCCCGGGATCGAGCCGCTGGGCCTGCGCCCCGGCGCCGATCGCGGTAAATAGCAGAAAAGTCAAAAATCCTCGCATTCGTCTGTCTCCCTCACCATTGCCGAAGCGGCTTCAATCACCGCTTCGTATTCGTATCCGAGCGAAAGCCCGTATCGTATCAGTTTTGTTTTCAAATCGTAGGGCGTGGCGGCCTTTGTCGTCCGCACCTTGCGGGCGAGCATCTGCGTCAGTCGTTCGCCCATGTCCGTGCCGTCGGCCTGCGCCAGTGCCGCGTCGATCAGCTCCTTCGGAATCCCTTTGCGCTGCAGCGCCGTGCGGATTTTGTAGGCGCCCCAGCCGCTCAGCCGCAGTTTTTCGCGCACGAAGGCTTCGGCATAGCGGCCGTCGTCGATAAAGCGGTCGCGGACGAGTTTCGCAAGCACCTGCCCGGCATCCCGGTCGGTCAGCCCCCAGCCGCGCATCAGCCGCCGGGCGTCGCTCTCCGACTTCTCGGCCCGGGCGCAGAGCCGCATCAGCGCGGCGAGCGCCTGTTCCGGGGTTTTGTCCCGTCGTTTTTTCAGTTCAGCCGGCTGCATACCATGCGGGGTTTGTCGAAGAGGTCGCGGAAAACCTCGGTATCCGTATATCCTTCGCCGCCGAGCATCCGGACCACCTCGTCCGCGGCGTGTTCGTAAATCTCGAACCAGAGCCGTCCGCCGGGTGCCAGCATCCGCCGTCCGGCCTGCGCGATGGCGCGGTAGAAACGGATGCGGTCGTCGTCCGGAACGAACAACGCCAAGGCGGGTTCGTGGTCGCGGACATTGGGGTGCATCGCCGCGCGGTCGCTTTCGGGAACATAGGGCGGATTCGACACGATTGCGTCGAAACGCTCCGGAAAAACCGTTTCCAGTCCGTTCAGCGCATCCGCCTTGCGGAGCGTGACTTTCGCGCCCAGACTCTGAAAATTCTCTGCGGCGACGGCCAATGCGGCGTCCGAAATATCGGCGGCGTAAACCTCCGTTTCGGGAAGCGCCAGCGCCAGCGACGCCGCAATACAGCCGCTTCCGGTCCCGACATCCAGCAGTCTCCGGGCTCCGCGTTCGCTGCGCACCATCCGGTCGACCAGCTCCTCGGTCTCGGGACGCGGAATCAGGACCCCTTCGCGCACGGCGAAGCGGCGTCCGTAAAATTCGGTGTGCCCGACGACATATTGCAGGGGTTTTCCGGCCGCGAGCTGTGCTTCCGCTTCCGCCAGTCCTTCGACGGCGAGTTCCGCCCCGGGATCGGTCAGCAGGGCCGACAACGGGATTTCTGCGAGTTCCGCGACGGCGCTGCGGGCGATCGCGCGGGCTTCGCGCTCCCCGTAGAGGGGCACGAGGCGTGCGGTCAGGCGGTCGACGGTCTCGCGGCGGGTCATCAGCGGATAAAGTTGGCGAGGGCGATGGCCACGGTGGCCTCTACGACCACCGCGCCGCGCAGGGCGACGCAGACATCGTGGCGGCCGCGGATCTCCAGCGGCTCGACCTTGTCCGTGGTGAGGTTGTAGGTCATCTGTTCGCGGCCGATGCTCGGCGTGGGCTTCAGCGCCGCGCGGACCACGATTTCGTTGCCGTTCGTGATGCCGCCGTTGATGCCGCCGGCATGGTTCGTCACGGTGGTTCCTCCGACATCGGTGAAGCAGTCGTTGTTCTCGGAGCCGCGCAGGCGTGCGCCCGCGAATCCGCTGCCGAACTCCACCCCCTTGACCGCCGGAACGGCGAACAGCAGGTGGGCGATCATGCTCTCCGCCGAGTCGAAGAACGGCTCTCCCAGCCCCAGCGGAATACCCTGCACGCGGCATTCTACGACACCGCCCACCGAATCACGGTCGGCCGCGGCGGCGCGGAGCACCTCGTCGAAGCCTGCCGGATCGGTGCATCCGCCGATCTCGGTGAGCCGCGTGGCGAAGCTCACGCCCGTGGGCAGCATCTTCTTGGCGACGACGCCCGCGGCGACCAGCCCCAGCGTGAGGCGGGCCGAGAAATGGCCGCCGCCGCGCGGGTCGTTGAATCCGGCGAATTTGTGGTGGGCCACCAGGTCGGCGTGCGAGGGCCGGTAGTGGCGCGTAAGGTTGGCGTAATCCTGCGACCGGGTATTGGTGTTTGCGAACTCGACGGTCAGCGGGGCTCCCGTCGTATAGCCGTTGTAGAGGCCCGACACGATCTGCGGCAGGTCCGGTTCGCGGCGCGGCGTGGTTCCGGGAGCTCCGCTGCGGCGGCGTGCGAGGTCTTCGGCGAAATCCTCCTCCGAGAGGGGAATTCCGGCCCGGATACCGTCCATCGAGACGCCGATCTGCGCCCCGTGCGACTCACCCCAGACGGTGAGCCGGAAATTTTGTCCGAATTGGTTCATGGGCAACGGGTTTTAATACCGGATGTGTTCCAGGTCCTCGAAGAATCCGGGGTAGCTTTTGGCGACGCTCTCGGCTCCCTCGATGGTGATTTCGCCGTCGGCTCGCAGCGCTGCGACGGCCAGCGACATGGCCATCCGGTGGTCGCCGTGGCTCCGGGTGTGCGCTCCGTGGGCCTGTCCGCCGCGGATACGCATCAGGTCCTCCTCCGAGGTGTCGACCTCGATGCCCAGTTTGGCGTATTCGTCGCGGATGGCCTCGGCGCGGTTGCACTCCTTGTATTCGAGGCGCGACGTGCCGCGGATTTCACTCACCCCGTCGGCCGCCGCGGCGAGCGCGGCCAATGCCGGGAACAGGTCGGGGCAGTTGGTGGCGTCGAACTCGAAGGCGTGGAGCGGACGGTGCTGGACCGTCACCGATTCGGGTTCGTTGATGACCGCCGCGCCGGCGCGTACCAGCGCCGTGCAGATGGCCGTGTCGGCCTGTTTGGAGAGCATCGAGACGTTGCGCACGGTGACCTCTCCGGCCGTGGCGCCCGCCACCAGCAGCATGGCCGCGGCGCTCCAGTCGCCCTCGATGCTGAAATAGGTCGAGCGGTAGTGCTGGCGCCCCGGGATGTAGAACTCCTCGTAGTCGCGCTGGCTGATCTCCACGCCGAAACGGGCCGCCGTGTCGAGTGTCATATCTAAATAAGGTGTCGACACCGCGCCGTGTACGCGCAGCGTCGTGTCGTGCCGGGCCCGGGGCAGGGCCAGCAGCAGTCCCGTGATGAACTGCGACGAGACCGATCCGTCGACCTCGACCTCCCCGCCGCGGATAGGGCCGCAGACCTCGATCGGCAGGAAGCCGTCGTTGTCACGGACCCGGACGCCCAGCCGGCGCAGCGGTTCGAGCATCATCCTCATCGGGCGGCGCAGCAGCGAGTCGCGTCCTTCGATGGTGATGGGCGTGGTGCAGAGCGATGCCAGGGGGGTGAAAAGACGTGTCGCGAGTCCCGATTCGCCGACGTCGAGCCGGCTGACCTTCGGGTCGAGACCGCCCTCGATCGAGAGCGTCGTAGGGTCTGCCTGATGCACCCGGGCGCCCAGCGCCTCGATGCAGCGCAGGGCCGAGCGGGTGTCGTCGCAAAATTCGAGGTTGCGCAGTACCGAAACCTCCTCCGAGAGCAGCGCCGCCGCGAGGGCGCGCTGGGCATAACTTTTCGAACAGGGCGGCGTCAGTGTGCCTTTGACGCGGCCCGGGCCAGCCGTTTTGTCCATAATTACTCCTTCTCCTCCTGTCCTTTTCGGTTTTTCATCTCCTGAGTGAGCTGATGGCTCTTTTTGAGCTCGAAATGCTGTCCGAGGTAGACCTTGCGGACCATCGGGTCGGCGGCCAGCTCTTCGGCCGTACCGGTTTTCAGGATCTTGCCCTCGTAGAGCAGGTAGGTGCGGTCGGTGATGGCCAGCGTTTCGTCGACGTTGTGGTCGGTGATGATGACGCCGATATTCTTGTGCTTGAGCGTCGCCACGATCGACTGGATGTCCTCCACGGCGATCGGGTCCACGCCGGCGAACGGTTCGTCCAGAAGGATGAAGGCCGGGTTGATGGCCACCGCGCGGGCGATCTCCGTGCGCCGCCGCTCGCCGCCCGAAAGTTGGATGCCGAGGCTCTTGCGCACCTTCTGCAGGCGGAACTCCTCAATCAGGGCCTCGACGCGCTCGGCCTGATACTCCTTCGAATAGGAGGTCATTTCGAGCACCGCGCGGATGTTGTCCTCGACCGAGAGGCGGCGGAACACCGACGCCTCCTGGGCCAGGTAGCCCACGCCCAGCTGGGCGCGGCGGTAGACCGGGTAGTCGGTCAGTTCGGTGGTCTGCCCTTCGTCGCTTTCGAGGTAGATGCGTCCTTCGTTGGGCTTGATGAGTCCGACGATCATGTAGAACGTGGTGGTCTTGCCGGCTCCGTTGGGGCCCAGCAGTCCGACGATCTCGCCCTGGTTGACGTCGATCGACACATGGTCCACGACCGTGCGGGCCTTGTATTTTTTTACGAGTTCACTGGTGTAAAGACGCATTGCGTATCGGCGATAAAATTTTCTACAAAGTTATGCTTTTTTCCGAAAAGTTTTTTATCTTTACATTGAATTTTCCGATTTTAAAGCATTAAATCATATAAACGGCGAAATGAAACAATTCGATTCATCCCTGTTGCATGACAAGCTGAAGGAGTACTTCGGCTTTTCGTCATTCAAGGGGAACCAGGAAGCGGTGATCCGCAACGTGCTGGAGGGTAAGGATACCTTCGTGCTGATGCCTACGGGCGGCGGCAAATCGTTGTGCTATCAGTTGCTGGCGCTTCTGATGGACGGGGTCGCCATCGTCATCTCGCCGCTGATCGCCCTGATGAAGAACCAGGTCGACGCGATGCGGACCTTCTCGGCCGAGTCGGGAATCGCGCATTTCCTCAACTCGTCGCTCAACAAGACTGCCGTGGCGCAGGTCCGCGCCGACGTGCTGGCCGGGAAGACCAAACTGCTCTATTTCGCCCCCGAGTCGCTCACCAAGGAGGACAACGTGGCGTTCCTGCATAAGATAAAGGTGTCGTTCTATGCCATCGACGAGGCGCACTGCATCTCGGAGTGGGGCCATGATTTCCGCCCTGAGTACCGCCGCATCCGTCCTATCATCAACGAGATCGGCACCGCGCCGCTGATCGCCCTGACGGCCACGGCCACGCCCAAGGTGCAGCTGGACATCCAGAAGAACCTCGGGATGTCCGACGCTTCGGTCTTCAAGTCGTCGTTCAACCGCCCGAACCTCTACTACGAAATCCGGCCCAAGCACAATGTGGACCGCGACATCATCCGCTTCATCAAGCAGAACGAGGGCAAGAGCGGCATCATCTACTGCCTGAGCCGCAAGAAGGTCGAGGAGCTCACCGAGCTGCTGGTGGCCAACGGCATCCGGGCGCTGGCCTACCACGCGGGTATGGACGCCGTGACACGGGCCGCCAACCAGGATGATTTCCTGATGGAGCGCGTCGAGGTGATCGTCGCCACGATCGCCTTCGGCATGGGCATCGACAAACCCGACGTGCGCTACGTCATTCACTACGACATTCCCAAGTCGCTGGAGGGGTATTACCAGGAGACGGGCCGCGCCGGCCGCGATGGCGGCGAGGGCTACTGCCTGACCTTTTATAGTTATAAGGACATTCAGAAACTCGAGAAATTCATGCAGGGCAAGCCCATCGCCGAACAGGAGATCGGCAAATTGCTGCTGCTGGAGACGGTCTCCTATGCCGAGAGCTCGATGTGCCGCCGCAAGACGCTGCTGCACTATTTCGGCGAGGACTACACCGAGGACAACTGCGGAAACTGCGACAACTGCCGCGACCCGAAGCCGAAGATCGACGCCCGTGCGGCGTTGAAGATGGCCCTCGAGGCCCTGCGCGACATCGGCGACAAGTTCAAGGGCGACTATCTGGTCAACGTGCTGGTTGGCAAGACCACGGCGCTGATCAAGAGTTACGGCCACAACAAGTCGAAATGGTTCGGGGCCGGCGCCGAGCACGACGCCCGGTTCTGGGGCGCGGTGCTGCGGCAGGCGCTGATCCTGGGGCTGGTGGACAAGAACATCGAGAATTACGGACTCATTTCGATCAACAAGAAGGGCGAAGGGTATATCGCCCTGCCGTTCCCGGTGACCGTGACCCTCGACCACGATTACGACGAGGAGGAGTCGCAGTCCGAGGCCGTGGCCCCGATGGGCAAGGGCGGCGCCGCCGACGAGGAGCTTTTCGCGATGCTGAAGGACCTGCGCAAGAAGGTCGCCAAGCAGCACGGGCTGCCGCCGTTCGTCATTTTCCAGGACCCGTCGCTGGAGGATATGGCCGTGCAGTACCCGATTACCGTCGAGGAGATGCAGAACATCACGGGCGTGGGCGTGGGCAAGGCGCGTAAGTTCGGCGAGGAGTTCATCCGGCTCATCAAGGCCTATGTCGATGAGAAGGAGATCATCCGTCCGCAGGACATGATCGTCAAGGGCGTGGCCAGCAAGTCGGGCAACAAGATTTTCATCATCCAGTCGATCGACCGCAAGATGGATTTCGAGGACATCGCCCGGGCCAAGGACCTCGATTTCGACGAGCTCCTCACGGAGATCGAAGGCATCGTCAATTCGGGTACGAAGCTCGACATTTCGTATTACCTGAAAGGGTTCATGGATGAAGACAAGATCGAAGATATTTACCTCTATTTCAAGGAGGACGCCGAGAGCGATTCGCTCGATGCGGCCATCGAGGAGCTGGGGGCCGACTATACCGAGGAGGAGATACGCCTCGTGCGCATCAAGTTCATGTGCGAACAGGGTAACTGATTTTCGATTTTAGAGGGCATTTTCCGCGCTTCGCTCGCGGCCCGAAACAGTCACATACTTTTGTATGCTCCTGCTTCGGTCCGCTTCCCGAAACCCGAAAACTGCTCCTTTAAAATCAAAAATGGGGCTGAATCCGGAGGGCGACGACAGGCATTGGAGACGTTAAGACTGCTTTGACATTAACCTATTATAATGACGCCTATGAACAAGAAGACTTTTACGCTTGCTGTGTTTTTTCTGGTGGTGACGATCGGATGGCTCGGAGTCAATATTTACTGGGCCCTGAACCGTCAGAACAATGTGTTCGATATGGTCGTGGCGCTGTTGTTCGTCGCGGCCGGTGTCGGAATTGTTTATAACGAGTGCAAAAAGAAAAAGTGCAGGCACCTCGACGAGGTGAACAGGCACAAGATTCCGTAGCCGATGCGTGTGATAGACCGGTTTCAGGCAATCATGGCCGCTGTTTTCTTCGTCGCGGCGATCGCTGCGGCGTGGCGGGTGGCCGTTGCCGACGGCGGAGACATCTGGTATGTTCCGCTGGTGCTGGCCGTCGCTTCGGCCATGATGACCCTCGGTGCGCTCCGGCACCGGAAAAAGAAACGTGTTCAAAACGAGGATTGATATGAAGACTAACCTTATGCAGCTTTTGCGCCTGGTGTTGATGGTGGTGGCCATCGCGGGCATCATCTATGCCATCGAGTTTATGGAACGCGGCATCGCCGTGTGGTTCTGGGTCGCGCTGCTCGGCGTGGGGTTCGTGGGGTTGCTCTACACGTTCCGCCTGACGCAGCGGCGGATGGCCCGTGCGCGGCGTGAAGAGGAACGGCGCGAGAAAAAGCGCAGCCGCCGCGCGAAGCGCTGACGGGGAGGGGCGGAGGAACGCCGGCCGGACCGTGGAAAGTCCGGGACGCGGCGGCAGTACATCCGCCCGAAATAAAACGAATCCGCCGGACGATTTCAGGTCGTCCGGCGGATTCGTGCGTTAATTCTGGATGGAGGAGAGTATTCCGTTCTCGAAATAGAGGTAACTGCCCAGTCCGTAAACCCATTGTTCGTGGACGCCCCAGCTGCCCGACGAACGGTTGATGTCGTCCGGCGATCCCCACGCTGCGCGGCACATTTCGCGGGTCATACCGATCCGCACCTTGCCCGCGAGGATCAGGTCGGCGGTCTGTTTGCCGTATTTCCGGTAGAGCGACGCCTTGTGTTCGCGCTCCTCTTTTTCGCGCTGGATGCGGGCCTCTTCGCGCTGCCGCTCCTCCTCGGCGCGTTGGGCGTATACCGCTTCGGCGGGGGTGAGGAGCAGTTCGTCCACGAAGGCTCCCTGGCTCGGCAGCATATATCCCTCGATGCCGAACGGCACCGGGTAACGGGTCAGCGGAATGTAAATCTGCACGCTGTCCTGCTTCCTTTCGAAGACGAACGACGGCACGGCATAACCCGTTCCGTTGCCGATCAGCCGCACGTCCGTACACCGCAATTCGGTGTCGAACTGCAGGATGGTCTGTTCGCCCTGCATGGTGTTGGCCGTCAGCCCGAACGAGGAGGTGTAACCCGTTGCCCCGGGTTTGCGTCCCGTGAGGAAGAAATCCCTGCCGAGATATTCCGTGCGATATTTCCCGAGGGCGCCTTCGAGGACGGCCGGGTAGTATTCGCTCCGTAGGTTTTTCGGGTCTTTCCCGGTGTGTGCGAACCAGTAGAGCACCTTGCCCCCGGCGTCGCGGAGCCGGAACATCCGCAGTTCGGAATCTTCGAACTTGCTTTTTTCGACCCCGAGTATTTCGAAACTCCGCCCTTCGACCGCCTCGGCCGGGGTGAACCACCCGGACCGGGTTTGTCCCGAATAATCCAGCGTACCGATCCCCTTGGCCTCATGCACCGAGCATCCGAGGGGCGTCAGGTCGTCGTATCCAAAGTATTTGAAGAATCGGGGGCTGTACACGTCGCTGTACAGGGTGTCCACCCGGAAATCCTCCGGACGGACCTTCTTGCGGGGCTTACGCAGCCACACCGTATCGACGGCGACGGCGGCAGGCGTCTCCGCAAGGAAATTGAAATAGGCAATCGGCTTCAGATCGGCGTGAATGTCCCGGGGATAGAACAGCAGGCGCTGCCCGACGAGGCTTTCGTAATAGGCCGCATCGCCGTTCACGCGGATATTCGTGAGCGAGTCGTAAACGACTGCGGCGGCCGTTTGCGGAACGGCTTTCCGGGGCAGGACGGATTCGGTTTTGAGCTGGGCGGAGGCGCTTGTGACGCACCAGAGGCCCGGCAGGAGGCAGAATAACAGTTTCATTTTTTCGGATCGTATGGCAGCAAAGGTAACATTATTTCGTACCTTTCGTGTCGCAGCGACACTTTTATTTGCCGGCCGACCGTCGGCCGGGTTTTGCAACCGCCCGACTTTTTTCGTACCTTTGGTGCCAATTCAAGTAATTATGACGGAAGTAAGGGCTAAAAAGGCGCTGGGACAGCATTTTCTCACCGACCTGAACATTGCGCACAAAATCTGCGACTCGCTGTCGGGCGGCACGTCCGACGCGCCGTGCCCGGTGCTGGAGGTGGGGTGCGGCATGGGTGTGCTGACGCAGTTCCTGCTGCGCCGCGACGACATCGTGACCTGGGGCGCCGAGATCGACTCGGAGAGCGTCGCGTATCTCCATGCCCACTATCCGGAGTTCGCGCCGCGGCTCATCGAGGGCGATTTCCTGCGGATGGACCTCCGCGCACGTTTCCCCGACGGACTGCGGATCATCGGCAATTTCCCTTACAACATTTCGTCCCAGATATTTTTCAAAGTGCTGGAAAACCGCGACCTGGTGCCCGAATGCGTCGGCATGATTCAGAAGGAGGTCGCCGTGCGGCTGGCCGAGCCTCCCGGATCGAAGGAGTACGGCATTCTCTCGGTGCTTCTGCAGGCGTGGTACGACATCGACTACCTCTTTACGGTCAACGAGACGGTCTTCAGCCCGCCCCCGAAGGTCAAGAGCGCCGTCATCCGCCTGCGCCGTAATGCCACCGAGCACCTCGGATGCGATGAAAAGCTGTTCGTCAGGGTGGTGAAGGCCTCCTTCGGCCAGCGCCGCAAGATGATTCGCAACTCGCTGCGCTCGGTTTTCGGCGATTTCGGCGGTGCCGAACATCCGTTCTTTACGCAGCGTGCCGAACAACTGGGCGTCGCCGACTTTGTGGAGCTAACCAACTGGGTCGACGCTGCCCGCAACGACCGTCACTAAATCCTCTTTCGCCAAATAGTTCCGGGCCAGCGACTGCACGTCGGCGGGCGTCATCTGCCGGATGCGGCGGATGTTTGCGCCGATTACCGTGTTGTCCGTGCCGCAGAGGATGTTCTCGATCGTCACGTCGGCGATGCCGAACGGTCCGTCTAAAATGCGCATCATCTCGCCCGTCATCATGTTTTTCACCAGCGCCAGCTCCTCTTCGGGCATGGGCTCTGTGCGAAGACGTTCGATCTCCCTGTAAATTTCCGTCAGGGCCTCCTGCGTGACGTCGGTCCCGACCTGCGCCGCCACGGCGAAATATCCCTCGCGTTCGAAATTGACCATCGCGGCCACCACGCCATAGGTGTACCCGTGCTCTTCGCGCAGGTTCTGCATCAGCCGCGACCCGAAATAGCCGCCCAGCGCCGTTGCCACGACCTGCATGCCCACGAAATCGGGATGGGGGCGCGGAAACAGCAGGCGTCCCAGCCGCAGCGACGACTGCACCGCCCCGGGATGCTCCACAAAGGCGTTGTGCGTGGTCTCGGGCGCCGGGAACCGGATAGCCGTCTCGGCCTCCCCGTGGGGAAGCTGTGCCGCGAGGGCCCCGACGGCCTGCATTTCGTGCTCCCCGATGCGGCCGCTGCAGACCACGAAGCAGTTTTCGGCGGTGTAGAACCGTCGGTGGAAATCGGCCACGGCTTCGCGCGTGAGGTTGTCGTATTCGCGTTCGTCCGACGAGATGCCGTAGGGATGCCGTGCCCCGAACAGCGCCCGGGCAAAGGCTTCGCGCGCCTCGACATCGACCTTCGTGCGGTCGATTGCCAGCCGCTGTTTGCGCTTGGCGGCGTAGGTGCGCAGCTCCTCCTCGGGGAACACGGGACGGAGCAGAATCTCCTCTGCCACCTCGAGCGTCCGGTCGAAGAATTTCGAGAGCGTTGCGAAATTGATATAGGCGTAGTCGCGGTCGATGTTGACATCGTACCACGAACCGTAGTAGTCGAGCTGTTCGGCGACCTCGCGGGCCGTCATGCCGCGCGTGCCCTCGGCGAGCAGGTTGGCGGCGGCCGATGCCGAGAAGGGCGCCTGCTGGAGGGCCGATCCGGCGCGGAAGACGAACGAGATGCGCAGCACCTCGAAATCCTCCGAAGCGAGCGTGTAGAGGGCGACGCCGTTGGGCAGTACGGTCTTTGCGGCCTGTGCGATCGAGACCTCCGAGGGGGTTATGCGGGGTTGGCGTGTCATTTCTTTACGTTGTAGATAAGTGTGGAACTGTTTTCCGGCCGGAATGTGCGGCTGCTGAACGAACGGATGTCGTCGTCGGTGACGGCGCGGTAGCGGTCTACCTCGTGGTTGATCAGGTCGAGGTCGCCCAGCATTTCGTAAAACCCGAGGTTCATCGCCTTGTTCATGACGTTCAGCTCGCCGAAAAGCGTGTTGGCTTCGAACTTGTTCTTGACCTTCTCGATCTCATAAGCGCTCGCCGAGGTAGTCTGCAGGGTTTCGATCTCCTCGCGGAAGGCCGCTTCGACCGTTGCGGACGTCACGCCCGGAAGCAGCTGGCCCGTGAAGACGAACAGCCCCGGATCGACGTCGCCCGTGACATAGGCGTTGACGCTCGACAGCAGTTGGCGCTCCTTAACCAGCCGGGTGTACAACCGGCCCGAATCGCCTCCCGACAGCAGGTCCGAAACCAGGTCGGCGGTGTAGAAATCCCCTTCGGTGCGTCCGCCCATGTGGTAGGCCACGGTGACGGTCGGCGCCGGCACGTCGCGTTCCACCTCCTCGCGCCGCGCTTCGGTCTGCGCGGGCTCCTGCGGAATCGGCACGGCGGCGGCAGGGTGGTCGGCGAGCGGCGCGAACCACTTTTCGGCCAGTTCCAGCATCCGCTCCTCGTCGATGTCCGCCGAGATCGACAGCACGGCGTTCGACGGGCGGTAGTGGGCCCGGTAGAAAGCCTCCACATCCTTCAGCGTGGCTCCGGCGATATGCTCCGTTGTGAGGCCGATGGCCGCCCAGCGGTAGGGGTGAACCTTGTAGGCCAGCGCCCGCAGCAGCATCGTCTGGTCGCCGTAGGGCTGGTTGAGGTAGCGCTGGCGGAACTCCTCGATCACCACCTTCTTCTCGGCTTCGAGTTTCGCGGGGGTGATGTCGAGCCCCTCCATGCGGTCGCTTTCCAACCAGAGGGCCGTTTCGAGGTTGTCCTTCGGAAGCGTGATGTAGAAATCCGTATAGTCGTTGTTCGTGAAGGCGTTGTTGTCGCCCGAGGCCATCTGCACCGGGAGGTCGAAATTGGGGATCTCGCGCGTGCCGCGGAACATGAGGTGCTCGAACAGGTGTGCGAATCCCGTGCGTGCGGGATTCTCGTTGCGCGCGCCGACCTTGTAGAGGATGTTCACGGCGGCGAGTTTCGAAGCCCGGTCGCGGTTGACGACGACGGTGAGGCCGTTCGGCAGTATTTTCTTGGTGTATGGAATCATAATGTACAAAGGTAATAAAAAGCGGGCGGGTGCAAAACCGAATTACATACGGTTTTGTAAAACAGGCCGACTGGTAAAAGTGTCGTTACGACACCAAAGGTAGTAAAAAGCGGGCGGGTGCAAAATCGAATTACGTGCGGTTTTGCAAAAAAAAGCAGCGGCGGGGAACACAAGTGACGCCTCATTGTTTTCAGAAAAATGGATTCGGTGACTATGAAGAAGTTTGGGATTTGGAGAATCCATCGCTCCCGCCGCTGCATGCTTTCGTTCATGACCGGCAGAAACGAGAAGAGTGCTGCCGACAATCTGGCTCCTGTGGCTCTGGTAAGCCTGTAAACCCTTCACATCAGCACGCACCCTTGGGTACGATCCATTGTGGGTTTGCAAAAAATTTACCAGATTTCAGGAGCCCCAATACAATCGTCTTTTATATCCGATTATTTAAAGAACGGTTGCGAATAGAGAATATCGCACGCACAAAGTTAACAATTTTTCCGGACATGAAAGCCGGGTGTCCGAAAGTCTTATTTTTAGAACCGTATTTTTCGTGCAGGGCTCCGGTTCCGGTGTGCGTTCCGGGGTAACGCGCTATCGGATAGTAGGTTCGTCAACTCAGTGATTCTCCGCGACTTTACTGTTAATTGAATAACAGCCTGACTGTTATTTTATTAACATTTGAAAAGGCAAAAATTTACACTTTTTTGAACAAAAATAGGCGTCGTTTCTCGGTCGAAATTGCTATCTTTGCATCGCCCGTGTTTTCGGGCTGTGCCTGAATTGTTAGGAAATACACACAAATATCATCTAAAATTTCAACTAAAATGGCAGAAAAGAAATTTATCACCTGTGATGGTAACTACGCTGCGGCCCATGTGGCCTATATGTTCTCGGAGGTCGCAGCCATCTATCCCATCACGCCGTCGTCGACGATGGCCGAGCTCGTGGACGAGTGGGCCGCTCAGGGACGTAAGAATATTTTCGGCGAGACCGTCAAGGTCGTTGAAATGCAGTCGGAGGCCGGCGCTGCCGGTGCCGTGCACGGATCGCTGCAGAGCGGTGCCCTGACCTCGACCTTCACGGCGTCGCAGGGCCTGCTGCTGATGGTCCCCAACATGTATAAGATTGCCGGCGAGCTGCTTCCGGGCGTGTTCCACGTTTCGGCGCGTGCGCTGGCCGCACAGTCGCTGTCGATCTTCGGCGACCACCAGGACGTGATGGCTACGCGCCAGACCGGTTTCGCCATGCTGGCCACCTCGTCGGTGCAGGAGGTCATGGACCTCGCAGGCGTCGCACACCTCGTGTCGCTGAAGTCACGCGTGCCGTTTCTGCATTTCTTCGACGGTTTCCGCACCTCGCATGAGATTCAGAAAATCGAGCTGATCGACGAGGCCGCGCTGACGGCGATGCTCGACCGCGACGCCCTGAAGGAGTTCCGCAACCGGGCCCTGAACCCCGAACACCCCGTGACCCGCGGTACGGCCCAGAACCCCGACATCTATTTCCAGACGCGCGAGGCTTCGAACAAGTTCTACGACGCCGTGCCCGACATGGTGGCCGACACCATGAAGGAGCTTTCGAAGATCACCGGCCGCGAATACAAGCCGTTCGTCTATTATGGTGCGAAGGATGCCGAGAACATCGTCGTTGCGATGGGTTCGGTGACCGAGACCATCAAGGAGACGGTCGATTACCTCATGGCCAAAGGCGAGAAGGTGGGTGTCATCACCGTACACCTCTACCGTCCGTTCTCGGTGAAATACCTGATGGCAGTGCTTCCCGAGAGCGTGAAGCGTATCTGCGTGCTCGACCGCACGAAGGAGCCGGGAGCCAACGGCGACCCCCTCTACTTGGACATCGTCGAGGCTTTCGCAACCTGCCCGTGCAGCAAGAAGCCGCTGATCATCGGCGGCCGCTACGGTCTTTCGTCGAAGGACACCACCCCGGCGCAGATGCTGGCCGTGTTCGAGAACCTGAAGATGAACGAGCCCAAGAATCAGTTCACGGTGGGTATCGTGGACGACGTGACGTTCCGTTCGCTGCCCGTCGGCGAGGAGATTTCGCTGGCGAAGCCCGGCACGTTCGAGGGGCTGTTCTTCGGACTGGGCGCCGACGGTACGGTGGGTGCCAACAAGAACTCGATCAAGATTATCGGCGGCACGACGAACAAGTACTGCCAGGCCTATTTCTCCTATGACTCGAAGAAATCGGGCGGCTACACCTCGTCGCACCTGCGTTTCGGCGACCTGCCCATCACGTCGCCCTATCTGGTGACCACCCCCGATTTCGTGGCCTGCCACGTTCCCTCGTATGTCGACAAGTACGACGTGCTGAAGGGGCTGAAGAAGGGCGGTTCGTTCCTGCTGAACTCGGTGCACGATGCCGAGACCACCTGCGCGACGCTGCCCGACCACATGAAGGTCTACCTGGCCAAGAACAAGATCAATTTCTATATCATCAACGCCACGAAGATCGCCGCCGAGCTGGGTCTGGGTTCGCGTACGAACACCATCATGCAGTCGGCATTCTTCAAGATCGCCAACGTCATTCCGTTCGACAAGGCTGTCGAGGAGATGAAAAAGGCCATCCTCAAATCCTACGGAAAGAAAGGCGAGGACATCGTCAACATGAACTATGCGGCTGTCGACGCCGGCGGCAACGCCGTCGTGAAGGTCGAGGTTCCCGCCGAGTGGGCGTCGATCGAGGACAAGGGCTTCGAGCACGTTTCGAACGCTTCGTACCCGGAGTTCGTGCGCAAAGTCGTCGAGCCGATCAACGGCCTGAAGGGCGATATGCTGCCCGTTTCGGCCTTCAACGGCCGTGAGGACGGCACGTGGGACAACGGCACGGCTGCTTACGAGAAGCGCGGCATCGCCGTCAACGTTCCCGAGTGGAAGATCGAGAACTGTATCCAGTGCAACCAGTGCGCCTATGTCTGCCCCCACGCCGTGATTCGTCCGTTCCTCGCCACCGAGGAGGAGGCCGCCGCTTCGGGCCTGGAGTGGAAGCAGGGTCTGGGCGAAACGAAGGAGTACAAGTTCCGCATCCAGATTTCGCCGCTCGACTGTACGGGCTGTTCGAACTGCGTCGACGTCTGCCCCGCCAAGGAGAAGGCGCTCGTCATGCGTCCGTTGGAGGAGCAGATGCCCGAGCAGAAGAACTGGGAGTATATCACCAAAAATATCGGCTACAAGCAGGTTGTCGACAAGACCAAGTCGATCAAGAACCTGCAGTTCGCACAGCCGTTGTTCGAGTTCTCGGGTGCCTGCGCAGGCTGCGGCGAGACTCCTTATATTAAAGCCATCTCGCAGCTCTTCGGCGACAAGATGATGGTTGCCAACGCCACGGGCTGCACCTCGATCTACTCGGGTTCGGCGCCCTCGACGCCCTACTGCACCAACGCTGCCGGTCAGGGTCCCGCTTGGGCCAACTCGCTGTTCGAGGACAATGCCGAGTTCGGTCTGGGTATGCACATCGGCGTGGAGAAACTCCGCGACCGCATCCAGCTGGCGATGGAGGATGCCATTGCGAATTGCGCGAAATGCTCCGACGAGCTGAAGGGCGTGATGAAGGAGTGGATCGAGAACCGCGGTTCGTCGGCCAAGTCGGCCGAGGTTACGGCACGCCTGATTCCGATGATGGAGGCCTGCGGCTGTGACGCCTGCAAGAAGATCCTCGAACACAAGGAGTGGCTCGTGAAGAAATCGCAGTGGATCATCGGCGGCGACGGCTGGGGCTACGACATCGGTTACGGTGGTGTGGACCACGTGCTGGCTACGGGCCAGGATGTGAACATCCTGGTCGTGGACACCGAGGTATACTCCAACACCGGCGGCCAGTCGTCGAAATCGACTCCCGTGGGCGCCGTTGCCAAGTTCGCATCCTCGGGCAAGCGTATCCGCAAGAAGGACCTCGGCGCCATGGCCATGACCTACGGTTATGTCTATGTGGCCCAGGTTTCGATCGGCGCTTCGCAGCAGCAGCTGTTCAACGTGCTGAAGGAAGCCGAGGCTTATCCCGGACCTTCGCTCGTGATCGCCTACGCTCCGTGTATCAACCACGGCATCAAGGGCGGCATGACCCGCACGCAGACCGTCGGCAAAGAGGCCGTAGCCTGCGGTTACTGGCACCTGTGGCACTACAACCCGATGCTCGAGGAGCAGGGCAAGAACCCGTTCGTGCTGGACTCGAAGGAGCCCGACTGGTCGAAGTTCCGCGATTTCCTGATGAAGGAGGTTCGCTACACCTCGCTCCAGAAGTCGTTCCCCGCCGAGGCCGACGAATTGTTCACCGCCGCCGAGGAGAATGCCAAGTGGCGCTACAACGGTTATGTACGTCTCTCGAAGATGGAGTTCTGATCGCTCCGTTAGATAACAGGTGAAAGCCGCGGCAGCTATGCCGCGGCTTTTTTTACGGTCTGCGGTGCTGTTTTCGGTTTCCGGCAAAAGTTTCGTGATGGAAACCTCCGGTTCCGTGATGTCTTTCCCCCCCCCGATTGAATTTATTTGCCCGTAACGCCTCCGAAAGGTAATTTTGCACCGCAAATTGAATTCTAATCACTCCTTAATTATTATGAAAAGACTTTTCTCACGTGCAGCGATGCTGCTGGCCGTTGCCGTGACGGCATTTACCTTTACCTCGTGTAACGACGACAACGACGGTGACAAGAAATTCAGCGAACTGCAGGGCAGTTACGAACTGGCTACCGTTGACAAGGATAATGGGGGTAGTACGGTGAATAAACTGAGCCTGACTATCACGCCGACCTGGGTCGATGCGGAGAAACTCCCTACGGTTGATATTTCGGCCATGATGGGTTATCCTGCGGGTTCTATGGTCATCGGCCTGAAAGATATGACGGATATGGTGGAGCCCCTGCTCGCCAATTTTGTGAAGAAAGCTCTTGTCGGGCTCAATCTGAATCAGGACGGTACGCTGGGCGCAACTTATCACGAGTTTATTTCGCAGGGCAACCTGGGCGCCGATTTCATGGCGCCGAAATTTGCCGAAGCTGTCAGCGTTTTCCCCGGGGAGAACGATCCGCTGCCCGCCGATGCGCTGCAGTACTATACCAAAGACCATAAAATCTATTTCGGCGTCAGCAAGGCGTTTCTCAATACCATTGACGAGTCCCTCTGTGCAATGATCGATGGTATGCTGGCGGAAGACAAGACGCTGCCGATCGTTTCGACCGATAAGCTTTTTGCCTTGCCGCTTCGGTACACCGAGGCCGACGGCGTGCTGAAAGTCTACCTCGACCGCGCTACGCTGGTGCCTTTTGCCTCGCTGCTCCCCCTGTTGGGTGAGTTGGATCTAGGCATCGATTTGGAAGATATCGTTACCAAACTCATTGCGAACACCTCCGAACTGGAGATCGCCATCTACCTGAAGCGTACGCTCTGACGATTGCATGATCCGATCCGTATCCGGGAAGCCCGACGCTTCCCGGATTTTTTGTGCCTGCCGGGTTGTCCGTCCCGGATTATTGGCTATCTTTGCCGGACGGAACCGCCTTGTCGGAGGGGTTATCGCCTCCTTTGCCGGAATCCGCCGCCCGAAGGACCTGCTGCCCTTTGGCGCGTATTTTGAATGAATCATTCGGTTAACAAACGATTTTTAAGATGATGAAAAAGATTTTCGCAGCCGCTGTGCTGCTCGGAGCGATGACCGCCTGCGGCGGCTCGCAGCAGAAAGCCCTGCCGTTGGAGGGCACCCAGTGGAAGCTCGCCAAGATGGAGGCCATTCCCGCAAAGGCCATCACCGCCGAGGCCGATTTCTTCACCCTGGAGTTCAATGCCGCCGACACGATGGTGGCCGGACGCACCAACTGCAACCGTTTCTTCGGCAAGTACGAGCTGAAGGGACAGGAGCTGTCGTTCGAGAACCTGGGCATGACCCGGATGGCCTGCCCCGATATGCAGTACGAGGATGCCTTCGTGAAGATGCTCGACGAGGTGGACAGCTACGAGATCAAAGGTTCGGACCTGAAATTCTACGACGACAAGAAGGTCATAGCCGAGTTCCGTGCCCAGCCCGCTCCGGCCAAGAAGTAACAGCCGGACTTTCCCGGTATGAAAAACCCGCTTCCGACAGGCTCGGAGGCGGGTTTTCGCATACTCCCGTTACGGGGTGGGCGGGGTTGTACGAAAAAAGGCGGAAATATGCGCTGTTCGGCCTGCCGATTGCCCGTTCGGGATTTTTTGACTATCTTTGCCGGAGAAATATGTAATAAAATAAAGGGTAAACAACTCTTTATACCTTTTTGCAAACTTAGGGAGCCTCTTCGCGGAGGTTGTTTGAACCGGGTATGATCGTTGTCAGTCCTGTGTTATGCCTTGCCTTCGGGTCGGGGCAGACACGGGCGCGGGACGACTTTCCGGTTCACGGCTCCCTAAGGCCGGCATCAAGGAAGTTTGCATCTGCGCCTTTTTTCATCTGTGACAAATGGGAAGGGTGCAGCCGAATTTCGGAGCGGCGCCGTTTATCGGTTCCCGGGTGATTCCTGTGCGGATTCCGCCTGTCGCCGCTTCGGTTGATGTTCTGGGGCGGCGGCTGTGATTTAGGCGTCACTGTTGAATTCTCTTCCAGCGATTCCGCTTCGCCGGGCGGCTCGGGCCGCGGACGGCGGCTGCGCGAGGCAATGCAGGGATGATTCCGGCGGAATTTGTCCGCCGCCCCTTTTTTTCTCCGGGCCGGCAGGTCCGGTCGCAAAGAAAACGGCGTCCCGAAAGGGACGCCGTTTTCTTATACTCTTGACGCTGTTGCTTATTCGCTCAGCGGAGATACGCTTACGTAAGACTTGCCTTCGCCTTTCTTGCAGAACTCCACGGTTCCGTTTACGAGTGCGAAGAGCGTGTGGTCCTTGCCCATGCCTACGTTTTCACCGGCGTTGTGCACCGTTCCGCGCTGCCGAACGATGATGTTGCCCGCCTTTGCGAACTGACCGCCGAACAGTTTGATGCCGAGTCGCTTGCTTTCCGACTCGCGGCCGTTCTTCGAACTACCTACACCTTTCTTGTGTGCCATGTTGATTCAGTTTTTAAAGGTTTATGCAACGATCTCCTCGATGAGAATCTGCGTGAGGTACTGGCGATGTCCGTTGCACTTCTGGTAGCCCGTGCGACGTTTCTTTTTGAATACCAGGACCTTGTCATCTTTCAGATGCTTCAGGATCTTGCACTTCACTGCGGCGCCTTTCACTACAGGTGCACCGACTTTAACCTGACCGTCGTTGTCTGTGAGCAGGACTTTGTCGAAACTTACGGACGAATTTTCTTCGCCCTGAAGACGGTGGACATAAAGTTTCCGACCTTTCTCAGCTTTAAATTGCTGACCTGCAATCTCTACTATAACGTACATTTAATTCGATTATGTATGTGAACATAAATTCGGAGTGCAAATATACGCATATTTATCTTATAAACAATACGTCCGGCAATTTTTTTTGTCCCGGCGCCGCTCTGGCACGGTTTTGGGCGTCAGACCCCCGGCCGGCAAAGCCGGCGCGACGCCCATGCACCGAATATTGATTGTTTCCGAGGAGGAGTTCCTGTGCGACGTGATCCGCCTGTCGCTGGCCGACATGCGGGCCGATGTGCGCTGTGCGTCGGGGCTGGCGGCGATGGAGCGCCTGTCGCGGCGGATGCTTTTCGACCTGGTGATCGTCGTGGGCACGTCGCTCTTCTTTTCGGGCCGCGACGTGGTCCGCATGCTGCGCCCTCCGGGGCTGCGGCGGCCGCTGGTCTACGTTGTGGCGTGGCAGCAGGCCGAGCAGTCGGTGCTGAGCCTTCTGGAGTGCGGCGTCGATCAGTACCTGACCTTTCCCGTGAGCCTGCAGCGGCTGCGGGCGAAGGTCGCCAATGAATTGAGTAGACAGCTATGACTGAACGACTCCTAATCGTCTACACGGCGCTTGCGGCGCTGGCCACGGCCGTGCTGTTCGCGGCGCTGTGCGTCGCGAAGCTCCGCGCCCGCCGCCGGAGCGGCCGCGATGCCGTGCTGAGGAGCAAATACCTGCGTATTCTGATGCTCTACCTGCTTTCGGGCGAGGGCCCCGTGCCGCGCTTCCCGCTGATCCGGCGTGCCGGAGCGCGGCGCCTGCTGGCCGAGACCGTCGCCGGACTGACGGGCGTGACCTGCGGACTCGACGTCGCGCCCCTGCGGCGTGTCGTCGCGGAGTACGGCCTCGACCGCTGGCTGCTGGGCTGCATCCGCCGCACCTCCGGCTGCCGCCGGGCCCGCGGTCTGATGCTGCTGGCCCGCCTGCCGCTCGACGGCGCCGTGGCCGCCCGGGCGGCGCGTTACGCCCGGAGCCGCAACCGCCGGGTCCGGTTCCAGGTCCTGATGGTGCAGTTGTCGGCCGATCCTTCGATGGCCCTGCGGCTGATGGCCGAATACCCCGCGCCCTTCTCGGCCTGCGAGGTGGGGGAGATTCTGATTTTGCTGCGGCGCGGCATGCTGCCGATCGCCTACGGGCCGCTTGTGGAGTCCCCCTGCCGCAACCTGCGGGTCGTGGGGCTGAGCATCGTGCGGCAGTTCGGCATCGAGGAGGCCGAGCGGCACCTGCTGCGGATCGTGGACGGCGACGAAGCCCCGGAACTGGGCCGCGAGGCGCTCTATACGCTCTGCGCCCTGCGGCGTCCGCTGACGCGCCGCCACGTCGGCCGCCGGCTGACCGCCATGAGCCCCGCCGAGCGCAAGGCCCTGATGCGCTACATGGCCGCCGAAGGCTACTCCCCGGGGCTTCTCCGCCGGCTTTTCGACGCCCGGGAGCGCACTTACTGCGAATCGCTCGTGCAATCCTATAAACGCTCCCTGGCATGAAGCTCGTCCTGCTGTTGTTTTTCGCCGCGGCGGCGGTGTATGCCTGCACGCTGTTGCTGCTCGTCCTGCGGGCGCGGGAGCGGCGTCTGCTGGCCGCCGCCGCGCGGGCCGCGTACAGCGACGCCCCCGACGGTATCGGCATCTCGGTCCTCTGCAGCGGCGTGACCTCCCCGGCACAGCTCGAAAACCTGCTTTCGTCCGAATATTCGCGTTACGAGGTGGTCGCCGTGCTCGATTCCCGGCGTCAGGTCGCGGAGTTCGGAGCCCTGGCCGCCCGCTACCGCATGATCCGTGTCGAGTGGGTCTCCACGGGGGAACTGGAGGTCACGGGGGTGCGGGCGTTGGGGCGTTCGCGCAAACGGTGCTTCCGGCGGCTGGTGCTCGTCGACCGGGTCTTCGACGGTGCCGCGGGCGATCTCGATGCGGCCGCCGCCGTGGCTACCTACGACTACCTGCTTCCCGTCGGTGCAGGGCAGTATTTGCTTCCCGGAGCCGTTGAACGCCTCGTCGCGGAGCTGGGTTCGGAGCCGCCCGGAACGCTCGACCTCGTGCGTTCGCACCTGGGCGAACCTGCCGTGCTCCTGAGCCGCGAGGCGCTGGTCGCTGCGGGCGGCTTCGGGATGCGGCCCCTGCGGGGAATTCCGCGCAGCCGGCGGCGAATTCTGTGGGAGCCGCTGCTGGCGCGTCCCGGTTCCGGATGGCGTGTGCCCCGGCGGTGGCTTCTCCTCCTGGCGGCGCTGCTGGCGGCGGCGTTCGGGTTGTCGGCCGCAGCTGGATGGTGGACCGCGGCCGCCGCTTCCGTGACCGCCGCGCTGGTCTGGACCGCCGCCGCATGCGCTTCGCAGGCCGGGTCCGGAAGGCTCCGACATTTCATACCATTGCGGCGTATTTTTCGTTACTATTAGAAACCGAAATATTTTACCATATCATAAATTCTTGCTACCTTTACCATGGCAATTAAAGTATCCAACCCCAAAATAAGAGTTACGATGATTAACGACAAGGTGAGAATGTATCTGCTGCCGCCTCTTTTCAATGCAGCGGTCCGAGCCGGAGCTTCGATCATGAACGTTTACAAAAACCTCGACGACTACGATATAAGCCTCAAGGAAGATAAAACCCCGATCACGGTGGCCGACCGCGTGGCCCACCGGACCATCCGCGAATACCTCGGCATCACACGCATCCCGGTCCTTTCGGAGGAGGGCCGGGAGATGCGCTACGAGGAGCGTCGCAACTGGGAGCTTTACTGGCTGGTCGATCCGCTGGACGGCACGGTCGAATTTATCAAAGGCAATAACGAATTTACGGTGAACATCGCCCTGATGGAGAACAACGTCTGCATGGGGGCGGTTATTTATGTACCCTATTTCGAAAAGATGTACGTTGCGGGGCGCGGCGGGGGTTCCTACCTCAAGGAACATATCGCGCCCGATGCCGAGGCGTCTTTCACTTACGACGAGATCGTGCAGGACTGGACGCCCCTGCCGCTGGCGTCGGAGGCGCATCACGAACACCCGGTCGTGGCCGTGTCGCGTTCGCACCAGACTCCCGAGACCCACGAACACATCGCCCGCCTGCGCGAGACGCATCCCGACCTGGAGGTCGTGGAGCAGGGGAGTTCCTATAAATTCTGCCTGCTGGCCGAGGGCCGGATCGATTACTACCCCCGCACGACGCACACCTACGAATGGGACACGGCGGCCGGGGAGCTGATCCTCGCCGAAGCGGGCGGGAGCACGCGCACGCTGCCCGGCGACGGGACGCTGCTCTACAACGAGCCGGACCTCCGCAACCCGTGGTTCGTCTGCCGTTCGAAATTCTGCAAGCTGTAGACGCGAAAAAGGAGCCTTCGGGGCTCCTTCTCTGTTTTCGTCCGTGCGGCGTCTATTTCCCCGCTTCGCGGTCCTCGATGTCGCAGGCCCCGCAGTTGCCCGAACAGCCTGTGGGTTGTCCGTCGGCGCAGTCGGCGCTGCCGTCCGCCTCGCGGGTCTCGTGCACGGCGCATTTGATGCCCAGCCGCTGCATGTTCTTGTTGGTCGAGATTTCGGAATCGATGTGGTGGCCCTTGATCATCAGGGTCAGCGACATGCCGCCGACGAACAGCGCGACGGCCGCGACGGCGCATAGTATGACGATTAACCAGCTTGGCATGGAATTCTGTTTTTTACTGCCCGAAATTTGGGGTTTCCGGGACAAATGTATACATTTGTAAGATAAATTGCAAAAATGTTGCCCGGTCTTTCCCGCCGGGGTGCAGACGCAGACTAATAACTTGATGCGATTGTATATTTTAATGTACTGCCGTCCGGGTTGTACACCATCTCCCTCCCTGGGGGAGGGTTGGGGTGGGGTCGGATTTGTATACGCCGCTAAAGGCGGCGGGAACAGCCGTCGGCAACGGGGATCGGTGCGGGGATGTGTAATTGCTTAATTTGATGTATCTATGAAAATCGTGATAGCGGGTGCGGGCGAGATGGGCAGCCACCTGGCGCGGATGCTCAGCGGCAACGGCCACGACATCACCGTCATCGACGGCGATCAGAAACTGCTCTCCGAGGTGAGCAGCCTGGCCGACGTGATCACCGTCGAGGGCGATTCGACGATCTTCGCCGTGCTGCGCAAGGCTTCGGTGCGCAAATGCGACCTGTTCATCGCCGTCAACCACGAGGAGAACGCCAACGTCGTGGCGGCGATGCTCGCCAAGAAGCTCGGGGCCAAAAAATCCATCGCCCGCATCGACAACAACGAATACCTCGAACCCAATAACAAGGAGATGTTCATCGACATGGGCATCGACTACCTGTTTTATCCCGAGAAGGTCGCGGCCCGCGAGGTCATCAACCTGCTGGGGCACACCTCGACCACGGAGTACGTCGATTTCTCGAGCGGCAAGCTCTCGCTGGTGGTCTTCCGCCTCGAACCGGCCTCGCCGCTGGTGGGGCAGGTGCTCACGGGCTTCGCCGACGAGATGCCGCTGAGTTATCGCACGGTGGCCATCACGCGCGGCGGACAGACGATCATCCCCCGCGAGGGCGAGCAGTTCATGGAGGGCGACATGGTCTATTTCATCGCCCGGCAGGACGCCGTCAAGGAGGTGATGGAGTTTTCGGGACAGTCGAACATCGAGATCAAGAACATGATGATCCTCGGCGGTTCGCGCATCGGCATCCGCATCGCCACGGAGCTGCAGGACGAGGTGAATATCAAACTGGTGGACTACAACGCCGACAAGGCTTACCGGCTGGCCGAGATGCTCGACAAAACGCTGATCATCAACGAGGACGGCCGCAATACGGACACCATGATGGAGGAGGGGCTGGCGAACATGGACGCCTTCGTGGCGGTCACGGGCCGCAGCGAGACCAACATCCTGGCGGCGATGCTGGCCAAGCGCATGGGGGTCAAGAAGGTCATCGCGGAGGTCGAGAACATGAACTACATCAACCTCGCCGAGTCGATCGGCATCGACACGATCATCAACAAGAAGCTGGTGACGGCGTCGAACATCTTCCGCTTCACGATGTCGACCGACGTGCAGGCGATCAAGTGCCTGACGGGCAGCGACGCCGAGGTGCTGGAATTCATCGTGAAGCCCAACTCTCCGGCCACGAAGGCCCGGATCAAGGACCTGGGGCTGCCCGAGGACACGATCATCGGCGGCATCGTCCGCGGCGACAAGGTCTTCATCGCGGTGGACAATATGGAGATAAATCCCTACGACCGGGTGGTGGTCTTCGCCATGCCCGGCGCTGTGGGGAAGGTCGGTTATTACTTTAATTGAGCGACGTGTCTTTCCGAAGCATAATTCTCAGGGCGTGGTTCTCGCAGCGCGAACGGTCGATCGACCGTTTCCGCCGCCGTCCCGTCGAAACCCAGGAACGGATGTTCCGTCGGCTGCTGCGCCGGGGACGGTTGACGGAGTTCGGCGACCGCTACGACCTGCGGCACATCCGCTCGGTGGAGCAGTTCCAGTCGCAGGTCGAGACTTTCGACTACGAGACCTTCAAACCCTACATCGAACGGATGATGGAGGGGGTGCGGAGCGTCGCCTACCCGGGCCGGGTGTCGCTGTTCGCCCGTTCGTCGGGGACCACCTCGGACCGGAGCAAGTATATCCCCGTGACGATGGAGTCGCTGTGGTGGAACCATACGCTGGGCATGCGCGACGTGGCGACGGTCTTTTCGGCCAACTATCCGAAGTCGCGGGTTTTCGAGGGCAAGACCCTGACGCTGGGCGGTTCGTGCCGCCGCGAGGGGCGCAACCTGGTGGGCGACCTCTCGGCGCTGCTGATTCACGAGACGACGTTCTGGAGCGGCTGGTTCCGGGCCCCGCGGACCGAGACGGCGATCATTCCGGATTTCGACGAGAAGGTCGCGGCGATTTGTCGCGAGTGCGTCGGCGAGAACATCACGGCCTTTGCGGGCGTCCCGTCGTGGAACCTGGCGATGATGCGCCGCGTGCTGGAGTACACCGGCAAGCAGAATCTGCTGGAGGTGTGGCCGCGTCTGGAGATGTTCGCCCACGGAGGCGTGGAGTTCGCGCCCTACCGGACGACGTTCGAGGAGCTGATTCCTTCGGAACGGATGAAATACATGGAGACCTACAACGCCTCGGAGGGCTTTTTCGCCATGGCCGACGACCCCGCGCGGAGCGACATGCTGCTGATGCTCGACTACGGCACTTTCTTCGAGTTCCGCAGCGGGACGCAGATCATGCCGCTGGAGGGCGTGGAGTGCGGGAAGGTCTATGCCGTGCTGATCACGTCGAACAACGGGCTGTGGCGTTACGAGATCGGCGATACGGTGGAGTTCACCTCGACGAACCCCTACCGCATCCGGTTTGCGGGCCGCACCCGGCAGTATATCAATGCCTTCGGCGAGGAGCTGATCGTCGATAACGCCGAACACGCCCTGCTCGAAGCGTGCCGCCGGACCGGGGCTGTGGTGAGCGAATACAGCGTTGCGCCGTGCTACATGTCGCTGCGCGAGCGGGGAGCCCACGAATGGATCGTGGAGTTCGAACGCGAACCCGACAGCCGCGAACGTTTCGCCGAGACGCTGGACGAACAGCTGCGGGCCGTCAATTCGGACTACGACGCCAAACGGCACACCACGCTCGACCGCCAGCGCCTGACGGTCGTGGAGCGCGGGACGTTCCTCGCGTGGATGCGTGCGCGGGGTAAGAACAAGGTTCCGCGGCTGGTCAACGACCGCCGGGTGGCCGACGACGTGTTGTCGTTCGTCCCGGTGGCCCTGTCCGTCTGAGACCTGTCGGTCCGCATTCCGGTCGCGTGCGACGAGGTTCGGAAACGAAAAAACGATTGAAAAATATAAAACCCTATACCACTATGTACATAGCCATAGCCGGAAACATCGGGAGCGGGAAAACCACGCTGACCCAAATTCTCACGAAGCGCTACGACGCCAAGTGCTACCTCGAGGAGTGCGACAACCCCTACATCGGCGATTTTTACGAGGATATGAACCGCTGGGCGTTCAACCTCCAGATTTCGTTCCTCGGGAGCCGCATCCAGCAGACGATGGACATGTTGGCCGACTGCCGTTCGGGCGTGATTTTCCAGGATCGCACGATCTATGAGGATGCGCACATCTTCGCCGACAACCTCCACGAAATGGGGCTGATGGCTACGCGCGACATCGAGACCTACATGAAGATTTTCCGGCTGGTGACGACGCTCATTCCCAAGCCCGACCTGCTGATCTACCTCAAGGCGAGCGTTCCGACGCTCATTTCGCAGATCCGCAAACGCGGCCGCGAATACGAAATGAACATCGACGAACTGTATCTCAAGCGCCTGAACGACAAGTATAACCACTGGATCGAGAACCTCTACGGCGGCGAAGTGCTGGTCGTGGACAAGGACCACGAGGATTTCGTGTCGAATCCGGCCGTGCTGGAGAAAATCTGTGCGCGTCTCGACGCCATCAAAGCGAAGAAACGCTGAGGTATGACGCTGCCCGCGAAATTCGTCGAACGGGTGCTGCGCGACCTCGGTGACGCGGAGGGCCGGGCCCTCTGTGCCGCGCTCGACGGCGAGCCGCCGGTGTCGGTGCGGATAAACCCCGCGAAGGCCGCCGCCGATGCGCTGCCGGCCCTGGAGATTGCCGGACAGGTGCCGTGGTGCCGTGACGGGCATTATCTCACGGCGCGTCCCTCCTTCACCCTCGATCCCGATTTTCACGCCGGGGCCTACTATGTGCAGGAGGCTTCGTCGCAGTTCGTGGGACACCTGCTCGGAAACGTGCGGACCGAAGGGGCCCGCATCCTCGACCTGTGTGCGGCTCCGGGCGGCAAGACGACGCTTTACGCCTCGCTGGCGGGACCCGACGGACTGGTCGTCGCCAACGAGATCGACCGCCGCCGCGCCTCGGTGCTCGCGGACAACGTGCGCAAATGGGGCACGGGAAACGTGGCTGTCACGACCTGCGAAGCGCGTCTGCTGGGCGATTTCGAGGCGTGGTTCGACGTCGTGGCCGTGGACGCCCCCTGCTCCGGCGAGGGGATGTTCCGCAAGGATGACGAGGCCCGCGGCGAGTGGAGCGAGAGTAACGTGAAACTGTGCGCGTCGCGTCAGGACGGGATTCTGCGCGAGGCGTGGCGGGCCCTGAAGCCGGGCGGAACGCTCGTTTACAGCACCTGCACGTTCAACCGCGACGAGGACGAAGGTGCGCTGGAGCGGATGCTCGCATGGGCCGGCGACGAGGTCGCCGAGCCGGAAGAGATACCCGTCGGGGATGCGTGGGGCGTCGTCTGCGGATGTGTCGGGGCGTTTCGGACGTTCCGGTTCTATCCCCACCGGGCCTGCGGCGAGGGATTCTTCGCCGCCGCGGCCCGCAAGTCGTTCGACACCGGGGGCCGCGTGCGCACACCCAAGGCGCGGCGCACGGTATTTGCGGCGGTGGACCGGAAGACCGTCGCCGAACTGGCCCGCTGGCTCCGGGAGCCGGACCGGATGTGCTTCGCCGAGGTCGCGGAGACCTGCTATGCGTGGTATGCCGCGCAGTCCGATGCCGTTCGGGCGTTGTCCGAGGCCGTGCCCGTCATTTACTCGGGCGTGGCGCTGGGGCAGGTGTTCAAGGGGACGCTGAAGCCCGATTCCGCGCTGGCCTTTTTCGACGGACTGAACCGCCGTGCGGTGCCCGTTGCAGAGCTGGACGAAGCGGAGGCCCTGCGCTTCCTGCGCAAGCAGGACATCGCCGCCGGAGGGCTGGCCGAAGGGGTGAACCTCGTCTGCTCGCGGGGACGCGCGTTAGGGTTCGCCAAGCGGATCGGCGCCCGGGTGAACAATATGTACCCCAATTCGTCGCGAATTATAAAACAATAGATATGGCCGATAAACTGTATTATTCGATGGGCGAGGTGGCCGAGATGTTCGACGTCAATACGTCGCTCATCCGCCATTGGGAGTCGCAGTTCGGCATCCTCCGCCCCAAGCGCAACAAGAAAGGCAACCGCCTCTTCTCGCCCGAGGATGTCGAGAATCTGAAGCTGATCTACCATCTGGTCAAGGAGCGCGGCATGACGCTCGAAGGGGCCAAAAAGGCGCTTCGCAAGGCGCCTGCCGAGAGCGGTGTGGACCGCGATGCCGAATTGATGGAACGTTTGCAGCACATCCGCGCCCTGCTGGTCGAGGTCCGTGAGGACCTGAAGGCCGGGGTGGGGGAGATCGTGACCGATGCGGACGCTGCCGCTGAAGCCGGAGCCGCCGACGCACCCGAAGCCGCCCCCGTGCGCCGCCGGGCCAAGGCGGTGGTGAAGATCGACGAGACGACGGGCGGGGAGGCCTCTGACGGCGGACAGACCCTCGCCAAACGCACGCCCCGCAAGCCCCGCCGCAAAAAAGAGGAGGCTGAAAACAAGGAGCTGTTCGCCTTTTACGAACAATCCTTATTTTAAGGATTGTTCGCAGAGACGTTCTCCGTCCGTAAGGGGTTTATTCGGGGTTTTACGGCTTTGCCGGGCGTATTCACGGCGTACCGCCGTGTTTGCAGGTCTGACCCACCCCCAAACCCCCGCCTCGGCGGGGGCTTAATAGACAAGTCGTATGAAAAATTAAGAATGTTTATGACAATCAAACAGATAACTGACGTCATCGAACGCTTTGCCCCACTCGGATGGCAGGAATCGTATGACAATGCGGGACTTATCGTCGGGCGTCCCGACGACGAGGTGCACAAGGCCCTGCTGGCCGTCGATGTGACCGAGGAGGTGCTGGACGAAGCCGAAGCCGAGGGGTGCGATATCGTGCTGACACACCATCCGATCGTCTTCCACGCACTCAAGCGTTTCAATTCCGCGGACCCCGTGCAGCGCTGCGTCGAACGCGCCATCCGCAGCCGGATCGCCCTCTATGCCTGCCACACCAACCTCGACAGCGCTCCCGAGGGGATGAGCTGGCGGCTGGCCGAGATGCTGGGCGTCGGGAAACTGGAGGTATTGCAGCCCTCCGAGGCCGGTGAAGGCGTGGGATTCGGCGTGGTGGGTGAACTCCCGGATGCCGTTGACACCGTGGAGTTTATGCGGTTTATCCAACGGCGGCTTGAGGTGAAGGCCATACGGCACAGCGACACAGCGACTTCCGCGGTGCGCCGCGTGGCGGTCTGCACCGGGGCCGGGGCCTCGCTGATCGGCGACGCACGACGCGCCGGAGCCGATATTTACATCACCGCAGACCTGAAATACAATGACTTCATGACACCCGATAAAGCCCTCACGGTAGCAGATATAGGCCATTTTGAGAGCGAATATTGCGCAATTGAAATTTTATTTGATATTTTATCGAAAAATTTACGTACCTTTGCGGTTCGCAAGAGTGAACGCTCTCGCAATCCCGTGAATTATCTGGTGTAAGTCTAAACTATACAGTACAATATATGGCAACACAAAAAAAGACAGCCGAGGTTGATTACTCGATGCAGGAGAAAATCCTGGCGCTCTACGAGCTGCAGAAGATCGACAGCAAGATCGACGAAATCAACAAGGTGAAAGGTGAACTGCCTCTTGAGGTTCAGGATCTCGAGGACGAGATGGCCGGGATGAAGACCCGCATCGACCACATCAACGCGGAGATCGAGGAGCTCAACACGCTGTCCAAGCAGCGCAAGCGCGAGGTGGACCAGGCCAAGATCATGATCGGCAACTACAAGGAGCAGCAGAACAACGTGCGCAACAACCGGGAGTTCGACGCCATCACCAAGGAGATCGAGTATCAGGAACTCGAGATCGAGCTGGCCGAGAAACGCCTGAAGGAGTATGCCGCCGGCGTGAAGGTCAAGAAGGCCCAGCTGGAGGATGCCGAGGCGCAGAGCAAGGAGCGTCTGGCGGACCTCGGGGCCAAGAAAACCGAGTTGGAGGGCATCGAGGCCGAGACCGCGCCGCTGGTGGCCGAGTACGAGGTGCTGGGTGCGCAGGCCAAGGAGAAGATCGACGAGCGCCTGCTGTCCGCTTACGAGCGCATCCGCCGCAACGTCCGCAACGGACTGGCCGTGGTGACTGTCAAGCGCGACGCCTGCGGAGGCTGTTTCAACCGCATCCCGCCCCAGCGTCAGGTGGACATCCGCCAAGGTAAGAAGATCATTGTCTGCGAGTACTGCGGCCGCATCCTGGTGGCCGATCCCGACGAACCGCAGGAATAGAGACGATACGAATTGCGATAAGGCTTCCGGATTTTCCGGAAGCCTTTCGTTTGTTTTTAAATATTTTTGTAAATGCAGGAATGTTAATTTATTAACACCGAAATTTCTTCCGACTTTTGCAAATAATCCTTAACTTTGCGGAGTTGTAATGCCCCGACTTAAACCACTGCCATGAAAATAGCTATTGCCCAGTTGAATTACACGATCGGAGATGTGGACGGCAACGCATCCAAGATCATCGATTCGATCAACAAAGCGAAAGCACAACGCGCCGACCTGGTGATCTTCGCCGAACAGGCCGTGAGCGGAACCCCTGCCTTCGACCTGCTGCGCAAAACGACCTTCCTCGAGTTGTGCGAGGACGCTCTGGTCGAGATCGCCTCGTGCTGCGACGGCATCGCCGCCATCGTCGGCCTGCCGATCCTCACCGCCGAGGGCACGATCAGCGCCGCGGCGCTGATCCAGGACCGCAAGGTGCTGCGCTACGTCGGGAAGAAATACATCACCGCACGCCGCGAGATGGGTTTCCTGACCCCTTCGAAGGGGTTTGAGTACGCCACGGTCAAGGGCCACAAGTGCGCCATCATCGTGGGCGACGACCTGAGCCGCGAGCACGATTTCGACCAGTCGGTCGAGACCGTCATTTCGATCAACGCCCGCAAGTACGGCAAGGGAACCATGACCTACCGCTATGAAATGATGCGCAACCTGGCGTTCGTCGAGGGCAAGAACCTCGTGATGGTCAATCAGGTGGGCGGTTCGACCGACATCGTGTACGACGGTACGTCGGGCGTGATGAACGGCCGCGGCGAGGTGGTGCTGATGATGAAGAATTTCGAGGAGGATTTCCAGATTTTCGATACCAAGGCCGCTGCCGAGCCGATCGCAATTCCCTCGACCTACAACGACCGCACGCGGCTGGTCTACGGGGCGGCCCGCTGCGGACTGCGGGATTTCTTCCGCAAGAACGGCTACAAAAAAGCCTCGATAGGCCTTTCGGGCGGTATCGACTCGTGTCTGGCCGCCGATGCGCTGGGCGCGGAGAACGTCCGGGCGCTGCTGATGCCCTCGCCCTTCTCGTCCCTCGAATCGGTGGAGGACGCCAAGGAGCTGGCCCGCAACCTCGGCATCGAATACAACGTCATTCCCATTTCCGAAATCTACACCAGCGTGGTGAACACCCTCAAACCGGTCATCGGCGGCACGGAGTTCGACGCCACGGAGGAGAATATCCAGACCCGTATCCGCACGGTGCTGCTGATGGCCCTGCAGAACAAGACGGATTACATCCTGCTGAACTCCTCGAACAAAAGCGAGAACGCACTGGGACTCTGCACCCTTTACGGCGATACGGCGGGCGCGTTCAGCCCCACGGGCGACCTCTACAAGAGCGAGATGTACGACGTGGCCCGCTATATCAACCGCACGCAGGGCAATCCCATTCCCGAGAATATCCTGACCAAGGAACCTTCGTCGGAACTGCATCCGGGACAGAAGGACAGCGACATCCTGCCGCCCTACGAGGTGGTGGACGCCATCCTGATGCGCATGATCGAGGAGGGGCAGCACCGCGAGGAGATTATCAACGCGGGATTCGATTCGGAGGTCGTGGAGAAAATCCACGCGATGATCATGCACAACGAGAAGAAACGCTATCAGTTCCCGCCCGTGCTGCGGCTTTCGTCGTGCACATTCGGACACGAGCGGCTGATGCCCCTGACCAATAAATACGGAGACTGAGGCGTGGCGGAGCTGATCGAACACGTCGGTGTGGTGGAGCGCACGGAGCGCGGCGCGGTCTATGTGCGGATTACCTCCCGGAGCGCCTGCGGAACGTGCAGCGCCCGTCAGGCATGCGGGCTCGCCGAAGCGCAGGATAAGATCGTCGTCGTGACGACCCCCTGCGCCGCGTCGTTCGCGGTGGGGGAGGATGTATCGGTCGGTGTGCGCCGGAGTGCGGGCATGCGGGCCGTCGTGCTGGCCTATGTCGGTGCGCTGGCGGTGCTTATGGCGGTGCTCGTGGCGGCGATTGCCGGCATGGGATGGAGTGAAGGCGCTGGCGCCCTCGCAGCGATCGCTGGCGTGGGCGTTTATTATTTCGTGCTGTGGCTCTGCCGCGCGAAAATCGAACACACAATTCAATTTACAATAACTAAAATCTGATGGAAGTATTACTTTACACGATTCTGACGCTCTGCGCGTTGGGCGTGCTCTCGGCGGTGATCCTCTATTTCGTGGCCCAGAAATTCCGGGTCGAGGAGGACCCGCGCATCGACGAGGTGGAGAAGATGCTCCCCGGCGCCAACTGCGGCGGCTGCGGATTCGCAGGCTGCCGGGGTATGGCCGATGCGCTGGTCAAGCAGGATGACATTTCGTCGCTGTTCTGCCCCGTGGGCGGCGGCGACTGCATGAAGGCCGTGGCTGCCTACCTCGGAAAGGCCGCTGCCGAAAAGCAGCCCGAAGTGGCGACCGTCCGCTGCGGCGGTACGTGCGAAAAGCGTCCCCGGACAAACGATTTCGACGGAGCCAAATCGTGCGCCGTGGCTTCGTCGCTCTACGTGGGCGAGACGGGCTGTGCATTCGGATGCCTCGGATTCGGCGACTGCGTCGTGGCCTGCGCCTTCGACGCCATTCACATCAATCCCGCAACGGGGCTTCCGGAGGTCGATCCCGACAAGTGTACGGCCTGCGGCGCCTGCGTGAAGGCATGTCCGAAAATGATCATCGAACTGCGCAAGAAATGGCCCAAGAACCGCGCGGTTTACGTGTCGTGCGTCTCGAAGGACAAGGGCGCCGTGGTGATGAAGGCCTGCAAGGCCGGGTGTATCGGCTGCGGCAAGTGCGTGAAGGTCTGCGCCTTCGACGCTATCACCGTGGAGAACAACCTCGCTTATATCGACCCGCTGAAATGCAAGTTGTGCCGCAAGTGCGTGAACGAGTGCCCCACGGGTGCCATCCGGCTGGTCGGCATGGACCCGCTGCCCAAGGCCCCGAAGGCCGCTCCGGCTCCGGCGGCCCCCGCCGCTCCCAAGGCCGAAACGGCTCCTGCGGCGGAGAAACCGGCGGCTGCCGCTCCGAAGGCCGAGGCTGCGCCTGATGCTAACAAAGAATCGTAAAAAAGGAATTCCAACTATGAAGACATTTCCAATGGGCGGAGTCCATCCGTCGGAAAATAAGCTGAGCTGCGCAAAACCGATTGAGGTACTGCCGCTGCCCGAGGTGGTGACAATCCCCCTCGCGCAGCATATCGGGGCTCCCGCGGTGGCCAAGGTCGCCAAAGGAGACAAGGTGCTGACGGGACAGCTCATCGCCGAAGCCGGCAGCTTCATGTCGGCGAACATTCACTCCCCGGTGTCGGGAACGGTCACGGCCGTCGATATGGTTCCCAACGGACAGGGCCTGCGCCAGATGATGATCACCATCAAGCGCGAGGGCGACGACTGGGCCGAGGGCATCGACCGTTCGGAGACGCTGGTGAAGGTCTGCCCCTTCTCGGCGCAGGAGATCATCGCGAAGATCAAGGATGCCGGCATCGTCGGCATGGGCGGCGCGACGTTCCCTACGCACGTGAAACTCTCGGTGCCTCCCGGAAAAAAGGCCGACTGTGTCATTATCAACGGCGTGGAGTGCGAACCCTACCTCACCTCGGACCATCGCACGATGCTGGAGCACGGCGAAGAGCTGATGGTCGGCGTGACGATTCTGATGAAAGCCGTGGGCGTGGAGAAAGCCTATATCGGTATCGAGAACAACAAGCCCGACGCCATCGCGCACCTGAAGCGGATTGCGGCGGAATACAAAGGTATCGAGGTGGTGCCCTTGAAGGTGATGTATCCGCAGGGCGGTGAAAAACAGCTTATTGCGGCTGTCACGGGCCGGCAGGTTCCGCCCCCGCCCGCACTGCCTATCGACGTGGGCGCCGTGGTGTGCAACGCCTCGACGACGGTGGCCGTCTACCGGGCCGTGCAGAAATCGATGCCGCTGATCGAGCGCGTGGTGACTGTCACGGGCAAGCGCATGAAGGAGCCCAAAAACCTGCTGACCCGCATGGGTACGCCGGTTTCGGCGCTGCTGGAGGCCGCCGGGGGAGTTCCCGAGGAGCCTTCGAAGGTGGTGAACGGAGGTCCGATGATGGGCCGTGCGATGGTCAACCTCGCGTCGCCCGTCACGAAGGGTTGTTCGGGAATCACGGTCCTCTCGGGCCGCGAAGCCGTGCGCCGCGAGGCCGCGCAGTGCATCAAGTGCGCCAAGTGCGTGTCGGCCTGCCCGATGGGCCTGGAGCCTTATTACCTCTCGAAAATGACGCAGAAGAAGGGCTGGGACGCGCTCGAAGGGCAGATGATCACCTCGTGTATCGAGTGCGGATGCTGCCAGTCCACGTGCCCTTCGTACCTGCCGCTGCTGGACTGGATTCGTCTCGGAAAGCAGACCGTGATGGGAATCATCCGCGCACGCGGTGCCGCAGCGCCCAAAAAGTAAGGGTGGATTTCCGTTCCGAAGATTCCGGCCCGGCGGCCGCTTGCGGCCGTAAGTCCCTCCCGAGGGAGGGATTTAGGGTGGGGTAGGATTTGCAAACGCGGCTGCAGGCCGCGGGACGATACCTCGGGAACGGCAGGAACGGTCCGATAATACGAAAAATGTAAAATTATAGTATAACTTATGGCAAACAAACTCATTGTAGCTCCTGCGCCGCACGTCCAGACCTCCCAGTCGACGGCACGGATCATGCGCGACGTCGTGATTGCGCTGATGCCTGCGCTGGTCGTCTCGACCGTGGTGTTCGGGGCCGACGTGCTGCGCGTGACGGCCCTTTCGGTGGCGGCGTGCGTGGCGTTCGAGTACCTGATTCAGAAATTCATGGTCCGCGGTGCGGTCACCGTCACCAACTGGTCGGCCGTGGTGACCGGCGTGCTGCTGGCCTTCAACCTCCCGGCGTCGATTCCCTGGTGGATCGTCGTGATGGGCGCTTTCGTGGCGATTGCCGTCGCCAAGATGACCTTCGGAGGCCTGGGCAAGAACCCCTTCAACCCCGCGCTCGTGGGGCGTGTGTTCCTGCTGATCGCCTACCCGGTGCAGATGACCTCGTTCCCGCTGCCGGTGAACGGCGCGTTCGACGCCCTTTCGGGCGCCACGCCGCTGGCCGCCGTGAAGCAGGGCATCGTGACTCCCGGGACGGTCGGCGCACAGGAACTGCTGCTGGGTAATATGCCCGGTTCGCTGGGCGAGGTGGCCGCGCTGGCGCTGCTGTGCGGTTTCGTCTACCTGCTGTGGCGGCGCGTAATCACCTGGCACATTCCCGTGACGGTGCTCGTGACGATGGCCCTGTTCGCCGGGGTGGTTACGATGTGTACGACTTCGCTTGAAGGTGTCGGGCCGGATGACGTGAAAATCGGAGAGGTGGCCTATAAGACCGGGTTCCTCTTCGGACGCGCGCTGTCGTCCGGACTGTTCCACGTGCTGGCCGGAGGTGCGATCCTCGGTGCCGTGTTCATGGCCACCGACTATTCGACCTCGCCGATGACCGTTCGGGGCGGCGTGATCTTCGCGGTCGGGATCGGTCTGATAACCATGTGCATCCGTCTGTGGGGCGCCTATCCCGAGGGTATGTCGTTCGCGATCCTCGTCATGAACGCCTGCGTGCCCCTGATCAACAAATATGTCAAACCCAAGCGCTTCGGCGTAAAATAACGGAGGAGGCAGTATAGTATGAAAAGTACACTTTTGAACATGACGGCCGTCCTCTTCGGCATCACCCTCGTGGCTTCGGCGGGAGTGGGCGTCGTCAATATGATTACCGAAGAGCCGATCGCCGCGGCCAAGGAGGCGGCGACGAAAGCGGCCCTCACGGAGGTGCTGCCGGCATTCGACGCGACGACCTCCGAAGTGCTGACGATCGACGAGATGCCGATCACGGTCTACACGGCCACCAAAGAGGGCGCCGTGAGCGGATATGCCGTGCAGTCGATGACCAAGCAGGGATTCGGCGGCGTGGTGCGCCTGATGGTGGGTTTCACCCCCGAGGGCGAGGTCGTGAACGTCAACGTGCTGGAGCAGACCGAGACCCCGGGCCTCGGAACCAAGATGGCCGACGAGGGCAACATCCTGCTCGGCAGCGTCAAGGGACAGAAGCTCGAGGACAAGAAACTCGTGGACGGCAAGCTGGCCGTGAAGAAGGACGGCGGAGACGTCGATGCGCTGACCGCCGCGACCATCTCGTCGAGGGCCTATGTCGATGCGATCAACCGCGCATGGATGGCCTACAAAAGCGTAGCGTCGGGCGAGGCCCCGACGGACGTGGCATCCGGTGCGACGGCGGCCGCCGCCGCGCAAACCAACGAGCCTGCGGCTCAGGAAGGAGGGCAAAATGAATAAATTGCAGATTATACTGAGCGGTATCGTCAAGAACAACCCGACGTTCGTGCTGGTGCTGGGTATGTGCCCCACGCTGGGAACGACCACTTCGGCCGAGAACGGCATGGGTATGGGACTGGCGACGATGGCCGTGCTGATCATGTCGAACCTCGTGATCTCGCTCATCAAGAACATCATTCCCGACAAGGTCCGCATTCCGGCGTTCATCGTCGTGATCGCCTCGTTCGTGACCATCATCCAGATGCTGATGCAGGCCTATGTTCCGGCGCTGTACGATGCGCTGGGCGTCTTCATCCCGCTGATCGTGGTGAACTGCATCATTCTGGGCCGCGCCGAGGCCTTCGCCTCGAAGAACTCGCCGTTCGACTCCGCGCTTGACGGCGTGGGCATCGGTCTGGGATTTACGCTGGCTCTGACGGTCGTCGGCGCCGTGCGCGAGATTCTGGGCAGCGGCGCCATCTTCGGCGTCAGCCTCGGAATCGCAGACTACACGCCGCTGATCTTCGTGCTGGCTCCCGGTGCATTCCTGGTGCTCGGGTATCTCATGGTGTTGTTTAACAAATTAGCCAAGAAATAGTTATGGAGCTTTCCTATTTTGCAATCATCATCGGCGCCATCTTCGTCAACAACGTCGTGCTGGCGCAGTTCCTCGGCATCTGCCCCTTCCTGGGCGTGTCGTCCAAGGTCGAAACCTCGATGGGTATGGGAGCCGCCGTAACCTTCGTGATGGCCATTGCGGCTGTCGTGGCGTGGCTGATCCAGACCTATGTGCTGGTGCCGCTGGACATCGTCTACATGCAGACGATCGTCTTCATCCTCGTCATCGCGGCCCTCGTGCAGATGGTCGAGATCATGCTCAAGAAGATGTCGCCGTCGTTGTATCAGGCGCTGGGTATCTTCCTGCCCCTCATCACTACTAACTGCGCCGTGCTGGGCGTTGCGATCCTGATGATCCAGAAGGAGTTCAACCTGCTGCAGAGCGTCACCTACTCGGTGGCCACGGCCCTGGGATTCGCCTTGGCGCTGGTGCTCTTCGCCGGAATCCGCGAGCGTCTCGATTTCGAGGACGTTCCCAAGGCGTTCAAGGGCATTCCTATCGCGCTGATCACGGCCGGGATTCTGGCCATGGCGTTCATGGGATTTTCCGGCCTTGTCTGATTTTCGATGATTGCGGCGTACCTGCCGCACATCCCTCAAAATCCCCGAACGGGACGTACGCAAGTACTACCCGTCCGGGGATTTTTCACGATGCACGACATCTGCACCGCACTGATCGAAAATCGCTGCGGGGAGGACCGTGCTGCTCCGCGATAATCAAAAACTCCGGGCGGATCGGTCGGTTGCTTATGTGGGTTTTCTCCTTTGGGGAAGAACAGACATAATAAGATAATGCCAGACGAGGTTACGGTTTTCAGACCGTAACCTCGTCTGTTTTGTCGTACCTTGCATGAGCAATCCTTTATTTTATAATTAGGCGCTATAACCAGGCAGATAGCAAATAGAGATAGTCCTTGAGTTTTATCCGCAGAATTTTTAACGCTTGTGTAATCCGGTATTCCACCGTTTTGACCGATACATTCAGCTGATCGGCGATCTCTTTGTTGGAACAATTCCCGAAACGGCTCATCGAGAAGACCTCCCGATAGGTCTCGGGCAGTTCACCGATCGCCTTCTCAATGTTTCGGGATAATTCCTCCAGCATATAGCCGTCCGGGTTTTGGAAGCTGTCTTTCAATTTTTCGTAAATATAGCTATGCGTAACTTCCTTGTACCGGTTTCGGTGGATGGCGTTGAGACAGCGGTTCCGGACTGCCGTGAAAAGATAGGATTTTACCGAACCGACGATTGCAAGGAATTCCCGCCTTTCCCAGAGATACATCATCAACTCCTGAACCACCTCTTCGGCGGCTCCGTCAGAAACATATTGAGAGGCGAACTCACACAAAGGCGAATAGTAGGTAACGAACAATTGCCTGAAAGCCTGTTCATTTCCATTGCCTAATTCTTCGAGCAGTTGTGGATCGTTGTAGTGCATCGTCACTGGAATTTTCAATGCAAGTATACAAAAAAAAACGATTCGTGAACCGGAACGCCTGTGAGGTCAGTCTGAATGGGGGTTGAGAATTATTTTTTTTTATTTCTTTAGGGTCGCCCTCCCTTTCTTTGTCTTATATATGAATACAATGAAAACGGGCCTATGAAACAGACTGAACCTTCCGAGGATATGTTGCTCGAATACATACGGGGAAACGCTCCTCACGAGGTGCGTGCCGAGGTCGAGGCGTGGATGGGGGCAGATCCTGAAAACGAAGCGATGCTGCTGGATATGGCGAGAGTGTATTATATGCTGCGCCGGGCCGAGCGAATTCGCCGCCGAAATGTAACGTCCGCTTACGAGAACGTAATGCGCTCGGTTCGTCGCAAACAACAGACGATCCGATTTTCATGGCGAAAAGTCGCCGTCGCCGCCGTTGTTCTTGTCGCAGTGAATATCGGAATCTGGGGTCTTGTGGGAGATCGGGTATCGGCCGGAGCCTATATCACCTTGAATTCAAACGCCGAAAAAAAGGTCGAATACACACTGCCTGACGGAACGTCGGTATTTCTGAACCGTAACAGTTCCCTGCGTTTTCCGGTGAAATATGCGAAGGACTCCCGGTGTGTGAAGCTCGACGGAGAGGCTTATTTCGAGGTGGCCCATGATCCGGACAAGCCGTTTGTCGTAATGACCGACAACGATCTGCAAATACGGGTTTTGGGGACGAAATTCAATGTCGAGGCCTATGCGGCCGACAGTATCGCACAGGTCTTCCTGTTGGAAGGGCGTGTAAGTGTCGACATCGGCGACAACTCGTCCGGTGTACGGAATTACCTCATGACCCCCTCTGAAGAGTTGCGTTACAATGTCAGTTCGGGACAAATTGCGCTTCGCGAGGACCCTTTCGTTTCGGGTATCGAATGGATGGACAACACCTTTGTTTTCCGCGACACGCCGTTTCCCGAGGTCATTCGGAGACTGTCCCACAATTTCGGCGTGGAATTCGTCGTACAGGATGCCGGCTTGAACGACTATACGTTCACAGGAACCTTCGACAATCGCGACCTGTCATTGATTCTCGAATATATGCAGATATCCTCGGGCATCGATGTCCGGTATGAATCCGCCGTTGCGGGAAAACAATGCATTATATTGAACCAGAAAAAACGAATGCCTAAAACTTAATCCGACTGCCGATGAAAAAAATCTGACCAAAAAAACAGCAGGGTTTGTGATGCGACACAAACCCTGCCTCAAAAAGTTCTCAAGCCAACCTTTGGGAGGTAATCTTAAAAACTTTACAAAGATATGAAAAACAAATCTCTTTTCGGATATCCGACGGTGAAAAAGGTCATCGGCGGATTTCGAAAAAAGTTATTTATTTACTTGTCGCTTGCCGTGATCTTGCCGGCATCGGCACAAGTTTCACAGCGGCATCTTTCGCTGCACATGCAGGAACGGCCGTTGAGCGAAATCATGGATGCCATCGAAAACCGGACCGAATACCGCTTTTATTACAACAACAAACTCCATGATTTGCAAAAACCGGTTTCTATTCATGCCGATAACGAACCGGTGCAGACCATTCTGGACAAACTCTTCAAACCGTTGAAAATCTCCTATCAGATCAAGGGGAACGATATCATCCTTGCCGATCCCCGGCACGCGGCACCCTCCGCTGCGGAAAAACGGGAGCATACCGTAACGGGAGATGTCCGGAACCAGAAGGGAGAACCGCTGGTCGGAGCTACGGTGGTCATTGCCGGCACGACCCGCGGTGCCACGACGAATGCCGCCGGTGCTTTTTCGATCCGGGGAACGATGCCGATGGTCCTTCGCGTTTCGTACATAGGATACCAATCCGCGGAGGTGAAGGTCGTCTCCGCAACTGCGGTCAGCGTCGTATTGGAAGATGAGGCCAATGAGATGGACGAAGTCGTCGTGATCGGTTACGGCACGGTAAAGAAGACCGACATGACCGGCTCGGTGACCAATATCAAAATGTCGGACATACAAGACGCTCCCGTGCTGTCGGTCGACCATGCTTTGCAGGGCCGTATCGCCGGAGCCGACATCATGTCCACCACCGGTGAACCGGGAGCCCCGACATCGATCCGCATTCGCGGAACCCGGTCGATCCTGGCGTCGAACGAACCGCTGGTCGTCGTTGACGGCGTGATGGACGCCATCAGCGACCTGAACGACATCAACTCGGCGGACATCGAATCCATATCCGTTCTGAAGGATGCCTCTTCGACGGCTATTTACGGTTCGCGTGGGGCCAATGGCGTCATCATCGTCACCACCAAGAAAGGCCGTTCATCGTCCGGAAAACCCGACATTACCTTCAAGGCCGACATCGGATTCTCACAACTGCCCCGCAAGCTGGATCTGATGAACGGGACGGAATTCGCACTCTACCGCAATGACTACGCCTATTTCCACTCCTCGCTCGACGATACCACGCCACTGTCGCAATACACTTTTCCGGACCCGCTTTCCGTGGGGAAATGTACCGATTGGGTCGATGAAATCTCCCGATTGGGTCGATGAAATCTCCCGCACGGCAGGATACCAGAACTACAATATCTCGATTTCGAACAGCACGGCGAAGAGCAGTTACTTTGCCTCGCTGGGTTACAACAATACGGAAGGTATCATCAAGAACAGCGGCGTAGAGCGTATCACGGGGCGTATCAATTTGAGCCATCAGCTGTTCAAGTGGCTGAACATTAGCTACAAAGGAACCTTCACGAGCCGGGATCAGGACAATAATCTGGTCGAGATCGGTGGTACGAACCGGCAGCAGGCCGCCATTTACCTGAGCCCGCTGATCGACCCCGACGACAATTTCAACCCCTATTACGGCAACGGTACGCCGTTCAATACGCCGACGGCGCTGATCGAGCAGAATACGAACAATACCAAGCGATTCTCGTCCAGCCATACCGTGGCTTTCGAGGTGGAACTTGCCAAGAACCTCAAGTTACGCAGTCAGGAATCCTATTACAACTCCGAACGTCACATCTATCGTTATTATCCGAGCACATTGCCCAAGAAGAACGAAGGCGAGGGCGGCGAAGCCTACCGCAATGAGTACAACGAAAACAGTTTGTCGAGTGAAAATACGCTTTCCTGGAACCTCGAAACTAAAAGCGGTCACAATCTCAATATGTTAGGAGGATTCACCGCATCCCGTTCCAAATCCAACACGTTGACGCTTTCAGGTTCGGGCTACATGGACGACGAGGTGAAATGGGACAACATGGGGGCCGTTCTGGACAAAGAGACCTACTCGGCCTCCTCGGGATCGATAAAGCTGACCAAGATCTCCTATCTTGCCCGCATCAATTACAATTACAAACACCGCTATTACCTGACGGTGACGGGGCGTTTCGACGGCGCTTCGAATTTTGCAGCCAATAACAAGTGGGGCTTTTTCCCTTCGGCAGCCGTCAAATGGAATGTCTCGAACGAAGCCTTTTTGAAGGATGTAAGCTGGATCGACGATCTCTCGCTGCGTCTGAGCGCCGGCCGCACGGGAAACGATGCCATTTCGGCCTACCGGTCGCTGGCGGCCATGTCGAGCACCACGGACGGTTATCTGTTCTCCGGCTCACAGCCCGTGGCCTATTATCGCAGCCGGCTCGACAGCCCCAACCTGACATGGGAGAAGACCGCCCTCTACAACGTGGCGCTCGATGTCGCCTTGTTCAGGAACCGGCTTTCGGTGACGGCCGAGGGGTATATTTCGAAAACCCACGACCTGCTGATGGCGATCCAAACCCCTACGGCAACCGGCTACTCCTCACGCAATGCGAACCTCGGCAAGACCACCAACAAAGGGTGGGAACTCTCTATCGAGAGCCGCAATATCGTAACTCCCAAGTTCTCGTGGACCACCAACCTCACGTTCGCCCACAACGAACAGACGGTTAACGACATCGGCTCGGAAAAGTTTGTCATCGCGTCCAAATCCCCGAACACCGGTTACATGATGCACGGCTATGTCAAGGGCTATCCGCTCAACGCCCTGTGGGGATTTCGTTACGGCGGGGTTTGGAAGAGTGTCGAGGAGTTCGAGCGCAATGCGGTGACGCACGGCTATGTTTCGTCGGGCACGATCACGAACTACAAGAACTCGCTCGGACTGCCGCGTTACTACGACATAGACCATGACGGAACGCTCACACAGAACGACCTGGTCTATCTGGGCAATGCCGACCCTTACCTTTACGGAGGATTGCAAAACTCGATTCAGATCGGCCGCCTGAATATCGGCGTTTACTTTACCTATTCGCTGGGTGGCAAGATTTACAACTGGTCGGAGCTCTACATGGCGGGCAGCTATTCGACCAATCAGTATCGGTTCATGCTCGACGCCTGGCATCCGACGCGTAACCCGGATTCGAATCTGCCGCGTGCCGGGTCCGTCGTCGTCAATGTCCCGAGCGACCTTCATGTGTACGACGCTTCGTTTCTGCGCCTGAAGAACGCCACGATCGGCTACACGTTCGATTTGCGGAAGAAGACCCGGCTGCTGCGGGACATTCAGCTGAGTGTCAGCGGCGAAAACCTCTGGCTGTGGAAGAAATACAACGGTTTCGACCCCGATGTTTCCACCGAGAGCGGCAGTTCCACGATGCGGCGTGTGGATATGGGTGCTTATCCGAAAGCCCGAACGATTGTTTTCAGTATCCAGGTCAGATATTAAACTTCAAGAAACATGAAAAAGATATATTCGTTGCTGCTGGCGCTGTTTGCGCTGAGCACCTGCAGCCTGGAAGAGGATACGAGCGGATTTTCGTCGCCCGAGACTTTCTATAAGGACAAAACCCAGTGCGTTGCGGGACTCAACTCCTGTTACATTCCGCTCAATGCGCTCTATACCCACAAGATGATGTTGGCAACGGAAGGCGTTACCGACCTCTGCACGGCGTCGTCTACGTCGCAGGACGCTTATCTGGACATTTCTCCATCGCAACCCCGTTTCGGCGCTGATGTGTGGACCAATGCCTATAAGGGCGTGATGTACTGCAACGCCGTTATCGCCGGGATCGAACGGTCCCCTATCGACGATGAGGTTAAAATCCCGCTGCTGGGCGAAGGTAAAATCTTACGTGCCTTTTATTACTGGCTGCTCACCTCGTTTTTCGGCGACGTGCCATTTTACACGGTCGATGTCGCCAACACTGAAATTCTGAGCGAGGTCGGTCGTCTGCCCCGCATGTCGGCCGTCGATACCCGTAACGCGCTGATCGAGGATTTGCTGGAGACAATTCCCTTTATGGAGCAAATCCGGACAAGCGATATCGCGGACAACCGCTGCGGCGCTGCGATGGGCTGGATGCTTATCGCCAAAATGGCCATGTGGAACAAACTCTGGGATACGGCACTCGACGCGCTGGATAATCTGGAGGCCATTTACGGCGATTTGGAGCAGTATCCGCTTTCAGACGTTCCGTTCCGCATTAAAAATACGCCCGAGTCCATTTTCGAGATTCAGCACACTTATACGGCCGGTGGTTTGATATACACCTCCAACGTCGCCTGTATCTGCATGCCCCGTCCGCGCGAGGAGAATACAGCCATCTATTCCGGAGTGGAGATTCCCGAACTCGGCAGCAATGCCACGACCTGGGCCGCCATCGTTCCCACGAAATATTTTTATAACAACCTGCAACCCGACGGCAGTCCCGACAAGCGCCGCGACATGAACATCGTGTCGAGCTGGAACGGGGAGACCTTCACCGGGTCCAAAATCTATTTCGGACCCAAATTCTGGTGCTACGGCATGACGCAGACCTACGACTCCAATAACTACCCGATTTTCCGCTATGCGGATGCCGTGTTGATGAAGGCCGAATGTCTCTGCATGCAGGAGGAGGATGCTGCGCTGTCCATCGAATATCTGAACAAGGTGAAACGCAGGGCCGGCATTACGGAATATACGCATTTCCGCACGTGGGTCCGTCTGATGGACGAAATCATGACCGAACGCGCCCGCGAACTCTTCGGGGAGTTTCAGCGCAAGTTCGATCTCGTACGCTGGGGCAACTGGTATTACCGCACCACCTTGCTGACCGACTCGAAAAAAGTCTTGGAGAACATCCTCCCATGCCATGAATACTATCCGATTCCCGATACCGAAGTGACCAACTCGGGATATGCATTGGACAACAATGCGTATGCAGCCTATGGACTTTAAACCTCAAACGGAGAAAAAATGAAAAACAGAAAACCGAATATACTGAAAACGGGGCGATGGCTGGCTCTCATCCTTGCCGTATCGCTGTTCATCGCCCCTTCCTGCGAGCACGACTACGAATGGGAATTGCCGCTTGCCATCGATCACAATGCCCTGATTTTTTCGACCGATGCGGGAACCGAACACGTGCTGGTCTATTCGACCGGAAATTGGACCGCTTCCTTCACGGAAGAACGCTCGTGGATTACGATGCGGAAGGCGTCCGGGTCCGGAATCGGCGACATCATCCTCGATTTCGACGAGAACCGGGGGATCGACCGCCGGGCGAACCTCGTTGTTCGGGCAAACGGACTCGAAAAGTACATTTCCATCACGCAAACGGGAAGCATCGCGGAACCCATCTTGCAGCTGCCCAGTCAGAAGACGGTTTCGGCCGAGGGCGGTGCGATTGTTCTCGAATTCTTTACCAACATGGGTGAGGCGCTCGAACTTATCAAGGTCAGGGTCGTATGTCTTGACGAAGAGGGTGAAGAGCTGGCCGGCACCGAACCGTGGATACGGAATATCGAGATTGCGGAGGAGGAGGTGACATGCGTTGCCGAACCCAATACGACGGGTGTTTCACGCAAACTCCGGCTGACGCTGGAGATCGACGACGAAGTGAACGAGATGTTTTACTCGACATCGGTCCTGCTCGAACAGCCGGCTAAAACCGAATAAAATTCATTTGACTAATTGATAGCATCATGATACGATTACGATATAGCATAATTCCGGCGATACTCCTGCTGGCGGCGTGCACCATAGATGACAGCACCGACATCCCGATGGTGGAACTCGGAACCGCGACAAAAGATTTCACGGTCGATGCGACTGCCGGTCATTTGGATATTGACGTTCTTTCGAACCGACGTTACAATCTGCAGTTTCTCGAGGAGACGTCCTGGGCCGGATTGAGTGTTCTGTCGCTCCAGGGCGACTCGTCGTTCGGCATCGACTACGACGATAATCCGGGTTTCCCGCGCATGACGCGCGTGTTGCTTGAAACGGACAACAAACTGCACCGTGATACGGTTATTCTCCGGCAACGGGGCGAACTGACTCCGGAACTGACCCTGTCGTCGAATTCGCTGGTCGTGGCGGGAAGCCGCTCCGGCAGCGGCAGCATTCGGCTCGACACCAACATCGATTTCGACATCCTCGAACGCAGCATCGTCTATACGCAGGAGGAGGAAGAGTGGATCACGGGCGTTTCCTATTCCGACGGTATGCTGCAAATTGCCTATGACGGGAATCCCGATGACGAGCATCCCCGTACAGCCTCGGTGGTGATGAAATGGGCCGACGCATGGGGCGAACCGTACTCCGCGACGCTCAATGTCCTGCAACAGAACGCGAAGGACCAGTTGGGACGAAACGTCGATTTCGAATACATCCGCAATATGGTCGGCGCCGACGAGGAGTTCGTCATCGATGAGTATGTCATCATTTCGGGATATGTCGTCAGCGACATCAATTCGGGAAATGTGGGCGAAAACATAAAAACCACGGAAACGACGATCGACTACACGGGTTGCCAAAAGACGGTTTATCTCGAAAGCCTCGACGGCAAGTACGGTTTCATGCTCGAGACGAAAAACGTCGAGGACAACATCTTCAAGCGCTACGACAAGGTCCAGCTTCTGCTCAAGGATGCCGTCGTATCCTGCTACGGCGAACCGCTCCGTTATCTCCTTACGGAGGTCAAATCCCAGATGATTGTGGACCAGGCGAGAGGCACCGCGGCGGATATACCCTCGAAGAAACGGTATATCAACGAGTTGAGCGACGATGACATGTACACGTTCGTCGAACTCCGCGACTGCGAGTTCCCCATCCGCAAGGGTTCGCTGACCCCGCTCCAGGACGGTTATACGCTTTCGAACAACAACCATTACATGTCGAAATATCCGCGTCTGATGCGCGACATCGACGGTTCGGTCATCTATCTCTACACGAACTCGACCTGTCCTTATCGCCGGGACGGCAAGATGTTGCCTTACGGATCGGGTGAGATCGGGGGCGTGGTGGTTTTCGAACGCTATCCGGCCTACATCTACGGCGACGGCGACGATGAAGACACGCATGGGAATATCGGCCGCTACCAGCTCCGTCACATGGCTTATGAAGACATCCGATTTGATGCGAGCGAAAGTTTTTCGAATATCCTGACCGAGTACCGCCTGAGATGGGATAGCAGTCATAAGGCGCAGTCCTCGAATACGTCGGACGGGCGGGAATACTGGTATCCGACCCTCGGGACCAACGGCTGGTTTTCTCACTCGCAACCTACTACCGCCGGGACATATACCTCCGCAGAGAATCAGACGACCTGGAATTTTCTCGGCCCCTGCGGAACGGGCAATGGCCTGTATCCCTTTGCAGAGGAACATATAGGGGACCCGAACAACAATGGCACAGGCATTATTCTGGAAGACGGAACGAAATTCCCGGCAGCCAACAAACTGAACTCCGACGGCAAAGGTATCGACGAAGGATCGGGGCGAAGTGCATGGAAAAAAACCAACTGGTGGGATTACGACTCCGATAAGCCGCACTCCTGGGTGATCGAGTTCTCGACGGCCGGCATCGATGCGGATATTCTCGCCATGCAGTTCTCTACACAAGGAGGAAAGGCCTCATTCGGAGTCTCACCGATTTATTGGAAGGCCGAATGGTCGCTTACGGGTGATTTGAACAATGACGACGACTGGAAATTCATCGACTCCTATTACGTTCCGGACATGATGATTACAAGTACGGTCCGTCCCTGGCAGATAGGAGCTTACAAGCAGATCGACATACGCCTGCCGCTCGAAATGCTGGGGCATGACGAGGTTTACATTCGGCTTTCGCCCGAGCGCAATGTCACGAACAGCAACCTGATGTTTGCAGGATCGACGATTCCGGCCGGCAATAAATCCAGCAATACGATGGATTATTTCGCCATCCGATATAATAAACGAAGAAATTGACCGGATGCATGGGAGCCCGTTTCCGATGCCGATCGCATTGGCGGTGGCGTGTGTGTCCTTATCGGGCCCGACGCCATTGGCCGGAAACCCATTGTGACAACGCGTAAATCCTGGTGACGGTCTGCCATCCGATTGCATTGGCCCGTCGGATTCCGACGGGCCAATATTGGAAAATGGAATAAACCGACCTAGCGATGTTTGCCTGTCATTTGTCTTTAAATAAAACCTTTAAACTTTTTACTGACCCATGAACAAACGTATCCCTCTTGGTGCTGCGTCTATAGTTCCCTTGCTCGCAGGGAGTTGTGCGGGCGATCCGGCAGTTTCCGTTCCGGAAAATGCCCGTCCGAACATTGTCTTCATCTTCTCCGACGACCTCGGTATCGGGGACCTGAGCTGCTACGGAGCGACGAAAGTCTCGACGCCCCATATCGACCGTCTGGCGTCTCAGGGGCAGCGTTTCACCAATGCCTATGCCACCTCCGCCACCAGTACGCCGTCGCGTTTCGGCCTGCTGACGGGCATGTACCCCTGGCGTCTTCCCAATACGCAGATCGCTCCTGGAAATTCCGAACTCATCATCGACACCGAGTGCCATACGCTCGCCGACGCCCTGCACGATGCCGGTTATGTCACGGGCGCCGTTGGCAAATGGCATCTGGGGCTGGGGCCTGTCGGAGGCACGGATTTCAACGTCGAGATCCGTCCCGATGCCCGCGATATAGGTTTCGATTACGAATACCTCATCCCGGCCACGGTCGACCGCGTGCCGTGCGTCTTCGTGGAGAACGGCCATGTCGTGGGGCTGGACCCCTCCGATCCGATCACCGTGAACTATGACCACAAGGTCGGCGACTGGCCGACGGGCTCCGAGAATCCCGAACTGCTGAAGCTGCGTCCGAGCCACGGACACGACAATACGATCGTCAACGGCATTTCGCGCATCGGATGGATGACCGGAGGCCGCTCGGCGCTGTGGGTCGACGAAGGCATCGCCGACACGATCGCCCTGAAGGCCACGCAGTTCATCGCCCGACACAAGGACGAGCCGTTTTTCCTCTATATGGGAACCAACGATGTGCATGTGCCGCGCGTACCGCATCCCCGCTTTGCTGGCAAGAGCGGCATGGGGACCCGCGGCGACGTGATCCTGCAGCTCGACTGGACGATCGGCGAGGTGATGCGCACATTGGACAGCCTCGGCATCGCCGACAATACGCTGCTGATTTTCACCTCCGACAACGGTCCCGCGATCGACGACGGTTATCAGGACGAGGCGGCCATGCGGCTTGGAGGGCATACGCCTTCGGGCATCTACCGCGGCGGCAAGTACAGCCTTTACGAAGCCGGAACGCGTGTTCCGTTCATCGTGCGGTGGCCCGCGTGTGTGAAACCGGGCGAGCAGGCCGCCGTTTTCTCGCAGATCGACGTTTACAGCTCGCTGGCGGCCCTGACCGGCGTCGCGCTGCCCGAAGGGGCTGCTCCCGACAGCCGCAACCACCTGCCCGAGCTGCTCGGCGCGGGGCACTCCGACCGTGAATATGTCATCGAGCAGAACCGCCAGAATACGCTGGCGATCCTTTGCGGCGAATGGAAATACCTGGAACCGAGCGACAGGCAGAGCTATGAATACCGCAAGTCGGTCGAACTGGGCAATTCGCCCCGTCCGCAGCTATTCCGCATCTCGAAAGACCCGTGCGAGCGGCACGACGTGGCGGAACAGTATCCCGAAATCGTCGAAGAGCTCGCTGCAAAACTTAATGCCGTGAAGAAAGGGCGGTAGAATTCCGAAACAACCATAAACAGATAAAACTATGAAACGATTTTTTTGGATCGTCGGTTTGTTGGCGTGCGTATCGTTGGCAGCTTGCGACGACGACAATCCCGAAACCACCGACAGCGCCGTCGTCTACACGGCCGAAGGAAACGTCAACGCGGGCGATGTCGAGAAATCGATCACGCTCTACACGACCTGCGACTGGACCGCAGCGGGCGATGAGTGGATCACGGTCGAGCCGGCCGGCGGATCGCGGGGTATTTTCGCCGTTCGCCTGAGCTTCGGCGCCAACGGCACGGGCAGTCCGAGGACCGGCACCGTGACCTTTACCGCCGGCTCCTACAAAGAAACCTATACATTCACCCAGAAAGCCGAATAACGGCGACTGCTATGGACGAGAGAGAACGACAACGCCGAATCCTGAATTTCATCTATGCCCAGCCTGATATTCCGACCTCCGTCAGGCATGCTTTCAGGCAATGGATGGCGGATCAGGAGCGGAATCCGGAGGTCGACAGACTGATGGAAGAGCTGTGGGAGACCAACGATGCGGAAGCTTCGCCGGAAAAGATCCGGAAGGGGTTGGATCGACTGCATGCGAAGATTCGCAGGAGCCGCCTGCGGCGTGTGCTCCGGTATGCCGGTGCGGCGGCCGCCGCTGTCCTGATGTTTGCGGGGGGCTATTTTTCCGCCACCCGTTCCGAAGAGCCAGTCGAGCGGATTACGCTGGTGACGGCGAAAGGGCACATGGGAGAATTCACCCTGCCCGACGGCTCGCGCGTATGGCTCAACGAAGAGAGCCGGCTCGCATACGACGCCGATTTTTCCGGCAGGGTCCGCGAGGTGACGCTCTCGGGAGAAGCCTTTTTCGAGGTCGAACAGGATTCGCTGCGGCCGTTCCGCGTCGATATGGGAGGGCTGGAGATCGAGGTGCTGGGCACGTCGTTCGACGCGATCGGATATGCGGCCGATCCTGCCCGGCAGGTCATCCTCAAAAGCGGTTCCGTCAGCATCTCGGGCGAAGGGCTTTCCCGTCCGGTCCGGCTTTGTCCCGACCAGAAATTCACACAGAACGTGCTTCAGGGCGAATTCTCCATTGAGCAGGTCGATGCACGGAATTACTGTCAGTGGTTCGAGGAGCGTCTGGTATTCTACAATATGCCGCTGGCGGACATCATGGTCAACCTGGAACGCAAATACCATGTCGAGATCGTGCTTTCGTCCTCGCTTCCCGCCGACCGACGGTTGTCGCTGGTCGTTCAGCACGAACCGTTGGAAGACATCATGGAGGTAATTTCGAGACTGATGCCGGTCCGTTGCCAGATCGACGGCGACCGGGTGTTCGTCACGAACCGGGGCAAATCCAGATAAACTCACAGCGAAAAACCTAATAACAAACCAAGTAATTATGAATGAACCGAATTTCTACCTGAAAACGATGTGGCGGGGAGTGCTGGCCGTCGTCCTGTGTGCCTGCTTCGCCATTCCGGCGCGGGCACAGACGCCGGTCGTCACGCTCGACGCCCGGAACGTCACCATCAAGGAACTCCTGCAGCGGATCGAGGCGGTGAGTCCTTACACGTTCGCTTATGTGAATGCCGAGATCGATACGCCTCCTCATCGGAAGGTTACGGTGAAAGCCGAAAACCGGAGTATCGAATCCATCCTTGCGGAGGTCCTTCCCGATGTGAGCGTCGAGATCAAAGGCCGCAAGATCATCCTCACCGCCAAGCCGAAAGAGGCACCGAAGGCCGCAGCCGACGCCGCCCGCACGGTGAAGGGCCGCGTGACCGACGAAAACGGGGCGCCCGTGATCGGCGCCACCGTCATCCTGAAAGGCACCACGACGGGTACGGCGACGGGGCTCGACGGCGAATATGCACTGTCGATCCGCCAGAAAAACGCGGTGCTCGAAGTGTCGCTGATCGGTTATAACAAAGTTTCCGTCGCACTCTCGGACACCCAGACCGAGGCCGACGTACAGCTCGCTTCCGAAGCGATCGCCGTGGACAACGTGGTGGTTGTGGGCTACGGCGTGCAGAACAAGCGCGACGTGACGACGTCGATCGCGTCGATCAAGGCCGAGGATTTCAAAGGGCTTGCGACGACCGATTTCCGCGACGCCATGGCCGCCAAGATGCCGGGCGTGCAGGTGCTCCAGCTGGGCGGCCAGCCCAACGGCAACGTCTCGATCCGCATCCGCGGCATTCAGTCCGCCACGTCGGGCAACGAGCCGCTCTACGTCATCGACGGCGTTCCGTGCGACGCCCGGGCCTTCTCGAACCTCGACAGCAACGACATCGAGAGCCTCGAGGTGCTCAAGGACGCTTCGGCGGCGGCGATCTACGGTTCGCGCGGCTCGTGCGGTGTCATCCTCATCACGACCAAGCGCGGCCAGGACGAACATCCCGTGATCCGTTACGACGGTCAGTTCAGCGTCTCGGGCGTGTCGAAAACCTATGATATGCTCAATGCCTACGAGTTCGCGCAGCTCTACAAGGAGTCGCGCGACAACGCCTATCTGACGGAGGTGCCGTCGGGGTCGATCGACGATCCCTACAACGAACGCGGGGCAACGGGCTATTACAAGGTTCTGCCCATCATCACCGCCTATCTCGAAGACAAGAGCGGCACGCTGACCGACACCGACTGGCAGGACGCCATCTTCCGCACGGCCCTGGCGCACAAGCACAGTCTTTCGGTTTCGGGCCGCACCAAGACGCTGAGCTATTACGTCGGTGCCAACTACCTCTACCGCGAGGGAACGATCATCGGGTCGGATTTCGAGCGTTATGGAATGCGGGCCAATATCGACGGCAAGCGCAAGCGGCTGAAATACGGCGCCAGCTTCTCGCCCTCCTACTCGAAATACAATTTCGTGGATGCGGACGCCCAGTACGGAAACGACGGTGTGATCGCTTCGGCGCTGATGGCGGCTCCGATCTTCCCGGTCTACAACGCCGACGGCTCCTACAACTGGGACAACAACGGCTATCTGCGCCTCGAGGAGAACGGCGTGAGCGACACGCAGTTCAACGAAACGCTGAACCCCGTGGCGCTGGCACTCGAGATCGACGACGTGCGCGAACGGCTCAATATGCAGGGCAGCGTCTATGCCTCCTACGAATTCATCGACGGGCTGGAATACAAGATCACGGCCGGCGGCGACTACTACAACTATTTGCGCAACTACTACCGGCCGTCGTATATTCCGCTGAAGAACAAGGCCAATTACAAGGACCCGTCGAATCCCACGGCGAAGAGCATCACCAACTCCTATTTCCATTGGACGCTCTCGAACCAGCTCTCTTTTTCGCGCCGTTTCGGCGACCATTCGCTCAACGCCGTGGCCGTCTGGGAGGCGGAAAAGGAGCATGTCAAAACGTCGCAGATCGTCGGCACGGGGGTCAAGGGCGACGACAAAATCCGCACCACGAAGGGCAAGACCATCGACCCGGCGGAGACCTACAACAACGAGTATGCCTACACGTTCGCCTCGTGGCTCGTGCGTGCGCAGTACTCCTACAAGGGCCGTTACATGGTTTCGGCGTCGATCCGCGGCGACGGTTCGTCGCGCTTCGCCCCCAACACCCGGTGGGGTTATTTCCCGGCGGCCTCCCTGGGCTGGCGCATTAGCGACGAGAGCTTCCTGCGCGACGTGAAATGGATCGACGACCTCAAGCTGCGTCTCAGCGTCGGCGTGACGGGCAATGCCCAGATCGGCAACTCGGAATATCTGCAGCTCTACGGTTCGACGAACGTCGACCTCGGCAACGGACTCCGGCCGCAGGTCTATCCTTCGCAGATCGCCAATCCCGATCTGGGCTGGGAGCGCAATACGCAGTATGACGTGGGTCTGGACCTCAGTTTCTGGAAAGGAACGCTGGGCCTGACCGCCGACTACTACTATTCGAAGACTACCGATATGTTGTTCGACGTTCCGGTTTCGTCCGTGTCGGGACTCACGTCATCCAACATGAATATCGGTTCGATGGAGAATCAGGGCGTGGAGCTGGGGCTCACCTCGCGGCGGCGCTTCGGGGACTTTTCCTATTCGTTTTCGGCCAACTGGTCGCTCAACCGCAACAAGGTGCTGAGCCTCGGCGAAGGGAATGCCGACATCATCAAGGAGGCGTCGTTCGACGGAGCCTATTACATCACGCGCGTGGGCCAGCCCGTCGGGTGCTACTACCTGCTCGTGCAGGACGGCATTTTCCACAACAAGGAGGAGTTGAACTCCTATCCCCATTTCAGCACCACGCAGGTGGGTGATTTCCGCTTCGTCGATGCCAACGGCAACGGTATTCTCGAAGAGGATGCCGACCGTGTGATCGTGGGCAACTACATGCCCGACTTTTACTACGGCTTCTCGGTCAATCTCTCCTGGAAGGGCTTCGACCTGGCGGCCAATTTCCAGGGTGTCTACGGCAACGAGATCCTGAACCTCGAACGCCGCTACCTGATGAGCAATTCCATGAGCCAGAACATGACCCGGGACGCATTGCAGCGTTTCCCCTACGGCGAGATGAACCGTCCGAACCGCAAGCTGACGGGCAATACCGCCGCCTGCACCTCGACTTTCCACGTCGAGGACGGCTCCTACCTGCGCCTGCAGAACCTCTCGCTGGGCTACACCTTCCCCGACAAGTGGACCCGCAAGGCCGGCATCTCGAAGCTGCGCGTCTACGTGCAGGGGTCGAACCTCTTCACGTGGACCGACTATTCGGGTTACAATCCCGAGGTCAGCAACCATGCGAGCGACGCCCTGCGGCCGGGCGAGGACTACTGCTCTTATCCGCTGGCACGCACGTTCAGCGTCGGCATCAATTTCAACCTCTAATCGACCGGAATCATGAAATCAACATATTATCTTTTACTGGGCGTCGCAGCCCTCGGGGCGGCTTCCTGCACCGACAGCTTCTTCGAACAGTACCCGAGCAACAGCGTCACGGAGAACAACTACTACATTACCGACGACGATTTCGACCAGGGCGTGGCGGCCTGCTACCACAAGCTCAAGACCCAGATGGGCTACCATCTCAACGAACTGGCCTACCGCAGCGACGAGTGCTGCAAACAGGCCATGACCGTTTCCGATGCGTCGACCTACTATTTCGACCATTTCGAGGAGAACTCCAGCAACGCCATCATGAGCGATATCTGGAATGCCTGGTACAACGGCATCTACCGCTGCAACGATGTGCTCGACCATCTCGAAGGCCGTGAGGAACTGGCCAATTACGACAAATACCGCGGCGAAGTCCTGTTCATGCGGTCGTGGTGGTATTTCAACCTTTACAGGGCTTTCGGCGTCGTGCCCATTGCGCACAAAGTCGTGTCTCCGGCCGATGCCAAGACGATCCGCCGCTGCACGGACGACGAGATGTACGCCCTGCTGACGGGTGATCTGGCCGAGGCGGCCCGGCTGCTGCCGGCGTCGAAGGGTGCCGAGAAAGCCCGTGTCACCGATATTGCGGCGTGGACACTCCTCGCGAAGGTCTACCTCACGTTCGGCAAGCCCGGCGAGGCCAAGACGGTTCTCGAAGAGGCGATGAAGAATCCCAACTACGGACTGGTGAACACTACGGCGGACGCCTTCAACGTGAAAAACAAGTTCAACAAGGAGATCATTTTCGCGCTCTACTACAACAAGGCCAACGATACGGGCCACGGTTACTGGTATTCGACCACCAAACCCGAAGAAGCGCAGCTGACGCAGCCCGCTCCGGTATTCCGGGCGCTTTACGACGCGCGGGACAACCGTCTGCCGCTGATCGCCGAGTACACGGAGGACAAAAAGGGAACCTGGCTGCTGAACAAATGGTTCGACAACCGGAACGATGCCCTGAAAGGCAACGTGGTGGAGAACGACTTTCCGCACCTGCGCTATGCCGACGTGGTGCTGATGTACGCCGAGGCGCTGGCCGAATCGGGCAGCAGCCTGGGCGATGCGCTGGAGTGGCTCAACAAGACCCGCACGCGGGCCGGGCTGGATGCGCTCAAGGCCGAAGACGTTCCCTCGAAGGGGGCCTTCATCGAAGCGCTCGCCGATGAACGCGGCCGCGAGTTCGCACTCGAAGGCCACCGCTGGTTCGACCTCGTGCGACTGGGGCTGGCGCTCGACCGCTTCCACGAAATGGGCTACAAGCTCGATGCGCACAATCTGCTGTTTCCCATTCCGCAGAACCAGATCGAGATCGTCAACGACAAGACGATACTCTGGCAGAACCCCGGTTACTGATCGTAAAAATTCAAAGCTGTTTCAATCATGAAAAAACTGATTCATATATGCATCCTGTCGGGCCTCGCGGCGCTTGCCGCGTCGTGCTGGACCGAAGACATTCCCGAAGCCGGCGCCGCACGGCATCAGGTCGAGGCGCTCACGGCCACGCCCGGCGACGAAGAGGTGACCCTCGCCTGGGAGATTCCCGACGGGTGGAACCCGACCGATTACATCGTCTTCTATACCGACGAGGAGTCGCAGACCGTGACGCTGCGCACCGGCGGCGCAAGCCGGTATGTCGTCGACAAACTGACCAACGGCATCTCCTATAATTTCAATGTGCAGGCCGTTTACGGCAAACTGATCTCCAACGCCGTAACCGTGGCGGGCCGGCCTTCCACGTCGCGTCTTCCGGTCACGGACCTCACGGTTACGGACACGGGCGACGGCTATGTGGCACTCGCATGGTCCGCACCTTCGACCCTCGTGGAGAAATATACGCTCTCCTATTACAACGAGGATACGCCGGGCGATATCCGGACGCAGGAGATCGGCAAGGAGGAGACGGCCTACCGGTGCGAAGGGCTCACCAACGACAAGAACTGGTTTTTCTTGCTGGCGGCCGAATACGCGAAGGGAGCGGCCGAAGCGGATGTGGTCCGTGCCATGCCGACCAAGGCCATTCCCTATTTCATCTCCTCGGAAACGGCGGCTGTCGACCAGCCCGTCACGTTCGAATTCAACCGGACGGCCTATGCCGATGCGAGCGACGTGACGTGGACCTTCCCCGACGGTGCGGTCCTCACGGGCGACAAGATTCTTTCGGGATTCAAGACCACGGGCAGCCAGATCGTCATGCTGTCGGCGAAGATCGACGAATCGCTGCGCGAGTGGAAAATCACGGTCGAAATCCGTCCTTACGTCGTCAATTTCATGGATTGGGAGCAGGCCGACGGCGCCAAATACGAAAGCCCCACTTACACATGTCCGGTGCTTTCGCCCGATGCCGGAACGGTGTATGTCAATACGGGCAACAAGGTCAGCAACCTCTATGCTTTCGACGTGCGTACCGGCAAAAACAAATGGACGTTCAAGCCGACCGATAACGGCGATATGCAGGCCGAATCGAAATCGATGGTGGCCGTCAATCCGGTATCGGGCGACATCTACTACGGAACCAGCGCCGGCGGGCAGTTCTATGCCGTGAAGCCGGACGGTACGCTGCACTGGAAATTCAGCAAATGCGGATCGATGAACTCGGCGCCTCCCGCTGTCAGCGCCGACGGCACGGTGGTCTACATCGCCGATGCAAAAGGCGATCTCTATGCGCTCGACGCCGAGACCGGCACGGAGCGGTGGAGTGCACCCTACGCGGCCGGCAGCTGCGGTTACGGCTTGCTGGTCAACGGCGGCGAGGTGGTCCTGGGGGCCAAAACGGCGATCCATTTCGTGAACGCCGCCGACGGCTCGAAGATCGAAGCAGTCTCGGTTTCGATCGTCAACTCGATCGGTTTCGCCGTGAGTCCCGACCGGAAGAAGGCTTATTTCGCTTACGCCACGACCCTGGCGGCCGTCGATCTGGACTCGCACACGCTGTATGCCCGGAGTGCAGCCGGAGGGGACAACTATTACCAGCCCATCGTAGCCGGTGACGGAACGGTTTTCGCCGGAACGAAAGACGGATATGTGCGGTTCTTCTCGTCCGATTTGCAGACGATGATTCATGAAGAGCAGCCGAGCAGCGTGAAGAAAAACACCTTCAATTTCACGCGCCCGCTGGTCGATGCGAACAACCGCTTCTATATTATGGCGTCCGGCAGCACTACGGAGGATAGCCTCGTGCTGGAGTACGATACGTCCGGAAACAAGATCTCCGACTGGAGTTACACACAGAACAACGGCCAGAACGGCTGCAACCTCGCGGACGGCGTATTATATACCGTCAACCAGGGTTCCGGAGACGGCGGGAACGGTCTTTTTATCGGTAAATACATCGGGGCGGCACGCGGCAAGGGCTGGTCGTCGCATGGAGGCGACCACTGCGGTTCGGGCTGTATTCAGTCGTCGCTGATCGAATGGTAATGAAAAACTGAACGAAAAAAATGAAACACCTATTTTTAGGCTTGTTCCTGCTGCTGGGCGGCGCACTGTATGCCGCCCGGCCGATGGGAACCTCGCTCGGCATTCTCGGCGGACCGACGGCGGAGAAACTGGCCGAGGTCCGCGACGCCGGAATCGGGTATGTCGAGGTGACGTTCCACGCATTCACCCATAAAACCCCGGATGCCGAGTGTTACGCGGAGGCTTTCGCGCTGCGCGACAGGCTCGATAAAGCCGGATTGAAGGTCTGGTCGTGCCACCTGCCTTTCGGCCGGAAATGCGACATCTCGGTCGTCGATCCCGAACAGCGTGAGCGGAATGTGGCCTATATCGAACGGATGATCCGGCTGTCCGCCATCTTCCGTCCCCAACGGCTGGTGCTGCATCCCGGATCGCGGCCCGTTCCGGAGGAGGAGCGCAGCGAACGCGAACGCTGTGCCGCCAACTCCATCTGCCGGCTGTCGCTCGCGGCGGAAGAGATCGGCGCGGTGCTGTGTGTGGAGAATATGCCCCATAGCATCGGCCGCACCTCGGCCGAGATGCTCCGCCTGATCGGAGGATGCCCCGAGGCCATGGTCTGCTTCGACACGAATCACCTGCTTCTGGAGAGCCACGCCGATTTTATCGGGGCGCTCGGCGACCGGATCGCCACGGTCCATCTGTCCGATTACGACGGCCGCGACGAACGTCACTGGCTGCCCGGCAAAGGAGTAATCGACTGGCCGGACCTCTGCGGCCGACTGCGGCGGGCGGGCTACCGGGGAGTGTATATCTTCGAGGTGCACCACGGCGAAGCCACATGCCGCGACCTCGTGAAGGCCTACGGGCAGGTGCTGCACAAAAAATAACAAGCAATCATTCAACTGACTTACGACATGAAAAACAGACTATACGGACTTTTGGCCCTGCTGGCCGGGACATTGCTTCTCGGCACAGGGTGCAGCGACGACGAATCCGGGCGGACGCTGCTCGCCGCAAAAACAAACCTGACGCTTGCGAAATACTGCAATGCCGAGGACGGCCTCACCTCGGTCGTCTGGAAAAAGGGCGAGCAGGCGGCCCTGGTCGCCGAGGGGCCCGGCCGGACGGAACCGGTCTTTGCCGAACCGATTCTTCCCGGCACGGAGCGTTCGCTTTTCCTTTTCAACGTCACGGCGCCGCGGGGCCCCGTGCCCGTGGCGGCCTGGTGGCCTGCCGATGCGCAGGTGACCTGTGAGGACGGGGTGCTGAAAACCTCGATCCCCGCCGCGCAGGACGGGACGGTCTCCCCGATTCTGCTCGTGGGCCATACGACCGGGGTTGTAAACTCCTATGAAGGGGTCGACATGGAACTTTCCCAGCTCGGGTGTACGATGTACATCCGGCTCATCCAGAACAGTTACAAGGTCACACGCGCCGTGATCGAAGCCAACGGCGGCGAAATGATCGGCGGCGAGGTGTCGGTCCGCATGGCGGACTGGAACGTCACGGCTTCGGCGCCGCAGGTGACCGTGACGCCCGCCGTTCCGGTCGACTGCGCTGCCGGAGGGCAGACGCTCGTCGCACTGCTGGCGCCTGTGGCCCTTTCGTCGGGCTACACGGTGACTTTGTACGACGGCGATACGGAGGTTGATAAACTGGTCGACAATACGCCGGTGCGACTGGCGCAGGGAGGTAAGGTCGATACCGCCGAGGCGGAGAAACTCCCGACGCAGCTGCTGTTCTGCGGCAACAACACCGCCTGCGTGATCGAGGTCGGCAGCGAGCCGCTCGCCGATTATCGTGACGCCGTCGTATGGCGCTGGGATTCCCGCTCGGTCGCTCCGGTTCTGGGCATTCCCGAGTCGCAGTGCCGTGTCGGCGAGGGCAAGCCCGTGGACAACAACCGCAAACTGCTGTTGTCGGGCGCTACGGGCTGGTGCGTGCTTTATGACCGGCAAACCGACGGCATTCTCTGGTGGTCGACCTCCTGCCCGCAGGTGCACTCGTCCGATCTGCTGCCCAACGACCGGGTGGTGCTGGCCTGCTCGTCGGGAGCGGACGCCAACTGCAACAAGGTGCAGGTCTACGACCTCGGCCAAAACAACAAGGTGCTGTGCCAGTACGATCTGGAATCGGCGCACGGCGTGGTCTGGAACGAGTCTACGCAGCGTCTTTATGCCATCGGGGGCAAGAGCCTGAAAATATACAAATTGAAAAACTGGGAATCCGACACCCCCGAACTCGAAGAGGAGCGGACGGTCGAAACGCCCAAAAACTCGGTGCACGACCTGACTGCGGTCAATTCCCACAGCCTTTGCATCGCAGGCAAGAGCGCCTATGTTTATAATACGGCATCGGGAACCTTTTCCGAGCTGACCCACTTTTCGGCCTGCACGGCGCTTAAATCGGTGAACTATAACGAGGATACCGGCGAAGCATGGTATACGGATGCCACCGAACCCGAGGGGGATCAGGACTGGACCACGCAGACGCTGCGCCACACGTCGAATGTGAAAAGCGGAGAAGCGGACCTTTTGATCCGCATCCCCGACCTGAGCGTGTATAAAGTTCGGGTGCTGAGGTGGTAGGATGTCCTACGATTCGTTAAATCTGCAAACCGCAGACGCTCTGTCCGGAGCGTCTGCGGTTTAACAACGGTAGAAGGACTGAAATCATAGTGCTTTACGCCGTCCGGCTCCCGGGCGGGAACGGGCGGGCTGATGCGTCGGAATTCCCTGATGCGGCTTATAGCATCAGTCGTGCAGGCCCCGCGAGCGGAGGTAGGAGATTAATAGTTCGGGACGGTCGGTCTGGATCAGCGTGGCACCCATGTCGACGAGTTTGCCGTAAACGGCGGCGGGGTCTCCGTCGAAGGCGGCATCGTCGCAAAGACCGCCGTTCAACGAAGGCCACAGGGAGTTCACCCAGAGTTTCGAACCGCCCGACAGGACCTTCTTCATGCAGGCCTCGACATCGGGAGTGTATTCCGACCAGCAGACCTCGCAGGCAAGGGGAGGTGTCGGCAGCTGCCCGTAACTCCGGAAAATTTCGTCGTGATGCTTTTTGCTGAAATTGACGATGGGCATGAAAAGGCAGTTTTCGGAATATGCCGAGAATACAGTCTCGACCTCGGAAGCCGTCAGACGGCCTTTGATAAGCGTTTGACCCAGCATTCCCGTGCGTTCGAGCAGCGGATGGATGCGGTCGTAGAACTGGAAGCCCTGGTCGATGTTCACGACGGCGCGGCCCTTGCACAGCAGAAGCGCCTCTTCGAGCGTCGGGACTTTCCAGTGCGTGGCGACGCCCTGCCCGGCCCGCAGGCTGACTTTGCAGATCGAGTCGAACGTGATGTCGCAGACACGGCCGCGGCCGGTCGTCGTGCGGTCGATGCTGGCATCGTGCATCAGGATAAGCATGCTGTCCGAGGTCATTTTCAGGTCGATCTCCACGATGTCGACACCCCGGTCAATGGCGCTGCGAAGCGCAGGAAGCGAATTTTCGGGGTAGTTGCGCCAGTCGCCGCGGTGCGAAGCGACGAGGACTTTCCGTGATGCCGGATTGCCGAGTTCGGCGACGATGCCCGAGGCCCGGTTCTCATAGGCCGGACGGTTGGAGTTGCAGGATGAGGTTACGAAGAGCAGCAACCCTGCGATCAGTAGTTTCGAGTGCATAATGGATTTTTTGTTTGGTATAATCACAAACAGGACAATCCTGCGGCACGGACGGCTAGGTGCGATATGAATTTTTTCGGATGCCATGGCGATCATACAATTTAATGGTAACTTTGCATATAAATGGACAAAGAGCAATTATTGTTAGACAGACTTGGTCGGGGTGACATCGATGCCCTCGATACGCTCTATGTGCGTTATGCCCCGAGAGTGTACGACTTTGCGCTCCGGTTTCTGAAAAATGAAACCGAGGCGGAAGACGTTACGCAGGACATCTTTCTGCAAGTATGGGACAACCGCTCCCTGATGGGGCAGGTGCTGTCGATCCGGGCCTATCTGTTCCGGATGACCCGCAATGCGATCTTCAACCGGTTCAAGCGTTCCAAAATGCATCTGCAATACATTCAGCAGTCCGAAACCCGTGAAGCGGAGCTGTCCGTAGACCCCGGCAGGCGCATAACGACGGAAGACCTGCTGGAAATGATCGAACTGGCAATCGAGAACCTCCCGGAACAATGCCGGCGCGTGTTCAAAATGAGCCGTTACGAGCATCTGTCCTACAACGAGATCGCCGATCGGCTCGGCATCAGTCCCCACACCGTGCAATTCCATATTTCGGAGGCGTTGTCGCGGCTCCGCAAGCTCATGCCCGCCCTGCTGTTTTTTATCTGACAGCCATCGCGTTTTTACCTGAACCCAAACCACAAACAGTGAAATCATGAACACTCCCACACTTCGTCTTACCGGTCTTTCGGCATTGTCGCTTGCGGCCGGAGCCTGTACGGACGGATCGGTACAGAACGATCCGCGTCCCAACATCGTGCTGTTTCTGGCGGACGACATCGGCGCCGAATGTTTCGGCTGCATGGGCGGTGTCTCCTACGACACGCACACGATCGATTCGCTGGCCCGCAACGGCCTGTTCTTCCCCAATATGCACGCGCAGCCGCTGAGTTCGCCTTCGCGCGTGCAGCTGATGACCGGTCAGTACAACGACCGCAACTACGTCTGCTTCGGTTATATGAACGACGACGATCCCAATTTTGCCCAGCTGGCCCGGCAGGCGGGCTATACCACCGGGATGTTCGGAAAGTGGCAGCTCGGACGCGACCGCGAGATGCCCACGCGCCTGGGGTGGGACGAGTGGTGCCTTTTCCAGCTCGAGGTGTACAAGGAGTTCAACGGCCCGACCGGCACCGACCGCTACGCCAACTGCATGATGGACAACCACGGTCATTACGAATATTCGACCTACGGCCCCGACGGGTTCGAAGGGGCGGCTTTCGAATTCCTCGACCGGCAGAAGGAGTCCGGAAAACCATTCCTGCTCTACTGCTCCACGCCGCTCGTGCATACGCCCCATACGCCGACTCCCGATTCCGAGAGCTGGGATATGGATTTCCTCGGACGGTTCGGGAAGGACACCTCCAATTTCCGCGACATGGTGGCCTACCTGGACAAGAAAGTCGGACGCATGGTGCAACGCCTCAAAGAGAATGGACAATGGGACAATACGATCTTCATCTTCACGTCGGATAACGGCACCTCGACGCGTATCGTTTCGCAGATGGCCGACGGCACGCTGCGCCGCGGCGGCAAGGGCGATCCGCGGGGCGTGGGGACTTCGGTTCCGCTGATCGTCTGCTGGGGAGACCGCATCGCGCCGCACGTCAGCGAACGGCTGGCCGACTTTACGGATTTCTTCCCTACGTTCGCCGACGCCATGCGGATCGCGGTTCCCGAGGAGTGGAGACTCGACGGCGTGAGCCTCTATCCCGAGATCGCCGGACAGAAACCCCTGGAGAAAGAGATTTCATTGATGCACTACAATCCCCTGTGGCCGACAGCGCCGGCGCCATACGCCTCGCGGGCTGCCCGCACGGTCGAATATAAATACTATTGGGACGGACGCTTCTACAATACCAAAGAGGACTTTATGGAGGAGCATCCGATCGACATCGCAGCGTGCACCGACGAGGTGAAGGCGATCTACCGCAAACTGAAAGCCCGGGTCGACGAATGCCCCGATTTCCGTCCAGATATGCCCGGAGCTCCGAGGAGAGGACATTACGGGACGTTCTACGACTTTGCAGAACCCAACAATCCGTTCTGACGAACTCCATTATCTGAGGCAAGGAGCAAGATTTGTTTATTCATCGGGAGCATCTGCGGCTGGACACTACCTATTTGATTGATTTCATACTCAGAGTTAGAGTTGTTTGACAAGGTGGAATGAAGCTGCAAGAAAAGGCATGAGACCGTTTCCTGATCATTGCCCGTTATCTGCAAATAGAGTTGTAACGTTTTAAGCTGCAACGCTGTCTGAAAATGAATGGACAGCACTCCGATGCTACCCGTCCGGGGATTTTTTCACGATGCACGGCACCTGCACCGCACTGATCGAAAATCGCTGCGGGGAGGACCGTGCTGCTCTGCGACAATCGAAAACTGTCGGGCGGGGCCGTCGGTCGGTTCCTTTTGGGGGCGAAAGCTGTAAAAAGACGGGCGGTTTTTTCGTTTGTTTCGTGCAAATGGTTACTTTTGTAGGTATAATTCAAAAATCCTGTAATAGCAATGGAGGATATTATACAACTTCACGACAAGAAATTCAAAATCATGATCCCCGCCGAGAAGATCGACGAAGCCGTGGAGGCCGTGGCGCAGCGCATCAACGCCGACTATGCCGGCAAGGAGACGCCGCTGTTCCTGGGAATTCTCAATGGTTCGTTCATGTTCATGAGCGACCTGATCAAGAAAATCGAATTTCAGAACGAACTCTCCTTCGTCAAGCTGGCGTCCTACGACGGAACCTGCTCGACGGGCTGCGTCAAGAGCCTGATCGGCCTGAACAATTCGATCGAAGGCCGCCATGTCATCATCGTCGAGGACATCGTCGACACGGGCGAGTCGATCGAGCACATGATCTGCGAGCTGGAGGCCCGCAAACCCGCGTCGATAGAGGTCTGCACGCTCTTTTTCAAACCCGGGTCGTACCGCAAGACGCTGCCGATCAAATACCGCGCGATGGAGATCGGCAACGAGTTCATCGTGGGATACGGACTGGATTACGACCAGCTGGGCCGCAGTCTGAAGGATATTTATGTCGTGACGGAGTAATGGCGCTGAAGACCGATCCCGCATTGCTCGACGGCGGACGCCTGCTGCCGCTGGTCGAGGATTTCTACACCATTCAGGGCGAGGGTTTCCACGCCGGGAAGCCGGCCTATTTCATCCGTCTCGGCGGGTGCGACGTGGGCTGCCGCTGGTGCGATGCTAAGTATACGTGGAATCCGAAGCTCTTTCCGCCGACCGATGTCGCAACGGTGATCGACCGGGCCACGGCGTGTCCGGCGCAGGCCATCGTCATCACGGGCGGCGAGCCGCTGCTCTATCCGCTGGGTGTGCTGACGGAGACGTTGCGGGAGAAAGGGCTGGAGATTTTTCTGGAAACCTCGGGGTCGCATCCGTTCAGCGGCGTTTTCGACTGGGTATGCCTTTCGCCCAAGCGGCAGCAGCCCCCGTTGGAAGAGGCTTACGGACGGGCCGACGAGCTGAAAGTGATTGTCGAGTCGGAGGCCGATTTCGAATGGGCCGAGCGGAATGCCGCGCGTGTGGGCGGAAAGTGCCTGCTCTACCTCCAGCCCGAATGGAGTGTCGCCGAACAGGTGATGCCCGCGATGGTCGAATATGCCAAGGCGCATCCCCGGTGGAATATTTCCATTCAGACGCATAAGTATATGCACATACCATGATGCTGATTGGCAGTAGGAGTGTCGTATATCCCGGAATGTCGCTTTCACGGCGTTCCGCCGTGTATGCAAATTTAACCCCACCCCGGCCCTCCCTTAGGGAGGGAGATGGCGTACGTTTCGCCCGGTAGGCAACCATAAAATACCTTAAATGAAAATTCAGTTCGGACGCAGATTCTGGATCGTCGCCACGGCGGCTATCGTCGTCTTCACCGTCTTTATGGTGGGGCGCAATGCCCTGCATGCCGTGAAGATCAAACGCCAGATCAACCAGCTGACCCGCGAGCAGGCATATTATTCCGGGAAAATCGAGCAGGACAGCACCTTGCTGGAACGACTGCGGTACGATGATTTTCTCGAAGAGTATGCCCGCGAGAATTACCACATGCAGCGGCGCGACGAACACGTATATATCCTGAAAGAGTAGGAAAGGCAGCCGGAAAGGCTGCCTTTTTTCATCAGTAATGCTCGAACCCGTGCCAATCCAGCGGCTCGGGTTTTCCGTTGCGCAGCCACACGAGACCCGGTGCGGCGGTGATGCGGCCCAGCGGATGGAGGGGGCTTCGGAAGCGGGCTTCGAACTCCGCGGCAAGGCGTTCGGCGGCGTCGGGCGCGGCGGTGAGCAGCAGTTTGTAGTCCTCGCCTGCGCAGGCGGCCGTGCGGACATCGGCCCCCGGGGCGACGGGGATGCGTTCGACATCCACTTCGGCGCCGACTCCCGAACGGTCGAGGATGTGTCGCAGGTCCGAGGCCAGGCCGTCCGAAAGGTCCATCATGGCGTGCACCTCCGGGCGGGTTCCGAACCAGAGGCCCTCGGCGACCTGCGGCTGCGGGTTGCGGTGAATGGCGGCCAGCGGGGTGTCGCAGTGTCCTGCGAGGATGTCCCGCAAGCCGGCTCCCGAGGCGCCCAGTTCGCCCGCGGCGAAGATCACGTCGCCGGGGTGTGCGTCGCTGCGGCGTTTGAGATGGGCGGAAGGGGCGCGGCCGATGGCCGTGACGTTGATCGTGATACCCGACTGCGAACGGGTCGTGTCGCCCCCGACGAGGGCTGTGCCGAATGCTTCGGAGAGTTCCCGGTAGCCCTCCATGAACTCTGCGGCCCATGCGTCGGCGGCATCCGCCGGAAGGGCTATGGAGAGCAGCGTGGCGACGGGGCGGGCGCCCATCGAGGCTACGTCGCTGAGGTTTACGGCAAGGGATTTGCGCCCCAGCTCCCGGGCCGTGGTGGCGGTGCGCAGGAAATGGACCCCCTCGGTCAGCAGGTCGGCGGTGAAAACCAGCGACTCGCCGCCGCCGAGCGGCAGTACGGCACAGTCGTCGCCGATGCCTTCGAAACCGTTGTCGGGTAGGGCGGCGAAGCGGGTGCGTATCTGTTCGATAAATCCGAATTCGGTCATGTATATTTTGTGTTGCTAAGGACAAAGGTATCGAATTTTGCCGAAAATAGCTATCTTTGCGGAGGATTAACCTCCGCTTGGACAGGCGGCGCCTCGGCAGAGGCTGCGAATAGAAAAACAGCTGATCTATGAAAATATTGATTCTCAACGGCCCGAACCTCAATCTGCAGGGACGGCGCGATACCGGGGTGTACGGTACGCAGACTTTCGACGTGTATTTCGAAGGGCTGAAGACGCACTATCCGCAGGTGGAGTTCGCCTATTTCCAGTCGAACATCGAAGGCGAGCTGATCGACGCCGTGCAGCAGGCCGACGGCCGCTACGACGGCGTGGTGCTCAATGCCGGCGGTTACACGCACACTTCCGTCGCCCTGCGCGACGCCGTGTCGGCGGTGTCGGTGCCGGTGGTCGAGGTGCATATCTCGTCGATCCTCGCCCGCGAGGAGTTTCGCCACACGTCGCTGCTGGCTCCCGTCGCCGTGGGGTCGATCATGGGATTCGGCCTGAATTCCTATCGGCTGGGTATAGAGGCATTATTCCTGATTTGCGGAAAATAGCCGGACAATCCGGACGAAATTCCGGTTGACAACCCGGTCGCGTCGCGACAAGCCCCTCCCGAGGGAGGGGTTTGGGGTGGGGTCAGACTTGTAAACGCGGCGGAACGCCGCGACAACAGCGGCCGGAAGCCATAAAACGGTATTAAATTAAAAAAGCATTCCTATATGTATCGCATGAAAAAAACCAAGATCGTCGCTACCATGTCGGATTTTCGCTGCACCGAGGAGTTCGTAAAGGAACTTTTCGACGCCGGAATGGACGTGATCCGTATCAATTCGGCCCACGTCACCGAGGAGGGCGCCTCGCGTATCGTCGAGATCGTACACCGGGTCAATCCGGCCATTCCGATCATGATCGACACCAAGGGCCCCGAAATCCGCGTGACGACGATTGCTGATGAATACGGAAACAGCATCAATTTCCGCACGGGAGACCGCGTGGCGGTGCGGGGCTCGGACGGCTCGGACCTCACCACCCGCAAGGTGGTCTATATGAACGTTCCCTCGATCGTGCGCGACATTCCCGTCGGGGCGCGGATGCTGATCGCCGACGGCGAGCTGGAAATCCGCGTCGTGGGCAAGTCGGACGAGGAGCTCGACTGCGAGTTCGTCGTGGGCGGCGCCATGCGTTCGCGCAAGAGCGTCAATGTCCCGGGCGTCTGCATCGACCTGCCGTCGGTCACGGAGAAGGACCGCCGCTTTATCGAATGGGCCGTGAAGAACGACGTCGATTTCATCGCCCACTCGTTCGTGCGTTCAGCCCGCGACATCAAGGCCGTGCAGGACATTCTCGACACCCGCGGCAGCAACATCAAGATCATTTCGAAAATCGAGAACCAGGAGGGACTGGACAATATCGACGAGATCATCGAGGCGTCGTATGGCATCATGGTCGCCCGCGGCGACCTCGGCGTGGAGCTTCCGGCCGAGGTGATTCCCAACACGCAGCGGCGCATTGTCGAGAAATGTATCTGCGCCAAGCGTCCCGTGATTATCGCCACGCAGATGCTCTATTCGATGGTCAAGTCGCCGCGCCCGACGCGTGCCGAGGTGAGCGACGTGGCCAGCGCCATCTACGAACGGGTGGACGCCGTGATGCTGAGCGACGAGACCGCCATGGGCGATTTCCCCGTGGAGTCGGTCGAGACGATGGCCCGCATCGCCCGGGAGATCGAACGCGACGAGACGCATTTCAAACCCATGATCGATATGGACATGGTTTCGGTGAACCACGAGATCACGGCGCAGCTGGCCCGTTCGGCCGTGCGTGCCTCCACCAACCTGCCGATCAAATACGTGGTGCTCGACACCAAGACGGGCCGCACGGGCCGTTATCTGGCGGCGTTCCGGGGCCGCAAGACCGTGATGGCCGTCTGCTACCAGCTCCATGCACAGCGCATTCTGGCTCTGTCGTACGGCGTGGTGCCGATTCTTCGCAATCAGGAATTCACGGACCGCTACCACTTTCTGGTCGATGCGCTGGAATTTCTCGATCAGTATAAGAAACTGGGCGACGAAGACCTGCTGGCCATCGTGGGCGGCAGTTTCGGTCCTGACGGAGGGGCTTCCTACGTCGAGATAGCCAACGTGCACAACATCCGCAAGCGCAACGACGAGATACTCGCCGCGCAGCGTAAGTAACCGCCGCAGGTTTGGGAGGGCAGCTCAGGGAGAAGGTCGCGCAGGGCGTGGCGTGGAGCATGGCCGAGAAGGTCGGCTCGATGCTGCTGGCCATGGCCGTGCGGCTGGTCATCCTGCGCCTGCTGACGCCCGACATCCTCGGATTCATCTCCATTCCGTCGGCCGTGGCGACCATTCTGCTGGTCGTCGTGGACAGCGGTTTCTCGCAGAGCCTGATCCGTCACCGGGACCCTTCGCAGAGCGACTACAAATCGGTCTTCCTCTTCAACATTGCCGTGTCGCTGTTGCTCTACGGCGTGCTGATGGCGCTGACGCCCTTTGCGGCGCGTTGGTACGATATGCCCCAGATTGCACGGATTGCTCCGGTGTTCTTCCTGCTGCTGCCGTTGAATGCTCTGTGCGCCGTGCAGAATACGATTTTCATCCGCCAGTTCCGTTTCGCGCTTTTATCGAAGGTGACCTTCGCATCGTCGCTCGTGGGCGGGTTTGCAGCCATCGGCTGTGCGCTGGCCGGGTGGGGCATCTGGAGTCTCGTGGCCGAGCGGGTAATCTCCGTCGGTGCGAGAACCGCGATTCTGTGGTGGCTGAGCGACTGGAGGCCCTGCGGCAAATGCAGCGTGAAACCCCTGCGGGAGATGGCCCCTTTCGGGTGCAGCCTGATGGTGACGGACCTGATTTCGAATTTCTACAACAAAATACCTCAGTTTTTCCTTGGGAAGCTCTATCCTGCCGCGACGCTCGGATCGTATGACCAGGCGGTCAAACTGAAGGACATGCCTGCGACGACCGGGATGCAGGCGGTGCAGAACGTCACTTTTCCGGCCTTTTCGAAAATCCGGGACGACGCTCCGAAGCTGGCCGAAAGCTACCGGCAGGTGGTGATGATCGTGGCCTACGTGATGTTCCCGATCATGCTGGGGATGTCGGCCGTGGCGCACGATATGTTCGCCGTGCTGCTGGGTGAGGAGTGGATGCTCACGGTGCCTTATTTCGAGGCGGTATGTCTGGCGGGACTGTTTTCGCCGATTGCGGTGATTGCTTACAACATCCTGAAAGTGAGGTGTTCGGGGCCGCTGATCGTGCGTCTCGAGGTGGTGAAGAAGGTCCTGATGACGGCGATTTTCGCCGTGACCATTCCTCACAGCGTGATGGCCGTGGTGTGGGGGCTGGTGGCCATCGCCTTCTGCGAAATGACCGTCAATTTCATCGCCACGACCCGTTTCACATCGCTCTCGTGTGCACGGTTCCTCCGCACGCTGTTGCCCCCGGCGGCGTTGTCCGCGGCGATGTACGCCGTCGTGCGGCTCACGGCGGCGGCGATTCCCGGCAACGACCTGCTGAGGCTGGTCGCCGAGGTGGCTGCGGGCGCTGCCTGCTACCTGCTGCTCTCGGCGCTGTTCCGGCTGGAGGCCTTCCGCGAGCTGGTCGCCATCGTGCGCCGGCAGCTGAAAAAAACGGACCGCCCTGTCTAAAGGCGGTCCGTTCGTTTTTCCGGATGGATAGGGGCTATTTGTAGACCTTCGGGGTGATGGTGCCCCGCAGTACGACCAGCGCGTTCATGACCAGCGCTTCGAGCTCGTTCTCGCCGGGGTAGACCTCGACGGGCGCGATGAAGCCGCAGTGTTCGCGGATGTACTCCACGATGGGTTCGTTGTAGGCGATGCCGCCCGTGAGCAGGATTGCCTGGACCTTGCCCGAGAGCGCTCCGGCCATGGCGCCGATCTGTTTCGAGACGTTGTAGCACATGGATTCCAGCACCTTTTTGGCCCGCTGGTCGCCCTCCCGGATGCGCTCCATGACCTGAATCACGGAGTTCGTGCCCAGGTAAGCCACCAGGCCGCCCTTGCTCGAAATGAATTTCAGCAACTCCTCCTTCGTATATTGTCCCGAGAAGCAGACTTTGATGAGCTCGCTCGACGGAATGCTGCCGGCACGGTCCGGGGCGAAGGGCCCGTCGCCGTCCAGCGCGTTGTTCACATCGACGATGCGGCCCTGCTTGTGCGCCGCGACCGAAATGCCGCCGCCCATGTGGGCCACGATCAGGTTCGACTCCTCGTAGGTCCAGCCCACGCGGTCGCAGTGCAGGCGTGCGATGGCCTTCTGGTTCAGGGCATGGAAGATCGCCTTGCGCGGGCACATCGGCATCCCCGTGATGCGGGCCGCGTCGTCCATCTCGTCGACCACCGGCGGGTCGGCGATGTAGGCCTTCACGCCCGCCATGTGGGCGATCTGCGCCGCGAGCACTCCCCCGAGATTGCAGGCGTGTTTCATCTGCGCGTTGCGCAGGTCGTAGCGCATCCGCGAGTTGACCTCGTAGACGCCTGCCGGAATGGGCCGGATCAGGCCCCCGCGGCCGATCACGGCCGACAGCTCCTTCAGGTTGAACGACTGTTCGCGCAGGGCCGAGAGAATCAGTCCCCGGCGCCAGTCGAGCTGGTCGATGACGTCGGCAAAGCGGGAAATCTCTTCGGTCGAGTGGCGCAGGGTCAAATCCAACAAAGGCCGCTCCTCGTCGTAGAGGGCGACCTTTGTGGATGTTGAGCCGGGATTTATCGCTAAAACTTTGTAGCCCATAAGTTCTCGGTTCGTTTGTGTTTGGGTTAGTCCCGTATCCGGGTTTTTATTTTTTTACGGCCAGGCATGCCAGGGCGATCGAGTAGAGCTTGGTCTTGCTCGTGTCGCCGCGCGAGGTCAGCACGCAGGGAACCTTCGTGCCCATGACCATCGCCGCCAGTTCGCCGCCGCAAAGGTGGGTCACCGACTTGAAGAAGACGTTCGCCGACTCGAGGTTGGGGAACAGCAGGCAGTCCGGGTCGCCGGCCACCGACGAGCCCTTGACCTTCTTGTGCTCGGCAACGTCCTTGTAGAGCGCCACGTCGAGCGACAGCGGGCCGTCGACAACGACTTTGCCCAGCTGGCCGCGGTCGGCCATCTTGGCCAGCAATGCGCCTTCGGTCGAGGAGATCACGTTCGGCAGCAGCTGCTCCGAGGGGGCGATGCAGGCGATCTTCGGGGTCTCGATGCCCAGCAGGTTCGCCGTGCGGGCCAGATAGCCGATCTGCACCATCTTCTGCTTGAAATCCGGAAGCGGAATCACCGCCACGTCGGAAATGATGAGCAGTTTGTGGTAGCAGGGCATCTCGACGATCGAGACGTGGCTCAGGACGCCCTTCGGGGGGAACAGCCCGGCCTCCTTGTTCAGAATGCCGCGCATGTATTTGTCGGTCGAGACCAGGCCTTTCATCAGCACGTCGGCATTGCCCGAAACGACCGATGCGACGGCCTGCTGGACGCATTTCACGTCGTTGGCCTCGTCGACGATGTTGAAGGCCTTGACGTCGATGTCGTTCTCCTCGCAGACCTGTTTGATAACCTCCTTGTCGCCGAAGAGCGTGGGCTCCACGAGTCCCTCCTTGTAAGCCTCGTAAACGGCTTCCAGTGTATGTGAATCCTGTCCGTAGGCAACGACAAGACGTTTTTTACCCCGTTTTCTCGCCTCCTCGACGATTTCGGTAAGATGCTGAATCATGGTGTTGACGGTATTAATGTGTTAAAGTTGAATGTTTATTTTACCAGGTTGTAGGTGTCCGCGGCGATTACCAGTTCCTCGTTGGTGGCGATGGTGGCGACCTTGACCTTCGAATCGGCGGCCGAGAGAATCTTGTTCACACCCCGGGCGCCCTTGTTGGCGGCGGGATCGAATTTGACGCCCATGAACTCCAGTCCTTCGCAGACCGACTCGCGCATCTCGCACGAATTCTCGCCCACGCCGCCCGTGAAGATAATCATATCCACGCCGCCCATTTCGGCTGCGTATTCGCCGATGAACTTCTTGATGCGTCCGTAGTACATGTCACGCGCCAGAATCGCGCGAGGATTGCCTTCGTCGTAGGCCCGGTCGATGTCGCGCATGTCGCTCGAAATGTCCGTGAGGCCCTGAACGCCCGATTTCTTGTTCATCATGTCGTTGAGCTGGGCGTAGGTCATGCCCTCCTTTTCACCGATGAACGTGATGGCGCTGGCATCCACCTGGCCGCAGCGCGTACCCATCACCAGACCGTCCAGCGGCGAGAAGCCCATCGACGTGTCGAACGACTTGCCGTCGAGGATGGCCGTCACCGAACCGCCGTTGCCAATGTGGCAGGTGATGATTTTCGAGTGGTGGAAATCCAGTCCCGCGAGTTCGGCGCCCACCTTGGCCACGTATTTGTGGCTGGTGCCGTGGAAGCCGTATTTGCGCACGCGGTATTTTTCATAATAGGCGTGGGGCAGGGCGTACATGTAGTTCACCGCCGGAATCGACTGGTGGAACGAGGTGTCGAAAACCGTCACCTGCTTCACGCCCGGCAGCACCTTCTCGATCGAGAGCACGCCCTCGAGGTTGGCGGGGTTGTGCAGCGGGGCTATCTCGAACAGCGAGCGGATTTTCTCCTTCGTGTCCTCGGTGACGATGCAGCTTTCGGGGAAGAACTCGCCGCCGTGGGCCACCCGGTGACCGACGGCCTTCACCTCGTCGAGCGACGCGATCACGCCGTGCGCGGGGTCCGTCAGGGCGTCGAGCACGAGTTTGATGCCCGTCGTGTGGTCGGGGATCGGCTGGTGCAGTTCGAAAGTCTCCTTGCCTACGGGTTTATGGGTCAGATCGCCCTCCGGGAGGCCGATACGTTCTACAATGCCTTTTGCGAGCAGCCTGCTCGACGACGGCTCCATGTCGATCACCTGATACTTGATCGACGACGAACCGCAGTTTAATACCAGAATTACCATAAGTGCTATTATAAGTTATGTGTTTTTTTATCAATTCCTTGCTTTCGACCGGTGTTGTCGCGGCGTCCCGCCGCGTTTACAAGTCTGACCCCACCCCAAACCCCTCCCTCGGGAGGGGCTTGTCGCGACGCAACCGGGATTTCGACCGGGTTGTCAGCCGGAATTACAGCCGGTCTGCGGGCGGATATGTCTCAAAACTTTCAATTTATCCCATTTAACTCTTCACCTGTGCTCCGATCCATATGCCCAGCGCTGCGAAAACGATGCAGGTCCCGACGCTCAGCGTAATGTAAGCCGCTGCGGGACCGTAATCCCCGGCACGCAGCAGCCGCACGGCATCGGCCGAAAAGGTCGAAAAAGTGGTGAAGCCGCCGCAGAATCCTACGATAAGCAACCATCCTGCCGTAGCCGAAGAAATCGCTTCCAGCAGAATCCCGATCAGCAGCGATCCGGCAGCGTTGACAGCGAACGTCCCGGTGGGAAATCCCAGCATCGTATGCCCTGCCAACAGCCATGCCGAGAGTATATAGCGGACGACACTGCCGGCGGCGCCTCCGAGGCCCACGGCTAAAAGTTCACGAATCATAAGTTAAATATAGGCATTATTCTACGGATGTGCAAATTTAAGCAAAAAATGATAACAATCCGTTCTATTTTTTGCCCGAATAGGTGGAAAAATTATCAGAATCTGCTTTACGAGTCCCGGGTTTGTCCGTCTCCTGAAACGACGTACTTGTAGGTCGTGAGCTCGGGAAGCCCCATCGGACCCCGTGCGTGGAGCTTCTGCGTCGAGATGCCGACCTCGGCGCCGAAGCCGAACTGGCCCCCGTCGGTGAAGGCCGTCGAGACGTTGACGTAGACGCACGCCGCATCGACCCGCTGCGTGAACTGCCGCGCCGTCTCGGCATTCTCGGTGACGATCGCTTCGCTGTGCCGCGAGGAGTAGCGGGCGATGTGCGCGAGGGCTTCGTCCGGCGAACCGACGGTTTTGACCGCCAGTTTGTAATCGAGGAACTCGGTGCCGAAATGTTCCTCCTCGGCGGGGCGGAGCTGGCAGGCGGGGTAGCGGCCCGCAAGGGCGGCGTAAGCCTCCGTGTCGGCGTAGATCGTGACCCGTTTGGCGGCCATCGGGTCGCACAATTCCGCGAGGTCTGCGAGCCGTCCGCGGTGGACGATGAGGCAGTCGAGGGCGTTGCAGACGCTCACGCGGCGCGTCTTGGCGTTGCAGATCACGGCACGGCCCTTCGTGAGGTCGCCGTCTGCATCGAAATAGGTGTGGACGATGCCTGCGCCGGTCTCGATGACGGGGATGCGGGCGTTCTCACGCACGAAGCGAATCAGGCCCGCGCCGCCGCGAGGAATCACCACATCGACATAGCCCACGGCGTTGAGCAGTTCTGCCACGGCTTCGTGGCCGGAGGGCAGCAGCGTGAAGGCCGCCGGGTCGATGCCCTCGTCGCGGAGCGCCGCGTGGAGCAGGGCGGCGATCGCCTCGTTGGAGTGGCGGGCGTCGCTGCCGCCCTTCAGCACGCAGGCGTTGCCCGTTCGGAGGCACAGCGAGAAGATGTCGGCCGTGACGTTGGGACGCGCCTCGCAAATCATCCCCACGACGCCGAACGGAACACGGACCTTGCGGATAGACAGGCCGTTGGGGCGTGTCCATTCGTCGATCGTCGTGCCCTGCGGTGCGGGGAGTCCGGCGACGGATTCCATGTCGGAGGCGATGCCTGCGATGCGTTCGGGCGTCAGCCGCAGGCGGTCGCGCAGGGGCGAGTCGGCGGCCATGGCTTCGAGGTCGCGGGCGTTGGCCGCGAGCAGTTTTTCCGCGTTTTCCCGGAGCAATGCGGCCGCTTTCACGATGGCGCGGCTTAACGTTGCAGTATCGGTCCGGGCCAGCTCGGTCCCGGCACGGCGGGCGGCGGCGAAAAGGGTTTCGTATGTTGTGTCCATCTTATTCCAGATATAGATAATCGCAGTGTATCATCGGTTTAAGGCCCTTGCGGCCCAGGTTGCGGCGTGCCGTGGCGCTGTCGCACGAGATGCGGCCCACGCCCAGCGGCGTGCCTTCGGGCGAGAGGATGCGCACGATGTCGTCGCATTCGAAATCCCCCTCGACATCCGTGACTCCCACGGCGAGGATGCTTGCGGCCTTGCTCTGCGAAATGGCCGCCGCGGCTCCGGCGTCGAGGAGCAGGGCCCCCTTGGCGAAGCCTTCGCTGCTGGCGATCCATTTCTTGACCCCCGAGGCGGGTCGGGGCGCCGCTTCGAAGCGCGTGCACACGACGTCGCGGCCCGTGAGAACGAGGTCCGTCAGAATGCCGTCGCGGCGGCCGTTGGCGATCACGACCTCGATGCCCTCGGCCGCGGCACGTGACGAGATGCGGCTTTTGGTCGTCATGCCTCCGCGGCCCCGCGAGGAGCGTGCGGTATCGATATACTGCGAGAGGTCGCGGCCCGGGGCCACGCGGCGGATCACCTGCGACGCGGGGTCCGAAGGCGAACCGTCGTAGATGCCGTCGATGTTGCTCAGGATGATGAGCGCCTCGGCGTCCATCATCGCGGCCACGAGCCCCGAGAGTTCGTCGTTGTCGGTGAACATCAGTTCGGTGACCGAGATCGTGTCATTTTCATTGACGATCGGGACGACGCCCGCGGTGAGCATCGCCTCCATGCAGTTGCGCTGGTTGAGGTACTGACGCCGCGTGGAGAGGCTCTCCTTGGTGGTGAGCACCTGTCCGCAGGCGATGCCGTATTCGTTGAAGAGGTCGTAGTAGCGGTTCAGCAGTTTCACCTGCCCCACGGCCGAGAAGAGCTGGCGGGCCGAGACGGTGTCGATGCGTCCGACGCGGGGTTCGAGGATGCTGCGCCCCGAGGCCACTGCTCCCGACGAGACGAGGATAACCTCCACGCCCGCACGGTAGAGCCCCGCGACCTGGTCCACGAGGGCCGAGATGCGCGTGGTGTCGGGCCGGCCGTCTTCGCGGGTCAGCACGTTGCTGCCGATCTTGATGACGATGCGGCGGTATTTTCGCGATTTGTCCATTATGTTTAAAACTAACCTATTCATGTATTCCATACCGGAGGACGGCAGCGCAGACCGGACGAAAGCGGCGTGCTCGTTCTCCGCCCCTAAAACCCGCTTCCTAAACGGGTTCGTATTTGTAACCCACGCCTTTGACCGTCACGATGCGTTCGTCGCCGATCTTCTGGCGCAGTTTGCGGATGTGGACGTCGATCGTGCGGTCGCCGACGACCACCTCCGTGCCCCAGATCTTGGCGTAAATCTCCTCGCGGGGGATCAGCCGTCCCGGCGACGAGTAGAGCAGGTCCAGCAGCGCGAACTCCTTGCGCGGCAGGGTGATCTCCTGCCCGTCGAGGATCACCGTGTAGCGGTCGCGGTCGACCGTGAGGCCCGGAGCCGGAGGCGTTGCAGGCTCGGCGTCGGCGTCGATGCGCTTGAGGATCGCCTGCACGCGGCTCACCAGCAGCTTCATCTTGATCGGCTTGGTCAGGTAGTCGTCCGCGCCCACGCCGAAGCCCGCCAGCTGCTGCTGTTCCTCGCCCAGCGCCGAGAGGAAAACCACCATCGTGTCCTTCAGCACGGGGTTTTCGCGGATGGCCCGGCAGGTCTGTGCACCGTCCATCACGGGCATCATCATGTCCAGCAGAATCAGGTGCGGACGGCACTCGAGGGCCACTTTCAGCGCCTCGGCGCCGTTCTCGGCGGTGAAAACTTCATAACCCTCGCGGACGAGGTTGTAACGGACGAATTCGAGGATGTCGACCTCGTCGTCGACCAGCAGGATGCGATGACTCATGGTTTCGGTTTTAGGCGGCGGACCCGTCGTGCGGGACCGCACATGGCGGATAACTTTGCGAAGATAGTGATTTTCCGGCGAAAAATCCAATAAATTGTCGTACCTTTGACCTTTCAAATAATTCTGTATGACCAACGAAGCTGATTTCAGCACATTGGGCCTCAGCGAGCAGATGCTCGAAGCGGTCCGCGCAAAAGGGTTCGAAACTCCCACATCCATTCAACGACTCACGATTCCCCGCCTCTTTCCGGCGAAAACGACATCATCGCACAATCCCAGACCGGCACGGGCAAGACGGCCGCTTTCGGACTCCCGATACTCCAGCAGATCGAACATTCGACGGAAGGGGTGCAGTCCATCATTCTCGTCCCGACGCGCGAGCTGGCCGTGCAGGCCGCCGAGGAGCTGCTGAGCTTCAACGCCGGGCGGCGTCTCTCGATCACGGCCATCTACGGAGGGGCCGCGATAAGCGAGCAGCTGCGACGGCTGTCGCGGGGCGTCGACATTGTCGTGGGCACTCCGGGCCGTGTGCTGGACCACATCCGCCGCGGCACGCTCAAACTCGACAAAGTGCGTTTCCTGGTGCTCGACGAGGCCGACGAGATGCTGAACATGGGCTTCGTAGAGGATGTCGAGGAGATCATGAGCCACACGAGCGACGACCGCCGCGTGCTGCTGTTCTCGGCCACGATGCCCGAACGGATCGTCCGGCTGTCGGAGGCGTATATGCGCAATACGGAGATGCTGCGCATCGAGTCGCAGCACCTGACCGTCGACCTGACCAACCAGATCTATTTCGAGGTCCGCGAGGCCGACAAGTTCGACGCCATGACGCGCATCATCGACATCGAATCCGATTTCTACGGCATCGTCTTCTGCCGCACGAAGATCGGTGTGGACGAGGTGGCGACGCGCCTTGCGGCGCAGGGATATTCCGCCGAGGGGCTGCACGGAGACGTGTCGCAGGCCCAGCGCGAGAAGATACTCCGCAAATTCCGCGACAAGGCGGTCAACATACTGGTGGCCACCGATGTGGCCGCACGCGGCATCGACGTGTCGAACCTTTCGCACGTCATCAACTACTCGCTGCCGCAGGATTCGGAGAGTTACGTCCACCGCATCGGCCGCACAGGCCGCGCGGGGCGTCAGGGAACGGCCATCACTTTCATCTCGGGCGCCGAGCTGCGGCGTTTCAACTGGATGATGCGCGACATCAAGGCCGACATCAAGCGCGAAACGCTTCCCTCGCCCCAGGACATCGTGGCGATGAAGCGTGCCAAAATCAAGGACGACCTGCAGGAGATCGTCGAGGGCGAGGCCTTCGGCGACTATGCCGACATGGCCGCCGAGCTGCTCGAAGCCTATGCGCCCGACGTGGCGCTGGGGGCCCTGCTCCGGCTGGCGTTCCGCAGCGAACTGGACCAGAGCAACTATCCCGAGATACGTTCGTTCTCGGTCGACCGCAAGGGTAAGACCCGGCTGTTCCTGACCCTCGGAGGGCGCGACGGATATACGGGCCGCAAGCTGGTCGACATGCTCAAGCGCAAGTGCGGACTGCGGGACAAAAATATCGACGACGTGCGCGTTTTCGAAAATTATTCGCTGGTGAGCGTGCCGTTCAGCGACGCCGAGAGTGTCGTGAGCCGGCTCAACGCCTCGGGCGGACGCCGCCGCATCGCCCGGATCGACCGGGAGGATGCGACGGGCGGAGGTTCGAAGCGGGAGCAAGGCGACGCTGCGGAGGCGCCCCGTCCCGAAAAGCGGAGCCGCCGCAGGGAGGCGGATGCCGCGCCGCAGGCCGAGGCGGCGGAACGTCCCGTGAAACGGAGCCGGAAGCCGGAAGCGGAGGCCCCGGCGGAGGAGTTCCGTCCGGAGAAACGCAGCCGGAAGAAAGCCGCGAACGACTGGAGCGCGACTCCGGAGGGCGGTAACGAAGGGTTCGACTGGGAGGCTTTCCAGCGTTACGACGAAGCTGCGGCCTGGGAGAAACCCAAGCGCGGCGGAGCCGGAACCAAGAGCGTGCGCCGCGGGGCGCGTCCCGTGACGACGGGCCGTCAGGCCGCGCCCAAACGGCTTGCAGCCAAGGGCCGCAAACGCTGACGACGCGCCGGAAACGACCGGAAAAACACGCCGCCATGCCGGGTCGCAGCGATTTCTCGCTCCCGGATGGCGGCGTTGTTGCATCTTTTGGCGAAATCTTTTCCGGATTCCGCATAAAATGGTTACATTTGCGAGATTTATATACTTCCGTATATATACGGGAATCAAAAACGTGTACTGAGATGGCTACTGAAAAACCGACTCTTCCTGCTCCCGAGGAGCATGTCAGCCCTGCGGCTGAAGATGTGCAAGCGAATTCCGTCGTGACTGCCGAAGTCCCCGAAACTCAAGATGCCGCCGCCGAAGCGGAGGCCGTTCCCGCTGTGGAGACTGTTCCCGCTGTGGAGACTGTTCCCGCTGTGGAGGCCGTTCCCGCTGTGGAGGCCGTTCCCGCTGTGGAGGCCGTTCCCGCTGTGGAGGCTCCCGCTGAAACGGTTGCCGTTGCGGAAGAACCCGCTGCGGAAGAACCTGTCGCGGAAGAACCTGCCGCGGAAGAACCTGCCGCTGCGGCGGTTGCCGAAGCGGAAGCTCCTGCCGAAGAGGCTGCTCCGCGGGCGAAGCGTGCCCGCATCCAGCCTGCGGCCGAACCCGTGGCCGAGGCGGCCGACGAGGAGGCTGTACCGGGTGAGGCGCAGGTGGATTTCGCCGACGAGGAGGCAGCGCTCGCCGCGCAGAACGCCGGACTGGAAATCGAAGGGGAGACGGCCGAGGAAGCCGCTGCCGACCAGCTGGCGGAGGAGACGCCCGAAGCCGCGGACAAATTCGCCGGCAAAGGCAAGGAGGAGCTGGTGGCGCTGTTCGCCCGGATGCTCGAGGAACAGCCCGTGCAGTCGATTCGCCGGGATGTCGAGGCGCTGAAAATCGCCTTCTACCGCATCCGCCGCGCCGAGGTCGAGGCCGCACGCCGCCGCTTCGTCGAGGAGGGCGGCGCCGAGGAGGATTTCGCCCCGTCGGTGGACGGCGCCGAGATCCAGCTCAAGGAGCAGTTCAAGGAGTACCGCCAGCGCCGCGACGCATTCATCGCCAACCTCGAAGCCGAAAAGGAGGCCAACTACAAGGTCAAACTCGGTATTATCGACGAATTGAAGGAGCTGGTCACGTCGGACGAGACCATCAATCATACGTTCAACAAGTTCCGCGAACTGCAGCAGCGCTGGAAAGAGACCGGCATCGTGCCGCAGCAGTATGTCAAGGACCTGTGGGAGACCTATAACCTCCATGTCGAGAATTTCTACAGCTTCATCAAGATTAACAAGGAGCTGCGCGATCTGGACCTGAAGAAGAATTACGAACAGAAAATCGCCCTCTGCGAGCAGGCCGAGGCGCTGATTCTCGAACCTTCGGTGGTCGAGGCGTTCCATAAACTGCAGAAACTCCACGACGAGTGGCGCGAGACGGGTCCCGTGGCCAACGAATACAAGGAGGTGCTCTGGGAGCGTTTCAAGGCCGCGTCGAGCCGCATCAACAAACAGCATCAGGAGCATTTCGAGGAGCTGAAGGGCGAGCAGGTCAAGAACCTCGAGCTCAAGACCGAGCTGTGCGCCGCGACCGAGGAGCTTTCGGCGCAGCCGCTGACCACTCGCAAGGAGTGGAACAAGGCCAGCGACCGGCTGCTGGAGATTCAGAAGACCTGGAAGACCATCGGATTTGCCCCCAAGAAGGACAACAACCGCATCTACGAGCGATTCCGCACGGCGTGCGACCGGTTCTTCGAGGCCAAGCGGCAGTTCTATGCCGGGATGAAGACCGAAATGGAGCACAACCTCCAGCAGAAGACCGAGATCTGCGAGGCCGCCGAGTCGCTGATGAACAGCGAGGAGTGGAAGAAGGCCACCGACGAACTGATCGCCCTGCAGGCCCGCTGGAAGCAGATCGGGGCCGTGTCGCGGCGGCATTCGGACGCCATCTGGAAACGTTTCCGCGCCGCCTGCGACAAGTTCTTCGAACGCAAGGCGTCGCATTTCGCAAGCGTCGACGGCGAACACGAGGAGAACCTGCAGAAGAAACTCGCCCTGCTGGCCGAAATGGCCGAGGCTGACGTGAAGGCCGGCGGTTACGAGGTGATCCGCGAGTTCCAGCGCCGCTGGGGCGAGATCGGCTTCGTGCCCATCAAGCAGAAGGACAGCATTCAGAAGAGATACAAGGCCGCCGTGGACGAGTTGTTCAACACGCTGCGCGGTTCGGAGCGCGACCGCTCGATGGGCCGCTTCCGCGAGAAGGTGTCGTCGTTCAAGGCGTCGGGCGACCGCCGTCTGCGCACGGAGCGCGAGCGTCTCTACAACAAGGTGCGCCAGCTGGAGCAGGAGATCGCGCTGCTGGAGAACAACATCGGGTTCTTCGCCAAGTCGAAGAACGCCGAGGCGCTGGTGGCCGACGTGCGTGCGAAGATCGACCGCGCCCGCGAGGAGATGGCCGCGGCCGTCGAAAAGGTGAAGCTGATCGACAAACAGGATCAGGAAGAACAGAACAACGAAAATAAATAGTTTATACAGTAATGAAACTCTCCAAACCCAAGTACATATTCGTAACGGGCGGTGTTGCGTCGTCGCTCGGAAAGGGTATTATTTCGGCCTCCATCGCGCGGCTGCTCCAGGCCCGCGGCTATTCGGTGACCATTCAGAAACTCGACCCCTACATCAACGTCGATCCCGGTACGCTCAACCCCTATGAGCACGGCGAATGCTACGTCACCGAGGACGGCGCCGAAACGGACCTCGATTTGGGACACTACGAACGGTTCACGAACCAGCCCACGTCGAAGGCCAACAACGTCACGACGGGCCGCATTTACAAGAGCGTCATCGAGAAGGAGCGCAAGGGCGAGTACCTGGGCAAGACCGTGCAGGTCATTCCCCATATCACCGACGAGATCAAACGCCGCATTCAGCTGCTGGCGCAGACCAAGAAATACGACGTTATCATCACCGAGATCGGCGGCACGGTGGGCGACATCGAGTCGCAGCCGTTCATCGAGTCGGTGCGTCAGCTGCGCTACTCGCTGGGACACAAAAACACGGCGCTGGTACACCTGACGCTGATTCCTTACATGGCCGCCTCGGGAGAGATGAAGACCAAACCCACGCAGCACTCCGTGAAGGCGCTGCTGGAGAACGGTCTCCAGCCCGACATCCTCGTGCTGCGTGCCGAACACACGCTGACCACGGCGCTCAAGCGTAAGGTGGCGTTGTTCTGCAACGTCGACGCCAACGCCGTGATGGAGTCGATCGACGTGCCGACGATTTACGAGGTGCCGATCAAGATGCACGAACAGCATCTGGACGAGGTGGTGCTGGACAAGCTGAACCTGCCGGCCGACAAGGAGCCCGACATGGCCGCATGGAGCGCTTTCGTCGGCAAGGTCAAGCATCCTTCGAAGAAGATCGAGATTGCGCTGGTCGGCAAATACACCGAGCTGCCCGACGCCTACAAGTCGATCTGCGAATCGTTCATCCATGCCGGGGCCGTCAACGACTGCAAGGTGAAGCTCCGCTACATCAATTCGGAGAAGGTCACCCGCGAAACGGTCGCCGCGTTGCTGGGCAAGATGGCCGGCATCCTGGTGGCCCCGGGCTTCGGCAACCGCGGCATCGAGGGTAAGATCGAGGCCGTGCGCTTCGCCCGTGAGAACGGCATCCCGTTCCTGGGCATCTGCCTGGGCATGCAGTGCGCCGTGATCGAGTTCGCACGCAACGTGCTGGGGCTGGCCGATGCCAATTCGAGCGAAATGGAGCAGACGACGGCGCATCCGGTGATCGACCTGATGGAGGAGCAGAAGGGCGTGACGGCCAAGGGCGGTACGATGCGTTTGGGCGCCTATCCCTGCACGCTGAAGAAGGGTTCAAAGGTGGCCGCGGCATATGGCAAGCTCAATATTTCGGAGCGTCACCGTCACCGTTACGAGTTCAACAACGACTATCTGGAGCAGTTCGAGGCCGCCGGCATGAAGGCCGTGGGCATCAATCCCGACACCAATCTGGTGGAGGCCGTCGAGGTCGAGAGCCATCCGTGGTTCGTCGGCGTGCAGTACCATCCCGAATACAAGAGCACCGTGCTGAGCCCCTCGCCGCTGTTCGTGGCCTTCGTGAAGGCCGCGCTGGCGTATGCGGAGAAGAAATAAGGAAGAATCATATAGACAATAAGATGTACCGTTTCTTGCAACCGATCCTTGTTTTTCGCCGCCTGCGGCGGCGTTTACAAGTCTGACCCACCCCCAAACCCCCGCCTCAGGCGGGGGCTTGATGCCGTTTCACGGCAAAATCGGAGCTTTGGACTGTCGGTGCAACTAATTAAAATTTGAATGGATAAAAAATCAATCATCGGCATTGCCGTCGTAGCGGTCCTTTTTCTGGGATTCGCCTACATAAACAGCAAGCAGCAGAAGGAATATCTCGAACAGAAAGAGGCGTATGAAGCCTATCAGGACTCGGTGGCCCGCGCGACGCGGCCCGCGGTTCCGGCCGCCGATTCGACGGCGATAGGCGAGGCGCAGCCCGCTATGTCGGCCGAGGAGGCCGCAGCTGCGGTGCGCGAACGCCAGGTGGAGACGCTGGGCGAGTCGCTGACGACGGCCCGCGAAGCCGAAGCCGAGGAGTTCACGGTGGAGAACGACGTGATGTCGGTGCGTTTCTCGACCCGCGGCGGCCAGATTACGGGCGTCACGCTGAAAGACTACACCAAGTACGGTCCGCGCGGCAAACGCGACCAGCTGATCGAGCTGATGGACCCCGCGACGGCGCGTTTCGGACTCTCGTTCTACGTGAAGAACGGACTGAGGAACATCCCGGTCAACACGCTGGACTATGTCTTCACGGCCGAGCCGGAGACGACGACTGCCGACGGCGCGAAGTGCATTGCGATGCGGCTCCCGATCGCCGCGGAGTCGTATCTGGAGTATCGCTACACCATTTATAATACGGAGTCTCCCGAGCGCGATTACCTCGTGAATTTCGACGTGCGGCTGGTGAACATGGCCCGTGAGATGGCCAACCAGACCCAGATTCAGATCGACTGGGCCAACACCACCTACCAGAACGAAAAGGGATTCCAGAACGAGAATATGTACACCACGCTGGCTTACCGCTTCCCGGGCGAAACGTCGATCGAGGAGCTGGGCATGAGCGACGGCGCCAAGTCGAAGAACATCTCGACGCAGGTTTCGTGGGTGGCATTCAAGCAGCAGTTCTTCTCGGCGGTGTTCATCGCTCCGGAGAACGTCTCCTATGCCAACCTGGCCTTCGACACGGCGGCTCCCGAGTCGTCGCTGCTGAAGACGTTCTCGGCGCAGATGGGCGTGCCTTACACGGCGCAGACCGAAGGGTATGATTTCGCGTTCTATTTCGGTCCCAACAAATACTCGATCCTCAAGAAGGTCGACGATCCGAAGGGCGCCGAGATTCACCTCGAACGCCTCGTGCCGCTGGGCTGGGGTATCTTCGGATGGGTCAACCGCTGGTGTGTGATCCCGGTGTTCGATTTCCTGCGCAACTACATCGCCAGCTTCGGTATCATCATCCTGATATTGGTGCTGTTGGTGAAGCTGGTGATCTCGCCGCTCACCTACAAGAGTTACGTCTCGATGGCCAAGATGCGCCTTATCAAGCCGCAGGTCGACGAGCTGAACAAGAAATACCCCAAGCGCGAGGACGCCGCCAAGAAACAGCAGGCGACGATGGAGCTCTACAAAAAGGCGGGCATCAACCCCATGGGCGGCTGTATCCCGATGCTGATCCAGATGCCGATCCTGATCGCCATGTTCCGCTTCTTCCCCGCCTCGATCGAGCTGCGCGAGCAGCCGTTCCTGTGGGCCGACGACCTCTCGTCGTTCGACAGCGTGCTGAACCTGCCGTTCTCGATCCCCTTCTACGGGGACCACGTGTCGCTGTTCGCCCTGCTGATGGCCGTGTCGTTGTTCGGATACTCCTATTTCAGCTACCAGCAGACCGCTTCGTCGCAGCCCCAGATGGCCGGCATGAAATTCATGATGGTTTACATGATGCCGATCATGATGCTCTTCTGGTTCAACAGCTATTCGAGCGGCCTGTGCTACTACTACCTGCTTTCGAACCTCTTCACCATCGGGCAGACGCTCGTGATCCGGCGCATGGTCGACGACCAGAAGATTCACGCCATCATGCAGGCCAATGCCGCGAAGAAATCGAAGGGTAAGAAATCGAAATTCCAACAGCGCTACGAGGAGCTTATGCGTCAGCAGGAGGCCCAGCAGCGTTCGAAGAAAAAATAGGCGGCAATACCGCTTGCGATCCGGGCCGGAGCGGATTCCTTACGGGGAATTCGGCTCCGGCCCTGTTTTTGCCGGAAACACCGTAAAATCGAAACGAAGATGAAAAAGTTAGGTGTTTTCGGGCTGCTGCTGGCGGCCGCAATGCCGCTCGCGGCGCAGGAACTGGGGGCGGAATACCGCCTGAAGCAGGTGATTCCGGTCGAAGGCCGGCAGGGAATCGCTGCCGATTCGGCCTTTTATTACGTGTCGGGGAGCACGGCGCTCTACAAGTACGACAAGCAGGGGCGGCTGGTGGCCCGGAACGAGCGCCCCTTCGAGGGGCTGCCGCTGGCCGCGAACCACATCGGCGACATCGACGTGTGGAACGGGGAGATTTACGCCGGAATCGAGACCTTCGACGACGGCCGCGGGGAGAATATCCAGGTGGCGGTTTACGACGCCAACACGCTGAAATGGAAACGGTCGATCGACTGGGAACCCGAGTCGGGGCAGGTCGAGGTGTGCGGACTGGCCGTGGACCGTGACGGCGGGATGGTCTGGATGGCCGACTGGGTCGACGGGCGCTATGTTTACGGATACGATCTCGCAACGGGCAAGTACGTGCGCAAGGTCCACCTGCGTCCCGTGCCGCAGTGGCAGCAGGGTATCTTCATGGCCGGCGGGCGGATGCTGATCTCGGCCGACGACGGGGACGCCGACCTCGAAGAGCCCGATAACATTTACATCGCCGACCTCCGTGACGGAAAATCCTATGCCACGGTGCTGCCGTTCCGCTCGATGGACGATTTCCGGCGGTCGGGCGAAATCGAGGGGCTGGCCATCGATCCCGCGACGGACGACCTGCTGGTGCTGGCCAACCGGGGTGCGCGGATCGTGCTCGGGATGCCGCGGGGATTCTACCCGGGTTACGACCGGGAGATTCGCGAGGTCTATGTCTACGAAAAGGTGAAATAGATAAAAATGGAAAAAGCCCCTCAGAGAGGGGCTTTTTCCATTCCGTGCTGAAAAGTGCGGCTGCGGGACTCTCGGCCTTTATATTTTTTTATTTTTTTCGCTGATTTAATCGTCTCATTCCGAATATTAGTTACACGGATGTAACCTACTGATTTGCAAGTGCCTTCTTGCATATCCGAAATAGTTACCTTACTTTTGTGGTAAATAATAGTAATTATATTACTAAAAGTAACTAATATTCATTTCTAAATTATTAAGGCGATGAAAAAGATTTTATGGATCATGTCGCTCCTGGCAGGCAGCGGCGTGTTCGGAGCGCAGGGCGATGCGACGCTGCTGAAAGGTGAGGTGAAAACGTATGACATGGACGGGTTCCGGCTTCATGTCTATCTGACGCAGGATGCGTTGGGCGATGCGACGACCGTCGTCGAAGGCCGCGACGGATTGGTGATACTGGAGATGCCCCTTTTCAAGGAGAACCTGAAAGAGTTTGCCGGATACCTGAAAGGATTGGAAAAGCCCGTCGTGAAGGTCGTTGCCGACTATCATGTGGGCGGCGTGGCCGATTATGCGCCCAGTCAGGTCGTGCTGGTCGAAGGAATGTCCGAATTTGCGAAGGGGGCTGTTTACGGCGGCATGCTCGACGGTTTCAAAGCGGCATTCGGCGATGCAATAGACCTGCGTGAACACGCGGGGCATGAAGAGGTCCCTGCCGAAGGCTGTCAGATATGGGCCGGGGTGACCTTCGATTTCTCACGGGGTGCATCGTCCGATTTTCCGGCTTCGAGCGTGGTGATCGGCGGTCGGGTTTGCTACATGCATTTCGCTCCGGCGAAGGCCCACTTGTCCCCGCTTCAAATCACGGGTCCGGAGGCGGTCGATGCGCAACTTGCGGCGCTGAAAGCCGCTGCGGCGTCGGGCTGCACGCTCTTCGTGGGAGGGCACGGCACACCCGCAACGTCGGCCGAGGTGGAGTTTCAGATCGCTTATCTCGAAAAACTGAAATCCCTCGTTGCGGAGAATGCCGATGCCGGAGCGCTTGCGGCCGCACTCTCCGCTGCCTGGCCCGGACTGCCGGGTGATCCGGCGGCATTGGCGGCGGTATTGTACCGCTAAAATGAAAAGGGCTTCGTCGGAAGCCCTTTTTCGTGTGTCGTCATTTGTCGAATCCCGCCGAGACGAAGACCAGCACGTCGGGCAGTACGGTCTCCCAGTAGCGCCACGTGTGTCCGCCGTCGCGCATGCGGTATTGCAGCGGGATGTTGCGTTCGCGCATGAGCGAGTAGAAATCGATGTTGGATTTCCAGAGGAAATCGTCGTCGCCGCAGTCTACCCACCAGCGGACCGAGCGCACGCCGTCGAGCTTGTCGTCGGGCATCTCGCGCAGCATCGCGACGGGCGAGTTGTCGGCGACGGACTGCTTGAATGCGTCGTCGTAGTTGCGCGGGCCGGGCAGGGCGTCCAAAAGGCCGCTCATCGGGCAGGCCGAGCCGAACACCTCAGGGTGGCGCAGGGCATAGACCGCCGTGCCGCCGCCGCCCATCGAAAGCCCCGAAACGGCGCGGTGGGCCTTGTCGCCGGCGATGCGGTAGTGCTTTTCGACGGCGGGGATGAACTCTTCGAAGAAGAACTGTTCGTAATTCCAGCCCGGGACATTGAAATAGCCCATGTGCCGGCCGGTGTAGTTTTCGCCTTCGCCCGCGGCGTCGGGCATGATGACGATCATCGGCCGGGCCATGCCCGAAGCGATGGTTTCGTCGGTGATGCGGCGCATATAGCCCTTTTGGGTCCAGTCGGTGTGGCAGCCGCTGGCGCCGTGGAGCAGGTAGAGCACCGGGTAGGACTCCTCGGAACGGTCGTAACCGTCGGGCAGGTAGACCGTGCAGGTTTTTTCCGCTCCGAGCACCTCGCTCCGGAGCGTGTAGGTTTCGATGCGGCTCTGGGCCCCGGCCGTCAGGGCCGCGGCGAGTGCAAGCAGGGTGGTGGTCAGCAGTTTTTTCATGGCTTATTCGACATAGAGTACCAGCCCCTTGAGGTATTCGCCTTCGGGGTGGTAGATGTTGATCGGGTGGTCGGCGGGCTGGGTCAGCTGGTGCAGGATGCGCACTTTGCGCCCCGCGATGGCCGCGGCCGAAAAGACCGTCGTGCGGAACAGCTCCTTAGACACCGCCTGCGAGCAGGAGAAGGTGAAGAGAATGCCGCCAGGACGGATTTGCGACAACGCCCGGGCGTTGAGCCGTTTGTAACCCTGCATGGCGTTGCCCAGCACCTTGTGGTGCTTGGCGAAGGCCGGCGGATCGAGGATGATCAGGTCGTATTTGTCGCCGATGTCCTTGAGGTATTCCACGGCGTCGGCGGCAACCTCCGTGTGGGCGGCGTTGTCGCCGAAGTTGAGCGTCATGTTCTCGGCGGCCAGCGCCACGGCCCGCTCCGAGGAGTCCACCGAGCAGACCTCCCGGGCGCCGCCCGAAAGGGCGTAAACCGAGAATCCGCCCGTATAACAGAAGGTGTTGAGCACCGTGCGGCCCTTTGCATAGCGTTTCACCAGTTCGCGATTCTCGCGCTGGTCGAGGAAAAAACCCGTTTTCTGACCCTTCTCCCAGTTGACGAGGAACCGTTCGCCGTTCTCCGTCACGATCTGCGACGCATGGTCCGAATTGCCCCAGAGATAGCCGTCCACGGCCCCGAGGTCGGCCTTGAAGGGGAGCGTCTGCGACGATTTGTCGTAGATGGCCGTGAGGCGGTCGCCGTAGACCGTGCGCAGCGCCTCGGCGATCTGCTGCCGGGCGCGGTACATTCCCGCCGAGTGGCACTGGATGACGGCCGTCGTGCCGTAGATGTCCACCACCAGTCCCGGCAGCGAGTCTCCTTCGCCGTGGACGAGGCGGTAGCAGGTCGTCGCGGGGTTGTCCGTGAGCGAGAGCGTGCGCCGCACGTCGTGGGCCACGGCGATGCGGCCGTTCCACCACGCCTGGTCGATGGGTTCCCGCTCGAACGAGAGCACCCGCACGGCGATCGATCCCACCTGGTAGTGTCCCTGGGCGATGAACTCGCCCGGGCGGGTGTAGACCTCGACAAGGGCTCCTTCGGCGAAATCGGACTCCTCCTCGGCTTCGATGTGGTCGATGGCCCCGGAGAAAATCCACGGATGGCGGCGCAGGAGCGATTCCTCCTTGCCGCGGCGCAGGTAGATTTGCGGTATCATTTGCGGATCGGTTTTTTCGGTGTGCGCAGCAGTTGTTCGTAGATGCGGGTGCAGACCCAGGCGTCGGTGGCGGCGTAAAGCTGCTGTTTGTCGGTGAGCGTCGCGGCCTCCCAGTTGCTCAGCCGCTGGGCCTTCGAGACGCGCTGCCCCAGCACGATGGCCGAGAGTTTGCGCAGGCTCTTCTCCCCGATGCCCCACTGGGGCGCGATGGTTTGCAGGTCGACGAAACCCCCGTCGCGGAAATGGCGGATCTGGCGCAGCGAACGCAGGTCGCCCGCCACGTCGGCGCCGATCTTGAGCACCTCCTTGCTTTCGAGCAGCTGCAGGATGGGTTTGGCCAGCGGAATTTTGTTGAGCCGGAAAAGGTAGCAGACCGTCGGCGTGGAGAGCTGCAGCAGCGACACGCGGAACGTCACGCCCGGGCGGAACGAAGGGCGTGTCTCGGTGTCGAAGCCGATCAGGGGTTGCTGTGCGAGTAGTTTGCAGGCGTCGGCGATGTCGCGCTCTTGCTCGACGAGACGGATCTCGCCCCGGAACTCGATGGCCGGGAGCAGGGCGGTCTGCTCGTTGCTGATTTTATCGATGAAATTGTTTACTGTGGTCATGCGGTGAAAATTCCCACAAATTTACGGAATTATTTCCAATAATCCGTCTTTGCCGGTGGCGATTTTCCCGTTCCCGAGCAGTTCGCGCACGGCTTCGGCCAGCCGTTCGGGCGTGCAGGCCGTGTCGGCGGCCAGCTGCCGCGGGTCGGCCGGGGATTGGGCGAGGCGCCGCAGGATGGTTTCGCGCAGGGCGGCGGCTTCGGCTTCGGGAGTTCCGGAGGCCCCTGCGGCCTTGGCGGCCCGTTTGCGGGCCAGGCACACGTCGCAGACCCCGCAGGGGGCGGGATCGTCCTCGCCGAAATACCGTTCCAGCACGGCGCCGCGGCACTCGCTGTCGTTGGCGGCGTAGGCGACCATCTGTTCGAAGCGTTCGCGCATGAGCTGCTGCCGCCGCTGGTAGGTTTCGGGCGCGATGTAGAGGTCGGTGCGCGGGAGGCGCTCCTCGTTCAGGAAGAGGATGGGCGAACGGTTCGACGGGATGTAGCGGATGACGCGCAGCTGCCACAGCCGCTTCAGCAATTCCTTGACCCGCTCGACGGTGTAGCCGCTCCAGGTGGCCAGCTCGCCCTCGTCGATGGGCCGGAATTCGGTGAAGACCCCGTTGTAGAGCCGCAGCAGCGTGCGGATGAAGTGGTCGAGCTCGTCGCGCTGCACGCGGAGTTTGTACAGTTCGTCGCGGCTGACGCAGAACATCACCCGCGCGGGGTTGTCCTGCGCGTCGGTGAGGGTCATGTAGCCGTTCTGTTGCAGGAGTTTCAGGGCGCTCAGGACCGTTCCCGAATAGAGGTGTTCGCGGGCGCAGAAATCGTGGATGTTGAACAGAAACGAGGCTTCGCCGCCGTCGCCGATGCCCACCTGCAGGTAGGAGCAGACCGATTCATAGATGTCTTTGACCTTGTCCAGCGGAGGGAACTCCTGTTCGAAACGTCGCGCGATGCGGTCGCTGTCGTCCGAAGCCGCCAACAGCAGGGCGTAGGCCCGCTGGCCGTCGCGGCCTGCGCGGCCCGCCTCCTGGTAGTAGCTTTCGAGCGAGTCGCACATGGCGTAGTGGACCACGAAACGCACGTCGGGTTTGTCGATGCCCATGCCGAAGGCGTTCGTGGCGACCATCACGCGGACCTTGCCCGAGAGCCACTCCTCCTGTCGCAGCGAACGCTCGGCATGTCCCAGTCCCCCGTGGTAGGCCGCGGCCGGGATGCCCTCCTGACGCAGGAAATCGGCGGTCTGTTCGGTGCCCTCGCGGGTGCGCATGTAGACGATGCCCGAACCGGGGACGTTGTGCACCAGCCGCAGCAGCTGGCCGTTCTTGTCGTCGGTGCGGCGGACGCTGTACGAGAGGTTGGGACGCGCGAAACTGCTGCGCAGGATGTGCGGTTCGGTGAATTTCAGGTGGCGCATGATGTCGTCGGCCACCAGCTTCGTGGCCGAGGCCGTGAGCGCCAGCACGGGGACTCCGGGGAGTTTTTCGCGCAGTTCGGCGATGCGCAGGTACGAGGGGCGGAAATCGTAGCCCCACTGCGAGATGCAATGGGCCTCGTCGACGGCGATGAGCGAAACGTTCATGCGCACCACGCGCAGGCGGAACGCCTCGGTGGCCAGCCGTTCGGGAGCCACGTAGAGAAATTTCACGTCGCCGTAGACGCAGTTGTCCAGCGCGATGTCGATCTGCCGGGGCGAGAGCCCCGAGTGGATGGCCACGGCCGGAATGGCCCGTGCCCGGAGGTGGTCGACCTGGTCCTTCATCAGGGCGATGAGCGGCGTGACGACGATGCACAATCCCTCGCGGGCGAGGGTCGGAACCTGATAGGTGAGCGACTTGCCGCCGCCCGTGGGCATCAGCGCCAGCGTGTCGCGCCCCTCCAGCGCCGCGCGGATGATCTGCTCCTGCACGGGACGGAAGGCCGTGAAGCCCCAGTAACGTTTCAGCGTGTCGTAAATCTTGTCAGAAGCGGGTTCCATAACACAAAGGTAACAAAAAAGGAGGACGGACGCAAAAAAACGGAACGTCCTTTCGGGACGCTCCGCAGTGAGAATTTGCCGTGCGGTCTATCCTTTCGACGGGTAGGTCGCGTTGTAGATATTCAGCAGGTTACGATCGTCATATGTCCAATATTGTACGGGACGGACAATATAGCCGGTCAATTTTTTGGTAAGTGCAGAAAGCGACAAGATTTTATCATTGTACTTTACTTTATTGTTTTCGCCGACCGTAGCTTTTATGTTGTTGTTGCGTACGAACACCAATTCTGCCCCAACGGGAATGCCCATTTTGTCGAAATCAAACCGGGGATTGCGTTTGGCTTCCGGCTGATCGGCGGTGGCCTGTTCGGTCACATCCTCGATTTTCATCAATTCCAGCAGGACAATGGCTTGAATGGGGTCGATTCGGAAAAATTCGCGCGATATGTTGATTCGGTCGCGGGTGAATGCCGTATGGAATGCATCTTCCACGGCTTTGCAGTCGGTGACCTTACAAGCATATTCGATCACGAACGGAGTGGGAACGCCCGACGGCGAAGAAAGCGATTTTTTGCGTTTTTCGACGCTTTCCCGTGCAATACCGATTTTTACCAGTCCCGGCATGGATGGATTCGACATTACATAGACGAATCCATCTTTGGTTTTACTTTTCATAGCATTGTTTTAGGTTAATCATATAAATATGAAACGAGTTTCCCGTTTTCGAAACGGTAGTAATTATACTTGTTATATCCATAGATCCAGGCAGACCCAGCTCGGATTTCCTGATAAATTTCGACACGTACTCCGTGAACCAAACTTTCTTGTATCAGAGGGACAAATTCCTTGATTTCGAAGAATACTTCTTTGGGCATTCCCAATTCGATTTTTTTATCTTCGATGCATTGCGCGTAATGGGGACCGTATTTTTTTGTCAGGGCTTGTCTTTTTCATTGCTTTTCGAATTCTACCAGTTTTTTTGTAGCTTCGGTTTGTTGGTCCTCTATTTTTGCCTGATGTTGTGCTTGAAGTTGTTTATCAAAAACTATTTCTAATTTATTCAGAATTTTAGTTTGTATAGGAATTTTGACTCCAGTGCGTGTGGATAAGAAAATATCTCCAGAATAGTTTATTCCACAGTCGGTATATTTATGTTTGAATCTGTTAAGATAAAATTTAAAAAATAATTGTGATTGTACGGAATCGGTAATGAAAGTCAAAGTGTCGTTTACGATTGATATTTTTTGTGGTGAAATAAAATTGCTGGTAAGCCCTGTTACTTTATTTTTCAGGACACAAATGAGGTAATTAGGAGGTAGAAATGGATTAACTGAGTCTTTGATTTGTTTTGGAACTTTATTTTCTACGAATTCATGGAATGGGATTATGTCAATGATTGTATAAATTTGGGCCTTTTTATAGTAGTGAAATGTGATAGAATATTCGCTGGTTTGAATCCAATATAGATGCTTATCAAGGTCATTAATAGTTTGACCTATGACATTTTTGAAGGGACTTTCCGATAGTTCTTTTTGGGAAAATGCCATTGTTCCGCTGAACAGCAGAAAACATTGAAGCAATAGAATTTTTTTCATAATACGTATTGTTTAGTGGGTTAATGGTTTTCCAACACCAAACAATAAAAAACGCGGGCTAAACTATTCATTCGCTTATTGAGGTCTTCGACTACCTATGCCGCAAAATAAATGAGTAAAGCCCACGTGTGGAACGTGAGCGTTTACGCTTTACTCTTTGCGGCTTTTTTGAAAGTGTCGAAGTTCCAATAAGCAAGATTAAAGCTAACGCTTTTTATTGTCGTATGTCAGCAGCCCTCACAGACTGCTACGACAAAGATAAACGGTTTTTGGAAATTATGCAATCCATAATTGGAAAAAGCAGAAACGAAAAGAAAATTAGGCGGTTTGTGGATTTTTTTATACTTTTGCACAGATCAGAACGTTCGAACTATGAAGATACGCGAAGAATACAAGATACGCGAAATGGCCGGCGAGCATGTAATCGTCATGCCGGGATGCGGCGGCGCGGCGGATATGACACGTATCGTGTCGCTCAATCCTTCGTCGATGTATCTGTGGGAGGCGCTGCGCGGCCGGGAATTCACGGCCGAAGATGCGGCGGGCCTGCTCACCGAACGTTATGAGGTCGATGCCGAAACAGCCCTGCAGGATGCCGGGCAGTGGATCGCACGGCTCGCGGAGTGCGGAATCGTGGAATGATGAGATTGAAAAAAGGCATATCGCTCCTGCTGACGGCCGTCTACCTGCTGGCGACGGCCGGGGCGGCTGTGGTCTCCCTGACCTGCGAATGTGCGGGAGGGGAGGTCCGGACGGAGCATGTCTGCCGGTCCGGATGTCAGCACGATGTGCCGGCCTGCGGAGTGGTGAACTCCTGCTGCGGATGCGAACTCCATTCGACCGAGGTCGAACTCTATGTCCCGCAAGTCTCCGACAACAACGAACGTCAGATCCGGTGCATGGTCACCGACCTGCCTCCCGCAATCGCTGCGGAGTGTCCCTCTCCGGCGCATCTCCCCGTTCAGCGGGAAAAGAGCGTCGAAAGGCGGGCGCCTTTCGTGCAGGAAGCCTCGATTCTTCCCGTGGGCTTCCGGGCCCCTCCCGTATCGGCTTAAAACTCCTTCGGGACCGATGCTGCGTGCATCGGTCCGCAATCAGTTTTAAACGATAACGGAAATTTTTCATGAGATTTTTCAGCTATTCAATTTTATCGCTGTCGGCCGTCCTGCTATGCGGCACCCTCCGTGCGCAGGATTTGCGGGGTGTGGTCCGCGACGCCGACAAACAACCCCTCGTCGGGGCCTCGGTCCATTGGGCCGGCACGACGATCGGCGCCGGAACCGACGCCCAGGGGGCTTTCCTGTTACACCGCGTGAAGGGTTACGACCGGCTCGTGGCCTCCTATCTGGGCTATGTCAGCGACACGATCCGCGTTGCGGAAGGCGCCGAGCGGGTGGAGTTCACGCTCCGGTCGGAGGGCGTGTCGCTCGAGGATGTCGTGGTCGAGGGGAACCTCAGCGGCAATTTTGTCAAGCGCGACGGCATCGTCAAGGGGGAGATGATCTCCTTTGCGGGTCTCTGCAAGATGGCCTGCTGCAACCTTGCCGAGTCGTTCGAGAATTCGGCGTCGGTGACCGTCGGATACAGCGACGCCATCTCCGGAGCCCGGCAGATCAAGATGCTGGGGCTGGCCGGAACCTACACCCAGATACTCGACGAGAACCGCCCGATCATGCGCGGCCTGAGCGCCCCCTACGGCCTGAGTTACACGCCCGGCATGTGGCTCAATTCGATTCAGGTGTCGAAGGGCGTGGCTTCGGTCACGGCGGGCCACGAGGCCATCACGGGCCAGATCAACCTCGAATACCGCAAGCCCACGGACGACGAACGCCTGTTCGTGAACCTCTACCTCGACGACGAACTGCGTCCCGAGGCCAATATCTCGACGGCATTCCCCGTGACGAAGGACAAGAAGCTGTCGAGCGTCATCCTGCTCCACGGCTCGATGGACACCGACGTGCGGAAGATGGACCACAACCACGACCATTTCCGCGACCTGCCGAAAGCCGACCAGATCAACGTGGCCAACAAGTGGCTTTACGCCGCCGACAACGGCATGCAGGTCCGCTGGGGCTGGAAATTCGTGCAGGAGAATCGTCTCGGCGGGATGCTCGATTTCAAGAACACCGCCGCCATGCGCGAAGACATGGCGGAGAACTGGGACTGGAAAGCCGAAGACAAACCGATGCCGCTCTACGGGTCGCACATCCGCAACCGCAACGCCAACGGCTATTTTAAAATAGGTACGCCCGTCGGGCCGTCGGTCTACGACCCTGACGAGCAGGACGAGATGCGCTCGAACCTGGCGTTCGTGGCCGATTTCGACCATTTCAGCGAGGATGCCTATTTCGGGCTCAACGACTACGAGGGCAACCAGAATTCGCTGGCGCTGAATCTGATGTATAACCACTATTTCACCTACCGGTCGTCGCTGATCGTCGGCCTGCAGGCCCATCTGGACTACTACCGCGAGGCGCTCGCCAACAACACTCCGTGGCTCGGGGAGAGCCGCGGCTACGATTTCGACCGCGACGAGCAGGAGGCCGGGGCTTATGCCGAATACACCTATGCCATCAAGGACAAGTTCTCGATCGTGGCGGGGCTGCGCGGGGATTACAACGCCTATTACGACCGCTTTTTCCTGACGCCCCGCGGCCACCTGAAATGGAACATCACCCCCTCGACGACGCTGCGTGCCTCGGCGGGGCTGGGGTATCGTTCGACGAACGTCATCACCGACAATATCGGCGTACTGGCCACCGGACGTGCCATCACGTTCCTCGGCAACGACGGTTCGGGGACGTCCGATTTCCGAAAATTCGACCGCATGGAGAAGGCCCTCACCGTCGGCGGAAGCCTGACGCAGACCTTCTCGCTGGCCGGAAGCGACAACGCCACGCTGAGCCTCGACTATTTCCGCACGCAGTTCTACAATTCGGTAGTCGCCGATCAGGAGTACGATTCGGAGGCGATCGTCTTTTATAACACCGACGGACGTTCGTTCACCGACACCTATCAGATCGACTTTTCGTGGACGCCCGTCGAGCGGCTCGACATCTTCGCCACGTTCCGCTACACGGACAGCGAAATGACAATCAAGCGTCCCGACGGCACGTCGGCCCGCGTGGAGCGTCCGCTGGTGAGCCAGTACAAGACGCTGCTGAACATTCAGTATGCCACGAAATTCCGCCGCTGGGTGTTCGATGCCACGGCGCAGCTCAACGGTCCCGCGCGTATTCCGACGCAGAATGGTATTTTGGCCGACGACAGTTATTCGCCCCGTTACCCGATGTTCTTCGCGCAGGTGAGCCGCAAGGTGGGCAAGTTCGACATCTATGCCGGTTGCGAGAATATCGCCGACTACCGCCAGAAGGACCCGATTCTCCATGCGGACAATCCCTATTCAGCCGGTTTCAACTCGATGAACGTCTGGGGACCGCTCATGGGCCGGAAATTCTATGTCGGGCTGCGGTTTAATTTGTATTGATCCGCTTGGGAGCGGCGTTTCGGACCCGAATCCGCGCTTCCGCACGATTGAAAGATGACTGTAAAACCTTAAAATAGAAAGAGAAATGAAAAAACTGCTGATGGTATGCCTGGCCCTGGTGATGGGCGTCGGCATGGGCGCGGCCGCCGAGAAGCCCGCGCAGAAAAAGACCGTGACCACGGTGTTCGTGACCGACATCGACTGCGAACACTGCGTGAAGAAGATCATGAACAACGTTCCGGTGCTCGGCAAGGGCGTGAAGGACGTGAAGGTGGACCTGCCCAAAAAGGAGGTCACCGTGGTCTACGACAGCTCGAAGAACAACGACGAGACGATTGTGAAGGGCTTCGCTTCGCTCAAGGTGAAGGCCGAACCGAAAAAAGCCCCGGAGAAGAAATAGTCCGGCGGATTTATGCATTGAAAAAAGGAGAACCTTGCGAGAAGGTTCTCCTTTTTTGCGGTTACCACTTGTGGGTGAGGAGCTCGAACAGCTGGCTTTTTTTCACGGGTTTCGCCAGAAAGGCATTGCAGCCCGCGTCGGCGGCGCCGGCGCGGTCGGAATCGAAAGCGTTGGCCGTGAGGGCGATGATCGGGATCTGGGTGTTGAATTCGCGGATGCGCCGCGTGGCCTCCAGTCCGCCCATCACCGGCATCTTCATATCCATCAGCACGAACGAGAACTGCTCGTTGCGGATTCTCTCGACGGCTTCCACACCGTTTTCCGCGCGTATGAGGTCGTAATCTTTCAGGATGTGCCGCACCAGCGAATAATTGCTGTCGTTGTCCTCGGCGACCAGAATCCGGATTTTCCCGCTGTCGGTATCGCCCGGCGCAGACTGCGGTCCGGACAGGTCCGGATCGGGCGTCTCCTCCGGCGTCTGTATCTCGCAGGGAACCCATGCCCAGAAGGTCGAGCCGACGCCCGGTTCGGACGAAAATCCGACCTCGCCGCCCGCGGCTTCGACGATGGCTTTGGAGATGGCCAGTCCGAGGCCCGTGCCCTGCGCAAACTCGTTGAGTTTCTGAAAACGCCCGAACACCCGCTCCTGCAGCTCCTGCGGAATGCCGGCCCCCGTGTCCTCGACATAGAACCGGACGCCGTTCTTTTCGATGCTGTATCCTATGTCGATATGTCCGGACCGGGTGCATTTCACCGCATTGGTCAGGTAGTTCATCCACACCTGCTTGAGCCGGTTCCTGTCCAGGAAAATCCAGCAGTCGGGGCATTCGCCGGATATGTGCAATTCGACCTCGGGATTGGTGACTTTCGGCAGGATCATCGTGTGGAGCTCGTTGCAGACCTCGGCGAGGTTGAATTTCTCGGGTTTGCGCTCCAGGATTCCCGACTCGATCTTCGAGAGGTCGAGGATGTCGTTAATCAGCCGCAGCAGCAGTTCGTTGTTGGATTCGATGATGCTCTGGTACTCCGCCTTCTCCTCCGGGTCGTCGCAGTCGACCAGCAGTTCGGAGAATCCGACGATGGCGTTGAGCGGCGTGCGGATTTCGTGGCTCATGTTGGCCAGGAAGGCCGATTTGAGCCGGTCCGAAAGTTCGGCCTGCTCTTTCAGCTCGGTCAGCCTGCGGGCCATCTCCTCCCATTTCGTGTTGTTGAGGTTGATGCCCGTGTAGCGGGTGACAGCCCCCTTCTTATTCCGTTCGACCGGGATGCCCGAGACCACCAGGTTCTGCCAGTCCGGGTCCCATTTGGTCCGGGAGCGGTATTTGAAGCTGAAATCCTTGTCCGTTCCGGCGAGCATGAAATCGACGTATTTGCGAACGGTCGCCTCGTCCTCGGGGTGCGTGGTGGCCAGATACTCTTCGGGGGTGATCGCTTTTTCGGAATGGAAATCGTTCACCGGGTCGTTGAACGACTTGAACTGCCGGCTCTGAAGGTCGAAATCCCAGTAGGACATACCGACGTTCTTGAACGTGAGGTCCATCTTGTAGTTCCGTTCCCGCAGCTCCTCGTCCAGCTGGTGCTGCTTGGAGATGTTCTGCCGGAATCCCGTGAAGCGGATGACCTCGCCGTGCTCGCCGAACTCGAAGGGGACGCCGACGATGCTGTTATACTGCCACGACTCGTCGTATTTGGTCTGGAAGCGGCACGTGAAATCGATGTTGACCTTCCGGCCCGACGACATCGACTGGATGGCGTCGTAAACCGCCGAACGGTCTTCGGGATGGACGACGTCGAGGTATTCCGCGACCGTTACCAGCCGGTCGCTGACGAAATCGTTGACCGGATCGTTGTAAGATTTGAATTTCCCGGTCCGCACGTCGAAATCCCAATGAACGATGTTGCTGACACGCATGGCCAGTTCGCGCTTGGCGAGTAGGTCCTGGGTGCTTTTCGCCATTTGGATTTTTTCGGTCACGTCCATCTGCGTGCCCACGATCAGCTGCCTGCCCCGGAGTTCGGAAGAGAGGCGCATGCGGCTTTCGTAATGGCGGAACTCCCCGTCCTCCCGGGCTGCGATGCGCAGGGTGATCTGCCCCTGCCGGAGCTCCTTGTCGATGAGCCGGGCGAAAAGCGTCGTCAGGCGCTCCCGGTCCTGCGGATGCACATGCTCCAGCAGGGTCTCCATGGTGGAGAAATGTTCCACGAAGGACGACCCGTAAAGGGAACTGAAGGTCTCCTTCTGGATGTCGTAGACCCATGAGGACATATTGGCCGCGTCCATGGCCATCTCCAGATTTTTCTTGTCTTCGCCCGTGCGGAACTCCTCCTCTTTGGTCTCCGTCACGTCATTAGTCAACAGGATATGACCGATGATCTCCCCGCTTTCCCCCCCCCTCATGGCCACGATTTTCACCTGATAGATCATCGAGTTTTTGTTGTGGGAGGTATAATAGGCGTCGCTGTTGATCTTGTCGAAATCGTATTCGAACTCCAGAACGGTCTCTTCGCCGGACTTGATCTTTGCGAGGAGCTCCTCGTCGACGTAAGGGCTTTGGAACAGGTTGACCTTGTCGATGACCGTCGATTGGTCGTCGACGCCGTACAGACGCAGCGCATGATTGTTGATACTGCGTAAAACGCCGTCGGCATCGTAAATTTCGATGCCGACCGGGAGTTGGGAGTAGATGCTCTCGGTGAACAGGCGTTGTTTCTGGATAAGTTCGGGCAGTCCTTTATCAAAGGACATTCTGTGGCTTTGGGAAGAAATCATTTCGGGGTGCTTTGTGGTTCCTTTACCCAACTATATACTTTGATGTACCAATTTCTGTGATTTATTGTAGATTTTGTAATTTTGCGCGTCTAAAACATTATGATTATGCGAAATACAGAACAAAATCCAGAAATCTATGTACATATTCCTTCCAATGATATCCCCAATTTGGCCGAATTGGATAAGCAAATGCAATTTACGAAGCATAAGAGAGAAAATAAGCGACGCAGAATTAAAATCATTTTTGAAATTTTGGGGCTGATAATAGGAATCATCAGCCTTATCATGTCAATGTGTTAGTTTTATAATTGCACATAATACTGATACGGCCATTGCAAGCAATATTATTGGCATTGCATCATAATCATCTTCAGGTTCATCATCTTTATGTTGGTGTATCATTTTTAAGTTACTGGATTTTAATTTGTTAAAAATTTTGATTATATTTATCTATTAAATAATACATAACATAAGCATTAGATAGTGAATCAACAAGTTAAATCGTTTTTCGCTCTTATGAAATCTTTACCCGACAGTAGAGCGTGCAAAGATTTCTTGGAAAAGCATCGTTGGAATGGAGCACCGGTATGCCCTCACTGCGGATGCGTTGATGAAAAGCATTACAGACTAACCTTTGGCGGTATATTCAATGGATTATACAAATGCAGGCATTGTAGAAACCGGTTTACGGTAACGACCGGAACCATGTTCGAGGGCAGCAACATTCCTTTGGACAAATGGTTTTATGCGATTTATCAGTTCCTTTCGTATAAGAAAGGAATAAGCAGTCTTCAATTATCACGGGACATCGGGGTTACTCAAAAGACTGCATGGTTTATGCTCAATCGTATTAGGCATAATCTTATGAGAGAAGGTATTGGCAATCATACTGGAATTGTGCAAGTCGATGAAACCTATATCGGCGGTCGCAATAAGGGGCGCTTCAAATTCAACCGAGGACGGAGTATGAAACAAAAGATTCCGGTAGTTGGCATATTATCTGATGATAAAGTCCATGCCTATGTGGTTTCAAATACGAGAGCCGGAACATTGGAGTTTATTATCAACGGGTTAATTGATAATGATTCATTAGTCGTTACCGACGGTTGGGGCGGGTATCATTACGTTCATGATTTTGGCTATACACACGAGGTTGTCGAACATGGAATTCGGAAATACGTCAATGAACGTGGATTTCATACGAATGGCATAGAGGGCTTTTGGTCTCACTTAAAACGAGGGTTGAAAGGCATTTACCATTCTGTAACCCCCAAACGCTTACAAATGTATTGCGATGAGTTCGCATATAGATACAATACTCGAAAAATGACCGATATTGAACGGTTCTTCGGATTTCTGATAAAACCTACAGAAAGGTTAAGATATGCTGATTTAGTATGTAAAACATGAAAATATTAGGATGATTTAGTATATTTGCACTGTCCTACTGGACATTACATATTTAGGAAGCGTTTAGTGCTTTTTCTCAAGTGTGAATTTGGACGATTCGAACTGTGTTGAGGAAATAGGCAAAGACGCTCTCCTTTGGTTTGTTATATGTCGCTTTATGCACCTATATACGACCAAAGGCGTGAGTCGTTTTTCTTATATTCAACACAGGTCGTCCAAAACCTACACTTGGTATGAGTCTAACAGTCTCACGCCTTCTTTGTTTTGGATAACTCTTTTGGGACTGGAGAGTTACAAAAATCTTCAAGTATGAGTCTTTGGAAATCATTTGAAAACCAAGTCGGACGAGACGCAGGAAGGAGAGTATCAAATGCTATATGGGGAGATAAACACGCATCGGTGCATCGCCTATCAGTAGTAGAAATTCGGAAATTTCAGAACTAAAAGAAAAACAACTGAATGCAGAGATTGCATTAAGAGAACGCGAACAAGAGCGTAATATGCTAATGCAATTACGGTATTGTGTAGACGAAAAAATCCATCAATTAACTGAAATAGGAATTCCTACTGAACGGTTAGAGCTGATTGCAATACTGAATAAATTGGCAATCTTATTAAAATCGAATGGTTTTAAGCATAATCTTGATGAAGCCAATCGAATAAATAACTCTTATACGGATGCGGTTCTTATTAAATATGAGCAAATATTAAAGGTTGCCGCGTGCCAATTCCCAGAAGATTCTGAGTTCGATAGCCACATTAAATGCTTGAAATATACGAAACGATTTAGATTCTTTCGTAAGCACGTTATCATAACTGCAATATTGTGCCTAATCTTTCTATTTGCGTTGTTTATGTTGTTCGCGATTATAGTAGGATAAATCCAGCACAGGATAAACGCAGAACAGCCGCCTATTTCGGGCGGCTGTTCCTATATAACAAGATGGTAAACAGCTAATTTATCAATCTAAAAACTAATCTCTGACGATTTTTGACTTACCGAATTTGCGATTGATACATACGCGGCAAATCATAAACACTCAAATTATGAAAAAGAAAAACAGCCGCGTAAAATACGCAAAGCAATTACCACGGTTTTCAGTCAAAATCACTCTATTAAGATTGACGCCTTACAATTAGTCTGTCGAATAATAGAATTTCTCATTTCATTATTCTGACTAATTAACCGTTACCAAGACCCCACCTATTTGCCGATAGGTGGGGTTTTCCTTGTTATAGTATATTTCGATGGATTGAATGTTCACGAACAGATTTGGTACATCAAAGTATATAGTTGGGTTCCTTTATTTTTGGCAACGCACAATCCACAGGTCCTGACGCTGGCCTGCACAATGTCCTTTGCACGGAGTATATACAAAAGTATAATAAAAAAACGGGATTCCGCAACCGATAAGGGATAAAATTGCCCGCGGCAGGTGCTTTTCTGAAAAAAGATCCGCGGCGCGTTTTCCGCCGTCATCGTCGTCGTATGGAATTTCCGGCACGGCCTGAAAATAAGTTGCGGCAGACCTTTCGGTTCGCCGCAACGTTATTTCCGGGCTTTCAGGCCGTTGTCACTCCATCGGGCGGACCCGGATGTCGGTCAGCCCCTCGGTTTCGCGCACCAGCCGGCCGATGTCGGTCTTCTCGTCCACCTCGCCGTAGTGATAGGGGTAGAAGATCGCCGGGCGGATCGCCTTCACGGCCTCGACGGCCTGGTCCACGGTCATCGTATAGGGTTGGTTGACCGGCAGGAACGCGATGTCGATGTCGCGCAGCGCCCGCAGTTCGGGCGTCGGCTCGGTGTCGCCCGCGATGTAGATGCGCGTGCCGCCGAGGGTGAGGATATAGCCGCAGTCCTCGCGCTCTTTGGGGTGGAATTGCAGGTGTCCCGGTGTGGTGTTGTAAGCCGCCACGGCCTCGACCTTCACCCAGTCGCGCGGCGTGGCGACGCTGCCCGGGCGCATCGTGTAGCAGTTCATCTCGAAGGCTTCGGCCGAGGTGCGGTCGCAGAGAATTTCGGTCTCGGGCGTGAGCAGCTTCTCGACCGCCGCGACGTCGAGGTGGTCGTAGTGCGAGTGGGTGATGAGCACGATGTCGGCTTTCGGCAGCGCGGCGTAGTCGGCATTGGCGCTGACGGGATCGACATAGATGTATTTGCCGCCCGCGGCGATCGACAGCGAGGCGTGCTTGAAGAAGGTGAGCGTGAACTGGCTGCCGTCGCGTGCCGTGATCTGGTCCGACGGATACTCGGGGGCCTTTGCGCGGCCGCATCCGAAAAGTGACAGGATTGACATAAGCGTAATTGCGATTGGTATGCTGGTTTTCATGGTTTTTCGGGGTTGGGACCGGTGTCCGGTCCGGATTTCGGCGAACGGACGGTCGGCCGTCTGCGTGTCGCCGCATGGATAAAGATACAAATTTGCTGCGAAACAGCCAAATCGAAGGCTTCGTATCTGACTTTTTTGTATATTTGTGAAGACAATGCAATTTTTTTTCGGCTCCGACGCAGTATATTGCGAACGGAACCGTTTATTAAGAGAAATTAACTAAGCACATAAGCATGAATAAACTTTTTGCAACGATTGTACTGGCGGCTTTCGCGCTGTCGAGCTGTATCAAGGAGGATGACAGCTATAAGGAGAGACTGCCGGTATTGCCCGGGGAGACTATCTACAACATGACCATGACGCAGAACAGCATTGCCTCGCAGCCGGCCAATGCGGGTATGCGGCTGGCCCTGCTGGTGGCTGAGGCCCGGTTCCAGAATGCCGACGATCCCGCAACGGAGATCACCGCAGAGATGCTCTCCAGTCTGACGCTTGAAAATGTCACGCTGAGGACCCGCCTGTTCGGCACGGATTCGAAGATCGAAGCGGCCGAGGGCGGTTTCAAGATCACCTACAGCGAATCGGTCCAGCAGGCCGACGGTTTCTACCTGAAAGGCTCCGTGCTGGTGAAGACCAACGGCGCCGAGCAGCTGAAAGATGCCACGTCGGCAAATCCGTGGCAGGTCGTGCCGCAGGAGCTGAAAGTGATTGCCTATTCTCAATACGGCGATAAGCAGACAGTCAATGTGGAGAGCGGTTCGACGACGTTGTACAGCGATGGCAACGGACAGTATGTGATTTCGTTGAACTCCATCCGCGCCAATATCGACGAGAAAAGCTTTTATTCGGACTGGAGCGGCACCCTTTACCTGAGCGCCGAAGATGACGATCTTATCTACTCGAAATGTAAGGGGAAGGATTTCAAGGTCTACAGCGATAGCTACAGCTATCCTTCAGGGGATTCGATCTACTCCTACGACGGATCGCAGAAACTCGCGCTGAGCTATCAACTGACCGACGGCGTTTTCCGGGGGATGACCATCATCGAGGGAACGCAGGAGTGCAGTTTCGTGAACAGGTGGGAGTACGACACCGCGGCTTATCCTTCGGGAGATGTGAGGTATGTGTGGTCGAACAACGGCAATACCATCTACCGCAAGATTTACTACAACAATTACGTCTATCCGAAGGACTGATATTCAGACGCTAAAACAGCGGCGGCCCCCGAAAGGGCCGCCGTTTTTTTATGCTTTGCGGTCGAGACGCATGACCGAAGGGATGGAGAAGCCCACCAGTCCGATTGCGCAGATGACAGTTCCCGCGATGACGAACGTATGCGTCAGCCCCACGTGCTCGGCGAGAAATCCCGTGCCGAGCAGTCCGAGGGCCGCGGGCAGCAGTCCGAAACTGCGGTAGAGCGACATGACGCGCCCCAGCACCCCGGATTCGATGCGGGTCTGGACCACGGAGACGAACGACGCGTTGAAGACGCTGCTGGAGACCCCGGCCGCCGCCGTGAGGAGCGCGAACCAGAGGAATCCCGCGGGCGACAGCAATCCGGACAAGGCGAACGAGAGGCCGACGGTCAGGTACATCAGGTTGACCAGCACGATGCGGTTGACCCGATAGGTGCGGGCGCCCATGACGGCGCCGCCCAGAAGCGCTCCGCCGCCCCAGACGATCTCGATCAGGCTCATTTCGTAGGTCCCGCCCCCGAAATGCTGGAGCGTCATCAGCGGGAACATCACCCCGACGGGCATGATGAAGAACCAGACGGCGATGGAGAGCGTGAAGAACCAGCCCATGCCCGGAATGGCGTGCATGGCCGAGAAGCCTTCGCGGAATTCCCGCCACAGGCCGGGCTTGCGGGTCGTGTCGCGTGCCGGGTTGGGGATGCGGACGAAGAGCAGCGACGTGCAGGCGATGGCGGCTCCCGCGACATCCAGCAGCAGGATGTTGCCGATCGAGGTGAGGTTGATCAGCAGCGCCCCGAGGGCCGGGCCCGCGATGCTCGACAGCGAGGCGATGATCTGGTTGATCCCGGCGATGCGCGTGAGCTGGGACTGCGGAGCCAGCAGCGGGACCGAGGCCTGCATGGCGGGCATGTGGAAGGCCGAGCCCGCCGAGCGGCAGGCCAGCAGGATGTAGATATGCCACATCTCGGCCACCCCGGCCCAGAACAGCGCTGCCAGCGCCAGTGTGCAGAGGGCGATGAAGCTGTCGGCGGCGATCATCGTGCGTTTGCGGTCCCAGCGGTCGACATAGACCCCGACGAAGAGGCCTAGCAGCGACTGGGGCAGGATGCCGGCAATGGCCGCGAGCGCCAGCACCTCGGCCGAACCGGTCTCGAGGCTCATCCAGAAGATGATCGAGTAGGCCACGACCTCGCTGCTGAGGATCGACGCCAGTTGCCCGCTCCAGATTATGGCGAATGTCTTTTTCCAGGTCTCCATCGTGAATCGGTTTTGTGCCAAAAAAGGCGGACACCGAGGTGGTGTCCGCCGCTAAAACCCCTCCGGGGAAGGGCTATTTAACTGCTTTAACTATTGCCTCGAATGCTTTCGGCTCGTTCATTGCCAGGTCGGCCATCACCTTGCGGTTGAGGACGATGCCTTTGGCGTTGAGCTTGCCGATAAATTGCGAATAGGTCATTCCCTGGTTGCGGACGGCGGCGTTGATACGCGTGATCCACAGCGAACGGAATGTCCGCTTCTTGAGGGCCCGGTGTGCATAAGCGTAGCACAGACCCTTTTCGACCGTATTTTTCGCAACGGTCCAAACGTTTCCCCTTGAACCAAAGTTGCCTTTGGCAAGTTTCAAAACTTTCTTCCGACGTGCGCGTGATGCGACTGCGTTTACTGAACGTGGCATACTGTAAAGTTTTTGGAGGACTGCCAGCGATACGGTTCTCCCGTATTCTTTGGGGCTGGTTCGTCCCGATTAATAAAATGCTGCGGGTTAATTACTTAACGAGCAGGTTCTTGATTTTGGCCTCGTCGGCCGCAGAAACGATACCCGAATAGCAGAGGTTGCGCTTCTGTTTCGTCGTCTTTTTGGTCAGGATGTGACTGTGATAAGCGTGTTTGCGCTTGATCTTTCCTGTGCCGGTGAAGGTAAAACGCTTCTTCGCAGCGGCATTGGTTTTCATTTTCGGCATTGTCGTAAATAGTTAATTAGTTAAACTTAGCCTGCAAAAGTACGAAATTTTTCCCACTCTGCAATCGAATAGCTGAAAAAATCGTATATTTGGATGACAAAAGTTCTTTCCACCCCGCAAACTACCGCCCGATGATTTGCCATGACGTTTTTATCAGCTACAAAAGCCAGTATGTAGATATCGTGAAAGCCATCTCGCATGTGCTCGAGGAAGAGAATATCCGCTGCTGGTACGCACCCCGCGACCTGGACAGCCGCAGCGCCGGCGTCGATTACGACGATGCGATCTACCGCGCGATATCCGCCTGCCGGGTCGTGGTCGTGGTGCTGACCGACGAGGCGCTGGGATCGGAGTGGGTCAAGACCGAGATCGCCCAGGCCCAGAACAAACGCAAACTGATCATTCCCTATGTCGTGGGCAAGATCACCTGCGAGAACGGCCTGCTGATGCGCCTCCAGCAGAAGCACTGGATAGATGCCTATCCCAACCCCGAACGCAAGTTCTCGCTGCTGGTCAACAACGTCAAGCTCCTGCTGAACGAGACCCTGAAGGAGGAGCCGGAGCAGGGCGGGGAGCGGCAGCTCTACACGGTGGCCCCGGTCAGCTTCGACAACGATTTCGATTATGAGGAGGGTGAGGCGCTTTACCAGGCCAAGGAGTACAACGAGGCCATCGTCGCGCTGGCCGCTTCGGCCGAACGGGGGAATCCCAAGGCGCAGAAGCTGATCTGCAAACTCTTCTTCGATCTGGACAAACGCTGTGACGAGGTGTCGTCCGAAATCTGGGACATGCTCGAACGCCAGGCCAAGGCCGGGCATTGCTATGCCTGCTTTGCCATGCACACCAAATATTACCGCGACTACCGCAATTATTACATTTCGTTCGATTACCTGAAAAAGGCCGTCCGGGAGCAGAATCTGGGGCACGCCTTTCTGCGGCTGGGAATCCATTATGCCTGGGGCATGGGCGTGAAGCTCAACTACACGCTGGCCATGCACTATTACGACCGGGCCGTCAAACTGGGGTGCGCCGAAGCCTGGTCCTACCTGGGACAGCAATATGAATTCGGGTCCGACCGCTCTCCGGCCGATCCCCGGAAGGCGCTCGACTGCTATCTCAAGGGAGCGCAGGAGAACGACACGCGAGCTTTGATGAAGCTCGGCAACACCTATGCGTGGGGCGACATCGTGGAGAAGGACCGGGAAAAGGCATTCGGGTACTACCAGAAGATGATCGACCTGCGCGATTTCAGGGGTTATTCGCAGATGGGGTTGTGCCACCACCTTGAAGGCGACATGGAGACGGCCGTGAAGTATTACAAGCAGGCGGCCCTTCACGACGTGGCGGATGCCTTTTCGAGTATGGCCGGAATCTGCTGGAACGACGGTGAAAAGGAGGACGCCTACCGCTGGGCCAAGGGCGGGTATCTGCGCAAGGAGCAGTTCGCCGCCTACCTGCTGGGGTTCTTTTACGAGCAGGACGGGGAGTATGAGAAGGCCTGGGAGTGTTATTTCTGCCGCTACGAATGGGGCGGGCTGGGGGCCGAGGACCTGGCGCGGCTCTATGTCGAGAACAAATTCCGTCCGGAGGAGATGCCCATCGGGGAGATTATCCGGATGCTGGACATCTCGGCCCGGGGACGCAACGAGGAGGCCGTCAACCGGCTGATCGAGATCTATTCGGGCGACGAGTTCGGCTGCAAGGACCCCGCGAAGGTCGAGGAATACAAACAGATCGGCGTAAGCGTGGAGATGGCCGACCAGATGTACGACTGCGGCGTGAAGATGATGGACGGCGACGAGACGGTGTTCAATCCCTACAAGGGGCTGGACCTGATCGAGAAAGCGGCACGCAAAAAGTACGTTCAGGCCGTCGAGCATCTGCTGAGGGTCTATGAGAAGGGGCAGTACAAGGATCGGGAGAAATACCGGGAGTGGTGCCGTTACGGCCTGAACGAGGAACTGCTTGCCGGAGAACGGCTGTCGGCGGTTCTGAAGGCCGTGCTTGACGAGCATTTCGACGGCACGGCGGAGCTGCCGGCCGAGACGTTCGAAAAATATGCCCGCCAGGCGCGGGAACAACTGGAGCGCGGAGGCAGCGACGCGATGCCGCTGCGTGCTGTCGCCTATCGGTTCGATCCGGAGTTCGATCCCCGCGCGGTCGAGGACGGGGGCATTGTCGCAGGGGAGCTGTTCGAGAAATACTACGACTATTTCTGGGCTTACGACATGGACCAGCGCCATGCGAAGGAACTGGAACCGGAGTTTTGGGAAACGCTCCGCGATGAAGCGGTCTATGCCGAATCCCGGAAGCGGAAAGCCGGCGAAATTTCCGACAAGCAGGCTTTCTGGGACGACCCCAACCAGTTCTTCGACAGCTATCTGGAGCTGTGCGAACGCTATTCGATCGCGCCGCAGCCCTTTGTGCGGGTCGAACGGGAATTGCTGTGTCCGCCTTTCATTACGAGCCATATCGCCCGGCGATTCGGCCGCGACGTGGTCCGGTGTATGATCTCGCTGTACGCGACGGGGCAGGAGGACATCCTGAAATGCCGGCAGCCGATCACCGACGAACAGTTGCTGGATGTTGCGGAACAGTCCACGGACGATACGGTGCAATTATTGCTGGTCGCGTATGTCGAATCCCGGTTCGAAATCGAGGGCGTGTTCCTTTGGTACAACAAGTTGTATCGAGACGGCGCCCTGAACCCGAAATTGGCGGAGGAGTGGTGGACCGATTACCGGGAGCAGCTGGCGAAACTGGGCATCGACCTGGAGGTCCCTCTGGCCAGTGCGGCAGCGGAGGAACCGCAGTCTGCGGAAGCTCCGGACAGCGGTTCCGGAAACGACGACGACGAGTTCGACCGTCTGTTGGACGAGTTTATCAGCCGGGAACTGAATGAGACCGGGGAGGAGAAACTCGCGTAACCGCCGCCGGAGAACGAACGTGTAATCAAAAAAACGACTCGGATATGGAAACGGAGTGGGAGCTTATCGTGCGATTGTGTGTGGCGGGGCTTTGCGGAACGGTCATCGGACTCGACCGTGAATACCGGGTGAAGGATGCGGGATTTCGCACCCATTTCCTGGTGGCGCTGGGCAGTGCGCTGATGATGATCGTCTCGCAGTATGGATTCGAAGGTTTCCTGGCCACCCACGACGGACTGCGCCTCGACCCCAGCCGCATCGCGGCGCAGGTGGTCAGCGGCATCGGATTCATCGGCGCCGGCACGATTATCATCCACCGCCAGCTGGTGCGCGGGTTGACCACGGCGGCGAGCCTCTGGGCCACGGCCGGCATCGGGCTTGCGGCCGGAGGGCACATGTATATCGTCGCCGGGGCGGCCACCGTGCTGACGCTGTTCGGGCTGGAGGTGCTGACGCTCTTCTTCGGGGGACTGGGGCGCCGCCGCACGATGATCGTCTTCTCGGCGCAGCGAAAGGAATTCATCGACGCCATGTTCGAACGCCTCGAAAGCAAAGACTATTCGGTCATCTCCTATGAGGTCGAGACCCAGCGTACCTCCGACGGGATCGTGCACCGCGCCACGATCGTCATCCGGGCCAAAGGGCAGGCCAGCGAGGAGGGATACATCGACCTGCTGCGCGAAAATCCCGACATCACCGTCGAGCGGATTGTCTGACGACCGCGTTTTTTTGCACCGTATGTGTCTTCGTCCGTCCGTCTGTCGGATGCAAACCCGGAATTATTCCGGGTTTTTTCGGCTTCGGGGCAGCTTGCCCGGCAAGTGCGATACGCCGGGTTTCGGACATCCGAAAGACCCTGAAAAGCCATACCTATATATATTAGGATCATCCGCAGGGCGTATCGGTCCTCCTGCGGCGCAGTTATTAAAAAACTTTTGGAACTAACTTGCTGATCCATAAACGGGTGGAAACAGAGTGTCGAAATTGTCGAAAAAAAGTCTCCGAATTATTTGGAATTTGCCGGGAAAAGCCCTTATCTTTGCACCCGCTTCGAGAGAGAAACACACCTCGAAAGCGACAAAAACAGGTTCTGAAAAATTTTGAAAAAAGTTCCAAAATGTTTTGGAGATTCCAGAAAATGACTTACCTTTGCACCCGCTTCGATAAGGAGCGATAATCAAAAAGGTTCTGAAAATTTTCTGAAAAATTCTTTCGAAAAGTTTTGGTGGTTCAAAAAATAACACTTATCTTTGCACCACTTTCCGCTGAAAAATTCAACGGTCGGAACAAGGGAAAAGATCGCAGGATCGGCTCCCGAGAAATAACGAGAAATTGTTCTTATAGTAATATATTGAACAGCGTTCTTTGAAGTATTTGAGCAGCTAAAAGTTTTTTCCACTCTCGCGAGAGAGTGATTTCAAACACAATTACCTTTGAGATTAGAGCGAAAGATTTAAACAAAACATTTTTTATACAATGGAGAGTTTGA
>MSHJ01000019.1:0-6351 GCA_001941065.1 Alistipes sp. Zagget8
ACCTTCACGATGACGTTGCCCGTGCGGGGCTGGTCGGTGTCGTTTTTCCGGACCTCGATCTTCGTGCCGTTGTAGGGGAGCCAGGTGGCCGTGACGGTGGCTACGCCGTCAGCGAGCGTGGCGCCGTTGGCGGCACCGCCGCACTTGACATCCGTAATGGTCAGCCAGTCGCAGTCGGTCTCGGCTGTCCAGGCGCGGTTGATGCGGATCGAGCCTTCGAGCGTACCGCCCTCCTTGACGACCTCCATGTCGGGCGTGAAGAGTTCCGGGGCGGAGGTGTTGACGAACTCCTTTTCGAGCGGGGTTACGACGGCCTCGGGAGCGGGAGCCTCGGCCCCTTCGTCCTTGGCACGCACGACCGAGATGTCGTCGATGTAGAGGCGGCATTTGACGGTGCGTTCGCTGCCGAACGTGATGCGGGTCTCGGCCGTCGCGCCGTAGACGATCAGCGAATAGCGGGTCCAGCTCCAGACGTTCTTGACCTCGACGGTCGTTGCGGTCGTCGAGAGGTCGCCGATCGTGCCGGGGCCCGTGATCGAAACGTCTATCTTGTCGTCGCCGTTGTCCACGGTCCCGCCGGCCGAGGCGTAAGCTGCGGCGTTGAACTGCACGAGCAGCGTCGCGGACTTGTTGGCGTCGATGCCTGAAAGGGCGGGAATGGTTATAGCGCCCATGTTGGCCGTCTTGCCCAGCTTGACGTATCCTTCGTAGCGGGCGTAGGTCGAGGCGGTGCAGGTGTAACCCTTGTCTTTTACGGCTTCGGCCATGCCTGCGACGGAGAGTGCGAACTCATTGCTGTTGGTGCCGTCGACACTGACGATGGGCCATCCGTATTTGGAGTAGGGGCTCACCCAGTTGGCGGGAATCCACGAGAAATCGTCGCTGAAGAACGAATAACCCTCGGCGTGCGAGTCCACGGGCAGGTAGGCCACCTGCGAAAGCGCGATAACCCGCTCGGCGCTGTTGCCGCTGAATTCGGGGTCCTGGGCGGTGATCGTGAGCGTCGATTCGTTGCGCTTGTTCTCGGTGTTGGCTTTCGGCGTGACGGTGACGGTGGTTTCCGTGCCGGCCTTGCCGCTCTTGGGCGCTACGGTGACCCAGGTTTCGTTGTCCACGGTCAATGTCCAGTCGTAGGAGGCGTTGACCTGCAGGACGACCGGTTCGGGATCGTCCGCCGGGAATGCGATCTGGTCCTCGTCGATGCCCGTGACGGTGATTCCGGCAGCCAGGTAGGCGTCCTGCGAGAGGCTGAAGGTCTTCTCCGTGTAGACCGGGTGGAGGTAGTTGCCGCTGTTGGCGCGGACCGTGAGTTCGCCCGTGCGGGCGTCGCCCTCGTTCCGGTCGCTCGTGACGGTGATGGTTATCTGCTCGCCGGCCTCGCCCTTCCTGGACGTGGCGATGAACCATCCGGCGGTCTTGGTGATCTCCCACGGAGCGTCGGTGCTCAGCGTGAAGGTCTGGGGCGAAGGGGCGAAATAGAGGAAATGCAGTCCCGATTCGGGCACGCCCTGCAGGGTCAGGGTCGGCGCTGCGGGCTGTTTCGACTGCTCGTCGGTGTCGTCGTCGCTGCATGCCGCCGCCGTGAGGAGGAGTGCGCAGAGGGACAGCCGGAGCCATCGGTTAACTAACTGTTTCATGGCTGATTTTTTTGACGGTTTATTTGCTCAGGTCGGTCGTGAACGCTTTGGGACGGGTCATTGTCTCGGTGTAGCTGTTGTTGAAGCGGTCGGTGACGGTGATGTCGAGGGACGAGTCGGCCGAAGACGCCGTGACGGTGAACATGTGGGCGCATCCTCCGGTCAGGAAATCCGAGGTGGGCGTGGTGGTTTTGGCCCGCGGAATGTCGTAGGAGATGGCGTGCATCGGGTCGTATTTCCAGATCTGCTTGCAGTCGAGCTCCTTCCCGTTCTCTTTGACCACGATCTTCCAGCCCGGTTCGTAGTCCCAGACGTTGATGAAGACCACGTTTTCGCCGGTGGCGGTGAAATAGCTCTTGGACGGGATTTTACCCGATGTGAACGCCGCTACGGCGTCCGCGTCGGTGTTCATGTGGTTGTTGACCACGTTCATGTCGTAGGTCGTGAACTGGCGGTCGAGGGGCAGTCCCACCGATTTGTACTGCCATTTCATGTCGGTTCCGCTGACCGTGAAAATCTTGTAGCCGGCCGGGGAGCCGTCCTTGCAGAGGTTGTTCTCCCCGTACTGCTGCGTCCACCACCACGTTCCGCATACGGCGGCGATGTTATGCTCGTAGACGTTTGCGTATTTGGGCGACTGGATGTTGCGGTTGATATGGGTGTGGCCCGTCAGGAAGGTGACGCTGTTGAATCCGTCGAAGCAGCCGAGGATGTTGTCCACGTCGGCCGACGACTCCAGGGCGATGCTGACGCCGAGTTCCGAATTGTAGCTGTAAAGCGGACAGTGGCAGCCCACGACGATCGGGGTGCTCTTGTCCACGTGCTTCAGCTCCTCGCGCAGCCAGGCCAGCTGTTCCGCGCTGAAGCGGCGGTTGTAATTGCGCGATCCCACCGTGCCCTGCGAACCTCCGGTGTTGATGTACTCCGTGTCGTCGAGCATGATGTAGTGGATCTTGCCGATGTTCATGGCATAGTAAACCGGCCCCAGGTTCTGTCGATAGGGGGCTTCGGCGCCGAAATCCGATGCGACGTAGGGGTCGTTGTCGTGGTTGCCCATCACCGACCACATCTGGAAATCGAGGTCCTTGATCGTGGTTTTGCACTCCGGGAGGGCCCAATTGTTCGTATACCAGTAGCCGTCCCACGAGAAATCGCCCAGGTTGAGCATGTAGACTTTCCCGGGAGCGTTGTTGTAGGTGGAGGTGAGTTCGGAGATGAAGCCGTTGGCGAACTGGATGTAGTCCGTCGGCGTGTTGCGGTTGGCGAGGTGCATGTCCGTGGAGACGAGCATCGTGTGTGCGTCGTTCTCGCTTTTCAGCAACTGGAAATCCAGTTGTTCCAGGGTCGATGCGTCGAGTGTGCAGGGGTGCCAGAACTGCGGAATGGCCTCGCGGGTGAGGACGTCGTATCCCGCGGGCAGGATGATAAAGACGAGGGAGTTGCGTTTTTTGGATTCGAGCCAGTAGTGGCCGTTGGCGTCGGTTTCGGTGATCAGGTCGCCGTCCGATACGAGTACGCCGGGAACGCCTTTGCCCTGGCAGAGGACGATGCCTTTGACGGTTGCGCCGTCTTTGTCGGGAATGTCGCCCGAGTAGGTGAGGTAGAGTTGTGTCGAACCGAGGCTCTGTTCTTCATCGCCGCGGTGCAGGATGAATTCGCACGGCCCGTCGGCTGCCGTGTCGGGGACGGTGAAGGTCAGCGATGTTTCGTCAGCAGCGCTGACCGCAATCTCCGAATTCCCCCCCCCTTGCGCCAGGGTGAGTTTGTCGGTGGACTGGAAGCCGCGTCCCTTGATCGTTACGGACTTTCCCCACGATGTGTTGATCGCGCCGGGCAGTTCGACATCCATGGCCAGCTGTACGGTCAGTTTGCTGGCTCCGAGAACCTGGTATTCGCTGCCGCGTGTGAGCACGACCTTGTAGATGCCTTGGTCGGTCACTCCTTCCGGAATGGCGAACGAAATTGCCGATTCGGAGAGTACCTCCGTCGCTGCGGGCAGGTCGTTTCCGTCGCGGAGCGACACGGCGTCCCCGGTGCGGAATCCCTGTCCGTCGACGGTGATGTCCATGCCCCGGAAGACGGTCATCGAGGTCGGGATGACGACGTTGGAGATCATCCGTCCGTCGTTCACCACCTTCTTGTCGCTGTCGTCGCATCCGGACATTCCGACCGGGGCGAACAACAGGAACAATCCTGTGAGTAGCGGAAAAATTTTGTTCATAAGGTATTGGGTTTAAGGTTTTTTCTTAGCGTGTGGAGTAATCCCCGATGCGGACGGGGCATGCGCTGCGCCCGTGCAGGGGGCCGGCGAAGCCCGTCGTGTGCGGCGGCGGGTATCTGTGAAACGGTGATTGTTTGAAAAGGCTGGGGACGAAATCATGCATAGGCGCTTCATTTTGAATTTGCGGGACAAAGATAGGTCGGGAAAAGGCTCCGTGTACTCCGGTAACAGGAATGTAATCCTTCTTTTGCCTGGTTGAAGCACGGCGACTGCCGGCGGGGGACTTGCCGGGGTGCGTCCCCGCACATCCGGGGCCGGGCACCTCGGTGCCTGTTGCCGGAATCCGGATTTCCGGCGAGCCGCCGGTCGGGGTGTTTTGACTTTTCCGCTGCATTCTGTCGGGTCTTTATGCTTATTTTTTCGTCGTATTTCAGGTAAAAAGCCTTGTGATGCGTAATGTTTTTGATTTCATTGCGAAATAAAATTAGATAAAATATTTGGTATATCAAACAAATTATCTGAAAAATTTCGAAAAATAACGGGTTTATTTAAAAAATGGGCTTTTAAAACGAAATATGCAGGGCGTATATATATAAAAAGAGCGTCCGGATTTGCCGGACGCTTGCGGAAAAAGGATGGTTTTTCGAATTTCGGTTTAAAAAATCCCCAGGTTGTCGAGGAAGACCAGCAGCAGCACCGCCGGGCAGACGTACCGCAGCAGGAAGATGAACACGCCGTAGATGCGGAATTTCAGCGCCCCGTCGTTGGTGATCTGCTCCTTCAGGATGCGCCGGTCGAGGCGCCAGCCGACGAAGATGCAGGTGAAGAATCCGCCCGCGGGCAGCAGGATGTTGGCCGTGAGGAAATCGAGCGAGTCGAAAATGCTGAGTCCGCAGATTTTCCAGCCGCCCAGCACGCCCAGCGACAGCGACGCCACGGCGGCCAGCGCCATGCAGGCCCCGGTCGTGGTCCATGCGGCGGCTTTGCGGCTCATGTGCCACTCTTCGTGCAGGTAGGCGGTGATGACCTCGTGCAGGGAGATGGTCGAGGTGAGGGCGGCGACGACCAGCAGCAGGAAGAACACCGACGACCAGACCATGCTCAGCGGCATGCCGTTGAAGATGGCGGGCAAGGTGATGAAGACCAGCGGAGGCCCCGACGAAGGTTCGATGCCCACGCTGAAGACCGCCGGGAAGATCACCACGCCGGCCAGTATGGCCACCAGCGTGTCGAGGATCGTGACGTTCAGCGCCGTATGGCGCAGGTTGGTGTCGGGTTTGAAATAGGAGGCGTAGGTGACCATCGTGCCGATGCCGATCGAGAGCGAAAAGAACGCCTGCCCCAGCGCCACGAGCACCGTCGAGGGAGTCACCTTCGAGAAATCGGGCCGGAAAAGGAACCGGATGCCTTCGCCGCCGCCCGGCATCAGCAGCGAGTGGATCGACAGCGCGATCAGGATGACGAACAACAGCGGCATCAGCACTTTGGCCGAACGCTCGATACCCTTCTGCACGCCCATCGCGATCACGAAATGCGTCGCCAGTACGAACAGCGACGTGTAGACCACGGGCCGCCAGGGATTTTGGATGAAGTTTTCGAAAACGGCTTTGTACTCTCCGGGGGTGGTGAGCTTGGCGAGGCTTCCCGTCACCGAGTGCACCATGTATTCGGCGGTCCACCCCGATACCACGAAATAGAATCCCAGAATCAGGAACGCCGCGATGACGCCGTTGTACCCCAGGAAACTCCATTTGGGGTCGAGGGCCCGGTAGGCGCCCACGGCGTTGCGGTGGGAGGCGCGTCCTACCGAGAATTCGGCCAGCATGAGCGGCAGTCCCAGCAGCAGGACGCAAAGGATGTAGATCACCAGAAAGGCGCCGCCGCCGTTGTCGCCGGCCACGTAGGGAAACCGCCAGATGTTTCCCAGGCCCACGGAACTCCCTGCCGCGACGAGCACGGCGCTCAATTTGCCACCCAGCGTGGCACGACCCTGTGAATGATGCATGGTTGATCCTGTTTATATATAAGGTATGTGCGCACGCAGCCGCGTGCGCACATACGCTATTTCTCCAGTACGACGCTGACCCGTTCGAGCTTGCCGCCCAGCGGCGGCGCCAGCTTCGAGACGGTGCATTTTACGTGCCGGACCTGCCGGAAGGAGGCGTAAACCGCCTCGATGATGTTCATCGCCACGCGCTCGATCGTGCGCTGCGTGATGCGCATCTGCAGGCTCACGACCTCGTAGACCGTGAGGTAGTTGACCGCCTTTTCGACATCGTCCTCCGCGGCCACGTCGCCCAGTTCGGCCGTGATCTCCAGGTCGACCGTAAAACGATTGCCGACTTTCCGCTCCAGTTCATAACAGCCGTGCAGCGCCCGGAACTCCATGCGCTGCAGGACGATGCGGTACTCCATCCTATTCGGCGATTACGAGGTAGTAATTCTTCTTGCCTTTCTGCACGAGCAGGTATTTGCCCGCGATCAGGTCGGCGT
>MSHJ01000019.1:6386-9823 GCA_001941065.1 Alistipes sp. Zagget8
TGTTGAGCGATACGCCGCCGCCCTGCACCATCTTGCGGCACTCGCCCTTCGAGGGGAAGATGTCGCTCTTCTCGGCGCAGAGGTTCACGAACGGGATGCCGGCGGCGAGCTCCGTGCGGGCCGCGCGGTACTGCGGAACCCCTTCGAATACCTGCAGCAGGGTCTGTTCGTCCAGCTTGTGCAGGGCCTCCGACGTGGCTCCTCCGAAGAGGATTGCCGAAGCCTCCACGGCTTTCTCGTACTCCTCGCGCGAATGGATCATGCAGGTGATCTCCTCGGCCAGCCGCTTCTGCAGCGTGCGCAGGTGGGGCGCCGCGTCGTGCTCGGCGACCAGCGCGTCGATGGTTTCGCGGTCGAGCAGCGTGAAGATTTTGATGTAGCGCTTGGCGTCCTCGTCGCTGACGTTGAGCCAGAACTGGTAGAACTTGTAGGGCGAGGTGTAACGCGGGTCGAGCCATACGTTGCCGCTCTCGGTCTTGCCGAATTTCGTGCCGTCGGCCTTGGTGATCAGCGTGCAGGTGATGCCGAAAGCCTCGGCTTCGGGGCCCAGCTTGCGGCGGATCAGCTCCGTGCCGGTGGTGATATTGCCCCACTGGTCGGCGCCTCCCAACTGAATCTTACAGTTTTTCGTCTGATAGAGGTGCAGAAAGTCGTAGCCCTGCACCAGCTGGTAGGTGAACTCGGTGAACGACATGCCGTCGCCCTCGCCGCTGAAACGTTTCTTGACCGAATCTTTGGCCATCATGTAGTTGACGGTGATGCACTTGCCGATGTCGCGGATGAAATCGAGGAACGTGAATTCCTTCATCCAGTCGTAGTTGTTCACCATCTGCGCGGCGTTCGGGGCGTCCGACTCGAAATCGAGCAGTTTGGCCAGCTGGCGTTTGATGGCGTCCTGATTGTGACGGAGGGTCTTTTCGTCGAGCAGGTTGCGCTCCTGCGATTTGCCCGAGGGGTCGCCGATCATGCCCGTGGCGCCGCCGATGAGCGCCAGCGGACGGTGTCCGCACATCTGGAAATGCTTGAGGATCATCACCCCCACGAGGTGTCCGATATGCAGTGAGTCGGCCGTGGGGTCGATGCCCAGGTAGGCCGTCGTCATCTCTTTTTCGAGTTGTTCCTTTGCGCCGGGCATGATCGTGTGGACCATCCCGCGCCATTCGAGTTCTTCGATAAAGTTCTTTGTTGCCATTCGTATGTTTGCTTTTTTGTTTCTTATTTATTCGGATTTGCAAATTTTGTTATTTTAGAAGTTCCCTTCTAATTTTGCACTCTTCTTAAAATAAGAATGTAATTTCTTACCAATCTTATCTTTTTTGAATGTACGTTCATGTGTAAGTGGAATTGTTGATATACGAACTTTTGCAACGCCATTCTGAAGCATTTCAATTTGTTCTACTGTTATAGGAAATTGTGCAGTCGCTCGTATTCCTGTAACAGGAACAACTACGTTGCTAACAATTATGCCTCCTTGGCTTGTTGAGGTAGTTATTGCCTTACCTTCGGATTTAATGAGTTCATCATTAAACGTCCTTATCATCATAGTGGGAGTTTCATTAAATACAAGGCGGTCAGAAGAAATGGCTACCACGATATATGGGCTCCCTTCTTGCCATATAGCCGAATATTCAACGCTACATCCTTGTGCCGCAAGAGGTTTATAGGTATAGCTTACTGATTGAGCTGATACTTGTGTAAAAGCTATTATTATATTTGAGATTAATAATAAACGCTTCATAACTATTATATCAGATTTAGTCAGATAAATAACTAACTCAATTTATTCCACTTCGAGATCCAATGCTTTGCGGAGTTCCGCGATGAGCGGGTTTTTCTCCGTCATGTGTTTCACCCGGTCCTCCAGTTTGATCGGACGCGCGGCCTTGATCTCCTCGTTGACGATCACCTCCAGCTCGATGACGCCCGAAATGCCCGCTAGTTCGGCGATGCGCATCAGCATTCCGGTCTTGCTGCGGAGAATCTCTTCGCGCAGTTCCGTCGTCGGTACGCTCACCGAGATGGTGTTGCCCCGGACGGTCATCAGTTCGAAGGCGGGGACGAACCGCGGACGTTTCGTCCTGAGCAGATTCAGGATGCCTTCCCGTGCGCGTTCCAGCTTCTGTTCGCAGGCGGGATCGACCTCCACGGCTTCGGGCTCGGCTTCCGCTTCGTCGTTCTTGTCTTCCGCATCCGGAGCGGCGTTTCCCGCGGCGAGCAGTTCCGAAAGCGACGTTCCCGAGATCATCGGCCGCCGGACCGGTTTTGCCGGCTGCGAGGCTGCGGGCTCCGGTTGCGTTGCGGACGGCTGCGGGGCCTCCGGAACCGACTGCGGCTCCCGGACGGTCTCCGGCTCAGGCTGCGCCGCGGGCCGGGGCCCGGGCTGCGGTTCCCGAACCGCGGGGGCTGCCGCAGGAGCTTCCGCGACCGGTCGGGGTTGTGCCGGAACGGCCGCTGCCGCAGGCGTTGCAGGAGCGGGGGCCGCCGTGCGAGGCGTCAGTTCGGGAAGCGGATACTCCCCGGGGGATGTCAGGGTGTCATTTTTTTTTTGGCCGAGTCCCGCGATTTTCATCAGGCCCAGCTCCACGAGCAACCGCTGGTTCGACGATTGCCGTATTTTCCCGTCGAGCTCCGTCAGTACGGAGATGGCTCCGAACAGGAACTCGACACTGCAGGCGCCCGCCTGCGTCCGGTATCGTTCCAGCAGGGTGCCGGTCATTTCGATCAGCCGCAGCGTGTCGGGCTGTTTGGCCATCAGCAGGTCCCTCATGTGGCGGTTCAGGCCCGCCATGAAGGTCTGCCCCGAGAAACCTTTTGACAAAACGGTGTCGAAAGTCACCAGCGCATCGACGTAGTTGCCCGCGAGCAGCATCTCCGTCACGCCGAAATAGGTATCGTAATCCAGCACGTTCAGCGTCTGGGCCACATTGCGGTAGTCCAGCGCCGTGCCGCAGAACGACACGGCCTTGTCGAACATCGACAAGGCGTCGCGCATACCTCCGTCGGCCTTCTGGGCGATGAGGTTCAGCGACTCTTCGTCGGCCGTGACGCCCTCCTGCGCGGCGATGTACCGGAGGTACTCGACCGAGTCTTCGACGCGGATGCGGTTGAAATCGTAAATCTGGCACCGCGAAAGGATTGTGGGGATGATCTTGTGCTTCTCGGTGGTCGCCAGGATGAAGACGGCGTGTGCGGGCGGCTCCTCGAGAGTCTTGAGGAAGGCGTTGAAGGCCGCGGCCGAGAGCATGTGGACCTCGTCGATGATGAACACCGAGTAGCGTCCCACCTGCGGGATGATGCGCACTTGTTCGATCAGCGTGCGGATGTCCTCCACGGAGTTGTTCGACGCGGCGTCCAATTCGTGGATGTTGAGCGAGCGTCCCTCGTTGAACGAGCGGCACGACTCGCACTCGTTGCAGGCCTCGGCGCCGTTGGGCGAC
>MSHJ01000020.1 GCA_001941065.1 Alistipes sp. Zagget8
CCGGAGCCGGGGTCGAACCGGCACGACATTGCTGTCATTGGTGTTTGAGACCAACGCGTCTACCGATTCCGCCATCCGGGCATATATCCGCATCACGCGGCGAATCGGGTGGACAAAGATACATAAAAATTCAGAATTCAAAATTCAGAATTCAAAATTATTTTTCCGCGCCTCGTTCCGCGACACGCAAGACAAGCCGGATTGATTCAATTCGCCGTCTCGAAAAAAGTCCGGATTTTTTTCGCTTTCGCAGGCCCGACCAACGCCGAAAGTTCCTCGATATGGGCCGCACGGACCTTCTCCACCGTGCGGAAATGACGCAGCAAGGTCTGGACCGTCTTGTCGCCGATCCCTTCGATCTGCTCCAGCTCGCTGTGAATGAATGCCTTGCTGCGTTTTTGGCGGTGAAAGGAGACGGCGAAGCGGTGCACCTCCTCCTGGATGTGGGTCAGAAAGTGAAAGAGGGGCGATGTGGGACGGATGCCGACCAGCAGGGGCGGGAACCCGTAGAGCAGTTCGGAGGTGCGGTGACGGTCGTTCTTGGCCAGTCCGGCGATGGGTATATCCAGCCCGAGGTGTTCCAGCACCTCGTGAATCACCCCCATCTGCCCTTTTCCGCCGTCGGCGATGATGAGGTCGGGCAGTTCGGCCCCCTCGGCCATCAGGCGCGTATAACGCCGGAAGACAACCTCGCGCATCGAAGCATAGTCGTCGGCGCCCTCCACGGTCTTGATATTGAAATGGCGGTACTCCTTGCGGGCCGGTTTTCCATCCCGGAACACCACGCACGAGGCCACCGGATGGGCTCCCTGCAGATTGGAGTTGTCGAAACATTCGATGTGCCGCGGCTGCCGGTCGAGGTTCAGTTCCTTTTGCAGGGCGTTCATCAGCCGGTCGGTATAACGTTCGGGGTTCTTTATTTCGAGGTTTTTCAGCTGCTCGGCGCGGTAGATGCGGGCGCTCTTCTGCGAAAACTCCAGCAGGTCGAGCTTTTCGCCCCGCTTCGGCACCGTGAAAGTCACGCCGTCGAACAGCAGCGTCGTCGAGGGCAGGAAGGGCACGATCACTTCGCGGGCCAGTTCGCCCCCGGCGATATGTTCGACGACGTGCTGGATGGCCAGCGTCAGCATGTCGCGCTCATCGCCCCCGACGCCCGCCGAGATTTTCAGCGTCTGCACGCCCACGATCGAGCCGTGGCGGATGCGCACGAAATTGCAGTAGGCCACATCGTCGTCCGGCAACAGCGAAAAGACATCAACATCGACGATTCGGGCGCTGACGATGACCGATTTGCCCGCATAGTTGTCGAGCGCATCGAGCCGCTGCTTGTAACGCTGGGCCAGTTCGAATTTCAATTCTCCGGCCGCCCGTTCCATCTCCCCTTCGAGATACTGCCGCACGGGCCGCAGGTCGCCCTTGAGCACCGAAACGACCATCTCCAGCAGCCGTCCGTACTCCTCCTCGGACTGCAGTCCGACACAGGGTCCCTTGCAGTTGCCCAGATGGTATTGCAGGCAGACCGTGTACTTGCCTTTGGCAATCGGCTCCGGGGCGAGGTTGAACTTGCAGGTGCGCAGCGGCACCACTTCGCGGATGAAATCGAGCACGCTGTGCTGCATCATCCCCGAGCCGTAGGGACCGAAATACTGCGAGCCGTCGCGCGTGAGCGTGCGCGTGGACTGCACGCGGGGAAAATGCTCCTTCCGGACCACGATCCACGGATAGGTCTTGTCATCCTTCAGCAGGATGTTGTAGCAGGGCTGGAGGGTTTTTATCAGCGAGTTTTCGAGCAGTAGGGCGTCCGTCTCGCTGCCCACGACGATGTGGCGGATTTCGGCGATTTGCTTCACCAGCACACGCACCTTGGCGCTGTGCTCCTTCGACTGCACGAAATAGGACGACACGCGTTTGCGCAGGCTTTTGGCCTTGCCCACGTAGATAATTGTCCCCGAGCGGTCCAGAAACTGGTAGACGCCCGGCGACAGCGGCAGCAGGGCGACCTGCTCCCGAAGGCTGTTTTTTTCGGTCACGCCCATACGTTCGGCAAATGTAGCAATTTTTCGGCAAAAACCGACGCTGAACGTTTCCGTCCAACGGAAAGGATAAAATCGCAGTAAAAAAAGTCTGTTTTTTTGTTTTATTCGTCGGAAGCATCTATATTTGCACCACCATCATTTTCAACATAATCCAAGCCTATGAGAAAATTTTTTCTACTACTCCTGACCGGCGCACTCTTCACCGCGTGCATCGACAAGGATTACGATCTCGAGAACATCGACACCGACAATGTCACCATCGGCGGTGACGAGTCGAAATTCGAGATTCCGCTGGCCAAAGTGCTCGTCACCCTGGCAGACATCGCCAACGGCGACGTCAACATCCAGGAACTCTGCGAAAAAGCCGACAAATGGCTTCCCTCGAACCTGCCCGGGAACGCCGACTACGTCGATCTCACCCAACTCACCCTGCACTCCTACACCGACGGGCTTTTCGACGCCCTGATCGCCGAAATGCGGTCGACCCCGGCCAAACTCGACGAGGTGACCGACATGATCTGGGACGATTACCGCGACGTGTTCGCCTCCATCCTCGACGTTTCGCCCTCCCCGGAGAACGAAGCGCTTTTCAAGACGGCCTTCAAAACGGTCTACGATACCGACGACCGGGTGCTCGACGAGGTTAAATCGCAGTTCAGCGGCTATCTGACGGAGGACCTGAACGTGGAGCCGATCGACTACAACATCGGACGCGTGGACATCAGCGACGACGTAGTGGACATGATTGCCGACAACCTCGATCCCGAGGGCTCCGGCAGTTCGAAAAATTCGCTCTACCTCGCCGGGGAGATCGCCAGCAAACTGCCCATATCGCTCTACCTCGAACCGGAACTGAAATCCGTACCCGAGGATGGCTCCCCCGCCACGACGATCCTGAAATTCGACGTCGAGGTGGACGCCACGAAGGGGACCAACGAAATCAAGGACTCCGAGAAGACCCGGCTCTACGCCGAGGGACTGCGGCAGCTGCTCAACAACGCCGCAATCAACATTCCGGTAACGCTCGAGAAATACTATCCGGGCAAGGGCTTCGAAACGGACAAGTCCCAGATCGAAATCAAACTGTACCTCATCAAGAACGGAGGCCTGAAACTCGACATCTAAACAGCACCATCGCATGAAAAAACTATACATCCTCATCGCGGCGGCGCTCCTTGCGACCGGCGCCGCGGCGCAGAATCCTTCAGCCTATTTCATGGAGGGTTCGACTTTCCGCTCACAGTTCAACCCCGCTTTCGCACCGCTGCGCGGCTATGTGAACATTCCCGTACTGGGCGGCGTGGACATCAACATCAGCGGCAACCTCGCTCTCGACAACGTCCTTTACCCCCGCAACGGCAAACTGGTGACGCTGCTCGACAGCTCCGTGTCGTCGGCCGACGCGCTGGAAAACCTCAAGACCAAGAACCTGCTGGGACTCGGCACCCGCATCAACGTCATCGGATTCGGCGCCTTCACCAAAAACCACAAGAATTTCTGGTCGTTCGACCTCAACGTACGTGCCAACGAGGACACCAACCTGCCCTACTCGCTCTTCGAGTTCATCAAACTCGGCCAGGAGGGCAACATCAGCGGTTTCGGCGCCTCGGCAAGTGCCTATGCCGAAGCGGCGTTCAGCTACTCGTTCCCGCTGATGAACGACCGGCTCTATGTCGGCGTGCGGGGTAAGTTCCTCGTAGGACTGGCCCGCACACATGTCAACTACGACCGCTTCAACGTCTCGCTCCAGCAGGATCGCTGGTACGTCGACACGCAGGGTTCGATCGACATCACCGCCGGCGGAGCCGAGGCCAAGGTCAATCCGGAGACCGGCATCTTCGAACTGGGTGACATCGACATCAAGCCCACCAAGCCCGCCGGATACGGATTCGCCGTCGACCTGGGCGCCACCTACGACATCCTGCCCAACCTGCAGGCATCGCTGGCCGTCACCGACCTCGGATTTATCAGCTGGAGCAAGAAGGAGAGCATCGCCGGCGTCTCGACCCAGACGCTGGAGTTCTCGGGCGTGACGGTGCCGGACGACGGAACGGACCCCACTCCGGATTTCGATTTCGAAATGCTGAAATTCCGTCCTACCGACGGTAAAAGCACGTCGAAGATGCTGCGTGCATCGGTCAATGCCGGACTCGAGTACGAGGTATGGCGCCACAAAATCGGCATCGGCCTGCTCTACACGGCCCGCGTCTGGGAGTACAAAACCCTGCACAACATCACCGGATCGGTCAATTTCCACCCCGTGCCCTGGTTCACCCTCACGGGCAGCTACTCGGTGATCGACAACCGCGGCGGCGCCGTGGGCCTGGCCCTGAACCTCTGCCCGAACTGGATCAATTTCTTCATCGCCACCGACATGCTGGTAAGCAAGCATACGCCGCAGTGGATACCCATCAAGCAGAGCATGATGAATGTGACCCTCGGACTGGGCGTGCCCATCGGCAAGCGCAGCCACCGCATCCCGGCTTACGTCTGGAAGCAGGACAAACGCTAAATCCCGTTCCGCAATACAATACGCCCCGGAAACCCGATGTCGGTTTCCGGGGCGTTTCTTTGTCTTTACATGTTTACACGCAGGCGCAGAACCGGATAGAAAGCGTCGTAAACATTTGGCCGCCCCCTAAATCCCGCCTCTTAGGCGGGCGAGGACCGTCCTGACGGTCGGATAGCAGTCGGCGGCACGTGCCGCGGCCTCGTCCGGGGAGCACCACGCCACGGCGTCGATACCCTCCTCGGTCTGGGGTTTCAGGACGGCGCAGGCCGGGGTGTAAAGTTCGTACCACCGGGTACGTTTCAGCTCCCAGCGCGCGGTCTTCGGAAAATAATAGGCGTGCAGCGTCTCGCACAGCGGACGCACGACCTCGGCCGCCACGCCGGTCTCCTCCCCGACCTCCCGCGCGGCACACTCCTCGATGCGCTCACCGCACTCCAGATGCCCTTTCGGCAGGTCCCAGCGGCCGTTGCGATGGATCATCAGCCACTCCCCGCAGCCGTTCACCACGACACCGCCCGCCGCCTCGACGGGCGTGAACTCCGCCGCGAAAGCCGCAAAAGCCGCGTCGGGATCGGCGGCCACGACGGCCACGCTATTGTGCGATTCGAGAAAATTCAGTATCTTGTCCCGTGATAAGCCGTTCCCAGCATCTGCTGAAACGGCGTACCACGCCCCTCCGGGGGTTTCGGCCGTGAACAACACGGCCTTGTCGGCGAAATAGACGGTACGGTTCATGTTCGAAAAGATTTGACGACAAATATAATAAATATCAAGGAAACCTCGAAAATGAAAAAACTTATCCTGATGATGGCTATTGCAGCTGCGGGACTGGGCGGATGCGAAAAACGTCCGGAGCCCCTGAAGATCGACAATGCGCTGACGGCCGAAGAGATCGCCGCCGGACGCCTCACCCCCGAGGTGATGTGGAAGATGAGCCGCGCGGGCGGTTCGTCGCTCTCGCCCGACGGCAAACGGCTCCTCTACCAGCAGACCGACTACAACATGGCCGAAAACCGCGGCGTAACGACGATCTGGGTCGAAGAGATGGGCTCGAAGGCCGCGACGCGCCTGACGGACTGCACCTCGAACAACCTCTCGCCGAAATGGAGCGCCGACGGGCAGCAGGTTTATTTCCTCTCGGACCGCGGCGGCTCGATGCAGGTGTGGCGTATGAATGCCTCGGGCGGCGACGCGACGCAGGTCACGGCACTCGGCAAGGATGTCGAGGGCTTCGGCATCGCCCCTGACGGGAAACATATCTGGTGGGTGCAGACCGTGCAAACGGCCGACCGCCGCTCGTCGGACGTTCACAAGGACATGGACAAGTCGAAAGCCCGCATCTACGACGACCTGATGGCCCGCCACTGGGACTATTGGGATGAGGGCGAATACCGCCACATCTTCGTCGGCGAGCTGAACGGCAGCACGGTCGCGGGCGGCACGGACATCATGCCCGGCGCACAGTGGGACGCCCCGCTGGCCCCCTATTTCGACATGGCCGAAATCGCGTGGAACAACGCCGGCGACAAGCTGGCCTACACCTGCAAACCGCTGACGGGAACCGAATACGCCGTCTCGACCGATTCGGACATTTTCGTCTACGACCTCGCATCGGGCGAAACGACGAATATCTGCAAACCCCTGACCGGCAAACCCGCCGCGGAAGGCGAGGCGTGCCTCGACCTGGCCGAGATGGTCGGTTACGACAAATACCCCGTCTGGTCGCCGGACGACACGAAAATCGCGTTCCTCTCGCAGCGCCGTCCGGGCAACGAATCGGACAAATCGCGGCTGTTCGTCTACGACTGCGCATCGGGTGAAATGCAGGACCTGACCGCCGATTTCGACTACAACGCCATGAATGTCGTATGGGACGGCAACGACAAGCTCTACTTCATCGCCCCGATCGAGGCGACGCACCAGATATGCCGCGTACAGCCGTCGGTCGGCGAGGTGGAGGTCGTCACGAAGGGCGACCACGACATCAATGCCTTCACGATGGGCGGCGACAAAATCGCGGCCGAGATGTGCACGATCTCGATGGCCACGGAGTTCTTCGACGTGAACCCGGCGGACGGCACGCTAACGCAGGTGTCGGCCATCAACAAACCCGTTTACGACAACATCCGGATGGGCGAGGTGCAGAAACGCTGGGTGAAGACCACCGACGGCAAGCAGATGCTGACGTGGGTCGTCCTGCCGCCCGATTTCGACGCGGCGAAGAAATACCCCGTGCTGCTCTACTGCCAGGGCGGTCCGCAGAGCGTCGTTTCGCAGTTCTGGAGCTACCGCTGGAACCTCCAGCTGATGGCCGCGCAGGGCTATATCGTCGTGGCGCCCAACCGCCGCGGCCTGCCCTCGTTCGGACAGGAGTGGCTCGACCAGATCTCGGGCGACTACTCGGGACAGAACATCCGCGACTACCTCTCGGCCATCGACGACGTGGCCCGCGAACCGTGGGCCGACCGCGACCGCATGGGCTGCGTGGGCGCATCGTACGGCGGCTATTCGGTCTATTTCCTCGCCGGATGCCACGAGAAACGCTTCAAGGCTTTCATCGCCCACTGCGGCATCTTCGATTTCGACTCGATGTACGGAGAGACAGAAGAGCTGTTTTTCGTCAACAACGATTACGGAGGCCCCTACTGGGATACGAAAAATGCCACGGCGCAGCGTTCCTATGCCAATTCGCCGCACAAGTTCGTAACGAAATGGGACACCCCGATCCTGATATTCACCGGCGAAAAGGATTTCCGAATCCCCTACACGCAGTCGCTCGAAGCCTTCACGGCAGCCCGTGTGCGGGGCATCCCGGCGCGGCTCGTGGAGTTCGAGAACGAAGCGCACCAGGTCTTCAAACCCCAGAACTCGCTGGTCTGGAACCGCGAATTCTTCGGCTGGCTCGACAAATACGTGAAATAACAGGTCCAACCGCCTTTCGAAAGGCCGTCCGGAAATCCGGACGGCCTTTTCAATATACATTTCCGCTTTTTGCCGAATCGTTTCAGTCCTAATGCCGTTTTTAAAATTCCCCTGTTCGTAATGAACATCCGCAGGTTCATTGAATTTATTTTTATATGGAACTCTCCTGTTCTATTTTTGCTTTCGACGTAAAAAATAATTGACAATGAAGAGAGTACCCACTACACAGAAGGGCAGGCTGCCTTATGCCGTACCCTTGATCGAACTGATCGACGTGCAGACCGAAAAGGGGTTTGCCGACTCTTTCCCCGGCGGCGACGTGGAGCCCATGAGCTCCGTCTGGCGGAATTACGACGAATCCGAATAACGAATAATACGACGAGCCATGAAAAACGTTTTCAAAGCACTATCAATCGCCGCCGCCGCATTATTCGCAGGCTGTAACAGCGACGAAACCAGCGCTCCGGCAACGCCCGGCAACGACGCGCTTGTAAAAATCCACGCCGAAACGGTCGTCAACAAGGACAGCCGCGCCAATATCGAGGTCAACGGAACGACCTTCTCCGGATCGTGGGAGGACGGCGACGCCATGGGCGTGCTCTTCTCCGTCCCCGGAAGCTCCGAATTTTCGGCGGAGCCCCGGCGATTCGTCTTCAACAGCAATGAGTTCGCCTTCGAAGGCGAGCTGCCCGCCGGCACCGGAGACTGGCAGTACCTGGCCTTCTATCCCCACGCCGCAATCAGCGGAAAGACGGCCGCCATTCCCTTCGGCAACCTGCGCACCCAGCTGGGCAACGCCTACAACTGCGCATCGGACGCCCTCGTGGCCGAGATGCTCAGCTTCAGCAACGCCGAACGCGGCAAAACCGACGAAGGCGAGCCGATCAAGTTCCGCCTCAACCGTCTCACCTCGATCCTCAACCTCTCGGTCAAGGGCGACGGCAACGCCGGGGAGAAGGTGCGCAGCGTCCTGCTGACATCGACCAACGCCGAACAGCTGCTTTCGGCCCAAAGCCTCGATTTCGACATCTCGAACATGGGCGCCGGCATGGTGCTCAACGCCGACGGACGGTCGAACGTCATCGCCCTCACGTTCGATCCCGCCACGGCTCCCGCGGCCAGCGACCTCGAGGCCTATTTCAACGTCCTGCCGGGCAATTACGACGGGCTGACCTTCGACGTCATCACCGACGCCCAACGGATGGGAACGGTGAACGTCACCCGCAGCGAACAACCCTTCGAGGCCGGCAAACTCTACCAGAAGGAGATCGCCGACATGGCGTTCGCAAAGGCCGCCGCACCGTCGTTCGACTGGCCGGGAGAGGACCCGGACGAGGTGCACGAAATCACGGTGGACGAGAACAATGCCCTGACCTACTCCGCGGCGATCACGATCGACGCCCCGGCGGGTATTGCAGCGCTGTCCGTAAACGCGACATCCGATTTTCTCAATAACATGATGGGCATCACGGTCATGGACCTTTTCAACGACGAGGGAATCCAGTCTGCCTTCGGGGAAATTTTGTTCAAAACCCTCGAACTGAATTGCACGACGCAGGTGCAGTACAAAAAATCCACCGTATTCGACATCACGACCCTCGTGCCGATGATTCTCGAAGGCGGCGCAGCGGGCACTCTGCACACGTTTGAAATCCACGTGACCGACCTCGCCGGGCAGGAGACCATACAGTCGCTGGTCTTCAAGGTTCCGGAATCGACCCCGGACCCGGACCCCGCCGAAGTGGTCTATAACAACGATGCCAATCTCTGGACCAATACGGCGACGCTGACCATCAGCAATGCCGCCCTGACAACGTCCGTGCTGGAGTATCAGGCCGAAGGCGCCTCGGGATGGCAGACGGCCGCCCTGACCGCCAACGAAAACGGCACACTCACGGCAACGATTGCCCCCACATGGACCCAGAAACAAAATGAAGCGGACCTGACCATCCACGTTATCGATCCGGAAACGGGTGTTTTCGCCCAAAAAGCCTACAAGTACCAACTGCTGGTCAACAAGGTCAAAGTCGCCGAAGGAACATTCACGCCGGCAAACAACGGTGGCGACCTGATTCCGAATGCCGGAATGGAAAGCTGGAGTACCAAGACGATGAAAACAATGATAGGAGGTACCAAAACGATTCCCTATCCCAGCGCCGCCAACTATGAAAGCGCAACTGGCGACAATATGTTTTGGGACAGCGGCAACAACGCCTATTCGACCTCTTTGGGAAAAACCGACAAGTTGTGCACCAAGAGTACCTATACCGGAATGGTCGGCAGTTCCTGCGCACAACTCGCCGCACAAAATGCTGTCATTGCATTTGCCGCCGGTAATTTATACACGGGAGATTTCTCGATGGACGGAAGCGTAGGCTATGCCAAGTTCGGACAGCCCTATACATACACGGCACGCCCCGCAGCGCTTCAACTGAAATATGCCGCAGAAATCGGCAACATCGACAAGACCGCCAATGATCCTCCGGTAACCTCCGGCATCGACAAAGCACGCATTTTCGTGTGCATCGTCGAGTGGAGCGACCGCCATGCGGTACAATCGGGTACAACCATCGACAAAAGCACGTTCTGGGACCCTGCAACGACCACAAGCCTGAATGAAGGCAAGATTATCGGTTACGGTTCCACCTATATCGAACAGCCTCAGACCGGCACCATGGTCGATCTCAAACTGCCTATCGTATTACGAAAAGACAGATACGCCTCCGTCGGCCAACTATACGCTGGTAATCTCCACCGCGACCAGCTTCCTCGGCGACTATCTGACCGGCTGCACCACCAATAAACTCTGGGTGGACGATTTCAAGTGGGTCTATTGATCCCGCCGGTCCTTCCGCAAACACGCCTCCCTGCCGCAAGGCGGGGAGGTTTTTGTTACATCCGCCCGGCCTGCAAAGAACCGTTTCGCCACTTTTACACGCAGCTGAGATCAAGCCCGTTTTATTCGTGATGAAAAACAGCGGTTCCGTGATAACAATCGCGGAATAGGATGAAAACACTTGATTTTTCTGCGAAATGGACCTACCTTTGTACCGAATATATTTCACTTCCAAGTTGAAACGATATGAAATTGAAAGTTTTTACAATCTCCCTGCTGCTTGCCGGCGCAGCCTGTGTCTCGTGTATCCGGGAAGAAGCGCTGAATACGGAAGCCGATATCGAAAGCTGCACGCTTGCGGACGACGTGCTGAACCGGGACCCGGTTATCGAAAATGAGAAAGTCACCCTCTACCTGAAAAAAACAGCGGACCTGTCCGCCCTCGCCCCGGAATTCACACTGACGCCCGGCGCCACGATCTCCCCGGCAAGCGGTACGGAACGCGATTTCTCGTTGCCGCAGTACTATGAGGTGACCTCCGAGGACGGCCAGTGGAAGAAGCAGTACAAGGTCGAAGCCACGACCACCTACAACATACCCACCCTCTTCCAGTTCGAGCATGTACGCACGACAAAAACGGCGAAAGGCGAATACCAGATTTTCTACGAAACGGACGTTTCGGGAAAAGAGACGATCGTATGGGCCAGCGGAAACTCGAGCTATGCGCTGACCGGAGTCGGAAGCGGCGCCGACACCTACCCGACCTATCAGTCGAATATCGGCTACCGGAACAAATGCCTGGCGCTGACGACCCGCCGCACCGGTGATTTCGGTGCGAAAATGAATATGCCCATTGCGGCCGGCAACCTTTTTCTCGGCACATTCGCCGTGCTGGACGCCCTCACCAATCCGCTGAAGGCAACGAAATTCGGAATCCCGACCGACGCAGTCCCGAGCAGAATACAGGGATATTACAAATACAAATCGGGCGACACGTTTTACGAACTGGACGAATCTGCAAAGGACAAACTGAAGCCGATCCCGGGCAAGAGGGATATTTTCAACATCTATGCGGTGTTCTACGAAAGTACGGAGGATATGAAGACCCTCGACGGTACGAACGCCCTCGCGGAAGACAACCCGAACATCCTCGCCGTCGCACAGATCACCGATGCGAAAGAGACGGAGGAGTGGACGGAGTTCGACCTCCCGTTCGTTTTCCGCCCCGGAAAGACGGTAGATCCGGGCAAACTCGAAGCGGGCAACTACAGCCTGGCAGTCGTATTCTCATCGAGTATCGACGGCGACCATTTTTCAGGCGCTCCCGGCAGCACGCTCTGCGTGGACGAAGTGACGATGGAGTACAGAGACGAAGAGGAATAACCCCCGAAACGAAGAAATTGAACATGAAAAAATATGCTATCGCGGCCGTTTTGCTGGTCGCTTCGGTCTGCGCCGCAACCCGTACATACGCACAGGAGGACCGTTCGGGCGGAATTATCCGCTCGCTGCTCCTCGGACTGGAATATGAGGTGAGAGCGGGTGTCAGCATCGGAGGCACCTCGCCGCTTCCGCTGCCCCAGGAAATCCGCAAAATCGAGGGTTACTCGCCGACGTTCTGTTTTTCGATCGAGGGCGACGTCATCAAGTGGTTCGGAGAGAAGCAGCGCTGGGGATTCCTGTTCGGCCTGCGCCTGGAGACCAAAGGCATGCAGACCAAGGCCCAGACGAAAAATTACAGCATGGAGATTTTCGGCGACGGCGGCGAACGCATCAAGGGCAACTGGACCGGTATGGTCAAGACCAAATACCGAAGCACATTCCTTTCGATTCCGCTGGTGGCGACCTACAAGGTCAACAACCGGCTGCGGCTCGGCGCGGGTCCCTACGTGTCGTTCAAAACGAGCGGGGATTTCTCGGGGCACGTCTACGACGGCTACCTGCGCGAAAACAACCCCACGGGAAACAAAGTGCAATTCGAGGGCGACCGGATCGCGCTGTACGATTTCTCGGACAACCTCCGCACGGTGCAATACGGCGTACAGGCCGGCGTGAACTGGAAAGCCTTCCGGCACCTGACCGTCTCGGGCGACCTGATGTGGGGACTGAACAATATTTTCAAGAAGGATTTCGAAACCATCTCCTTCAACATGTATCCCATCTACCTGAACATCGGGTTCGGATACGCTTTCTGAGACGCCGTCCGGCAATCTGCCGGCACGGGCCGAAGGCAAGCGCAACCGCCCCTCCCCGCACGACACAAAAAAAGCAGAATCCCAAAAGGGTTCTGCTTTTACTATGCACCAGCCTGCTGTTACCTCCCGGCAACGCGGCAGTATCTGTCGTAGCGTCCTATCACGTCGTTCACATAGGCCAGCGTCTGCCGGCTGCCGGTGAAACGTCCGCATTTGACCACATCGCTCTCGTAATACGCGGGATCGGCCTTCAGGCTGAGGTAGCGTGCCACGACCTCCCACGAATTGGGGTTCTCCCCGTTCAGCTTTGCCAGGCGGCGGGCGTCGGTCACATGGCCGATACCGCTGTTGTACGACGCCAGGATGATGCTCATCCGGTCCTTCTCGGAGATGCCTTCGGGAAGACAGAGCGTCGAGGAGATTTTCGTCAGCAGTTTGTTGGCCAGCCAGACGTTGGTCTCCGGATCGGCGACCTCGGCCACGGGAACGTCGAACTGGCGTGCCACCGAAGGCATGATCTGCATCAGCCCGCGAGCCCCGCTGCGCGAGGTGATGTCGGGCGTGAAACGCGATTCATGGTAGGCGATGGCGCTCATCAGCCGCCAGTCGTTCCCCTCCTGTTCGCTGATGTTGCGGATCAGGTTGTCGTAGGCCGAGATGACGTAGCAGCCCTCGGGGAGCAGCGAGCGGTCCATCGCGGCCAGATCGTTCAGTGCGCTGTCCGTCGCGGGAGCACCGAACTGGGCGTTGAAGCCGTAAAAAGTAGTCAGAATGGTTAAGAACGCAAACGTTAATACGGTCTTTTTTAACATAAAATGTTGTTTTGCGGGCAGCTTACACCGCGCAGAACAGCACGCTAATCATAGAATCCCCACGAGATACCGATTTTGAACATGCCCGGATTCAGCGGATAGCGAGCCGCCGAGAAATATTCTCCGTTACCGAACAGTCCCTTGTTCACATGCTGATATTTCAGAAATATCCGCATTCTCTTCCACTTTGCCATTGCGAAAGCGTCCACGTAGGGATAATTCCCCACCTCGACCTCCCGTTGGTTGTAATACACCGACAGTGCCGGATTGTAACTGGGCGCATAATACCGTGTATTATAGCGTCCGTCCAGACCGATCTGCAGGCGCAGTACATCGCGCACGACCCAGAACTCGTAGTAATACGAAAGGAAGGCGCTCACAAGCGGAACGGGTACAACATCTTGATCCGTACTCCACTGCAACAATACCCTGTTGTCCAAATGAAGTCCGCCTAAGCGGAAATCTTTGCGAGCATACACACTCGTGAGGCTGACGTTTCCACCGTGCTGGGCGACGTTGCTGTCCGACGCGTAGTAAATCTTGTCGGAGACGACTCCCTGCCATGCCCCCGCTTCGAAAGCGAAATCGGGGACCGAAAACTTGACCTCGAACCGAGTTTCATTCTCCTTGTTCAAAGGAGTGTCCCATATATAATGGTTCGAGAATAGATTCTCCTGCCAGTAGTTCGGCGAACGGCGGTCCATCGTGAACCGGCCTTCGAGAATCAGGGGGTGTCCGCGGAGATACCCTTTCAGCGCGAGGTGCGCACCGATCGAGAGGTCTCCGCCTCTGTATCCCGACGGGTAGAATTTGAGATTTCCGTCCCAGTCGACATATTTCTTTATCTTTCCGCTGACGGAGCCGTAAAAGAAGTAACTCGTCTTGTTGACCTTCGTGTACTTTCCCGTCAGATAATCTTTCAGTTCGAATTGCGAGTAGGTGTGCATGTCGATACCGACGCCGGCGTCGAGCGTTCCCACCACCCCGTTGCGGTCCCAGGGCTGCGCCTGCACGAAGAGGCGGTTCGAGATGACCCGTTCGTAGATCGAGTCGCGCGTCTCCACGGGGTTGATGTACCAGTTGTCGTAGTAGTTGCCCTCGGCGGAGACATAGTTGCCGTTCTCGTCGCGGTGGTCGCGCTCGTTGGTGTAGGGTTCGTTCTTGTCGGTGTAGACCTTGCTCCACGAACTGTACTCGAACGAATGGCCCACATAGACCGCCGAGAGGTTGGCCATCGAGAAATCGTGCTCGGTGAGCCGCTGCAGCGGAATGCCGTAGGACTGCGTGATGAAGAAGGCGTTGTTACGGTAGAGGTTCTTCGCCTCGGCGTCTGCCAGCCGCATCGGCACGCCCGAAGGCATCTCGAAGACGGTATCCGCAATGGCCCAGTTGCCGACCACGCCGCCGTTCTCCTGCTGTTCGATGTGGTTGTTGTAGTAACCCGCGTGCACCGAGTAGCGTTTTCCGGTATGGTTGACGGCCACCGCGAGGTTGTGGTTCTTGGTCCGCGACCAGACATACTGGCCGCGCGTGCCCCGCGCCTTGTAGTCGACGTTGAATCCCGTCGTCGGCGAGATGTTCTGGGCATGCATGATATTGAAATTCTCCTCGCGGAAGCGTTTCTGCCCCGACTCGGCGTAACTCATACGGATGATCGGCTTCTTCGTGTTGTAGAAGGGCACGTTCTCCATGTTGTAGGTGTACGCGTAGTAGGGACTCGCAAAACTGAAGTCAAAGAACTGGGGCCGCCGGAAATAGTTCAGCGGCAGCGACGTCTGTCCCAGGGCTCCCTGGGCGATGTCGCCCACCTCCTCCCGATAGAACGGATAGTCGATCCGGTAATCGGTCAGCGTGGTATCCAAAGGCCCGATCTCGACGCGGTTGAAATCGCGGCTCACGTGCCATTTGAAATTGTTCAGCGCACGTATCGAGTCACTGAAAAAATAGGACTCCAACGGCTTGCGGATTTTCCGTTCCTTCTTGGTGGTGTCCTGCGGCTGTTGCTCCCCCTCCTCGCCTTCCTGCTGCTCGAAGGGATTGTTGCCGTAGAGATTGCCCGACTGGCCGTTCTGCTGGGCACGCTGCAGGGTCTTCGCATCGAAACCCTGGGAATGCGCTGCCTGAGGTACTGCAAAAAACAGACCGAGCAGAAGCACCAGCAATATGCGATTCGAAAATCCCGACATATTCAGCCAAAGAGCGGAAATCCGCGACAAAGGTAATTAAAAAAATTTAAATACGCTACCCGTTCCGTTTTCCGGCGCGGCACACGATATTGCGCACGAGCGAGAAAACGATGTAAAGCAGAATGATAAACGGCACGGACACCCCTTGAAAACACAGCAACAACAGGGCAGAGACCGCGATGAAGATATATCGGAGTTCATTGCCTCTCCAACCGAAACCGTGGAACTTGAGGGCGAACATGCGGACCGCAGAGAGCATCAGCACTCCCATTCCCACCGCCACGATGAGAATGGCCTCGCGTGAAAACGCGATTCCGTAATGCTCGCTGATCCAGCCCAACGACACGCAAAACAAAGCCGCAGCGGGCGACGGCAAACCGAGAAACTCGTCGCGCTGCGTTTCGTCAATGTTGAATACCGCCAGACGCAGCGCCGCAAAGGCCGTAAACAGAAAGACGAAATACCCGATCCACTCCGCATCGGGAAGCCCTTGGGAGTGCATCCGCCCATAGAGCGTAAAAAGCACGGCGGCGGGTGCGAACCCGAAGGTGATGTCGTCGGCCAGCGAATCGAGCTGCAGGCCGATGGGCGAACTCTGGTTCAGCAGACGCGCCGCGAAGCCATCTGCAAAATCGAACACGGCAGCCAGAATCACAAGGCCGAAAGCCAGCGTCAGGTTGCCGTAAGCCAGTGCCGAAACCGCCGCGAACGAACCGCAAAGCAGGTTCGAAAGGGTCAGCAGATTGGGTATCGTGAAGAGTTTGATTTTCATTGCCGGGTCGAAAATTAATTTTCCAATAGGCGGCAAAGTTACTAAAATATTTTTATCTTTGTCGAACTTAACTCCATATAATAACTATGGCAAGCAATAAATATTGTGTCATCATGGCGGGCGGTATCGGATCGCGTTTCTGGCCCAAAAGCCGACAGTCGATGCCCAAGCAGTTCCTCGACATCCTGGGAACGGGAAAATCCTTCATCCGCCACACCTACGAACGCTTTGCAAAAATGGTTCCCGCGGAGAATTTTCTCGTGGTGACCAACCTCAAATACAAGGACCTGGTGCTGGAACACATTCCGGAAATCGGCGAGAAACAGGTGTTGTGCGAACCCGTGGGGCGCAACACCGCTCCCTGCGTCGCTTATGCGGCCTACACGCTGATGAAGCGCAATCCCGATGCCGAAATGATCGTCACCCCGGCGGACCATCTGATCCTCAACGAAGACGATTTCCGGGCCATCATCGCTGAGTGTCTCGATTTCGCCGCGAAGAACGACGTACTGATGACCGTGGGCATCAAACCCACGCGCCCCGACACGGGCTACGGCTACATCCAGGTTTCGGACAGCCAGCCCATCAGCAAGGTCAAGTGCTTCACCGAGAAGCCCGACCTCGAACTGGCGCAAGTCTTCCTCCAGTCGGGCGAATTCTACTGGAACTCGGGCATTTTCGTATGGACCGTGCGTGCGATCATCGAGGCTTTCGAAAAATACCTGCCCGAGCACCACGCGATGTTCAGCGGCGTGATGCGTGCCATCGGCACCGAAGCCGAGCGCAACGTGCTGGAGATCGCCTACTCGGAATGCCGTGCCATTTCGATCGACTACGGCATCATGGAAAAGGCCGACAACGTCTATGTCCGCTGCGGGGAGTTCGGCTGGAGCGACGTGGGGACCTGGGGCTCGGTCTACCAGCATTCGCGCAAGGACCGTTACGCCAACGCCATCCCCGAGAAGGGCTGCTACCTCTACGACACGCGTTCGTCGATCGTCTCGCTGCCCAAAGACAAGATCGCCGTCATCAGCGGCCTGAAGGAGTATATCGTCGTCGACACGGACGACGTGCTGCTGATCTGTCCCCGCGCCGAGGAGCAGAACATCAAGAAATTCATCGACGAAGTGAAATTCAACAACGGCGACAAGCATATCTGATCGCAGATCGGATGTGCTTGTCGCACCACCCATCCAGAGGCGGTCTGCAACCGCCCTTCATTTATTTTTTGCCCGTTATGAGCGAACTTTACAGCCTTTTCCTCAAGCATCCCCGCATCTCGACCGACTCGCGCCGGATCGAGCCGGACTCGATCTTCTTCGCCCTGCGGGGCGCCAATTTCGACGGTAACCGCTTCGTGGCGGAGGCGCTCGGGAAAGGAGCCGCCTATGCCGTCTCGGACGATGCCGGGGTGGCGGCCGCCGACGAACGCATCCTTTACGCGGAGGACACGCTGAAGGCCCTTCAGGAGCTGGCCCGCGAACACCGCCAGGCGCTGGGCATTCCGATCCTCGCCATCTCGGGCAGCAACGGCAAGACCACCACGAAGGAACTCGTCAGCCGTGTGCTGGCCGAGCGGTTCGCGGTCTACGCCACGCGCGGCAACCTCAACAACCACATCGGCGTGCCGCTGACCTTGCTGGCGATGACCCGCGACACGGAGTTCGGGGTGGTGGAGATGGGCGCGAGCGCCCGCGGCGAACTGGCCCTGCTGACCTCCGTCGCCGAACCCGAATACGGCATCCTGACCAACATCGGACTGGCGCACCTCGAGGGTTTCGGGGGTCCCGAAGGGGTCCGCCGGGGCAAGGGCGAACTGTTCGACTACCTCGCCGCAAACGGCGGGCACGCCTTCGTCCCCACCGACGACGACGTGTTGACGGGAATGGCCACAGAACGCGACTCGCTGGCCGCGGAGTACTACTCCATCTCGCTGGCCGACGGTCTCGAGAACCATCTCGAAGGGGATTATAACCGCCACAATATCGCCGCCGCGGTGGCCGTGGGACGCTATTTCGACATTCCCGACGAGCGCATCCGCCACGCCATCGCAGGCTATGTTCCCGACAACAACCGCTCGCAGCGCACCGAAACGGCCCGCAACACGCTCGTCATCGACTGCTACAACGCCAATCCGTCGAGTATGCAGGCGGCCGTCGGAAATTTCCTCGCCGAGCCGCTCGGAAAGCGGCAGCACCGGGTGCTGATCCTCGGCGACATGCTCGAACTGGGTGAATGGTCCCTGCACGAACACACGGCGATCATCCGCCAGGCGGCGCAGGCCCCCGACGCCGAGTTGCTGCTCGTCGGCGAAGAGTTCGCCAGGGCCTACGCCTCGCTTCCGGAGAAACCCGCCCGCACGACCCTCTGCCCCACGCGCGAGGAACTGCTCTCGCTGCTGAACCTCTCTCCCGTCGAAAACGCCCTCGTACTGCTCAAGGGTTCGCGCGGCATCGGGCTGGAGAAGGCGATACCCGAACTCTGACCCCCCGCCCGACCTGAAAGGCAGTCCGCAACGGTCCCGAACCAAATACCCGCTCCGCGCAACAGCCGGAGCTTTTTTCTGCGTATTCTCAAATTATTTTGCTATTTTTGCCTACTGTAAACTTTCAAATCAAAGCTATGACACTCAACGAATACCAGCAGCACGCCCTCGAAACGGCGATCTATCCCGACGACAGCCGCATCGTCTACCCCACGCTCGGGCTTACGGGCGAGGCAGGCGAAGTCGCCGACAAGGTCAAAAAGGTGATCCGTGACGGACACAAGGAGTTCACTCCGGAGAAGAAACTCGAAATCGTCAAGGAGATCGGCGACGTGCTGTGGTACTGCGCCACCCTTTCGCGCGATTTGGGCTACGAACTCGACGACGTGGCGCAGATGAATGTCGACAAACTCCGTTCGCGCATGCAGCGCAACCACATCACGGGCAGCGGCGACAACCGCTGACCGGCTAATCCCCGATAAGAAATGGAACCCGAAAAAATCCAAACCTCGCTGCCCGAAAATGCCTACCGCGAACTCAAGCCGGGCGAAGAATACACGCCCGTGATGCCGGCCTCGTCGAACCCGAAGGAGGTGACTCCCTACTCGGTCACGATGGGCGTCGTCATGGCCATCGTCTTTTCGGCCGCCGCCGCCTTCCTCGGCCTCAAGGTCGGACAGGTCTTCGAAGCCGCCATCCCGATCGCCATCATCGCCGTGGGCATGGGATCGGTGCTGGGCAAAAAGAACATGCTGGGACAGAACGTCATCATCCAGTCGATCGGCGCCTCGTCGGGCGTGATCGTCGCCGGAGCCATCTTCACCCTCCCGGCCCTCTACATCCTGGGACTCGACGCCGCCTTCTGGCAGGTGTTCCTCTCGTCGCTGTTCGGCGGACTGCTGGGCATCGTGCTGCTGATCCCCTTCCGCAAGTATTTCGTCAAGGAGATGCACGGCAAATACCCGTTCCCCGAGGCCACGGCGACCACCGAGGTGCTCGTCTCGGGCGAAAAGGGCGGCTCGCAGGCCAAACTGCTGGCCGTCGCGGGGCTTGTGGGCGGTCTGTACGATTTCGTGGTCGGCACGTTCGGACTCTGGACCGAGTCGGTCTCGACGCGCATCTGCGAATGGGGCACCGTCGCCGCCGACAAGTTCAAGGTGGTATTCGGACTGAACACCTCGGCCGCCGTGCTGGGTCTGGGATACATCATCGGCCTGAAATACGCCATGATCATCACCGCAGGCTCATGCCTCGTGTGGTTCGTGATCGTCCCGGTGGTCGGTTCGCTGGCCGACGCGGTCGATCCCGCGGCGATGATCTCGCTGCTGGGCGTGACACGCGCCGACATCCTCGCCGATCCGCAGTCGATCTTCACCGCCGAGAACCTCTTCGCCTTCATCGGCAAGCCCATCGGCATCGGCGGCATCGCCATGGCGGGCATCATCGGCATCATCCGCCAGTCGAAAATCATCCGTCAGGCCGTGGGCCTCGCGGTATCGGAGTTCAGCGGTAAGAAAGGGGGGGGGCTTGCGGCCGTAGAGCGCACGCAGCGCGACCTCTCGATGAAGCGCATCCTCACGATCCTGATCGCCACGCTCGTCTCGGTCTTCGTCTTCTTCCATTTCGGACTGCTGGGCGCCAACTGGGCCCAGTCGCTGACGGCCATCCTGATCGTCTTCGTCATTGCATTCCTCTTCACGACCGTCGCGGCCAACGCCATCGCCATCGTGGGCACCAACCCCGTCTCGGGCATGACGCTGATGACGCTGATACTGGCGTCGCTGGTGTTGGTGAGCGTGGGTCTGAGCGGTACGACGGGCATGACCGCCGCGCTGGTGATCGGCGGCGTGGTCTGCACGGCCCTGTCGATGGCCGGCGGCTTCATCACCGACCTCAAGATCGGCTACTGGCTGGGCACCACGCCCAAAAAGCAGGAGGCGTGGAAATTCCTCGGCACGTTCGTTGCTGCGGCCACCGTGGCCGGGGTGATGATCATCCTCAACAAATCCTACGGATTCGTGGGCGAAGGCGCGCTGGTGGCCCCGCAGGCCAACGCCATGGCGGCCGTCATCCAGCCGCTGATGACCGGCGGACAGACCCCGTGGATGCTCTATTTCTGCGGCGCGGCGCTGGCGCTGGTGCTCACGTCGATCGGCATTCCGGCCCTCGCGTTCGCGCTGGGCATGTTCATCCCCATGGAGCTGAACGCTCCGCTGGTGGTGGGCGGACTGGTGGCGTGGTTCGTCTCGAACCGCTCGAAGGACGAAGGGCTGAACAAAGCCCGTTTCGACCGCGGTACGCTCATCGCCTCGGGATTCATCGCCGGCGGTGCGTTGATGGGCGTGGTGACGGCGGTGCTGAAATTCGCGGGCGCCGAGTGGGAGATCGCCGGATGGAAAGGCTCGAACGCCGCCGAATGGACCGGGCTGGCGATGTACCTGATTCTGATCGGCTATTTCGCCTGGCACACCCTGCGGGCCAAAAAGGAAGAGTAACATTAATCTGCAACGACCATGGACTTGAAAGAACGTTTTCTGAAATACGTATCGTTCGACACGCAGTCGGATGAAAACAGCACGACATTCCCCTCGACCGAGAAGCAGAAGGTCCTTCTGGCGGCCCTGCGCGACGAGATGGAGGCCCTGGGCATGACCGAGGTCACGATGGACGAGTACGGCTATGTGATGGGCACGATCCCCGCCTCGAAAGGGTGCGAGAACGCCCCCGTGATCGGCTTCATCGCCCATGTGGACACCTCGCCCGACATGAGTGGCAAGGAGGTGAAACCCCGCGTGATCGAGGAGTACGACGGCGGCGACATCGCCCTGAACGGCCAGCTGACGATGAAGGTTTCGGATTTCCCGGAACTGGCCTTCTTCAAGGGCCACACCCTGATCCACACCGACGGCACGACGCTGCTGGGTGCCGACGACAAGGCCGGTGTGGCGGAAATCATGACCGCCGCGGAGTACCTTATGGGGCATCCCGAGGTAAAGCACGGCAAAATCCGCATCGGCTTCACCCCCGACGAGGAGGTGGGCCGGGGCGTGGATTTCTTCGACGTGAAGGCCTTCGGGGCCGATTTCGCCTACACCGTCGACGGCGGCATGGAGGGCGAGCTGGAGTACGAGAATTTCAACGCCGCCAGCGCCAAGATCGAGATTCAGGGCCGCAACGTCCATCCGGGCTACGCCAAGGCGAAGATGATCAACGCCATCGACGTGGCGTGCGAGCTGCAGGGACTGCTGCCCGCCGCCGAACGCCCGCAGTACACCGAGGGTTACGAAGGTTTCTACCACTGCGTCGGCGTGAACGGCACGGTCGAAAAGGCTTCGCTGAGCTACATCATCCGCGACCACGACGCCGACAAGTTCGAGCAGAAGAAGGTCTTCATGTGGGCCTGCGTCGACCTGCTGAAGAAGAAATACGGCGACGAGGTGCTGACCCTCACGCTCAAGGACCAGTATTACAATATGCGCAAGATGGTCGAGCCGCATCCGCAGGTGATCGACAAGGCGCTCCGGGCGATGGAGATGGCGGAGGTGACGCCCCTCGTGCGGCCCATCCGCGGCGGCACCGACGGCGCACGCCTCTCGTTCATGGGCCTGCCGTGTCCCAACCTCTTCACCGGAGGCATGAATTTCCACGGCAAGTTCGAATACTGCTCGCTCACCACGATGCACAAGGCGCAGCAGGTGATCCTGAACCTGGCGCAGTTGTGGTGCGAATAAATAATTGAGACTTGTCCGTCCGCAGTCCGGGCGAAATCCCGGTTGCGTTGCGACAAGCCCCCGCCTGAGGCGGGGGTTTGGGGGTGGGTCGGATTTGTAAACGCGGCGGAACGCCGCGACTACACCCGGCGACAGCGCCCCGACAGCGGATAAGTCCGATACAAACTGCTGAAATATGGATAATTTCGGTTTTCTCAAGGTAGCGGCAGCGATCCCGCACGTGCGGGTCGGCGACTGCGACTACAACACCGAGCGTATGGCGGCGCTGGCCGAGGAGGCCGCCCGGAGGGGTGTCGAAATCGCGGCATTCCCCGAACTGGGCGTGACGGCCTACACCTGCGGCGACCTGCTGCTGCAATCCACGCTGCTCGACGCGGCCGACGAGGCGCTGGAACGCCTCGTGCGTGCCACGCGCAAACTGCCCCTTACGCTGATCGCCGGAGCCCCCCTGCGCCACGGCTCGGCGCTCTACAACTGCGCCGTGGTCTTCACGCAGGGCAAGGTGCTGGGCGTGGTGCCCAAGACCTACATTCCCGATTACGGCGAATTTTACGAAAACCGCTGGTTCGCGTCGGGAGCCGGCATCTCGGACGAACACATCGTCGTCGCCGGCCAGCAGGCCGATTTCGGCGCCGACCTGACGTTCGAAATCAACGGCGCGGAGTTCGGCATCGAGATCTGCGAGGACCTCTGGACCGCCATACCGCCCTCGTCGCAGCTGGCGCTGAACGGCGCGAAGGTGATTTTCAACCTCTCGGCATCGCCCGAGGCGGCGGGCAAACACGCCTACCTGCGGCAGTTGGTGGCCCAGCAGTCGGGCCGCACGCTCGCGGCCTACGTCTACTGCTCGGCGGGCTTCGGCGAATCCTCCACCGACCTCGTGTTCGCCGGCAACGGCATCATCGCCGAAAACGGCACGGTGCTGCGCGAAGCCGCGCGGTTCTCGCCCGAGGAACAGCTCGTCGTGGCCGACGTGGACATCGAACGGCTGGAGTTCGAACGCCGCCGCAACACCTCGTTCCGCATGAACGAAGGCGCCACGGAGAACACCGTGATCGAAATGGAGATTCCCGAGGGACTCCGCGGCGTGGTCCTCGACCGCGACATCGACCCGATGCCGTTCGTGCCCAAGGACGAAGCGCACCGCAGCGAACGCTGTGAGGAGATTTTCAGGATACAGGCGCACGGACTGGCGCAGCGGATGGTCCACACCCGTGCCGAAAAGGCCGTCATCGGCATCTCGGGCGGACTGGATTCGACCCTCGCGCTGCTCGTGACGGTCCGCACGTTCGACTTCCTGAAACTCGACCGCGCCGGAATCATCGGCATCACGATGCCGGGCTTCGGCACCACCGACCGCACCTACAACAACGCGCTGGAACTGATGCGCGGACTGGGCGTCACAATCCGCGAAATCCCGATCCGCGACGCCTGCCTGCAGCATTTTCACGACATAGGCCTGAACCCTGACGACCGGGGCGTAGCGTATGAAAACGCGCAGGCCCGCGAACGGACGCAGATACTGATGGACGTGGCCAATATGGAAGGCGGCCTGGTGGTCGGCACGGGCGACCTGTCGGAACTGGCGCTGGGTTGGGCGACCTACAACGGCGATCAGATGTCGATGTACGGCGTCAACGCCTCGGTTCCCAAGACGCTGGTGCGCCACCTCGTGAAATGGGCGGCCGACACGGAGAAGGATGCCGCGACGCGTGCCACACTGACGGACATCATCGACACGCCGGTCAGCCCCGAACTGCTGCCTGCGGACTGCGACGGCAAGATCGCCCAGAAGACCGAAGACCTCGTAGGACCCTACGAACTCCACGATTTCTTCCTCTACAATTTTCTGCGTGCCGGCTACGGCCCGGCGAAAATCCTGCTGCTGGCCGAACAGGCTTTCGAAGGGAGCTACGACCGCGCCACGATCCTCCGGTGGCTCACAGTCTTCGTCCGCCGCTTCTTCGCCCAGCAGTTCAAACGTTCGGCCATGCCCGACGGCCCGAAGGTCGGCTCGGTGGCGCTCTCGCCCCGCGGCGACTGGCGCATGCCCTCCGACGCATCCGCCGCGGCCTGGCTCCGGGAAACAGAGGAGTTGTAAAAAACCAAGATACGAATATGAAGAAATTTGTTTTATTCGCAGCGGCGCTCTTCCTGCTCGGCGGCACAGCCGCTTCGGCGCAGGACTGGAAGGATGCCCTGAAAAAAGCCGCCACGGCGGCGGCCGACAAAGCCACCGACGGCAAACTCACGCAGTATGCGCTGGCCGGCACGTGGAATTACACGGGTCCGGGCGTCAAATTCGAAGGCGAGGACCTCGCCTCGGAACTCGGCGGCGCAGCCCTCGAAACCACGGTCGTCAAGCAGTTAGAAAAGGCCTATGCGCTGGCCGGACTCAAAGCCGGCACCGGGACGTTCACCTTCGAACGCGACAGCGACGCCTTCTCGGCGACGCTGGGCAAGCACAAACTCACGGGTACCTACGAATACGACGCCCCGACGCACGTCGTGACGCTCCATTTCGCCAAGGGCAAGCTCAACCTGGGTTCGGTCCCGGGCCATGCCTATATCAGCGGCACGGAGTTGGTGCTGGTCTTCCCGGTCACCAAACTCGTGGAGATGATGACCGCCCTGGGCAGCAAAATCTCGTCGCTCTCGACGGCCGCCGCACTGCTGTCGAAATACAAGGATGTCTACGTCGGATTCGCCTTTTCCAAGTGACAGGCAGGTGTTTCCGAAAAAAATTTGAAAAAAATTTCAATGACGGATTTATAGCGAATCCGTCATTTTTTATTACGGATTTTCAGCCCCGCAACCCGACTTCCCCGCAGACAGTAAGCAAATGCGCGGATCGGGTAAATAAAATATTTTACGAAATTCTTAAAGAAGTTGCAAAACTCAAATGAATGTCGTATTTTTAGGGTCGAGAAATGATTACAAACCCCTCAAAATCCATTCGCTTATGAACGAGCAAGTCCAACAGTACGTCGAAGATTTCATGGCCCGGCTCATCGCCCGCAACCCCGGCGAACCGGAGTTCCACCAGGCCGTCCGCGAGGTGGCCGAATCGCTGGCACCGCACATCGTCGCCAGCCCGATCCTGCAGAAAATGAAGGTTCTGGAGCGCATCGCAGAGCCCGAGCGCGTCATCATCTTCCGCGTGCCCTGGCTCAACGACAAAGGCGAAATTGAGATCAACCGCGGCTACCGCATCCAGATGAACAGCGCCATCGGCCCCTACAAGGGCGGTATTCGTTTCCACCCCTCGGTCAACCTCTCGATCCTGAAATTCCTGGCCTTCGAGCAGACCTTCAAAAACAGCCTCACCACCCTTCCGATGGGCGGCGGCAAAGGCGGTTCGGATTTCAACCCCAAAGGCAAGTCCGACAACGAGGTGATGCGCTTCTGCCAGTCGTTCATGACCGAGCTGCAGCGCCACATCGGCCAGGACACCGACGTTCCGGCCGGCGATATCGGCGTCGGAGGCCGTGAAATCGGCTTCATGTTCGGCCAGTACAAGCGTCTGCGCGACGAGTTCACCGGCACGCTCACCGGCAAGGGCCGCGACTGGGGCGGCAGCCCCCTGCGCCCCGAAGCCACGGGCTACGGAACATGCTATTTCGCCCAGGAGATGCTCGCCACGCGCAACGATTCGTTCGAGGGCAAGACCGTCTGCATCTCGGGCTCGGGCAATGTCGCCCAGTACGCCTGCCAGAAGGCCACCGAGCTGGGCGCCAAGGTCGTGACGCTCTCCGATTCGTCGGGTTACGTCCACGATCCCGAAGGCATCAGCCCCGAGAAACTGGAGTACGTCATGGAGCTGAAAAACGTCTTCCGCGGCCGTATCAAGGAGTACGCTGAAAAATATCCGTCGGCCACCTACTACCCCGGCGAACGTCCGTGGGGCGTGAAATGCGACATCGCCATGCCGTGCGCCACGCAGAACGAGCTGAACGGCGACGAGGCGCAGGCGCTGGTCGACAACGGCTGTATGTGCGTCGCCGAGGGAGCCAATATGCCCTCGACCCCCGACGCCATCCGCATCTTCCAGCAGCACAAGCTGCTCTATGCCCCGGGCAAGGCGGCCAATGCCGGCGGCGTAGCCACCTCGGGACTCGAAATGACCCAGAATTCAATACGCCTCACCTGGTCGCCCGAAGAGGTCGATGCGAAGCTGAAATCCATCATGCAGAACATCCACTCGGTCTGCGTACACTACGGGACCCAGAGCGACGGCTACATCAACTATGTCGTGGGCGCCAACATCGGCGGCTTCATGAAGGTCGCCAACGCCATGCTCGCACAGGGCTGCGTATAGAGGCCGCATACCCCAGAACGCCGGGAGCTCCCGGCAACGATCACACCCCGGAAACCGGCAGCGGCTTTCGGGGTGTTTCGTGTGTCATGCCAAACGCGAATCCTGCATAAATCGCCCGTTAAGACGGATGGCGTGCAGGAAAAAAGACCCCTTCGCGCAAAAAAAGGCGCACCCGCTCGGTATTTCAGGCGCACCCATATCACATTCGGGCAAAGGTGTTGCAGGACCCGAAAGTTTATCTATCTTTGTCGCATAACCGAATCGGGAAATGCCGGGAGGCATATCCTGAGTTTTCGATTCTTGCGACGGCCCTAAAAAATCTGTGTGAAGTTGCGTCACTACTCTTTGAATTCTTCAAAACGGGCCGTCGCAACTTTTTCTATCCCCTACCGACAAAAATCCTGCCGTTTTCAGGCTTCCACCAACATCCGTTCGAGCGCCGCGCGTGTTGCCGCACGTCCCGCCTCGATCAGCTCCTTCGAACGGTAAAATTCGAAAATGCCGTAGCTGTCGGCGGGCATCTCGACCAGAATGTCGGGCTTGTGGAGCCGGCACATCAGCTGGGTGATATGCTGCTGCATGATCTCCGACGAGGCGATCAGCACTTTGTAGTAGTTGAGCGAAACCCTGGTCTTCGGCGCGGGAGCCGCAAACGGGGCGCTGACATCCACGGCCACCAGTACATCGCCCTCCTCGCGGCGCACACGGTTCAGCGGCAGCGGATTGACCGTGCCGCCGTCGATCAGCACCTGACCGTTGCGGTGCACGGGCTTGAACACCGAAGGGATCGAAATCGAAGCCCGGATGGCGTCGTACAACCCGCCGCGTTCGAGCACCACCTCGCGTCCCGTGAGCAGGTCGGCGGCCACGGCCGTGAACGGCACGGGCATCTTCTCGATCTTCACATCCGGAACCAGCTCCTTCATGGCCTTCATCACCCGGTCGCCCTTGACCAGTCCTTCGGTGCTCAGGGCGAAATCCACCAGACTGAAAACCTTGTATTTATCGAGTTCGCAGAGCCACTCCTTGAAAGGTTCGAGATGCCCCGAGGCATAGACGCCCCCGACCAATGCGCCCATCGACGTACCGGCGACGGCGCTGATCTCAAAACCCTGGCTTTCCAACTCTTCGATGGCTCCGATATGGGCCACGCCGCGTGCTCCGCCGCCGGCCAGCACCAGCGCCGCTCTTCTTTTCTTCATACAATTCATTTATTAATGCGGTCCCGGACTTTGTTCCAAGCGTGGGTACCGAACAGACAGCTTGCACGCATCGTGCCGCACATCTCGCGCATCCGCGACATCGGCACGGCCAGACTCAGCTCGTGCTCCCCGATCCACGGACGCACCGAAGGGTCGAACAGCCCCAGAAAGACGCTGCGACCGCCCCGGCGGTTCTCCACGACGGCCTGCGTCACGACAGCGCTGCATCCCGACCCGAAAGGCGCACGCACGGCGTCGTCGGCATTGTTGTCGTAAACGGCCCACGACACCAGTCCCGACAGCACATCGGGCGCGGCGAAAAACAGCACTCCTTCCGCACGGCCGAAGGCTTCGGCGCCCGCGTCGGTGTCGATACGCGCAAAGTTGAGCCACGCCCCCGAAGCCGCAGGCACCCCGAGCCGTCCGATAAACTCCAGCACCATTTCGGGCGTCTGTTTGTAATGCTCCTTCTGCGACACGAAGGTCGGCACGAACGGCGGCATCGGGGTAAACCCGGTGTAGAACTTTCCGCCCCCGCAGCCGATGTTCCCGGCATTGAGGCTCACGGGAAGACCTTCGCGGGCCTCGGCAAGACCCTTGAAAAAGCATCCTTCGACCTTGGGGACCGCCCGCAGGGGCTCCTCCGAATACCAGAACAGCAGCGGCAGCTGCGCCGCCGGTCCGAACGCCTCCGCATAGGCGGCGGCAAACTCTTTTGCATCCATATAATCAATCCGTTACTACGTAATCCATCGCCACGTCGTGCGGCTCCGAAGGCAATTCCCCGACCAACTGGTGCGCATAACAGACCCCGGCTTTCACGGCCCGCACACCGGGCTGGGAGAGGTATTTGTCGTAATAGCCCCGTCCGCGGCCCATACGGGCCCCCGCGGCGGTGAAGGCCGTGCCGGGAACGACCACCAGGTCCAGCTCCCGCGGTTCGCACAAACGCGCCTCCGGCCCCGGTTCGGCAATACCGAAAGCACCCCGGCACATCGTCCGGGGATCGTATTCATAGAACCGCATCACGTCGCCCTCGACGCGCGGCACCGCCAGTCGTTTGCCGGCGGCCGACCACCGCGCCAGCACCTCCGACGTGTCCGGTTCGTCGGCCAGCGAGCAGAAAACGCCTACCGTGCGGGCCCGGCCGAAAGCCTCCGACAGTTCCACCCGGGCGAAGATACGCCCCGACGCCGCGGCACGCTCCGCAGGGGCTGTCCCGAGGTTCAGTTTCCGCATCGCGGCCCGCAACTCTTTTTTAGTCATAAAACCCTCCTTTCGAGGCTAAAATTCCCGACCGTTTCTATTGTTATTCCGCAAACAATGGCTATCTTTGTGCGCGTAAATTCGAACGTACCGGAACACAAACTATCACAAATATAAACAAATTAAAATCATTATGAGCTGTTTTCTATCTAATTCCTCGCTCGGCAAGAAGTTAGTCATGAGTGTGACGGGAGCATTCCTCGTCCTCTTCATCCTCTTCCACATGTCGATGAACATCACGGCGATCATCTCGCCCGAGGCGTACAACATGATCTGCGAGTTCCTCGGTGCGAACTGGTACGCACTGGCAGGCACGGCCGTACTGGCGCTGGGCGTTCTGGTCCATTTCATCTACGCCGTGATCCTCACGCTGAACAACTACAAGGCCCGCGGATCGCAGCGCTACGCCGTGACGGTTCAGGAGCCGGGTGTGGCCTGGGCTTCGAAGAACATGCTCGTACTGGGCTTCATCATCCTGGGCGGACTGCTGATCCACCTCTTCAATTTCTGGTCGAAGATGCAGCTCGTGGAGATCATGGGCGGACACGTCAACTCGCTGGGCTTCAGCCCCGCCGACGGCGCCGCGCTGATCGCCTACACCTTTTCGCAGTGGTACTACGTGGTGATCTACCTCGTGTGGTTCTTCGCGCTGTGGTTCCACCTCACGCACGGCGTGTGGTCGATGTTCCAGACCGTGGGATGGGCCAACGACACGTGGTATCCCCGCCTGAAATGCATCGCCAACATCGTGGCCACGATCGTATTCCTCGGTTTCGCCGCCGTGGTGCTCGTCTATTTCTTCTGCCCCTGCATCGCAGGCGCATGTTAATCACCCCTTTTAGAGAACAATAAACACACAAACGATATGGCTTTCAAATTAGATGCTAAAATTCCCGCCGGGACGCTCGCCGAAAAGTGGAGCAACCACAAGACGGCAATCAAGGTCGTAAGTCCCGCCAACAAGCGCAAACTCGACATCATCATCGTCGGTACGGGCCTGGGCGGAGCCTCCGCAGCCGCTTCCCTGGGCGAACTGGGCTACAACGTCAAGGTGTTCTGCATCCAGGATTCGCCCCGCCGCGCCCACTCGATTGCAGCGCAGGGCGGTATCAACGCCGCCAAGAACTACCAGAACGACAACGACTCGGTATACCGCCTGTTCTACGACACGATCAAGGGCGGCGACTACCGCGCCCGTGAGGCCAACGTCTACCGCCTGGCCGAGGTCGCAAACCTCATCATCGACCAGTGCGTGGGCCAGGGCGTTCCCTTCGCCCGCGAATACGGCGGCCTGCTGGCCAACCGTTCGTTCGGCGGTGCGCAGGTATCGCGTACGTTCTATGCCCGCGGCCAGACGGGTCAGCAGCTCCTGCTGGGCGCCTACGCGGCCCTCAACAAGGAGATTGCCGCCGGTTCGGTGAAGAGCTACCCGCGCCACGAGATGCTGGACATCGTCATCGAGGACGGCGAGGCCAAAGGCATCATCGCCCGCAACCTCGTCACGGGCGAGATCGAGCGCTTCGGCGCACACGCCGTCGTGATCGCCACGGGCGGCTACGGCAACGTCTTCTTCCTTTCGACCAACGCCATGGCGTCGAACGGCTCGGCCGCATTCCAGTGCTACCGCAAGGGCGCCGGCTTCGCCAACCCCTGCTTCACGCAGATTCACCCCACGTGCATCCCCGTACACGGCGACCAGCAGTCGAAACTGACGCTGATGTCCGAGTCGCTGCGTAACGACGGCCGCATCTGGGTTCCCAAAAAGCTGGAGGACGTGAAGGCCATCCGCGCAGGCAAACTCAAACCGTCGGAGATCGCCGAGGAGGACCGCGACTACTATCTGGAGCGCCGCTACCCGGCCTTCGGCAACCTCGTGCCGCGCGACGTGGCTTCGCGTGCCGCCAAGGAGCGCTGCGACGCAGGCTTCGGCGTGAACGAGACCGGTCTGGCCGTGTACCTCGATTTCAAGACCGCCATCGAGCGTCTGGGCAAGGATATTATCAAACAACGTTACGGCAACCTCTTCGACATGTACGAGGAGATTACCGACGTAAGCCCCTACGAGCAGCCGATGCAGATTTTCCCCGCCGTGCACTACACGATGGGCGGCATCTGGGTCGACTACAACCTGATGACCACCATCCCGGGCCTCTACGCCATCGGCGAGGCCAATTTCTCGGATCACGGCGCCAACCGTCTGGGCGCTTCGGCCCTGATGCAGGGTCTCGCGGACGGTTATTTCGTTCTGCCCTACACCATCGGCGATTACCTCGCGCACAAAATCCAGGCTCCGAAGGTGAAGACCGACACCAAGGCCTTCGAAGAGGCCGAAAAGGGCGTCAAGGAGAAGATTGCGAAACTGCTCGCCATCAACGGCAAACAGTCGGTGGACGACATCCACAAGAAGCTGGGGCACATCATGTGGGAGAACGTCGGCATGGCCCGCACGAAGGAGTCGCTCGAAAAAGCCATCACCGAGATTCAGGCGCTCCGCAAGGAGTTCTGGAAGGACGTGAAGGTCGTAGGCAAGGAGAACGATTTCAACGTCGAACTCGAGAAGGCGCTGCGTCTGGCCGATTTCCTCGAGCTGGGCGAACTGATGGCCCGCGACGCCTTGAATCGCGAGGAGTCGTGCGGCGGCCATTTCCGCACGGAGCACCAGACCGAGGAGGGCGAGGCCAAGCGTGACGACGAGAATTTCGTATATGCCGCCGTATGGGAGTACAAGGGCATGGACGAGGCTCCGGAGCTCACGAAAGAACCCCTGAACTTCGAGTTCGTACACCCCGCACAGCGCAACTACAAAGACTAAGGCCATTTGACGTTGAACTTTAATATCGAATCGAAACTATGAATTTTACATTAAAGATATGGCGTCAAAAGGACGCTAAATCCAAAGGGGCGTTCGAAACCTACAAGGTGGAGAACATCTCGGCCGACACCTCGTTCCTCGAGATGCTCGACATCCTGAACAACGACCTCATCCACGCCGGCAAGGAGCCCGTGGCCTTCGACCACGACTGCCGCGAGGGTATCTGCGGTATGTGCTCGCTGCACATAGACGGACAGGCCCACGGCCCCAGCCAGGGCGCTACGACCTGCCAGATCTACATGCGCAAGTTCCGCGACGGCGCGACGATCACCATCGAGCCGTGGCGCTCGGCGGCGTTCCCCGTGATCAAGGACCTCGTGGTGAACCGCGGCGCCTACGACCAGATTCTGCAGGCCGGCGGTTTCATCTCGGTGCGCACGAACTCGGTGCCCGACGCCAATGCCATTCCGATTCCGCAGGCCGATGCCGAAGAGTCGATGGACGCCGCCGCCTGCGTAGGCTGCGGAGCCTGCGCGGCAACCTGCAAGAACGGTTCGGCCATGCTCTTCGTCGCCGCCCGCGTGTCGTCGCTGGCCAAGCTGCCCCAGGGCCGCGTGGAGGGAGCCCGCCGTGCCAAGGCGATGGTCGCCAAGATGGACGAACTGGGCTTCGGCAACTGCACCAACACGGGAGCCTGCCAGGCCGAGTGCCCGAAGAACATCTCCATCGCGCATATCGCCCGTCTGAACCGCGAGTTCCTCTCGGCAAAATTCGAGGACTAACGACCGCCGACAGCGATAAGACCAAGGGGGCCGGACATTGTGTCCGGCCCCTTTTTCGACGGGTATAGCGAGGATCGGGAGCGCAGAACAGGATAGTCAGCGTGAAAACCCGCAGCCGCCCACAAAACGGGCTTCTTAAGCCCGTGTTTTTGGGTACCTTTTGACATCAAAAGGTACAAACCTATTTCTTCGGCCGAATGGTCGAAAGACGCGCAACCTGCTTGAGGTCGAACCTGCCGTAGATGTTCACCACGACGGTCTCTTTCGCACCGTAGGTCAGCATCAGCAGTTCCGAATTGTCGTAAAACTCCGCTTCGCGGATATAGAACCTCGTCGTCTGCCCCTCCTCGGTCCCGGACATCACCAGCTGAAACTTGTACTCCGGATTGGTCGCCAGATTTTCCGCATCGGCGACAAACTGCGTTCCGTCACCCTTGTCGAGCGCCACAATCCGGATAAACTCGATGCCGCCGAGCAGTTTGGACAACCCTTCATCCCCCTTCTCCGCCGCCTGGCGGCTCATCATCCGCATCATCTTCCGCTCGAGCTGCACGCTGGTGAATCCTTCGGCTTTGGTATAACGGTCGAAGAATTTCCACGAGGCGTTCTGTCCCCGGACCAGGAACGGCAGCAAGACCAGCAGAATCAATAGCAATCGTTTCATGGCCGTACGATTTTACATGAAGACGCAGACACCGAACGACACCGGATGGCACGACGGACCCGCACTGCTCTTGAAGAGCGATGTCACACCGTAGCGGGCGTAGACGCCGAATCCGCGGTAGGAGACCGAGCCTCCGATTCCGAACTGGAAGGGATTGACCCCGGAAAGGGAGTTTTTCTCCTTCGGTCTTTTATAGATCGCATTGGCCCCGAGCACAAAATCGCAGTACCCCACGACGGCGATCCGCAGGCGCCGGACCGGATCGAACGAGAATTGCAGCGGAATGCCCAGCGACGTGGTGCGGAATTTCGACTTGTCAGCCTTCTCGTCCAGCGGAACGGGCATAATCAAGCCGTCCACACGCCCCAACGTAATCGAGTTGTCGGACAGCCGGTAGTTGTCGACCGTGTAGCGCAGGCCGGTCGAAAATTCGAATTTCCCCCGCTTGTCCAGACTCACCGACATCCCGACGGGCGTCACGCCGAAATGGAACGAATTGCCAGCCCTCAAATCGAGAAAATCCCCCGTTCCGGCCGGATAACCCGCATAGTCGGGTCCGGTCAGGAAATTGAAGCCCATTTCGATTCCGTCGAAAAACAGCCCGCAGACCCGCGGACGGCTCTTCATGTTTTGGGCCGAAGCTCCCTGAATGGTGGAAGGGCCGATCGTAATGCCGAATCCCGCCACCTCGAGCACCATGTTATCCCCGTCGGCGGCCCGGCGCATGGTGACCGGCCCCGTATCAACATCCCCGATCCGCCGGAGGGAATCCGCGGCCTCGGAATCCGCCGGCTGCGCCGCGGCGCACAGCCCCAGCAGCATGAAAATACCCGCAAAAATAAAGTGTCTGTTCATGGCATATCGTTTTTTAATTGTTTCGGATCAGTTCGTCCACCATCCGTCCCGACTCCTCGAAAGCCGAGAACGATTCGAGGTAGACGGTCGTTTGCAGGGCCACCTCCTTGTCATAGACCGCCACGCCATCGATGTAACAATAGGGCTTGCGCAGCAGGTCCACGCAGACAAAAAGCCCGATAACCACGGCCGCCGCCGCGGCAATGCCCCAGAGCGGCAATATGCGCCCTGCACGGCGGGGTTTCCACCGCTCCCGGGAGCGTTCCCCGGCCAGCGCGTCCAGTCCGCCGAACAGCATTTGCGCCTCGCGCAGGGAGTCCGGCACGTCGGCCGCCTGCCGGAACCAGTCGCGCAGTTCGCGCTCCTCCGCATCGGTCGCCTGCGCTGCGAACCAGCGCTCCGCGAGCCGTTCAATCCGTTCTTGTCGTTCGTTCATCGTCCGTCATTTTTTTCAGTACCTCTCGCAATCCGTTGCGGGCGCGGGAGAGGATCACGCGCACCTGCGCTTCGTCACAGCCGACCATTCCGGCAATCTCGCGGGTGGAGTAGCCCTCGATGTCCTTCAGGTGGAGCACCTCCCGCTGGCGTTCGGGGAGGCAGCCCAGGGCCCGCCGCACCAATTCGCGCATCTCCCAGCGGTCGGCCTCGGCAGCCGCCGAACACTCCGTCCACCCCGCCACCGCATCGTCCCGGCGACTGTCGGCCCGATGGCGGCGCAGCAGGTCGTAACAACGGTTGCGCACGGCGGTCATCACGAAGGAATCGACCCGGCGACACTCCTCCAACCGACCGCGCTCCCGCCACAGCCGCTCCAGCAGGTCGTGCACGGCATCTTCCGCCTCGGCCGGCGAGAGCAGCAGGCTCTGGGCGTAGCGGAACATGCGGTCGCGGAGCGGCAGGACAAGCGAGGTGAATTCGGATTCCTTCATTGTATCTGTAAGACGAAACTGAGGGGCAAAACGCAACAATGCAAACTCAAATATCGGAATTTTTTCACGGAAACAATCCCCGGTTTATATATAGGTGTGAAAAAAATTTGAAAAAATTTAGTACTTTGTATTGCATAATACTAAAATGTGTATTATATTTGCATTATCAAAATAGTAGGGACCGCAAAACATTCAACAGCGACAACACTTTATACGACTATGAAAGAGACTGTAAACGCGAACATCGGCTCCGTGGCATTCACCCTCGACCAAGACGCCTACCGGGTGCTGGGCAGCTATTTCGACGACATCCGCCGCCGCCTGCCCGAAGGCGACGCCGAAACGATGAACGACATCGAGTCGCGCGTGGCGGAGATCTTCCGCGAGAAGGTCGCATCGTCCATGCGGGTCATCACGCTCGACGTGGTGCGTGCGACGATGGAGCAAATGGGCTCCCCGGCCGATTTCGGAGAACCCCGCGGCACGGAGCAAACCGGGACGGAAGGCGGGGTCCCCGGGGAAGCGTCCGGAGAACCGGCGCCCCGCAAACTCTACCGATCGCGCATGGAGCGTTCTATCGCCGGCATCTGCGGCGGACTGGGCGCGTATTTCGATGCCGACCCGACGCTGATCCGCCTCGTGATGCTGCTGCTGATCCTCTTCGGAGGTCTCTCGATCTGGGCCTACATCATCCTCTGGATTGTCATCCCCGAGGAGCCCGCCCGTAAATTCAACATCCACAAAAACCGATAAAAACCGACAAATATGGCAACGAACGACAACAAGCGGCTATTCCGCTCGCAAGACAGCATCATCGCCGGCGTCTGCGCCGGACTGGCCGAATATTTCGGGCTCGACACGTCGCTGGTACGCATCGCGACCCTGATCCTGATTCTCTTCGGAGGGCTCTCGCTCTGGATCTACATCATCCTCTGGCTGATCGTCCCGAAGGCTCCCAAAAGGTTAAACGCATAGCATCATGGCCGAAGACAACGTAAAAGCGCAGATGCGCAAAGGAATCCTGGAGTACTGCATCCTCGCCATTCTCTCCCGCGAGGACTCGTATGCTCCGAAGATCATCGCCGAGCTCAAGCAGGCGGAGATGATCGTAGTCGAGGGTACGCTCTACCCGATCCTCACCCGGCAGAAAAACGCCGGACTGCTGACCTACCGCTGGGAAGAGTCGCCGCAGGGTCCGCCCCGCAAGTACTACACGCTCACCGAAAAAGGCCGCGAATACCTCGCAACGCTCGACGAAACGTGGGATGAGCTCGTCGGACAGATACGACTCATCCGCCACGGAAAATAACGATCGATTAACCCTAAAAAACCAGACACCATGAAAAAAATTCTGCTGATAGCCGTCCTGATCGGAGCCATGCTCTCCGTAAGCGCCTATGTCATCTGCGTGGCAGCGCCCCTGATGAACAAGAGCATCAAAGGCAGCGGCAATATCGTCACGAAAACCCTTCCCGCCCCCGATTTCGACGCCGTCGACGCCTCACGCGCCGTGAAGGTCGTCCTCTCGGCCGAGGCGTCGGACATCCGCATCGAGGCCGACGACAACCTGATCGACCTGGTGGTCGCCGAGACCCGGGGCAAGACCCTCGAAGTGACCCTCGACCGGAAGGTGAACAATATCCAGAACGCCAATATCACCGTGACCGTTCCGGCCAACGGCGGGAACATCCGTTCGCTCGCAGCTTCGAGCGCCTCGAAGATCACGAGCGACGTGACGCTCCGGGCCGACCAGTTCACAATCGACGCATCGAGCGCCGCCAAAATCAAGGCCACGGTGGAGGCCACGTCATGCCTGATCGAAACCTCGAGCGCCTCGAAAATCAGCGCAGCGGTGAAGACCGTCAGCTGCTCGGTCGACGCTTCGAGCGCCTCGAAAATCGAGCTCACGGGGTCAACCGAGAGCCTTTCGGCCGACCTGAGCTCGGCATCGAAGCTCGACGCGGCAAAGCTCACCGCCATCAACGCCGCGATCAGCACGTCGAGCGCCGCCAAAGCCGAGATCGACTGCAGCGGAAAACTCACGGCCGAGGCGTCGAGCGGCTCATCGATCCGCTACACGGGCGACTGCCAGACCTCGCTGAGCAAATCGAGCGGCGGCGGCATCCACAAAAACTAATCCCCGAAGCACCCGAAAACCATGAAAGAGGTTAAGAAATGCAGCATATCGGGCGTGGCGTTCACGATGGACACCGACGCCTACGAGGCCCTCGCAGCCTATCTCGACAGCCTGAAAAAAAGTTACAAGGACACGGCCGACGGCGCGGAGATCGTCGCCGACATCGAAGCCCGCATCGCCGAGCTGATCCTCTCGGCGCAGGACAACACCCGCGTGGTGGAGAGACCCCTGATCCTGAACATCATCCAGCAGATGGGCTCCGCCGAGGACATCTCCGACCAGAGCGCCGACCGCGACCTGCACTGCGACACGCCGCGCATCCCCCGCCGCCTTTACCGCGACACGGAGAATGCCAAGCTGGGCGGCGTCTGCGCCGGCATCGGCAAATATTTCGACATCGACCCCGTGTGGGTGCGGCTCACGCTGTTCCTGCCGCTGCTGCTCACGTGCTTCGGATGGATTCCCTTCCTGCACTGGTTCAGCCCGATGTTCGGCAACCTGTTCGGCATCTTCCTGATCTGTTATTTCATCATGTGGTTCGCCGTCCCGGCGCCCCGCACGGCGCGGCAGAAGCTCGAAATGAACGGCGAAAAAATCACCGCACAGTCCATCGGCGACGTCACCGCGGCCTCGGCTGCATGCGATCCCGACTCCCGGGCCAAACCGATCATCGCGGAGGCCGTCTCCGTCTTCGGCAAAGTGGTGCTGATTCTGCTGAAAATCTTCGCCGGATTCCTCGTCTTCGGGCTCATTATGGGCGCCTGCGCACTGATTATCGGACTTTTCGCCGTGATCGTCGGCGGGGAGAGCCTCTTCGCTCCCGAAATTCTGGGCGGCACCGTCTCCATCTGGGTCGCAAGCCTCGGCATCCTGGCGGGACTTGTTCCGCTGATCCTGCTGATCTACGTGCTGATGTGCCTGATCGCCTCGCGCAAACCCGGCGGCAAGACCGTCCTGGCCATCTTCCTCGTGTGGCTCGCCACGATCATCGCGGTCTCGTGCGTGGCGATCCGCGAAAACGTGGGCGACAAGTTCCGCAAGAAGCGCAACGCCATCGAACAGGTGTTCCGGAGCGAAATCGTCATCGACGGCGACACCACGACGCTGGAGCGCCTGCTGGAGGATTACGACGACGAAAGCGTGATCGAGGAGGGGCGCAAAATGCTCCACATCGCCGTGCCCTCGAAGTCGATCGACATCACCGTCGACAAGAAACGGGGACGCCTGCAGGTCAACGCCGACGGCAAAGAGGTCTCGGTCCAGGCCGGCGGAAAGGGCGGAAAGGCCTCGGTGAGCATCTCCGCCGGGGAAAAGACGGACTCCGTGAGCGAAACAGCGGAATAACCGCAAGCGGCAATTAAAATAAAAAGTTTTTTCGGCGCAGGGCGGATTCTTCGGAGTCCGCCCTGCGTTTGGAATCCGATTTGCGACGCAAGGGGAATTATTAATTAATAATTTTTAATTCTAAATTAGAATCACTACCTTTGAACGGTTTTGTCTTAAAAGCAAATGAGAGTATGGCCGGAATCAAAAGCATCGGTATCCTGACCTCGGGCGGCGACGCCCCGGGCATGAATGCCGCAATTCGCGCGGTGACGCGCAGCGCAATCTTCAACGGATTTACCGTAAAGGGGATTATGCGCGGTTTCAAAGGACTTGTATTCAACGAAATAGTCGAGTTCAAGTCTCAGAGTGTAAGTAACATCATCCAGCTGGGCGGCACGATCCTCAAGACGGCCCGCAGCGAGGAGTTCAAGACCGCCGAGGGCCGCAAGGCTGCCTACGACAACATGGTTGCCGCAGGCATCGACGCGCTGGTGGTGATCGGCGGCGACGGTTCGCTGACCGGAGCCGGCATCTTCGCCGAGGAGTTCAACGTGCCGATCGTGGGGCTTCCCGGAACGATCGACAACGACCTGGGAGGAACCGATTCGACGATCGGTTACGATACGGCGCTGAACACCATCATGGAGGCGGTCGATAAACTGCGCGACACGGCGTCGAGCCACGAACGGTTGTTTTTCGTCGAGGTGATGGGCCACACGGCAGGCTACCTGGCGCTCAACAGCGCCATCGCCACGGGTTCCGAGGCGGCGATCATCCCGGAGATGGAGACCGAGGTCGACCAATTAGCCGAACTTATCAACCACGGCTTCCGCAAGAGCAAGAATTCGGCGATCGTGATCGTCGCGGAGAACCCCAAGACGGGCGGCGCCACGGCGCTGGCCGAGCGTGTGAAGAAGGAATTCCCGCAGTACGACGCCCGCGTGACGATCCTGGGCCACATCCAGCGCGGCGGTTCGCCGACGGCCGTGGATCGCATCCTCGCGTCGCGCATGGGCGAGGCGGCGATCGAAGCGATCCTCGACGGACAGCGCAACGTAATGATCGGCACGATGAACGGCAAGATCGTCTACGTCCCCTTCGCCAAGGCCGTGAAGCACGACAAGGGCATCGACCGCGGTGCGCTGGACCTGGTGAAGATACTGTCGATATAAAAACTGCAAAACACCCGAACTCAAGCAAATGAAACGCGTCATCGGCATCGGCAACGCCCTCACGGACATGCTGGTCAACCTGAAAACCGACTCCGTGCTGGGGAGGTTCAAATTAGCCAAAGGCTCGATGAGCCTCGTGGACACCAAACTGCAGACCGAGATTTCGAAATCGGTGGCAGGACTCCCCTATTCGCTCTCGCTCGGCGGGTCGGCCGGCAACACCATCCGGGCCATGGCGCAGCTGGGCAGCAGCGTCGGATTCATCGGCAAGGTGGGTCCCGACACCACGGGCGATTTCTTCGTGCAGGCGCTGGACAACCTCGGTATCGAGCCGATCATCTTCCGCGGCAAGGAGCGTTCGGGCAAATGCGTGTCGCTGATCTCCGCTGACGGCGAGCGCACGATGGTCACCCACCTGGGCGCCGCGCTGGAGCTCTCGGCCGCAGAGATCGAACCGACGATTTTCGATGGTTACGACTGTCTCTATGTCGAAGGGTACCTGGTCCAGAACCACGAACTGATCCTCAAGGCCGCCCGCACGGCCAAGGAGTGCGGGCTGAAGGTCGCCATCGACCTGGCAAGTTTCAATATCGTCGCCGAGAACCTCGAATTCCTGCGCGGACTGGTCCGCGACTATGTGGACATCGTCTTCGCCAACGAAGACGAGGCCAAGACTTTCACCTGCGAAGGCGAGCCGCTGAACGCCCTGCAGGCCATTTCGCAGCTTTGCGAACTGGCCGTGGTGAAGATCGGCATCAAGGGTGCGCTGATCAAACAGGGGGACGAGGTCGTGCACGTGGGCATCATGGCTGCTGCCAAGCGCGTGGACACCACCGGAGCCGGGGATTTTTACGCTGCGGGATTCCTCGCGGGACTCTGCGACGGGCTTTCGCTCCGCCAGTGTGGCACGATCGGCGCCATCACCGCCGGCAAGGTGATCGAGGTCGTAGGCACGACCTTCGGCGAGGAGGAGTGGAAGGACATTCACCGGCTGGTGAACAAAGTCAAAAACGAAAAATACCTGTTCTGAATCCAAAAAACCGCAGTTTCCGACTGCGGTTTTTCATTTTATCTTCGTGAACAATCCCCGGCTGATTCCGCGGCGCATGCGCAGCAGCCAGACCGACCTGCGGGGCGGCATCGTCAGGCACAGCCCGAACGTCGCAACCCATTTGACCAGTTCCAACACATAGGTCTTCGGCAGCCGGCGGTGAATCTGCGCCCGGAGGCGCTGGCTGACGCCGACATTGTAGCTCAGCCGCCGGAAATAGGCCTCGGTGAGCTTCGCAGGCGGGATGATGTGCCACATCACCGCACCCGGCACATACCAGATGGTCTCGCCGCCCGCAAGGAGCCGTTCGAAAAAATCGTTCTCCTCGCCGCCGATCAGCTCGCCGTTCACACGTCCCAGCGTGGGATCGAACCCCCCGTAACCCGCCAGCCCCGCACGCCGGAAAGCCATGTTACCGCCCCCCGGGACCCGTCCCGCGGGAAACGGACGCACGTCGGGACCGAAATCCATCGGATTGGCAATCGGCATCTCGACGTATTTCGACATCCAGTCGGGACGTCCCGTCGGGTATTCGGCAATGATTCGCCCGCCGGCCACGACGGCCTCGGGATGGGCGTCGAAAAAGTCGAGATAGGCACGCAGGAATCCCGGATTCACCCGTTCGTCGTCGTCGATGAAGGCCACCAGCGGCGCCTGCGCTTCGCGCAATCCCCGGTTGCGGGCATACGACACCCCGGGGCCCTCCTCCGTGACGAACCGCAGACTGATGCCCGGATGCGCCGCGGCGAAGGCTTCGAAACGCGCCGCGGTATTGTCCGTGGAATTGTTGCTCACCACCACGCATTCCCACACGTGCGGCGGCAGGTTCTGGCGCACGACGGACTCGAGCGCCGCAATGAGCTGTGCGGCACGGTTATGGGTAGGGATGACGAGCGACAATCGAATCATGGTGCGAATGTACTAATTTTCCGCAAAAAACCTGTATCTTTATCCCCAAATTAAACGCGTTACGACTATGTACAAACTGATTCGCAGTTTGCTGCCGGTCATTGCGGCGCTCTTCGCTGCAACAGCCGGAGCGCAGAATGCCGACTGGAAAAGCACCGTGGAGCCGCTCGAAGGCGACACGTACCGCATCGTGCTCGAAGCCAGCATCCCGGCGCCCTACCACATGTACGACATGGGGCCCTACGAAGGAGGTCCCAATGCCACCGCCATCGTCTTCACGCCCGGCGAGGGAGTGACCCTCGAAGGAGGCGTCGAACAACTCACAACGCCCGACCGCCATTACGACAAGACCTTCGAAATGGAGATCGGGACCTTTGCCGGAAAGGCCCGGTTCGCCCAGCGGGTGAAGCTTTCCGTGCCGGAATCCTCCGTCAAAGCGCAGATCGAATGGATGCTCTGCGACGACACGAGTTGCATGCCGCCCGACGATACGGAGCTGACAATCGCCATCCCTGCAGGCGCCGCGCCCGGGAATACGGCGGCGACCGCTCCGGCGGAGTCTGAAAAAGCTCCGGCTGCGGAGGTCGCCCCCGTGCAGAAAGACGTTGCAGGAGGAGGCTCGCTCTGGGCGCTGATTATCGAAGCGATACTCTGGGGATTTGCAGCCCTGCTCACGCCCTGCGTATTCCCGATGGTCCCCATGACCGTATCCTTCTTTATGAAGAGCGCCGGAAGCCCCGCAATGGGACGCATACGCGCCGGTGCATACGGATTCTTCATCGTAGCGCTCTACACGCTACCCATCGCCGCCATCATCCTTATCACACGCACCCTGGGCGGCGACACCGTGACGGCAGACATCTTCAACTGGCTCGCAACGCACTGGCTGCCGAACGTCCTCTTCTTCCTCGTGTTCATGGTATTCGCGGCATCGTTCTTCGGAGCGTTCGAGATCACGATGCCCTCGTGGATGGTCAATAAAAGCGACTCGAAAGCCGACTCCAAGGGACTGGCTGGCATCTTCTTTATGGCCCTGACCCTCGTGCTGGTGTCATTCTCCTGCACGGGTCCCATCGTCGGATCGGTGCTCATCAAATCCACCGCCGGAGAGTTCTGGACGCCGATCATCACCATGCTCGCATTCTCCCTGGCATTCGCACTCCCGTTCACGCTCTTCGCATTCTTCCCCGCCATGCTCAAAAAGCTGCCCAAGAGCGGCGGATGGCTCAATTCGGTGAAGGTCGTGCTGGGATTCATCGAAGTGGCGCTGGGTATGAAATTCCTCTCGGTCGCCGACCAGACCTATCATTGGGGGCTGCTCGACCGGGAGATTTACCTCGCCGTATGGATAGTCACGTTCTCCCTGCTGGGACTCTATCTGCTGGGCAAAATAAAGTTCGCACACGACAGCGACACACCCTACCTCGGCGTAGGACGGCTGGCGCTGGCGATCATTACCTTCTCGTTTGTCGTATACCTCATTCCGGGTATGTGGGGCGCTCCGCTGAAGGGACTCTCGGGATACCTTCCGCCCCTGCACACGCAGGATTTCGTCATCGGGCAGGGAGCGCCGGCCACAACGGGTGGCGAGACGCGCATGATGCTGACCGTAGACGGACGAAAACCCAAGCACAGCGAATTTCTCCACCTGCCCCACGGACTGGAAGGATTTTTCGATCTCAAGGAGGCCGAAGCATACGCCGCAAAGGTCGGCAAACCGCTCTTCATCGATTTCACGGGGCACGGATGCGTCAACTGCCGCGAGATGGAAGCACGCGTGTGGTCCGATCCGCAGGTGCTCAATATACTCCGCAACGACTATGTGATCGTCGCCCTTTTCTCCGACGACAAGAAGGTCCTGCCCGAGGACGAATGGGTCACGACCGATTCGGGAAAAGTGCTCAAAAGCCTCGGCAAGATCAACTCCCACTACGCCCTGAAGACTTTCGGAGTCAATGCACAGCCATACTATGTATTGCAGGGCCGCGGCGGGAAGGAACTCGTGCCGCCGCGCGGTTATGACCTCAGCATTCCCGGATTCGTGGAGTTCCTCCGCAGCGGCGTCGAGGCCTACAATAACCAGCAATAACACCGCATCCCGGGAGCGTTTTTGCAACCCGGCACAAACGAAAATGCCCGCACGATTTACGTGCGGGCATTTTCAATTCCGGAGACCGGTCATTTCTTCGCGTTCCCGTCCTCGGCAAAAGCCGATTTTACCTCTTCCTCCTTCTGCCGGCGTTCTTTGGCCGTGGGAGCTTCACCCTCTTTGACGATTTTGTCGATGTTACGTTCGAATTTCTCCTCGCAGGGAGTGCAGGTCGTGTTCTTGTTCTCTTTCATAGCTTTGAAGAATTATGCATTCCGGTTTTCCCTGCAAATAACGCGCCGCGTCACCGCCCGGCAGGTCGGGTCCGGTACCTAAAGATACAACAAAAAACACTTTTATAACAGGTTAAAAGACGGATCTTCAGCGATTTTATCTATATTTACCGAAACCGGGCTTTTCCCTGCGGGGGAGGCCACTACCCGTAAAACATGAAAATCCGCAAATCGCCCCTTCCCGCCGGTTCGGCCGTCTCGCAATATCCGGACATCGATTACAGCGACTGCTTCCGGGCAGCCCTCCCCGGCCCGGAACCGATCCGGCCGGAAAAGCTCATGGCCGCATTCTGGACGACGATGCCCGGCTGGCTGACACTCCTTTTCAAAATCCGGAACCTGCTCGTAAAACCTTTCGGACTGAAAACCGGTGCAGACGGGAACCGCGAGAAGCTGAAAGAGGCCCTGGAAACGGGCCACGACTACGGATTCATGTCTGTCGTCGGAAACACGGACAACGAGATGGTCATATCCCTCGAAGACAAGCATCTGGCAGCTTTCTTCTCGGTTTACATCGAGGACCGGACCGTCTATCTGACCACATTGGTCCGGTATCACAACAAACTGGGACGCATCTATTTCGCCTTAATCCGCCCGTTTCACACGATCGTCGTAAAATCCCTGTTCCGACAGGTGGTGCGGCAACAGGGATTTTAACCGTTTCGTTCCGGTCTGAAGAGCATCGGCAGCCAGCCATTTCTGATATATCGGCAACGACCGGCTTTGTTCGAAAATTTACCCCCGCACGAATATAGCCTGTCTTTTGAATCGTATTTCGTAAAAATCATTATTTTTGGGATGTCAACTACACGAAACATACGATGAAATTCTATCCGCCGGTCGAATCCCGCAGCAACGAAGAACTCATAGGAATTGCCAATTCAACAACCGAATACTGGCAACAGGAGATGATCGATCAATCCCGCAGGGAACTCGACCGCCGGGGCGTGTCTAAAGCAGAGGAATCGGTATTGCGGGCCTACTGGGCCGAACAGACACGGCAATACGAGGCCGAGGAGGCCAAACAACTGGCCCGGAATGCCGTCGAAGAATATCAGTTGCACGAAAAACTGTTCATCCTCTTGCTCGCCCCGCTGATTCTTATCGGAAAATCGACTTACGGAGCTTCGCTATCCCAACTGAAAGCCAACAATTACAAATTGAAATACCGGCTGCGGTGGCTGCTCCTGTTATCGGGAGTAGGCCTTTGGATCGCCGCTCTCAATATTTTAAGGCTGTTCATTTGAACCGACTGCTCCGAATGCAGACAAAATACGCCAGCCTGATCCGCCCGTTCTATAAGATTGTCGTAAAAAGCATGTTCCGGCACACGATGCGGCGGGCGCAGGCAACTTTTATTGAAGATCAGAAATCTCAATCAACCGGTTTCTTCCTGGAATCGATATAGCTTTTAAGTTCACTCAATGAGTAGGACTTGCAATTCCCGACAGCATCGGGTTGTTTCGAAACATTTATATATGCGAGATCCAATTCTGTAGATTTTTCACCCAGCAAGGCATCGAGCAATAAAAAAGTTCCTCCCAAAAATGTATTGCGGTTCTCTTCCTCATAATCGGGATATACCACTTCAATATCTATCGGGAGTGAATTGTCCGCATCGTTTATCGGAATAAAGAATACCTTATCGGAATCAAAATGATAACCGTTATATTGGAGGGTATAATTGCGGCCTTTCGGCTGCCTGAACGCGGTTATTTTCCATTGCCCGACAGGAGGTGCCGCATAAACCAATCGTTCGACTGCCGGGAATAGCGCCTTATTGCCATCGGCGGATACAACCAATTCGAATGTTTTCGTCTCTTTGTCATATCCTATTTCGAAAACCAATCCCTCGCAATAATCGTGGAGGTGTTTTGACAACGGGTCAAGCAATTTCTGGAGTCGTGTGTCCGACAAGTCTTCGACAGCCGAGATTTTTTGACTGTGATCAGAAAACCAATCCCAAAACTTTTCTTCCGCGGATTTCTTCCGCATACATCCGAATAGTCCCATAGTCGACAATAAAATTATCAGAATCTTTTTCATATCACAAATATACAAAAAAAGAGGTTCGACAATCGAACCTCTTTGGTAGTAGACCGCGTAGAACTATCGAACCAATTTATTGGGGATTTTCAGAGTATAATAGATTTTTATTCTCGCTTCAAAACAATATTTTAGTCTCTTTATTATCTTTGCAATACAACATTTAAATATCTATCCTCATGGAAAAACTGAATACAAAATCTATGATTGAAAGTATTATTGAAGACCTTTCTAATAATACTGATATTTCTCAATTTGCGCTAAAAGTAAAATTGATTGCTAGTAAATTGAAAAACGATAGCTTCAGCACATGGGTAAGAAATGAACTTGAAGGATATGATAAAAACGAGAGTTTACCTGAATATAGAATTATAGATACGGAAGTTGTAGCTAATCTTATCATTCAACAAGGATTTAGAACAGCAAATTTCACCAACCATGTTATGCCATTAGTTGCTCTAAGAGATATAGATACTATTAAACGTCTATCCACAATTAAGATAAAAGACTCTGTTCTTTCTCTTGAAAAAGCGACAAAAATAAAAGAAGACCAAGAAGTAGGATATTCGCTTACTGAATGGGAAAGAGTACAGATTAGTAAAATTTATGAGAATAGCAATATTTTATCTGCATATAAAAGATTGCCCCAAAATGTGTTTGCAGATATTATATATTTATTCAAATCAAAACTTCTCGAAGTGTTTATTGAACTAAACGATGATATTTTCAATGATGAACTTGATTTTGACATTATGACAAAAAAACAAGATATTGAAAAGGTCGTTAATCAGACCATTAATACACAAATGTATTTTGGAGATAAGTCTACAACCACCTTTACCGATTCTCCAGTTACTATTGGTAATAATAACACTATTAATATGTCTAGTGATATAAAATCTCAGATAGAGCAGTTATTATCCAAAATAGAAACAATAAAAATTGATGTAGAAAGCGATAGAGAGGACATTGCATCAGAAATTGTAAAGATTCGTTCAGAATTAAATAACGCTGTTCAGCAACCCAAAATATTGCGTTCTGCATTTAATGCAATCAAAGGAATAACAGTTGGCATTGCAGCCAACCAAATCACCCCTCTTGTAAATGAAGCATTAAAATTATTATAAAAAATCGGGGCAAGTAGCCCTGCCCCGACTCAAAAAAATACAACATTTATTTAGTTCCTTTCACTTTCCCATAGATTGCCCCACCTTCAACGTAGAACTGTTCCGAGGAGAGGAAACGCCCGGTCAGTAAATTTGCAATTTTAATTTTATCGCCCTCTTTGGTGTAAGTAAAAGTTCCCATAGTGGAGTAATAAGAACTGTTATAATTTACCAGATAGCCGTCTTCATATTTCACGGGCTTGTCTTGTACTAAAACTTTATAGGCGACTTTCCCGTCGGATTTGAATTCCAACAAATCCTCAACTTGGTTATAATAATAATTCGGCTTGCCATTTACATATTCACCTATATTAGCCCACAGCCCCTCCATATTGGCAGGAGTGCCGCCATTATCATCATCGTCAGAGCAGGCACAGAATCCGATTAAAGAGATAGCGGCAAAAAGCAAAAATATCTTTTTCATATTATCCATTTTTTAGAAATTGTATCCGGCAGAGAGACCGATGCACCATAAATCGCCATTGAAACCATAAGCAATATCGGCTCCTATCAGATAGTTCTTATAGGCAAAATTAACAGCCACTTTTCCATTGATGACACTGCGTGTCCAATTTGCACCGCCATTCAAAACGTCGTCGGAAAACAAATCCAACTTTTCGCTTACAGTACCGATAGCTTCTCCATGTTCGTATTTGGTATTTTCCATATCGCATTTACCCCATATTCCCAAAGCATAGGACAATCCGACGGCAGGCTGAAAACCCCAATCGTTCGTAATCCTGATTTTGTGCGTAAACATGGCAGGTATTTCCAAATACAGGGCTTTGTATTTATTATTAAATATGTTGTATTCTCCTCCGCCCTGATACATACCTTCATGGAAAGTCTCTGCCTTGGCAGAATTGTATTTTACATTGAGACCCGTTTGAAAATACCATTTACGATTCTTGGATATGGCAATATCGTATGCTCCCCCAACTTGAAACCCGACACCGAATTTATGGGTAAAATCATCGAACATATCCGTATTGAACGATTTGGAAAAATTTATGCCTGCCCGCACTCCAAAGATATGTTTGGGATTGGTGACCTCTTGCGCATTGGCAACTGCTATGGAACAGACAATAACTACAACTACAAATAAAATACGTTTCATAGATTTTAATTTTATTATTTTTTTATTTCAAATATAGCCCTTAAGATTGGAGAGGTATAGACAAACAAAAAGCGCGGACTAATTCGCTAATATCGGATTCTGCGGTCTTGGACTACCTCACACCCTAATATACGGAATAAAGCCCACGCTGAAATACACAGCATGGGCGTCAAACCTTATTCCATAGGGTGTGATTGTGAAAGTGTCCAAGTTTCAGAATCCCCGAAATAAAAGCTAACGCCTTTTATTTATATGTCTTTCGACTGTTATTTTACCATAGGCAAATTTGTTTTGTAATAAGACAAAAGTAAGTATATTTTGCCACGTATACAATATGTCCCGGGAATTAAAACGACCTGTCACATCTCCTTCAAATCCCTATTTTTCAGCAGACATCACCGTAAACGCCCTTAAACTGTTTCGAGAGAACGGTAAGCGTATTAGGGGAAGAACTGTTCGAAAAATATCCGGCAGAGGGAAAATATAAAAAATATTTTTTACTACTCTTTACATTTTTTCTGCACTTACCTACTATTTATATGAAAAACGAGTACAACCATGGAAAAGCAAAAAAGAGAATATCGTGAATTGAGCGATGAAACCAAACAAAAAATCAGCGCCTCAACCAAAGGCAAACAAAAGAGCGCAAGCCATCGAATCCATATTTCGCAAGGCATGTTAAAATATTGGCAGGGGATTCCGAGCAAGCCTCAACAAACCACGATGGACGACCTGTTAGGAAAGACAGAATAACCACTTATCAAGGTTAAGATTTCGGTATTTGAAGGACGCCTGCCTCTAAAAAATAAGAAGGTAATTAGTATGAATAGTGATAACATTAGACAAAATAAAAATTATTTCAACTTTGGATAAAATAAAAATAATTGATAATTCTTATTTCCAGACAATAATTAAAAATGATATAGTAGTAGAACAAAAATATACTGCTATATCTCCCTTCTTATTATATATTGAATTAGACTATTTAGAAAATGAATTGGTAATAGAATTTACCGGCAAAATATTACTTGACAGATATAATGAATTGATTAATAAAAAATAATTTTAAGCAGTGCTTGGAAAATATCAATCAATTAGGATTTTGCCGATTGGACATCGACGCAATCCAAGCGGAAGATGAAGCGGTCAAAATAGATGTCAGCAGAGATTTCGACTATCCCGATTTCAATGCACTTGTGCAGTCCATGCGCAACGGCATCAAGAACTATAACAAGTACCTTGCAAGGAAACTGATAAACGGAAACTTCATCGTCGAAAAGAACGTGCAGACCAAGACCAAGAAAAAGCGGCTGACTTTTTATGACAAAGGCAAAGAGATTCGCAAAAGTAAAAACAGAGCGTTTCTGTCGTCATTATCCGATTCCGACAGGCTCTTAAACTATTTCGAAGGAAAGATCCGGGCGGAATTAAATCTGAATTCTAAAGAGCAGATTCGTTCCAGTCTCAAAATTCCCCTTACGAAAATAACCCATATTCTGAACGCTCCGGCAACGCCAATATGGGATTTCATAGATGAGATCATTTCAGACGATGATATTGACGAACAAATCAATTCCAAATCCGAATACCTGACAAATCTTGTACTCCGTGACAACGATTTCGATTTAGTGAAGGTCGAAGCAAAGATGAGGACTTTTTGTGCCCCGGGAACGCATATTTCCCAAGTAATGAAACCTTACCGGATGATGCTTGCCAAAATCAACCAAGGAAATCCGGCCAGCGTAAAAAATGAATTGCGAAAAATTTTGTGTTGAGGTTGTAATAAAAATTATTACACGCTGTATCAAAAAAGAAAGTGTATCAATTTAATCTAAAAAATGATTGTTTGATACACCTTCTTTTGTATTAAGATAACTTAAAAGATTATTTTACAAGAATCTTTTAGTTTCAATTACAGAGGTAAGCCTATTTATTTTTTCTGCAATAGCATTTTCATTTGAAATAGCATCCTCTATGATATTCAATTCCGATAAGTGTAGTGTTATTTCATCGTAAAACTTTTTATTATATGACAATTGAATATCTATATATCCATCATAATGCTTTTCAGGCCAATATTGTAATAAAAGTAAAAATTCTTTTTTACCATTGGGTTCAAGGTTAAAACTAACTTCTTTAATTTTATCTTTTATTTCATAATTATAATATTTATCCTCAATACAATGAATGCTCAGATTGACATTAATGCAATACGCATAATTATTAGATATATTCTTAATGACAACATAACATTTTGATGAATATCTACATAACACGGCAATAACATGGGGCTTGTGTACCTCTTCCCATTGCCTCTTTAGTTCATTTAGCTGTTTTCTATTTTGCCATAAGCTACAAAAAGTCGCTATTGCCATCAATAAGGTAATAATAGCACTTATTGCGACCCAATCCAAAGTCTGCAAATCTATAATCATACGATTTATTTTTTTATACGAGGCAACCCTACTCCTATTACATTCACCGCATCAGCCTCAACTTTTGCGGCAACCATTTTCAGGTCGTCTAATCCATTTATTATGTAAGGTATATCCTTATAGATTAAGATTCCCTTTACATCCTTGAAAACCTCAACAGTAGGAGTAAATAATCGAGCAATAGGCACTCCTAACACATCAGCAATATTTTTCAATGTTGAAAGTTGAGGATTCCCATTGATTGCCCGGCTCAATGATTCGGGAGCAATTCCCATTTTTTCAGCCAAATCACGCAACTGCATCCCACGTTCCCGGCAAAGTTCTTTGACTTTTTTATTCAGCATATAGTCCATAAAAAATATTTTTTACAAATATACACATAAAATGATATTAAAAATCAATATCATCTGATAAAATTAATTTTTATTATCAAAATAATTTTGAAATAAATAACTTAATATGTATATTTGCATTGAAATAAATAACAAATAACATCAATTGTATGATTAAAACCGTGATATACGCAAGAGTATCTTCAACGAACGGAACACAAGATTACACCCGTCAGGTGAACGACCTGACCGAACTTGTCGCACGCATGAATTGGAGCGTCGAGGAGGTATTTGCAGAGAAAATCAGCGGAGCAAAGAAAAATTGCGATCGCAAGGCTCTATCAGATATGATAACGTTCGTCCAGTCACATAAAATTGACAAGGTTTTAATTACGGAGTTGTCCCGTCTCGGACGCGACACCCTTCAAGTCCTCGAAACATTGGAGATACTGAACGGCGAGCGAATTTCCGTCTATATCCAAAATTACAATATCGAGACTTTGAATGAGGATAAGACTGTAAACCCGATGAGCCAATTTCTGATTACCATCTTGGCAGAGGTCGCTCGCATGGAACGTAAAACCATCCGGGAACGTGTGGCAAGCGGCTACAAAAATTACCGGGAGGCAGGCGGAAAGGTCGGACGGAAACAAGGTTACATCAAATCCGTAGAAATCATGCGGGAACAATATGCAAAGGAAACCCAACTCTTAAAAAAGGGTTATTCACTCCGTAATATCGCGGCTATAACCTCAACGAGTATCAACACATTAAGAAAAATAAAGGCTATGATATAACCGATCGGATTCGCCCATATCGGGCAAAGGTTTAAGTGGTTCCTTGGCGGCCAGATGACTTATTTTTTAATAAGAGCCGAAAACGAATAGCCGTAGTGTCTCCGGCACAAGCGGATGAAATTCCTGAAATGTCTAATGTTTGAAAAAGAAGAATTAGATGAATACAAATCAGAATTCAACAGGTTAAAAATTACCAATGAGGATGCCATGTTGGTCGTCCTCAACTACCTCGATTCCATCGCCGAAATCGGCTATGAATCTTATATAAAAAAGTTAAAAATCTAAAATTTATGATAAAAAAGAAAAAACAGAATGAAGATGACATTATAAAAAAGCGACTCGCTCAGAAGGAGCAAGTTGCCGTTATATGGACACGCGTTTCCACGGCGGAGCAATACAATAAAAACTATTCGGTCGAAAACCAACGTAAGGCATGTATAGAATACTGCGAACGCAATAACATCCGCATTAAAAAAGACGATTACGGAGCAACGAACGAGAGCGCAAAAGTTGAAGGAGAGTTGTTCCTTAACATGATTGCAGATATTTTATTAGACCCAGAAATCAATCGTGTCATCGTTTACGATTTCGACCGGTTCAGTCGTAATTCCGTTGCAGGAATCACGACAAAAGCAAAATTGAAGAAAAACGGAATCATCGTATCATCCATCAATCAGCCTATCGACCAAAATAATTTTTTAGCCGATGCGATAGAGAACATTTTGATTATCCTTGCAGACATCGACAACGCCATGCGACGCCACAAATGCGGAGAGGGAATGAAATCTTGCATTGAACGTGGAGAATGGTACAGCAAGCCACCTATGGGCTACGATAGCCGCAAAGTCGGCAAAACCCACATCATTACAGTCAATTCAACAGGTGAATTATTACGGCAGGCGTTTCTATGGAAAGCCAATGAAAACTTATCCAATGTAGAGATATTACGCAGATTGGAAGCCCGGGGACTGAAATTATATAAACAAAGACTTACCGAAATTTTCCGCAATGTCTTTTATTGCGGGAAAATTCAACACCAATATTTAGGCGATAAAATTATAGACGGGAAACAGGAAAAGTTAATTTCCCAAGCCATATTCGATAAGGTACAGGAGAATTTGGCAGGTAATCACGACCATTACGAGCAACGCCAAATAACGCCTGAATTTCCACTCAAGAGGCATGTCCTATGTGCAGAGCATGGGAAGCCCTTTACAGGCTATATAGCCTCCAAGAATAAGAAAGGCTATTACAAATGCAATGTCAAGGGATGCGGCACGAATATAGCCGCCGACACAATGCACGAAAAATATGTGGCGCTCTTGTCGTGCTATGCCGTACCTATGGAATTGCGGAATATCTTGGAAAAAGTAATCCCGCGTAAATTCAAACAGAAAAACGAAAAAGCATATTTAGAAAAAGAGGTGCTTTCCAAACGAATCAAGGAAATCGAAACAAAGATTAAAAACCTGCGAAAAAAATTTGCTTTCGACTATATAGACAAAGATACTTTCAACGTCGCTTTGGAGGAATTAGATGGGCAAAAGAAGATTTTGGAGAAGGAGTTGAAAATGGTCGAAGGAGATTTATCGAACCTTGCAGAATACGCCGCCACAGTAATCGCAACATCTTGTAAATTAGCCGAATTATGGAAAAAGTTTGATTTCGAATTATGCCAAAAGATTCAAAAATTAGTCCATCCGCAGGGAATCGAATGGGACACGAAAAAAGGCGATTATCGAACCATAGCAGAGAACAGGGTCTTTGAAATATTCCGCACAATATCAACCGATTACAGAGAAATAGGAAAACAAAAAACGGACAACTCCGTAGAATTGTCCGCTTTGGTAGCGGGAGAAGGACTCGAACCTTCGACCTTCGGGTTATGAGCCCGACGAGCTGCCAACTGCTCCATCCCGCGATATGTCTTCAGATATGATCTATCGCTTTTGCGTGTGCAAAGATAAGACAAATTTCCGTATCCTGCAAATATTTCTTGCCGCCAAACATCCAAACAGCTCCTATCAGTCTCGGTGTCAGCTGAAAAATTTTATTTTTTATATTTCTCACACGTCATTTCCGACTGGAATTTTTCATAAACATCCGCGGATACGAAATTACTGCTATTGAAAATATATTCACCCTTCGACGAGACGACACGCATCCTTTCTTCGTCGTTTTCGACAAATGTCAGTTCGCGGATCTCCAGATCGACCGGTTCCATCCGGTTTCCGCGCAGCACCGTCATCTGCAGTCTGCCCCCTTCGATCCATATGTCACCTTCGATCTTCGGCCCGCTGAGAATCCTCCAGGCCCCGGCATAAGCACCCCCGATTACCAGCGCCAGCGAAATGACAAGCACATAAAGACGCATCTCCGGCGGAAAAAGACCGGTAAATCCGCTGCCGGAATCGGCACACGCATAATCAAACACCAGATATGCCGACCACGCGACCGGTATTCCGTAAAGAATCAAATTGGCCATCCGCCTCTGGTTCCAGCCTTCATACTTATATTGTCCCATAATCAACGGATATTAGTTGCTACAATCTCCGCCAGATCGCGGATTTCGCCCTTCGTGCCGCGCCCGAGAGCCTTCTTGCAGAGCGGACAGGCCGTGACGATCACTTCGGCGCCCGTGGCGTCGAGTTCGGCGGCGACCGACGCGGCGATCCGCACCTGCTGACCGTCGGAAATGGCCGTATTGGCCACCGAAGAGCCGCAGCAAAGGGCATTCTCGCGCGTCGAGGCGGGTTCCAACAGTTCGCCCACGGCCTCGATCACGGCGCGCGGCTCGTCGTAAATGCCGCTGCCGCGCCCCAGTTCGCAGGGGTCGTGGTAGGTGAAGCGCGTCGCCCCGTGCTCCAGCGCAAGGCGGCCGGCACGGATCAGACGCAGGATATACTCCGAATGGTGCAGCACCTCGATGCCCGGCAGGTTGTAATCCTCGCGGAAAACCTTGAGGCAGATCGGACACGACGTCACGAGCGTCGTGATGCCGTGTTTGCGAAACAGCTCCTCGTTGTAACGCATCATCTTGTGCGCCGAATCGGTCTCGCCGGCCAGTTTGAGCGGACGCCCGCAGCAGACGCCGCCTTCGCGGTCGGCCCACCAAACCTCCTCGCCCGCAGCGTCGAAAATCGCCGACATTGCCGACATCGTGCGCGGCGTCAGCAGGGTCATGCAACCCGCAAAATACCCCACTTTGCCCTCGCCCGCAGAACGGTCCAGCCCTTTGAAATAGCCGTAGCGGCGTTCGTCGGGAACGTTGCGCATCTTGTCGCGCGAGTTGACACGGAGCGTATTGAGGTCGATGTCCACGGGGCATTTCTCGGCACAGCGGCCGCACATCAGGCAGTTGTCGGCCGTCTGCAGGCGCAGCATGTTGTAACGGCGGTCGCGCAGGAAATAGACCGACTGCACGTCGTCGATTCCCAGCACGCTCTGCAGCTGGCAGGGGTCGATGCAGATGCCGCAGCGCGAGCAGGCCTCGACCTGGAAATTGTCGTAGGAGGACTCCTTCTCGCCCGATTTCAGTTTATAATGGCGTAAGAAAATCAGCGGTATCTCCGTGAAGATGTGCATGTAACGCGAGAACGGCAGTGCCACGAAGAAGACCCCGAGGCACGACGAATAGAACCACCACGCCGCGGTTTCGAGGTTCATCAGCGGCATCATGCCGATATGCGCGGCCATCCACGCCCCGAGGCCCCCGGTAAGGAATCCCCCGCCGCCGTACAACGCGCACGTGGCGCTTTCGGCCACCAGACGCGCCGGGAAAACGAACCACAGCGCCGACAAGGCCACGCGGTCGCCCAGAACGTGCTTCGTGGTGCGCCGCAGACCCATCGCCCGGGAGTAGAAGCGCTTGCCCCAGGCCAGCGCCACGCCCGAGAGGACGAACAGCAGCAGCAGGTCCATCACGAAATCGAAGACCGGCTTGTGCTCCAGCCCCGTGCCGAAATACTTGAAAAAGACGTGCCCCTGCAACGGCACATAGCGGAACCCGAGGTAGGCGACGGTCTCGGCCCACCCCACGGCGATCAGCAGGAACCAGCCGAAGGCCAGCGACATGTGCATATACCCCAGCAGGGGGTTGACCCGGAAGATGCGGCGGTGGAGCAGCGACTCGCTCACCACCTCCCACGCCGCGGCCAGGGTGCGGCGCGTGGGTATTCCGAACAGAATCCGTTTCTTGTCGGCGCGGGGCAGCAGCCAGAGCCACTTGCCCCACTTCCACGCCAGCGTGAGGAACATCACCGAAGCGCCGATGATAAACGGCAGGCAGAAGGGTGCGTAGAATGTCATCGTCAGAAATCTCCCAGTTTACGTTTGATAAGCATCACCACGCCGCGCGTGTTGATGCCCCGCGGGCACACCAGCCGGCATTTGCCGCACAGCATACACTTGTTCATCTCTTCGTAGGCGCCCTGGTATTCGCCGCGGCGCACCAGCGTGTGGACCTTGCGGAAATTGAACTCCGTGAGGTTGCCCGCCGTGCAGACCGCCGTGCAGGCCCCGCATCCGATGCAGGTCTGCAATTCGGGCATCTCGCGCAGGATCTCATCGCTCTTGCGCAGGTTGTTGCGGTCGATGTCGATGGCCCGGGGCTTCGAGATGGTATATCCGAAATTAATCGCCGCCATGATTACATCCCCACGTATTTGGCCGCGGCGTCGGCCGCAGCGATGCCTTCGTTCAGCGATTCGCCGATATTTTTGGGCGCGGTGACGGTCCCGGCGTAGAAAATGCCCCCGACATTGCTCTTCACATTGCCCAGAAACATGTCCCGCGGAGCCATGAAGCCGCTCGGAGCCCGGTTCAGCCCGGCGCCTGCGGCGAATGCCTCGTTGTCGTCGTTGGCCCGCATGCCCACGATCAGCACGAGCATATCGACGCTCATGCGCAGGGGGCGTCCCGTCAGCGTGTCCTCGGCCTTGATCTGCACCCGCCCGTCGATCATCGGACTGGCCTCCGAGATACGTCCGCGCAGAAAATGGATGTTGTATTTCTGCTGCGCCTCGCGGTACATCTCCTCGTAACCGGGGCCGAACATGCGGATGTCCATGTAGAAATTGAAGACATCGGCATCGGGGAAGAGCTGCTTCATCTCCATCGCCTGCTTCACGCCCGTGATGCAGCACACCTTCGAGCAGTGCTGCTGGCAGACCTTCTCGTCGCGCGAGCCCACGCAGTGCAGGAAGGCGATGCGTTTGGGCCGCGTTCCATCGGCCTTCGCCACGCGGCCTTCGTTCAGCATCCGCTCGATGTCGACCGTCGTGAAGACGTTGTCGTAGATGCCGTAGCCGTACTCCTCCTTGATCGAGGCGTCGAAAAGCGTGAATCCCGACGCCACCACCACCGAATCGCACGGCAGCGTCCGCCCGTCGGCCAACGTCACCCGGTTTTGCGAGAACCCGCTGACCTCCGTCGATGTCAGCACCTCGATACCGCTCTCGTTGACCCTCCGGCGCAGTTCGGTCAGCACCTCCTGCGCGGGGGTGAACGACGGGAACAACACGTGCCAGCCCCGGAGTTTGCCGCCCAGTTCGGACTCCTTCTCGATGATTACGGGCTCGACGCCCTGCTCCGCCAGGCGCAGGGCCGTCTGCATGCCCGCAATGCCGCCGCCGATAATGATAACTCGTTTTTTCATTATTCTCTGATGTCGTAAATCGTATCCGTCGGGCAGCAGTTCACCACCGCGGACGCAGGTTTTCCGATATATTTTCCGTTGCGGCCGAGGTACTTGGCCGCGGGGTCGTACTCGACGCCCATCTTATCCAGCAGGGGTTCCACATCGACCTGGTGCATCTGCATCCCCAGTTCCCAGGGGTCGTAACCCAGCACCAGCCCGGCCATCTCCTCGTAGGTCAGCACCGGGATGCCGTGGCCGTTCTGTCCGTAGGTCGTACCCTCCATCTCGGCGATGGTATACTGCCACTTGTCGAGGAACATCGCACAGCCGGGGCAGTTGGCGACAATGAAATCGGGTTTGTAGGGAGCCATGCTCTCCAGCTTCTTGTGCGAATTGGCGATCGAATAGCCGCGGTTGGCCTGCACGAGGTAGTTGCGGAATCCGAATCCGCAGCAGTGGCGGCGTTCGGGATAATCCACGCACTCGCCGCCCCACGACTCGACCATGCCGGCCAGCACGTAAGGGAACTCCGAACCTCCGATGCCGGATTTCGGAAATATCTTGGCGTAGTGGCAGCCGATATGCTCCACGACTTTCAGCGGTTCGCCCGTGACGGCGTTCACCAGCCGTTTTTTGGCACGCGCGGCAATCTCCTCGCGGAAATGGAACACGATGTCCGACGTGTGGGCCAGGCTCGCGGGCTTCTTAAACTCGCGTTTTGTGGCCTTCCAGAGGTTCTCGCGGGTCTTCTCCTCGGTCTCGGGGAACTCGTGCCACGTGGCCAGGATCTCCGAATAGACGCCGAACGAGGTGATGCACGACGACACGAGGTTCTCATACCCCGCCTCGGTCATCAGCGCGAACTGCCGCGCCACGACGGTCATGATCGTCTCCAGCGGCACGATGTCCGAATGGTAGCCGATGCCCGTGCACGAGGAGTGCAGCGGATCGTCCGTAAGGTCCTTGCCCAGGTCGTTGCGCAGCATGTCGATAAACAGCTTTTCGCTCCCGGGGAAGAAATTCTGCCGGATGCAGCTGCGTGCGTAATAATAGTGGTCGTCGGCGATCTCCTTCTGGTAGTCCTGCCAACTCTTTCGTTTCATCGTCATCTTATCAGTAATGCTCGTTGCTGTTCGAAAGGAAAACGTCCATCATGTACTGCTGGTCGGCGCCCTCCTCGTAACCCAGTTCGCGGGCCTTGCGGTCGGAGTGTCGCTCGATGGTGTCGAACATCTCGCTGCCGCCGCTGACCCGGAATATCTCGTTGATCTCGGCGAGCGACTCCTCGTCCAGCCGGCGCAGGGCCCCGGCGCCGTGACGCATGTAGACGGGCGTGAACTGACCGTAAACCTCCCGGTCGTTGTCGTAAATCCACTTCCAGACGGTCCCCTGCTCGGGATGCAGCTCGGGTTTCACCAGCCGCGGCACGATGCAGTAGCCCGTGCGGAGAATATTCTCGCCGATGATGCGCTTCAGGGCCAGCTGCTGGCGGCCCTTCTCGCTCTCGACGAAGAACCCGAGTTTCTGCGACAGCGTCCTCAGCGCCTGAATCACATAACCCGGCGTATTGCCCCGCGGACAGCGCGGACGGCACGACATACACTCGCCGCAATACCAGATGGTATCGCTTTTCAGCAACTCCTCGATGGCATCGTCGTCGCGTGTCTGGACGATGTTGACGATCTGCCGCGGATCGTAGTTGTAGAACTCCGCCGCCGGGCAGACGCCCGTGCAGACGCCGCAGTTCATGCACGAGTGAAGGCCCTCCTTCATCCGCACATCTTCCATCAGCATATCGAAATATTTCCCCATACCTATATACAAAAAAACCTTTGCAGTGCAAAGGTAGGGAATCCGGGGCGGACGGGCGGTGGTATAAATGCGTAATTTAGCGCCGTTCGTAAAGCTCGAAGGCAAACGGCCAGGAGTAATCTTTCCCGCCGGAGAACGACTCCGACGACACCAGCCGCCACGCCTCCTCGTCCCATGCGGGGAATCGCGTGTCCCCCTCGTAAGCATGGAAAACGCGCGTCAGGTAAAACCTCCGGGCCAGCGGCAGGGCTTCGGCATAGATTTGCGCACCGCCGATCACGAACACCTCCTCATTCTCCGGGAACAGCCCCACGGCCTCCTCCAGCGAATGTACGACCGTGCAGCCGGGGATTTCGATCCGCTGCCGCGTGATAACGACGTTCTCGCGGTTGGGCAGCGGCCTCCCGAGCGATTCGAAGGTCTTACGGCCCATGACGACCGGATGGCCCGTCGTCACGGCTTTGAAATGTTTCAGGTCCTCGGAGATATGCCACAGGAGGGCATTTTTGTCGCCGATAACGCCGTTTTCGGCTACGGCTACGATGATGGAGATCATAGTTCGAAAAGATCGGTTATACGTTTTCCGCCGGTCAGATGGCAAACCTGCCAACCCTCGCTGCGGGCGGCGGCGATATTGGCCGCGTTGTCGTCGATGAACAGCATGTGTCCGGGAGCGGCGCCGATCTGCGCAACGACCTGCCGGAAAATCTCCGGATCGGGTTTGCGCAGGTGCAGTTCATCGGAGTAGAAACATTGCGCGAACAGGGCGTCGAAACTGCCTCCGAAACGTTCGCGGAACAACTCCCGGAACCGGATACGGTGCGGCAGGTTCGTGTTGCTCAGCAGAAAGACCCGCCCCTGCCGGCCCAGTCCCCGGAGCAGTTCCACCCGCTCCGCGTCGAACGGCATCAGCATGGCGTTCCAGGCGTCCCATATCCCGGCGTCGGAAACGCCGCGGGCAGCCGGATAGTATTCCCGGAAAGCCCGGGTAAACGCTTCGGGCGTCACCAGCCCCAGTTCGAGGTCGCGGAAAACCGAAGCGTTCTCCGCCAAGACATCCTGCACCCCGACCCCTTCGGCATTCAGGGCTTTCAGCGCCTCGACCGAACGTTGGAGATCGACGTCGAGAATAACTCCGCCCAAGTCGAAGACGATAGCTTCGACCTCGGCTGCTGCGATAGCTGGAATCTTGATCTTCATAATCAGTCGTATTTGGGTTCGGGCCCCTGAGGAGGTACAATTAAAACGACATCGGGGCTTTGATCGCAGGCCACGGATCGTAACCTTCGAGCGTGAAATCGTCGTAACGGAAATCGAAAACCGACTTCACATCGGGATTCAGCCGCAGGCGCGGCAGCGGACGCGGCTCGCGCGCGAGCTGTTCGTCTACCTGCTCCAGGTGGTTCAGGTAGAGATGCGTGTCGCCCAGCGTATGGACGAACTCCCCGGGTTCGAGGCCGCACACCTGCGCCATCATCTGCGTCAGCAGGGCGTAGGAGGCGATGTTGAACGGCACGCCGAGGAACGTGTCGGCGCTGCGCTGGTACAACTGGCACGAAAGCCGCCCTTCGGCCACATAGAACTGGAACAGCACATGGCACGGCGGCAGGGCCATCTCTTCGATTTCCGCGACGTTCCACGCCGAGACGAGGATGCGCCGCGACTCGGGATTCGTGCGGATCAGCTCGACCGCCTGCGCAATCTGATCGACAGCCCCTCCGTCGGGCCGGGGCCACGAACGCCACTGGTAGCCGTAGACATGATTCAGGTCGCCGAAGCGATAGCCTTCGATCGGCGACTCGACGCCCGCGGCCGCCAAAAAAGTCTCCCGCCCGACGGGCAGTACGCCGTGGCGCACGCACAGTTCGTTATAATAGCGGTAAGCGTCGTTGTCCCAGATATGCACCCCGTTTTCGACGAGGTATTTGATATTGGTATCCCCCTGCAGAAACCACAGCAGTTCGTGAATCACGCCTTTCAGAAAGACCTTCTTGGTCGTCAGCAGCGGGAATCCCTCCGCCAGGTCGAAGCGCATCTGATGGCCGAAGACCCCCTTGGTCCCGGTTCCCGTGCGGTCGCCCCGCACGACACCCTCCGCCTTGATCCGGCGCAGCAAATCGAGGTATTGTTTCATGATGTGTACATTTTCAGCGTCATATCCCCCGCCGCATCCAGCTCGGCATACGACGGATTCTCCGCCCAGCAGCCGAGGTTCACCACATGAAAATTTCCCTCGCGAAAATCGCGCGGGAAATGCATATGTCCGAAGACGAAATAGTCGACCTTGTGGGTTTGGGCATATTCGCGGGCGTATTCGATGAGCGATCCGGTGCCCGGCTCCTCGACAGGCCCCGTGCTGGGCTCCGTAAGCGCAACCCTGCGGTCCGCGGCGCCGTGCCGCTTGCGCGACTTACCGCTCCACCAATGGCCGAATTTCAAAGCCAGGTCGGGATGCACGCCCCACGAAAAGAGCCATTTCAACGTCCGCGACCAGAACACCCGGTTCAAGAGTTTCAGCAGCGGCTGTCCGTCGATATTCATGTTGTCGCCGTGGGCAATAAAGACTTTCTTACCCGCGAGCGTCATCACCTGCGGGGAGGTGTATATCTCCATCCCGCACTCGCGGGCGAGGTAGTCGCCGACCCACATGTCGTGGTTGCCCGTGAAAAAGACCACCCGCACGCCCCGGTCCGTCAGTTCGGCCAGTCTGCCCAGCGCCCGCACGAATCCCTTGGGCACCACGCGGCGGTATTCGAACCAGAAATCGAAGATGTCGCCGACCAGAAAAATCGCCTCCGCATCGCGGGACACCGTGTCGAGCCACGCCACGAAGCGGCGTTCGACCGCCCGTGCGGATTGCTCGTCACCCGCCCCCAGATGTATGTCGGATGCGAAATAATACATTATTTTGTCAGTTCGTCCAGCTTCGTCTCGAGGCTCTTGCCGTAGATGTCCCGGGCGACGATCGTACCCTCCTTGTCTATCAGGAAATTGGCCGGGAGCTTCCGCACGTTGTAGAGTCCCAGCGCCGAGGAGCCGCGTCCGCGCAGGTCGCTGACCGAAACCCACGGCAGCTGCTGTTCCTGCACAGCGTTGATCCACAGCGGCTTCGACGTATCGACCGCCACCTGATAAACCTCGAACCCGACGGGGGAATCTTCGTATTTTTTGTAAGTTTCTTTCAGGTCGGCGTTCAGCGCATTGCTCGTACCCAGCTCCGCAGACCAGAAATCCAGCAGCACGACCTTGCCCGCGAGCGACGAGAGGCGGACCTTCTTGCCGTAAATGTCCGTCAGCTCGAGGTCGGGATAACCCGCTTCGGAGATTTGCGACGTCAGGTTCATACGCGCGTCCATGCGGGCGATCTCGCTCAACAGCGACTGGAGGTAGGGCGATTCGGGATAGCTCTTTTCGAGGGCCTCGGCCACGGTGCGGAAATAGACCACGTCGCTGTCGCCGTTGAACAGGTAGCGGTCGCCCGGAAGACGCTGGTAGAGGGCGTAGACCGCCGCCAGCGAGGCTTTGTTCTCGATGATGAACCGCAGCTGCTCGCGGCGGATGCGGTAGTATTCGTCCGTGTAGTCCTTGACCAGTGCCTTGCGTTCCTCCTCCGTGATGTCCGGTTTGGCAAACTGCACGGCAATGTTGTCCAGTCGCTGGGCCCCCGTGACGAAAGCCTGGTAAAACTGGCGCAGCAGTTCCGATTCGGCAGACCCCTCGACCGTGTAGTTGCGCACGACGCTGCCCACCGAGCCGACCGTCACGCGGTCGCCCCCGGCGATGAGCAGCGGAATCCGCTCGCCGTTGTAGATGACGTTGTACAGGGAGGGCGTTTTGGCCACCCCCTTCAGGTCGAAACGGTAGCTGCCGTCGCCGGCGAGCACGGCCGAATCGATGACCGCCTGCGTCAGCGGCGAGGCGTCTTCGAGATAGACATTCTTCGCATCGCTGCCGATGAAACGGCCCGAAATCTTCACTTTCGACGACTGGCAGCCGCACATCAGGGCGGCAGCCGTGAGCGTCACGAAAAGCGTTTGCTTATTCATTTACGATCGTTTTCGC